>CAWAYS010000005.1:0-2395330 GCA_963786385.1 uncultured Gammaproteobacteria bacterium
CCAACGGTTTCTGTTTGTGCTCTGGGGCGGAAAAGCCTGAGGCGTAGAAAACTGCCTGGTATGGCAGCAGGGCGCGAAACGGCAATCCCTAGCGCCCAGCCGCTCGCCCCGCACTGCGAAGCAGTGACGGGGTGCAAACGCTTGTTAGGCAGCTTTCAACTACCTCTCGAAAATGTAATTCGTCAATGGCGCAATTAAGCTGGCTGTCTATTGTATTGCTGGTATCGTGACAGACGATGCCTGCTCGCTAAGATCTTGGAAACTACTCCCCCAGGATCGCCTGAAGTGGGAAATATCCTCAGAATTAGAACATCCCCATTGGCTGCGGTAGGATCAGTCCCCGTGACGGTTTGTGTAAATAGCGTAAATTTATCGCTTGTTACGGAAAAAAGGAAGATGCAATCACGGTTTCCTGGCCAGAATGTTGAACGATCAACGACGCGTCAAATGTAGACTTGCCACCACTGGCAAGCCACAGATTGAACGTATAGGATGTTCCCTGATATCGCCCCCCAGATTATAGATAAAATCGACTTTGGTGTTTGGGTCTCGGATACAAATTGGCCGTTGAATATTCATTTGGTCTGCGGCACATTCCGTTGTCAAATCCTTCTTGTCACTGTTGGCGCAAAGATACAAGGTTACTCCTGGAACCGGCGTAGGTGTTTCCTTCGGTTGGGCAGGTACCTCCGCCGCACCCAGCCAACAATAAAGATGTGATAATTAAGACAATATATATTTTGCTTTTCATAACGCCCTCCCAGGCATGACACTTTTAGCAAAAAAGTTGTTCACAAAATATCGTATTGTGAGCCATACGCTTCATATCGTAGAAGATACGCCAGTTTTACTGTGATTTAGGCAATCTCCCTGCCGTGCCATTGCCCTGGCTATTGTCACCAATGCTCA
Source organism: uncultured Gammaproteobacteria bacterium (assembly GCA_963786385.1). Classification (GTDB taxonomy): domain Bacteria; phylum Pseudomonadota; class Gammaproteobacteria; order Steroidobacterales; family Rariloculaceae; genus FEN-1219. Next base: position 910 of record CAWAYS010000005.1, read on the forward strand.
CGGGGTTGCGGCTCTTTGGTTGCCATTGTTTTATTAATTGTATCACTCAGGTAATACATGTAATTCATAACCCCCGGCTACGGTCAGACTTTATTTCAAACAGTTGTTATGGGAATCGAGAAATAAAACGTGCTCCCCCGCCCTTCAATGCTCTCTGCCCAAATTCTGCCCCCGTGTGCTTCCACGATATGTTTCGCAATGGACAAGCCCAAGCCCGTCCCACTGCCTGCTCTGGATTTATCAACTCGATAGAAGCGTTCGAATATTCTTGAGACGTCATCTGCCGGGATGCCCACTCCCGTATCCCGAACAGCGAATCGGATTTCACTGATAGCTGTCTCTGCTCCGAGGACTATTTCTCCTCCCGCGCGTGTGAACTTGACCGAGTTATGAACGAGATTGACCAATACCTGTTCCAGTCGTTGTGAATCGATCTTGACTTTGGGCAGGTCATCCGCACATTCCACGCGCAGAGTTAATCCCGCGCGCTCGGCTTGCATTTGCATTCGTTTCGAGGCAGAGTTAAGCAAGTCGCAGGGCGCGACAGGTTTGAGGTCCAGAGAGAGGCGACCCGATTCGATGCGTGAAAGCTCCAACAGCTCGGTCACCATTTGAGTCAGCGCGTCCGTCTCGATCTGGATCTGGTCAATGAAACGACGCGCGGCGGGTGGGTCATCCAAAGCGCCATCTTGTAGCGTTTCGGTGAGCGCTTTGAGGGAGGCGAGCGGCGTACGGAGTTCGTGCGAGAGGTTGCTGATGAAATCGCGCCGCACGGTTTCCAGGCGGCGGATGCGGGTAAGGTCCTGTACGAGTAGAAGGCTTCCGCTTGAATGCGAATCGGGGATGACAACCAGTTGTAAAAATTGATGGCGCGTGGGCACTTCGACGGTTTCGCTTTGCATCTCACGCGCCTGCTGACAGCGACGCCACGCTTCAACGAGTTGATGGTTGCGGATGACTTCGGTAATACTGCGGTCAATGGGATTGGCGGTTTGAAAGAGTCTGCCCGCGGCGGGGTTCGCAAATTGGATATAGCCCTGCGCATCGGCGATGAGAACACCATCGGTCATCTGGTCGAGGACGGTGGCGAGACGAGCACGCTCTGCATCTAAAGTTGAATGTTGAAGGTCAAATGTTGAAACGAGGGATGAAATTGCGCTGGATAGATTTTCGAGTTCGCTTATTTTGGTGTGAATATTTTCCGCCCGTATGCGGCTTGCATATTCATCCAACTTACGGCGCAGGCTGTAATATCGCCACGCAAACCACGCGGCGAGGATGAAAGCGATGATCGTGAGGGTGAGGGTGTAGTTCATAAATAGTTTATGTTCGTCCTGAGCGGAGCTGCACGAATTGTTGTGCGGCAAAGTTGAAGGAAATTTTCAATATGATTATCTAGTCAACATCCTTCGACAAAAGTTTTCTCGCTATCGCTCGTCATTCCGCTCAGAAGCGTAATATTATTTATCCTTCAAACCGATATCCCCCACCTCTCACGGTGACAATGCGTACCGGGGCACTTGGGTCGTCTTCGATCTTTTGCCTGAGCCAGCGCACATGCACATCCACGGTGCGACTGTCGCCGATGAAGTCCCAGCCCCAGACGCGTTCAAGGATGAATTCACGCGAGAGCATTTGTCCCTTATGTTCGGCGAAGAATTCCAACAGTTCATATTCCTTCGGTTTGAGTTGAATGGGGATGCCTTCGAGCGTCACCTCGCGGCGGGTGACATTGATGACAAGATTATCAAAAGATAATTTTTCCTGTTGCTTCGGTGATGTGCTTAATTTGCTGATCTCTTCGCGGGTGAGGCGTGAACGCCGTATCTGCGCTTTGACGCGTGCCATCAGTTCACGCATGGAGAAGGGCTTGGTCAGGTAATCATCCGCGCCCACTTCGAGACCCACGACACGGTCGATCTCATCGTCACGGGCAGTGAGCATCAGAATGGGTGTGGACATCTCCTTGCGGAGGATGCGCGCCACTTCAAAGCCATCCAATTCCGGGAGCATGATATCCAGGATGATGAGGTCAGGTTTCAGGTTCCGTGCGGAGTTCGAGCGCGGTACGTCCGTCACCGACAGTTTCAACGGTGAAGCCATCCTTTTTTAGGTTGTAGGAGAGGGTGTCTCTTAGAGCGGGTTCGTCTTCAACGACGAGAATGGTTTCCGGCATGGGTTTGTTAACAACACTATACCATAGGACAAATTTTGTCTGTGGTTAAGGTCTTGTTAATGGTTTGGAAGCTTTGACGCAATATAGCAATGGTATTTTTATACTGTCCACTGTAAAATTCAAGCTTCTCCCCTCATCTATCCAACTATGGCAAAAGAATTCTACTTTAACTGGCAATGGGACCTCAAGTCCACACCCGACGCTCTTTGGGCTTTCGCGGCGGATACGAACCGATTTCAACCGCGATACGGGTCTGCCAGAAGTGGAGATGCTGAGTAATATACAAGGCACAAAACTCCTGCGCATGAAACTTCCGGTTGTTAGGCTGGAATGGGAAGAGGAACCTTTCGAGTGGACCTATCCCTATTCGTTTGGCGTGGTGCGTACTTATAAAAAAGCACCTATTGACGAGATGCGCGTGCAAGTCAACTTCGACTTGTTGGATGGTGGCGGCACGCGCCTCCGATATCAAACATGGATCAAGACGGATAATATCTTTGCGATTCTCGGTGTGCCGTTCGCCATCGGGGTCGTTGCAAAAAGCAGGTTCGAAAAAGCCTTTCGTTTATATGACCACATCGCCAGCAAAGGCAATTTACTCTCCAGCACAAAGCCTGAGCGTGGACTCGGCCCGAGTGGGCGAAGCAGGTTCAAGTCCATGAGCGAGACGGTGCTCCGTCAAGGTACTGATGCCTCTCTGGTAACACGTCTCGAAGAATTTCTCGATCAGGCGGATGACCTGTCGCTTCAACACATCCGTCCATATTCGCTGGCAGATGCTTGGGGTGTCAGCCGCCGTGCTGTCCTTGAAATGTTCTTGCGTGCCACGCGTGCGGGCATTTTGGATATGTCGTGGGATCTGCTATGCCCTTCGTGCCGCGGTATCAGCGAGGGCATAGCAATCTGGCAGAGGTACACGGTAACTCACACTGTAATACCTGTCAGGTTGATTTCACGGTGAGTTTTGATCACAATATCGAAGTGGTGTTCAAGCCCAACCCCTCGGTGCGTTCGGTAAAATTGGACGCGGCGTTCTGCGTGGGTAGCCCGCAACTGCAGCCGCATGTGGTCATGTCGCAAAGCGTATCGGCGTTGAAGTCTTTGCCTGCGCCCATCCAATTGGAACGGGGACGTATACACTGCGCGCTTCGAACGCGCCGGGTTCGGTCTCTTTGTTTGCGGATGCGGATGGCGTGCCGAAAGCAGACATGCGCGTGACTTCATTTGGATGGCCCCCCGAAGAACAACGCGTCTCGCTTCTTCCGACCCTCAATCTGGTCAATGCGACCGATGCCGAATTTACCTTTCAGCTTGAGCGCACCGCCTGGAGCGACCAGGCTTCCACCGCCGCGGACGTGACCGCGTTACAGGTCTTCCGTGACTTGTTCGCTACTGAAGTGGTGAGACCCGGCGAAGAGATCTCGATCGGTTCCGTCACGTTAATGTTCACTGACCTGCGCGACTCGACGCGCATGTATCGCACAATTGGCGATGCATCCGCTTATGGGCGCGTACGCGAGCATTTTGAAATTTTGGAAAAATATATTGCAGAAGAGAACGGCGGGGTTGTTAAAACAATGGGCGATGCCGTGATGGCAACCTTCCGTCACCCCATCGACGCGTTGAAGGCGGTCTGGAAGGCGCAAACCGAGATCGCCCAGCGCGGCGAACCGATGCTATGGCTCAAAGTGGGACTTCATAAAGGACCATGTATCGTTGTGAATTTAAATGACCGTTTGGATTATTTCGGTTCGACGGTGAATATTACAGCCCGCCTGCCAGGTTTCTCAAAAGGTGGGGAATTGATTTTGTCAGAAGATTTATACAGCGACCCTGAAATACGTGATTTTATTGCAGGGAATATTGATCCTAATGCGTTGAGCCAATTCAAAGGTGATCTGAAAGGTTTCGATGAGCCATTCACGATGTGGAAGTTACGAGTGTAAAGCGGATTGTTGAAACGGACACCTGCCCCGCCGCAGATGCGGGTAAGCGGATGGAAAACGGATTGGGTTACTTGCCAAGCAATTTCCCTAGAATTCAACGAACCAAACGTAAAAGCGATCATCACGAACGGGGCAAGGATAAGCAGTATCCAGATTTGACTCCATGTAAGCATGTTTTCAGCCAACGCCCTATGAAATAGATATAACGAAAAAGGAATGGTAATCAGAGTCGCGTTATCACCCCTGGGCTGTACATGCGGAAGCGGATCGTCGCTCCGATATGAGGGATGAAAGCGTTAAAGAATAAAACCATCTGAAATTCAAACATCAACAAATAACCTGTCGGGTTATGAAGGTATTCAACCGCGTAATATGTGAGTAGGAATCCGCCAAGCGTCAGAAATATGACTGTGATAATGAATTGTCGAGCTGTGTAACTGATAGGGAGCTTCAATGGCAATCGCTTTGACCAAGGTTCCATAAACGGCGCTTCTTCCATGTTGTGAAGCATGAAGAAAACCGGTATCAGCCAAAGCAAACGGTCAAGTGGCATTGTATCGAGCGGGAAGTCTCATTTTCGAGAACGAACTGGATAGTTTCGTTTCCAGTGAAGGATTTGGTTAAACCTTCTGAAAGCCAAAGCCATGATCTTGCTTTGAGCAAAGAACGCAAAGTCAAAATTCGTTTCGTCGCCTGTCTTTTTTCCGGGACGGGCATCGACGTGCAGTGAGGGGTTTATCAAGGCGTAATGCCATCGCAGAGAAGTCAAGCAGTAATGGTACAAGTTGTTCCGCGGTTGTGTCACCCGGGAGCGGAATGGTATCCAGTCCAGTTCCACAGACAGCCGAATAAAGTAACGCATCTTTGATCGTCAGCGTTCCTTCGGCGGCGCGCTTCGCAAGGACAAAGTCTTCGAGCACCGGTTGCATGAATCCGCTGAAGCCCGTATGCGGAAAATCGGCGCGGTCAACGGCTTCGGTCAGGATGGCGGCAGCGGCGAGGGAACCATGCAGTCCGATTTTGGGAACTCCCATTTTTTCAACAGCATTGCCAAGTGAATGAGCATCATCAGGGAAAGGGGCTAGAGAAAAATCAATTCCATAGAACTTGTTGTTCAGAGATCTGGCAACTTCGGCGAGTTTTCTTCCATGTTTTTCGATTTCAGAAACCAGGTTGTTTCGCCCTTCTTCAAGTGTTCTTACATTCTCAAAAGCTTGTACCGCCAAATCTGCTGACTGGTAGCAATTCCAAATGCAGGCTTATCTTTGTCGTGATATGAGGCAGGAAAAAACGGCGCGCCAGCAGCCACGTTTGCCAAGCGCGGCGAATTGCAGGTTGGCGAATCCGTTCGGCTCGATGGGAGCCAGTTTGACGATCACATCTGCACAGGCACGGATGGCAGCGAGATCGAGTCCGCGCGTTTTGTTCGCCATCACTCCGCTGAAGAAAATATTCTTGGATATAAAGACCGCATCGGGAATAACTTCATAACTGCGCAGGGTTTCAGGCAACGCCGGTCCCAATGAGACATATCCGATATTGAGCTCTTGCGCGATCTTGTCAATGTGACCTGTCAGTTCGGGAAGTTTGCTGATATTTTCTTCACCTAATAATTTCGGAAATGGTATTGTCGCCAGTCGCACCGTTTGCACTTCATAGCCCGCGGCTTCATATGCGGACTTGGCTTCGGCGAGGAACATCCCTGCTTTTTGGAGAACCTTTTCATCGAGTGGATATTTGGGATTGCAAAAGTATGTGATCGAGCGGATTTTCATTGACAAATTCCTCGGTGGTTGAGCGCAAGCAGTCGAAACCACCCGTTAACTAAAATTGTTTTGCCTACTTGGTGGTTTCGACACCTGCATGATTTGCTTAGCAAATCACGTGTGGTGCAAGTGTACGGCGGACAACGCTTCGACTACGGGCTTCGCAACAAACGCTCAGCCCTCCGCTCAGCCGAGACTGCCTACTCAACCACCAGATTATTTATTTTCCTTTGCCTCACCACCTCAAACATCAACACAGCCCCTGCCACACCTGCATTCAGTGACTCGACATCTCCTGCCATGGGGATGCAGATCTTCTGTGTCGCCAGTCTGCGTGCTTCATCGCTTGCGCCCACCGCTTCACTGCCAATGACCAACGCCAACGGCTTGCGGAGATCCGTCTCCCATAGAGGTGTTCCGTTCATATCCGCAAGATGAATTTGCATGGAGGGTGCGTTGCACCTGACGGTTGAGTTTTTTCTGTTTGAAGAACAGGATTTACTTGATTGGATTTATTCTGTTGATTAAGGTGTGACACACTTATGTATTCCTTGATCTCTTCCCATGTCATCAAATGGATCGGCAATCGAAAGTGTGCACCCATCCCTGCACGGACAACTTTCGGAGCAAAGACGTCTGTCGTCTCTGGTGGAAGTAAAACAGCCTGCACGCCAGTCGCGGCGGCAGTACGGAGGAGTGTGCCGAGATTCCCAGGGTCACGGATCTGGTCAGGATAAGAATAAAATTTGGAGAAGCAGGATTTTTAATCGAGCAAATTCAAGAACAGCGAGAATGCCTTGCGGAGTTTCGGTCTCACTGGCTTTTTGCAGAAGATCGCCGGAGACTTCTTCAATGTCAATACGATGAGCAACTAATACATTAACCAGGTCCTTGCCGCGTTCGCTGAGTCCATCACTGTATAGGGCGAATTTGAATTTCCAGCCGGAGATGACTGCCTCTTCGATCAATCGCACACCTTCCACGACGAAAGCATTTGCTTCCTGGCGTTCTTTGGGTCGTCCCATCAGGGCGCGGACGGTTTTAGTTTTGGGTTCTGTGACGATGTGATCATTGTTTATCCGCCCATTTCTCCTGCCATGATTTTGTAAATGCATCTACGGTTGGCTGGTCATATAAAACTAACTTCACAACTTTGAGGCTGGATAAATTGTCTTCAAAATATTTTTCAATGGCAGAAAAGATGATCCCTGCGGCGCGATCTTTTGGGAAACCGAAAATTCCTGTTGAGATTGCGGGTAAAGCAATCGACGAACATTTCAATTCGTCAGCGACGCGCAGAGAACCTGTCACAGCAAATTCAAGCTTATCATCCTCATCACCGTCACCCCAAACCGGACCTACAGTGTGGATCACGTATTTCGCAGGCAGGAGCCCGCCCGAGGTCCATGCAGGATGCGAGTCGGTGACAGGCCCATGCTGTAAATCCACTCATCTGATTCCTTTTGAATCGCCGATCCACCCTTTTTTGAAATCGCCCACGCCACGCCGCCTCCATGTTGGAGGTGTTCATTTGCCGCGTTGACGATGGCATCCCACGCTCGCGCGCGGCATACAGCAGTGGCGTGAGGCCGCCGCTGTCGAGGTTCTTGGGCCGGCCTTCGGCCGTGACGTGCCGCTGGTAGTCGCGAAAGATCGAGCGCGCATCGACTTCGGCGCCGTGCTCGATGAGCAGGGCCATCATCTGTGGATGGCGGCGTGCGGAGGCCCACATGAGCGCGCTTTGCCCGCCCCAGTGCTCGCGGGCGTCGACCTTGGCGCCGTGCTCGAGCAGTAGGCTCGCGGCCTCCACGTTGCCCGTTCGCGCCACGGTCATGAGCGCCGTTTGGCCTTCCGCGTTCGGCGAGTCGGGGTCCGCGCCGGCGTCGAGCAACCGCTCGAGTATCGGCGTATCCGCCACCTCGGCGGCCAAGCTCATCGGCGTCGCGCCGTAATTGTTGGCGATCGAGACGTCGGCGCCGGCGTCGAGCAGGCGGCTGACTTCGGCTGCATTACCCTCGTATACGGCCCACTGCAACGGCGTGCTGCCGTCGGCGTTGCGATGATCGACGTCGTCGGGCTTGGATGCATCCGTGGCGGCGCTCGACTGTAGAGTCAGCAGCCACGAGGCCCCCAAGAGGCCTGCCAGAGAGGCGGCAAAGACGGCAGTTCGCAAAGAGGCTCGAATCACGCTCAGACCTCGGCGAAGGGCTCGGTGCTGTCGGCGAATTCTTCGAACTCGTTGGCCGGTACGCCGGCGCGATCGAGAATCGTGACGAGCAGGTTCGCGTGCGGCGTGTCCTGCGGATAGTGAAGGTGCTGTCCGCCTCGGACTCCGCCGCCGCGGCCGATCAACGCCTGCGGCAGCGGGTCGTTGTTGTGTGCGTCGCTGTTGGCCATGTTGCTGCCGAACAGGATGATCGAATGATCGAGCAGCGAGCCGTCGCCGTCCGGCGTGTCGGCGAGACGCTTGGCGAACTTGGCGAACACGGCCGTGTGATAGTTCTGGATGAGTCGCAAGTTCGCGATGCGCTCCGGGATACCCGCCCCAGTGCGACGTGGGGTGAAACGCCTCATGGACGCCGAGATTCGGATACGTCCGCATGCTGGCTTCCTCGACCATCTTCATCGTAGCCACGTTGGTGCGGTCCCGTTTGCCACGCGAGCGCGAGCATCTCGAACTGGACCTCGAGCAGCTCGCCGAAATCCTCGGGCGCGCCGATCGGCGCGTCCGGCAGAGTTGGCGAGCGAGCCGGCACTGTTCCTCGAGCTTTTGCACGCGCAGCTCGACGGCGCGGACCGAATCGAGGTAGTCGCTGACCTTGGCGCGGTCGGCGGCATCGAGCTTGCGATTCAAGCTCGCCGTGGACTCGCGAACGTAGTCGAGCAGACTGCTCGTCGTCGTGTCGAGAATGGCCTGGCGCTCTTTGTTCGTCTGGCCCTGGCCGAACATCGAGTAGAAAACTTTGCGCGGATTGCCCTCCATCGGCAGCGGCTGATCCGGCGTGCGGAACGAAATCATGCCGCCCGGCTCGCCGCAGAGCTCCATCGAAGGCAGCGGTCGTGTCCTTGCCGAGATGCCGTGCGGCGATCTGGTCGACCGTCACGCCGACGCCCGTCTCGGCATTGCGGTTGCTGCGGGTTCACGCAGTTGAGCCACGTTTCCTCGATGATGCCGTGCGGGCTCGAGCTTTCCCCGCCCTTGTTGCGCAGGCCGCTGACGACGGTCACGTAGTCGCGCAGCGGCTCGAGCGGCTCGAAGATGAACGGGAAATCGAAGTTGCGGCCGACTTGCCTCGGCTGCCATTCGTCCTGCAGAGCGCCGTGCGGGAAGTAGACGAACCCGAGCCGCGGTTTCGGCGCGGCGGCGTCTGGGCGAGAGCCGTGCCAGCCGGGATCATGGCGTCGAGCAGCGGCAGTGCGATCGACGCGCCGGCGCCTTTGAGGATCGTGCGCCGCGATAGATGTCTTTTGCTCAGAAACATGACTCGAATTCTCCGATCTGGCTGCTTGGCTTACCGCGCAGACGCTTGGGTGATCTGCTCGGGCTCGGGCTCTTCGCGCTCGCGAAATGCCGCGCTCGACACGATGCCGCGGACGATGGACTTCGAACCGGTAATCGTCCGCCGCCGCGTCGCGCACGATGGCGCGCACGCTCGGCATGTCGCGATAGTCGAGACTGCGCCCGAGGGCGAAGGTCATCAGATTTTCGGTCAACGTCTGCACGAACCGGTCGGGGTCGCGCGACGAGGGCTTGGCGCAAGTCCGTCGGGTCCCGTCGATCGGCGTGCCGTCCGGCAGCTCGTCCGGACGAGTCGATCGGGCGTCAAGCGTGTCCGGATCGTCCGTCCGGAATTGGCCGACGGCGCTGAAGTTCTCGAGCGCGAATCCGAGCGGATCCATGACGCCGTGGCAGGCAAAACAGGTCGGGATTCGCGCGGTGCTGCTCGAGCCGCGCGCGCAACGTCTTGGCCGGCTCGCCGCGCTTGTTCTCCGTGAGCGTCGGCACGTTCTTCGGCGGCTCGCGGCGGCGGCGAGCCGAGCAGTCGCTCCAAGATCCACGCGCCGCGCAGCACGGGGGAGGTTCGATTCGGGTACGCCGTCAGCATCAGGATGGCGCCTTTGCCGAGCAGCCCGTAGCGCGACTCGTCGTCGAGCTTCACCTTGCCGGAAACGCGCGCCTTTGACCGTCTCGATGCCGTAAAGCATCGCCAGGCGCTCATTGAGGAACGTGTAGTCCGCGGTGATGAGATCGAGCACGCTCTCGTTGCCGCGCAGCACGCTGTCGACGAACAGCCGCAGCTCTTCTTTGTACAGGTCGCGCGGGTCGAGCAAGCCGCTGGCCTGCGGGAACTGGCTACGATCGGGAACGATCTCGTCGAGCTTTTGCAGATCGAGCCACTGAAACGCGAAGTCGTCGACGAGCGACATGGCGCGATCGTCGGCCAGCATCCGTTTCACTTGCTTGGCCAGCACGTCGGGCTCGACTCAGGCGCGAAGCCTCGGCGAGATCGAGCAGCTCTCTGTCCGGCACGCTGCCCCACAGGAAAAACGAGAACCGCGACGCGAGCTCGAGATCGGTCAGCGCCACGGTGCCGCCGTCCTGCCCGCCCTCGGCCCGATACAGGAAATGCGGGCTCGCGAGGATTGCGCTCAATGCGTCGCGCACGCCGTGCTCGAAGCCGCCCTCGCGAGCGCCTGCGTCGTAGAACGCCATGAGGCTCGTGAGATCCGTCTCGGTCACGGGCCGGCGGAATGCGCGCTCGGCGAGGTGCGTCGACGATCTCGGTGGCGCACGGCCGCTCGCGACGGGTTCGGTCGGGTGGCAAACGAAGATCTTCTTGCGGCTCGCAGAATCGCCTAGGCCCGTGACTCGCAGCGGGCCGCGGATCTGCAGCGCGTGGGCTGCCTGGATGCGCTCCTGACCGCCTTCGAGCGCGATGGTTCGAATGCGCTCGTCGCTCTCGGCGAAGCTGCGGTGCACGAAACGTGATGGCGAGCTTGTGCTGCCCGGCCGTCGGCCTGGAAACGGATTTTGCGCAGCCGGTTGTTGATTCGCTCGACGGCCGGGTCGAGCAGTTTGATCGATCGCCTTGTGGTCGGCTTCGCCGCCGATGTTCGTGCGATAGAACTCTTCGCCGTCGAGCAGCGCGATGACCGTGTTCTCGAACTCCATGCGCGGCACTTCGCGGGCGAGGGCCATGTCGCCGATGGTGAGCTCGTATTCGCCGTCGGCAGGGAAGTCGTGCTCGACGATGAAGCCGCCGCGCGTGCCGAAAGGCATGCCCTCGACGTGATGTTGCTGGCGGCCCGTGCCCGGTGCGCCGTGCGGCGGCAGCGAGATCACCATGTTGGCCGGATCGCCGTAAGTCGTCTGATAGGCGGCGCGTTCGGGTCGCCGATCGCCTCGTGCGCGATCTCGCGCGCCGCGTAGATATATTGGTCGACGAAAGCCGGCGAGACCTGCAGCGCATCGGCGTTGTTGTCGAAGTGGCCTTCGACGTTGTCGTCGGGCAGCAGCTTCGCCGGATCGATGTCGAGCGCGAGGAGGTCGTGGATCGCATGGGCGTACTCGCGCCGGTTCAGGCGGCGCAGCGATACGCGGCCCGGCGCGGGGTTGTCGGCCGCGGCGTCGATCTTGCCCTCGAGCCACGACACGAGATCTGCGGCGGTCTCGCCGTCGGGGCGGGGTTGTCCGGCGGGCGGCATGAGTCCGCCGCGAAGCTTGCGAATGGCGGCTTCCCACGTTTCGGCGTTGTCGGCGATCCGGTCGGGCGACAAGACATCGAACGCGCTTGCCGCCTGCTCGCTCCGCGTAGTTGTGACAGTCGAAGCAATACTTCTTGACGACGCCCCACTCGGCTTTGTCGTGGCCGGCGCGCATCTTCACGACGATGCCGCCCGTCACTGCGGCGACAATGACCGGAACGCCGACGAGCGCTATTCGAAAGCTGCGTTTGATTGCGATGACTGCGTTCCCCCGAAGATCGTGGTGCGACAACGCCCGTGGCGGTGATTCCGCGTTACTGAAGCGCGGGTCGTCGATCACCGAGAATAACCATCGATTATCGAGGTTGGGGTTGACCTTTGTCTAGATTTTCCAAGGTGTTGCGCAATCTCCGCAGTGCTGCCGGCGGTTGCTACGTTTTGGTTAAGTCCTTGCGCACGTTGGTAAAGCAGCGTCGTCGAGGTCGGCCCGTGGCGTCTGGCGTGCGAGCGAAACCGAACGCTTCGGTTCGCGCGAGACTCGAACATCCCTCGTGAAAGGGAACCTGCCTTCGGCGGCCTTCCAACCGATGACGCCTCCGCCGTTGCTGAACCGATCGACCCCGCCCGCTCTCCGAGCCGCTAAGATGCCGTTTCTCCCTTCGACCGGAGGAGTGAACAATGGTGCGGCTCCTATGCTCTGCCACCGCGGTGTCGGCGCTGCTCGTCGGCTGCGGCTCCAATACGTCGTCCGCGCCGTCCGGAGTCGCCGCCGAGTCTGCCGGGTCTTCGGCGGCGCCCGCGGATTCCGCTGCGGCCGACGCGGCGTTTGCGCGGCTCGAGCACGAATACGTCGTCTACTTCCTGCAGCGCTTTCCCGTCGTCGCCACTTATCTGGGCGGCTCGAGCTTGGACGAGTCTCTGGCCGGTATCGACGGCAAGCTGCGCGATTATGCGCCGGCAGCCCTGACAGAGGAGGACGCGCGGTTCGGGCGGCTAGAGCAGCGATTTTCCGCGCTCGATGCTGCGGGTTTGAGCGCGCGGCGGCGCATCGATCGTAAAGTCGCGTTGGCGCAGATCCGATTCTTGTTGCGCGAGCACACCGTGCGCCGTTATCAGCAGCGCTCGCTCGACAGCTTCATGGACGAGCCGTTTCGCGGGGTGGACTGGCAGATTCAGGGTATGGCCGAGACGGGCGACGGCACGTACGGAACGGCCGAGGAGTGGCGCGCGGTTATCGATCGGGTTCGGGCGATCCCGGCCTACCTCGAGGTTGCGAAGGGCCAGCTCGACGCCGGCGTGGCGGCCGGCAACACGCCGGACTGGCGCATGCTGAAGCTCTCCGGCCTCGAAAGCTCGGCCGCCGACGCCGAGTATTTCGCGACGACGCTGCCCGGCATCGCGGCCAACGACGTGACCGGCGACGAGCGCTCGGCGTTGCTCGCCGATCTCGACGCGGCCGCCAAGGAAGCCTCCAACGCGTATCTGAATTTCCGCGGCTACGTTGCCGACACCTTCTTCGACGACTCCCACTTCGACGACACCAACGCGCGAGACGCCTCCGGGCTCAAAGCCGCTTTTCGCGCGGATCGTTATGCGTTCGGAGAGCAAGAGTACAACTGGGCCCTGCGCAACAATCTCGCGCTCGACGATACGGCCGATCATCTGTACGAGGCTTCGTGGCCCATCGTCGAGCAAACTCGCGACGAGATGATCGGGCTCGCGAGAGAGATTGCGACGAGTCACGGCTGGCCCGTCGGCCCCGACGGCGCGCGTGTGGTCGCGGCCGTATTCGATCGGTTGAGCCAGGACGCGCCGAAGACCGACGCCCAGATGATCGACAACTACGTGCAGGTCGGGCGCAGGCTCGTGGACTATGCGCGGCGCACGGGGCTTTTCGACGTGCCCGACGATTACCAGCTGGACGTCACCGTGACGCCGCCGCCGCTGCGCTCGGGTATCGACGGCGCCGCGTACTATCCGGCGCCGCCGTTCAAGGCCACGGGCGTCGGCCGCTTCTACGTCACGCCGACCGGCGACGACATCGAGGCGCTCAAGCAACAGCACAACCGCTACGCAATTGCCGATCTCGCGGCCCACGAGGGTTTCCCGGGGCACGACTGGCACTACAAGGTCATGTCGCAGTATCGCGATCGGATCTCGGCCGTGCGTTGGCTCACGCCCGGCGCCGTGGAAGATTCGTCGTCGATGTGGGGTGACTCCACGGCGGCGGAAGGCTGGGGGCTCTATGCGGAAGGTCTCGTGGCCGAGCCTGAGCCCGCGGCGCCGAGCGGATTTTATTCGCCCGAAGAGCGGCTCTATCAGCTACGCGGTTTGTTGTACCGCGATCTCAGAGTCCGCATCGACACGGGTTTGCACACGGGCAAGCTAGGCTTCGACGATGCCGTAACGCTGTTCTCGGAGGTCGTCGACTTCCTGCCGGGCTCGTGCACCGACGCGAAGACGCTCGAGCGCGCAGCCAAAGCGGCGAGCTGCAAATCCGCGTGGGCCGCCGTGAATCGCTATTCGCGCTGGCCGACGCAGGCCATCACCTATCGGATCGGCCGCGACCAAATTCTCGCGCTGCGCGAGCGAGCGCGCCGGGAGCTCGGCGCTCGTTTCTCCGAGCAGCGCTTCCATCTGGAGTACATGAAGCAGGGCACGATCGCGCCCGGCTACTTTGCCGACGAGCTGATCGCCACGTTGCAGCGCGGCCAGTGAGATCCGCGGGTCGGGCGCGCCAGTGCGCGCCGATCCGCGATTCATCAGCGCGACGGTTTGCGGAACTTGTAGACGAACTGATCCGTGTGACCGCGAACGGCGGGGTCGAACACGTTGCGTTTGCGATCGTCCGACGGATTGCGCAGCACATTGGTCTCGCCGACGTATTCGAAACCGGCGGCAACGACTTGCTGCTTGACGGCCGCTGCGTCGATACGGTGCAAGGTCTCGGTGTCGCGCAGCCCCGACCCGGCTTCTGCCGCATGGTCGACGACGACATAGACGCCGCCGGGCTTGAGCGCGGCGAACACGGCCGCGTTGAGCACGGCGGGATCCGTCGGGCCCATGAACTTGTCGGGGTAGTCATGGTAGTTCTGAGACGTGAACACGACGTCGACAGGCTGTGGCGCCGTGAGCTTGGCCGCGGGCTGCGTCAGCACGTCGATGTTGCCGTACTCGGCGGCGACGGCTTTGATCTTGTCCGGTCCGCCTTCGTATTCGTTCGGCCATACGGCATACACGCGTCCCTGCGGTCCGACGACTTTGCTGAACACGCGGGTGAAATAACCGCCGCCGGGGATCAGCTCGAGGACCTTGTCGCCCGGTTTTGCCTCTGAGAACGTGACGAGCTCGCCGACTTTGCGCCGATCGTCGATGCTTCGATCTTGCGCGCGGCCCGGATCGGCCACCGCTTTGGCGACGTAGTCGGGAATCTGTGCCAGGCAGGGGCCGGTGAATGCCAGCGATAGGCCCAGTGCGGTGAAGGCCGAAACGATGCGCTTCATGACATGTGCTCCTCGGACGTCGTGGACGATTCGTCTTTCGGGGCCTTTCCGGCCCCGGGTTTATCGGCGCCCATTATCGCCGCCGTGGCGTGCCGGGCAAAACGCTTGGAGGAAGCGCCGGCCGAACGGCTCGCAAGTGCCTCTGCCGGGGACGCCAACCGAGTGATCGATGTAAACTGGCGCCGAATCGATCAACAGTCCGAGCCCGACGGCTCGGTCGAAGCGACGGCAGGGAATAGCGCGCGATGACTGAAACACTGGATGCAAGCGTATTGATCGTAGGCGGCACCGGCGGGATAGGCCGGGCCTTGGCCGAAAGATATGCCTCGCTCGGGAGCGACGTCATCATAACGAGCCGCGACGCCGGCAAAGCCGCCGCCGTTGCGGCCGAGATCGGCCCGAATGTGCGCGGCATCCCGCTCGACATCGCCGAGCCCGAGAGGATTGCGGGCATGTTGGCGGACGTCGGGGAGATCGATCGGCTCCTGATCGTTGCCGTCGAGCGCGATTCCAACACCGTGCGCGACTACGATCTCGTGAAGGCGCGCCGCGCCGTGGTCGTCAAGCTCGTCGGCTATACGGAAGTCGTCCACACGATGCTCGATCGATTCAGTGAGGACGCGTCGGTCGTGATCTTCGGAGGTCTCGCGAGCGAGCGGCCGTATCCGGGCTCGACGACGATCACGATGGTCAACGGTGCCGTCAGAAGCATGATCAAGACCATGGCGATCGAGCTCGCGCCGATTCGCTTCAACGCAATACATCCGGGCATCATCGGCGATACGCCCGCTTGGGCGGACAAGCCCGAAGCCCTCGACAGAGTCCGCGCACGCACGCCCGGCGGCAGGCTCGCAACGACCGAGGACGTCGTCGACGCCGTGAAGTTCCTCTTCAACAACAAGGGCGTCAACGGCGTCAACCTCGTCGTCGACGGCGGCTGGATGCTGCAGTAAGCGGATCGCCGCGTACCCGATTGGGCGATCCGAGCACGCCGCGCCGCGGCCGATCCGCGCGCGCTGCGTTCGAGCTTGCAGTTGCTCGGCGGCGTCGGCGTACGGATTCTCGTTGGTAGAGTGCGCGACAGCATGCATTTCGATCCAGTCCCGAATACGTCGCGAAAGCCCGTCGAGCTCGGCGATTGGTCTATGACTACTGAGCGCGGTCGGCTCCGTTACCGGGGCAGAACAGCGCGTCGTAAGGGAAATCCGAACCGAGGCTGCGGAGCTCTTGCGAAAAGTGCGCATCGATGCGCCGTTGCTGCTCGGGCGTGAGCACTTCGCCAGAGCGGCCGGTCTTGCCCTCGCGCATCATCTTCAGGCCTTCGCCCCACGGCAGAGTGCCCTTCGGCATCGGCGTGAACTTGTCCTCGATGGCGCTCATGTAAGAGAACGTGCTCTTCTCGAGCACTGCATTCGTCTCGGCGCTCGTCAACGCAACGCCGAGCACGTCGGCGACTTGCTCCACAGCGGCGCGCAAGTCGCGTTTCATGTCGCCAAACAGCAGCACGAGCACGTTGGGCTCGTCTCTGAGCGCCCAGTAACCGGCGGTGTGCGCGGCCCACGTGCTGCCGAAATTCAGCGGAAATCGCTCGGTCAAGAACAGCTCGAACCAGACGTCGAACTTCGGCATCAGCGGGCCGGCAGCGCCCCCGGCGAAGTAGTAGCTCGATACCAGCACTTCCTTCGGATCTCTTACGACGACGAGGTAACGAGCCTTGTCGTTGTAAGGAACGTAACGGGCGGCCAAGTGGGTTTTGATGACGCGCAGATGCGTGGGCGAGGCTTCCTGCACGCGCTTGTCGTTCAACGATATAGATATTCTCTTGCTGCGCTTCGGGCCCATGTCGGGCCAGCTGATCACGTCGTGGATGTGCGCGTACTCACCGGCGCCGCGAAACGCGATCTGGTGGGCGATCTGCATCATCCAGTTCGTGCCGCTTTTGGCGAACGTGCTGACGAACACGTCGCCGGCCGTGGGCTCGTAGCCTTGGAAGATCTTCTCGAATCGGCCGCGGTTCTGCGCGCGAGTCATGAGCCGGACGAGGGCCGACTCGAACCCCAGCCGCGTCAACACCCAGTTCAACGGCACGATCACGCCGTAGAAGACGATCGAGATCACGAGGATGCCGACCTTCGACACTCTTCGGTCGAGCTTCGGCAGTGCGGAGGCCGCTGCAGTTTCGGTTGCGCCCGGCATAGGCTTTCGCTTGTGAGTGAGTACTCACTCATATAGTATGGCCGCGATGCGAAGAGGCAAGCCAGGTCCAAGCCCATGTCCGCTGCCGACCGGCGCCGCGCAATTCTCGACGTGGTCATCCCGCTGCTGATCGAGAAGGGTGCGTCGGTCACGACGGCCGAAATGGCGCGGGCGGCCCACATTGCCGAAGGCACGATCTTTCGCGTATTCCCCGACAAGCCGACCGTCATCTTCGAGGCCGTCAAAGCGGCCATGGATCCGGCGCCGGTCGCCGCGGCGATAGGCGCCATCGGCCGATCCGCTGCCGTTGCGGGTCCAGCTCGGCGAGGCGGCGCGCGTGCTGCTCGAGTATTTCAACCGCATGGTTGCGCTCGGGGAGCTCGTTGCGTTCCATTGCGGCTCTCGCACGAGGCGCCCGGCATGCAGGACGTGGGCCGGCTGATCAAGGGTTCGAGCGCCGTGATTTCGGCCGCGCTTGCGGAGCTTTTCCAAAGTCAGCGCGCGGCGCTGCGGGTTCCGCCGGCCAAGGCGGCGGCGGCGTTCCGCGGGCTGGTCTTCGCCAGCGGCCATCCGCTGCTGCCGCCCGGCGAGCGGCTACCGATCGACATGCCGTGAGCATCCTGCTCTCGGGTATCGCGAAGCGCGCGGGCAAGGAATAGTCACCGATGCTGCTACAATTGCTAACCAAGTATCTCGCGCCGTACAAGGCGACGATCGCCGCGATCGTCGCGCTACAGCTTGCCGCGACGATCGCGTCGCTGTATCTGCCGAGCCTCAACGCGGACATCATCGACAACGGCGTCGTGCGCGGCGACACGGGCTACATCCTTCGCGTCGGCGTGCTTGATGCTCGGAATTTCGCTCGTGCAGGTGATCGGCTCCATCGCGGCCGTCTACTTCGGCGCTCGCACGGCCATGGGATTCGGGCGCGATCTGCGCAGCGCGGTGTTTCGTCGAGTGGCGGAGTTCTCGAGCCGCGAGGTGGCGACGTTTCGGCGCCCCATCGCTGATCACGCGCAATACTAACGACGTCCAGCAAGTTCAGATGCTCGCCATGATGAGCTTCACGCTCATGGTCATGGCGCCGATCATGATGATCGGCGGCATCATCATGGCGCTCCGAGAGGATGTCGGTCTGTCGTGGCTCGTCGTCGTCGCCGTGCCGACGCTCGGGATCGCAATCGGGCTTCATCATCGCGCGAATGATTCCGGCGTATCGCGCGATGCAGGCGCGAATCGACGAGGTAAACCGCGTGCTGCGTGAGCAGGCCACGGGAATTCGAGTTTTGCGCGCGTTCGTCAGGGAGCCGTTCGAGGCGGCGCGCTTCTCGAAGGCGAATGCCGAGCTGACCGACGTGTCGATCACCGTCGGGACGATGGATGGCGGCGATGTTCCCCGTCGTCATGCTGGTGCTGAACGTGGCGAGCGTGGCCGTGTTGTGGTTCGGGGGCCTGCGGGTCGACAGCGGCGCGATGCAGATCGGCTCGTTGACGGCTTTTCTGACCTATCTCGTTCAGATCCTCATGTCGGTGATGATGGCGACGTTCACGCTTGATCATGGTGCCCCGGGCCTCGGTCAGCGCCGACCGCATCGGTGCGGTGCTCGAGCACGGAGTCTTCCGTCGTGCCGCCGGTCGCAGGGATCACGCATCTCGACGCAGCGCGGTCGGCTCGAGCTTCGAAACGTCCAGTACGTCTATCCCGGCGCGCGCGATCCGGTGCTGCGCGACGTCACGTTCGAGGCTCATCCGGGGCAGACCACGGCGATCATCGGGTCGACCGGTGCCGGCAAGACGACGCTGATCAGCTTGATCCCGCGGCTCTTCGACGTGACGTCGGGCGAGGTCCGGGTCGATGGCGTCGACGTCCGTTTGCTCGATCCCGAAGTTCTCTGGTCGAGGATCGGTCTCGTGCCGCAGCACGCCGTATCTGTTCTCCGGGAACCGTCGCCAGCAACCTGCGGTACGGGAAGCCGAACGCAACCGACGAAGAGATGTGGGCCGCACTGGAGATCGCCCAGGCCAAGGACTTCGTAGCCGCGATGCCCGGAGGGCTCGAAGCGCCGATCGCCCAAGGCGGAACCAACGTCTCTGGCGGACAGCGCCAGCGCCTCTCGATCGCCCGAGCGCTGGTTCGCAAGCCCGAGCTGTATCTGTTCGACGATTCGTTCTCGGCCCTCGACCTCGCCACCGACGCGAGGCTGCGGCGGGCATTGAAGGCCGTGACGCGCGACGCGACCGTCGTGATCGTTGCCCAACGCGTGTCGACCATCAAGGACGCGGACCAGATCGTCGTTCTCGAAGACGGTGCCGTCGTCGGCCTCGGAACCCACGAGTCAGTTGCTCGAAACCTGCGCGACCTACGTCGAGATCGTCGAGTCACAGCAGATGGTGCAGGTGGCCTCATGAACGCCAGGACGATGAAGGCGACCGAACGCATCCAGATGCAGGGTGGGCCGGGCCGCGGCATGGGCGGCGGCACGATCAACCAGAAGGCCATGTCGTTCAGGGCTTCCGGGCAAGCGCGTGCTTGGACATGCTGCGGCCGCAGCGCGTCAAGGTCATCGCGGTGTTCGTTGCCGCGATTGCAAGCGTCGCGCTCTCGGCGCTCGGACCGAAAGTGCTCGGCAGCGCGACCGACCTCATATTCGCCGGCGTCATCGGCAGGACGCTGCCGGCGAACATCACGCAAGCAGCAAGCCATCGACTCCGCGATCGCCCAGGGCCAAACTCAGACCGCGGAGCTGCTCTCGGGTATCGATCTCGTGCCGGGGCAGGGCATCGATTTCGCCGCGGTCGGCAACGTGCTGCTGCTCGTGCTTGCCCTCTATGCCGCATCTGCGCTGCTGTCGTTTCTGCAGGGGTACCTGCTCAACGAAGCCGTTCAGCGCACGATCTTCAAGCTGCGATCCGACGTCGAGGACAAGCTCAACCGGCTGCCGCTGCGCTATTTCGACGCCAACCGCGCGGCGAGCTCTTGAGCCGGGTGACCAACGATATCGACAACGTCTCCCAGAGCCTCCAGCAGACGATGAGCCAGCTGCTCACATCGCTGCTGACCATACGTCTTCGTGGTCACGATGATGTTCGTCATTTCCCCGACCTTGGCTTTGATCGCATTGGTGACGATTCCGGTGACGATGTTCGTTGCCGGCCTCGTCATGCGTCATTCCCAGAAGGAGTTCGTTGCCCAGTGGCGCCGAACCGGCGCTCTGAATTCTCAGATCGAAGAGGCTTTCACGGGGCACTCGCTGATGAAGGTGTTCGGTCGCCAGAAGGAGGTCCAGGCGGCGTTCGAGGTCGACAACGAAGCGCTCTATCAGGCGAGCTTTCGAGCGCAATTCCTCTCGGGGCTGATCATGCCGATCATGATGTTCGTAGGTAATCTCAATTACGTGGTCATTGCGGTTCTCGGCGGACTGCGGGTTGCGAGCGGGACGATGAGCCTCGGTGACGTTCAGGCGTTCATCCAGTATTCCCGCCAGTTCACGCAGCCCGTGACCCAGGCTGCATCGATGGTCAATCTCGCTGCAGTCGGGCGTGGCCTCCGCGGAGCGCGTGTTCGAGCTACTCGACGCCGAGGAGGAAGTCTCGCGACGACCATCATCCGCGGCTGATCGAGGTTCCGCATGGGCGAGTGACGTTCGAGCACGTGTACTTTCCGATACGAGCCGGAGCGGCCGCTCATCGAAGATCTTTCGATGACCGTCGAGCCGGGCCAGACGGTGGCGATCGTTGGCCCGACAGGCGCCGGAAAGACGACGTTGGTGAATCTGATCATGCGCTTTTACGAGCTCGACTCCGGTCGGATCACGCTCGATGGCGTCGATACGGCGGCGATGTCTCGGGCCGATCTCGGTCACGGATCGGCATGGTGCTCCAGGACACGTGGCTGTTCAAAGGCACGATCCGCGACAACATCGCCTACGGTCGTCCCGATGCCACGGAGGCCGAGATTCTCGAAGCCGCCAAGGCGACGTTCGTCGACCGGTTCGTGCATAGCCTGCCGGACCGCTACGACACGGTCATCGACGATGAGGGCACGAATATCAGCGCGGGCGAGAGGCAGCTCATCACGATCGCGCGGGCGTTTGTCGCCCAGCCGGCTCTGCTGATCCTCGACGAGGCAACGAGCTCCGTCGATACGCGGACGGAGCTGCTTCTCCAGCATGCCATGTCCGCGCTGCGGTCGGACCGGACCAGCTTCGTGATCGCCCATCGCCTGTCGACCATTCGCGACGCGGATCTCATTCTCATGATGGAGGACGGTCGGATCGTCGAGCGCGGCACGCACGAGGAGCTCATCTCGCTGTCCGGCGCCTACGAGCATCTGTACAACTCCCAGTTTGCCGGTCCCGAAACGGTGGTAGCGTGATCGCACCGCAGCGCGAAGCCGACGAGAGGCATACAGTGCGGCGAACGCCGCTGGCTCGTGCCGTCTCGTTCCGCTAGCCGAGGATCTGTTGCCTGCTCGCAGGGAACAGCACGGACGGCTCGCCCGAGAGCCAGATCATGCTGATGTGCAGGTCGTCGACGACCCAGCTTGCGCCGGCGCGAGAGAGCTTCGTTTCGTAGACGTTCTTCAGCAGCAAGTGGCGCCCGTGATCGTCGCGCGGCAGATGCTGCGCCTCGACGAGCGCAACCAACGTGGCGCGCTCGCCGTCGAATGCCGTCACCCGAGGGTTCGTGATCGTGTGCGTCGTATCCAGCGCGGCGATAGCTCGCAAAGATCGCGTCGCCGATCGCCTGCCTTCCGGCGAGCACGGGTATCTCGACTCCGAGCCGGCGTGCCGGCTGAGTGAAGTCGAGCTTCGCATTCGGAGCGAATGCCGAATCGAATAGCGCGCGATCGCGCAGGTCTTGACCCGCTCCGAAGCGAAACAGTGCGTCGACGATCTCAGCGCGATCAGCGGGCGTGACGGTGACGTCGATTTCGGCGACCAAGGCGAGTGTGCTGGTGCTCATCGTGTGATCCTTTCGTTGCCAAACGGATGTGAGCGTCGGTGCGCTCGGGACCAGACGCACGTGTCGGCCCGGTTGTGACACGGCGGGATGTGCGTAACGGAAGCTCTGCGCGGCGGCCGCGTACTTCGAATTACGCGAACTCGGCGTCCGACTTTTATGCTCATGCGTCCAACGGCATGGACTCAGCCGCCTCGATGACCTTAGACTGCTTCGGTCATGCAGGCGGTCCCGAAGTTGAGACAAACGCCGGATGCTCTCGGCCAGGCGCTTCGTTTCCTGCGTATGAGCGGGACGTACTACTGCCGCTCGGAGCTCACGGCGCGCTGGGGCGTCACGGTGCCAAGCTTGCCGGGCCATATGTGGTTCCACGTCGTGACTCAAGGCACGGCATGGCTCGAGGTCGGCGGGGTCGGCGAGGGCGGTGAGCGGCAGCTGCTGCGCGAGGGGAACGATCGCGTTATTGCCTAGAGACTATCGGCATAGGATGCAGAGCGATCCCGATGCGCCGGCTCCGAACGTTATGGATCTCGAGCGCGAGCACGTCAACGAGCGTTACGAGATTTTGCGCTACGGTGAAGGCGGAGAACGCACGACACTGTTCTGCGGTGCCGTGACGGTTCATCGACCAAGCTGCGCGCACGTTTGTCGAAGCACTGCCGCCGGCGATGGTTATCGATGTATCGGGCTCGCCACAGATGGAGTGGATGCAGAGCACGCTGCGGCTGATCGCGGCCGAGGCGCAGGCCCTGCAGCCGGGCCACGAAGCGGTGCTCACTCGGCTGGGCGACGTGCTGGCCATTCAGGCGATCCGCGCGTGGATACGCGCTCATCCGCCGATGCCTACGGGGTGGATCGCCGCCCTGCAGGATCCGAAGATCGGGCTTGCGATTTCCCTCATTCACCAGGATCCGGGACGGGCCTGGACGCTTGCGGCTCTCGCTCGTGACGTCGCCATGTCGCGCTCGGCGTTCGCGGCCCGGTTCACCGCGCTCGTCGGGGAGCCGATGATGCGCTACCTGACGCGCTGGCGGATGTACGTGGCGCTCGACGCGCTGCGTGAGACCCGCGCTACGGTGGCCGAGGTCGCGGAGCGGCTGGGGTACCGGTCGGAGGCGGCTTTCTGTCGAGCCTTCAAGCGAGTCGTCGCGGTGCCTCCCGGCACCATCCGGCGTCGGAGCATCCGGAGGTTGCGACGCAGCTGAGCTGAGCGGTCGCGAGGTCTAGGCGCGACCTTGCCGTCCACCCGATCGCACGGTGGCGACACCGTCTCTGCATCCACGTCGGGCGGCTCCACGCGCCGAACGGATCGCCGGCCGTTAAGCCGCCACGAGCGGCTCGGTATAGTCGGCGCCTTCGGGCTCGATGTCGGTGCCGAAGTCGCCGAAGTCGCCGAAGCGCAAGTCCAAGAGCTGCCGAATCTCGATTTGCGTATCGCTCTCGTCGACGAGGGGGCAGCGCTTGACCCACTCGATCGCATCGCGCAGCGATTCGGTCTGCCACACCCAGAAGCCGGCGATGAGCTTGCTCGGTTCGGCAAACGGGCCTCGGGTCACGTTCTTCTCGCCGTCCGATTGCTCGACGCGCACGCCGCGGACCGTCTGCCGAGCCCAACGCGTGAGTCCCGTTGCTGGACCACCGAAACGTGCGGTGGCTGTCCTCGAGCGAACTCCGCGGCTCGGCTGTAATCGAATGTAGTCTCGCGTGCTGTCACAAACGGCGGCTTGCAAACGTCACAGGTGCATTCCGCGGCCGCCTCGTCATGGAGGGTTCGAGATGGACTACCGCGCCTCCGCTTTTCAGGAGCATCGTCCCAAGCTTTACGGCATCGCCTATCGAATGCTCGGTACCAAAGCCGATGCGGAGGACACGCTTCAGGACGCCTACGTGCGGTGGCATCAGGCGGACGTCGAGCGAGTAAGGAGTCCGGAAGCATGGTTGACGACGACGGTGGCGCACCTTTGCATCGACCGGCTGCGCGCCGCGCGTTCGAAACGCGAGACGTACGTCGGTCCGTGGTTGCCGGAACCGTTGATCGGCGACGAGCCGCCGCTTCCGGAGCACGCATCGGAGCGTGCGTCGGATCTGTCGATCGCGTTCCTCGTCATGCTCGAGCGGTTGGCGCCTGCGGAACGCGCAGCCTTCCTGCTCCACGAGGTGTTCGACTACGACTACCCCGAGATCTCGGAGGTTCTCGAGAAGAACGAGGCCAACGTGAGGCAAATGGTCCACCGCGCGCGGCTGCGCGTGCGCGGCGAGCGCAGGCGATTCCCCGTCAGCGAGGAGGCGCACCGCCGACTGCTGGAGAGATTTCTCGAAGGTGTGCGCACGGCTGACCGCGAAAAGTTGCTCGGGCTCTTTGCCGACGAAGCCACGTGGACGGCAGACGGCGGCGGCAAAAGGGCCGCGGCGCGAAAGGTCGTGCACGGCGGGGCGTCGATCGCGAAGCTCCTGGCCGGAGTCGGGCGCCAGTTAGCGACTCACGAACGACTGACGTTTCATCTCGTGCCGATCAACGGGGAAACGGGAATCATGTCGTGCCTCGACGGGAAGCCCTTCATGGCCATCTCGCTCGTGACAGACGGCACGCGGATCTCGGCGGGGTTCAACATGTTGAATCCGGACAAGCTCGAACGCGTTCCGCCCGCCGTCTTGCAGCGATGCCTTCGGCGTGTCACAGGCATGTCTCGCAGCTCGTCTTGAAGGCATCGGTCGTCTTTGCACGACTCGTTTGCAACATCAAGGAAGAGGATCGCAGGCATGCAACCACGTCTCGATTACACACAGGCGTCCCCGGCGGCAGTCGATGCCATGCTGAGTCTCGAATCGCATCTCGCCGATTGCGGCCTGGAACCTGCGCTCTTGCATCTCGTGAAGATGCGCGCCTCGCAGATCAACGGCTGCGCGTATTGCCTCGACATGCATTCGAAGGAGGCGCGCGCTGACGGCGAGACCGAGCAGCGGCTGTATTTGCTCGACGGCTGGCGGGAGACGCCGTTCTTCTCGGCGCGTGAGCGCGCCGCGTTGGCGTGGACCGATGCGTTGACTCTGATTGCCGGAACGCACGCGCCGGACGACGTGTACAGCATGGCGCACGAGCAATTCTCGGAGCGCGAGCTCATGGATTTGACGCTGGCCGTCGTGGCCATCAACGGCTGGAACCGAATTTGTATCGCCTTTCGCGTCGAGCCCGGGGCGTATCGCCCGCTCAAACGGAACCGCGGGTCCAGCGCAAGCCACTGATCTCCCGGATCGTTCGATCCGCAATTCATCACAAGGAGCATCTACGATGTTCGGTAGAGTCCTGTCCTTCGCACTCGCGGCCATTGTGCTCACGACGACGGGCTGCGCCGGGCTGCATCGTGTCGAGCCGCGCAGCAGGCCCGTCGAGGCGGTCACACTCGGCGCCGGCAAAGCGCTGGCCGATGCGCGGGTCGACCCCGCGCGCTGGCCCGGCGCAGACTGGTGGACCGGCTTTGAGGATCCGCAGCTCGATCGCCTTGAGCAGGAGGCTCTGGCGGACAGTCCGTCGCTCGCGGCCGCAGAGGCGCGAATCGACAAAGCCCTCGCCCTCGCCGGGCTCGCGCGCGCCGCGAGTCGGCCCGAGCTCGACGGATCCCTCGAGGCGATCGATCAGCGCTTCAGCGAGCACGACGTCGTGCCGCGCCCACCGGCGGGCCAATGGGACACGGCGAGTCGCCTCGCCGCCGATTTCCGGTACGAGCTCGACTTCTGGCATAAGAATCGCTCGAGACTCGAGGCGGCGTTGAGTCGCGTCGAGGCGGCGCACGTCGACGCGTTTGCCGTTCGGCTCGGCCTTTCCGTCGCAGTTGCGCGGGCGTACGTCGAGCTCGCGAGGCTGCACGACCGGCTCGACGTGGCACGTGCGACGCTCGAGCAGCGGCAGACGATTCTCGTGCTCACACGGCAACGCGTCACCGCTGGGCTCGACACGCGTGTCGAGCTCGAGCAGGCCCAGGGCGCGTTACCCGCTGCACGCGTCGCGATAGAGCAACTCGAGGAAGCCCTCGACCTTGCGCGCCACGAGCTCGCCGCGCTGCTCGGGAGCGGCCCCGATCGGGGACTCGAGATCGCCCGCCCGCAGCTCGGGGTTGCGGCGGGTCCGCCTGTGTTGCCGAGCCGGTTGCCGGCCGAGCTCCTTGGCCGTCGTCCCGACGTAATTGCGAGCCGGCAGCGCGTCGAAGCGGCGACCGGCGATGTTGCCGTCGCGAGAGCGGATTTCTTTCCGAGCATCGACTTGTTGGCCTTTGCCGGCTTCAAGAGCCTCGGGCTGTCGAGCCTGGTCGACGCCGGCAGCCGGATCGCCGGCGCCGGGCCCAGCGTACGGCTTCCGCTCTTCGACCGCGGGGCCCTGGAGAGCCGTCTCGCGGCGCGCACGGCGGACTACGACGCAGCCGTCGATCAATACAACGCGACCTTGATCGAGGCATTGCACGACACGAGCGACCAGCTCACGTCGGTCCGCGCCGTTGCGCGGCAACGCGACGACCAGCAGCTGGCCCTCGACGCGGCGCGCAATGCCTACGAGCTCGCGTTGATGCGTTACCGCGAAGGTCTCGGTACGTATCTCACGGTGCTGTCCGTAGAGAGCGAAGTGCTCGCGCAGCGCCGGCTCGCAGTCGATCTGCGCGCGCGCGACTACGCGACGCGCATCGGCCTGATCCGCGCGCTCGGAGGCGGCTTCGGTGGCAAGGCGCCGTCGTCGACCGCTCGAGTGGTCCCTGTCAGCAAGAGGAAATCGTCATGAGCGAAGCAACGAACCGATCCGTGCCTGAAAACGGTAAGCGCAAGAGGCTGCTATCGCTGGTCGTCGGCATTTTCGCGTCGGCCGGAATGGCCTACGCCGCGTATTGGGTTGCCGTCGGACGCTTCATCGAATCGACGGACGACGCGTACGTGGACGGCAATGTCGTGCAGATCACGCCGCAGGTGGCCGGCACGGTTGTCGGGATCGATGCCGACGATACGCAGTTCGTGTCCGCCGGTGATCCCCTCGTGACGCTCGACCACATCGACGCGAAAGTTGCGCTGGAGCGCAGTAAGGCCGGCCTGGCCGACGCGGTGCGCGAAGTGCGCAGCGTGTTCGCGCGCACCGATCAGTTGCGCTCGGAAGTGGCGGTTCGCAACGTGAGTCTCGCGAAGGCCAAAGCCGACCTCGAGCGACGCGAAGGTCTCGCTGCGTCCGGCGCGGTCTCGGCGGAAGAGGTCCAGCATGCTCGCGACGGCGTGCACGCCGCCGAGTCCGCGCTCGCGGCCGCTCGTGAGCAACTCGCCGGGCATCGCGCTTTAGTCGACGACACGAGCGTCGCGTCGCACCCCAAGGTCGAGCGCGCTGCGGCAGCCGTCAGGGCAGCCTATCTCGACTACCGACGGGCCGACATCCCGGCGCCCGTGTCAGGTGTGATCGCCAAACGCAGCGTGCAGCTCGGGCAGCGCGTGAGTCCGGGCACGCCGCTGATGGCGATCGTGCCCCCGGATCAAATCTGGGTGGATGCAAACTTCAAGGAGGGGCATCTGAGGCGCATTCGAGTCGGCCAGCACGCACGTGTCACTGCCGACGCCAACGGAGTGGAGTACCACGGCACCGTGGTCGGCGTCGGGGCCGGCACGGGTGCTGCTTTCGCGCTGTTGCCCGCGCAGAACGCGACGGGGAACTGGATCAAGGTCGTGCAGCGGTTGCCTGTGCGCATCGCGCTCGACGCGGACGAAGTGGCCGAGCACCCGCTCGCGATCGGCCTGTCGATGGAGGTACGGATCGACGTGCATGACGGTTCCGATCCGCCTCGCGCGGCGCCGGTGACCGCGACGGATTACCGGACCACGGTATTCGCGGATCGCGAGCGGCTCGTGGACGCCATGATCGCGAAGATCATTCGCACGAACGGCGGGGACGGCGTCGTTGCCGAGCGGTCGGCGGCCGCGGGCGCCGAGGAACGGGTCGCTGCGACTCGCTCGAGAGCGGCGCGCTAGCGCGGAGCAGGCTATGTCGATGCGCGATACGCACTTCGAAGGATTAGCGCTGGCACTCGTCACGGTGGCGCTCGCGCTCGGCAACTTCATGGAGGTTCTCGACACGACGATTGCCAACGTCGCGCTGCCGCATATCGCCGGCGATCTCGGCGTGAGCCCGAACCAGGCGACGTGGGTCATCACGTCGTATGCCGTCGCCAATGCGATCTCGGTGCTCGTGTCCGGCTGGCTCGCGCAGCGGTTCGGTCAGGTTCGTGTGTTCGTGACGGCCGTGCTGTTGTTTACGTCGGCAAGCTGGATTTGCGGCACGGCCGTGAGCTTCGAGATGCTGCTCGGGTTTCGAGTCATGCAAGGCGCTGTCTCGGGCCTAATGGTGCCCCTGTCGCAGACCTTGCTGCTCTCGAGCTTTCCGCGCAACCGCCAAGGCGTCGCGCTCGCGATCTGGAGCATGACCGTCATGGTCGCCCCCGTGGTCGGCCCGATCCTCGGCGGGTGGATCACGGACAGCTACTCGTGGCCGTGGATCTTCTATATCAACGTGCCCGTCGGCATCGCCGTGGCGTGGCTCGCGCATCGTTTCCTCGGCCGACGCGACACGCCGACTCGCAAGGTGCCCGTGGACGCCGTGGGGCTCGGGCTCATCGTCGTCTGGGTCGGCGCGCTGCAGATCATGCTCGACAAGGGCAACGAGCTCGATTGGTTCGGCTCGCCGTTCATCGTGACCCTTGCAGTCGTCGCTGCGCTCGGGCTCGCCTTGTTCGTCGTCTGGGAGCTCACGGAGTCTCACCCGATCGTCGACCTGAGCCTGTTCAAGATCCGCAACTTCAGCGCCGGCACGGCCGTCGTGAGCCTTGGCTACGGCGTCTTTTTCGGTAGCGTCGTGCTGATGCCGCTGTGGTTGCAGACGCAGATGGGCTACACCGCGACTTGGTCCGGTTTCGTCGTCGCGCCGTACGGTGTGCTCGCGCTCGCGCTGTCGCCGGCCGTCGGCAAGAACTTGGATCGCGTCGACGCGCGCGTTTTCGCGACAGCGGCCTTTCTGGTCTTCGCGGCGGCCAGCTTCATGCGAGCCGGCTTCACGAGCGGTGCCGACTACGCGTCCCTGGCCTTGCCACAGCTCGTGCAGGGCGCGGGAATCGCGATGTTCTTCGCGCCTTTGATCTCGATCACGCTGAGCGGCCTCGATCCGGAGCGAGTCGCTTTCGGCTCGGGGCTCGTAAACTTCTTCCGCATCACGGCCGGGAGCTTCGGTGCGTCACTCGCGACCGCGTTTTGGGCGCGACGCGAAGCCGTCTACCACACGCAGCTCGTCGAGCGCGTGACGGACTTGGCGCCACAGGCCGCACACGCCGTGACAGGACTCGCCGGTGCGGGCATGACGGGCGGGTCGGCGACGGCCGAGATTCACTCGCTGGTCGTCGGGCAGTCCACTCTGCTTGCCGTAAACGACATTTTCGGGATTTCCGGGTGGTTGTTCTTGGCGCTGACCGCGTTCGTCTGGCTCGCCGAGCGGCCGAGCGGCGGCGCACCGATGGGCGCCCACTGAGTTCCATCGCAACAGGAGAGTGCCATGGCTCGACATCGTGTTTCCGCATCCTTGCGCATCAACGCGCCAGCCAAGCGCCTGTACTCGATCATCGCCGACTATCGCTACGGGCATCCGCGCATCCTGCCGCGGCCGCCGTTCGTCTCGATGGCCGTGACGCACGGTGGCTTCGGTGCCGGCACCGAGATCGATCTCGCCATGCAAGTCATGGGCAAAGTGCAGACGTATCACGGCGTCGTTTCCGAGCCCGAGGCAGGGCGCGTCATCGCCGAGCAGTACGTCGGAACGGACTTGATCACGACATTCATCGTCGACCCGCTGGACGGTGGGCGTCGTGCCGAGGTCACGATCAGCACGGACACGGACGTCGGCACGGGGTTCGTGGGGCTCGTCGGTCGGTGGATGGCGACGCGCATGCTTCGGCCCGTGTACTCGAAGGAGCTCGATAGGCTCGCGGCCATGGCGGGAACCTTGCCCTCCTGAGCGCGCTGCGCGCCTTTGTCACATCGATCGCCGCTTCATCGTCTCGAGGAACGACACGGATGTTTCTCAACCCTCGCATGAGGCGATCAAATGAAAGCTCGATTGAAGATTTACCACCGCGCTTTGCTCGCGCTCGTCGGTCTACTCGCCTTGCTCGCCGTACAGTCGAATGTCGACGCCGCCGGCGCGCATCGGCCGACGTCTTTCCAACGCCGATGGACACTGCACAGCGACAACGATCTGTTTGCGTTGACCCACAAGGATAGAGACTACACGGCCGGCGTTTCGGTCACGCTGACCGACGCCGTGCCGCTCGCCGACCGCCGTGAAGTCCGTTGTGCCCGCGCGTCGCGTGCTTGCACTCGTGCTCGTTTGCCGGCACCGATCAGGGCCACGGCGCACGAATTCGGCCTGCTATTGTTCACGCCGCGGAATCTCGCGGCCGCGCAGCCGCTGACCGACGATCGGCCGTACGCGAGCCTGCTGTATGCGGCTCGGTCAACGCTCAGGCACGATCCGCTGCGAGAGGTCGCGTATCAGTCCACCGTGACCATCGGTCTCCTCGGATTGCAATTGGCCGAACAGGTGCATCGCAGCGTGCATGCCGCTCTCGGTGCGACGCTGCCGATGGGGTATGGACATCAGATCTCAAACGGCGGGGAGCCGACGTTTCGCTACGCGTTGTCGCGCTACCGGTTGCTTGCGGCCGGCCGGTTCGGTGCCGAGCGGTACGCGTTGCGGTTGGACACGACCGTCAGCGTAGGCTTTCTCACGGAAGTGAATGCGGCGCTCGCCTTGCGGTGGGGAAACAGACCGGCGAGCTGGTGGGAGTCTTTTGCCGACGAGGGCGACTATGCGGGACAACCGGTCATCGCCGAATCGGCGCTGTCGTCGCGACGGCGCAGAACGTTCGCTTTCACTGCGGGCGTGAAGCTGCGGGGTCGGCTCTACGATGCCTTCTTACAGGGGCAGTTTCGGCACAGTGACGTGGCCTATACCTCGTCCGCGGTCGAGCACGTGCTGGCGGAAGCATGGCTCGGCGTCGACGTGTTCTTCGACGACAGGCTGCGCTTGAGCTACGTCGTGCGCCGTCAAACCAAGGAGCTCGCAGTCGGGGAGGGCTCGCGGGCCTTCACATGGGCCGGTTTGAGCGTCAGCCGCGGGTTCGGTTGACGTCTCCGCGCGCGATGATCACCACACCTGCGATCAGCAAGAATGTGCCGACGACCCACACGAGCGCCGGGTTTGCGAAAAAGGCGGCGGGAATCCCTTGCGCGGCGCCGTCCATGGTGCCACGACGTGGGGCGGCGGCGTCGCGTAGGCTATAGGGATTGCGACCGAGGGATCGACGGACACGGAGGGGCGTCAGATGACCAACGGCCAAGGATTACAGTTCGCCATCTATCCGTTCAGCGTGGCCGGCACGCCGCAGGGGCTTGCGGTCGGCCCGCCCGACGACGAACAACGCATTCGAATCGCGCTCGAGGACCTCGGATCTTCGGGCCAGCCGTTGCCGACGCGCAGCTATCTCGTTCATACGGGGCCCGGCTCCGAGGCCGGCGTGCTCGCGCTTGCGGAGCGCTATCGGCGCGCAGGCTTGCTCGGGCACGTGACGCTCGGCAGCATGCGGCGACAGGGCTTCGATTTGCGCGACTGGCTCGACCTCGTCCGAGAAGTGGTCGCCAGCTGCGGCTCGGCCGCGGCGTCGCTGCAGATCACGAACGAACCGAACTTGATCTTCATGGAGGGCGCCGACGCCGGTGTCGTGGAGGCCCTCGTGGCGGGCGTCGTGACCGCCAAGGAGGAAGCCCGACGACGCGATCTCCGTCTGCCCGTCGGTTTTGGCTCGGTCCCCGAAGGTCCGATGGCGTTGCCGGGCTTTTGGCAGGCGCTTCGACGCTCCGGCGGACGAGCGTTTCTTGAGTCGACCGATTTCGTCGGACATAACTTCTACGTCGATGTTTTCGAGGAGCCCGTGCCGCTATCGGATATTCCGGGGCGGGTTGAACGGATCCTCGAGGACTTGAGGACTCGAAATCTCGTCGCGGCCGGTATCGGCCCCGCCATTCCGATTCGCGTGACCGAGAACGGCTGGCCGACCGGCGCGAATCCGGAGACGGGTGCGCGGCGCCCTGACGAGCGTCAGAGCGCCGTGCTAGAGCACAACGTTCGCACCATCCACGCGTTGCGCTCGGCGCTGAACATCTCGCACTACGTGCTGTTCGGCTTGCGCGACGCGGACAGCTCCAAGGAGGACTTGTTTCATCGATTCGGGATCCTTCGCTCCGACTATTCGGCGAAGCCGGCCTACGCGACGTTCAAGCAGCTGATTCGTGAGCTCGGCTCGACGCCGGATACTGCGGTAGGTCGAGATCGTCGTGCAGCGAGCGTGCCAGGAGCCGTTTCGCGATAAACCGGTGAGAGAGCGCGCGAACGGCGAGGTTGCGGACGCTCAGCGCAACGCGGTTACGCGGTGTGAAGAAGCCGCGCAGACGAAGCGCGGCGCGCTGTTTAGCGGCGACGAAAGCCCGTAGCCGTCGCTCGTACTCTGCGAAGGCTCGCGTGTGATCGGAGTCCGCGCGGTGCAGCTCACCGGCAAGGACATAGGCCTCCAGCATCGCCAGCCCGGTTCCCTCGCCTGCAAGCAGCGACGGGCAGGCGGCAGCGTCGCCGAGCAGCGCGACGCGACCGGACGACCAGTGTGGGAGACGAACTTGGCTGACGCGATCGAAGTAGACATCGCCGGCGCGGTCTAGCGCGTCGAGGATCGTCGGCACTTCCCAGCGCATGTCACCGAAAACACGCCGCAAAGTCTCGGGCAGCCTGTCTCGCAGAGGATCGCCGCTCAGCCCCTCGCCTGTGCACACGAGGAGCACTAGCGTCTCGTCGTCGCGCAAGCTCACACGAGCGACCTGCCGTCCGGGCACGGTGTGCGATATGTACGTGAGCTCATCCCGATGTGGGTAGCCACGCAGACGAGCGGCAGCGACATAACAGTCCAGGAATCGCTCGAACTCGAGCTGCGGGCCGAATACGCAACTCCGGACCTTCGAGTGGAGCCCGTCGGCGCCCACGACGAGATCGAAGTGCTCGCGGTGTCCGTCGGAACGCGTGACGGTGACGCCGTCCCGGTTCTGGGCGAGGTTGGTGAGCGAGACCCCGAAGTGTGTGGTGACGCCGTTGCAGGCGCCGAATAGCGCGGCGGAGAGGTCGGCGCGCGGGATGCTGAGGAAACGCCCGTCCAGCACGTCCCGCATCGCCGACAACTCGGCCGTGGCCTGGGGCCGGCCGTCCGCGCCGACGAGGCGCATCCTTTCCATTCGGTACGCACATGCGCGCAACGTCGGCAGGATGCCCATGCGCTCGGCGATCTCATACCCGAGTCCCCAGAAGTCGATGAGGTACCCGCCGGCGCGGAGATTGGGTGCTTTCTCGAACAGGACCGGTTCGTGACCGTAGTATTGCAGCCAGAAAGCCAGGGTCGGCCCCCCGATTCCGACTCCATTGATCGCCACTCGCATGGTTCACCTCTTCTTCCGCTGCCCAGCCGGGCGAACGGACGTCTGCGTACAACCGTGGCGCCCGACGTTCAACATGGCATCGATCGGACCGGCCACCTGCATCACGTCGAGCTTCGGATCCACCAGGTGATGAAACAGCAGGCCGTCCAGGGCGGCGGCCAGCAGCACGGCCGTGGCCGTAAGATCGAGCCCGGGATCCACCTGGCCGGCATCGCGCGCGCTCTGAAGCCGCTCCAAAACGACGGCGCGAAACCGCTGCGACGCTTGCCGCGCCCAGCGGCGGAACGATGGGTCGCGCGTCGCCTTTGCCATCGCCTCGGCCAGGATCGTGGATCCGGAATTGTGCTGCCCATAGCGCGTGAGCCAATCCAGAATCGCCCGTACCGACTCACCGATCGTGTGTCCCTGGTGCAACGCTTCCAGCGAAGGGCCCAGGGTTCGTAACAACGCATCCTGGGCGGCCTCCATCACGAGAGCCGACACCGAGGCGAAGTGGTAATGAACGAGTGCCGGGTTCACGCCGGCGCGCTCCGCGATAGAGCGCGTGCGAACGCGGTCGATCCCGATCTCGGCCATCAACTCCACAGTGGCACGCACGATGCGTTCGCGGGTTCCTGAGGGAGGCGGATCTTTCGGAGGACGCAACGATTTGGGCATATGCCTAAATCATATGCCCAAGAGAATGGCGAGTCAAACGCGTTGGTCACTCACTCATGAAGGTACCGAACGAGCAGCATGATCGCAGGCACTGCGCGCTATGCCTTAGCGCTGGACGGCTACTTGCCGATTTTGAGCGGCGCATCCTCGGGCGTGCGTGAGAACATCGAGGCGCTCTCGAGGTCGCACTCGTACGGATAAATCGGCGTGTCGTCGGGCACACGTAGGAACTCGATTCGATAGGTGTAAGGTTTCTCCAGGTACACCGGATCGGTGAGCGTGTAGTCGTAGTGCAGCACTCGGCCATCGTCGCTCACTGAGTAGCGCTCGACCACGGTCTTGCGGTCGCTGGAAGGCACGTCGGCGCCGCCGCCGTTGAGCTGTGTCGCGGCACCCAAGCCCCACCGCGACGGCGGATAGTCGCGGCTCTCGATCACGAGCGTGTCCCCCTCGACGCGGCCGACGACGGTTCCGAATTGGCCTTTGGGATCGGCCTTTGCAGGCTTGCCGTCGAACGGGACCGTGCGCAGTATTTGATAGGCCTCGGTGCGCAGCACGGCTTCGTCATTGGCTATCTCGATCTCGTAAAGATAGAACGGCGCATGGAAGATTTCCGGGATGCTCATCGGCTCGCAGGTGTTGGCGGGAGACAGCTTCGGGTCGTACTCTTTCCACGCTTTCATTCCGGCCGCATTGAGCGGCAGCGCAGAATGATCGCCCGGCGGCACGAACTTCGGCACCCAGCGCCCCGCGATACGCGCAACGCCGACGGCGCCCGAGCCGTTGGCCTCGCCGCCCTGCGCCGTGGCTTCTCGCGTCGCCTCTATGCGCCGCCCCGCTTGCGTTTGAAACGGCCGGCCGTTGACGCTCACGAACCTAGTGAGCTGAGCGAACTTGAAGCCCACGGTTCGATGCGGATGCCCCTCGAGCACGATCGAATCGCCGACCTTGAACGTGTTCGCATCGATGCCCTGGGCGCGCAGCGGCGGCACGGCTTCGGATTCGAACTCCCAGCGCTGTGCGTCGCGGCTCTGGCGCACGCCGTCGATGATGGCGATGCCGTCGACGACGAGCGACGAGTGCGGGCTGCGCAGCTTGAAGTCGACGACGGTGCCGCGGATTTCGAGCTTCTTGGTCTGGTCATATGCGGCGCGCGAGTGATGCGCGAGTGCCGGCGCTGCGAGCACGGCCGATAGCAGAAGCAGAGCCGCCCCGGAGATTCGTCGTTGCATGGTGGCTGTCTCCCCCCGTGGGTGGTCGCCCATGTGATATCGCCGCGCTCCGCGCGTCAAGTTGCGCGGAAGTTACGCTGCCAAGTCGCCGCGAGTGCGGCAGGTTCTCCGCCGCGAGCGCGATCGAGTGTGGCCGTGGCGCGTGCTCGGCGAACTGAGCTGACCGAGATGGTGCGTCGAGGCAAGTCATTCGGGGGCGGGATGTGCACGCGGTTTCGCGCGTGCTCGAGTGGTTGGCTCGGCCCGGCACCTGTTACCATGGCGCCCCGCACGCGGTGCCGTGCGATCCCCGCAAACAACGACCGACGTCTTTTGGACGCAAGTGCGCGCATGACTTCGCAAACGCATACGCCGCAAACGCATACGCCGCAAATGGATACGCCGCAGACGGGCGCGGCCGACGACGCCGAGCGCATCGCCGTGCGCAATCGGCTCGTCATACGGCTGCTCCTGGTCTCGGCGTTCGTCGTCATCCTCAACGAGACGATCATGAGCGTTGCCATTCCGCGGTTCATGGTGAGCCTCGGCGTGACGGCCAGCGCCGCGCAATGGCTCACGACCGCGTTTCTGTTGACCATGGCCGTCGTGATACCCGTGACGGGCTTTTTGCTGCAGCGCGTGCACACGCGGCAAGTCTTCGTCGCCGCGATGTCGCTGTTTTGTCTCGGTACGCTCGTCGCGGCGCTCGCGCCGGGGCTGCCCGTGCTCGTGGCCGCGCGCGTGATTCAGGCGTCAGGCACGGCCATCATGATGCCGCTGCTCATGACGACGGTCATGACACTCGTCCCGCCCGAGTCGCGCGGCAAGACGATGGGCAATATCTCCATCGTCATCTCCGTCGCGCCGGCCATCGGTCCCACGGTTTCGGGGCTGATCCTCAATTATCTGCACTGGCGGTGGCTGTTCATCCTGGTGCTGCCGATCGCGATCGGCGCGCTCGTGCTCGGCATCCGGCGCATCGAGAACGTCACGACGCCGCGTTACGCGCCGCTCGACTGGGTGTCCGTGGTGTTGTCGGCGCTGGCTTTCGGCGGCGGCGTGTACGGCTTGAGCCTCATCGGCACGCCGGCGGAATTCGGTCAGGCGCCGTTTTGGCTGCCCCTCGGCATCGGCGGCGTCGCGATGGTGGCGTTCGTGCGTCGCCAGTTGCGGCTCCAAGACAGCAACGGCGCATTACTCGATCTGCGCACGTTTCGCTCGCGCAACTTCACGGTGTCCGTGCTGCTCATGTCGGCAATGATGATGGCGCTGTTCGGAACGCTGATCTTGCTGCCCATCTATCTGCAGAACGTGCTCGGACTCACGACGCTGCAGACCGGGCTGCTGCTGTTGCCGGGCGGACTGATCATGGGCCTGCTCGGCCCCCGGTCGGGAGCCAATACGATCGCGTCGGACCCGCGAAGCTGTTGATTCCCGGGGTCATCATCGTCACGTCCGTGCTGTGGGCGATGACCTTGCTCGGCCCCGGCACCTGGGTCGGCAAGATCCTGCGGGGCATGTCGTCATGAGCGTGGGGTTTGCGCTGCTGTTCACGCCGCTGTTCACCGTGAGCTTGTCGTCCGTGCGGCCCGAGCTTTACTCGCACGGCAGCGCCGTGCTCGGCTCGGTTCAACAAGTGGCGGCCGCGGCCGGCGTGGCGCTGTTCGTGGCGCTCATGGCAGGCCAGAGCGCGCGCCTCGGCGCCGCAGGCGCGGGTGCGCTCGACGCATTGGCCGGCGGCATCCGCGCCGGGTTTCTGTGCGGCGCCACGGTCGCGCTGTGTGCCGTCGTGTGCGTGTTTTTCGTGCGCAGACCGGATGCGCCGTCGGTCTCGCCCTGACAGGCGCTCTTTCCGCTGATATATTTCTAGGCTGCGGAGGACGGCAGTCAACCGCAATCGTCTTCTTCGAAGGTGCGACTTCGTCCGTTTGCGAGGGAACACCGATGGTGAAAGCCCCGGCTCTTTTCGCACTGCTTTGCGTCTGCTCGGCCGGACGGCCTCAAGAGTCGTCCGACCTGTCTTCTCTGGTGTTTTGGCCTCAGCCGCTTGCCAACGGCGCGCCCGCTTTGGGTGCGCGTGACGGCGGCGCGCGCCGAAGTCTCACGCGCCCGAGCCGATTGCCCGACGCCGACTTTAATCAACCGAGAGGCAATCAACCGAGAGGCAATCAACCGAGAGGCAATCAACCGAGCGGCAATCAACCGAGCGGCAATGAGCTCGACGCGACTCGCGCAACGCTCTCCAAAGCCGTCGAAGAGCACCTCGATTCGCTCAGCGAAGAGGAATCGCTGAACGGCGAGAGATCGCCCGCGTTGATCGATGAGCTCACCGCCGTCGCGGCGTTGTATCAGAAGCTCGGCAAGCACGATGCGGCGGTGGCCGCGCTCGAGGATGCCATACAGATCACTCGAATCAACAACGGCTTGTACAGCCTCGATCAGGTCGCTGCCGTCGAAGCCATCGTCACCAGCCGACTGGCGCAGAAGGACTACGAGCAAGCCAACGACCAAAGAGACTACATCAGGGACCTCGTCCGCCGGAACCCGGACGATCCGCGCATCGTCGGCGTGTTGAGCGGGCTCGCCGACTCGGAGATGAACGCAGCCCGGCGCCTGGTCGACGTGCCTGCGCCGCCCGAGATCAATATCCGATTCTCGGCCACTCCCGCCATTTCCGACTTTTCCGCGCCGAAATCGCGACCGCAGCGACCGGGCCTCGTGGCATTGTATGCGGCTCGCCGCGACTACCGCGCCGCGATCAGTGCGGCGGTCAGGACCCACGCCGGCAACACCGAAGATCTCTTCGCCCTCGAGCAGGGTCTGATCGGCACCGTGTATTTCCAGCTCCGCCATCCGGAGCTGTACGGGGCGGCACTGTCGTCGGCTTCGGGCAGAAAGTCCGATACTCCGCTCTTTTTCGTGGGTCAGGGCATTCTTCAGGCCAAGGTCACCAACACGGTCAGCTTTCGGCAGACGCCGATTCCGATCGCCAAGGCGTTGGTCGAGCTCGGAGACTGGTTGTTGTTGTTCAACGAGAACGGCGCGGCGCTCGACAGATATCGCACCGCCCACGATGCACTCGTCGGGCAAAGCGTCCCGGGGGAGGCGATCGACGAGCTCTTGTCTCCCGAGATTCCTGCCATTCTCCCGGTGTTTCCTTCGGGTATCGCCGACACGGGTCCCGACCGGGCTCGCGGGTACGTCGACGCAGCCGTCGACATCAACCGGTTCGGCGGCGTCAAGCGCGTGAAGATTCTCGACGAGTCCTCAGGGACCTCGAAAGTCATCGAAAAGCGCTTGGAGGCATACGTGTATCGGAGCCGTTTTCGGCCGCGGTTCGTGGGAGGCGAGCTTGCCCGGTCGGATCACTTCGCGGCGCGCTTCTGCTACGCGTATTGAAGCGCCGGCGCACAGCAACTCCGGCGCCTACCGTGCGGCGGTAGCGGAACCACCTGCCTTTGGCCGGGCGGCCCACGGGCTCAGCCCTCGGGCGCGGACCGAATTTCGCGCGGTGGCGAAAAATCAGGCATCATTTCTCCGGGTATCAGGGGGGTATATGCGACGCACCATTTCAATCGCGAGCGTGGCAGGGGCCGTCTGGCTGCTGGCCGGACTCGCTGCCCAAGCACACCACGCATTCTCCACCGAGTTCGATGCGAAGCGGCCGATCTCGCTCGCCGGCAAGGTCACGAAGATCGAGCTCATCAACCCGCATTCCTGGATTTATATCGATGTCGTCGACGAGAAGGGCGTCGTGGCGAACTGGGCCATCGAAGGCGGTAGCCCGAACGCACTGGTGCGACGCGGTGTCACGAAGAAATCCGTCCCGATCGGCTCGGAGATCGTGATCGAGGGTTATCAGGCCCGCGATGGCTCACACCGGGGAGTCGCCCGCGTGCTGAAGTTCGCCGACGGCCGGCCGCTGTTCTTCGAGGGCACGAAGGTCCCCGACTCGCCCGACTCAACGCCATGAAGGGCGGTCGCTCCATCGCGATCCTCGGGTCCGCGATCCTCTGGCTCGCGGCTCTGCCGCTGGGCGCTCAGCCTCTCAAAGAGATGCCGCGCTCCGCCGACGGTCATCCGGACTTGAGCGGCGCGTGGCAGGCGCTCGGCACGGCGTATTGGAACATCGAGCCGCATGTCGCGGACTACCCCGTCGTGCTCGCGCTCGGCGCGCAGTTCGCCGTGCCGCCCGGCGCCGGCGTGGTCGAGGGCGGTGAGATCCCGTACTTGCCGGCCGCGCGCGCGCAACGCGACGACAATTACGAGCATCGGCTGGACGAGGACCCGGAGGGCAAGTGTTACTTGGGCGGCGTGCCGCGCTCGACGTACATGCCGTATCCGTTCCAGATCTTTCAGAACGTCAACGAGATCGTCATCGTCTATCAGTACGCGACGGGGCTGCGCAAGATTTACGTGGACGGTCACGACGAGGCGCCGCTCGACAGTTGGATGGGCTGGTCCAACGGCCACTGGGACGGCGATACGTTCGTCGTCGAAGTCACGGGCTTGAACGGCAAGACTTGGCTCGACCGCGCCGGGAACTTTGCAACCGAGAACGCGAAAGTCACCGAGCGCTACACGCCGATCAGCCCCAATCACCTGCGCTACGAAGCCACGATCGAGGACCCGACGGTTTACTCGAGGCCGTGGACGATCCGCCTGCCGCTGTATCGCATCGTCGACGAGGATTTTCACCTGCTCGAGTTCAAGTGCGAGCCGTTCGCCGAGGAGAAGATCTACGGGCATTTGCGTAAGGTGCCGCTCGAATCCGACAAAGGAGCATCGAAGCCATGAAACACGAACGCCAATGGGTTTCCGCGGTCGTGGCTACGCTGATCGTGCTGGTCATGCCGCTCGCCGCGTGCACGCAACAAGATGCCACGGACGCCTCTGCCAGCTCGGCTGCAGCGGCTGACAACGACACCGCCGCGAACGCCGCTGCCGCCGTCAAGAAGACCGCTTGGGGTGAGCCCGACATCTCGGGCATCTTCACCGAGTCCACCTTGGTGCCGCTCGAGCGGCCCAAGGACCTCGGCGACAAGGAGTTCTACACCGCCGAAGAAGCCGAAGCGCATCGTAAGGAAGGGCTCACCGAAGCGCTCGACGTGGACGACACGGAGGAAGGCACGCAGGCCGACGTGCACTACAACATGGCGCAATACGGTCTGGTCCAAACCGACACGAACACGTCGCTGAATCTGCGCACGTCGATCGTCACGACGCCGGCCGACGGACGCATTCCGCCGCTGACGGCCGCCGCCGTCGCACGGCGTGACGCGCGTGCGGCGGCCCGCAAAGGTCACGAGTTCGACGGGCCGGAGAACCGCTCGCTGACCGAGCGATGCATCGTGTGGCCGACCACGCTGCCGCCGATTCTGCCGCGCGGTTACAACAGCAATCTGCAAATCTTCCAAAGCCCGGGCTACGTCGTGATCCAGGGCGAGATGGGCGATCCGCGCATCATTCGGACGGACGGCAAGGCGCCCTCGACGAAGCTGCCGCAGTGGAACGGCACGTCCGTCGGTCACTGGGAGGGCAACACCTTCGTCGTCGAGACGACGGGCTTCAACAAGGAGACCGCCTGGCGGGATTCGACCGAGAATCTGCACGTGACCGAAAGGATCACGCGCGTCGACGACGACACGCTCGAGTATCGGTTCATGGTCGAGGATCCGAATACCTGGGAGCAGCCGTGGGGCGGGGTGTATCCGCTGCGTAAGCTCGACGGCATCTTGTTCGAGTACGCCTGCACGGAAGGCAACTACGGCATGGCGAACATTCTGTCGTCGCAGCGCGAGCTCGAGCGCGAAGCCGCCAAGAAGAAGTAGCGCTACTCGTCGTTGATGATGACTTCCACGCGCTGATCGGGCTCGTCACTCGGCGCCGTGTCGTCGCCCTTGGCCAGGTGCACGTAGAAGCTCTCGGGGCCTTCGATCTTGCTGTCGCGTGCGATCGGAATGTGAATCGTGCGGTTCTGCTCGCTCGGCGCGAACGTCACGACGACCCTGCCGAGATTCGCATAGTCCAGACCGGCCGTGGCCGTGCCGTCCTCGGTCCACCAGGTGACCGACGACCGGCGTCTGCGGTCGCCGTTGCGCAGGATCAGAATATCCGCGCTCGTATCGGCCTCCGTCACGTTCACGACGCTGGCGCCGAAAGCGAACGACTCGGGTCCGGGCGGCGGCTCGGGCGCGGGCGGGGCTCGGGGGCGGGAGTCGGCGCGGCCTCGACGCTCGGCGCATCCGTGGAGTCGGCCGGTGCCGGGGCATCGGCCACCGCTGCAGGCTCTTCGCCGGACGCCGGCGCTTCGGCGGCTGATCCGGCCGTAGTCGCCTCGTCGGCGCTCGCGGGCGACGTCGTATCGTCGGTTCTCGTCGTCGCAGTGCCGTCACGACCCAATGAGACGGTAGCGATGCTGGAGGGCGGTATGGTCGCGGCGCCGGCCGGTGTCGCCGCGTCGTCCGTTGCCGTGGCGGCGCCGGCCGTTTCGGGTGCATTGCCGGGCGCCGCGGTCTCCATTACCGTCGCCGCGAAACACGTCGGCGAACGAGCTCGGCAGGGCCGAGAAATCGGCTGTCGCCGAGCGCAGCGCGTCGAAGTTCCAATACACGGCGCCGCCGGCAGCGATCAGTACGACCACGAAGCCATAGAGCAAAATCTTGCCAAGCGGCCCGGCTCGCTCGCGCTCTTGCTCCCGCAGGCGCCGTGCATGCCTGCGCACGTCGCTCGGGTCGGGACGCCATTGCTCGCCTCGGCCGCGACTTACGCTACGCGCAGGCTGTTGGGGCGGCTGCTCGGGCGGCGGCGGAGGAGTCGGTGGCGAATCTGGACGGAGCCGTGTGTTCTGGGCATCCGAGTAGTCGCCGATGATCGGCACATCGTTGTCCCCGCCGCGCGCCCGCTTGCGTTCTTCCATGGCGCGATCATGTCCGAACGGTACGACGCGCGTCAATTTGCGCCGGTCAAAAGGGGCGATGCAACGGACCGGGTGGGTCCCTCGAGGGGAATGTCTCGAAGCAGCCGGTCGAACTCCTTCTTCACGACCGCGTAGCACTCGCACACCTCATGCTCCAAGCGCTCGCGATCGAGCACCGTGATGCGGCCGCGCGTGTAACGAATGACGCCCGCGCGCTGCAACTTGCCCGCGGCCTCGGTAACGCCTTCGCGGCGGACGCCGAGCATGTTCGCGATCAGCTCCTGAGTCATCGTTAGTTCATACGTGGACAAACGGTCCAGGCTCAGAAGCAGCCAACGGCACAGTTGCTGCTCGACCGAATGGTGCCGGTTGCAGACTGCGGTCTGTGCCATCTGCGTGATGAGGGCTTGCGTGTAGCGCAGCAGCAAACGCATCACCGGCCCGCCGCGGCCGAACTCGTCCTTCAACAGTTGCGATTTGAGGCGATACCCGTGGCCGGCGCTTTGCACCACGGCCCGACTCGGTGTCGTCTCTCCGCCCATGAACAACGAGATGCCGAGGATGCCCTCGTTGCCGACCACCGCGATCTCCGCCGATGCGCCGTCTTCCATGACGTAGAGCAGCGAAACGATGGACGTCGTCGGGAAGTAGACGTGTTGCAGGCGGCCGCCCGATTCATACAGCACCTGCCCGAGCGGCATCTGCACGAGCTCCAGATGCGGAGACAGGCGGTCGAACTCGCCGGTCGGCAGAGCTGCGAGAAGATAATTCTGGGTCGGATTGTGCGGGCCGGCCATCGAAGCTCCTGTCTTCCGGCGACCAGCGTATCACGTGGAGATAATCTCCTTGCGGTAAAGGCGACGCTCTAGTGGATGCGTGCGAAGCGAAGGAGATGCGCTTGCTTGTTCTTGCCGCCGAGACGAGCGACTTCTTGCCTGAGCCGCGATTGCTCTCGGCGAAGCGCGCCATTTTGCTGCACAGCGACGGCTAAGCGGCTTTCGCTTACTGCCAGGGCGCGGAGAAGCTGCTCGGCGCTCTCGGGCGTGCCTGCGGACGGCGTTGCGGGGCCCGCAGCCGAGTCGCTGTCCGAGCGCTCCGTGGTCGAATTCTGAACAACAACGAGGTCATCAGCGGGGGGCGGGCGGATCTTCATTTTGTATTTCTCCAGGGGATCCGAGCAAACCTAGCACGATCCCGCCTTCCCGTCGGTCCGCTACCGCACGTAGCGCAGTGGCGAATGATCGTCCGCAATGCGCTAAGTGCGCGGCCGCACAGACCGTGCGCGGACCGGACACTAGCGTTCTGCAGGTATCGCAATGGACGTCCGAGCGCTTGTCTGCGCGTGGCTTCGCGGAGGCTTGGGCCATCGCGGCATCGGTGTCCTGTTTGCCGCCTTCCTCGGCGCTTCCGCAAGAACTCGCCTATGCGCGCCAGCGCACCGAACTCGCCAGCGGTCGCGCGTAGCCTGGTGGCATGGCGTCCAATCGCCAACCACAGGGAAATCCTCATGAATCGCAAAGTCAGTCTTATCGTTGCAACGGCGTGTCTCGCCGCCGTTGCGTCGGGCGCAACGTCTGCGCAGCGCATCGAGCGCGTGGAGGCCATCGCAAGCTCCGATGTCCTCAGTCAGGTTTCGATGTTCAGCTATCGCGAGGATCGAAAGTCGGACTTGTTTCTTCGCGGCACGCCGATTGCCGCACTCGCCGAAGGCACGGTGCGAGTGGAATATGAGGACGGCAACGCGAAGATCTCCGCGAAAGTGGAGAAGCTGCCGGCGCCGGCGTCACTCGGGCCTTACACGGTCTACGTGCTCTGGGCGCTGACGCCCGACGGACGGGCCGTGAATCAAGGTGTCATCGCGGGATCCGAAGGCGGCAAGGGCAGAATGGATACCCAATACGGCGCATCGCAATTCGCGCTGATCGTCACGGCCGAGCCGCACTTCGCGGTCACGGGACCGAGCA
The DNA here is from genome assembly GCA_963786385.1 of uncultured Gammaproteobacteria bacterium. Lineage (GTDB taxonomy): Bacteria > Pseudomonadota > Gammaproteobacteria > Steroidobacterales > Rariloculaceae > FEN-1219. The sequence goes on from CAWAYS010000005.1 coordinate 45,457, forward strand.
CGATGATCATGCTGTACAACGTGGCCCGCGATGTGCGGGGACAAGAGTCCAAAGTAACCACACTGGCGGAGCGCGCCGATTACTCGAACCTTCCGCGTCTACCTTTCAACAGGCCGAGCTCTCCGGAGATCGTTCAGGCGCGCTACGCGCTCGCCATAGCGCGCGCCGTCGAGGCAGAGCGGTTCGCGCCAGCCCCTTACGCCTTGGCCGAGGGGAAGCTTAGGGACGCCGAAGTGGCCCAGGTCGGCAAACGAAACGCACAACGCAAGACGGCGCCGAGACTCGCCCGCGAGGCAGTCGTCGCGGCTGAGGATGCGCGGCGTGCGGCCATGATTGCGTCAGCCGCCGTCGCGACCGAAACGGCACGGCGAAGCGCCGCGGCCGAGAGCGCCGCGTCGGCTACGGAAGCGGCGAACGCGACGGCCAGTGCGGCCGTGGAAACGGCGAGCGCGGCGGCCAGTGCGGCCGCGGACCTCGAGCGCCGGAGGACGCAGGCCGCCGCGGCCATTGCTGCGCGTACCGATCTGCGCGAGCGGCTCGATACCGCGCTGCCCACCCGGGACACGGACCGGGGCCTCGTCGCCGACATCGGAGGCGTGCAGTTCGCAACAGGCACAGCCGACATCAGTGGGTCCGCGCGCGAGAGCGTCTCACGATTCTCCGGGATCGTGGCCTCTTATCCGGGCCTGCACTTCAACGTCGAAGGACATACCGACAGCACGGGCAGCGTGACGACGAACAACGATCTGTCGCTGCGCCGAGCGATCACCGTTCGCGACTATCTGATCGGCGAAGGAGTGCCGGCCTCCAGCATCGATGTGGCCGGGTTAGGCTCCACCATGCCGACCGCCGACAACGCGACGGCCGATGGGCGCGCACGTAACCGCCGGGTGGAGATCGTCGTCTCGGGCGGACCTCTAAGCGCGGACTGACTCGCATCCGAGTTCGCGGCCCGAGCGCTTCGCGCTCTGTGCGCTAGCGAACGGAAGACAGGTCCGTCGACGGCTAACCTCGACGATGAGTTTACGATAGGAATTCCCAAGTTCCTCGAGTCCAACGGGCGTCCCCCCGCCATTAGGCTTCGGTAAATTCACTTGAACCCGCTCGTGGGCTGAACCTGCGAGCGGGTTCGTTTTGAACGCTTTCTACTCGGAGGTACGGGGTCATGTCGGGAAAACGATTGCTATTTGCGCAGCATGCTCGAGCCGAGATGCTCAAAGGCGTCAACGTGCTGGCCGACGCGGTTCGAGAGACGTTGGGACCTCGGGGCCGTAACGTGCTGATCGAAAAGAGCTGGGGCGCTCCAGTCGTCACGAAGGACGGCGTGACCGTCGCCAAAGAGATCACGCTCGACGACGGGTTCCGGAACATCGGCGCCCAAATGGTCAAGGAGGTCGCCTCGCACACCTCCGATACGGCAGGCGACGGGACGACGACGGCCACGGTGCTCGCGCAGGCAATCTTCCGCGAGGGGCTGAAGTCCGTCAGCGCCGGCATGGATCCGATGGATCTCAAGCGCGGGATCGAGAAGGCCGCGGCGGCGGCGATCGAAAATCTAAAGACTATTTCCGTGCCTTGCAAGGATACCAAGGCGATCGCGCAAGTCGGCACGATTTCGGCGAATGGCGACGAATCGGTCGGCAAAATCATTGCCGAAGCGATGGAAGCAGTCGGCAAGGAGGGGGTCATCACGGTCGAGGAGGGCACCTCCATCGACAATCAGCTCGAGCTGGTCGAGGGCATGCAGTTCGACCGTGGTTATTTGTCGCCGTATTTCATCACCAATCAGGAATCGATGTCGGTCGAGCTCGATGAGCCCTACATCCTGCTCTACGATAAGAAGATCACCGGCATTCGAGACTTCTTGCCGTTGCTGGAGGCGATCGCCAAGTCCGGTAAGCCGCTGTTGGCGATTGCCGAAGACGTCTCGAGCGACGCGCTGGCGTTGCTGGTGGTCAACAACCTGCGCGGAGTCCTGCGCACGGCCGCCGTCAAAGCGCCGGGCTTCGGCGATCGACGCAAGGCGATGCTCCAAGATATCGCCGTAATGACGGGCGGCCGGGTGATTGCCGAAGAGGTCGGGTTGACGCTCGAGAAGATCGCTCTCGAGGATCTCGGCACGGCCAGAAAGGTGACGATATCGAAGGACGATACGACGATCATCGACGGCGGCGGTGAGGAACTGGCCATCTCGGGTCGCGTGAACGAGCTGCGCAGGCAGATCGAAGAGACCACCTCCGACTACGATCGCGAAAAGCTCGAAGAGCGAGTGGCCAAGCTCGCAGGCGGCGTCGCGATCGTGAAAGTGGGCGCGGCCTCCGAGGTCGAAATGAAAGAAAAGAAGGCCCGAGTCGAAGACGCGCTGCACGCCACGCGCGCGGCCGTGCAAGAGGGCATCGTACCCGGCGGGGGCGTGGCGCTGCTTCGCGTCCACGAGGCGATGCAAGCGGTGCGGACCGACAACGCCGATCAGGCGGCGGGAGTCAGGATTTTGCTGCGCGCGACGGAAGAGCCGCTGCGGCAGATCGTGCGCAACGGCGGCGGTGACCCTGCGGTCGTGCTGAATCGAGTCAAGGAAGGAACGGGCACGTTCGGCTTCAACGCCGCGACCGAGGTCTACGGCGATATGGTTCAAATGGGCGTGATCGATCCCGCCAAGGTCACGCGGCTGGCCTTGCAGAACGCCGTGTCGGTGGCCGCGCTGCTCCTCACGACGGAAGCGGCGATCGTCTCCTTGCCCGGAGACGGCGCCGGCGCATCGGCGATGCCGGGAGGCATGGACGGAATGATGTGACGGCGGACTCAGCCCGCCGGCAGTAGCGCTCGTTCGCCTACCTCGTCGGTCTCCGACCTGTGAACTGATCGAGTCGGCTCGAGCCGAAAGACCCTGCGCGGAAACGAACCGGCGGCACTTGTTATCGAAATGATCGACGTACTCTTTGACCTGGGATCAAGGCGGTGCGCCGTGCTCGTTCGAGAGCAGGGCCTCGAGCAGGTCGGACAATGCGAGCTGTGCGACCGCCACGCCCGCGTCGGAAAAACCATACGGCACGATGAGGCGGTCTCGGTGGACGATTGCGCCGCAGGTATACACGACGTTCGGCACGTAGCCGTCGCCTTCCTCCTCATCCGGCTCGAGCAAGGGTTTCGACAACGAGCCAATCACGCGTCCCGGATCGTCGAGATCCAGCAGTAACGCACCGATGGCATAGCTGCGCATCGGCCCGACACCATGTGTCAGCACCAACCAACCGGCTTCGGTCTCGATCGGCGAACCGCAATTGCCAATCTGGAGCAGCTCCCAGGGGGCGCATGCGGACGGTACAGCTCCGTCACGTTATTCCAATGGCGCACGTCGCTCGAAACTGAAAGATGCAGATTCTCGCGATCCTTGCGAGACAGCATGACGTATTGTCCGTCGATCTGCCGTGGAAACAGCGCCATTCCTTTGTTCTGCGCGGCCGTGCCGCTCAGGGTCGAGATGCTGAAGCGCACGAAGTCTTTGGTCTCGATCAGTTGCGGCAAGATCTCGAAGCCGTCGTAGGCGGTGTAGGTGGCGTAGTACTTCACGCTGCCGTCGCTACCGGTGAACCGCACGAACCGCGCGTCTTCCATGCCGCGAGTTTCGTTCGGTCCCGCCGGAAAGATGACTCGTTCTGCCAGCGCCGAGTCCGCCGGAAACGTGGTCACATAGTTCGAGGAGGCCAATACCCGAATGATCTTGACGGTCTCGAACCAGATCGCGTGTGGCGGGCCGTGTTCCTCGAGCGCGCTGAGAGAGACTTCCAGCTCGTCGACGGTGAACCGCGCTCCGAGTCGGCTCAGCACGCTCGACGACAGCTCGTTGCTCGCGCCGAGCTCGAGCAGCTTCGCGTCGAAGTGCGCCTTGTCGAAGAGATCTGGAAAGCTCCGCCGGCCTCCAACCAAGTACGTCCCCGGCGTATCGATGCTCATCGAGCCGCTGGCATCGAACGTCCCCGAACGGAATTCGATCGATGATAAGTGACCCTCTCCGACCGCCCGCAAGCTCATCACAAACCGCAGGGCACCGGCCGGAAGCCCGCTCTGGTCCGGCCCGGCGACGATCGACGGGTTGAAAAGCGCAGCCGCTTCTACCGAATATTCGTGAGAAAAATAGGCGCCGATGAGGAGCCGCCGTTCAGCGGATATCGGAACACCGTTAGGGATGTGCGGCGCGACCATCTCGAACTGTCGCTCCAGCGTTTTCTTGAAGTCACGATGGCGGCGCTCGAAGCGTTGCAGAATCGCCGCGTTCAGAGCGCTCAGCTGAGTTTCCGGAATCGCCAAGATGCGCACCATCAACTGGCCCGCGCGCGATACGCCCGGCAGCAGAGTGTCTTCGCCGGGAAGATACGGCTTGAGCAGCACACGACGGGCATTGGGCAGGAGGCGAACGCCGATCCGTTCGATCTGGAGGGGCTTCTGCATGATTAGAGGCCGGCGCCGTCGTCTTGCTCGAGCCCGTCGTCCACCGACTCGAGCATCTTGAGCAATGCCATCAGGAAGCAGATCGTGCTTTCGGCGCCTTGGTTGCGATTGACATGCGATACGCCCGCGCCATCGCGGCAACCGCCGGTCGTGAAATCGTACAAAGGCTGTCCCAATCGGTTGGCGCCGAGGAACCAAGCGAACGCTTCGCGCATGCGCCGCAAGTAGTGCCTGTCCTTGGTAACCGTGTAGGCGCATCTGAATGCGAGCACGAATGCAGCGGCATCGATGGCCTGCTCGTCGGCACATGCTTTGTCGCCGCCGCAGCTATGCCAACCGGTGTTTCCGACCAGGTGCAGCCGATCACCCTCGAAGCACACCTCTTCGAGAAACTCGAGCGATTCGCGCGCATCGCGCAGACTCGCCCGCTCACCGGTCACGCCGTAAGCGGCGAACAGCGCCAGGGGCAGGATCGCGTTGTCGTAAGTCAGTGTCGGCTCGAACCAACGCCAATCAGCCGTCGCGTTGTCTCGATAACGCCCGATGAGCTTGGCAATCAAGACATCGAGCATGCCGCGCGCCTCGGTCGACTCGGGCTCGGCGGCGAGAAAGCTCACGAGGCCGAGCGCGGCTTGTGCGGTGCCTCGCGGCCCGATCTCCTGCGCATGCGGCAGCGCACGTTGCAGCATCTCGCGCGCGAGCAGGCGACAGCCCTCGTCCTGGGCAAGATCTGCAGTGATACCCAAGGCCCAGATTGCTCGCCCGACGCAGTCGTCCGAGGGCGACGCCGATTCCAGTGTCCGCCCGTAGCTCATGAAGTTGCGGAAGCTGCCGTCCGCGTTCTGCGACCCGCACAGATAGCTCAGATAGGTGGTCACGAGCGCGCGCGTGACGGTCGAGCCTTGCACGCGATCGGCGTGCACTGCCACGATCAGCGCTCGCGCATTGTCATCCACGCAATACCCGCTGCGGCGCGCCGGCACGCTATACGTGGCATGCTGGATGATGCCTGTGTCGTCGGTCATGCGTACGAGATGATCGAGACACAGCTCCGGCAGACTACTGGGGGCCACCGTCGGGTCCGGAGTGCCTATCGACCGCCGCTGCGGAGATTCTTCCAGGGTCTTGCCGATCATCTCGAAATAGGTGTCACCGATTCGCGGCCAAGCCATCGAGCCGGCGAATGTGCGCGCGGCACCGCGCAGGCGCCGGAGGTCGTCGGGTGCCCTGAACAGCTCGATCAAAGTGCCGGCGAGAGCCGCGTGGTCCTCGTAGGGAAACAGGCTGCCGGCTCCGCCGGCAAGCAGCTCCTGGGCATGCCAATAGGGCGTGGATACGACGGCTGCCCCCGCGCCCATTGCATACGAGAGCGCGCCACTCGTGACCTGTGCTTCGTTGAGATAGGGGCTCACGAAGACGTCCGCCGCCTGTAAGTACTGGCGCAATTCGTCGTCCGGGACGAATTGGCCGCGAAACACCAGATGCTCGCGGACGCCGAGCCTCTCGGCCTCGCGCTCGAGCATGATTCGATAGGCCTCTCCTTCGTGGCGCACAACGGCCGGATGAGTCGCGCCCACGACGAAATAGATGAGATCGGGGAAGGCGCGCACGGCCTCCGGCAGCGCGCGGATCACCGTCTCGATGCCTTTGTTGCGACTGAGCAAGCCGAACGTGAGCATCAGACGCCTGCCCGCTACGCCGAACTTCGCTTTCAAAGCCTCCTGTCCGGGGTGGCGATTCATCACTGGAATGCCGTGCGGAATGATCCGCACCTTCTCGCCGCTCACGCCATAAGCGCTTCCCAGCAGATCTTTGGCCACCCGGCTCATGACGACCAGTTGCTCGGTTTGCGCAGCGAGTTTGCGCACGATTGCCGCTTGGTTCGGCGAAGGGTGCTTGAGCACGGTGTGGAGCGTGACGATCGCGGGCACGCGCAGCGCGCGAACGAACTCCAGGATGTAGTCGCCGTCGTCACCGCCGAAGATGCCGTGTTCGTGCTGGATCGACACCAAGCGCACGTCGCTGAAGTTCACGAATTCTGCGGCTCTCGCGTAGTCGGCTTGGATGTTCTGGCGGATCTCGAACTTCACCTCGGACGGGTATTGGTACTGTCCGGAGGGCTCCGTGACTGCCAAGACCATAGGTTCTACGCGCCGATCGTGGCCGGCGACGGCGGATGCGAGATCGGCCGTAAACGTCGCGATTCCGCAGCGCCGCGGCCCGAAGGTGCCGACGAATGCCACACCGACGGCCCCGCCCGGCGCAGCGCTTGCTATGGCCAGGCTTGTTTGTGGTCTTTCCAGCGTCTCGGCATGGGCCTGGCGGGCAGATCTCGATGGTTGTTCGGCCATTGTCGCATCGTTGCGGGGAGGGGGGCGCTCGTCTGTTCGCTAGCGCGCTTTGCCAACGATTTATGCGGGTTTGATGCCGCCGAATGGGGGGCTGGGGGGCAAACCCATACCTGCCCCGGCGGGCCGGCCGGAGCCGTTTCAGCGAAATTGTCATACCCCCTGCCGCTTCCGCGCGGACAGGCGTATCATGCCCGGGTTCTTTCCAATCTCGCTTTGCTCGAGCCTGCAGGCAATTCCGCCTACATCCTCTTGAGGCGAACGGTTACCTTAGGAGGGTACATGGGTAGGAAACTTTATGTCGGCAATTTGCCGTACTCGGCCACTGACCAAACGTTGCGCGACGCCTTCAGCCAAAGCGGCACCGTCGACACGGTCACGTTGATCACCGATCGCGATACGGGCCAAAGCAAAGGCTTCGGCTTCGTCGAAATGTCGACGGACCAGGAAGCACGCGCGGCGACCGAAGCGTTGAACGGCTCGACGATGGACGGCCGCCAAATCAAGGTCAACGAAGCCAAGCCGAAGACCTCGGGTGGCGGCGGCCGAAGTGGCGGTGGCGGCTACGGCGGCGGTGGCGGTGGCGGCGGTTACGGCGGCGGTGGACGCGGCGGGAATCGCTGGTAGAAAACCGGACAGTCGGCGGCATGATCCGCCCATTCAATTCGGTTTCCGTTGCCTGGGAAAGCAGGCAAATCGTTGTGACGCCGGAGCAGTTCGGAATGCGCAGCGTCGGCGAATGCCGTGTGCGCGCCGAGCAGCTTGGATTCACACCTTTGCCGAAAGTAGCGCATCGCCAGGAGCATTGGCGCCTCGATGCGCTGCTGATCTGGTCGCGCCACAATGGGCTCGAGAGTTTGCCGAGGCTTAGCCTCGGCATGCTCCCGCGGCGCGTGTAGGCCCCCGCGACGATCCCGATTCCGCTGCGAGGATTCCCGCGTTCAGCCCCGTGCCGGGTTCTTCGCGGCGGCGAGCTGAACCTCCGGAGGCGGTAGCGCCTTCAGATCACCAAGCAGGGTCAGTTTGAGCTCCTGATTGATCGACCGAATGTAGCTCTCGATCTCGGCACGAAACGCCTCACGATCCACTTCGACGGTGAGCACCTGACGCGTCCCGTACACCGCGGGCTTGCCGGCGGCCGAGGCCGGGCCATTCGCCAGCACTGCGGCCATTCCGATGGCCATGCCCAGGCTCCGGGCAATCGATTTGCACCTCAACATAATTCGCTCCTTCCTCTGGAACTGTCGCGGCTTGCCGCGGAACGCGCATCCGATGCGCTTTGAAGGCCCGCATGTCGTTGCAGGACCAAACGACTACGAGACGCATGCTAGGTGTTTTGCCTTACGAACCGGTGACTGTTTTGTGACAGATGCGCGACGCCATTTTTGTGAGTAGTGGTGCCTTGCAGAGGCGAGGCATGGCCAAGCGGGTTTGCCTTTCGAGAATAGCGAAACGATAGTACTCGGATGCCTCCGTTTGCTTTCGTGTCAGAGCATCTCGATCGCCGTGCGGTAATGCGCGACGATGAAGGACTCTTGGCCGCTGCGCTCGCCGATCCGGCCACGCGCGTGATCGTGTTCTCGAACGGTGAGTGCCTGCTCGAGGGTCCGGACAGCTGGCGCTTGCGTCTGCTCAGTCCGGCCGAGCTTGCGGCGCGCGACATTGCGCCGTGGCCGCCCGTGTTTCTGGGGGTGGACGCAAGCGGCCGGGCCATCTTCGCGATCGACGTCGACGCTGCGCAGCGCGAGCGCATCGAGCAGTCGCACTTCGTCGCGATTTGGCGGGAGGCCGGGCGGCTTCCCGAGAACGAGGCCGCGATTTTCGCGTACGCGAAAGGCATGCTCGAGTGGCACGCGCGGCATCGCTACTGCGGTAGAACCGGTGTGCAGAACGCCGTCGCGTCTGCCGGTCATCGGCTCAGGGGCGGCGAGGAGAACACGCAGTTCCCGCGCGTCGATCCGGCCATCATCGTGCTCGTGCATGGCGACGACGAATGTCTGCTCGGCCGCAAGGCCGGCTGGCCCGAGGACATGTACGCGACGATCGCCGGATTCGTCGAGCCCGGCGAAACGCTCGAAGCAGCCGTGCGCAGGGAGGTCCAAGAGGAGACCGACGTCGCGGTCGAGGACGTGACCTATATCGCCTCGCAGCCGTGGCCGTTCCCGAGCCAGCTCATGGTGGGGTTTCACGCGCGCGCCGTTTCGCGCTCGATCGCTCTGAATGACAAAGAGCTGGCCGATGCGCGTTGGTTCACGCGCGAAGACATCGCGTCCGGCAGGATCCGCATCCCGCCGACGATGTCGATCGCGTTCCATCTCATCGAGCGGTGGTTCGATCGGGGCGGCGGTGCTGCGCTGAGAGACCTCGCGCCCGATCGACCGGTGGGGTTAGCCTGCGCCGATTGGGGGCATTTGTTTCCGCGGAAACATGGGCGAAACTTGCTCATGACGATCTCTTTTTGTCGTATTCCCGAATGAGCTTCTTCGGGGCTGCCATGCGCCACGCTTGCTCCAGTATGTCCAACAGCGCGGCCTTTCGGATCTTCGCGAGGTCGACCAAGATCGCCGGGTAAGCGCGATAGTGGTCCGTCAAGTGGAACACGTCCGGCGCGACTTGCAGTAGCGAGTCCCGGACGAGAAAGTCGCAGCGGATGGCCAGCCAGCCTTCGGCCTCGGTGCGAAGGCGCGCCATGAACTTCCCCTTCACCTTGATGGCCGGCGTTCCATAAGAAGTGCCGAGCTCTACGCCGGGGAAGCGCTTTGCGAGCTCGACGGCAGCCGCGAACTTCGGATGCTCGGAGGCCGTGGACGGCGCGCGCGGAGCGTGGGCTCGTTTGGTTCCTCGAACGGACCGCGGCGGGAGCGCGCGGGTCATCTGGCAGAAGGATCGCTGTGGTCGGGCGGAGTCACGCCGAATTGCGGTTAAACGATTTGATATTCCGGCGTGCTCATCACGAGATGCGCCGTCATCCGGAGTGGATCTTCCATGTAGGTCTTCGCGCGATCGATGCTGTCGGTGCCGAGTTCCTTCGTGAGGAACGCGACGATCGCTTCGCGCGTTTCCTTCGCGGCCGGCACGCGCAGCAGGCGCGCGGTGAGATAGTCAACGGCCTCGGCCGTCGTCTTCGCGCCGCTGTCGAGCACCATCTGCGTGAGATCGAGCCGCGCCGCGTCGCGCGGCGTGGGAATGAGCTTGCGGGCGGCCTGCTCCCAGCCGGTATAGCCGGAGATCCGCGTGTTGAACTTCTCGTCGCGCTCGAGCGCGACGCGATCGAACTCGCTCATCTTGGCCGGGTCGTTCACGGCCGTGGCGGCACCGATGTCGTAGCCGTCGCGCAGGCGCGCGCCGAGCACGTTGTCCGAGCCCGCGTTGAAGTTCCAGTCGCGAAAACCCGTCATGTCCGGAACGAGCACGTCGCGCGCCACGTTGCCGCGTGCGATGAGAAGGCCCGGCGTGATCCACGCCTTGCCGCCGGCCCAGCCCGCGACCGACGGCGGATTCAGCAGATGCTGGCCGAGCGCTATCGTCGACTGATTGAAATCCGGCACGCCCGGCATCGACGGAACGCCCAGGTGCTTCATGAGCGCGACCATGTGCTCCACGGGGCCTTTGATGTGCCCACCGTAGCTTGCGGCGCTGTAGAAGTCTTTCGACGTGAAGATCGCCGTGAGCAGCGGCTTCACCTCGTAGTCGGCATCACGCAGCACGTTGCCGAGCTCCCGGCGCAGCCCTGGGGAGATCTCGTCGCGCACGAGGAAGCGATAGATCTTCGCGGCCAGGAACTCGGCCGTGACGGGCTGCTCGAAGATGATCTTGAGCACGTCCACACCGTCGAAATTGCCGCTGCGGCCGAGAAACTCTTTGACGCCGTCGTCGTGCTTCTCGGGATCGACGTGGAACGTGAGATCGTCGAAGTACCAGCCCGTGAACGCACGCGCGCATTCGCGCACGTCCTTCTCGGTGTAGTTGCCGACGCCCATCGTGAAGAGCTCCATGACCTCGCGCGCGAAGTTCTCGTTCGCCGCGCCTTTGACGTTGTACTGCGCGTCGAGGAAGTAGAGCATCGCGGGGTTCTTCGCCACCTCGATCGCGAGATCGCGCAAGTTGCCCGTCGCATAGCGCTCGAAGAGCTCGATCTGCTGGTGCATCTTGCGGTAGTCGCGCACCTTGTTCTCGTGCGTGGCGAAGTGGCCGTGCCAGAGCAGCGCCATCTTCTCCTCGACCGGATGCGTGGTCTGCAGCATCCGGTTCGCCCACCAGTAGCCGAGCCGGCGCGTCTCGAGCATCGACGCGCGCAGCCAATAGAAGAATCGATCCGACACGGGCTGCATGGCCGGTTGCCGGCCGGCTTCACGTCCACGCCCATGGACGAGCCGGTTTGCTCGGCGCGATCGGTCGCGGCCGGGCGGCTGTCGGGGAAGTTGTCGAGCGTCGGGTCCCAAAGGCCCGACTCGACGAACGGCGTAAGCCTAGGATTCGGCAGATTCTCGTAATGCACGAGCGACTCGACCGCGCGCTCGAGGCCCAAGTCGGCGAGCTCCTTCTCCTCCGGTGTGCCGCCGAAGCCCGCGTGCGCGAGCAGGTGCGCGGCGCGATCGGCGTTCCAAGCGGACTTCGGCAATGGCGAGAGATCGTCCTGCCAGTCGGTGGGTCCCGGGGACCATTGGGCACGCGTAGTCATGTCGGTCCGGCTCCTCTACGTCGCGTCGGGCCCCAGTGTACCCCTGCGGCGCAGGAAATCCCGTATCGCGGCGCCCCAGCAGAAGAACGCTGAGCCACAACGGGTCGACGGCGCCCCCGCCTCCCACCGCCGCCGCCGTTACCGTTGACCGGCGGCGGGTTCGGTGGGGCTGGCGGTGCTGTAATGGTCAAGGGGAGGAAGACCTGGCCGTTCATGGATTGCCGGGTAGAAGGCGTCCGACGACAACGCGCCTCCCAACGAGGTGCCGCTCGCTGTCGGATCCGGATCGTGCACGGTGCCGCTGACGCTGACAGAGAAGCTCTCGCCCACTGCCAGGCGCGGCAGCGTCCAGTCGATTTCGCCCTCGGCTGCGGGCGCACACGTGGCCGATCCGCCGGCGATTTCGGCGTTCAACAAGGCGCCGGTGTCGAAGAATCTGAGCAGCACGTTGTGGGCAACGTCGGGTCCGTCGTTGCGCGCGACGAGAGCGACGTGGATCGACGAGCCTTCGACCGCAATGTCTAGGGAAAATTCGTCTCCAGCGTGAGATCGGCGACGGCACTTGCCAGCTGCGAGCCATTCTGAGCCCGAGTTGCCGATGTTGGGCTCCGCCGACGACAGGAATTGAAAGAGACCGACACGTCGGTGGCACTCCCGGGCGGTGGCGGTGACGCCGAGGGTGAGGCCCGCGCTTCAACCGACAGCCGCTCCGTCACATCTGTGCGGCACGGTGTCGACCATACAATTCCACGATCCGCTCCAAACGGGATCGGGGAACGCCCATGGACCGCCCGGCACGGAGAACGAATACGGGCTCGAGATCAGCGGACATCCGCACGGTAACGACCACGTCCGTGGCGGGCGATACACCCGTGTTGATGAAATCCCACGAGACCTTGCGCTCGTTCCGCCCGGCGTCGATGATGCGTGTCGTCGACGTCAACGCCACCAACGCGAAGAGGTCGACGGACGGCAAGATCTCGATGTCGGCTCGTTGCGAGTCGTTGCTCGAATTCTGATCATTCCAAGCACGAGCGATGCGTCGATGGTGGCTGTCCCCGGTTGCCTGCCGATCCCCGAGACCGTGATGTCTTCGGACGCTCCAGCGGGCAGGCGATAGATCGTGCATATCCAAGCGTCCGTCGAGGCCTGGGTGCAGACGGACGTGCCGGAGTAAGGGGTCGAAATCGGCATTGATCCCATCCAGGTGCAGCGCAACGCCATAAGCATCGTTCGGGCCCGGGTTGTCTACCGCTAGTCCTCCGAGAAGGACGTGCCAGGCCGGTGCTTGCGGCGAAGCTGGCAGCACTAGGTTCCCGCTCCGACTTGTCTACCGGACCCGATATAAGCAACGGACGCAGACTCCCCGGCCGGCAGGCGGTAGAGCGTGCATACCCACTCGTCCGGGGACCTCACGTCGCAGGACCCTGGGCCGGGGTAATCGGAAATATCGATGTTCGTCGAATCGAGACGCAGCTCGATGCCGTAGGCGTCGCTCGGGCCTGGGTTATCTACGTAGATATTTCCGGCGACGATCGCACCTGCCGGCGCTTGCAGCTCATGAGGCTCGATCCGAACCGACAAGTCGTTCGGCGGCACATCCGTCAAGCACGCTGCTGAGGCGATCTCGGCCTGCATTTGCACGATGCTGCAGTCGGAGAATTGACTGCTGCCGCTGTAGGTCGCCGCCATGAGAAAGGTCGACGGCGTGGCCTCGCAGGCGGACCCGGCTCCGCATCGTGCGGAGCGCCGAAGTTATGACCGAGCTCGTGTGCGGCCACGAGAGCCTGCGTCGCCGTATCGGTCGCTTGCGACAACGACACCGCAAAGCGGGGGTCGCATAGCGCGCCGAGCACGGCGACCCCGAGTATGTTTTGGCCGTCCGGTGTGCCTGCCGGCTCGACGAGGTCGCGTCCCGTCAATAGGTGCACGAGCCCCAGAGCCTGCAAACTGGCTGTGCCGTTCTTGTAGTCGCCCACTTCGCCCAATAGCGCGTCCGGGTCGGCACTCGTGAAGGGGTCCGGCTCCGTATCATAGATCTGTAGCGACGCGACGTTGATGTGCACGCCGACTTGCGCACCGAAAATGCCGTCGACGATGTTGGCGATGTCGAGCATTTGCGCCTGCGTATACGGTGCTTCGCGCGTCGCAAACTCGGTATCTGCGACGAGGCCGATGTCGACCTCCTTGCCGGCCGGTAACGCGGTTGCGGCGGCCGCGAGATTCGCCGAGACATCGGGCGAGGCCGCACCGGCCAATGCCAGTGGGTTCACGACGCGATCGCCCGCGGCACCGATAGTGTCGCGCCAGCGATAGATGATCGTCGTGCCGGCCGCGGTACGGCTCGGCGAGGCTACGAGCGATGCAACGCGGTCGTAAGGCTCGATGGCGTACAGATCCGTTCCGTCCGAGATGACGCCGGACAGTCTGCGCCCTTGCTGCACGAGCCTGACCCAGGAGCCCGGCAGACCGGTCAGCTCGCCACGATAAAGCGCAATGTCGGCGACATGTTGCTTCTGCGCCGCCGGGAGCTTTCGAATCAGCGCATCGTTTCTTTCGAGCGAGAGGTCGAAGTGCCGACCGAAAGCCTCGAAGCTCATCGAGGGCGTGGGAGGCTGCGGCTTCTGTGACGCCGGAGCTTCGACGAGACCGGCTCGGTCGAGCGGCTCGAAGTACAGAATTCGTCGCCCCTGCGCGTGCGCCGAGAGATCGACGGCGCAGGTCAGGAGAATGAGAACGATGATTGTCGAGAAAACCCTGCGAGCCGGCCCGCCCGGCAGCCCGGTATCCCCCGACCTACGAAACGCGCGCATGCCCTTTGCCGGCTCCGTTGAATTGTTATTCCGGCAACTAGATAGTACTCCAAAGTACCTGGAGAGCGGTAAACGAGCGGTGCAATCGCTTAGACAAGTGCTCGTCGAGGCGGGTCCGCGCGCGCGCTGAGCTGCCTCGCGAAGAAGAACGCGAGAGACAGCAACGCGAGTCCGATGGCCACGAAGCTCCGCGTGTATCCGAAAGCCGCGACGAGGCGGCCGAAAGCCGCCACGCCGAAAGCCTGGCCGCAGAACAGACTCAGCGCGAAGGCCGATATGGCCGTGCCGCGCGCGTGGGGGTACATCTCGGTGGCTTTCGTTTGCAGAGTGTTATGCAACATGTAGAAGCCGAATCCGCCGGCGACACACAACGGGCCGACGAGCTGCCAGGCCGGCGACAAAGGCAAGCACACGTAGAAGACGAGCAGCACGAGCGCTGCGACGAGCGCGAAGCCGGCTTCGTCGAGTTGACGGAGCAGCCGGCGCACGAGCAAGGTGTAGGACAGCCCGCCGATGCCGAAACCCGCAAGCATCGCGCCGATGACGAGATACGAGAGATCGAAAGTCTCTTTGAGCCACGCGCCGGCGTAGGCGAAGCTGCCGTAGAACAGCGCGCCTTCGAGAAATACGATCGACAACACGGTCCGTACCCAAGGCACGCGCAGGAGCTCGCCGTAAACGCGTAGGACGTTCCGGTCGGCCTGCACGTGCCGCACGTGAGCGCCGCGCCGTCGTTCCTTGTGATCGAGCTGCAGCAGCGCAACGGCCACGACCAAGAACGCGCCCGTGAGCAGATAAAACACCTCGCGCCAGCTGAACCATTCCGCGAGCGCACCCCCGAGCGCGGGCCCGAGGATCTGGCCCGTGATGCTGAATCCCATGAAGCGTCCGAGCGCGGCCTGGCGATCTTCGTAGCTCGTGTGGTCGCCGATCCAGGCGATCGCGACGGGGATGATGCCGGCGGCGCCGATGCCCGTGACGAAACGCAGGACCGTCAGTGCCGTGAGGTCCGGCGCGAGCGCCGAGCCCACCGAACCCAAGCACGCAATGAACATCGCCGCAGCCACGGTCCTGAGCCGGCCGACGCGATCGCCGAGCGGGCCGTGCACGACTTGAAACAACCCGTAGGCCAACGTGAACGCGGTCACGACGATCGACGCGACCGTCGGGTCGACGGCGAAGTCGTCGGACATCGTGGGCAACAACGCATCGAAGATGCGCAGATTCGCGCCCGAGATGAACGCGGCGCTGGCGAGGAACAAGAAGGTCGGGTTCAGGGGGATATCCGTCGATCGGCGGGCCGCGTCGATTCTACCCGCTTTCGGTGAGGTTTCGTCCTCGAAGCTCCGCCAGGTCGGATGCGGGTGTATCCTTTCCGGGCTTGCAAGCATCTTTACTTGTATAGCTAAGGGGGGTGTATGTTCGGCCACTACCTCACCGTTGCCGTGCGCAGCTTCCGGCGCGGGCCTATTGCAGCTCTCGTCAACCTCTTCGCGCTCGCGCTCGGCCTCACGGCGTTCGTCATCGCCTACGGCGTCGTGAGCTACTGGGACCACAGCGAGCAATACTTCCCGAACGCCGATCGAACCTATGTCGTCACCGCAGCGTTCAACCGCGCGGGAGAGAGTCGGCCCACCCCTGCGCCGGTAACGAACCGCCTATTCGCGGATTACTTGCGGGCGGACTTCCCGGAGTTCGAAGCCGTCGCGCGCACGCAGCCCATGTACGAGGCCACCGGCGTTGCGGCGGGGGACCTCTACCGGGAGATGAACGTCGTCGGTGCCGACAGCGATTTTCTGAAGATCTTCGACCTCCCATTCGTCAAAGGCGATTCCACGGCCCTGAGCCGGCCCAACAGCGCCGTGCTGACCGAAGAGGCCGCGTCGCGGCTGTTCGGCGACGCGAACCCGATCGGCAAGACCATCACGCTCGCGAACGTCCTCGACGTGACGGTCACGGGCGTCGTGGCGCCCGTGCCGGCGCCCTCGCATCTAGATGGATCCAAGATCGCGACTTTGCCTTTCGACGTGCTCTCGTCCTGGGACACGCTCGACGGCGTTGTGGCCGCGGCACGCGCGCGGGCCACAGGTGGCAATCCTGCGGCGGCGGGCGCAAATCAACGGCCACCGAACGCGCCGCCGCCGGTCGAGAATTGGCTAGGCGGCTATTGCTGCACCACCTACGTGATGCTCAAACCCGACGCCCACCTCACGACCAAGGACCTCGACGACCGCCTCGAAGTGTTCGCCGAGAAACATATCCCGGTCGCGCAGCAACAGATCAGCAAGCTCACGATAGGCGTGCTCCCGATCAAGGAGTTGACGACCGCACAGCTCAACGCCCAGCTGCTTGCCGGCGCGCCGATTTCTATCACGACGCTACTACTCGCGCTCGGCACGCTCGTGCTCGTGGTCGCGTGCGTGAACTACGCGAATCTTGCGACCGCGCAAGCCGCCCGCCGCGCGCGGGAAGTGGGTCTGCGCAAGTCGCTAGGCGCGAGTCGCAGCCGTGTGATGCTGCAGTACCTCGCCGAGTCCGCGGTGTTGACCGCGACTGCTGCTGCGCTCGCGCTGCTGGCCGTGCACTTGATCACACCCGTCTTGCGCAACTCGGTCGGCATCGACCTCGGTCTGTCGCTGTTCGACGGAACCGGGTTCTGGCTCTTCGTCGGCGGCTTGCTCGCCGCAGTGACCCTGCTGGGCGGTGCGTATCCCGCGCTGGTGTTGTCCGCGGTTCCGCCCGTCGAAGCGCTGCGCGCGGGTCGCTCGCGAATCGGTCCGGGGCTCGCGGGCACGGTTCTCGTCGGCGTGCAGTTCGCGGCCGCGAGCTTCCTGCTCATCG
This sequence comes from uncultured Gammaproteobacteria bacterium, assembly GCA_963786385.1. Classification (GTDB taxonomy): domain Bacteria; phylum Pseudomonadota; class Gammaproteobacteria; order Steroidobacterales; family Rariloculaceae; genus FEN-1219. Next base: position 62,589 of record CAWAYS010000005.1, read on the forward strand.
TCGTGCTCGTCATGTACGCGCAAAACAACGAGCTCGAGCGCACGGGCTTAGGCAGCACGACCGATCCTTTGGTCGTGATCTCGAACGCGCCGCAGTTCAGCGAGGTCGACAACGACCTCTTGCGCACCGAGCTCGAGCGCCTGCCGCAGGTGCGCAGCGTGAGCGAGATTTCGGTGCCGCCGTGGTCGCCGACCGTCAACCTCATAGGCTTTGCACGCGAGCCCGATGCGGACGACACGGCGATCCAGACGTATCTCAACCTCGTCGGCAACGACTTCTTCTCGACGCTAGGCTTCACCATGCTCGCCGGCCGCGGATTCGATCGCGAGCACGGCGAGGACGTCTTCCCGGGATTCAACCAGAGGCTCCTCAAAGGTAAAGAGATTCACGCCGTGATCGATGCGTCGCTCGCGCGCAATCTCGGCTTCGAGTCGCCCGAGGCCGCCGTCGATCAGACGTTCTACATTCCCGACTCGTTCATGCGGGCTTTCGGCGGCCAGGCCATACGGCTTCGGGTAATCGGTGTCGTGGCCGACAAGCCGCTGCATCTGCGCGGCTTGGGAGCTTTGTCGAACGTCTACTGGCTCCAGCCGGGCCTCAATTTCCAGATTGTGCGCGTTGCGGCGAGCGACGTTTCCGGCGGCCTCGCGGCGATGGACTCCGTCTGGCAACGGCTGTCGCCGAAGATCACGATCAATCGGCAGTTCATGGATCAGATGTTCGACCGGACCTATACGAACTTCGCGCGCATCAACGAAGTGTTCGGTGGCCTCGCGCTCGTCGCCGTGCTGATCGCCCTGATCGGGCTCTTCGGCATGGCCGTGCACGTCGCGAGCCGGCGCATTCGCGAGATCGGCGTGCGCAAATCTAGCGGCGCGCGCACGACCCAGATCGTCGCGATGCTGATTCGCGACTTCTCGAAACCCGTGCTCATCGCGAACGTCGTCGCGTGGCCGCTAGGTTACCTCGCGGCGCAGCAGTATCTGAGCGTGTTCATGCACCGCATTGCGCTGACGCCGGTGCCGTTCGCGTTGAGCCTCGTCCTCGCGCTCGGGGTCGCGTGGATCGCCGTCGGCGGCCAAGCCGTGCGAGCCGCGCGGGCCAATCCCGCGCGGGTGCTGCGCGTCGATTGAGGAGCGCCTCGTGACCCTCGGACGCGCTGTGAGACTCGTTTTCGGGCTGGCGGTCGGAACGCTTGCCTTTGCGCAAGTCGGTCCAGTCGATCAGGAGACTCCCGAGGCCGTCACAGTGCAGTTCGCAGCGCAGGACTCCGCTTCCTTTTACCTCACGGACGGGCTCGTCACCCGGATCGATATTCAGGCTCGGGGCGAGTCATACACCGTGCCGCTGGACTGTGTCACTGGCGGAGGGCTTCGTGACGTGCGTTTCGGTACGGCTCTGCTGGCTTTCGCGGGGACGCCCGGTAACGGTGCGAAAGGCGTGTCGCTTCTGTTCGAACGGGGACGCGAAGACGAGCGCCGATTCGGCGAATTGCCCCGGGTCCAAGTGAGCCTGAGCGGCGGTCGCGTGCGCGAGATGCTCGAGTCGCGCCAGACCTCGGCCACGAGTAGCTTCTCAGACAAGCTTTGCGAGAGCTTGCCCGCGCCGCCTCGGCCGCTTTGCGCGGCGGACGTTGCGCCTCCACGCGGGTTGCCGAGTGCGACGGCGATCGTAGAGCAGCTCCGTCCTTTACCCCCGGCTCTGCCGGGCGGCGTCTTCGGTGAGCGCGCGCAAGCCGAATCCTTGCGGCGAGCGCTGTACGAGCAATTGCTCGCCAAGAGGGAAGAGGCGGTCGAGGCTCTGGCAGCCGCGCTGAACGACCCGGACGTCGATATGCGACGCAACGTCGCGCTGGCTTTCGGTGCGCTGAGCGGCGGCTGGTGGTCGTTCGAGTGCGGTCACCGGACAGTGGACATCAGTGCGGCCCTGCCTGCGCTGGCGGCGGCTTTGCGCGACGATGACTCCAGCGTGAGGGCTTGGTCGATACAAGCGATCGGCTACATGGGAAGCGCCGGCGCACCAGCCGTGCCCGCTTTGATCGAAATGCTCCAGCAAGGCGACGAGGCCGCACGCAACAGTGCCGCGTTAACGCTCGGAAGAATCGGAACGCCTGCGCGTGTCGCGCTGCCTGTGCTGCGCACGGCTCTTTCCGATCCCAGCGAAGACGTACGACGTTTCGCGAGCAACGCCATCGAGCGCATCGAGGCGCAGTAGATCGAGCTGCGTTTTCGGCGGCATAGTGTGGTGTGCGTGGCCGCGCGGAAGCGACTTGTCGTTCTGTTCTTCAGGCGGCCGGCTTGACGATGCCGCTCGCGATGTTCGGGCTGGCAGGGTTCACGTCCACCGTGCGAGTGCGCGGATTCACGACGAGGTCCATGTCTTCCAGTGGAATCGCGCCGAGAAGCACTTCGTTGCCGAGCACGAGCGCGCCCACGACGCCAATCCTGTTCTTGAAGCGGACCACGACGGGACCGACGTAAGGCACGCTCACGCAAGAGCCGTCCGCGAGGGTGGCTTCTCTTTCCTGGAGAGTTTCGAGCTTCAGTTGTAGACGCACGTGCTCGGGGATGCAGAGGAAGACCGAACCGGTGTCGGCCAGGGCCGGCACCTCGATCGGGTCGATCGACGCGTCGCGGGGGTTGCTCAGAACGAGATTGGCGGTCACGAGGCCCATGCCTCCAGCGTGATGCGTTGGGCCAAAGAGTAACACGAGCGTTACTGACGGAATCGCGCCGAAAGTACCGTTCGCTGCGATGAGCGTCTCCGCTTTTTCCGTGCGTCGACGGTCGCCGGAAGCGGGCGGTGGCCGGTCGATCGCGGACGCACGATCAACTTTCGTGGACGTCCGGCGTGAGTGCAGCGGCGCGCCGCTCGGCATCATGGCGTCGTGCCATTCAACCCCCAACAGGAGTAATAGCCATGGACGCAAAACGATCCGCTGCCGACACCGATTCGGTTGTCCGCAAGCACTTGCAGGCCTTCGTGGAACGGAAGGGCGTCGACGCCATCTTGCGCGATTACGACGACGACGCGCGGTTCCTGACCGAGGCCGGAACCTATCACGGCAAGCGTGAGATTGGCCGGTTCTTCGAGGGCTTCATCGCCTCGCTGCCGGCCGACGCGGTCGAGCGCTTCGAGCTGCGCACGCTGCGCGTCGACGGGGAGGTGGCTTACATCACCTGGAGCGTAGGCGATCTCGTGGCACTCGGTACGGATACGTTCGTCGTGCGCAACGGCAGGATCGTGTCGCAGACGTTCGCGATGCACTCGGCCGCAGCGGCGTAGCCAGTCCGGCATCGCCCGGCGATATCGAACCTACCGCCCACGGCGGCATCGAAACTAACGCGCGCCGCGGCCGGCTCTACGCCGCGGCGCGACTCTCGACAAAGGACAACACCATGCGTGCCATCACCTCGTTCGTCTACGGCCTGATCGCATACGCGGCCTGCTTGGCAGGCATTGCCTATCTGATCGGCTTCAGCGGCGATCTGCTCGTGCCGAGATCCGTCGATACCGGTCCCGCTGCACCGTGGGCCGTGGCGCTCGGCATCGACGTGCTGCTGTTGAGTCTGTTCGGCGTCCAGCACAGCGTGATGGCGCGGCAGTCTTTCAAGCGCGTGTGGACGCGGCTCGTTCCGAAGCCGGTCGAGCGCAGCACCTACGTGCTCGCGGCCAGCCTCGTGCTGGGCCTGCTGTTCTGGCAATGGCGGCCGATTCCGCTGCCCATCGTCTGGCAGGTCGAAAACGTTGCGGTCGCCCAGGGGCTTTGGGCGATATTCTGGCTAGGCTGGGGCTTGGTGTTGCTGAGCACGTTTCTGATCAATCACTTCGAGCTCTTCGGGTTGCAACAGGTCTTTGCTCGGCTGACCGGCCGCGAGCCGCCGGCACAGGGGTTCAAGACGCCGCTGCTGTATCGCTACGTGCGCCATCCGCTGTATCTCGGGCTGCTGCTCGGCTTCTGGTCCGTGCCGCTCATGACGGCGGGGCATCTGTTGTTCTCGCTCGGGATGAGCAGCTACATTTTCGTCGGCATTTGGTTCGAAGAGCGCGATCTCGTCGCACAATTCGGCGAGCGTTATCGCCGTTATCGCGCCGAGGTCGGCATGATCTTGCCGCGGCACGTGCGCGCCGCGCCGCTTCGCGGCAGGGTGAGTCGCTAGACATCGGAGTCGTCATGCTCGAGCTCAGACCGACCTGTGAGAATTGCAATAAGCCGTTGCCGCCGGACTCGCTCGAGGCACGCATTTGCAGCTACGAATGTACGTTCTGTGCCGACTGCGTCGAGACCGTGCTCGACGACGTCTGCCCGAACTGCGGCGGTGGTTTCGTGCCGCGGCCGATCAGGCCGACGAAGAACTGGCACGGCGATAATTACCTCGGCAAGGATCCGGCCAGCACTAAGATCAGACACCGGCCGGTGGATCCGAAGGCACACGCTCGATTCGCTGCCGGGATCAGGGCGCTACCGCCGGAGCGTCGGTAGCGCCCAAAGTCGGTAGCGCCCAGGCGATCACGTAGTCCAGAACGAAGGCTCCGGCAATTGTTGACGTTATGACGTTATAACGTCATAGTGCCACGTCTCCGGGAGACCTCATGAGCGAGAGCACCGCCAAACGCGCCACTGTCTACTTCGAGCCCGACTTGCACCGAGCCATTCGGCTCAAGGCCGCGCACACCAATCGCTCGATCTCCGAGATCGTCAACGACGCCGTGCGAATGGCGTTGCAGGAGGACGAGGAGGATCTGGCCGCGTTCGAGGATCGCGTTGCCGAGCCGGTGATGACTTACGAGGCGTTGCTCAAGGACCTCAAGAAGCATGGCAAGCTATGAGCTCGCCTTCAGGAAATCCGTCGCGAAAGACCTGCGTCGCATTCCAAACGACGACTTGGCCCGCATCCTCGAACGCATCCGCGCGCTGGCAAATGACCCGCGGCCGTCCGGTTGCGAGAAGTTGTCCGGCCGCGAGCGATATCGCGTTCGGCAAGGCGTTTATCGCATCGTCTACGAAGTGCAGGATCGCAGGCTCATAGTGCTCGTCGTCAAGGTGGGACATCGCAGAGAGGTCTACCGCCGCCCTTAGACATTGTCGAAGAGGCCGGGCGATCACTCCGAGCGCAGCCCCTTCGGCGTATCGACCTCGCTGTGCAACGAAGCGGCTGATCTGGCTATGTCCAAGATACTCTACGAGCCCGGGCTTGCGCGTGGACTGAGTTTCTTCCTCCGGCCATACTCCGGGCCTCTAGGCTGGAGTATGTGCCGTATGAATAGACTAGCGTTTCGGGCGCACCGTCCGGATATTCGTGTGGGCCTGCACCGCCTCTTCCCAATCTTCGTCGCTCTGCTCGTGCTTACGTCGGCGCCGGCCGCCGCGGCCGACGAACGCCGCCCATTCGCGCCCGACGACATCAACGCGATTCGCGAGGTCGACGATCCGCAGCTTTCCCCGGACGGCAACTGGGTCGCCTACACCGTGAGCGAGACGGACGCCGATCGCGACGAGTTCGTCACGCACGTGTGGATGACGAGCTGGGACGGCAAGCAGACCGTGCAGCTCACGCGCTCCGACGACGGCGAGAGCGAGCCGCGTTGGAGCCCCGACGGGCAGTCCCTCGCGTTTCTGTCCTCGCGCGGCGGCGACGACGACGCGCCCGCACAGCTGTGGCTGCTGCCGCGCACCGGCGGGGAGCCAAAGGCTCTGACGAGCTTCAAGGGCGACGTGCTCGACTACGCGTGGTCGCCCGACGGCAAGAAGATCGTGCTCGTCGTCATGGACGAAGATCCGAACAAGGTCTCGGACAAGGATAAGGACGAGGACAAGACGCCGCCGCCGATCGTGATCGATCGCTACTATTTCAAGGAGGACGGCACGGGTTACCTGGGCGCGTTGCGTCACCACCTCTACGTGCTCGACGTCGCGACGAGCGAAGTCGTCATGCTCACGGCCGGCGTTTACGACGAGTCGCAGCCGGCGTGGTCGCCCGACGGCAGCAAGATCGCGTTCGTGAGCAAGCGCGGTGCGGATCCGGATCGCAGCACGCAGACGGGGCTCTACACGATCACTCCGGGCACGATCGAGGAGCCGCATCTCGTCACGACCTTTGCCGGTATCGCGGGCGACACCGGCGACGTCGGCCGACCCGTGTGGCGGCCCGACGGCGGCGCGCTCGCGTTCGTCGCGATGCGCGACGAGAAGTTGATCTACTACGCGACGCAGGAGCTCGTCGTCGCACCGCTGGACGGCACGCCGGCGCGCATGGTGTCGGCCGATCTCGACCGCAACGTGTCGGCCCCCAAATGGTCGGCGGACGGCAAGTCGCTCTACACCTTGCTCGAGGACGATCGCAACCAGCACCTCGTGCGAATCAATGCTGCGAGCGGCAAGGTCGACCGACTGCTCACGGGCCGGCGCGAAACCGCGGGTTTCGACCTGGGGTCGAAGAACCGCATCGTGCTGCTCGACGGCACGGTCGATCGGCCCAACGAGGTCTTCGCCCTCGAGGGCGGCAAAGAGCGGCGGCTCACGCATCAGAACGATGCGTGGCTCGACGGTCTCGAGGTGGCGCCCGTCAGCGAGATCTCGTTCGACTCGAAGGACGGCACGCGCATCGACGGCTTTCTCGCGCTGCCGCCCGGTTACGAGGCCGGCAAACGCTATCCGACGCTGCTCTCGATTCACGGCGGCCCGACCTCGCAGTTCGCGAACGCCTTCGATCTCGAGTGGCAGATCCTGGCCTCGCAAGGCTACGTGATCGTAGCCGCGAATCCGCGCGGCAGCACCGGGCGCGGCGAGGAGTTCGCGAAGGCGATCTGGGCCGAGTGGGGCGGCAAGGACACCGAGGACGTGCTCGCGGCCGTCGATTATGCCGTGAGCGGAGGCTTCGCGGATCCCGACCGGCTCGGCGTCGGCGGCTGGAGCTACGGCGGCATCCTGACGGACGTCGTGATCGCCAAGTCCACGCGCTTCAAAGCCGCCGTGAGCGGCGCTTCGATCGGCAACGCGCTGGCCGGCTATGGCACCGACATGTACGTGCGCGAGTACGAGCGCGAATTCGGCACGCCGTGGCACGACACGGACGTGTACTTACGCAATTCCTATCCATTCCTGCACGCCGACCGGATCGAGACTCCGACGCTGTTCCTGTGCGGCGAGGACGACTTCAACGTGCCGCTGCTGAACTCCGAGCAGATGTACGAGGCGCTCAAGAGCCTCGGCGTCGACACCGAGCTCGTGATCTATCCTGGCCAGCACCATCACTTCGAGAAGCCGAGCTACGACAGCGACCGGATGTGGCGCTACGTGGCGTGGTACGGCAAATATCTGAGTCCCGGCAACGAAGGTGAATCGCCATGAGCAAAACAATCACTCGCCACGGCTTCTCCATCGGTCTCGAGCGAACCGGCAGCGAGCTGTATTTGTCCGTGAAAGCCATGGGCAAGCTCACCCATGCCGACTACGAGGTGATCACGCCGATGATCGATTCGGCGCTCGAAGGCGTGCGTAGCCCGCGGATCAGAGCGTTCATCGATATGTCCGAGCTCGAAGGCTGGGAGGCGAGGGCGGCGTGGGACGACTTCAAGCTCGGTCTCAAGCACGGCCACGAGTTCACGAAGATCGCGATTCTCGGTCACAAGCGCTGGCAGCAGCTCGGTGCGAAAGTCGGCGCCTGGTTCGTGTCGGGCGAGGTGAAGTACTTCGAGGACGAAGACGCCGCGCTCGCGTGGGTTAACCAATAGCTGCGACCTGTGCCTGCCGCCGTGCTCCTTGGTCGGCGGCGTGGACGCCCGCCTGCCTGCGAGCCCCCAAAGCTCGTGACTGTCGTCAGCGCACGAGCTCGGCCCAGCCTGTGGCATCGCTATCGCCGTTGAGGAACGGCACGACCGCTTCCGCCATGCTCGACGAGAAGCCGATCTCGTAATGCGTGAGGTTCGGCAGGATGGCGAGACGATTCTGCGCCATGTGCTCGCGCTGCCAGCCGGCGTCTCGCTGGCCGCCGCCGAGCAAGTGATAGAACTTCACGACGTGCTCGAGCGTGATCATGTCCCCGTCGCCATAGACGAGCATGACCGGCATCTTCAGCGTCTTCACGTCCTTGGCCCAGTCGTAGGGCTTGCGCATGTATTCGCCCATCGGCATCGAGCAGCCTCGGGAAATTCTCCGGATGCGGCGCGACTGCGACATACGATTTGTACATCGGCGTGTCCTGCATCATAGGCATCAGCGCGGCCCCCAGGGCGGCTTGCTGCGGCAGCATCTCGGCGTAGAAACCGCTCTGCGAGAACGGCGTCGACAGGAGCACGAGCCTACGAACGAGATCGGGATGCTGCACGGCAAGCCGAAACGCGACGCCGCCGCCCAAGGAATAGCCGAACACGTCGACCTGGTCGTAGCCGAGCGCAGTCACGATCGCGGCCATGTCGTCGCCCATGTCGATCAGGCTGATCGGCCGGTTGCCGAGAGTCGAACGGCCGTGTCCTTGAAGGTCGACGGCGATCGTCTGCCGTCCCGCGTTGAGGATCGGCAGAACAGGCTGAAACATCTCTATCGTGCCGAGGCCACCGTGCAGAAGCAGCAGCGGCTCGCCTTCCCCGCGGATCTCGTAGTAATAGCTCACGCCGTGCACTTCGATGTGGCCGGTCTTGGACGGTGCGAGAGTGGTCGTCGTCATGGCTCGTATTCCTTGTGAAGGTCGTAATGCCTTAACGACGAACCAGGCCGGCGCGGATCGACTGCCGAGGAGAGAAAATTTCGTGCCCGGGGATCCGAGCAACGCTTGGCGGGCATCGGCGAGGGCTGCCAGCCCGATCGGATCGACCGGGGTGGCGGGGAGCGCTTACTCCGGGCAGCGCTACGGGCGGATCCCCAGCTCGCAACGTGGTGGGTTGTGTCGGCGCGGCGCCGCGCAGCGGTCCATAGCTACTTCGCGGCGTTCGCGGCTACTTCGCCGCGGCCTCGGGAATTTGCTCGTACAGCTCGAGGTTCAGGCCGTTCGGGTCCTGGACGAAGATGTCGCGAATCGTCGGGGCGAACATGATCGGGGCCGGCGTGACCGTGGCCAGTCCCTGCGCCTTCACTTTCGCGACGATCGCGTCGAGGTTCTTCACGCCCATGACCATGCCGCCGGCGCCGGGATCCGGAACGCGCAGATGAAACGGCGTGCGCGGCATGCCCTTCCATTCGTAGAACTCCATACGCGCGTTGTGCTCGCCCGGAAACGTCGCCGATGCGCTTCGGTACTCGCTGCCCGCGGGTGCGCCGACGAGATCGGCCATGGCGGGATTCGGCGCGAACGACCCGTCGCGCTTCACGTCGAAGCCCAACACGTCCGTGTAGAACTCGATCGTCGCGTCGAGATCCTTCACCGCGGCGCCTAGCGACGTGCCGGGCTGAATGTTGCCCGGCAGCGTGGCCTTAGAGGCCGGCACTTCGATGACTCTGACGAGATAGCCGTCCGGGTCGCGAATGAGCAAGGCGCGGGCAGGGCCCATAGCCGTATCGATCTTCACGGGCGCGCTGCTGCGCGACAGGATCGGGGCGCCGCGCTTCTTGACGGCGGCATAGACCGCGTCGAGATCGCGCACGTTGAGCAGCAGCTCGACCGCGCCGGGATCCGTCGGCAGCGCTTGTCCGCCCTTGCGATCGACGTGCGAGAACTCGGTGAACTCGAAGCCGTATTTCTCGCCCGGCAGAATCGGGCGGGACAGGCGAAGACCGAGGCCGGGCACGTTGTTGAGCCGCGCCGCGCCGGGGCTCGTGAACGGCGCCACGGGCGGCGTCTCGAGGCCGAACACGTCCTGGTAGAACGCGACCGTGGTATCCACGTTCTCAGTGGCGTGGATGTAATGCATGAGGCTCACGGCTTTAGCGGGGCCCGATGCCGGTGTGTCGGCCCATGCGGCCACCGAGCCGCAGGCGAGCATGGTTCCTAACGCAACGACATACCTACGGCGCATGGTTCCCCTCCGCTGATCGCCCGAAGCCGCGACACGAATCGCGGTGTGTTGTTCGTATTCTACAGGACCGGCTTGTTTTTCTTCGCCGCGTCGAGCTGTTGCTGATCCTGCTGCTCGCCGCCGGCAACGACGGCAGCTCGGGTCACTTGCGAGGCGCTGTATTCGAGCGGAAAGTCCCTCACCGTCACGACGATTTGGTCCACGAAGCCGTTGCCGTGAGCCGCCCAGTCCGCCGCCTTGGTGATCCCGACGGCGGTGTTCCCGTCGTCTATTTGGAGCACGGCGTGGACGCTGATCACGTCGAAGCAACCCGCGTCCGGGGTGGCTTGGCCACCGGCAATCGTGCCGGCGAGCGTTTCGGCATATCCCCTCGCGATCGCCGCCGCCGGGTCTCCGAGCTGCAACTCGTAGTCTTGCTGACAATTGAACTTGGCCTGCGCTGCGACTTGCGCGCTAGAGAAGGGATGCCCCTGAGCGTCGAACAGCCAATACAGATCGTTCGCAGCTCTAGTGCCCGTTCCGCTCTCGGGGCCGTACTTCTCGCGCAGCGCGGCGAGCGTGTTCGCGACCGTCGGCCTCTCGGGTTTGTCGTAACGCACGGTCCGTTGGATGCCGACGAGCACGGGCGTGGTCGGCTCCGTCGTGTAGGTCGTGAAGACCTGTTCCATATGCGCCGGTGTGGTCCCGTACTTCACGCCGGAACTGCCGCCGACGAACGACTGGCCCGGCAGCTGTTTGAACGCGAAGCCTATTTCCGGCTTGGCCGTGGGGTCGTTCAGAAGCCCCTCGGATTTGAACTCCGCGATCGCTCGGTCGCGGGGCATGCCGAGATGAAAGCCGCCCGCGCTGATGTCGGGAATCGATTTCAGCAGCGCGGCCGCACGGGCCGCCGCGGGGCTGTTCGCCGGCGCGGCGCCGCCCGAGGCGGCCGCTGCCGGGGCGGGCGCTGCGGGTGTGCCCGCGGCTTTCGGCGTGTTGGCGGCGACGGCCGGCGCGTTCGCGCCGACGGGGTAGACGATCTGTTTGCCCGTGGCGGCGTCCGTCATGATCGCGCCGGCTTTGTCCGCGGCCGCGATCGCGTGATAGCCGTTGATCTTCTCCTTCGTCAGCGCAACGCGGCCGCTGACCTTCTGCGCGAAGATCAACCCGGTCTGCCCGCCGCTGTTCTGCAGCACGACGAGTGGGCAGCCCGCGTTATCGCAAGTGAGCGACAGCAGCACGATCTCTTTGGTGCCGTCGTCGTTGAAGTCCGCGACGCCGACGCCGAAATCGCCTTTGACCAACGGTGCGAGCGGCGGAACTTGCGAAAACATCGCGCGCTCCTTGTCGCCGCCTTTGGCGAACTGAACGATGGTCTCGGGCGTGAAGGTTTGCGCCTGCTGCGCCCCGGCGTGTTGCGAGACGAGGGCGATCAGCGCGGCGGCGGCCGCGGCGGCGGCCGCGGCGTGCGATGAGGTCGACATGTTGCAGGTCCTGGCAGCGGAGGGATGGCTGGAACCATAACGCCGCACGCTCCCCACGGCAACGCGTGGGCGACGATCCCCCCGACGGCAACTACGAATGGCGATCGCCGACGATCCGGCGACACTTGCTCCGGAGGTCACGGATATGAAGCTGACGGGAAAACTGGCGCTCGTGACGGGTGCCTCGAGCGGTATCGGCGAGGCCACCGCGAAATTGCTGGCGAGCAGGGGCGCGACGGTGCTGCTCGTGGCGCGGCGCGAGCATGAGCTCGCGCGCATCGCCGCCGCGATCGAAGCCGACGGCGGCAGGGCCAAAGGCTTCGCCGCCGACCTCTCCGACCCCGCGGCCGTCGCAACGGCCGCGAGCGCGGTGCGCGCCGAGTTCGGCGTGCCTGACGCGATCGTCAACTGCGCGGGCGCCGGGCGATGGCTGCCGCTCGCGGCCACCGACCCGGACGAGGCGCGGCGAATGATCGAGCTGCCATATCTTGCCGCGCTGTACGTGACGCGGCAGTTCGTGCCCGCCATGCTCGAGCGCGGCAGCGGCTCAATCACTAACGTGACATCGGTGGCATCGTTTCTGGCATGGCCGAACGCGTGCGCTTACATCGCCGCTCGGCACGCGCTGAAAGGTTTCAACGACGCCCTGCGCGCCGAGACGCGAGACAAAGGTCTCCGTGTGACGCTCGTCGTCATGGGCACGGTGGAAAGCCCATACTGGCGCAACAACCCGGGGAGCCGCGACAACGTTCCGGCCAGCATCCCGGGACTGATGCCCGTTCTCACGACTCAGGATGCGGCCGATCTAGTCGTAGCGGCGATGGAAAGAGACAAGATTCAAGTCGTGAGACCGCGGATATTTCGCTTGCTCTTTGCGCTCAACTGTCTCTTCCCGTCGCTCGTGAGTCGCTCGATGGGCGCCGAGAAACGGGCCGGCTGATCGAGCGCGAGGCACGACCCGATCGGGCGTCAGCTCGGGCGTTGGCCCGCTCGGTAAAGCGGCATCGTGAGTCTCGCCGGAGACCCGCGGCGACGGGCCGCCAGGAGCAGCGCGAGCGCCAGCACCGACAGCAGATCCGCGCTGCCGCCGCCGCTGTGGCCGCCGCCGCTGCCCGTGCCGCCAGTGCCGCCATTGCCGCCTCCCGAGGTGTCGCAGACGTCGCCGATGCCGTCGCCGTCGGCGTCCGCCTGGTCGGGGTTGGCGAGGTTCGGGCAGTTATCCGTGGCGTCCGGCACGCCGTCGCCGTCGACGTCATCGTTGTCGCAGACGTCGCCGATGCCGTCGCCGTCGGCGTCGGCCTGATCGGTGTTCGCTGCGTTGGCGCAGTTGTCGAGCGCGTCGGCGACGAAATCGCCGTCGCTGTCGGTCTGCTGCGCGGCCGCGCCGCGTAGAAGATTTGTAGGCTGCCGCCGGCGCCGGTGTGGACGCCGACGCTCATGTCGGGTGCGCCGACCGCGTAGTCCTCGATGCCATCGCCGTCGATGTCTTTGGCCACCGCGATCGCGTAACCCAGCATCGAGTGATTCGCGCCGATTTGCACGTGCTTGGCGTCGAGCGATGCGCTCGGCAGGTAGTCCGCTTCTCCCTGATCCGCCGTGTCGCTCGATTGCTCGAAGCGGTTGGCGCCGACGATCAGCGCGCTGTGGCCGTCGAAGGTCGTTGGCCCCGTGAATGCGACGGCGACGCCGAACTGGTCGCCGTCGTTCGAGCCGGGCAGCAGCTCGGGCGTTACGAGCGAGCGTTCGCCGAGTATTGCGTCGTGCTTTTGTAGAGATGCACTGCGCCCGTTCCGGACTCTGCGTAGGCGCCGACGGCGAGGTCGGCGATCTGTCGCCGTCGAGATCGGCGCCTACGCTCAGCGCGCTGCCGAAGCGGCTGTTCGCCTGGCCGGTGCTGAGCACAAAGTCTTCGAGCCCGACGGCGGCGGAGCCCCAGTCCAAGTTCTTGCCGAGGTAACCGGCGACGCTGCCGGCGGCCGTGAACGCATCGCTGACTACCAGATCCGCGAGCCCGTCGCCGTCGATGTCGCCGACGGCCACGGCGTAGCCGTACTCGGTCGACGGCGTGGACAACCCCAGGATCTTGCTTGGCGCGGGGTTCGCGGCTTGCCAGTAACCGCTGGTCGCCAGGTACACGAACACTTGGCCGTCCGTACCGGCGGCTGCCGAGCCGCGCGACGTGAGCACGAGATCATCGAGCTCGTCGCCGTCGACATCGGCGATGGCTAGTGCATCGGCGAAGCTGCCGCGGTCGGCCGGGCGGGGCAGCGCGATGGGGCTACCGAGACCGCCCGACCCGCCGAGCATCAGATACACGGCGTCGCGGGTCGTGACGGCCACGTCGGCGAAATCGTCCGCGTCGATATGGCCGACGGCCACGCGATAGCCGAAGTCTGTGACACTGTCGGGCACGGTGATCGGTGCCGAGGCTGTCACGCCGCCCGAGCCGCCGTAGTACACCACGATCGCACCCTTGCCGTCGTAGCCCGGCGCGCCCGCGACGATGTCCGTCAAGCCGTCGCCGTCGATGTCGCCGGTCGCCAGATGGAAGCCCAAGCGGTGATCGCCGGAGGCGCTCGACTTCAGCGCCTCGCCGGCGTGCGCGGGGTCGGCGAGGTACGGATACGTGCCGTTCTCGAACTCCTCGAGGTTGGTTGCGCCGTCGCCGTCGGGATCGAGCGCGGCGTCGGCCGCGTCGCCGCTGTTCAGGCCGACGGCCTGCTCCCATTCGTCCGCCATGCCGTCGCCGTCGTCGTCGAGCGCATAGCGGGGGTCGTCCGGGAACTTGTCGTAATAGTCGATCGTGGCGTCGCCGTCGCCGTCCGCAATCGGAATGCTGAGCGTCGCCGACGTGTTGCTGCCGACCTTCGGGCCGTCGTCGACGACGTCGGCGTGCACGGTCATGAGGTAGTCGGCGGCTGCGGCCACGGGGTCGATCTGGAGCGTGAACTGCAACACTTCCTGCGCGTCGGTGTTGGTTTGCTGAGCGTAGGCGGGCAGGTTGCCGAGCGAGCACGTCACCGTGCCTTGGCCGGAGCAGCGGCTGTCCATGTCGCTGACGGCGATGCCGGAGGGAAACTCGAGCGTGGCAACGACATTGTTCGCGGTCAGTCCGGCCCACGTGGCGGGCGCGAGGTTCGTGACGGCCACGCCGAATTGGTACGGCTGTCCGGGTTGCGCGGGGATATACCGGCTCGTGTCGTTCGGATCGACGTTCGTGCCCAGATGCCGACCTCGGTGGCGTCGACGACGCTCACTGGCGCCGTGTTGCAGCTCGGCTCGCTGTCGCCGTCGCTGAGCATGCACACGACCAGTGGCGTCGGTGCGGAGTCGTACGTGTGCGCCGCCGCGAGGTAGCCCTCGCCGGGCAACGTATCGGACTGCGGGTTCAGCGGGTTGCCGTCCTTGTCGGTGATGCCGACGCCGGCCCATGACGGCGGCGTCGCGACAGTGCCGTCGCCCCAGGCGATCGACAGGGTCTGCGGCTGTGGGAACGAGTCACCGTCGACGTCGTGGAACTTCCAGCGCATCGGCGTGTGGAAGCCACGGGCCACCTCGAGCGTCGACGGCAGCTCGATGACGGTGTCGTCGCGAGCCGGCGTCACGGCAGGGGCCGCCGCGCCGGGCTCGTCCGCCGAGGCGTCGCCGTCGTTGGCCTGAAACTCGAACGCATCCGGGCCGAAGTAGTCCGCGCTCGGCTGGTAGACGTAGTCCGCGTAGCTCACGTCGCCGCCCACGGATTGCAGGGTGCCGTGCGCAGGATCCGTCGTGATGGTGAACGTCAGCGTGTCCAGGCCCCCGTAACCGAGGAAGCCGTCGGGATCGTCGGCTAGGAGACGGATGTGCAGCAGCGAATCCTCCGCCACGGAGCATTCCTGCTCCACGGTGAACGTCCCGTCCGTGAAGCACTGCGTGCGTAGCTTCTCGGGCGGGCGGTAGGCGCGGGTCACGTCGACCGAGACATTGGCCACGTTGCTCACGTCGATGCCGTCGTCGACGAGATAGGTAAACGTATCCTGCCCCTGGAAATTGTAGTTCGACACGTAGTCGACCTTGGCGCTGCTCGCGGTGATGTCGTAGAACGGCAGCGTCTTGAAGATGTGCAGAAAGTAGTCGTCGCTGCCGACTTCCCACTCCAGCACGTGAAACTCTTTGGAGTTCACGGACACATGCCTCGGTTTGCCCATGTTGCCGAGCACGAAGCTGCCGTCTTGCGTCACGCCCGCGCCCGTGGATTTCGCCTGCCCCGCGAACGTGCCGTCCGGCGCGAAGCGCTGCACGCGATAGTTGTTGTAGTCGACCACGTAGAGAATGTCGTTCGGGTCGACGGCCAGATGCCGGGCCGAGTCGAATTGCCCGGGGCGGTCGCCCGTCTTCGACGCGCGCGCGCAGGTGGAGTCCGTGCACTGGAAGCCGTTAGACGCCTGCGCGGCTTCGTCGCAGGCGTTGTACTTCACGTGCGTTTGCGGATCCTCGAGGTTGGCCGTGCACTTGCCGAGCCAGCCGATGTAGGGGCCAGGCACGCGCACGCCGTTGTCGAGCGGCGGCGGGCCGAACTTGTGCACGCGGGAGCCGCACACCTGATACAGGCTGCCCTTCGAGTCGGTGTCCATCCAGTAGCCGCCGCGCGAGTAGCCGGCCGCACCCTCGCAGTCGCCGAGAAAATTGTTGCCGTCGTTCAAGACGCCGAGCAGCTTCTTGGGGTCGGCGTAGTCGAACATGAAGATGTTGTTTTTGTCGTTGACGTAGATGACGCCGCGCTCCGGGTCCACGTGCGCGTTGACGAGCGTCGAGGCATTGATGCTCGGCACGCCGCTCGTGGAGCCGTAGTCGTACTTCGCCCCGTTCGCCGGAATCGGCAGCGTCTGCAACGTGGCTCCATCGAGCCCGGTGAGGGTGAGGTAGGTGCTCGAGCCGCCGTACTCGACGTGCAGCGTCCAGACATTCTGGTCGGCATCGACCTGGAACACGCCCTCGAAGCCGGAGTTGTTGAGATATTCGGCGACGAGATGCCCGTCGACGAACTTCGAGATTCGGCCGGAGGCCTCCGCGTCGTTGACGTTGCACCGCCAATACTCGTCCGAGATGTAGCGCTCGTCGTTGTCGCTGACGTGGATGTAGCTGGGGTGATAAATGAGGTCGTGGGGAATTTGGTGTCCGGGGCAGTAGCACTTCTGAAGGTACACGCGGTGATCGCCGGATTGCAGGAGCCCGAGCTTGCCGGAGAGCTCCGGCCCACTATCGAGATCCGAGGGGCACGCCAGCGTTTGCGGGTCGCCGCTGCCGGGCACGCCGGCGGGCTTCTGCCGATAGTCGTCGATAAAAAACGGAAACAGCGGCGCCACGAATTCGCCGTTGCCCGGACGATCGACGATCTTGAACTCCAGCGGATCCACGCGGCCGTCGAGCATGTCGGTGTCCGCGCCCGTCAACGTGATCGGGACCGCTTTCGAGGTGATCGTCGCACCGGATGCCGGTGCCGCCGTCGGCGCCGTGTTCGTGCCGGGCGCTTTGATCGTGACGACCTGCGAGTAGGCTTCCGGATCGGTCGCCGGCGGCATCGTGGAATTGCCGGACGCGTCCGTAGCCGTGTAGTGAACGACATAGCGGTGATTCACGTCCAACGTGTCGGGGGCGTCGTTGGTGAGGGTGGGCGCGGGGTCGGCGAGATCGACCATCAGCGCTTTGCCCAGGCTGAACGCGCCGCTCGTCAGATCGATCGGCGTGCTCGACTCGCGCGCGAAGCCGGCCGGCGGCACGAGCAAGGGCGGTTGCGTGTCGAGGACCGTGACCTGCTGCGTGATCGAGGCGTGATCCGCGATGCCCGGCGGGTACGGGCCGGCATCGCGTGCCGTCCACGTGATCGGTGTGGTCGTGTCGACGCCGAGAAACGACGGCGCGTCGTTCGACAGCGACACGGTTCGGCCGCAAGGATCCGAATATGTCAGCGTGTCGAGCAACTTCGGGTGCGCGTTGGTGTACCACAAGCCGCCGAAATTCACGGCTTCGAGCGTGATGCTGGGTGCGCTCGTCGACAGCTCCGGCGTGTGCGTGTCCCACACCGTGAGCTGCTGACGGGCGCTGTTGGCGACCGTCGGCTGCGAGTCGTCCAACAGACCGTTGGAAAGGTAGGCCGCGGCTTGCAAGCCGGCGGTCTTCGCGATCTCTTGTGCCGTTTTCACGAGCGCCTTTTTCAGTCGACGCGCTGCGGTCGGAGTGGCGTGCGCAGCTTTCTCGGCCGCAGCGGAGCCGTAGCGGCCCTCGGAGGAGAAGTTCCAAGCCATCAACACGCCGGGCAGGGCGACGTCCCAGAACGGTGACAGCTGCGAGCGCGCCTGCCAGTACACCTCGTGAACGCCTTCGGCCAAGCGCACGGTTTTGCCGTCGTTCGGGTCCGAGTCGTCGTCGGGCAGAGTGTCGTCGGGAATCAGGGCCGTGACCTTCACGCCGGTGTTGGAGTGCCACACGTACGGCGCGCCGAGGTCGCCCCAGTCGGTCGGCAGCGGAGTGATGTCCCAGAAGCCGAACCAATTTTCGTACTCGCCTTGCACCTGCGGCAGCGAGAATTCGCGATAGCAACTGCTCCCGTCGGGGTACTTCTGCGTGTCCGGAGGCTGCACGAATACCGGCGGGATGGCTTTGAGCCCGAGGTTCACGCCGAACTCGATTGCTTCGCCCGGTCGGCTGACGGGGTCGAAGGGTACGAGACCCGCGACGACGGCGGTGTCCAACGAGCCGGTCAGAAAGGAAATCTGATCGGCCAACGCCTGGTTGTCGCTGGGGTCGGCCGCAAGCGCAGAGCTGGCGGCGAGCGCGCCGGCAAAAAACGCCAAGAGTCGTCTGTATACGATGCTGCTCATGTTCGGATCACCCCGGCTGTTGCCCATCTCCCGATCGCGCCGCGCGCCGATGCCGCCCGCCCCGTGAAGGAATCGTTCCGGCGCGACGATGCACGAGGACTGCCGATCTTGGCCAAGGTATCTTACCGGGGGTGCGAAGACGCAAACCATTAGCGTTTGGTCTTAAGACGAAGGTCGAACCGCGCCGTCTGGAGTCAACCAGGTCGTGGTCGTGAGCGTTGCTCACCGGCTGCGTCTTCATCATGTCGAGTGTGTCAAAGGGCTCGCCGAGCACCCGAGTACCCGGGCGCGCGTCCGGGACGGGGCGGAGTTGACAGCCCACCGCCGGGCGCAGTAGTTGTGGCCCTACCGTTCTCCTGCTTCAAGACTCTCGGCGGTGCTCGAACACTATCTCATCACCGCACTGCACAATCTTCGACGAGCGCGCTCGTCACGCTCATCGACGTGCTCGCGTTGGCGCTCGGTGGGTCGCGGCGCGCTCGCGGCCGGCCGACGTGCTGCGCGACGAGTGAGGATCCGGTTGGCGAGTGCCGCCGGCCGCTCGGCCACCGGTGATCGCTCGAGCGCACGGTGAACGGACGCGCCGGCAGGACGCGCATCGTGCCGTCGCGGTCTCCTTCCAGTAAGATGCCTTCTGTTGCGATAACGACCACGAGGTCCATGACATGACACACCGACAGTGGCGACGGGCGGGGGTGTTCCTCTTCGCGGCGGCAACGGGGCTCGCGGCCTCCTCCGGTCGGGCGGCCGGCGACATGGTGCACCTCTCCGCGGCCGCGTGCACGGCGCTCGAGGGGATATCGATTCCTTCATCCGCGATTGGGCTGCCGACCGGCGGCGCGATCGTGCAGAGCGCGGAGCCGGTGGCAGCCGACGCGCCGAAGAACGTCGACGGCGATTTCTGCAAAGTCACCGGTGTCATCAAGAACCACACGGCATCGACTGCCGTATTCGAGTTCGAGGTGAACCTGCCGATGGCATGGAACGGCAAGGCGCTGCAAATGGGCGGCGGCGGCTACGACGGCTCGCTCGTGACGGGTCTCGAAAGCTACAAGCTGCAGCCCGAGGATGAGCCGACACCGCTGAAGCAGGGCTACGTCACACTCGGCAGCAACGGCGGCCACAAGGGCGGCCCAGGCTTCGACGGCAAGTTCGGCCTCGACGACGAGGCGCTGGCCAACTACGGCAAGGAGTCGGTGAAAAAAACCCACGACGTCGCGATGGCGATCGTGAAGAAGGCTTACGACCGCGCGCCTTCACGCTTCTACTTCATCGGCGGGTCGCAGGGCGGTCACGAAGCGCTCGATGCGGCGGCCCGTTATCCCGCCGACTACGACGGCGTCGTCGCCAACTATCCCGCATACGACGTCACGATGCTGCACCTCGGATCGTTCAACGTGGGCAGAGCGCTGTACAAGAACGACAGCGCGGGCTGGATGGACGCGAAGCACGTGAAGCTGCTGACCGACGCGGTCTACGCGACGTGCGACGCGCTCGACGGCGCAAAGGACGGCATCGTCAGCAACGTCGCCGGCTGCAACGCGGCGTTCGATCCGAAGACGCTGCGGTGCGCGAACGGCGCCGCGGGCGAGGACTGTCTTTCCGACGCGCAGCTCGGCGCGGTTGCCAAGATCACGTCCGACTACAAGCCGGGCATCACGGTTGCCGGCATGACGGCCTTTCCGAAGTGGGCCCTGCTCGAGGGCGCCACGTTCGCAGGTCCCTCGAACTTCGGCGTGGAGCACCCGTCGAACCCGATCTCCGGCAAGGAGCCGCTGCTGTATATCGCCGGCGATCAGACCATCAAGTTCATCATCACGCGCAACCCGACGTTCGATCCGATGAAGTTCGATCCCAAGAAGTGGTCGAAGGACGTGGCGCGCGCGGCCTCGATGATGGACGTGAGTAACGTCAGCCTCGCGAAGTTCAAGGCGAAGGGCGGCAAGATCATCATGACGCACGGCACGGCGGACGATTTCATCACGCCGCATAACTCCGACGCCTACTACGCGCACCAGGTGAAGCAGTTCGGCCAGGCCGGCGTCGATAGCTTCATCAAGTTCTACAAGATCCCGGGGTTCGGACACGGCTTCGGCATCTTCAACACGCGCATGGACAGCCTCCCCGCGCTCGAGAACTGGGTCGAGCACGGACAGGCGCCGAAGGATCTCGTCGCCACCGACGGTAACCCGGGTGCCAACCGTAGCCGGCCGCTGTGCGAGTACCCGCGCTGGCCGAAGTTCACGGGCGCGCCGGGCACCGAGGATCGGGCAACGAGCTTCACCTGCACGCAGCGATAGGCGAAGGGCAACGCAACTCGCGGCTGCGCTTCGATCCGGGGGAGAGCATGATCGCCAAGAAATCAGGCAAAGTCTTCGCCGCCGCGGGCATCACTATTGCCGTCTTGTCGGTCGGCGCATGCAGCAAGCCGGCCGACCCTGCGGCACCGGCAGCCGACAAGACGTCTGCCGCCGCCGTCGCCTGCAACCGCCAATGCCTCATCGACGCCACCGACGCCTATGTGGCTGCAATGGTCGCGCACGACCCCGCGAAGGCGCCGCTGTCGCACGACATCGTCTTCGTCGAGAACGTCACCAAGATGAAACCGGGCGAAGGGCTGTGGAAGAGCATCGTGAAAGGGCCGAGCACCTTTGCGATTCATGTGCCCGACGAGATCAATCAAACGGCCGGATACCTCGCGATGATGACCTCCATGGCGCCGCCGCAAGCGCCGCAGGGCGCCTCTCCCGAACAGCGCGCGGAGTTTGCCGAGAAGCCTCCGGTCGAGCAGCCCGTGATCGTGGCCATTCGGTTGAAGTTCGATCCCGAGGGCAGGATCGTGCAGGCCGAGCATCTCGTGTCCGGCGTGCGCGAAGCGCAGAGGGTCAATCTGCAGTCGCCGCGGCCGGGCATCTTCACCGAGATTCCGGAGGGGCAGCGCAAGTCCCACGACGAGCTGATCGAGATCGGCGCGTCCTACTACGACGCGCTCGACGACAACAATGGCGAGCTCGCGCCTTTCGCGCCCGACTGCGAGCGCCACGAGAACGGCATGATCACCGCCAGCGGCAAGCCCTCGACCGCGCCGGCCATTCCCGGAGCGGCTGCCACGCCTCGAGTGGCCCGCGACTGCCGCGGGCAACTCGACAGCAATACGTTCCAGTACATCGACAGGATCGAGAACCGCCGCGTATTTGCCGCGGATCCGCAAGTGGGCCTCGTGATGGGCCTCTCGCACTTCCGTCAACCGATGGACAACCTGCCCTACGAGGTGAAGGCCCTCGACGGATCCGAGATCGAGCGTAACAAAGAGAACATGCCCTTTGCGCCCTTCGACCTGCCGGCCGCGCACATCTTCAAGGTGGGCCCGGACGGGCAAATTCACGAGATCGAAGCGATGGGGTTCACTGCGCCCTATAACTCACCGACGGGTTGGGAGTAGCGGGAAGACGCATACGGCGCATGCCCGCCCGCCGCGAGGTATTCTTCGCTCATACTCGCGACCGGACCGAACCCGAGGATCAAGCCATGCGCCGTAGCCCTTTCGCTCGCTTCACCGCGGTCTCGATCTTCGCTGCCGTCGTGGTCGCGTGCGCGCCCGATCACGGCCCGACCGGTGATCACGCGCCGGTCGCCGATCGCTCGCCGGTCGGCGAGTGGCCCGCGTACGGCGCCGACAAGGCCGGCACGAAGTATTCACCGCTAGACCAGATCAATCGCGAGACGATCGGCAAGCTTCGTATCGCTTGGCGGCGGTCGGGCATGCCCGAGGAGCTGCGGGCGGACTTCCCGAACGTGGGCGGGCCGCGCAATTTCCAGCACACGCCGATCATGGTGAACGGTCTCCTTTATATGAGCTCCGTCGTCGGCGCCGTCGTGGCGCTCGACCCGACCACCGGCAAGACGGTGTGGTACGACCATCTCCCACCGCGCCGCGACGGCAGCGGGCTCGAGCGCGGCGGTTCGACGCGCAGCCTCACGTATTGGACCGACGGCACCGACGCTCGCATCATCACCAACGTCGGTTCGAACCTCGTCGCGCTCAACGCGAAGACCGGCGAACGCTATCCGGACTTCGGCGACGGCGGTGAGGTGGACCTCACTCGAGGGTTCGAGCGGCCCGTCACGGGCTGGCGTTGGACCAGCGGTCCCATGGTCGTGCGCGATGTGATCGTCGTGGCCGGCGTGCCGGCCCCGGCCACCGACATCCTCAACGAGGCGACGCTGGCACCGAAGGAAATGCCGCCCGACGACGTGCGCGGCTACGACGTGCGCACGGGCAAGCAACTGTGGACGTTCCACGTCGTGCCGCGCGCCGGCGAGCCCGGCAACGAGACTTGGCTCGACAACTCGTGGACTTACTCCGGCAACAGCGGTACCTGGACCCTGCTCGGAGCCGACGAGGAGCTCGGCTACGTGTACCTCCCGACCGAGGAGGCGACCGGCGACTACTACGGCGGCACGCGTCCGGGCGCCAACCTCTACGCCGAGTCGATCGTCGCGCTCGATGCGGCGACGGGCAAGCTCGTTTGGCATTTCCAGACGCTGCACCACGGCATCTGGGACTACGATCTGCCGGCCCCGCCGGTGCTCGCCGACATCACGGTCGACGGCCGAAAGATCAAAGCGCTCGCGCAAGTGTCGAAGCAGGCTTTCGTCTGGGTGCTCGACCGCGAGACGGGCAAGCCGGTCTGGCCGGTCGAGGAACGCCCGGCGCCGCAGGGTAACGTTCCCGGCGAGTGGTATTCGCCGACCCAGCCGTTCCCGACCAAGCCTCCGGCGTTCGATCAGCAGGGCGTTACCGAGGCCGATGTCATCGATTTCACGCCCGAGCTCAAGGCCGAGGCGATGGAGATTCTCAAAGGCTACGCGTATGGGCCGCTCTACACGCCGCCCGTGCTGCTCGGCAACCCCGACACACCCAAGGGCACGCTGCTCGTGCCCGGCACCAACGGCGGTGCCGACTGGGGCGGCGCCGCGCTCGATCCGGAAACCAATATTCTCTATGTGCCGTCGGCCCACATGCCGACCGTGATCGCGCTCGGGCCCTCCGAGAATCCCCGAGTCGACATTGCCGTACGTCAAGCACCGTGTGCCTTGGCCTTTCGGGCCGCAGGGTCTGCCCGATCCCTTCAAGCCGCCGTACTCGCGTCTCGTGGCCATCGATCTCAACCAGGGCACGATCCGCTGGTCGGTCGCCAACGGCGACGGTCTGCGCAACCATCCCGCGTTCGCGGGCCTCGATCTGCCGCCGCTCGGTAAGCCCGGGCGCATGGCCGCGCTCGTCACCAAGTCCTTCGTATTCCTGGGGGAGGGCAGCGACACGGGCGTGGGTCTGCCGCCCGGCGGCGATTACGGCGGCAACATGTTCCGCGCGTTCGACAAGGCCACGGGCGAGATCGTCTGGCAGATGGAGTTGCCGGCGGGTGTCAGCAACGCGCCGATGACCTACATGGCCGGCGGCAAGCAGTACATCGTCGTCGGCGTCTCGGGCAAAGAGCATCCCGGCGAGCTGATTGCGCTCGCGTTGCCGGCGGAGTAAGTCGAAACACGTGTGCGAGCCGCCGGTGCAGCACATGCGGCCTTCACTGGAGAGTCGATCATGAATGCGTCTACCGACACCCGCGCCGATCTGATTCGAGGCGCCGCAGCACTCGTTCCGACGCTGCGCGAGCGTGCCGCCGCGGCCGAGAGCGCGCGGCGACTGCCGCCCGAGACGTTCGATCTGCTCAGCGAGGCCCACGTGCTGCGCATGACGGCGCCGAAGCGCTTCGGCGGCTACGAGGCCGACTTCCTGACGCAGTGCGAAGTGCTTGCCGAGATCGGGCGCGGCTGCCCGTCGGCCTCGTGGGTCGGCACGATCCTGAGCGCGATGTCGTGGCTCGTGAGCACCTTTCCCGACGACGTGCAAGAGGAAGTCTTCGACTCGAAAGATCCACGAATCAGTGGCGTGTTCTCGCCCACCGGCACGGCTACGCCGACGGACGGCGGCTATATCGTCAACGGCCGGTGGGGCTACAACACCGGTGGGCACGGCTCGAACTGGACCATCGTCAACACGCTGCTGGCAGACAGCGATCCGCCCGTGGCGTTGTGCACGCTGGTGCGCAGCAAGGAGCTCGAGCGGCTCGACGACTGGCACGCCAGCGGCATGACGGCGACGGGCAGCAGCACCGTCCTTGCAAAGGACCTGTTCGTTCCGGCGAATCGCGTGCAAAAGCTTGCCGAGATGACGGAAGGCCGCTACTCGTCCAGCCGGAGCAGCGACAACCCGTACTATCGGTATCCTCTCGCGTCGGTGCTTGCGGTCAACGGCGCGGGAACGCCCGTGGGGATCGCGCGCGGCGCGCTCGAGCTCTTCCCCGAGCGCATCCACGGCCGGCCGATCACGTACACGACCTACATGAACAAAGCAGAGGCGCCCGTAACGCACTTGCAGGTGGGGGAGGCGGCGCTCACGGTCGACTCGGCCGAGGCGCACATGCGTCTCGCCTGTGCGTTACTCGACGAGCGCGCCGGCCAGGCGCTCACGCTGCTCGAGCGTGTGAAGGCGCGGGCGCACGTCAGCGCTGCTACGGGTTATGCGCGCGAGGCGGTGGACGGGCTCTTTTACGCGAGCGGCGCATCGGCGATTCAGTCTCACGTGCCCATGCAGCGTCTGCAACGCGACATTCAAGCGCTCTCGAATCACGCGATCATGCATCCTCAGACCACGACCGAGCTGTATGGGCGCGTGCTTTGCGGGCTCGAGCCCAACACACTGCTGTACTAGCCGGCTGCCCCACCGCGAGATCCTCGCGTGGTGCCGCTTGCCGGCGATATTTGCGGTCTTACGCCTTCGTGAGCGTGTGGGCCGCCTGCGTCTTCATCATGCCGAGCGTCTCGTACGGCTGGCCGAGCACGTGCTTGGCATCCGCGCCGAGCCACTCACCGATGAGCGTGGCGTAAACGCGCCGGAAATCCATCGTGCTCTGCAGGTTGTCGCCGAGCACGAGCTCCGTGAGGCTCGGCGGCTTGCCGTACTGGCCGCCTTTCACGGCGTTGCCGATCACGAAGTTGACCTGCGCCGTGCCGTGATCGGTGCCTAGGCTCGTGTTCTCCGGCACGCGCCGGCCGAACTCGCTGTGCACGTACATCACCACGTCGTCGGCGCGGCCGATGCGCTGCATCTCGGCGAAGAAGCCTTCGATCGCGTCGGAGCAGTACTGGAGCTGGCGATCGTGCGGCGCGGCCTGGTTCACGTGCGTATCGAACAGACTCCCGCGCAGCGGCACGTAGTAGAGCTGCGTGGGGAAATCGGCCTCGATGAGCGCGACGACCTTGTCGAGATCGAGCAGGCGCAGATCCGGATCCGCCTTCGCGCGGTACGCGCTCCACGCCGCGCGCACCACCTCGGACGCCTGCGCCGCGCTCTTCGTCACCTCGAGCACGTATTGATAGGCGTCGCCGACCGGCGCGTGCTCGGCCGCGAGCGTATCGAGCACGGGCTTCTCCGGCGCGAACACGCCGCGTTTGAACATCACGGGATCGACGAACACGAGCGGCACGTGGTTCGGCCCTTTGACCGCGAGCGTTTGGCTCTCGGCGATGTTCACGATCATGTTCTCGCGCACGCCCTTGGGATCGAGATCCGCGGCCACGCGCCCGACCCAGCCGTACTCGTTGCCGCTGTTCGGCGCCGCCGTGTGCCAGTACGACATGGACGTGAAGTGCGAGAACGACGGCTGGTCGTAACCGACGCCGTGCACGATCGCGAGCTTGCCGTCGTCGTAGAGGTTCTTCATGCCGCGCATCGACTTGTACCAGCCGAACTGCGCGTCGATCTTGAGCACGTCCGGCTCTTTGATGCCGATGGTCGGGCGGTGCTTGTAGTAGGCCGGATCGCCGTAGGGGACGATGGTGTTCAGGCCGTCGTTGCCGCCGAACCATTCGAAGACGACGAGGATCTTGCCGGATTGGCTGCCGGCTACCTGGCGGGAGGCTTGGGCCAGGACCGGCGGGACGGGGCCGAGGCCGCCGAGGAGGCCGAGGCTCAAGCCGCCGGCGCCGAGGCGGAGCATGTCGCGGCGCGAGACGCCGCAGTCATTCAAGGGATCTTTCTTAGGCATAGGTCAGCCTCCCCCGAGGTGTGTCCGGAAGTATGCCTCGTCTTGGGCTGCGTGGCACGACGTGAGGGTCGGGGCAGGCTCTGACTCACGGAGACTGTGACCACCTGGTTCGAAGTTACTGCCGGGTTCTTTGAGGGAGCTTGTATGTAATTGATATTTCTTTGTTTTCTTGACTTTCAAATTTAGCGAGACGTAGTGTGTAGGCAGTTTTTTGAGACGGTTTGCCTACACGGTGCCTACACAGCGCAAACAATCAGCGACCTCTGCTGCACGACTTACCAAAGCACGAGTCGAGCGTTTGCCGACGCCCGCGAAGGGTCAAATCTTACTTCGTGACACGGAGCTAACGGGGTTTCTCGTTCGCGTTACGGCCAGCGGCCACCTAGGCCCACGATGCTGGACTCAATGATCGATAGGCTCTCAGTAAGAGAGGGCCCTTGAAACTCTTGGATGGCCTGAATCGCTTTTTTAACCGTCATCGCAAGCTATGTCATTCTCGCAGTGAGCAGGCGCGTTCATTGAGGGACGCGAACGTGTGCGCAGTCCGTCCCGTTTCTAACTATGGATGATTCTCAGATTGAAGACCGGAGAATACTTCTCGCCCCTTGGCCGTAAGCGCCCATATTTTTCCGGTTTCGCCGCTAGCAGATTTGGCAAGCCCATTCTCTTCCAGCCAACTCAGCGTCTCCTCAACCTGTTGCGGAACGACACCAGAGTCTTTTCCGATTCCGCTTCGATAACGCCATGTATAGCGACTATCAAGCAGCGCTCGTACGACTTTTGGGGCAGCGTCTCCAACGAGGCCAAACCCTTCCGCTCTTACTCCGGGAGATTGAAGATCGATATCCGGTTCGATCTCCTTTTCGACCACGGTTTCAATCTTTTCGCGCATTTCAGCCTCAAAGCCGGCACCTTTGAACCGCGCGATCTTGTCAATATTTGCGAACGCTAGGCCGAGTGCGCCCGCGATCACGGCTAGACCCATCTCGGTTGGACGCCCCATTAAGCCGAGAAGGCTACTTCCACCCAAAAGCACTAGAGCACTAAATAGCACCAGCGGCTTTTTCGTAGCATTGGTCAGCCAATGCCTCATAAGCGACTCCCAGCCAATGACCTGCAATTTTCCCTGTCGGACCGTGGCGTTCGCGGATAGTAACTCGAACGTGAATACTGACGCGTCAGCTCTGGGACTCTGCGCGTCGGGCACTGATGGCAGCGTGCCCGTCTCGTTGCAAGGATCGAAGAATCACGTTGCCTACACGGTGCCTACTTGCATTCAGCAATCGCGTGTGAAATCGCGTAACTTATTGATTTAATGGCGCGCCCGGAGAGATTCGAACTCCCGCCTGGTTCGAAGTCCGTGGGTCGGCGGCCCCAACTCCACCGTCTTCAACTTCGTTGCACCGATTGGGTGCGAAATCCTCCGCGGAGGGGCCGTGCAAGCCTTGCGCGCGACCGTCGGGGACCTATCGGGAGTTCTACCTGCTTTCGCTACCCACTTTCGCTACCCACTTTCGCGCAGGCCTCCCGCATGCTCGACGACGGTTTGCGAGATCGTCCCGAATAGGGCGCGCCCATCACTCGATCGCGCTTCCATGCGCACAGTGTCGCCGAACCGCATGAAGCCGGTCTGCGGTTTGCCATCGGCAATGATCTCGATTGCGCGGCGCTCGGCAGATGCAGCTCGAGCCGACCTGCGCATAGTCTCGGTTTGCTACCGTGCCGGATCCGATGATCGTGCCTGCGGCGAGGTCGCGCGTGGCGGCGGCATGCGCGACGAGCTCGTGGAATCCGAAGCTCATTTCGCGACCGTTGGCGTTGCCGAAGCGCTTGCCGTTCCAGTCGATGAGCAGATCGAGGCAAACACGGCCGTCGCGCCATGCGTCGCCGAGCTCGTCCGGCGTCAATGCGAAGGGCGCCATGGAGCAGGCCGGCTTGGCTTGGATCCAACCGAAGCCGGTGTTCATCTCGGGAACTGCGAGAGCCCGCAGCGACCAGTCGTTGATCTGAACGAGAAGCTTGATGTGACCGAAAGCGTCCGCCGCGCTCGTGCCCATCGGCACGTTGTCGACGATCACGGCGAATTCGCCTTCGAAGTCGATCCCGTCCGACTCCGAGCGGAAAGCCACTTCGTCGAAGGGGCCGTAGAAGCGATCGGATAGGCCCTGATACATCAGCGGCTTGTCGGTGGGCAATGGTTCGTGGCCGAAAGCGACCTGCATCAGGTCTGCATGGGTTTGGAAGGCGGAGCCGTCGAGCCATTGCCAACTGCGCGGCAGCGGGGCTCGGAGCGCGGCCGCGTCGAGCGACTCTCCCTCGCCTTGCTCCAACCGCTCCGACGACGCGCGTAAGACCCGCTCGGTGTCGCGCCAACTCTCGATCGCCGCGAGCAGGTTGGGGCATTGCTTGCCCGGTGACACGCAGCGCGCACCGTCGGCGGAGACGACCACCAGCTCGCCGTCGGGCGTGCCGTTGCCGCGAGTCGCGAGCCTCACGCCAGCCCGTCCTCGTATTTCCCGTCGATCAGCACGAAGGCGATGCGGCAGTTTTGCCCCGAGCGGTTTGCCCAGCCGTGATTGGTGCCGCGCTGGATAACGATGTCGCCCGCGCGGACCACGGTTTCGCCGATATCCATGACGAGCGTGATCTCACCTTCGAGCACGATTCCGTAGTCGATCGTCTCGGTGCGATGCATCAGCGCGTGGCGCGATCCGACCGAAGGCGCATCTGCCGCACCGACCTCGGCGAAATGGGCCTTGATCTCATCGGCCGACATGCTCTCGACCCAGTCGCCCTCGGGCGGAATGTCGAGCACGCGGATACGGGTGCCGTTCTTGGGCGGGCTGAGCTGGATGCCTTGCTCGGGCGGTTCGCCCGAGGCGCGGTCGATCCGCGCGGGGGTCTCTAGCGTGTTCCACACTTCGTAGAACATCGGGCCGTGCTCACCGCCGATCCGCGCAGTGCGCGGCGGCGGCCCGTCTTCCTGAATGATGGCGTTGCCTTCGGCATCGTGCCCCGTGACGATGCGGCGAAACGGTGCCTTGCTCATGCCGTATGCCCTCCCAGCGTCTCTGCGAACCAGTCGGCGATGTAGTCACGCGCATAGGACATGTTGTCCGCGCCGACATGCTCGACGCCGCCTTCGCGCTCGGTGAAGATCTTCAGTTCGCGCTTGGGCGAGGCAACCAGCTCGCCGTAGGACTGGCGCGCGTAGTCGAGCGCGATCTGACGGTCCTTCTCGCCGTGGGTGACGAGGAACGGCACCTTGATCCGCTCCATCACGCCGTCGAGATGCATATCAGTCGATTTCGCGAGGAAATCGTCGATGTCGCTGGCGCCGAACGCCCAGCACACGTGCGCCCAGTAATGCGGCACCGGGTTCTCGCCTTCGCGCTTGAGACGCTTCTCCTGCACTTCGCGCCAATTGTGGTTGGCACCCCAGACGGCCCCCGACGCGAAACGCGGTTCGAAAGCCACGGCGCGCGGTGCGAAATGCCCGCCCAGCGAGATGCCCGTCATGCCGATGCGCTCGACGGCGACGTCCGGTTGCCGCTCCAACCAATCGACCGCCTTCGAGGCCCAGCTTTCGCTGTGCGGATCCACGGGCAGGCCCTGCAGCCGCAGCGCTTCGCCGCTTCCCGGCTGATCGACGCTGAGGCAGGAGACGCCGCGCCGCGCCAGCGCCTCCGGCAGACGCGACCAGTGCAGCAGCTCCTTGCAGCTATCGAGACCGTTGCAATACACGACCACCGGACGCGGCCCTGCGCCCGGCGCGCGCGTGAAGAGGGCGGGCATCGTGCCCTGCGCAAGCGGGATTTCGACCCGCTCACGGTTGAGCTTTCCGAGTCGGGTCGAGCGTTCGAAGCTGGCCAGCGCCTTGAGGTAGGTCTGCATCCGCCCTGCCGAGCCCTGTGCCTGCATTCGCTCGGCGACCAGCAAATAGAGCGCCGCGCGCTCGAGCTTGTCCGAGGCCGAGAAAGCGCGTCCGCGCGCCTCGTCCTCGTCGGCCAGCTCGATGAGCTTATCGGCCATCGCGACCCATTGCGCCATGAATTGCGGCGTGCCGGCATCGGCGCCGCTCGCCGCCGCCTCTCGGATCGGCTGGCACATGTCGACGATTTCGCCGATCTTCGCGCCGCTCTCGAGCGCCATCGCGACCGAGAGGTTCCAGATGTAATTCGGGAAATATTCGAACAGCGCCATCAGGCATCGACGGCCGCGAACAGGCCGGGATTGGGCTCGGCATGCGGCAGGGTCTGCGGGCCGCCGACGCCGATCCCCCACTGATCCATCACCATCGGGCCCGGCGTATAGACGGTCGGCTCGAAACGCTCGAAATCGACCTCTTCCAGCTCGGCGGTGTATTCGGCGACAAAGCCCGCCGGGGTCACGAAATAGGAGAAGGTGTTGTCGCCCGCCGTATGCCGCCCCGGCCCCCAGGCGATCTCGATGCCCTTGAGTGCGCAGGCGGTGCGCGCCGCGCATCATGCCGTCGACGTCCGTCATGTCGTAGGCGACGTGGTTGAGCGCAGGCGGGCCGGGCAGCAGCGCGATGCGGTGATGCGCCGAGTTGCAGCGCAGGAAGCACATGAAGTCGCCGAGCCAGTCCGACACCTTGAAGCCGAGCACGTCGGTGAACCACTCGACCAGCGCCTTGTGATCGGGCGAGTGGAGCACGATGTGGCTGATCCTGAGCGGCAGGCCTTCCCAGCGCCCGATTTCGCGGCGCTCGCCGCGCGCCACGTCGCTCGAAATCTCCAATTGCAGTCCGTCCGGCGAAAAGAAGCGGAAGCCGTAGCCGCCGCCGGGTGTGTCGAGCTCGTGCGGCTCGCTAACGATCTTTGCGCCGGATTCGCGCACCTTCTCGCACAGCATTCGACATCGGCGCGGTCTTCGGCGGCGAGCGCGATCACGTCGACGCGGTTCTCTGCCGCCTTGCGCAGACGCACGACATGGTGTTCGTCATGTCCCGGCGCCTTGAACCACGCCATGCCGTCGTCGCTCGGGACCGGGTCGAGCCCCCAGACTTCCTCATAGAACGCTTTCTCGGCGTCGAAATCGGCGACGCCATAGCCGACGTAGCGAATCTCGGTGATGCGGCTCATGTCTCTCTCCCTCAGATCGGCTGCGCGACGCGCTCGAACATCTCGGCGGTCGCCTTGGCATTGTCCACCGGCGGGCCCTTGCCGAGCTGGCCCATGCAGATCGCGAGGCTCGCCCGCACGATATAGGCGCAGCGTTCGAAGCGCCGTTCGCGATAGGCCGCGAGCGCCTCGCCGACCGTGTCGTGCGTTGGCCAGTTCCTCGGCCAGCACCAGACTGTCCTCGATCGCAAGGCCCGCGCCTTGCCCGAGATGCGGCGTGGTCGCGTGGACTGCGTCTCCGAGCAGCACCACGCGGCCCTTGTGCCACGGCCCTTCGACCAGCAGCCCTTCGAGTGGGCGGTAGACCACCTCGTCATCGTCGGTAATCTCTTTGGCCAGCTCGCGGATCTCGGGCGCGCTGTTGGCGACCCGTTCACGCATCTGCGCGGCCAAGCCCTCGCGTCGGATAGCGTGGGTTGCCCGGCTCGGGCGTCGTGGCGTACATGTACATCACCTCGCGGCTGATCGGCACCAGGCCCACGCCGATCGGCCCGTTGTAGACGTGCATTGCGTCGAGATCGGCCGGGCGCGGCAAGTTGTAGCGCCACACCGCCTGGCCGGTGAATTGCGGTGTCTCGGCTTCGGGAAAGACCATCGCGCGGGTCTGCGAATGGACCCCGTCTGCCCCGATCACGAGGTCGTAGCTGCCCTCGCTTCCGTCGGAAAAGCGGACGTGGACCTTGTCGTCCATCGTCGTCGATCTCCTCGGCGGTGACACCCAGCCGGACCTCGGCCCCCGCCTCGATCGCCGCATCGCCGAGCACCTTCTGCAGCGCCGGGCGGCCGATCCCGAGGTTTGCGGGATAGGCTTCGAGCAGGCGCGGCGAGGGCACGCGGGCCAGCTTCGTCCCGTCCGGCGCATAGACTTCGACCGCGTCGAACCCGACCCCGGCATCGACGTAGCGCTCGAGAATGCCCAGCGCGTCGCACGCGCGCAGCACGTTGCCCTGCTGGATGATCCCGACGCCATAGACCGACCACGTCGGGTCCTTCTCGATCACCGCTACGGCAAAGCCGCGCTGTCGCAGTGCGATGGCCGACGTCAGCCCGCCGATCCCGCCGCCGACTACCAGAATCGCTAGCTCCCTCAAGCTTGGTCTCCCCGCCGCCTCGGCTTTCACTGTAGCGCGGGTAACGGAGGCGGGAAAGCGGTGTGTCGAACGTCGCGCGGATGTGGATAAGCGGCCTTTTGTTGGGGGCGGGACGCTTGCCAGTAGACCTCGACCTTTGCCGTCTCGCGCAGCAGATAGACGGCGAAACCTATCGCATGCTCAAGCTCGTCCGCGACTTCGACGATCGCTGCGGGTTCGCGAAGCGGGGCTGCCGCAGTTGCGCGGAGTGGCTTGCTTGGCGATGCGGGCTGTCGCGAGCTTGCCGTCGTCGTAGAGGTTTTTCATGCCGCGCATCGACTTGTACCAGCCGACCTGCTAGCCGACCTGCTTCCGGTAGAAGCGGTATGTCCGCTTGCGATTCCTGACGCGCCCCTCGAGCACGAGCATGTCGTGCAGTGTGAGATAGCCATACTTAGGGTTGCTCAGCCAGAACCTTCAGGCGTGCGCGCAGCGCGCCGTCGTTCAGTCCCGTGAGCGACCGTCAAGACGCAGAGAGTGAGAACCGGACCAGACGACAGGCGTGTCGTTCG
This sequence comes from uncultured Gammaproteobacteria bacterium, assembly GCA_963786385.1. GTDB lineage: Bacteria > Pseudomonadota > Gammaproteobacteria > Steroidobacterales > Rariloculaceae > FEN-1219. The sequence continues at coordinate 95,757 of CAWAYS010000005.1, forward strand.
CTGATACGTCGAGTCCGCCAACAGGTGCTTCAGTCGGCGATTCTCCTCTTGGAACGCACGCAACTTCTTGGCTTCCAAGACCTCCATGCCGCCGAACTTCGACTTTCAGCGGTAGATCCTGTTCTCTGCGATACCATCACGGCGGGACGGATCCGGCGCCGAGGCGCCGATCTCGTGCTCCTTCAGGATCGAAATGAATTTCTCTTCGCTGTAGCGCTTGTGCTTCATCTGGGGATCCTTGGGTCAAAATACAACGAAATCCCACATCACGCATGGCTCGATCTACAGCGGTACGGTCAAGACAAACCCCATTTCGAGATGCTCGCAGTTACCAGACCTGGAGGTATCTGATGACAGAGTGTGCAGGCCCTCTTCATATTGGCCTTGTCTTGTCCCGGCGTAAGCTTCACCAACTGGCCACTCGCTATTCTCGGCAGGATGTGGTCAAGCACTTTATTGCAGCGCAAAACTATCTAGACTGCGCTCGACAACCGAGCCCCCCTGAATAACCAATACTCCGCTGTTTTGAACCTCCTTCGGCACCACTGCGCCAGTAGAGTGCCGGACCCGGCCGGACCCGATCTCGTACAAGTAGTCACCCAGATCGCCGGGGAGGGGTGATGGCACAATCAGAGTTTCTGGACTTAGCCAACCCTCCGCGCTATAGGCAATGCGCGAGGGGTCTGATGGGCTCGACAGATTGATTGGAACCTGCAAGTCGTTTGTGGTATCGAAGACCTTGACGTCGGCTCCCTCGTTGCCGGCCGAATAATAGTACTTCCCGTCCGGCGAGAAGTGGATGCCGTGATGTGAAGTCGAGATCAACTTGTCGGCGACACCGTCGAAGCGCAACACCGGTGACTTGGCAGACTCCTTGCTGGACGAGTCGTAAATGTAAACGTTGCCATCCCACTGCGCCCATTGAACGTCGACGCCCCCTGAGAAAATTGGGGTGCTCTGCTTGGCTGATACGTCATATATCCAGGTTCCTGTTGTCTTGAATCCCACCCCGTCATCACTGTAGTCTCCCGTGATATATGCGATTCTATGGGCAGTGGGGGCCCAAGAAAAACGGCGAACGCCGTCGACGATGCCGCGAGTCGCGCCGTCCAAGCCCAGAATGATTAGTTTCGATGATTCGAAGTAGTAAGTTTCCTTCAGGTTCCCAGTCTCGTCGATCCGACGATCGATGTACGTTGCCCGGTCCTTTGTGACGTTCTCCTCCCACATCCGCTCCAGCACACCAAACAAGTCTCCTTGCGGCGCTGCCTGGATGTCCGAGAAGACTCCTTCGCTGTGCAGCACAACCTTCCTCTGGTTAGACCCTACCTGTTCGACATACAGCGTGTGCAGATCTTCTAGATTCTGCGTTTGTTCCCAATAACGACTTCCGCCGAAAACCAGGGCGTTCTGGCTGGGCACATAGTCCACGCCTTTTCGATCGGCCAACGCTGTTGACGAGGACGAAACGACAAAGAAGGCGCAGAAAATTAAGGTATGTGATCTCTGCATGACCAATATCCTTTCCTTGAGCAGTCTCAGTTACCGCCTAGCTGGGAGCGCGTTTGTCATCAGTCAAGTATCGGACACAATGTGCCTGAATACGCGACCATTGTGAGCAGACAACAGTCGTGCGGGCAGGTGCGGGCCCCGCAGGTCAGCTCGACATCTCTCCGATTGGAGTGGCGAGATGAACTAGAGTCTGGCCTGGGAGAAGGAGGCCATTAAAAAGGCGGACACGTCGCAGCCGCCGTCCCTGCTCGACGGAAGGGCGGCGAACGACGTTCGTCGGGCGTCTTCGTTCTAGCGCTGGCAAATAGAGCGCCACAGAACACGGGTATATCGCCCGTGCTTCCGGTGCGACAAGGGGCGCGGTAGATGGCGCTATTCCGCCGGGGACAATTGCCGCAGGACAGTAATCGTGTCCGGATTCGGTGTCTTCGCGGCAAGCGCAAGGTCGAGAGGAGTCTTGCCGGCGTCGTCCTTTGCAGTCGATGGCCGCGCCCTTCTCGACGAGGAACCGAATCATCTCGGGCGAGCCACCAGCCGCGGCGACGAGATGCAACGCTGTTCTACCCTTGGCATCGACTTCGCTCACGTCGCTGCCTTGCGTGAGGCAGAGGCGTACCGCGTCGATGGCTTGCTCCACCGAAACAAAGTCGGGCGTGCCGATCACGCCTTTCGCTGCAGTCGCCGCTAGGAGAAGCGGCGTGTCGCCTTTATCGGTAGCCGCGTGAACGTCGGCGCCGGCATCGAGCAGCACCTGCATCATCGTCACATCCGCCGTCGAAGCCGCACGCATGAGCGGAGTCGCACCCGCCTTCAACCGGCCGTTGCCCACGGTGTACTGCCTTCTGAGCGGCGCCCCCTTGAGCGGCGCATCCACATGCGCCCCGGCCGCGAGCAACCGCTTCACGATATCAACGCTGCCCTCCACCGTGCGCGGCTTCGGCGCCGGCCGCCCGTACGTAGCCGGCAGCGTGTGAAAGTCGACCGCCGCATAAAGCGGCGTCGACCCCGCAAGATCCGCAACGTTGGGATCGGCTCCATCATCGAGTAACGCGTTAGCCACTTCCCAATGCCCATTGATGATGGCAAGCGTCAACGCGGATTCGCCGAGCGGATCGAGCGCGTTCAAATCGGCGCCGCCCTCGGCCAGCGCGCCCACGGTCTCGACCGCGCCGCTGCGCGCGGCATACATCAACGCCGTCCAGCCGCCGCGCTGCAGCGGCGTTTGGCCCACGTACGAAACGCCTTCCTCCGGGGGCCGTCAACAGCACGCCGTTGCCGAGGTGCGGATAGTCGGTGAGTTTCGATTTGAGCTCCGGGTCCGCGCCGAGCTTGAGGAGATAACGTGCAGCGTCGGCGCGGCCGGCGAGCGCGGCCCACATCAACGCCGTGGTCTCGTCGCGCTGTTCGCGCGCATTCACGTCGATTGCGTGATGCGACGCCAACGCCGTCAGCGCCTCGACGCTGCCCGTGCGCGCCGCGAGCATCGCGAGCGTTTGCCCTTCGGGCAGCGCGTGCTCGGCCGCGGAAGGATCGGCGCCGGCTTGCAGCAGCTTCTCGAGCAGCGGGCCGTTGCCGTCGATTGCGGCGAGCGACAGCGGCGTTTGGCCGTAGCGATTGGCGGCGTTCAAGTTCGCGCCCGCGCGGATCAGCGCGTCGACCATCTCGGCGTTGCGTGCGTGCACGGCCCAGTGGATCGCGGCCGTGCCGTCGGGGCCGGCGCCGTCGATGCTGCCGTTGTCCGACGCGCGGCCGATGAGCTGCGAGACGGTGCTCCATTCGCCGGCCTGGGCCGCTTTCACGAGCGTGACTTCCTCGCCGACGCACGGCGTCGCGAGGCCGGTCGCGAGCGCGCCGAGCAGCGTTAGGCAGAGCAGGGCAGGCGGGTTTCTCATCACGTCCTCACAGCGCGAGCGTCGGCGAACCTCGCGAGCGTCGCGAACCTCAGAAGAACTCCACGCCGCGCGTGCCCGTGCCGAAACGGTCGAGCTCGGCGCCGTATTGGTTGGCCACGGACAACCACAAGTTGCCGATCTCCGTGCGCTCGGGCAGCACGATGTGGCGGCTGCGCACGCGGCCGCCGAGCGCGACCATCGGCAGCGGGTCCGTGGCGTGCACGTTCGCGTCGCCGTGGCCGCTGCCGTAGAAGACGAGCGAGCTGTCGAGCAGCGAGCCGTCGCCGTCCGGCGTCGATTTCAGTCGATCGATGAAGCGCGAGAACATACTCACGCAGTACGCGGCGACTTTCTCGGCGCGCGCGATCTTCTCGGGCACCTCGCCGTGGTGCGAGACCACGTGCCACGGGTCGTCGACGCTGATCTCGGGGAAGGTGCGCTGGCTCGATTCGCGCGAGAGCATGAACGTGAACACGCGCGTGAGGTCGGCTTCGAACGCGAGCGCGAGCAAGTCGAACATGAGGTCCGCGTGCTCTTTGAACGTGGCCGGCACGCCGAGCGGCTTGTCGGGCAGCGCGATGTCGGCGGCGTTGGTTTGCTCGGTCTTCTGAATCCGGCGCTCGATCTCGCGCACGGTGTCGAGATAGTCCGATACGCGCGTGCGGTCGTGCGCGGGCAAGTGGCGCTCGAGCGCGCGCGCTTCGCCCGTGATCGCATCGAGAATGCTTTGGTCTTCGCGCAGCTGCTTGGCCTGGGCGGCCGGCGAGCCCGCGTCGCCGAACAGGCGCTCGAAGGCTTTGCGCGGGTTGATCTCCATCGGCAGCGCCGTCGTCGGCGACGCCCACGAGATCGTGTTCATATAGATGCAGGCGAAGCCCGGCGTGCAGCCGCCGACGTAGCCCGTGAAGTCCTCGGTCGCAAGCTCGAGCGACGGCAGCGGCGAGTCTTGGCCGATGCATTTGGCGAGCACTTGGTCGATGGTGGTGCCGACCTCGTAGTCCTCGCCTTCGGTCTCTTTCGGGATCGCGCCGCTGAGCCAGCCGCAGGCCGCCGCGGCGTGCATCTCTTTGACGGTGCCGGCGCGTTTGAGATTGGTGACGACGACGGCGGAATCCCGATGCGGCGCGAGCGAGAGCAGCGTGTGCGGCATCTCGAAGCTCGTGCCCGCGGCTTTGGGCGTCCAGGACGGCATGTCCGCGCCGTGCGGCATGTAGACGAAGCCGAAGCGCTTCGGTCTATCGACGTTCGCGGCCATGGCCGGGACCATGGCGTCGAGGAAGGGCAGGGCCACGGTCACGCCGAGGCCGCGCAGGAAAGTCCGTCGCGGGAGCGCTTTCTTCGTGATGAACATTAGCTATTCTCCTTTCCTGCTGAGGGCGCCGGCGCGGCCGCCTCGGCCGCGGGCTTCAGCCGCATCTGAAACGGTAGGCTTTTCGCAATCTCGAGCAGCAGCGCCGAGAACCGGTAGTCGTCCTCGCGCACGTGGCTCACGATTTGCCGGACGATCGGCATGTCTTGGTACGTGAGGCCGCGCCGCAATGCGTAGACCATGAGCTTCTCGGTCAGCGCCTCGACGAACGCCTCGGGGTTGCGCGCGAGGGCTTGGCGCAGGTCCACGACGCCGTGGATCTCGGTGCCGTCGAAGATCACGGTGGTGGAATTGAGCACCGTGCCCGTGTCGTTCTGCTCGCGCCACGCACCCGTCACGTCGAAGTTCTCGAGCGCGAAGCCGAGCGGGTCCATCACGCGATGGCATTGCGCGCAGATCGGGTTGTCGCGGTGCTGCTCCATCTGCTCGCGCATGGTCTTCGGCGCCGAGCCCGGCGCGCCTTTCTTGAGCGAGGTGTCGAGGTTCGCGGGCGGGGGCGGCGGCGGCGTGCCGAGGAGGTTCTCGAGAATCCACTTGCCGCGCAGCGTCGGCGACGTGGTCGTGGGATGCGAGGTCGCGAGCAGCACGGCGCCTTTGCCGAGCAGACCGAAGCGCCGTTCGTCGGTCAGCGTCACGGGGCGGAAGTCGCTGCCGAAGATGCCCGGAATGCCGTAGTGCTTGGCCAAGCGCTCGTTGACGAACGTGTGCTTCGATTGCAGCAAGTCGAGCACGCTGCCGCCATCCTCGAGCACGCTCGCGAAAAAGAGCTCCGCCTCGCGCCGAAACGCTTCGCGCAGGTTGTCGTCGAAATCGGGGAAGAGATCGGAGTTCGGCACGATGCCGGCCAGGTTTCTCAAGTGCAGCCACTGGCCGGCGAAGTTTTGCGTGAACGCCTCGGCCTGCGGCGCGGCCAGCATGCGCTTGACTTGCGCTTCGAGCACCTCGGGCTCGTGCAGCGTGCCGCCGGCCGCCGCGTGCAGCAGCTCTTCGTCCGGGACGCTGCTCCATAAGAATAAGGAGAGACGCGTGGCGAGCTCGTAATCGGAGATCCGGTACGTGGCGCCGGGCGCGACCTCGTCCGGCTCGCGCTCGGGCAGGAACACGAACAGCGGGCTCGCGAGCACGCGGCGCAGCGCCAGCTCGATGCCGGCGTCGAAATCCGCGTGCGCTCGGCCTTGTGCGTAGAACGACATCAGGCCCGCCAGCTCGTCGTCCGTGACGGGCCGCCGATACGCGCGCGTGGCGATCGTCGTGAGAATGCGTTTCGCGCACGGCGTCTCTTCCTCGGCGTTGGCCGGGCGGCAGACGAACAGCGTCGGGCTCGGCGCGGTGCGCACGCTCGGCACCGCGGCGTTGAACGGCCCTTGAATCGACAGCGACTGCACGTGCGGCGCGCCTTCGGCGTCGTACGGGTTGAAGTCGCGCACGAAAGGCTGGAGCCGGCTCGTGTCGAACACGGCCGGCGTCTCGCCGAGGAACGCCGCGGCGACGTCGCGCTGCCCGGCTTTGACGAACACGCGAACGTGCAGGCGGTCTCGCTCCAGCGTATCGGACGCGGCCGTCGGGTTCGTTTGCAGCGCGGTGAGATCTTCGTCGCCGCCGATCTTGGCGAGCAGGATGCGCTGGCCGTCGACGGTGAGCTCGAGCTGATGAGGATCCTCGAGCCCGCGGATCGCGCTCAAGTTGGTGCGATATAGATGCAGCTGAAAGTCGTACTCGCCGTCGACGGGGAACACGTGCGTCGCGGTCATGCCGCCGAGCGTGCCTAGCGGCAGGCCGTCGAGCTGGTGATCCTGCGAAAGATCCTGCCGCACGGTGTACGTCGTGCCGCCGGGCGGGGTGTTCGGGTCGCCGACGGCCATCGCGCTGATGCGCCGTGCGGCCGTGAGGTAGGCCTCGAGCAGCGACGGCGAGTTGCCGAGCACGTCGGCCACGTTGTCGAAGCCGTAGGCCGCATCGTCGGGCGGCAGCAGCAAGCTCACGTCGACGTTGAGCCCCAAGAGGTCGCGAATCGCGTTGGCGTATTCGGCGCGGTTCAGGCGCCCGAGCAGCGGCTCGCCGGGATTCGACGTGGCGCCGGGCAGGCGGTCGATCTGTTTCTCCAGCGAGACGCGAAGCTCGTCCAGCGACGCACGCATCGCCGCGAGCGTCGTCGGATCTTGCGGCGGTTTATCGACGTCCTGCGGCGGCATCTGCCGCGTGCGCAGCTTCCGGATGACCTTCTCCCACGTCTCGACGTTCGCGGCGACGTGGTTCGGATCGAGCTTGTCGAGCGCGAGATCGGCGACGAGGTCTTTACGGTTGTGACAGTCGACGCAATTCGCGTTGAGGATGGCGCGGTCGTCGGGGCCGAGCAGCGAGTGGCCGAAGGACAGCCACGCGGCGCCGAGCGCGAGGGCGAGACCGACAGACCCGGTGACGAGGTAGCGACGCAGACTCGAGCCGTCCGCGCCGAGCTTAGGCATGGCCCGCTGCGGGACGATGCTCGTCCAGGGTATTGTTATTCGGCATCGGTCCTCCCCCCAGAGGTCGATTGCACACAGTATGCACGCCCAGCGTGGAACAAGCACGGGACGCGTGCGTGATTTCCTTGGCCACGACTATGTGTTTCCGCGGAAACATTCTCGCACCGATCCGGTGCACGGATTTCATGGTTGCGTGAGGATGGGCAGCGGTGCCTCGTCTTTAGGGCACGCCCCGGTCGTAGGCTTCGCTGACCCAGGCCGGCGGCGCCGGCTCGCTTTTCGGCGCGAGCCCCTTCGTTTTCGACCAGCGATGAATCCACGAGAAGCCGCCGCGGCCGACGTAGTCCTCGGGCAGCCGGTAGGCCGGGTCCGCGAGCGCGTGCTCGAGCGTGACGAAGTCGTAGCCGCGCCGGCGAAACATCGCGAGCAGCTCGGGCATGAGATCGGCGTTCATTTGGTTCGCGTGGATGAGCAAGATTTGCGGGATGTCGTGGCCCACGACTTCGACGGTGCGCGCTTCGAAGAACGCCACGATCGACTCCATGTACGGGACGTACTCGCGGCGCACGCGCTCGCGGTACTCGGGGCGCATATAGACCGCGGCGAACATGTAGTCGGCATCGTCGAGCGTGACGGGCGCCACGCGGTATCCGTGCTGATCCAGGAAGGCTTGCAGGCCGGCTTTGATCTCGGGTGTGGACCCCGTGTAGAGAAACGGATGGCGGAAATACTTCAGCGTGCGCCCGCGCTCGGCGAGCACGGAGCGCAGCAGCGGCTCGCCGCGCGTGATGTCTGCAGTGAACGTGTCGAGCGGCACTTGGTTGATGCTCAAGTGCGAGTACGAGTGGTTGCCGAGATCCGCGCCGGCGTCCAGCCAAATCTCGAGCACTTCGCGTAAGCCGTCCGGGCCGAAGTCGACGGGGCGCCCGGCATTCACGAAGCCGATCACCGGGATGTGCTGCTCGCGAAACGGCGTCAGCAGCTTTTCGGTCATTGCGCTAACGGTGTCGAGATCGCGTTGGCTGCGGGTGTCGCCGCTTCGCGGCAGATCGTCGATCGTGATCGCGACTTCGCGCGCCGCGACGGCGCCCGCGTGCAGCAGCACGCAAGACAGGAGCCAGCAGACGAAGCGGACGGCTCGCGAGGCGAGTGACGGCACGCAACGCTTCGCGGGCGACGGGCGCCGATCGATCGTCCACCGAGACGGGCGCGTTTCGAGGCGACCGGGGCGACCGGGGCGATCGGCGATCGTATCCATCATTTTCTTCATGGCTGGCCTCGACCGTCTTGGGCGGGGTGTTTCCGCGGAAACATTCTTGCACCGATCCGGGGCGAAATCCTCGTACACGCGGAGGCGCCGGTCGCCAGACCGTGGCGACCCTACCCGGGAGCGGCCGTGACACACGTCGGTTCGCGGTTCCCGACGCTCAGAAAAACGCAGAACTGCGCACAAAAACATTCTGTTTCGCTCAGGAACGCCGCTGCGTGTCCCCCGAGACTGTATTCCTGACGACGGGTCGTCGAGTCGGGTGAGTGCGATCTTCGAGGGGAATGCCGAGCCATGAATACGCGAACACTTCTTTACTGCAGCTTGACCGCGTCGTGGACGATGCTTCTCGCCGCCTGCGGCGGTGGCGGCGGTGGTGGCGGGAGCAACAGCGGTGCGGGTCCGGCACCGGCGAACCCGCTCAGTGACAATGCGGCGCTCGCGTCGCTATCGATCGCCGAAGCCGATCTCGATCAGATCTTTCAACCGACTCAATCGGATTACACGGCCGAGGTCAGATTCCTGACCCCGACGGTGACCCTCGGTGCTCGGCCGGACGATACGGCCGCCACGGTGCGTGTGAACGGCGCAGCGGTCGGCGTTGCCGGCATCGACGAGCCGCTGCTCGAGGGAGACAACGTGTTTGCCGTGGCGGTGACGGCCGAGGACGGCGTCACGCAGCAGGTTTACCACGTCGCCGTCAGGCGGCAAACGGCCGCGGAGTTCGCGCAGCAGGCGTACGTGAAGGCAGCGAACGCCGGTGCGGGCGATGCCTTCGGTATGTCGATTGCGCTAGACGGCGACACGCTCGCGGTCGGAGCGCCGTACGAGGACAGCGGTAAGACGGGTGTCGGTGCAGTCGGCGCGGATGACGGCGCCATGGACGCCGGAGCCGTCTACTTGTTTGCCCGCGACAGCGGCGGCAATTGGGCGCCCGGCGCCTACCTCAAGCCGTCGAACACCGGTCCGGGCGACAGCTTCGGTGCGTCGGTGGCGCTCGACGGCGATACGTTGGTCGTCGGTGCGCCGTACGAGGACAGCGCCGAGACCGGTGCTGCCGGCGACGGCACCGACGACAGCGCGCCCGATGCAGGTGCGGTCTACGTCTTCACGCGCGATAGCGCCGGCATGTGGTCGCAGCGCGCCTATCTCAAGGCGTCGAATACCGATCCAGGCGACGACTTCGGTATAGCCGTTGCGCTCGACGGCGACACCCTCGTGGTGGGCGCTTCGCGGGAGGACAGTATCGAAAGCGGCACCGCTGGGCACGGGAGCGACAACAACGCCATAGATGCCGGTGCGGCCTACGTGTTCGCGCGCGACGCGACCGGTGCGTGGTCGCAAGTCGCGTACCTGAAGGCGTCGAACACGGATTCCGGCGACAACTTCGGATACTCCGTCGCAGTTGCCGAGAATACGTTGGTCGTCGGCGCACGTTACGAAAGCAGCGCTTCGACGGCGATCGATGCGGGCCAAGCCAACAACGACGCGCAGAGCGCCGGCGCCGCGTACGTGTTCGTGCGTGACGGCGCCGGGGCATGGTCGCAGCAAGCCTACCTCAAGCCGTCCAATACCGACGCGTCCGATGCTTTCGGCACGCAGGTCGCGTTGTCGCGCGACACGGTCGCCGTCGGTGCCGTATTCGAGCGCTCGAGCGCGACGGGCGTCGACGGCGATGACACCGACAATACGGCATCCGAGGCGGGCGCGGTCTACGTGTTCGTCCGCGACGATACCGGGACCTGGTCGCAACAGGCGTATATCAAGGCTTCGAACGCGGCGCGTCTCGATCACTTCGGTGCGTCACTGGCATTGTCCGGCGATTTGCTGGCGGTCGGGGCGACCGGCGAGTCCAGCAGCGCGACCGGCATCAACGGCGCGCAGGCCGACGATTCGATGTCGGAAAGCGGCGCCGTGTACGTGCTCAGCCGCAGTGGCAGCGTCTGGAGCCAGCAGGCCTACGTCAAAGCATCGAACACCGGGACTCTAGAGGCCTTCGGTTACGCCGTCGCGATCTCTGGCGACACGGTTGCCGTCGGCGCCGCCAACGAGGACAGCGCCGCGACCACCGTCGACGGCGACCAGAGCGACAACACTGCAGCCGGCGCCGGGGCCGTGTACGTCCTGCGCTGACGAACACGGCGCGATCCGAACAAGAAATCGCAATGAGGAGTATCGAGCGATGAATCTGCAAGCCAACTTCGCACGCGTTTTGGCGGTCGTTTGTTTTCTCGCGCTTGGTGCCTGTGGAGGTGGCGGCGGCGGCAGCAGTAGTAGTGGCAGCAGCGGCAGCGGCAGCAGCGGCAGCGGAGGTGGCGGTGGCGGCGGAACCGGCGGCAGCCGAAGCAGCGACGCAAACCTCTCGGCTTTGACGATGGCAGGTGCGGCACTCGAGCAAGTGTTCTCTCCGACCGCGACGGCCTATACGGCCGTTGCGGGTTTTCTGATCCGCTCGATCGAAATCGATGCGACGGCCGAAGACGGCGCCGCTACCGTGACCGTGAACGGTGCGCCGGTGGCGAGCGCGCCCGTGACGGTCGATCTCGGCGAAGGCGACAACGACATCGTCGTCGAGGTCACGGCCGAGAACGGGACGAAGCGCGACTACACAGTCACGGTCACCCGGCAAAGCGCCGCGGCATTTGCCGAAGATGCTTACGTGAAGGCCTCGAATACGCAGGCGGACGATCTGTTCGGGTTTGCCGTGGCGCTCGACGGCGACACGCTCGCGGTCGGGGCCTTCGAGGAGGACAGCTCCGCCCAAGACGTCGGCGGCGACGAGACGGACGACAGCGTCGCCGGGGCCGGGGCCGTATACGTGTTCGTGCGCGACGCGGCCGGAGCGTGGTCGCAGCAGGCCTATGTGAAAGCGTCGAATCCGGGCACAGAGGATCACTTCGGTTACGCGCTGGCGCTGTCCGGCGATACGCTTGCGGTCGGCGCTTTCGGTGAGGACAGCGCCGCGACCGGCATCGACGGCGACTCGGCCGACGACAACGCGTTCGATTCCGGCGCCGTCTACGTGTTCGTGCGTGACGCGGCCGGGCAGTGGTCGCGGCAGGCCTATGTCAAGGCGTCGAACACCGGGAACCTCGACGAGTTCGGCTTTTCGGTGGCGCTCTCGGGTGACACGCTTGCAGTCGGCGCGGTCGGCGAGGCGAGCGGTGCCGCCGGTGTCGATGCCGATCAAAGCGACGACAACGCGTCGTTTGCGGGCGCCGTCTATATGTTCACTCGCGACGCCGGCCACTGGTCGCAGCAGGCTTACGCGAAAGCGTCGAATGCGGCCGCGAACGACGACTTCGGTCAATCGGTCGCGCTCGACGGCGACACGCTCGTCGTGGGTGCGATGGGCGAGGACGGCGGCTCGAGCGGCGTCGGCGGCGACGAGACGGACGACAGCCAACCGAACTCGGGGGCTGCGTATGTGTTCGTTCGCGACGCGGGTGCTTGGTCGCAGCAAGCGTACGTGAAGGCTTCGAATCCCGGCAACGGCGACGCCTTCGGCTTCTCGGTCGATGTGTCCGCCGACACGCTCGTCGTCGGGGCGCCGTACGAGGACAGCATTACGACCGGGATCGACACGACGCCGCACGACACGGCCGCGGAGGCCGGTGCCGCTTACGTGTTCGTCCGCGACGCGGACATGTGGTCGCAGCAGGCGTACGTCAAAGCTTCGAACACGGACGCGGGCGATCAGTTCGGTTATTCCGTCGCGCTCGACGGCGATGCGCTCGTCGTCGGCGCGCTGGCCGAAAACGGCGGCGGGACGGGCATCGGCGCCGACGAGCAAGACGATACGGCGTCGGCCGCCGGTGCGACGTACCTGTTCACGCGCGAGGCGGACCAATGGTCGCAACGAGGCTACCTCAAAGCCTCGAACGCCGAGGCGGGCGACCTGTTCGGCACGGCGGTCGCACTCTCCGGCGACACGCTCGCCGTCGGCGCGTACCTCGAGGACGGCGCGGCCAAAGGCGTCGGCGGCGACGCCGCCGACAACAGCGCGGTGGACGCGGGCGCCGTGTACTTGTTCGGCGGCATTCCGACACGCACGTCGACGTTGTCGTCGCTCGGAATCGATGGCGCCGGGCTCGATCAGATCTTCCAGCCGACGCAGCTCGATTACACGGCTGCGGTCGGTTTCTTCGGCGCGTCCGTGCACATCGATGCGCCTGCCGCCGACGCCGCGGCCACGGTGCGCGTGAACGGCGTATCGGTCGGGCCTTCGGGCATCACCGTACCGCTCGTCGAGGGAAACAACCCGATCGAGATCCTCGTCACGGCCGAGGACGGTGCGACGCAGAGTGCGTACGAGCTCACTGTGACGCGCGAGAGCATCGGCGACTTCGCGCAAGACGCGTATCTGAAGGCCGGCAACATCGACAGCATCAAGGACGACCAGCTGTTCGGCTACTCGGTCGCGCTCGCGGCCGACGGCAGCACGCTGGCCGTGGGTGTCTTCAAAGACGGCAGCGGTGCCGCCGGTATCGACGGCGACTCGTCCGACCAGTCGGCATTGAACAGTGGGGCGGTCTACGTGTTCGTGCGCGCCGGCGGCGGGTCGTGGACCCCGCAGGCCTATATCAAGGCGTCGAACCCCGGCGCGAACGATCACTTCGGTGCCTCCCTGGCGCTTGCGGCCGACGGTGGCACGCTCGCCGTCGGTGCCGAGGACGAGGACAGCGGCGCGACCGGTGTCGACGGCGACCAGCTCGACGACTCGGCGCTCGACAGCGGTGCCGTCTACGTGTTCGCTCGCAGCGGCGCGACGTGGAGTCAGCAGGCCTACCTCAAGGCCTCGAACACGGGCGCCGGGGACGGATTCGGTCACGCCATTGCGCTGGCGGCCGACGGCGACACGTTGGCGGTCGGCGCCGGCGAGGAAGACGGCAACGCCGCCGGTGTCGACGACGGCCTGGCCGACGACAGCGGTGCGGTCTATGTATTCGCTCGCAACGGCGCGACGTGGAGCCAACAGGGCTACGTGAAGCCCTCGAACACGGGGCAAGGCGATCAATTCGGCTTGGCCGTCGCGCTGTCGGGTGACGGCGGCACGCTGGTCGCGACCGCGCCGCTCGAGGATGGCGCCGGCACCGGTATCGATGCACCCGACGGCGACAACGCGCTGACGACGGATTCGGGTGCGGCGTATGTCTTCACGCGCGATGGCGGCGGGTGGAGCCAGCAGGCCTACGTAAAGGCCTCGAATACCGCCAAGAGCGATCAGTTCGGTCTGGCCGTCGCGCTCTCGGGCGACGGCGGCACGTTGGCCGTCGGGACGACGTTCGAAGGCAGCAGTGCCACCGGCATCGACGGGGATGAGCTCGACAATTCCGCGCCGTCGAGCGGCGCAGTCTACGTATTCGTTCGTAGCGGCGCGACGTGGGCACAGCAAGCCTATGTGAAAGCATCGAACACCGGTTCGGGAGATCAGTTCGGCGGCGCCGTCGCGCTCGCGCGAGACGGCGACGTGCTCGCCGTCGGCGCGCACTGGGAGAGCAGCGGGGCCACGGGGATCAACGGCGATGAGCTCGACGACTCGCTATCGAAGAGCGGAGCGGCCTACCTGTTCGTCCGCGCCGGCGACGTCTGGAGCCAGCAGGCGTACGTGAAGGCCTCGAGCCCCGGCGAGAACGACGAATTCGGATATTCGATCGCGCTGTCGGGCGACACGCTCGCGGTCGGTGCGCAGTGGGAGCAGAGCGGCTCGGCCGTCGACGAGACGGACGACAGCGTCGACGGTGCCGGCGCGGTGTACGTGTTCCATTGATAGAGACGAGCGGCGGCCGAGCTGTTGCGCAAACGAGGAGTCCGGTCATGGGTGTCACGAATAGGTTCATGCGGCTTACCACGCTGCTCTGCTTCGCAGTCCTCACGGCCTGTGGGGGCGGTGGAGGTGGGGGTAGCGGCAACGGCAACGGCGGCGGCGGTCGCCAAAGCAGCGACGCGTTGCTGTCGACGCTGTCGATCGAAGGCGCGACGTTGGAGCAGAGCTTCGACCCGAACACGACGTCCTATACGACCGTCGTCGGCTTCCTGAATCGCGCGGTCGAAATCGCCGCCGCGCCCGAGGATGCCGCCGCGACGATTAGCGTGAACGGCGCGCCGCTCACGAGCACGGCAACGACGCTCGATCTCGACGAAGGCGACAACGACGTCGTCGTCGAGGTCAGGGCCGAGGACGGCACGACGCGCGACTACACCGTGACGGTCACGCGCCAACGCGCGGCGGCTTTTGCCGAAGATGCCTACGTCAAGGCATCGAACCCAGACGTGAACGACCAGTTCGGCTATACCGTCGCGCTCGACGGCAATACGCTGGCCGTCGCCGCGAGCGGAGAGGACGGCAGCGCAAGGGTGATCGACGGCGACCAGACCGACAATGCCCTTCCGGAATCCGGCGCCGTGTATGTGTTCGCGCGCAACGCCGCGGGGCAGTGGTCCCAGCAGGCTTACGTGAAAGCGTCGAACTCCGGGGCCGGTGATGCCTTCGGTCGGGCGCTCGGCCTTTCCGGCGACACGCTGGCCGTCGGTGCGCCCGGCGAGGACAGCGCGGCCATGGGGATCGACGGCGATTCGATGGACGACACGGCGACCGATGCCGGCGCCGTCTATATCTACGTGCGCGACGCGGCCGGCGCATGGTCGCAGCAGGCGTACATGAAGGCTTCGAACGCCGAGCTCGGCGACGGATTCGGAGGTGCCGTCGCGCTGTCGGGCGACACGCTGGCCGTGGGCGCCATCGAAGAGGCCAGCGCCGCGACCGGCGTCGACGGCGACTGGACCGACAATTCCGCCGAGGAATCCGGCGCTGTCTATGTCTTCGTGCGCGACGCCGGGCAATGGTCGCAGCAGGCGTACGTGAAGGCATCGAACACGGAGGCCAACGACCGCTTCGGCGCGGCCGTCGCGCTCGACGGCGACACGCTTGCGGTGGGAGCGATCGGCGAGGACAGCTCCGCGACCGGTGTCGGGGGCGATGAGAGCGACAACAACGCCTCGTTCGCGGGCGCTGTGTATGTGTACGTCCGTGACACGGCCGGCCGATGGTCGCAGCAGGCCTATATCAAGCCTTCCAACGGCGGCAGTGAACTCACCTTCGGCTTTGCGCTCGCAATCGATCGGGACACGCTGGCCGTCGGCGCGCCGGGCGACGACAGCAATGCCAAGGGCGTCGACGGCGTTGCCGACCCCGCCGCGATGACGCTCGGCGATTCCGGTGCCGTGTATGTGTTCGCGCGCGATGCGGGTCAGTGGTCGCAGCAGGCGTTCATCAAGGCGTCGAGCCCTGCCGTAGAGGACGTTTTCGGCCTATCGGTCGCGCTTCGCGGCGACACGCTGGCCGTCGGTGCGCCCGGCGAGGACAGCGCGGCCATCGGTATCGGCGGTGACGAGGACGACTACGCGGCGCCCGACTCCGGTGCCGTATACGTGTTCGCGCGCGAAGCCGGAGCGTGGTCGCAAACGTTCTACGTGAAGGCGTCGAACACCGAGGCCAACGACCAATTCGGCGTTTCGGTGGGCTTGTCTGCCGATACCCTTGCGGCCGGCGCATATCTCGAAGACGGCGCGGCGACGGGTGTCGGCGGCGATGCTTCGAGCGACGACGCGCTCGGCGCCGGTGCCGCGTATCTCGTCGGCGGCGTTCCGGCACGAACCTCGACGCTAGCGTCGCTGTCGGTCGACGGCGTCGCGCTCGACCAAATCTTTCAGCCGACGCAGCTCGATTACACGGCCGAAGTCGGTTTCCTCGCGCGGCGGATTCATCTCGGTATCGATATGGCGGACTCGGGAGAGACGGTGCACGTAAACGGCGTGCCGGTCGGTGCGTCCGGCATAGACCTCGGGCTCATTCCGGGCGACAACGTGATCGAGATCAGAGTGACGGCCGAGGACGGCGTGACCGACAGGGTGTACGAGCTTACCGCAACGCGCGAGAGCGCACAGGCGTTCGCGCAGCAAGCGTACGCCAAGGCGTCGAACACGGACGAGAACGACAATTTCGGCCGCAGCGTTGCCCTCTCGGGCGACACGCTCGCAGTCGGCGCGCCGAACGAGTCGGGCGCGGTGGCAGGCGGCGGCGCTCAGGGGGATAACACCGCCGAGAGCGCCGGCGCCGTCTACGTCTTCACACGCGACGGGGCCGGCGTATGGTCGCAGCAAGCCTATCTGAAGGCCTCGAACCCGGACGCCATGGACTTCTTCGGCGCCGCCGTCGCGCTCGAAGGAAACACACTCGTAGTCGGTGCGTATGGTGAAGACAGCTCGGCCACCGGCGTGAACGGCGACGAGACCGACAACAGCGCCGACAGCGCCGGCGCCGTGTATGTGTTCGCGCGCGACGACACGGGTCAGTGGTCGAAACAGGGTTACCTCAAGGCAGCGGATCCGGGAACGTTCTTCGGGACAGCCGTCGCGATCTCGGGCGACACGATCGTGGCCGGTCCCGGCGTCTATGTGTTCACGCGCGACGACTCGGGCCAATGGTCCGCGCAGGGCCAAGTCACGAACGGTGGAGGGGGCAACGACGGCTTCGGATTTTCCGTCGCCCTCGACGGAAACACCGTGGCCGTGGGGGCCTACCGCAACGCGAGCTCGGCGACCGGCGTCGACGGCGACCCGAATATGGGCGGTGCGCCGGATTCCGGTGCCGTCTACGTGTATACGCGTGACGACAATGGTCAATGGGGGCGGGCTACCGTTATCAAGGCGTCCAACACGGACACGTCGGACACGTTCGGCTGGGCCGTGGCCCTGGACGGCGACACGCTGGCCGTTTCCGCGCCGGGCGAGGACAGCAATGCGAGTGGGGTCGGCGGGGAGCAAAGCGACAACTCGCTCGACTTTTCCGGGGCTGTGTATGTCTTCAGGCGCGACGGGGCCGGCGTGTGGTCGCAGCAAGCCTACATCAAGGCTTCGAACCCGGGGATGCGCGACGCCTTCGGCGACTCGCTCGCGCTCTCCGGCGACACGCTCGTGGTCGGCGCGCCGTTCGAGGACAGCGCCGAGACGGGTATCGGCGGCATCGGGGAGCACGACGACACGCCGGATTCGGGCGCCGTCTACGTCTTCGTGCGCAGCGGCGGGCAGTGGGCCCAAGCAGCCTACGTCAAAGCGTCGAACACCGGCACGCCGGACAACTTCGGCACTTCCGTGGCCCTCGACCTGGAGACGCTCGCGGTTGGGGCGTTCCAGGAAGCCGGTGCCGGGAAGGGTGTCGGCAGCGACGAAACCGATGACAGCGCTGCGGGCGCCGGTGCCGCGTACGTGTTCCGGTGACGGGCATGCGCACGGCGCGGGGCGCGGCGGTGCATGCAGCGCGTGGCGGCGATGCACTTTCGATTCTGCCGTGAACGATGGTTTAGGAGCCACTCATGCATAAGTCTTCGTCAAGCTTGTCGCCCGTGCAGCGCTATCTCGACGAGCTCCATGCCGAGCTCGCATCGATGACCGAGGGTGCGGTGGCGAGCTACATCCCCGAGCTCACGCGTGCCGATCCGGCGTGGCTCGGCATCTCGATCGTCACCGTGGACGGTTATCGATACGAGGCCGGGGACACGCGGCAACCGTTCACGATTCAATCCATCTCCAAAGCGCTCGTCTACGGACTCGCGTTGGAAGACCGTGGGCTCGACGCCGTGCTCGGCAAGGTCGGCGTCGAGCCCACGGGCGAAGCGTTCAACTCGATCAGCCTCGAGCCGGAAACGGGCCGGCCGTTGAACCCGATGATCAACGCGGGGGCCATCGCCACCACCGGGTTGATCGAAGGCGCCGACGAAGCGGCGCGGATGCAGCGCATCCTGGCGGCTTTCGGGCGCTATACGGGCTCGGCCGTGGACATCGACGACAAGGTCTATGCGTCGGAGAGTGCGACGGGGCATCGCAACCGCGCGATCGCGCATCTGCTCTACGGGCACGGCGTGCTCGACCGCGCCCCCGACGAGGTGCTCGATCTGTACTTCCGGCAATGCTCGATTCTCGTGACCGCCACGGACCTCGCGCTCATGGCCGCATGCCTCGCCAACAGCGGCGTGAATCCCGTGACGGGTGTGACCGCGCTCGAGCGGCCGTACGTCGAAAAGGTGCTCAGCGTCATGAGCACTTGCGGCATGTACGACTATTCGGGCGAGTGGGTGTTCAACGTCGGCTTGCCGGCCAAGAGCGGTGTCGGCGGCGGCATCATGGCCGTGCTGCCCGGGCAATTCGGCCTCGGCGTGTTCTCGCCGCGGCTCGATCCGAAGGGCAACAGCGTTCGCGGCATCGAAGCGTGCAAACGCGTGTCGAAGGACTTCGACGTGCATTTGTTCAGCGTCGCGAGATCGACGTCGGCGACGGTCATCCGCGCCGTGTACGACGGCTCCGAGTTTCGCTCGCGCCGCCGCCGCGTGGCGGTCGAGGATCGACACCTCGAGGCGGTCGGTGCCCGGATTCGGATCTACGAGCTTCGCGGCCAGCTCATGTTCGGTGCGACGGAATCGGTCGCGCAGCAAATCCTGGCGTCGATGGGCGAGCTCGACTTCCTCGTCATCGACTTGCAGAGGGTCTTCCACGTCGACGGCGCGGCCGCCTCGATTCTCGCGACGCTGACGGCAACGTTGCTCGAGCGCGGCAAGAGGGTCGTGTTCGCAGGGGCCGGCAGCCACGATCGTTTGCTGAGCGGGCTCGAGGCGCTCGGCACCGAGGAGCCGGGTTGGTGCGCGTTCGACGACGTCGACCGCGCGGTCGAATGGTGCGAGGACCGTCTTCTCGGCGTCGAGCATGCGCCCGTGTCCGCTGCCGAGGAGCTCGACCTCGCGACTCACCATCTGTGTGCCGGGCTCACAGGCGAAGAGTTGTCGGTGTTGCGGGACGCGGCGCGGCGAGTTCGCTTCGCAGCCGGTGAGACCGTGTTCCGCGCGGCCGATTCCGCGACGTCGTTCTTTTTCGTGCTCGACGGCGAGGTCGAGGTGATCGTTGCGACCGGCGCGGACAGTCGGCTGCGAGTGACCACGATCGGTTCGGGGATGTGCTTCGGCGAGCTCGCCGTGCTCACGCAAGGCACCCGTTCGGCCGACGTCGTCGCTTCGCGCGCCACGCTGTGCCTGGAAATACCGTTCGAGTCGCTCGACGGCACGCTCGAGCGCAAGCTGCTTTCCAATCTCACCGCCTATCTCGCGCGCAAGGTCGTCAGCGACACCGAGTTGCTGCAGCGCATCGCCTAGCGCGAGGGTCGGCGCGCAGCCGACGACCCGGAGCGGAGCGCTCGAGATCCCGGTCGCTACCGTGTGACGGCAGCGGTCGCGCCGAGCACGAGCCGCGCCTGCGCCGTGCACCCTCGCGCGGCGAGCCAAGCGGCCGTCGTCAGTCCCTTGTCGGTGAGCTCGGGCGCCAGCGTGTGCACGCGGATTGCGGTGGAGCGCAGCTCGCCGGCCGGGCGCACGAGGTAGACATGGTCGTCGAGCGGTTGCGCGGCCAGCGGCCACTTTGCGCTCGTCTCGTCGGTGCGCCAACGCACGGGCGCAGACTCGCGCGCCGCGACGTCGGTGACTTCGGCGCTCGCCGGCGGACCCGCCTGCTCGCGCCACAGCCGCACGGGAGTGTCGCGAACCACACATTGATCGCCGGTGATTTCCGTGTGCAACAGCCACGGGTCGGGCCGCGTGTCGGCGAGCAACTCGCGAGCCTCGGAGCCTCCGCGGACGCCGCCGAGGCCGCCGGCTTCGGCCGGTCCGGCGCCGAGCAGTTGCCGAATTGCGCGGCGCACGTTGCTTTCCTCGGAGTCGGACGGCGCGTCGGGCGCGTCGGTGGCCACGCCGGTGTATGGCCCTGAGATTCTGAGGATTCTGCCGTCCTCCGTGGCGAGCAGCACGAACTCGCGCTCGTCGAGGGAGATCACGGTCGACAGGTCGAATGTCTGACCGGCCGTGTACCTCGCGTTGTTGGACTCGAGCACCACCTGCTCGGCCGCTCGCGCCGTGGCGATCGCCGAGAAGGCACCGATCAGGTAGACCGCGATGCGGACGCGAGCCTTCATCATTTCTCCTCCAACACCACCCGGATGCCGGCGTCGCCGCGCTGCAGCCGGCCCAAGTGAAATGCAATCAATCCGTCGCCGGGCAATCGTGCGTGGAGCGATTCGAACAGCTGCACGCTGACCGGATCGCTCTGCGCGAGTGCCGCATAGGCTAGAAGATAGTCCTGCAGGTGCCCGTCCGCCAGCCCGTCGCACAACGTCACACACTCGATGCCCTGGCTTTTGCCTTTGAGCACGAGATGCGCGACCGGTCGAAGCGCGTGCTCCGGGCAGTGGCGGGCCGTGTCGATGCTGATGCAGACCCGTGTGCCGAGGTGCTTGTTGACGCTTTCGAGGCGCGCGGCCGTGTTCACGCAGTCGCCGTGGGCCGTGTAATGGAAACGTGTCGTGCTGCCGACGTTGCCGACGACGGCGGTGCCCGAATGCACACCGATTCGGGTCGCCCCCATCGGCACACCGTTGGCGATGCGGTCCGCGCGAAAGGCCTCGCAGTAGCGATCGAGTGCCAACGCGCAGCGAACGGCGCGCTGCGCGTGGTCGGGCTGATCCGCCGGGGCGTTGAAGAACACCGCGATGCTGTCGCCGACCAGCCGGTCGACCGTGGCGCCGTGCGAGAGGGCGATCTGCAACATTCCCTCGAAGTAATCGTGAAGCAAGCCCACCACGGCTTCCGGTGTGGTTTGCTCCGCGAGTTTCGTGAAGTCGGCGAGATCGGAGAAGATGAAGCTCATCTCGCGCTTCTCGCCGCCGAGCACGAGCTTGTCCGGATTGTCGAGCACGTGATCGATCACGGCAGGCGAGACATAGCGCTGAAAGGCGGCCCGCACGAAGCGCTTCTCGGCGATGTCCACATGCCGCGCGTAAGCGCCGCCGAAGCTCGCGCCGAGCGCGAGCCCGAGGCTCGGCGCCAAGAGCGGCAGCTGGACGCCGCCGGCCGCGAAATACGCGGTTGCGAGCGCCCAGAACGACAGCAGGCCGCCGACGCCGATGACGATCTTGGTCCACGGTTTCAGGTGCGTGAACGTGAGAGCGAATCCCGCGACGGCCACGGCGGCCAGCACGAGCGCTTGTAGCCACTCGGAGGTTTCCGGATAGCGCTCGCCGTCGAGCAATTGCGAGAAGGCCTGTGCGTGAATCATCGTGCCCGCCATCGTCGACTGCGCGCCGCCGAGCGCCGAGAGCGGCGTGCGAAAGCGGTCTTCGTTCGGCAGTTGGGCGCCGATGAGCACGACGCGGCCGCCGAGCCACGCCGTGGGAAGTTTCTCGGCGCTCGCGGCCGGGAACGCGCGCAGCGGCGGTTTGTCGGCGCTCGGCGCGCGGTAGTAGATGCGCTCGCGCGCGGCCGGCGGCGCAACGCCTACGGCAGTCGCGAGGGCGGCGGCGAAGCTCGGAATCCGACCGTTCTCGGCCGGCTCGCGCGGGTACAGAAACCGCACGACGCCGTCGACCGTGTGCAGCGTGGCGGATCCCACGCTCCGGCCGTCGAGATAGTGCGTTTGAAAGTCGAGCTGCCGGTCGGTCAGGCCGTTGTCTCGCGTGCCGACGGCGATCACGACGGGGGCCGGAAAGTCGTCGAGCGCGTCGAGCAGCGCTTGGTCGTCGTCGGGCGTGGTCGGTTGATCGAAGATGACGTCGATGCCGACCGCGCGCGGTCTCTTCGGCGCAAGGCTCTGCAATATGTCAGCTAGGAACCGCCGGCTGATCGGCGAGCGGAACGGCAGCGTCGCGAGCGCGTCCTCGTCGATGCTCAGGATCACGACGTCGTCGCTCGGCTCGCGCGCGGGACCGAAATACGCGAGCTGCAGATCCTCCAGCAGCGCGGAGCTGGCTCGCAGCACGGCGATATGACTCGTCCCCGCCCAGGTCAGCAGGACGGTCAGGCCGCAGAGGACGGCGCTCACGAATAGTCGACGATGAGGTTTTTTCATCTATGCGGGGACGACGACCGAAGACTTTGCGATTTATGTCCGTATGCTAGAGTCGGGCGCAAAGCTCGGGACAAGAACGAATGCGAAGCCCCGCCCGCGCCATGCTCACTCGCTACGTACGCCTCTTCGCCGGCCTCTTGCCGGCGCCATCGGCGTGTTCTCGTTCGTGGCCGCACCGTCGGCGTCGGCCGCCGACGCCGGTTGCGCCGAGATCGCCGGTTCCGTCGCTTCCGTGGAGCGCTCCATTCGGTCGGCCGATTGTTATGAGGCGTCCGGTCAGCCTCAGCGTGCTCTGGATTTGCTGCAAGCGGCGCTCCGGCAAAACGTCGGTGACGGGCCAGAGGATCTGGCCAGGACTATAACCATCCACGGCCGTCTTGGCCAAGTGCACGCCGCGCTCGGCGAGTACCCGGCGGCAATTGCGGAGCTTTCGAAAGGCGTCGATGCGGCGGCCGGCTCGGGACGCACCGCCGATGCCGCGCCGCTGCTGAACGATCTCGGCCGGGCCTATATGTCGATCGACGAGCCGCTGCGCGGCCTCGCGGCGTTTGCCGACGGCGAGCGGCTCGCGGGCGAGAACACGCTGCTGCGGCTGACCGCGCAAACGAACCTCGCGCGGGCAATGCGCGAGTCGGGTGCTGTCGAAGGTTTTGCCGACAGGCTCGCGACGATTCGAGCGGCGGTGTCGACACTCGATGCATCGCCGGCCAAGATCTCGATTCTTCTGTCGCTGGCGGAGTTGTACCGGGGCTACGCAACCGACGCGCCGAGCCCGCAGGACGTGCGTCGGCGTGCCAATGCGTTTGCCGCCGAGGCCGTCGAGCAAGCCCGCGGCTTCGGCGATCGAACTTTGCTCGCCGACGCCTACGGCGAGCTCGGGGCGTCGTATGCCGATCTCGGCGAGAGCGAGCGTGCGCTGACGGCGACGCGGCGAGCAGTTCTCGCGGCCGAGACCGTCGGCGCGGACGACAGTCTCTATCGTTGGGAGTGGCAATCCGGCAGGCTGCTGCGTCGGCTCGGCCGGGAGCGCGAGGCGTTGACCGCCTATCGGGTGGCTATCGACACGCTCGATCGAGCTCAGGCCGGGCTCGTGAGCTCGAGGCGACGATTCCGTCGCGACGTTTTGCCGCTCTACGAGCAGTACGCGGATCTGATGCTCACCGACGCGCGACAGCTGCCGCCCGAGCAGCTGCCGGCCGCGTTGCAGCAAGTTCAGCAGACCGTCGAGCGGCTGCGCGTCGCGGAGGTTCGCAACTACTTCGAGAACCAGTGCGCCGTGCCCGAGGTTTTCGATGCGTCGCGGCCTCGGCCCGACAACGTGGTCGTCATCTATCCACTGTTGTTCGCCGATCGCACGGAGCTGCTCGTGAGTGCGCGCGACAAGCTTTTTCAGTTCACCGTGCGCGTGCCGCTCGACCGGCTCACGAGCGAGATTAGGCTGCTGCGCACGGCGATCGAGGATCCCGCGTCCGGTGATGCCTATCTGGCGGACGCACGACGGCTCTATGACTGGCTCATCGCGCCGCTCGAGCCGCTGCTGCGCGAAGCCGAGCCCGACACGATCGTATTCGTTCCCGACGGGCCGCTGCGCACGATACCGCTCGCCGTGCTCAACGACGGGCAACGCTTCCTCGTCGAGCGCTACGCGCTGGCCACGACGCCCGGGCTCTCGTTGGTCGGCACCGTGAACGCCGAGCCCGTGACGCGCGCGCTCGTCAACGGGCTGGTCGAGCCCGCGCAAGGGTTCCCGGGGCTGCCGTTCGTGGCCGAAGAGCTCGAGCACGTGAAGGAAACGGTGCCGTCGCGCGTGTATCGAGACGACGGCTTCGTCACGGCTACGCTCGAGAAGGAGATTCTCGACGGCGGCTATTCGATCGTTCACTTCGCCACGCACGCCGAGTTCGAATCCGATTACCGGCGCTCGTTTCTGCTCACACACGACGACGTCATCACCATGGACGAGCTCGAGGACATCGTAGGCAGCCAGCGTTACACGGAGCACCCCGTGGATCTCTTGGTGCTCAGCGCGTGCCAGACTGCGGCCGGCGAAGACCGCGCGGCGCTCGGCTTGGCCGGCGTGGCCGTGAAGGCCGGCGCGCGCAGCGCGCTCGCATCGCTGTGGTTCGTCAACGACCAATCCACGGCTCTGCTCGTGTCGGAGTTCTATAAGGAGCTGGCCGGCGCGTCGACGAAAGCCGGCGCGCTGCGCGGCGCCCAACTGTTGCTGCTCAACGATGAGCGGTATCGGCACCCGGCGTACTGGGCGCCGTTTCTCATGATCGGCAATTGGCGGTAGCTCGGCGCATGGATACGTTGCGCGCACTCCGTTTCGCCACGGCTTCGGCATTATCTTCGCTCGCACTGCTGTCGGCGACGCCGCTGCTCGCGCAACCGTCTTCGGCGGCGCCGGACGCGGCCGGGGCCGGGATCGAGGCCGCGACCGTGCGCGCTGCCTTGCCGGAGGCCGAGGCGGAGTCTCTGGCGACGGTCGGTGCCGTGCACGTGTCGGCCATTCGTGTGCAAGGCTCCACGGTGTTCACGCCCGATGAGCTCGCGGCGCTCGCGGCGCCCTACTCGAATCGAACGGTGACCATCGAGGAGCTGCACGAGCTGCGCCATGCGCTGTCGAGTGCCTACGTCGACCGCGGCTACGTGACCTCCGGCGTGATCCTGCCCGACCAGCAAGTAGTCGACGGCGTCATCGTGCTGCAAGCCGTCGAGGGCCGGCTCGCGGACATCGAGATCGTCGGCAACCGGCGCATGCGCGAGCGCGCGATCGCGCGCCGCGTCACGCGCTACGTGCAAGCGCCCGTCGACATCGACGACCTCGAGGTCGGCTTGCTGTCGCTGCAGCGCGAGCCACCCGTCGAGCGCGTGAACGCGCAGCTGCTGCCCGGCGCGACGATAGGCGAAAGCCATCTGCGGCTCGCCGTGACCGAGCGGCCGGCGTTGACGTTCGAGGTCACGGCCGCGAACGACCGCTCGCCGAGCGTCGGCGAGAACCGCGGCACGGTGGCGCTGACCTACGGCGGCTTGGTCGGCAACGGCGACGCGCTGACCGGCCGTTTCGGCTTGACGCGCGGCGTACAGGACGATGCGATCTCGTACCGCGTGCCGCTCGGGCCGCGCGACACGCAGCTCGACGTTTCGCTGTCCGATCAGCAAGCCGACATCGTGGAAGAGCCGTTCGACGCCATCGATATCAAGAGCCGCTTGAAAGCTTGGAGTTTGACCGCCACGCATCCGTTCGTCGCGGAGCCCGACCGCTCGTTCAGCGGCATCCTGGGCTTCGAGCACAAGCGCAGCGAGAGCACGCTGCTCGGCATGCCGTTCTCGTTCTCGCCCGGCGACGTGGGCGGCAAGGCGCGCGGCAGCGCCGTGTCCGTCGGCGCGGAGGTCACTCGGCGCCGCGATTCGACGGCTTGGGCCGCTCGCGCCGTCGTGCAACTCGGTGTCGACGCGCTCGATGCCACGATCAACGCCGCCGGACCCGACAGCGAGTTCGCGACGCTGCTCGTGCAGGCGCAATTCGCGCGCGCCATCGCATGGCGCCGTAGCCGGCTGCTCGTGCGCGGCGTGGTGCAACGCGCGGGTGAGCCGCTGCTCGCGATGTACAAGATGCCGCTCGGCGGACGCTACAGCGTGCGCGGCTATCGCGAGAATCAATTCGTTCGCGACAACGGCGTTGCGGCGTCGATCGAGTATCAGTTCCCGCTCATCGTCGACGAAACGGGCCGCGCTCGCGATGAGCTCAAGCTCGCCGTGTTCTCCGACTACGGGGTGTCGTGGGACGAGGACGCGTCGCTGCCGACGTCGCGCAAAGCGCGAATCGCGAGTGCGGGATTGGGTCTGCTCTGGGCGCCGACGCCGGGTTTCCACGCGGACGTCTACTGGGGTGCGGCGTTCGACGAGCAACCCCATCCAACGACCACGGCGCAGGACCGTGGGTTTCACTATCAGCTCGGATTCAACAGATCGTTTTGACGGATACGGGAGAGGGAGTACGGTGAGTTCGACGTTCGAGCAGACGCGGCCTGAGCAGGAAGAGGTGGGAACGCCGGCGCTTGCCGGCCGCCGCTGCGTCTTCGCGCTCACGTGGGTTATGGCCGCTGCGCTATCGGCGCCGTTGCGGGCGCAGGTCGTGCTCGACGGGACGATGGGTCCCGCGGGCGCGCTGTCGGGCCCGAACTTTACGGTCGACGACACGCTCGGCACGCAGGTCGGCGCGAACCTGTTTCACAGCTTCAGCGATTTCAACGTCCGGACCGGTGAGAGCGTGACGTTCACGAGTGCTTACGCCGGGACGACGAGCAACGTGATCGGCCGTGTCACGGGCGCAGGCGCGTCGAGCATCGACGGCCTGCTCGCGAGCGACATTGCCGGTGCGGATCTGTGGCTCATCAACCCGAACGGCATCGCGTTCGGCGCGAATGCAACGCTCGACGTGCAAGCCGGCTTCCATGCGACCACGGCCGATGCGTTGGTGCTCGCCGACGGCGGGCGTTTCGATGCGACGAACGTCGGCGATACCGTGCTCACGATCGCGAACCCGGCGGCTTTCGGTTTTCTCGACGGGGTTAGCGGCGCGATTTCGGTCCAGGGGGCCACGTTGCAGGTTCCGGCCGGACACGCGTTGACCTTGACCGGCGGCGCGATCGATCTCGCCGCGGCGACGCTCGGCGCGCCGGCGGGGTCGATCGATCTGCAAAGCGTTGCCGGCGCCGGCGAGGTTCGATTTCGCGGCGGCACGCCGCCCGGCGCGGTCGCCACCGAGTTCGCACCGCTCACGCTCGATGCGAGTCGCGTCACGACCGCGGGCGGCGGTGGCGGTGGCGGTGGCGGCGGTGGCGGTGGCGGTGGTGGCGGAGGCGGCAGCGCGGGCGGCAACGGTGCCGCGCTCGGCGACATCTATATCCGCGGCGGTGCGTTCGTCATGTCGTCTGCATCGGTCGTCTCGGCCACCGCGGCCGGTAGCGGCCCTGCGCCGAGCGGCAATGTGACGATCGATGCCGTGAGCGCGCGAATTCGCGGCGGCAGCCAAGTCCGGACCGGCACGCTCGGAGCGGGCGCCGGCGGCGTCATCTCGCTCACGGCCGCAGACTCGGTCGTCATCGACGGCACGGCCGGCACCAGCACCGGCGGCGGTGGCGGTGGCGGTGGCGGAGGAGGCGGAGGCGGTGGCGGCGGCGGCAGCAGCTCGAGCAACGCTTCGGGGCTTTTCTCCGACGTCGGCACCGACGCGACGGGCGCCGGTGGCGGGATCAGCATCGCGGCCGGCACGATCAGGATCAGCAACCAGGCGACTGTCGCGGCCACGACGGCCGGCAGCGGAGCGGCCGGCGACATCGACTTGCAGGCGACCGAGCGGCTCACCCTCTTGCAGGACGCGCAAATCAACGCGAGCACGGCCGCGAGTGGCCGCGGCGGCGACATCCGCCTCGCGGCGCCGACCGTCGAGCTGTTGAACGGTGTGCGCATCGGCAGCGTCGCGCAGGCAGACGGGGCGGGCGGTGACATCGCGATCGAGGCCCCCGACGCTTTGGTCGTGACGGGCACGAACGGCGACCCGGATCCCGCTACGAACCGAGGCTCGAGAATCACGGCGAGCAGCTTCTTCACGGCGACGGGAGATGCGGGATCGATCGCGATCGACGCGGGGCGCGTCGAGCTCGACGACGGCGCGCGAATCTCCACGAGCACGTCCGGCATTGGCGACGGCGGCGACATCCTGATCGATGCGACGGGGCCGATCACACTGACCGGTGCGCGCGGCGACGGCAGCGGCTCGGCGATCAAGGCTTCGACCGAAGTCGAAGCGTCGCAGGCCAGTGCCGTCGACGGACCGCGCGTGGGCGTTGCAGGCGACATCTCGATTCGCGCCCCGAGCCTCTCGCTGACGGACACCGCGGAGATCGTCAGCAACACGAGCCTCGAGGGTGACGGCGGCCAAGTCACGATCGACGTCGACGCCTTGCAGCTCGCGGATGCGCGGATCGCGAGCGAATCGACGACGGAAGGTGCGGCGGCCGGCAACGCAGGCGCCGTGACCGTGAACGCGGGCTCGATCGCCCTCGAGAGCGGCGGCAGGATCTCGGCGGCGACTGTCGATGGCGCGGGCGGTACCGTGACCCTCACGGCCGACGAGATTCGGATCGCGGGCGGTGCGCTGTCCGCGGCGTCGACGGGTGCGGGCCAGGGCGGCGATCTGATTCTCTCGGCACGGTCCGTCGCGCTGCTTGACGGCGGCAGCATCTCGGCCAGCGCCACGGGTCTCGGTAGCGCCGGCGCGCTCGTCGTGACGGCCGAGGACAGTCTCACCATGAGCTCGAGCGCGATCCGCACCAACGCGGCGCGTTCGGCCGGCGGCGACATAGCGCTCACGGTCGGGCGGCAAGTGATTCTCGTCGACTCGCTCGTGAGCGCCGAGGCCCAAGGTGTCACCGCGCAAGCCGACGGCGGCAACATTGTCATCGACCCCGATTTCGTGATCCTCGACAACAGCGGTGTGATCGCGCGCGCGAACGCGGGCAACGGCGGTAACATCACCATTCGTGCCGGATTCTTCGTCGGCTCGTCGGACAGCCAGATCGACGCGTCGTCGAGCCTCGGCGTCGACGGCGACGTGTCGATCGAATCCCCGAATCAAATCAACGACACCGTGATTCCACTCGAAGTGTCGGCGGCGGAGCCGAACGAGCTGCTGACCCAGCGCTGCGTCCCGCAGCTCGCGGAGCAGCGCAGCAGCTTGACCGTGAGCGCGCGTGCGCGCGCGACGTCGGCGCCCGGGGATTTTCTTGCCAGCCCGAGATCGACGGCCTCGGGGGTGGGACCGTCGGCCGGCGCCGATACCGCCGCACCGGCGGCAGCCTTGGCTGCTGTGATGCGGGACCCGCTCAGCGGGGCTACCTATACCTGCGCCGGTGCCGCGCTCCGCTTTCCGGCAAGGGCCGAGCGCGTTGCGGGGGGTGCGTCCCGCCGCTAACATTCGTCGACAGCCGTCCGCCCGATGCTTTCGAAACCCACCCCGGGGCGGGCCCACGAGACACGGATGGACGATAAGCTACGCCGCGGCTTTCGCATCGGCGATTTCGACGTCGAGCCGCTATCGGGACGTCTGCGGGGGCCCGGCGGCGAGCAGCGCGTCCAGCCCAAGGTCATGGACGTGCTTGTCTATCTCGCGGCGCATCCGGAGCAGCTCGTCGAGCGCGACAGGTTGCTCACCGACGTCTGGCGGCGCGTCACGTCCGAGGAAGTCCTGACGCGGTGCATCAGCGATCTGCGTCGGGTGTTCGGCGACGAGCGCGGCAGCCCGAAGTACATCCAGACGGTGCCGAAGCGCGGCTATCGGCTCGTCGCGCCCGTCGTCGTGCCCGAAGAGGGTCATCGTCCCGAGCCTGCCGAGTCCACCGAGCCGGCGGACGGACAGCGCGCGGCGCGCCCGATCGTGCTGCCGAGCCGCGGCAGTGCGATCGCGTCGATCGCGGTGCTGCCGTTCGAGAGTCATTCGAGCGATCCGGCCCGCTCGTTCATGGGCGACGCGTTTGCGGCCGAGCTGCACGGTGCCCTCGCGCGAGTAGATCGGTTGCGCGTTGCTTCGCGCCGGTCTTCGTTCGCGTTCAAGGACACGGCGGTGGATCTCAGAGAGATCGGGCGGCGCTTGGACGTCGACTACGTGATCACGGGAAGCGTGCGCTGCGACGGCTCGAGCCTGCGCGTGCTCGCGGAGCTCAACGACGCTCCGAGCGGCACGCAGCTGTGGGCGGAGAGCTACGACAGCAAGAGCGAAGATTTGCTCACGGTCGAGCAAGACATTGCCCAATCGATCGTGGGATCGTTCACGACGCAGCGACTTCGCTCCGAGACCGATCACGCGCGGCACGTGCCGACGAGCAGCCTCGACGCTTGGGGGCTCGTCCAGAAGGCCCGCGCCTTCGCGCTGGATTACACGCCGGCGGGATTCGAGCAGGCCATCGAGCCGCTCCGGCGCGCGATCGAGTTGGACCCCGACTACCCCGCGGCGCACGCCATGCTCGGGTCGCTGCTCGTGGAGCGCCTCGTGAACGGTTCCAGCGTGAACGTGCAGCAGGACGAGGCCGCCGCGCTCGAGAGTGCGGAACGGGCGCTCACGCTCGGGCTCGAAGACCCCTTCGTCCTCAAGATGGTGGCCTGGGTCTGGACCTATTTCGGCGATTACCGCAAGGCCGAGAGCTGCTTGCGCAGCGCCGTCGCGTACGCGCCGTTCGACTACGGGGCGTGGGGATACCTGGGCTGGCCATTGACCGCCTCGGGCGACGCGGCCGACTTGGAGGAGCTGCGCCGCATCCTGGATAGGTTGCTCGGCGCCGAGCCGCGGCATCCGGGTGCGGCGTTCTGGCACTACCACCTCTCGGTCGTCGATCTCTGCGAAGCCCGATACGAAACGTCGCGCGTCTCCGCGGAGGCCTGTCTGGAGCTGCGGCCGAGTCTTGCGCTCGGTTGGATGCACTACGCGGCCGTCCTGGGGCAATCGAACCTCGACGCGCTCGCGGACCAAGCGCTCGAGCGTTGCCGTCAAGTCAATCCGGCCATGACGCCGGCGCACTTCGAATCGCTCGCGAAGCGCATGACGGACAACGCTGCCGTGGTCGCGCGCCGGCTCGGCGGCTTACGTCGGATCGGCGCGCTGCAAGGCGAGTGATCTGCCCAAGAGTCGGCACGGCGGGCCGCGTCGTGGGCGATCGCGCTCAACGACCCGTCATGCGCTCCAGAGCCTCCGGATACCGCGCCCCCTGCACCGTGATCTTCGCAGCGGCACTCTCGATCTCACGCAAATCCTCGGCCGTAAGCTCGACGTCCACCGCTCCGATGTTCTCTTCGAGCCGCCCGAGCTTCGTCGTGCCCGGAATCGGCACGATCCACGGCTTCTGAGCCAGCAACCACGCGATGGCGATCTGCGCGGGCGTGGTCTTCTTGCGCGTGCCGACGGTGCGGAGCAGATCCACGAACGTTTGGTTCGTCTTCAGTGCCTCCGGTGTAAAGCGCGGCAGCGTCGTGCGGAAGTCGGTGCTGTCGAACGTCGTCGCCTCGTTCATCTTGCCGGTCAGAAACCCTTTGCCGAGCGGACTGAACGGCACGAAGCCGATGCCGAGCTCCTCGAGCGTCGGCAGCACTTCCGGCTCGGGCACGCGCGTCCACAGCGAGTATTCGCTTTGCACGGCGGTGACGGGCTGCACGGCGTGCGCGCGGCGGATGGTTTGCGCGCCGGCTTCGGAAAGTCCGAAGTGCTTCACTTTGCCTTCGCGAATGAGGTCCTTGACCGCACCCGCCACGTCTTCGATCGGCACGTCCGGGTCCACGCGGTGCTGATAGAAAAGGTCGATCGATTCCACGTTCAGTCGCTTGAGCGAGCCTTCGGCCGCCTGCTTGATGTGCTCCGGGCGGCTGTTGAGGCCGCGCCAACGCGGTCCGCCTTGCGGGTCGAGCTCGAAGCCGAACTTCGTGGCGATCGTTACTCGGCCGCGCAAGGGATCGAGCGCTTCGCCCACGAGCTCCTCGTTCGTGTACGGGCCATAGACTTCCGCCGTGTCGAAGAACGTGACGCCGCGATCCGCTGCCGATCGAATCAGCGAGATCATCTCGCGTTTGTCCCCCGGCGGGCCGAAGCCGAAGCTCATGCCCATGCAGCCGAGGCCGACCGCCGATACTTCCAAGCCGCTGTGGCCGAGTTTGCGTTGTTGCATGGTTTGCGTCGCTCGTCGAGGCGCTGCGCTATCGGGAGTGACGGGCCGTTGCCGCGCCTACTTGATCTCGAAGCCGAAAACGCCGCTCGTCACGTGTGTGCTGTCGGAGAGTGCGTTCCATTGGACGCGGTACTTGCCAGGCTTGAGCTTCGGCGCCTTGATCACGAGATGCGCGGCTCGCTCGTCCGGCAGCGATGTGATCGCATGCGCGGCACCGTCGGATTCGACGGTCACCCCCGTGAGCGCGACGGGTCCTGCAAACGTGAGCACGATTTCCGTCGGCGGGGAGCTCAGAGTCGCACCGTCGTTGGGCGTGGACCCCAAGAGCTTGGGCTCGGCCGCCGCCGACATCGACACGATCAGCCCAAGCGCCAGCAGCGGCGCGCAACGTCTCGGAAGGTGCATCATGGGGTGTCTTCTCCTTAGTTACTGATCATGCGGGACCCTCTTGGGATGACCGCTAACGGGCCGTCCGGAGTGTCGTCCTTTGGGGTTCAGGCAAATTTCCGGGTGCCAGGTTCCTTTGCGAGGTTTCCGGTAAGCTTCGACGATCGAGTCGGAGTGCGCCAGTGGGAGGGCTTAAAGCGTGAGGAAGCTCATTCCGGTCCTTGCCGTGTTCGCGGCCATGTATTTCGGGACGCGCTACTTCGAGCCGGAGGGCGTGCCCTCGCTCGCGCCGGTGTCGCCCGCGCAGGCACAGGCGCCGGGTGCGGCGACGCGATCGACCCCCACTCCGGCGCAGGGTCGGGACGAGATTGCGAGCGCTTTCGCCGGCCATCGCGCGGGCTAGAGGTCGCAGGCCAAGGCGTGGTGACGCGGATTCTGGCCGACGACCGCGCCGGCAGTCCGCATCAACGGTTCATTCTGAGGTTGCCCTCCGGTCAAACGTTGCTGATCGCCCATAACATCGCGCTCGCCGACCGAATCCCGTCGCTGAAGCAACGGCGACGTCGTGCAGTTCAAAGGCGAATACGAATGGAACCCGCAAGGCGGAGTCGTCCACTGGACGCACGACGACCCGCGCGGCCGGCACGAGGCGGGCTGGATCAAGCGCGACGGCCGCACCTACCATTGACGCGCCCGCCGAGGGCCGATCGCCACAATTCGTCAGCATCTGGCCAGCGCTTCGGCATATCCGTCCGCCACGATGGTGCTCGAGTCTTCAACGGGAGCGAGCGATGGATGCGGACTCGGCACGATACGAGACCGAAGCCACGAGCGAGGCGTGCAGGCTGACGAGAGTCGAATCCGACTTCGTCGGTCAGATCGCCGCGGCCGTTTGGCTGTATCGGCTCACGGACGAGGCGGCGCGAGAAGCGCTGGTCTCGTATGCGATGGCACGTCACCGCGGCAGGCGAGTGCATGCCCGCTTGCGGGCGGCACTCGAGCACGAGTATCGCCATTGCCGCGAGCGCCAGGAGCTTTGCAGCTAACAGGCGCACGCGCTGTCACGTGCAGGGGGGGGATTGTTCGGACGTGCCCTAGCTCGCCGGCTGCCCGAATCGATTGGCCTCGGCTTGGCCCTTGCCGATGAGTCCCCAGACGATGAACACGGCGGAGACGATGAGCGCGGCCACGGCCACGATGCCTTTGGCCTCGGGCTTCGGGAATGAACAGGTAGAGCCATGCGGTGGCGACGATCAGCGCGGCCGGGACGAGCAGCGGCCACGCGGTCCAGCCCATGTCGTGCAGTCGCCGCGCGTGCAGCACGATGCCCGGAAACAGCAGCACGAGCTGGACCCACTGGCTGTTACGGCCCGGCACCAGGAAGTAGTAGAACGCGAACACCGCGAGCAGCGTGACAGCGCGCCGATGAATTGGCCGCGGGGGGTGCGACCGGCGGGGTTCACGAACAGAGCGTCGAAATTCATCACGTTCTCCTCAGGCTTCGCCGACGGCCAGTGCGTGCCGCTGCAAGACACCCTTGTAGTCGTCGATATAGGCCAGCATCAGCAAGCCGTTGAGCGCGATGGCCGCGAGTCCCAAGAGGGCGCACGAGAGGCTGGTGGTCGAGGATCACGGCCCAGAAGGCCGCGCAGACGGAAATCGGCATCACCACGCACAGCGCCAACGGCACGAGAACACCGGCGAGAATCAGCGCGCCGGTGACCAGCTGGATCGCCACGACCACGTCGAGGAGATGGCTGTGGACGAGGGCGGTCATGAGCTGCATGGCGAGCGGCTCGTGCCCCGTCGGCAGGGGATAAAGCGGCACGAAGAAATGGCTGATGCCGTTGACGCAGCATCCAGGCGCCGAAGATCAGCCCGCCCGGCCAGCACGAGGTGTTTCCCGGCTGCGCTCCCGTCCGCGCCGCCGAGGGTCCGCGGCTTCGGAGCTCAGGGCGAACATCGAGCGGTAGCTGCCGAGATAGGCCAGGCACAGCAGCACATTGCAGACCAGCACCGCGGCACCGAAGATCGAAGCGCCCGAGCCCCATCCCTCGAGCGGCGTGTCCCAGTACCACACGCAGAACGAGACCGGCATGCAGATCACGAGCGACAGCGGCAGGTAGAAGCCGAGCAGCACGCCGATCCCGGCGACGAGCTCGACCGCTTTGACGAGGTCGAACAGGTGGCTGTCGAACAAAGCCAAGAACAGCTCCTGGCTGAGAGGCTGCGTGCCGAGCGGCTGCGGGAACAAGGTCACGAAGTGGTTCAGGCCGGCCGGAATCATCCAGGCCGCGAATACGAGACGCACAAACCACACAGCGTACTTCATGGCGCATCCCCCCGGCGTGCCCCACTACGTAGGAAGGTTAGACCCCACACCCGGGCATTGTAAATCGCTCACGTACGAGCGCCGGCCCTCGACCGCGCGATCTTGGTCCCCTGGGCACAGTGTGCGACCTTACGCGTAGCCAGAGCCTTGGAGGTTCGAACGGAGGAGCGCAATGCCTCGATCAAGCCGCTTTTCACCCCGTCTACCCCAGCTGGATCGTCGTGTCCGGCGTGCGGTCGCCGTCTTGCTCGTGGCCGTGTGTTTCGCAGCAAGCGCATCGGCCGTGCCGCCGCAGTTCGCCCCGTGGATGAACGGCGTGCGCTCCGACGAGCAAGCGCTGCAGATCCAGGCGATCGATACGGATTCCTACGTGATCCGAGAGTCTTTCACGGAGAGCGCGAACGCGCCGTTCGTGTACTTATTATTCGGCGCCGAACAGGCGCTGCTGCTCGACACCGGCGAGGGCCAGTGGCCGATTCGCGAAGCGGTGGACTATCTGATCTCGGACTGGCTCGCGCGCAACGATCGTGAGTCGATCACGCTGATCGTCGCGCATTCGCACTCGCACAGCGATCATCACGGCGCGGACTCGGCATTCGCGAGCAGACCGCACACGACGGTCGTTGGGCTTCACCCCGAGGAAGTAGCGAAATTTTTCGGTGTGGCGCACTGGCCGGAGGACACCGTTACCTACGATTTGGGAGGACGCCCGCTCGACGTGATTCCCACGCCCGGTCATGAGGCGGCACATATCGCGATCTACGACCGGCGAACGAAGACGCTGTTGTCCGGCGACAGCATATTGCCGGCCCACGTCCTCATCCCCTTGGACGAGTTCGCGACGTTCCGAGCCAGCATCGGGCGCTTGGCAGCCTTCGCGCGGCAGCACGACGTCGAGACCGTGCTCGGCGCGCACGTGGAGATGTCGGCGCAGCCCGGCAAGGACTTCGAGTTGGGCGCCACGTCGCACCCGAACGAGCACGCGTTGCCGCTCAAAGTCGGCGCGCTGTTCGAGCTCGAGTCGTCGCTGAAAGCCATGGGGGACAGTCCTGAGATGCAGATGCACGATGACTTCGCGATCGTGCCGTTGCCGCATGAGGTGCTGGCGCCGTACGAGCTGCACGACTGAGCCGAGCGGGTGGGGATGGTTTCCGCTGAAGCGTCGTTACGACGAGCCTGCCGGAGGCTTCATGCGGGCAGGCCGACCGCGCGGTCGGTGGCGAGAGATCGGTTTCGCTGCCGAATAGGCCGCCGGCGCTTCAGCGATGCCCGTCGTGAACGGGTTGACGACCGTTGTCTCGTCGAACCGCATACCCGCCTGAAAGTCTTCGGAGAGCAGAATCGGGCAGCCCTGCGATTGCGCGGCGGCCACGATCAACGAGTCCCACCAGCTCAGAGTGAACCGATGCTCGATCTCTCGCGCACGAACGAGCAGATCCCGGTCGGTCTCTCTCGGTTCCCATGCGAGCAAAGCCAGCACGTCCTGCCACGCTTCGTCGCGATCGAGTCCCGGCGTGAGCTTGCGCGTGACCGTCGTGTAGAACTCACTCAGCACTTGGATGCTGGTGCGGCCCCTCTGCTCGATCCACAGTCGATGAATCCACTGCTCCGCAGTCGTCTGCTTGGCGCGTTCCCCAGCGTCCCGGGCGTAGACGAAAATGTTCGTGTCAACGAAGACGGGCTCGGTCATGGAGTTCATCACGTGAGGGGTAGGCCGAGCCGCGTTTCTTGAGCCGTACGGGACGTCGTGAGAAATACTGTCGCATGGCGCGTTCGTACTCCGCGCGATTGGCGCATCGATCGCTCGAGCAGTTCGCCGATGAACCGCGAAAGGCTCGAATTTCGCTCGGCCGCTTGCTTGCGGGCCCAACTGGCAGTTTTCTCGTCGAGGCTAACGGTAACGTTCTTCATGGTGGCCAGAATATCACAGGGATCGTGTATTTATGGTCCTCGGCTGCCGCAGGACCTCTGCGGGGTCGTCGCGTCGCCGTCGCTGTTATGATTCCCCGGCACCCATTGCCGGCCGAAGGATCTTCCATGAGGCGACGAGACGAGTCTCCGATCACTACGCTGCGGGCCATTGGAATCGCCGTGCTTGTGGCGTGCATCGCGTCCTGTGACGGCGGCCCGACCACGCCGCCCGCCGCCCCGGCGCCGAGCGCGTCGACGGCCGCGGGCACGGCCACCGAAGCGGCGATCGCCGACTTCTCCAAGTCCGGGCTCGACTGGCCCGCCACCGGCGGCGACTACACCGAGCGACATTTCTCGCCGCTGACGCAGATCAACGCGACGAACGTCGCCACGCTCGGGCTCGCGTGGCAAGGCGATCTCGATTCGCATCGCGGCATCGAAGGCACGCCGATCATGGTCGACGGCACGTTGTATGCGACGTCCACGTGGAGTCGCGTGATGGCGTTCGATGCCGTGACCGGCGAGAAGAAGTGGACCTACGATCCGCAAGTGCCGCGCGGCATCGCTCGCATATTCTGCTGCGACGTCGTCAATCGCGGCGTCGCGGTGGCAAACGGCAAGGTGTACGTCGGCACGCTCGACGGCCGGCTCGTCGCGCTCGACGCGCGAAGCGGCACGCCGGTGTGGACGGTGGACACCGTCACGGACAAGAGCAAGCCCTACAGCATCACGGGCGCGCCGCGCGTCGTCAAAGGCAAGGTGCTGATCGGCAACGGCGGCGCCGATCGCGGTGTGCGCGGCTACTTGAGCGCGTACGACGCCGAGACGGGCGCCGAAGCCTGGCGCTTCTGGGTCGTGCCGAAGGGGCCGAAGGCTACGCCCGAGAACGAGGACGTCGCGCGCGCCGCCGAGACCTGGCCCGACGACGACGATAGTTGGACCGACGTCGGCGGCGGTACGCCGTGGGACGCGATGGCCTACGACCCCGAGCTCGATTTGATCTACGTGGGCACGGGCAACGGCGGCCCGTGGAAGCGGCGCCGGCCCGACGACCACACGGACAATCTGTACGTGTCGAGCATCGTCGCGCTGCATGCGGACACGGGCCGCGTGGCGTGGCATTACCAAGAGACGCCGGGCGAGCACTGGGACTACACGGCGACGAACTCGATCGTCCTGGCCGATCTCTCGATCGGCGGCACACCGCGCAAGGTGCTGTTCCAAGCGCCGAAGAACGGCTTTTTCTACGTGCTCGATCGTGCGACGGGCGAGCTGCTCGGCGCGGACAAGTACGGCGCCGCGAACTGGGCGAGCCGCGTGGACATGAGCACGGGTCGTCCCGTGTTCACGCCGCAATCGCAGTTCCTGAAAGAAGACCAGCTCATCTATCCGAACCCGAACGGCGCGCACGATTGGCCCGCGATGAGCTTCAACCCGGCGACGGGACTTGCGTACATCCCCGCGTTCGACGTGCCGTGGGTGTACAGCACGAAGCCCGGCTTTCGTTATTTCTACGACATCGGTGTGCCGCCCGATGAGCTCGAGCGCATGACGGCCGGTCAGCCCGAAGTGGAGAAGGGCGGTTTCTTGCGCGCGTGGGACGTGGCGAACCGGCGGCTCAAATGGCAAGTGAAGCTGCCCTCGACGTGGAACGGCGGCACGCTGAGCACGGCCGGCGGGCTCGTGTTCCAAGGCGCGGGCGACGGCTATTTCAGCGCCTACGACGCAGCGACCGGCGAGCGGCTCGCGCACGTGCTCGTCGGCACGAGCATCATGGCGGCGCCGATCACGTATTCGATCGACGGCAAGCAATACGTTGCGGTGGCCGCAGGCTACGGCGGCAGCGGCATGCTCACGATCGCGGATGCCGCGGCGGTGAAAACTTACGAGAACAACGGCCGTCTGCTCGCGTTCGCGCTCGGCGGCAGTGAAGTGCCGGTGCCGAACAAGCGCGACGTGGCGCTCGGTCCGCCTTTGGTCGACAACACGGGCGTGCCGCCGCTCGACGACGCGCGCGTGGCGCGCGGCAAGCAGTTGTATCTGCAATGCGCCGGCTGCCACGGCACGGGCGGCTCGACACCGATGTTGCCGAACCTCGGGCGCGTGAAGGCGCTGGGTCGAGACGGGCTCGCGGCGATTTTGAACGGCGCGCTCGAGCCCAACGGCATGCCGAACTTCGGCGATACCTTGAGCGCCGATGACATCGACGTGCTGTACGACTACGTGTCGCGCGGGCTGCACAATCAGCCGGTGCAGCACGTGTGGTATTGAGGGAAGGGCACTCACGGGGCAAAAGCGTTCGCATCATCGGGCGGTTCTGACCGAGGCGGATTTGTTTCCGCGGAAACTTCGTTGCACCGATCCGGTGCGAAATCCCTCCGCGGACGGGATCGGTCCGCACGTGGCGTCTCTTTGAAGTTTTCGCGGCGGCGAGAGGTAATCGATTGCGGCGCGTGTTACTTGCTCTCGACGTATAGCTGGAACTGAGCAAAGATCGCGTCGTCGCGGAATCCGCGCACGCCCGTGTAGCTCGCCGTGTCGCCGCCCGTGCGTACGTAATTGACCTGGAGCCGCGACTGAAAGCGCCCGGTCTTCGCGGGCCACCACGTCACGCCGAGATAGGTGTTCGCGAGATCCGTGCCGTTGCCCGCCACGTCGCTGCGTCCCTCGTAATGCCGCGCCACGAGCGACAACGACGGTGACAGCGCATAGCTGCCGTGAACGAAGTAGACGCGCTCCGTGCGGCCGGCTTGGCCGCGCACGGCATCACCCTCGATCCACTCGAATTTCGCGAACCAGCGCTCGGCCGCGTAGTGCACGGCGAGGTCTTGCACGTCGTAGTCGCCGCTGCCCGGGCCGCCGGCGTGCGCCGCTTTTCCCGTTGCCGCTTCGGCGTGCCACGGGCCGTCGTCGAAGCGCAAGCGCGCCACGGCCGCGTCGTCTTGGCCGACCTGAGAGTCCTCGTACTGCGTGGCCGCCGAACGGCCCGGCGGATTGAACAGGCCCACGTCGTAGCTGAAATGCCGCCCGCCGGGATTGCCCGTGTACATGAGGCCGATATCCCGATTCAGTGTCAGGCCGTACTCCATTCCGCGCTTCGTGAGGTCGAGCAGATGCGCGGGCGTGTTGAAATCCATGCCGAGCGGCGTCTTGTACTGACCGAAGCGCAGCCGTCCGCCGCTCGCGAATCGGTAGTCGACATGAGCGTCCATCACCACGTTGGACATCAAGCCGGGCTGCGCATCGCCGAGATTCGAGACGGCGAAGTCGAATTGCGCTAGCCCCGAGAACCGGCCGCTCTCGACCACGACACGGGGCCGCAGCCGCTCGGTGCCGAACTCGACGGCGTCGTCGCCGTCGGTCCGTTCCGCCGTGAACTGTCCGTAGGCGCGCCATTTGACGGAGATGTCGTCTTGGGCCGAGGCCGGTGAGGCCGACAGGAGCGCCGAGGCGCAGATTGCAAGCAGCGCGAGGTCTCTCATGGTTGGATATCCAAAACTCACCTACTCGCCCAGCAACCGTTCCAGTCCGCGCCTGAGGTCCATCGCCGCCTGCTCCGCCAGCGCCGTATCGGGCACCATCTCGAAGGCGTGGATTGCGCCGGGGTACACGTGCAGCTCCGTCGGCACACCGGCGTCGATCAGGCGGCGGGCGTAGTCGAGGTCCTCGTCGAGGAACAGGTCGAGCGCGCCGGTGACCATGTAGGTCGGCGGTAGTCCGGCGAGGTCCTCGGCGAGTGCTGCAGAGAACCAGCCTTTGCGCGCGTCGCTCGGCGCATAGTCGCCCCGCAGGCATTCCCAGCCGAAGCGGTTTTTGTCGGCGGTCCAGATGAATTCGCCGGTGTGGCGATTTTTCCAGCGGTCGTCGGGTCCGCCGGTGCGCCAATCGAGCATGGGGTAAACGAGCACCTGCCCGGCGAGCGGCGGGCCGCCGCGATCGCGTGCCATCTGGGCGAGGTTTGCCGCCAGCCCGCCTCCGGCGCTCTCGCCCATCACTACGATTCGCTCCGCGTCGACGCCGAGCTCCTCTGCATGCTCGACGAGCCACAAGAATGCGGCGTAGTTGTCTTCCTGCGGGCCGGGGAACGGGGTTTCGGGGGCGAGGCGATAGTCGACCGAGACCACCACGCAATCGTGCTCGAGCGCCAGCGGGCACTTGGCCATGGTCGCCGTGTCGGCGATGCCGACGACCATGCCGCCGCCGTGCATGTGAAGGATCGCCGCCCGGCCTTTGGCCTCGCTCGGCGGATCCATGATCAGCAGCCGCACGTCCGGTCCACTCTCCACCGAGGCGAAGGCCTCGGTCACGGCGAACGGTGGCGGCGGCAGGTCCGCGCCGGTGAACAGCGGATCATTGCGGACCTGTTCGAGCGTTTCCGCAGTGAGATGTCGATCGGGCATCTCCAGCATCAGCAGAATTTCCGGGTCAACCAAGTGGCGCGTCTTGCTCATTGCACAAAGTCTCAGCTCGCGATCGCCGGCAGTCGATGGTTGAGTATAAAGGGAGTGGGCGTGTCGCGCGGGCTGCATAATCACCCTGTGCGACACGTGTGATATCCGGGAGAAACACCATGCCAACCGCACGAATGCTCGTTACCGCATTCTTTGCGCTGCTCGCCGTAGCATCGGAAGTCTCGGCCCAAACGTCGGCATCGCGATTTCCCATCGAGGAGGCGACGATCGCGGACATCCAAGCGGCGCTGCTCGGCCATCGCGTCACGACCGTCGGGCTCGTCGAGAGCTATCTCAAACGCATCAAGGCCTACAACGGCACATGCGTCAACGAGCCGCAAGGGCTGCTCGGACCGATCACGACGCGACCCCATGCCGGGCAAATCAACGCGCTGTCGACGCTCAACCTGCGTCCCGCCGCGCGTGCCGGGTGGGGTTTCGACGCGCGCAAGGCGCGCACGCTGACCGACTCGGTCGACGACGATCCGCGCATGCCCGACGCGCTCGAGGTCGCGGCCGAGCAAGACCGCCGGCTCGCGGCGAACGGCAAGCTCGTCGGTGCGCTGCAAGGCGTGATCATGGCCGTGAAGGACCAGTACGACACTTTCGATCTGCGCACGACCGCGGGTGCCGATGCGCAGTACGCGAACGACCGCCCGCCCGACGATGCGACCGTCGTCGCGCGGTTGCGCGCGGCCGGCGCGATCGTTCTCGCGAAGGCCAACATGGCCGAGTACGCGGTCGACGGCGCGCGCAGCTCGTTCGGCGGCACGTTCTGTAACCCCTACGACACGGAGCGCGAGCCGGGCATGTCGAGCGCGGGCTCGGCCACGGCCGTGGCCGCCAATCTCGTGACCTGCGCGATCGGCGAGGAGACCGTCGTCTCGATTCGATGGCCTGCGTCCGTGAACAGCCTCGTCGGCATCGCGCCGACGCAAGAGCTCGTGAGCCGCGACGGCATGATCGGCGCGGGCCTCGTCATGCGCACGGGACCGATTTGCCGAACCGTGCAAGACGCGGCACGTGTGCTCGACGTCATCGCGGGCTACGACCCGAAGGACGCGATGACGGTCGCAAGCGTCGGCCGACAGCCTGCGAGTTCTTACGCGAGCGTTGCCGAGCGCGGACGCCTCGACGGGCTGCGCGTCGGCGTCGTGCGCGAGTATATGCAGCCGCAGCTGTTCTCGAAGGCCGACCAGCAGAGCCTAGAGCTCGTCGAGCGCGCGGTTGACGATCTGCGCCGTCTCGGCGCAACCGTCGTCGACCCGGGACCCCGCGGCGCATTGTT
Organism: uncultured Gammaproteobacteria bacterium; assembly: GCA_963786385.1. Taxonomy (GTDB): domain Bacteria; phylum Pseudomonadota; class Gammaproteobacteria; order Steroidobacterales; family Rariloculaceae; genus FEN-1219. The sequence goes on from CAWAYS010000005.1 coordinate 138,291, forward strand.
TCAAGCGTGCATCGAGCAGTACGTCCCGGAGCTACTTACCTCGGCGTTCACGCGAAGCTATCCGCAGCTCTTTCCTTTGGACGCCGACGGCGCGCCGGCAACCGATCATCTCGCGACGCTGCTCGACATGCGCTTCGATCATGCGCGGCTGCCGGCGGTCACATTGCGCGACCTCGGCCGCTTCGCGCCGGGTTTCGGTGTGGTCGGCGAAGAGCGTTATATGATCAATCGCTATTTGCGCGAGCGCGGCGACGCGAACATCGAGAGCAACGCCGACCTGATCGCCAAGGCTTCCTTTTACGACGATCCGAATTTCCCGGACCGCCGCCAGGCGCGCGAGAACGCCGAGCGCGCGCGTGCACTCGACACCTCGGTGCGGCTGCAGAACCGCTTCGCGTTGCGCACGATGATCCTGCAGTGCATGCAGCAGCAGCGGCTCGACGTCCTCGTCGCGCCGACCGCCAGCGTGCCGCCGCGCAAGCTCACGGCGCCGCGCGAGCCGACGGCGAACGGCCGCCCCGCCGTGGGCTGGTCGCTGTTCGGTCAGCAGGGTTTGCCGGTCATGACGGTGCCGGCCGGCTTCACGACCGAAGTCTGGGATCGCGTGCCGAGCGCCGACGGTGGCACGCGCCTCGAGGGCCCGGTGCCGGCGGCTATCCCCGTGGGTGTCGACTTCGTCGCGCGGCCATACGGTGAGGCGCTGCTCTTTCGCGTGGGCGCGGCCTACGAGGCCGAAACCCACCACCGCCATCCGCCGGCTGAGTTCGGCCCGCTGGCGCCGTAGCGCTCGGCCGCCGAGTGGGGGCCTAAGACTCGGAGACCAACAGCCTTCGCATCGTCGGCCGGTTCCGAGTCGGCGAACGCCGAAAACTTAGCGGTGGCTATTGGGCGCCGAAGAAGGGCGTCGTGCCCGCTATTCGGCCGCGGCCTTGGTCGTGATGCGCACGCGATAGGGGACCGGTCCCGCGGATCGCTCTGCTCGTTGACATACCTCGAAGCACAAGGGTAGTATGCCTGTAACCGCAAGGTGTAAGAGATTCCGACGTGACGGCCTAACGGCAGCAAGCGCCTGCCGCGGGCTCGGGGGCTTAGAACCGTCTGGAGGGATAAGACCATGCGAACTCCAAGCACCGCTCGTGCCTGCCGCATCGCGGCGGGTGTCGTCTCGATCTTGATCGCAACCGCCGCAGGCGCGCAGGTCGAGCCCGCGGCCAAGCCGCCGTCCGGGATCAGCGCGGCGATCGGCGAGGTTTTGAACCGGGCCATCGCCTCGATAACCGCGAAGCACTACGAGGAAGCCGAAAGCGCGCTTGCGACGCTCGATTGGAGCAGCCTGTCGCCGCGTGAGCGCAGCCGTGCCGAGCAGATTCTCTTCAACGTCGATTTCTTCGAGAAGCGCTACGACGAGGCTCGCGCGCACTTGCTCAACGCCGTCGACGCGGGCGGGTTGACGCCGGCCGAAGCTTCGCGGGCGCAGTACCAAGCCGCTCAGCTGTTGATGACGCAGAAGAAGTGGAGCGAAGGAGCTGCGGCACTCGAGCAATGGTTCGCCACGGCCGTGAGCCCGGACGCCAATGCCTACTATCTGCAGGCAGTGGCTTACTATCAAATGGGGGACTACGCGCGCGCGCTGCCGCCCGCGCAACGCGCGGTCGATTTGGCCACCGAGCCCAAGGAGAGCTGGCTGCAGCTCGTGCTCGCGCTGCACATTCGGCGCGCGGAGTACGCCGATGCCGTGCCGGTGCTTCAGCAGCTCATTTCGCTGGCGCCGAACAAGAAGACTTATTGGATGCAGCTGTCGTCGGTCTACGGCCAGGCGAAGGACTATCGCAGCGCGCTTGCAATCACACAGCTCGCCTACAACGCGGGATTCCTCACGCAGGATTCGGAGATTCGGCGGTTTGCCGATTTGCTGCTCTTCAACGAGGAGCCGGCACGCGGTGCGCGCGTGCTCGAAGCTGCCATTGCGAACGAATCCGTGTCGCTCGACGAGAAACTCTACGAGAAGATCGCGGATTGCTGGATCGCTGCCGGCGATCTCGACAAAGCTCTGCCGCCGCTCGCGCGCGCCGCCGAGCTCGCAAGCACCGGGGATCTCTTCGTGAAGCTGGGCGAGCTTCACGTGCAGCGCAGCGAGTTCGCTGCGGCGCAGTTGGCGCTCGAGACCGGCATCCGCAAGGGCGGTCTCGACGACGTGGGCAAGGCACAGTATCTCGTCGGCGTCGCGCTCTTCGAGCAAGACCGGCTCGAGGCGGCCAGGAGTCACTTCGAGTCGGCGCTGAGCTCGGACGAGTGGCGCGACGTTGCGACCAGATATCTGCGCACGATCGCGACCCTCGTCGGGTCGCAATCGGTTCTTTAGGACGGGATCTCGCTCTTCCCACATCCCGGACCATCGACGGGCCGCGAGCACACCGCTTCGCTCGGCGGGCGGCGGGGCTCACAAAGGACTATCCTTTTTCGGTCGCCCGGTCCGGCTGCCTAAAACCAGGCGGCAGAAGATAGAACCGGCATCGCGAGAGGGAAGTCCGGTATGAAGTCGTTCATTCGCGAGAACCCGACGATTGCCTTCGGTCTGGGTTTGCCGCTGCTGCTCGTTGTGGTGTTTTTGCTGATTTCGGGGATTCCTGCGCTGTTCGTGGCGCCGCCGCAATACGACGTGCTCTACGCCACCGAGTACTACAACAGCGCGAACGGTGTGCAGATCTCCGTCGTAAACAGGAAAGTTCAGGTCGTCTACCAGGGCAGCACGCTCGGCTATCAGAAGCCGCGACTGTGGCGGTATAGCCCGAAAACCGGTGCCGTGCAGGAGATTGCCATTGTGCTGCCCCCGGGGCTGACGCCGCCCGGACCGAGCACGGTGACGCCCGAGGCCGTCTCGAAGGTCACGCCGATCGACGTTCCGGATGTGGCGAATCTCACGGTCGACTCGTCGAGCATCGCGCCGGACGGCTATGAGTTCAGCTCGGGCTCGAGCGGATATTCGGGCGATATCTTCACGGGCCTCTTCAACGCTTATCGCTACCGCGCCGAGGCCGTGCTGAAGAAGGACGGACGCAGCGTGCGCCTGCCGAACGCCGACGGCGGGCCTTACTACGGCAACTATGCCCGGCTCATCGGCTGGGTCGTGTCGCCATGATTTGGCTGTTGGTCCTGATCGTCGTCATCGCGCTGACCGGCGGGGTCTGGGGCTGGCCGTTGATGGTCGGCCTGCTCGGCGCCACCGGCGTCAAGGACAAGCCGAGCGCGCTCGAGAACATCGCGCGGCTCATGCATGACTACGACATTACGCCCGCCGAAGTCGATGCCGCCTTCAATGCGCCGGCCGATGCTCGGCGGGTTCGAACGCGTCGCGGGGGCGGCAACGTCGCTAAGACGCTGTTCGTCTACCTCGGCGCGATCTTCATTCTTGCAGGCATCGGCGTCTATGTCGGGACGTTCTGGAACACGATGGGCAGCGCAATGCGCGTGCTCGTCACGCTGGGCGTGGGCTACGTCTTGCTCGTCGTGCTGGTGTCCGCCCTGTACGAGAAGAAATATCCACGGCTCGTGCTGCCGCTCGCGCTCACGTCCGCGTTCGTGATGACTGGCGGTTGGTTCGTGCTGATCCACGAGGTGTTCCCGAGCGGCGACAACTGGCGTGCCGCGGCGCTGGCCGTGTTCGGCGTCATGGCCGTGCACCAGGCCGCGTTGTTCGGAAAGTACCGCATCACGGTGCTGGCGTTCACGGCGCTGCTGTTCGTTTACGGGTTCATGCAGGTGGGGCTCGATCTGCTCGGTGTCCCGTTCGCCTACATTGCAATCGTGCTGGGCGCGTCGCTGTTTGTCGTGGCCACCGCGCTGGAAGACACGCCTCATCGCATGCTCGCCGAGCCGGCCCTGCTCGTTGGCATCTGTTGGCTGAACAGCGGCCTGTTCGACCGCGTCGCAACCGCCACGAGCGCCAGCTGGGCGGGCTTGATCGTGGGCATGTGCTTGCTGCTTACGGCCTACGGTCTGCAACAAGGGCAGCGCCACCCGCGCTTGGCGGCTCTGGGATATCTCGTCGGATCGATCATGGCCTATGCCGCCTTGTTCGATCTCGTTCACGACAAGCCCATCGAGCTTTTGTACCTCGCCGCCGCGGCGTCAATGCTCTACGTTTGCGTTGCGCTGCAAAGCAGGCCGCTACTGTTCACCACCGTCGTCGCCATGCTCGGCTTCATCGGATTCTATGGCGCGAAACATTTCGCCAACTCTCTGGGCTGGCCCGTCACACTGGTATTGATGGGCGTCGCTTTTCTCGGCGTGGGCACGCTCGCCATCAGGGTCAAGCGACAGATCTAGGCCGGATGACTAGTGGAAGTCGAATATGTCTTCGCCTTTCGGCCGCTGCATTCCTTTCTCGAAGTACTCTTCCCAGACGGCGGCCCAAGGTCGGCCGTAGAGGTCCTCGACTTTGTACTGGATCACGGTGCCCGGCGCCACCTGCGTGCCGCGACCGTTGACGGGAAGAGTGTCTGATTGCAGTAGCTGAGGTTGATGGGCGGCGCGTCGTTGAGATCGCCACGGCGCGGCAGGAAGCGGACGTACTGCGGATCGGCTGCACGAGACCTTCCTCGTCGTAAAAGATCGCCTCGTGCTCGAGGCCGAGCAGGTTGCCGCGCTGGTCCGCTGCGTCGGCGTGAAGATCTCGATGGTTTGCAGCTTGTTCGAGATACTCCCAGCTCGAATGCGTGAACCATCCCTGGACGTTCGACGTCCATGTGACGAGCGCATCGCCGTCCCAGAAGCCGACGGTCTCGCCCAGCCATTGCGGCACTTCGGCGCCGAGATGCGGCACCGCGCCCGTCATGTCGAAGCTGCGGCCCACGTGCACGTTGCGAATCGCGTTGCCGGAGCCGCCGAGCAATTGCACGCGCGTCGGCGTGACCGTCACGTCGAGCGAGCCGGGCCCGCCCGGGCCGGACCACCAGCGCATGAAGCCCTCGGGCCGACAGAACATCGCCGACCATTGCGGTGCATGATCGTGAGCTTGGTGATAAAGCTGCTGGACGAGCCGCTGCTGATACTCCGGCGTCAGCAGCGAAAGGATGGTCGGAATCTGGTTGTGGTAGCCGATGATCCACTGCGGCGGCTCGTGGAATTCGGGCGGCAAGCGGGCTCTTTGCCGGCGCGCATCAGGTCCGAAGACGACGCTGACGTTGCTCGTATAGCGCCCGTCCCAATCCGGCGGCAAGCGCTCGCGCGTGTATTGCGTGGGGCCGCCTTTGGCGCGGGCTTCGGCCAGCAACGCCTCGTAGTGCGCTCGTGCCGTCGCGAACGGGTAGGGACTGACGATGTCCTCGCGCGCGTAGTCGACGTCGCAATGTCCCCAGGCGCCGTTCGCGTGCGATCGTCCTCGATGTATTGCGGCGCGCTCGAGTAGTCGCCCCACTGCGAATCGAGCGCCGGCGTGCTGTTGCAGCGGAAATAGCGCGGATCGCGCCAAAGCTCGCGGTCGACGATAGAAATCGTCGCTCGTGAAGATGTCGCGCGGCGAGCGGCGTCGATTCCCGTGGGTGTCGCGCCGTCCTTCGCCGTTGCCGCGTCGACGTTGTAGAAAGGGCACGCCGGCGCCGACCCATTCGGCCTTTCGCGACACCGGCCAGCCGCGACCGACGCTTTGCTGCGCGGCAAGCGGCAGTGCCCAGCAAAGCGTGATGCCGAGGCCCATACCTATCGTTGCTCTATTCAATAGCTGTCGACGCAAGGGCGACGTCTTCGAATGGTTCACGGTGTGCCTCCCCCATTGGACGCCGCTACCAATAGCCATACGACTGGGTCAGGGTCAAGCCAATCGCGACGCGGGAGAAGGAAGCGCGGGGCCGCCGGGGTCGAGACGAGCCCCGACGGCGGTTTCATGGCCAGCTGACGGTCGGTCGGTCCTCGGCGAGGAGTGAGCTCACGCCGCGTCAGGCGTCGAAGACGCTCGCCTCCACCGTGCACTTCCATTCGCCACTGTCGAGCTTGCGCCAGATGCACACGTAGTGCCCGGTGCGCGTGACGGTTCCGCCGTCGTCCGTGCCCAACGTCATCGTGAAGCTTCCCGAGGTATAGCCGAGCTCGCCTGAAGCGGCGACCCGCGCTGTGTCGGAATGCCACCGAAGAGAGTAGCGCGCGTCGCTGCGATAGCGTCGAACGAGCGCGATGATGGCGTCGAGGCCGCGCGCGACCGGCTCGCCCGGGAAGAAGTTGACCGCGTCCTCCGACCAGAACGTGACCACGCGCTCGACGTCACCAGCAGCGGCAGCCGCTTCCCAGGCCCGGTCGGTCGCGAGAAGTTCCTGCGAAGCTGCAGTGGGCTCCGCGGCGGCCGTGAGCGCCGCCGGGACGCAGGTCAGCAGCAGGGTGTTGAGAGCATTCATGAAATGGTCCATCGACGTTTGCCTCCACAGTTCACACATGCGCAGCATGACGGTGGGCGCCGGCGAGATCGTCACCGAGTTCCGGCACATTTCACGTCGGAACATCACCAAGGTCGGTGACGGTTTGGCTCAGGACTGAATCAGACCCAGCTCGAGGGCCTGGCGGATCGCCTGAACGCGATTCTGTGCGCCCACCTTGGCGTAGATATGGGTCAGGTGCCGCGTCACCGTGTTGACGCTGATGCCGAGGTGCCCGGCGATGTCCGTGCTACTGGTCCCGTTGGCCAGCAGCCCGAGGATCTGGCGTTCGCGAGCCGTCAGCGCCTGCATGCACGTGCCTGCTACCGTTTCGACGCTCGCATCCGCGCTGCCGATGAATCGTTCGATCAGGGCCAGCGTGTCCGCGCCCGGCATGCCGCTTTCGCCGCGTACGGTATGCAGTCGTGCGTTGCCGATGCCCGCGGCAAGCTCCCGGCAGCGCTCTATGCTCGCGAGGCGATTGCATTCGTCCAGCAGCACGAGGGTGGGAGCGCGTACGGCGCTGAGCTCGTTGCTCACGTTCCAGCTGCGCCGAGCTTCGAGACCAGCCAGAAACGAAGCCTGTGTGGTCGAGCTGCGTAGGACATCCGCCCAGGCCCTGGCCGCCCCACCGTCCTGCCAGCCGGTGGCGGCCTGGGAGATGGACTCGGTGAATAGCTCCCAATCTTCGCCCGCCATGGTGAACAGCGAGCCGAGACGCGGCGCCTCGCCGTGATCGACGTTGCGCACGAATCCATTCCACAAGACGAGATGACCGACGCGGTCGGGATGTTCGGCCGCGTATTGTACGGCGGGCAGCGAGCCGGTGATTCTTCCTATGAGTGCGAACCGGTCGAGGCCGGCGGCCCGCACGACGGCTTCGAGGTCCCGGACCAGACCCGGCAGACTGTAGTCAGGTGGTCCGCCGTGCGACAGGCCGCTGCCGCGGTTGTCGAAACGAACCACGGTGTGGGTCCGGGCGAGCCGCTGCCAGTACTCGCGAACCGTCGGTATTCGCCACTCCTTGTGCAGGTGGCACATCTGCACGTGGGGCACTTCCACGATCGCCGGGCCACGGCCGAGGCGGAAATAGGCGATCTCGGCTCCGTCATCGGTGCGCGTGTAGCGTATGGCCGGCGGACGCTGACTGGTCATCCGTCAGGATCATAACTCACGGGCCGCGGCGGATCGCCGCACGGTGGCCTCTCGCCTCAATGCCGCGGTCGTGTCCGTGAAAGACCGGCTTGATGTTCCTCAGTTCGCAGGCTCGATCCGCAGGATCGCGCCCTGCACCTCGTCGGTCAGCAAGTACAGCAACTCGTCGGGCCCCATGCGCACGTCGCGGATGCGTTGGCGCAAGTCGGTCAGCAGCGATTCGCGGCGCAGCTCCTCCATGTTCTCGTTGAAGAGAATGCGCTCGAGGTGGCCCGTGCCCGGGATCTCGCCCGTGCGCAAGCGCGCCGACGAACACGTCGCCCTTCCATTTCGGCAGCTTGTCGCCCGTGTAGAACGCGAGCCCCGAGACGGCGATCGAGGGCGTCCAGTAGACGACAGGGTCCTCGAACCCTTCGTGCGAGAAGCCCTTCGACTGCCAGGGGCCCGGATACGTGCGGCCGAGGCTCACAGCGGCCAGCCGTAGTTGGCGCCGGGCTTCAGAACGTTGATCTCGTCGCCGCCGTTCGGTCCGTTCTCGTCCTGCCACAGCTCGTTGGTGCCGGGTCGAAACGCGAGCCCGAGCGTGCTGCGATGGCCGAGCGTGTAGACCTCGGGCCGGTGGCCCGCCATGCCGACGAACGGGTTGTCTTTGGGCACGCCGCCCGTCGTCCGTCAACCGCAACGTTTTGCCGCTCAAGGTGTTGGGGTCCTGGGCGTCGCCGCCCGACGTCGCGACGTAGAGCATGCCGTCCGGGCCGAAAGCCATGCGCACGCGGCCCGTCGTGCCGGGGGCGGTGAAAATGTCCTCGACTTTCGTCAACGCGCTGCCGTTCCACACGCCGCGCGCGATGGCGAGCATGTCGGTGGTGTCCGCGGCGGGCTTGTTGTAGCCGAAGTAGACGAAGTGATTCGTGGCGAATTTCGGGTGCAGCACCACGTCGCTCAACCCCGCGAGTCCCGCGGCTTTGATCTCGGGCAGGCCGGCGACAGGCTGCGCGACGAGCTCGCCGTTGGCGTGCACGAGGCGCAATCGCCCGGCGCGTTCCGGTGACGAGCATGTCGCCGCCGGGCAGGAACGCGATGCTCCACGGACGCTCGAGCCCGCGCGTGAGCACGACCACACGGATGTCCTGGCCTTCCGCGGTCTTGTAGTAGACGGGCTTGTCGGGCAGCGGCGGAATTTCGAGCCCGCTCGGTGCCACGGGAATGCCGTTACGGAACGGCACCTTTTGCTGAGCTGCCGCGAGGCTCGAGACGAGCGCAGCGAAAGTGGCGAGACAAACGGCGCCGATTGCGCGCCGCGACCGCGTGTGACTTCTCATTGAACTCATCCCCCATGCGGGCCTTGCGGCCATGTTGCCGGAGAGCCTAATAGCCCTGTCGCGACTCTGTCAAAGCATGGCGCACGACGGGGTCCGTTCCGGACGCGCTATCCGCGTCGCGCCACGATCAGCGCTGCCTCGAATTCCGGCGAGCCGAGGTGGCTCATAAATTCGTTGAGGTACACCTTGCCGTACAGATACATGTTTTCCGGTGTCCCCATCCGCAATCGCCCTTGCGCCATGAGGCCGTGAAACTCGTTGAGGCTCGGCGCCGTCAAGTCGCCGTCGGGTGCGGCAGGGCCGCCGCCGGCGGCGACCGTGAGCGTCAGGCACGCGTAACCGAGACGAACGAATTGCCGCGCCAGAAGAAGCCGTGAACGCAGCAGCGAATCCGGCTCCCGGCCCTGCCACGATCGCAACAAGATGTCCTGCAGCTCGCGCGTGGGGGCGAGGTAGTTGATCAAGTTCGCCACGTCGATCAGGGGATCGTTGCGAAACGCGAGCTCCCAATCGACGAACCACAGCCGCTCCCCGTCGAACAGAATGTTGCCGGGATTGAGGTCGTTGTGGGCCGACACCGCCGCGTCCTTGTCCCAAGGATAAGCCGCCACCAGGCGCTCGAAGCCGTCGCGGTGCGGATCGAGCAATCCCGGCTCGAAGCGGCCCGACTCGGCGAGTCCGCTCAACAAACCTGCGATGACCTCCAGGTAGTCGGCCGTGGCGGGAAAGGGCGGCGTCGCTTGCAGTTTCGCAACGAGTGCGCCGAGATCGCGCATCAATCCTTCCCGGCCGCTCGGATAGTCGAACAACGACTGCGAGGGCACGAAGTCCATGATGGCGACGCCTGCGGTGGCATCGGCGTGAAGCAAAGGCGGTGAGATGCCGGCGTCGGACGCGGTTCGCATGCACGCATAGCTGGCACGACGGTCGAAATCGTCGCGTTGGTGTTCCAGGCGCAGGAGAAACGAACGTTCCCCCACTTGCAGACGGCAAATCAGCGCGCCCGAAGCGCCGCTGCCAATCTGCTCCATGGCACTCGGTTGCGCTCGGCCGAAAGCCGCAGCGATCGCGGCTCGCACGGTTTCGCGGCGGTCCTCGGGGAGAGCGTCGAGCACGGTGTCGGTCATTTGGGCCTAGAACGCGATCTCGTGCGGATGCTGCTCGAGATGGTGGCGCAGCAGATCCTTGCCGTAGTCGTTGCCGTTCGGCGTGCGCACGATCGTATGGATGTGTTGCCGCGTCGGCACGCCGGCCGGCAGCAACCGCGACGTGCCGACCGGGTTTTGGTGATCGAACTCGATCAAGATGACGGGGCTGTGGATTCGGTAATAGAACACCGAATTGGCGTCACCGTGTCCGATCCACGCAAAGTAGGTTTCGTCCAGATGCAGCTGTACCTGATCCAGCCGAATGCGGGCCTGGTCTTCGCGTAAGTTGCCGACGAACAGATTCATGAGCTCCAGCAGTTTGAGCTTTTGATCCGGCGTCAGCGACGAAGCCGGGATGCCGGCATAGTCCAAGACCAGATTGTCGAGTCCGGCGCCGGCCACGAGAAAATCGCGAGTCTTCTCGAAGCCCAGAATCGCCGACTTACGTTGCGCCCCGTCCAAGGATTGCAGCAGCTCGAGTCCCTGATTCTGCTCGTCCTGCAGAATGGCGTTGCCGGCATACTTGCCCGACTCCGTGACGACGGGCTCACCGCCCATGAACAACGGCGTCATGACGACCTGATCGCCGAGCACGAAGAAATTCACGATCAAGTGGTGACCGTCGAGCTGCCATCCCCACGGCTCTTGCGCCGACGGCTTGCCCATCACGGTGAAGAAGTACTTGGCCTCGCCGTAACGCAGCTCGTCGTTGTTGATCTCGCGCAGCGTCTGATCCGTCTTCATGATGTCGAGGCTCAGTTGCATGCCCTTCGCGCTCAGCGACTTTCGCATCAGACCGAAGGCTGCGTCGCGCTGCGCGCGAGTCATCTCTTCGAGGCTCGTGCCCTGTCGCACGTAGATGCCGTTGTCGACGTTCGACCACTTGCGCCATTCCGGATCGTCGACGGCAAAGACGGTCTTGAGCGTCTGCGTCGGTGTGAGCGTAGCCAGGAATGCATCCGCTGCCTGCCGAATCGGTGCGGTGGAGACGCCCGTCGACTCGATCGGGAAGAGGCCGGGGGCGATGCCTTTCGACGTTGCGATGCCGACGTACGGCTGGCTCAAGGCCTTGATCTCGTTGTCGGCGAACAGGCGCTTGACGCCGAGCAGCGCGTCGTCGTATTTGCCTTGGCCGAAGGCGTTCGGTGCCAGTGCGACGAGCGCAAAGCCAAATAGGCAAAGAGTCTTGATCACGGCGATCTCCCCTCGGTGTTTCATTCTTGTTTTCGACCGCACGGCAAGGAGCTTACCGCATACGGCGCGACGGCGAACGAAAGTCTCGACGATCGCGACGGAGTATGATTCATTGATTCGGACGGGTTCACCGTGCCCGTCGACGCTCCACTCAAGCGCGGATCGGGGGACCTCATGAGCGACACCAGCCATCGCGACCGCACGTCGCGGCGTGGATTTCTAAAGACCTTGGGCGTGGCGGGCGCGACGGCCGTCGCCGGCTCGGCGTGCGCTCCGACTGCGCCTGCGCCCGAGACCGGCTCGGGCGCGGATTCGGGATTGGCGCTCGTGAACGGGCGGATCCATACCGTCGATGGGCAAGGCACCGTCGCCGACAGCGTCGTGATTCGCAACGGTCTGTTCGCGAGCGTCGGCGGTGGGGCGCCGCCCGCGGGCGCACGAGTGATCGATCTCGGCGGGCGCACGGTCGTTCCCGGGCTGGTCGAGCCCCACATTCATATCGTGAGCCTTGCGAACCGGCCCGGCTTCCACACGATTCTCGAGAACACGACTTCGATTCGGGAAGTCCAGGAAGCGCTGGCCGAGCGGCGCAAGGAAGTGCCCGAGGGGCAATGGATCACCTCGATGGGCGGCTGGCATCCCAACCAATGGGCCGAGCACCGGCACCCGACGCTCGCAGAGCTCGACGAAGCCGTGCCGGATCGGCCGGTATTTCTCTACGAGCGATTCACGGGGCCATGCGCCGTCAACAGCCTCGCCAAGCAGTTCTTCGATGCGGCCGATGCGGCGGCGCCCGTGCATCCCGATGTCGTCAAGGTCGACGTGGCCGACGACGGCGCGATTGCCGCGGCGGGGTTCGTCGGCGGGGGGCCGTCGGCCACGGCGCTGTACTACCTACGCCGCCTGCAGACGTTCGAAGATCGTAAGCGCAGCGCGCTCGACGCGATGAGCTATTCGGTGAGCGTGGGCCTCACCACTCACTTGGATCAGGTGCTGTTCCCGACGCCGGGGCCTCTGCACCCCGCGCAGATTTTGTCCAATCTCGATCAGTACACGATGTACGACCCCTGGATCGAGCTGAATCGCGAGGGGCGCACGAGCGTTCGCCTACAGATCAACTTTTTGCACAATCAAAGCGACCCGGCACTGCCGGAGCTTCATGAGCGGTTGAGAAATCAATTTCAATTCTTCGGTGACGACATGTTGCGAACCGGCGCCATCGGCGAGTGGGCCGCACCGTTGTCGGCCGGTGCGGCCTGGCTCGAAGCTCAGCGCCTCGTGGCCGCCGCGCACTGGCGCAACGAGAACAGCGTCCAAAACCTCGCGCAGCTCACGCAGGTGGTCGAGGCTTACGAGGCAATGGACGGTGCATACGGCATCGCCGACCTGCGTTGGGTCGTGCACCACGTTCCCGAAGTGACGCCCGAGTTGCTGTCCCGGCTGCAGAGATTGGGATGCGGCGTGGAAATGGGCGCCTTCCGTTGGGTGACCTCCAGCGATCCGAGCCAAGTCGCGGGACCGCCGTTTCGAACGATCGTCGACCACGGCATCCAAGTCGGGATCCACGGTGACGGCGTCCACATCGCGCCGCTGAATCCTTGGCAACACATCTACTACGCGACGACGGGACTGAACTCTTTCGGTCAGGCGGTCAATCCCGGCCAACAACTCACGCGAGAAGAGGCCTTGTCCCTGTTCACGCGATCGAACAGCTGGTTCCTCAGGATGGAGGACCGCATCGGCTCGATCGAGCCCGGCAAGCTCGCGGACTTGGTCGTTCTCGACCGGGACTACTTTGCGGTCCCGGACGAGGAGATCAAGAAGATCCGGTCGGTGCTCACGATCGTCGACGGCAAGGTGGTCCACGATTCCGGCGTCATCGACGCCTGAGCGCTCTGGCTCAGATTGCGGATCGCCGCGAGACTCGGCCGCGGCTCGCCTGCCGGTGCTCGGGCGTCCAGCGAAAGGCGGGAAGCTGACGAGAGCCATGTGAAGCCGCTATACTTCGTTACGGCCTTCGATAATAAAAACAACGACGGATGTGCCAATGCCTTACGACGCGCTGCGCCATCAGGCGCTAGGTGACCCCGAGAGTCATCGCCTGCCGAAGCTTTACCGGGCAGCCATTGCCGACGGCAACGCGCCTCGCCCCGAGCGACGCAGCTACGTGCTCGGCGCGAGGAACGGAACGCGAGACGCGTTACGGGCGATTTCCGAGTCGCTCAAGCCTTCCGAGCTCGCCAAACATCTCGATGCTCAATATACATTTGGCTACTACGATGGCGTGTTGAGCGCACTGCAAGATTGGGTGCGGCAGCTCGAAGGAGAGCGACGCGAGATCGAGGCCGCTCGCGTCCCGAAGCGGGCGGAGCCGGCGACTACCGAGGGCGCCAGGCCGTTGTCGGGTGCATCCGTACAGCGGGAGCGAGGGGTGCTCGAGAAGACGATCCAGCTGCTCTGTGAGCACGTCGAAGGACTCATCCGCGAGGGGAGTCTGCTCGGCAGGCTCGATACGCGAGAAGCCGAGCTGCAGATCGCGGCTTTCGGCGAGCGGAAGGTGAATGCGTTGAATCTTTGCGCGAGCTCGAGCGACGAGCCGTGGGAAATACGCGGGTGTCGCTACGAGGAGCGAGTCGCGGCCCTCGACTGTTCGCGGGAGTTTTTCAAAGGGGTCTTGCCGGCTAAATCGCACTCGGTCTCGAGCGACTAGAGGGCCGAGACCGGACACGCGTTCGCTCAGCGCGCGAGATAGCGCTCGAGCTGCTCGATGAGCACCTGCTGCTCGTCGACGACGGCCTTCGCGAGGTCGCGAATAGATACCATGCCGATGACGGTCGGGCCGTCCGTCACCGGCAGATGGCGCACGCCTTTGTCGGTCATGAGCGTCAGTCCCTGTTGAACCGTCGCGTCGGGCGAGATCGTGAGCACGGGCGTGCTCATGATGGCGCTCACGGGAGTGTCCTCCGAGCGCAGTCCTCGAAGGATCACCTTGCGCGTGTAGTCGCGCTCGGAGAAAAAACCCACGAGCTCGTCGCCCTTCATGACGAGCAATGCGCCCAAGTCGTGCTCGGCCATGCGGCGGATACCGTCGAGCACCGATTCGTCGGGCGACGCGGACCAGACGGTAGGGCCCTTGTCGTTGAGAATGTCGCGGATGTTGTGCATGGCGTACCTTTCTCTTATGCCTCAGGTCTCGGTGGCCCCGGGCGAATGGCCCCTGTGCGCGATGATCTGCGCCAAGGCTTCGAGGCGTTGACGCAACGCCTGCGGCTGTTGCGCAGCATCGTTTGTGTGTACGGCCTCGAAGAGGTCGACTCGCTCACGCCGCAGCCGCTCGCGCTCGTCGAACCATCGCACACGGGCATCGAGGCCCATGGCCTGCACGAATTGCTGCTTGCCGTGCCGCAAGCTTTCCGTGAGTTGGATGTGGCTCGGACAGACGACGTCGCAGCACCCGCACTCGATGCAGTCGAATAGACCGAGCGGCTCCAGCGCGTCGAAACGACTGTGCTCGATCGCCTGGTGCAGGTCTTGGGGCATGAGGTTGGCCGGGCACGCGTTGCTGCAGGCACCGCACCGTATGCACGGTAGTGCAACGTCGTCGCGCCGCACTTCCGATGCGGTCGCCGCGATCACGCAGTTGGTGGCGCGCGTGACGGGCACCGAGTCGCTGTCGATGGCGAGCCCCATCATGCTGCCGCCGACGATGAGCCGTGCGACCGGTGCGCCGTAGCCGCCGCAGGCGCCGACCAAGTCCGCGATACGCGTGCCGAGGCGCACATTGAGATTGCACGGCCGCACGATACCCCCTCCCGTGATCGTGGTGACACGGCTCGTCACGGGATGGCCGGATTGCAGGAACCGGCCAAGCGCGACCGCAGTGCCCACATTCTGGCACAGGTAGCCGATGTCGGTCGGACGCGCGAGCGACGGCACTTCGTGCCCGGTCAGTCCCTCGATGAGCTGACGCTCACCGCCGGCCGGGTACATGGCCGGAACGATCACCAGCGTCAGCGGCCGCTCGGCGCCGAGTGCGCCGATCTCGCGCTCCAGTGCTTGCCGCGCCTCGGGCTTGTCTTCCTCGATGACGACGAATCCGTGCTTTGCGCCCGTCAGCGCCATGAGCATGAGCGCGCCGCTCACCACTTCGCGCGGCGCCGTGCGCATGAGCATGTCGTCGCAGCTGATATAGGGCTCGCATTCGGCCCCGTTGACGATGACGGCCCGCATCGGTCTGCGCAAGGCCGCGGCGAGCTTCACGCCCGTCGGAAACACGGCACCGCCGAGGCCGGCGAGACCCGCGCGCGAGAGCGCGGCCGCGAGCGCGTCGGGCGTGTCCCACTGCAGCGGATCGGGCGGTTTGATCTCGGGCCACAACTCGTCCTCGCCGTCGACCTCCACCACGGCGCACAGCGCTTCGCGCCGGCGGGCGTGACCCACCGGGCGCGTTTCGAGCGATCGCACCACACCCGATGTGCTCGCATGTGTCCACGTACTCAGGGCGCCGCCGCCTTGCACCAGAGGCTGTCCGCGCAGCACGCGCTCGCCGCTCTGAACCGCAGGACGGATGTCGCGCACAGCGACGCCTGCTTCGAGCGGCAGCACGAGCACGTTCGGCAGCGGCGCAGATTCGAGCGGCGTGAGGGTGCTCGCTTCCTTGTGCCCTTGCAGCCTGAGGCCGTGGGCCTGATGCGAAGTGCGTTCCACTCCTTGCTCTACCGACTTTGTGTGGCGGCCACTAGTCCCATGCCTCCCATCGAGCGCCTAGGCTGACGACTATGCCATTTACCACGCTTTGCGCCAGGTTTCGATTGGGACGCTCTGCGCCGTGCCTGCGTATGTCCAAGGCGGCGAGCGTCGCTGAGTCGAGCAACGTCCTCGCGGCACCGCACACGGCGCCGATCTGCTCGCGGCCGTCATACGCGAGGCGTGCAGCAAACGCACCGCTCAACAACAAACTCAAAGCGCTGCCGAGTTGCTCGGGAACTGTTCCCGCGACTCACGATCACTTGGCTTCATCGGCTTCATTGCCGGCGACGCAAGCGAGCTCGGTGAAAGCTCGAGCCGTGCCTGGAGCTCGACGCCCGCGTTGTCATGGGCCGGTTTCGGCAGCGGGGGGAGGGCGCGCGTAACGGCCGCCGAGGCCCGTGCCGATGCCGCGCTGGCCACTTACGAGAGCAACGCCCCTTCGCCCGGCGCTCCGCCTCCGCAGCGACTATTTCGTTCGTTGTTTCTTTTCCAGCCATGGACGACCACAATGTGCCGGCATGCCCGCCAACGACGACGGTGTCCCGAGCGGCGTGCTTCCTGATCAACAACGAACTCTGAAGGAGCGTGCCATGAGGACGGTCGGTCGCTTGTTGCCGTTTGCGGTGTCACTCTCGGTAGCCGCTGTCGCTGTGGCGGATGCGCCGGCGCTGGACGTCAAGATGGGCTTGTGGGAGGTCACGACCAGCATGCAGATCGCCGGGCAGATGCCGGCGTTCGACACGAGCAAGCTGACGCCCGAGCAGAAAGCGCAGGTCGAGAAGATGATGCAGTCCATGATGGCCGCCCACACGCGGATGACACAGATGTGCATGACCCAGGAGAAGTTCGAGCAATCGACGTTCCTGATGGACGACGACTCCGGTGCCAAGTGCAAGCAGACTTTGACGACGAATTCGAAGTCGACGCTCGACTCGACGGTCGAATGCTCGGGCGCTCGCACGACCACTGCCCGGATGCACATCGATGCGCGTTCTCCGACCAGCGTCGAGGGGACGATCGATACCGTCGGCACGGACCAGGGGAAGTCGATAACGGTTGCAATGAAGCTGACCGGAAAATGGCTCGGGGCCGATTGCAAAGGGATCGACTAGCGACCGCCGACTCGCAAGGCCAGCCCGGCGCCTGCGACGTCGTCCGGGGGCTTCCCTCCGGCCCGCCGTGGAACGCCGATCAAGTCGAGAGCTGCGTGGCGCTGCCGCCGCCCCGTCACCAATCCACCACCACGGTGTTATCGGGGGCGCGCCTGTCGCACGGGCTTAGCCCTAATGTCGCCATCGGCATTGTACCGAAAGCGCTATCAGTCGTCGGTGGCACAGTTCGTAACTACAACGAATCGTGAGCCCCTTCACACAAGCCCGTGGCCGGGCGCCGCTACGCTAGGGTTGGCGCAGTGCTTGGTGTTGCGTCGGCGTTTGTAAGCGGTGCGTGGCCGGCCGGCTCCGCACAGGAATCCTGCGCGGAGAGTCTGCCAGCATGCTGCGAGTTCTGTTTGTCGACGACGATCCAAACATTCTCCAAGGTCTTCAGCGCCTGCTGAGGCCCATGCGGCACGAGTGGGATATGTCCTTCTCGATCGGCCCCAGGGAAGCCACTGCCCTGATCGACAAGGAGCCGTTCGACGTCGTCATCACCGACATGCGCATGCCGGAGATGACCGGCGCGGAGCTGCTGTGCCGGATTCGAGACTCTCATCCCGCCGTCGCACGCATCGTTTTGAGCGGCCACTCGAATCAGGAGTCGGCCGTGCGTTCGGCCGGGATCGCACATCAGTTCCTTGCGAAACCGTGCGATTCCGAGGCGCTGCGTAGAACGATCGCTCGCGTGGTGACCTTGCGGCAACTGCTTCACGACGCAAAGCTCACCGAGCTCGTTGCCGGCATCGGCGTTCTGCCGAGCCTTCCATCGAGCTACGCCAGCATCAACGACGAGTTGAGCAGTCCGGACCCGTCGGTCCGGCGCATAGCCGAGATCGTTTCCGGCGATCTGGCCATGTCGGCCAAGGTCCTGCAACTGGTCAATTCCGCGTTTTTCGGATTGGGCCGGCGTGTGGAGACGGTGGAGCAGGCCGTGACGCTGCTGGGGACCGAGATCATCAAGTCGCTCGTGCTTTCCAACTCGGCATTCTCCCAATTCAAGCCCGAAACGGCCGGCTTTTCGCTCGAGAAGCTATGGCGTCACAGCTTGCTCGTGGGCTCGATTGCCGCGGCCATCGCGAAATCCGAGGGAGCGGACCGAGCAACGGTCGGAGAGTCCTTGCAAGCCGGGATCCTGCACGACATCGGAAAGCTCATCCTCGCGACGTACTTGGGTGATTCGTTCGAGACGGCGCTCGCCACCGCGGCGCGCCGCCGTGTTCCGCACTTCGTGGCCGAAACGGAGGTCTTCGGCGCGACTCATGCCCATGTAGGGGGCTATCTGCTCGGACTCTGGGGGCTTCCCGACGACACGGTCGAGGCCGTGGCTTTTCATCACGAGCCGCAGCACGTCGCCGTCGACAAGTTCGTGCCGCTCACGGCGGTGCACGTTGCGAACGCGCTCGTCCACGAGGCCACGGACGAAGACGGGTCTCCAGAAAGCGCCGTGATAACAGACGTCATCGATGCCGCTGGTTGCTCCGGCAGACTGCCCGCGTGGCACGCGATTGCGCAAACCATCCTGAACGAGACGACAACGTGAACAAGAGAGTGCTTTTCGTCGACGACGAGCCGAATGTTTTGACGGCTATTCAGCGCACTTTGCGGGGACAATTCGAAGTGTCTACGTGCGAGGACCCCAAGCGCGCGTTAGGCATGCTGGAGTCGCAAGGCCCGTTTGCCGTCGTCGTTTCGGACATGCGCATGCCCGGGATGAACGGCGTGGAGCTGCTCGGCGCCGCGCGGCAGCTCGCGCCGGACACCGTACGTGTGATGCTTACCGGCAATGCGGATCAGCAAACGGCGATCGACGCCGTGAACAAGGGCGAGATATTTCGCTTCCTCACCAAGCCAACCGATCCCGACACGCTACGCGACGTCCTGGTCGCCGGGATCCGTCAACATCAGCTCGTCGTCGCCGAGAAGGAGCTTCTCGAGCAGACGCTGAACGGCAGTGTCAAGGTTCTGGTCGAGATTCTATCGCTCGTCAAGCCCGACGCTTTCGGTCGAACGGATCGGCTGCGTGCCAAGGCTAGGCAGATTGCCGAAAAGCTTGGTGGAGTTTGCGAATGGGAGCTCGACACCGCGGTGTCCCTCGCTTTGCTGGGTTGCGTCGGGATGCCCTCCGAGCTTCTCGAGAAGGTTTCGAAGGGTACCGTGCTCAGCACTACGGAGCGACTCGAATATGCGGCTCATCCCGTGCTCGGCGCTAACCTGATCAAGAACATTCCGCGGTTGGAGAACGTCGCCGACACTCTTCTCTATCAGCACAAGCACTTCGACGGCGCAGGTCCTCCGGGCGACGGCCGAAAGGGGGCCGATATTCCGATCGGGTCGCGGATTCTGCACCTCGTGCTCGCATATGACGAGCTCAAGAATCAGGGTTGGTCCGATGCGTCGATCCACGAAAACCTCCGTGCTCAATCGAAACGTTTCGACCCGAGTGTGTTGGCGGCCTTTGGCACTTGCGTCGAGGATGCCGAAGTGCTCAAGGTTCTTCGACTTCCCGCCAAGGAGGTCAAAGACGGGATGACGATCCACGAGGATATGCGCACGAAGACCGGAATGCTGCTCGTATGTCGTGGACAGGTCGTGACGCCCACCGTGCGTCGGCACCTCACCCAATTCCACGATGCGGGCTTGCTGAATGAACACGTGCTCGTCACGGCCGCAAAACAACATGAGGCTTCGGCGGCTTAGCCCCGCAGAGTGAGAGAGGCAGTGCACTTCTGGCGATTCGCCGAGCCCTCCGCCGGTACCACGGTGCTGGCCGGCACGTATCCGCCCGTTCTCGTCGTGTTGTCCGGACTCCCCGACATGAAGAAAGTGCCCGCTCGCGGACCGCGGGAAGGTCGAGCGCGGGCGGCAAGCTCGCGGTCGACCCGACGAGGCCGGAAGTCGCGAACCTCACGCTGCACGAGACGGATCGCTCAGGCGAGCGTCGATTCGTGGCGATGCATCACGCGTGAAAGCGCGTGAGCGTCGCACAACGGCGACAGTCGCATCAGAAATTTCCCGAGAGTGCGGACATTGCATGCGCTCTCGTGGTCAAATTACGCAGAGGCTTCGAAATGGAGTTCGACATGACAGCAATGACGGCTGACGGCGAGGCGGTGCTCTGCGTCCGCGTCGTGCCGGGAGCAAAGGAGAGCTCGCCATGAGGGTCTTCGTCACGGGCGCAAGCGGTGTGGTCGGCCGCCGGCTGGTTCCGGTGCTGCGCAACGCCGGGCATACCGTGTCGGCCGTGGTTCGCTCCCCCGTGGCACGCGCCGTGCTCGAGCGACAAGGGGCGACGACCGTGCACGTGGACCTGTTCGACAAGGAGGCCGTGCAAGCAGCCGTCGCCGGTCACGACGTGGTCGTGAATCTCGCAACGCACATGCCGCGCTCGACGGCGCTCATGTTCATGCCTTGGGCGTGGCGCGAGAACGACCGGCTGCGAAGTGTCGCTTCGAGCGTGCTCGTGGACGCCTGTCTCGCCGCCCACGTGCCGCGCTTCGTGCAGGAGTCTTTCGCGCCGGCCTATCCCGATTGCGGCCCCGAGTGGATCGACGAGACGACACCCTTGAAGCCGGCTCGCTACAACGTATCGTTACTCGACGCCGAGGCCTCGGCACGGCGGTTCGCCGAGAGCGGTGGCGTGAGCGTGGTGCTGCGCTTCGGTGCGTTCTACGGCATCGATGCGCTGCAGACGGTGGACCTCATCGAATGGGTTCAGCGCGGTAGAGCTCCGCTGCCGGGACGCCCGAATGCGTACATTTCCTCGATCTCACACGACGACGCAGCCAGGGCGGCGGCGGCGGCGGTCACGTTGCCGGCTGGCACTTACAACGTCGTGGACGACGAGCCCGTAACGCATCGCGAGTACGTCGATTCGTTGGCGACGGCCATCGGTATCGATCGGCCGAAACTGCCGCCGGTTTGGGTCACGCCGTTTTTCGGATCGCTCGGCCGGCTGGTCGCGCGATCGGTCCGAATCTCCAACCGCAAGCTTCGCCTCGCAAGCCATTGGATACCGAAGTATCCGAGTGTTCGCCAAGGGTGGGATGCGATTCTAGACAGGCTCGAGCTCGATTCCGAGTTCGGCGCGCACGAGCGCCACGCCTGATCCGCTCGCCTCGCGACTCGGCGGGCCTCGCCGGTCGCGCCGTGCTCACATGTAACCGCCGAGAGCCTGCAGACCCGAAGAGGCACGCGTTGCCGCCGACGGCGCGCCGTCGGCTCGGCTCGACAAGTCCGTTTGATTCTCCACTGCCGAAAGCACGCGTTCGTAGGCCGCCCTTGCCTGCGCGCGAGCTTCGGCGTCCTGAGTTTCTCCGAATATCAGCGCGAAGACGTCGCCCATCGCGACAGTGGTTTCGGCCCAACCCACCGGGTCGGCGTCGGGCGGCTGGTATCTGAGCGCTTCGACGTAAAGGTGCAGCACTTCTTTGAGTGCAGCGGGCGAATCGGCCGTGAGTCGGCGCGCATTGCCGATCTGATAGACCGCGGCAGCGAATTCCGCCCTTCGATCGAGCTCGGCAAACACTGCCATGGCGGCGCGTAGCGCGATGACTACCGGTGCGATGTCCGGCGACGCGTCGAGCACTGTGCGGCGCATTCGAGCTTTCGCGAGCTCGGTCAGGGCGCGGGCCCACGGCTCGCTTTTCGGCGGGGCCGCTTCGACGGCGCGGCGCATCACCGCGACGGCCAAATCGAGCGTTGCCGAGTCCGCATCTGCGATTCTCGATAGATGTCGGCCACACAGCGTGAGCAATCGGGCGTAGGGTTCCGGAAGCTGCGTCGGCGGAACGTCGTCGAGCACGGAGCGGCATAGCGCGACGGGGTCCGCGCCAGACGCGGTCGGCGGCGCGCTCAGGCGTTGGATACGCTCTTCGATCTCGGTCGTTGCCGGCACCGCGGTGGCGCGGGCCGCGGGAGCCTCCGTCGCCGCGAGGTCGAGCGTCGAGAGGCGCACGCGCCAGGCGCTTCGCTCGTCGTCGCGAAGCAATCGTCGCGCACGAAACCCGACCAGGAACAGCGCCGTCTCACCCCGCATGCCGCGCACGATGGCTTCCTGGTCCTCGATTCCGGCGTCGCCTGCGACTCGCCAGCCAAAAACGAGATCGTCGGACGTTTCGTCCAGTATCTCCCAAGACAACCGGCCGTTCGTAAGCAGCGAGCCGACAGTGTGCCGGCGCGCCGCCATGAGGCCGGCGAACGGCATATCGGCGGCGGTGTCGAAGCACTCGACCGTGAGCTGCTCGCTCCACAACGCGGCCGATTCACTCGGACGGAGCCACTCTTCGAGGCTATAGCCCGGCCCCGCGGTTCTGCGCTCGAGCATGACTCCGTAGTCGGCAAACCGGGGGACGACTCGGTAGCGGTCGTGCGGCACATAGGCGGCCAGCCGCCGGTACGCTTCCTCGAGGGTTTGCTGGGCCGCGAGCAGCTCCGGCATCGCCTCGGGCGAGTCTCGCGTCAGCGCCACGGCCTCTTGGAGACGCTCGACGGCCTCGCGGACCGGGCCGGCGTCGGTGCCCGACAGCAGCGCCTTGGAGAGGGCCACGAGTATCCGGGCCTGCCCCTTTGCGTCGCCGCGCCCTGCGCTCAACGTCAGCGCTGCAGCGAAGTGCTCGAATGCGCGCTCTCGAGCGCCAGGCTCGCCTGCTGCCGCGCGCTGGATGTACATGAGGCCGAGGCTGTGATGCGCGCGTGCCGCGAGGTCTTCGCGCCGGGGCGCCACGCCGAGCACGGCTTCGTAGAGCTCGATGCACTCGGCGATCGTCGCAGGGGATCCATCGACCTCCGCTGCCATGGCGTTGGCGAGCTCGCCCGCGACAGCCGCCCACGTCTCGGGATCGACGCGCACGTCGCACAGTTGCAGCAGCACACGGCATGCCCGCGAGCGCCGGCTGTCGCCAGGTGTGTAGAGGTCGGCGCCAATCTCTGCTTGGAGGTCGTTCTTGAGTCGCACGGCCGTCGCGACATGGCGCATCTCGGCCGCCGTTCTTGCGTCTTGGCCGGATCTGAGCGATTCGATCTCATCCGGCGACGTTACACCCGCCAGCTTCTCGGCCACGGACTCCGATACGGGGTCCGGATGCAGCGAGAGAAACATCGACCCGAGCGCGTAAGCGATGCTCATGTCCCGCGCCTCGAGAATGGCCCGGCCTTTGAGCGCGAGCACGGCGGCGGTGTCGGAGCCCGGCGCGGTATTGGCGATCTGCTGCTTTACGTATTCGATGCCCGCGTCGCTCAGCAGCACGTCCTGCTGCTCCATCAGGAGTTTCTTCGCCTCGAGCAGGTCTGCTGCGCGCATGAACCGATCGAGTGCGGAGTGCACGTCCATATCAAGGCTCCGAGCGATCTAGGCCGTTCAGAAAATCGCGAAACCACTTGGGGTTCGCGACGATCACGTAGGCGAGGAAAAGGGCCGCGAACGGCACGACGAACAGCGCCGCATCGACGGCGATGATTGCGATCGCCAAAAGCAAGCGTTGAAGCTGATTCACTGCGCTCTCTCCATGCTTTTCCGCCATGCGTGCAGGCGCACGTCGACGCCGGATCAACGTGGCGTAGCTTTCCCTGGGCTAGGAAAGGCAAACCGCACACGCGGATCGGCGGTGAGCCTGGTGGCAAGATCGCGCAGCTGCGAGCCCGTGAGCTGGCGGTTTTCGAGCTTCACGGTGTAACGACCGATGTCGCTCGGGCCCGCCGTGATTTCGCCGCCGATCTCGGTCAGGACGTCTTGCATCTGCGAAGCCATGACGGAATCGACGAACGCGATGTCGAGTGCTCGATCCCGCTCGCCCGCGATTTCCGGGAGCGTTCGATATCCGCCGCTTTGACCCATGCTTGTGCTGAACGGCGGCACCAGCCAAAGCAGTCCCGCGAGCAGTATCGCGCCGGTCGTGCCGACGAATGCGAAGCGAGCGAAGGACGGCATTTGCCGGGCCGAACGCCCCGCAGGGGTGCGGACGACGGGGATAATGGGCGGCTCGTCGAGCGTTTGCAGCAGCTTGTCGAAACCGCTCTGCCTCGAAATGTGCACCGCGGGCTGTGCGAGTATGGCGCTGCGCAGTCGCTGCTGCTGCTTGAGCTCGCGACGGCAAACCAGGCAGTCGCGCGTGTGCTGCTCGATCGTGTCGCGCTGGCTGCCCGCCAAGCTGCCGTTGACGAGCCATGGCAGCAGCTCGAAGGCACGGTCGTGGGAGATATGGGCGCTCACGCGAGCTGGCCGTCCTTGCCGAGTGCGGGTAAGAGCTTGCCGAGCTGTGCACGCGCGTGAAACATGCGTGTCTTGACGGTATCGACCGGACAACCGGCGATCACGGCGATTTCGTCGCACGAGCAGCCGTAGAAATAGCTCAACTCCACGACGGCGCGATGCTCGGGCGACAAACGCGTGAGTGCCCGATCGAGCACATCCTGCAGATCCACCTCACTCGCGAGTCCCGTCGTGATCTCGCCGCCTTCGATCGGCTCGTCGAAGTCTCGACTCGCGAAGCGCTTGGTCCAGGGCCGCGAGCTGTCGAGCGCCTTCAACCCGTTTCGGTAGGCGATGCCCATTACCCAGGTCGCTACCGACGAGCGGCCGCCGAAAGAGCCGGCATTCGTCCAGACGACCTGCATCACGCCGTTGATCGCTTCCCTTGCGAGGTCGAGCTGCCCCGTCATCCGGTACAGGAACCGCAGCAGCGGGTGGTAGTAAGTAGAGTAGAGCGCCCTCAGGGCATCGCGATCGCCATGCACGATGCGCTTCAACAGCAACACGTCGGAGGCATCGTCGGAGAATCTGGCCCGCGTGGGACGTTTTTGTCGCCCTTCGTCCATGGCTCCTTCTCTTTGTAGTTCTAATGGAGTTCGGAACGGACCCTTGCGAGTCTACGCACCCGCGAGCCACTTTTCACGCCGGCCGTCGACCGCCGCGCCGCTATTGGCTGTTCGGCGGGTGGATCTGGCGGTAATGAGCTACGATCTTTTCGAAATCCGCGGCGACTTGCTCGGCCGTGTGCGGCGCGGAGAAGACCGCGTGAAACCTGCCTTCGGGGTCGAGGACGGTGATCGTCGAGCTGTGGCTCACGACATAGGACTTTTTGTCTTGACCTGACGGCTTTAGATAGAACGCGCCGACCTGTTGCGCGAATTTGCCGATCTCGTCGTCTTGGCCCGTTAGGCCGTGAAACTCCGAGTCGAAATAAGCCACGTACTCGCTCATGCGCTCGGGGGTATCCCGCGCGGGGTCCACGGAGACGAGGTAGTACTGCTCGCCGAGGTCCGGCAGCGAGCCGGCTAGGCGCCGTTTCACGTCGGCGAGCTCGACCATCGTGAGCGGGCACACGTCGGGGCAGTATGTGTAGCCGAAGTAGACGAACGACCAATGACCTTTGAAGTTGTCGGGTGCAAAGGCCGAGTGATCCGATGCCACCAGCTTAAATGGCGTCAGGGGTTTCGGCTCCGGCAGCACGACGCCGTTGATCTTCGGCACGGGCGGGGCGGGCGGGGGCGGGGGCGTACGCATGAGGCGCACGCTGATTGCGCCGCCGACGACGAATGCCGCGAGCGCGGGCAATACAAAGAGCCAAATACGGTTGCGGCGGGGCTCGCTCAAATCGTTCTTCCGGATACGGGTTGGTGGACGTTACAAGGGATAGAGTGCTCTAGTGCCCAGAGGTTTCCGAGTCGTGCGATGCGGAATGCAGAGGGTGGGCGTCGTTGGGCATGGCATGCTCATGGTGCATTACGGCGCTCGCTCCGCGTGCGTCGCGCACCGGGACTTCGATCGCAACGTCCCCGGCTCGCTCGAACGTCAGCGTGAGCCGGATCGTGTCGCCCGGCTTCAGCGGTCCCCTCAAGCCCATGAGCATGACGTGCTCGTGTCCGGGCGCGAGCTCGACGCGGGTCTTGGCGGGGATCGCCAGCGCGTCGAGTTTCTTCATCGTGAGCAAGCCGCCTTCGCTCGTCTCCGTGTGCAGCTGCGCGGTGGCCGCTGCGTCCGTCCGCACGCCGATGATTCGATCGGCTTCCGTGCCGCCCACGAGCGTGAGATAGACGGCGCCCGTCGTCACGCCCGGCGGGGTGGCCCGCGCCCAAGCTTCGTGGACGGCCGGGGGCTCGGCCGCAACTGCCGCGGCCATCCCGAGCATGAGGCTCGCTACCAGCCCAAAGCTGCGGTATGGGGTATTGAACTGATTGTTTATAAACATCTTTTCTTCTCTCGAGTGGCGCGCCGGTTGCCCCGGCGCCGAAGGCGTTCGAGCGCCAAATGGCGGGCTCGGGCCGAGACGTAAGATAGGGCGACCGCGGGAGGCGGGTCCTGGAACTTTTCGGAGTGCTCGGCCGAATAGCTTAACGAGGACGCACGAGCGATGCACGAAGACGACGATCACTGGGCCGGCTCCGACGATGCCTCGCTGCTCGAGCGTGTGGCGGGCGGCGATGAGGAGGCGTTTGTCGCCTTCTACCGTCGCCATGCGCATGAGGTGCAAGCCTTTGCCCTTGCGATCGGGAAATCGCGCTCGAGCGCCCAGGATGCGACGCAGGACGTGTTTCTGAACGTGCTCGAAAATGCGGCACGCTTCGATGCGGCGAAAGGCACGGCCCGGGCGTGGCTCTATGGCTGTGCGCGGCACGTGATCCTCGATCGTCTCCGGCACGACAGGCGCTGGAGCAATGAGCCGCCCGACGAAGTCGTGCCCTGCGCCGGCGAAGACTGCATGCACGCGGAGCAGCGACTCGAGCGCTTACGCGCCGCGATCGCCAGGTTGCCGACTCGGGTACCGAGAGGCGCTCGTGCTGTGCGATCTGCAGGAGTTGTCGTACGTCGAAGCGGCGGCGGTGCTGCGCTGCCCGATCGGCACCGTACGCTCTCGCTTGCACCGGGCGCGGACTTTGCTCGCGGCGTCGCTCGATACGGACGCCGAACGCATTGCCGCGCGGACGACCGAGGAGCCGAAGTCCTCGGACTCGGGCCTTCCTCCGCGCGATTTGAATCCCAGCGAGGTGTGCTCATGACGCAGGGCCGAAACGACTACGGGCGGCTCGACGCCGATCTTGCCGCTTTGCGCTCGGCCCTGCGCGGCATGGCGTCGCGCGCAGACTCGGAGGCCGCACTGCGCCAGGCATTTCGAGAGCATGCCGCGCGATCCGGACGGGCTCGCTCGCTCGGCGCGCGTGGCCGGCCGTCGCAGTGGGGCGCGCCCCGTTGGAACGGCTTGGCGGCAGCAATCGGGGTCGTTGCGGTCGGCTTGCTCGTCGCCGTGGCCGTGCGTGCCTTCTTAGGGGCCGAGCAAGCGCGCCTCGTCGCCGTCGTTGCGGCCGATTCCGCCGGCAAGGGGCTCGAGCCGGCGACCGGGCGCGCCGAGATGCTGGCGACCTTCAAGCCGCTGCTTTACGGGCCGGCCATTTCGCCGTCGGCGGCATACAGCGTCGTGCGGGTGCGCATCCCACTGTCTTCGCTCGCGATTCATGCGGTGGGCACCGATGGCACGATCGAAGCCGACGTGCTCGTCGGCGAGGATGGTTTGGCGAGCGGCATTCGCTTCGATACCGCAAGCACCTTGCTGACGGCGGCTGGGGCCGAAGGCCCGCGCGCGTGCCGCGACGCCGAAGCGCAACCGAACATTGGCGACCAGGACCGGAGAGGAACATGCTCGAACGACGAATCGGACTCGCGATTTTGATTCTCGGCACGGCCGCGTGGGCCGCCGCTGCCGCGCAGCAAACCGTGCCGCCGGCCCCGCCCGCCTCGGTGCCCCCGGCCGCGCCACCGGCCCCTGCGGTATTCCCGGCCACTCCCGTCCCGCCGCCCGACAATGTCGTCTTCGTCGCCGGCGGCGGACCGATCATGCCGCTGGGCGGCCCCGTCGATATCGTGGCGGGCGAGGGCGCCATCATGGGGAAGGTCGTCACCGGCAAACCCTATTCGGCACGATCGGCGACCGAGTCGATACAGATCCTGGCCGACGGCAACCGCATCGTGAATCGCAACGACGCGCGGGTCTATCGCGATACCGCGGGCCGCACGAGACGCGAGCAAACCGTGCGCGCCTTCGGCATGTGGCAAGCCGGGCACGAGCCGCTCACGATGGTCACGATCAACGATCCCGTTGCGAACACGACCTATTTCCTGAATCCGGCCGATCACACGGCCCGGCAGTTGCAGCCGTTCACGTTCGCGACGAGTGCGGCGGTGGACAGCGCGCCGCCGCCTTTACCGCCGCTTCCCGAGGCCGGCTCGGGCCCGCGCGTGTTCTTGCGAACGTTTCGCGGGCCCGGTGTTTCGGCCGGCGCCGGCGGTGCGGCCGAGTCCGTCACGAGCGAGGACCTCGGCGATCAGGTTCTGCAAGGCGTCACGGCACACGGCACGCGGCAAACGCGGACGATTCCGGCCGGCGCCGTCGGCAACGAGCGCGCGATCGATGTCGTGTCCGAGCAGTGGTATTCGCCCGATCTCGAAGCCGTCGTGCTGCGGCGCACCTCGGATCCGCGTTTCGGTGAAACGACCTACGAGCTCGTCGACGTGCAGCGCAGCGAACCCGCGCCGGACCTCTTCACGGTGCCGCAGGACTATGCGCTCGTGCGCGACGATCCACCGCCCGTCGGCGCGGAATTCGGCGCCGCGCCGGCAGGCGCAGTGATGCGCGGGGCGCGGGCCGAACGCCGGGTATTTCTCGTGCAGCCGGCTCCGGCGCGGCAGCGCGATTGACGATCCTCTCGACGCGGGCGCTACGAGCCGTTCGGGCACGCGGCGCCGGGCTTGAGCGCTATGACGCGGTCGATAACGAGCGCTTCGCGGCGCTCGTCGTCTTTGCCCACTTCGGTCAAGTGGGCCTCGACGGTCGTGAGCGCAGGCTTGCCGCGCAGGCTCAACACGCGATTCTGGCGCCGCAATTCCTTGAAACCGCGCTCCGGAACGACGGCCAGCGTCAGCCCGCTCAAACATTCCCTGAAGGTTGCGCCGCCTTTGACGAGCGCGCTTTCGCCATCGAGCTGCACGATGTCCCTAAACGGCGGCGGCGAGTTCAGTCTCGTGAGTTCATAGGGGACGTTGGAGAACGTGTGCAGCTCGAGCCTGTTCGCGTCGAGCGGCGCGAACCGCCGCTCGGGTCCGACGCTCACGAGCACGATCTCAGCGGCGTGCTCGTCCCAATGCCAGGTGCCGATCGAGTAGGCGTTGTCGTTCGCTGCGCCGTCACCGCCGACGAACGTTTGCCGCAAGAAGAACCGCGCGTCGGGACGTAGCCAGAGAGTTGCCTCGATTGCGCTGCAGTTACTGCACGGGAGATCGCCGGCGTAGACCCCGGGGATCTCGGCGGGCATGGCGGTGAAGGCGTCCTCGCCCTCGCGGCTGTGACCGTCGCAGCCCGCCGCAAGAGCAGTGGACGCCGCTAATACGGCGGCAACAGAAACCTTCATCGAGTGGCCACGGACCTCGGGTCGCCAGGGACGAGACCATCTTTTCACGCCTAGCCGTCTAACCATGACAAATGGCTCACAGGTTTGTACTCCGGATGCGGGTGTCGCGCGTTATTCGCGACGCACGTAGCAGAAACGCACCGAGGGATCGTTTACATATTGTCGCCCTCGGCCATCCTCGGGAGTGTGGGTAGAATTTCGGTCAACAAAACAACACGAATATGCCGCAGAATGCACGGTCGCCTCTGCCCCCCCGAACAAATCGCAACACCCTCCGAACGTATGCCCGCCGCCTTTCGCTCGAGCCGACTCCTTATCGTTTGGCATGTCTTGGTGGTCGCGGCCGTGCTGGTCGTGCCGGCAGCCCTTGAGTTTCATGAGCCGTTCTGGCGCACCCCGGGGCTGAACGCTTGGATCGTCGTCGCCGTGTTCGGCGTCGATGTCGCGGCGCACTGGATACCGCGCGTCGGTGGTTGGGCGAAACCGCTGGGGGTGCTAGCGGCCGGCGTGGCCATCGTGGCAGGCGTGTTGCTTCTCGTTCCGCACCCTCATTTCTCGCGTCTGCTGTTAGTCGTAGCGTTTGCGATCGTCGCGGCTCACTTGCTCGCCGGACCGTTTGCGCGATTGGTTTGGCGGCGGCCCCGGCTAGTCGCGGTGTGCACGGTCGTCGGTGTCGCGCTGTCGCTGTCGTCTTACGCGGGTTACCGCTATGTACAACGGCCTAGGCCGCAACTGACCTCGCGAGTCGTCCAGGCCAGTCAGCACACGCTCAGGGTCAACTATTATCACGGGTACTTTCCGGCATTCGCCGTTTCACCTGCTACCGGTGGAGCCATTGCGCCCGACCCGAAGGGCGGCGGCTACTACATCGTGACGGCACACGGGGATCTGTTCCGCTTCTCTTGGGCGAATGACGATCTGTCGCTGCAAAGCCTCGGTTTGAAGGTGCCGATCAACTATGCCGAGTTCGCAGCGGGCATCAAACCGACTTCGTCGCAGGGGTTTCGCGTGGCCGACATGGCGGCCGTCGAAGAGAGCGGTGCGACGGTGCTTTACGTATCGCACCACTACTGGAAGGACAGCGATCATTGCTTCGTGCTGCGTTTGTCTCGAATCGCGCTTTCCGGCGATCCGGCTGGCGATGCGTCAACGCCCTGGCAAACGGTCTTCGAAACGTCACCGTGTCTGAAGGTCGAAGTCGGTCGTGGCTCCGCGTTCGCGGGAGAGCAGGCAGGGGGCAACATCGAGCGGATAGACACCACGCACCTGCTGCTGACGGTCGGTGATCATCAGTTCGACGGCTGGTACAAGCCCGCCAATCTGATCCAAGACCTGACGGCGAGCTACGGCAAAACGCTGTTGATAGATACGACGAGCGGCAAAGCATCCATCTTCACCATCGGCCATCGGAATCCTCAAGGCCTAGTGGTGGACGGAGCCGGCAGAATTTGGGAAACGGAACATGGGCCGCAGGGCGGAGACGAGCTCAATCTATTGACCGCCGGCGGAAATTACGGCTACCCCGTCGCGACCTTCGGAACGGATTACGGCAGCGTGACTTGGCCGCCGAGCGAGAACCGCAAGCCGACCGACCGGTTCATCGACCCCGTCTACGCGTGGGTGCCGTCCATCGGTATCTCCGATCTCGTCTTCGTGCACGATCCCAAGTTTCCGCGCTGGGACGGCGACTTGCTGATCGCGTCGCTTACCGGGCGTTCTCTTTGGCGCGTTCTCGTCGAGGATCAAAGAGTGGTCTACGCGGAGCCGATAACCATTGGCAAGCGGATTCGTGACGTTGCCGCGGGGGCCGGCGAATTCGTGCTGTGGACCGATGATCAGACGATCGTCAGGGTGCGGCCTGCGGAAATGCTCGATACCGGTGCGGCCCTGTTCGAAGTCAGGTGCGCCGGTTGCCACGACGACGTCGAGAATCGAATCGGGCCGACCTTGGGCGGCGTGCTCGGTCGAAGGATCGGGTCGGGCAAGGGGTACGCCTACTCCGTGGCGCTGATCGATGCCGGCGGACGATGGACTTCGGAGCGTCTCAAGCAGTTCCTGGCGGATCGGCAGTTTCGCGCACGGGCAACAAGTGGCTATGCAGGGGATCCCCGGCTCGGGACGTGAGATGCGTGCAGTTAACTGGAGTCTTTGCGATAGCCATTGCCGAAGCGCAGCCGTCGGCCTCGCCTGGACCTCGTTGCCGCCCGTGAATTAGAGTTCCATCCGACGGATGGAGGGACTATCCCAGATGATGCTTTGTCACGGACGCATCGGCGCTGCGCTCCGCGGCGCCGCGTCGTGCATGGCGCCGCGGAGTCGATTTGTGGACGCTTCCGACTCGGTCAATTACAGTGCCTCGGAATTTCCGGGAGGGCATTATTTGCAGACTACGCTCGAGTCACGTCGGGAATGCCGTATCTGCGGCAAGAGTTCAGTGACGCGGCGTCTTCGGCGAGCATGGGTGGGGTGCCGGTTGTTTCGACCAGCCTTTGCCTCGTGCATGGCACTGCTGCTTACGAGTTGCGCATCAGTGCCGCAGCGTGCGCTCCTGGGTAGTTGGGTGTCCGATGCGCCGCGCACGCTCGCCTCGATGCGGGCAACGTCCGGTATTCCGGAGGCGAGGCGCAGCGCGCTGGCCGACGACTACTACGGCCACCTGATTATCGAGTACCGCAAGGACACGATGCGGGCGCGCTTCGACAATCGCGATTACGATTCCGGCTATCAGCCCTATAAGATCGTCGAGGCGACTCCGGAGCGGATCGTGACCGACGAGTGGAACGAGGTCGTCGGCGAGTTCCAGCGGACGACGACGTACTTCGACGGCGGGTGCATTTACGGGCTCGCGGCGGAGTATGGCTACCGCGAGTATTTCTGTCCGGCCGGGCCATAGGGGGAAACGTGGCACGACTCGACGACGCGCTCTATCGTAACAGCGGCAAGTTCTTCGTCGCTTTTCTGGCGCTCGTCGTGTGGGCTTTTTGGCCGAGCTATTTCACGCGCTTGTTCGAGCAGCCGGACATCCGCTTCCATGCGCACGGCGTGATCCTCACGCTTTGGTGCGCGATGTTGGTCGTGCAGGCGCAGCTCGTTCGCACCCACCGGCGGCACGTGCATAAACAGCTCGGTAAGGCGTCTTATGTTTTGGCGCCGGCTTTGGTCCTGATCACCTTGAGCTTCGTGCACTTTCGCGTTGCGGGCGGTGTGCGCGAAATTCCGCCGTTGCCCGCATCCGTGCTGTACTTTCTCGCGCTGACCCTCAATGCGCTCGTGGCCTTTGCCGTGCTGTACGGCCTTGCGATTTACTACCGGCGCACGCCGCAAGTGCATGGCCGGTTCATGCTCGCGACCGTGTTCCCGCTCGTCTCGCCCGTGACCGACCGGCTCATTGCTGCGCACTTCAGGCCGTTGATGGACCTCGTTCCGCACATCGACGGCAGCCCCGTCGTCCCGGTCGTGGGGTTCGCGTTGGCCGATCTGATCTTGCTCGGGTTATCGCTATGGGATTGGCGGTCGAAGCAGCGCGTGCGCGCGTTTCCGATCGCGCTCGGGGTGCTGCTCGTGTATCACGCGTCCGTGCTGACGCTTTACAGGTTCGATTTCTGGCAAGCGTTTTGCCGCTGGTTCCTGAGCCAGCCGTTGTCCTGACGTTTGCGAGTGGCGGGACGGGCCCGGTTCGTCAAGGCTTCGAGCCCGTGCCCATGTGCTCCGACGCTGCCAAGCTCTCGATGATCGCGAACCAGCGCGGGTAAGTGCCCGCCATCGTGCCGGTCGTCACGTACTTGCCGTTGACGACCACGGTGGGCGTGCTCGTCACGTGATAGCTTTTCGTGAGCTCTTGAGCGCGTCTCATCTTGGCGTCGATCGCCGCGGAATAGAACGTCTCACGGAACGCTTTTTCGGCCACGCCAAACCGTCCGAAGAACTCCGCTAGCTTGTCGAGCGAGTCGAGACGGTTGCCCTTGCGGTGAAACTCATCGAAGAAGGGCCCCGCGATCTCGTCGCTTTTGCCGAGTGCCTCGGCCGTGTAATAGGCGCGCGCGTGCATCTCGGCGACTGCGTTCCAGATCGCGGGAATGCGCACGAACGATACGTAGTCCGGCTTCGTCGGCAGCCACTTCTCCAAATGCGGCTCGAAGCCGAAACAACCGGGGCAGCCGAACATGAAGACTTCTGCAACCTCCACACGGTTCTTGTCCGAGGTCGTGGGCTGCGCCGGGGTCAGCACCTGATAGTCTTTGCCTGCTTCGAACCCACCGGGGCCGCTTGCAGGTTGAGCGGGCGCGGCTACTTGGGCCGCGGCCGGCGAGACGTACAACGGCGACGCGGCGATGGCTGCCGCCAACACGGTGGCTCTGAAGAGTTCGCTCGATGTCACGGTGGTTCCTTTCGAGGCTGAGGCGCAATCGCGGTGTGGGCGCATGAGCGGCAACGTTTACCGTTGGCCGGAATCGCTATCTTGAGGGAAGCTTAGCGGTGGCCTTGCGGCGCGGCAAACCCCCGCCGCGGGCCGTTGCCCGTGGGCCGAAGAGACAGGTGGGCCGGAGCGCTGGCGCGCTCCGGCCTCGAGCACGGCGCGAGGCCGTGGAGGGGGTCAGCGAGTGCTCGGCTCGGCCCGCGCGACCCGATCGACGGGCAGACTCTCCAAGTACGCGAGGTTGCGCATCGGCGCGGCTCCGCTTGCGCTCAACTTTGCCGCTGCCTTGAAGTCTGCCGTTGCGCCGACGGAGTCGCCGCTTACGGCGCGCAGCACGCCGCGATTGGTCATTGCTTTAGTCGTTGCTTCTCGCATCCGCCTGATGTCTCGTCTCGAAACCGTCTCGACGATCTTCGCGAGCGTCACGGCGCGCTCACAAACAGCGGCCGCTTTGTCGAGGACGCGCGTGACGGTATACGCCACGCAGAGGTTCGTCGCGGCAATGAGCGAATCCTCGGAGTCGAGGAATCGGCGACGGTGCTCCAGCACGGCGATTGCGGCTCCGTAGTCGCCCTTCGCGATCTCGCTGCCGCCCGGCGAGTTCGTGTAGGCGCTCATTTCGTAGGCCGTCTCTTCTGCGGAAACGCTCGCGGCCGCCAATGTACATACGCCGATACAGGTCACGATAAACGTCAGAGTTCCATTCAGCCTTTTCATCGCAAATCCTCCATGAGATACGTTGAATCGGACGTTGACAACGCTAGGCTGCACCGGAGCCCGTAGCAAACGACTTTGTTTGCAGCGTCGGGTGCGGATTGCTCAGTCGTTGCGTCATGCAACGATCAGAAGCTTGCGGTGTCGATGTGACGGCCCGGTGACGAGCCTGCGAACAATTCGCGACGTCCCGGTCGGGGGCGGCTGCCTGTCGGCCGTCCTTGCGTCCTTGCTCGTTGGCCCTTTTTTCGGACTTTCGGTGCCAGTTCCGAGCCTTGCGACTAAGATAGGGGTGCCCCTCGCCCTGTCGTGAGGCGCGCTCGTGAACCGTCGCCGGTTTTTACGGTCCGAGCTTACGAACCGGTCGGAGAGCGCAGCCAGATGAGTCAGGGAACGGACGTGAGCACCGCAACGGGCACGAAGAAGAGTTGGATCAAATCGGAGCTCATTTCGTTGGTCGTCGTGTTGGCGCTCGTGACCGCCGCTCGATCTTCGCTCGCAGATCACTACTACGTTCCGTCGGGGTCCATGGAGAACACACTGATTCCCGGCGATCGCGTCATCGTGGACAAGACGGCCTACGGCTTCCGAATTCCGCTGACCAAGATAGATCTATTCGGATCGCGCACGCCGGAGCGCGGCGAAATCGCCGTGTTCGACTCGCCGCGCGACGGCACACGGCTCATCAAGCGCATCGTGGCGATCGGCGGCGACGTCGTCACATTGTCCAAAGGACAACTCACGATCAACGGCAAGGCACTCGGTGACCGTGAGCTCGAGCACTTCGGCGGGCGCGAAGCGCTGCTCAATCTTCAGGATGGAGGCGGTCCGGACTTGGACCACTTCAAGATACCGCCGGGCATGGTGCTCGCGATAGGCGATCATCGAGGCAACAGCCTGGACGGTCGGTACTTCGGGCCGTTCAGCGAGAAAGAGTTATTCGGCCGAGCCATTGCCGTCTACTACCGGCGAGGCGAAGGTTTCGTCTGGAAGCCGCTCTAAAGGACACGTTCGTGCCCCGCCGGACACGTCCGGATGGACGGCGTCACAGCGCCCCGGCGGGCTCTCGCCCGCGACCGCCTGCCGCGTAGAGAGCCAAGAGCCCGAGTCCGAGACACGTGAGTCCGAGGTTCGCGAGCCACCCGATCCACGGGATGTTCACCGCGATGAGCACGACGACGAGCCCCGAGAGCAGCGTCGCTGCATAGTGCGGATAGCCTGCGGGCGACTTGAACAGCGCTCGGCCGATCAATTGAGCGAGCACGATCTTGGCGAAGTAGACGCCTAGCAGCCAGACGACGAATCCGGCAATGCCAATCGGAATGCCGAATATCGTGATGCACGCGATCAACGCGACCACCGGCAACATCACGAGCGTGACGAGCCCGACGACGCCTGCCTTCACGGCATCAGCGCCGGTCCTGATCGAGAGCGCTTGCAGTCCCGGTAGAATCCAGAGCAGCAACGCGCCCGTCAAGAATGCGGCGCCGAGCCGGAGGGTCTGGCGCACGTAGAACGAAGTCGTGAGATAAGGACTGCGCTTGGCCTGAGCCGTCTCGCGCACATCGGTTCGAGTCTGCCCGACGATCGTCGCCCCGGCTGAGACCGTGAACTTATCGTCGGACGAGACGTGCGCGGTGACGTTGCCGCCCACGCGGCCCGGTGGCACGATCGTGACCTCGGCCCCGTAGGCATCGACGTTGCGCTCCACGTTGCCGCTCATGGCGAGCTCGTTGGCAAAGCTCAACAGGTCGAGTCCGACGCGGCCGCTCAGATCGGCGTCGTTCGCGAACGTCGTGGCGTTGCGCCTGACGCTCGCGCCGCTGCCGATGGTGACGTCGCGCCCGAAGCCGTAGAGGTTGCGCGCGATCGTCGCATCGGTCAGTGTTACCGTGCGGCCGAAACCGAAGACATTGCCGTCTACCGTGCCTTCGATGTTCACGATTTCGGCGCCACCGATCACGTCTCCGGTCACATGTCCTCTTACGGTTACCCGGCGCGCGAACGCGATGAGATCGCCGTTGATCGTGCCGTCGATCGCAACGCTCTCGCCGATCGCGATCAACGTGTCGTCGACGGTCTCGCCCGCGGCGATCGTCGTAACGTCGGCGTGGCGAACCTCGACCGCATGCCCGAGGGAAGGCATGACGATCACGAGCAACAGAATCGACGTGAGCATGGCTGTGCCAGCGCGCGGCTTCCAAGCGACCAGCAACGTCCAAGCGATCGCGGCGAACAATGCCGTACCTGCTGAAATTTCGACGATCGATGACAGCATGGTCGTACCCTCGAATGACAAATAGACGATGAGGCTGATGACGAGGTCCGTGAAGCCGCCGAGTCCGAACGGGTTGAGCCAGTGCAGGCCGCTCGGCACGGCCGCGCCGACGGTGTTCCATACGGCGCTCGCGAATGCCGCGACGCCAGTGCCTGCGCCGCAGAGCAAGAGGATGTCGAGGCCGTTGATCGGGCGCTCGAATCTCGGCGCCGGCGCGTGGTTGCCGGCGGTCTGCAGCACGGCGCGCAACTCGGCGGCCTCGGCGTCGAGCGCGAACGCCTGCGACCGGCACGCCGCGCACTGGGCCAAGTGATTTTCGACACGGCTCATGTCCGCCGCCGCGAGCTCGCGATCGGCATACATCGACAACAGGCTCGGCGATGGGCAGGTCATGCGTCGGTCTCCATGTCCGGGGCGCGCAGCTGGCGGCGCAGCAACTGTTTGGCGCGGCATATCAGCACGCCCGCGTGCGAGCGCGTGATCCCGAGCTCGGTCGCGATCTCCTCGTAGCTCGCGTCCCTGTAGTAGGCGAGCACGAGAGGCACGCGATAGCGGGCGGGTAGCGAGGCAACGGCCGCGTTGACCTCGCGTGCGCGCTCGGCCGTCTCGATGTGGGCGAGCGCATCGGTATCGTCGGTGTCGGCTGCTAGCTTTTCCGTTAGCTCGTGGCCGAAGGTCGGCGCCTCGTTCTTCCCGCGGCGAATGACGTCGATGCAATGGTGGCTCGCGATTGTCGCTATCCAACCCGCGAAAGGTCGGCCCGTATCGTAGTCTTGGAATGCTTTATAGGCGCGCATGAACACCTCCGAGGTCGCGTCCTCCGCCCCGACGGCGGAACCCAGCAATTGCCGGCAGAGCCCGAAGACCCTCCGATAGTGCGTTCGATACAGCTCGGCAAAGACCGGTTTTGGGCGCATCGGAGGTCTTATCGATATCTCGATGAGTAATACGCGCGACGCCGTGATTTATTACAGTAGTGGCCCGAGGGAGGGCAAATGGCCGAACCGCAAGAGCTCGAGGACGCCCGCCGCTGGCTGGCCAAGGCGGAAGCCGACTTGGCGTCGGCGGACGGGCTCGCGCATCTGACGGAAGGTCTCTCGCTGCTCGACGACGTCATCGACGAGGGTCCGCGCGCGGCGGAGCGCACGGCCCGTAATCTCATTTCGACCTACGCCGCCAAGATCTACGGCTACGTTGCGGATCGTTTGCGCGGCGATCCCGGGGTCCCCGAGCCCGACCTCGAGCACTGCTTCAAGCTCGTGCTCGCGTTCGACCGCGTGAGCACTCCCTTACCCTCCTCGGCGCGGACTCTGAAGATCGACGTCGTCCGACGCCTCGTCGATCGGTATTACGAGGGCTATCCGGCCGAGCGCAAGCAGCGTGTGTTCGACGAGCTCGCGCAGCTCGGCGGCGGCGACTAGCCCGCCGCGGCGCGACGACACGCGCGATCGATCCGGCGGTTCCGGCTCGACGTCGGCGCCGAGTTTCCGAGGCGGCGCTAATTGATCGTTTGGATTTGGAATCCAGGTCCGTTCGCGATGAACGCGCTGGAGCGCATCGACTTCGTGGCGTTCTCCATCGCCTTCTCGGCGCGCTGTCGTAGCGCTGGGTCCGTCACGTACCGGTCGACGAGCATCCTGGCGCGGTCTGGGTCGCGTCGGGCCGTGACAAAGATAGTGTCCATCACGCCCTCTTGCCTTGCCCGGTCCGAGCTGAAGGCGCCGATGAGTGCGGCGTCCGGCTCGATGCGCGCGGCCAACGTGGCCAAGACACCGCGCAGCGCCATGTCGCGACCGTCGCCGGCGGGCAGGCTCAGCACCCAGCCGCGCGCGCCGGCCGCGTCGGTGCTTGCCCACACGCGCGCCACTTGAGACACCATTTGGCTGCGCGTCGATGCGTCGGCGAGGCTCAATGCCCAATCCGCCGCAGGTGCGGGGCTTTGCTGCGCCCATTGATTGGCGATCGCATGTAGCGCCGCGGACATGAGCGGCCCGGTCGCGTCGGCACGAGAAAGCAACTGTGCTGCGCGCGGCGCATCGTATCGGGCCACGGTCGAGGCGATCGTTGCGAGCCCGTTCGCGTAACCCGCTTGGCCTCGATATCGATCGAGCCACGCCAGCGCCGCGTCGAGATCGAGCGCGGCATAGCTGCCCGCCACACCCTGAATCCAATACGCGCGTGCCGCTGCCGGGACGCGATCCGTAGCGGCCGCCGCTGCGGCCGCGTCGCGCTGGCCCATCCGCGCAGCCACATTCCGAAAGCTCTGTGGATCGACCGATGTGTCATTCGTCGTGATCCAATCGAGAGCGCCTTCCGGGTTACGTGCGCTCCACGCGCCGAGCAGCCACGAAAGGCTCCGCTGTCGCTGAGCCGCGTCTTGCAACGTCAGCAGGCGACTGGCCATAGTCTGTGCTTGCTCGTCGTCTTGAAGCTTGCTCAGAACGACCATGAGCGCCGAGTTCGGCATGCCGAGTAGCGTCGGGCTCTGCGTCTCGAGCGCCAGGTCCAACGCGCGCACGGGGTCGTTGTCTGCGATGCCGAGGATGACGTTGCGCACCAGATCCGGCCGCGGCGGGCGCAAGTCTCGCGCCCAGGCAAGCGCGGCGTCGGGTTGGTTGCCTGCGTAGTTGCGCGCTATTGCTTGCTGCGCCTGCGGGCGCTCCCCGGCCGGCAGGGTGTCGGCGTAGGCCATGGCGCTCGGGAGGTCGCTCGTAGCGAGCCGGCCGAGCGCGATGGCCGTGACATAGGAGCCCAACGGCTGCGGCAATCGGCGGCCAACGTCGACGGCGCGTTTCGGGTCGAGCAGCCTGAATTGCTCCGCCGCACCGTCTTGCATTGCAAGCGCGACGGTTTCGGGGTCGGCGCTCGACAGGTAGTCGGCCACGGTTTCGGGGTCGACGGTGGCCAGCGCGACGAGGGCCTTCGATACGAGCAGCTTTCGCAAGACCGTGTCGTCTACGAGCTCGAGCTGTGCGAGAGCTTCGTGAGGGTTTTGCCGTGCCCAAACCTCGGCCACGCGCAGCGCCGCAGCGTCTCGCCCCGTGGCATCGGGCAGCCCGAGCGCGCGCTCGAGCGCCGCGGCCGGTGCCGCTCCGGCTTCAGCACCCAGTGCGGCGGTCTGAAAGCCCTGCCGCTCGGTTTGCGGCAATGCGTCGCGGATCTCGGCAAGGGTGGCATCGCTGCCGCCGAGCGTCTCGAGCAAATCCACGGCGATTTCGCGCATCAATGGGCGATCGTCGATTGCGGCGAGGCGGTCGAGAGCAGCTTGCGGATCGCGTTTGGCCCATTGTCCGAACAGCGCAATCATCGTGCTCGTGGGTGCGCGAGCGTCTAGGCCGAGTGTCACGGCGCGAGCGGGATCGAGCTCGGCGTCGCGCTGGAGCAAGGCATCCAACGCCGAGTCGCGAGCCGGAGTCGGCGGCGTGGAGGCGGCGGCAGCCACGAGCGTGTCGAGACGAGAGCTGTCGGACTCGGCCGCGAGGGCGTACAGAGCGGCTCGCGTCGCCGTCGATATCGGTTCGGCGAACCACGCCATGAGTCGGTCGTCTCGTGGATCACGCGCGCCCGAGGGCATCGAGCCTGTTGCTTGGCTCGTCGGTCGAGTCGTCGACGCGCGCGGCTGCGGCTCATGCACCGACCACAACGCTGCGGCGGTGCCGATCGCCGCGCCGGTCGCGAGCAAGAGAAGGGATCTTCTCATTGGCTATCTCCGGTGGTGCTGCGGAGTCGGCGTTTCTCGGTATAGCAGAAACCTCCCGAAATAGGAAACACCGCTCGACCGGTGGCATTCGCTTGCCGCCGACCCCAAGCAGGCGAGCACGGACCCTGGTGCCGGGTCGAGCCTGACTTCGCGTCGGCGACGCGGTGCCTTGCCAACGCCGGTCGAACCTGCAAGATTGCCGGCTCGGTCGGTGTCTTTCGCACCGTGGGGAGGGCGATATGGCAGGTCTTGCGACAGCTCCACAGTCCATCGGCGGGGTGCTCGACAGCGGCTTCAAGTTATTCACGGCATCCTTCAAACAAGTCTTTTGGCTTGCATTCGTGGCCGCATTGGTCTCCGCGCCTTTCAGTCTGATTGGGCAACGGCTCATGACCCAGCCGCCGGCGCCCGGGACGTTAGGGCAGGTCGGTCTCGCGGCCCTCCTGCTTCTCGTCGTCGTGCTCATCATCTGGGCGACCATCCTCGTGCGCTTGGACGGCGTCGCCAACGAGCGAGTCGTGCCGGCTCGGGAGGCGTTTGCCATAGGCCTGCGCCGTGCGCCGGCGCTGTTCGCGGCGGGCTTCTTGTACTCGATCGTTTCGGGCATCGGCATGCTGCTGCTGCTAATTCCGGGTGTGATCGTCACGGTGTACTGGCTGTTCGGGCCGATTGCCACGGTGACCGAGCCGCTCGGGCCGATCGCGGGCCTCGGTTACAGCTTCAATCTCGTGCGGGGGCATTGGTGGCGAACGGCGGGGCTGCTCACCATCATCGGCATCATCGCGCTCGTGATCTATTTGGTGCTGGGGTTGGTCGCCGGGCTTGCCGTGGCGATGAACATCGAGCAGATCGTGCAGGGTCAAATGCCGTGGTATATCGACTTTGTCGTAAATCCTTTGATCTCGGCCGTCGGCAGTCCCTTGCTTTACTGCCTGGTCCTCGCAACGTTCTATGACTTGAAGCTCAGGCGCGAGGGCGGGGACCTCGCCGAGCGCATCGCTGCCGCGACGTGATGCGGACTATCGTCGTGCTCGTGACGGCCGTCGTGGGCATGGCGGCCGCGGGCCGGAGCTTCGCGCAGAGGTTGCCGCCGGGCGTGGCCGAGTGTCGAGCGAGAATCGAGCAGCAACGCAACGCCACCGGCGAGGCGGCGTCGAACACGCCGCAGCGACTCGGCGATGTTTGTCCCGAGATCGTCGCGGCACTCGATGCGAGTATTTGGGGCGACACGCTCGACGGGTCGTCGGCCGATCTCACGCCACGGGAGTTCACGGTGCTGACGGATCTCGCGCGGCGCTACGTGCGCAGCGCGTCGAGTGGCCGCACGATTTCGACTGCGGCGCTCGACGCGGCCGTCGCCGACGTGGAGACGGAGGTCACGCCGCCGCCGATGTCGCTGTGGGATCGGGTCATGCAGTGGTTCCAGGATCGATTCGGTCGCGATGAGACCGAGGCACCGGGTTGGCTCGAGAAGTGGCTTCGGGACGTATCCGTGCCCGAGCGCGTGACTCGATACATCGTCATTGTGCTTGCCGTTGCGCTTGCGGCCGCGACCGCGGGTATCGTGATAAACGAGCTTCGAGTCGCCGGACTCTTCGGTCGTAGTCGCACCGAGCGAGCAAGGCGGCTAGGGGACGCCGACGAGGGCGTCGTCGGGGGAAGCGTGCGAGCGCGTAGCCTCGCGGACGTGCGCCACGCAGCGACCGTGCTGCAACCCGTGTTGTTGTTGCGGTTGGTCGTCGAGCGGTTGCGCTCACGCGTGCCGCTCGGCGACAACTTGACGCACCGCGAGCTCGTCCGCGCCTCGAACCGTTCGTTGTCGGCTGCGCAGCTCGCCTCGCTGAGCAGCGTGGCGACGGCGGCCGAACGTGTGACATACGGAGACTGGGTGCCCGGTGCCGACGAGGTCGCGACCATCGTCGACGACGGTGAAACGCTGATCGGTAGTCTCGGCGACGAAAACGCGGAGCATGCATGAGGGAACGGCTCGTCACGCTGCTCGGTGCGCTCGGTGCATTGGCCGTCGTCTACTTGCTCTTCCTGCACCGGCCGAGCGCGGCTCCCGTATCGAGACCGCTGAGCGTAGAGGCCGGACGCAACGGGTACCTCGCCGTTGCGAGCTGGCTCAAAGGCCAGGGTGTGCCTGTCGTGAGCTGGCGGCAGCGCTTCAGCGCGCTCGAAGACGCCCGGGAGTTCCCGGGCACCGGCAATATTCTGGTATCCACGATGCCTTACCAGACGCCACTGCGCAGCGACGAGTTTCTCGCGCTGCGTAAGTGGATCGATGCCGGCAATACCGTGCTCGTGCTCGCCGCGCTCGACGATACGCCCGAATGGTCGTCGGCCGTCGCGGGCGTGTACTTCATGCGCGACCTCGCGTGGGTCACGGGCCTGACGTTCGGCGTTTACCGCGGCGAATCGGCCGACGCGCCCCAAGGGGATGGAGGTGATGCCGCGGCGGACGACGATCCGACGCCGACGGCCGGCGCAGACCCCGCCCCGGCCGACGACGACACAGG
The DNA here is from genome assembly GCA_963786385.1 of uncultured Gammaproteobacteria bacterium. GTDB lineage: Bacteria > Pseudomonadota > Gammaproteobacteria > Steroidobacterales > Rariloculaceae > FEN-1219. The sequence continues at coordinate 181,444 of CAWAYS010000005.1, forward strand.
CGGCGCGGTCGGCCGTAACAGCGCAGGGAAGTCGCTCGTGGACGCGCAAACGGCCGTCGAGCTCGAGCCGGTCGCGGCGCATCCGCTGCTCGATCGTGTCGATTCGTTGCACGGCTTCTCCGATGCTCGCAGCGAGCTCTGGCAAGCGGCGAACCCGACGCCGGGCCGGCTCGTGTTGCGGCTCGCCGCCGAGGGCTCGCACGGTGTCGACGCACTCTGGCAGCTCCCGAGCGAACGCGGTCAGGTCTTGTTGTCGGCGAGCGGCACGTGGCTCACGAATCGCAACGTGGCCGAGGGCGGTGCGCGCGACTTCGTTGCGAACTTGCTTGCCTATCATTTGGGGTCCGGGGGTGCGGTGATCTTCGACGACATGCACCAAGGCTTGTCGGTTCTCTATGACGCCGCCGCGCTCGTACGCGACCCGCGCTTGACGCAGACCGTGTATTTCCTGCTCGCTGCTTGGCTCGTGTATCTGCTCGGCGCGGCGAGTCGGCTGGCGCCTCCTGCTCGGGCCGTGAAGGTGCCACGGCAAGCCGACTTTCTTGCGGCTGCCGGGGGCTTCATGGCGCGGCGGCTCGACCGTCGCGCAGCCGCGCTCCTGCTCTTCGACGAGTGGTTCGCGGAGGTTCGAAGGCGGCGGGGCAAAGAAGGCACGACGCCGCCCTGGGCCGAGATCGAAGCGACGCCGACCCTCGGTAGATCCCTGTATCGCGAGCTGCGCGAGAGCTTCGAACGACTTCAAAGCGGACGAGCCGTCGATCTCGTCCGGTTGCACAATACGTTGAGAGCGGCAAGAGAGGCCATCGGATGACGCAGCAGGCTCACGAGTTGGAGACCTTCCTACAACAACAGATCGGTCAGGTCGTCTATGGCCTCGAAGATGTCGTGCATGCGCTGACGGTGGCGTTGATCGGCGCCGGCCACATGCTGCTCGAAGGGCCGCCGGGGCTCGGCAAGACGTTGCTCAGCAATACATTTGCGCAGGCGCTCGGCGGCAAGTTCAAGCGTGTTCAGGGCACGGCCGACCTGATGCCGACCGATCTAACGGGCGTGCACGTATTCGACTCGCAGCGCAGCGAGTTCGTGTTTCGGCCCGGACCGCTATTCGCCGACGTCGTGCTGGTGGACGAGATCAATCGGGCCGGACCGAAGACGCAGTCGGCGTTGCTTGAAGCGATGGAAGAGCGCTATGTGACGGTCGACGGTGAACGGTTCCCGCTCCCCGAGGATTTCTTGATTGTCGCAACGCAAAATCCGCGCGAATTCGAAGGGACGTACCCATTGCCGGAATCGCAGCTCGATCGGTTCATGATCAGCGTGCAGATGAGTTACCCGGAGCGTCGCGAGGAAGCCCGCATCCTCGCCGAATACGGATTGCCCGGCAGCGTGAGGTCTCACACCGCGGGCGTCGCGGCGCTGGATCGTGCCGTGATCGTGCGCGCGCGCGAGGAGCTCGGGACCGTGCACATGTCGGACGCCTTGATTGGCTATGTTCTGGACATCGTAGCGGCCACGCGGCAGAGCGCGAGCATCGGTCTCGGCCTCTCGAGCCGCGCGGCGCTGGCGCTCGCGCGGTGCGCACGCATCGAGGCCGCGTTGCGCGGCGCGGAATTCGTCGTGCCCGACGACGTCAAGCGTGTCGCGGCCTGGGTCGTGCCGCACCGTATCGTGCTGACGCCGGATGCATCGCTCGAAGGTCTATCGTCGACGGCCGAGGTCAGGCGGATTCTCGACACCGTGGCCGTGCCGCGCGAAGCCGCGTGAGTCTTGCGCCGAGCACGATCGTCGCACTGGCGCTCGCTGCGCTCGTCGGTGTCGTCTCCGTTTGGACGGACTCGTTGCTCGCGGCGTTCGTTTGGCGCGCCGTTGTCGCGCTCGTTGCATCGGGGTTGGCCTACGAGCTTTACGTCACTCGGCGTCTGCGGCTCAGCGCCGATTGGCTTGCCGGCCAGCATTTGTATCTGGGTCGTCCCGAGTCGCTCGCACTGGAAATCGGCAACGCCACGCCGCGCGAGCTTACGCTCGACATGGCCGCCGTGCCGCCGCCGGGCTTGGTGACGAGCCTGGCTGCGCGCCGAATTCGGCTCGGTGCGGGGTCGGGCGCGACGACTCGTATCGACGTTAGACCCGTGACGCTCGGCGAACGGCTTTGGCCCCCGCTGCCCGTGCGCGTACGCGGCCCGTTGTACCTCGCTTGGTGGGCACGACGGCTGCCCGTCGGCGGGGCTTTGCGCGTGGCGCCGGACACCCTCGGGCCGCGTGCGGCCGCGGCCGCATCGGCCGAAGCGGGGTCGACGAATCAGACGGCGCTCGGCGGCGGCCGCGAGCTCCATCACTTGCGTCCGTATCGGCCCGGAGACCCGCGCCACACGATCGATTGGAAGGCGACGGCTAGGACGTCTCGGCTCGTGACGCGCGTTTTCACGGAAGATCAGCATCTCGAAGTCATGTTGCTCGTCGACGCGGGCCGCACGGCGCGAACCGAGCTCGACGGGATGCAGCAGTTCGGTCATTACGCGAACCTGGCAGCGAGGTTTGCGGAGCTGTGCGTCGCGAGCGACGACCAGGTGGGCCTCGTCGCCTTCAGCGACCGGCCGCTTGCGACGATCAAGCCGGCGCGCGGTCTCGACGCCGTGGTCCGGATCAGGCGCGCGCTGACGAGCCTCGAGCCCGCAGTGGTCGAATCCGACGTGCTGGCGGCCGCGATCGATGTGCGTCGCCTCGTCAGGCACCGGTGTCTCGTCGTGATCATGACGGATCTCTATGAGCGCAGCGCGACGAGCCAGCTTGCGCAGACCGCGCGTCTGCTCGTGCCGAAGCACCTGCCGATGATCGTCGGTCTCGTCAGCGAGAGGTAACGGAGTTGGCGGGTAGCGCGGCCGGTGAGTGGCTCGATCCGTATCGCAGTCTTGCCGCGCGTGAGTACGAGCGGCAGGTCGGCGCGAACGTGGCGCGGCTTGCGCGGCTCGGGGCGCACGCGCTGACGGCGAGGCCGCGTGAGCTCGATCGGAAGGTGCTCGACGAGTATCGGCGGCTGCGGGCGCAGCGGCGCATCTAGCATGCCGGTGCCCGCTACGGTGCCCGTAGGGCGGTCGGCGAAGCACGCAAAGGTGTTTGCCGGGAACGCCGTGAATCCGTCCGTGGAGGCTCGCCGCGCGCATCCGTGCGCGCGAGCGTCCCGGCAAACACCTTTGCGTGCTTCGCCGACCTCAGCGTACCGCTGGCTGCCGGTGTCGTCGGGTGCGCCAGCGACCGAGAGCGCCGCTCAGAACTGCGATGAACAGTGCCCAATACGACAGGCCGATAGCGAGGCGGACGCCGAGCGAGAAGCGTGGGTCGGGCGAGACGTAGCCTTCGAGGATTCCGGCGCCGACGAGGAACGCGAGCGCGACGGCCATGAGCTTCGCGCCGCGCGTCGCGGCGGCTTGGAAGGCGGCCGCCCGCGTCCGCTCGCCGGGCCGCGCGAGCGCTTCGCCGAGCGATGCGCCGACGGCGCCGGCGAGGCAGATGACGCTGAGCTCGACGAAGCCGTGCGCAGCCGTGAACTCGAATAGCCGGCCGCCCATGCCGTGCTGCGACGTGAACGCAAACATGGCGCCGATCGACAAACCGTTCATGCCGATGATGTAGAACGTGCCGAGGCCATAGAACACGCCGAGACCGAGCGTGAACAGCGAGACGGCGATATTGTTCGTGAAGATCCGCAAGGCCAGCAGCGACGACGGGAACACATTGAGCAAGCCGTCCGTCCAAAGCTCGCCTTTGAGCACATGCTCGATCATTTGCTCGGACGCGAATAGCGAGGCCAGCTCGGGATACGTCCCGACGAGCCAAGCGCCGGCGCCGAGCGCAAGGGAGAACAGCAACGTCACGGCCGCGATATGCCATTTGAGCTCGCGCACTGCCGCCGGAGCCTCGTGCTCGAATAGTCGGCGCAGGTCGTAGCCGAGTGCCGTCGGCGGTTGAAAGATCGCGCGGTGCAGCTGCAGGTAGACGCGCTCGAGAAATTTGGTCAGCGGTCCCTGGGGCGCGGCCCGCCGTGCGATCGCGACGTCGCGCGCGATCTCCGGATAGGCCCTCACGGCTTGAAGCACTGCCGCCGGCGGTGCGGATCTCCCGCGCTCGATGAGCTTGAGGCTCTGTGCCGTGCGTCGCCACTCGGGCAGCCGGTAATCGAACCACTTGGCGCTCGCGGCGTTGTCGCCGTCGCGCTTCATGCCAGTAGCTCCTCGAGCGTCCGGCGCAGCGACTCGTCGTCCACTGGTGGCCGTTGCGCCGACTTTATCGAGCAATTGGCGCGCGAGCTTCGAGCGCTGCATGGCGCCGAGCTCCGGCCAGCGGTCGAGCAGGTCGCGTACCAGTTGGGCCTCTTTCAAGCCGAGTCGCTCGACGGGCCGTGTCTGCAGGTCGTCGAGCGCGTCTCGGCGCGTGCGTTCGTCGTAAACGAGCACCGTGCCCGCGGCGATGTCGCCGATGCGCACGGCGTAGCGCGTGAACAAAGTGGCAGTGAGCCCGACGGCGTAGAAACCCGGCAACCCGTCGATGAGCCGGAATACGTTGCGAATCAGGAGCGCAGCGACACCGGGTGCGCCGCCGTCTGCAAGGGCGACGAGCCGCACGCCGGCCATGCGCTTGCCGGGCGTTTGGCCGCGCGTGAGAACTTCGAGGACGGGGTGATAGAGGAAGTAAATCGCGATGCTCGGTATCGATACGACATAGACATAGCCCGTCCCTCCGGCCTGATCGGGAGTGACGAACCGCAGCGCACCGGCGTAGGCGAAAGTCCCGACGAGAAACCATGTCGCGGCGATCAAGAACCGGATGTGCCAGTCGATGATGAATGCGTAGCTGCGCCCGCCCGGTCCCGCGACCTGCAGCTCGATGTCGACTCCGGTGATGCTGGGAATTTTGAGTAACGACTCCATGGCGCAAGCGTTCGTGGCGACGCTGCCATCCTAGTCGAACGCCTCGCGCGTTTTCAGTAGTTTTTCACGGAATCGGAGATTGCCGCTGTCGCACCTGGACGCGCGCCTTGGCCTGTGTTGGACTCGGTGCCGGACCACTCGGCGCCGCGCGGGAAGTGCGGTACCCGCTGCGAAGGGAACGGAGCTTGACGGACTCGACGGACGACTTTCCCGAAACGGACGCCCCCGGCGCACCGGGTATCCCTCCTACGTGGACTTCGAGCGCCAAGGATCTCGTCGGTACGTCGCTGGGTCCCGCGCGGCTTTGGTACACGCTCGGTTATGGGATCGTGAACGAGGTCTACTATCCCCGCGTCGATTTGCCGCAGATCAGGGATCTGGGTTTTCTCGTCGCGGATGGGCGCGGTTTCTGGGTCGAGGTCAAGCGCGGCCGTGACTACGAGCTTACGCTGCCGGCGCCCGGCGTTCCGGCCCCGACTATCGTGCATCGCCACGAGCGTTTTACGTTGACGTTACGGCTCGCGCCCGATCCGGAGCGCGACGTGTTGCTGATCGAAGTCGTGCTCGACGGCGACGAGTCTCTGAGCCCATACGTGTTGCTCGCGCCGCATCTGGGCGGCAGCGGACACAACAACGTTGCGGCGTGCGCAGTTCATTACGGCCGTCGTGTGCTCTGGGCGGAGCAAGGGCCTTTCGGGCTCGCGCTCGCCGCCGTCGACGAGCGCCAGACCGAAGCGCTCGGTCGCGCGAGTGCCGGTTACGTCGGTTGCTCGGACGGGTGGCAGGATTTCGACAAGCACGGCGCCATGACCTGGGAGCACGAGCGTGCAGGCCCCGGCAACGTCGCGCTGCTCGGGGAGCTACGGCGTCGCTGTACGCTCGCGCTCGGCTTCGGCCCCAGCAAAGTTTCGGCGGCCACGCTTGCGGCGACGGCGCTGCAGCAGTCCTTCGCGCAAGTCCGGCGCGCGCACGCGGAGCTGTGGACGCAGTGGCACGGCAGCTGCGACTCCCGCGCCGGGTCGTGCGGCTTGCCCGATGTGCTGGCCGCGCAGTTCCAGACCTCGCGCATGGTGCTGCGATGTCATCAAGACAAAGTGTATCCCGGCGCCATGGTGGCGAGCTTGAGCGTGCCTTGGGGCAATTCGCGCGACGAGCGCGGCGGTTATCACCTCGTGTGGCCGCGCGATCTCGTCGAGTGCGCGGGTGCGTTGCTCGGCGTCGGCGGCGGGCACGAGGCGCGTAACGTGCTGCGCTACCTGATAGCGACGCAGCACGCGGACGGTCACTGGAATCAAAACCAATGGCTCGGCGGCACGCCCTTCTGGCACGGAGTTCAGCTCGACGAGACGGCTTTCCCGGTGCTGCTCGCGGCGCTGCTCGACGAGCACGATGCGCTCGACGGTATCGGGCCGAAAGAGATGATTCGCCTCGCGCTCGGGTTCATCGCTCGAACGGGTCCCGTGAGTGACCAGGATCGTTGGGAAGAAGACCGCGGTGTAAATACGTTCACGCTGGCCGTCACGATAGCCGCGCTCGTGGCGGGCGCCGCGTTTCTCGACGGCGACGACCGCCAGCTCGCGTTGGAGTTGGCCGACGACTGGAACGTTCGCGATCGAGAGCTGGACCGTCACGACCCGGTCGAGATTCGTCGAGCAATTCGCAGTGCCCGGTCACTACGTGCGCGTTGCGCCGGCCGAGTCGCTGCTCGACGAGGAAGCGTTGCAAAGCGATCTGCCGATCAAAAACCGCGCGCAAGATGCGGGTGTTCCGGCCGAGGAGCAAGTCGCGACGGATTTCTTGCAGCTCGTGCGCTTCGCGCTGCGCGGGGCCGACGATTCCATGATCCGCGCTACGGTCCAAGTGACCGATGGTCTGCTCGAGGTCGACACGCCTGCAGGACCTGTCTGGCACCGCTACAACGGCGACGGTTACGGCGAGCACGACGACGGTACGCCGTTCGACGGCACGGGCGTCGGCCGAGCGTGGCCGTTGCTGACGGGCGAGCGCGGCCACTACGAGCTTTGCGCGGGCCGTTCGCCTCGGCCCTACCTCGAGGCGATGGCTGACATGGCGAGCGCAACATACATGCTGCCGGAGCAAGTCTGGGACGCGGCGCCGATCGCCGCGCGCGATCTGAAGCGCGGGCGGCCGAGCGGCTCGGCCATGCCGCTGGCTTGGGCGCACGCGGAGTTTCTGAAGCTCTCGCTCTCGGAGCGTTTGGGCCGTCCCTTCGATTGTCCGCGCTCCGTGCAGGAGCGGTATTCCGGTCGTCTGCCTACGCCACGCGTCTCGGTCTGGTGCGAGCAAGCCCCGATGCGCGATTTCTTCGTGGGCACCGACGTCCGCATCTATTTGCACGCTCCGGCAAAGATCGTCTGGCGCACGGAGTCCGCATCGGCATGGCGCGAAACGCCCACGCGGCCGGGTGGGCTCGGTCTCCATGCGGCGACGCTCGCCACGCGGGAGCTATCGTCCGGCCGCCGTGTGCAGCTGAGGATCGTTCGCGACGGCGCGGACGACGGTGCCCGGGACTTCACGCTCGAAGCGCGCGTTCTCGGGTAGACTCCCGCCTTCGCGCAGTGTTCGCGATCCGCGATATGCACATCGGCCCACATTCGATCGATCCGCCCCTGATCCTCGCGCCGATGGCCGGCGTGACGGACAAACCGTTTCGCTTGCTGTGCAAGCGGCTCGGCGCCGGCTACGCGGTCTCGGAGATGACGAGCGCGGATCCCAGGCTTTGGGGCACGCGCAAGAGCCGCCAGCGTATGGATCACTCGGGTGAGCCGGCCCCCGTCGGCGTGCAGATTGCCGGCGCCGATCCCGCTGCGCTCGCCGCGGCCGCGCGCCACGCGGTCGAGCATGGTGCGCAGATCGTCGACATCAACATGGGATGCCCGGCCAAGAAAGTTTGCAGCGCGTGGGCCGGATCGGCATTGCTGCAGGACGAGCGCCTCGTCGCGCGAATCCTCGAGCACGTCGTCGCCTCGGTAAGCGTTCCCGTGACGCTCAAGATTCGGACGGGCTGGCACCGCGAGCACAAGAACGGTGTGCTCGTCGCGCGGATAGCGGAGCAGGCCGGGGTCGCGGCGCTGGCCGTGCACGGCCGTACGCGCGACATGCACTACCAGGGCGAGGCCGAGTACGCGACGATTGCGGCAATCAAGCAAGCCGTGTCGATCCCTGTCGTTGCCAACGGCGACATCGACTCCCCGCAAAAGGCCCGTGCCGTGCTCGAGGCGACAGGCGCCGATGCCCTCATGATCGGTCGCGCGGCCCAGGGGCGACCGTGGATTTTTCGCGAGATCGCACACTACCTCGCGACCGGCGAGCACATGGCGCCGCCGTCGTCGGCGGACGTGCGCGAAATCCTGCTCCGGCACATCCGTGCCCTGCACGAGTTCTATGGCGAGACGGCGGGCGTGCGCATCGCGCGCAAGCATCTGGGTTGGTATGCCAAGGACCGTCCGGAAAATGCGGCGTTTCGTGCGGTCGTGAATCGGGCGGCAACGGTGACCGAGCAAACGGCCCTGACCGAGGCCTATTTCGAGGCGCTTTCCGACCGGCCGGTCGATCCGCTCAGCGCGGCCGCATAGGGTGGACGCAACGTTTCGTCGCGCTCGTAGACGAGCGGAATGTTGCGGCTGGCGGCATAGGAGACTGCCCACTCGCAAGCGGCGGCATGACCGAGCCGCGCGGCATGGCCGAGCGTGCTGATTTTCCAGCCATCCTCTGCGCCGGTCTCGCTGCTCACGTGATGGATCGTCGTCACGGGCTCTCCTGCCGAGTCGAAACTGGTTTCGACGAGCACGAAGCTCGGATCTAGATACGATTCGCCGGGATCGAGAGCCGGCAACATCCGCACGTCTGCGGCTTTCATTGTTCTTGTACCTGGGCAGGGTCCATCCGGTGCTCAAATTATGGGCGCGTCGAACAATCGCGAGGGGCATTTTCGACATAAGCGAACTGGGGTAAACACCCTACCGGTGTGTCTACTCTTTGGACTACCAGGGGGGCTGGCGCGAACGTTGCGGGGCGACGGCCGCTGCGGGTGCCGCCGGCTCCTCGGCGGGATCAATCGACGTGCGACATCCCGGAAGCGGCAGAGGGCAATCCGCCGAAACGGCGGTCGCGGCGCGCATATTCGCGCAGTGCCGCTTCGAACGACAGGTCATCGAAGTCGGGCCAGCAAACGTCGGCGAACACGAGCTCGGCGTAGGCGCATTCCCAGAGCAAGAAGTCGCTGAGGCGCCGTTCCCCGCCCGTGCGGATCAGCAGATCGACGGCTGCCGTCGTGTCCGAATGCATGACCTCGGCGAGGCGCATCTCGAAGCTCTGCGTGCAATCCGATGCCCCGGCCAGAGGGGGCTTTCCGGCCGCTCGTGCAATCGCCGCCCTCGCCGAGTAGTCGATTGCCAAGCGCAACTTGAGCCCGGAGCCGGATGCCGTGAGACGCTCGGTGTTTTCGATCGTTCGCACGAGATCGGCGCTGAGCCGATCGCGCCGGCCGATCACGCTGAGCCGGACGTTGTTCTCCAGGCAGCGTGCCGTTTCGCTGACGAGATAACGTTTGAAGAGGCGCATGAGGCTCGCGATTTCTTGCGACGGCCGCGCCCAGTTGTCGGACGAGAACGCGTAAAGCGTGAGCACCTCCACCGATGCGCGGGCTGCGCTTTCGACGATTCGACGGACGGCGCGGGCGCCGGCCTTGTGCCCCGCCGAGCGCGGCAGGCCGCGCCGTTCAGCCCACCTGCCGTTGCCATCCATGATGATCGCGACATGCATCGTTCGTTACTCGCCCTTGGCCGCCTGGATCAGCGCTTCCATGTGCTCGAGGTGACGGGCGAACATGCGCTTACCCTTGGGCGTGAGACTGAACTCGGTCTTCGGTACGCGCTCGGCGAACTTCTTCTTGCAGACGATGTAGCCTGCATCTTCGAGCTTGCGTGCGTGCGTGCTGAGGTTTCCGTCGCTCGTTCGCAGCAAGTCCTTGAGCTCGGCGAAGCTCATGCTGTTGTTCACGCTCAGCGCGCTCATGATGCCGAGCCGGACGTGCTCGTAGATGAGTCTTCCCGTGTCGCCGGCCTCTGGGTCGGCGAAGTAGCCCGCTACGGCTCGAAGCCGCTGCTTCTCGGGAGCGACGGCCGTGGGGTTTTGATCCTTTGCGGTTTGCCTAGCCACCGTGGTGCCTCAAAATCACGACGCCGAGGCCGAGATGAATTCCACCGAAGCCGACTGCCAATACGGCCGGGGTCCAGTTTGCCGGTAACCCGAGCGCGACCGTCCCCAACCCCATGAACACGAGTCCCGCCGTCAGCACGGCCGGGATTGCGAAGACACCGCATGCGGCGATACCCGCACCGTAAAGCAGCAGCCACAATCCGGTGATGATTTCACGGCCGACTTGATCACCGAGCGCCACCGTCAAAATGCCCCCTGCGACGAATGCCGGAGTGAGCGTCATGAAGAAACGGCGCGCCACGGCTCGACGCAGGCTGAGCCCTTGAGCCCGGGCCTTCGCCTCCATGAAATACAAGGCGACAGCGCAGCTGAAAATGGCTGCTCCGACCCAAATCGGCAGCCAGCGGGCCCCAAGCCCCGGTATCGACTCGAGCGCGGCAGCGGCCAGCGCGATAATGCCCATGGCGATGCAGCCCTTCCCGGGCACGGTCGTGAATGTGTCGGCGGCTTCGATCGCGTTGCGGATATACCGCAGGTTTTCGGCCGCGCCGGAGTCGATGGGAGTGGGCTCGAAACGGCGGTTGCGGGGTTGAGGTTTTGCGCTCATCGAGGGGACTAAAATAGCCCAGAGGACGGCAATGTCAAGTACTTTGCAACATAAAGTGCATGCTAGGTTCGGATGCCTTCCGCCTGCAGGGCTTCGCGGACGCTGGGCCTGTCGATCACTCGCTGCATAAAGCTCTGCAGGGGCGCGAGTTCGCCGATCTCGACTTTCACGTACTTCGCCCACCGCGTCACGGTGAAAAGATATGCATCCGCCGCCGTGAAATCGGTTCCCGTCAAGAAATCGCGGCTGTCGAGTATCGAGGACACCCACTCATAACGTTTGCGCAGGGCATCGGCGAATAGGGCCTTCGCCGCGGCGTCGAAATTCGGAGCAAACAACGGACCGTAAGACTTGTGGAGCTCGGAGGTGATGTAGTTTTGCCATTCCATAACTCGGTATCGAGCCATCGTGCCGGCGGCGGGCATGAGGTCGCGGCGTTGCGCCAGATCGCAAAGGTACTGCGCGATGACGGGTCCTTCGGTCAGGCGTGAGCCGTCGTCCAACTCCAACACCGGCACGTAGCCTTTCGGGTTGATCGAATAGAAGTCGGCATCGTGCTCGGTGCGGTGCGTGCCCGTGTCGACGCGCTCGAGGTCGAAAGGCAATCCGCAGTCGCGGAGCAGGACGTGCGGAACCAATGAGCAAGAGCCGCGCGAGTAGTAGAGCTTCATCTGGAAAATCCTTGGAGGCGATCCGGCGGAAACGAAAGGGGCGACTATACTGCACTGGCGTTTGACGTTGCAGCGCGTTGCGTCATGGCGATGGGTCCTCCTCGGTCGCTATGGGCACATGAACGGCTGAGCCAAGCGGTTGCCGCCGCTGCGACTGGCGGGCAACGGTGGCGTACCGCTCCGCACGCGGCTGGCCTGCCGGGGCGGCCGGCGGCACGATCGGCGCACACACGCGGCAGATCGAGGGCCGGGGGCAGCGGCGCGGCAAATCGCGTCGGTCCTTGCTAACCTTGCGACCTCGTCGGCACGAAGTCAGCGCCATTGTCCTCAGCCCCTTCCGCACACCACCATCCGATTCGCGGTATCGCCTTCAAGCTCGCATCGGTCATTCTGCTGGCGGGCATGACGGCGTGTGTGAAGTATCTGGGTAGCGATATCCCGGCCGGTGAGACGATCTTCGTGCGAGGCATCGTTTCCATCGCCGTGCTGGCGCTGATCGCGTGGCGAACCCAGGGTTTGCGTCTGCTCAAGACGAAGAATCTTCGTTCGCACGCGCTGCGGTCCTTGTCGGGCACGGCCAGCATGTTCAGCTTGTTCTTGGCGCTTACGCTGATTCCGCTCGCGAAAGTCACGGCAATCACGTTTACGGCGCCGATGTTCTTGACCGTGCTTGCAATGGTGTTCCTCGGCGAGCGCATACATCGGTACCGGTGGACGGCGCTGGCGATCGGCTTTGCCGGCGTGTCGATCATGATCGGCCCGAGCTTGACGTTCGGCGGGGGCGACTCGCTTGGAGTGCTCGTCGCGCTCAGCGCGGCCGTGTTCTCGGCGATCGCCGTGATGTTTCTCCGAGGAATGAGCAGCGGCGGCGGCGAGCATGCCGTGACGATCACGTTCTATTTCTCCTTGACCGCCATGATGTGCGCAGCGTTGACCTTGTTGGGCGGGTGGCCCATGCCGACGGCGCATCAATGGCTCTTCATCGTTTTGGCGGGTCTGTTCGGCGTGCTCGGTCAGCTACTGATGACTTATTCGTATCGTTATGCGGAGGCGTCGATGATCGCTCCGCTCGACTACGCGAACATGATCATGTCGGTCGCTTTGGGTTACGCGTTTTTCGACGAGGCGCCGAGCGTCGCGACGTGGATAGGTGCGCCGCTCGTGATCGGTGCAGGATTGTTGATCTTATGGCGCGAGTACCGTTTGAAGCGGCGTCTCGTGGCCCTTGCAGCTCAGTGAAGCCAGGCATAGCTGAGCTTGGCGAAGAATGTGCGATCCGTGCGCGTGAGGTCGATCAAGTCTCCGTCCTCGAGCGCGTTGTCGGAGTATCCGACGTAGAGCACCGTCTGCGGATTGAGCTTGTAGGCGTATAAGAGTTGCTGGCCGACGTTGAGCGTCTCGGCGTCCGTGTCCGGGTCCACGTATTGCGAGAGATTTCGATCCACACGTTCGTGTTGCGCCGTGAAACGCAAGAAGCTCCGCACGTTGAACTGCCATGTGACCCGCAAGTCTGCAAGCGCGGCGTCGAAGATCATCGGCCCTCGCTCGCTGTTCATGTGCACGGTTGTGCCCTGTAGCCGGATGAGCATGTGGCGGTTGACGTTCCATTGGACGTTCGGCTGGAGCCTGCGTTCGACGCCGAGCCGGGAGTTCACGAGGTCCACTTGCTCGCCGTATCGCGCGTTGAGCTGTAGGCTCAGCCCGCCAATCGGGCGCAGTTGCGCAAAGAGCGATACGGCGCTTCCGCTGTACAGCTGTCCGTCCCAAAAGCGCTTGATAGGGCCGCGCCTGATTTCCACATAGGATTGCAGCGGGCCGCCGACGGATACGTAGGGCTCCAGCGTCCGCTCGAGCAGGCCGGCATCGAGATCGTCGATCCGGTCCGTCTTCAGGCCGGCCCGAATCTGATTCCACCATTTGCCTTCGGTGCCTTGCCAGATTCGAGTCAGCTCGGTCTTTTGCTCCGCGACACCGGTACGCGGCACGAAGCCCAAGTCGGCGCGGAACCCATTGTCGTATTGGGTGCTCGTCCAGTCGGCATACCAATCGCGGCTGCTATACGTGTAGCGCGCCTCGAACGCGTCACCCTCGAAGTCGCCGCCGGGTTGGGAGAACTCAGCGGCAGTCGCGTCCGGGTAGCGCGTGGCTGAGCTCAGGTACTGCAGTTGCAAGCTGTGCCGTTCGTTGAACCGGATCTGGGTATCCAGCGACACGAGGCGGTTGCTGTAGCCTTCGCCCTCGCGCCCGGTGACGAGCGCGCCGACCGTCGAGCCTTGCCCCAAGCCGCGTCGATAGCGGCCGACGAAGACGTCGCTCGATAGATCGAGCGTCTCCGTCGACGACTCCAGATGGCCCGGGAAGAGGAGATTCGTGATTGCGTCTTGTGCCGCGAAGAGCCCGAAAGCATTGCGTCCCGTTTGACCGGTCAGCTTGGCGCCTGCATCGGGGTCGGCCACCGTCCGCGTGAACGCGGCTTGAATCGGCGTCGAGAAATAATCGGCACCCTCGAGAAAAAACGGCCGCTTCTCGGGAAAGAACAGTGCGAACTGATTGTTGACGTCGAGCTGCGCGACGTCGGCTTCCACCTGGGAAAAGTCCGGGTTCAATGCGATGTTGGCGGTGAGGTCCTGGGTGAGACCCCATCTGAGGTTGAGCCCCACGTCAGTGTTCGTGTCGCCGGCGCGTAGCGGCTCCTTCCCCGGAGTCGGGCTTTCGTCGGTGCGTGAGGCGGTCAACGACGGCACGAACTCGAGCGCGTTGCTTGCGGCGACGTTCGACGGACCGCGTATTCGGCTGAATTGGCACAGGTAGCAATTGCGCCCGCGTTCGAGCGGATTGTTCGAGATGCGCACGCGATCCTTGCGCGGGTAGAAGCGCAGAATGTCGATGCCCCACAGAGTCCCGGCTGCCGCTCGCGGGAAACGCAATTGGTTGAATGGGATGGCCATCTCGACCGTGAATCCTTCGGGCGTGATTTTTCCGGCCGAGTCCCAAATGGCGTCCCACGAATCGTCCTCGCGTCGGTTGACGTCGTCATTCGTCAAATCCATTTGCACGCCGAGCGGGTTGACGAAAAACTCATAAGCCTGCCGGTTGTCGCCGAAGGTATCGACGACGACGCCGACAAAGTCGTCGTTGTATGCCGTATCGCGGTCGCGCAGGTAGGCGCGAATGGCACCGGGGCTCGGGTCGCGGGCGTCGAACGCGATCAGCAGGCGCTGGCCGTCTTCCACGAAGTAGGCATAGGTCGTGACCGGAGGGGGCACGTTCTCTGCGGGCCCGGTCTCGGTGGTGAGCTCGATCCTCAACGCATCGCGCCAAACGACGTCGTCGAGGTTCCCGTCTATGACGGCGTGCGCGGCCGAGTGCGGGAGCTCGGGCGGTGACGGTGGCCGCCGCGGTCGTCCGGTTTTGCGCGTGAGCTGAAGCGGCGCAGAGCGCCAGCATGGCGGGCAGCGCCAGCAGCCGGAGCCGGGGGCGCCCGCGGGTCTTCAACGGAACGGCAACCGTGGCCGCGTGCTACGGGCGCAGTCGGAGCTCATTTTTCCCCCACCGAGCGCGGAACCCCCGCGACTCCCGAGTTAGATGCGCGGGGCGCCGGGTTCGTCTCGCCGGGCTCAAGGATCTCAGCAAAAACGGCTTAGTGCCAGCTATGGGAAGGCTTCTTGGGGTATCGGGGCCGGCTGGGAGGGTGCCGCTTCGAGCGGGCTGGTGGGTGCTTGCTTCCGGCATTGTCGCTGGTGCTCGGCGGCAGCACGCCCCGCACACTCGACACAGAAACGAAACAATTCGTTCACAAACATTCAATAAACGGCCCCTAGGATGCAGACCCTCGATTACCACAGCCTTCCTGGGAGAGCCCCCAATGAATCGCTATCTCGGCCTTATCGTCATCGCCGCTGCCGGCGGCCTCGCTGCGTGCCAAAGCGGCGATATCAATATCGATCCTTCGACCGTCGACAGCAGCAACGCCAGTGTCAACGGCGCTTGCACGTCGAACTGCACGAGCGGCGGCGGCACGAGCGGTGGCGCCAACGCGCTTTGCGCGTCGTATACCCAGGACGGTCAGACCTATCAGGGCGTCTACGACGGTACGAACTGCGTTTACCGCACGGACTTCATCAACAACACCCGTCATCTGAAGGTGGACATGACGATCCCCGCCTTAGCCAGCGGTGGCGCACACATCTTCTATGGCAGCTTGTTCGTCGGTGAGACGTACCGTACGCAAGCGGAGCTTGTGGCCGCCGGCATCACGCAAGGCAGCGACGGCCCGACGCTCACAGTCGAGCCCGGCGCCACGCTCGCGTTCGCGACCAAGGCCCAGTTCCTCGTCATCAACCGCGGCTCGCAGCTGATCGCGGTCGGCGAGCCTGACAACCCCATCACGTTCACTTCGTTATCGGACATCAACGGCAAGCTGCCGGACCCCGAAGCCGTGCAGCAGTGGGGCGGCATCGTGATCAACGGCTTCGGCATCACGAACAAGTGTGTCTATGACGGCGCGGTCAGCTACAACCCGGACGGCACGGTAGCCAGCGACACGATTGCTCTGCCGGCGGGTGGCGAGTGTTCGGTGGATGCCGAAGGCTCGGCGGGTCTAGACGAATCGCAATACGGTGGTGACAACAATGACGATAACTCCGGTGACATCGAATACGTGGTCGTCAAGCACACGGGCGCGCAAGTTGCCAACGGCGACGAGCTCAACGGCGTTTCGTGGGGGGCGGTCGGCCGCGGCACGATCGTCGATCACATCCAGATGTACTCGGTATACGACGACGGCATGGAGTTCTTCGGTGGCGCCGTGAACATCAACCACTATGCTTCCGTCTACGCCCGCGACGACTCCATCGACATTGACGAGGGCTACTCGGGCGCGATCAACGACGCGCTGGTCATTCAGTCTGCTACCGACGGTAACAACTGCATCGAAGCCGACGGCATCGGCGATTTCGCGAACCTGACGTCGACGCGCATCGAGGAGATCATTGCGCAGGGCATCAACAGCCGTCCGCGCATCAACCACCTGACCTGCATCATTTCGCCGAACGGCGCCGCGACGGCGACGCACGATCCGGGCGCAGGCTGGCGGTTGCGCGAGGGGCTCTTTCCGACGATCACGAACTCGCTGCTGATCACGTCGTTCGAGCCGAACGACACGACGGTGGACGGTGACAACTACTGCGTGCGTATCGACGATCGCGTTCAGCAGGCGGCCGTCGAAGGCGACGCCGTCATCAAGAACGTCGTCTTCTCGTGTCAGGAGCGTTCGAACGGCAGTACGCCGTGGGCATTCGACAACACGACGACGACCGAGAGCTTCTTGACGGCCAGCGGCAACCAATTCGCTACGGTCGCGTCCGGTGCCTCGCTCAATCCGACCGCGGCGGTCGATTCGAGCTTGCAGCTGCTCGAGGGCACGCAGCCGATCTACTCGATCGACTGGGCCACCTCGTTCGTGGACAGTGCGGCGCCGTTGGCATCGACGGATCCGACGCCGGACACTTTCCTCGGCGCACTGAGTCTCGGCGCCGACGATTGGACGGCCGGTTGGACGTACGGCATTCATCCGGGCAATCGCGCCGAGGCGCTTTGGTTCGAGTAAGCCCCGAGAGGCGTATACGGGATCGTGGGCGCCCTTCCGCATCGCAAACCGATCGGAAGCGGCGCCCGCTCCCTCGCTTGGTTGCCCGTCCCCATAAGAATTAGGCAAGCACATGAATAAAGCCCGTTTCCCCCTGAAGCAACTCTGGGTGGCCTGCGCCATCGCGTGGCAATCGGCCGCGGTCGCTCAGGACGCGCAGCAGCAAGCCACTGCTCCGGCTGACGACAACACGCGATCCACCGAAGTGGACGAGGTCGTCGTCACGGGGCGGTTCCTCAGCGCCAGCGAGGAAGTCGCGAAGGAACGCCTCAACGACGCATCCGTCGTCGATACGATCGGTGCGGATGCGATCGGCCGTCTCGGCGATTCGACCGTGGCCGCCGCGCTGCGGCGCGTGCCCGGGCTGTCTCTCGTCTCGGACAAGTTCATCTATGTGCGCGGTCTTGGTGAGCGCTACTCCGCGACGACCTTGAACGGCGCGCAAATTCCTTCGCCCGATCTCACGCGCAACGTCATCCCCCTCGATGTCTTTCCAGCTTCCGTTGTGGAATCGCTTCGCGTCCAGAAGGCTTGGGCACCCGATTTGTCGGCGAACTTCGGGGGCGGAGCGGTGGACATTCGCACGCGTGGCATTCCGCGCGCCTTCGATTTCAACCTCGAGGTAGGCAGCGGCTTCGATTCGATTACGCCGTCGAAGGTCAACGCCTACGCAGGTGGTCACGACGACGGGCTCGGCCGCGACGACGGCACACGCGCCTTGTCCGAAGGAATTCGGCAGGCCATCGCGAATTATCAAGGGAGCGACTTGAGTCCGTCGTCGATTCTGCTCGCGGACCCGTCACTGAGCGATGCCGAGGCCGCGGCGATCAATCGCGAGTTGTCACTTCAGCTGTATCGAAACATCGGCTTCAAGCAGGAAAGTGCCCCGCCCGACGCCGATCTGAAAACCAGCGTAGGTAGCACGTACTCTGTGGGCGACAAATGGAATATCGGATTCCTCGTCGGCGGCACCTATCAAAATCACTGGCGCGGCACGACGTCGAAGGCCTGGAATTGGCGTTTCCCCGATGAGCGGACGGACACGAAGAACGAGTCGCTCAATTCCGTCGATTTGAGCGGTAACGTCAACTTCGGTGCCAAGTTCATGAACGACCACGAGATTTCGACAACGACGCTCTATCTGCGCAATACGGACAACAGAGCCACGGTCGACGACTTCTTCAACGAGAATCGGCAGATCTCCGACGGGCTTGGCTTCCGCGACTACTGGATCCGGTACGAGGAGCGCAACATGCGCACGAACCAGATCGAGGGCACACATTTCCTAGGAGCGGATACGCGCGAGATGTTTCCCGGCATCGCCAACGCCGTGAAGTGGTTGCCCGAGGAGACCGCGATCCATTGGTTCACGTCCGAATCGAAGGCGACCACGGACATCCCGAGTGAGATTAGGGTCACGTCGAAGACCACGACCGATCCCGTGACGGCCGAAGTCTCGAGCGAAAGCGTATCCCTACAGTCCGACGCGGCAAACTACCGCTTCACGGATCTCGACGATCGCGTTCGCAGCAACGGTTGGTCGGTTACCGTGCCTTTCAAGCGCGAGAGCTCCTCGATTACGTTTAAGGTCGGTGGGGAGCATTCGGAGAAAGCCCGCACATATAGTCAGACGGAGTTTGCGCTCGGTCCGCCGTCCGGCACCGATCCTCTCGCGTTGCAAGGCTCGCTGGATCAGGTGTTCTCGGATGCGAACATCATCGCCAATAATTTCGATTTCTTGCGCAACGACTCCAACAGCGAGACTTACGTCGCGGCCACGATGACGGATGCCTTTTACGGCATGGTGGACTGGACGCTGAAAGACACGTGGCGCATCACGGCCGGCTCGCGCTGGGAGGACTATCGGCAAGCGGCGGTGAACTGGAATCCGTATGGTTACAGTCCCGAGAATCCGCAAGTGACGACCGATCCGAATCAGCTCGTGTCCGGCACGTTTCAGTCGGACAAGGCATACCCCGCGGTAGCGGTCACCTATATGGGGGACTTTTGGGCCGAGACGTTCCAGCTCAGGCTCGGCCTGAGCAAGACCGCGATTCGGCCAGACCTGCGCGAGATTACGGCGTCGAGCTACATCGATCCGATTACGGGCGATCTGACGATTGGTAGCACCGACGTCGTGCCGGCGGACGTGCAAAACGTCGATTTGCGGGCCGAGTGGTTCTTCGACCGAGGCGACAACTTCACGGTGACGTTGTTCAAGAAGGACATCGATAACCCGATCGAATTCTTCGAGTCTCTCGCAAGCGACACGACGGTTGCGCGCGAGATTCACAACGCCAATTCGGCCGAGGTGCATGGCGTGGAAATCGAAGGCTTGAAGAAGCTCGATTTCATCGGGCCGCGGTTCGAGCCGTTCTTCTTGCAGGGTAATTTGACGGTGCAGGATTCGAACCTCGTCGCCGGTCCGCGCGCGAATGCTCCGACGAATCCCGAGCGACCGCTTGCGGGTGCGTCGAAGTACGTGACGAATCTGACGGTCGGGTACGACTCCTCGAACCAAAAGCATACCGTCTCGTTGATCTACAACGTGTTCGGCAGACGTTTGTATGTGGCTGGTCGCAACCAGGCGCCCGACGGCTATGAGTTGCCGTTTCACTCCGTCGATATGACGTACTCCTGGTACGCGACGAGCACGCTCACGTTCAAGGCGAAGGCGCAGAATCTTCTCGATGACACAATCGAGATCGAGCGCGCCGGCATCCAGACCTACGCGCGCAAGCCGGGGCGTGTGTTCGCGATGAGCGTGCGGTGGGCGTTTTAGCGCGCCACTGTTGATGTGAGGCACATGTAGGGTACGGCAGTGCCCGGGCGCTGTTCTTCTTGGCCCGTGAGGCCGGCGTGAGGCGCTCGAGACGAGGACGTCAGCGCTGGGCGCTACTACCTAGACGCGCTGACTTGTCGGTTCTCCGCGGCGACGCGGCGGCGACTTTGTCGCCTTTGACGTCCGTGATCGAGAACCGATAGCCGAAGCCGCGCACCGTTTGGATCATGTCATCGCAGCCGAAAGGCTCCAGCAGCTGCCGCAAGCGCCGCACATGAACGTCTACGGTGCGGTGCCCGGCCTTGATGTTCTTCGACCAGGCGCGGCGCAGCAGCTCGTCGCGGCTGAACACCCGGCCTTGGTTTTCGAGAAAGAACGACATCAGCCGAAACTCGGTGGGTGCGAGTGTCACGGGTTGGCCGGATACGAGGAGCCGGTGCACGCCTTTGTCGAGCATCAGCGGGCCCGCGCGGAGCTGGTCGGGCCGCGCGGCGGCCGCCGGGCGGCGCAGGCACGCGTTGACACGCGCGACGAGCTCGGCTTCGTGCGCCGGCACCCCGATGCAGTCGTCGGCTCCGAACTCGAGCGCCACGATGGCCTCGGTGAGCGAGCCGGCCGGTGCGAGAACGATGACGTGGCTTTGGCGGGTAGCCTGTTGATCCTTGAGGCGCGACAGCAGCTCGCGGACTGCCGACAGCGTCGTCCACGGAATCAGAATGAGCTCCGGTCCGATACGGTCTCGCAGCCGACCCGCCGCGCCGACATCGTCGGCCTCCTGCACGGTGTGTCCGGCTTGCTCGAGTGCGCGACGCACGATGCCGCGCAGGTCCGCTTGCTCGTGTATGACTAGGATTAGGCTCCCCATCCCCCGGCCTCTCTCCAATCAAAACGAGAGTCCACCACGACGGGTTTGCAGTTCCTTTACGTAAATATTACGAATGCGTTAAAAAGACCGACCGGCCGCCTGCGCACCGAGGTGGGGCGTCGGTTGGGCGAGCGTTTCGTGAACGAGATGGGGGCAATGGCCCCCGCGGGGCCGCAGGCGGGCTTGCATCGATGGCGCGATGGTACGATCGAAATCGACTGCCCGCAGTCGGCGAAGGGGGAGTGCGGCGATGAGACCGGTGGACGTGGCTAGCCTCGTCAATGTGCGCGACGGAGTCGCCGTGACCCGGCTCGGGCCTTGCTTGGGCGCCGAGATCGCCGGCGTCGACCTACGCCGCCCCTTGACCGACACGCAGTTCGCCGCAGTCGAAAGTGCTCTCGTCGAGCACGAGGTCATCGTGTTCCGGGGGCAGCAGATTTCCTCCCAGCACCTCATCGAGTTCGGGCGGCTGTTCGGCGAGCTCTCCGTGCATCCTTTCGCGCCGCACGACGGCACGGCACTGGAGCTCATCAAGTTTCGCAACGACGAGACCACGCCGCCTTTCGGTACGGACGTTTGGCATTCGGATGAAACTTTTCGCGCCGAGCCGCCGATGGCGACGGTGCTGTGTGCAAAGGAAGTGCCGGCGCTCGGTGGCGATACCCTGTTTGCAAGCATGTCGGCGGCCTACGAGGGGCTCAGCGATCGCATGCAGCGATTCGTTTCGGGGCTCGAAGCGATTCACGATTTGCGGCCCTTTCGGGCGCTGTTCGGCGACAGCGAGGACGATCGCAAGGCACTGCAGCGCTACGAGCTCATGTATCCGCCGCGCACGCATCCGATCGTCCGCGTGCATCCGATCTCTCGTCGCAAAGTGCTGTTCGTGAACCCTCAATTCACTGTTGCCATCAAGGACATGGACGAGCGCGAAAGCCGGAGCCTGCTCGACACGCTGTTCCAACAGGCGCTGATCCCCGAATACCAATTTCGCCTGCGGTGGGCGCCGGACACGATTGCGATGTGGGACAACCGTTCCACCCAGCACTACGCAGTGCACGACTACTATCCGCAGCGCCGCTTCATGGAGCGAGTGACGATTCGTGGCGGACCCGTGACCGGCGTCGAACGAGCCGCAGCGACCGATGTGCGCAAATCCAAGCTCGATCTACCGCCGGGCGTGGATCCTTTCGGCGGCCACAAGCGGCATTAGGGGCCGGCCCACCGCTGCAAAGGCGTTAGAATGTGTCGGACGGCTCATGTGTGCCGACGACCGCGTTGAACGGACATGCACGTCATCTGGCAAAGCCCCGACGACCCGGCTGCGGCGCTCGTGCTCGCCCACGGCGCGGGCGCGGGTATGGAGCATCGGCACATGCAGGCCCTGGCCGATGCGTTCGAGCGAGCCGGCATAGCGACGCTGCGGTTCAACTTTCCGTTCATCGATGCCGGTGAGCGCCGCGTGGATCCGCCGCACATCGCCACGGCGCGCATTGCCGATGCGTACGCCGAGGCGAAGACCAGGACGTCGCTGCCCGTGTGGCTCGGCGGTCACTCTTTCGGTGGCCGGATGGCGTCGCACGCCGTGCTCGATCGCGAGCTCGCGCCGCCGGGCCTGATCTTTTGCTCCTTCCCTCTGCACAACGCCGGCCGGCCGGCCGTTATGCGCGCCGCGCATCTGGGCGACATCCGTTTACCGATGCTGTTTTTGTCCGGCACACGAGACGCGCTCGCGCAGCCGGACCTGCTCGCTCAGGTCGTCTCGGGGCTGGCGCACGCGAAGTTGCATTGGCTGGATACCGCCGACCACGGTTTCCGCGTGCTCAAACGCACCCGCACGAACGCCGAGGACGTCTACGACGAGGCGGCTCGCATCGCTCGAGCGTTCATCGACTTGCAATCGTGATTCGCGGTCGGTGCATCGGTTGACGACGAGCAGCGATTCGCTAGAGCAGCTCGAGCGGGATCTTGCGGCTCGGGGGCGGGAAGGCGCCGTCGAGCTCGGCGAGGTCCTCGGCGGACAACTCCATGTCGAGCGCGCGACGATTCTCGCGCACATGGGCCTGCGTCGCAGCCTTCGGAATCACGTAGACGTCGTCGCGCCGCAAGGCCCACGCCAATGCGACCTGCGCGGGCGTGGCGTCGTGCCGGCGCGCAACCGCCTGCAGGCTTGCGGTTCCGAGTAGCCGTTTCACGTTGCGCGGCGAGCTCCCGAGCGGTGAGTACGCCATAACCGGGATGCCATGCCTTCGGCACCAGCCGAGCAAATCCCATTCGATGCCGCGATGCTCGAGGTTGTAGAGCACCTGGTTGGCGGCAACATCGGTGCCACCGCGTAACGCCGCGGCCTCTTCGAGATCCACGACGTCGAAGTTGCTTACGCCGAAGCGGCGAATCTTGCCGGCGGCGACGAGCGCACCGAACGCTTCGAGGGTTTCCTCGAGGGGCACGCCGCCGCGCCAATGCAGCAGATACAGATCGAGATAGTCGGTGCGCAGCCGCTGCAAGCTGCGCTCGCAGGCCGCAACCGTGCCTCGGCGCGTCGCGTTGTGCGGATAGACCTTGCTTACCAGGTACACGTCGGCGCGCCGATTGGCGATGACTTCGCCGATGAGCTCTTCTGAGCGCCCCTCACCGTACATTTCGGCGGTGTCGATCAACGCGAGCCCGAGATCGAGACCGGCGGCGAGCGCGGCGATGTCCGCCTGTCGGTCCGCGCGCCGATCGCCGACATGCCACGTGCCTTGGCCGAGGCGGGGCACGGGTCTTCCGTCCGGCAGGTTGAAGGTGGGCATCGTGGGGCTCCGTCATCGCTCTCAGGTGAGTGACGTTACGCGAACGAGCGGCGTGTGCAAGCGCAGGGCGAGCGCGACGGCTCGATAGGGCAGCGTGAGCGCTCGCCGCGGCGTTTCGCCGCCGAGGCTGCCATGTCACAATCGATTCGGTCGACGCTACCGTTCGGGGGAGCCGTGATTGCGTCTAGAGCCTGGCTATGTTCGCTCGTGGCCGTTTGCGCCGTGCTCGTCGGCTGCGGCGGCCGCGAAGATACGCCGACGG
Source organism: uncultured Gammaproteobacteria bacterium (assembly GCA_963786385.1). GTDB lineage: Bacteria > Pseudomonadota > Gammaproteobacteria > Steroidobacterales > Rariloculaceae > FEN-1219. Next base: position 205,176 of record CAWAYS010000005.1, read on the forward strand.
TTTCTGCAGAGGGTTCACGCCTCGTCGAGCTGCAGAAGCGAATCGCCGCGCTCGAGCAACGCAAGTCACTGCTCGAGGACGCGAACGCCATCAAGCGTTTGCAGCGCGCCTACGGGTACTACGTCGACCGCGGTCTCTGGGATCAAGTCGCCGATCTGTTCGCCGACGACGGCACGATCGAGATAGGGCTCGACGGTGTCTACGTCGGCAAGGCGCGCGTGCGCCAGTATCTATACGCGCTCGGCGGCGGCCATCGAGGGCTCGCCGAGGGGCAGCTCAACGAGCACATGCAGGTCATGCCGGTCGTCACCGTTGCGCCCGACGGGCTCACGGCCAAGGGCCGTTGGCGCGCAATCATCATGGCGGGCCAGCTCGGCAAGGACGCCTTTTGGGGCGAGGGCCCGTACGAGAACGAATACGTCAAGGACGACGGCGTCTGGAAGATCAAGAAGCTGCATTGGTACGACAGCATGTTCGTGCCGTATGCCAGCGGTTGGTTGAAGACGCCCGATCCGACCGGCGGCAAGTTCGTCGGCGACCTGTTGACGCCCGACGCGCCGCCGAGCGTCGTCTACGAGACGTGGCCCGGTGTGTACTTGCCCCCATTCCATTTTCCGAATCCGGTGGCGACTTACGCGCCCGCCACCGGTGTGGTATCGGCCGCCGACTCGCCACGCGGGAGCGGCACGGCGCGCGCCGATGCCGCCGTGTCCGTCGAAGCACTCGCCACGCGCGCGGCGAGGCTCGCTCAAGAAGCCGAGCTGCTGGAAGACCAGAACGCGATCGAGAAGCTGCAGCGCATTTACGGCTTCTACACCGACAAGCAAATGTGGACGCAAGCCGCGGACCTATTCGCCGCCGACGGCACGATCGAGGTCGGCGCCCAGGGCGTGTACGAGGGGCGCGAGCACATCCTCGAGTACCTGCGAACGATCGGTCCCGAGTTTCCGCAGGCGGGTAGGCTCTACGACCACATGCAGCTACAGCCGATAGTGGACGTGGCGCCCGACGGTCGCACCGCCAAAGCCCGCTGGCGGCTGTTCGCGCAAGAAGCCGAGTGGCAGCAGTGGGCGAAGTGGGGCGTCGGCGTTTACGAGAACGAGTACGTCAAGGAGGACGGCGTCTGGAAGATCAGCCGCATACATCTGTATACGACGATGTACACGCCGTACGAGGACGGCTGGGGCAAGACGGCGTTGCCCAACGACGGCCCGTCCGCATCTACACCTCCGGATCGTCCGCCGAGTGTCGATTACGAGCCGTATCCGGCCGCGTACGTCGTGCCGTTTCACTACGACAACCCGGTGACGGGCAAGCCTGTGTATTCGAGCTCCGCGGCGGACTACGCGCCCGCATCTGCCAAGAATACGGACGAGCTGGCCGCCACGGTCGACGCACTCGACCGGCGTGTCGGTCGGCTCGAGGACCTGAGTCAGCTCGAGCGCATGAATGCGATCTACGGCTACTACCTTGCGCGTAACCAATGGGACGAGTTGACGGGGATCTTCTCGCCGACGGGCGAGATCGAGATCGCGATGCGCGGCGTTTACGTGGGCTCGAGCAGCATCCGGCGCAATCTGAATCTCTACGGCGAAGCCGGCGTGCAGCACGGGTTGTTGCACAATCACATGCAGTTTCAGCCGGTTATCGATCTGGCGCCCGACGGCCAGAGTGCCAAGATGCGCTCGCGCGCACTGAGCATCATGGGCCAGTTCGGTGCCTACGCGATGTGGATGGGCGGTGTGTACGAGAACGTCTACATCAAAGAGAGCGGTGTGTGGAAGATCAAGCACGATCAGGTGTTTAATACCTACTTCGTGCCTTATGCAGTGGGCTGGAAGAACGTCACGCCGCGGCCACCGCCCGGCATCACGGAGTCCAATCCGCCCGATTTGCCGCCGTCGCTGCCGTTCGAGATGTACCCCAAGGCGTTCTTGCCGCCTTATCATTACGACAATCCCGTAACCGGCAACCCTGCGACGGTGCCCACGAACTAACGGAAATGGAGACGTTCATATGAGCAAGAATCAAGACGAACTGGGTCGACGTTCCTTCGTCACGGGGGCGCTCGGCGCTGCGGCCGGAATAGGGGTTACGACATTGCTCGCGAACAAAGCCGAAGCTCAACAGGGTGGGCCTTCGCAAGGTGGGACCGGCGGCGCGCCGCGGATCCGGCCCGAGATGCAACGTCCGACGAGTCTCTACCGGCTCGAGGCGAATGTCCGCGACTGCCAGGTCACGGGAAAAATCCCGAGCGACTTGAACGGCGCTTTCTATCGCGTCGGCCCCGATGCGCAGTATCCGCTCAATCCACGCGATATCCCGTTCGACGGCGAAGGCCACGTGAGCATGTTCCGCATCAAGGACGGCCGCGTCGATTACCGCAGTCGAATGGTCCGCAACGACCGCTACCTGGCTCAGGACAAAGCCGGACGCCGGCTGTTTCAGCTGTACCGCAACCCGGAGTTCGACGACCCGACCGTCAAGGGTAAGGGTCTGAGCCGCAGCACGGCCAACACGCACATCATCAACCACAGGAATTACCTGCTCGCGCTCAAGGAGGACAGCCCGCCGAGCGCGATGGATTTGTTGACGCTGGACACCGTCGTGCCCAACTACACATTCGACGATCAGTTGCCGAGCAAAACGTTCACGGCGCATCCGAAAGTCGATTCCGAGACCGGCAACCTCGTGGCTTTCGGCTACGAGGCCGACGGCTTCGGCAGCGACATCGTGTCGATATTCGAGATCACGCCGCAGGGCAAGATCGTCTGGCATGCAAAGATCAAAGTGCCGTACGTCGGCATGCTCCACGATTTCGCGGTCACGCAAAAACACATCGTGTTCTACGTGATTCCGCTCGCGATCGACGAGCAGCAGATGAAGGACGGCGGTATTCATTGGTCGTGGGACCCGGCAAAGCCCACGTATTTCGGTTTCGTGCGCCGCGGCGGCGACGGCAAGGATATCCGCTGGATCGAAGGTCCGACGCGCAGCGCCACGCACGTGATGGGCACGTTCGACGACGGTGACAAACTGTATGTCGATGTCGAGATGTCGATGTCGAACCCGTTTCCGTTCATGCCGATGCGCGGCGGGCTCGAAGTGGGATCCGATCTCGGGTTCCAGCCATATCACGCGGTTGTCCGTGGATTTGTCCAAGCGGCGTCCGTCGAACTACGGCATCGAGCAGCTATATCCTCACGTCGGGGCGCTGCCGCGCCAAGACGACCGTTACAACACGATGCCTTACCGCTACGGCTTCTTGCCATGCCCCGATCCGAATGCGGCGCCGGGCACGGGCGGCGCTTGCTACGCGCGATTCGATCATCAGACGCGAACGTCCATGTTGTTCAACGCAGGCACCGAGACCTCGCTCGCCGAGTGCTGCTTTGCGCCGAAGAACGCGAACGCACCGGAGGGCACGGGCTATCTGATGGGAGTCGCAACGCGCAACGATGAAGCCGGCCGCGCCGATCTCGTGATTCTCGATGCGGAGCACCTGGCCGACGGTCCCGTGGCGACCGTGCATGTTGCCCATGCGAGCCGTCGGGCAGATTCACGGCTGGTGGGTGCCGGAATCGCACCTGCCGACGACGGCGTAGACGGCATCTCGTGTCGATGCGTACGCAACTCGTCGCTTGAGTAGTCTCGACCTTCTCCAGCGAACGAACGACGTCTTCTCCTTGGCCGAAGGCGCCGTCGTGTTGCGAGGCTATGCGGTGGCCGCGGCGCCTGCGCTGGGGGCGGCGATCGACGCCGTCACCGCGGTTGCGCCGTTTCGGCGGATGATCACGCCGGGCGGCTTCCGGATGTCCGTTGCGATGACGAATTGCGGCACCTACGGATGGGTGTCGACCGAGCGCGGCTACGACTATGCGCCTTGCGATCCCGAAACCGATTTGCCGTGGCCCGCGATGCCCGAGCCGTTCGCTGCGCTCGCACGGCAGGCCGCGCAAAGCGCGGGTTTTGCGCAATTCGACCCGGACGCGTGCTTAGTGAATCGCTATGACCCCGGGGCTAGATTGTCGTTGCACCAGGACAAGGACGAGGACGATTTCGGCGCACCGATCGTGTCGGTGTCGCTCGGCGCTCCGGCCGCGTTTCTGTTCGGCGGCGATAAGCGCAAGACACCGCCGGCGCGCATCGCGCTCGAGCATGGCGACGTCGTTGTCTGGGGCGGTCCGGCACGGCTGCGCTATCACGGCGTTGCACCGCTCGCCGCGGGCTGGCACCCGTTCGCCGGCGCTCGCCGGCTCAACCTCACGTTGCGTCGGGCGCGGTGACGGCGCCGACCGACGCTCGTGCGGCGCTCGTCGAGTTGTCCTCGGCGCTGCGAGTCGTGCATCAACGCTTGCTCATCGCCGTGCAGCGCAACTTCGAGAAGTTGCACGGCCGGGTCGGCGGCCCCGGCGCGTTGCTGCAACTCGTCGTCAAAGATCCGCTTTTCGCTTGGCTCGCCCCGCTGACCAGGCAAATCGCAGCGCTCGACGAGCTGGGGCGGGACGACGTCGATGCGCCGGTGCTCGCGGCCGCGCGCGCCGACGTGCTCGCGCTGCTCGACGAGGACAGTGATTTCCGCTCGAGCTATCTCGTGTACTTACAATCGGAGCCCGATGTGGTCGTCGCGCATGCCACGTTGCGGCGGCTCGTCGCGCGCCGGCCCGTACTCGACAACTGACCCGGCTACGGGCGGAGTGACTCGCAGCGATTCGGCGGCGGCCCTCGGCCGTCACGCGCCGAGCAAGGCCGGCAACTCTGCCAGCGACGAGACGATGCGCTCGGGACGTCCCGGCAGCTTCTCCTCGCGCTGACCGTAGCGGTTGCACCAGACGACTCTGAGCCCGAAAGCCGCGGCGCCCCAGGCATCCCAACCATTGGACGATTGAAACGCGATCTCGTCCGGCGCGACGCCGAACCGCTCCGTTGCCAATCGGTAGACAGCGGGGTGTGGCTTGTAGACGCCCACCGCATCGATGGACAAAACCTCGTCGAGAAGCCCGTCGAGCCGAGCGTGCTTGACGGCCGCGTCGAGCATCGCGCTCGTGCCGTTGGACAGGATCGCCGTCCCGAAGCCGGCCTCACGAACTTTGCGCAGCACGTCGTGCACCTCCGGAAAGGGCTCGAGCTTCAGATACAGCTCGAGCAGGCGCGTGCGTAAGCTCGCGTCGGCGATTTCCAGAGACTCGAGGGCGAAGTCGAGAGCGTCGCTCGTGACTTGCCAGAAGTCTGCGTGCCGGCCCTCGAGCGTGCGCAGCCACGTGTACTGCAACTGCTTGTCGCGCCAGAGCGTGGTCAGCGCAGCGAATCGATCGCCGAGCGCGTCGCGGCAGTTGGCGGCCGCCGAGCCGTAGTCGAGCAATGTGCCGTAGGCGTCGAATACGCAGACTTTGATACCGGACAGCGGTGTCACGACAGTATTCCTCGGGTGTGTGAATCGGAGTCGACGGTGCAGTCTAGCGGGCGCTCGGCACGGACGCGATGCTTGTGCCCAGCGCAGGCGGTACACTCGCCCGGAAGCCTTGGAGGGATCGTCTCGATGCGAGTCGAAGCTATAGCCATCGGCAACAACCCGCCGCACGACGTCAACGTGATCGTCGAGGTGCCGGTCGGCGGCCAGCCTATCAAGTACGAGCTCGACAAGGATGCCGGCACGCTCGTCGTGGACCGGTTCCTCTATACGTCGATGGCCTATCCGGGCAACTACGGCTTCGTGCCGCATACGCTGTCGGAGGACGGCGACCCTATCGACGTGCTCGTATGCAACACGCGGCCCCTCGTACCGGGTTGCGTGATCAACGTGCGTCCCATCGGCGTGCTCGTGATGGAGGACGATTCCGGCCGCGACGAGAAAGTGATCGCAGTTCCGTCACCGCATCTCACGCGCCGCTACGACGGCGTGAAGAGCTATTCCGACGTGCCGGTGATTACGCTGCAGCAAATCGAGCACTTCTTCGAGCACTACAAGGATTTAGAGCCCGGCAAGTGGGTCAAGATCGGCGATTGGGGTGACGCGGCCGAGGCGCGGCGCATGATCGCGGACGCCATCGATCGCGCCAAGGAGCCGTGAGCTCTCTCATCCCTCCCGCGCAGCGGTGCATGCCGCCGCGCGGCCGAGCAGGAACGTGCGCTCACGCTCGTTGTGGGTCAGGCTCGCAGCGCGTGCGAATTCTTCGCACGCCTCCTCGAGCCGCCCGAGCTTCATGAGTAGATCGCCGCGCACGCTCGGCAGCAAGTGATAGCGCTCGAGCGAGCGTTCCTCCTTCAGCGCGTCGACGATCCGTAGCCCGGCCGCGGGTCCCTCGGCCATCCCGACGGCGACAGCTCGGTTGAGCTCCACGATGGGCGACGGGGCGAGCCGAGCCAGGGCCGAGTACAGTTGCGCGATGCGTTGCCAGTCGGTTTCCGCCGCGGTTCGCGCGCATGCGTGGCAGGCCGCGAGCGCAGCTTGGATCGTGTACCGGCCGCGTGCGCCACTGAGCTTCTCGGCGTGCTCGAGCGCGGCGAGGCCACTGCGGATCAGCGACACATCCCAACGGCTGCGATCTTGGTCGAGTAGCAATACCGGCTCGCCTTGCGGCTCCGTGCGAGCGTCGAAGCGCGAGGCCTGGAGCTGCATCAATGCCAGGAGGCCGTGAACCTCCGGTTCGTATGGCGTGAGCTCGGCCAGCACCCGCCCGAGCCGCAGCGCGTCTTCGCACAGTGCCGGCCGCAGCCAGTTGTCTCCCGCCGTCGCGGCGTAGCCTTCGTTGAAGATCAGATAGATCACGCCGAGCACCGCAGACAGCCGCTCGGCGAGCTCGTTGCCGCGCGGCACTTCGAACGGCACGCGCGCCTCGGTCAGCGTGCGCTTGGCGCGAACGATGCGTTGCGCGATCGTCGGCTCGGGCACGAGGAAGGCGCGCGCGATTTCCTGCGTCGTGAGACCGCCGATGAGCTTCAGCGTCAGCGCGACGCGTGCGTCCGTCGTCAATACCGGATGACAGGCCGTGTAGATCAACCGCAGCATGTCGTCGCCGATGTCGTCGTCGGCCGCCGTCTCGACTTCGTTGCCTGTTGCGCCGAGGTCGATATCGGCCTCGCGTCCGAGCTCTTCGTGTTTCTGGCGCATGAGCTTGCGGCGGCGCAACTGATCGATTGCGCGGTTCTTGGCCGTCGTCATGAGCCAGGCGCCGGGCTTGTCCGGAACGCCCGATCTCGGCCATTCCTCGAGCGCGGCGACGAGCGCATCTTGTGCGAGCTCCTCGGCGAGACCTACGTCGCGAACGATCCTCGCAAGGCTCGCGATCAGCCGCGGGGACTCGGTCCGCCACACGGAGTCGATGGTTCGATGAACGTCGGCAGCCGCCATGGCTGTCGATCAAACCATCTTCCTCCCGGTCGTCGCAAGCGCAGCCGTCAGCCGCGTCCGGCCGGCGCCTCGCGAAGTCGCTCGTTACGCTCTGCGATCTCGGGGGGCGTCTCGGCCGCGAAATCCTCGGCTTCGAAAATCGGCCTGATCTCGATCTCGGTTTCTCCAGGGCCCGGATTCGGGCAGCGTTTGACCCAGTCCACGGCTTCGGCCAGGGACTGCACCTGCCAGATCCAGTAACCCGCGACGAGCTCCTCGTTGAACTTGCCCATGGCCGACGACGGCTCCCGGCGCGGCAGCATGCCCGCTTCGGACTCCGGCGTGGCCTTGACGATCACCATCGCTCTCATTGTCTGTCTCCCCGATGTGGGTCGTTAGGATTCACGAATTTCAGGTCTCGAGGGGCCCGGTTCCTTCGCGGAATGCCCTGAATCTCGCCCCTTTGTGCACTACGACGAACCGGGAGAGCGAAAATCGACAGAAGGCATCGTCGTCGGTCGGTGCCCCCCTGGCTCGTTCGTGCAGTGTCGGCTCCGGAGGACTAGGCTTCGGCTAGGTCGTGGGCAAGCGATGGTGATTCCTATGCGTCGTATTAGGTTGTTCGGGTTGATCGCGCCCCTCGCGCTCGTACCTTTGGCGGCAGCTCAACAGGCTGGGGCGCCCACGCTAGACGAGCGGGTGGCGGCGCTGGAGCGCCAGGTCGCCCATCTCGATACTCGATTCGGTGTCGAGAGCACTGCGCGGTCCGCGAATGGCGAGCGCAACGGTAATCTGGCCGCCCGCATCGACGACGTCGAACGGTCGGTGACGAGGCTTGCCGCGGATGTGCAGCGCGCGCAGCGCCAGGCCGACGACGCGCTTCGAGCGGCTAGCCAGGCGCAGCGAGATGCGCAGACGGCCCAACAATTGGCGCGCGACGCAGCGCTGCGGGCTCGTTGATCGGCGGGGAAGGTGCGGGCCGACGAACGCGGCCCGCACCGAGCCTTCGAGGCGTTGGCGGAGCGTTATTGCGGCCGATACGCCGTGCGCGCGACTTCGGCGTAAGGTGCCGGCGCCACGATGGCGCGGATCTTTACCTGCGTGTGTCGTTCGACGGTCGGCTTCGAAGAGCCGCCGTGCTCTTCGCCCCACACCAACGTCACTTCCGTGCCGGGTGCGGCGTGTGCGACGTCGACGCAGGACAACGACAGCATCGAGCGCTCGTTGTACGAATAGCCCGTGTACGTCGACACACCCACGACCTCGTCGCCCTTGAGCACTTTGTCGAAGGGCAGCGTTGCGTAGTTCGCCAAGGGCAAGTCGATGTATTTGGAAATGTCGCCGCCGCTCGTCGCGAACAGCGACGAAAATGCGCGACTCACGTCTTCGCCGTTCCACACCAGCGTCACCTTCTGACGCCGCGGGTTGGCCGCGATCTTCTCGAGCGCGCCGCGGCCGACGAACTCGTGGTCGAACTTGACGAACGGCCCGTACCCGAGGTCATAAGGAGACAGATAGTAGTCGGCGATGTCGTTGGAGTAGAAGCTGCCGCCGAGTGATGCGCTGGCCTCGTAGCTCTTGCCGGCCAACCACTCTCGATAAGGCTTCATTTTGTCGCCCGTATATACGGCCGGCAGCGGCGACGGTATCCAGCCCGACTCGAGCGTGCTCGTTGGATACGTGCGCGCGCCGACGCGCCGAATGCCGAGGTCGCGGCCCGCTTCGAGGATGGCATCGCGGACTTTGTCGCCTTCATCCCAGGGGCCGAACAGCTCCCACCCCGGTTGGCCGACCATGCCGTGGCGCAACGCGCGAACCTTGCAGCCGGCGATCACGAAGGTGTCCATGTTGAAGAACTTGATGTCGGGTGCGGGCTTGCCTGTGGCCTTTTCCATGACCTTGGCCGCGTTCGGTCCTTGCACTTGGTACCGATAGACTTTGCGGTTGCCTTTGTTGACTGCCGAACGCTCGTCTCTTTCGGCCTTGGCGTCGTAGCCGCCGGTTTCGAGATTGTATTGCACCCAGTTCAAAGCAGGCGGCCGACCGACGAGGTTGAACCGGTTCTCCGCCAGGTAGAACAGGATCGCATCGCCAATCACGAAACCGTCGTGACTGCAGGCAACGAATTGCTTGGCTTTGTCGACCTTGAAGCCTTTGAAGCTGTTCACGCCGAGGTTCGACAGCAGCTTGAGCGCGTCGGGTCCTTCGACGTAAAGATCTGTCATGTGATGCGATTGGTCGAAGAGGGCGCAGCCTTTTCGCCACGAAGTTTGCTCGTCTCGCCAATTCGTGAATTCGCTCGGTACGACCGGAAACGCGTACGGCCCGATTTGCGAATTACGCAACATCTCGACGGGACTCTTCGCGGCTTGCAATGCTTCTTCTAAGCTCTTGTGACTCATGGCTACCAGAAACCCCCTTCCTAAGGACAATAGCCTTTGCTGTTGACGGAAAGCGCGTAAGTGTAGCATCTCCGCGCCGCTTTCCAGCCGCTCGCAAATCGCCGCACCGAGGGGTTTGGCTCAAACATCGACGGCTTCGAATGAGGTTTCTCGCAACCCGAAATTCTCACGGATTTTCGGGATTTTAGAAGCGGACGATGGCGACCGAGAGCGCGAAAGGGAGCTGTCCGCCGCAACCGACGGACCGGTGTTCGAGCCCGAGCGCGAGTGCGGTGTTGCGACTTCGGAACCACTTGGTGTTAGATGGATCGTCCTGCGGGAACACGGCGCAGCGACAACTCGAATGGACCACCCTATGACCGCCACGCTCCACTATATACACGACCCATTGTGCGGCTGGTGCTACGGTGCCGAGCCGCTCGTGCGCGCCGCCGAAGGCGTGCAAGGTTTGCGCCTCGAGCTGCACGCGGGCGGCTTGTGGCCGCAGCCGACGAATCTGCCGGGCGACATGCGGCAATACATTCAGCAAGCCGATGCACGAATCGCCGAGATGAGCGGCCAGCCTTTCGGCGACGCCTATCTGTCGGGGTCGCTGCTCGATCCGACGCTCGTTCTGCACTCGCGGCCGACCATTGCAGCCGTGCTCGCGGCGCAAGTGGTCGATCCGAGCAAGACGCTCAAGATGCTCAGAGCCATACAGCACGCACATTACGAAGACGGTCGACGTGTCGTCGAGCGCGACGTGCTGTGCGACCTTGCCGAGCAAGGTGGCTTGTCGCGCACGGATTTCGCCGCCGCGCTCGACGAAGTGCCCGTCAATGCGCATATCGCTGCGACGCAAGAGCTCATGGGGCAAGTCGGTGCGGGTGGCTTTCCCGCGTTCGTGCTGCAAATCGGCAATCGGCTCTTCGGCGTTGCGCATCAGCGGTTCGCGTCGGCGCCGACCGAGTTCGGGGCTTGGTTGCGCAGCGAGATCGAAGCGCGCCACGCGACGTCGCAAGCCGCCCACTGAGCACGTCGTTACCATGCGGCCGCTACTGTCCATTCTCGATCTTGCGTTCGTCGCCGAAGGCGCGACGCCTGCCGACGCTCTGCGCAACACGCTGGACTTGGCGCAGCACGCAGAGCGCTGGGGATATCAGCGCTATTGGCTGGCCGAGCATCACAACATGGTGGGTATCGCGAGCGCCGCTACATCGGTCGTGATTGGCTACGTTGCGGCCGGCACACGCACGATCCGCGTGGGTGCGGGCGGTATCATGCTGCCGAATCACTCGCCGCTCGTCGTCGCCGAGCAGTTCGGCACGCTCGAGACACTGTATCCGGGGCGCATCGATCTCGGCCTCGGCCGCGCGCCGGGGACCGATCAGCGCACGTTGCGCGCATTGCGCCGCGATCCGATGAGCGCCGAAGCATTTCCGCAAGACGTGCTCGAGCTACGGTCGTACTTCGCACCCGAGGCGCCGGGCCAGGCCGTGCACGCCGTGCCCGGAACCGGGCTTAGAGTGCCACTGTGGATTTTGGGCTCGAGCTTGTTCGGCGCGCAGCTCGCGGCAGCTCTCGGTCTGCCTTATGCGTTCGCATCGCATTTCGCTCCTGATGAGCTCATGCGCGCTTTGGACATCTATCGCAGTCGGTTTCAGCCTTCCGAGCAGCTCGCCGAGCCTTACGCAATGGTCGGTGCCAATGCGATCGTGGCCGACTCGGACCGCGAGGCGGTGCGACTGTTCACTTCGGCGCAACAGGCATTTACGAATCTCTTTCGAGGCACGCGCGGACGGTTGTTACCGCCGATCGACGACATCGAGCGGTACTGGTCGGCGATGGAGAAGGCACAGGCGTCGCGTATGCTTGCGTGCTCGTTCGTCGGCTCGCCCGAGACCGTGCGAGCGGGGCTGGACGAGTTCGTCGCTCGAACGGGTGCAGACGAGATCATCGTGGCGGCGGCGATCTACGACCACGCGGCCCGATTGCGCTCTTATGAGCTGCTTGCGGAAATCGCTGGATGCGCATCGCGATGAGCTCGACTGGACCGGCGGGCGCGAGCGTCGTAACGTCGCGGGCAGTCGCTCGCGATAGGTAAGCCCGTATGCTCCACGATTTCCGTGCCCGCGTTCGCCGGCGCGAACTGCTGCTCGGCACTATGGTCACGCTGCCGACGCCGGCGACGGCCGAAGTGCTCGCCGGTGCCGGTTTCGATTGGCTGTTCATCGATGCGGAGCACGGCGCTCTCGAGAACTCGGCAATCCTCGATGTCTTGCGCGCCGTCGATCGCGACGTGCCCTGCGTGGTTCGCGTCGCCGAGGCGGCCGAAGTGCCGATCAAGAAAGTCCTCGATCTCGGTGCGGCCGGCATCATCGCGCCGCAGGTCAACACGTCCGAGCAAGCCGCGGCCGTCGTGCGCTATGCGCGTTATGCGCCCGAAGGAGGGCGCGGCGTCGGATTGGCGCGTGCGCATGGCTACGGCATGCGCTTCAAAGAGTACGTCGAAGCGGCGAACGCGGAAGTCGCGGTCGTCGTGCAAGCCGAGCACGCGCTCGCGGTCGACAACATCGAAGCCATCGTGCGAGTGCCGGGTGTCGATGCCGTGCTGCTCGGTCCGTACGATCTCGCGGCGAGTCTCGGCAAGATGGGGCAAGTGGACGATCCCGCGGTCACGAGCGCGATCGATCGCGTAACGCGCGCGTGCGGCGAGGTCGGCATGCCGCTCGGGTACTTCGGTGTCTCCGCGGCCGCCGTGCGGCCCTACATCGAGCGCGGCTACACACTGATCGTCGCCGGTGTCGACACGCTGCTCTTGGCCGGTGCCGCTCGGGCGCTGCTATCGGACCTGCGCTGACGGCAGGAGCGAAGGCGTCAACGGTCGCGGTCGTTGGGGTATGCTGTCGCGCAACGAATTGCCCTCGCGAAAAAGTGGAACGATGACGACGAGAACCATCAAACGACAGCACGCGGCTCACCGCGACGACATCGCGGATCTCACGACACGCCGGCCCGTGCCGAGCTCGACGATCGAGCAGATAGATCCCTTCCTGTTTCTCAATCATCACGGTCCGCAGGTTTACCCGCCGCGTAATCACGGTCTGCCTTTCGGTCCGCATCCCCATCGCGGTTTCGAGACCGTCACCTTCATCTTGACCGGCGAGCTCGCGCACCGCGACAGCGCCGGGCACGAGAGCATCATCAAGGCGGGCGGAATTCAATGGATGACGGCGGGCAAGGGTCTCGTGCACGCGGAGCTATCGCCGGAGGAGTTCAAGCGTGAGGGCGGGCCGCTCGAGATTTTGCAGCTGTGGGTCAATTTGCCGTCGCGCCTGAAGATGGTGCCGCCGCGCTACGTCGGCCTGCAGCGCGACGATATTCCCGTGATCGGGACGCCCGACGGCAAAGGGCAAGTTCAACTGATCTCGGGCGAGTGGCAGGGACACGCGGGCGCGATGCAGCCTCTGACCGACATCTTCATGTCGACGGTAGAGCTCGGCGCCGGCGGGCAGGTGGTATTCCCCGTGGCGGCAGGGCGCAACGTGTTTCTCTATGTTGCGCGCGGCACCATCGAGGTCGGCGGCCAGGAAGGCAAGGAGCATCACCTGATCGAGCTTTCCGACGCGGGGGACGAAGTCCGGATTACGGCCGTGAGCGACGCCGTGCTGCTGTTCGGTCACGCCGCGCCGCTCGGCGAGCCGGTCGTTGCCTACGGCCCGTTCGTAATGAACACGCGCGAGGAGATCATGCAGGCCATTCACGATTATCAGGCCGGACTCTTCGACGCCGTGCCGGTCGGGGCGGCGTGACGCGTCCTGCGAGCCGCCGCGCATGATCCGTAACGTCATCTTCGATCTCGGCGGTGTGCTCGTCACGTGGCGGCCGCACGAGATCGCCGAACGATTCTATTCGGCGCCGCCGCTGCGCGCGGGGCTGCACGAGCACGTATTCACACATCCGGATTGGGTGGAGCTCGATCGCGGTACGCTCGACGAGGCGGCGGCCGCGGAGCGCTTCGCCGCCCGCACGGGGCGGCCCGTCGAGGAGATGGCTGCGTTGCTCGAGCTGGTTCGCGAGTCTTTGCAGCCGATTCCCGAGTCCGTGGCGCTCCTCGAGCGGTTGCGCGAACGCGGCGTCTCTCTGTTTGCCTTGTCGAACATCTCGCCGGCGATGTTCGAGCACATTCGCGCCAGGCACGAATTCTTCGAGCTGTTCGACGGGATCGTGATCTCCGGTGCCATCAACAAAGTCAAACCCGAGCCCGGCATCTACGAGCATCTCGCCGAACGCTATTCGCTCGCGTTCGGCGAGTCGGTGTTCGTCGACGATTTGCCGAGCAACGTCGAAGCCGCACGGCGACTGGGGCTTGCCGCCATCCTGTTCGAAGACGCCGAGCAATGCGCACGGGAGCTCGAGCTGCTGCTCGCCTGACGGGCCGTTGAGTCGGGAGATGCTGCGCTTCAGAACAACGCGAGGAGGGGATTGAGCATCTGTAAGCCGGCAGCCGTCGGCTTGATGGTTGCGGATTCGACCGTGAGCCAACCGCGGGCGACGGCGGTTCGCAGCGCCGGACCGAGCGAGTCCGCGGATTGACCCGTGCGCTGCTCGAATGCAGCGAAAGTCACACCGTCGAGCAGCCGTAAAGCATTCATCATGAACTCGACCGTCCGTGCCTGTGCCGAGTCGACGCGCTCGATCGTGACTGCGCCCGGTGTGCCTGCGAGCTCGACGTACGAGCGCGGGTTGCGCGTCTTCGCGCGCCGCGAGATCGCGCCGTCCGCGTGCGTGACCTTGCCGTGGGCGCCTGCGCCGATGCCGATATAGTCGCCGAACTGCCAGTAGTTGAGATTGTGGACGCACCGACGGCCAACCGTCGCGTAAGCCGAGATCTCGTAGCGGATAAACCCGTGTGCGGCGAGCAGCTCGCGGCCGGCGGATTCGATCTCGAGCACGGCATCTTCGGCGGGCAGCAGCGGTGGGCGGCGGTGAAATGCGGTGTTGGGCTCGAGCGTGAGCTGGTACCACGACACATGCGCGGGGCCGAGGCCGACGGCCGTCGTCAGATCCGCGAGCGCGCCTTCGACGTCGTCTTCCGGCAGTCCGTACATGAGGTCGAGATTGACGTTCTCGAACCCCGCACGACGCGCGGTGTCGATAGCCCGCAGAGCTTCTCGCGCATCGTGCACGCGGCCGAGCGCGGCGAGCTGGGCGTCACGCAAGCTCTGGACTCCGATCGACAGTCTGTTCACGCCCGCGTGCCGAAAGGCGCTGAAACGCTCGGCTTCGACGGCGCCGGGATTCGCCTCGAGCGTGATCTCTGCGTCGTCGGCCATCGCGAGGCGCGCGCGAAGGCCGTCCAAAAGCTCGCCGATCGCAGCGCCCGAGAAGAGGCTGGGCGTGCCGCCGCCGATGAAGATGCTGCTCAGGGCTCGTCCTCGCACGAGGGGCAGCTCCGCGTCTAGATCGAGCATCAGGGCTTTGACGTAATCGTGCTCGGCAAGGGCACCGCGTGCCTCGTACGAGTTGAAGTCGCAATAGGGGCACTTGCGCACGCACCACGGCAGATGCACGTACAGCGACAACGGCGGGTGTGGCTCGGCAGTCATCGGATCGGCGGGCCGGTCGGGGCGGCCAGCATAGCCGAGTAGCCCGTGATTACGCAGCCTCGAGCCGTGCGGGCGTGCGCGTGGGGCCCCCGTGCCCTGAGATTCCGGCGGCTTGGCCGGCATGGTTCGTTCGGTGTATGTTCTTCGGCGTGACGAGAGCCTTCGTAGTCATTGCCTTGAGCGCTGTCGGCGCGGCACTTGCCCAGGCGTCGGCCGAGGCTCAGTTCGGCAACCCGTTCGTGCAGCTTCCGAAAGACGACTTCACATGGTTTTGGGGCGATCGGGAGAACATGCGCGGGATCGAGAATTTCGACGTGCAGGGCAACGAGAGCGAGTTTCGCTGCGAGCTCACCGCCAAGCTCTCGCCGGGCTCGACGTTGACTCCGAGCGACGTTCGCAACCTCCAGGATCAATTGCGCTCGAGCTTGGTTTTCATCCAGGACGCAGCCGGGCTCATGAATCAGCTCGATTTTCAGCGCGACATCGATTGGGCGCGCCTTGCCTGTACCCATCCGAAGCCCGGGCCCGTCGACGAGGAAGAGAAAGCCGCGCGCGAACAGAAAGCGCGTGAAAAGGCGCTGCGCGCGCAAGCCAAGCGGCGCGCACGCCAACAGAACGACGATTGACTGTGCACCCCAACCGAGCGTGAGCGAGACGCGCTAGTTGGCCGTCGTCTGGGCGGCGACGCGCGAATCGGTCGTCCACTCGCCGTTCCAAGGCTCGAGCTCGTATCGGTCCGTAAGCGGAAATCGCGGTGCACGCACGTGCTCCAAGCGCCGATCGAACACTACTCGCGTGGCGTAACGCGGCTCGGTTGCCGAGAGCGACCCCGCGGCCACCGCGCCGCGAATGATCAAGGTGCCGCTCGGCCGGGACAGAAACTTGCGCACCGCGAATCGACGGCGCGCATAGATCGCGGCGTCGATTTCGAGATCGCCCGGGCCGGTCACGTCCGGCGCGGCGATCTCGACCGCGCGATCGGAGACCAGGCCAAGATAGTCGTCGGCGCCTTCCTCCTCCGGCGACGTGGCGTAGACGAGGTCGTGCTCGACGATGATCTTCGCGGGCGAGTAGACGAGCACTTTGCCGTTGACGACGCCGCTCACGTAGACGTTCGCATCTTCGGCGGCGAGGATATAGGCTGCGGGCTCGGCGAGCGGCCGGCGGATGGCCGTTTGCGTGGCATCGTCGACGTAGTTCACGACGTAGGTGCCGTCGGCGAAGAACGTGACGCGCGCGTCGCGCGTGAGGCGCTCGATTTGATCCTCGCCCGGTTCGGCGCCGGCTTCGAATGGAACGAAGCGCTCGGGCAGCGCAATGCGCCGCACGCCGGTCTCGATCCCGTTCGGAAACACCTTGTGCCGACTCGTGTAGTGCCGGGAGTCGATGTCCACCTCACGCGACGCAGTCGTCACGCGGCCGCGAAAGACCGGCGTTGCGCCGTGGCCGGATTGCACGTGAATCGGCGCGTTCGAGTGAAACCGTCCGTCGATCTCGTCGTCGTGCAGTCGCATGTCCGGATCCCAACGATCGACGAACTGGGCGAAATCCGAGAAGGCCAACCGCCGCATGCGCAGTTTCGTCGACAGTCGAGTACCGCCGTCGACGGTGCTGACCTCGATCACGACATGGTCCGTGCCCATGGGATCGGACGAAGGCTCGCGATCGAATTCGGCCGTGTAGACTTGTCCGTCCGACTTCCAGCTCACGCTCCTGGGCGGCTCGTCGGCCGCAAAGCTGCGGGTGAGCGACGCGAAGCGCCGACTCAGCATCTTTTGTTGCTCGGCTCGCATGGGCAGTGTCTGCACCTTGCGCGACGCGGGCTCGGCCGCGAGTGCGGTCGCGGGCTTGGTCGGAGGCTCGGTTGTCGGTTCGGTAGACGCGACTCGGTCGAGGGCTCGCGCGGGTTCGGCCTCGTTGGCCGGCGCGGCGCGCATGGGCGCGGTCGGCTCCGTTGCTACGTCCGGGGGGCCGTCCGCATCGACATCGAGCGTCGTCGCAACGGCGGTTTCGGCGGCGGGCGTTTCGCCGTTCACCGCTTCGGGTGCGGCCAGTGGTGTGCTTTCGGCTGCGGCCGCTTGCTCGGGCGCGGTAACCGGGCTCGCCGGCGGATCGAGCGACGTGCCGGAGCCGTCCAAGCGCAGCCATAGGGCGTGAACGACGTCCGCTCTGCCGACTTGCGGCAGATCTTCGCGGATGCACAGCAGCGCGGCCAAGAGGCCCGAGTGCAGCGCGACCGACATCAACGCCGCGCGGGAGGGCAGCCGCTTCGAGACAGATCCGCTCGCAAGTCCGGCCATGCTCGTTACTCTACAAGCCGGAGGAGTCCCCGATTCTAACGCCGTTCGGTGTCCGTGTGTTCGTCAACGAGAACCGTAACGCGTGGCTGCACGACGAGCACGGCTGCGCGATCGCGCCCGCCTCGCGCGAGTCGATGCGCCCGCGTGGTATCGTGGGCCGGCCGAAACATCACCGATAACGACGAAATTGGGAGGGACTCAAATGAAAGTCATCGCTTGCGCGCTCGTGTTGCTCGGTTTGTCCGCCGCCGCATGGTCGGCCGAGCCCGTCATGGCGGCCAAGGATCAGCTCGCGCTGCTGAAGAGCGACGATCCGCAGCTTGCCGCGAACAAGAAGCTCGTCTTCGACATGTGGCGTACGTTCTTGAGTGCTCACCACATCGACGAAGCAGACAAATATCTCGCGCCCGAGTACCACCAACACAACCCGAACGCGACGACGGGACTCGAAGGCGTCAAGGCCTACTTTCGTGCCCAGAACATGAAGCCGACCCCCGTGCCCGACACGATCGCGGGTCTCGTGTCGATGGTGGCCGAGCGCGACCTCGTGGTCGTGAGCTTGGTGCGCAACATGAAGGACAAGGACGGAAATCCCTATACGTCGACCTGGTTCGACATGTTCCGGATCGCCAACGGTAAGATCGTCGAGCATTGGGATACGGCGCTCAAGCCGTAAGCTCGATCGGCTGCGCGCCGGTCGCCTGCGAGCATCGTGCCGCAGGCGACCGGCGGCATCTTCGCTCTAAAGTCCCAACGCGGCCTTGTTGGCCGTCAGATAGGCTTCCACGGTCGGTGCCGCTTTGCCCGTCAGCCGCTCGACCGCATCGTTTGCGACGTCGAAGTTGCCCGCGCGTATGTTCGCGTCGGTGGCCACGACGAGCGGGACGAAAGGCTCCGGGACGCCTGCTGCGCGAGCGCCGGCCGCGAGCTCTTCGTCCGAGATCTGAACGACTTCGATCGTCTTGCCCGCGATGCGTCCTGCGACGCTTGCGATTTCGGCGATCGTGAGCGGCGCCGGTCCCGTGATGTCCAGGCGCTCGCGCACGCCCGATCGCGACGCGAGCGCCGCTGCTGCGGCGCGTGCGACGTCGTCGCGCGGGATGTAATTGATCCGGCCGTCGCCGGCGGACGTGAACCACTTGCCGGACGCGATACGCCCGGGCACCGAGCCGAGCAGGCTGTCCGCGTACCAGCTCACGCGCAGAATGGAAAACTCCAGTCCGCTGCGCTCGATCGCGCGCTCCGTCTCGAGGTGATCGGGCGCAAACGGAATCAAGGACCCTTCCGGGTTCAGCATCGAAGTGTAGAGAACATGTTTGACGCCGGCTTTGTGCGCCGCTTCGACGGCCGCGCCGTGTTGCTCGATGCGCAGACCCGGTACGTCGATGCGGTCCGTCGAGATCACGAGCACACGGTCGACGCCCTCGAAGGCCGGCGCGAGCGTCGCGGGATCGTCGAAATCCGCGCGTCGCTTCTCGATACCGGCCGGCACGTCGAGCTTGTCCGGATGGCGGGTCGCCGCGATGATATTCGGGACGCCCGCCTGGGCGAGCAGCTCGACGATTCGTCGTCCGAGCTTGCCGGCGGCGCCGGTGACGAGAAGTTTCGGTGTGGCCATTGAACCAGTTCCTGTTGGAAAAGCCGAACATTATAAGCAACGGAGTCGCTAAGGGGTCGCGCGGGGGCGTTTGTGTCTCGACTCGGACGAGTGCGTTAGAAACGGCCGTTGCGCGCTCTGCACGACTGCCCTATCGTCTGCAGGGCCATGTCCCCGTCGCGCGCGAGCCTGTTTGCAGCGCCGTGGCTGACCGTTCGCCGGGTTTTCGCATCGAGCAAGACGGCCATGCCTATCACGTGATTCCGGCGCAGATCCGCAACCCTTCCGGGCAGTGGGTCACGACCGCATCGATTCTCGATGCCTACATCAGTGTTCCAGATCAACTGCTGACGAAGGCGGAGATCATCCGCGCGATCTGCGCGGCCGTGGGCGACGCGATGAACGTTCGCCTCGTCGATGTAAGCCGTCTCGGCACGGGCGCTCAGCCCTCGGCGGGCCGCCGCGCGAGCGCTTCGCCGTGAACAACCAAGAGGCGCGCGACGTGTTGTTGCGCGAGCTTCGGAGTTACCGAGCAGGACTGGCGTGGCGGATTTTTCAGCAGCCCGGAACCAGTGACTATTATCTCAATGTCACGTCGGCCGCCGTTCGCGAGCGGCCGAGTGTATCGACGTCCCCATCGGCGCCTCGGCCGTCGCCGGGAGACGGCCCGGCGCCTGTCTGCGGCCCCGCCGTCCGTTGTCGTCGCTAGGGTGTTTCGTGGCGTTGCGGCCGCCGAGGGCGGCCAGCTGCAACGGACAGGCGAAGCGGCGCTCGCGAATGCGGGCTGTTTGTCAGTACCATTCACCAGGGGGTCTCGTTCGAGACGAGCGTTCGGAACGCGAAGCCGGTGGCTTCGCGCGCTTGGGTAACCGATAAGAGAAGAACAAGTGCGAGCTACGACGATTTTCGGCGCTACGTTTCTCGTCTTCATGGGGACGACCGCACTGGCGCAGCACGGAACCGAGAACGGTCAATGGCCGACCTACGGCGGGGATCTCGGCAACACGCGCTATGCGCCGCTCGATCAGATCAGCGCGGCGAATTTCGACGATCTTCAGGTCGCATGGCGGTTCAAGATCGACAACTTGGGTCCGTCGCCAGAGTACAACTTCCAGTCGACGCCCCTCATGGTCGATGGTGTCGTTTATTCGACCGCGGGCTCGCGCCGCGACGTGATCGCGCTCGACGCCGAGACGGGCGAGCTGCTGTGGGTATACCGGCTCGACGAAGGTGCCCGCGGTCGCGTGGCGCCGCGACAAGCCTCGGGACGCGGGCTCGCCTTTTGGACGGATGGCAAGGCCGACGCGAGAATCCTCTTCGTCACGCCCGGTTATCGGCTGATCGCGCTCGATGCGCACACGGGCCGGCCCGTGCCGAGCTTCGGCGCCGACGGCGCCGTGGATCTCAAGCAAAACGACGATCAGGACATCGATGCGCTGAACGGCGAGATCGGGCTGCAATCGCCGCCCGTCGTCGCCAAGGACGTCGTCATCGTCGGTGCGGCACATCGCACCGGTGCGAATCCGAAGAGCTACAAGAACGTGAAAGGCTACGTGCGCGGCTTCGACGTGCGCACGGGCGAGCGGTTGTGGATCTTTCACACGATCCCGAAGCCGGGCGAGTTCGGCACCGAGAGCTGGCTCAAAGGCTCCGCCGAGTACACGGGCAACACGGGCGTGTGGGCACAGATCTCGGTGGATCCCGAGCTCGAGATCGTCTACCTGCCGGTCGAGGAGGGCACGGGCGATTACTACGGGGCGAATCGTCCGGGCGATAATCTTTTCGGCGAGACGCTGCTGGCCGTGGATCTTTACACCGGCAAGCGCAAATGGCACTACCAATTCGTGCATCACGGTATTTGGGATCACGACATCCCGTGCGCGCCGATCCTCATCGACGTCACTGTCGACGGCAAACGCGTGAAGGCCGTCGCCCAGCCGACCAAGCAAGCATTCCTCTATGTGTTCGACCGTGAGACGGGCAAGCCGCTTTGGCCGATCGAGGAGCGACCCGTCGAGCGGGGCGATGTGCCGGGCGAGTGGTATTCGCGCACGCAGCCGTTTCCGAGCAAACCCCCGGCATACGACCGGCAGGGCGTGACGCTCGACGACCTCATCGACTTCACGCCGGCGCTCAACGCGGAGGCGCGCCAGGTCGCTTCCTGGCACAAGCTCGGACCGATCTTCACGCCACCCGTCGTGAGCAAAATCGAAGGTCCGCTCGGCACGCTCATGGCGCCGAGCCAAAACGGCGGCACGAACTGGCCGGGCGGCTCGTTCGATCCCGAGACGAACATTCTCTACGTGAGCTCCAACGGCTCGGTCGTGAGCCTCGGGCTGGTGCCACCGTATCCGGGTCAATCGGACATGGCCTTCATTCAAGGCAATGCCGTGACGGGGCCGCGCACGTCGGGCGGCGCGGGCTCCGCAGCCGGCGGCGGGCGCTCGGAATTTGCAGGTGCGGCGCGCGATAATGCGGCCGTGGACCCGAAGCGCGGCCCACCGCGCGTCGATCTCACGGTCCAAGGACTGCCGCTGCTCA
Organism: uncultured Gammaproteobacteria bacterium; assembly: GCA_963786385.1. Taxonomy (GTDB): domain Bacteria; phylum Pseudomonadota; class Gammaproteobacteria; order Steroidobacterales; family Rariloculaceae; genus FEN-1219. Next base: position 226,934 of record CAWAYS010000005.1, read on the forward strand.
AGCCGCCTTACGGCAGCATCGCCGCCATCGACATGAATCGTGGCGAGATTCTCTGGCGCATTGCGCACGGGCAAACGCCCGACGAGATTCGCCATCACCCGCTGCTCGAAGGTCGCGACATCCCGCGCACGGGACAGCCGGGATCGCCCGGTACGCTCGTCACGCGCACGCTTGCTCATTGCGGGCGAGCCTCAGTACACGACGACCGCGACCGGCAAGCGCGGCGCCATGCTGCGTGCCTACGACAAGAAGACCGGTGCGGAGGTCGGCGCGGTTTACATGCCCGCGCCGCAAACGGGCTCGCCGATGACCTACCAGCTGCGCGGCAAGCAATACATCGTCATTGCCGTGAGCGGAGCGGGTTATTCCGGTGAGCTCATCGCATTCGCATTGAAATGAGACGCTGAACGAAGAGGAGTCTCGATATGACCCGAGGAATTTGCCTGTGCGGCACGGTGCAGTACGAGCTGACCGAGCCGTTGCAGATGATGATGCACTGTCACTGCTCGATGTGTCGCAAGCACCATGGTGCATCGTTTGCGACGTTCGCTGCCGCGCCGCTTGCGGGGTTCAAGTGGCTCGGCGGCGAGGACGCAGTTGCGAAGTACCAGTCCTCCGAGCAGGGCTCGCGCTCGTATTGCCGGCACTGCGGGTCCGTGACGCCGATGTTGATCCCGGACGCGGGACTGGCGATCGTGCCGGCCGGTAACCTCGAGGGCGATCCCGGCATCCGGCCGGTGGCGCACATCTTCGTCGGCTCGAAGGCGCCTTGGTACGAGATCACGGACACGTTGCCGCAGCACGCCGCGAATCCACCGGAGTTCGGCGGCGGCATGGGGATCCATCGTCCGCACGTCGAGCAGCGTTCCGGTATCGCCGACGGCAGCTGCCTGTGCGGCGACGTGGCTTACGAGCTCGGCAATCCGATCCGCATGTATCACTGCCACTGCTGGCGTTGTCGTCGTGCGCGAAGCTCGGCGCATGCGACGAATCTCTTCACGAAGCTCGAGGATTTCCAGTTCACGCGCGGCCAAGAGCTCGTCACCGAATACAAGGTGCCCGACGCCAAGTTCTTCGCGGTGGCGTTTTGCTCGAACTGTGGGGGTGGAGTGCCGCGCATCTCGCGCGAGCGCGGGCTCGCAAGCGTGCCGGCCGGCTCGCTCGACACGGACCCCGGCATTCGACCGCAGGCGCACATCTACGTCGCTTCGAAGGCGCCATGGTTCGAGATCACGGGCGACATTGCGCAATACGCGGAGATGCCGCCGGCCTAATTTCTCGGTATCGCCACTCACGGACTCTCACCAATGAATCTCGATCTCGTCGACAAGGTGGCCATCGTGACGGGTGCGAGCCGCGGTATCGGCCGCGCGATCGCGCTCTCGCTCGCGGCCGAAGGCATGAAAGTCGTGCTCGCGGCGCGTACGGCCGCGGAGCTCGAATCGCTGGCCGCCGAGATCGCGACCGACTCGCTCGTGGCCGTGCTCGATCTTCGCGAGCCCGAGGCGCCGCAGCGACTCGTCGCGGCGACGCTTGCGAAGTTCCGCCGGTTGGATGCGCTCGTGAACAACGCGGGCGCGACCAAGCGTGGCGACTTTGACACCTTGACCGATGCGGACTGGAAGGACGGTTTCGAGCTGAAGTTCTTCGGCGCCATGCGCTGCTGTCGCGCGGCTTGGCCGCACCTCGTCGCTAGCGGCGGCAGCATCGTCAACATCGCCGGTATCGGCGGGCGCACGGGAAGCCGGGACTTCACGATCGGTGGCGCCGTCAACGCGGCCGTCATGAACTTGACCAAGGCGCTGGCCGACAAGGGCAAGGACGACGGCGTGCGCGTCAACGCGATCAACCCCGGCGCGATCGCGACGGACCGCCTGCAACGGCGGCTCGCGCAGTTTGCGGCCGAGCACAACGTTTCGTTGGCCGAGGCGGAGGCGCAGTTCGCGCACGATCAGGGCATCGCGCGCTTCGGGCAGCCGGAGGAGATCGGTCGTGTCGTCGCCTTTCTGCTGGGCGCGCCTGCGGCGTATTGCCATGGAGCCGTCATCGACGTCGACGGCGGGCAGACGCAGACGCTTTAGCCCACGGGGTGGCCAAACCTGAGAAGTTCGGGTCATTTCTTGGGAGATGCTTCCCAGGCGTCTCAGTGGCGTGTGACGAAGATCTCGAAGAAGTTCGCGGCGGCTCTTGCCGACTACATCTCTCAGACGTAGTTGCATCGCGAAGCGCTTCCGAGCTCCCCGAAGGACCATTGGGAGTAATCGATCCGCTTGGGTGCATGCTGGCTGCTCGTGATCGAGCTCTGTCTCACGGTAGGCATTTTGGAGTCTTCATCCCGTTAGTCTGCGCGCCAAGATACGCCGACGCCTTTCGCTCTCGCCGCGCGTAGCAATTCAATCAGTGGGTAGGCGCGCTGAGCGAGTGCCACCGGAGGTTCGCTGCGTGCAGCGCTTTCGTCGACGACCCCGAGGTCGTCGCCCAAGCGTTCGGGGACGCGCGCCGCTTCGGACACGCAGGGACGCCAGCGCAGCAGGCACCGATTCTGCGTCGATCGCGCCAGGGACAGTGCCGCTGTGACCCATCAGTTTGAGCAGATCCTTCGCGACATCGCCAAACATTACGATGTCCGCGTACGCTTTGGTCGTGAATGTCACAAGCATGGGCTCGCATCCTGCTCGATGGAACTCTTGGGCTTCCAATTGACGTCGGCAGCCCGCCTCCTACGCATACACGGTAGCCGCATTACGACGAGGCGTCGGTGCGTTATCGAACAGTTGTTGCGGCACGGTCAGCTCGAAACCGCCGGCCGTGCTCGACCTCGTCCAACCCGTCACCATCGCGAGCCGTTGGCTCGTGCGCAGACCGCGCCAGAACGCGGACTGCTATCCGGTCCTTCCGGCGTGGCAAGGAGGTGGGTGGGCCGGTCGTCGACGATGCTGGTATGGAAACCAAAGAGGCCGCGGATGACGGAATTCTGGGACGACATGAGCCTCCAAAACTCGATCGGGTCCGCACAGTGGTGGCGCAAGCCCTGGTTGCTGGTCGGGCTCCCGATACTCCTCGTGCTCGGCCTGGTCCTCTCGCGCCAGTGGGAAGGGCCACGATGCCCGCGTACCGCGTCGAGAAGCGCCCGCTGGTGCAGACGGTGGTGGCCACCGGCCGCGTGATCAGCGCCTCGCGCGTGCAGGTGGGCAGCGAGATCACCGGCACGGTGCGCGAGCGGCGCGTCAGGAAGGCGATGCGGTGAAGGCCGGTGATTGCTGGTCGTGCTCGTGCCGAGACCGGTGGCCGCGGTGCGCGAGGCCGAAGCCGAGCTCAGCCAGTTCAGAGCTCCACGCGGCCACAGGCCGAGGCTGCGCTGCGGCAGGCCGAGGCCAGGCGGCGCAGGCTTCGCGCGAGCGGCAGCGCGCGCGAGACTGTTCGGCGGCAACTGATACGCGCGCGAATCGCTGGAGCAGGCCGAGGAAGCCGAAACCGTGGCGCGCGCCGCGGCCGAGACAGGCGCGTCTTGCGGCCAGGCGGCGGGTGCGGGCGGCAGCTGGAGCGAGCTGCGCGAGCGTCTGGCCGCGGCGCGCGCCAGGCTGGCCAAGACCACCATCCGCGCGACCGCCGGCGCGGTGCTGACGCGAACGTGGAGCCGGGCGATCTGGTGCAGCCGGGGCGGGTGCTGTTCGAGATCGCGCGCGATGGCGGCACCGAGATCGAGGCGCCGGTGGATGAAAAGAACCTCGGCGTGCTGGCGATGGGCCAGACGCGCGCAGTGCATTGCCGATGCGTACCCGACACGGCCTATTGCCGCGGTCGTAACTATCTGGCGCCGGCGATCGATCCGCAGCTGGGCACGGTGACCATGCGCCTGAAGGTCGACCCGATGCCGGGCTTCCTGCGCCAGGACATGACGGTGTCGGTCAATATCGAGACCGGCTCGCCGCGACGCGCGCTGGCGGTGCCGAACGATGCGCTGCTCGATGCCGCGGGCGACCGACCGGCGGTGCTGCGCGGTGCGTGATGGCCGGTCGAGCGCAGCCGGTGCAGCTGGGCCTGCGGGGCTTGGTGATCAGCGAGGTCTCGACGGGCTTGCAGGCCGGCGACGTCGTGCTGGCCCGGCGGCATCCGCGGCAGAGGCCGCCGGCGACCGGTGCGCGTGCCGCTGAAGACTGCCGGCCGAGAGCGCGCGATGGCGCCTCGCAGCCGCGAACTGCCCGTCAAGTTCAACTGGCCGATGTGGATCGAGTCCACCATCGCCATGCGCTTCCTGCGCGAGGGCGCGCGCGCAGACCACGCTGATCCTGGTCGGGCATTGCGGTGGGCGTCTCGGTGATCGTGTTCATCACCGCGCTGATCCAGGGGCTGCAGTCAAACATCGTCGAGCGCACGCTGGGCACGCAGTCGCACATCAAGGTTGAAGCGCCGGATGAAGTGAACCTGCGCGTGCCGCTCCGCCGGGCACCGCGCAGCTGGTGCTGGAGACCGGCGCGCGCAGCGGCTGCGCTCGTCAACAACTGGCAGCAGGTGATGACCACGCTGGATACCTTCCCGGCGTCGAAGGCCGTGTCGCCGGTGGTGTCCGGGCCCGCGTTCGCGCGGCGCGGCGCGGCGTGGAATCGGTGGCGCTGGTGGGCATGGACCCGGTGCGCTACCAGCGCATCATTCCGATCGGCGAGGACATCGTGGCCGGCAGCCTGCGCGTCGGCGCGGGCGATGCGGTGATCGGGCGCAAACTCGCCGATGATCTGGGCATGCCGCGTGGGCGACAAGTTGCGGCTGATGGCCGGCGGTGGCCGCGAGGCGCAGATGAACGTCGCCGGCATCTTCGAGCTGGGCGTGCGCGAGCTCGATCAGCGCTATGTGTACCTGGACCTGAAGCAGGCGCAGTCGCTGCTGGATCTGCCCGGCGGCGTGACCGTCATCGACCTCACGGTGGACGATCTGTTCGGTGCCGATGCGTGGCCGCGCGCATTGCGCGGCTCACGGGCCTGAAGGCCGAGAGCTGGATGAGAGCAATGCCCAGCTGCATGAATGCGCTGAGTTCGCAGAGTCTGTCCACGGTGATGATCAGCGTTGCTTCGTGGCGATGTCGGTGGCGTTCGGCATCGCCAGCGTGCTGTCGATGAGCGTCGTGCAGCGCACGCGCGAGATCGGCATCCTGCGCGCCATGGGCGCCCGGCGCGGCAGTTATTGAAGTGTTCCTGGTGCAGGGCGCGCGCTGGGCTTCGCCGGCTCGGCGGTCGGCGCGTTCGCCGGCTATGGGCTGGTGTGGGTCTTCAACACCTTCGGGCCGAACTCTTCTATATACCCGTGGCGCCGGTGCTGATGCCGGCGGCCATGGGCATCGCGACGGTCGCCGGCACGCTCGTCGGCGGCGGTGCCGGCCCGGCGCGCCTCGCATCTGGATCCGGTGGTGGCCATCCGCCATGTCTGAGCGTGGCGAGAAGTGCTGCGGCTGGAGGGCCTGCGCAAGTCCTACAACGTCGGGACTGCCCACCGAGACCGAGGTGCTGCACGGCATCGACCTGCAAGCTGGCGCGGCACGACTTCGCCGCGTTGATCGGGCCGTCGGGCTCCGGCAAGAGCACGCTGCTTAACCTGCTCGGCCTGCTCGATGCGCCCACCGCCGGCGATCTGTTACCTGCTGGGCGAATCCACGCGCGGCATGGACGACGACACGCGCACCGCGCTGCCGCGCCAGCGACATCGGCTTCGTGTTCCAGTTCCATCACCTGATGCCCGGCTTCACGTCGCTCGAGAACGTCTGATGCCGCTGATGGTGGCGCACGGCCGGCCTACAGCCCGAGACCATCGCAGCGGGCGCGGACTGCTGCTGGAAGCCGTGGGCCTCGCCGAGTTTGCCGACCGCAAGCCGGGCGAAGCTCTCGGGCGGCCAGCAGCAGCGGGTGGCGATCGCCCGCGCGCTGATCACCCGGCCCGCCCTGTTGCTGGCCGACGAGCCGACGGGAAATCTCGACACCAAGACCGCCGCGGATGTGTTCGAGCTGTTCCGGCGGTTCAACGCGAGTTACGGCTGCGCGGTGCTGGTCGTGACGCATGACCCGCGCCTGTCGGGGGTCTGCGATCGCACGATCGAGCTCGTGGACGGCCACGTCGTCAGCGACACGCGCCACTCACCTGGCTCGCCGCTGTGTGTCGCGTAAGCGGCCGGGGCGCGCAGCGGCGCCGATTTCAGAAGTAAGTCTGCAGCGCTTTCGCGTCGTAGTCGCGCAACTCGTCGCGGCGGCCGGTTTTTGATTTTCGACACCCACTCGGGGTCTTGCAACAGAGCGCGGCCGACTGCGACAAGGTCGAACTCTGCCACCATCAAGGCGTGCGATCACTTCATCGAGCTCGCCGACGCGGGAGCCTTCGCCGCGAAATGCGCCGGTGAATTGGATGTCAGCCCGACGGAGCCGACGCTGATCGTCGGCAGCCCCGATAGTTTCTTCTACCCAGCCTGCGATATTGAGCCCGTTGGCCCATCGATGTCTGGAAATTCCGGCTCGAGATGCGGCGCTGCGAGCAATGAATGGCATCGATGCCCGCGTCGGCGAGGACCTTGATCCAGCGCTCGAGCTCCGGCGGGAGTCCGGACGCACTTTCGCCGCGTAATCGACTGACTTCCACTGCGAAATGCGAATGATGATCGGTAGCTCGCCCACTGCGAGCCCTACAACGGCGGATTACCTCGGCGGCGAATTCGGCGCGCTTCGATGTGAGCCGCCGAAACGGTCGGTGCGCTGATTGGTACGCTCCCAGAAGAACTCGTCAATCAGATAGCCGTGCGCGCCGTGCAGCTCGATGCAATCGAAGCCAAGCGCCTGGCATCGGCCGCGGCATCTGCATACGCCTGCGCCATGTCGAGCACTTCGGCCTCGCTGGGTTCGTCGGCGATCTTCTTCCCTGCAGGGTGATGCCGGAGGTCCATCGGAAGGCGCGTCAGGGAAGTGGCCGGTACGGGGCTTGCGACTCATCCCCTGATGCCAGATCTGCGGACCCATCTTGCCACCCGCGGCATGCACGGCATCGATGACGCGCTTCCAGCCGGCGAGCGGCCGTTCTCCCAGAACAGCGGAATGTTGGCGTCTGATTGGAGGCGCCTTTACGGCGGCAAGTGTGCCCTCGGAAAGAATAAGTGCCGACCTCCGCCGGCGGCGCGCGGGCGTAATAGGCGGCGATCTCCTCGTTGGGAAACGCCGCCCGGCTAGCCACGTGGCGCGTCATCGGCGCCATCACGATGCGATTCTTGGAGTTCCAGCGGGCCACGAATGCGAAAGGGGCGGAAACAGCGGTGCGACGTTGGTCATGCAGGGATCTTTTCCATTGGGGGGTCGATTCGGACTTGCGCTTGTTGGCGGACGCGGTGAGCTCACCGGACAGCCAGACGACTGATGCGGCGTGCAGCTATCGGAAGAAAGACGTCGCAACAGCAGGGGTGTACTCTCCAAGAAACGCCGGGGGGCGCAAGATGGCTGGGCCGATCCTCGGCTGTATTGGGGCGAGGTCGGCAACGATCTAACGGCCGCTTTGTTGGAATTGCCGATCAGCAACAATCACCGACCCGAGGGCTGGGCAGTAGACCGTCGTATTTGCCCAATTGCCGAATGCGCCGGTCAGCGCCAATCGCACATACGAGATATTCAATCAGAATAGTTGGGGGCGTAGCCTGCACTTCTTGGCCGGTTGGGTTCTCGTGTCGGCCGGGGCTGCTTTATGCGTTCGCGGGAGTCGTCACGGGCCATTTGCGGCATGATTAGTTGCCCCGATTGCAGAGTTGACGCGACGCTGTGAGTGCTATGGCGGTCTGAACAGCTACTCTGCACTTTCGTTCGAAGCCGCAGCCGGGGTGGAGCGCCGTACGGACTGTTGCAGCGGTGCGCATACGCGAGCGTCGCGTTCATTGCGCTGCCGTTCATGGTGCTTACAGGGCTGTCGATGTCACCGGCCGTTACTGCAGCCTATCCGATGCTTTCGGATCTATTTGGCGGTCATCAATCGGCCCGCACGGCTCCTGCATTTTTTCGGGTTCGCCGCGCTCATCCTATTTTTGCTGGTTCATGTCGCCATGGTGATTTTGACGGGCTTCCGCAAGCAAATGCGCGCAATGATTGTCGGGGGAATGACATGACTATTCCACGTCGCAGCTTCGTTGCAAAGGCTTGAAGCCTCAACCCCCGGTGCGCCTCAGGGTGGAAACTCAGCTCGGCTACAGAAGCCTGAAGTTTCTGCGTCGCATCATCGTGACGAACGAGTTCCAAGACGACGGGACGATAGCCGCAGGCTGGTCCTGTATGCCGGCATCTGAAGGTCATCGAGAAGGTCGAAAACGGGTCGAGCAGCCTCCCGCGCATTCGTGCGGCATGCTCGCGTCCCGCAATCGGCGGCAACGGAACGTCAGCCGGTCCGCCGATCCTGGATATCCCTGATGGCTGCATTGGGTGGTGATTCGATATACGCGACTCGCCTACTTATTGCTGAAATCGAACAGACTTTCCTCGTTGTCTTTCGGAATGCTCATGCCTTGCTCGAAGTACTTCCGCCAGATCGTGTCCCAAGGGCGGCCGTACATGTCGGGAATCTCGTACTGAATCACTTCGCCCGGGTGGACGGGGGTGTTGATTCCTTTGACCGAGTAGATCGTCTCGATACATTCGATGAACGGGTACGGCTCCTCGTTCGCGTCCGTGTAGTCGTTGATCTTCATGAGGTTGCGCACGATACGGATCGGCTCGACCAGCGCTTCGGGGTCGTAGAGGATCGACTCGTGGTTCAGGCCGAGGAACTTGCCGTCCTTGCGGATCGGCGTGTAAATCTCGACCGACTGCATCTTGTCCGACCACTCGAACGAGGAGTGCGATTTCCAGCCCTGAATGTTGCTGGTCCAGGTGATCAGCACGTCGCCGTCCCAGAAGCCGACCGTCTCGCCGTACCAGCGCGGCACTGCAGCGCCCAGGCGCGGCACGCCGCCGTTGGGCACGTCTTCCATGTTGAATTACGGCCGACATTGATATCGGTGATGAAGTTACGTGCCACGCCAGCCCTGACCTCACGAGATGCGGCGTGGCGACGACGTAGTGCTCCCATACGGAGAACGGGTAATACCGCCGCATGAAGCCTTCGGGCCAGCAGAACGTAGAAGGCCACATGGCATGACCGCGCATCTGGTGGTAGGCCTCCTGCACGGTTCGCTGCTGGTACTCCGGCGTCAGCAACGACAAGATCGTCGGGATCTGTGTGTTGGCGCCCCAATACCAGTTCTGTTGATGCTGCGGGTCGTTCGCCGGGCGCGCATAGACGCCGTTCCACTCGGCCGCCGGAAAATCCTTGAACGTATAGACATTCGGGCCGCCGCGGCTGCGAGTTTCCTTCAGCAACGCCTCGTAGTGCTCCTGGGCGGTCTTGAAGGGATAGGGGCTGACGATGGCCTCGCGCGGCAAGCCGCGGTCGCAATGACCCCAAGGGGCATCCGCGTCCGTGCCCGTGTTCAGCGGGTTGGGGCTCAGAATGCCGCGCTGAACTTCGGTCGCCATCGGGCTGTTGCAGCGGAAGTAGCGCTTGTCGCTCCACAGCGCCTTATCGGCGTAGAAATCCTTGCTCGTGAAGATGTCGATGGGTAGCGGCGTGACGTCTTTCGGCAGCGCGTCGGGGCGAAAGCCATCGAGCTTTTGCCCCTTTTTCGGGAGCCCGAAGCCGCCCCCGACCCAGGCCGGTCCCACGGCCGGCAGACCGATCACGCTCACCGCCAGCGGCCGGCCGCGCCCGACACTCTTGAAGCCGATGTCCGGCATCTCCTGGGCAGAAGCCAGCGTCGTGGCCAGCATCGTCGCCAGCAGCCAAAACTTGGTAGGTCCGTATCTCATGAGGCTCTCCCGGGTAGGAACGTGACTCTACATCGGCGGACCGGCGGTGTCTCGGGGGAGGGGGCAGGCAGCGCCGCTCTTGTACATGTTTGAAACGCCTGGTAAAGATTTCAGGCCGTTGCCGACGGCGACGCTCGTCGGCGCGTGGCGGCACCGAGATGCATTCAGTGAGGCTCCAATGTCGAAATCGCCGCCCGTCAAACGTCGATAGAGCGTGACCGACCACTTCGAACGCTATCACCGCCAAATGCTGCTGCCGGGCTTCGGGGCGGCCGGCCAGCGCCGGCTGCAGAGTTCGACCGCGCTAATACTCGGCTGCGGGGCGCTCGGCAGCCTCGCGGCGGATCTGCTGGCGCGCGCCGGGGTGGGGCATCTCGTCATCGTCGACCGCGACGTCGTCGAGCTCACGAACCTCCAGCGCCAAGTGCTCTATGACGAGCGCGACGTCGCCGAAGGCTTGCCCAAGGTCGAAGCCGCGCGCCGGCGTCTCGAGCGAGTGAACTCGGCCGTGACGGTCACGGCCGTTGCGGACGACGTGAATCACGGCAACGTCGAGCGCTACGCGATGGGCGTCGACGTGCTCGTCGACGGCGTCGACAACTTCGAGACGCGGTATCTGGCCAACGATTTCGCGGTCAAACACGGCATCCCTTATATCTACGGGGGAGCCGTCGGCACGGTCGGGGCCGCATACGCGATCTTGCCGCATACCCAGCACGGCACGGCGCCGTGGGAGACCGACGCTGCCGGTAGCAAAGCCACGCCTTGCCTGCGGTGCCTGTTCGAGGAGCCGCCGCCTCCCGGCACGATGCCGACGTGCGACACGGTCGGCGTGCTCGGTCCGGCGGTCACGACAATCGCGAGCCTCGAGGCGGCCGAGGCCCTCAAGGTGCTGACGGGCAACTTCGATCGTGTCTGCCCCACGATGCTCAATATCGACCTTTGGAACAACACGATCGTCCAGCTCGATGTCGCGGATGCCTATGACCGCGGCGACTGTCCGTGCTGCAAGCACGGCCGTTACGATTACCTCGACGGCGCGTTCGGATCGGGCGCGACGACGCTCTGCGGGCGTGACGCCGTCCAGCTCACGCACAAACAGGGCCGCGTCGAGCTCGATCTCGAGGAGCTCGCCGGACGGCTGCGTCCGCTCGGGGACGTGCGCGTGAACGAGCTCATGCTGCGTGCTCGCGTGACTCACAACGGCGAGCCTTTCGTGCTGAGCCTCTTCCCCGACGGGCGCGCGATCGTGCACGGCACGTCGGAGCCCGGTGTCGCACGCAGCGTGTATTCGAGATATGTCGGAGTTTGAGCCTTGCAACGAACCGGAAGGAGAACCACGTGACCGCAATCCGAGTCCTCGTCGGTACCAAGAAAGGTGCCTTCATTCTCACGGCCGACGCCAAGCGCGACAATTGGTCCGTCGCGGGGCCGCACTTCGCCGGCTGGGAGATTTATCACTTGAAGGGCTCCGTCGCGGACCCGAATCGGATCTATGCCTCACAGACGAGTGGCTGGTTCGGGCAGATCATTCAACGCTCGAGCGACGGCGGCAAAACGTGGGAGCAGCCGGGCTCCATGGACGAGCCGGCGGCGCCGCCCGCCGATCCATCACAGCCCGTGTTTCCGAAAGGCGAAAGCAACAAGTTCGTCTACGACACGTCGGCGGCCACGGGCCGGCCGCTTACGACGCACCAGTGGTACGACGGCACACAACATCCTTGGGAATTCGCACGCGTCTGGCACCTCGAGCCGTCGTTGACGGATCCCGACCTCGCATACGCAGGGGTGGAAGACGCGGCGCTGTTTCGCACGACTGACGGCGGCAAATCTTGGCACGAGCTCCCGGGGCTGCGCGGTCACGAATCGGGGCCGAGATGGCAGCCCGGCGCGGGTGGCATGGGTGTGCACACGATCGTGCTCGATCCCAAAGATCCGGACCGGATCTTCGTCGCGATCTCGGCCGCCGGCACGTTCCGCACCGAGGACGGTGGCGCTACCTGGCAGCCGATCAACCGCGGGCTCAAATCGCAGTTTCTACCGGATCCGGGGGCGGAGGTCGGTCACTGCGTGCATAGGATCGCGATGCACCCGTCGCGGCCCGATACGCTGTTCATGCAAAAACACTGGGACGTGATGCGCAGCGACGATGCGGGCGGCACGTGGCACGAAATCAGCGGTGATCTGCCGAGCGATTTCGGTTTCCCGATAGACGTGCACGCGCACGAGCCCGACACGGTCTACGTCGTGCCTATCAAGAGCGACTCTGAGCACTATCCGCCCGAAGGAAAGCTGCGCGTTTATCGCAGCCGCACCGGTGGCAACGAGTGGGAGCCGCTGACCAAAGGACTTCCGCAAAAGGATTGCTACGTCAATGTGCTGCGCGACGCAATGTGCGTCGACTCGCTCGATCCTTGCGGCATCTACTTCGGCACGACGGGCGGTCAAGTCTATGCATCGTCGGACGGCGGCGACCACTGGGCGCCGATCGTGCGCGATTTGCCGGCGGTGCTGTCCGTCGAGGTGCAGACCCTGCCATGATCCGCGTGGTTCTGCCGCATCATTTGCGTACGCTCGCACGCGTCGACGGCGAAGTCACGGTCGCCGTCGACGGTACGGTGACGCAAGCCGCGATTCTCGATGCGCTCGAAGCGCGTTATCCGATGCTCGCCGGCACGATTCGCGATCACGCGACGCGGCGGCGACGGCCGCTCGTGCGTTTTTTCGCCTGCAACGCGGACGTGAGCCACGAGGCGCCCGATGCGCCGTTGCCGGAGCCGATCGCCTCCGGCGCGGCGCCGTTCATGATCGTCGGTGCGATCGCGGGCGGCTGATGCTCGACCGCGTCGCTCGGTTTGCCGCGAAGCGCTGTCGTCGAAGCGCTCGACATATCTCGGTATAGTTCGGTGTGAGTCGCGGCACGATTCGACGTCGCGGAAGGAATTGGCTCATGCCGAAGAACATCGTCGTTTGCTGCGACGGCACGGGCAACGAATACGGCGATTGCAACTCCAATGTCCTCAAGCTCTACCGTGTGATCGTTCGCGATGCCGTCGAGCAGGCGGCCTATTACAACCCCGGGCTCGGAACATTGAGCACCGTTCCCGCGCTCACCGAGACGAAACGCGCCCTCGATCGCACGCTCGGGCTCGCGTTCGGCCGAGGCATCACGCACAACATCGAAGATGCGTATCGATTTCTCATGGATCACTACGAGGACGGCGATCGCATCTATCTGTTCGGTTTCAGCCGCGGCGCCTATACCGTGCGCGCCTTGGCCGCCATGCTGCATGCATGCGGTTTGCTCGAGAAGGGCAGCCAAAACATGATTCCGTACGTTTCGAAGCTCTTCAAGAGGCCGACCATCCCCGAGATCCGCGGCGGCTTCAAAGAGACGTTTTGCCGCCCGTGCAAGCCGTACTTTCTCGGCGTTTGGGACACGGTGAGCTCCGTCGGCTGGATCTACGATCAGCTCAAGCTGCCATATACGGCGAACAACCCGGATCTGACGGTGCTGCGTCATGCGGTGTCCATCGACGAGCGCCGCTGCTTCTTTCGGCAGAACTTGCTCGGCAAGGGTTTCGAGCACCAGGACATAGAAGAAGTGTGGTTTGCCGGCGTGCACTCGGACGTCGGCGGAGGCTATGCGGAGCGCGAAAGCGGTCTCGCCAAGATCGCGCTCGATTGGATGCTGCGGGAGGCCGAGCAGCACGGGCTCCTCGTCGACGACGATGAGCGCTCGAGCATGTTGCCTGCGGCGACCAACGACCAGTATGCCGCCGCGGATCCCGGTGCGCCGATTCACGAATCCCTGACGGGCCCGTGGTGGATCGCCGAATACACGCCGAAGCGATACTACGACTACCGTGAAGGCCGGCACGAGCTGAAGATTCCTCGAGGCGAGATACGCCGCATTCCAGAGGGCGCGCGTGTGCATCGAAGCGTGGCAGAACGACTCGACTCGGTGGCCGCTTATCGACCGAAGAATCTGCCCCTAAAATACGGGCTCGTGTCTTAGCGGAGGTTTTGCCGGCCGATGCTCGCCGACGACAATCCGTTCTTCGAGCCGATTTGGGACGCGCTCGGCGCCGCGCATGTGCGGGCGGCGCGAGTCGTGTTCGAAGGGACTGCCGTCTGGCCATCGGTGTTGAGCTGGCTTCGGCCGCGATAGGCGCTGCGGCGGCCGCCGTCGCCGAGCTCGTCGGCGTGCAGAACACGACTGCGCCGAGCGTAACCGTGAATCGGCGTCTCGCTTCGCTTCGAGCGTCGCGTGGCGCCCGGCTCGGGCCAGGCCGCTTCGAGGCGTCCGCGTGCTCGATCTGACCCGCGTGTTGGCAGGGCCGGTCGCGACTCGATTTCTTGCCGGTTTCGGCGCCGACGTATTGCGCATCGACCCGCCGGACTGGGACGAGCCCGCGGTCATCCCCGAGGTGGCGCTCGGTAAGCGCTGCGCCCGTCTGGATCTTCGCTCCCCGGACGGGCTTCGACAGTCTCGTGCAGATGAGCGCCGGGATCGCCGACGCCGGTATGCGTCGGCTCGGCCGCGATAGGCCAACACCGTTGCCCGTGCAGGCGCTCGATCATGCCACGGGGTATCTCATGGCCGCGGCTGCGGTCGTCGGTTTGACGCATCGGCTCGTGAGCGGCCATGGCCGCGACTCGCGGGTTTCGCTGGCGCGGACGGCGAAGCTCTTGATTGAAGGCCCGAAGGGCGACGATGACGGTGTGCCGCTCGCGCCCACGGTCGCGGACTACTCGCCGAACGTAGAGCACGGCGCTTTCGGTCCGTTGCTTCGCCTGGCGGCGCCCGTGCTCGTCGACGACGCGCCGATGCGATGGAGTCGGCCGGCCGCCGCGCTCGGCACCGCCGATGCCGTCTGGTGATCTTGATCGGCCGCGTGAGCCGGTCGAACGCTTCTTCTTCGACGAGCATCGGGCCCAGCCAGCGCACGCAACGGCAGCCGATCCGAGGGCGCGCGTGTCGAAGGCGTGTCGCCGCTGTGCTACATTTTTGCGTACACCTTCGGCTCCCCACGAGAACACCCATGGCGAAACTGTCGATGACCGTCGCGCTCTTTGCTCTTTCTTTCGGCGCCACCGCGTACGCGCAACAAAGCTGCGAGCCTTCCGGCGGACTCGAGTTCATCTGTGGACTCACGAACGCCGAAGATCTCGTCGCCGTGCCCGGCACACCGTGGATCGTGGCAAGCGGCATGGCCGAAGGTGCTGCGATTTCGCTGATCGACTCGCGCGACAAGACATGGAGTCGGCTCTATCCCGGAGATCGGCCAAGGGCGGCGTTCGATCGCGCGACGTTCGATCGTTGCCCTGGTGCGCCGACGAAACTCGTCACGCACGGGTTGAATCTCTTGCCGGGCGAGGGCGGTCATCACACGCTTTATGCCGTCGGTCACGGCGGCCGCGAAGCCATCGAGGTATTCGACGTCGACGCAAGCGGAGCCAAACCGATGCTCACCTGGATCGGCTGCGTGCCGATGCCGGAGGGTCTCGCCGCGAACAGCGTCGCCTCGTTCGAGGACGGCTCGATCCTCGCCACGGTGCTGATCTTGCCGGGTAAGACATTTCTCGACTCGGTGCTCGGCAAGCCGACTGGCGCCGTGTACGAGTGGTCGCCCGGCGACGACGGCTTCGTCCTTGTGAAGGGGGCCGAGCTGCCGTCCAACAACGGCATCGAGGTTTCCGACGACGGCAGCGAATTCTTCGTGGTGTCGTCGGGCTTGCATACCATCGTGGCGTTCAGCCACACGAACCCGGCGAAGCAGCTGCGAACCACGACCCATTTGCCGTTCACGCCGGACAACGTGCACATGGGGCCGAAGGGCCGCCTGCTTACGGCCGGGATGAAGGACGACGAGCCCGCGTGCGGTGGACCGCCCGGCCCGCAACATACGCTCGAGAAACTCGGCGCGTGCCCGCGCGGTTTCATCGCCGAAGCGATCGATCCCCGCACGATGCAGCATACGATCGTCGCGCAGGCGCCGGCGAACCCCGCTTTCAGCAACGCCACGATGATTCTCGAGAGCGGCAGCGAGTTTTACGTCGGCACCTTCAGCGGTAACCGCATCGCCTATGGGACATTGAAATAGTCATGAGCACCGATTCCATTCTCGACGTCAGAGCGCTCGGCTTTCCGTGGCCGACCAAGGACCCGTTTCTCGTTTGCGTGCACCACGTAGATCACTACCCCAAGGGCAACGATCGATTGGGGCTCGACTCCGCGTCGCTGTCCGGTCGTAACATCGGTCAAGACTTCGAGGGCAAGGACGGCTGGCGCATGTATCACGGGGACGTGGTGCCCGGGTTTCCGCAGCATCCGCACCGCGGCTTCGAGACCGTGACATTCGTACGCCGCGGCTATATCGATCATTCCGACTCGCTCGGCGCCACGGCGCGCTTCGGCGGCGGCGACGTGCAATGGCTGACGGCCGGTGCGGGCATCGTGCATTCGGAGATGTTTCCGCTGCTGAGCCCCGACGAGCCCAACCCGCTCGAGCTGTTTCAAATCTGGTTGAACTTGCCGGCCAAGTCGAAGTTTGCCGACCCTTACTTCACGATGTTTTGGGACGGCGACGTGCCACGCTTGAAGGCCGTCGATGCGGGCGGCAGTCATACCCTCGTTACGGTCATCGCGGGCGAGCTCGAAGGTTTGAAGCCGCCGGCGCCGCCACCCGACTCGTGGGCGGCCGATCCGAGCGCGGACGTAGCCATCTGGTCGATCTCGCTCGAGCCGTCGGCCGTGTGGACCTTGCCGCCCGCGCGCGACGCGCGCACGGCACGCACTCTTTACTTCTTCTCCGGCAGCCAGCTCGAGATCGACGGTCGCACGGCCGCCCAACATGCTGCAATCGAAGTCGCGGCGGACCGGCCGCTGCGTATCGCCGCGCCCGACGGGCCCGTCGAGCTGCTGTTGCTCCAAGGCCGGCCGATCGCCGAGCCCGTCGCGCAGTACGGACCGTTCGTCATGAATACGCGCCCGGAGCTCGAGGCCGCGTTCGCCGACTACCAGCGCACGCAGTTCGGCGGCTGGCCGTTCGCGTCGGACGACCCCGTGCATCCGCGCGGCCGCGGCCGGTTCGCGAAGCACGCGGACGGGCGTGTGGAAGAAGCAACGGTCGGCTGACGCCGCCGCATTGGCCGCGGCGGCTGCCGAAAACAACGTCCGACGTCACACACCGGCTGGCCGGTTTGTGGCAGGGTTTCTGCCATGAGCCGGCGCCTGTCACTCATTGTCTGTGTCTGGGCGGGAGGCGTGTCGCTCGGATCGGTCGGGCCTGCGTCTGCCGCGCAAGAGTTTGCCTGGCAGGCCGAGCGGCCGTTGCGCTGGGCCGACTTCACCGGTCCCGTGCCGAGAAGCGCGCCGCAGCGCAACGTCGCGATGACAGCCGCGTCGCTGCGATGGAGCTATACGTATTCGCTCGAATGGACGCACGCATCGTGCAGGTACCGTATTACGAGCATCACGACCGACGCCTTGTTCGACCCGCGCGCCTCGTGGGTGAGGCCCGAAGGGCGAACGCCCGCCGTTCTCGCGCACGAGCAAGGTCATTTCGATATCGCCGAGATCCACAAGCAAATGTTCGATCATGCGAGTCGAGCGTTCGTCGGCAAGAGCGCCGCATGCAAAGGACGAGACAAGAGAAGCATTGCGAGGTTCGTCGAGCGCGACATCGACACGACGCTCGGCAAGGTCTACGAGCGCATCTGGACGAATCAAACGCGCGTGCAGGAAAGGTACGATGCCGAGACCGCGCACGGAATGAATCCTGCGCTGCAGAAGCAATGGCTCGCTAAGATTTCGGCCGGGTTGCGCGGGCGCGGCTGGGACAAGCTCGGTCCCGCGGGTGCGGGCCGGCACAGCGGCGAGAAGCTCTAGCTCTTAGCGGCGCTGCGGGCGCGCTTCGCTTCGCGAACGAGAGGGCGTTGCGACCGCGCTCAGCCGAGTGCTTTCGCCCCCGCCTCCGCACATGCTTCGTCCTCGGCGCTCGAGCCGCCCGAGACTCCGAGCGCACCGATGAGCTGGCCGCCGACGATGATCGGCACGCCGCCTTCTACCGGCACGACGCCGTCGAGCCGCAGCACGAGCAGGCCATCGCCGCCGCGCGCGAGGCGTTCTTGAAATACCTTGGTCGGTCGCTTGAAGATCGCAGCCGAGCGAGCTTTCGATTCGGCGATCTTCACACTGCCGACCTGTGTCTGGTCCATCTTCTCCAGATACACGAGGTGTCCGCCCGGATCGGCAATCGCGATGACCATCGTCCAGCCGTTCGCATAGGCGGGTGCGAGGGCAGCTTCCGCGACTTGCTTCGCCTGCGCGATCGTGATCGACGGCCCGTAAGGCGGCAGCTTGGGGCCGGCCGCCGGCGGCGAATTCGAGGCGCTCATTTTTGACCCCCGCGTCGTTCCCGGTCCCGCTCGGGCGCTTGTCCGCCGAGACGCCGATAAACCTCGTGCGCGACGACGAAATCGTTGCCGTCGATACCCAAGCCGCGGCATGCGTTCATCATCTCGTTGGCCGTCGCGGCGAGCGGCACGGGGCTGCCGAATTTTCGCGCCATGTCGAGCACGAGCAGCATGTCTTTTTGCTGCAGCGTCACGTCGGCGAGCGGCACCTCGGGCATCTGCCCCTCGAGAATGAACGGCCCGCGGTAGCCGAGCACGGGCGCGGCCGTGACGCTCTTGAGCACGGCGTCGAGCGCGACCTCGCGCGCCACGCCGCCTTTCTCGGCGAGCGCGATCGCCTCGCCGAAAGCAATGACCTCGACCATGAGCAGCAGAGTTTACGGCGAGCTTCATCGTCGACGGCTTGGCCGCTCCGACCGATGTAGGTGACTTTGGGGCCGATGGCGAGCAGCACGGGCTCGATGCGCTCGAATGCCGCTTTGTCGCCGCCGATCATGAGCGACGCGTTGCCTTGTCGGACCGTGACCGGGCTGCCCGATAGCGGCGCGTCGAGCATTGCGAGCCCGCGCTTGGCGAACTCGGCCGACACCGCACGCGTGACATCGGGTGCGATGGTGCCCATGTCGACGTAGACCAGCCCGGCGCACTGCCTTCGATAACGCCGTGCTCGCCGAGCGCCACGGTTTTTACGGCCGCGCCGTCCGTGACGATCGAGAAGGTCACGTCCGACGCGCGCGCCACAGCGGCCGGCGTGTCGGCCCACTTCATGCCTTGCTCGACGAGGGGCGCTGCGCGCTCGCGTGTCCTATTCCAGCCGGTCACGGTGTGGCCGGCGGCAATGAGCCGCGGCACGATGACTTGGCCCATGGCGCCGAGGCCGATGAATCCTACGTTCACGTCAGTCGTCTCCAATCCGCCTAGCGGTCTGTCGAGTCGCGGGCGAAGCCGCGGCATGAGCGAGGACAGGATAAGAGAGCGAACAAGCCAAGTCACGCCCGTTCGCGGGCGTGATCGGCTCGCGGTGAAAGCGCCATGCGCGTCGAACGCTAGAACGGCCAGATCTGCGGTGCGAGCATCACCGTGACGGCGCCCAGCAGGAAGTTCAGCGGCAGCCCGATCCGCAGGTAGTCGGTGAAACGATAGCCGCCCGGGCCGTAAACGAGCAGATTCGTTTGATAGCCGATCGGCGTCGCAAAGCTTGCCGAAGCCGCCATCATGATGCATGCGATGAACGGCCAAAGGCTTACGCCGAGCGTCTCGGCGGTCGCTTGCGCGATGGGAAAGACCAATACTGCAGCGGCGTTGTTGGTGATGAGCTCCGTCAAGGCCATGGTCGTTGCATACACCACCGCCAACGCGAGCCAAGGATGGGGTCCTGCGATGCCGATCCAGGCGTGGGCGGCCGCCTCGGCGGCGCCGCTTGCGCTGAGCGCCTGACCGAGACCGAAAGACGCGCCGATAGCCACGAGCACGGACCAGTCGACGCGGGTGCGCGCCGAGCCGGTCGTCGTGCAGCGAGTTGCAATCATCAAAGCAGCGGCGATCAACGCGGACTCGAGCATGGACAATACGTTGGTTGCGGCTGCGGTCACCATGAGCGCGAGAATCCCGGCAGAAAGCCAGGCGCGTTCGTGGCGCGGCACGCTTGCGCCTTGAACTTCGCTCACAAGCAAGAAGTCTCGCGAGTTACCGTGTTGATTCGCGAAAGACGGCCGCGACTCGATGAGCAGCGTGTCGCCGGCGCGCACGATGATGTCGCCGATCTTACCGCGGATGCGCTCGCCGTTACGCGCCACCGCGATGACGACCGCGTCGTAGCGTGTGCGAAAACGCGCTTCGCGAATCGTGTCGCCTACGATCGGGCTGCTGTCCGAAATGACGACCTCGATGAGCCGGCGCTCGGGCCGCGGGGCGTTGAGCTCGAAGAGTTGCTCGGGTGCCGGCACGAGCCCGCGCATCTTTACGAGGTCGACGACGGATTCGACGACCCCGACGAACAACAAGCGATCGCCGGCCTGCAGCATCTCGGTAGGCGCGACCGCCGGTAGCACGGTGTCTGCGCGTTGAATTTCGGCGAGGAACACGCCCGGCAGATTTCTCAAGCCTGCTTTCTCTACCGTCTTTCCGATTAGACCGCTCGACTTTTCGACGAGCATCTCGATGGCATACTCGCGCGCCTCGGTCGGGTCTTTGAGGGGCGGCCGGCGATCCGGCAGCAGCCACTTCTGGGTGACGAGGACGAACAGCACTCCGATAATCGCGCACGGCAAGCCCACGGCGCCGATCTCGAAAAACCCCATGGGCGCAAGGCTCGTCGATTTGAGCACGAGGCCTTGCATGACGAGATTGGTGCTCGTGCCGATGATCGAGCACGTGCCGCCGAGGATGGCGGCGTAGCTCAACGGGATCATGAGCTTCGATACGGACATGCGGTGGCGGCGAGCCCAATCCTCGACGAACGGGACGAGCATCGCGACGACCGGCGTGTTGTTGAGAAAAGCGCTCATGAGCGTCACGGGCAGCATCAGACGCAGTTGAGCTCCGACGACGCTTTTCGGTCGCCCGAAGAGCCGCAAGCCGAAGGCTTGGATGGCACCCGTATCCACGAGTCCGGCGACGACCACGTACAGCACGGCGACCGTCGCGAGGGCGGGGTTGCCCCAGCCCGCCAATGCCTGGTCGGGAGACAGCACGCCGAGCAGCATCAGCAACGCGACCGAGCCGACCAGCGTGACGTCCGCGGGAATTCGTGTTCCGACGAGTGCCGCGAGGGTCAGAGCGAGCACGCCCAAGGTAACGTAAGCGTCGGGGGTCATAGTGGTTCCTGCCCAGCAACGCCCGGCCGTGGGCGAAGTGGCGCAGTGGTTCTTCGACGAGTGATGACTGCCTTGATGCGCGGTGCTAGGTGCGGGCCGGAGAATAGTAGCATCCGGCGGGCAACGGACGCCGACGCCGGCTGCCGGGCACCGGGCACCGGCCGCCGGTAGCGCGACGTCTCGCTACCCGCCGGGGCGGTGCCGAACGGCGCCGGCGACGGCTATACTCGGCTGTCGAACAATAAGAGGGGGTCCTTATGAACATCCGTGCCGTAGCCTCCGTCTTCGTTCTCTCCGCTGTTTTTTCCACGGCTTTCGCGCAGGCGCCGAAGTCCGGCGCCGAGCCGGGCGCGAGGCCGGCTCGGCCTATGCGGCCGCCGCTGTTCTTGAAGGAGGAATGGCAGCAGATCCCGGGTGGCGGTGAGCACGCGGTCACGCCCGCGGGCGTCGCGGGCAACGGTGTCCAGATGAAGCTCTACGGCCCCTCCGGTAACGAGATCCAGCTCACGGGCGCGGCCGATGACGAAGGCAATCCCGTGCACGTGTGGACGGGGCTGTGCACGTCGCCTTGCGGCCTCACGCTGCGCAACGAGTCGAGCTACGTCGATCTCACGGGGCTTGCGCGTGTCAAGTGGAACACCAAGACGTCGGGTTTCCACGAGATCCGGCCGATGCTCAAGCTTGCGGACGGCACGCTGCTCGTCGGCGACCATACCGATGGCTCGACGCTCGACTGGCTCGTCACGGAGTTCTCGTTGGCCGGCGTGCATTGGCTCAAGCTCGATCCCGAGCGACTCGTGACGACGGGCAACGTGGTCGAGAACCCGGATCTCGGCAAGGTCGACGAGGTCGGCTTCGTCGATCTCATTCCGGCGAGTGGACACGGGCCGGGTGGTTGGTCGGACGTTGCCGCGATCGAGGTCTACGGGAAGACCGTCAAGCGCTGACGCGGCGCTGCGGCGCGCCGGGTCACCCGCGCGTCGAGCGCTGCGGTGACACCGACGACTCGGCGAGTCGTCCTAGCCGTCCGGGTTGCTGACGTGCGTGCCGCGCGGGAATGTGGCTTCCGCCGCCTCGCGAAAACGCGGGCAGTTCGCCGCGACACCGGCCCTGATCTTGCGCAGGTGGCGCTCGTGCAAACCGGCGGCGAAGTAGCGCGCCACGACGTGTTGTTGCAAGGAGGGGCAGGAGATCGACGTGCTGTACTTGGCGCGCGGCAGCGCGTGGCCGAAGGCGCGCTGGTCGCAGATCGGTGTATTTTCTCGGGCGAGCGTCCGCCCGTCATTCCTCGCGCAGGACGTCGGCAGGGCGCGACCGCGCGGCGCGCAGTGTCTGACTGCCGACAGCCAGCCAAGCGATTGCGAGCGTTGCCGTCAGGCAAGCGAGGAACGGCAGCGGCGTGATCGGAATCGGCGTCAAGAACGACTTCAAGTAGATTCGCGCGGCGATATAGGCCAAAGGCCACGCGACGACGTTTGCCACGACGACGGGCTTCGAGAAGCCCGTGAGCAGCATACCTATCATCTGGCGCGTGCTCGCACCGAGCGTCTTGCGCAAGCCGATCTCATGTCTGCGTCTGCCGGTGACGAGCGCCGCCATGCCGATGAGACCGACGGTGGCGATGGCGAGCGCGAAGAAAGTCAGCGCCGAGAAAGCCTGGCTGACTTGGCGATATTGTTTGTAGGTCTTCTCGAAGGCCTCGTCGACGAACTGCCGGCTGATCGCGACGTCGGGGGCGAGGCGTCGCCACGCGGCATCGACGGCGGCTAACCCGGCGGGGAGATCGTCGGACCGCATTTCGGCCACGGAGAACGACAGGCGCTCGCGGTATTGGTAGAGCGTCGCCATCGTGCCCGCGTTCCTAAACGTGAGAGGCTTGTTCTCGACGACGCCGATGATCCTGAGTGGAACCGCTTGCTGGCCGAAGGCCGCCATCATGCTCTGCGGGAAGTACAACAGCTGGCCGACGGCGGCCGCGGGCCCGCCGAGTCCGAACTGTTCCGTCATTGCCCGGTTGACCACGACGGGCCTCGGCGTAGTCGTTTCTTGCGCGGACGTGTCGGACGACGCCTCGTCGGCTTCGAACGCGGGGTCGAACGTGCGGCCGGCGAGCAGTCCTATCCCGAAGATCCGGAAGAAGTCGAAGCCGACGTCGATTCCTTGCGCCGTGCGCGAGGGTGCGGCCGCGTCCGGCGACCCGCTGACGGTCGTGAGGCCGATTCCCTGCCACGGCGGCCCTGCGATTTCCGTGACGCCGGTGACTTGGGAAATCCGCGCCAGCTCGGCGCGCAAAGTGGCCGGCTGGATATGAGTCAGCGGGATGGCGTTGGCAATCAGGAGGAGCGGATCTTCTTGCGTGTGGAGCCCGGTCCGTTGCAAATCGGCGTTTTCCGCATAGACCACGATTACCACGATCGCGAGGAAGCTCGCGATCGTGAACTGCAATCCCACCAGAACCGTCGACAGAAACCTCGGGCCGAGCGCGAGCGTGCCGACTCGCATCGCATTGACGGGGCGCACGCGGGCCAGCACCAGTGCAGGGTAGGCCCCCGCGAGAAGCGTGACGGCTGCGAGCAACGCGACCAAGAATCCCCAGAATCCGGCTCGAGGAAAAGGTGGTGAGACGCACGTCCACACCGATTGCACTCTGGACGACGGGCGAGAACGCCAGTACCGCGACCAGCGCCACGACGACTGCAGCGCTCGCGAGCAGCCCGGCTTCGAGCACGTGCTGGCGCAAGACATCGCCGGCGCGCGCCCCGACGGCCTTGCGCAGCCCGACCTCCCGGGCCCGACGCTGCGCGCGCGCCGTGGCGAGGTTCGCGTAGTTCACGCAGGCGACCGCCAGGACGAGCGCGCCGAGCCCGAGCAGGAGTGTGGACAGCGACCAGTCGCCGTTGGAGAACACTGCGAAGTTCAAGTTCTGCATGCCGAGCAGAGTCGTCACGGGTACGGCGTCGTAGCTGAGGTCGGCGAAGTTCAGCTGCTCGGCCGGGACGTGCTTGTGGGCAAACTCGCCGAGCCGCGCGCGCAGCGTGGCTGCGTCGAGGCTGCCGTCGCGGGGCAGCAGCACGTAAGTCATGTCCGTGGTGTTGAACCAGTTCTCCGGTGGCGGCGGCGAGCCAGCCGGACGTTGCGACAGGGATAGCTCGCGGACGGCCTCGACGACATCGTACGAGCTCAAAAGATCGAATCTGAGCTCGGCCGATGCGGAGCGTCCCATATGGGACGGCTCGGGGATCGCGTCGATGACGCCCGTCACCGTCGTGTCGACGAAGTTCGCGAGGCGCAGCGACTTCCCCATGGGATCGTCGCTACCGAACAGCTTCGTGGCGTACTCTTTGGTGAGCACCACGCTGCGTGGGGTGTCGAGCGCATGCTCGGCGTCACCCTCGAGAAACGGTAGATCGAAGATTCTCAGGAACGACGCATCCGCAGCCACGCCCACGAGCCGCACGGCTCGGTCGCCGCTCGAGACCATCGATTCGGGGTTCATGACGACGGCCCGAGCGATGGCCTCGACCTGCGGGACCTCGGTCTTGAGGTAGGCGGCGAACTGTGCAGGCACGTGCGGCTCGCCGCGAAACGAGAAGCTGTTGTCTCGCAGTGCCATATCCGTGGTGAGGGCGTAGATGCGGTCGGAATTCGTGAATTGCGTGTCCGCCGAGTCCCAGAACTCGACGACCGCATAGGCAGTGAGGAACGTGGCGATGCCGAGCGCCAACGTGAGCACGTTGACGGCGGCCACGAACGGCGAGCGCCGAATGTTCAGCAGCGCGACGACGAGGTAGTGTCGCAACACCGACGCAGGCCTACGAGTTCGATCATGGAGCCTCTGCGAAACGTCCGATCGAGACCTCGGTTAGTACTGCATGGTGCCCACTGACGTCAAGTCCGGAACATCACCGCAAGCTGAACGATCGTCAGTGAGGCCGAAGGGTCGCCCGAGCGATCAAGTGATCGAGCGACAACACGCCCGGCCCACGTGTCAGTAGGAGCACGAACGCCGAGCTCCACAGCAAGTGATCGCTCCAGGCGTTCGGGTACACGAAGAGCTGGATTACGGCGATCATTCCGAGCAGCGGCAGCGTAGCGACACGGGTCGCGAGGCCGGCGAACAAAAACAGCGGCACCGTCAGCTCGACGGCCATTGCGAGCTGCGCGGCGAGCTGCGGGTCGAGCAACGGCACTTTGTACTCGTCGCGGAACAGTTGCACGGTGAACTGCCAAGAGCCGTATTTCAGAAGTCCGGAGCGGAAGAAGACGGTGCCGACTCCGAGTCGGAGGCCCAGTTGAATGATCGACAGCGGAAAGCGCTCGAGATGCGCTCGGACTCGAGTGAGCCAATTCGTCATTCGTCGATTTCCTCGGTGATCATGGTCGTGCGCACGAGAAGCCCGCTCTGCACGAGTGTGCGTAGCGCGTCGCCTGCATCGAAAGTGTCGTCGAGATCGAGCGCGTCGCTCGCGGCGTCTGCGAACGCGCGCCCCGCGGCCAAGGCCTCGCGAAAAGCGAACGTGGTCGCCTCGAGGCGTTCGATTCGAAAATCGCCTCGCGCCCCGCGCACCTCGATGAGCGTGTCTCGCTCGATCAACTCGAATCGATTGCGGACGTCGTCCTCGAGGTACCTCGTCATGAGCGTGTCCACGTTCCATCGCGAGCGCAGGTAACGCACTCCGGGCTGGAGGTCGAGCCGAGCCTCGAGGAGCCCGGCGCCGAGGCGAGACATATCGGGCCACGTCAGCGGCGCCTCTTCGATGGCGACGGAGACTTGGCCGAGTGCCCACTCGAGCTCGGCGAACGCTCGAAGATAGGGCAGCTCGACGGCGCCGCCGAAGCGCGCCAGAAAGGCCGGAAACTCGGCGCCGTACTCCGCGATGCAGGGCCGCAGCGGCGGGTGGACCCGCAGAAATTCGCGGGCGACCGCACCGACGAACCGTTCGCCCACGAGCCAGGCCGTGGCCGGAAACTTCTCGCGCAGCGCCGTGCTCAAGCTTGCTTCGTAGTGACGGCGATGAATGAGCAATCGTCGTGCGGGATCGACGCCGCCGACAAGGCCCTCTACTTCGCCCACGGAAGCTCCGGCGACGACCCGCACGATGCGTGCTTGCAGGTCAGCGAGCGACGGCATGAGCGTGTCCGGCGCCGAACACGGCCGCCGCGATCGCGTCGGCCTTGGCGGCTTCGGCGATCAGGGTGGAGAGCGGCGGGAGGTCGTTGTCCCACTCGATCAATGTCGGGCGCGGGCCGAACCGTTTCAGCGCGTGTGCATACAGCTCCCACGACCGATCGGCTATCGGTCGCGCATGAGTGTCGACGAGCAAGTCGCGGCCCGGCGAAGCCTCGTCGGGCTCCGGCGTGAATCCGCCGAGGTGCAGCTGCGCAACGGCGTTTGCGGGAAAGGCGTCGATGTAGGCACGCGCGTCGTAACCCATGTTCGCCGCGCTGACCAAGGCGTTGCTGACGTCGCAAAGCAGACGGCAGCCGGTGGTGGCGGCCAGCTCGCCGAGGAATTGGGTCTCCGCCCTCGTGGACGCCGCAAAGCCCACGTAGCTCGCAGGGTTTTCCACGAGGTAAGAGCGGCGCAGCGTGTCTTGAACTCGAGCCAAGTTCGAGCTCACGACACGCAGCGTCGTCTCGTCGTAGGGCAGCGGCAACAGATCGTTGAGGTAACGTCCGCCGAACGTCGACCAGGCCAGGTGTCCGGACACGAGCGGCGGGTCGATTTCATCGACGAGGCGACTCAGGCGAGCGAGGTGCTCGAGATCGACGCCGTCGACGCTGCCGATCGAAACGCCCACGGTGTGGATCGAGACGGGCACGCGCTCCGCGACGTCGAGCAGCAATTCGTGTGCGTGCGGATTGGCCAGGAAGTTCTCTGGATGGATCTCGACCCAGCTCGCAGAAACAGCGCGCGTCGCCGCTTCGGTCAGGTGAGGCAGCCGCAGACCGATGCCTGCACGGCAAGTGCCGAAAGTTTCGCCCGAATCCCGGGCGGCGAGCGCGCTGTCCACGTCCGTTACGCCTTCGGCTTCAGAGCTGCCGTCGACGATGCGCTCGCAGTAGCCTGCGGGGACGAAGATCCACGCGCGCGGGTCTGCGTCGGCGCGCGACGTGCCCGCGCACGAGTTTGCGCCCGTCGATGCGCAGTCGTTCTTGCCGGCCTTCGCGATCCCGTAGCACTTTTCGGCCTTGAAGTTCGGCGCCGGGGCCGGGCCTGCATGTGCCGAGAAGATTGCGGGACCTGCGATCGCAGCCGCGACTGCGGAGGCGATGACCATACGTTTTCTCATGGAGTTCTCCTTGACGAAACACGCCGTCGGCGCACCGTGCGCCTTTGCGGCGGCTGGTTCTCGAGCGACCAGTGAAGGGTAAATTCGTGAAGGGCCGCAAAAAGGTTACGTCTGCCGTAAACTGTTCGGCACACCATGACGGCGCACGAGCTGCCAACCGACCTTCTCGGCGAGCTGATGCGCGCGGCGCAGCAAGGCGACGCGGCGGCGTATGCGCGCTTGCTGCGTGCGATTTCGCCGCAGATCAGGCGAATCGTCATGCGTCAGCGCGGATTCGCCGGAACCGCGGAGGCCGAGGATCTCGTTCAGGATGTGCTGCTGTCGGTGCACGCCGTGCGCGCAACGTACGATGCCTCGCGACCGTTCCTGCCTTGGCTGCTCGCCATCGTCCGTAATCGGCTGGTCGACGGAGCACGTCGCTACGCCCGGACTTCGGGTCGCGAGGTTCACATAGACGAGACGACCGTAACCTTTGAGGAGCCCGCGACGAATCTCGAGACGGACGAATACGGCGACGCCGAGGCGTTGCGCGCGGCGGTGGCTGCGCTGCCCGAAGGACAGCGGCAGGCGATCGAGCTGTTGAAGCTCAAAGAGCTGTCCCTGAAGGAGGCGGCGCAGATCACGGGCTCGAGCGCCGGCGCCCTCAAGGTGGCGACGCATCGCGCGCTTACGACGCTGCGCCGAACGCTCGGAGTCAAACGGACATGAAGACCGACGACCTCATAGACCGCCTCGCGACGGATCTCGCGCCCGTCACGCCGTTACGGCGACCGGGTTGGCGGGCGGCCGCATGGGCTGTAGGGGCCGGGCTCTATGTCCTGGCCCTCACGGTCGCGATGGCGCAGCCCGGTGTCCCTATCGAGACGGTGGGCAGGCTTTTGCTCGTGTCGCAAATCGCGGCCGCCGCAACGGGTGTGCTCGCCGTGCTCGCCGCCTTCGCATCGGTGGTGCCGGGTCATTCGCGAGGCGTTTTCGCTTGGCCGATCGTCGCGGCCGTCGTGTGGCTCGGCGCGCTTGCCGCGGGCTCGATAGGAGGAGCGCACGTCGGGACCGTCCTCGGGGCCGAGAGCGAGTGGGTGTGCGTCGCGGTGATCGTGCTCGGCGGCGCGCCTCTGGTGGCCGTTCTCGCGGCCATGCTGCGCCACGGAGCCCCATTGAGGCCCTCGACGACGGGGGCTCTCGTTGCCGTTGCGGCCGGTGCTCTTACGAATGTGGGCGCTTGCTTTTCTCGTCCGCACACGGACGATGCCGTCACGCTGGCTTGGCATGGGGGTGCCGTCTTGGCGCTCGTCGTGCTGTGCGTCCTGGCGTCGCGTTTCGTGCTCAACTGGCGCTCGACCCCAATCGAAGCTCGTTAGCCGTCCCGCCTGCCGCCGGCGTGTGACTTGCCTCACAGTTCTCCGACGAATGCCTCACGGGCGGATGCCAAACGCCCGATATAGGAGGGATGCGCAATATTGCGCGACGAAAACAAGCGTAGATTCGGGAAGTATGTCCAAAGGCAATCCAGCCGGCGACACCGAGGTCGTGCTCGAGCAAGGCGATGCGACGGCGTTTGCGCCGGCGAGTTTCGTCCGTGGCGTCTTGGAGGCTCTGCCGGAGGCCGCAATGCTCGTCGACGAGCAGGGTCGAATCTCGCTCGCGAACGCGCGCGCCGTTCACCTGTTTGGAGTGCCGATGGTCGAGCTCACGCAACGGCACGTGAGCGGCTGCTTTCCGCCCGGGGCCCTTGGCGGACACCTGACGGCGGTCATCGGCGCGCCGGATGCCGAGGCCGTCCGAATAGAAACTCCCTTGTTCTCGTTGCCTTCGGACGATGTCGACGTGACCGTGGAAGTGAGCCTCGCGTCGCTCGACGTCGACGGTCGAAGCATGACGCTCTTCACGGTCCGCGACGTTTCCGAGCGTGTCCATGCGCAACGGAAGCTCGCGCTCAGCGAAGTCCGGTTCAACAGTGCAGAAAGGATAGCGAGGATCGGTAGCTGGGAGTGGGATGTCGTCAACGATCGCCATTGGTGGTCCGACGAGCTCTACGCGATCGTCGGTATCGATCGAGTGCCGCGTCCTTACGATCTCTTTCTCGAGCTGGTACATCCGCAGGATCGCCCACGTCTGATCGAGGGCAGCCAGAACGCGCTCGCGGGGCGTTCTCACGACGCCATGGACGTACGCGTCGTGCTTGGCGACGGCACGGAGAAGGTGTTGCAGGTCCAAGGCGAGGCGACCTTCGATGCCGGCGGACGGGCGATTCGCATGCAGGGCACGCTGCAGGACATCACGGAACGCAAGGCTGCCGAAACGGTTCTGCGCGTGACGGAAGCGCGTTACCGCGAGGCCCAGCGGCTCGCCAAGATCGGCAATTGGGAGTGGGACCTCGCCACGAACGCAAGTTGGTGGTCGGACGAGCTCTTCCGGATTCTCGAAGAGGACCCTGCGACCTACGAGGCATCGTTCGAGCACTTCATCTCGAAGCTGCATCCCGACGATCGGCCCGACATCGAAATCGGTAAGCGCACTTTCGATCGCGCGCAGGATTCTCGCGAGCTGCGAATTTTGCTGCCGGGCGGCCGGTGCAAGGTCGTGGAGCAGCTCCTGGAGGTGCTGCGCGGCCCGGACGGAAAGCCCACCACGGTGATCGGAACCGTGCACGATGTTACTGAGCGGCGTGCGCTCGAGACGCAGTTGCGAGAGAGCGAAAGCCGCTACGCGAGCACGGTCGAGCTCGCGGCCGTGGGAATCGCCCACGTGGACGAGGCTGGGCGATTCCTGTGGTCGAACAATCGGTTCTGCGACATGATCGGATATACGCCCGACGAGCTCACGACGTTGACCATCGCCGACGTCTCGCATCCCGACGACGTCGACGTTGCCGCGGCGGAGCGTGCGCGGCTGTACTCCGGTGAAGTCGACTCCGTCAAAACCGAGAAGCGTTATCGGCGCAAGAACGGCGAGTCGATGTGGGTGCGCATTACGAGCGCGCTCAGACGCGGGCCGGACGGCAAGCCCCTCTATGACATCTCGATCGTCGAAGACATCTCGGATCGCAAGGTCGCCGAGGAGCGCGTGCAATACCTCGCGACACACGACGAGATGACCGGATTGCCGAACCGGGCTCTGTTCGCCGAGTTGCTCGAGCACGGGTTGGAGACGGCGCATCGTCGCGGCGATGAATGCGCCCTGCTATTCATCGACCTCGATAGGTTCAAGGTCGTCAACGACTCGCTCGGGCACGAGGCGGGAGATCTGTTGCTCCGGGAAATGGCCGCGAGGCTCAGGCGCTGCATCCGAGCGTCCGACGTGCTGGCTCGTCTCGGCGGGGACGAGTTCGTCGTGCTGCTCGAGGAGTTCGACGACTCGACGGCGGTGATCGACGTCGCGAGAAAGATTCTGTCCGCCGCGCTCGCGCCCGTGGAGATCCAAGGTCACGAGTGTCGCGTCACGGCGAGCATCGGCATCGCGCGATATCCGTCGGATGCTCACGATGCCCAACAGCTCATGAAGCACGCCGACGTGGCGATGTACCTTGCGAAGGAAGAGGGCAAGAACAATTTTCAGTTCTATGCCCCCGATGCGAGCCCCATGTCCGTGGAGCGGCTCGTGCTCGAGTCGCACCTCGCGCGTGGGCTCGAGCGCGGAGAGTTCTCGGTTCAATATCAGGCCAAAGTCGATCTCGCTTCGGGCAAGGTCAAAGGCACGGAGGCATTGCTTCGCTGGTGGAGCGCCGAGCTCGGCACGGTATCGCCGGTGCAGTTCATCCCGGTGGCCGAAGACACGGGCCTCATCGTGCAGCTCGGAAAGTGGGTGTTGAAGACCGCATGCGAGCAGAACGTGGCCTGGCAAAGGGCCGGTCTGCCCAAGATCGTCATGTCCGTCAATCTCTCGCCACGCCAGTTCAAGGACGCCGGTTTGCTGGCCGACATCGCCGAGGTACTCGACGACACGGGCATGTCTCCGGATCTGCTCGAGCTCGAGATCACGGAAAGCATGATCATGCACGACGTCGATCACGCTGCGAGGAAAGTGGGCGCAATCAAGAAGTTGGGCGTTCGAATCGCGATCGACGATTTCGGCACGGGCTACTCGTCGCTCTCGCAGTTGAAGCGCTTCCCGATCGACACGCTCAAAGTCGATCGCTCGTTCGTTCGCGACATCCCCGATAGCGCCGAAGACGAAGCGATTACCGCCGCCATCATCTCGCTCGGCAAGACCCTCGGGGTGACCGTCGTCGCCGAGGGTGTGGAAACCGAGGCGCAGCGCGCGTTCTTGAGCAAGCACGCCTGTGACGAAATGCAAGGGTTCTACTTCAGCAGGCCGTGCCATCCGGATGCTTTCGCCGATCTACTTCGCAGCGGTGTCGGGGGTCGTGGCCCGGAAACGAAATAGCGCGCGTTTCCGGGCTCGTCTCGGACTCGTGCTGGCGGCGCTCTGCGTCCAGGTCGCGGACGCGCAACCGCCGCCCGCGCACGTCGTGTTCGGCGGCGATGCCGCCTACCCGCCATTCGAGTGGCAGCAAGGGCGGGTTGTGCGCGGCTTCGATATCGAGCTCGAGGACGCGATCGCTCGTCTCGGCGGGGCCGACGCGGAGCACGTGCTCGGCAATTGGCCGGATACCATTCGGGCGCTCGAGTCGGGGCAGGTCGACGTCGTCGCGATGTTTCAGTCCAATGAGCGTGAACACTCGTTCTTGTTCACGCCGCCATTTCATTTCGTCAATCACGGGGTGTTTGCACGCGCCGACTTTCCGAACGTGTCCTCCGTCGAAGAGCTCGCGGGTCAGACCATTGCCGTCGAGGAGTTGTCGTACGCGTACCAAAAGATGACGGCCGAGCGTTTCCCCGCGACGCTCGTTCCGACGTCCAATACGTTTACGGCGCTCGAGGCCGTGGCGAGCGGCAAGGCGAACTACGCCATTCTGGCGGCGCCGACGGCCAGCTACTTGATTCGTGATCACGCGTTGAACGTGCGCAACGTCGGGCCGCCGCTGTGGCCAATGGGCTACGCGTTCGCAGTGCGCAAGGACCGGCCCGATCTCGCGCAATGGCTGACGAGCAACTACTACGCGGCGCTGCGCACGGGTGCCTACCAATCCGCCTACGAGGACTGGGAGCACGAGCTCGGACCGACACCCGAGGGCGTGTGGTCGCGCTGGCTAAAGCTCGCCACGGTCCCGCTGTCCTTACTGGTCCTGGGGGGGTTGGTGTGGGCGTACCGTATGCGTCGAGTCCTGGCCAGCCGCACGCGCGGCCTGGTCGCGGAGATGAAGCGCCGTCGCGCGGCCGAGTCGCATGCGCAGTGGGCTAACGATCACGACGCCTACACGGAGCTGCCGCGCCTGCATCTATTTTCGAGCCAAGTCGCCGAGCGCCTGGTGCGTCTGCGTTCCGCGCGGACACCGGAGAAGCAAGTCGTTGCCCTCAAGCTCGCGGACTTGGATCGCACGATTCGCACGCTGGGGCACGAGGCGGGCTTGGCTCTGACGCGCGATTTCGCGCGGCGGCTACGAGCCATGCGGTTCGAAGTTTACGGTCAATCCGGTAGAGACGTGTTCCTTGCGTTCGGCGACCAAGCCGAAATAGCGGCGAAGCTTCGCGGCGTCGTGTCGCCCGCGGATACGATCGTGATCGACGATCCGACGCCGCGATTTTTCGCCGGCGCATCGACGTGGCCCGGGGACGGCAAGGATCTGCCCAATCTGCTCCGGCGTGCCGAGACGGCGCTGGCCATGGCACTCGAGAAACGCGAGCCGTGGGTCGAGTACAAGTCCTCGATGGAGCCCGACCAGGACGATTTGAATTTGCTGAGCGCGTTCAGAAAACGCGGCAGCCGTGAGCTCTACGGAGTGTTTCAGCCGCAGATCGACATTCACACGGGCGAGATCGTGGGAGCCGAGGCGCTCGTGCGCTGGGATGCGCCGGGGATCGGGCCCGTGTCGCCGGGCAGGTTCATACCGTTGCTCGAGGACGCCGGGCTCGTCGGTCACGTTACGACGCGCATGCTTCAGGAATCGGTGCGGATAGCGGCGGAGCTGCGGCGCAGTGGCCATCCGTGTCCCATCAGCGTCAACGTCACTGTCGGGGATCTGCTGTCCGAAAAGACGAGGCGCACGATCTTCGATGCGCTTCACATGTATGGCGGGGTGGCGGCAGATCTGCAGCTCGAGCTTACGGAGTCCAGCGTCGCGGAGCGTCCGGATGGCGTTCGCTGGGTCATAGCGCGACTGCGCGACGACGGGATCCGAACTTCCATCGACGACTTCGGGACGGGCTACTCGTCGTTGTCGTATCTGAGCGAATTCCCGATTCACGAGCTCAAGATCGACCGCTCGTTCGTCGGCAGGATGAGCCGCCGAGCTCAGGACCACAGCATCGTGCGGGCGACGATAGCGATGGCTCACGAGATGAATCTGCTCGTCGTTGCCGAGGGTGTCGAGACCGAGACCGAGCTGCACATGTTGCGCGAGGACGGCTGTGACCGGGTGCAGGGGTTTCTGATCTCCAAGCCTCTGCGCGAAAGCGACCTCGTGCGCTTCGTGCGCACCGTGGCGCAGCTCGACGCGGCTCGTGCGATGCAGGCCCCGGCAGGCTGATCAGCAGAGCTCCAAAAGGGTCGCAAGCGTGCTTGAGGTCACGCTTCGGGGTGCTTATGTAAGCTACGATGCCGGCTTGATGAGCAGGTCGCCAGAAACGCTCGATCTCCCCGCGCCGCGCCCGGTTCGTGCTCGCCGCCTCCCCGAGCCCGCGGCAGTTCTGATCTGGCTATTCGCGTCCCTTATCGGCATCTTTTTCGCCCTCGTCGGCCGCGAGGCGACCGTAGTCAACGGCACGTTCGTGCCGCGCGGTAACGACTCGTTTTATCACGCCCGGCGTATCCTCGATGCGGCTGTGGGCACGCGCGGCTTCTATCAATTCGACGACCGCCTCAACGCGCCCGACGGAAGTTGGATTCCGTGGCCGTGGGCCTACGATTATCTCGTCGCCAAGGCCACGCAGCTCACGTTGTGGTTTGCGCCGGCGCTCGATCCGATGGCAGTCATGTCCGTTCTGCCGGTCCTGTGGATTCTCGTCAACGCCGGCTTGTTCACGGCCGCTGCCGGCGAGCTCGGGCTTTCGCGCGAAATGCGCTTGCTTGCGCTTGTGTGCTTCGCGATGTCGCCGTTGACGCAGATGCTGCACTCCGTCGGCATGATCGATCATCACTACGTCGAGCACACGTTCGTTTTGCTCAACGTTTGGCTGGGGCTTCGCTGGTTCAATCGGCCCGACGACCGCCGCCGCGCCGCGG
Organism: uncultured Gammaproteobacteria bacterium; assembly: GCA_963786385.1. Lineage (GTDB taxonomy): Bacteria > Pseudomonadota > Gammaproteobacteria > Steroidobacterales > Rariloculaceae > FEN-1219. Next base: position 261,596 of record CAWAYS010000005.1, read on the forward strand.
CGCTCGGCGTGGCGCTCGGCGTCGCGCCGGCGTTTCACAATGGGCTCTTCATCCTGCAGCTCGTGCCGCTCGCGGCCGTGTTCGTGCTGTGGCTGCGGCGGGCGGCGCCGGCGCGCGCGGCCCTATGGACTTTCGGTCTCGCGCTCGTCGTCGCGACTCAGATAGTGCTGCTGCCGTCGGAGCCCTATCGGCAAGGCATGTTCACGTTCGGCTTGCTGTCGTGGTTCCACTTCTATGTGGCGGTTTGCACGGCCAGTGCCTTTGCGTTCATGGCGTGGCGCGAGTTCACGCCGCGCAACGTCGTATGGCTAGCAGGGCTTTGTGCCTGCCTGGCGTTGCCTCTCGTGCCGCAGGTGCTCGACGGTATTGGCTTTCTTTCGGGCACGCTGTCCATTCTCAACCAAATCGACGAAGTGCACAGTCCATATCAGCTGTTCACGCAAGAACTCGGTCCGCTCGCAACGGCGGGGTACTACACGTGGCTGTTGCCGCTGGCTCCGGTGTTGCTCGTGTATTACGGCTATCGTGCATTTCGGGAGACTCGGCCGGGCAGGCTCTACTATGCGATCGTCGTGGTTTTCGGCTTGGCGTTGTTTCTCGATCAGTGGCGGTTGCACTACTACGGCTTTTTCGGGTTCATCACAGGTGGCTTGTTGCTGGTGGACGAGTGGCGCAAGCGGTGTAGGTGGCATCGAGGCGCCGTCTTCGCCGCGACGCTCGCGGCCGTCGCGCTGGCCTATCGCCCCGCGCTCCATGGACGTTTGTTTGCGCTCGACGTTCCAGGCAGCGACTTCGGCTACGCCAATGCGACGGGTGCCTTTCAGGCGCTGCATGATCTTTGTGCGCGCGATCCCGGGGTCGTGCTCGCGAGCTCCACGGACGGTGCGCCGATCATCTTCCACAGCGAGTGCAGCGTGATCGCCACGAATTTCATATTGACGCCCGACGACGCGGCGCACATCAAACAAGTGATGCAGCTCATGTGGTCTACGCCGGAGAAGATTCGCACCGAACGACCCGACATCAAGTACATATTCATTCGCGCATCGGATTTCACGGTGCAGGACGGCAATGACCTTCGGCTCGTCGATGGCAATGCCATGGTCGACCATCTCTTGCGCAGCGATACGCCGCCGGCCGGGTACAAACTGGTGACGAACATTGTTTCGCGGGCCGCCGGAGGCGGGACGAAGGTTTATGCGCGGCTCTTCGCGATATCTCCAGGTCCCGGTCCGCGATAGCTGTTCCCACGATGGCCCAGGCGCACCCGAGGCATCCTCGAGCGCAATGGCGCGATGCGGACCCGAGCTATTTCGCTGCGGGCTGAATCAGCTCCCACGTGAAACCGTTGACGTCGCGCACGAACACGTTGCCCGAGCCGTTGTCTCGGATGACGGGCTTGCCGTGCGCCGACGCAACCGTGCCGCCGGCCTGCACCCACCGAGCGACTGCGGTCTTGACGTCGTGAACGACCATCGTGAAGGCCGGTGAGCCGGGGTCTTCGGCGCCGAGCGAGAATGTCTTGCGCGGCACGTCGCGGTACTCGATGAGCGCAAAGTCGGCGGTCGTGCCCGGAATGTGGCCATGAGCGATGCGCCACTGTGCGTTGCTCAGGCCGATGAGTTGCTGCACGGCAGCGTTGCTGCCTACCGGCGAAGGTCGGCCGAGCATCGAAACCGATCGCGTCGTGGAGGAACTGGACGGACTTCGTCGCGTCGTTCACCGCAATGCTGATCGACGCACCGATGACGTCGCCGGCGACGTCGCTCGGAATCTTGTCGGGTTGCACGAGCGAGACGAGGAAGCCGTCCGGGTCGCGGATGATGATCTCGTTGTGCTGCGGCTGCCCGCCCGTGGTGACCATCGTGGCGCCCGCGGCCATGGCTTTCGACAACGTTTTCGGCAAATCGCGCACGCGCAACGTGAGCATCGCGGCGCCCGACGTCTTGGATGTTCGGCACGCCGGCGTGGCGTTTGCCGCCCGTGAACTCCGTGAGCTCGAAGCCGAACTCGGCGTTTGGAATGCGGAACGTGGCCGCGCGGAAGCTCATGCCTTTGGTGTTCGTAAAGTTGGAGTTGAGCTCGTCGAGCTTCTGCGGTGCTCGCGAGAGCGGGTCGCCTTTGCCGTTCACGGTGAAGCCGAGCGCGTCGCGATAAAACGGCAACGTCTTGTCCAGACTCGTGACGGCGTGCGCCGAGATTTTGCAGCCGGACGACCGGCGTCGTCTGGGCCAACGCGAGCCCGGGTGCAAACAGGACGGCTAGGAATATCGCCAGTGGTGTTCTTTTTCGCATGACATGCCCCCGCGTTGTGGTTGTCGCGCAGTCTACTCCGATCGATGCCGGGGCGTCAGATGATGCCATTTCGGCTATCATCGAGCGCCATGAGTCCTCGAGCGAATTCTGTGCGTGACGGGCGCGGCGTCACCGTGAGTTGAAATAGTGCAGCAGCTCTTTGCATGGCTCGAATCGAGCGAGCTCGCACAAGCCGTCGGTCAGTCGGTCGCGCTGACGGGCGGGCTCAGCGCCCTCCATGTGATCGGATTTACGCTGGTGATGAGCGCTGGAGTGGTATGGAGCGCCAGGGCTGCCGGGTTCCTGTTCGCCGGACTGCCCGCGCAATCCATCGCGCGGCCGGCCTTTCGACTCTCGGTAGCGGGCTTGGCGATCAGTGTGCTCACGGGCTTGTGCTTGTTCGCGCCGCGCGCCACGTCTACGGCGCCGAACGAAGTGTTCCAGCTCAAGATGCTGCTGCTGCTGCTCGCTGCGGTCATTCAGCTGACGTCGAACACGGCGGTGCTCAAGCAAACGGCGTCGTCGGCCCGCTGGTTGCGAGCGAGCGGTGTGCTGGGGCTTTTGTCATGGCTTTCGCTGGCCGTCACGGCTTGCTGGTTCATTCTTTTCGAATAGGACGGAGACGTTTCGCCGTGAGCCCGAGGCGCGATCATGCTTGATCTGCTCGCTTGGCTGGAAGGAACCAGCGTCGGGACCATGGTCCGTGAATCGCTGTATGGGTTCCCCGTGCTCGTCGGCATTCACATCTTGGGGCTGATCTTCTCGGTCGGTATCTTGCTGTGGATGGATTTGCGCATGCTCGGCCTGGGGCTCACGAGCCGGAAGCTCTCGGAAGTCTACGGCACGCTTTCGAAGTGGTTCGTGCCCGGCTTCGCGGTCATGCTGGCGAGCGGCGTTACGCTATTCGTGGGGTTTGCCACGTCCGCTTACGGCAACACGTTCTTTCGTATCAAGATCGCCGTCATGACGCTCGCGGGCATCAATGCGCTCGTCTTTCATGTGTTGGTGCGCCGTATGCCGTCGCACGTCGATGCGGGCACGCCCTCGATGGCCGTGCGCTCGGCCGGCGCCGTGTCGATTGCGCTCTGGGCGGTCGTGATCTTTTGCGGCCGGATGATGTCCTACACGCTGTTCTAGCCCCGGGGAGCGCCGTCGTCGAGTGGCGCGGCGCGCTCGAGCAACGTTACTCGCTCTGGTACTTGCCCGGAATCTCGGCGCAAAGGTCCTGAATGAGGCCGACGTCGGGGGTATACAGCCAGGTCTTGGTGAGGACATAGGGCTTGGTCAACGTGACCGGATCGCTGATCGTCAGCGTGAGCTCGAGCCGGCGCGGATTGTCGCGAATGGTGTAGCGCTCTACACCCGTCAGCTTGCCGCTATGACCGGCGTGAGTCGCGTCCGAGATCCAATCCGGCGTGACGTTGGCCGTCTCGACGATCAACGTGCCGTTCTCGACTCGGCCCACCGAATGGCCCAGCAGCGTCGGCGTTTGGTACTCGGGGTGCTTGCGCCCGTCCATGTAGATCGTTCGCAGCAGCGACCACTCCTCGTAACGCACGAGCAGATCGTCGCCGTCGCGGCTGATCTTGATCGGCAGCGCGTTGGTCACTTCGCGAACGAACCCGTATGGCTGGCAATGCAGCTTCGGGTCGGTTTCCGGCGAGTTTTCTTGCTGAATCTTTTTTCCCAGCGGAGTCAGATAAGCAGCGATGTTCTGCATGGCCACCATGCCCGATCGGCCGAAAGCCTCGGCGAACGGATGATTGTCATTGGTCGGGTCTTTGAGCCACGCCGCCACGTAGTCGCGCACCTCGGGTGGGCAGCCCGGGAAACAGGCGAAGTCCTCTAGGCCCCAGAAGTCATTGTCCTGCGTCGTGAAGACGCCGCTCCAGGTGCCGAGAAACGGTGCGAGCGGGTCGCTCGACTGGGCCGCGGCGAGCGCGGGCAACGACAGCAGCAGCACTGCCGGCAGCAAGCCGCGCGCGCGGGCCGCGACGATCTCGCTCATCATGCGTGGACCGTTCGTCGCGCTCATTGCGCATCTCGATGCTGGCGGCGGGATTCCAGCGCGCCGAAGTCCAAGTCCTCGCCGCCGAGCTCGGTGCCGTCCGGCAAGATCAGATACAGCAGATGAATGATCTTCGAGCCGTCGCGCGATGGGTTGCCGCGCACGCCGATTGTTTCGCCGGGCTTCACTTCCGTGCCGTCCCACCCTTTACGCATCAGCACGGTTCGCGAGCCGCCTTCGGCCATCCACTTTTCCTTGGTGCCGTTGTTGTCGATCGCGAAGAAGATGCGCATGTGCGGGTTGCCGAGCTGATACTCGGTGACGACGCCGTGCATCGTGACCTCGCGTGCCATGTCGTAGAGCATCGCGGGTGAGTGGTGTGCAGCGGCCGCGCCAAGGAACGAAAGTCCGCCGATCAACAGCAGCGTCGCATATCTCGTTTGCATCTGATTTCTCCGAGCGATGCTCGAGACGTGCCCGGCAAAACGAGCGCTACCGGTCCCCCCCGAGTCCTCGCCGAATCTTACTGGCAAATCAGGCTGGCCGCGAGTCGCGGCGGGGGAGGTCCCGCGCAGGGCTACGCGCTGCGGGGAGTCCTCAAACACTGGTGGAAGTCTCTCGAGGCCGGAGGCCTTACGGAGCCGGATTGGCGAGATCGGGACGCAGGCGAACCAACGTGAGGTCGTTGAATTCGACGATGCCATCGTTCTCGGCCAACGCTTGGTGCGCGCGTGGCCCGGTTCGACCTTTATGATCGTGACGTCGAGCGCACGGCGGTCGTCACGAAGTAAGCATCGTCTCGACGCTCTGAAACTGCCTTGGCAGGAGACGAAAAAACCTGAAATTTGGGGCAGAGGCGAGAAAGCCGCGGTGTCCCGAGAAATCTCCGAGTTCGACAGGCGGCGACAGGAGGTCATGCTCGGCCGAGCAGGCCGAGGCTCAGGCCGACGACCAGCGCGCCGAGCCAGGTCAGCAACGAACGGCCATCCGCGACGCCGGGGTTCCAAGCCGCCGGATTATCGATATGCTTCGATCCCGAGCCGTGCCGGCTGGGGGAATATTGGAGAGATCGATGCGCATCTTGATCGAGTCGATTGCCGCGACCGCCTTGTGTGTCAGCTGCTTCGTCCCCGCATACGCGGACGCGGCAACCGGCGCGGAGATTTACGCGCAGGGCGTCGCGACGAAGGTTCCATCGTGCGTAGCTTGCCATGGAGCGCGGGCTGAGGGCGTCGACCCGTTCCCGCGGCTCGCGGGGCTGCCTTCCGCTTACGTCGTCGATCAATTGAAGGCGTATGCGGACGGAACGCGTTCGAACCCCGTCATGGAGCCGATGGCGAAGCTCATGGATGCCGGGGAGATGACGGCCGTGGCGGACTACGTGGCGAGCCTATCCGCCCCCTATCTGCCGGCACCGAAGGCGAGCGCCGATGCGCTCGCGGCCGGCGCGCGGCTCGTCGCGCTCGGCAAGTGGTCGGAGGGGATACCCGCGTGCCGAGACTGCCACGGACCCGCGTTGCGCGGCGGCGGGGCCGCTCTGCCGGGACTTGCTGGGCAGCCGGAAGCCTATCTGCTGAGCCAGCTCACGGCATTTCACGACGGGAAGCGACCCGGCGGGCCGCTCGAGCTCATGGGGCGCATCGCCGCCAAGCTCGACTCGCAAGAGCTCGCCGCTGCCGCGGCCTACGTTGCGTCGCTGCGCGAGGGCCAAGAGACCGAAGCGCCGCGCGGCGAGAAGACTGCCTGGACGCCGCGCGCGCAGAGCCCCGACAACTTCGAGCCGCCGCCGGACTCCGCGCTGCCGGCCAATCCCGAGGATGCAAAGGCGATGTTGCTGGGCCAGCGAATCTTCGACGACACGCCGAAGTACGCGGCGAAATACACCGGCAACACGCTGAGCTGCCGCAACTGCCACACGGATCGCGGCCGCAATCCGCTGTCGTCGCCGCTGTGGGCCGCCGCGCCGCAATACCCGAAGTACCGGTCGAAGAACCGCATGATCAATTCGCTCGCAATGCGCATCGAGGGGTGCTTCCGCTACAGCGAGAACGGCACGCCGCCGCCCGCGGACAGCGAGGAGATCGTGGCGTTGATGACTTACATCAACTGGCTCGCGACCGGTTTGCCGATCGGCATCACGCCGAAGGCGTCGGGCTATCCGGCCTTGGCCGCGCCCGCGGCGAAGCCCGACCGCGGCGGCGGCGAAACCGTGTATGCCGCCCACTGCGCGGTGTGCCACGGCGCGACCGGGCAGGGCAGCGCATTCGCGGGCGCGCAGGTGATTCCGCCGCTCTGGGGGCCGCAGTCGTACAACTGGGGCGCGGGGATGCATTCGCTCGACAACGCGGCCGCATTCGTCTACGCGAACATGCCATATGGAGTGCCGGGCACGCTGAGCGAGCAGCAAGCCTGGGACGTGGCCGCTTGGATCAACAGCCAGCCGCGGCCGCAGGACCCGCGCTTCACCGAGAGCGTCGAGAAGACGCGCGAGCTCTACCACAAGAACCACGCGAACGAGTACTACGGCGAGACTGTGGACGGCCTGACGCTCGGCGCGCCGGGGACGCTCGAGGCTTGGTCGAAGAAGACATTGGGCGCGGCCGGCCGCTGATCGCGGCCGCCGCTCGGATTCAGCCCGTGTAGTAGGCCACCGCGTAGCCGCGTTCCTGAGCGCGGTTCACGGCCACGATCCCCGCCGGGACGATGCGCCCGTTCGGAATCAGATGCGCAACGAGCTCCTCGTGGATCTGCGCCTCGTTGCCCTTCGTTTCCTCGGCCAGCATGCTCGCGACCCGCTGCGTCGCCGCGCCGCAGACCGCGAAGTGCACGCCCTTACCGGCCAGCTCGGACACCGTGGCGTCGGCGTTCGAGAGGCCCGGTCCGTAGCCCTTCACGTCGTAAAGATTGCGGGTCGGCGCTTCCTTCGTCTTCGGGTCGGTGAACTTCGACATGCTCGACAGCGTCTTGCCGTACTTCGCCCACATCGCGTCGTCGTAGCCGAACACCGTGCCCATGTGACGCAAGATGATGATGGTCGCGAGCTGCGACGGGTCGATTCCGTAGGCGCGCTGGTTCACCCCGATGTAGTTCCGGGCGAAGAACAGCGCATGCGCGGCGCCGTCCGAGGTCGTCGCATCGAACACCATACGGTGCCGACTCGGCATCTCCATCCAATCGTCGTCTTTCTCGAGCGTCGGCTGCCAGCGCGCGTCCTTGGCGGACGCGTCGCGGGCGACGGCGGCCGCGCCGAGCGCGACGACCCCGGTGCCGAGAGCGGCGACTAGCGTACGGCGCGCGATTGCGCCTTCGTCTTCATCAGTCATTTGTGTCTCCCTGTGCGCAGCATGTGCGGCCCGGCGATGACCTTTTTCAGCCGACGCCGAGGCCTTTCGGCGTCCCGAATCGGACGCGCCGCCGCGGACAGCCGCAGTGTGTGCGAGCGGCGCTCCAAGATCAACGCGCGGCGGCACACGGACTCACTCACGAAGATTCGACTCGTCTCCAGCTGGTAGCGCCGTTCTCCGAGTGAGAGCAGAATAGAATCCGTTCCCGGCCAAGCCAAAAGAGTGGGGATGACGCATGAAACGACGCGACCTCGGAAAGCTTCTTGGCACCCTCGCCCTCACGGCACCGATGCTGACTCGAGTGCGCTCGGCACTAGCACAGGGAGCGTGGTCACTCACCGCTAATCTTGCCGAGTGCTGCAGCTGCGAGATCCCGTGCCCATGCAACTTCGGCCGACCCACGCAGCTGCGTTGCGACGGCAATCGGCTCGTGGAAATCGTCGAGGGCCACGCGGGTGCGCTGGACCTCGGCGGCGTGCGCTTCGTCGTGTCGTTCGAGATGGGTAAATGGACGAGAATCTATGCCGATGCAGCCATGAGCGCGCTGCAGAAATCCGGCTTCGAGGCCATCCTGCCGCTCGCGTTCGCGGGGTTCCAGCGCGGTGCGCGCTCCATCGAGCACGTGCCCATCAGCGTTGATCGCCGCACAAGCGCGATCCGTTTCTCCACGCCCGCGTCCGAAGTCGAGATGAAACCGTTGGTGGGCCTCGACGGTGGGCCGATCAAGATCTCCGGCCTACCTTCAAACGCGTTTTTCGACTACGTGCAGTACGAATCCGTGACGCATACGCATCGCGACCCCGATCGCCACTGGTCGTACTCGGGGACGAACGGCTTCACGTCGCGGATGGTTGCACAGGGTTGATGCGCGCCCGGGCAGCCGCGACTGCGCAGGCGCGCATCAACCCAAACGCAAGCTGGTCGTAGCTCTAGCTGCGCGACCGCGACGAACAACATTCCTAAGCCACTGCGGCCCCGTCTATTCGCCCAGATCCCGACGAGAATCGCGAGTATTACCCATGTGATGAAAATGCCCAGGCTCACGCGGTCCTCCGAGCGGCGCCTAGGCGCCGACGCTGCGTTTACAATCGTCATTCACCGAGCGTTCGAACGAGACCGACTCAATGGCTCTACCTGCTGCACTCGCGAATCGGCAACGATCTCGGGCGCGCTTCGGCGTGCTGGCGCTGATCTGCGGCTGCGTCACGATCAATTACCTCGACCGCGCTTTGCTCGGTATCGCAGCGCCCGCACTGCAAGACGAGCTGGGCCTCGACGCAGCGACGCTCGGCTTCGTCCGAGCCGCGCACCGCCGGAGGGCGATCGGTTGCTGTGAGCCTCTCGTCGTCCTCGTCACCACCCGGGCCACCGCGCCGCGACGGGCAGGTCTTGGCGTGCAGCCGGAGGCGCCGGCATTTCACGATCGAACGTGAAGATTCAGGACTCGCTCAACCTGGAGGGCAGCCTCGATTGAGCCACATCGCCGTCATTCACTCGATTCTCACCCGCGCCCCCGGGCTTCGCCGCTGACATCAGGCCCATTGCGCGCATGGCTGCAAAGACGAGGGGCGCCTTGAACTCCCTATCCGCCCAGAAACGCTTTGTCGCGAATGACAGCTACGTCCGTGCGACCGTCGCCGTTGAAGTCATAGCAGTACACGCGGTCGGCACGGTAGCGCGCCTCCGTGCCCGTCGCCGTCAACAGCGGCGGCAGCTGCAGCAGCTGCAGGGCGTCGAACCCAGTGGCAGATTGCACTGCCACGCGCAACCCCGCGAAGTCTTGCACGACCAGATCGTCGCGCCCGTCGCCGTTGACGTCGACGAGAAAATCGAGCTTCGTGAGAGCAGCGCTGCTCTTCGTCTTGTAGATGCTCTGCACCTTCGCGAGCTCTATGGTCCCGGTGGGCTTGAGCTCGGCCACACCCCCAGGTCCCAGTAACAGCAGCTCGCTGCGATCGTCGATGCGGCCGGTATCGAAGAAGAGCTCGTCCTTCGCCAGCAGGAGCTTCGCGGCCGGCGCGGGCTCCACGGAGCCGTCGGCCCGCACCGTGTACAGGGCGAGGTACTTCTCGTTGTCGGGCGTGCGCCCCGTCAGCAGAATCGTACCCGGCGCGCCGTCGAATGCCGGCAGCGCAACCCGGCTGTCGACGGGCACCCCTAAGTCGAGCTCGGTCTCCACGAACTGCGCCTGGGCACCGTGGCGCGCGAGGCACGCGAGCAGCCAGCGCTCGGCTTGCACTCATCGAAGCCGAACGCCGAAGTGCAACACCAGCGGCACGTCGAAACCGTCGTTGCTCGAAAACACGTTCGCGTTGGAAAAGTGCTTCCACGATACCATCAGCAACGTCCTATTTTTCACCAGCACTCCTACGCCTATGCCGGCCTGGAGCGACAAGTGATGCGCCTGCTTGCGGCTGCCGAACGTGTTCTCACTGATGTACGTCGGACCGAGCGCGCGGACGAAGAAGAATGGCTTGCCCCAAGGCGGAGAATGTCGGCCTACCCGCGAAGTCGCGGTGGGCCAGAACGTAAGCTGCGGATACACGCCAATTGCGTACAGATGGTCGTTTGCGGCCGTGTTCGTCGACAGGCGCGTGTAGCTCACGCCGACGTCGATGTGTTGACGGGCGCTGCGCTCGAAGCGACGAAAGCTGTAATCCACGCCGAACGTTTCGTTGCGCTGACTGGCGTAGCGCTGCGGACCCGCACCGTAGTTCACTAGCAGGTCGTCGGCCGACGCTGCATGGCCTAGCGCCACGAGCCACAATGCCACTACACACCCACGCACCGACGCTCTCCGTGTTGCTCGTTGCACACGACTATACCGCGCTGCAAACACGTGCGGGCGGAATCGAGCGCGCTAGTACTGGCCTCACATGCATGCCGACCCTGCCGTTGCGGCCACGAGCCTCGGCGACGCGGGCCGGTACGCGACGGGGCCATCCGGGTTCCAGAAATCGAATCGAACCTGCGCGAACGCGCGATCGGCGCTCGCCAGCGCGACGAACGCGCGCCCCATAGAATAGAGGGCCAGGTGCGCCTCCTCGCCTGCGCGCGCAACGGCGGCCGTGATGCTCGGCGCCTCGATGTGGCACGTCAGCAGATCGAGCCCTCCCGCAATGCCCACGCCGACGGCTTTGAGATAGGCCTCCTTGAGCACCCAAAGCATATAGAAGCGGCCGGACGGATCCGAGTCGAGCCACGCGTGCTCGTCCGGCGAGAAGTAGCGTTGGGCAATCTCGGCCGTGTGCCGACCGGGCACGGGACTTTGCGCGTCGGCGCCGAGCCGGCCCGAGCGCATCACGGCGCAGACCACGAGCTCGGCGCTATGCGAGATGCTGATGGCGGTACCGTCGGCGCACTCCGGCTTGCCGCTTGCGGCAACGCGCAGCTCGTGGGAGCGCGCTGGGCGCCCCGTGCAACGCTCGAGCGCGAAGCGCGCGAGCGCGCGGCCACATTCGTACTCGCGCCGGCGACGCGGCGTGGCGAGCGCCGACAGGCGTTCGAGATCGCCGGGCGTCAGCAGGCTGCGGCCGTACTCGCCGACGCAGCGCGTATCGGTGTAATAGAGATCGATGCGGCTGGGATCGAGTCCGGCGGCACCGCTCACGACCAGCGCCGAAAGATCAACGAGGTGTTGATGCCCCCGAAGGCGAAGTTGTTGCTCATGACGTGGTCGGTGGTGATCGCGCGCGAGGTGGTCATGATGTAGTCGAGCTCGGCGCAGCGCTCGTCCACATGTTCGAGATTTAGCGTGGGCGCGAACCGGTCCCGGTTCATCATCTCGATAGCGAGCCACGCCTCCTGAGCACCGCAAGCACCCAGCGTGTGCCCGAAGTAGCTCTTCATGCAGCTGATCGGCATTCGCTTACCGAACACAGCGCTCGTGGCCTGACTTTCGGCAATGTCGCCGAACTCAGTCGCGGTTCCATGTGCGCTGACGTAACCGATGCGGTCCGCGTCAACCGCCGCATTGCGCAGCGCCAAGCGCATCGCCGCCGCCATGGTTTCAGGTGTCGGCTGCGTGACATGGCGCGCATCGCAATTGGTGGCGAAGCCAACGACCTCGGCCAGGATCGTGGCGCCCCGGGCCCGCGCGTGCTTGAGGCTCTCGAGGACGAACGTCGCGGCGCCTTCGCCGACGACGAGCCCGTCACGGTCCTTGTCGAACGGTCGCGGCGTCTTCTCCGGGGTATCGTTCTTTGACGCTGGTGGCGAACAACGTGTCGAAGACGGCGGCCTGCGTGGGTGACAGCTCCTCGGCGCCGCCCGCGATCATGACCTGCTGCTTGCCGTGTTTGATCGCTTCGTACGCATAGCCGATCGCCTGGCTGCCCGACGTGCACGCCGTGCTGGTGGAAATCAGCCGGCCGCGGACACTGAAGAACAGGCCGGTATTCACGGCCGCCGTGTGGCTCATCATCCGGATGTAGCTGGTCGCAGGTGATGACTGCGCGTACTGTAGCTCCGTGCGCATCGCACCAAATCGCCGATCGCGTCAGGACTACCGGAGGAGGACCCGTATGCGATCCCGAGTCGCCGCCGCGGATGACCGGCGCGTCGAGAAGACCCGCCTCTTGCCAGCGCGCGCTCGGTGGGACCCGGCCATTTGCGAGACGCGGCCCATGGAACGCGTCTTCTTGCGGGGGTAGTGCTCCGGGCAGCGCGAAGCCTTCGATCGGCGCGGCGAGCCGCGTGTTCAAGCCGTCGTACTCGGCCCAATCGTCCATCCGGCGAATGCCGCTGCGGCCTGCATCGATCGCGGCCGCCACCGACGCCCAATCGTCGCCGAGCGACGTAAGGCTCGCCATGCCGGTAACGACCACGCGGGCCGTCATGATAGACCCCCGTCGATGCCGATCACCTGGCGCGTGACGTAAGCCGCGAGATCGGACATCAGATATGCGATCAACTCGGCCACTTCCTCCGGCCGCCCCAAGCGCCGCACGGGAATCATCTTCAAGATCTGCTCGATCTCGGCACCGGCCACCATGCGCGTGTCGACGAGACCTGGCGCAACGCAGTTCACGGTGATCTGCCGCTTCGCGAGCTCGAGTGCCAGAGCCTTCGTCGCGCCGATGACGCCGGCTTTCGCAGCACTATAGTTGACCTGCCCGCGGTTGCCGAGAACACCGGACACGGACGACAACGTAACGATGCGGCCACCCTGGCGCGCGCGAATCATCGGCATGACGCACGGGTGCAGCACGTTGTAGAAGGAGTCGAGGTCCGTGCGCAGCACGCGGTCCCAGTCGTCGCCGGACAGCAACGGAAACGCGTTGTCGGCCGTGACTCCGGCGTTGTTCACGACTCCGTAGTAGGCGCCGTGGGCCTCGATATCCGCCGTGATGCCGCTGCGGCACGCCTCGCGATTGGCCACGTCGAACTGGATCAGTCGGCCCCCGCCGCCGCCGGCGCCGATGGCATCCAGGGTGGCCTCTGCGCCGTCGGCATCACTGTGGTAGTGAACGACGATGTGAAAGCCGTGCGTCGCCAGACGCAGGGCGGTCGCGGCACCGATGCCGCGACTCGCGCCCGTAACGAGCACCGATCTCACGAGTCCTCTCCCTGGCGCTCACGGATCTTCGCGATCTCCGCGTCGCTCGGCTGATACGTGCTGAGCACAGCCTGCGCCAGGATCGTATCGGTCTTGATCGTGCAAGCGAACGAGCCGAAGCCGCGGTCCACGAGCAGCCGCTCGATCGTAACTTTCAGCGATGCGCCCAGCGGAAACTCGGGCACGGCGCAGTCGTAACGGCGGGTTCCGAGCAGAAACCCGATCGCCGGCGGCTCGCCGCGCAGTCGAGCTTCGAACCCCGCGTGCGCCGCCACCGTTTGGGCCATGTACTCGATGCCGACCCAGGCGGGCACTCCGGTGCTCGCGAAGAAGCGGCTCTCGGCCGTGATCTCGACTACGGCCACGGACTTGCCGCCGTCGAAGGCCACGAGCCGGTCGATCAACGTCATCTCCGGGCCGTGCGGCAGCAAATCGCCGATGGGCGTGGTGCTCGGATCCATCAGCTTCGCCCGATGATCACGCTCGCGTTGCTGCCGCCGAACGCAAACGAATTCGACAGGAACACGTCGCGCTCCCAGCGCGCCTGCTCGTCCGTCAGGTCGATCACCGGCAGCGCCGGGTCTTGCATGGAGTCCCACGGATGCGCCGGCAGGCGCCGCTCCGCGTTGGCCTCGCCGAGCAGGAGCCAGCAGAACCCCACCTCGAGCGCGCCCGCGGCGCCGAGCGTATGACCGACCAGCGGCTTCGTGGAGCCGCACGGAGTCGCAGATCCGAACACGCGCTCGATCACGCGGCTCTCCATCTCGTCGTTCTTCGGCGTCGCCGTGCCGTGCAGGTTGAGATACCCGACGTCGGCAGCCGCGACGCCGGCCTGCGCGAGCGCCGCTCGGATCGCGGTTTCCGCGCCGGCGCCGCTCGGATCGGGCGCGGAGATGTGATAGCCGTCGGACGACTCCCCCACGCCGTAGAGACGAATCGGCGCCGGTTTGCGCGTGAGCACGAACACACAGGCCGCCTCGCCGATGTTGATGCCGTTTCTATTGACGCTGAACGGATTGCAGAGCGCCGGCGACAGCGCTTCGAGCGAGTCGAAGCCGTTTAGGGTCAAGCGACACGAGCTGTCCGCGCCGCCCACGACCACCGCGTCGCAGCCACCCGCTTCGAGCAGCCGGTGCGCGGAGACGAACACCTTCGCCGACGACGAGCACGCCGTGGAAACGCAGTAGCGCAGCCCCGTGAGACCGAGATAGCCCGCCGCGAATTCCGCCACCGTGCCGATCTCCTGCTGCCGGTAGTGGTAAGTGGGCGGCATTCGGCCCGTTTGGCTCAGAGCTTCGCAGGCCTCTTCGCCTGCGGCGATGCCGGACGTGCTGGTTCCCATGATCACGGCGATGCGGTGCGAGCCGAGCTCGTCGCGCAACGCGCCAACCGCGGGCGCGATCTGATCGAGCGCGGCTGCAAGCAGGCGGTTGTTGCGACAATCGAGATCCGCGAGCGCAGCGGGCACCGGCGGCAGCTCACGCTCGACTCGACCAACCACGGTCGAGCGGCCCGTCAGCAACGGCCCCGCCGGCTGCATGCCGGATCGGTCGCACATGAGGAGCCGGCGTAGCACCTCGCTCTTGTCAGTGCCGAGTGCGCACAGCACTCCCATGTCGGCTAGGTACAGGTTCACCAGCGTGCGGGCTCAAGAACACCCAGTCCAGCGCTCGACCTTGTCGAGCAGGATCTGCGGCGAGCAGAAGCACAGCTCGCCGCTGGCCTTGTCCACGGCCACCTGCGTCGTGGTCGCTTTCGTCACGACCTCACTCGTTCGGCTGTCGCTGATCACGTATTCGATTTTGAGCCGGTTCTCGTACTCGTCGAGCACGGCCTTGATCTTGAGGTGTTGCCCGAAGCTCGTGGGCTTCACGTACTTGATGCGCGCATCGACGATGGGCCAGAGAAAACCGGAAGCGCTCATCTCGGCGAAGCCGTAACCGATTTTCTTGAGCAACGCCGACCGCGCGGTCTCGAGATAGCGAAAGTAGTTGCCGTGCCACGTGACGCCCATTGGATCGGCATCGTGAAATGGAACCTCAACCTCCACCTCGGCTTCGAGGGCTGCTGCTCCGGCCGGCTGCTCAGACGACATTCGATCTTGGCTTCTTCGGCTCTACCTGGTCCCAGAAGTCGAAGAAATTAAACCATTGCGTGGGGGCCAGCAAGCAATGCGCTTCCAGACGTTGCGCGTACCTTTCGACGGTGTGCTCGAGCGCGGTGCGCCGATCCCTCGCCGGCAACTTCAGCGGGTCCGCGAACGGCTCCAGCACCGCGCGGTAACCGTCGCCGACCTGTGAGCAGAACAGCAGATACACGGGGCACGCGAGCAGGCTGGCCAACACGAACGGCCCTTCCGGGAACGGCGCCGGCCGGCCGAGAAACGGCACGTGAACGGAGCGCTCCCGATGGCGCACCGACACTCGATCGCCGACGATCGCGATGTGCTCGCCCGCACCGATCTTCTGCTGCAACTCGATGATCGTCTCGGGGCCGATCGAGCTCACCTGGATCATCCGCTCCAGCGCCTGGGGATTCACGGCCGCGAGCACGCGATTGAACTTGGGCGAATTCGCGGTGAAGACGAGCGCGCTCACCTTGAGCCCCTGCACCGTCTCGCCGTACGCGCGCAGCGCTTCGAGGTTGCCCAAGTGCGAGCCTATCAGCAGCGCGCCACGACCGTCCTCGAGCCGCGCGAACATTCCCGGATCGTCGAGCACGATGCGATCCCGCGGGAAGGTCCCTGCCCACATCGCGCCTTTGTCCAACACGGCGTTGCCGAAAGCGAGAAGATGCTTGAAGGTGGTCACATCGGGCGACAGCAGCGCGTGCTGCTCCTCGAGCTTGGCGCGGATTCTGCCCAAGTACTCGCGAGACGCCCGGCGCGCACGCGTGCTCGTGAGAAAGAAATAGACTGTCACGGGATAGAGCAGCAACGCGAACGCCGGTCGACCCAGCGTGCGGTACACGGCGAACAAGATCCGCATGCCGACCACGGCGCCGCGCTCGCTAAGCGTTGCCCAGTGCGAGCCCTTGTCGTCCGCACGCCGATGCAGCAGCGACGGCCAGCGCACGAGCATACCGAAGAGGAGGCGCGTGTGGAGCTTCGTGATCAACCAATTGTCGGCAAGCAGGCGAAAGTTCGATGTGCCTCCTTCCGGATAAATCACGGCGGTGGGCACCACGACGAACGGAACGTCGCGCCAGTAGAGGCGCACGAGGATCTCGATGTCGAAGTCCATTCGATCGCCGAGCCGAGTCGAGCTCAGCAACTCGATGCACACGGCCAGGGGATAGACGCGGAAGCCGCACATCGTGTCCGGCATCGATGCGGACAAGGTCTCCACGCGCACCCAGAAGCTCGTGAGCCGCCGCCCGTACAGCCGGCTCGCCGGCACCGAGGCGTCGAAGCGCGGGTCCCCGCAGATCACGGCGTCCGGCCGGTCGTGAGCCGCGGCCACCAGCTTCGGCGCGTCGTCGATGTTGTGCTGCCCGTCGGCGTCGACCTGCAACGCGTGCGTGTAGCCCCGCTCCCACGCAGCACGGAGACCCGCTTTGACGGCGCTGCCCTTGCCGCCGTTGCGCTGCAAAGTGACGACGTCGGCACCGCACCTCTCTGCCGCGACGGCGATGAGACGCTTCGTTTCTGGGTTGCTGCCGTCGTCGACGACGATGATCGGCAGGTGGTGCGCGGCGAGTCGATCCACCGTGCTCTGCAACGGCGTGCCGTGGTTGTATACGGGCACGATCACGCAGACTTTCATTGGTCTCTCAGCAACACGCGCCCGCTGCTGTGGCGGCCTTGGTGGGAATCGAACGAGAAGCGCAGCTTCGCCGTTGCCGGCGCGTACTCGAGCGTCAGCAGCGCCTCGGTGCCTGGACCCATGACCTGCTGGAACTTCAAGACCTCGATGCCGACGAACTCGCCGGACAGCCCGAGATAGCGCCTCGCAAATAGCATCGCCCAGTGTACCTGCACGACACCGGCCACGACCGGCACGCCGGGAAAATGCCCTTTGAAGTATTCGAGGTCGTCCGGCACGCGCACGCGGATTTCCGCGGTCGAGCCATGCAGGCGCTCCTCGACCACGATGGGCTCGACGACGGTCATTTCGGCTCGAAGAGGTGTTTCATGGCGACCGGTTGGCGCTTTCCCTGCGAGTCCACGGGAATCGCCGCGACGTGCCGGAACTTGCGCGGTAGCGCAACGGGCTCGATGCGGCCGCGAAGGAATTCGCGGATCTGCGCGTTGAACTGGCGCGGCCCACGACACTCGAGCTCGTCTGCTCCTGCTGCGGTGAGCTGTAGCACCACGCCGACGTACTGGCGGGCGCCATCATCGAGAGCGACGGCCGCGGCATCTTCAACCCACGGGCTATCGAGCAAGCGCTGCTCGATCTCTGCGAGCGACACGCGCTTGTCTTCGATCTTTGCGAGGTGATCGCCTCGACCGAGCAACTCGAAGGTGCCATCCGCGGCAAACCGCACGAGATCCCCCATCGTCAGCCACTCGATCTCGCCGCTGAACGGCGAGCGCACCTCGAGGTAGCCTTCGGCGCTGGCTCGCGTCTCGACGCTTCGCAGGGGGCGCCAGGCGGTGGCCGCCGCGCGGCTTTGCTGGCGCCACGCAACGCCGCTGGTCTCCGTGCTTCCGAGCACCTCGATCGGCACGGCGCCGAGCACCCGCGCCGCGTCGGCGGCCGCCTCTGCCGGTAGCAGTCCGCCGGAGGAGAACACGGCCAGCCACTCCGCCGCACGCGCCGGCAGATTCGCGAGCCTCTTCAACACCGCGGGGCTCGATATCAGCGCCGCATCGCGCGAAGCCGCACCCGCGAGCTGCTCCGGATACTCGAAATCGAAGGTGGCGAACGGCCGTCGAGTCGAGAGCGGCCACAGCACGCGGAACAGCAAGCCGTAGATGTGCCGGTGCGACACCGTCGAGTACACGCTGCAGCCGCCCATTCGCTCGCCGCACAGCGACTCGAGCACCGCGAGCTCCGCCTCCACGTTCGCGACGCGGCGCTGCACCTCCTTGGGCACTCCCGTCGAACCGGACGTGTAGACCACGAAGTCCGATTCGCCGGACACGCTGCCGCTGCCGGTCGACCCGCGCGGCAACGCTCGCAGCGCAACCGCCGGGACACGTGCGTCGCGGGAGCTCGCGGCCTGGATGACACCGTCGATGGCGACGGTGCTCTGCTGCAGCAGCGTTGCCGGCGCCAGCACCGGCGTCTTGCCGGCACACCAGCATCCGAGCAGCGCACCGGCAAACTCCAGCGTATCGTCGAGATCCAGCGCCCACCGTTGCTCCGCTCTCTCGCGAAGATGTGCCGCAACGCTCGCGGCAATGACGCGCAGCTCGGAGCAATGGACTTGCGAACCATCGCGCCGAATGCAGACGACGTGATCGGCCGTGGCGGCGAGCGCGGACGCGATCGCAAGCGGGCTCACGGCTGCGAGCTCTTCATCACACGCATGCGCACCAGGAACTCGACGCCGAATAGCAGCCCTATCAGGACGTAGGCCAGGAAGCCGTTGTAGAACGCCCAGGCTGCAGCCGAGGTCTCGAGCGCCGTGTAGAACGCGATACTGCCATTGAACAGGAAGAAAATGGTCCAGACGATCGTTACGCCACGCGTGTACGCGACTCCTTTCGGCGGGAGGTTTGGCACACGAATGCGTGCGATGCGCTCGATCATGGTGGGCGGATACAACAGGCTGTGCGCGAACAGCAACAGCAATCCACCGTTGACGAGCACCGGGTAGTACAGCACGAGATCGGGCGAACCCTTCGCGATCCCGAGCACGGCGAGCAGCACGCCGCCCGCACACAGCAGCGCGAGCGGCAGGCGCCCGAGCAGCGGTGCACCGATCAGGAGTCGCAGCACGCACACTACGATCAGGGCGCCTGCCACCCAGAACCCGCCGGCGTGCTTGAGCCCGACGTAGACCAGCACGGGGTAGAGCGCCAGAAGCGCCACAACACCAACCTTCGCGAGCTTTGCGAATCGGGCTCCGAAAGATTGAGACGGTGGCATGGGGCCTACGTTAACGGAGGTCGCGGGCGCCGGGATGCCTAGCCCGCCATCAGCCGCTCGACCGCGTTGACCACGTCCTCCACGGTGCGAACCGCCTTGAACTGGTCTGGCGAGATCCTCTTCTTCGTGATCTCCTGCAGACGCACGACGAGATCGACGGCATCGATGCTGTCGAGATCCAGGTCTTCGTACAAACGAGCGTTCCAAGCGATGTCGTCGGGCTCGAGCTCGAACAACGAGCTCAGCTCTCGTTTGACCGCTTCGAAAATACGCTCACGCTCCGCGCTACCCATGACCGCCCCCGATGAAGCGGGCCAAGTTCGCAATCGATGCGAAGTGCTCCCGCGTCTTCTCGGAGTCGGGATCGATTTGGATGTTGTACTTCTTGCGCACCGCTACGCCAAGCTCTAGCGCATCGATCGAATCGAGACCTAATCCCTCGCCGAATAGCGGGGCCTCGCTATCGATTTGCTCGACCGTGAGGTGCTCGAGGTTAAGGACATCAATCAGTAGCTGCTTCAGCTCCTGTTCCAGCTCGCGCACCGAGACAGCCCCCCTTGAAAGCTCCCCTTGCAAATGCCCCGTCAAACTTCGTGCTGCCGCACTAACGGTCTGCCCTGCGGCCAGGAAATCGTGAGCGCGCACGCTACCACGAAATCTCACCGTCAAGCGAGGGCGCCGTTCCGGCACGTCGTACCAGGGGCGCCCCTTGGTCAGCATGACGGGATCGCACTCGATCCGAACGAGCTTCAGCAGCGCGCCGTACCGAACGGCGATCGACGCGGCGCCACGTTGGAACCGCATCGGCACGCCAGGCACCGAGCGCGTCGCCTCCGGAAAAATGATTAACGACTCGCCGCGCTCGAGCGCGGCTCCGCATGCGGGCACGATCGTCTCGGCATCCGTATTCGGTATGTAGCCTGCCATACGCAGCACCCACGAGAGCAGCGGGTTGCGCCACAGTGCTGGCTTCACGACGCAGTTACCTTGCTCGAGATAAGCGAGAAGCACCACGACGTCGATCAACGTGGGATGGTTCGCCACCACGATGCAGCGTCGCGCACCGGCGAGCTCGCGAACCGTGAAATCATCGATATCGAGGCTCACGATGCGCAGAGCCCGCACGAGCCACAGAAACGAAAGGAAGCTGATTCGGATGCTGGTCCGCGCGGCGTGCTGGCGCCGCGGCCGCTGCCGGTACGCGACGGCGATCGCGCAGAAGAGCAGCACGTTGACGAGCAGCGCGCCGACACCGAAAGCGACGAACGACAGCCCCATGGCAAAGACGCGCCAGCTACGCTCCATCGCGGCTCCAGATCCAGCCTTGACCCCCGGCCGTGACGCGCAGCTCGCTCGAGCCCTCGAGCCACCAGGCCGCGAACAGGGGCGCGAGCGGCAGTGACTCCTCGGGCCCGGACCCTCGCTCGGTGGGCTCGAGCCGCACGCCGCGGTGCGTGGCGCGAGCGAGCAAGGCCGCGAACGCGTACGGATGCGGCCGCGGCTCGATGAACGTCAGGTACTCGCTGGGCGGCGAGTCGTCGGCCATGACGAGCAGCACGCGCGCCGACGGGTTCTCGTGGAGAAATCCGTGGGCCTCGATCCAGCCGTACGCGAACGTGCTGGCACCGGAGGCCACGGCCGTGGCGGGCGCCGTGCTGCGTGTGATGATCGTGTAGAGACCTGCGCTCGTGCTGTGAACGGACTGGCTGAACGCGAACGGCGACAGCTCGCGGCCGGCCACGATGTCGGCCAACATCCCACGCGTACGCGGGAGCTCGCCATGCTGCGAGCAGAAGACGAGAAACTCGGGGTTCGCTTCGGCACCCGCTTGCAGCGCCACCTCGAGCGCCTGCTTCGACAGCTGGCTCATGCGACGCCGATGCATCGGGGGGATGGCGCTACCTGCCTCCGCGGAGCCGGGCACGGCGTTGGGTTGCCGCCAGTGCGCGCACCACTGCGCTGGCGACTGCGTTTCGGGAGACCAGAACGACCAACGTTGAAGCTCGAGCCCGCTGTTCATGGCCAACCTCGGCCTTGGTGCTGCGCTGGTGCTAGCGTGCGCGTGGCCGGTCGCTCACTCCGCCATGCGCCACAGGATGTCGGTCTTCAGATTGCGAAGCCAATTGCTCTTCTTCTCGGTGCCGAAGCCTTCCTTCCAGCGGATGACCACGTGGCTCGGCTCGATGACGATCTCGACCTTCAGCTTCTCGAGCTCCCCGACCAGGAGCCCGGGGGTGTCTTCCTCGATGTTGTAGCGCCGTTTTTGCAACGCGAACGTGGCGAGGCCGTGCAAGTAGTCGACCGAGAAGGCGCTGCAAGATGGAAAGTTGATGACGTCGTCGGCGAGAGCCGGAGCCGCCAGACACAGGAGTCCGACAGCAGTCACAAGCCCAGCGGTCACTCTCATTTGACTAGCTCCTTCTGGGTTCACCCAGCGCGGCTCGAAGTGTACTTTAGTCCGCCGCGGCCCGACGATTCTAGGAATAGCTGTGCTTCTGCCCCAGCCGGGAGTGTGGCAGTATCCAGGGCCACTCGACCCGTTCCCGGGGCGCCAAGCGTGTAGAGCCATCGGGCGAACCCATGATTTCTCGCAATCGCACGACGCTGCCGTTATCGCTCGCTCTGCTGGGCTCGCTGCTCGCGTCGACCGTGCGCGCCGCGCCCGACGCCGACGAGCTGATCCGGCAGCTTGCACGCAAAGCGCCGGCCAGCGTGGCATTCACGGAGGCGCGGTTCTCGGCGCTGCTGCGGGAGCCGCTGGTGGTCTCCGGCGAGCTGCTGTTCGCGGGCCCCGACAGTCTCGACCGCAGCGTGACGAAGCCATACCGCGAACATACGTCGATTCGCGGCGAGTCCGTGCGCCTCGAGCGAGACGGCGAGCGCGAGCGCACGGTGTCGTTGAGTAGAGTGCCGGAGCTGCGCGCGCTGCTGAGCGGCTTCGTGGCACTGCTCACGGGCGACACCGCCTCGATTAGAAAGGACTTCAACGTCGAGAGCGGCGGCGACGAGCAGTCTTGGAGCCTCGAACTCACGCCAGTCGACGCGAGCGCGCGCCGGCGACTGAACGAAATCCTCGTGAACGGTAGCGGCACGGAGCCGCGCTGCTTCTCGATGCTCGACACCAAGGGCGGTGCGAGCGTGATGTTGCTCGGCGAAGCGTCCGATACGAACGTGCAGAAGGACACCACGCTCAAGGGTCTGCTCAGCCTGTGCCGGGCTGAATGAAGCTCACGGCGAGGACACTGCTCCTGCTGACGCTCTGGTTGGCCGGGCTCGCAGCGGTCGGCCTGTTCGTCGCGCGCCATCTCTCCGTAAGCAACGACCTGCGCCTGTTCCTGCCCGAGCCCACCACGCCGGAGCAACGCCTGCTGCTCGAGGAGGTAGGCGAAGGCCCCGCTTCGCGGGTGCTCGTGGTCGCCCTGTCGGGCGCGCCGCCAGAACGCCTGGCCGACGCGTCGCGACAGCTCGCGGAAGCGCTGCGCGACAGCCCTTCGTTCCGCTTCGTCGCGAACGGCCAGGTATCTGCTGAGGCGTTCCCCGACGATCTGCTCCCGTATAGGTTTCTGCTCTCGCCGACGCTCGACACGCAGAGCCTCGATGCTCCGTACCTGCACTCGCAGCTCGAAGCGAGGGCGCGTGACCTCGCGTCGCCGGCCGGCCTGTTTCTCGAGCCGCTGCTACCGCGCGACCCAACGCTCGAGACGTTGACCGTGCTCGAGCGTTGGCAGCCCATGCAGCAGCCGCGCCTCGATTTCGACGTGTGGTTCGATCGCGAGGGACGGCGCGCCTTGCTGGTGGCGGAGACGCGCGCGCCCTCGTTCGATCCCGCGAGCCAACGCGCGGCCATTGCAGAGATCGACGGGGCGCTGGCCGCCATCGACGAGGTGGGCGTCGAAGCCACGGTCAGCGGGTCCGGCGCGTTCTCCGCGCTGATGGAGACGCGGACTCGCTCGGAAGCGCAATTCCTGACGGGAATGGCCACGATCGGCATGATTCTTCTGGTGCTGCTGGCGTACCGCAGCTTCGGCGGGCTGCTGCTGAGCATGCTCACGCTCGCGACTGCCGGCCTGGTTGCGCTGGCCGTCGTGAGCGCCGTGTTTGGCACGGTGCACGGCATCACGCTGGCCTTTGGCTTCACGTTGCTCGGCGTGGCACAGGATTACCCAACGCACTTGCTGAGCCACCGGCGCGTGGGCGTCGACGTGGCCGAGATTGCGCGCGAGCTGTGGCCCACGCTCGCTATCGGCATCGGCAGCACCTGCCTCGCGTATCTGACACTTCTGTTCTCCGGCGTGGACGGGCTCGCGCAGCTCGCATGTTTTTCCGTGGCCGGGCTCGCCGCCGCCGGGCTCATCACGCGCTTCGTTCTGCCGTTCCTGATGGCCGCGCCGAAGCACGCGCCGAATTCCCGCGGCCTCGCGCGACTGTGGACGCTGATCGAGGCAGTGCCCCGCCCGGCCTGGGCGCCCGCGCTGCTGCTGCTCGCTGCGCTCGGCCTGGCCGCCCTCGCACGCCAGCCGGTGTGGGAGAACGACTTGGGCAAGCTCACGCCCGTGCCTGCGGATCTGCTGGCCCGAGATCAGCAGCTGCGCGCGCAGCTCGGTACCGCCGACCTGCGCTACCTGCTCGTGGTGGAAAGTGACAGTGCCGAAGCGGCGCTGCAGCGGCTAGAGGCGCTGCAGCCCGCGTTCGACAACGCCGCAGCAGCCGGGGCGATCACCGGCTACGACGACGCCGCGCACTACGTGCCCACGGTCGCGACGCAACAGCAGCGCCAGGCGCGGCTGCCCGATGCGAACTCGCTCGCGACGTCGTTGCGCGACGCGCTCGCCGGAACGCCGTTTCGGGAAGACGCTTTCGAGCCATTCCTCGCGGACGTGGCCCGCGCGAAGGCCGCCGAGCCGCTCACGCTCGACCGCGTGCGCGACACGCCGATCGGCGCCAGGGTCGAGATGCTGCTGGTGCCGCAGGGCGACGCCGTCGCCGCGTTCGTCACGTTCAGTGGCGTCAAGGACGTCGAAGCGCTCCGGCGCCTGGCAGCAGCCGCGGGGCCAGACGTTACGCTGCTGGACGTGAAGAACGCGGCGGAATCGCTGGTCGCCGAGCATCGAACTACGCTCATCTGGACGCTCGCCATGGCGTTCGTGTTGCTTGTGGCGGCGGTCGCGGTGGTGCTGCGCCGCCCGGTGCGGGTGTGGCGCGTGATCGCCCCGATGGCGCTGACATTGGTGATCACGATCGCATTGCTCCGCGCGACCGGGGTGTCGATGAACCTGTTTCATCTAATGGCGCTGACGCTCGGGGCGGGGCTCGGGCTCGACTACGCGTTGTTCTTCGAGCGCGCGCAGTGGGAGCGAACGGACCAGACGCGCACGTTGCACGCGATCGTTGTCTGCGCGCTTTCGACGCTCATGGTGTTCGCCCTGCTCGCGACGTCCACGCTGCCCGTGCTCCGCGCGATCGGCCTCACGGTATCGATCGGCGCCGTCTCGAACTTCATTCTGGCGCTGCTGCTGACTCGGCCCCCGAAGGCGGCGGCGACGCGCAACCGGAGCTGAGTCAGGGTCCAGCCGCGGCGGCTCCGTTGCACTTGTACGCGTCCACGAGCACGCCACTGTGCGCGGACTTGCGGACGATGACGGTGTCCGCTCCGGCCTGAGCGGCCTCCTTGAGGGCCGCCTGAAGAATCTTGTTCGCGGTCTTCGTCCGGCCCGCGCAAACGATCTCGTGAGCAAGCTCAACGCCGCTTTCGGAACGGGTCGTGCCGAAACGGCGCTTAGCGTCGAATCGGCCGTAGCTGACGCCGATGGGCTCGTCAACGCGACCCCGATGGGGATGGCCGACGATCCGCGTGCGCCGATCGACGCGTCTTCGCTCGGGCCGCGGCAGTGGGTAGCGGATATCGTCTACTTCCCGCTCGAGACGGAGCTCTTGCGGGCCGCGCGTGCGCGCGGCTGTCCGACGCTCGACGGCAGCGGCATGGCAGTCCATCAAGCGGCTGCCGCCTTCGAAATCTTCACGGGCCGACGCGCGAACGTACCGAGGATGCTACGCAGCTTCGAGGAGTTCGAAGTCGCGCGGCCCGATGACGGAACCGGCGCGTGAAGCCGCGAATTCGGAACGAGGATGTGGCGCGGGATCGTCTGCAGTTCGTGCTCATTCCGGCGCCGAGCACGGAGGATCTGAAGGGACTGGTGCGGCGGATTGCAGAGCGGATCGGCCGCTCGCTCGAGCGCTCGGCGCTGATGACACGCGACATCGAGAACGCGTATCTGGCGTTCGATCCGGGCGAGGAGGCGCCGATCGATGCGTTGCTTGGGGCTTCGATCACGTACCGGATTGCGACGGGCCCGAGAGAGGGCCAGAGGGTGTTCACGCTGCAGACGCTGGTACGTCTCAAGACCCCCGGTGGCCACCGAGCGGCTGACGCTGACCGCCGCGCATAGTTACAATCCGTTCGACGAACGGTTTCATGACAGCGGAGTCTCTGCCACCATGCGGTTGCGGCGCCGATACCTCGTCGGCATTGTTCAACGACTACGCCCCGCATCATGAGCAGTGCGCGGCTGGCAGCCCGGACGGCCACCAACTTGCCGGCCGCGCGCATTCCGCTGGTCGGCCGCGACGCCGAACGCCGATCGCTGGCCGATCAGACGCGCTCCGCGCCGGGACGGTTAATCACCGTGACCGGGCCGGGCGGTGTCGGCAAGACGAGCCTCGCGCTCGCAGTCGCGAGGGACGTGATCCCCGACTTCAAACACGGCGTTTGGCTCGCCGACCTCTCCGCGCTCGCGTCGCCGGAGCACGTGGCCCAAGCCATCGCCCGTGCCGTCGGCGTTCGAGAGGGTGGCCGCAATATCACCGCCGCCCTGATCGCCTTCTTGCGCGATCGCCAATTGCTGCTCGTGCTCGACAATTGCGAGCATCTTCTCCATGTGTGCGCCCACCTCGCGAACGTACTGCTCGACCAGTCGCCGGAGCTCACATTGCTGGCGACGAGCCGCGAAGCGCTGCGGATCGGCGGCGAAGCGACCTACCCTTTGCAACCGTTGCCGATTCCGGCCGATGTTGCCGCCGAGTCCGACGTCGCCGCGCTCGCGGGCTGCGCTTCGGTGGCATTCTTCGTGGACCGTGCACAAGCGGTGCGGCCGGATTTCGCGCTGACCGCTGAGAACGCACCGATCGTCGCCGAAATCTGCATCCGGCTCGACGGCATGCCGCTCGCGCTCGAGCTCGCCGCCAAGCGTTTGTCGGGTCTCACACTAAGACGCATCGCCGAAGGGCTGCGCGGCAGCTTCGACTTGCTGATCGGCAAGGAGCGCACGCGACCGGAGAGACAGCGGACGCTGCGCGCCGCGGTGGAGTGGAGCTACGAGCTGCTGTCCGATCCGGAGCAGAGGGTGTTTCGCCGGCTCGGCGCCATGGCCGGGTGGTGGTCGATAGACGCGGCCGAGCTCGTCTGCGGCGGGGACGGTGTCGACGCGCGAGCCGTCAGCGACGTATTGGCCAGTCTCGCGGAGAAATCGCTGATCGTGCTCGAACAGAGCGACAACGAGGCTTGCTATCGTTTTCTCGCGCCTCTGCACGATTACGCGCAAGGACAATTGGCAGCCTCGGGTGAATCACAACGAACGCGTGACAACCATCGCGCGTTCTTCGTCGTGCGCGCCGAGCAAGCCAGAGCCGAGATGCACCGCGCCCAACAGGCGGCCTGGATGCTTCGTCTCGATCGCGAGCTCGACAACCTGCGCGTCGCGATCCGCACGGCCCATCAGCGCGAGGATGGCGAGAGCGCGCTGCGTCTCGCCGGGGCGCTGTGGTGGTACCTGTGGGTGCGCGGGCATCTACGCGAGGGCATCCGCTGGCTGGGTCCCGCCCTCGCTCGCCACGACGTCTCCGATTACGCCCGGCTGGCCGGTCTCGGCGCTGCGGCCATGCTGTTTGGCGCCGTGGGCCAGAGCGAGCAAGCCACGGCCTACGCGAACGAGATGGCCGATCTGGCGCACCGGCTCGGCAACGTCGCCGAAGTGTCTCGCGCCACGACCATGCTCGGAATGGAGGCGTTGCGAGGCGGGAATCGCGAGGCGGCGCGAGAATTTTTCGAGCGCGCCCTTGCCGATGCGCTCACGGCTGAGAACGCCATGCTGATAGGCAATGCCCGCGTCAATCTGGGACAGGTCTTGCCGCCGGAAAACGCACCGCAAGCGGAGCAGTTGTTTCAGGAAGGGCTCGCGCAATTCGAAGGCGAAGGCGACGCCTGGGGGATCGCCTACGCTGCCGATAACATCGGTTGCCTGCTGCGCGCGAGAGGCGAGCACGCGCAAGCCGCACAATACTCGGCTCGCGCCGTGCAGCTGCTGACGAGCTTAGGCGATCGCTTCTATCTGATCTTCGCCATCGAGAATCTCGCACGCGCTTGTGCCGACGCAGACCGCAGCGAAGCGGCCACACGCCTCCTCGGCGCCGCACACGCGCTGCGTCAGGCGACTGGAGCACTGCTTTCCCCCGGCGTGCGTGAGGATTACGAGCGATACGTTGCGGCCGTGAAATCGGATCTCGGCGGGCCGGCGTTCGAGGACGCTTGGACCGCAGGCATGCGCCTGTCGCTCGATGCCCTCGCCGACGAGGCGAATCCCAAGCGAGCTTCCAACACCTCCATCGACGAGTGCGAGCTCGGCGGGCCCGGCGGTGTGCTGACCCCGCGAGAACGCCAGGTGGCACGGCTGATCGCCGTCGGACGCAGCAATCGTCAGATCGCAAAAGAGCTCGCGATCGCCGTCGGCACGGCCGGCATTCACGTCGAGCACATCCTCGGCAAGCTGGACATGCGCTCTCGCCACCAAGTGGGCGATTGGGCACGAGCACGCGGCCTCGTCGCCGATTGACCCGCCGCGGTCCTCCCGCGCCGGCGAGCCGCCCCGGATACGACCGCGGCAGGCGCAAATGTCAGCCCTTTGCCGACGCTCGACGACACCAACAACCGTCTGCAAAGGCTTATGGATATGCCTATGGAATCTCCAGATGTGCGCCGGTCGCCCTCCTGCCACACTCGGTTCCGGTTTCACGGAAACACCACATGAGGAGAGAGAGATGACACCAGACGACAACAGAAACTTGAACCTCCGCTGGATTCAGGCGTTCAACGAACGGGATTGGGCAACCGAGGCGGCGTGCAAGAGCGCCGACTACCGGGCTCATGTCACGGGCGCGCCGGGACCGCTGGACACGGCGGGCTGGGCCGGGTTCATGCAGAGCTTCACGGCCGCGTTTCCCGACGCCCAAATCGAGACGGCCGAGTGCATCGCCGAGCGCGAGTCGGTGGCGACGCGCTGGACGATCACGGGAACGCACCGAGGGGACTTCCAAGGCGTGCCGGCGACGGGGCGTCAGATCGTTCTCGAGGGCCTCGATTTCAGCCGCGTCGTCGACGGCAAGATCGCCGAGCACTGGGCGCAGTTCGACGTCGTGGGCGTGCTGCAGCAGATCGGCGCCATGCCGGCGTCGGCCTAACCGCGAGGAGATGCGCATGGAACCTGCACGTCGCCTGAGCTCGGATATCCACGTTCTGCCTTCCTACTTCCCGTTCCCAGGCGTCGGACTGGTGCCCGTGAACGCCTTCGTCATCAAAGCGCGCGAGCCCATCCTCGTCGATACCGGCTTGCCCCAAGATCGCGAAGCTTTTCTCGATACGCTTCGCACCGTCATCGACCCCGCGGAGCTGCGCTGGCTATGGCTCACGCATCCGGACCCCGATCACACCGGGAGCTTGCAAGCGTTGATGGAGTCCGTGCCGCACCTCAAGCTCGTCACGACGTTCCTCGGCTATGGCATGTTGAGCTTGCTGCAACCCGTGCCGCTCGAGCGGCTCTACCTGCTCAACCCGGGGGAATCGCTCGATCTCGGCGATCGCCGAATCACGGCCTTGAAACCGCCGACGTTCGACAATCCGGCGACCACGGGCTTCTTCGACGACAAATCGCGCGCGCTTCTGAGCGCCGACTGTTTCGGCGCTTTG
Organism: uncultured Gammaproteobacteria bacterium; assembly: GCA_963786385.1. Taxonomy (GTDB): domain Bacteria; phylum Pseudomonadota; class Gammaproteobacteria; order Steroidobacterales; family Rariloculaceae; genus FEN-1219. The sequence continues at coordinate 290,853 of CAWAYS010000005.1, forward strand.
CTCGAGAAGCCGGCCGACACCGCCGACGACCTCCCCACCGAGGAGTTGCGCGCGGGCCAAACGCTCTGGGCGACGCTCGATGCTCCTTGGCTACACAACGTCGACCGGACGAAGTTCGCGCAAGAGCTCGACGGCGTGCGTCGCATGGCGCCGGCGCTCGTGCTGAGCGCGCATCTCCCGCCGGCGCGAAGCTGCACGGAGGCGCTCCTCGCAAACTTGGCGAACGTACCGGACGCCGAACCGTTCGTCGGACCCAACCAGGCAGCCTTGCAGGCGATGCTGGCAGACATGACGCAAGACGCCTCCGCGGCCGGCGCGAGCGCATAGTCGGGCTGCGCGGCGCCGGTTCGTTTCCTCACGCTGCAGACGCTGCCGGGCGAGCCTGACGGGCCGTGCCGGGAGCGGGCCGAATCTTCGGGCTTCTCGCTGCATGCGGGCATTGCCGCGAAGGCCGCGCAACGTGAGAAGCTCGAGCACCTGACGCGCGCGTTCGGCAATCCGGCCGCTGGCAAGGACGACGCAAACTGACCAAGAAGGATGATGGGGAGATCCGGCGTCTGCTGTTCAACGCCGCCATGCAAGCGCGGCGCAACGAACTGTGGGAGCCGCACTATCTGCGACTGCGTGATCGCGGTCTAAGCACGACGGCTGCTTTCGTCGCATTGAGCCGCAAGCTCGCTAAAGTATGCTTCGCCTTGCTCAAGAACAACTCAAAGTTCGACCCGCTAGCACATAGGTCAGCTTGCATGGAGACATAGAATCTATCCGCGAACACGACGTGAACACGACGGACCACGTCGCGCAGCACCAATACCAACGTCTACTGCGATACCGGCAGTCCGAAGCTCATAATTTGGTCCGCAGTTTCATGTTTCACGCAGGAGCTCGGACGCTGGGTCAACATCGAAATGGAGAACCAAGTGATCGTTCAGCACTCACGGGCAGGGCTTGCGTGTCGCGAACTATGGCGGAGTCGAGGGGCCGAGTTCATCACGGGGCCGGAGTTCGCACACGGTTGACGGCGGCGCGCGCGGAATGCGGGCCCGATGTTCGGATCCCCGCAGCTATCGAATTGCAGTGACGTAGACAGACAAAAGGAGTTTTCCCATGGCGAAGGTACTTTTCATAGTCAGCGGAGCGACCTACTGGGTGCTGAAGGACGGGACGAGGTACGCGACCGGTTACTGGGCTGAGGAATTCGCGAGGCCATACCAGATCATCACCGGAGCCGGCCACGAGGTCGTCGTTGCGACGCCCAACGGCGTGACTCCGAACGTCGACATGATGAGCCTCCGCCCCTCGATGGCCGGCGGGGTGGATGGCGCCCTCGAGCTGGAGGCCATCATCCGGTCCGCAGAGGCGATGCGGCGGCCGCTCAAGCTGTCGGACGTTCGCCTCGAGGATTACGACGCGGTCTACCTGCCCGGTGGCCACGGCCCCATGTCGGACTTGGCGTTTGACGCGGACGTGGGACGGCTGCTGACCGCGCAGCTCGCCTCGGGCAACCCTCTGTTCATCGTTTGCCATGGTCCAGCCGCGATGCTGTCCACCAGGATCCACGGGGTGTCTCCTTTCAAGGGCTACCGGGTTACGGGCTTCACCAACAAGGAGGAGGAGGCCGTCGGGGTGGCCCCGATGGCGACGTGGCTGCTCGAGACCGACCTCAAGGAGAAGGTCGGCGTTGACTTCAGCTCCGGCGAGATCTGGAAACCGTACATGGTTGAGGACCGAAATCTGGTCACTGGGCAGAACCCCGCCTCGGCTGCGGTTCTGGCGAAGCGACTGCTGGAGGTTCTCGCTGAGCGCGCGTCGCGGAGGCCACGTCGAGCAGCCGGCGCCGCAGCGTGAGCGATTGATCGCGGAGGTTGGTGCAGGTGAGAACGTACCGGTGGCCGCGGCGCGCATGGGTGTTGGCGCGTCGGCGGCGTATCTGTGGGTGAAAGAAGCTGGGGTAACGCCCAACAGGCCGGTTTCGCAAGGGTCGTTCCGACAGTAACCACCGCCCAACTTTATCGACTATCAAGAAGATGGATCAATGTCCACCCTCACGACGGAGGGCGGAGCTGATATCTATCTCGACATCGCAAGCGGCCCCTTCTATGGCTTCAACCGGGCTGGCGCGCAAGTGCCGGGAGGCGTGATTGAGAATTGGTGGCGCCAGGGAACGGCCGGTAGCGCCAAGGCACATTACGACGGTATCAAAGCCTTTTCGGAGACTGACTTCACCGAAGGCCTGAAGATCATCGACGTGCCGACGCTCGTGATGCACGGCGACGACGATCAGATAGTGCCTATCGCCGACGCCGCGTTGCTATCGGCGAAGTCTTTGAAAAAAATGCCACGTTGAAGGTCTATGAGAGTTTCCCTCACGGCATGGCTACGACGCATGCCGACATGATTATGCGCGTGACGAGCGGGTGCAGCGTGGACGCGCTGTCGCAACTCGCCACGACCCGCCACGATTCCGCGATTGCGCGCGGCGATCGCATCGCCTTCACCGGTTTCGAGCGTCAGCTCACGGACAATCAGTGGGAGGTGCTCGTACTCGCCTGGTTTCCCGCAAAGTCCCCGGAATCTGTCACCCGATCGCGGTAACCGGTGCTCGCTCGCAGGCGCGCGGCCGGTCGTCGCGTTGCGGCATGACTGACGGTGCGAACGGGCGGCGGCGGCGGCCGTTGAATCCGCCTCAGAGGCGGCCGTCGAGCGAGAAATAGAATGTGCTGCCCTCGGCCGGCGAGGAGCGTACCCAAATGCGCCCGCCGTGGCGTTCCACGATGCGTTTGCAGATCGAGAGGCCGACGCCGGTGCCAGGATATCGCTCCGCATTGTGCAGGCGTCGAAAGATGTCGAAGATGTTTTGTTTCGATGGCTCGATACCGATGCCGTCGTCGGTCACGGTGAATACGGTTTCGCCGGCAACCTCGTGAGAGCAGACCGTGATGTGCGGGGCTGCGCCCGGTTTGCGGAACTTGATAGCGTTGCCGATCAAGTTTTGAAAGACTTGCATGAGCTGGGTCCGGTCCGCGACGACGTCGGGCAGGTCACCGACGTCGACGACGGCGCCGCTCTCGTGAATCGCCGTCCCGAGATTCTGCAACGCTTCCCGGCAAACCTCCATCGCGCTGCAGCGAGTCGGCGACGCGCCGTCCCCCGCGCGCGAATAGGCTAACAGATCGTTGATCAACGCGTGCATGCGTCTTGCCGCGACGACGATGAAGTCGATGTACTCATCGGCGTCTTCGCCAAGCTGCTCGCGGTACCTGCGCTCCAGCAATTGGCAGTAAGACGTGACGGTTCGCAGAGGCTCTTGGAGATCGTGCGAGGCGATATACGCGAATCGCTCGAGTTCGGCGTTCTTGTGTGTAAGCTGGGTGAGCGCGCGTCGCAATTCGAGCTCTCGTTTGCGTTGCTCGGTGATGTCCTCTTTCACCGCGACGAAATGCGTAATCGTTCCGTTCGCGTCGCGCAGCGGCGAAACGCTGGCGCGCTCCCAGAACACGTCACCGTTCTTGGCACGGTTGGACAGCTCTCCGGCCCAGGGCTCGCCGGACTCGATGGCGGCCCGCAGCGAGGTGAACGGCTCCGGGTCCGCGTTGGCATCGCGCGTGATGTCGATCGGACTGCCCACGACTTCGGACCAGTCGTAGCCGCTGACGGCCAGGAGCCGAGGATTGACGTATCGGATCGTCCCGGCCCGATCGCATATCGCGACCGAGACCGGGCTTTGCTCGACGGCGAGCGACAGAATGCTCACGCGCTGCTCGGCCGCGCGTCGTCTGGCGTGCTCGGCGGCCTCACGCAACTCGCGTTGTACGGCCGGGACGAGCCGCGCGAGCGCATCCTTGCCAATGAAATCCTGCGCGCCGAGCTTCAGTAGGTTCACGGCGTCTTCGAACGGAACGATCCCGGACAGCGCGATGAACGGGATATCGAGGCTCTTGGCACGCACGGCCGCCAGAGCGACCTCGGCCGAGAGCCGGGGCATGTTGCAGTCGCTGAGCACGAGGTCCCAGCCTTCTTCGTTCAGAGCGGCCTGAAGTTCCTGAGGTGTTTCGACTCGGCGCGCTGTAGGGCTAAACCCGCCCTTGGAGATCTCGGCCAGCATTAACTCCGCGTCGATGGCGGAGTCTTCGATTACCAGCACCTTGATTCGTGGGTCGCTCAAGTGGGTCGTGCTTCGGCTGCAGCGTCGGGGCCGTGCGGTCCAAGGAATGTTCTGTGCAAAGCTAAAGTGTTGGATGGACGATTGCCGAGAACTGGTTGGCAGCCTCGCCCGGAAAATGCATGCAGGGCTTGCGGACATGTGGGACTCGGATCCGTTCGGCGCGACGCCGGCCGATGAAGATCCGGATGGCGACAGCACCGCGTTCACGTACAACCTCCGGTTCCCGGGCCAGTACTTTGACGAGGAGACGGGGCTCAGCTACAACTACTTCAGGGATTACGATGCAGTCACGGGACGATACGTCGAGAGCGATCCCATTGGTCTCGGCGGAGGGCTCAACACCTACGCCTATGCCGGATCTAATCCAGTCATCTATTTCGATGTATTTGGCCTCGCTTGCAACGCTCGCGGATGCTATCCGACACCGCTCGAAACGGCTGCTGCTGTCCGCGGTGACTGGCGAGAGTACTACGCTCTTGCCTGTGCCGGACATGACGAATATGCCTGCCAAGCGGGAAAGGTCGCTCGTGGGGAGGGATTCTTGTCTTGGGCGACGACTTCGAGGCTTGAGCACTCGATCTCGAGTAACTTGCCCGACGACACGCTTGCGGTCCGTCGACGTTGACAGCCTAAGGTCGATGCCGTAGTTGTGGCGCTACTGTCTTGCGGACACTCGGCGGTGCTCAAGCACTATCTCCTCACGGCACTGCTGAATCTTCGACGCGCGCCCGTCGTCACGCTCATCAACGTGCTCGCGCTGGCGCTCGGTATCGCCACGTTCGTGACAGCCTACGCCGTCGCGGCATTCTGGGGCTCTGCGGACCGGCAATTCGCCAACTCCAACCGCACTTACGTGCTCACGATCAACGCGACGATTCGCGGGTTCGATTTCTCGTTCGAGAACGAGCCACAAGTTCCGCCGCAGATGGCTCGGTATCTCAAGAACGAACTGCCGCAGATCGAGACCATCGCGCGGGCCACGGTCGTGAGCAAGGCAGCGATGGTCTCGACGGGCGCGCGCGCGATGCGGCTCTTCGGCGCCGCCGCCGACAGCGAATTCCTGAGGATCTTCGACTTACCTTTCGTTGCCGGCGATCCGGAGCACGCGCTCGACGCGCCGCGCAGCGTGGTGCTCACGAAAGAATACGCAACGAAGCTCTTCGGCTCGGAAAATCCGCTCGGCAAGACGCTGCGCTTCGCCAACTCTATCGACACCACGGTCACCGGCGTCGTCGACGCGATCACCGAGCCTTCGCACATGGGCCGATCGGTCTGGCGGTGCTCAAGTTCGACTTGCTGGCGAGCTACGACGTCGCCGAAGCCGTGCGCGATCTCAGGCGACCGCCGCGGCCGCCGAACGCGCCGGCACCGCCCGAGAATTGGTTCAACACTTCCGATGTCACCTACGTGCTCTTGCCGAAAGACGGAACGCTCACGCCGGCAGCCTTGCGGGCAGATCTCGCGACTTTCGCCGACCGGCGCATCCCCGAGCAGCAGCGCGCGCTATCGGCGACCAGCTTCGATGCCGTGCCCGTCACCGCATTGCTGGGGTTGCACCCGTTCGATCAGTTCTTGCTGTCGCGAGCCAAAGTATCGGTGACCGCCTTGCTGCTCGCCTTGGGCGCGCTCCGTGCTTCTCGTCTCGTGCGTGAACTACGCGAGCCTCGCGACGGCCAGAGCCCAGCGCCGGGCGCGCGAGGTGGGCTTGCGCAAGGCGGTCGGCGCACGCGTTGGGCAGGTCATGACTCAACACTGCTCGAATCGGCCGTGTTGGCCGTGATCGCGACGGCCGTGGCGCTGGCGGCGATGATTGCGATCGCTCCGGTCGTGCGAAACGCAATTGGCGTAGACGTGCGGCTCGAGACGTTCCCGAGTGTCGGGTTTTGGCTGTTCGTCGTCGGCCTGGTCGCGGCCGTCACGCTGTTGGCCGGAGCGTATCCGGCGTTCGTTCTGTCCCGCATCGGACCGATCGGCGCGCTTCGGCAGGGACGCTCTCACTCGGGCCCAGAGCACTCGCGATGGCGCTCGTCGGCCTGCAGTTCGCGGTCGCGAGCTTCCTCGCCATCCTCATGCTCGTCGTTGCGGCCGAGAATCAGGCTTTGCGAAGCACCGCGCTCGGCACGAAGCACGATCCCTTGCTCACGATCACCAACGACAGTGTGCTCACGCACGTCGCGCCGACGGCGCTGCGGCGGGAGTTGCTGCGCCTACCGCAGGTGGCGTCGGTGACGGAAGTCGGCGGGGCCGTGTGGCAGACCCTGTCGGTAACGAGCTTGAGGCGCTCGCTCGACGAGGCAGCGCCGACGTTGCCGTCGCAGCTGCAAGCGGTCGGTCTCGACTTCTTCGCGACGTTCGACATTCCCGTGCTCGCGGGCCGGCCGTTCGGGCCGGCATTCGAGTCGTACGACGCGCCACCCGCCGGTGCGCAGCCGCCCGACATCGTGAACGTGGTCGTCAATCGAGAGTTTGCAAGGCTTTTCGGCTTTGCCTCGCCGGCAGCGGCCGTCGGCCAAGACGTCTATCTCCCGCAACGCCTCATGGCAGCTTTCGGCGATCGGCCGCCGCCGCCGTGGCGAATCGTCGGCGTCGTCGAGGACAAGCCGCTTACGTTTGCGAATGCACGCACGACGGCCGTGGTCTATCGCTTCAATCCGCAGTTGCCGATAGCCGTGGCAAGGTTGCGCGCGGACACGCTCGCGGCCGGGCTCGAGGCCATCGATGCAACGTGGCAACGCCTCGCACCGGACGTGTCGATCGGCACTGAGTTCGTCGACGAGAGCTTCGAGCAGGCCTATCGGCAGTACGGCCAATTGAGCCGCGTGTTCACCGCGCTCGCGCTGTTCGCGCTCGCCATCTCCGTCGTTGGGCTCGTGGGCATGGCCGTGCTCGTCACGGCACGACGTTTGCCGGAGATCGGCCTGCGCAAAGCACTCGGCGCGAGCACGAGCCAAGTCGTCGGCATGCTGCTCGGCGGGTTCTCGAAGCCGGTGGTCATCGCCAACATCGTGGCCTGGCCGCTTGCCTACATTGCCGCGCGTGCTTACCTCGGCGTGTTCTTGAACCCGATCCCGATCACGCCGTGGCCGTTCGCGGCGTGTCTCGCCGCGACGCTCGCGATCGCGTGGCTCGCGGTGGGGAGTCAGACGTGGCTCGCGGCGCGCTCGCGGCCGGCGGACGTGCTGCGCGACGAGTAGTGTTCTTGCGGCGAATCCGCGCGACCCGCTTCTGGACCCAGGGTTATTAAGGTGCTATATATAAATCATTAAATCCTATTAAACTCTATATATGAGTCCTAAATGCGTTCCGCAGTTCTAGATGTCTTGCCCCCGGCGGTCAAGCGCTCCCTCAAGGACTTGGGCGCGGATCTCGCCACCGCGCGCCGCAAACGGGGGCTCACGGTGGCCATGGTTGCCGAGCGGGCCGGCGTCTCCAAGAGCACCTATCTGCGTGTCGAGAAGGGGGACCCGACGGTCATGCTCGGCATCTATGCGATGGTGCTTTTCGTGCTGGGTTTCGGTGACGCCCTCAAGGGCGTGATCGATCCGAGTCGTGACGATACCGGTTTGATGCTCGACGAAGAGCGTTTGCCCAAGCGCGTGCGTCCGAAGAAGAAGCGCAAAGCCCCATGAAACGAACGATCGGCGTCTTCCTCGGAGACGCGCCGCAGGTCGGAACGCTCCACTACGATTTGCAGCGTCGACGCGAGAGCGCGGCCTTTGAATATACGACCGAATGGCTAGGCGACGCAGATCGCTATCCCTTCGGGCCATCGCTGCCTCTTCTCGCCGGGCCGCAGTTTCACAAACGCATAGACGCAGGCTCGGTGTTCCATGACGCCATCGCGGATACGGAGCCGGACGGCTGGGGGAAGCGTGTGATCTTGCGCGATCACGTCAAGCGGCAGCAGCGACGGGCGCATGAGGACGCACAGGTCTTGAACGCCATGGACTTCCTTCTTGCCGTGGACGATGCGAGCCGGGTCGGCGCGCTGCGCTTCGCCGATGAAGACGGCACCTTTCAGCGCCAGGTGGAGGAAGGGCGACGCACCGCCCCGCCTCTGGTCGAGCTCGCCGCGCTGATGTCCGCCTCCCGTGCCGTCGAAGGCAACACGGAGACCGCTGCCGATCTCGCCTACTTGCGGGGACGAGGCACGTCACTCGGCGGCTTGCGCCCCAAATGTACGGTCATCGACGATGATGGCCGCCTTTCCATCGGCAAGTTTCAAAGCATCGACGATCAGCGCGCCGTCACCAAGGGCGAAGTGCTTGCTTTGCGGCTGGCAAGAGACGCAGGGATCGATGCGGCCGAGGCGCGCGTTGTCGATAGCGAGGGCATCCCGGTCGCTTTGATTCGGCGCTTCGACCGACTCGTCGACGGACAGAGGCTGATGTATATCTCCGCGGCGACGATGATCGGCGCCGAACGCCGCGCCCCGGAAGAGCACAGCTATACCGAGATCGTCGATGCCATCCGCGTTCGTGGAGCGGACGCTCAGGCGGACATCGAGGAGTCTGGAGGCGCATGGCTTTCTCCATCCTCATCACCAACGTAGACGACCATCTGCTCAACCACGGTTTTCTGCACGAGACTCGCGACCTCTGGCGGCTTGCGCCGGCCTTCGACATCAACCCATTTCCGGATCGCGCCCGTGAACTGTCGCTATGGATTTCCGAGGACGTGGGGCCGGACGCCACGATCGAGGGCCTCATGGCGGTTGCGCCGTATTTCCGGATTTCCACCGAGCGCGCCAAAGAGATTCTCGGAGCGGTGGAGCGTGCTGTGTCCCGCTGGCAAGACAAGGGTCACGAGATCGGGATGACCGATGCCGAGCTCGAGCCTTTCGCGCGCGCCTTCGAACACCGGGAAAGAGCGGCCGCGCGCGCGGTTCTATGAACTGAACATGCGTCACGATCGATTCGTTGTCTCGGTGACCTTGGTGCTGACCGCGCCTTCCCATCAACCGCTGGAAGGCTATTGGGCGTACGACGGTCTGCTGCGCGACGTCGGGAAGGCGCTCGGGCGGGAGGTATCCGGCTGAGCTCGGCTTGGTGTCACGCCTTCGTGAGGTGTGCGTCGCCTGCTGCTGCGACAATCGTGGCAAAGGGCGGCAAAACGAATGTGTCAGCCTCCATCTTGGCCTGCGGATCGCTCGACGCCAGCAGGGTCAATTTCCCTCTTCCCACGGCTGTTCGGTCGACAGCGACTGTGCGTGGTTTTGCAGACATGTTGATCGCCGCAATCACTGCACGCTCTCCTGGTGCGATGCGGGTAAAAGCCAGGACGTCGGGGTCAGCCTTGTCGAGCATCACCATTCTTCCGTCGATGAGCGCAGGCTCGGTGCGACGAAGCGCAATCAAGTGACGGTTCCAGTTGTAAATCGATGCCGGGTCGGCGCGCTCGACCGCGACATTGACCGTGGCGTGATCCGGGTTCACCGGCAGCCAGGTCTCGGGGTTCGACGAGAATCCGGCCTGAGGGCCCGCTGTCCACTGCATCGGTGTGCGTTCACCGTCGCGCCCCTTGACCTGCGGCCAGCCGACGATGCCGATGGGGTCACGAACGTCCTCTCGACGTTGGGCGTTTCAGTGCGCATCCCGATTTCTGCCCCATAATAGGTTTGGGCGGCCGCGCGTGGGAGCAAGAGCACGGCTGCAAGGCCCTTGGCAATCGCGGTGTCGTGCTCGACCGTCGCCGAAACGGTCAATCGAGCGCGGATTGTCATGGTTGTCAAAAACGAACAACGGCATCGATCCGTGTAGGCTTGCGTCGGATTGCATGATCGCTGTCCGGAACCATGTGGCGGAATAGGTTGCCCCATGGCCGAACCCGATCAGCAAGTTCATGGGTTGTTGGAGTTCGTCTTTTGCAGCACCGCCATACCATTGGTCGAGTCGGCGATATTCGACAGGTAGGTCTCGCCGATCAGCACGCGATTCCCCGGATAGCCGTCCACCAGCGCGCGCATCCGGCGCATCAGTCCGTGAAGCTCGGGCAAGTTGACGGTGTGGATCTTCGCCGCGGCGATTTGTCGGTTGTTGGCGGGCCCGATCCATCGGTGCTTTCGAATTCCGGCTCTTCGCGAAGTTGCCGGTCCTCGTAGATCGTCTGGATGGCATCGAGGCGGAAGCCGTCGATCCCGCGATCGAGCCAGAACCGCATCACGTCGAACATTGCATTTTCGACCTCGGGATTGCGCCAGTTCAGGTCGGGTTGCTGCTTGTAGAACATGTGATAGTAGAATTGCTTCCGGGCCGGCACCCACTCCCACGCTGAGCCGCCGAATATGGAAGTCCAGTTGTTGGGCGGCACGCGGCCATCGACGGCGTTGGCCTGCTGGATCGCGCCCAGATCCGGCGCATCGACAGGCAAGCCGTCGCTCCACACGTACCAATCGGCCCGCGGATTATCGCGCGAACTTGCGGACTCGATGAACCATGGGTGCTTGTCCGACGTGTGGTTGAGCACCATGTCCAGGATGAGGTGGATATTGCTGCGCTTCGCCTCTGCTTGAAGCCGGTCAAGGTCCGCAAGCGTGCCGAACTGTGGGTCGACACTGCGATAATCGGAAATGTCATAGCCAAAATCGACCTGCGGCGAGGGAAACATTGGCGCAATCCAGATGGTATCGACGCCGAGGTCTTCCAGGTAATCGAGATGCTCGGTGATGCCGTTCAGGTCCCCCACGCCGTCACCATTGCTGTCGGCAAAGCTGCGCGGATAAATCTCGTATGTCAGAGCGTGCGCCCACCACGGGTCTGTGTGGTCTGCCGGCAGCGCCGGCGCCGTCAGGACTGCCGCAAACGTGGCAATGAATATCGAAAGAAGGCGTTTCACTATTAGATCTCTCTGTGCCGCCAGCAGCCTATTCGATCGCGAGGTGGGAGAGGGCCCTGGTCCTCAAGACCGTAAGATAAGTGTAGGCCTTGCCCCAGGGCGGGGGAACCGCCGAATGGAGCGAAGTTGAAGTGAGGAGACCGAGAAGAAACCACAGTCCGGAGTTCAAAGCACGGGTGGCGCTGGCGGCGTTGAAGGGCGAGAAGACGTTGGCGGCGCATCTGCTCCAACCGCTCCACGGGCACCAGAGGCCTGTCCCTGCAAAGTCGCGCGGCCCGATGACGGAGCCGGCGCGTGACACCGCGAATTCAAAACGAGTGCCGGCAGAACGGTTGTTCTTGATGGCCGCGACGAGACGTGCCGAGCTCAACGAAAGCCGAACACCGGCGGAAAGACGGCCGTAACGAATGCCGCCCAAACCGCGTACACGGGCAAGTAAGCGATCTGCCATCGCTCCAAGCTCGTGAACGTGCAGCGGGAGAGCAGGAGGCGAGCGTAGATCCACGCCGCTCCCGCAAGGTTGATCAGCAAGATGAGATTCTCGCCGAGCGCGGCCACGCGATTCGGAGTGAAGCCGAACTCCGAGATCCGGGAGGCGACGGCGGCGAGCGCGATTCCGTCGACCATGAGCGCGCTTGCAATCAGCAACAACTGAAGCGCATCGAAGAAGCCCGGCGGCGCTTCCAGCTCGCGCGCCGAGGCGGCGTAGAGCACGAGCCCGACAACCAGCGCGAGCAGTAAGTCGAAGCTGATCAGCACCTCGCGCTGGACATTGATCGGGCTCCCGGTCCAGATCATGGTCGCCAGAAAAGCGAGCAGCACGACAGTGAAGAGGGGCGTGAAGAGCCGAGTCAGCACCGGGGCCATGTTCTCGATGACGCTCTGCTTCGCCTCTACCAGCCACGACCCGACGATGACGGCACCGGCCGCGCCGCACGGGATCAGCCATTCTGGAATTGATCCATTCGGCATGCATGCCGATAGAGGAGAAGATCCGCAGCGTGAACCGAGTGAAGTACGCCGCCGCCAAGCGCGATGAGCACGTAGTAGATCGACAACTCGCCGGAGAACCTGACGAAGTCCATGCGCCTGTTGCTCGCGAACCATGGCTCGCCGACGTACGCGATGCCGACGAGCAGCCACAGGGCGATCGGCAGATGTACCGCCGTGAGAACTTGGGTGTCGCTGCCCGGTGTAAAAGGAAAGGCATTTGACGAGTACGGCGGCGGCCACGATACGCCAGCACCAACCAGCCTGCTGCCACGATCGAAGTCCCGCGCTTCCACAGGAAATATCCCGTGAGCAGAGGGAAGCACGAACAGGCTTGCGTTGCGGACGAAGAACCCCTGCGTTGCTCGTTGAATGGCGGATGCCAACAGAATCCTGGGAGCTTGACGGCCAATGCAGCGGCGAATGCGAGGCCCATGACGACGAGCGCCTCGGTGCGGGCCGCTGCCTGCTGCGGCTCGCCGACCCCGGGTGACATGACCAGCTGTTTCCATAAACGCTCGGAGTGCTCTCTTGCGTACTCGCGCGATACGTCGTCGAGGCTCCCCATGCGCTTGACTGCGACGAGGAAGGCCTCGTCGTCCACGAGGCCGCATCCCGTGAGGGCGGTCACCTCGTCCCGTAAATGATCCTCCAGTTCCTCGATGTCGGCGCCGTGGATAACCCGTCGGCGGCGCACGTACTCTCGCCACTGGGCAATCTGCATTTCGAGCCAAGCGTGCTCGGCGGGAATCGTCATGCGAGGCTCGCGCTTCATCCAAAGGCCCCTCAGCGTCTGATCGACGACGTGCCATTGTTTCCGCTCGACCTCGAGCTGTGCTCGGCCCTGCTTGGTGATGCGATAGTACTTGCGCTTGACGTCCGTGCTCGGATTGGCCCCACTTTGCCGTGATGAGACCCTGACGTTCGAGCCGATGCAGTACGGGATAGAGCATCCCGTCGGTCCATTGAAGGTGGCCGCCCGAGAGCTCGGCTACCCGCTTGATGATTGCGTAGCCGTAGCTATCCCGTTCCGTGAGGACCGCCAGAACGAGCGGCGTGACCGATGCGGCAACTAAGCTCTTGTTGAGATTCATGCGCGATTCTATGCATAGGGGCGCTATGCATGTCAATGCGAGGTAAGAGGACAAGCTCGAACGTACACCGAGCGTGGGAAGACAAGGCACGTGATCCGGGGGATTCGTACTTGTACGACCTGTAAACACCGGCTCGGCATCCCGAACGATCCGGGCGTCATTGCCTTGAAGCCCGCTCATGTCTACGTCGGCTACGTCTTCATTCTCAATCCGTCCCGCGAGCAGGCCGAACACGCATGCGACGCAGCATCGGAGTCGGATACTCGCCGGCTTTGGCGCCGGCAACGTGGGAGGTTTCCATGGCCTCCGATCGGAGACGGAGAGATCAGGTGGCTTGGTGGCGGAGAGGGTGGGATTCGAACCCACGGTACGGTCACCCGTACACTTGATTTCGAGTCAAGCCCGTTCGGCCACTCCGGCACCTCTCCGCCGACCAGTTTAGCGGTTGCGGGCTACGAGCGGCAATCGAACCTGGGGGTTGAAAAACGCGGAGCGTTCTGACAACGACGACTGCGAGCTCAGCGCTTCTTCGGCAGCCCGTATTGCAGCACGCGCACTTTCTCCAGCGTCACAAGGCCGCTCGACAGCATGCCGTCGAGCACAGGCAGAAACTTCTCGATGTTCTCTTCGCTGTCGACGATCTCGACGATCATCGGCAGGTCGTCGGAGATCTCCACGAGCTTCGCCGTGTGCAGCACGCTGCTCGCGCCGTAACCGAGCAGGCCACGCAGCACCGTGGCGCCCGCGAGGCCGTGCTCGCGGGCTTTCGAGACGATGGCCTCGTAGAGCGGCTGATGGCCGTGCTTGTCGCGCTCGCCGACGAAGAGCCGGAGCAGTGTCGCCTGTTGTTCGGGTTGCATCGGAGTCTCCTTAGCGATTGAGCGCGGCGGCCGCGATATGGCCGAGCCAGACGGCAGTCAGACACAGCGCCAGCGTGCCGATTGCATTGGCCGCGGCCCAGAGCCACTCGCCGTCGCGCGCGAGGTTCAGCGTTTCCAAGCTGAACGACGAGAACGTCGTGAACCCGCCGAGCATGCCCACGAGCACGAACGCGCGCGTGTCGGGCGAGACGAGCAGACGTCCGTCGGTGGAGATCAACGTCGCGATGAAGCCGATCGTGAGCGAGCCGACGACGTTGACGAACAGCGTGCCCCACGGAAAGGACACGCCGGCCCAGCGGGCGGCGAGGCCGGCACAGCCGTAACGGGCCATGCTGCCGAGCGCGCCGCCGAGGGCTACCCACAGATAAGTCATACGCGATCCCGAAGCTCGTGCGCGATTGCCGACAATGGTATCGGAAACTCGGTGCGTTTATGCTGCCGCGATGCGTTACGGTGAGTGACCGATGCCGACCTCGCCCGCGAATGGCCCGCAACGATCGAAGCAGCCGAGAGGCGTCGAGCGCGACGCCGATCCGACGACGCTCTCGGTCGCCGAAGCCGGTCGGCTCATCGCGGCGGGGCGCCTCTCGCCCGTCGACCTCACGCGGGCCTATCTCGAGCGCATCGAGAGCGTCGATCCGAAGATCAATGCCTTCATCACGGTCACGGCGGAAAGGCGCGCTCGCCGAGGCCGAAGCGCTCGACGCGGAGCTCGCGGCGGGGCGCTACCGAGGTCCGCTGCACGGCATTCCGATGGCGCTCAAAGACAACATCGATACGGCCGGGGTGCGCACGACTGCGGCAAGTGCCGTGTACGCCGATCGCGTGCCACACACCGATGCCGAAGTCGTTCGGCGCTTGCACGCGGCCGGCGCGATCTTTCTCGGCAAGCTCAACATGCACGAGTTTGCGTACGGCGGTACGTCGGCGGTCACGCACTTCGGTCCCGTGCGCAATCCGTGGAATCTCGATTACTCGCCCGGCGGCTCGTCGGGTGGCTCGGCGGCCGCCGTCGCGGCGAGGTTGTGCGCGGCCGCGCTCGGCACGGACACGGCCGCATCGGTTCGGTTGCCGGCGGCGTTTTGCGGCGTGACGGGTTTGAAGGCGACCCATGGGCTTGCGAGCATTCGCGGCATCGTGCCGCTGTCGGAGACGCACGATCACGTCGGACCGATAGCGCGCACGGTGGAAGATTGCGCCATCGTCATGGCGTGCGATCGTAGGGTTCGATCCGCTGGATCCCGTGAGCATCCGGTCGCCGTCCGCCGACCTCTGGGCGGCTATCGGCAGTGACGTCTCGCAGTTGCGAATCGGCGTGGCGCGGGCGTATTTCTTCGACGATCTCGATCCCGAGTTTGCGGCCGCAGTCGAGGAAGCCGTCGCCGTGCTCGGGCGGCTGGGACGCAGCGTCCAAGAGGTGCAGGTGCCGCTCGTCGACACCTATGCCGTGCTCGCGGCCGAGATATATGCCTATCACGCGGAGCTCGTTGCGGATTCCGAGCGCCGCAAGCTGTATCAACCCATCACGCTCGATCGAATTTTGAGCGGCGCCGAGATTTCGCTGCCGACGTACGTCGAAAACCGTCGCGAGCTCCACATCGCAAGGCACACGGCGGACGACATTTTCGCCGAGGTCGACGTGCTCGTGACGCCGACAGCCATGATCGGGCCGGCGCGAGTGGACGCCGAAACGGCGACGCTCAAGGACGTTCAGTTGATTCGCAACACGCTGCCGTTCAACGTCCGTGGCGTGCCGACGATCAGCGTGCCGTGCGGATTCACGCAGGCGGGTCTGCCGATTGGGCTGCAGATCAGCGGCCGCCGTCTCGACGAGGTGAATGTGTTGGCGCTCGCGCACGCGTATGAGCGCGCGACGGACTGGCACTCGCGGCGGCCACGCGCGGTATAGTCGCAGCGCCTGCAACGGGGCGTGATTCGCGGCGCCGGATTTCGTTCGCGCGCGGTACGAGAGTTAGTTGCGCGTGATCGTCGCGCCGCTCACGGGCGTGCCGGTCGGCGTCACGGCCTGATTGCGCCGCGTGTCTTCGAGGGTCAGGTCCGTGACCTGCGCGCTGAACGTGACGCTCGTGTTGCCGCCACCGCCACCGCCGCCACCCCCACCACCGCCGCAGGCTTGCAGCAGGCTCGCGGCAGCGACGAGCGCGAGCCACGCGCCCGTGCGTGCGCGGCTTCGCGGGCTCGGGGCGCGTGTCGTCGATCCTTGCGGCACCACGGGGTCCGCGGCAGTGCCGTGGCCAGAGGCGAAGTCCGTGTCGTTGTCGTGTGTAGACGTTGGCATGTTCGTGCCTCAGAAGTCGTAAGTGACGAGGAAATCCGTGTCGCCCAGCGGCAGCGCGAACGGCGACGAGAGCGTGAGCTGCAGCGTTGCGTTGTCGCCCGCGTATTGGCCGCTGCCGACTTCGGTGTCGCCGGAGTCGACGGCGCCGTCGCCGTTGACGTCGACCCAAAGCTTCACGCCGTGCACGTCGCTCGCGTCGTTGCCCGAGCCCGACGCCTTGAGCGTGATTTGGCTCAGCGTGACGTCGGTCGAGTCGCTGTTCACGCGCAAGCGTGTGACGACGACGTTGGTCGCGCCCGCGCTCACGGTGCGGTTCGAGGCCGACAGCCCCGATACCGTGACGACGGGCGGCGTCGCGACCACGGCCGCGCCGCCCGGATCGCGAACGACGCCGTTGGCCGCGCCGTCGGCATCGTTCGGGCCGCCGTCTTGCAGCGTAAGCTCGATGCAGTAGTCGCCGGCATTCAACCCCGGCACGTAGTCGCTGCTACCGGGTGCCGGGCACGCGTCTTTAGCGCCCGGGGCCGAAGCGACTTGGTTCATCGCGTCGACCGTGAAGTCCTGCCAACCGAAAGTCGCCGTATATTTGCGGTATGTCGTGTCGGCCGGCAGCGCGTTGGCGAGCGGGATCACCACCTCGGTCGAATCGCCGGCCGCGGCGAAGCCCGACACCTCGAAGTCGTAAATGCCGCTCGGGTAGTTGAACCGGTCGTCGGCCGCGTTTTGCGCGGCGCCGCCGTCGTTGCCGTGGCTCATGACGTCGGCGAACGCGATGCCGGCCTCGCTGCCGCTCGCGACCGCGGCGCGGCCGAGCCGGAGCGCAAAGCCCGGTCGCACTTGGAGCATCGCGCGCGTTCC
Source organism: uncultured Gammaproteobacteria bacterium (assembly GCA_963786385.1). GTDB lineage: Bacteria > Pseudomonadota > Gammaproteobacteria > Steroidobacterales > Rariloculaceae > FEN-1219. The sequence goes on from CAWAYS010000005.1 coordinate 307,974, forward strand.
CGTGCGGGCGATGAGCACGTTCGGATCCTTGGTGGGCTCGAGGTAGTCGTCGACGCCGTTGCCGTTGCCGTCCTTGAGGCCCTCGGTCGCATCGTCTTCGCCATCGCCATCGGTGTCGACGCCGGCTGCGAGCACGGGTGCCGTCGTTACGACGTGCAGCAGCCGGACCAGACTCGCGCTCGCGCTCGGGTTGCCGTCGTCGGTTACGGTCACGTGCACGGCGTAGGTGCCCTCGGCGAGGCCGGACGGGTCGAACGTGAACGTCGACGAGGCCGTGCCTTCGTTCGGCACGAGCGAAGTGTCGGTCGCGCTCCAGTCGATCGTGTGTGTGTCGGCCGGGTTCGGGTCCGCGATATCGAGCGTCATCGTGACCGGACCGTCGCCGGCGACGAGCGTCGCACGCGGCACGCCGGATTGCATGATCGAAAGGCCGAGCTGCGGCGGCAGGTTCGTTTCGACGATGCGCACGGTGTGGACGGTGGTTTCGCCGAGCACGGCATTCGTCGGCGCGCCGAGCGTGACGACGACGGTTTCTTCGCCTTCGGCCACGCTGTCGTTCGCAATCGCCAGATCGAGCGACGCACTCAAGTTATTGGCGATGTCGAGCGTGCCGCTCACGAAGTAATCCGTGCCGTTCGTAGCCGTGCCGCTCAGCGTGTACGGCACGGTCACGGGATACGCGACGGCCTCGCCGTTGAGCTTGGCGGTCACATGAACGGTGTCGCCCTCGGCCGTGAGCTGCGACGTGCCGACGAGATCGACGCGCGGAGTCACGTCGACTTGCTGCGTGGCCATGCCCTCGTTGCCGGCGGCGTCCGTCGCGCGCCACGTCAGCACGTGGCGGCCCGGCGCATAGGGACCGGCGTCGTCGACGATGGCCGTGAGCGTGCCGTCCTTCGCATCGATCGCGGTTGCGGCGCCGAGCGTGACGTTCGTATACGCGCCGATCGAGCTCACGACCACGGCCGCAGGCGCCGTCACGACGGGCGGCTGGTCGTCGGCCGCGATGTCGGAGCCTGCGAGGAACTCGTCGAGGTTGCTCAAGCCGTCGCCGTCGAGATCCGCGCTCGCGTCGGCCGGGTTGTTCGGGTCGAGCCCGTTCGCGGTCTCGTACTCATCGGGCAAGCCGTCGGCATCGGTGTCCTTGCTGTAGCGCGCGTCTTTCGGGAACGCGTCGTCGACGTCGAGCACGCCGTCGTTGTCGTCGTCGTCGTCGCAGACGTCGCCGAGCGCGTCATCGTCGCTGTTGGTCTGATCGCTGGATGCGACGAGCGGGCAGTTGTCGAGATCGTTGGCGAAGCCGTCGCCGTCCGCGTCGGAGTCGCACACGTCGCCGGCGCCGTCGCCGTCGATGTCGGACTGGTTCGTGTTCGCGGTCGCTCGGGCAGTTGTCGACGGCGGTCGCGACGCCGTCGTCGTCGGGATCTTGATTCGGATCGGCCGCGACGAACGCGTGATAGAACGTCTGCACGTAGCCGCCCGTCGGCGCCGGGTTCTGGGAGACCCCGATGTCGGGCGCGCCGGCCGCGACGTCGTCGAAGCCGTCGCCGTTGATGTCGCCCGGAATCGCGACGAAGTAGCCCAGCATGTGGTAGGGCGTGGCGCCCGGAACGATTTGCGGCGTCGGCTCAAGGCCCGTGGGCCCGCCGTGGAAGATCTGCACCTCGCCCTGATCCGTGAGCCCGGCGCGACTCCCGCCGACGACCACGTCGGCATAGCCGTCGGTGTCGAGCTTGCCCATCGCGATGCGCACGCCGAACTGGCCCGCAAACGTGTCGCCGGGCTGCGTGCCGTCTTCGAGGCCGTTCACGGTCTGGCTCGGTGGCACGGTGCTCGTGTCGCCGACGTTCGGCGTTTGCCAATAGGCCGTGGTGCTGTCGTACACGTAGATGCGGCCGGCGCCGCTATAGGCACCGACGACGAGGTCGTCGATGCCGTCGCCGCCGATGTCGCCGCCGCTGGCGAGGCTGTAGCCGAAAGTCGAGGGGCCCGGGCTGGCCAACACGAACGACGTGGTCAGCGTGCTCGCGTTGGCCCAATCGTTGTCGCGCGCGAGGAAGGCATTGACAGTCCCTATCGACGATAGGCCGACGACGAGATCGTTCTTCTGATCGCCGTCGATGTCCGCGATCACGGCGCTGTCGGCGGCCGTGGCCGTTGCGCTCGAGAACAGCAGCGGCGCGGCGGCAAAGCCGCGGCTCGAGAGATAGATCTTGACGATGCCCGTACCGCTAGCTTGTGCGGCCATGTCGACGAGGTCGGCTTTGCCGTCGCCGTCGAGGTCACCCGCGGTCATGAAGACTCCGAGCGAGTCGCCGCTCGCGCCCGTGAGCACGACGTCCGGCGTCTCGAGAATCTGGCCGTTGTTGAGGTGAATCGAGATGGCCTCGTTGCCGGCGATCGCAAGATCCGCGTAGCCGTTGCCGTCGAAGTCGCCCACGGCGAGCGCTCGGCCGAAAAACGTGACGCCCGCGGGTGCCGAGATCTTCGAGCTCGTGAGGCTCGGGTTGGCGCCGTCGGCGCTGCCGTAAGAAATGAAGACCGCGCCGGGGCCGTCCGACAGCGGTGCGCCGATCACGGTGTCGGCATAGCCGTCGTGATTGAAATCCCCGCCCGCGAGCGCTTGCCCGAAGCGGTCGTTGGTGCCCGTCGTCGGCGATTCGAGCTTCTGGCCTTGCTTGTGCGTTTGCACCTCGGCGAGCAGCGGCGCGCTGCCGTTGGCGAACTCCTCGGCCAACGTGAAGCCGTCGCCGTCGCTGTCGAGCGCGGTGTTGTCGGCAGTGTTGGGATCGAAGCCGTGTGCCGTTTCCCAATCGTCCGGCAAGCCGTCGCCGTCGGTGTCGACGCTGTAGCGCGGATCGTTCGGGAAGGCGTCGTCGACGTCGATGACGCCGTCTTGATCTTGATCGGCGATGCTGACCGTCGCCGTGCCGATGTTCTTGTCTTGAGCGTGGGGGCCGGCGTCGGTGAGCTCGAGCTTGAGCATGTAGTCGCTGTCGGCTCGTGCGGCCGCGAGCGTGATGAGCGCGCCGAAAGTCAACGTTGCGCTTTGGCCCGGTGTGAGATCGCCGATCGTGCAGACGATCGGCTGCCCCGCGGTGCAGCGATTGTCGAGCGAGGCGAGCGTGAGCCCGTCCGGGACGGTGATCGCGAGTTGCGTACCGGCCGCCGTGAGACCGGCCCAACCCTGCGGGACATAGTTCGTCACGTCGATTTGCAGCGGGAACGGCGTGTCCGGTGCCACCGGGTCGGCCGGGGCCGCGAGGCTCGAGCCGACGACGGTTGCCTCGATGACTTGCACGTTGGTGCTCGCGACGGTGTCGGGAAGATTCTCCGCCGGTGCGTTGGCCATCGTGATCTGCAGCGCGTAGTTGCCGGTAGAGGCATAGGTGTGGCTGCCGACGATCATGCCGCTCGCGATGCCGAGATCCTGTTGCGGATCGATTTCCCGCCCGTTCGTGTCGAGTCGGCCCGAGCCCGCCCAGGTCGGCGTGGCTGCCGTGACGCCGTCGCCCCACGAGACGCTGAGCGCTTGGGGTTTCGATACGTCGTCTGCGTCGACGTCCTTGAAATTCGCCGTGAAGGTGTGCTGAAAGCCGCGTGCGGCCACCAGGTTGTCCGGAAACTCGATCGCTACTGGATCGGGCCGCGGCTCGATCGTGAGGGCCACGGACTTGTTGTCGGCAGACGTGTCGACGCCGTCGGAGGCCTCGAACGACAGTTGATCGGAACCGTTGTAGTCGGCGGCGGGCGTGTAGCGATAGACGGCCGCGTTGTCCTCGCTCGTAAGCAGGGTCAGCGTGCCGTGCTGAGGCTGGTCGAGGAGGTTGAACGTCAGCGAGTCGAGGCCGCCGGTGCTGATGAAGCCGTCCGGATCGTACGCGCTGAAACGAATCACGATGTCGGCGTCTTCCGCCAGCGTGCACGGGATTTCGCTCGTGAGCGTATCGTCGGCGAAGCACTGGCTGCGCAGGCGCTCGGGCGGCCGGAATGCCCGGCTCACGTCGACGCTCACCGCCGCCGGTGCGCTGCGGTCGATGCCGTCGTTGGTGACGTAGGTGAAGCCGTCAGTGCCTTGGAAGTCGAACTGCGAGACATACTTGACCTTGGCGCTCGCGTCGGTGATGTCGTAGAACGGCATCGTCTTGAAGACGTGCACGAAGTTGTCGCCGTTTTGCGGATCGGGCTCCATCACGTAGAAGGCGCTCGAGTTCACGGCGAGCTGCTTCGGCTGGCCCATGTTGCCGAGAATGAAGCCCGGATCCGCGCCCTGGTTGACGCCGGTGCCCGTCGATTTGGCTTCGCCCGCGAACGTGCCGTCGGGGCCGAAGCGCTGCACGCGCGAGTTGCCCGTATCGGCCACATACAAAACATCTCGGGGATCGATCTCGATGCTGCGCGGGTTGTTGAATTGACCCGGCCCGGCGCCGCTCGTGTCGGCGGCGCTCGCACACGTGGCATCCGTGCATTGATAGCCGCGGGAAGTTTGCGCCGCTTCGTCGCAGCCGTTGTAGGGAACCCCGTTCGGGTCGAGCAGATTGGCGCTGCAGCTGCCCATCCAGCCGACTTCCTGGCCGAGCTCCCAGACGCCCGCGTCGTTGCGCGTGGTGGCCGTGTACTTGTGGATGCGATTCTTCAGCGCGTCGAGAATGTAGACATTGCCGTGGCTGTCGACCTTGACGTCGTATGCGCCCAAGTCGAGATCTCCGAGCGTGTTCTTGTCGCCCAGGCCATAGAGGTCGATTCTGCCGAGCACGCCGTCCTCGGTGCTCAGATTGGCGGCCGTGCTCGCGCGGCGCACGACCAACGAGTGCTGGGCCGAGGCGGGCTCGCAGCTGACGAAGCCGCAGTCGGGATTGCGGCGCAGCTCGTATTGCAGATCGAATTGCGCGTCGCCGGCGAGCTTCAAGAGCCACTCACCCGAGGTGAGCTGTTGCTCGTTCGAGCCGAGCGTGCCGTGGAACTGCTCGTCGCCGAGGTCTTTGTCGAAGCTATAGTACTGAGCGATCCGGCCGCCGGCCGTGATGAAGCCGCCGAGCTCGATCCAGATGCGGCCGGCGTGATCGACGGAGAAATCGTCGGTCGGGTAACCCGACGTCCAGGGATCGTCGTACAGGGGGCTCAGCGTTTGGTAGAGCGGTTGCATGGCGACGAGCTCACCGGCGGCGTTCCACTTGGAGATCCGCGGAATCGGGCTCATGGTCGTGCGGTAGTCGCCGTCGTTCGGCGGCTCGCCGCACACCCAGAACTTGTCGCGGATGTAGTAGTAGCCGTCGTCGTCGACGTAGATGTAGGTGGGCTGGTAGACGAAGTTCACCGGGATCGTGTGGTTGAACGCGGCTTCGTTCGCGCTCCCCGGGGCGGCGTTGCAGATTTGATTGGTCAGAAACGTGCCGTGGTTGGCGGGGTCTTCCAGCCGAAATGCATCTGCCAGGTCCCCCAGCGGGCTCGTGCGCGTGAGCGTTTGCTCGTTCTCGCGGTCGCCGACAGGCGAGAGCCGGAAGTCCTCGATGAAGTAGGGCAACAGCGGCGCTTCGAATTGGCCGTGCGGCGGGTAGTCCTTGATCTCGAACGCGAGCGGGTCGACGCGGCCGTCGAGTAAGTCGCTGTCCGTGCCCGTCAGCAGAATCTCCACTGCTTTCGACGTTAGCGTCGCCGCGGACGTCGGCGCCGCAGTCGGCGGCGTGTTCGTCCCCGGTGACTTGATGGTGACGATCTGCGTGTACTGGCTGGGGTTGCCGGGCGGCGCGACCGTGCTGTTGCCGGAGTCGTCCGTTGCCGTCCAGTCGATGACGTAGCGGTGGTCGGGGTCGAGCACGGCGGGGCCGGTATGCGTCACGACCGGGGCAGGATCGGCCAAGTCCACGACCAACGGCCGGCCGAGCGGAAACGGTGTGGCGTTCAGGTCGACGCTCGTCGCCGAATAGCGCGCAAAGCCGGGCGGTGGGACCAGGATCGGCGCTTGCGTGTCGACGACGCTGATGTGCTGCACGAGCGACGTAACGAAGTTCTCGCCATCGCGCGTTTGATTGGAGGCCGGCTGGATGCTGCTGGGATACGGGCCGCCGTCGACTTCTTTGGCCTTCCACGTGACGTCGGTGGGGCCTGCTCCGACCTTGAGCAGGGTCGAGGACTGCGTGTCGGTCCAGGTCTGAAATTGCTTACCGCAGTCGTCTACGGGCTCGAACCTTGCGCGCAAGGCATCGGCCACTCGGCCGAAGCGAACGCCGCCGAAATCGGTGGCTTCGAGCTCGATATTCTGTTGCGTGACGCCGGTGGCGGCCGACTGCGTGTCGCGGAAGTACGGTACGTGCGTATCCCAGACGGTTAGGGTTTGCGTGCCGGCATTGATCGCAGTGACGACCGACGTGTTCTGGTACCAGTCGTTCGCGCTCGCGACGTTCGACACGTCGGCGGCGATGAGCCCGGCTTCCTCTGCGACGCTGACGACGCGAAAGATATTCTCGGCGGTCTTTTTGGCCGCGAGCTCCGCGCTCTCTTTGCCGACCTTCGCAACGGCCTTGGCGGCGAGCTTCGCCTCGAGCTGATTCTCCGAGTACCAGAAGATCGGAATCAGCACGCCCGGCAGGCCGACATCCATGATGTAGTTCATCGAGGTCGCCGCGCTCCAGTTGAGCGTGTGGCGGCCTTCGGGGAACTCTGGAAGGCCCACGCCGAGGTGCGGATTCTCGACGGTGATCGTCACATCCGCTTGGGGATGATAGACGGCCGGCTGACCGAGGTTGGACCAAACGTTGTCGACCGGATTGAACGGGATGTAGAAGACGCTGCCGAACCCGTCCTGGATGCCGCCCGGGATCAGATTGGATTTCGGCACCGTCGTGCCGAACTTATAGACGCAGTTGTAAGGTCCGCTGCTGCCGGCCGCTGGCCGATTGGGATTGACGGAGAAGCTTCCGGGCGGCACGAGCGATGCCGGCGTGTTCTTGAGGCCGATGTCGAAGCCGAGCGCCGCGATCTCGAACGGCGTGCCGAAAGGTCCCACGAGCAAGCCGCCCGCCACGGTTGCGATATGGGCGCCCTCGAGAGAGCCTTGCAGCACGCTGATGCCGACGTTTTGCGCGGGCGTCCAGCGTGAGGGATCGGCCGCTGCGATCTGCGCGACGGCGATCGTGAGCACGACCCCGCTCGCGAAAGCGTATGCGCGGGGCAATCGCAAGTGTCGCTCGCGGCGCTGCTGGGTGTCGCGAACAGCGATCGAGGGGCGGTGCGCGGCGACGATTTCGTTGATCATGACATAATGCCCGGTTGTTGTGATCCCCACGCGACCGGGCCGCCGGCGGCAGCATGGATCGAACGGAGCGGCGTCTTGGATGGCGCCAACTTTGGGGCGGACTGTACCGATATGGCAGGAACGGCGATAGTGGCGATTGGTCTTAAGACCAAAGTCGGAATGTTTTCGTCAGTCGCTGAGTAACAACGATTTCGAGTAGCTCATCCGTGAAAATTCTTCTCGCCGACGACCATGCTTTGTTTCGAGAAGGGATGCGCCACGTGCTGTCGCAGCTCGGTGAGGACGTGACGATCGTCGAAGCGGGCAACTTCGGCGAAGCGCTGGACAGTGCCGCCGCGAACGACGACATCGGTCTGGTGCTGCTCGATCTCGCGATGCCCGGCAAGGACGGGTTTGCGGCGCTCGACACTTTGTCTCGCGACTATCCGCTTCTGCCCATCGTCGTGCTTTCTGCTTCGGAGAGCCGCGCGGACATGCAGCGCGCGCTCGATTCCGGCGCAATGGGCTTCATACCGAAAGCAGCAACCGCGCCCGTTATGTTGAGTGCTCTGTGGCTCGTGCTTGCCGGCGGCGTCTATGTCCCACCCGCGCTCCTCGCGCCGGAGACCGCGTCGTCGCCGGGGGGCGGGCCGGGCCGGCTTACGCCGCGTCAGCTCGACGTGCTTGCCGGGGTGATCGAGGGCAAGTCGAACAAGGCGATCGCAGGCGAGCTCAGTCTCACGGTTGCGACCGTCAAGGCGCACGTCACGGCGGTCTTCAAGGTGCTCAACGTCGCGAACCGCACCCAGGCGGCGCTGGCTGCCGAGAAGCTCGGTCTCAAGCCGCTCCTAAGGCGCAGTTAGCCCGCCGGCGCCGTACGCAAACGAGCCTTGCGCAGGAACGCTCGGAGCGCTGCCGGCTGAACGGGCTTGTGCACGAGCGGGTGTCCGCTCTGGCGCGCTTCTCGCAACCGTTCCGGCGCCGTGTCACCCGTGACTATCAACGCCGGAATCTCGGCGCCGAATGTTTGGCGGAGGCGCGCGATGGCCTGCACCCCGGTTCGTTCCTCGCGCAGCCGATAGTCGACGATGATGACGTCTGGAGGCCTCGAAGTGGCATGCAGCGCGGCCACGCCTTCCTCCTCGGAGCCCACCGCCGTCACATTGCAGCCCCATTGGGCGAGCAGCGTCGTCATGCCTTCGCGTACGTTGACTTCGTCGTCGACGATTACGACGTGCAGGCCTTCTACGTCGTGGCGAGGATCGCTGAGGCCCATCGGGGGCTCGGCCGTAACCTGGCCGGGCTCGCCGAGCGGTACGGTCACCGAGAATCGCGCGCCGCGCCCGGGCTCGGACTCCACGGCGATGGGTGAGTCGAGCAAGCGTGCGACGCGCTCGACGATTGCGAGGCCCAGTCCCAAGCCCTTCGCGCGGTCACGCTCGGGATTTCCGAGCTGATGAAACTCGTTGAAGATCGCGCGGTGTTGGGACTCGGGGACGCCGATGCCGGTGTCGACGACATCGATGCGCAGACCTTCCGTGGTCTTCGTCTCGTCGAGCCGAACTTCGCCATTGTCCGTGTAGCGGATCGCATTCGACAAATAATTGCGCAGTATGCGCTCGAGCAGCGCGGGATCGCTGTGCACGACGGTCGTCGACGGGGCGCAAATGACCTCGAGTCCTTTTGTTTCGGCCTCGGGCGTGTACTCGACCACGAGCCGCGACAGCAGCGGATGCAACGCGAAATGCCGAATTTCCGGCTGGAGGACGCCGGCGTCGAGGCGCGAGATGTCGAGCAGTGCATTGAACAACTTTTCGAGCGCTCGAACGGAGGCGTTGATGTTATCGACGATCCGGCGTGCTTCGGGGTACTTGATGCGCTCGTCCAGCGCCGTCGTGAACAGAGTCAAGGCATGCAGCGGTTGGCGCAGGTCGTGGCTCGCGGCAGCCAAGAACTTCGACTTCGCGATGTTGGCGCGTTCGGCCTCGTCGCGCTGCTGACTGAGTTGCTTGACGAGATCGACGTTGGCGAAGCGCAGGCTCAGCGATTCGACGAGCGCTTTGTTGATGGTGTTGCCGAAGAAGACGAGCGCAGCGACGTAAACCACCGTCATGAGCCCGAGGCCGATGTGGATCGGGTCGTTCAAGCGAAACAACAGCGCGCTTATCGGCAGCATCGAGATCGGAAAGTAAGCGTAGAAGGCCGGCATGTAAGCCGTGAGTGAGGACACGGCGCCCGCGCCCATGCCGACGAGCACGAACAGGATGAACAGCTGGTATTCCGAGGAATCGGGCGGGAACAGCACGACGCCGGCCGCGCCCCACAGCAGCCCCGCGGCGCCCGACCCGATCGTGAACCAGATACGCCATCGGCCATCCGGCCGCTCGCCGGCCTTGCGCCGGTAGATGGCGTAAAGCCCGGCGCGCGCTGCGATTACGGCCAGCATCGCGGCCATCCATGCAACGAGCCAGCTCGATTGAACGATGTTCCAGAGGCCGAACACCATGCCGCCTGCCACGAGCGCGTTGATCGCGAGCAGGGGCAGTAGATAGCGGTAGATGACTTTGGTCTGCTCGGCACGGATTGCTTCGGCGTACGCGTCGAAGTCGACCAAGGCCGCTGAAATCGGTGCCGTCGCGCTCACTACGTCTCTCCCGGGCCGGCGGCTTCCGCCCGGCGGCCGATCCGTGCTGCGCCAAGAATAAACGGCCGCCGGACCCGACGCACGCCCGGCGGCTCCGCCGGAGCGGGACTGTTAAGCTTGGCTCATGACTCGACCCTCGGAGCCGTCCTTCGCCGCGCTGCTCAGGCTTGTGCGCTATGCCAGAGCGTTCCGCCCGCGCATCGTGCTCGCGGCGGCCTGCTCGATTCTCAACAAGCTGTTCGACGTAATGCCGGAAATCCTGATCGGCATTGCGATCGACGTCGTCGTGCGCCGTCAGGATTCGTTCGTCGCGAATCTCGGCGTCGCGGATCCGAAGTGGCAGCTCGCATTGCTCGGCGCGCTCACGCTTTTGGTGTGGATCTGCGAATCGGTGTTCGAGTACTTGTACATGGTGCTGTGGCGCAACTTGTCGCAGGACTTGCAGCACGCGATGCGCCTCGATGCCTACCGCCACATGCAGGCGCTCGATCTCGCGTTCTTCGAGGACCGCAGCACGGGCAACCTCGTCACTATCTTGAACGACGACGTGAACCAGCTCGAGCGCTTTCTCGACGGCGGTGCGAACAACCTTATTCAGGTGGCGACCACGCTCGTGGCCGTCGGTGGCGTGTTCTTCGCCGTTTCGCCGCTGATCGCGGTCATCGCGTTCACTCCGATACCGATCATCGTGGTCGGCGCGTTCTATTTTCAACGCCGCGCGCAGCCGCTGTATGCGGACGTGCGCGCGAGGGTCGGCGCGCTCGGCGCGCGGCTCGCGTCGAATATCGCCGGCATGACGACGATCAAAAGCTTTGCGACCGAGGACTACGAGGCCGAGCGCGTGGAGCGCGACAGTGCGGCGTACGTGACGGCGAATCGTAGGGCCATCGCCGTGAGCTCGGCCTTCATCCCGATCATCCGGATGGCGATTCTCGTCGGTTTCGTGGCGACGTTCCTGCTCGGCGGCTGGATGACGATCGACGGCACGCTCAACGTCGGCGCCTACGGCGTGCTCGTGTTCCTCACGCAGCGGCTCCTTTGGCCACTCACGGACTTGGCCACGACGGTCGATCTCTATGAGCGCGCGATGGCCTCGTCGCGCCGCATTCTCGATCTCATTGCAACGCCGGTTGCGATTCGCGACGAGGCCGGCGTGCGGGACGCAGGCTCGCTCGAGGGGGGCGTCGAGTTTCGCGACGTGAGCTTCGCCTACGCCGGCGCGGACGGCGTGTTGCACGGCATCGACCTGTCGATTGCGGCCGGTGACACCGTGGCACTCGTCGGGCAGACCGGTTCCGGTAAGAGCACGCTCGTGAAGCTACTGCTCAGATTCTACGTGCCGAGCGCCGGCTGCATCCTCGTCGACGGCCAGTCGATCGACACGCTGAGCCTCGAGAGCTTACGTCGACAGATAGGCTTCGTGAGCCAAGACGTCTTTCTCTTCGAAGGCACGATCGGCGAGAACATCGCATATGGCACGCCGCACGCGTCTCGCGATGCGATTGCGGCCGCCGCGGAGGCGGCGGAAGCGACGGAGTTCATCGAGCGCATGCCTAACGGTTTCGACACGATCGTCGGCGAACGGGGTCAGAAGCTGTCCGGCGGCCAGCGTCAGCGGCTCTCCATCGCGCGGGCACTGCTCAAGAATCCGCCGATTTTGATCCTCGACGAAGCGACGTCGGCCGTCGACAACGAAACCGAGGCGGCGATTCAAAGATCTCTGCAGCGCATCTCGCACTCGCGCACGATGATCGTGATCGCGCACCGGCTGTCGACCATCGTGCATGCGAACCGCATCTACGTGCTCGAGGCGGGGCGCATCGCCGAGCAGGGCACTCACGAGGAATTGCTCGCTCGGCAGGGCATTTACGCCTCGCTGTGGGCCGTGCAGACGGGCCAGCCGCCGCCGCGAACGGGAACGGGCCCGCGGGCCGTGGGCCGCGGGAGCTGAAGCCGGCACGGCGCTCGTGCGGGCACGCCGCGCCGCGGCGATACCCCGTTCCTCGAGCGCCGCGCTTCTCTTATACTCTGGCGCCTACGGACTTTCGTCCTCGGGGGGATTCAAATGCGTGCAACGTTTGCTCTAGTCCTTATGGCGCTGGTCGTGTCGTGGCCGGCGGGCCGCGCGGCAGCGCAGCTCACGAACAAGGAGGCCCCGATCATCGCGGGTCACTATCACATCAACGCCACGAACATCGAAGAGCACATGAAGTTCTGGGTCGATACGCTCGGCGGCACGCGCATGAAGTTCGGCCCGCAGGGCGTGGACGTGGTGAAGTTTCCGGACATCTACATCTTCCTGCGGCATCAGGCGCCGACCGGACCGACGCGCGGCACGACGTTCGATCACATCGGCTTCGCCGTGCCGGACGTGCCCGCGATGGCCGCTCGCGCGGTCGCCAACGGCTACAAGGTCACGGTCGGCCGCGAGCCGGCCACTGGCGAAAAGGCCGTGCTGCCGACGGCCGGCAATTACGGCAAGTTCGCCTATCTGCTGGGACCCGACGGCGTGAAGATCGAGCTCGTGACGAACACGGATCCCGATGCGCCGCCGATCAAGCACCATCACATGCATTTCGTGAACAAACAGTTCGTCGAGATGCAGCAGTGGTACATGAAAGCCTTCAACGCGACCTTGCGCCCGGGGCAGACGGACTATTTCATCGGCGCGGATCTGCCCGGCGTCGGCTACATGCTGAACTTCTTCAGCTGGCTGCCGGACGAGCCGCTCGTCGGCACGACGGGCCGCGTGGTGGATCACGTCGGCTTCGAGGTCCGCAACCTCAAGGCGTTTTGCGACGAGCTACAAAAGAAAGGTATCCAGCTCACGGTGCCGTACAAAGAGGTGCCGGACCTGAAGCTCGCGATCGCGTTCATCAAGGATCCGTGGGGCACCTCGATCGAGCTCACGGAGGGCTTGCGCGACTTGAATTAGTCCGCCGCTCGCAGCCGCCCGGTGCAGTAAAGCGCGGCGGCGGCGAGCCCCGCGACCAGAGTGATTGTGGCACCCACGACGAAAGTGGCGCGCGGCCCGTAGGCGTCCCAGACGATGCCCGCGACCGCGCTGGCTGCAAGGAGCGCGAGCCCGGAGGCGAGGTTGAACACGCCGAAGGCCGTGCCGCGTTGCGTCGCGCTCGAGGTATCGGCCACGAGCGCGGCGAACAGCCCCTGCGTGAAGCCCATGTGTACGCCCCACACGGCGATGCCCAGCAGCGCGGCCGGCAGCGTGCTTGCAAACGCGAGGACGAGATCGGCCAGAATCAGCAGCGCCGAGCCTGCCGCCAGCACGCCCCAGCGGTTCACGTGATCGGACAGTTTGCCGGCCGGATACGCCGACAGCGAGTAAGCGACGTTCATGATGACGAGCACGGCGGGCACGTAAGCGGCTCCTAAACCGGTTGCCGATGCTTTGAGGATCAGGAACGCTTCGCTGAAGCGAGCGAGCGTGAAGAGCGTGGCTACGACGACGAGCCACCAATACGGTGCGCCGAGGGTGCCGACTGTCGCGGCGAATGCGCTGCGGGCGGCCCCGCCCGTCCGTGCGTGCGCCGGCTCCTTGACGAATGTAATCAGCACCACGACGGCAACGGCGGCCGGAATCACCGCGATCCAGAACACCGTGCGAAACCGGTCGTGCAAGTACCGCCATGAGCACGATGGCAATCAACGGTCCCAAGAAGGCGCCGACCGTGTCGAGCGCTTGACGCAGTCCGAAGGCGGCGCCGCGGATCTCGCTCGGCGTGATGTCGGCAATCAGGGCATCGCGTGGCGCGCCGCGGATGCCCTTGCCGACCCGATCGGTGAATCGCGCCGCAAACACCCATGCCGTAGTGGGTGCCAGAGCGAACACGGGCTTGGTGACAGCCGCCAGTCCGTAGCCGAGCACGGCGAGCAGCTTGCGCTTGCCGAGCCAATCGCTGAGCGTGCCGGAGAACACTTTTGTGATCGACGCAATCGCTTCGGCCGTGCCTTCGAGAAGGCCGACGGCCGTCACGCTCGCGCCGAGCACCGTCACGAGAAACACCGGCAGCAGCGCATGGATCATCTCCGACGAGACGTCCATACACAGGCTCACCATCCCTAGCGCCCAAACGCCGCGCGGCATCCGCGGTGTGGGAGGGCTTGGGCTGGGCGTCGCGGGCGGGGGCATTTCGCGGCTGTCGATCGTGGATTGCGCGGCCGAGAGAGGTATGTCTAGAGTGGGCTTTTGCCGCCGGAGCGAACGATGACCGACACAGTGACGTTTTACCACAATCCCATGTCGCGCGGCCGAATCGTGCACTGGATGCTCGAGGAAGCGGGTGCGCCGTACGACGTGAAGGTGCTGAGCTTCGAGAAACAAGAGCACAAGTCCGCCGAGTATCTTGCGATCAATCCGATGGGCAAGATACCGGCCATCGTGCATCGCGGCACCGTCGTGACCGAGACCGGCGCCATCTGCGCGTATCTCGCCGACGCGTTTCCGGCCGCGAAGCTCGCGCCGGCGACGAGCGATCCGGCGCGCGGCGCTTACTACCGCTGGCTGTTTTTCGCAGCGGGGTGCCTCGAGCCGGCCGTCGTCGACCGCGCGTTGAACCGGCCGCCCGTCGAGCACACGGGAGCGCTGAGTTACGGCACTTACGACCTCACGCTCAACGCGCTCGAGCGCGCTTTGGCGCCCGGTCCGTTCCTGCTCGGCGATCGGTTCACGGCGGCCGATGTCTATGTGTGCTCTCAGATCGGCTACGCCGTCATGACGAAAGCCGTCGCGCCGCGACCCGTGTTCGACGCGTACGTGGCCAGGTGCGCCGAGCGCCCCGCGTATCGACTGGCCAACCCGCAATAGGCGCCGTCGCAATGGCCTTGCCTGTCTCGACCTGCAAGATGCCGCGCGGGCGCATCGTGCGAGGTGCGGCGTGACGCCCAGCGAGGCGCTCGAGCGGCTCGCGGCCGTCGTCGGGCCGGCCGGGGTCGTCGCCGAAACGGATAGCGACGCGTATCTGCGCGACGAGCGCCGGCTGTTCCGCGGTCGGGCCGCGCTCGTCGTCCGGCCGGCGTCGACGGCTGAGTGCGCGGCGGTGGTTCGCATCTGCCACGAAGCGGGGCTCGGCGTCGTGCCCCAGGGCGGCAACACGGGTTACTGCGGCGGGGCCACGCCGTTCGACGCCGAGCGCCAGATCGTCCTGTCGACGTCGCGGCTCAACCGTATCCGCGAGCTCGATTCGGTCGGCTTCACGCTCACGGCCGAAGCCGGCGTCGTGCTCGCGGCGGCGCAGGCCGCTGCACACGACGAAGGTTTGTTGCTGCCGCTCAGCATGGGCTCGGAAGGCTCCGCGCAGCTCGGCGGAAACCTGTCGACGAATGCCGGGGGGCTGGCCGTGCTGCGTTACGGCACGGCCCGCGACATCTTGCTCGGGCTCGAAGTCGTGCTGCCTAGCGGCGATGTACTTTCGGACCTCAAAGGGTTGCGCAAGGACAATACCGGCTACGACCTCAAGCAGCTATTCGTCGGCGCCGAAGGCACGCTCGGCGTCATTGCGGCGGCCGTGCTCAAGCTCTTTCCGGCGCCTCGCTCGCGGCAAACGGCGTGGCTGGCAGTGCCGACGCTCGAGGCCGCGTGCCGGCTGCTCGGTCGCGCACGGCGCGAGAGCGCTGACGAGGTCACGGCGGCAGAGTACGTGTCGCGCCAGTCGCTCGATCTCGTGCTGCGACACCTCCCGGGCGCGCGCGATCCGCTCGGCGAACGCCACGCTCACTACGTGCTGCTCGAGCTGGCGTCCGCCGATGACGATGCCGCGCTGCACGCGAAGCTCGAGCGTGTTCTCGTGACAGGGCTCGAGGCCGGTGAGGTCGATGATGGCGTGATCGCGGCCTCGGGCGCGCAGCGAGCGGATCTGTGGTCGCTGCGCGAGCGCGTGCCCGAAGCCGAAAGGCACGCGGGCGGGGCCGTCAAGCACGATGTTTCCGTGCGCATCGCGAGCTTGCCGGCGTTCGTCGAGACGGCCGTGGCGCAGCTCGGCCGGCTCGGGTCGCATCGGTTGTCGATTTTCGGTCACATCGGCGACGGCAACCTGCATTTCAACGTGCTGCCGCCGCCAGACGTCGCGTTCGATGACTTTCGCGAGCGGGCCGAGGCGGCGGTTACGGAGTGCGTTCACGCGGCCGCTGTGCGCCTCGGCGGCAGCTTCAGCGCCGAACACGGGATCGGGATTCTCAAGGCCGCAGAGCTCGAACGCTACGAATCCGCCGAGGCCCTAGGGCTCATGCGTGCCGTCAAAGCCGCGCTCGACCCGAAGGGCATCATGAATCCCGGCAAGGTCTTGCGCTGACGAGGTCCTTCAGCAGGCGCGATCGGGTTCGTGATCGTCCATGCAAGCGCCGTACTCGATTTCGACGGTTGCGTGCTCGATGTGAAAGTGCTGCGCGAGCATGCGCTTGATGTCGCGGACCGCGACCGTGGAGCTCGTCTCGGCCGCGACGTTCGCATGCAGTGTGACCACCGGTCGTTCCTGGCTGATGGACCAGGCGTGCACGTGATGAACGTCGATCACATACGGCAGGGCCGCCCGGATGTCGTTCTGGACGGCGCGCGCGTCGAAGCCCGGCGGCGATCCCTCGAGCAGGATGTGGCTGCTATCGGCAACGATGCGCCAGGCCGAATGCAGAATGATCACGGCCACGAGCACGGAGAGGATCGGGTCGATCGGCATCCAGCCGGTCGTGAGAATCACGATCGAGGCGGCCACGGCGGCGACCGAGCCCAAGAGGTCGCCCATGACGTGCAGCGCCGCCGCGCGAATGTTGAGGTTGCCCTCGTCGCCGCCGCGCAGGATCAGGAACGCGATCACGTTGACGACCAAGCCCGCCGCGGCGACCCAGAGCATCGGTCCGCCGAGTACTCGGGTGGGCTGCTCGACGAGCCGGCGGGCGGCTTCCACGACGATCCATGCCGCAATCGCGAACAGCGCGATCCCGTTGACGAACGCAATGAGCACCGAGAAGCGGTCGAAGCCATAGGTCCGCCGCCAATCGGCCGGTCGCCGCGCGAGTCTGAACCCGAGCCACGCGAGCGACAGGCTCGCGAAATCCGTCAGCATGTGCCCCGCGTCGGCCAGTAGGGCCAGAGAGCCCGAGAACAGCCCTCCCGCGACCTCGGCGAGCATGAAGGCCCCCGTCAGAGCCGCGGCGATAGCGACGCTGCGCTCGTTGGCTGCATGCGCATGCGCGTGCGAATGGCCATGATCGTCGTCGTGCGGAGCGTGTCGGTGCATAGTCGTGTCGAGGCCTCGCGAAAAATCTTAGCACGCGAGCGAGGTCTGCATTTGCGACCCGCGTCTTGCGAATTTGACCATCGGCCGGATCCCATCGGATGATTGAGCTCCAGGGGACAAGAGCGCCGGATCGCACCGGCGCCGCTCGACGACACCGGCTGGTTTTTCGACTTGCTCAAGGCGCGACAAAAACTCGGCAAGTACCGTATCGAACGGCGGCTTGCCGACGGACCCATGGCGGCTGTCTATCAGGCCGTGGATACGATTCACGGCGTCCGCGTCGCTTTGAAGATTCCGCACGAAAACGCGATGACCGACTACTTCCTCGCGGATTTCAAGCGCGAGGCTCGGCTGGCAGATCGTCTCGAGCACCAAAATATTCTGCACATTCGCGATGCGTCGTTCATCGATGGGCGTTTCGTCATTGCGATGCCGCTCGGGGAGCGGTCGTTGGCCGAACGCATGCGGCGGCGGCTATCGACGGGCAGGGCGCTCGAGCTCACCGAGCAGGCGCTCGCGGCCGTTGCGCACGCGCATGCCGCGAACGTAATTCATTGTGACATCAAGCCCGACAACTTCATCCTCTTTCCGAACAATCAGCTCAAGCTCACGGACTTCGGCTTCTCGAAGGTCGCGCAGCACACGCTGAAGGCTTCGGGCTCGGGCACGGTCGGCTACATCGCACCCGAGCAAGCCGTCGGCCGGCCGAAGTTCCAGTCCGACGTGTTCTCGCTCGGGCTCGTCATCTACGAGCTGCTGTCCGGATATTTGCCCGAATGGCCTTACGACTGGCCGCCGCTGCGCATCGAGCGGGTTCGGTCCAAGCTCAAGCCGAGCCTAGTCGAATGGTTGCGGCGCGCGATTCAGGTGCGTCCCGAGAAGCGCTTCAAAAACGCCGTCGCGATGTACCGTGAATTCAAGCGGCTACGCAACGGTCTCGGTAAGAAGAAGCGCCGTGCGAGCCGGCAGCGCAAGGCCGATGATCCGTCGTTGTGGCAGAAGGTTCTGTTCAAGCAGTTTCAGCGACGATACCGGCATTCGCTCGACACGCGCTTCGAGTGCCGACATTGCTCCGGGCCCGTCTCCGAGCTCATGCAAAGCTGTCCTTGGTGCGGTACTGCGCCGCCCCTCGAACGTCACGACGAGCCCATTGCCGGCCGAGTGTCCGCGTTGCCATCGCGGCATGAAGCGCGATTGGCGTTACTGTCCCTCGTGTTATGGACCGGGCTTTCAAGTCGAGACGACGCGCCGTTATGCCGACAAGCGCTATACGGCCAAATGCCAAAATGAGAAATGCCGCGGACCCTTGATGCCGTTCATGCGCTACTGTCCGTGGTGCCGTGCGAAGACCAAACGACCATGGAAGCTGCCGGGGAGCTCGACGCGCTGCCCGCACTGCCGCTGGGGCGTCGATACCGACTATTGGCACTACTGCCCGTGGTGCACGAAGGCGCTCGAGTAATGGCGCACGTCGCGGAGCCGCGCGCATGAGCACGGCCGACGATCGGTGCGCGCTGTATCTCGGCGAGGACGAGAGCCAGCGAGGCGATCACGTCTTTTCCCACGGCCAGGTTTGCGTGCGCAGTGTGCGCTCGCCCGAGAAGCTCACACCGAACGAGGACGCGGCCGCCGTCATGCAGATCGGCGCGGACGCGCTCGTGCTCGCCGTGGCCGACGGTGTCGGTGGTACGCCTGCGGGGCGCGAGGCCTCCAACGCGGCTGTCCAGACTCTGTGCCGCGTGCTCGGTGAGCTACCGCCCGACACGCCGCAGCTGCGGCCGGCGATTCTCGATGCGGTCGAGGAAGCGAACCGCGAAGTTCTCGCGCTCTCGCGCGGCGCCGCTACGACGCTGGTCGTGGCTCAGCTCGATGCAACGCGCTTGCGCAGTTATCACGTCGGAGATTCCGAGCTCATGGCCGTCGGTCAGCGCGGGCTCATCAAGCAGCGCGTGGTGCCGCATTCGCCGACGGGGTTTGCCGTCGAGGCGGGTCTGCTCGACGAGGACGAGGCCATGCAGCATGCGCAGAGGCACGTGCTGTTCAACGTCATCGGCTCGCCCGACATGCGTGTCGAAGTCGGCCCGGCCGTGCAGCTCGCGGTGCGCGACACGGTCCTGCTTGCGAGCGACGGGTTGTTCGACAACTTGTTCATCGACGAGATCGTCGACACGATCCGCAAGGGGCCGCTCTCGGCGGCGGCGGATCGGCTCGTCGAGCGAGCGCGCGAGCGCATGAAAGGCGAGGGTGCGGCAGACCGGCCATGTAAGCCCGACGATTTGACGGTCGTGCTGTTTCGGCCGCACGCGCCGGAACGGCGAGGGCCCAAGTAGCGCTAGGTTAGCCTACTTTGGCTTGCGGATTGCGGCTCGCGCGTGTGCCGGCGTGCTCGTAACCGCGGGCCATCTCTTCCAAGAACTGTTGCGGCAGTTGTCCCGGAGCTCCCTGCGTGACGAGCTGGTAGAGATCCTTGTACAGGTCCCAATACTTGAGCTTGTTCGCCGCGCTCATGAGGCCGCCGCGTTTGCCCGTCGTGTACTTGCTCTCCAGCTCCTCGGGGTCGAGACGCCCGACATAGTCGGCCACCGCCGACCGCAGTCCCGAGAACAAGCCGTGCTGATGCTGTTTGAGATCGCCGAAGGCCTCGCGGACCGACTCGACCGCCGACAGGTATTCGCTGGATTCGCGCAGCAGTAGATCCGTCATTGCCTCCTCGACGCCGGCCGAGAACTTCAACGGGTTGTTCGCGCGCGGCTGAATGGTCGTGTTCGGCACGCGCAATACGTTCTTTTGCTCGGTGCGTAGGTGCAAATTCTCGCTGATGCCGACGATGAGCTCGCGCATCACTTGCCCAAGCCGGTGCAACAGTTGCTCGGCTTGCTTGTCGTCGAGCTTGTGCTGGGGCAAGCCCGCGCCGCGAAAGAAAGCGTCCAGCGAACTCGCAGCCGTGCCGGTGGCGGCACCGGTACGCGGTTTCGGCGGCGGTGTGCTCGGCGGCGGCGTCGGCGCCGTTGCACCGGCCGGCGGCCGTGCCGCAGGCGCTTGCCGAGCGCGGTTCGGGGTCGGCGCCAAACGCTCGGCCGCGCTGACGGGCGCGGGCTCGACAGCCGGTGCACGGGGTTTGGCCCGGGCCGCAGGAGCCGTCGGGCGGTGGCTCGACGCGGGAGGATCGTCCTCGAGCCGCAAGTTAGCCGCGGCAAGCTCGGCCGCTTTACGCAGCGCGCTCGGCTCGGCTTCCTCGCTGACGAGCATTCCGATGCCGACACCGGTGATCTCGTGCGGGTCGATGAGGTCGTTGCGAGTGGGGTCCGGCGGAGGAACCCGTTTGGCGCGCTCCACGGGATCGACGTGGGGATCGTCGGACAGATGCTCGCCCGTGGAGTCTTCGCCTTCGATCTCGACACCGATCTCGTACTCGCCGAGCCGGATGCGGTCACCGCTGAACAGCCGCTGCGGGTTGCCGCGGCCCACGGGACGCTCCGAGTCGTTCACATAGACGCCGTTCGTCGACGTATCGACGATGTAATAGCTGCCGGATCGATAGTCGATGCTTGCGTGGCGGCTCGACATGTAGCGTTGTCCGTCGGGCAACACCCAGTCGCTCTCGAGGGATCGGCCGATCGTGCCTCCGTCGTGCCCGAACTCTTTCGCGCCACGCTCGCCGAGGCTTTGATGATGCCGGCTGACGACTGTTAAACGCAGTGCCATATCGTTTCCTGTTGCGGCTCGGCCTCATGTGCCTGCCGTCGAAATACGGTTCCCCCGCGCGCGAGTGTAGCGCTGGCGGGTGAAGCTACTAAGCGTCGGCGTTCGAGACTGTGACGAACCTCTCAGAAGGGTTGTGCTAAGCTCCGGAGGCCGCCAGGGGGTCGTGCGAGATGTCGTCCAAGCCTATCTACAAGATCATTTTTCTCAACCAGGGCAAGGTGTATGAGATTTACGCGCGGCGCGTGACGCAGACGGGACCCCTGTTCGGCTTCGTCGAGGTGGAAGAGCTCGTTTTCGACGCACGGAAATCCCTCGTCGTCGACCCGGCCGAGGAGCGCGTCCAGATCGAGTTCGCCGGGGTCAAGAAGACCTATCTGCCGATGCACTACGTGCTGCGGATCGACGAGGTCGAGAAGCAGGGCGTCAGCAAGATCACGTCGGCCGAAGGCGGCAACGTCACACAGTTTCCCGTTGCGATGTATCCACCGACGGGGCAGGGGGGCAAGGGCGGGCCACAGGACCGCTAGCAAGATGCCCTCGTCTTCGAGCTTGTCCAGAGTTTCTCAGTGACGTTGCGTTTCGCGTCGCTCGGCAGCGGCAGCCGCGGCAACGCCTTGCTCGTCGAGTTCGGCGGCGACCCTGCTCTTGATCGACTGTGGGCTGGCGCGCAAGACCGTCGAAGAGCGGTTACGCGCCGTGGACAGAGAACCGCGGGACGTCACTGCGCTGCTCGTGACACACGAGCACTCCGATCACGCCCAGGGTGTCGAAACGTTCGCGCGACGCTACAACACCCCGATTTGGATGACGCCCGGGACGGGCAGCGCGACTCGGTAGCGGCACGAGATTCCAAGCGCTGAGCTGTCATCGCGCTCTGAGCTTCGGCGGCATCACGGTCGAGCCTTATCCCGTGCCACACGATGCGCGCGAGCCTTGCCAATTCGTGTTCGTTGCGGGTGGGCGCAGGCTCGGGTTGCTGACCGATGCCGGTCACGTGACGCCGCACATGTACGAGCGGCTCGCGGGCTGCGACGCGATGGCCGTGGAATGCAATCACGATCTCGACGCGCTGCTGCGCGGACCATACCCCGAGTCCCTCAAGGCGCGCGTCGCGTCGCGTTTCGGGCACTTGAACAACCTGCAAACGACGGAGCTGCTCGCGCGTCTCGACCCCACGCGGCTGCAATGGGTCATGGGCTTGCACTTGAGCGAGCGCAACAACTCGCCAGAGCAAGTCCGTACGGCGCTGCGCCCGGCCCTCGAGAACGCGCGCTACCCGTTGCACTTGGCCACGCAGGACACGCCGACTCCATGGCTTTCTCTCGAGTGACTCTCCGTCGCTGCCGTGTTGCGCTGTGCCGCGTGCGTGCGATTCGGTATCATTCCTCGCCCGCAAGCGCACGAAGCTTGAGATCGAACCCATGACGATGTTGCAGTTGGCCGGCCCCGTGGCGGAGACTGCGTTCCGGTTGAGAAAGTTGCGCGCCGAGCTGCAGGCTGCGGTCGGCTCGATCGGCAATGTGTCGGCTCGCTTCGAGCACTACGTTCACGCGTTGCGGCCGCTCGAGCCAGCCGAGCTCGCGCGTGCTCGAGGCCTTGCTCGATTACGGAGACGGCGCCGGTCGGGATGCGTCGCCCGCGCGATCAGCTCATCCACGTCGTGCCGCGCCTAGGCACGATCTCGCCTTGGGCTTCGAAGGCGACCGATATCGCGAAAATCTGCGGCTTGCCCGTGCACCGGATCGAGCGCGGTCGCGTGGTCGCATTGGCAGTGACCGGCGCCGCTGACGGCGGCCGAGGTTGCACGCATCGCGCCGTTGTTACACGACCGCATGACGGAGAGCCTCATGAGCGCGCGCCCGGTGAGGAGCTGCTCTTCGCGCAGCACGAAGCTCGGCCCGTTGCGACGGTCGACGTGCTCGGCGGCGGCGGCGCGGCGCTGGAACGCGCCAACGTGGGCCTCGGCCTCGCCTTGTCGTCCGATGAGATCGAGTACCTCGCCGAGCAGTTCGCCGCACTCGGCCGCAACCCAACGGACGTCGAGCTCATGATGTTCGCGCAGGCGAACTCCGAGCACTGCCGGCACAAGGTTTTCAATGCGGATTGGCTCATCGACGGGCGGCGCGCACCGAAGAGCCTGTTCGGCATGATCAAGAACACCTACGCCCGCGCCGCCGACGGTGTGCTGTCGGCCTATAAGGACAATGCCGCAATCGTGATGGGCGCGCGCGGCGCGTGGTTCTGGCCGGATGCCGCGAGTGGGGTCTACGGTTACACGGAAGAGCCTGTGCACCTCGTCATGAAGGTCGAGACGCATAATCATCCGACGGCGATCTCGCCGTTCCCGGGGGCGGCGACGGGCTCCGGTGGCGAAATTCGCGACGAAGGAGCGACGGGGCGCGGTGCGAAGCCGAAAGCCGGGCTCGCGGGCTTCACAGTGTCGCATCTCGAGGTTCCCGATTGGCGCCAGCCTTGGGAGCGCGGCTTGCCGGGGCGCCCGGATCGAATCGTCTCGCCGCTGTCGATCATGCTCGAGGGTCCTGTCGGCGCGGCGAGCTTCAACAACGAGTTCGGCCGGCCTAACCTCGCCGGCTACTTTCGTACGTGCCTGCTCGAAGTGGACGGAGAATGGCGCGGGTATCACAAGCCGATCATGATTGCCGGCGGCCTCGGCAACGTTCGCACGGGAAATGTCGAGAAAGGCGTCCCCGGACCCGGCGCGAAGCTCGTCGTTCTCGGCGGGCCTGCCATGCTCATCGGCCTCGGCGGCGGGGCCGCCTCGTCGCAGGGCAGCGGTGCCGGTGAGGCCGAGCTCGATTTCGCGTCCGTGCAACGCGGCAATCCCGAGATGCAGCGGCGTGCGCAAGAAGTCATCGATGCTTGCTGCGCGCTCGGCGACGCCAATCCCATCGGCGCCATTCACGATATCGGTGCGGGTGGCTTGTCGAATGCCGTGCCCGAGATCGTGGACCACAGCGGCTGCGGTGCAATCGTAGATCTCGATGCCATTCCGAGCGACGAGCCCGGCATGAGTCCGATGGAGCTTTGGTGTAACGAGTCGCAAGAGCGCTACATGCTGACGGTTGCGCCGAAAGACGTCGATCGGTTGATTGCGTTGTGCGAGCGCGAGCGCTGTCCGTATGCCGTCATCGGCGAGCTGACGGCGGTCCGAGACTTGGTCGTGCGTGATCGGACGCGCGGCGGCGATCCCGTCGCAATGCCCATGGAGGTATTGTTCGGCAAACCGCCGAAGATGACGCGCGAAGCGCGAGCGTCGAGTCTGCGGTTTTACCTTGGAACCGCGATCACGTGAGCATTGCCGCCGCGGTCGAGCGTGTGCTCGCGTTTCCTGCGGTCGCCGACAAGTCGTTTCTGATCCATATCGGCGATCGCACGGTCGGCGGCATGACGGCGCGCGACCAGCTCGTCGGCCCTTGGCAAGTCCCCGTCAGCGACGTGGCCGTTACGACCGCGTCGTTCGAAGGGTATGCGGGCGAGGCTATGGCCATGGGCGAGCGCACGCCTGTGGCGATCCACGCCGGTCCGGCTGCGGCGCGCCTGGCCGTTGCCGAGGCCGTCACCAACATCGTGGCGGCCGACGTGGCCGAGCTCGGCGACATCCGCCTGTCGGCCAATTGGATGGCGGCCGCCGGCCACGGCAATGACGACTATGCGTTGTTCTCGATGGTCGAGGCCGTCGGCGAGAAGCTTTGTCCCGAGCTCGGCATTGCCATTCCCGTTGGCAAGGACTCCTTATCTATGCGAACGGTGTGGCGCGACGGTCGCGGCGAGCATGCCGTGACGTCGCCCGTGTCGCTGATCGTATCGGCGTTCGCGCCGGTGCGCGATGTGCGGCGCACGCTGACGCCCGAGCTTTCGCGAGAGCCCGATACCGTGTTGGTGCTGATCGATCTTGCGAACGGTGCGCAGCGCCTCGGCGGCTCGTGTTTGGCGCAAAGCTTCGGTCAATACGGCGGCGAGCCGCCGGACCTCGACGAGCCCGAGCGGCTCAAGGCGTTCTTCGCCGCCCAACGGCAGCTGCGCACGCGAATCTGCTGCTCGCTTATCACGATCGCTCCGACGGCGGTCTTTTCGTCGCGCTGGCCGAGATGGCGTTCGCGAGCCGAGTTGGCCTCGACGTCGAGATGCCCGCGCAAGCCGCGGACGCGATCGGGTATTTGTTCGCCGAAGAGCTCGGCGCCGTCGTGCAGGTACGCGAGGCCGACTTGCCGCGTGTGCAGAGCGTGCTCGTCCAGCGCGGTCTCGCGCACGTCGTCGCCGCGCGGCCCGCGAGCCACGGCGATATCATCGTTCGACGTGGCGCCAATGTGCTCTACAGCAGCACGCGCGTCGATTTGCAGCGGCGGTGGTCGGAGCTTACGTACCGGATGCAGGCCTTGCGCGACGACCCCGAATGCGCCCGCGAGGCTTTCGAGGCATCTGTCGATCCGAACGATCCGGGCTTGAATGCGCTTCTGACCTTTCCGTTGCCGGCCGAGCGGCGTGCGAGCGCCCATGCCGCGCCGGCCGGTCGTCGCCGTGCTGCGCGAGCAGGGCGTGAACGGCCAGCGTGAGATGGCTGCGGCGCTCGACCGCGCCGGCTTCGAGGCTCGCGACGTGCACATGAGCGACATCCTGTCGGGGCGTGCGGGGCTCGAGGAGTTTCGCGGCATCGTGGCGTGCGGCGGATTCTCCTACGGCGACGTGCTCGGCGCGGGCGAGGGCTGGGCCAAGACGATCCTTTATCACGATAGGGCGAGACGCCTATTCGAGGAGTTCTTCGCGCGGGCGGATACCTTCGGCCTCGGGGTTTGCAACGGTTGCCAGATGCTGGCAGCGCTCAAGGAGCTGATTCCCGGCACCGAGTTCTGGCCGCGGTTTCTGCGCAATCGCTCCGATCAGTTCGAAGCCAGGCTCGCGCTCGTGGCGATCGAGCCGAGTCCCTCGGTCTTGTTGGCAGGCATGGCGGGCTCACGGTTGCCCGTCGTGACGGCGCATGGCGAGGGGCGGGCCGCGTTCGCCTCGGCGGAGGCCGAAGCGCGTTGCGAGAGCGGTTTCACGGCAATGCGCTTCGTCGCGAACGACGGTACCGTGGCGGAGCGCTATCCGGCCAATCCGAACGGCTCGCCGGGCGGCATCACGGGACTGTGCAACGCCGACGGTCGCGTGACCATCATGATGCCGCACCCGGAACGTGTCTTCAGAACCGTGCAGTTGTCGTGGCATCCCCCGAAGTGGTCCGAGTGCTCGCCGTGGCAGCGGCTCTTCGACAACGCCCGCGCCTGGGTCGGCTGATCGATCACCGTTTTGCGTCACCCTTGTCGCCGGCGGGCGACAATCTACAACGTGCGCCCCCGCCCATTCCTGCTATCGGCGGGGGATGGGGCTGTAGCCAAGCGCCGACAAGCCGACGCCCGACCGACGACGGGGGACGGCTGCAGCCCAATGGCGGCGCGACGTGCGCTCGGCCCATGCGACTGGCATGGATCGTGCTTCATTTGGGCGGCGTGCCCCGTGCGGGAAGATTGAGACCTGGCTCATAGACCCGCGCCCCGGCAACCCAATAAGGTGGCCGGGCCCGGTTGGCATTATGTCTCCACCTTGGAGTTGGCAATTGCCGGGGTAGCAGATTGCACTCCGTCGAGGTCGCGCCGTTGTTCGATGTGCATCGAAAGTGCTTACAGACGAAACGATCGAGGATCGCGACCATGAGACGACGCAGTGCCCCGTATTTTGGCGCCATGCTGGCAGCGCTGTTGTGCGCGACGAGCGCCGTGACCGCTGCCACCAAGCTCAAGGGTGAGGAGGCGCCGGACTTCGTTTTGAAGAGCTTCTCGGGCGAGAACCTGCGGTTGTCCGAATACCGGGGCGAAATTGTGATGTTGAGCTTCTGGGCGACGTGGTGCGGCGACTGTCGGTCTCAGCTCGAGCAGCTGGCCGCGATGTACGGACGCTACCAAGATGCCGGCGTTGCGCTGTTGGCAGTCAACCTCGACCAGAACGAGCGCCAGGCGAGCAATGTCGCAAGCTCGCTCGGCGTCGCGTATCCGATCCTGCACGATTCGGCCGGCGAGGTAGGCAAGCGCTATGCCGTCGACAAGATGCCGATGATGGTGCTGATCGACCGTTCCGGCATCGTGCGCGACGTGTTCGAAGGCTATCGGCGTGGTGCCGAGCAGCAATACCTCGAGCGCGTGCAGGCTCTGCTGCGCGAGTAGCGGGTGGCCTTTGCGAAAGTGTCAGCGACTTAGAACGACGGAGTGACAGATGCGAGTCAGGTGGATTGCGCCGATCTCGGGGGTGCTGTTGGCATGGGTGATCGCGGGGCCGATCGCCGGCGCGGAGAACGGCGACGCACCCGTCGGCGACAGCGACTGCTGCTGCGGCCGTGGCCGCGAGCCCGGCGACCGCGGCTGTTCCTGATTTTGCGCCCAAAGGGGCGCCAGAGGATCAGGCTACCGGGGCGCGGACGCTCGACGAAGATGTTCAGGACCTCAAGAAAGAGGTTCTCGACCTGAATCGAGATTTGTTCCTGCTCGAGGAAGAGCTGCTGTTCCCGGCGAACACTCAAGTCGCCGTTTTCGTGTCCATGGACGTGGGCGATTTCTTCGGGCTCGACTCGGTCACGCTCAAGCTCGACAACAAGGATGTCACCAACTACTTGTACACCGAGCGCGAGGTGGATGCCTTGACCAAAGGCGGCGTCCAGCGGTTGTACGTCGGCAACCTCAAGGCGGGTGAGCACGAGCTCGTGGCGGTGTTCACGGGGCAGGGGCCTCACGAGCGCGACTATCGCCGCGGTGCGTCGCTGAAGTTCGAGAAGGGCATCGGACCGAAGTATATCGAGCTCACGATTTCCGATCGTGCCGCCAAGCAGCAGCCGGAGTTCGTCGTCAAGGAGTGGGAGTAGTCGGTGACCCGCCTTCCCTCCATCGTGGCGGCCGCATCGGTTGCGGCCACGGTCGCCTTCCCGGCGAGCGCGCGCGATAAGCACGAGGGAACTGTCGTGCAGGATCTCGCTTACGGCGAGGTGTTGTTCGACTTCTTTCAGGAAGACTACTTCGGGGCGCTCACGCGGTTGCTTGCCGCGCAGGAACGCAACGAGCTGCCGCACCATGCGGCCGATGCCGAGCTCTTACTCGGCGGCATGTATTTGTCTTACGGTGAGCACAAGCTCGCAGGTCAGATCTTCGAGCGCGTGCTTGCCCAGTCGGTCACGCCCGAGCTTCATGATCGGGCCTGGTTCTTTCTTGCCAAGATTTGGTATCAACGCGGCTATCTCGACGAGTCCGCGGCCGCACTGGCCCGAATCACGGGGGTATTGCCCGACCAGCTCGAGCCCCAGCGCCAGATGCTCACGGCCGAGGTCATGATGGCGCAAGGTAAGTTCTCCGAGGCGCTTGCGACTCTACAGGCATGGAAGCGGCCGAGCGACGCCTGGATCGGCTACGCGAAGTACAACATCGGCGTTTCTCTGGTCCGTTTGGGTCAAGTGGAGGCAGGCGCGCGCGTCCTCGAGGAGGTCGGCACGCTCGATCCGGAGAACTCCGAGCTTGCGGCGCTGCGCGACAAGGCCAATGTTGCTCTCGGCTACGCCTGGCTGCAGGCTTCGCATCCCGTGGAAGCCAAGCCTTCCTTGCAGCGCGTGCGGTTGAACGGGCCGTTCTCGAACAAGGCGTTGCTCGGCGTCGGTTGGGCCGACGCCGAGACTCAAGACTACGAAGGCGCGCTAGCGCCTTGGCTCGAGTTGCGCAAGCGCAACTTGCTCGACTCCGCGGTGCAGGAGTCCTTGCTTGCCGTCCCGTACGCATTCGCTCAGCTCGGCGCCGACAAGCAGGCGGCCGATCACTACGTGGACGCGATCGAAGCGTTCAACTCGGAGATCGCGCGCCTGGACAGCTCCATCGAAGCCATCAGCCAGGGCAAGCTCATCACTGAATTGCTCGGTCAGCACGCGGATACGTCGGGCGACAGCTCGGGCTGGTATTGGCGCCTGGACAAGATTCCCGACACCGTCGAGAGCCGTTACCTTTACGAGTTGCTCGCGAGTAATCGGTTCCAGGAAGGCCTCAAGAATTACCGGGACCTGCTGCAGATCAACAAGAATCTCGACCACTGGGCGCAGAGCTTGGGTGCATTCGACGACATCCTCGATACGCGCCAGCGCGCCTACGAGCAGCGTCTGCCCAAGATCGACGGCAACTTGCAAAGCGTGGATCTCGATGCGCTAGCCGCCAAGCGCGTCGACTTCGAGTCGCGCCTCATGGCGATCGAGCGCAGCGAGGATGCAGTGGCGCTCGGAACGGCGAAGGAGCAAGAGACTTGGCGCAAGCTCACGGCGATGGAGCCGGTCCTCGAACGGCTCGGCGACGATCCGTCGGCCGCGGACCTGCGTGACAAGCAACGTTTTCTCAAAGGCCTCTTGCTCTGGGATTTGCGGCGCGACTACAAGGCGCGGCTGTGGGCCGAGAAGAAGAGCCTCGCCGAGCTAGACCGGCAGCTGCGCGAGGCTCAGAGGCGCCACCGCCAGGTGGAGAGCGCGCGCGACGACTGGCCCAAGAAGTTCGGTTCGCTCAGCGCTCGCGTCGGTGCTCTGACCCCGCGGCTGCTTTCGATGCAGATTCAGGCTCAAGCGGCACTCACCAAGCAACAAGATTTCCTGCAGGGCGTGGCGATCGACGAGCTCAAGGCGCAACGTGATCGTCTGAACACCTATACGTTGCAGGCGCGGTTCGCGCTCGCATCGATCTATGATCGGGCCTCGGCGCGCGTTCCCGGGCCGACCGACGGCCCCGTGCTCGGGGAGGGCGCGAAATGAGCGCGGGCCCGCTCGTCACCCTGTTGACCGTAGCGGCGATTTGGCCTTTCGGTCATCGCGACAAGGCGCCCGAGGCAACCGGCACGATCAAAGATCTCGACAACACCAAGGTGCAGGTCGACACGTCGGCCACGATCCAAGCCGGGCAGAGCAAAGCGATGGAGAACTATCGCCTGTTTCTCGATCTGGCGTCGAAGGACCCGGCCTTACGTGCCGAAGCGATGCGCCGGCTCGCCGACTTGCAGCTCGAGACGTCCGAAGCCGAGCAGCTGCAGAGCAATCTGCAGAGCCTCGGTGAGCATCTCGGCGGCACCGTGGACATGTACAAGCAGCTGCTCGAGGCGTACCCGAATTACTCGAAAAACGATCTCGTGCTGTATCAGCTCGCGCGCGCCTACGAAGCCCAAGGCGACAACGAGGATGCCCTTGCCACGCTCGACAAGCTCATCGCCGAGTATCCGCAGACACCGCACTTCGCCGAAGCACAGTTCCGCCGCGGTGAGACGCTGTTCGTCGAGAAGCGCTACCGCGAGGCCGAGCAGGCCTACCAGCAGGTGCTCGAGCACGGGCCCGACTCGGGCTTCTACGAGCAATCCCTCTACAAGCACGGCTGGGCGCTTTTCAAGCAACAGCGCTACGAGGACAGCTTGAGCTCGTTTTTCACTCTGCTGGATCGAAAATTCGGGACAGACAACAACGCCGAAGGCGATCGAGACCCGGCGGTCCTGTACGGCGCAATGGGCCGTGCCGAGCAGGAGCTCGTCGAGGACACGTTTCGCGTCGTTTCGGTCAGTTTTTCGTATCTCGACGGTCCGCGCTCGGTCTCGAGCTACTTCAACACGAACGGCCAGCGTCCATACGCCTTCATCGTCTATACGAATCTCGGGGACCTCTATCTCGAGCAGGAACGCTACCAGGATGCGGCGGCCGCCTATCACGCCTTCGTCGAGCTCGATCCTTATCATTCGAAGGCGCCGTTGCTGCAGGTCGAGGTCATCGAGGCCTACAAGAAGGGCGGCTTCGCGGACTTGGTGCTGAGCGGCAAGCAGGGTTTCGTGGAGACGTATGGGCCCGGCAGTCCCTATTGGCAGCGCTACACGTTCGAGCAGCAGCCCGAGGTCGTTGCGCATCTGAAAGGTAACGTGACCGACCTCGCCGCGTATCATCATGCGCAGGCGCAGTCGAGCCACGATCCCGCCGAGTATGCGGCAGCGGCTCGCTGGTATCGGGCATTCCTGCAATCGTTCCCGGACGACGAGAAGGCGGCGGAGACCAATTTCTTGCTCGCCGAGGTGTTGTTCGAGAGCGGCAATTACCGTGACGCTGCGCAAGAGTACGAGCGCACCGCGTACGCATATCCTTTCCATGAGCACGGTGGTGAAGCCGGCTATGCCGCTTTGCTCGCGTATGCGAAAGAGGAGGCGCAGCTGCAAGGAGACGAGCTAGCGCAGTGGCATCGGCAGGGTATAGAAAGCGCCCTGAGATTCGTCAAAGCCTATCCCACGCACGAGGAAGCGGCGCGAGTCCAGACCGACGCGGCCGAAAAGCTCTACGCACTGAACGACTACACGCGCGCTCGCGACGTTGCGCAAGCAGTCGTCGATAGAAGTCCGCCGCCGGAGGCGGCTCTGCAGCGCACGGCGTGGACCGTCATTGCCCATTCGAACTTCGACTCGGGCGATTATCAAGCCGCAGAGGGGGCCTATCAGCAAGTCATGGCGCTGCTGCCGGCGGACGACAAAGAGCGCGGCGACATCATCGAGCGCATCGCGTCGTCGGTATACAAACAAGGCGAACGAGCGCGTGACGCCGGCGACTTGGATGCGGCCGTCGAGCACTTCCTGCGGGTCGGCCAGGCGGCACCCACTTCGCCGATTCGAGCGACGGCCGAGTACGACGCGGCTGCCGCATTGATCCAAGAAGGGAATTGGCCCCGCGCAGCCCAAGTGCTCGAGGACTTTCGCCGTAACTTTCCGAATCACGCGCTCACGGCCGACGTCACCGCCAAGCTCGCGGTCGCCTATGTCGAGACGGGCAACAGCGCACAAGCGGCCGGTGAGTTCGAGCGTATCGCCGACGGCAGCGGCACGGATGCAGAGAAGCGCGAAGCGCTCTGGAGAGCGGCGGAGCTTTACGGCAAGAGCGGACAAGCCGCCGCGGCGGCCACGGCGTATCAACGCTTCGTGGAGCGCTATCCGCATCCGGCTCCGGAAGCCGTCGAAGCGCGGCAAAAGCTTCTCGAGATCGCCGAAGCCAGCGGCAACCAGGCCGAACGCACGCGCTGGCTCAAGGACATCGTTGCGGCCGATGCGGGCGCCGGCGCCGAGCGCAACGACCGAACTCGCTACCTCGCTGCCAAGGCCCAGCTGCAGCTCGCCCAGCCGGTGCGCGACGCCTTCGTCACGGTGCGGCTGGTCGTACCCCTCGACAAGAGCTTGAAGACGAAGCAGGCACGCATGGAAGAAGCTCTGGCGGCTTACGGCAAGGCGGCCGACTACGGTGTCGCCGAAGTCACGACCGCAGCCAACTACGAGATCGCGGAACTCTACAACCGGCTCAGCAAGGATCTGTTCGCGTCGGAGCGGCCGAAGGAGCTTTCGGCCCAAGAGCTCGAGCAATACGACGTGCTGCTCGAAGAGCAGGCGTATCCGTTCGAGGAGCAGGCCATCAAGCTCCATGAGGTGAACGCCGCACGCACGGCCGAGGGCGTCTACGACGAATGGGTCAAGAAGAGCCTCGAGGCTCTGGCGTCGCTGCTGCCCGTGCGTTACGCGAAACCAGAGTTGGGAGAGACCGTTGTCGAAGCCATTCGCTGATATCGCTTCGACGCGCCGCTGTCTCCATGTCACGGACGCAGCGTGGCCCGTCGTCGCACTCGTCGTGCTGACGCTTGCCGCCTGTGGGGCCTCGACGCCTCGGCAGGCCGGCGTGCAAGCGCCTGCCGTAGTGACCCCGGGACCCGCTGCAGCCGAGCAGAACGCAGCGGTCGCCGAGGCCGGCGCCGAGACGCAGACGGCCGCGGAGACGAAACCCGAGAGCAGCGGCCGGCGCCGTGACCGTCGTGCATCGTCGGCGTCTTCCGAGCCGAGCTCCGACGCCGGCGCGCCAACCGCCGAGCCGATCCTCGAGATGGCTCAGCAGTCCTACGGTCGGGCGCTGACCGCGATGCAGGCCGAAGACTGGCTCGGTGCCGAGATCGATCTCGAGCAGCTCGTGCACGACTATCCGATGTATTCGGGACCGGAAATCAACCTCGCGATCGTCTATATGCATGACAAGCGCGACGACGACGCGCGAGCCGCGCTCGATCGCGCGCTCGCGATCGCGCCGGATAGCCCGCAGGCCAACAATCAGCTCGGGATATTGCTGCGAAGACAAGGCAAGTTCGAGGAAGCGGAGCAGGCCTACCGTCGTGCGTTGGCGGCTGACCCGAGCTACGCCTTGGCGCACTACAACTTGGGTGTGCTGCTCGACGTGTACTTACGCAAGCCGGACGAGGCGCTCGAACATTACGAGACGTATCAAAGCTCGCTCCCCGAGCCGGATAAGACGGTTGCGGGCTGGATCATCGACCTGCGCAGGCGCACGGGCAAAGCCGATGCGTCGCGCGTCGCGAAGGAGGACGGCCAGTGAAAGGGTTCGTGCTGCTTGCGAACGCTCTGACTTTCGTGAGTGCGCTCGCTTATGGTCAGGCCCCCGCATCGCCCGGGGACAGCGGCCCTGCCAGCTCGCTGCCGCGCATGCGGTCTGCGGCGCCGAGCGCGACCGATATCGAGCCGGCCGTCGACGTCGGCGGTAGCCGCGGTCCTGTGCCGGTGGCGCCGAGCCGGCCTCGAGAGCCGGCAGCCGCCGGTGGCCAGGACCGGGCTTCGACGCCGAAGGCGCCCGCAAGCCAGCCGCCCGTCGGGCCCCCCCCGCCGCAGTCGCGTCTGCACCATCGCCGGGCAACTCGCGAGTCATGGACACTCTCGATCTGGGAACCACGTCAATTACCGGTAATCAGGAATTGCCTAAGGTGTTGTACATCGTTCCTTGGAAGAAGTCCGATCTCGGTGACCTCGTCGGTCGGCCCGTGAACACCTTGCTCGACGAGGTGCTCGAACCGGTCGATCCCGAGGTGTTCGAAAGGCACCTGAAATACTACGAAACCCTCTACGGGGACAGCGCAAAGGAGTAAGTTCAATGGGAGTCTATACCACCATCGTGAAGTTCTTTCAGGAAGGTGGCCTGTTCATGTACCCGATCGCCATCGTGCTCGGGCTCGGCATCGCGATCGCGGTCGAGCGCTGGCTGTTTCTCACGATGACGACCGTCAAGAACAAGGCGCTGTGGAACTCCGTGACCCCGTATCTGAAGTCCGGCAATTTGTCGGGCGCGATGCAGGTGACCGCAAAATCGAAAGCTGCGATCGCGCAGATCATGACTTACGGCTTGAACCGCGTGCGCTCGGCCCGCCGTCGCGAAGACGTCGAGCAGGCGATGGAGGAAAGCCTCATGGAAGTCATGCCGCGGCTCGAGAAGCGCACGCACTATCTCGCGACGTTTGCCAATATCGCGACACTGCTCGGTCTGCTCGGCACGATCGTGGGTCTCATCAGCGCCTTTACGGCGGTTGCCACGGCCAATCCCGCGGAGAAGGCGGACCTTCTCTCGGCAAGTATTTCCGTGGCCATGAACACGACGGCTTTCGGTCTCATCGTCGCGATTCCACTATTGCTCATTCACACGTTGCTGCAGACGAAGACGACCGAGATCATCGACAGCTTGGAGATGGCCTCGGTTAAGTTTCTCAACG
This sequence comes from uncultured Gammaproteobacteria bacterium, assembly GCA_963786385.1. Taxonomy (GTDB): domain Bacteria; phylum Pseudomonadota; class Gammaproteobacteria; order Steroidobacterales; family Rariloculaceae; genus FEN-1219. The sequence continues at coordinate 342,420 of CAWAYS010000005.1, forward strand.
CGATCACCGAACGCGCGACCGTCGCCGAAGCTAAGCCGGCTGTTGCGAAGGGCTAAATCCAATGAGTAGGCGTCGGGCGCGTAGACACCGACGGCGCGAAGCCGCGGAGCTCAACATCACCGCCTTCATGAATTTGATGGTGGTGCTCACTCCGTTCTTGCTCATCACGGCCGTGTTCTCGAGGGTCGCGATTCTCGAGCTCAACTTGCCCACCTCGCAAACGCAAGCGAGCGACGACAAGCCGCCCGAGTTTCAGCTCGAGATCACCGTGCGCGATTCAGGCATCGAGGTGGGCGACCGCAACGCGGGCACGTTGAACCGTATCGCCAAGTCCGGCGATGACTATCACCTCGACGAGCTTTCGACGTATCTGTCGCGCGTCAAACAGCAATTCCCGGCGAAGGCCGATGCGACGCTGCTGCTGGAGCCGGACATTTCGTATCAGGTGTTGGTGGCGGTCATGGATCGCGTGCGGGTGTCCGAGAGCTTCGATCCCGCCGAGAAGCGTTTCGTCAAATCCGAGTTGTTCCCGGAAGTGTCGATAGGCGACGCGCCGGTGCTGAATTAGAGGGCCGAGCGATGCGTTATATGGGGCGCGCCGCGCGGATGGAGCGGCATCACAAACGGCACAAGGGTGGTTCTGCGATCAACCTCGTGTCGATGATGGACATCTTCACGATTCTCGTTTTCTTCTTGCTCGTGAACTCGAGCGAGGTAGAGGTGCTGCCGAATGCCAAAGACGTTCGGTTGCCGGATTCGATTGCCGAGGAGAAGGCTCGCGAATCCGTCGTCGTACTCGTCACGGACAAAGACCTGCTGGTTCAAGGTCGCATCGTGGCCAGCGTCGCCGACGTCATGGCCAGCAAGGTCGTGGTGATTCCGGCGCTCAAGGCTGCGCTCGAGGAGCAGACTGCGCGCGTGCTGCAACCGGACGTCAAGGATGACGTTGCAGGCAGGGAGGTCACTATCATGGGTGACCGGGAAATCCCGTATAGTTTGCTCAAGAAAGTCATGGCCACCTGCACGTCGGCGAATTACGGGCAGCTGTCGCTCGCCGTGCTGCAGAAGGCATCGGACTCGCCCGAGCTCACGGCCGACAGGGCGTTGACCGGGGGCTAAAGGACTGGACTGAGAAATGAGCCAACCGATTGCCCTGTATCGCATTTACGACCTTCCGTGGTCCACTGGCGCTGACCAGGAGGCGAAGTTTCGCCGTCTCGTCGGCATCTGTGTCGCGGCCGCGGTGATCGCCGCATTGCTGCTGTCGTGGCTGCCTGTGCCTCAGCGTAACCCGGCGGAAGTGCAAGAGATTCCAAAACGGCTAGCCCGTCTCGTCATCGAGAGACAGCAACCGCCGCCGCCTCCGCCGCCCGTCGTTAAGGAAGTGCCTCCGGAGCCCGAGCCCGTCGTGCAAGAGCGCGCGGAGCCAAGCCGAAGCCGGAGCCTAAGGAGGCTCCCAAGCCCAAGGTCAAGCCCGAGCCGAAGCCCGTCGATACGACAGAGCAGGCCCGCGCACGGGCCAAAGTCGCCGGGCTGCTGCCCTTTGCCAAGCAACTGTCGGCGCTTGCAAACAACGACGCCGTGCAACGGCTCGACAAGGCGGCCGTCATCGATTCTCCCGCGCCCGGGGCGTCGCCCGTCACGGAGCGGTCGCTCATCACGTCGCGCATCGGCAAGAGCAGTGGCGGCATCAACACGGCCGCGCTGAGCCGCAACACAGGGGGCGGCGGGCTCGGTAGCCGCGAGATCACGCAAGTCGAGAGCCCGGTCGAAGCTATCGGCCCGGTAGGCGGCGCCGCGCAGCGAACCGGCGGGGCGAGCGACAAAGCATCGCGTAGCCGCGAAGAGATCGAGCGGGTCTTCGATCGCAACAAAGGTGCGATTTACGCGCTCTATAATCGGGCACTGCGACAGAATCCCGCCCTGCAAGGCAAGCTCGTATTGCGACTCACCATCGCGCCGGACGGGCGGGTGACGTTTTGCGAGGTCGTGTCGTCGGAGCTCGGTGATCCGGAGTTGGAGCAGAAGCTCGTTCAGCGCGTCCTGCTGTTCCAGTTCGAGCCCAAGGATGTCGAGCCGGTCACGACGACGAAGCCCATCGATTTCTTCCCGGCCTGAGCCCGGCCTCCCGCGGGCAGTGCCGCCGAGGGCGGCCGGATGACCGTGCGGCTGTCTTATCCGGGCGGTTTTTTGGCAATAATGGCCGCATGAACGACATTTCGATCGTCGAGCTCGAGGATTTTGCACTCGATTTGGTCCGCACGGCCGGTGCTATCGCGCAGGCGCATTTCCGGCGCGCGTTTACGATCGAGAACAAAGGCGACGGCGACTTCGATCCCGTGACGAGCGCGGATCGGGCCATCGAGCGTGTGTTGCGCGGGCGAATCATGGAGCGTTATCCGACTCACGGCATCATCGCCGAGGAGGAGGGGGAGCTCGCCGGCCGGTCGCCCTACACTTGGTTCATCGATCCGATCGACGGCACGCGTGCCTTCATGACCGGCTCGCCGCTTTGGGGCACGCTCGTTGGGCTCACGCACCATGGGGTGCCGCTGTTTGGCCTGCTGTCGCAGCCCGTGCTCGAGGAGGTCTTTTTTGGTGCGCCGAGCGGCAGCTGGCTCATCAAGCCCGACCGGCGGGAGAGATTACGCTCTCGAGCCTGCACGACCCTCGCCAGCGCGGTGCTCACATGCACGCACCCGAGCATGTTCTTTGGGCCGTCCGCTGAAGCATTCGCGAAGCTTGCAGCCGCGTGTCTGCTCAACCGATTCGGCGGGGATTGCTACAACTACGCGATGTTGGCGGCCGGATTCGTCGATCTCGTCGTCGAGGCGAAGCTCAAGCCCTATGACATCGTGCCGCTGATACCGATTCTCGAGGCGGCTGGTTGTGTCGTAACCGACTGGCAAGGCCGCCCGCCTTTGCTGGGCGGATTCGTGGTGGCGGCCGCCACGCCGGCGCTGCATGCGCAGGCCCTCGACACTCTGCGAGGTTCCGACAGCTGAGGAGCCGGCCGGTTTTGTGATAGCGCTAACGGCCGATTCCGGGCGATCGGCGTAGCCTGTCACCGTAGTCGAGCCCCGGAGGGGTTTAACTAAATATGGCGCGTGATCACGACAAGGAAGACGGCGAGACGCTTGCGCAACGGGAGCCGGCAGGTAAGGTCGAGTTCGACAGCCGCGGCAAAGCCATCTGGCGTTGGGCCAGGGACGTGCTCGACAGCACGTCCATTCTATTGAAGCGGCTAGAGAACAAGGATCTCGCGCTCGAGCCGACTCGAAAGGTTCCCGTGATGCGGTCCGGGCACGGCAAGCCCGCGGCCGAGGGCGGGCGAGAGCGTTCGTCGCGCATCGAGCTGAGTCTGTCCGGGCCCGAGTCTCGCGACGGCGCCGGCGGCGGCTTCGACCCCTACAATTCCGGCAGGTAGTGCAACGCGGCGCAAAGCCGTAGCTCGCCTCGCGCCATGCGTCGAGGGTATAGTCCGCGGCTTCCCGATCACGGCATCGCGGCTTCGTCGCGAGACCCGAGCGTTACCGAATGGCAAAGCCAAAGCTCGTCGTAACCGACAAGGCCGGTAGAGTCGTCGAGGTGTCGGCGCGGCCGGGGTTCTCGGTCATGGAGACTATCCGCGACCTGCCCGACAGCGTCGAGGCCATCTGCGGCGGCATGTGCTCGTGCGCGACCTGTCACGTCTACGTGAGCCCGTCCTGGTCCTCGCGGCTGCCTGCCAGACGCTTCGAAGAGCACGTAATGCTGCGTGATCTAGTCACGTTCGACCCCGACCGTTCGCGATTGAGCTGTCAGGTCATCGTGTCCGAAGAGCTGGACGGGCTCGCCCTCGAAGTCGCGCCCGACCCGGTTTGACGCGGGCGTCACTCGGCCGCCCAGCCCCCTTCCGATTGACGTTCTAGACACGACGATGCCTCGTGACGGTGCATGTCTTGCACCAATGCGGGGCATTCCGTCTGCCCACGCCTGGGTCGTCTCCTTCATAACCCATTGAAAAGTATGTGCTCCTCCATATGGCACGGATGCTGCAATGGGGTGCCGTCGAATCACAATGACACGCGCAAGGAGGAAACGCGCCATGAAGAAGTCAGCTTTGGTCTCCAGTTTGGTACTGGCTGCAGCCGCCGCCACGCCCGCCATCTCGCAAGCCGAGGTGACGGCGAACGTCGGCTGGGTCAGCGATTACATATTCCGCGGCATTCTCCAGGCGCCGTCTTCGGCCTACGGCGGTATCGATTACGCGAGCGACAGTGGCTTTTATGTCGGCACCTGGGGCGCGGACGTCGATCAGGGCCTCGAGACGGACCTGTACTTCGGTTATGCCGGCGGCGACAAAGTCACCTACAAGTTCGGCTACACCGGTTACTTCTACACGGACGATTGGGACAACACCTATCAAGAGGTGAATCTCGGGGTCGGCTACGGGATCTTCGCGCTCGATGTGGCCGTCGGCAACTACGACAGCTCGCCGAAGCAGGACTATACGTTCACGTCGATCACGATCTCGCCCGAGAAGGGTCCGTACTTCAAGGTCGGCACCTTTGGCAGCGACTTCGACGGCAGCTACTTCGAGCTCGGCTACACCTGGAGCTTCGAGGATCAGGGCATCGACGTGTCGTTTACGTATGACCACAGCAGTGATCTGCCCGTCGACGCTAACGGCGGCGAGAACGCCATCGTGTTCGGCATCAAGAAGAACTTCACGCTTTCCAAGTGAGGGGGAACTCAACGGAGATGATCCGATAACAAGCATTACATCGAGGTATATACGATGAAACTCATTTCGGCAGTCATTAAGCCGTTCAAGCTCGAGGACGTTCGCCAAGCGCTGGCAGAAGCGGGCGTCCAGGGCATGACGGTGACGGAGGTCAAGGGATTCGGTCGACAGAAGGGTCATACCGAGCTGTACCGCGGTGCGGAGTACTCAGTCGACTTTGTCCCGAAGACCAAGATCGAAGCTGCGGTGCCGGACGCACTCGTCGAGCAGGCTGTGGAAGCGATTGTCAGTGCTGCAGGCACCGGCTCGATCGGGGACGGCAAGGTTTTCGTGTTCGATCTCGACCACGCGGTGCGGATCCGCACGGGCGAGACCGGCGACGCGGCGCTCTAGGGCGATAGGAGGATAACAATGAAGATCTTTAGAAACACCGCGGTATGGGCCGGAGCGTCTGCTGTGCTCATGATGGCTCTGCCCGGTATTGCCGCAGCGCAGGAGCTCAACTCCGGTGACACCGCGTGGATGCTGACGTCGACGGCACTCGTGCTGTTCATGACGATTCCGGGGTTGTCCCTTTTCTACGGTGGCATGGTCCGGGCGAAGAATGCGTTGTCGGTGATGATGCAGTGCTTCGCCATTACCTGCCTCGTAACGGTGCTTTGGGCTCTCTACGCTTATTCGCTCGCTTTCGGGCCGGATGTGGGGTTGTTCATCGGCAGTCTCGACAAGGCGTTCATGAAGGGAGTCGGCGTCGACACCCTGAGCGGCTCGATCCCCGAGACCGTGTTCTCGATGTTCCAGCTCACGTTCGCCATCATCACCCCGGCGCTCATTGTCGGCGCATTTGCCGAGCGCATGAAGTTCTCGGCGATGATGTGGTTCATGGCGATCTGGCTTACGGTCGTCTATGCACCCGTCGCGCATTGGGTCTGGGGCGGTGGCTGGCTCGGCTCGTGGGGCGTGAAAGACTTCGCGGGCGGTACGGTCGTGCACATCAATGCCGGTATTGCCGGTCTGATGGCGGCGCTCGTGCTCGGCAAGCGGCGCGGTTTCCCGCAAACGCCGATGAAGCCCAGCAATCTGGTGTTGACCGTGGTCGGTGCCGGAATGCTCTGGGTCGGCTGGTTCGGGTTCAACGCAGGTAGCGAGCTTGCGGCCGACGGCACCGCCGGTATGGCGATGGCCGTGACGCAGATCGCAACTGCGGCAGCCGCGCTCGCGTGGATGTTCGCCGAGTGGATGACGCACGGGAAACCGAGTGCCCTTGGTATCGCCTCGGGCGCCGTCGCGGGTCTGGTCGCGATTACGCCGGCCTCGGGCTTCGTCGGGCCGATGGGCTCGATTGCAATCGGCGTCGCTGCGGGTGTGCTGTGCTTCCTTTCCGTCGTGAAGATGAAGAAAGTTTTCGGCTACGACGATTCATTGGACGCTTTCGGTGTCCACTGCGTTGGCGGAATCATCGGTGCTTTGTTGACCGGTATCTTCATCGACAGCGGTCTCGGCGGCGTCGGTCTCCCCGATGGAGTCACGCTCGGCTCGCAGTTCATGCTGCAAGTCATCGGTGTTGCGACGACGCTCGTGTACTCGGGTGTTCTGAGCTTCATCATCTTGAAGGTCATCGACGTGGTGATCGGCCTGCGCGTCAGCGAAGAGCAGGAAGAGATGGGCCTCGATCTCGGTCTGCACGACGAGCAAGGCTACAACCTAGGTTAGCTGTCCTTCTCCACTAGCGTTCCTTCGATTTGGCCGGCAACTCCTTGGGGTTGCCGGCCCTTCTTTTTCGGAGTGTGCGGCTGGCGCCGTTGCGTGGATCCGGTGAGTGGCTACAGCCGTTGGCCCCCGTCGATCTCGAGCACTCGACCGTTGACGTAGTCGTTCTCCAAAAGGAACGCGGCGGCATGGGCGATTTCCTCGGGAGCTCCGAGCCTCTTGAGCGGGATGCCGGCCGCCATCTTGTCGAGCATCTCGGGCTTCATGCTCGCAACCATCTCCGTTTTTATGAATCCCGGAGCGATGGCGTTACAGCGAATGCCGAAACGCGCGAGCTCTTTCGACCAAACGACCGTGAGAGCCGCGACGCCGGCTTTGGCTGCCGAATAATTGCTCTGCCCGAAATTGCCTGCGCGGGACAAGCTCGCGATATTGACGATGCAGCCGCCGTTGCCGAGTCGTACCATTCTCTCGGCGGCTTCCCGGCCGCAAAGAAAGACGCCGGTGAGGTTCACGTCGATCACTGCTTGCCATTGCGCCAAACTGAGTTTGTCCGTGACGACGCCGTCTTTGGCTTTGATCAGCAACCCGTCGCGCAAGATGCCCGCGTTTGCGATCGCGGCGTCGAGGCGCTCGAAGTCGGCCGCCACTCTGTCGAACGTTCCGACGACGTCGGCTTCGTCGGCGACGCTGGCGATGTAGATCTCCGCGCGCGCGCCTAGGGCAACGCATCGGGCCGCGGTCGCGCGCAAACCTGCTTCGTCGAGATCGACGAGCGCGAGATTCGCCCCGCGCCGGGCGAGCCCCTGGGCCATGGCGGCGCCGAGCCCGCGGCCTGCGCCGGTGATCAATACCGTTTTCCCTTGGAGCTGCATATCGAGTGGCCTCGGGCCGAGAGTGCCGGCCATGGTAGCGACCGCAGTCGGCTTTGCCTACAAATGGCCAGCCCCGCGGAGCGTTAGCTTCTCGCGTTCACGCGACCCGCATGCACGGCCTTCCCACCTACGAGCGCGAGCTCGTGCGTGAAGTGCTCGCGATGTGCCGTGAGGTGCGAGGCACAGACGAGCTGTGTGCCGTGAGCGACGACGGTTTCGAGCTCGGTATTGAGCAAAGCAGACATCTCGGCGTCCAACCCTTCCCACGGCTCGTCGAGCAGCAGCAGGCGCGGCCGGTTCGCAAGGGCGCGCGCGATCAACGCGCGACGCGCCTGCCCGTAAGACAGCGAGGACAATGGTCGAGCGGCCAGCTCCGCGAGGTCGAAGTCGCCGAGTAGCTGCATGACTCGCTCATGCTCGGCGGCAGTGATCTCGCGCGTCAGACCGACGCTCGAGTCGAATCCCGAAGCCACGCAGTCGCGCACCGTCGTCGGAAAACGATAGGCGGCTTGAAGCTCGGGCGAAAGCCATGCGACGCTACGGCGCAGGCGCCACACGTTGCGCGGATTACCGAGCGCGGGCCAGCGGATCTCGCTGCCGAGAGCCGGTCGAAGTTGGCCGTGCAGCAAGCGCAAGAAGCTGCTTTTGCCCGAGCCGTTCGGGCCCGTGACGAGCCATTGCTGATTGGGCTCGAGGCGCCAACTGAGATCGGTCAATACACGGCGCGAGCCCAGCCATACGTCCGCGTGCTCGAGCTCGACGAGAGGTGGTCCGGGTGGCTTATTGCGCTCGGCAAGAGGCCGAGGGTTCTTTTCGGCTGGGCGCCGCGCGCCGCCCCGCCGGGCGCGCCACGCTGCCGGGCACGATTCGTCCGTGTTCGACATACAGCACGTGCGAGATCGTCGGGGGTAAATCGGCGGCCACGTGCGCACTCACGACGAGCGTGATCCGTTTCCCGATGAGCTCGATCATCTTGGCGAGCTCGATTCGTGCGGCGGCGTCCAATCCGCTCGCAGGCTCGTCGAGCAGCAGCACCGCCGGCCGGAATGCGACCCCGCGGGCGATGAGCACTCGCCGCTGCTCACCGCGCGACAGCATGAGGAACGGGCGTTCGGCAAGCCGCGCGATGTCGAGCCGTGCGAGGATCTCCAGAGCCGCGAAGCGTTCTTCGTCGAGCGGGTGGCGGCGAGGGACGTCCGTCCGATAAACGCCCGACAGAACGACGTCGAGTGCCGAGAAGTTCCAGTTCCAGCGCGCGTAACGATCTTGTAGCTCATGGCCGACGAGCACGATTCTGCGGCGTGCTTCCACGGCGTCGGGCTGCGGGCCCTGCCCGAAGTCGTACACGCGCTCGCCGCGACCCGGCGCCGGCCACCGTGTGCCCGCGATCAAGCCGAGCAACGTGGTTTTGCCGCTGCCGTTCGCGCCCACGATGCCCCAATGTTGCCCGCGCTCGAGTCGCCAATCGATGTCGCGCAGGACCGGTGTTGCGTCCACGTCGACGTCGACGTGGTCGAGGCGGACGAGAGGCGCAGCCGGAGCATTCATCGTTGTCGCCGATCCATCGCACAGCAAGAAGCTGCGCGAGTGTACCTGAGCTAGACTATCGTCCGGAGTGCCATCAAGCCGATGACCGACGTTTTGCCGACTGCGCACGACGTGGCCGAGGCCGAGAGCCGGCTGCGGTCGTGGGTGCGCGAGACCCCAGTGCTCGAATCCGAGGCGATCAACCGATGCGCCGGCACGCGCGTGCTCCTCAAGACAGAAGCGCTGCAGCACGGGGGCAGCTTCAAGATTCGCGGAGCCCTGAACCGGATACTCAGCCTCAGCCATGCCGAGCGTAACGCGGGCGTCGTGGCCTATTCGTCGGGCAATCATGCCCAGGGTGTAGCGCTCGCCGCCAAGTGGCTCGGCATTTCGGCCGTCATCGTCATGCCGGCGGATGCACCGAAGATCAAGCTGGCCCGGACTCGCGAGCTCGGCGCCGAGGTCGTGCTCTACGACCGGGCGCGTGAGGATCGCGAGGCTATCGCCGCGCGACTCGCGGCGGATCGCGGCGCGGCGCTCGTGCCGCCTTTCGACCACGCCGACGTCATCGCCGGTCAAGGCACGGCCGCTCTCGAGCTCGGTCGCGTCGCGCGTGCCCGTCACGTCGAGCTCGATGCGCTATATGCACCATGCAGCGGCGGAGGGCTCGTGGCCGGATCGGCGCTCGCGATCAAGACGTTGTTTCCGGGCTGCGCGGTCTACGCCGTCGAGCCCGAGGGGTATGCCGATTTGCAGATGTCGCTCGAAGCCGGGGAACGACGCGCGATCACGGGGCATCCGCCCACGCTTTGCGACGCGCTGCGTGCACCGATGCCGGGCGCCATCACATTTGCAGTGAATCGTCGTGAACTCGCCGGCGCAGTTACGGTCAACGATGCCGAAGCGACGAACGCGATGGCGCTCGCCGTCGAGCATCTGAAGCTCGTGCTCGAGCCGTCCGGGGCCGCCGCCCTGGCCGCCGTGTTGCAGAGACGACACGGCGAACGCGAGTCGGTGGGAGTGATCTTGTCGGGCGGGAACGTGGATCCCGATGTGCTCGTCGCCGCGTTGAGCGGTTGATGGGCTCGCTCGAAAGCGGTGTCAACCGCGTGAGTGGGAAATTGCCCGCGCGAACGACGGCGGAAATGGCTCATAATGCCGGGTCTTTGTGACCCAGCGCAGGGCTCGGGGCGTACACAAGAAATTATGCAGTTGCGGCAAATCGCACGGCTGGACGAGTGGTACCGATTCGAGGCCGGGACGGTGTTCATTACCGGCCTGCAGGCACTCGTGCGTCTGCTGCTCGTGCAAGCGCGCAGCGATCGGCTGGCCGGTCTGAACACGGCCGGGTACGTGTCAGGCTATCGCGGATCGCCGCTCGGTGGTTTCGATCGCGAGCTGTGGCGCGGACAGAAGCTTCTCGACGAAGCGCGAGTGCGGTTCCAGCCCGGGCTCAACGAAGATCTTGCGGCGACGTCGATTTGGGGAACTCAACAGACCAATCTGTTCTCCGGCGCCAAGTATGACGGTGTCTTCTCGATGTGGTACGGGAAGGGCCCCGGTGTCGATCGGTCCGGCGATGCGCTCAAGCACGGCAACGCCGCCGGTAGCTCCGCGCACGGAGGCGTCCTGGTAGTTGCCGGCGACGACCACACGTGCAAGTCGTCGTCGTTGCCGCATCAGAGCGAGTACGCGTTCATCGATGCCATGATCCCTGTGCTGAACCCGGCCGACGTCCAGGAGATCGTCGAGTTCGGATTGCTCGGCTTCGCGTTGTCGCGTTTCAGCGGTTGCTGGGCGGGACTGAAGGTCACTCAGGAAACCGCCGATGCCACGCAGACTATCGTGGCGCCCACCGACGGACTCTCGATCGTGACGCCCGAGTTCGACATGCCGTCCGGCGGGCTCAACATCCGCTGGCCGGATCCGCCGAACGACCAAGAGTTTCGCCTGCAGCGCTACAAGCTCAATGCGGCTCTGGCGTTCGCCAGGGTCAACGGCCTCAATCGCACCGTCATCGACAGCCGACTGCCGCGCTTCGGCATCGTGACTACCGGAAAGGCCCATCTCGACGTGCTCCAAGCCCTCGACGATCTCGGGATCGATCCGCGGCGCGCTTCAGCGAGCTCGGCATCAAGCTCTTCAAGGTGGGCATGAATTGGCCGCTCGAGCCCGAGGCGATTCGCGCGTTCGCCGAGGGTCTCGAAGAGATCGTGGTCGTCGAGGAGAAGCGCGGCGGTCGTGGAGAACCAGCTCAAGGAGCAGCTCTACAATTGGCAGGCTAAGCTTCGCCCCCTGATCATCGGTAAGCACGACGAGCACGGCCAATGGTTGTTGCCGTCCAACGGGCGAGCTCACGCCGGCGCTGATTGCTCGCGTACTGGCGCGCCGCATCGGCAAGTTCCACTCCAGCGCGGACATCGACGAGCGCGTGCGTTTTCTCGAGCAGCAGGAGAAGCATCTCGCCGAAGTCTCGCCCGACGTGCAGCGCATGCCGCACTTTTGCTCGGGCTGCCCGCACAACACGTCGACGCGCGTGCCGGAGGGCAGCCGCGCCGTCGGCGGGTATCGGTTGCCACTACATGGCGGCGTGGATGGATCGCGGGACCGTGACCTACACGCAGATGGGCGGCGAAGGCGCCACTTGGATTGGTCAGGCACCGTTCACGGAGACGCAGCACGTCTTCCAGAACCTCGGCGACGGCACTTACGCGCATTCGGGCATTCTTGCGATTCGTGCGGCCGTCGCAGCTGGCGTGAACATGACGTACAAGATCTTGTTCAACGACGCCGTCGCGATGACCGGGGGCCAGCCCGTCGAAGGGCATCTCACCGTCGGCGGCGTGGCGCGGCAGCTTGCGGCTGAAGGAGTGCGGCCGATATTGGTCGTGACCGATCACCCGGAAAAATATGCAGACCGCTCCGGCCTACCCGCGGACACCGCCGTGCACGACCGCCGCGAGCTCGATGCGCTGCAGCGGGAGCTGCGCGAGGTGAGCGGCGTCTCTGCGCTGATTTACGATCAGACCTGTGCGGCGGAGCTGCATCGCAAGCGCAAACGCAACCTCATTGTTGCGCCGGATCGCAGGGTCGTGATCAACGAGCTCGTATGCGAAGGTTGCGGCGACTGCAACGTCCAGTCGAACTGCCTGTCGGTCATGGCGCTCGAGACCGAGTTCGGGCGCAAGCGCCGCATCAATCAGTCTTCGTGCAATCAGGACTTCAGCTGTCTGGAGGGTTTTTGTCCGAGCTTCGTCACGTTGCAGGGCGCAGGCGAAATGCCGCCGCGACCGCTCGCGTCGGAGTCGCTGCCGAGCCTGCCGGAGCCTTCGCAGCCTGCCGGTCCAGGCGGTACACAACATCTTGATTGCCGGCGTCGGCGGCACCGGCGTCGTCACGGCGAGCGGCTTGCTCGGGCTCGCAGCGCATCTCGAAGGCAAGCGTCGTGCTGCAGCTCGACCAGACCGGACTCGCGCAGAAGTTCGGTGCGGTGCTTCTCGCACGTGCGCATCGCGGAACGATCGTCGAGCATGCATGGCATGCGCATCCCCGCCGGTCAAGGTGGATCTGCTGCTCGGCGCCGATCTCATCGTCGCAGCCGGCCGGGAGCCGTTGTCGATGCTGTCGGCCGAGCGCTCGACCGTCGATCGTCAACACGCACGAGGAGATGCCTCCGAGCTTCATTGGCGAACCGCGATTTCACGTTTCCCGGTAACAGCGCCTGCTCGCGGAGCTCTGCGTTCCGCCTGCCGCGACCCGAGCGCGTCTCCGCGCTCGATGCGACGCGGCTCGCCGTCGGCGTTGCTCGGCGACAGCATCGGCGGCCAACGTGTTCATGCTCGGATTCGCATTTCAGCGCGGCCTGCTGCCGCTTTCGAGCGAGTCGCCTCTACCGCGCGCTCGAGCTGTACGGCGCAACGTCGAAGAGAACAAGCAGACATTCGACTGGGGTCGATATGCGGCCGAAAGCCCGGAGCAGGTCGAACAGATGGCCGGTGGCACGAGAACGCCGAGGAGCTTTCGACGGCTCGCTCGAGGATGTTGTCGCGCGGCGCGCGCAATTCCTCGACCGGCTATCAGGATCGCGCCTATGCCGAGCGATACAGAGCGCGCGTCGAGCGATTGCGGCGATCGAGGAGCCGTCGCCCGGGCAGCGCCGCCTTACGCGAGGCCGTTGCGCGCAATTATTTCAATCTGCTCGCTTACAAGGACGAATACGAGGTGGCGCGGCTCACACCCGACCGACTTTCATGGCGAGACTTGCGTCGCAACTTCGGTTCCACTGCAAGCTCAAGTTCCATTTTTCGCCGCCGCTGTTTGCCGTCCGGATCCCGACACGGGGCGGCCCAAGAAATACGAGTTCGGCCGTGGGTGCTCGCCCGTCATGCGGTTGCTCGCGCGGCTCAAGCCGCTGCGCGGGACGGCAAGCTCGATGTATTTCGCTGGAGCCGGGAACGGCGGCACGGAGCGCGCGCTTGATTGCCGAATACGAGGGATGTCGATCGAGAGGGTAGCGCGGAGCTCGACGGCGAGCGGCTCGAGCTCGCGATCGAGCTCGCAGCGATTGCCGGACAAGCATCCGCGGCTTCGGCCCGATCAAGGAGCGGCCGTCGAGCATTATCGGGCCAGCGCGCGTGCAACGTCAAGCTCGACCGCTGGCAGTAGCCGGCGCGGAGTCCGCTCCGGGCGGCGGGGCAGAAGCGCGCAAGCGCGGCTTGACGACCTCAGCGGCGAGCGGCTATTCCCGTGCGTGCTTCCGCGGCCGTCGCGCAGCGGATGCAGCGATCTGCGAAAGGGTAGCGCTTCCAGTCTCGCCATCGGAATAGTCCTCGCCGCAGTCGACGCAACTCGCCGTAGGTTGCCGTTCTTGATCTGATCGAGCGCTTTGGCGATCCGGCTGATTTCGGTGCGTGCCTCGTTGCCGAGCGCGTCCACGACCTCGGCGTTCTCGAGCTCTTGTGCTTGCTCCTGGGAGTCCGCGCTCCTGCCGGCCGTGAGGTTCTCTTTGAGGCGCTCCAATCGTCGCGTGAGCTCGTTCTGCTTCTCGATGAGTCGAGCCTGGATATGAGCGTACTGATCCATTCCGGTGGGGTCCCTAATGTCGTCTGTTTTGGTGTTGCCGCCGATTTTACGGATGATCTTGTTCGTCCGGCGGCGCGTGAGTTCTATAGCCCTGGAGCTTCCTCGACGACTTGCGATCGCGAATGGCACTCGCCTAGCATGACGGCGCGTGCCAACTTGCAAACACGATGACTCGCCGCCAAGCATAGCTCTTATTGTGGCCGTGCCCAACACTTGGACAGCGTCTCGCGTTGGGCAGGCGTATATCATTGCGATTTCTACGTATTCGCAGGATCTCGGAGGGGCGAGCGAATGAGCGCGGTGCGTATTTCTGCCGGGACGAGCGGTTTCTCGTACAAAGAGTGGAAGGGGCCCTTCTATCCCGCGAAGCTGCCCGCCAAGGGCATGCTCGCGTACTACGCGACGAGGTTGCCGATCGTCGAGATCAATAACACTTTCTATCGGCTGCCGAGGCCCGAGATGCTGACGGGGTGGCGAACCCAAGTGCCGAGTACCTTTCGTTTCGCCGTCAAGGCGACGCGGCGCATCACCCACCTGAAACGTCTCAAGGACTGCGAAGAGGAGCTCACGTATCTGCTTCGAACGCTCGAGGCGCTCGGCCCGAGCCTGGGCTCGATCCTGTTTCAACTGCCGCCGTTCTATCGCTGCGATGTTGCCGTGCTCGATGCTTTCGCCGGCCTGCTGCCGGAAGGTACGAAGGCCGCGTTCGAGTTTCGGCACGATTCGTGGTTCGAGGATGCCGTTTTCGACGTGCTCAGCCGGCGAAACTTCGCGCTCGTCGTCAGCGAGACCGACGATGCGGCTGCGCGCGATCTGCCCTGGACGGCCGATTGGACGTATTTGCGGCTACGAAAATCCAGCTATTCGGACGGTGCGCTCGACGCATGGGTGCAACGCCTCGCCGGTGGGAATCTCGACGAAGCGCAGGTCTTCTTCAAGCATGAGGACGAAGCGGCCGGTCCGCGGTTCGCCGAGGCGTTTCTCGATCTCGCAGCCCGGCACGCCGCGGTGCCTTAGCGGTTCAATCGTTGCGTTCTCGCGTGAGCGCGCGAAATTGGGAGAAGTGCCGCAGTGCCGCCTGCTGATCGCCGCTTTGTTGATAGAGCCTCGCGAGGTTGTAGTGAACGTCCGCCACGCGCGGGTCGAGCCTGGCGGCTTCGCAATATTGTTCGATGGCTTCCCGAGTTTCCCCGCGGTCTTCGAGCACGACGCCGAGGTTGAAGCGTGCGGTCGGGTGCTCCGGCTCGGCGGCCAGCGCTCGACGATAGAGCGCCTCGGCTTCTTCCAGAGCGTGGGCAACGTGACTCAAGCGACCGAGATTGATGAGTGCCGCGACATGGGCAGGGTCGATCTCGATGGCTCTGTGGTAAGCAGCCTCGGCTTCCGCCGTCGCGCCGATCTGCTCGCTGTCG
This sequence comes from uncultured Gammaproteobacteria bacterium, assembly GCA_963786385.1. GTDB lineage: Bacteria > Pseudomonadota > Gammaproteobacteria > Steroidobacterales > Rariloculaceae > FEN-1219. The sequence goes on from CAWAYS010000005.1 coordinate 357,752, forward strand.
AGCGCGGCTCGGAACCAATCATCCGCCGTTCGAGCGCTTTTCAGGGCTTCGCGAACCGAATCCCGGGCCAGAGGGGCAACTTTACGGCCGAGCTCCTGCACCGAGAAGTCGAGCACGGTCTGGCCGGATTCGGGTTCCCACGTAGTATTGCTGTCGCGCACGATGACGCGATCACCGTCGATGAGCACGCGCACGGCGCTCAACGGCCTATCGGCGGGCAACTGCTCGCTCAATGCTTTGAGCGCACGCCATACGCGACCCTTTGGCACCTTGGCGTCGACGAGTCCATGGGCCGTGCGCAGCAACACGAGATCCTGGAAGGAGAATTTCCAGCGGTTACCGCAGCGCTGCGGATCGATCAAGCCCGCCCGCACCAGCGCACGAATACGCTGCACCGGCACTCCGAGCAGCTCGGCGACCTCGCGAGTCGAATAGGCTTTCATGCAACGCTACTTGGCAGCGCGTTTCTTGGCGGCTGGCTTCTTCTTGGCCGGTTTGTCCTCGGCCTGTTGGGCGGGTTTGCGCAGGCCGCCCGCGGCGAGACTGGCCTTGAGCGCTTCCATGATATCGATGATCTTGTGCTCGGGCTCGGCCGTCGGCTCGATGCTGATATCCTCGCCTTCGACTTTGCGCTGAATCAGCGCAAGCATGCGTTCGCGAACCTCGTCCTTGTAGTGCTCCGGCACGAATTCGTCGCTGGCGGCTTGCTCGACGAGCTGAGTGGCCAGTTTGAGCTCGGCCGGCTTCACTTGTGCATCGTCGATCGGCACCTCGGAGAACGCTCTGAGCTCGTCGGGATAGTGCAGTTGCTCCATCACGAGCCCGTTTTCCATTGGCCGCACCATGACGAGGTACTGCTTGCCCCGCGCTGCATATTTGCCGAGCGCGACGCGGCCGGTGTCCTGCAACGCGAGCCCCAGCAACTTATAGGCGCGGGCCCCGCCTTTGTCGGGACCCAGGTAGTAAACCTTGTCGAGATACCGTCGCTCGATTTGGTCGGCGGTCAAAAACTCGACGATGTCGATCGTGTGCGTCGCCGTTGCCTCGAGGGCCTTGAGCTCTTCGGGCTCGAACAGCACGTATTGGTTCTTCGCGAACTCGTACCCTTTGACGATCTCCTCGCGCGGAACGACGTCGCCGGTTCGCGAGGAGATGAGCTGCTGTTTTACGCGCGAGCCGTCCTTCTTGTGGATTTGATTGAAGCTCACGGCGCTCTTTGATTCGGCGGCGGAATACAGCTTGACCGGTATCGAAACCAGGCCGAACGAGATAGTGGCAGACGAGAGCGCTCGCGCAGGCATTGCCGGATCATATATGCTCGCCGGTGCCGTGACAACAAAAAAGACTGAGAAGTTAGAGGCTTACCGCGCAAAGCGAAAGGCGGATCAAACGCCGGAGCCTTTCGGTCCGGCACGTCGTGACGGTCATCGATTCGTCGTGCAGCTGCACGCGGCTCGGGCTCGACACTACGACTTCAGGCTCGAGCTCGACGGCGTGCTGAAGTCTTGGGCCGTGCCGAAGGGGCCGTCGCCGAACCCGGCCGACAAGCGGCTCGCCGTCCACGTCGAGGATCATCCCGTCGATTACGTCGACTTCGAAGGTCTCATACCGACCGGCAATTACGGGGCAGGCGCCGTGATCGTCTGGGATCAGGGGCGCTGGGTGGCCCTCAACGACCCGGCCGAAGGGCTGACGAGCGGCAAGCTGCTCTTCGAGCTTCGCGGCTACAAGCTGCGCGGCAAGTGGACGCTCGTGAAGACGCGACGCGGCAAAAACGAGTGGCTGCTGATCAAAGAGCGCGACGGCTACGCCAACGAACGCAATACGGCGGATTATCCCGATGATTCGGTGCTTTCCGGGCGCACGGTCGAGCAAGTCGGTCATGGCGACGACCGCAGCGGCGCGCTCGTGACGCGGCTCGAGCGCCTCGGCGCAAAGCGCCGCGCCGTGGACGCGCGACGGTTGCGTCCGATGCTTGCCACTCCCGGCAAGCCATTCTCGAAGCCCGGTTGGCTGTTCGAGCTCAAGTACGACGGCTACCGGCTGTTTGCCGAGAGGAAGGACGATCGCACGACGCTGTATTCGCGGGCGGGGCACGACTTTACGGCGACGTTCCCCGACGTCGCGCAGGTCGTGTCGGCGCTGCCGTTCGCAAGCTTCGTCATCGATGCCGAAGTGGTCGTCAACGACGAGCGCGGACTGCCGAGCTTCGCGCGCCTGCAAAAACGCGGGCGATTGAGCCGGCGCGCGGACGTCGAGCGGGCGGCCCTCGAGCATCCCGCGACTCTCTACGCGTTCGATTGTCGTTTCGTTCGACGGTTTCGATTTGCGGCCGCTCGCTCTCGCCGAGCGCAAGGCATTGCTCGAGATCATGCTCCCCACGATCGGGCCCGTAAGGTACTCCGAGCACGTGGAGGAGTCGGGTGAGGCGATGTTCGAGCATGTCGAGCGCATGGGGCTCGAGGGCATCGTCGGTAAGCGTGCGGCGTCTGCGTATGTGAGCAGGCGCTCGGCCGATTGGGTGAAGATCAATGCCGCCAAGTCGGACGACTTCGTCGTCGTTGGCGCCGTGCCGGCTAAGTCGGGCACCGGCTTTGGGGCGTTGCTGTTGGCCCAATACCGCTCGAACGCTTTGGCCTACGCCGGTCGTGTCGGCAGTGGGTTCAGTCATCACGACATCGACGCGATCGACGACCTCGTCGCAGGGCTACCTCTCGCTGATCCGCCGCTCGGCGCACCGGCCGAGCGCGGGGCGCGCTGGGTCGACGCAGGCCCCGTCGTGCAAGTGAAGTTCAAGCAGCGAACCGCGGACGGTCTATTGCGTCAGCCCGTGTTCATGCGGCTGCGCGACGACAAGGCCGCGGCCGAGTGCGTCTGGCCGAGCGCCGACGCGCCGGCCACCGTGCCCGGAGACGATCTGCCATCGCCTTCGGCCGAGCCGCAGCCGGAGTCCGTTCGTCCCACGGTGGATCTGACCAACCTCGACAAGGTGTTTTGGCCCGATGACGGGTTCACGAAGGGCGATCTCATCGAGTACTACGAGACGATGGCGCCGTGGCTGCTGCCATATCTGCAAGACCGCCCCGTCGTGCTGACGCGCTACCCCGACGGTATCGACGGCAAGTCGTTCTTTCAGAAAGACGCGCCGGTCTATGCCCCCGATTGGCTCCGGCTCGAAACGATGTGGAGCGAACAGGCCGAGAGAGAGATCCGCTACTTCGTGCTCGACGACTTGCCGTCGCTCATCTATGTGATCAATCTCGGCACGATTCCTCTACATGTGTGGTCGAGCCGAGTCAGCGCGCTAGAGCGTCCGGATTGGTGCATTCTCGACCTCGATCCCAAGGGCGCGCCGCTCGCGCACGTCGTCAGGATCGCGCGGCATATTCACGCGCTGTGCCGCGACATCGGCCTGCCGACCTACGTCAAGACGAGCGGCTCGACGGGATTGCACGTGTTGATTCCGCTCGGTGCCCGATATACCTACGAGCAATCGCGTACGCTTGCGGAGCTGCTGGCGCGCTTCACGGCCAAAGCATTGCCGGACATCGCCACGATCGTTCGCGCGGTCGGAGACCGAGAGGGCAAGGTGTATCTCGACTATCTTCAAAACGGGCACGGTCGGCTGCTCGTCGGGCCGTTCAGCGCACGGCCCCTTCCCGGCGCGCCTATATCGATGCCGCTCGAGTGGCCACAGGTGACGAGTAGACTGAAGCTCGAACGTTTCAACATCCGGACGGCGCGAGCGCGCCTTGCCAAGCACGGCGATCCGCTGGCTCCCGTGCTGACCGAGACGATCGACATGCTGGCCGCCATCGAGGCGTTGCAATACGAGCTCGAGCGCTGAGCCCAGATCTCATGGCGTCAGTTGTTTGCGCAACCGTTCGACGCGGGCGCGATTCACACCGAGGTCGCCGCGGCCCACCCGCGACGCCGAGCGCACCTCGATGGCCGATCCGTCGTTTGCCGGCCGCGCCTCGAAGTCGTCGGTGAACCTGAAGATGCGTGATGTGAAAGTCGCGGCCAAGTAGTGCTCGTCGTCGACGGCGATTCGGCCTCCGTCGGCCACGATGGCGGCTCGAAGGGCGTTCCAAGCCGCCCGTAAACCGCCGCGTCCGACGGGCAGCGGCGCGATTGCATGGGCCGCGTCGGCCGCCGTTTCGCTGCTCACGCAGTTCGGCGTCGGCGGGCAGGGGGCGAGCAGGCCTTGCGGTCCGAGCCCCGGAGCGCGGCCTGAATGAGATGCGTACCCGAGATAACCGAACATCCCGCCGATGGCGGCAAGCAATACGGCGAGGATCCCGAGCGCGGTGCGGGCGATTTTTCGAAGTCGCATTCGTCCCCCCTGGTCTTATCACCGTCCGCGCGGCGGAAGCCCGGCTCGATGCGACTCCCGCGCAGCACCGGAGGCGGCGATCAATTATGCTTGGCATCTTGCGGTACGGAGCGCATTCATGTCGAAAAAAGACCTCCAGCGCCATCTCGACGAGTTGCGCCGGGAAATCGAATCCAGTGCCCTCAATGGCGAGGGGCGCGCGCGACTCGAGCAATTGGCCGACGAGTTGGAGGGGGCGCTCGGCGAGGACCAGCCCGACTACGACTCCGTTCGTGAACGAGTGGAAGCCGCGATGCTCGCCTTCGAGGCGGACCACCCGGGTTTCGCGCGATTGTTGAGCGAAGTGACCGATACCCTCGCGAAGCTCGGCATTTGAAGCAGACCGGCCGGTCCGGCGTCAGTTTTCCGCTCTGACGGCGATGTCGAATCGTTCGCAGTAGTTGCGAAAGCGCTTGATCTCGGTGTCTCGGTCAGGCCGTACTGGGCGAGCGAGTAGCGGTGAACGCCGTGCTTGTTCTTCGGGTTCGCGCGCAGAATGGTATGCATCGCCGGCGCGCCGTGTCGGTCAGCGGCCAGCCGAGGAAGTCGTAGATGCGCTCGACAGTCGTCGACGGGCGCGCGCTCGAGATCGTCGTAGTTGACGTCGAGGAATTGCCCGTGCGGCGCACGGTCGCGGACGGCGAGGAAGTCGTCGAGCGCGCGCGCCCAGCGCTCGCTCCAATCGGCAGCGATCTGCGCGGGATCGGCCGAGTCGCTGAACGCGCGGCGCAGCACCGTCGCGTGGCTCGCCATCGATGCCATGACGCGCAGCGGATCGCGGTGCGTCTGGATCGATCTTCGCATCCGGATAGCGCTCGAGCAGGTCGCCGAGCGCGAACAGGTGGCCCGGCGCTTTGAGCACCCAGCGCCGCCCGGGCGCTCGCGTCTCAAGATGTTGTAGGAGCCGATGGTGGAAATCGTAGCGCGAGCTTTTGTGAGCCGCGCTCGAACCAGCCTCGTAGGACGGCACGTTGTGCGTCGTATGGAACTGGATGCTCATGAAGACCTGCGCCGTGATCGCGATGCACTCTTGCGGCAGGTCCGCGGCGATCGGATGGATGCTTCTTGAACTTCGGTGCGAGCCGGTTGGCCCACGCGAGCCGCGCGGCCGTGAGTCGTCGCGACTTGCTCGATGCCGTGCGGCCGTCGTTCGGGAAGCCGCGCCGGGAACATGACTTCCCAGGTGACGCGGCACGCGATTGTCGGGGTCTTCGCTCATGAGCGCCGTGCAGCAGCGTCGTGCCCGTGCGCGGCAGGCCGATGATGAAGACGGGCGCTTCGATGTTCGTCGCCTCGATCGCGGGCGATCGACGGTACTCGGCCTCGAGCCGCAGCAGATTCTCGAGCAGGCTCACGATGAGCTCGTTGACCGTGACGCGGCCGAGCGTCGTGAGAGCGGCCTCGTCGCGGTACGAGCGCGAGCAGCCGCTCGAGCGGTTCGTCGAACGCCCAAGTCGCCGAAGTCCTCGAGGCCGCTGCGCCGCTGGCGCGGCTGCTCGGCAACGGTCTCGAGCTCGAGCGCCGGAAGGCGTATCCGATCCGCACCGATGCAGCGCGGCCGCCTGCGTTCAGCGCGCCGACGGCGCCGTTCACGCAAGCTGCTGCGAGAAACTCATCGGCTGATCGTGTCATTTGCTAGTATGCGACGCGCCATTGTCGCCCAGGACACTACGCTCAGCAATGAAACCGCAAGAAATCGCAAACGTTGATCAAGGACGTGCCGGACTTTCCGAAGCCCGGGAATCGTCTTCAAGGACATAACGCCGCTGCTCGCGAATCCGGCTGCGTTTCGCGCGACGATCGAGTAGCTCGCCGAGCGCGTGGCGAGCTTCTGCCGCCGACGGCATTCTCGCGATCGAGTCGCGCGGCTTCATTTTCGGCGCGCGCGCTCGCCGTTCGGCTGGGTTTGCCGCTGCAGCTCGTGCGCAAGCGCGGCAAGCTGCCGCGCGAGGCCGTCAGCGTGCGCTACGAGCTCGAGTACGGCTTCGACCATCTCGAGGTGCATGCCGATGCGATCGAGCCCGGGCGGCGCTATCTGATCGTCGACGACGTGATCGCGACTGGCGGAACGGCCGCGGCCGCGGCGCGGCTCGTGCAGCAGAACGAGGCCGCGCGTGGCCGCCTGCGTGTTCGTGATCGAGCTCGAGTTCCTGAAGGCCGCAGAGAAGCTCGACGGACATCCGGTCGTTAGCCTGATTACTTATTGATCGGTCGCGCCGGGCGCTCGTGCCCGAAGGTTCGTTCAGCTCGTGCGCTTGAGAATGAAGTCGGAGAGCCAGAGCAAGCCCTCGAGCGCTCGCCGAGCGACGCGAGCGCGCCGAGCGCGCGGTCATAGATGTTCGTCGGCGCGGCGGCGCGCGACCGTCGATACCGAGCAGTCGACGGATACGTGGACTTCTCGTTGCTGGCGTCGCTGCCCGGCGCTCTTGCCGAGCGTCGCCGTGTCTTGCTCGATCTCGAGCAGATCGTCGCGGATCTGAAACACGAGGCCGATGTCGCGCGCGAACATGTCGAGCCGCTCGCGGGCTTCCGGCGGACATATCGGCGAGCTCGCTCGGCATCATGATCGCCGCACGAATGAGCTGGCCCGTCTTGCGCGATGGATGACGCTCGAGCTGCGGCCTCGTCGAGCTTCTTGCCTTCGGCCTCGAGATCGAGCACCTGACCGCCGACCATGCCTGCGGGGCCAGATCGCGGCTGCGAGCCAGCGCGATCACCCGAATCTGGCGCTCGGGATGCGCGGCGAGCGCCGCATCCGTCGCACAGCGATCTCGAAAGCGAGAGCTTGCAAGGCGTCGCCCGCGAGTATCGCAGTCGCTTCGTCGAACGCACGGTGAGTCGTCGGGCGGCCGCGGCGCAGATCGTCGTCGTCCATGGCCGGCAGATCGTCATGGATCAACGAATAAGCGTGGACGAGCTCGACGGCCGCGGCGATCGTGTCTACGGCCGCCATCGGCAGGTCGCTGAGCTCGCCGCTCGCGTAGGCGAGCAGCGGTCTGATGCGCTTGCCGGCGCCGAGCACGGAGTACTTCATGGCGTTCAGCAGGCGCTCGGGCGTGGCCGGATCCGCGCCGAGAATCTCGGTAAGCTTGCGAGTCGACTCTGTTCGCGGTAGTGATCGAGACGTGAGGCGAATGCGTCCTGCGGGGCCCGTGCTATCATATGCGGCCATCGTAACACCGAAACAGCGCGCACGGCGCAAGCATTCGTGAACCCCGAATCGAGCCGACAGACGAGCGCCTCATCCGCAGATCTCGAGTATCAGGCACGACATTCTTCCGGGCGTGTCGCGAACGTTTGCGCTCACGATTCCTGTCCTGCCCGACCGATTGGCCGTCGTCATGACCAACGCTTATTTGTTGTGCCGGCTCGCGGATACGATCGAGGACGATGTCGGTCTCGACAACGATCAGAAGTCGCGATTTTCATCGCCGTTTCGTGGCCGTCGTCGAAGGCCGCGAGGCGGCGGATCCGTTTGCCGCGGATTTGTTGCCGCTGCTGTCGGATCGCGTGCTGGCCGCCGAGCGAGAGCTCGTTCGCGACGGGCGGGTTCCGATCATCCGCGTGACGCATAGTTGTCGGCGGCCGAGCGTGCTTCGCTCGAGCGCTGCGTGCGCATCATGTGCACGGGCATGCCCGAGTTTCAGCGCAACAAGAGCTTGCGTGGGCTCGCCGACCTCGACGAGCTGGCCACCTACTGTTACTACGTTGCGGGCGTCGTCGGCGAAATGTGCACAGATCTGTTCTGTCTGCACAGTCCCGAGCTGGCCGAACGTCGCGAGCGAGATGATGCAGCTCGCAGTGTCTTTCGGGCAGGGGCTGCAGATGACGAACATCCTCAAGGACATCTGGGACGATCGTCGAGGCGCAGGCGCGTGTTGGCTGCCGCGCTCGGTCATTCGCGGACGGAAAGTTCGACCTCGAGCGACTCGAGGAGCTTCACGAGTCGAAGGACTTCAAGGAAGGTCTCGCACTCTCTAATCGGTGTCGCGCACGCGCATTTGCGCAACGCGCTCGAATACACCTGCATGGTGCCGAAGCGCGAAGCAGGCATACGTAAGTTCTGCCTCTGGGCGATCGGCTTGGCCGTGCTTACGTTGCGCAAGATCCATCGTCATCCGGAGTTTCGTTCCGGTGCCGAAGTCAAAGTGTCGCGCCGCACGGTGAAGGCGACGGTGTTCGCGACCAATCTCACGCTGCTCAGCAATCGCGCGCTCCGGCTCATGTTCGCGCGCGCCGCCGACGGGTTACCGCTCGCGGACCTCTCGACGCCGGGCGCGGGCGCCGCCCTGGCCGCCGGCGCCCGCAGACGCGTCGATGCCAATTGACGGACCCGGCGCGATTACCGGTGACGAGCCCGTGGGTCCGGTCGTGGCCGTGCTCGTTGCTCTGGGCCTCGAGCGCGCGAGTCTGGTGCGGGCAGGCGCGGTTGGCGCAGGCATCGTCGTCGCGCAAAGTGGTCCCGGTCCCGATGCGGCGGCCCGGACGGCAACGGCCGCGTTGGCGGCGGGAGCGGCGGGATTGATTTCTTTCGGGCTGGCCGGAGGGCTTGCGTCGACCGTTCAGGCCGGCACTGTCGTGTTGCCGCGTCGAGTCGTGACGGGCGACGGGGCGAGCCTCGCGATCCATGTCGCTTGGCGCGACGAGATCGAGGCTGTGCTCGGCGGCAAATTCCAAGTGACGGACGGTGACCTGCTGTCCGTCCCCGAGCCGCTCACGACGCCCGCGGCGAAGGCGCACGGCGGCGCGTGCGGCGCCGTGGCCGTCGACATGGAATCCGGTGCCATCGCTACGGCCGCGGCGCGCGCCGGCGCACCGTGTGCGGTCGTGCGGGTCGTCGTTGACGAGTCGTCCGACGCGCTACCGGCGAGTGCCGCCGGTTTTGTCGACCGGCACGGCCAGCCGCGCCTCGGCGCCGCGCTCGGTGCTGCGCTGCGCCCTGCGGAGTGGGCTTCGTTCTTGTTGCTTGCGCGCCGATATCGCACGGCACGGCGCACGCTCGATCGAGTGTCCGACAGTCTCGTGAGCCGGCGCTTCGGCACCGCGGCAGTCTTCGTCTCCGCGGTAAGCGCACGGTAACGCTTCTATGTCCTCGTTGGCCGACGGTATTGCCAGAGTGCTAGCGGTCGCCGTGCGCGGCGTGCTGCGTTTTCGCCGGCTCACGATCGTGCTATTCGCGCTCGCGTCCGTATCGAGCGTCTACTATGCGGCCGGACACCTCGGCGTCAACACCGATACGGCCAACATGATCTCGCCGGCCCTGCCGTGGCGCCAGGATTTCATCCAGTTTCGCGACGCGTTTCCCGTGCGGGATCGCAATCTCATCATCGTCGTCGATGCCGCGTCGGCAAGTCAGTCGGAGTCGTTCGCGAAGAGGCTCGTTGCGGACCTGCGCAAGCAACCCGACCTCTTTCACTCGATTTTGCTGCAAGGGGAGGGCGAGTTCTTCGAGCGCAACGGGCTGTTGTATCTGTCGACGCGCGCGCTCGACGATCTTGCGGATCGGCTCGCTGCCGCCCAGCCGCTTCTCGGGCTGTTGCACGACCGGTTCGACGGCACGGCGGTCGTCGACGTCGCTACGCGCACGTTGACGGCGCCTACGGAGCCGCCGGCGGCGACCGGCGGTGCCGAAGCTCTCCAGCCTTTTTACTCCGCGCTAGCGGCGACGCTCGATTCGGTGTCGGCCGGTCGTGCCGCGCCTCTGGATTGGAGCCGTCTCGTGGAAGGAGGGCCTGCGCGGAGCACCCGCAAGCTCGTCATACTCCAGCCGGAGCTCGATTACACGCGGATCTTGCCGGCCACGGCCGCCATAGAGGCAGCGCGCGGGATCGTGGCGAGACTCAACGCTAACTTGGCCGAGCCCGTCAAAGTCCGCCTCACGGGCACGGTCGCGATGGAGAACGAGGAGCTCAAGAGCGTCACGGGCGGCATGGAGATCGGCGGCGCTGCCACGCTGCTCATGGTCGCGTTCGTGCTCTACGCGGCCCTGCGGTCATGGCGGCTGCTCGGCGTTTCGGTGGTTGCGCTTGTGGTCGGTCTTTCGCTGACGGCCGGGTTCGCCGCGGCGGCCGTGGGCCACCTGAACTTGCTGTCGGTTGCCTTCGTCGTTCTCAACGTCGGGCTCGGCAGTGACTACATCATTCATATTCTCTTGCGCTACAAAGAGCTCGTTGCGCGCGGCGCGAGCGTCGAAACCGCGCTCGTCGAGACGACGAGCGGGGTCGGATCCTCGCTCGTGCTGTGCGCGGTGACGACGGCTGCGGGCTTTTACTCGTTCATTCCCACGTTGTTCAAAGGTGTCTCGGAGCTCGGGCTCATCGCCGGCACGGGCGTGTTCGTCAGTCTAATCGTGAGTCTCACCTTCCTGCCGGCCGTTCTGGCATCGTTCCCGCCTGCCGTGCCGCGGCGCGAAGGGCATACGTGGATCGACACACGGCCGTTCATGCTCCTGAACAAACGGCCGCGGCTCGTGCTCCTCGCAACCGCGGTGGTTGCCGTGGCGGCCTTTGCCGCACTGCCCGGTGTGACGTTCGATAGTAATCCGATTCATTTGCGGGATCCGGAGACGGAGTCCGTCAAGACGTTGCTCGAGTTGTCGGCCGACGGCGAGGCGCCGCTCATGAATCTGCAGGCGCTCGCCCCCGATCATGCCACTGCTCTGAAGTGGGCCGACGAGCTCCGTCGTCTACCCGTCGTTCGCGGCGTCGTAACGCTCGAGTCGCTCGTGCCGCGGGACCAACAGGCGAAGACCGCCGTGCTCCAGGACATCGATCTGATCATGGGGCCAGGCTTCGACGATCTCACGCGCGTCCCGGCGGACTCGGGCGCGCTCGAACGAGCGCTCACCCGATTGGCGGATCGTTCGCAGCAACGTCCCGAGACGGGTGATCTGCATCGAGCGGCGGCTGCGCTGCTCGGGGAGCTGCGCGGTGATACGCCGGCGCGACGTTCGCTCGCGCTCGGTACGCTCGACGGTGCGCTGACGCAGGACTTACCGGACGAGCTGCACCGGCTCGCGACAGGGCTTCGAGCCGAGCCTTTCGGCCGCGACGCGTTGCCGCAAGTACTTGCCGATCGTTGGCTCGCGCGCGACGGGCGTGAGCTGATAGAGGTTATGCCGGCCGAGGATGCGAGCGACAACGCCGCTGCCAGGCGATTCGTCGACGCGGTCCGTGCGGTGGTGCCGCACGCCACGGGCTTGCCCGTGGTCTATCAGGAAGCCTCGGCGACGGTCGTGCAGGCTTTCGAGCGCGCGCTGCTCTACGCATTCGTCATGGTCACCGCCATCATCTTTTTCGTGCTACGCGACGCCAAAGACACTTTGCTCGTGATCGCGCCGATTCTGCTCGCATCGGCAGTCACGGCCGGTCTTACCGCGCTGATCGATCTGCCTTTGAATTACGCCAATATCATCGCGCTGCCGTTGCTCGTCGGTATCGGTGTAGACAACGGCATTCACGTCGTGCACCGGATGCGCACCGAGGATGCCGCGCAGCTGTTCGATACGAGCACGATGCGTGCCGTGCTTGCGAGCGGTCTCACGACGGTCGCGAGCTTCGGCAATCTTGCGTTCTCGTCGCATGTGGGCACGGCGAGCATGGGCATCTTGCTCGCCCTCGGGCTCGCGGCGAGCATGTCGGCAACGCTCATCGTGCTGCCGGCGTGGCTGAAGGTCTTTGGGCGAGCCGCGCACCTCACGGCATGATGGCGAGCGAGACAGGCGGCGGGTCGGCTCGATGAATCTCGTGACGGGTGCAAACGGTTTTCTCGGGGCCGCGGTGGTGCGCGCGCTGCTCGCCGATGGCCGCGCCGTGCGTGCGCTCGTCCGGCCGGGCAGTGACCGTCGCAATCTCGAGAGGCTCGACGTCGACCTCGCCGAGGGCGACATCACAGATCCCGAGTCCTTGCGTCGGGCCGTCGGCGGGTGCGCGGCCGTGTTTCACGTTGCCGCGGACTATCGCCTGTGGGTGCGCGATCCCGCCCCGATGTATCGCGCGAACGTCGAAGGCTCCGTCAACGTGCTCGAAGCGGCCGCCAATGCCGGTGTCGAGCGCATGGTATACACGTCGAGCGTCGCAACGCTGGGGATCAACGCCGACCGCAAGCCCGCCGACGAGGATACGCCGGTTTCGCTCGACGACATGATCGGTGCCTACAAGCGCTCGAAATTTCTTGCCGAGGAAGCCGTGCGGCGCAGGGCCGCGCAGCTGCAGTATCCCGTGGTGACCGTCAATCCCTCGACGCCCATCGGTCCCGGCGACGTCAAGCCGACGCCGACCGGCCGCATCATCCTCGACGCGGCGGCCGGTCGCATGCCCGCTTACGTCGACACGGGTCTCAACATCGTTCACGTCGACGACGTCGCGCGCGGACATCTATCCGCGCTCGCGCTCGGCAAGAGCGGCGAGCGGTATATCCTCGGCGGCGAGGACATGAGCTTGCGTCGCATTCTCGGCGTCGTGGGCGAGCGTGTCGGCCGGCCCGCGAGCAACGTGCGGTTGCCGCACTGGCTCGTCTATCCGATCGCCGTCGCCGCCGAGGGCATAGCTCGCGTCACGCGTGCGGAGCCCCGCGTGACGCTCGACGGCGTGCGCATGTCGACGAAGTACATGTATTTCACGAGCGGCAAGGCCGAGCGCGAGCTCGGCTACCGTTGGCGCGATCCGGAGCTCGCGATCGCGGAGGCAATCGAGTGGTTCAAGACGAATGACTATTTCTGAATCTCGGGCCGGCGCGAAGATCGGTCGCGCGCGCGCCGGCGCCAACTTCGCGCTCGTGAAGTACTGGGGCAAGGCCGACCCGGTGCTCAACGTGCCGGCCGTCGGGTCGATTTCGATTACGCTCGACGCGCTGTCGACGGACACGACGGTCGAGTTCGACGCGGCGCTTCGCAGCGACGACGCTCACGCTCGACGGGCGGCAACGTCCGGAGCAGCTCGCCAAAGTATCCGCCTGTCTCGATCTTTTGCGCGTGCGGGCCGGTTGCAGCGGGCACGCGCGCGTGTCGAGTCGAAACAACTTTCCGACCGGAGCGGGCCTTGCGTCGTCGGCCTCGGGCTTCGCGGCACTCGTCGCGGCCGCCGCCGCCGCCCTCGATCTAAAGCTCACTGCGCGCGAGCTCAGCATTCTGGCCCGGCAGGGTTCGGGTTCCGCGGCCCGCTCGATATTCGGCGGCTTCGTCGAGATGCACGCGGGCCGTGCCGCCGACGGCAGCGACAGCTTCGCCGAGCCATTACTCGATCCCGGCGCGTGGCCGCTCGAGGTCGTGATCGCGGTCACGTCGACTCGGGAGAAAGCGGTCGGCTCGCGCAGCGGCATGACCCGCTCGGCGGCGTCTTCCCCGTACTACCGCGCGTGGGTCGCCACGCAACCGCCCGACCTGGATGCCGCCCGCGAGGCCATTCGCAAGCGCGACTTTGCGGCACTGGCGGAAGTCGCCGAGCACAATTGCCTCAAGATGCATGCCGCGGCCATGGCCGCCCGGCCGCCGCTGCTGTATTGGAACGGTGCCACCGTGGAATGTCTCAACGAGATCCGCAGACTCCGGTCGCAAGGTGTCGAGGCGTTCTTCACGATCGATGCCGGTCCGCAGGTCAAAGCCGTCTGCGCGCCGGGCGCACGCGCCGAGGTCGAAACGGCGCTCGGTGCGCTGCCGGGTGTCGTGGCCGTGCTCACGAGCGGGCTCGGCCGGGGCGCGGAGCCGGTGTGAGCATATTCGCGAAGGCCCCGGGCAAGCTCGTCGTGCTCGGCGAGTACGCCGTGCTCGACGGGGCGCCTGCTCTCGTACTGGCCGTGGATCGTTATGCCGAGGCTGCAATCGGCCGGGCGGCAGGACCCGATTGCGAGCTTCAAATCAGTTGGCCCGACCCGGAGGTTCGGCGATTCGCCGTCGAGGCGCCGAGCGGGGTCTCGCTCGTCGACCTCGTTCGGGCTGCCGGCGTCGACGCCTCATCGCGCGTGCCGGCCTGGCGCGCGCGCCTCGATTCCTCGGCGTTCTTCGAGGGCCGCGCCAAGCTCGGGCTCGGGTCGAGCGCGGCGGCGCTTTGCGCGTTCGCGGGCGCCTGGGCCGCCTACTGCCGCCGGGCAGGACACGACGTTCCGACGCCCGAGCTTCGGTCGCTGATCGACTTGCACAGGGCTTTCCAGGGCGGCAGCGGCAGTGGACTGGACGTGGCGGCAAGCTTCTCCGGCGGCGTGATCGAATACCGCCTGGATGCCGCTCGGCTGCCCCGTGTTGGTTCAGTCCAGCTGCCGAACAGTGTAGGATTCGCGGGTATTTTTGCCGGTAAGTCGGCGTCTACGCCCGAATTTGTTGCGCACTATCGGGCCTGGAAGGCCGAGCACCCGGACCGCGCGGCGCGCGAGCTTCGGGCGCTGCGCGGGATCGCAGAAGCCGGCTGCGCAGCCGCCCGGCGGGGAGAGGCGGGCGCGTTCGTCGGAGCGATCGCGGAATACGGCCGCGGTTTACAGAATCTCGGTGCAGCGATCGGCGCGGACATCGTCACGGCCGAGCATCTGCAGATCGGCGAAGATGCGCGCCGGCACGGGGTGGCCTACAAGGTCAGCGGTGCCGGCGGCGGTGATCTGGGGCTAGCGTGCGCCGCGGATCGTCCGGCGCTCGAAGCCTTCAAGCGCGCGGTGGGTGAGCGGGGTTTTCGAGTCGTCGATGTTCGTCCGGCCGCAACCGGCCTGACCGTCGACGAGCGCGTCGAGGAGCGGATTGAGAGTGAGTGATCGTCTGAGAATACCGGAGTTCTACAAGCTCAGCGTCGAAGACCGGGTGCGGACCGTTCACGAGCGCGGACTGTTGAACAACACGGACTTCCGCGCGCTCGCGACCGGCAAGCACACGCTCGACCTGGCCGCCGCCGACAAGATGATCGAGAACGTCGTCGGCGTCATGGGGCTGCCGCTCGGTCTCGGCATGAACCTCTGCGTCAACGACAAACAATATGTCGTACCGATGGTCGTCGAAGAGCCGTCCGTCGTCGCGGCGCTCGGATCTGCCTGCAAGCTCGTCAGAAGCAACGGCGGCTTCCAGGCCGAAGCCACGGACCCGATCCTGATCGGCCAGATTCAGATCGTGAATCTGCCTGACATGGAAGCCGCGAAGCGGGCGTTGCGCGACCGGGCTCAGGAGATCATCAATCTCGCGAACAGCTTTCATCCGAACATGGTCGCGCGCGGCGGCGGGGCACGCGAAATCGAGCTCTTCGTGCATCCCCTGCCGTCGAGCGGGAACCTCATGCTCGTCGTGCATCTGCTCGTCGATACGCGCGACGCTATGGGCGCGAACCTCGTCAACGGAATGTGCGAGGGCGTTGCGCCGCTGATCGAGTCGATCACGGGCGGCGAGGTCTTTCTGCGAATCCTGTCGAACCTCACCGACAAGTCTATCGTGCGTGCGTCGTGTAAAATTCCGGTCGAGCAGCTCGCCGGTCGCGGCTACACGGGCACTCAAGCTCGGGACGGCATTATCGTAGCTGCGGATTTCGCGACGGTCGATCCGTATCGGGCCGCAACGCACAACAAAGGCATCATGAACGGCATCGACCCGCTCGCGATCGCGACGGGCAACGATTGGCGTGCGATCGAAGCCGGCGCCCATGCGTATGCCGCACGCGGCGGCCGCTACTCGTCGCTGACGAAATGGTGGGCGGACGACGAGGGCAATCTTTGCGGCCGTATAGAGCTGCCAATCAAGGTCGGGATCGTCGGCGCACCTCTCGAGTCGAATCCGACGGTCGCGCTCAATTTGCGTTTGCTCGGCGTCGAGTCGGCCACCGAGCTCGCGAAGGTGATGGCGGCTGTCGGACTCGCTCAGAATTTGTCGGCGATCCGGGCGCTTGCGACGGAAGGTATTCAGAAAGGTCACATGACCTTGCACGCACGCAGCGTGGTGACGGCATCGGGCGCACCGAAAGAGATTTTCGACGAAGTGCTCGACCGGCTGATTCAAAGCGGCGTGATCAAGGTCTGGAAGGCGCAGGAGATCGTCGCGGAGATTCACGAGGAGCGCGGACGCGCCAAGGGCAATCGCCGCCGTCGCCGCAGCCAAGAAGCGGCGATGGGCGTCGGCTACGGTAAGGTGATTCTGCTCGGCGAGCATGCCGTCGTGTACGGCCGGCATGCGATTGCCGCGCCCATCCCGCTCGCGATCAAAGCGCTCGTAGAGGACTGTGAGGAAGGTATTCACCTCCTGATTCCGCGCTGGGGCGTGGAGTATCGGCTTGCTAGCAACCCGAACGAGCGGCGCTCGTTCGAGCGACCGGCCGGCGTCGTATTGGATCAGCTCGGCTTGAGCGGGCGCGCCATGCGCATCGAAGTGTTTCCCGAGGTGCCGCGCAGCATGGGGCTCGGAGGCTCCGCGGCCATGGCCGTCGCGATCGTTCGCGCCCTGGATAAACACTTCAAGATTGGTTTGACCGACGACGAGGTCAACAAGCTCGCGTTCGAGTCCGAGAAAGTCGCTCACGGCAGCCCGAGCGGACTCGACAACACGCTTGCGTGCTACGGGCGCGCGCTGGTGTTTCGACCGGGCGATCCCCCCCTCGTGGAGCCGCTCAACATTCGCAAGCCCATTCCGGCCGTCATCGGAATGACAGGGTACGAAGGTCTGACGGCCAAGACGGTCGGCCGCGTCCGTGACGCCTGGCAGCAGGACAAGAAACTCTATGAGCGGATTTTCGATCAAATCGACGCGCTTACGTTGCGCGGCGTTCAAGCGATTCAAGACGACGATCTCGCGACGCTCGGCGAGCTCATGAACATTTGTCAGGGAATGCTCAACGCATTGCAGGTATCCACGCCCGAGCTCGAGAAGCTGTGCGACATCGCGCGCGAGAACGGTGCGCTCGGCGCCAAGCTCACGGGTGGCGGCGGCGGAGGCTCGATAGTGGCGATTGCCGACGGCGATACGGATGCGATCGTCAGCGCGATTCGAGCGGCCGGTTTCCAAGCCCTGCCCGTAAGTCTGGGAGCGGATCTCAATGGCGCGTGAAGAGATCGTCTCGAGCGACGGCGAGGAGCTCATCCTCGTGGACGAGCTCGATCGCGAGCTGGGCTTCCTGTCGAAGAGCGAATGTCACACCGGGCGCGGCACGTTGCACCGGGCGTTTTCGATCTTCGTGTTCAACGGCAACGACGAGCTGTTGCTGCAGAAGCGCAGCCCCGAGAAGCTGCTGTGGCCGAACTATTGGTCGAACACCTGCTGCTCGCATCCGCGCCGCAGCGAGACCATGGACGAGGCCGTGCACCGCCGTTTGAGCCAGGAGCTCGGTTTTCAGTGCCCGCTCGAATTCCTGTACAAGTTCAAGTATCAGGCGCAGTACGGGTCGATCGGCGCCGAGCATGAGTACTGCTGGGTTTACTATGGCCGCTATGACGGTGCCGTCGACGTGAACGTCACCGAGATCGCCGATTGGCGCTTTGTCGCAGTCGACGAGCTCGAGGCCGAGCTCGCGCGCGCACCGGAGACCTTTACCCCTTGGTTCAAGATGGAATGGGTGCACATCAGGAGCAATTACCTTGATGTTATGCTAGACCGCACTGGCACGGACGGATAAGAGGAAGAATCAGGAGATCCTATGAGTATCCCGGCAGTTCAGAGCTATCGCATCGCGCGGTACATCCTCGAGCAGAAGCTCAGGGGCAACAAGCGCTATCCGCTGGTGCTGATGTTGGAGCCCTTATTTCAGTGCAACCTCGCATGTGCCGGTTGCGGCAAGATCGACTATCCCGACGACATCCTGAGAAAGCGCATGTCGGTCGAGGACGCGCTGCGTGCCGTCGACGAGTGCGGCGCGCCCGTTGTCTCGATCCCGGGCGGTGAGCCGCTCATTCACAAGGAAATGCCGCAGATCGTCGAAGGCATCGTAGCGCGCAAGAAGTTTGTGTACCTGTGCACCAACGCATTGTTGCTCGCGCAGAAGATCGACCAATACAAGCCGTCGCCCTATTTGACGTTCTCTATCCACCTCGACGGTAATCGCGCACGGCACGATGAGTCCGTTTGCCGCGAGGGCACGTTCGACAAGGCCGTCGCGGCGATTAAACTCGCGCGCGAGAAAGGCTTCCGCGTCACGGCCAACTGCACTTTGTATGCGGGAGAGGATCCCGACGACGTCGCCGATTTCTTCGATTACGCGAACTCGCTCGGCATCGAGGGTGTCATGATCTCGCCGGGCTACAGCTATCAGCATGCCCCTCGGCAGGACGTGTTTCTGGGCCGCCGGAACTCGAAGCAGCTTTTTCGCGACATTTTCAAGCGCGGCAAGCAGCGCGGCAGCAAGTGGCATTTCAATCAATCGAGCATGTTTCTCGATTTCCTGGCCGGGAATCAGAGCTATCAGTGCACGCCGTGGGCGAACCCGACTTATAACGTGTTCGGCTGGCAGAAGCCGTGTTACCTGCTCGTCGACGAGGGCTATGCGAAGAGCTTCAAAGAGCTGATGGAGACGACCGACTGGGACAAGTACGGTGTCGGCCGCAATCCGAAGTGCGACAACTGTATGGCGCATTGCGGCTACGAAGGCACGGCGGTCGAGCACACGATCAGCAATCCGCTCAAGGCGCTGTCGGTATTCATGTTCGGACCTAGGCTCGAAGGGGACATGGCGCCGGAGCTTCCGGTCTTGCACGGCGGGCACGCGCCCGGCGTGTCGATCCCGGTCGACCAGATCGGCGGCCTGCGACGCAAGGACTAGCCCGACAGCTGCGCCCCGCGGGCTCACCAATGCGCCGAGCGAGCGGCGTCACGCGGGCCATTTCGTGATGATGTGGTGGGTGAGCCTTGCGAGCGCCGCAGCGGCCGTCACGTGGGGCGCTGTGCTCATACTGCCTTGGCAGCCGTGGCGTAATCGCGAGCGGCTCGAAGCGGATCCCGACGCCGATGACGATCTATCGTCGGTCGACGTGCTGATTCCCGCCCGCGACGAGGCTGCCGTCATCGAGCGCACCGTGCGCGCTTTGCGAGCTCAAGGCCGCGGTCTTCGTGTATACGTCGTGGACGACCAATCGGCGGATGGCACGGCAGATGCCGCCGGACGCGGCGCTCTCGGCGTCGACGGCGAAGCCATCGAGCTCGAGGTGTTGCGCGGCGCACCGCTGCCTGACGGTTGGGGCGGAAAGCTCTGGGCACTGCAGCAGGCGCTCGAGCACGCGAGCCGCCCGTACGTGCTGCTGCTCGATGCGGACATAGAGCTCGCGCCGCGATTGTTGCCGACTTTGCTGCGTACAGCACGAGCCCGCGGCACAGCGCTCGTCTCGATCATGGCCGAGCTCAATTGCACGACGTTCTGGGAGCGATTGCTCGTGCCGCCGTTCGTTTTCTTCTTCAAGTTGATTTATCCGTTCGCGCTCGCCAACGATGCTCGCCGGCGTCTTGCCGCTGCGGCCGGGGGGTGCATGCTCGTGGAGGGCGCGTCTCTGCGCTCGGTGGGTGGCTTTGCCACCATTCGCGGGGCGTTGATCGACGACTGCTCTCTTGCTGCACGGCTCAAAGCGCCGGGTCGGCCTATTTGGGTCGGAATCAGTCGCTCGGTTCGGAGCTTGCGCGTGTATGTGACGCTCGGCGACTTTTGGCGCATGGTGAGCCGCACGGCGTTCACGCAGCTGCGTTATTCGACATGGCTGCTGCTGATCACGACGGGCTTGATGCTGATCGTGTTCGTCGCGCCGTTCGCAGGTCTAACCGCCGGTGCAGTGTTGCATCGGCCCCTTGCCGCCGGGCTTGGCGGCTTCGCGCTTGCGGCCATGAGCCTCGCGTATCTGCCGATTGCGCGTTTCTACCGGCGGCCCGCGCTCTGGGTGCTGACTTTGCCTATCGCCGGCGCTCTGTATCTCGGGATGACTTGGAGCTCGGCCGTCGCCTACTGGCGCGGGACGCGGGCGACATGGAAGAATCGAAACTATGCAGCTACGCAGTAACACATTGGTAGTGGTGGCCGTGGCACTGCTGGCCGTCGCGGCGGCCACGGCCGATCCGGCTCACTACTCCATCGAGACGCCGGAGGCCACCGTGCAGACCTTGCATCACGGGCTCGTCGCGCTCGCGGTCGGCCGCCCGGAAGCTACGGTCGAAGAGCGTTATCGCGCGCTCGAGCCGCTCATCGGCGCAACGCACGATCTTGGCTACATCGCGCAGTTCGCGTTGCGACGGCAATGGCCGGATCTTGCTCCGGCGGATCGCGAGCGTTTCGTGGCGGCGTTCGAGCGCCTCAGTGTGCTGACGTATGCGAGTCGGTTCGGCAAGCTCACTGCCGATAGCTTCAAGGTGGAAGATAGCAAGGAACTGGCCTCTGGCCGGGCGCAAGTCGATGCTGCAATCGTTCGTCCCGGGGCGGACGACGTGCCACTCCAGTACCTGCTCGAGCATCGCGACGACGGTTGGAAAATCATCAACATCATCGCCGACGGGGTCAGCGATCTCGCGTTGAAGAGAGCCGAGTACCAGCGCGTGCTCGGCGATGGCACGATCGACGATCTAATCGCCTACATCGACGACCAGGCGAAGCGCCTCCGATAGCGAGCGTCAGCCGACGAAGCGGTAGTACTCGACGCCTTCGTCGCTGAACTTGGCGTTCGAGGTGCTGCCGATCGACTCGATCACGAAGCCGTCGTCGGGCTCCTTGAGCCCTTCGGCAGTGCCCGTGTCGTGCAGCGCTTGGTACTGCTGCTGCGTGAGGTTCTGGCTGGGATCCAGCGCGGCCTCGAATTGGATCTTCGAGGCCGCTTCACGCCAACCGGGTGCCACGGTCATTGGAAAGGCTTCCGCCGCATCACCGCTGCCGTAGCCCACGGCGAGCACGTTGCCGCCCCCAAGCTCGATTCCGCGCAAGTAGGCATCCTCGATTCCCGCTGCCATCCAGGCCGGTAGCGCCGCGCAATAGACGTTACCGATTTCCTTCATGATCTCGGAGCCGAGCGACATCTTGGCCGCAACCAAGGCGCTGAACTCGACGCTGCCGCGAAATTCCTTGAGCAGCTTGATGCTGAGCGGATAGGCGTCCGCGTCGATGTTGCCGTCTTTCACGAGTTGCAAGATGTCCGGCACCGAGCGCATTTCCTCGACGACGTCGTCGACCTCCATGCCCGCGCGCTTGCACTGTTTCTCCAACTCCTCACGGCCGCGCTCGCCGTCTCGTCCGAGCGCGAACAGGTAGCTCATCGCGAGCGCGCTCTCGGGCATCCGGTGGTAAGGCCTGTGCATGAACGCCGCGGTGAGGTCGCGGTAGTAATCGGCTGGCTCGCAACCGAGACGGCTCGTCATGTCGTCGAGCGCGTGCAACGTTTCGTCGAGGTAGCACGTCGTCGAGTACTTGCCGTTGAAAACCGGCAAATCCTGAAAATGACAGTTGAGCTTGCCTCGGATCAGGTTGCGCTGCACGGGCTTGCGAAAATCGACCGCGCGGTAGGACGACGCGCTGCCGACGTGCTCGAGGTCTACGACGAGTAGCTTCGGATCGCACTCGACGAGCATGGCGACGGCGCCCGCACCTTGCGTCGGCTCACCGGAGCTGCCGCGCGCGTATTCGGCGATATCCGCGCTTACGACGATCGCGCAGCGATCTTGTGGCTCCAGTGCCAGATAGCGCAGTGCCTGCTTGAGCGCATACACGCCGCCGAGGCAAGCATGCTTGACTTCGGGCACCTCGCAGTGGCGGCTCAAGGGCGCGAGCCCGCGCGTCTTGAGGCCCTCGTCCAGCATGCCTTTGACTATGATGGCGCCGGCGGAGTTGTCGGTGCTCGATTCAGTGCCGAGGCCGAGAAAGCCGACGCGCGAAGGGTCGACGCCGTAGCGCTCGATGAGGCGCATGACGGCGTTGGCCGCCATGGTGTAGACGCTTTGCGCCGGCCCGCGCATTCGGAAGCTGTTGCCGACGACGGCGCGGGTTTTGTCCCAGGCGTTGTGGGTCCATTGACACCACGACTCCAGATCGACTCGGTAGGGCGGCACGTATACCGCGAAACCACTAATACCTACTTGCTTGGCCATAGAATTCCCAGCACTCCCAAAGCTCAACGTCGGGCGCCGCCGCGTGCGCGTGACCCGAACACCGTCCCCTCCGCGCGGGGATTATATGACAAACGCTTATTAATCACCTATTTAGAAAGACTCCATGCCGCGACTGGCGTGGCGCGCCGTTAGCAGTGTGCCGATTGGCAGTTGTATACGATCGACGACGCCGACAAGACACTGGGCTAGAATGCGCACCGTTGAGTTGAGAAGGCCTTGATGAAACTGAGAATTCGCGGCAACAGCGTCCGCATCAGACTGACCCGAAGCGAGGTCGCTGCGCTCGGCGACATCGGTCGAGCCGAAGACGCCGTGCGCTTTTCGCCGACTGATGTCCTGCAGTACGGCGTCGCTGTCACCGCGACGGATGCGCTCGGGGTCGAATTCGGCGATCGCCGGCTCACGGTGAACGTGCCGAAAGCAATGATCGAGCCGTGGCTTGCCCCGAGCGAGGTGACGATCGAAGGAAGTCAACCGATCGGCGACACTGACGAGCTCAGGATACTGATCGAGAAGGACTTCATGTGTCTAGCGCCGCGCGCCGGCGAGGACGGCACCGACTTGTTCGTGAATCCTGCCGCAGCCGAATCGAAATGAGCGGCGGTGTCCCCGCTCGGAGGGACCGCCAGGTATACTAAGGAGCTGTGTCACGCCTGCAGCGAAACGGACAATGCCTGCAACCGAAAAAGACCAACAACAGACCGCTGCGATTCGCGATCTCGCCGAATCGCGCGCTCACGAGCCCGGCGCGCTATTGCCGATCTTGCATGCGATTCAGGACCGCTACGGCTACGTGCCGGAAACGGCTGTGCCGGTCGTCGCGAAGGCCCTGAACCTTTCGCGCGCCGAGGTTCACGGCGTGGTCACGTTCTATCATTTTTTCCGTACTCGACCGTCCGGTAAGCATGTGCTCTACGTTTGCCGCGCCGAGGCCTGCCAGTCGATGGGCGCTCGCGCGCTCGAGAAATACGCGCGCGAGAAGCTCAAGATCGACTTTCACGAGACGACGGACGACGGGCAATACAGCCTCGAGCCGGTCTATTGTCTCGGCAATTGCGCTTGCTCGCCGGCTGTCATGGTGGACGAGACCGTACATGGCCGCGTCACGCCCGAGCGCCTCGATGAGATTCTGAAGTCACCATGAGCGATCGAACCGTCAAAGTATTCGTTCCCGTCCGACACCACGGCCCGCTCGCTCGGTGCCGATCGCGGTTGCCGAGCAGATTGCCGCCGAAGCCGGCCGTCGGGGCGCAGCCGTGGAGATCGTTCGCAACGGCTCGCGAGGCCTGTACTGGCTCGAGCCGCTCGTCGAAGTCGTCGTCGAGGGTAAGCGCGTCGGCTACGGCCCCGTGACGCCCAGCGACGTCCCGGACCTTTTCGACGCCGGTTTCCTGACCGGCGGCAAGCACGCTTCGGCGCTCGGTCTGACCGAGCAAATCGACTACCTCGCCAAGCAGAAGCGACTGACATTCGCCCGCGTGGGGATCGTGGACCCGCTCTCCCTCGACGACTACCGAGACAACGGCGGGTACCGGGGGCTAGCCAACGCGCTGAAGATGCGCGACGAAGAGATCGTCGCGGCCGTGACCGAATCCGGTTTGCGCGGGCGCGGTGGCGCTGCATTCCCGACGGGCATCAAATGGAAGACCGTGCTCGGCTCGCCCGCAGATCAGAAATATGTGGTCTGCAATGCCGATGAGGGCGACTCTGGAACGTTCGCCGATCGCATGATCATGGAGAGCGATCCGTTCGTGCTGATCGAGGGTATGACGATCGCGGGTTTGGCCGTCGGCGCGACGCGCGGATTCGTCTACATTCGAGCCGAGTATCCCCAAGCGATTCGGACGATGCGCTCCGCAATCGAGACGGCCACGGCCGCGGGCTTGCTCGGCGACGGGATTCAAGGCTCGGACAAGAGCTTTCATCTGGAGGTCCGCGAAGCTGCGGGCGCCTACATCTGCGGCGAGGAGACGTCGCTGCTCGAGAGCCTCGAAGGTAAGCGCGGCATGGTGCGTTATCGTCCGCCGCTGCCGGCGGTCAAAGGGCTTTTCGGTAAGCCCACGATCGTCAATAACGTGATTTCGCTCGCGACGGTGCCGATCATTCTCGACAAGGGTGCGAAGTTCTATCAGGACTTCGGCACGGGCCGCTCGCGCGGCACTCTGACGGTTCAACTCGCCGGCAACGTCAAGCACGGTGGGCTCGTCGAGGTCGGGTTCGGGCCTTCGTTGCGGGAGCTGCTGTATGACTTCGGTGGCGGTACGGCCTCGGGCCGGCCCATTCGAGCGGTACAGGCGGGCGGACCGCTCGGTGCTTATGTTCACCCGTCCCAATTCGATACGGCGCTCGACTACGAGGCTTTCGCCGTCATCGGGGCGATGATCGGTCACGGCGGGCTCGTTGTGTTCGACGACACCGTGGACATGGCCGAGCAGGCGCGGTTTGCCATGGAGTTCTGTGCCATCGAGTCTTGCGGCAAGTGCACGCCGTGCCGGATCGGCGCGGTGCGCGGCGTCGAGGTCATCGACCGAATTCGCGATGGAGTCGATGAGAGCAAGAACCTGGAATTGTTGCGTGATTTATGCGACACAATGGTCAGTGGATCGTTGTGTGCACTGGGCGGAATGGCGCCGTTCCCGGTTTTGAGTGTTCTGAACCATTTTCCAGAGGATTTGAAAGCGCGTGCCGGCGCATGAGCTGGCGGCGCATGGAGAGTCTGTTATGAGCACGGCGTACAAACCCTATCGACGGGCGGACGATTTCGGCACTCCGGCCAGCCGGAACGCGACCGACAAGACGGTCACCCTCACGATCGACGGCGAGGAGGTCACGGTACCGGAAGGCACGACGGTGCTCAGGGCCGCGGCCCTCACGGGCGTGAACATTCCGAAGCTCTGCGCCACCGATTCAGCCTCGAGCCTTTCGGCTCCTGCCGTCTGTGTCTCGTCGAGATCGAGGGTGCCAAGGGCCTGCCCGCGTCGTGCACGACCGAGGTTCGTCAGGGCATGAAGGTTACGACGCAGAGCAAGCGCCTGGCCGACGTGCGGCGCAACGTCATGGAGCTGTACATCTCCGATCATCCGCTCGATTGTCTGACGTGCCCGACCAACGGCGACTGCGAGCTGCAGGACATGGCCGGGCGCCGTGGGCTTGCGCGAGGTGCGCTACGGCTATGCCGGCGAGAATCACCTCGATGCCGAAAAGGACAAGAGCAATCCGTATTTCACGTTCGACCCGTCCAAGTGCATCGTTTGCTCGCGCTGCGTGCGCGCCTGCGAGGAAGTGCAGGGCACGTTCGCGCTCACGATCGACGGGCGCGGTTTCGCGTCGAAGGTCGCCGCGAGCCAGGACCAACCGTTCCTCGACTCCGAATGCGTGTCGTGCGGTGCCTGCGTGCAGGCGTGCCCGACGGCCACGTTGACCGAGAACTCGCTGATAGAGATCGGGCAGCCCGAGCATTCGGTCGTCACGACCTGTGCCTATTGCGGGGTCGGCTGCTCGTTCCGCGCCGAGATGAAAGGTCAGCAGGTCGTGCGCATGGTGCCGAACAAGGACGGCCACGCGAATCACGGCCATTCCTGCGTCAAGGGCCGGTTCGCTTTCGGTTACGCCACTCACAAGGACCGCATCACGAAGCCGATGATTCGCGAGTCGATTCACGAGCCGTGGCGCGAGGTCAGCTGGGACGAGGCGATTCGGTTTTGCCGCCGACAAGCTCAAGGGCATTCAGGCGAAGTACGGCAGAGGGCGCCATCGGCGGCATTACGTCGTCGCGCTGCACGAACGAGGAGACATACCTCGTGCAGAAGCTCGTGCGCGCGGCCTTCGGCAACAACAACGTCGACACCTGCGCGCGCGTATGCCATTCGCCGACGGGCTACGGTTTGAAGGCCACGCTCGGTGAGTCGGCCGGCACGCAAGAGCTTCGATTCGGTCATGAAGGCCGACGTCATCATGGTGATCGGCGCGAACCCGACCGACGCGCATCCCGTGTTCGCGTCGCAGATGAAGCGCCGGCTTGCGCGAGGGCGCGAAGCTCATCGTCGTCGATCCGCGCGCGATCGATCTCGTGCGCTCGCCGCACGTCAAGGCCGACTACCATCTTGCCGCTCAAGCCCGGCACGAACGTGGCGGTCGTCAACGCGCTCGCGCACGTGATCTTGAGCGAGGGTCTCGAGGCCAAAGAGTTCATCGCCGAGCGCTGCGAACACGATGCCTACAAGGATTGGCGCGAAGTTCATTCTCGACGCGCGCAACTCGCCCGAGGCCGTCGAGCCGCGAGACCGGCGTGCCGGCCGAGACGGTTCGCGGTGCGGCGCGGCTCTTCGCCTCGGTGCCGAACGCCGCCATCTACTATGGTCTCGGCGTTTCCGAGCACAGCCAGGGCTCGACGACGGTCATGGGCATCGCGAACCTCGCGATGGTCACGGGCAACCTCGGCCGCGAAGGCGTCGGCGTGAACCCGCTGCGCGGCCAGAACAACGTTCAAGGCTCGTGCGACATGGGCTCGTTCCCGCACGAGCTGCCCGGCTACCGGCACGTCTCGGATCCGGCCGTGCGCAAGCTCTTCGGCGACGAGTGGGGTGTCGACCTGCAACCGGATCCCGGCTACCGGATTCCGAACATGTTCGACGCCGCCGTGGCCGGCGAATTCAAAGGCCTCTACGTCCAAGGCGAGGACGTCGCGCAGTCGGATCCCGACACGCACCACGTCACTGCAGCATTATCGTCGCTCGAATGCATGGTCGTTCAGGACTTGTTCTTGAACGAGACGGCGAAATTTGCGCACGTGTTTTTGCCCGGCTCCTCGTTCCTCGAGAAGAACGGCACTTTCACGAATGCCGAGCGGCGTATTTCGCCCGTTCGCAAGGTGATGGAGCCGCTGGCCGGTCTCGAAGACTGGGAGGTCACGGTCCGACTCGCGAATGCCATGGGATATCCCATGAGCTACGAGCATCCAAGCCAGATCATGGACGAGATCGCCCGGCTCACGCCGACGTTCACGGGCGTGAGCTACGAGAAGCTCGACGAGCTCGGCAGCATCCAGTGGCCCTGCAACGATCACGCCGAGAGGGGCACGCCGACGATGCACGTCGGCGAGTTCGTGCGCGGTAAGGGCCTGTTCCGCGTGACGCCTTACGTGCCGACCGACGAGAGCACGACGCGCAAGTACCCGTTGCTGCTCACGACGGGCCGCATCCTGAGTCAGTACAACGTCGGCGCGCAGACCCGACGCACGGAGAATTTGAGTTGGCACGACGAGGACGTCCTCGAGATCCATCCGCACGACGCGGAGCAGCGCGGTATCGCGAATGGCGATTGGGTGGGACTCAAGAGCCGGGCCGGTGAAACCGTGCTGCGTGCCGTGATCACCGAGCGGGTGCAGCCGGGAGTCGTCTACACCACGTTCCACCATCCGGAATCGGGTGCCAACGTCGTCACGACCGACAACTCCGACTGGGCAACGAACTGCCCCGAGTACAAAGTGACGGCCGTGCAGGCTTACAAGGTCACGAAGCTTTCGGACTGGCAGCGCAACTTCGAGGAGTTCACGCAAGAGCAGATCGAGCTGCTGCGGCGTGCCCAGGCGCCTGCCGAAGAGACCGTGAACTGACGAGGCGACCATGGACGTCGAGAAGCTTGCCCGGATGGCGAATCAGATCGCCACTAACTTCGACTACGGTTCCGACAAGGACAAAGTCGTTGCTGGTATCGTCGATCACTTGAGCCGGTTCTGGACCCCGTCGATGCGCGTCGAGCTCATGGAGGCACAGCGCCAGGGTGCGGTGGAGCTTTCGGATCTCGCGGCACGTGCCGTCGCGAAGCTGCCGCAGCCGAAAACCACGGCCGCTTAGCGCCGACCGGGCGCTAATCCTCTAAATAGCACCGGCATATTTCGGCGGTCTCGGCGTCGGCGCTGAGGTCGGGGCCGCGCAAGCGCTCGAAATCTCGGGGACGGAGATCGAGCGCGACATGGTACTTCTCCGCTGTGCGAGAATTGCGACATCGACGAAAGCCTGATTCGCAAGGTGCCGAGAGAGTGATCGACCTAAAAGAAGTCACGCGCCGCCAGAGTGTGCGCCGGTTCGAGATCGAGCGAGCCGGTTCGCCGGCCCGCGCCGTCCACGCAGACGACGGCAACGCCGCCGCGAGGGCGGCTGTCGAGCTCACGAAAGCCAGCGACGTCGTCGCAACGGAAGAACCGCTCGAGATTCGCCTCGCCTATTCGCTGCCTGACGGAAGGCGCGCCGAGAAGAGTGTGTCCATCACGATGCGCACGCCGGGCAACGATCAGGAGCTTGCGGTGGGGTTTCTGTTCACGGAAGGCATAGTGCACGCTGCGGCCGATGTGCAGTCCGTGGCGCCGTGCGGGCCACCCGCGCCGAACGGACTGATCAACGTCGTCAAAGTGGAGCTTGCTCCGCAGGTGGTCGTCGATCTCGATCGCCTCGAGCGGCATTTCTACACCTCATCGAGCTGCGGGGTGTGCGGCAAAGCGTCGATCGACGCCGTCGCGGTGCAAGGCCGGTTCAATTTGCACTCCGCCGAATTCGCCGTCGAGCGCGACGTGCTCGGCGGCCTTCCGGCGGCCCTTCAGGCGCAACAGGCCGTGTTCGAGCAAACCGGTGGCCTGCATGCTTCGGGGTTGTTCGATGCGACAGGCAGCATCGAGATCGTCCGTGAGGACGTCGGTCGGCACAACGCGCTCGACAAGCTGATCGGCAGGGCGCTCGCGGACGATCGAGTGCCGTTGATGGACCGCGGCATCGTCGTCAGCGGTCGCGCGAGCTTCGAGCTCATGCAGAAGGCCATGATGGCCGGCTGTCCGTTACTTGCGGCCGTCGGCGCGCCGTCGTCGCTCGCCGTGGAGCTGGCCAAGGAGTTCGGAATGACCCTGGTCGGCTTTCTCAAGCCCGGCCGGTTCAACGTCTACACCCGGGCCGACCGCATTCTCTGACGCCGTTAGCCTCAGCGCTCGAAGAAATCCGCGATTGCCGTCACAGCGTCCGGTGCCTCGTCGAGCACGAGGTGCCCGGCTTTGTCGCAGAGCAGGGTCTCGACCCTCGGCAGGTATTTGAGCCACGTTCGATGCTGGGCGGTTGGGGCGAGCTTGTCGCTGTTGCCCCAGACCAACAGCGTCGGCATCGTGAGGCGGTGCAAATATCTCGGCAGCTTCGGATCGTAGGGCGGTCGAAGGACGCGCGCCGCCGTGGCGCCTTCTTTCGCTCGCTCGGCGATGAACTCTTCGCTCGGGGCGCTCGTCGGCAGGTGTTTGATGACCGTGGCCGGGTCGTGCGCGAGCAGTGCGGGAAGCTCCTCGGGAGGCGTAGCGAGAAAGTCGACCGTCGGATGCTCGGGGACCGGGACGCCGACCGGGCACACGAGCGCGAGCCGCTCGAGCAGATAGCGGTGCTCGAGCGCCAGCTTGCTCGCGATGAATCCGCCCATCGATTGACCGACGAGATGGAAACGCGACAGACCGAGCGTTTCGAACAGCTCCAGATAGTGGAGCACGAAGTCGTGAATCTCGGTCACAGCCGGATCGTCGGCCGACTCGCCGAAACCCGGGTGGTACGGTATGACGACCTTGAAGCGTTTCGTCCACGGCTCGGCGAAGTCGAATCGCGAGACGGTCCCCGCGCCGTGAAAATACACGAGGGGATCGCCGGTTCCGGCCGTCAGAACGACCGTGTCTATGCCATTGATGGAAAAGGTGCGGCGCTCGAATCGCATGTCGTCAACTCCCCCGGCGCCGTATTGTCGCGCCAAAGAGGCAGACGGTAGCCAGTTTGGCTTCCGGTTCCAAGGCCCCGCCGCGTTTGCGGCGGCCGGCCGGCACGGACCCGGCCGCCGGCGGGTTCTCGCGCCGGTTGGCAGTATGGGAAGTACGCTCTTGTTTCGCCGAGCTGCGCACTCTTAGACTGATTTCCATGCTCGGCAGTCGCCTGATCATCGTTGTAGGGGTTGCGACGTCTTGGACTACCATCGCCGTGCCCGACGGCCCGGCGTCGGCTCAAGGCATATATGCGCCTGTCGCGTTGAAGGACCAGGAGCACGAGCTCATCGACAGCTCGCGGGAGGTGTACGGTTACTTCGAGCAACGTCTGCTGATGTACCAGGACTCGCGCGTAACACATCTCGTCGAGCGGGTCGGCCGCGAGCTTGCGCCTGCGCCGACCGACGACTACGAGCACTACCGGTTCATGGTGTTGCGCGATCCATCGCCGAACGCGTTTGCTTTGCCGAATGGCGATGTCTACGTGCACACCGGCATGCTGGCGCGGCTGGCCGACGAGGCGCAGCTCGCTGCCGTGCTGGCGCACGAGGTCAACCACGTGGCCGGCCACCATGCGATCGTGGAGTACCGATCATCCAACAAGAAAATCGTGGCCGGCCTCGTGTTGAGCGGCGTGCTCGGCGGGGTCGGGAGCCTGATCTCGGCGGGCCTTTATACGTCGCTGTATGGTTTCAGCCGCGAGCTCGAGCAGGAGGCCGACGACCGCGCCGTCTCGATTCTGCTCGACAGCCGCTACGATGCACATGCGTTGCCCGAGATCTATGCCATCCTCGCGCAGGACTACGACGGGTTACAGCCGCGAGCGGCGACCGTTTGGAGCACTCATCCGCAGCTCGAAGCCCGAGCCGCGCGCACTGCCGGGCAGGTGGCAGATGCGCCAGCCGGAGTACGCGAGGCCGCGGAGTTCGACGCGATCATGCTGCCGCTACGCGCCATGACGATCCGCGACTACGTTCAGGACGACTATCCGCAGACGGCCGTCGCGCTCGCTTCGGATCTCGAGTTGCGCTACCCGGACGAGCCGCAGTACGCGTTGCTCGTCGGCGATGCTTGGGTTGCGATGGGGCCGCGTGCCGATGTCGACGCGAGCGAGCTCAGCAACGGAGCGAAACGGCGTAACGCCGTGCGCCGAGTGACGCGCACGCGTCAAGAGCGCGTCGCGGCGCTGCTGGCGACCGATGAAGGGCGTGCGGCGCTCGAAGCGAACGTCGGCCGGGCGCAAGAGGCTTATCGTCGGGCCATCGGGCTCGACCCCGATTTCGCGGCCGCTTACCGAGGCCTCGGCGAAGCGGCCGAGGCCCTCGACGATCCGCGGGGCGCAGCGCGTGCCTATATCGATTACCTCAAGAAGGCTCCCGATGCCGCAGACCGCCCCGTCGTGCTACAAAGGCTCAGAGCGTTGCGGGATCGACTGCGCGGCGAGGAGAGTGAACATGATCAAAACGGTCGTTAGTTGCGCGGCTACGGCGTTGCTCGTCTGGGCTGCGCAAGCCGGCGCGGCGATGCACGCGACGCCCGAGTTCGAGGCGGGCAAAACGCGCCCGGTGTCGATCGCGCTGCTGCCGCCGCACGTGGACGTCGTCAAGCGGAAAATCATCAAGAGCGAGCCGCAGATCGAGGAGAGCACCGAGTTTGCGAGCTATCTGGCCGCGAGCTTGCAGAAACAGTTCGAGGGGCAAGGATACAAGGTCGTGAGCTTGACCCCCGAGAGGATCGCGGCCGATCCGAAGCTGCAGGAACTCATAGTCGATGCCGATCGCAGCTATCGCGACATTTTGAACCAGGTCCGAGCCAAGCTGCCGCGACAGATCGGCAAACGCCGGTACGAGGCCGGCGACGAGATGCGCCTGCTCGCCGCCAGGCTTGGCGTCGACGCGATCGGCTTCGCCGACATGCAGATCTTCGCTGCCGCATCTGGCGCATCGGCCGTCGCGATTATCACCGGAATCGGTGCGGCGGGCTCGAGCACGATGCTGTCCGTGAGCGTCATCGACGGGCAGACGGCAACGATCGAAGCTTATTTCGTTCCGCCGGCGCTTCGCCGTGGCTCGATAGCAGGCTACGATGCGATCATGGCGGACCCGGCGGGCAAAATAGCCGAGGTGGCCGAGCTCAGCTTGCGTGATTTGCCTGCCGCCGACGCGTCGGCCCGCGAGTCCGGAGAACAAGACAAGGACGTGATTTCGGACGTCGAATCGCTGCTCGAAAAATAACGGCGTTTTCGCCGTTTCTCGGGTCGCATCGCCGCGCGCCGCATGCCAAACGTATCACCCACTCCGCGAGTCGTTGAGCTCGAGCATTCCGACGCCGTTGCGCGACGTTTTCGTGCGCTCGCGGATCTGCCGTGGGCCGTTTGGCTCGACAGCGCGGCCGGGAGTGCGGAAGCGGGCCGCTACGACATCTTGGCAGCCGATCCCTACTTGACCTTGCGCACGCACGGGGACACGACCGAGATCGCGACACGCGACGGCACCGTCACGACTTCGAACGATGCGCCACTCGTGCTGCTGCGTTCACTGCTCGGGCCCGTAAGCGAGACGCCTGCCGGTTTGCCGTTTTGCGGCGGCGCTATCGGCTACCTGGCATACGACTTCGGGCGCCGCTGCGAGCCCGTGGCGGCCATCGCCGTGGCCGACATCGCCCTTCCGGACGTCGCGTTGGGGATCTACGATTGGGCCGTCGTCGTCGATCACGTTGAGCGGCGCACTTGGCTCGTGGCGGCCGGCCGGGATCCGCGCACGGCTGCGCGTTGGTCGTCGCTCGTCGAGCGGCTCGACCGCAAGTCCGGACCGATCCGCCAACCGTTCCGGGTCCTATCGCCGGCCACGTCGAACTTCTCGAAAGAGGCCTATGCGGAGGCATTCACGCGAGTTCAAGCGCACATTCGGCGCGGTGATTGTTATCAAGTGAATCTCACCCAGCGGTTCCGAGCGCGCGCCGAAGGTGACGCGTGGCAAGCGTATTTGAAACTGCGCAGCATCAACCCGGCCCCGTTCGCCGCATTCCTCGATTTCCCGGACGGCAAGATCCTGTGCTCGTCGCCCGAGCGGTTCTTGCGCGTGACGGACGGTTGCGTCGAGACCAAGCCCATCAAGGGCACTCGTCCGCGTTCGGCGGATCGTAACCGCGATGCCGCCCTCGCGGTGGAGCTTCGAGCCAGCGCAAAAGATCGCGCCGAGAACGTCATGATCGTCGATTTGCTGCGCAACGATCTCGGCAAGAACTGTGCGCCCGGCTCGATCCGAGTGACGAAGCTTTTCGACGTCGAGAGCTTTGCGAGCGTTCATCATCTCGTGAGCACGGTCGAGGGGCGCCTCGCGCCGGGTAAGGATGTGCTCGATCTGCTGGCGGGTTGCTTTCCGGGCGGATCCATCACCGGCGCGCCGAAAGTGCGGGCGATGCAGATCATCGAGGAGCTCGAGCCGCAGCGCCGATCCATCTATTGCGGCTGCATCGGCTATATAGGCTTCGACGGCAACATGGACACGAACATCGCGATTCGTACGCTCGTCCAGCACGGCGATTTCGTTTACGCATGGGCGGGCGGAGGCGTGGTCGCCGATTCCGAGCTCGAGGCCGAGTATCAGGAGAGCTTCGATAAAGCCGCGGCGCTGCTCGAGGTGCTCAACGAACGAGTGTCGACGGCCGCGAGCTGAGGCGGCTCAACGCAGGTGGGCCCATCCGCGGTATGCGGCGACATGCGCTGCAACGTTGTGCACGCGCAAGATGTCCACGCCCTGATCACACAGATCGAGCGATGCACCGACGGTGAAGAGGTCGCGGTCGGCATTGTCGCCGGCAGCGGCCCGGTGCATGAACGACTTGCGCGAATGACCCACTAGGCAGCGCAGCCCGAACCGCTGAAAGCGGCGCATGTCGCGCAACAGCCTGAGCGACTGCAACGGGTTCTTGCCGAAGCCGATGCCGGGATCGAAAACGACTCTCGCGAGATCGAGTCCGGCACGCTGCCACTCGGTGAGCCGCGCCTCGAGCCAGCGCTCGACGAGATCGCCGGGGTCTTGGTCGAGAGGCAGCACGTGCTTCGGGTTGGCCGGCACACCCACGTTGTGCATTGCAACGAAATCGCAGTCGCTCGCGGTAGCGAGCTCGAGCATTCGCGGGGTCGTGAGCCCGCTCACGTCGTTGATGGCATCGACGCCGAGCGCCAGCGCACGTTTGGCGTTTTCCGCGTGGTACGTGTCGATGCTGAAGCGCGGGCCGAGCATCCGCCCGGAATGTTTGTCGAGCAGAGGAGCGAGCACCGGCTCGAGCCGCCGCCATTCCGTATCCGCGTCGATCGGTGTCGCGCCGGGTCGCGTCGACTCGGCGCCGAGGTCGATGATCTCGGCGCCTGCTTCGAGCAAGTCATCGACGTGTGCGTCGACTTGATCCCGAGCGATGAACTTGCCGCCGTCGGAGAACGAATCCGGCGTGACGTTGACGATCCCCATCCACAAAGGGATGTGCTGCGCATGCCGCTGGGAGAGCTCGAGCACCGTCGTCGATCCCCTCCCGGGTACGGTCAGCGTCGGGTCGAGCGCCGCGAGCGGGGCGAGAACGAACGCGCGTTCTGCGAGTCCCGGGTGCGGCGCGACGAGCTCCGGCGTACGAATGCGCTCGCGGCCCCAGAGCAGGATGTCGACATCTATCGGCCGCGGGGCCCAGCGCGCCGCCGCTTCGCGGCCGATCTCGCGCTCGATCTCCTTGAGCGCGGCCAGAGTCGAGTCCGGCGTTCGTTCGGTGCGGCATTTGGCGGCGAGATTCAGGAACGGACGGTTCCAATCGGTCGGGGCGTCGTCGGGCAGCATGGCGGGAGACTCCACGACAGGTGAAACGCGCACGAGATGGATGTCGCGCGGCGCGAGCGCGCTCAGCGCAAGCGTCAGGTGCGCACGCCGGTCGCCCAGGTTAGACCCGAGTCCGAGATAAATTTCCATGCTGACTGTTCGTCCGGGGATGAAGCCCATACAATCATGCCCAAACCAACACGAACTTGCAGGAGTTGCGCATGAAGACAAGAGCGGCCGTGGCCTGGGAAGCCGGCAAACCTCTGAGCGTCGAGGAAGTCGACCTCGATGGTCCGAAGAAGGGCGAAGTCTTGATCCGCATCGTCGCAACCGGCGTCTGTCACACCGACGCGTACACGTTGTCCGGTGCAGATCCCGAAGGCGCGTTCCCGGCCATCCTCGGCCACGAGGGCGGTGCGATCGTCGAGGAAGTCGGTCCCGGCGTGACGAGCGTGAAAGTCGGCGACCACGTCATTCCGCTGTACACGCCCGAGTGCGGCGAGTGCAAGTTCTGCAAGTCCGGCAAAACGAATCTTTGCCAGGCAATCCGTGTGACCCAGGGCAAGGGCGTGATGCCCGATGGAACGAGCCGCTTCTCGAAGAACGGTAAGCCGCTTCTTCATTTCATGGGCACGTCGACTTTTTCGGAATACACCGTGTTGCCCGAGATATCGGTGGCCAAGGTCAACAAGGCGGCGCCGCTCGAGAAGGTTTGCCTGCTCGGCTGCGGCATCACGACCGGCATCGGCGCGGTGCTCAACACCGCCAAAGTTGAGCCCGGCAGCACGGTGGCCGTATTCGGCCTCGGCGGTGTGGGCTTGAGCGTGATCCAGGGGGCCGTCATGGCCAAGGCCGGGCGCATCATCGCGGTCGACATCAATCCGGCCAAGAAGGAGATGGCTACTTCGCTCGGTGCCACGGATTTCGTGAATCCAAAGGACTACGACAAGCCGATTCAACAAGTCATCGTCGACATGACCGACGGCGGCGTCGACTATTCGTTCGAGGCCATCGGCAACGTGCAACTCATGCGCGCGGCTCTCGAGTGCTGCCACAAAGGTTGGGGCGAGTCGACGATCATCGGCGTGGCGGGCGCGGGTCAGGAGATTTGCACACGGCCTTTCCAGCTGGTCACAGGGCGAGTCTGGCGCGGCAGCGCTTTCGGCGGAGTCAAAGGCCGCAGTCAATTGCCGGGCATGGTCGAGCAATACATGCACGGCGACATCAAGGTCGACGAGATGATCACGCACACAATGGGCCTCGAGGACATCAATCGGGCGTTCGACCTCATGCACGATGGCGAGAGCATTCGGTCGGTAATCCACTTCTGATCGTGACACGGGGCGTAGCCTTGGCAGGGGTGGCTTGATCAGCGCGTTGCGCCACGGTATCGCCGTCGTCGTGCTCCCTGCTGGGCAGGCTGCCGACTGACGGCCCCGTCAGTCGAGCGCGATGCGAACGCCCATCCACAAGCCGCGTGGCGCGCCCGGGCCCAGGAAGCGCGGATCGTCGAAGCCTGGACCGAGCACATCGCCGGGACTGCCGAAGAGCCCGAACGTCTCGTAACGCGCGTCGAGGGCGTTGTCGAGGTTTGCAAAGAGTCGTACGTCGCGGGAGAGCTCCCATTCGGCGCGCAGGTTCAGCACGCCGTAGCCGCTCAGCTTGCCCGTGAGATTCGCCTCGTCGCCGCGCAGATACTGGCTGCTGGTGCCGATTGCGTCGGCACCGATCGTCCAGTGGGCGCCGACCCTCGCGCTCAGACCGACTTTGAGCAAGTCGCTCGGTACGAGCGGCAGCCGGTCGCCGACCTGGACGAAGATCTCTCCGGCCGTGGCCGCAGGGTTGTGCGGGCTCGCCACGGTAAATGCATCGCGAAACGTCGCGTCGAGCTGAGTGTAGTTCGAGAACCAGTGCAGCCGCTCGCCGAGGCTGCCGTCGACGTCGATCTCGAGCCCTTGGCGGCGCGTAGCGCCCACGTTGTCGAAATAGCCCTCGTTGGTCAGCGCGCCGGCGCTGATGAATAGAATGTCGTTACGGTTCGTCGCGCGGAAGAGTCCGGCGTGCCAGCTGCCAGACCGCCATTGTCCGCGAACCCCCGTTTCGACCGTGGCCGCGACCACTTGCTCCAGCGGTGGATCGGCTACGAAGGCATTCGGCAACCGGCATGGAGCCTCGGCGTCCGCGCACGTGAGTTCGACGGGAGACGGTGCGCGATTGGCTTCACTGTAGCCGGCATAGAAAGACGTTGCTGCGCCGAGCCGCACCGTAAGGCCGACGGCGGGGTTGAAGCGCGTGAACGTGTGCGCGCCGTTGAGAGCCGTGCCGAGTCGGTCCTCGAGTGCAATCGAGGTACGATTGAATCGGCCTGAGAGAATGATCGTCGCGGCCTGCCCGACGGCGACGCTGCCCGATGCGAAGACGCCTGTGCTGTCGATCGTTGCGCCGAGATTCGTTGATCCGTCGCCGACGAAAATGCCTCCGGGCACGGCGAGTCGCGTCGCGTCGAGCCGGCCGAGCTCCGTTGCGGCCGTGTAATCGACAGTGCTTCGATCGTGCGCGAGTCCTACCAGTACGTCGGTTCCGCCGCCCGAGAGTCGGCCTGCGCGCTGCCATTGTGCTCCGAAACCGATACTTCGCTGCGCCGTGTGCGTGCGATTCAACACTGCGTCGCCAACGGCCGTCGTGCTCGCGATCGTCATGCCCGCCGTGTCGAGGACGAGCGCTTCGCCGCCGCCGTCGGCCATGCACAACAGGGCTGGCGAGCCGGCGCATTCGAAGTAGTCGGAGTTGTCGCCGTTCAGTGTGTCCGTCCGGCTGTCGCGCACGTACAGATTTCCGCTCGCCGTTTGACGGGGGGTGAAGCGTTGCTCGGCCGAGACGTTGAGCAAGTTCAAGTGATTGCGGGTCCGGTCCGGTCGCGTGAAGACTGCATGCCGGTCGATGGCCAGCAAGTCCGCCGGCGAGGCGCCGTTGCCGATGAGATCGGTGTCCGCATGCGTGAAAGTCGCGTCGACGTGGCCCGTGTCGAATGTCGAGGACAGCGCAGCGAATATCTGTGCTGCCGACGACGGCGAGAAGTCGCGCCAACCGTTCTCGTGGAATGCCGATCCCGTGACGAAGTACCCAAGGCCGCCGTCCGTCGAGCCACCCGTCTCGCCTTGCGCCGTCACTCGGCCGAAAGAGCCCGCTTCGACTTGCGCGCGAGTGCCGGGGTTCGAGAATCCGTTCTTCGTGCGAATCGAGATCGCGCCGCCGAGGGCATTCAGGCCGAACAGAGGATTGGAGCCCGGAACGAGCTGGACGGTATCGATCGCCGATTCCGGAATCAACGCCCAGTTGACCGTGTCGCCGAAAGGCTCGTTGATGCGCACGGCGTCTTCGTAGACGGCCAGCCCTTGCGGCAGGCCGAGTAGCGGGGAACCGACGAAGCCACGATATTGCACGTCGGGTTGCAGCGGATTGCTCTGCGCGTCGTTGACGAACACGCTGCCGAAGTTGCGGCGCATGTATTCGGCCAGGTCGAGCGTACCTTGCTCGCGAATCTCTTCGGCGGTGGCCGTTTGTACGTTGGCCGCAACTCGGCTCGGGTCCGTTGCTCCGCCCAGCGGCGTCGTGCCGATGACCTCGATGGTATCGGCCGGCGCTGTCGGTTGCGCGTGCACGTGAGCCGCGGCGCACAGTGCCGCGGCGTAAGCCCATTGACGTAGCTGCATTTCGCGGAGAGTCTCTGCGCCCGACTGCCGATCCTTGCGTGCCCAGTAGTGTAGCGGCAAGTGACCGGAGTCCGGCGCTCTGCGCGCAACGCGGGAATTCTTCCTACGGCCGGACTTCGATCTTTCCCGGTTGTTCGGCCCTTGAAGGCGCTAAGAGTCGCTTTGCACGTTCAATGCAATGCGCTCGCCAGCTTGCGACGAAACTCGGCCACGAGCTGGGGCTCGGCGGCCGCAAGCGAGAAGAGGGCGAGCAACTGCTTGCGTGCTTCGCCGTCACGCCAGTCGCGCGCTCTTCGCGCGATCTCGAGCAGCGCCTCCATGGCTTCCCGGAATCGTCGCTCGGCCGCATAGCGGCTCGCGAGCGCGAGTCTCGCGTCGTGATCGTCGGGGTCGGCCGAGAGGCGCGCATCCAAGGTGGCCTCGTCGGGCCCGTCGGTTCGCGCGCGCGCATACGCGATGCCGTGGCGCAGCGCATCGACGCGAGCCGCGAGCTCGGGGTCGGGTTTGATGCCTTCGAGACTGCGCTCGGCCTCCTCGAGGCGCTCTGCCGCGAAGTGCTGCTCCGCGACAGCCACCTGCTGCTCGGCCGCGGACGGCAGCAGCTTTTCGAAGAAGTCGCGGACCTGTGGCTCGGGAAGGGCGCCGACGAACTGCGCGGCCGGACGTCCGTCCTTGAACGCGATCACGTTTGGAATAGAACGGACGCCGAATGTCGACGCGAGCTCCGAGTGCTCGTCGGAATTCACCTTCACGAGCTTTACTCGGCCCGTGAAGTCGGCTGCGACTTTCTCTATCAATGGCCCGAGCGAGCGACACGGGCCGCACCACGGCGCCCAGAAGTCGACGACCACGGGCATCGTCCTGGAGGCGGAGAGGACCTCGGATTCGAAAGTTGCGGTCGTGACGTCCATAGCGACGAAATAGTTGGTTGGCTCGAGCCAATATGGGTTCGAGCGCCGCGAAATTCAAATCGATGGACGGCGGGTGGGAACCGTCGAGGCCGAGATCAGAGCCCTTGGGCAGTTGGCCGATCGCGTTCGACCAACTCAGCGCTGCGATCTGCAACTGAGGAAGCTCGCCCGTCGAGCACGGGTCGCCATCGGCCAGCAGTGTGGATACTCGTTCGTCATCGGTGCGTTCGAGCGCTTCTACGACCCGCAGCATGTGGCCGAGCTCTCCGTCGCGCGAGAGCAACGCCGAGCGGACGTCTTGCGGCAAGTTGAGCTGGGCGACGATCTCGTCCATCGGTGCTTCGAGCAACGTGTCCAGCAGTGACAGGATGCCCGTCATGAACGCGCGGTCCACTGCCCCGTGATCGGTGGAGTTGCGCTCGGTCAGAAGCTCCATGAGCTTGCCGCGCGCTGCAGCCATCTGTAACAGGGGGCTCGGAAAGTCGCCCGTGCTTTGGTGCGCGAAGATCAACACCTGCAACCAGCGCTGTAGCTGGCGCCGGCCGAGAATAACGAGCGCGTGCGACAGAGAGCGGATCG
This sequence comes from uncultured Gammaproteobacteria bacterium, assembly GCA_963786385.1. Lineage (GTDB taxonomy): Bacteria > Pseudomonadota > Gammaproteobacteria > Steroidobacterales > Rariloculaceae > FEN-1219. The sequence continues at coordinate 397,931 of CAWAYS010000005.1, forward strand.
ACGACCGCATGCCGAGGCTCACGGAGTTTACGAGGCGCATGAGCTTGTAGCTGAGCTCGGGGGCTTGCTTGAACGTTGCCTCGATGTCGGCGTTGTCCGTATCTCCCATGGCTTGTTGCAGCAAGTGCATGAGAATACGCTTCGACGGGTCTGCGCGCCGGCCTTGGAGCACGACGGGGCGCGCAAAGAAATAGCCTTGAAACAGCTCGAAGCCGAGCTTGCGGCAGTGTGCTGCGCGCTGCTGGCTCTCGACTTTCTCCGCCAGCAACTTCATGTGGCCAGCCTCGCGGGCTTTGTCCACGAGCTCCGGAAGCTGTGCTGCGTCGGTCTCCAGCACGTCTATCTTGATGACATCGACGAGCGGCAGGATCGGTGCATGCGCCTCGTCGAGCTGCACGATGTCGTCGAGCGCGAACGAGAACCCTCGAGAGCGCAGATCGCGGCAGCGCTCGATCACGGCCTGCGTGATTTCGATCGATTCGAGCAGCTCGACGACGGTGCGCTCGGGCGGCAGCAGCTCCACGGCATCGGACATCAGCAGCTCCGCGTCGAAATTGATGAAGCCTCGGCAGTTGCCGAGGACCGATGCGATGCCGAGGTCGTTGAACGCGTGTGCGATCACGCTGGCCGTGGCCATACGGTCGTCCGTGACCCGGCCCGTTCCTTGAGTGCCGGAGCGAAACAGCAGCTCGTAGGCGACCGTGTTGCCCGTGAGGTCGAGAATCGGCTGGCGACCCAGCCAGAACGTCGGGTTCGAAGTCATCGGCCTATTGTGCCCGCCGGCGGCAGCCACGGGTTTGACGCAGCGCACGCTTCATTGTCGCAGCCCGCCGACCTGGCCCGTCGAGGCCGAATTTGGCAAGCTACGGCGATGAGCTCGATCGATAGCGAATCGGGGGGCGGTCGCGCCCGGTCTTGGTTGTCCGTGGCCGCCGTGGCCGTGCTCGGCGGGCTCGCCGTGCTCGGTGGGTGGCGCACGACGGGCGGGGCGGCGCCTCGGCGGGCGAACGCCGACGACGGGTCAACCAACGCTGCCGAGGGCTACGAGCAGACGGATTCCTTTTTTGTCGACGATGGCGCTGCGCTGCGCTACGAGAAGGAATACCCGACGATCGGCTACACGACGGCGCCGCTCGATGATCCGATCTCGAAGCTCGAGAAGCGCCTTGCGCGCGGCGAGGCGAAGCTCACGTTCGTGCCGGGCCGCGGCTACCTCGATTCGTTGCTGGCCGCGCTCGATATCGATCCGTCGTCGCAGACGCTCGTCTTCTCGCAAACGAGCCTGCAGAGCCGGCGCATCCGGCCGCGGACGCCGCGCGCGATTTACTTCAACGACGACGTTTACGTGGCTTGGGTGCAGCACGGGCCGCTCGAGATCGGCTCGCTCGATCCGCATCTGGGACCGGTGTTCTATATCGTCGAGCAGAACCCTGCGGCGGCGCCGGAGTTCGGGCGCCAGCTCAAGCGGTGTCTGAGTTGCCACGATTCCTATTCGTTGAGCGGGGGCGGAGTGCCGCGATTCATCGTCGGCTCCGGGTACGTCGGCCCCGAAGGCAACCTCGTGACGCACGAGGGGTGGATCCTCGTCACCGATCGAACGCCGCTCGAGAGCCGATGGGGCGGCTGGTACGTGACCGGCCACTCGGGCAGTCAGGTGCATCTCGGCAACATGATCATCCGCTCGTATGCCGATTTCGATCACTTGCAGGACCTGCGCGCCGGCAACATCGATACTCTCGACGGGCTTTTCGATACGAAGCCGTACCTCACCGACAAGAGCGATATCGTCGCGCTGATGGTGCTCGAGCACCAAGTCAACGCGCAAAACGCCATCACGCGCGTGAACTACGACACGCGGACGGTGCTCGATGCGGAGCACGCGGAGGTGGGTGCGGCAGATGCGGCACCGTCGGCAACGGCCATGAAGCTCATCGACGATTCGATCGAGCCGCTCGTCGAGACGATGCTTTTCGTCGGTGCTGTCGAGCTCACGAGTCCGCTATCCGGATTGCCGGCTTTCCAGGCGCAGTTCGAGAAGCGAGCGGTACGCGACGATGAGGGGCGGTCGTTGCGCGATCTCGACCTCGAGACGCGTCTGTTCCGTTACCCGCTGTCCTACACGATCTATTCGGATGCCTTTGCCGCACTGCCGGACGTCGTGAAGACGGCCGTCTACCGTCGCATCGCGTCGGTGCTCGACGGCGAGGAGCAAAGCGAGAAATTCGCCGATCTCAGCGCCGCGGATCGCCGCGCGATCAAGGAGATACTCATGGCCACCAAGCCGGATTTCGTCGCGGCGACGGCTGGCGAATGAGTCGTTACGGTTGGCGGCTGCGGGCTCCGACCCTCGCTGTCGTCGCTGCCATGGCCATGCTGATAGCGGCGAGTCCGGTGCGCGCGCAGCCGCCGCTCTTGCCGCGGGGAACGCCGCAGCCGAATCCACTGTGCCGCTCTACCGGCATACCGGGAGCAATACCGCGTCTATGATTTCCCGGTACGGGCGAGTCCGTTCCATATCGGCTCTTCGTGCCGCTGAGCTGGACACCAGGCAAGCACTTCACCGATGCTCGTCACGCTACGAGCCGGGCGCAGCGTCAACAACAATCATCGCAAGGGCAACGACCTCGTGCGCGTGGCCGGTGAGCGCGGTTACATCGTCGTCTCGCCTCTCGGCTATCACCCGTTGCCGCAGCCGTACTACGGTAGCCCCTACCCGATCGCGCGAGACGGCGGACCTTCCGTGCCGGCACAAGGATGGACGGAAGAGGAGGACCGGCGTGCGGAGCAGGACGTCCTCTACGTGATCGGTATCGTCGCCGCCGAGTACGAAGTCGACGAGTCACGGATTTTCCTGCACGGCCAGAATCCATCGGGCTCCGGCGTGATGCATCTCATCGAGAAATATCCGGATCGGTTCGCTGCGGCGGTCGTGAGCTCCGCGCCGATCGTCACCGACCACTATCCGTTCGAGCGCATTCGCGGCAAGGTCGCGCTGCTCGTCATTCACGGGTCGCTCGACACGGTGAATCCGATTGCCGGGTCGCGCGCGCTTGCGGCAAAGGCACGGGCCGCGGGGGTCGAAGCGCGCTTCGCCGAGGTCCCCGGCGGCGATCACCTCACGGCGTATCTCGACTACGCCGAGCCGATTTTCGACTTCCTCGACGCGCACTGAGTTGCGGGTTCGGCCCTTACCTAAGGTTGCGCGTTTCGACCTCCGCCTCAGGCGCGCACGGTCAACGAGCGAATCGCGTCGCGGTTCGGCTCGAATCCCAGGCCCGGTGCGGCCGGTATGGTGAGCTTGCCGGCGACAGGCTCCGGCATGTCTCGATAAATGGCGCGGCACAGGCCCATGAACGGTAGATGCCACTCGCAGAAGCCGCCGTTGGCGAGTCCCGCATGCACGTGCATGTTTTGCAGAGCGCCAGCGCCGCCGTTGGCCATGCCCACGTTGAATGCAGCGGCGAGCCCGGCGATCTTGAGCGTCTGCGTGAAGCCGCCGGTGATCATCGCGTTCGGTTGCACGTAGTCCACGGCTTCGGCGATCAGCATGTCGCGGAAGCGGTAGGCCATCCCCTCGTTTTGCCCGGCCGCGAGCGTGATGCCCGTGCGCCGGCGCAGCTGCGCCATGAGCCGAATGTCGTTTTGCAGCAGCGGCTCTTCGAAGAACGAGATCCGGTAGGGGCGAGCTCGCGCACGAGTCGTTCGGCGCTCGGATAGTCGAAGTTGCAGTTGCCGTCGAGATAGAGGTTCACGTCGGGGCCGACCGCCTCGCGCACTGCTCGCACGCGCGCCGTATCGTCGGTGATCACACGATCGAGCGGCCGTGTGTCGCGCCGTGCGGTCGCGCCCTGGCCGACGACCATTTTGAGGTCGCGGAATCCTCTGCCGACCATGTCCTTGGCTACCGCAACGAGCTCGTCGCGGTCGAGGAAGGCGGGTCCGAAGGTCACGTACATCGGCACCTGCGTGCGTGCGCCGCCGAACAGCGACGCGATCGGTGCATTGCACGCTTTACCCTTCAAGTCCCACAAAGCGATGTCGAAGCCCGAGATCGCGTGTGTCGCGATGCCTGTTTGTCCGCGCGGTGTGAGTGCCCAGAACAGCTTGCTCCAAACTGCCTCGTTGTTCATGGCGTTCTCGCCGACCACGAGCGGAGCCACGGCTTGGTTGGCGAGATTGCGCACCGCGACCGCATCGACGATGGCCGTGATGCCATGGCCGATGAGGCCGTTGGCGGTCTCGACCTCGAAATAGCCGCAACCTTGCCGGTCCGGTTTGCGCACGCCGCCGTAGGCGAACTCTCCCGCCTGTGCGAGCGCATAGGCCTCCGCGCGAACGACCTTCAAGCCGGGGTCCGCTTGTCGCAGCGGTATGCGCTCGGCGCGCTGAGCATCGGCGTCCCGCGCCAGTCCGGCCAGGCCTGCCCCGCCCACGGCGGCGGCCGCGAGAAAACCGCGGCGTGTGCGCACTACTGCATCCTTCGATTGGCTCGGCATAGTATCCCGTCCCCCCAGGTGAACGCCGTCGAGACGGCATTGTGGAGACGCCCGAGCCCCTGACGCAAGACAGCCATGCGACTGCGGTTCGCGCTCGACACGCTCGCTCCGTCGGGAGGCGGGGCCGGCGCACGCGCGGCCGAATGCGCCGTGGCTTTCGGCACTCCGGGCGGCTATTCTTGCCGGCCTTATGAGCAAATCGAAAACGGCCATCACTCCGACGCGCGCGGAGAACTACGCAGAGTGGTACCAGCAAGTCATCGCCGGTGCCGACCTCGCCGAAACCTCGCCCGTACGCGGCTGCATGATCATTCGGCCTTGGGGCTATGCGCTCTGGGAGAACATGCAGCGCGCGCTCGACGACATGTTCAAGGCAACGGGTCATCAGAACGCGTATTTTCCCCTGTTCATCCCGCTGTCGTTCCTGCAGAAGGAAGCTGCGCACGTCGAGGGCTTCGCAACGGAGTGCGCCGTGGTTACGCATCATCGGCTCGAGGCGAACGCCGACGGCAAGCTCGTTCCGGCGGGGGAGCTCGAGGAGCCGCTCGTGGTGCGGCCGACATCGGAAACGATCATCGGCGATGCGTTCTCACGCTGGGTGCAAAGCTACCGAGACTTGCCCCTGTTGATCAACCAGTGGGCGAACGTGGTCCGTTGGGAAATGCGTACGCGACTATTTCTGCGCACTGCCGAGTTTCTATGGCAGGAAGGGCATACGGCGCACGCCACGCGCGAAGAGGCCGTCGAAGAGACGATGCGCATGCTCGACGTCTATGCCGATTTCGCCGAGCAGTGGATGGCCGTGCCCGTGATCAAGGGCGAGAAGACCGAGGGCGAGCGTTTCCCGGGGGCGGAGCGAACCTTCTCGATCGAAGCGATGATGCAGGACCGCAAGGCGCTCCAAGCGGGCACGAGTCACTTCCTCGGGCAGAATTTCTCGCGTGCGAGCGGCATCGAGTTCCTCGATCAAAACGGCACGCATCAGCATGCATGGACGACGAGCTGGGGCGTATCGACGCGGCTCATCGGCGGTCTGCTCATGACACATTCCGACGACGACGGATTCGTTCTGCCGCCGCGTCTGGCGCCGACTCACGTCGTCATCGTGCCGATCTTCCGCTCCGACGACGAGCGCGCGCGCGTGCTCGACTATTGCCGAGCGCTGGCTGTGGAGCTCCGCTCACAGCGGTACGCCGACGCGCGTATCGAAGTGCTCGTGGACGAGCGTGACGAGCGCGGCGGCGAGAAAGTTTGGCATTGGGTGCGTAAGGGCGTGCCCGTGCGTCTGGAGATCGGGCCGCGCGACATCGACAAGGATGCCGTATTCGTCGGCCGCCGCGACAAAGCGCCTAAGGACAAGCAGAGCGTTCCGCGAGCCGAGTTCGTCGCGACGATTGCGGCAACGCTCGCGTCTATTCAAGACGGCCTCTACGCGCGCGCGAAGGCGTTCCGTGACGAGCATACGCGCGTCATCGACGACCGCGACGAGTTCTACGAGTTCTTTACAGCCGAGCGCGAGCGCGAGGGCATGCCCACGCCGATTCACGGCGGTTTCGCGCTCACGCACTTTGGCGGCCAGGTCGAGCTCGAGCACAAGATCAAGGACGACTTGTCCGTCACCGTGCGGTGTATCCCGCTCGAGCAGGGCGAGCCCGGCGTGTGCCCGTTTACGGGCAAGCCCAGTCCACGGCGAGTGATTTGGGCCAAGGCGTACTAGACGCAAGAGCAGCGGGGCGTGGCGGCGGCGGCGCGCGCGCGGCACCTAGGCAAATTTTGCTCCTCTGCGCACAATTGCGGGCATGAGTCTGCGCTTTCGACTCAATGCGCTCATCACGCTGATGTTCGTCGCGATCCTCGTGCTTGGCACGGTGCTCGTGATTCATAGCGCGCGCCGCGCCGTGTTCGAGGAGACTCAGTCCACTGCCCAGCTCGCGCTGCGGTTGCTCGAGGTCGCCTACGATACGGCGAGCCCAGCCGGGCAGGACGCGTTGCAGACGAGTTTGCGCGAGCAGATGCGAGATCTCGAGAATGCCCGGCATCTCGAGGTCGCGTTGATCGAGGGAGACCGCGAGCTGCCGCTCGGGGGCGGCGAAAGTCGCAGCGATCCGCCGGCGCCGGAGTGGTTCGTGGGGCTCGTGGAGCCGGAATCCATCGAGCTGCGCGAGTCGGTGGGCGCGGCGGGCGCGGAAATCGTGGTTCGCGCCGATCCGAGCGACGAGGTCGCCGAGTCTTGGCAGGAAGCCAGGCCCGTGCTCGGCCTCGTGCTCGTGTTCTCGCTGTTGGCAAACGGCTTGTTCTACGTTGCGATCGGCCGCTGGCTGCGGCCCGTGGACAGCATCATGGCGGCGATGAACGGTATCGAGCAGGGCGACTATCGCGCGCGTTTGCCGGCGTTCGATCTACCCGAGCTCACGGGCATTGCGACCAAGTTCAACCACATGGCCGAGGTGCTGGATCGCAGCCGCGAGCAGAACCGGGAGCTCACGCAGCGCACGCTCGCCATCCAGGAGGGCGAGCGTCGAGCGCTCGCGCACGAGCTGCACGATGAGCTCGGCCAGTCGATCAGCGGCATCAAGGCGGTCGCCGTATCGATCGGTCAGGCGGACGCGGGACCGGCCGTGAGCTCGGCCGCTGCGACGATCGCCGAGACGTCGAGCCACATCTACTCGGTTGTGCGCGGCATGATGCGGCGCTTGCGCCCAGTGCTGCTCGACGAGTTCGGGCTCGTGCGTGCGCTCGAAGATCTCGTCGACGGCTGGAACGACCACCACGCGGAGGCGTTTTGCCGTCTCGAAGCACACGGCCGGCTGGACGATCTCGGCGACGATGTGAACATCGGTTTGTATCGGGCCGTGCAGGAATGCCTGACCAATGTGGCTCGGCATGCGTCGGCCACCGAGATCTCGATAGATCTGCGTCGGGATTCGACGGCCCCGCGTGACGTCGTGCGCTTGTCGATCGTCGACGACGGTCGCGGGTTCGATATGGCGACTGCATCGAGAGGTCTCGGTCTGCTCGGCATGCGTGAACGCGTCGGGGCGCTCAGAGGAGACTTCAAGCTTGCAGCCAGCGATGGGGCGGGCGTCGCCGTTACCATCGTCATTCCGATCGCCGGAGAGTGCTCGACATGACGCAAGCTGCGCCACCGCCCGTGCGTGTGCTCCTCGTCGACGACCATGCAGTGGTGAGGGCCGGGTATCGTTTGCTGCTGCAAAACGCGCGCGAGATCGAGGTGGTGGCCGAGGCGGATACCGGGGAACTCGCCTATCGGCATTTCATGGAGCTGGCGCCCGATGTCGTCATCATGGACTTGTCTTTGCCGGGGATTGGCGGTCTCGAGGCTATCCGACGGATCATGCAGCGAGACCCCGGGGCGAAGGTTCTCGTGTTCAGCATGCACGAGGACACGATGTTCGTGGAGCATGCGCTGGCCGCCGGCGCCCGCGGCTACATCACGAAGAGCAGCGCGCCGCACGTGCTCGTCGAAGCGGTCAAGAATGTGGCGACAGGGCGAGTTCACATCGATGCCGATATCGCGCAACGGTTGGCCTTCGAGAAGGTTCGCGGCGCCGATACGCCGCTGTCGTCGCTGTCGACGCGCGAGTTCGAAATCTTTTGCTTGCTGGCGGAGGGGCTAAACTCCGCCGACATAGGCAAGCGACTAGCGTTGAGCCCGAAGACCGTTGCGAACTACAGCAGCCAGCTCAAGAGCAAACTCAACGTCGGCACTGTAGCCGAGATTGCGAGGCTTGCGATCCGTCACGGTATCATTGCCGCATGAGCGACCGCGGACGCCAAGGAGCCAAGCGGGCCTTGCCGATCAGCGAAACTTCCAGTTGATCGCGACACCGGCGTAGCCGTTGCGCGGCGGGCCCGGCTCGAAGTAACGCCCGCCAAATGCATTGAGGCGGATGTTGGCCGTATACGTCTCGCCGAAGAGGTTGTTGATGCCGAGGAACGGTGACACGCTCATGTTACCGATCTCGGCGTCGTAGCCCAGGCGCAAATTGCCGAGCGTGTAGCCGTCGATGGCCACGGCGTTTGCGTTGTCGCCGAATTGCTTGTCGACGTACAACAGCTCTCCCGACGCGTACCAACCTTGCGGCGTCCGATAGGCCAGCTCGCCATAGAGCACATTCTGCGACGTGCCGGGAATGACGTTGCCGTCGAAGTTGTTGCCGGAGTCATCGACGAAGTCGACGAACGTGAAGTCCGAGTACGTGTAGCTCAGCGTCGCGTGCAGCCGGTCGGTCGGATTCGAAAGCCACGAGAATTCGATGCCTTTGCGACTCGACTTGCCGGCATTCTGATAATAGTTGCGGCCCGGGCTCGACGGCACTTCGAATGGAATCAGCTCGTCGTCGACATTGATGCGAAACAGCGAGACTTCGTAGCGTTGCTTCATGCTCAGGGAGCCGCGCACGCCGACTTCGAGATTCCGTGCCACTTGCGGCTTGAGGTCTTGATTGAAACCGCCAGTGCCGTCCGGCTTGTTGAACTCGGTCGTCGTCGGCGTCTCGAACGAGCTCGAGATAGTCGTATAGAGGTTCAAATGTGTCGCGAGATCGAACACGAGACCCACCATCGGGCTCGTACGATCGAACGTCGAGGCGCCCGAGTCGTTGCCGTCGGCGAGGAAGCGGTCGGTGACGTCGAACTTGACTTGGTCGAAGCGCGCGCCGAGTGAGAGCCGGACCTTGGGGTTCAAGCTCAGTTCGTTCTGAACGAAAGCGCCATGGCTCGTGACATGCTCGTTCTGATCGAACGTTAATGCGCCGCGTATGCCGCTGTTGTTGTCGTAGCGTAATCGGTCGTCGTCCTGATCGTCGAAGTCGAACCCGGTGACGAGGCGGTTCGGACGATCGAGCCAGGTGCCGTCGTAGCTATAGCTCAGACCGCCTCCGCCGAAAGAGCGCTCGAGGTCGACGCTGCCGCCCGACTGCACGGGTAGCAGTGCTGCGAAGTCGCGCCACGCATAGTAGTTGCGCGCTTTGATGGAACCGTGACTGCCGACCGGCATCGAATAGACGAACCCGATGCGGGTTTGAGTCAACGCTTCACCGGCGTCGGCCGTCACGTTCGCAGGCCATGCAGCGCGTGGGTCCGTGGCTGCAAGCGCGGCCGTGATGCCGCCCGCGTCGTCGGATTGCGGTTGGTCGGTGTAATTGACGATCGTCAGCAGATCGCGGTTCTTGCCGAGGTCGAGATCGAATCGCCCGGTGAGCTGCTTGTTGACCGCTCGGCTATGGTCGCGCCAACCCTCGTACTCCATGTCCGAGAGACTCACAAGGTAGTTGAGCTTGTCCGTTTGGCCGCCCGTCTTGAACTGGAGCTTGTCGAACCCGTAGCTACCGCTCGAAACACGTGCTTCGGCGAAGGGCTCCGCGCCGGCGCCCTCGGAGGTGATGCTGATGACACCGCCCGAAGCATTGCCGTACATCGACGAGCTCGGACCGCGAATGACCTCGATCTGCTTCGTGGCGCCGAGGTCGATGGCATCCACCGATCCCTGGCCGTCCGGCAGCGTCTCGGGAATTCCGTCCACCAACACCTTGACGCCGCGGATGCCGAATTGCGCTCGGGCACCGAAGCCTCTAATCGAGATTCGCAGGTCCTGGGCGAAGTTGTACCGGTTCTGCATGAAGACGCCGGGGACGCGGTCGAGCGCTTCGTCGAGGGCAAGCTGCTGGCGGGCGAACTGAATCTCGTCCTCTCCTACGACGCTCACGGCCGCCGGCACGTTGTTGAGCGTGCGCTCGATCATCGTGGCCGTCACGACGATCTCATCGAGATCTTTCGGACCGTTGTTGCTATTTTGCTGCGCCCACGCGGGTGCGACGAAGGCGGTGGCAGGCAGTAGTGAACAGGCGAAACACAGGCGCCGGCTATTTTTGTTCATTGGGGTCGTCGCTTGGTGGGACTTGAGAGCCGGTATGATGACCGAACGGGCGAGCGCGGCGCAATGCTGCCCCGGATCGTCCGGCTATCGGCCAAGCGAGACCAAGCAGTCGCGGGCAAACTACACAGCCGACCGAGCGAGGAAACGACGTAAGGTGGAGTTCACTTCTGTTGCAGTGGTCGCGGCATTCTTCCAGGTCGTAGTCGTAGACCTCGTCCTGGCGGGGGACAACGCGATCGTCGTCGGCATGGCCGTCGCCGGACTGCCGGCCGCTCGCCGCATGCGCGTCATGCTGGTCGGTATCGCCGGCGCGACCGTGCTGCGCATCGTCTTTGCAGTGTTCACCGTCGAGTTACTGCAGGTAATCGGTTTGCTGCTCGCGGGCGGATTGCTGCTGCTGTGGGTCTGTTGGAAGCTCTGGCGGGAACTTCGGGCCGGACAGCTCGCCGAGACGGCCGAGGCGTTTGCCGGCAGCGAGCACCAGCGCACCGGAGGGCGGCATAAGACGATGCGGCAAGCCGTCGTTCAAATCATCGTGGCGGACGTGTCGATGTCGCTCGACAACGTGCTCGCCGTGGCCGGCGTCGCGCGCGAGCACGTTTGGGTGCTGGTGTTCGGACTTGCTTTGTCGGTGGCTTTCATGGGCTTGGCTGCCGCGTTGATCGCGCGATTGCTAAGCCGCCACCACTGGATAGCGTATGTCGGTCTCGCGCTGATTCTTTTTGTTGCGCTACGTATGGTTTGGGAAGGGGCCGTAGAGGTCGTTGCCGCCGCGACTTGAGCGGCGTCAGTCGGCACGGACGCGGATGGCGTAATCGCCCGTGAAGTCGACGGCGCGCGCGTTGCGGCAATCGATGCTGCAGGTCACGGGCACCGTCGCGCGTCCCGTGCCGGCGATCGTCTCGAGCATCGCTTCCAGGGCCATCGGCTCGGCTCGGCCGCTGCAAACGATGTCGCCCGTGACGGACTTGACGTACTTGATGCGGCTGTCGACGACCACGATGCGTCCCCCGAGGCCTGCCCGGCGCAGTGCAGCCCATACGGCGCCCCAGCCCGTCAGCACTGCGATCGAGAACAGGCTGCCCGCGAATGCCGTGCCGTGCACATTGACGTTCGGGGCCATCGGTGCCTCGACGGTGAGCCCGCCGTCGGCGATTGCCACGACCTCGATGCCGATAGCCGCGGCCAGCGGTATCTCGCGGTGCCACGTTGCCTGGAGCTCTGCACACAGGGAATCGGTCGAGCGCATTGGGAGCAGTATCGCACGCGGGCGTCGTCGGGCAGCTTTGGACCGTGTCGAGGGGTCGCCGACGGCGCGAAGACCGCGTGCTCGCCGTCGATGGGGCGACATCTGCCCGATTGTGGGGCAGGCAGGCCTGCGCTGCGCACAGCGAACGGGCAGCGAATCGACGGAGCGGCTCTCGGTGAACGGCGCCGTCCGCTTCGAGGAGGCAGCGCGCCGGCACAGGACTGGCGGGGACTCAATGGCATGTTTCTTGCTCCGAACCGGTCAAGCAGCGGCTTTCGCGGCCGCGCTCATTGATGGGATCAAGGAGGTGCGTTCAATGGCGAAACGATCGACGGCCGTCGCCTCGGTTGTAGCGCCCGACGTCAGCGCGTTGGTCGCGGAGCGGGCCTATTTCAAGGCGGAGCGGCGTGGTTTTGCGCCAGGCCATGAAATCGAGGACTGGCTCGCCGCCGAGCGTGAGCTCGTCGTCGGAAGCGCGTCGAAAACCGGTGGGAGCTCGCCGAAGGCCGAGACCGTCATCGCCAAGCCGAAAAAGGCTGCGGCGCGGAAGAAGAACGGCTCGGCAAAGAAGCCCAAGTGACGAACGATCGGTTCGGTAGAGCGAAAACACCAAGCACTAGGGGCGTATGACGTGACTCATGGGGGCAAGACCGGCGCCGTGGCGGCAGGCGACGAGATCGATCGGCAGGCCATTAAGCGGGCTTTTCTCGACAAGCTCTTCTACATGCAGGGCAAGTTCCCGCGGCTTGCGACGTTGACCGATTACTACATGGCGCTGGCCTACACGGTCCGCGACCTCATGCTGCGCCGCTGGGTCAGCACGGCCGCGACGTATACGACACAGCGGGCGCGTACGGTGTGCTATTTGTCGGCCGAATACCTGATCGGCCCGCACCTCGGCAACAACTTGATCAATCTCGGCATTTACGACGACGTCCGCGACGCCGTCGAGGAGCTCGGTCTCGACTTCGAGCTACTGCTCGCACAGGAGCCGGAGCCGGGGCTAGGCAACGGCGGCCTCGGCCGGCTCGCCGCCTGCTTCATCGATTCGCTCGCGACGCTCGAGATCCCGACGATCGCGTACGGCATTCGCTACGAGTTCGGCATATTCCAGCAAGAGATCGTCGACGGGTGGCAGGTAGAGAAGACCGACAAATGGCTCACCTTCGGTAATCCTTGGGAGATCGCTCGTCCGGAGTGGGGTGTCGAGGTCAAGCTCGGCGGTCATACGGAGCGCTACATCGACGACCGCGGCCGAATGCGGGCGCGCTGGGTGCCGAGCAAAATCGTCAACGGCGTGCCTTACGACACGCCGATCCTCGGCTTCCGGAACAACACTGCCAATACGCTTCGGCTGTGGCGCGCGCGAAGCCCCCGAATCGTTCGATTTCGCCGTATTCAACCGCGGCGACTACTACGGTGCCGTCAACCAGAAAGTCATCTCCGAGAATCTCAGCAAGGTCCTTTACCCGAACGACGAGCAGGTTCGCGGCAAAGAGCTGCGCCTCGAGCAGCAGTATTTCTTCGTATCGTGCTCGCTGCAGGACATGCTCCGAGTTCTCGAGGTCCAGCGAATTCCGCTGGAGCAGTTCCACGAGAAGTTCACGGTGCAGCTCAACGATACGCACCCGGCGATCGCCGTTGCGGAGCTCATGCGTTTGCTCGTCGACGTCCATGCCATGGACTGGGATGCCGCGTGGAACATCACGCGGCGGACGATGGCCTACACGAACCACACGCTGTTGCCCGAGGCGCTCGAGTGCTGGCCGGTCGGCCTGTTCGGCCGCGTGTTGCCGCGCCATCTTGAGATCATCTACGAGATCAATGCGCGATTTCTCGACGAGGTCCGCCTGCGGTGTCTCGGCGACGAAGAAAAGCTCGCTGCGCTGTCGTTGATCGACGAGCACGGCGAGCGGTACGTGCGCATGGCGCATCTTGCTTGTGTCGGCAGCCACGCCGTGAACGGCGTCGCGGCGCTGCACACGGAGCTTCTCAAACGCAACGTGCTCGGCAACTTCTACGAGCTTTGGCCGCATCGGTTCTCCAACAAGACGAACGGCGTGACTCCTCGACGTTGGGTTCTGTTGGCAAACCCACGTCTATCGGCCTTATTCAACGAGACGATCGGGGAAGCCTGGATTCGCGATCTCAACGAGCTGGCTGCGATAGAGAAGCACGTTGACGACACCGAGTTTCGCGAGCGGTGGCGTACGATCAAACGCGCCAACAAAGAAGAGTTGGCGCTGCAAATCGCGCAGCACAGCGATGTGCCGGTGAATCCCGACTCGATGTTCGACGTGCAGGTCAAGCGGATTCATGAGTACAAGCGCCAGCATCTGAACATCCTGCATGTCGTGGCGCTCTATCACCGGCTCAAGAGCGGCCTCGGTGACGACGTCCCGCGGACGTTCATCTTCGGCGGCAAGGCGGCGCCCGGGTATCACCTTGCGAAGCTCATGATCAAGCTCATCAACGCAGTGGGCTCCGTGGTCAATCGCGACCCTCAGACGCGCGATGTGTTACGTGTTGTCTTTCTGCCGAACTTCAACGTTTCCACGGGTCAGCGCATTTACCCCGCCGCGGATCTGTCCGAGCAGATTTCGACGGCCGGTAAAGAAGCTTCTGGCACGGGCAACATGAAGTTCTCGATGAACGGAGCGCTAACGATCGGAACGCTCGACGGCGCCAACGTCGAGCTACGCGAGGAGGTCGGTGCCGACAATTTCTTTCTTTTTGGCTTGACCGCGGAGCAGGTCGAGACGTTGCGCCGCGAAGGGTACCGGCCGCGCGAGCATTACGAGCGAAACTCCGAGCTGTCTACCGTCTTGGACTTGATTCGGTCGGGTTTTTTCTCGCGTGGCGACACGACGCTGTTCGATCCGCTTATCCGCGGTCTGCTCGATTACGATCCCTATTTCGTGCTTGCGGATTTCGCCGCCTATCTGGATTGCCAGCGGCAAGTCGGCGATGTGTTCCGCGATGCTGACCGTTGGACGAGGATGTCCATCCTCAATTCGGCGCGGACCGGCAAGTTCTCTTCCGACCGCACGATACGTGAGTATTGTCGCGACATTTGGCACGTCGAGGCCGTGCCGATCAGCAGTATCTCCCAGGGCGACGTGAGTCACGATTTCGACGAAGCAGCGAGCGCGCTGCACGTAGTGACAGGGTAACCGGGCGCTGGCAGTCGCTCCGGCAGCGGACATAGAATCGTCGCTGCGAGTAGCCGAGGGCCGCGCGTGGAGTCGTCAGTGTCGGCGCCGTTCATTACCACCACCGAGTTGGTCGCCGAAGCCAGGCGACGCCTGTCGCATGCGGCATGGGACTACCTGTGTGGCGGCGGTGAAACCGAAACCACCGTGGCGCGCAATCGCCAATCCCTCGACGCGATCGCGTTTCGTCCGAGAGTTCTGCGCCACGTCGAAACGCCGGATGCGACCAGCGAGCTGTTCGGTGCGCGGCGCCGCTTGCCGGTGATGCTCGCGCCTTTGGGCGGCATGACGGAATTTCATCCCGATGGTGCGTTGCCGGTCGCGCAAGCTGCCGCGGAGTTTGCATGCTTGATGTTGCTCAGCAGCGTGACGGAGCCGGCACTCGAGAGTGTCGCGCGAGCGGCGGGCTCTCAATTCATTTATCAGCTTTACGTGCACGGGGACGAGCGTTGGGCGGCCGATCTCGTGCAGCGCGCGCAAGACGCCGGCTGCGTAGCCTTTTGCGTCACGGTCGACGTGCCGCACTATGGCCGGCGCGAGCGCAGCTTGATGCGCCGACACTCCCTGCCCGGCAGACCGTTCGATAGGCTGCGGCCCGGCGAAGAGTTCGGTATGCGTCTCGACTGGACACTCGTCGAGCGGCTCAAAGCCCGGCTGCGTGTCCCGTTGATCCTCAAAGGCATCGCAACCGCCGAGGACGCGGCGCTCGCCGTCGAGGCCGGCGTGGATTGGATCTACGTTTCCAATCATGGCGGTCGGCAGCTCGACCACGGCCGAGGCGCGATGCACATCCTCCCTGAGATTCAGGCGACGGTTCGGGGCGCGGCATCGATCGCTATCGACGGCGGGTTCATGCGCGGCACGGACATTCTCAAGGCGCTCGCAATGGGCGCCGATGCCGTCGGTTTGGGGCGGCTGCAAGCGCTGGCGCTCGCGGCCGGAGGCAAGGATGCCGTCGTGCGCATGCTCGAACTCATCGAGGCCGAGGTGCATGTGGCGATGAAGCTGCTCGGCGTGCGGCAACTCGCCGAGCTCGACGGCAATTGCCTCCAGCCGGCCGTGCCGGTGGGTCGAGCCGACGTGCTCGGTGCCTTGCCGCTTCTCGATCCGAAGACGGACTGACGCGGAGCCGTCCGATGCCTCGACTTGCTGCCGCTGTGCGTCCGGCCGATGTTATGATCCGGCAAACGACGAAGGTCGTGCGCCGCTCTCGCGCGCCACCGAGTAAGGGGGAACCTGTATGAATCGCAATCGCACGATTTCGCTGCTGTCGCTCGTCGCCGGTTTGCTCGTCGCCTGCGCAGCCGCGGCGCAGAACACCGATTTTTCCGCTGTTCAGATCAAAGTCCACAAAGTCGCCGGGAACATTTACTACCTCGAAGGGCAAGGCGGTAACGTCGGCGTTTCGGTCGGCGACGACGGCGTCATCATGATCGACGATCAGTTTGCGCCGTTGACCGACAAGCTGCTTGCCGCGATACGCACGATCTCGAACAAGCCCGTGCGCTTCTTGATCAACACGCACATTCACGGCGATCACACGGGAGGCAACGAGAACATCGGCAAGCGCGGAATTCCGATCATCGCCCATGACAACGTGCGCGTGCGGTTGGCCCAAGGCGTTAACGGCGGAGAGCCTCTGCCGGCCGTCGCTCTGCCCGATCTCACGTATGCCGACGCGGTGTCGCTGCATTTCAACGGCGATGACGTGGAAGTCATCAAAATGCCGCCAGCCCATACGGATGGCGACAGCATCATCTGGTTCAAGAACGCCAACGTCATTCATGTCGGCGATGTGTTTCGGACAACGGGATATCCCGGTGTCGACGCAGGCAACGGCGGCTCCGTCAAGGGCACGCTGGAGGCATTGCAGAAGATCATCGACATGGCCGGTCCCGAGACGAAGCTCGTGCCCGGTCACGGTGTGGTCTCGTCGCGCGACGACGTCGTCGAGTTCCGCGACATGATCGTCGAGGTGCAAAAGCGCATTTCCGATCTCATTCGTCAGGGCATGACGCTCGATCAGGTCGTGGCGGCGAAGCCGACGGCGGATCTCGACGGACGGTGGGGTTCCTTCGATCGGTTTCTTCCGGGCTTCTACCAGGCCCTGAAGAACGAGATGTAGGCCAGGGTAGCAAAGTCATCTTGACTGGGCCGACCGTCGTCGTTTACCGGCCGGTGGACGAGCGCGGCGACTCTCACCGCGCGCTTGCCGCTGCGGGCTGCGATGTCGTCGTCGCGCCTCCGGGCGCGACACGTGCGGCGATTGTCTCGCTTGCCGCGCGAGCCGACGTGTTGCTCGGTGCCACCTTTCCGCGCGGCCGGCTCGACCGCGAACTGCTCGAAGCTTCGCCGACGTTGCGGCTCGTCGCGCGTTACACGATCGGCGTCGACGACGTCGACATCGAAGCGGCGACGACGCTCGGTGTGCTCGTTACGCACGCGCCGACCGAAGCCAACTGGGGTGGCGTGGCCGAAGGGGCGATGGCGCTCATGCTTGCGATGCTCAAGCGTCTGCGCGAGCGTGATCGGCACGTCAAAGCCGGTGGCTGGCGGGACCCGCCGTTTTACGGCACGTATCTCGGGGCTCGTTCGGACGGCTATCCCGGAATTACCGTCGGCATCGTGGGACTCGGCAGGGCCGGGGGCCGCGTGGCCGAGCTGCTCGGGCCCTGGCGTGTACGAGTGATCGCCACGGACCCTTATGTCGAGCCGGCGAAGTTCGCCGCCTGCGGTGCCGAGTCCGTGTCGCTCGAGACGCTGCTTCGGACGGCGGACGTCGTGACGCTGCACTGCAACTTGACCGAGGAGACGCGCGGTCTCATCGACGCCGAGCGTCTCGCGCTGCTCAAACCGACGGCCACGCTGATCAATACGGCGCGCGGCGCGATCGTGGACGTCGACGCGCTCGTAGCCGCGCTCGAGGCCAACCGACTTGCCAGTGCCGCTCTCGACGTGTTGCCAGAGGAGCCGCCGCCAGGGGCTTCGAAGTTGCTCGGCTTCGGCGATCGCGTCCTATTGACGCCACACATGATTGCGGCGAACAGTGGTGGGACGCTGGGTCCGGCCGTGCCGTGGGCGACGGCGGCCGTGCTGGCGACCTTACGCGGGACCTTGCCCGAGCATGTATACAATCCGGCGGCAATTGACAAGTGGCGAGCCCGTTTCGGGACGTCGTCACTCATCGCTCGTGAGTAGGCGGCCGTGGAGGCCGCGAAGCCAAGTGTAAGTGGTCCGAGTCGTTCTATACTGACGCTTCCTGCGGCGCACGATAGGGGCTCGCCGATGACGAACCGCAACTGCGTGAGGATCGACCGCGTCGGCATCGTCGCGGCGGCCGCGACACTTGTGCTCATGCTCGCGGCCCTACCGGCCACCGCTCACCACTCCTTCGCCGTGCACTTTGTCGCGGACAAGATAGTCCACGTGACCGGCGTCGTGACCGAATTCAGTTTTCGAAATCCGCACGGTGTGATCACGCTTGCCGTCGACGGCTCCGACGGTAAGTCGCAGGAATGGAAGGCCGAGACCAATTCGCCGAACATCTTGAGACGGCGCGGCTGGAGCGAGAAGTCGATCAAGCCGGGCGATCGGATCACCGTCGAAGGCTACCCGTCGCGCGACGGCGCCAACTATTTGCGGCTGTCTCGCGCGACCTTCCCGGACGGTCGTGTGCTCGTCGGGCAGAGACCCGATCCGACGGCGCCGAGTGGGGCGGATTGACCATGCGTCGCGCCGAGGTCGCTCGAGGGGTGCTCACGGGGCTGTGCCTCGGGATGCTCGCCGTTCCCGTTTGGGCCGCCGACACGCCGAGTTTCGAAGGGTTCTGGGCGGTGAAATTCGAGCGTAGCAGGTCGGGTCAAGCGCTCGTCGACGAGTTGCCGAAGGACGCCGTCGTTATCAACGACACTGGTGCCAAGGAACTTGCCGCAGGCGATTTCGGCGGTTTGCGCTTAAAGCCGCGCGCCGTAGAGCAGGTGCGCGGCTACGATCCCGCCTTGGAGCTCAAGCGCGAGAACACCTGCGTCGCTCCAACCGTCGCTTTGTACATGCAGGCCCCGTTTCCCATGGAGATCTATCAGGGGCGCGATCTCATCGTTTTCAAAATGGAATACTTCGACATGTACCGCGTCATATTTCTCGATGGCAGGCCGCATCCGCCGGCCGACGCGCCGCATACGAAGTCTGGGCATTCGGTTGGGCACTGGGAGGGCGACACGCTCGTCGTCGACACGACTCACATCGCTGCCGGCACTTTCATGAACAACGGGTTCGACAGCAGCGACGCGATGCACTTGACCGAGAAATTCCGGTTGAGCATGGACGGCACGATACTTTGGCTCACGCAGCTCTACGAGGATCCCGATACTTTCGACGGACTCGCGGCACGCTATATGGCGTTCACGCGCAAGCCCGGCGAGTACGTCTATCCTTACGAGTGCGACCCGAGCTACGGAAACTGATTCGATGATGTCTTTGACGCGCGGCAATGCCCGTGCAATCTGGTCCTGGGCAATGTTCGACTTCGCGAACTCGCCGTTCACGACGCTCGTCGTGACGTTCGTGTACGCGACTTACTTCACGCGTGCCATTGCCGACAACGAGATTCATGGTACCGCGCTTTGGTCGCGCGGCGTCACGATCACCGCATTGATCGTCGCTCTCGGCTCTCCCGTGCTCGGCGCGCTTGCCGATCGCGGCGGGTACCGCAAATCGTTTCTTTTGACGGCCGTTCTAGTTTGCGTAGTCGCGACGGTGGCGCTCTACGCCGTGCTGCCGGGTCATGTGCTGCTCGCGCTGTCGCTCGTCGTGATCGCCAACGTCGCTTTCGAGTTCAGCGAGGTGTTCTACAACGCGTTTTTGCCGGACATCGCGCGTCCGGAGCGCGTTGGCGCCGTGTCGGGGCTCGGTTGGGGATTGGGCTACATCGGCGGTCTGCTCGCGCTCGTCATCGCGCTCGTGACCCTCGTACAGCCCGCGACGCCATGGTTTGGATTCAGCACGGTGGCCGGGGAGAACATCCGCGCAACGAATCTGCTCGTCGCCGCATGGTTCCTGGTCTTCACGGTGCCGTTGCTCTTGTGGGTTCCGGAGGACAAGTCCCGAGTATCGGCTTCGCATCTCGTGATGCGCGACACGTGGAAGCAGCTGCGCAACTCGATCGTTCAAGTCCGCAAGTATCGTCAGACGGTGCGACTTCTCGTCGCGCGTCTTTTCTATAACGACGGACTCGTGACGATCTTTGCTTTCGGCGGGATCTATGCGGCCGGCACTTTCGGGTTCACTTTTCAGCAGGTCATCGTGTTCGGCATCGTGATCAACCTGGCTGCGGGTGTCGGGGCAGTCGCGATGGGCTTCTTGGACGATCGCATCGGCGGCAAGTGGACCATCGTGCTGTCGCTGATCGGACTCATGGGGGCTACGTTCGTTGCGGCCATTGCGACCTCGCAGGCGGCGTTTTGGGTTGCCGGCATCCTCATCGGCATTTTTGCGGGACCTAACCAGTCGGCGAGTAGATCGCTCATGGCGCGGTTCGTCCCGCCAGCACTCGAGAACGAGTTTTTCGGGTTCTTTGCGTTTTCGGGCAAGCTCACCGCTTTCATCGGGCCGTTCTTGCTCGGCACGCTCACGGAGCTTTCCGGCTCGCAGCGTGTAGGCGTTTCGGTCGTGCTGGTGCTGTTTCTCGTTGGGATCGCCTTGCTGTTGTCGGTCGATGAAGCCGAGGGAGCCAAAGCCCGCGGCGACGGTACCAGATCGCCTAAGGTTGATTCGTGACGGATGTTTTGCCCGCCGGACCCCACGGATCGACGTCGAGGACGTCGAGCGGTGTGCCGTCCGCGAGGTCGACGATCATCGACATGTCTCGGCCGTGCCCGATCAATGGCAGGAACCCGAGCTCGTTCAGTGGGCGCTCGAGTCGGGCCGCCAGTTCCTTGAGCTTCATTGCGCTGAGCTGTCGCCTCGCAGCGAGTGTCGACAGTGGGCGCGCTCGTGTAAGGACGTTCCTCGTCGCGCTCGCATAGGGCGCCCAGAACTCCGGTCGACGCTCGATGTCCGGCTTACCTTCGAACAGCGTTTCTTGCAGAAGTCGATCGGCTGCTGTCGGGTCCTTGGGGCGGGCGGCCGCGACGAGTAACGGCCCGATGCGCAGGCCGTATCGGCCGATTCGGCTCGCCGCCATGAGCTGCGGGTTTGCGAGCTGGTCCGGCGACCACGTCGCTTCGTGCGAGCAGGTAGAACCTGATCGACGGCGAAGACCGCGAACGCGGGCCGTGCACGGTGGATCAAGGATGCCCCGTAGACCAAAGCGGCGAGTTGGAGGGTAGCGATGCGCCCATAGGTCGAATTTCATTCCCCGCTTGCCGGGCTTGAATACGATCAGATGTCAGCAGCGGCCCAAGCAGGAGGTGGACGGCGATCAGGACGCGAAGCACCGTCCAGACGCCGCTGGCGGAGAAGTACGGGGACGGATACCACGCGACGCGCATCCACAGGCAAAAGGCACCTAGAACGAGCGCACTTACGGCCAGATGCGCCGCGAATGCGGTGTACCGGTTTCGGCCCAGGGCCTGACGCGCGCCGGGCGGGCCGAATGCTCACGGTAGGTCGTGTGGTGAGTGCGGCGACGTGGTTCACCTGAAGCCGAAACTGCTGACGCTGATTTTCTTACAATAGCCGTGATCGGAGGCCTGCGTTGAGAACGATTCCGCAAATCGAAGCTTGTCGTGGCGAGCTCGTCGAGTGGCGGCGCGACCTACATGCACATCCGGAGCTTGCCTACGAGGAGCGCCGTACGGCGGCGTTCGTGGCGGAGCAACTGCGCAGCTACGGCCTGGACGTGCACGAGGGGCTTGCGCGCACGGGCGTCGTTGCAAGCTTGTCGGCCGGAGACGGCCCGAAAGTCGCGCTGCGCGCGGATATGGACGCATTGCCGATCGAGGAAGCGAACGGCTTCGACTATCGGTCGCGCCATCACGGCAAAATGCATGCCTGCGGGCACGACGGCCACACGGTGATGTTGCTCGGCGCTGCCCGGTACCTCGCCGCGAACGCGCAAGCACTACGCGGCACCGTGCATTTCGTTTTTCAGCCGGCGGAGGAGGCGGCCGGGGGCGCCCGCCTGATGATCGAGGAAGGACTCTTCGAAAGATTTCCGCTGGATGCCGTGTTTGGCATGCACAATTGGCCCGGTGTCCCGGCCGGGCGTTTTGCGATGCGACCGGGGCCTTTGATGGCATCGCTCGATACGTTCGACATCCGGGTCGAGGGTAAGGGTACCCACGGGGCGCTGCCGCACCATGGCGTGGATCCCGTCGTCGTCGCAGCCGAGATCGTCGGCATGCTCCAGACGCTAGTGAGCCGCAACATCGATCCGTTGCGCGCGGCCGTCGTGAGTGTGACGAAGATTCATGGCGGCGATGCGCACAACATCATCCCCGAGGCCGTCGAGCTCGGCGGTGGTATCCGTTGCTTCGAGGCCGACGTTCGCGAGGAGCTCAAGCGCCGGCTGAGCCTTGTCGCGACCAGTGCCGCGAGCGCACTCGGCGCGCGGGCGCAGGTGAGTTTCGGGCAGGCCTACCCGGCGGTCGTCAACGCCGCGGCCGAGACACGGCTCGCGGCCGCAGCGGCCACATCGCTGGTGGGCCCGGCGAGCGTTGAAACGGCGGCTGAGCCCGTGCTCGGGTCGGAAGATTTCGCTTATATGCTCGAACGGCGTCCCGGGTGTTATGTTTTGATCGGCAATGGTGACGGGCCCGGTAACTGCATGATTCACAACCCCGGATACGATTTCAACGACGAAATCCTGACGTTGGGCGCCAGCTATTGGGTGCGGCTCGCGGAGGCTTATTTGGGGCGCCCCTTGGCTTGAGAGGAGCGTTCGGGCATCGTATCCGCCCTATTTCGCCGCCCCAAGGAACTCAAGCAGTCATCGTGAGCAGCAATTCGATCCTCTACATTTTCCCGGGCCAAGGCTCGCAGTATCGCGGCATGGGCTCCGATCTGGTCGAGTCTTTCCCGGTCGCGCGCGAGATCTACGAGCGCGCGAGTGCGGTCGTCGGCTATGACATGTCGGAGCTCAGTTTCCGAGATCCGCGCGAGGAGTTGGGGCTCACGCGATTCACGCAGCCTGCTTTGCTCACTCATGAAGTCGCCTGCCTCGAGTCTTTTCGCAGTCTGGTGGGCGATGCGGCCCAGCCGAGGTTGGCCGCGGGCCACAGTCTGGGTGAGTACAGTGCGCTCGTCGCCGCGAATGCGCTCACGTTCGAGCAAGCGCTGAATCTCGTCCAGCAGCGCGGGCGGCTCATGAGCGAGTTCGGTCGTGGCGGTATGGTCGCGACGACGTTGGATCTGCAGGCCGCGATGGCGCTTGCGGACAAGCATTTTTGTGGCATAGGCGGCTGCAACCTGCCCGATCAGACCGTCGTTGCCGGTGAGCAGGCCGATCTCGACGCGCTCGTCGAGGAAATGGCTGCCGTGTATCCGCAGAAGCGCGGCGTGCGGCTCAACACCGAGGGCGCGTTCCACACGTATCTCATGGTCAGCGCCGCACAGGAGTTCCGCAAAGTGCTCGAAGCGACGGAGTTTGGCCCGCTGGCCGTCGAGGCGCTGTCGAATTACACGGGCAAGCTGCACGAGTCGGAGGCAAATGCCATTCGCTCGCGGCTATTCTTCCAGCTTTTCAACCCGGTGCGCTGGGTGGGCTGCATGAGCGCCGCCATCGACGTCGGCGTGGACACCGTAATCGAGTTCGGCGGCGGCATCGGCAAGGGTGAGGGGCCGGAAGGCAAACGGCCGAATCTCGAGACTATCGTCAAGAAGTCCTTGAAATGGCGCGAGCATCAAGCAGAATACCTGCCCGCCATCAACGCCGCGGGCATTAAAGCCACGGCCGAGCGGTTGCTCGGCAGCTAGAGAAATCACCGAAAGATGCGCGTCCCGGCCATGGATAGGTCAGGTCGGGGCGATTTCGCATTCATCACACAGGGAGCGAGATCGCTATGGGAGCCTTCAAAGAACCCCACGGAGGGGAGCTAAAGAATCTATATCTCGGAGAGGCTGCAGCCCGGGAGGAGAAGTCCAGGGCCCGCGATCTGCCGTCGTGGGATTTGTCGATGCGCCAGCTCTGCGACATCGAGTTGTTGCTCAACGGCGCGTTCTCGCCTCTCGAGGGCTTCCTCGGCGAGCAGGACTACCGCACCGTGCTGTCGGATATGCGACTCGCGAGCGGTGTGCTGTGGCCGATGCCGATCACGCTCGACGTCACGGCGGCGTTCGCCGACAAGCTGAGCGAAGGGGCCAGCATCGCTCTGCGTGATCCGGAAGGCGTGCTCATCGCGACGATGGAGATCTCCAGCGTTTATCGACCGAATAAGGAGCTCGAAGCGCGCTCCGTGTTCGACACGACGGACGACAAGCACCCGGGTGTGAGCCACCTGCTGCACCGCAGCAACGACGTGTACCTCGGCGGACGTCTGCGCGGCGTCGAGTCGCCTGTCCACTACGACTTCCGGCATCTGCGCGATACTCCACGCGAGTTGCGCGACCGCTTCCAGAAGCTCGGCTGGCGCCGTGTGGTAGCGTTCCAGACGCGTAATCCGATGCACCGAGCTCACCAAGAGCTCACGTTCCGGGCAGCGAAGGAAGTCGAGGCGAACTTGCTTCTGCATCCCGTCGTGGGCATGACGAAGCCCGGCGACGTCGATCACTTCACACGAGTGCGCTGCTATGAGCATTTGCTGGCGCACTACCCGGAGCAAACCACGTCGCTGAGCTTGTTGCCGCTCGCCATGCGCATGGGCGGGCCGCGCGAGGCCGTGTGGCACGCGATCATCCGCAAGAACTACGGATGCACGCATTTCATCGTCGGGCGCGACCATGCCGGTCCGGGTGTCGGCAGCGACGGCAAGCCGTTCTACGGGCCTTACGATGCGCAGCGGCTCATGCAGCAGTTCGAGGACGAGCTCGATATCACGATGGTGCCGTTCAAGAACATGGTCTATGTCGAGGACAAGGCACAGTACTTCCCGGAAGACGAGATCGACAAGAGCACGAAGACACTCGATATCTCCGGCACCGAGCTACGCCGGCGGCTACGCGACGGTGTCGAGATTCCGGAGTGGTTTTCGTTTCCCGACGTCGTGGCCGAGCTACGGCGCACTCACCCGCCGCGCCATTTGCAGGGCTTCACGGTGTTCTTCACGGGGCTGTCCGGCTCCGGGAAGTCGACGGTGGCGAACGCGCTCATGGTCAAGCTCATGGAGATGGGCGGGCGTCCCGTGACGCTGCTCGACGGTGACCTCGTCCGCAAGCATCTATCGAGCGAGCTCGGGTTCTCGAAGGAGCACCGTGATCTCAACATTCAGCGCATCGGCTACGTCGCCAGCGAGATTACGAAAAACGGCGGCATTGCCATCTGCGCGCCAATCGCTCCCTACGCGACGACGCGCAAGCTCGTGCGGGAGATGATCGAGCCGCTCGGCGGTTTCATGGAGGTCCATGTCGCAACCCCGATCGAGGTCTGCGAGGCACGCGATCGAAAAGGCCTTTACGCGAAGGCGCGAGCCGGCTTGATCAAAGGATTCACCGGCATCAGCGACCCGTACGAAGCCCCGGAGGATCCCGAGATGCGTATCGATACGACCGAGCTCACACCGGACCTCACCGCGCATCGAATCATCGTGAAGCTCGAAAGCCTCGGTTTCATACGTTGATCAGGCGAGGTACGCGCCGAAGTATTGATTGAGCAGCCGGTCGTCCGGGTCGAGCTCGCGGCGTACCTTGTTGAAGAAGGCGAGGCGATTGCCGAAGGCTCGGGTCACGACTTCCGGCGTAGCGTTCTTGGTTTGGTTGAAGAACGGTATGCCGTGACGGTCGGCGGCAAACTCGGCGAAGTCGAAGACGAAGTCGTCCCAGCCCTCCGCTTGCGTGGAGAGGGGGCTGATCGTGAACACGGGTGAATCGAACGACGGCGAGAGCAGCGCGCTGCGGTCGCGGTTCAACCTGAAGCTCACGGCCGGCATGTCGCAGCGGAAGCCCGTACGCGCGTAGTACTCCTTGCAGAAGAGCTTGTAAGCGAGAACGGTGTTGCCGAACTCGGCCGCCGGAAAGGCCCATGTCGTGTACGTGAATCGGCTCTTGCGGCCGAGCATACGATAGCGGCCGCTTTGCTCGACCGCGTTGCTGCCGCTGCGCACGAGCGCCGTATTGACGAGCGCGTGGGCGACTTCGCTCAAGCTGTCGATCAGCGGGTAGCGCAGCTGGCGGATCGGCAGCGCCAGGCCGAGCGAGCGTGCGGCTTCGGGGAGCGCAGAGTAAACCGCCCAATCCTTGAAGCGCCACGCGAACTTTTTGCCCGGGTCCGCATCGGCCGCGGGGCGTCGCAGCTCGAAGTAGATGCGGTCTCTGAAGGGGAGGAGGTAGAGCTTCACTCCGGCCATGGCGCCCGCGAGGCGGTCGCCGAGCTTTGCAAAGTCTTTGAAAGACGTCTTCGCCGTTTGTACGGCGAAGCCCTGCACGGGCCTTACGCGCAACGTGACCTCGTACACGACGCCGAGCAGACCGTAGCTGAGGCGCGTGAGGGCCAAGAGGCTCTTGGTCTTGCCGGTCACGACGAACTTCTTGCCCGTCGGGCTCAAGACTTTGAGTTGCACGGCATGAGACGCGAATTGGCCGACGTCACCGGCAATCGAGGCCTCGAGCCCTGCACCGCACACAGCGCCGCCCACCGTCCGATTGGCGAGATCGAAGCCGCCGATGAGCTCGAGTCCCTCTTCGCAAAGGGCTTCGGCCAGCTCCGGTAGCGCAATGCCCGGTTGTACGGTGACGGTGTCTTGGTCGATCCTCAAGACGCGGTTCATGCCCGACAAATCGAGTACCGTGCCGCCGCTGGCGCCGTTGCAACGGGTCGTCGAGCTGCCGGAGCCGATGGGCCGGACCGGCGCCGGACAACGCTTCCAATCTCGCAGGACGTCAAGGATCTCGCTAGGTGTCGTGGCTTGGACCGTGATGGCGGGGCCAGTCGAGCTGGCAGCGGGGGAAGCGATACGTCGACGCGCAACAGCCGTGTTCATGAACTCGGGGTCTCCGAAGTGTCCTCGCGCCCGGCCAAATGCAATAACGGGAGGCGCCGACGGTCCATGCCCTTGGCGTGTTACCGGCAACCCCGCTGTCGTAGGACTCGTCGTCCCTTAGACCGGAAGCTTTGTGTCCCCGGCTTTCGCCGGGTATACCCTGATCAGCCGCTCGAATATCGCCTAGACGGGCTCGCACGGCAAGCGAGCACTGCGTGTTTTCCACACCGCTGCGCAGCGGCGGGTTGATTATGTCAATCGTGGTCGAAGGGGGCTTACTTGAGCGCTTTGTCGAGGAAACGATAGATTTTGCGCCGCGAGAAGTTGAGGCCGAGTGGCGTCAGCGAGTAGAACGCTGTGCGATGTCTGTACAGCAGGGTGATTCTCTTGGGTCGGCCCGTGATTTCCCACAATGCGGCGCGCGCGGATTCTGGCATGCAGTCGTCGAACATCGCGTCGATCATGAGAATCTTGTCGGGGTCGTAGTGCCCGGCGTAGCGCACGGGATCGGCGGGTCCGAACAACCCTTGAAAGAAATCGTGGTAGCGCTGCAAAGACCAGCCGAAGTCTTGCATCGCATGCTTGCGGACTTCGCCGGCACGGTCACCACAGTTGGAGAACACATCCGCGAAGTTGGCGGCCCCCATCATGAGCACTGCGGCGGAGATGCGCGAATCGTTACCCAGCAACGTGGCTGTGACCAGCGCGCTCATGCTGAAACCGACGAACGCGATTCGCGACGAATCGATTTCGTCGCGTGTCTCGGCCCAGTCGAGAAGCCTGCGCATGTCGACGACAGTGGAGCGGTAGCGCTCGGCGCTGGCTCGCGCCAAGCGCATGAATTCTTCCTCGGTCGGTGCGGAGCTCAGCTCATCCCACGGAAAAAGAGGAGCCGTACCGTAGACCCAAATGACCTGTGTGTCCTTGCCGTCGCGATGGGCATAGCCGCGGGAGATCTTGCTCGGCGGATACGTGCTCGTGCCCCAGATCGGCATCACGACGACGAGCTTCTTCGGTCCCGGCTCCGTGCTTCGGTAATATTCGCCTTCCACGAGGTTCTGCGGATGGCCGTTCGTGCCCGTCGACTTGAACGACAGGTGAAAGACCTCGTGCCACCGAGTGGTTTTGATCGGCGTGAGCGTGACGGGCGATTCGGTGCGACAACAGCTGAAATTGGGATTCGCCGAATCCGGCGGCGAGTACTCGAAATTCCGCGGCGGCTGCAGGCTCCTATTGAAGTGCAGCACGCAGCCCGAGACGCTGACCAAGAGGGCCGTCGCCGTCAGTTTGCACAGACCTTTGAAACGCAAAGCTTCGCCTTCTGCCTGATCCGCCGAGCAAACCCTGGCGTACGGGCAAGCAGTCACCCGGGGCCCGTGCGGGAGCTCGTTCATTCGGGAGCCGCAATTGTACCCAAAGAAAAGCGTTTTGCTCGATTCCGTCGAGCCGCTTTGCGCTACTCGTAACGTAGCGCCTCTATCGGGTCGAGCCGAGCGGCGCGGCGGGCTGGCCAGATGCCGAAGAACAGACCCACTCCGACACTGAAAGCGAACGCGAGCGCGATCGATTCCGGCGAAACGAACACTTCCCAGCCTGCAAAGCGGCTCAACGTGGAGGCCGCGCCCGTGCCGAGTAAGATTCCGAGGACTCCACCGAGTAAGCACAGGGTGACGGACTCTACGAGAAACTGCAGCAACACGCTGAAGCGCGTGGCGCCGAGCGCCATGCGAATGCCGATCTCGCGGGTTCGTTCCGTCACGCTCACGAGCATGATGTTCATGATGCCGATGCCGCCGACGAGCAAGCTCACTCCGGCGATACTCGCAAGGAGAATCGTGAACGTTTGCTGTGCTTGTTGCTGCGTTTCGAGAAACTCGCGCCGATCGACGATGGAGAAGTCGTTGTCCTTTCCGGGTTGGATCTTGTGCTGTCTACGTAGAACGCGCTCAATGTCGACCATGGCGCGTTCTATCGAGGCGTCCTTTTTTACTCGCACATTGATGTCGTCGAGCTGCTTGCTGCCGAATACGCGTTGTTCGGCCGTTCTGAGCGGGATGAACGCCGAAAAGTCCGGGCTTTGATTGCCGAAGCCACCGCCGACGCTCTCGAGAATGCCAA
Organism: uncultured Gammaproteobacteria bacterium; assembly: GCA_963786385.1. GTDB lineage: Bacteria > Pseudomonadota > Gammaproteobacteria > Steroidobacterales > Rariloculaceae > FEN-1219. The sequence goes on from CAWAYS010000005.1 coordinate 426,976, forward strand.
TGACCTCGAACGGCTGACTGTTGACGGAGATGACCTTGCCGAGCAGGTCTTTCGGCTGGACGTTGAGGCGATCCGGGATGTTCGAGCCGATGACGACGACGCGGCGCCGCTGTTCGTCGTCGGCCGTAGTGAAAAAACGTCCCGTCGCGAGCTTGTAGTTGAATATGTCGATGTACTGGGCGGTCGTGCCTGTGAGCCGCGCATTCGTGTTGACGTTGTTGAATTTGAGCTGACCTCGGTTCTGGGCCTCCGGGACGACGGCGTCGAGGTAGCGCGATCCCGTGAGCAGCGCGTCGACGTCCTCGACCACGAGCGTTTGCTGATTGCGCGATATGCCGCCGGCAAAGAAGCTCGCGGAGTTGACGGTCAGCACGTTGGCGCCGAGCGACGCGATTTGGTCATTGATGCGCTTCTGAGCACCGGCGCCCGCGGCGAGCATCGTGATGACGGCGCCGACACCGATGATGATGCCGAGCATCGTGAGCGTCGCACGGAAAAGGTTGGCCCGTATCGATTGGAGAGCGACGAGAACGATTTCACCGAACAGCATGCCGTTGCGAGTCCCGCCGAAGGTGCCGATAACCTAGCAGTTGGTCTAGTGGCGTCAAGACCTATTGTCGGGAGTTTTCTCCAGCAAGATCGGTTCGCAATGTCCCCTGCGACTCGCTAGGATCGAGGCCGTGAGCGACATGCGGTCCAGTCGTTGGCTTCGGCGCGCTGCACGCGTAGCTTATGGCGCAGTCACGGGATTCGCCGTCATGGCAGTCGCGGGCGGTATGGCGCTCGGTTTCACGCCGCTCGTGTCCGGACCGGCGGCGTCGGGCATCGAGCCGCTACCTTACGCGCCCGAATTGGCTCACGAGGCCTACGGCTACTTCCTCGCCGAACGTCGGCTCATGGGCGCCTCCCCCGGCCGCGAGTGGGTAGCGGCCGCAGATCGGGCCGTGCTGGCTGCGCAAGGCGCGACGCTGCCTTTCGAAGCGGAAACGGCGTTCGTGGCGCAGCAGCCACGGGCTTTCGGCTACGTGGGCAACACGGGCAACGCCGTCACAACGCCGACGCATCTGCATGTTGGCGTCTACGTGCGACGCGCCGGTATGCGGGGTGGCGCCAAGGACCCCGTGGGATTCCTCCGATAAGCGGAACTGCGTTCGTTGCGGTGACGTGGGGGCTCGTATAGATTCCGAACATGAGCGGGCCAACGACGCGGACATGATGTCGCTTCGCGAGCAGGTCGAACAGCTGCTGCCGGGCTGGAGGCAGTGGTATCCGAGCTTGTTCGACGCTGCCTCGGACTTGGGGCTCATTCGCGCTCGCGTATGCGCGCCTTCGAGCTTGCTGCTGAGCCGTCGTCATGCGGACATTCAACGAGCCGCCGAGGATGCTCATCGGGAGAAATGGGGCGGCGGTCCGAAGGAAGATCCTTGAGCGAGCAGCGCCCACCGTTACCGCCGTTCACGGCTGAGACCGCGCGCGCCAAGGTGACGGCGGCAGAGGCGGCTTGGAACAGCCGCGATCCCGAGCGTGTCGCAGGTGCCTATACGGTAGATTCGGTTTGGCGCAATCGCGATGAATTTCTCACGGGGCGCGACGAGATCAAGGCGTTTCTTGCGCGCAAGTGGGCACGCGAGCTCGACTACCGCCTACGCAAGCGTCTTTGGGCATTCGCGGACGCGCGCATCGCCGTGCGATTTCAGTACGAATGGCACGATGCCGCCGGCCAGTGGTTCAGATCCCATGGTAACGAGCTATGGGAGTTCGACGAGCATGGCCTCATGCGCCGCCGCGAAGCGAGCATCAACGACATCGCGATCGTGGCATCCGAGCGGCGGTTCGCGAGCGCTACGTGGCAAACAGACGAGATACCGCTGCGCTGATCAAGATCCCGTGCGACCGAGGTGCGCGTCGAGAAATTCTGCGACGATCGTGAGCCGTTGGTGATCGAAGAACTGGGGCCCGCCGTGCGCCGCTCCGTGCACGACGACGAATGGCGCCACGAGTCCTGCGCTTTCATAGGCACCCGCGAGCTCGTGCGATTGATTGATGGGCATTTGCGGATCCTGATCGCCATGCAACAACAACAGCGGCGGATCCGAGGCATCCACGTGAAAGACCGGGCTTGCGAGCCGGGCCATAGCGGGCGCCTCGTCCGGCAGCCCTCCCAGCAGTCGGTGTAGCGCCGGTTGTCGCACTTTCAAGCCGTACGGTGTCGACTGTGCGAGGATCGTAGTGAGGTTCGAGGCGCCGAAAAACGAGACGATTGCCTGGACGGCGGACGAACGCTCGAGATGGTCGCCGATCGAGCCTTCGAGCGCGCCATCGCCGTTCGTGACGCCAACGAGTGCGGCGAGATGCCCGCCGGACGAGGCGCCGAGGATGCCGATCCGCGTTGCATCGTAGCCGTAGCGCGCAGCGCCGGCGCGCAGAAACCGAATGGCGGCCTTGATCTGGTGCACTTGACCGGGGAAGGGCGCGGCGGACGCCGGTTGAAAATCCAGGCTCGCAATCGAGTAGCCGCGCTCAACGAGCAGGCCGAGCGGCATCGATGCCTTCGAACCGGCTTCCCACCCCCCACCGTGAACCCAAACGAGCAACGGTGCGGAAGAAGGCTCCGCCGGCAAGTACAAGTCGAGCAGCAGCGGCTTGCCGGCTGCGCGCGCGTATTCGATGTCGTCGATGCGGGTCAGTATCGGCGCGGCGAAGCCAGCCCGCGCAGCACAGAACAGCGCGCCCGCGGCGGTTAGCGCAAGCGCAGCGAGAAGACCGCGATAACGGCTCATGTTGGTGATCGTTCCCCCCCCGGCGAGACGGGAAGTAGACCGCAGTCGCTCGGGCTCGTCAAACTGCGAAGGCAGGCGACACCGCTCGAAGAAAGAGACCGTCCTGTCCACAAGGCGGCGCTCGACCATTGCTCGGAGGGTCAACGTCTTGAGCTTGGCGTGTAATTCTCCCTAGACCTTGACGCAAGTTCGCGTAACCCTTTGATATTGCAATATTTGAAAAATTTGACGCTTTTTTGACCAACTCAACGTGACCGTAATGAGCGTCGGCGACGCGGACGGATTTCAAGGCGTTTTGCACAACCTTATCCACAGTTTTTGTGGATGGTCGCGATGCTTAGCTCGTGGTGGGGATCGCGAGCTCGTAGGTGATTTGCAGCCGTATTTGTCGCTCCGTTGCCGAGTGCGGGACCGCATAGAAGTCCGGCCAAAGATCGCGGCTCGAGCGCACTTCGAGCCATTCGATGCCGCCGCTGAGTCGGCTGTTGCGCTGGTAGCGATACGCTAAAGTCCAAGCGTGACCGGCGTCAGATCGTAGTTCCGGTGTTGCGTGGTCGCGAGAGACGTCGAAGGTGTCGTAGCGTAACGATAAACGGTGGGCGCCGTGCAGCAGTCGGGTGAGCATCACGTATCCGGCCGTGAACCCATCGTCGACGGCTTGGGCCGTCGGGCTCAGTGTTCCGTCCGCACGAGCGCCGACGATCCAGTAAGTCGAGCCCGTAAGCCATTGGGCGAGCAGGCCGAAGTTCGCCGGCAACGTGATTTGCGTGGCCAGTCCCGTGAAACGCGTGTGCCAGCCCCACTGACCATCGCGAAATGCCGTTTCGTCGGCCCGATTGTCGAAACGCATGAGCTCGAGCAGCGCGCGGCTCGCATATCGCCACGAGACGCCTGCGTAGACACCCGGCCGCCGGTCGATCTCCTCCAACGGTCGAACCGACTGAGCGCGATAGGCGACGATGGTGCCCGTGGAATCCCAGACGGGGACGGGCGGCATCGGCAGCGTATCGTTGAAACGGGTTTGCCGGTCGTGCAGGGCCCATCCTCGCCAAAACAGCAACGAGCCGGCGGGGTCGTCCCCATAGAACGTTGCGGCAAAAGCGCGCAGCTCGTGAGGTGAGCCGGCGAAACCGAGTCGCCGGCGTAGCGACCACTCCGCGCCGATGGGCCGAATCTCTTCTCCGAGCCAGGTATCGATTGCCGAATACGAGTAGGTGAAGGGGCTGTGCCAGCCGTGATGGCCGTTCTCGAGCGACAACGGCGGATAGAAGGCGCCGAGTTTGATTTGATGCTGGTTGCGCGATTTTGGAATCGGTCGCCATTCGAGATACGCCTCGGTGATGCCGAGTCCTGTCGAGGCATCGCCCACGTAGTCCACGAGCGCCGTCCCGAACAAAGTCGGGGTGAGGCGGCCGCGATACTCGGCAAAGAGCCGCGAGGCCTCGAAGCCGTCGTCGGCTTCGCCGAACCGCAGCTTGCCCAATCCGCCGGCCGGCCACGACGCGAGCGGCGTCGACGCAAAGACGAGGGCGGCATCGACTTGCAGACGCAGCTGATGACGATCGCCATCAGCGAACGCATGTGCAGCCAGCGCCGACGCGAGCGAGCCGACGGCGATTCGCGCTAGTAGCGTTCCCACGTGAGACCCGCGTTGCTCTGATCATGGTCGGGCAGCAACTTCCCCGCGATGCGAAATTCGACCTTCGTGTCGCCGGCGCCCACTGCAGCCGTAATGCTGTCCGGCAAGTCCTTCGGCCGCGCTCGGGGAGTCCACACGTGCACTGCGTATCTTCCTGCCTTTACGGTTTCGAGCTCGGCGCGACCCGTCGGCGCCGTTCGCGCGAAATAGGGCGTGTCGACGACGAGGATGTAGCCGAGCATGCTGTCGTGAATATTACAGCCGAGCACGACGACGCCGGGATGATCGAACAGCAACGGCGGATGTGCGTCGCCTTTGTAGAGTCCGAGCTCGAAGGTCTTGGCATCCGAGAACGAGTAGACGTGATGGCTCACCGTGTCGTTGTTCGGAAAGTCGACGAGCGTGCCGGTCTGCACGATGAGCATATGCGGCACGAAGGCATTGTGCTGCTGATCCATGGTTGCCGTCGACGGCGAAGCCCGGGTCGAGAGCTCGGGTGAAGTCGGCACGGCGTAGACGGCAACGCCGGGGATCGGGTGGCCATCGGCGTCGACGACTTGCACGTCGAGCGTTCCGGCGCGACAGCTCCACGCTATGCCGAATGCTACTGCGTAGATGGGCACACGTCTGAAGCCCAATGCCGCTCGCGGGCTCGTCCGCATAACGTTGTCTCGATAAAAGATCAGGCAAAGCAGAATGTTAGAGCGGCGTCGGGCTGAGCAACCGTGATGCAACGCACATTGGCGGCGCATCGATCTGCGTAGTATTCGGGGTGTTTGCAAAGTTTCTCGTTGCCGGCGAACGCCGGCCGCCTCGTGGGGACTCGGGTGAGGCAGTTCAGTTTTCGGCACAAGGTTTTGCTGCTGGCCGTCGCGCTCGTGATGGCCATCCAACTCCTCACGCTGTTTCCGGTGCTCAATGCGATCAAACGCGACACCGACGATCAGGCTCGACAAACGGTTGGGCTTGCCGGCGCTCTGTTCGACGAGTACATGCACAATCGAGCGGACCAGCTGCGCACGACCGTGAACGTGCTTGTCTCCGACTACGGATTCAAGCAAGCCGTGGCGACCGGTGATCACGCGACCATCCGCTCCGCGTTGCTGAACCATGCCGGCCGAGTCGGTGCAACCGTCGCGATGCTGCTCGATCTCGACGGCGCCGTGATCGTGAGCTCCGTCGACGGACTCGGTGCCGGAACAGGTTTTACGCCGCTACCGCCTGGTGCTCCGCTCGAGAGCGTGAGCAACCGGGTAGTGTTCTTGAAGGGCATCCCGTATCAATCCGTCACCGTGCCGCTGCGAGCGCCGACAACGATTGCCTGGGTGCTACTCGGCTTCCCCATCGACGACGCGCTCGCAGCGCATCTGCAGGGCCTGAGCGGTCTTGCCGTGTCTTTCGTGCAGTTCTCGGGCATCGGGCCTCACATGCTCGCTTCGACGTTGCCGCGGTCTTCCTATTCGGCAGCCCTGTCCGGGTTGGTTTCGAGCAAGCGCGAGGCGCAACGCACGGGGGCCGAAGACACGGGGTATCTGTCGCTGCTGAGACCGTTTCTGAACAGTGCGGGTGACGTGTACGTCGCGTTGCACCTCTCGTTGCGCGAGGCGACAGCGTCGTATCGCGGTATCCGCAACATACTGCTCACGATCACGAGCATCTCCCTTCTCCTCGCGGTGACGGGCTCGTTTTGGCTCGCGAAGACCGTGACACGTCCGGTCAAGAATCTAGCCGCGGCTGCACGGCGCATGTGCGAGGGCGTTTACACCGAAGCCATCGACGTGCGTTCGTCGGACGAGCTCGGCGAGCTGGCAGGCAGCTTCAACGTCATGCAGCAGGCGATTGCCGATCGCGAGAGACGGATTTTTCACCAAGCGCATCACGACAGCCTTTCGGGGCTGCCGAATCGTGAGCTGTTCGTCAGTCAGCTGCGTGATTTGGTCGATGCATCCTCTATCGTCAGCGTCGTCAGCATCGGACTCACGAGGTTCAACGGCATCGTGTCGTCGTTGGGTCACCGGGCGGGGGACGACGTAGTCAAGCTGGCTGCCGGTCTGCTGCGCAATCGAGTCGGCGACGACCAGGCAATCGGGCATCTGACTGGCCACGAGTTCGTCGTCGCATTGCCGGGCTTCGATGCGCAGGAGGCGACGCAGTGGGTGGAGTATCACGCCGACTTGCTTCGTGCCGGCGTACGCGTGGGCGGCGCCAATATCTCGTTGCAAGCCGCGGCAGGGATCGCTTGCTATCCGGAGCATAGCCACGATGCGGCGGAGCTATGTCGGCGTGCGTCGAGCGCGCGAAGTGACGCGTTGGCGAAACACGAAGGAGTCGGCGTGTACGAGCTCGGCCAGGAAGACCGCTCGCTGCAGCAGATCAAGATCGTGGGCGACTTTCCGCAGGCCCTGAAAAACGGCGAGCTACGGTTGTGCGTTCAGCCGAAGCTCGATTGCGCGACACGTGACGTCCACGGCGTCGAGGCACTCGTTCGCTGGCAGCATCCGGAGCTCGGGTTGCTCACGCCGGATAAGTTCGTCGACGCGATCGAGCAGGCCGGCGGCGTCGCTCACCTTACGCGCTGGGTGCTGCGCGAGGCCGTGAGCCGTTGCGCCGACTGGGACCGGCGCGGCCTGAACGTCTCCGTGGCCGTGAACATTTCCGTCGACGACCTCGTCGACGAGTATTTGCCGTACTTCTTGCTCGACATCGTGAGGCAACACGGGGTCACGCCGGAGCGGATTACGCTCGAGGTCACCGAGAGCGCGATCATGCACAACGTCCACAAGTCGTTGGCCGTCGTTTCCTGTATCCACGAGCTCGGTTTCGGTTTGGCCGTGGACGATTTCGGCACCGGGCAGTCGGCGCTGGCTCAGCTGCGGCGCTTGCCCGTTGACGAGCTCAAGATCGACAAATCCTTCGTGATGGGTATGCGCGACCGGCGCGACGAGACGATCGTTCGCGCCGCAATCGATTTGGCCCACCAGCTCGGCCTCGCCGTCGTTGCCGAGGGTGTCGAGAGCGACGAGATCCTCGATCGGCTCGTCGAGTTCGGTTGCGAATATGCCCAGGGCTACCTCATCGCGCGGCCACTGGCACCGGAGGATTTTCCGGCCTGGCTCGCTCAGTGGCGAGCCGCGGGGGCCGGCGGTGTCGTGCCGTTCGCCGCGCGGCGCGATGCTCGCAAGGTGCCCGCAAAGGGCCAGAACAGCATATAGAACGTCGGCTTTCTTATAACGGTCCCCCCGCGGGGCGCGTGTAGAATACGGCCCTCCATGAATGGCTCCCGGGGGCACGGCGCAGGCCGAATTCCGCCATGCAGCAGATGATCATCGCGAACCGCCTCATCGACGGGGCCGTGGTCTTTCTTACGCCGCAGGATGGGTGGAGCACCGCCATCGACGACGGGCTCGTGATCGGCGACGACGCGGAAGCGGTTCGAGTGTTCGAGGTCGCGAAGGAGCACGAACGCACGTGCCTCGTGATCGACCCGAACCTCATCGAAGTCGTGGTGGAAGGTGGTCGGCCGCGGCCGCTCGCGATCCGCGAGGCCATCAGGGCTTTCGGACCGACCGTGCGGACCGATGTGAACGACGCGGCTTGAGTCGCTGCGATCCCGGCAAAGAACAGGTAGCTTGCATGTATCGTTACGACGAATTCGACCATCGGCTCGTCAAGGAACGGGTCGCTCAGTTTCGGCGCCAAGTGGCGCGCCGCTTAAGCGGTGAGCTCAGCGAGGAGCAATTTCGCCCGCTGCGACTCATGAACGGCCTCTACTTGCAGCTGCACGCGTACATGCTGCGCGTCAACGTGCCATACGGCACTTTGTCGTCGAAGCAGATGCGCAAGTTCGCACACATCGCCAGGACCTACGATCGTAACTTCGGGCACTTCACGACTCGTCAGAACATTCAGTACAACTGGATCAAGCTCGAGCAAACGCCCGACATCCTCGCTGAGCTCGGTGAGGTCGAGGTCACGACCATCCAGTCGTCGGGCAATTGCGTCCGCAACATCACGTCCGATCAATATGCGGGCCGCGCGAAGGACGAGCTCGCCGATCCTCGAATCTACTGCGAGCTTTTGCGCCAGTACTCATTCCTGCATCCGGAGTTCTCCTACCTGCCGCGCAAGTTCAAGATTGCCGTGACGGGCTCGCCGAACGATCGGGCTGCCGTCGCCGTGCACGATATCGGTTTGCGCATGCATCGGAATGAGGGGGGGCAGATAGGGTTCGAAGTTCTCGTCGGCGGTGGGCTCGGCCGCACGCCGTACATCGGCCAGACTATTCGCGAGTGGGTGGCGCCCGAGGACATTCTTTCGTACGTCGAAGCGATCTTGCGTGTCTACAACATGCAAGGACGGCGCGACAATATCCACAAAGCCCGGATCAAGATCATCGTCAACCAGATGGGCATCGACAAATATCGCGCGCTCGTCGATGCCGAGTGGGAAGAGACGAAGCACGGCGTGCTCAAGGTGCCGGCCGAGGAAATCGAGCGTATCCATGCGTACTTCGCTCCGCCTGCCTATGAGGCGCTCGAGAATCGCGCGGCAGAGCTCGCCAAGCTGCGTGCGGCCGACGAGGAGTTCGATCGTTGGACGAAAGCGAACGTCGTCGAGCACAAAGTGCCAGGCTACGCGATCGTCAACGTGTCTCTAAAGGCGCCGGGACGGGCGCCGGGCGACATTACGGCCGACAAGATGGACGCGGTGGCCGATCTCGCCGACCGATACAGCTTCGGTGAGATTCGTGTGAGCCACCGGCAGAATCTCGTGCTCGTAGACGTCAAACAGTCCGAGCTGCACGAGCTGTGGAGCAAGCTGCGCGATCTCGAGCTCGCAACCGCCAATCTCGGCTTGCTGTCCGATATCATTTGCTGCCCGGGTCTGGATTACTGCGCGCTCGCCAATGCCCGGTCGATCCCGATTGCGCAGGACATCAGCCGAACGTTCGACGATGCCGACGAGCTTGCCGCGATCGGCAACTTCACGATCAACATCTCCGGCTGCATGAACGCTTGCGGCCACCATCACGTCGGACACATCGGTATCCTGGGTGTCGACAAGCGCGGCGAGGAGTTCTTCCAGCTCACACTCGGTGGGTCCTCCGATCAGCACGCCTCGCTCGGCGATAGGCTCGGGCCCGGCCTGCCGCAAGCCGAGGTGCCGACTGCGATTCGCAGAATCGTCGCGACGTATCTGCGCATGCGCGAAGGCGACGAACGATTCATCGACACCTATCGCCGTGTCGGTATGGAGCCATTCAAGGGCGCCGTTTACGCCAAAGAGTCGCAAGCAGCCTGATGGCACTGATCAAGAACAACGAGCTCGTCGACGATCCGTTCGTCGACGCTGCGGAGGCGGACTCGTTGCCGTCCTCGGGTCCGGTGATCGTGAGCCTGGAGCAGTGGCAATCCCACCGGGACGAGCTCATTGCTCGCGGCACCCCGCTCGGCATTCGTCTGCGCAGCGATCAGCCGCCCGAGCTCATTGCGGACGACCTCGAGCGTTTCTCGATCGTCGCTCTCGAGTTCCCGATGTTCAAAGACGGTCGTGCCTATTCCTACGCTCGGCTGCTGCGCGAGCGCTACGGTTTCGCAGGCGAGCTGCGGGCGGTCGGCGACGTGCTGATGGAGCAGCTGCATTTCATGATTCGGACGGGTTTCGACGCGTTCGATGTGCAGGAAAGTGCCGATCCGCTCGCTGCGTTCAGGGCCGCGATGGCCGACTTCTCGGTGTGGTATCAGCCGACGGGTGACGGTCGTCCGACCGCATTACAGCTTCGGCATCGCAGATAGTCTGAGTTGCCGTCGGACTCCGAGCGCTAGCGCGGGGCGTCTGCTAGGAGCTCCGTCAAGCTCGTGACGAGCGGCTTCAGAGAAAATCCGTGCTCGGGCATGGCATCGACTCGATAGCCGCGGGCCGCGAGCTCTCCCGCGACGACGGGGCCGATGGCAGCGATTCGCGTGCGATCGAGCCCGCGTCCGAGGGCCTCTTCGATGCTTTCACGGCGTGCGACTCGTTGCAGGCGCTCGATCTGGGCTTTGCTCGTGAATGCAATCGCGTCGATCGCGCCGGTCGCGAGTTGCTCGATGAGGTCCACGACTTGACGGTCGTCGGCTGCCGAAGCGTAGACGTAGGGCGCTACACAATCGGGCTCGATGCCGCACGACGCCAGGTAGTCGAGCAACGCAGGGCGGTCATCGGCATTATAGAGCTGAACGGCGACGCGCCGGCCCCCGAGGTCGATGCTCGCAAGGCGCGAGATCAATCCCGCGGTCGTCGGCTCGGGTGCCTCGAGCGTCGGTGCGAGGCCGAGGCCTCGCAACACTCGTTTCGGTTTGGGCCCGCGCGTGAGCATCGCTGTCTTGCCGAGGGCCGTCAGAAAGTCGGCCTCGAGACCCGCGCGTCGCGCAAATCCCAACAGCCGCTCTATGCCTTCGCCCGTATAGAAAACGACGAGATCGGTGTCGAGTGGCTCGAGTCGGCGCTTCAGCCAGGACAGGACGGGCTCGACATCGGGTGTGTCGCGGATGCCGATCAGCGGGCAACGCACGACCGTCGCGCCGCGTCGCTCGAGCAGACCGGCGAGCACGTCGAGCTGGCGAGTCTCGGGGACGGCGACGACGTTACCGGTTAGGGTCGGCTCGAGATCCGTGTCGCGAGAGGTCATTTTCTCGGGCTTCTTCGGGCCCCCAAAGCCGAGTGAGAACGGAGCGCCTAGTGGCTGGTGCCGCTGCTGTTGGCCACGGTCTCGACGGTGTCCGTGTGGTCCGCGTGCTCGTTGTCGCCCTCGATCGCCCGCAGTCGCGGAAACTTCACGATCGTGCCGGGCCGTATGCGATCGAGGTTCAGGTCGGGATTGTATTGGCGCAGCAGCCAGACCGGCACCTTGTACTTACGTGCGGCCAGTATCCAAAGTGACTCGCCCGACTTGATGACGTGATTCTCGATGTCCTCGATCCGGTACGCGGCGAAGAAATCACTTTGCCGTTGCTTCTGATAGGCGACGCGCCGCTGCTCGAACGTCATGGCATCCACGCGCGAGAAGTCGAGCTTCAAGTGCTGCCCTATCACGACGGCTTGCCGGAAGCTCATGCGGTTGATGTCTCGCAGCCGTTGAGTCGGAATCCCGAGCCAGTCCGCGTAGTGCCCCAATGTCTCGAGCGCTTGCACTTTGATTCGGCCCCCGTCGTCCACGGAATAGTCGCTGGGATCGGCGGCTAGATCGTCTTGCGTGGTCGCGAGGGCGTTGACATCTGTTGCGTCGGCATCGCCGTCGGTCGAATCGGTATCGCCGTCGTCGTCTCGGTTGGGCGCGCCGGCGTCGATTGCAGTCGTGAGCGCCGCTTGGAGCTCGTCGGTGCGCAGGTCCGCGTCGCCATCGTCCGGCACCGTGTCGGCGGCCTCCTCGAGCGCTGCCGTATCGTCGGTCGAGACGATGCTGACTGTCGTAGCCAAATCGTCGTCGGTCAACGCAGCCGTAAGTGTCGGTGCGGTGTCGGCTTGGCCGTTCGGGATTGCGAGACTCTGACCGGCATAGATCAAGTTCTTGTTGCCGATGCCGTTGGCTGCCAGCAAGGTGTCCGGGTCGATGCTGAAACGCTTCGCAATCCGCTCGATGCTGTCGCCGTTGACGACCGTGTACCGACGCGCGCCGTCCGGGCCGACGACGGCTGCGGCCGCGGCAACGGCTTCGGTGGACGAGGTGCCGGCTGCGTTGACGGGCAGGGAAATGACCTGCCCGACGCGAATGATGTCGCGGCTGCCGAGGCCGTTCATTCTCATTAGTGCGGCTAGGCTGACATGGTACTCGGCCGCGATCTCCGACAGTGTGTCGCCGCGTCGCACGCGGTGCTGAACGTCCGGGCGCTGCTGGACGAATCGCTCGCTGTCGTCGATGCCGGCCATGAGGTTTTCGGCGAGTCGTGCCGTGGTCCCCGGCAGCCGCAGCTCGAAGCCTTTCGGCACGAGTTTGTCGCCCGCCCACACGGTGTCCTGTAGCGCAGGGTTGAGGTCGCGGAGCTCGGCAACGGGCATGTTCAGCGCGCCGGCCAGCGTTTTCGCCGGGATGTAGTCGGGCACGGTGACGACGTCGGTATCGGACGGCGCCGCGATGTCGACGTGACCGAAGTACTTGTCGGGGTGCGTATCGATATCGAGCGCGGCAAGAAACGCGGCATAGAAGTTGCGCGACGCGAAGCCGAAAGATCGGCTTTGGTAGCGGTCCACGATGACGTCGATGTCCGTCGTCTTGTGTACGCTGACGGCGCGGCGCATCCCGGCGAGCCCGTGATTGTAGGCCGTCAATGCGAGCGGCCAGCTCTGCAGCACACTGTAGTTGTCTTCGAGAAGGCGCGCTGCGGCTTGTGTGGCTAGGAACGGATCGCGGCGCTCGTCGACGATGTGGTCGATCTGCATGTAGCGCAGTCCCGTCGATCTCGTGAACTGCCACATGCCGGCAGCGCCGACCTTGGAATAGGCCGTCGGATCGAACGACGATTCGACGTGGGGCAGTGCGGCGAGCTCGCGCGGCAAGCCGCGTTTGTCGAGCACCGAGTAGATGTACGGTTTCCAGGTGCCGGAACGAATCAGTCCCGCCAGAAATCGATCGGATTGGCCGAGCTGAAAGCGCAGGCGGCTCGCCGCGGCGCGTAGCTCGCGGTTGCCGACGTCCTCGGGGAATAGGGCGAGAACGCGTTGCTCGTCGGCGCTTAGGTTCTTCCGCGCGCCCTTTGCAAGCTTGGTCAGAATGTCGCGGTATTTCTCGACGCCGCGCTGGACGAGCCGCCGTCGTTCCCGCCGGCTCGAGTCTTCGGGCAGCGTAATCGTGTCATAGACGATGTCGAGATCGACCGAGTCGTGAATGAATCCCGCGTGGGTATCGATCTGTGTGTAGACGCGTGTCCAAAAGTGAACGGCGGGCTCGAGCGATGCGGGCCGCGGAAACAGACTTTCGTCGGCTCGAGCGACGGCAGCAATCAAGATCAAAGCGGCCATGGCCCACGCGCGCTGCGCTTTACTCATAAGCTCCGTTCCCCTCGAAAGAGCACGCCGGTCGCTCTATACGACTGACCCTCAGCCGGGATTATGTCCATCCGTGCCGCCCGATGCGTGGACCCAGTTCACGGCGGAAAAGGGTCGTTGGCGGAAGCTCGAATGCAGGGCGCCGACCAGCCTTTCTTCTTTGTTTTTTGATAGCTTACGGTGGAAAAGTACCCCACCGCATGAGCCACGTCAAAAGATCGTTCGGCGGCCGTGCTCAGCTCAGGGGCAACATCACGTGCCGGCGAAACGCCGGCCGCTGCGCGAGCCGGTCTTGCCAGGCGCGCAAGTGCGCCAGTGCCGGGCGCTGAATGCCCGGTATCGCGAGCCATCGATAGATGACGGCGCCGACCGGGATGTCGCCCATCGAGAACCGATCGCCGGCGACGAATGCGCGCGCCGCGAGCTCGCGGTCGAGCATTGCGGTAACGCGGTTGCCTTCGTCGGTCGCGCGCGCGACGGCAGCCATATCCCGATCTGCGGCCGGTGTTCGGATCAGCGTCCAGAACACGGTCGATACCGGGGGCAGCAAGGTCGAGAGTTGCCAGTCCATCCAGCGCTCACCGAGAGCGCGGGCTTCCGGTGACTCGGAGTACAAGCCGCCGAAGTCGTACTTGGCGCTCAAGTAGCGAACGATCGTGTTCGACTCCCATAGACTGAAGTCGCCGTGTTGCAGCAACGGAATACGGCCGTTCGGGTTCAGCGCGAGGTACCAGGGGTCCTTGTTCTTGCCGAACTCCAGTCCGGCATCGACGCGTTCGTGCGGCACGCCTATTTCATCGAGGCACCACAGCACCTTTTGGACGTTGACGGAGTTGGTGCGGCCCCAGATCTTGATCATGGTCGATGTTCCGTGAGCTCTCGGACGTGGGCCTCGCGGAGTGCCGTGGCCGACCGTGATATTCTCGCATGAACCGAATCAGATCGGTCGTTTGGACGGCTGCGCGGACGCTTCCGCGCCGGGCACGGCTACATGCGGAAAGTGCTGACCTTCTCGTTAGTCACGGTCGTCGTTCTTGCGGCGCTGCTCGTGACCTTGTTGTCGGCTTCCGTCTACACCTACTCGGCCCTGACCGCCGAGACCGTCATTGCGGAGCTGACCTTCGAGCGCACCGGCGACCGGCAATACCTCGCGCATTTGCGAACGGGCGATCGCTGTGCCGAGCGAGTGCTGCCTATCCTCGGCGATCAATGGCGTGTCGATGCGGAGTTTCTGAAGTGGAAGTACTGGGCCATGCTGCTCGGGCTCGAATCGCAATACCGACTCGATCGGCTCGAGGGCCGTTACCGCACCGCAGCCGAGGAAAACACGAGCCCCAAGCTCGCTCACGACCTCGGCGGCGCGACGGCGCTCGATGTCGTGGGAGTGGGCCGCGCGCTGGGCGGCTTGAACTTTCTGACGGACGCGACGTACGGCACCTCCACTTACGAAGACATCGACCCGGACCGGATCTACTTCGTCTACCGGACGACCACCGGGATCATCACGCGGTCCGAGCCGCGACCTTCGAACGACCGCGGCTCGGGTGATGCGCTGCCGATTCGGATCGATCGGGCATGCGGTGCGCCGCCGTCGATTTGGAAACGCATCGCCGCGGCGACCAATGCCGCCGCGGTCCGTTTGCTGGGTCTCGTTTCTTGAAGAACGTCGGCGCGGCTGCTAGAGCCGCTCGGGGTACAGATCGTAAGTGCGATCACCGATCTTCAATCGCTCCGCCTTCATCTCCAAGCGCTCGGGATCCTGATGGCGCTCACCGTAGGCCGTGATCGTGTCGCCCACGTGTACGGCCTTTCTCGCGAGACCGGCCTTTTCGGTGCGTCGCGGCGGGCTCAATACCACGTTCCAGAGCTCACCGTCGGATTTGACGACGAGCCGGTCGTGCGGGTTGCCGAATCGCGTTTCGACGACGGTGCCCGTCAGCGCAAATTCGGTTTTGCCGTACCAGACCCACGCGTGATGCGCGTATGCGGTGGTGCTCAGTGCTGCCAGCACGATAGATGAACCGAGAACTCTGAGCGCGTTTTGTATCGACATCTCGCTCTCCTTCAGCTTGCCGGATCGACCCACAGGGCAGCGAATCATCCCTCAGTGTAGCGCAGGGCCGTGCTCCGGCAAGCCAATTCGCCAAACCTTCGGGTAAACTACCTGCGCAAGGTTGCCGGCTTCGGGGTGGCCGTGCGCGCTACCAAACGACGAGGGGGAGACATGAGCACTCGGTTGCTGCCGGTGCCGACGGCCAGGCAGCTGCAATTTCCGTCCGCACGCGCCGCTCGCGTGTGTCACCGCAGCCGGCCGAGCCGGTAATTCCTCGTACGGATTTCCGTTCACCTCATGGCATCGCGCCGAGAACCTCGAACAGCGCCCACCGCGCAGCCGGCCGCGGATGTCCGCTATCAAACGGGGTTCGGTAACGAGCACGAGACCGAGGCGCTGCCCGGGGCGCTTCCGATCGGCCGGCGCGCGCCGCAGCGCGTGGCGTACGGCCTCTATGCCGAGCAATTCAGCGGCACGGCGTTCACGGCGCCGCGCGCATCGAACCTTCGCGTCTGGCTCTACCGCTTGCGGCCATCCGTCAGGCGCGGGCGTCTGGCCTTGTTGCCGGGCGACGATCGTCTGGCGACGGCGCCGCTTGCCGGACCGCCGATCCCGGCCGAGCAACTGCGCTGGGATCCTTTTCCGATTCCGGTCGAGTCCCGAGACTGGGTCGACGGGCTCGTCACGTTGGCTGCCAACGGCAACGCGCATCTTCAAACCGGCGTCGCGATTCACGTGTACCTGGCGACGGAGTCGATGGTCGATCGGTTTTTCTACGACGCCGACGGCGAGTTGCTCGTCGTGCCCCAACAGGGCCGGCTGCACGTTCACACCGAGTGCGGCATCCTCCAGGCCTCGCCCGGCGAGATTCTGTTGCTGCCGCGCGGCATGGTGTTCCGCGTGGTGCTTCCCGACGGCGCTTCGCGCGGCTACGTGTGCGAGAACTACGGTGCGCCGTTTCGGTTGCCCGAACGCGGCCCAGTCGGCGGCGAAGGATTCGCCAACCAGCGGGACTTTCAGGCGCCGGTCGCGGCGTTCGAAGACCGCGAGGGCGAGTTCAGGCTCACGGCCAAGTTCGGCGGGCGGCTCCACGAAGGCCCGATCGGGTTCTCCCCGCTCGACGTCGTCGCCTGGTCGGGCAACTACGCGCCCTACAAGTACGACCTCATGCGATTCAACGTCATGGGCACCATCAGCTACGACCAGCCGGATCCGTCGATCTACACGGCCCTCACGTCGCCCTCCGATACGCCGGGGACGGCAAACGCCGATTTCGTCGTCTTCCCGCCCCGCTGGTTCGTCGCGAATGACACGTTCAGGCCGCCGCCTTTTCATCGCAACGTCATGAGTGAGTTCATGGGTCTCGTGCACGGCATCTACGATGCAAAACCCGAAGGGTTTGCGCCGGGTGGTGCCAGCTTGCACAACTCGATGCTGCCGCACGGACCGGCACCGAGCGTGTTCGAGCAAGCGTCGACCGGGCCGTTGGATCCGTTCTTCCTCGGGAACACGCTCGCGTTCATGGTCGAATCGCGCTACGTAATTCAACCGACGCGCTATGCGCTCGAGTCGCCGCAGCTGCAGCGCGACTATCCCGATTCGTGGCAGTCGCTGCGAAAGAACTTCAGGCTAGAGCCGTGAATCGCCGTGAGTTCAACGCGCGCCTCGCGGCAACCGCACTTGCGGGTCTTGGCTCTGTCGCTCGAGCCGCTGCGCCGGCAGGCAAGGTCTACACGCTCAAGCTGAGCCACTACGCGCCGGCCGTGCACCATCAGCACGCGATCACGTTCGTCAATTGGGCCAAGGAGCTCGACCAGCGCTCGGGCGGTCGTCTCAAGCTGGATATCTATCCGGCCGAGCAGCTCGGGAAGATGAGCCAGCAATACAACCTCGTGCGCCGCGGTGACGTCGATATCGCGTTCTTCATGCACGGCACGCCGGCGGGCCGATTTCCGCTCATGGAGCTCACGCATCTGCCCATGCTTTTCAAGAGCGGCGAGCAGGCGGCTTACGTCATGATGTCGCTCGTGCCCGACTATTTGGCCGCAGAGCACAAGGACGTCCGGATTCTGTATCTGTTCGGGCACTCGCCGGGCGTGATTCACACGCGTAGTCGGCCGGTCTACAAGCCGGAGGACTTGAGGGGGCTGCGCATCCGCCACCCTTCGTCGGTCGTCGGCGAGACACTCAGGGCGTGGGGCGCGTCGCCGGTCGGCATGCCGCCTGGGGAAGTCGCGGAAAACCTCGACAAAGGCGTCATCGACGGGCTGGTGATTCCGTACGACGGGGTCAAGGGCTTCAGGCTCGGGCCGTATCTGCGCTACTCGACCGAGGTATTCAGTTACGTGAACAGCTTCGGTGTCGTGATGAATCCGGAAAGCTATGAGCAGTTGCCGAAAGATTTGCAGGCTCTCATCGACGACACGACCGGTATGCAGGCGGCGCTGACGGTAGGCGCGCGTTGGGATGCGATGGAGATACCGGCCAAGCAATACGTGATCGACAGCGGCATCGAAATCATCCCGCTGACCGACGCCGAGCGCGGGCGCTTTGCCGATGCCGCTCAGCCGGTCGTCGACCGTCGGCTCGCCGACACCGAGGCGAAAGGCTTGCCGGCGCGAGAGTTTCTCGCGCGCGTGAAGGCGCTTGCGGCCGATTACCTCGCGCAGCACTCGCCGAAATGAGATTCATCGAGCAGCTCGCACGCTATCTGCGCATCGCGGCGGCCGTGGCGCTCGCCGGCATGATGGCGGTCACGGTCGTCGACGTCACGATGCGCAACACCATCAACGAGCTCGTGCTCGGCGGCGTCGAGCTCGTGCAGCTGGCACTCGTGCTCACCGTGTTTCTCGCCTTGCCCGAGACATTTCTGCGCAACGAGCACGTGACGATCGATGCAATCGATCTGCTCGTGTCCCCTCGCATCGTGAAAATATTGCGCTGCATCGGTGCCTGTTTGACGCTTCTGCTGCTCGTGTTCCTGGCGTGGCGGATGATCTTGCCGGCCGTCGACACCGTGACGATGGGCGATCTCACGTCCGATCTCGGCATCCCGCTCATTTGGTACTGGTTGCCGCTGCTGATTGGTGGGCTCGCGTCGGTGGTGACCGCGGGCGCGATGGCCGTGCGCGAGCTCGGCTCGGGCACGGCAGCCGAGACTACCTATGTCGACTGAGATCATCGGCCTCCTGAGCTTGGTCGCTATCATCGGACTGGTGCTGTTGCGCGTGCCGGTCGCGATTGCGATGGGGCTCGTCGGCACCCTCGGCTATGGTTTCGTAGACCACTGGTCGGCTGCGCTCGACCGACTCGGCAACACTCCGTTCGAGCTTTCGGAAGGCTATGCGCTTTCCGTCGTGCCGCTGTTCATGCTCATGGGTGCCGTGGCGTCGCGCTCGGGCATGAGCCAGGACTTGTTCCGAGCAACTAACGGTCTATTCGCGGGATGGCGAGGCACTGCAGCAATGGCCACCGTCGGTGCGTGCGCAGGATTCGGCGCCATATGCGGCTCGAGTCTCGCCACCGCCGCAACCATGTCACGGATCGCGATTCCCGAGATGCGCTCACTCGGTTACGACGAGCGTCTCGCGGCCGGGGCCGTGGCTTCGGGCGGCACTTTGGCCATCCTCATACCGCCATCGGTCATCCTGATCGTCTATGCCGTGATGGCTCAGGCGTCCGTGGCGCAGCTGTTCGCCGCCGCCCTCATTCCGGGGGTCGTGCTGACGATACTGCACGTTGCGGTGATCTGGGCGCTGTGCCGATGGCGCCCGGAGCTCGCGCCGCCGGCGCCGGCGAAGCTCGCCTGGCCCGACAGGTTTCGGTCGATCGCTCGCATGTGGCAGATCATCGTGCTGTTCACCGTTTCGGTGGGCGGTATCTATATCGGTCTTTTCAGTCCGACGGAGGCTGCGGCCGTCGGTTGCTTGGGCGCGATGCTCATGGGTGTCGTCACGGGGCGCATCGGATATCGGGACCTCGGTGCTTCGCTCGTCGAGACGGTGCGCACCACGGCCGTGCTGTTCTTCATAGTGATCATGGCGTTCGTCTACGCGTATTTTCTGATTCTCACGCATCTGCCACAGAGCCTCGTCGGTTTCGTAACGGCGCTGCATCTGTCGCCGATTGTCGTGATGCTGTTGTTGCTTGCCTTCTACCTCGTGCTCGGCTGCTTTCTCGACTCGCTCGGCATGATCTTGATCACCGTGCCGGTTTTCCTCCCGCTCGTGCTCGGGCTCGGCTACAACGCCGTCTGGTTCGGCGTGCTCGTCGTGCTCGTCGTCGAGATCGGTTTGATCACGCCGCCGGTCGGTATGAATCTGTTCGTGATTCGCGCTCAGCAGCCCGATATCCGGATCGCGAGTCTCTACGGCGGCGTGCTGCCGTTTCTCACGGCCGATGCGTTGCTCATTGCGCTCTTGCTCGTCTTCCCGTCGCTTGCACTTTGGCTGCCGACGTTTCTGTTCGGCTAAAGCCGTGCGGTGGATCGTATACGAAGAACCTCGAGGAGAAGTCTATGGCCAATCGATCTTTGTCCGTCGTCACGACGGCTGCGCTTTGCGCCATCGCGTTTTTTCTGGGCCGCGGTGAGCTGGGCGGCACACCCGCGCAGGCGCAAACGACCGGCCTCACGGCGCTCGATTATGCCGAGATCACACAGCTCATAAACCGATACGCTTACGGTATCGATACATGCGCGAACAACGGCTACGACTATGCGGATGTCTTTACGCCCGACGGCGTATTCATCGACAAGAACTCCGATGCCGGGTTTGCAGCCGGAGGCCGCGTCTTGGCCAAGGGCCGAGATGCGCTTGCCGAGCTCGTGGGTGGCGGGTCGCGCGGCTGCAAGACGAAGCTCGTGTGGACGGACTGGAGCCACCTCATGCTCAATCACGAGATCACCCCGGCGCCCGAAGGCGCGCACGGCCGCGTCTATCTCGTGCAGCTCGGTATGCGAGGGCCCGGTAGCGTCGACCGTCACGGCGGCTACGAGGACGTCTACGTCAAGACGCCGAAAGGCTGGCGTATCAAGTCGCGGACGCACGTTCGCAACAAAGCTTGGCACAACCCGTTGCTGCAGACGCCGGACTTGAACTGACGGACCCAGCTGCGGTCCTCATCCCTACGATGGTGACCACAGCCCTCCTTTGGACCGGTTCGGTCGTGTGTGTGGCCGCTGGCCTCGCGGGCCTCGTGCTGCCCGTCTTGCCCGGACCGCCGCTGCTTTTCGCCGGGATCGCCCTCGCGGCTTGGGCCGAGCGGTTCGCATATATCGGCAAAGGCACGCTCGTGGCCCTCGGCGTGCTCGCGATACTCGGTGTGGCGATGGACTTTTTGGCCGGGGCCTATGGCGCCCGCCGCTACAAAGCGTCGGGCCGCGCGGTGGCCGGGGCCACGATCGGTGCGTTGGTCGGCATCTTGTTCGGGCCCGTCGGCGCGCTGCTCGGGCCGTTCCTGGGAGCGGTCGCCGGACAGCTGTCCGTGAGCGCCGATCTGTCGGCGGCCGGTCGCGCGGGCACCGGCGCGATCGTCGGGCTCGTGATCGGTACGGCCGCCAAGCTCGCCATCGGTTTCGCGATGATAGCGCTCGCACTCGCTGTCCGCTTTCTGTAGCGCGTGACTTGAAACTCCGTCCGTCGGCCCCACTAAATCCCGCACGAAAGGTTTGCCTCGCGCGGCGAGGCCGAAAGGAGGTCGACAATGGTCATTCGAATGAGAGATCCGTTCGCGACCCTGCTCGCGGTGCAGCGTGCGATGGACGACGCCAAGCGCAGCGACTGGTTCGGGATCCGCACGACGGGGCGCGGCGCATTTCCGCCCGTGAACGTCTTCGAGCACGGCGAAGATTTCGCCGTCACGGCGGAGCTGCCGGGTGTGAAGAAAGAGGATCTGGACATCCAGATCAAGGGCGCCACGGTTCGTATCCAAGGCCGCAAATCGATCGACTACGGTGATGGCGTCAGCGTACATCGGCGCGAGCGTGCGGCCGGTCAGTTCGACCGCGTGGTGACTTTGCCGGCCCAAATCGACGCCGCCAAAGTGACCGCCGAGTACCGGGACGGCGTACTGACGCTGAGGCTACCGCGCGCAGAGGCCGACAAGCCGCGTACGGTCGCGATCAATTGAACGCGGTCTGCCGCGCGAGACAATCGGATATGGAAGCGGAGGAAAGACCATGGCAGACAACGAAGTAGTCCTGCAGGAGAAGAAGGAGCTCTCACCCGAGCAAGAGCGAACGCAAGCCGGGAAGTTCTATGTCCCGTACACGGATATCTACGAAACCGGCGATGCGGTCGTCGTGACGATGGAGGTACCCGGCGTCGACCGTTCGGCGATCGACATCCGGCTCGATAAGGACGTTCTGACGATTACGGCGAACATCGACTCGCGTCAGTACGAGTCCTTGCGTCCGATCTATACCGAGTACAACGTCGGCAACTTCGTTCGCAGCTTCAACGTGTCGACGAAGATCGCGAGTGACGGGATCACGGCCAACGTCGCCGAGGGGGTGCTCACGGTGCGGTTGCCGAAAGCTGCGGAAGCCGTCGCGCGGCGGATTGAGATTCACTGAGACGAGCGGCGTGAGCGCGAGCTTCGCGCCGATGACTCTGCGAGCGTAGCGCCCCCCGTTTACGGGGGGCGCTTGTCACTCGGGCGCGAAAGCCAGCAGCACGTTACCCGGCGTGCCGACGAATCCGCCGTTGCCGGCCGTCACGTACACCATGCCGCCCGCGACTACCGGTCCCGGGCCATCCATCGATCCGCCGTCCGCTTTCACCCCATTGACGGTGTCGAAGTCTCGGTTGGTGTCGAAAGTCCAAAGGATTTCGCCGGTCTCGCTCGCGTAGGCCCGTATCGCGCCGTCTGCGGAGCCCGAGAAGACTACGCCCGGAATTGCCGTCAGCGCAGCCGACTGTGCCGGGCCACAGCCGCCGGGTGGCGCGCCTGGCGGGGTCGGTGGACCGCCGCCCGTGCGATCGGGCTCGGCGCCTTGCGCTTCGCCCAGACACAGCGGTGGTTGCGGAGCCACGTACCAGAGGCGTTGCCCGGTTTCGAGATTCACTCCGTGTAGCCCGCCGGGCGCCGGGGTGAGCTGATCGGCGACGGCAAAGTAAGCCCGCACTCCGTCGCTCGTCGCACCCCAGACGCCGCCGACCGGGCTGCCCCGGCCCCAGCGATACTCCCACAGCACCTTGCCGCGCCGGTCCGGATTCAACGCGTAGCCGACGCCGGACTTCTGCGTGACTACGAGGACGTCTTGCCCGTCGCTTCTCGTCACGAGGGCCGGTGAGGCCGAGAAGTCGAAGTCGGGGCCGACGTCGCGTGGGCAGTTCGGGTTCTCGCCCGCATTCGGGTCGCCGGTCGACCGGGGGGCGCAGCCGAGAATCCACACGTCCGGCATGATCTGATTGACCCAGCGGATCTTGCCCGTCTCGAGCGAGAACGCGACGATTGCATCGCTCGTGCGCGGCGCCGGATCCGCGTAAGCGTTGCCGGTCGCCGCATAGATGAGCCCGCGCTTGGCATCGATCGTCGGCGCGCTCCAGATCGGCGCGCCGGCGGGTCCCCAAAGTTGCTTGCCGCTCGAGCTCTTGCCGCGCGGCTTGGGCTCGCCCACCGTATAGCTCTTCCAGACGACGTCGCCCGTGGTCGCATCGAGGGCCGTCAAGCTGCCGCGGAAAGTGCAACATTCGTAGTCGGGCATCGATGCGGCCGTTTCCTCGGACACCCCCGAGACTGGCACGTAAAGCCGGCCGTCGTAGAGGGTGGGCGAGCCCGTCGCGCGTGCGGCACGATGATCGTCGACCTTGCGCGACCAAAGAAGCTTGCCTGTGTCGGCATCGAGCGCGTAGGCGCGGGCCTGTGCATCGGCGAAATAAATGGCATAGCGCGCCGGGGCGCCGGCTTTGCCTACCGGGCCCACCGAGATTGCCGTTCGCACGCCGGCCGAGGCTTGGAACGTCCAATACGTGCATCCGGTCTTCGGGTCGAGCGCGTAGATCGCGCCCGATTGGCTGCCCATGAAGAGCCGCCCGCCGACGACTGCCGGTTGGGATCGGGATTGCGTGGCGTTGGGAATTCCGAAGGCCCACTTGAGCTTCAATCTCGTGATGCTACGGACATCGAGCCCGCCCGCATTCTTCTGATAGCGTGTATTGCGAACGTCGGGCCCCCATCCGTTCCAATCGGTGTCCCGAGCGGGGGCGCCCAGCGGCGTGCTGGTCGTGCACAACCCCGCAGCAGGCGCCGACGTAGCGCGCGCGACGCTGCGACCGGTCAGATACTCGGCGATCGCGACGCGCTCGGCCGTAGACAACGGCTCGCCTTGAATGCGCATGTTGCCTTCTGTCAACGCCTGGACGATGACGTCCGGCGACAGCGCTGCCAAGGCGGCGCGAGCGGGGATGTCGGGATCGACGGGATTGACATGGCACATCGCACAATTCGCGTCGAACAGTGCTTGCGGGTCCAACGTCTGCGCCGATGCAGCAGCGCAAAACAGGCACGACGTAATCCATGGAACGACTATTGAGCCGATGCGCATGACACCTCCGAGATACCGAACAGGGTCCGCGCGTCGCGGACGTACTCGGATTCTAAGCGATGCGCTCCGTTATGTTCTCGAATTCGACGGCGTGGACCGGGTGCGCGCGTTATCCCGCGAGCTTCCGTCGGGCAGTGCCATCTCGGTGTCCGTGTTGTGGCGAGAGGGGGGGGCTTCACGTTTCGGCGAATTCGCGCGCGAAGTTTTAGTTTTTCTCCGAGGCACGTTTATGAGTTCCCACTACATCAATCGCGAAGGTGAGATAATCACCTATTTAGAGGTTAAAATCTCGATTCCCCTGTGTTAAAGTCACCCTCGTTCCGAGCGTTGCCAAAAACCGCGCCATATATCCACGGCGCGAGTAAGAACCACGTGGTTCCGCTCGGCACACCCGTGCTCAGAAAATTTGAGTTTTGTTGTTACGACTTCGTGATTCGGCGTCTCGATGGAGGGCCAGCCATGCAGAACGACTTTGCGTCGATAAATGAGTCAAAGGCGAACTTTGACGATATTTATGTTCAGGACGATCCGCGCGACTATTTTTCCGTGCTCGGGTCACTCGATTATATGATCCCGGATGTGGCAGAGCCGATCGTGCGACAGCTTCTCGCCGCCTTCATCGGCCGTCACCGACGTCGGCCCGTCGTTCTCGACGTCGGGTGTTCCTATGGGATCAATGCGGCCGTGCATCGTTTCCCATTGTCGTTTTCTGCGTTGCGCGGACGCTATGGACGCCACGAAATGATGGGCGTCAGTGCCGAGAAGCTCATCGAGCTGGACCGCAGTTTCTACGCAGGGTGGCCGGACGTGGGTTTGGCGAGGTTCATCGGCCAAGACTCGGCAGAGCCCGCGATTCGTTATGCGAAGCGGGTCGGGCTCTTGGATGCGGGTGTCGTTGCCAATCTGGAACGCGATCGGCTGTCCGAGAAGGATGCAGCCATCGTCAAGCCCGCGAATGTCATTCTCTCGACCGGGGCCGTCGGCTATGTGAGCGTAAAGACGTATCGCCAGCTGCTCGATGCCATGGAGAGTCCTCCGTGGGTCATTTCGTTTGTGCTACGTATGTTCCCATACGATGAGTTTGCGGCTACGCTCGAAGAGTACGGACTCGTGACCGAGCAGTTGCTCACGGCGACTTTCGCTCAGCGGCGTTTCCGCGACGCGGCCGAATGCCGACGAAGCTTGAATGTGCTGGCGGAGCGTGGTGTCGATACCGACGGTCTCGAGTCCGAAGGCCTGTTCCAAGCGGACCTTTTCGTCTCGCGTCCGAAGGAGGATGTGCGCGTGGCTCGGCTCGAGGACATCGTGACGATCACGAGTGGCCGCAATCGCGCGGTCGGAGCGCGTTACGTGCCGGTCGAGACCGACGACGGAGGCCTGCAAATCGCCCTCGAGCCGTGAGCAGCTCGGCGGCCGAAGACGCGCATGCGTCCCGTAAGCCGCTGATAGAGCTCGAGCGCGTCTCCAAGACATTCGAGGGCGGTCGCGTCCACGCAGTTCGCGACGTATCGTTGACGGTTCGCGAGGGAGAGTTCGTCGCCATCGTCGGCGGTTCAGGCTGCGGGAAGACGACGACGCTCAAGACCATCAACCGGCTCATCGAGCCCGATGCCGGCGGCATTGCCGTGAACGGCGAGCCGGCCTCGGCCGTGCCGCCCTATCTCTTGCGGCGGCGTATCGGTTACGTGTTTCAGGGGATCGGCCTGTTCCCACACATGACGGTCGGCGAAAACGTCGGTATCACACCGCGCTTGCTCGGCTGGACCGACGAGCAAATCGACACGCGGGTTGCCGAGCTTCTCGATCTCGTGGAGCTGCCGCGCGAGTTTGCGGCCCGCATGCCGGCCGCGCTGTCCGGCGGGCAGCGTCAGCGGGTCGGTGTCGCACGCGCGCTCGCCGCTCGACCCGCCATCATGCTCATGGACGAGCCTTTCGGGGCGCTCGATCCGATTACGCGCGACGTGCTCGGCGGAGAGTATCGGCGGCTGCACGATCGCATGGGGCTCACCACGCTCATGGTTACGCACGACGTGTTCGAGGCCGTGCTGCTCAGTGATCGGATCATAGTCATGCGTGCGGGCGAGATCGTGGCGGATGGAACGCCGCACGAGTTGTTGCGGGATGAGTCCGACGAGGAGGTCAGCCGCCTCATGGCTATGCCGAGGCAGCAAGCGGATCGCGTACGCGCGTTGCTCGACGCAGCGGACACGAAATGAACGAACAGCTCGACGCCGCGTGGAAGTTGTTGCCGAATTATCTCGGTCAACACGTGATCCTCAGCGCTTCGTCGTTGCTCCTCGGCCTAGCAATCAGTCTGCCGCTCGCGATCGCGGCCATTAGAAGTCCGCGAGTGCGCTGGCCCGTGCTCGCGTTTGCGAGCTTGATACAGACGATTCCCAGCCTTGCGCTGCTCGCACTCTTCTATCCGCTGCTGCTCGCGTTGTCGGCCCTCGGGCAGCGGTCGATCGGCTTCGAGTTCTCGGCGCTCGGCTTTTTGCCGTCCCTGCTCGCGCTTACGCTCTATTCGATGTTGCCGATTATCCGCAACGGAGTCGCGGGCGTTCTCAATCTGGACCCCGCGATTCTCGAAGCGGCACGCGGCGTCGGAATGACGGAGCGTCAACGGTTGTGGCGCGTGGAGCTACCGCTCGCCATTCCGATGCTCATGGCGGGGCTGCGCACCGCAACGGTTTGGGTCGTGGGTGCCGCAACGCTGTCGACGCCCGTCGGTCAAACGAGTCTCGGCAACTATATCTTCTCCGGCCTGCAGCTCGAGAATTGGGTGTCGGTGCTGTTCGGTTGCGCGGTAGCCGCAGCGCTCGCCCTCAGCGTCGATCAGTTGCTCGGTCTCATCGAGTCCGGTGCAACAAAGCGCAGCCGCTGGCGCATTGCCGTAGGCGTCGCGACGTTGGTAGCCGGTGTCGGCGTGGCAGCCGCCACTCAGCTCGGCGGCACGGGTGCGGCCTATGTGATCGGCGCGAAGAACTTTTCCGAGCAATACATCCTCGCCGATGTGCTCGAGCGGCGGCTCCGTGAGCAGGGTCAGGCCGTAACCCAACGCGTTGGGTTGGGCTCGGTCGTGGCGTTTCGTGCCCTCACCAACGGCGAGCTCGACGCGTACGTCGACTATTCCGGCACGCTGTGGGCAAACGTGCTCAAGCGCACGGACACGCCGTCGCGTGCACAGGTGCTGGCCCAGACCAAGCAGGCCCTCGAGCGCGACTACGGCGTCAAGTTGCTCGGCCCGCTCGGGTTCGAGAATGCGTACGCCCTGGCAATGCGTCGCAGCGAAGCCGAGAAGCTCGGCATTCGGACTATCGCAGACCTTGCCGAGCACGCCCCGTCGCTTACGATCGGCGGGGACTTCGAGTTCTTCGCGCGTCCGGAGTGGACGGCAATGCAGAGGGGTTACGGTTTGCGATTCGCGGATCGGCGAGAATTCCAGTCGACGTTCATGTATCGCGCGGTGGCGAGCGGCGAGGTGGACGTCATCTCGGCGTTCTCGAGCGACGGTCGAATCGCGGCCGAGGACCTCGTCGTGCTCGCGGACCCCAAGCAAGTCTCGTTGCCCTACGACGCCGTACTGCTGGTCGCGCCCGGGCGCGTCGACGATCCGGCGCTCGATAGAGCCTTGTCGCCACTCGTCGACCGCATCCCGATCGACGCCATGCGCCGAGCGAACATGCTCGTCGATCGCGACGAGAACAAATACACGCCGGCCGCCGCCGCCGATTGGCTGCTCGACGAGATCGGGTTGTCGCGGCGCTAGGTGGGCGCGGCCGTGGTTACAGCGCGCGCGTGTGTGTCTCGAAGGTGAGCGGCGCGGGTCGGCCGATGCCCGTCGTTCCGACGCCGCGGATCGCACGGCTCGTGCGTTCTTGCACGAAGGCGACGACTCGTAGTCGGTCGGCGCGCCAGTCCGTGCCGAGCGCGACCTCGGTCGTCAGTCGCCTGGTCACATCTTTCGCCTCGAGCGTGCCAATGACGCTCAACCGCCTCACCACGGCCGCATGCCTGAGTCTACGGCCGCGGTTCTCGCCGCCGCGCACGTCGGTCGCCAGGCCGTCCTCGACGACGGCGAGCAAGACGTCTGCAGCGGCGTGGTGCGACACGGCCTGGAGATCGATGTCGATGGCAACGCGTGCCGTTCCGGCGCTCGCCGGGTCCGCCGTCACGTGCACTTCGCCTTTGGGCCTTTGTGCTGCTTGCGCGATCGCCGAGCGAACGGCGGCCGAGTCGCCGCCGACGGCCTCGATCACTCCGTCGACGACAATCTGCGGCGTGTAGATCGTGTCGGACCCAAAGGCCCTTCGTTGCGATTCTGTTTGGCGCGTCGTGAAGGCCGGGGACGAGAAGCGATCCGGCCAGCCGAGGTGATCCCAGTAGTCGACGTGCTCGCCCAAGGCCACCACGTAAGCGCCCGAGACGGGTTGCTCGGACTCG
Source organism: uncultured Gammaproteobacteria bacterium (assembly GCA_963786385.1). Lineage (GTDB taxonomy): Bacteria > Pseudomonadota > Gammaproteobacteria > Steroidobacterales > Rariloculaceae > FEN-1219. Next base: position 455,463 of record CAWAYS010000005.1, read on the forward strand.
AGGTCGGTGAGCAATCGGTCAGCCGGCGGGCAACTCGAGCAGCCTTCCGACGTGTAAAGCTCAACGAGCACCGGCGTTGGAGGCGCGCCGTCCGGCGGCCGCGGGGCGGCGGCCGACGGATCTCGCGGGTCGCCGCGAGCGAGCGCGGCGGCAAGGAGCCCGAGCAAGGCGATGACGGTGCAGCGGTTCATGTCTTTCGGCCTACGAGCAATAATCGCTCGGTCCGTGTGGAGAATGCTACTGAACGGGACGCGAGCAGTCCAACGAGTCGCGCGCGAGGAGCTCGGCGCCGTCGATGCCGCCGTGCCGGCGTGGCGCGGCGCAGGTCGAGCCGGTATGGTAACGACGGCTGGACAGCGTCGGCTTGCGTGAGTCTCAAATGTGGCTCGGTGCCGAGCGCCAGGGAATGTCTCGAAAGGAGTCGTCCGCATGCGCAACGTCGGTTTCACGGCTGCAGTCGCGGGGGAGGACGGCCGCTCGGCCGATTGGCGACGGTCGTTGCGTCGCTCGATCGTGTGCTTGCTAGCGCTCAAGCTCGTCGCGTTGCTGCTGATGAGGGCGTTGTTGTTCCCTTCGGATCGTTCTCCAGACGTAGATGCGTCGCTCGTGAGCCGACAGCTCGGACTCGTGCCCACGGCCGCGACCCCGCGCCGCGGAGCGGAACATGATTGATCTCACGCTGGTCGGTCTCTCGCGGCTCCAGTTTGCGCTCACGGCGCTCTACCACTTCTTGTTCGTGCCGCTGACGTTGGGTCTGTCCATGATCCTGCTGATCATGGAAGCCACTTTCGTCATGACGGGTCGTGAGGTCTGGCGGCGCATGACGCGATTCTGGGGCGTGCTGTTCGGCATCAATTTCGCGATGGGCGTTGCGACCGGGATCACAATGGAGTTTCAGTTCGGCACGAACTGGGCTTACTACTCGCATTACGTCGGCGACATCTTCGGCGCGCCGCTCGCTATCGAAGGCCTCATGGCTTTCTTTCTCGAGTCGACGTTCGTGGGTCTCTTCTTTTTCGGCTGGAATCGTCTTTCCAAGGTCGGACACCTCGTCGCGACGTTTTTCGTCGCGATCGGGTCGAACTTCTCGGCGCTGTGGATCTTGATCGCCAACGCCTGGATGCAAAATCCCGTCGGGGCGAAGTTCAACTACGAGACCATGCGCATGGAGCTCGTGTCGTTTCGCGACGTCATTTTCAATCCTGTCGCACAGTCGAAATTCGTTCACACGGTGGCTGCGGGTTACGTCACTGGAGCGGTGTTCGTCCTTGCGGTGTCGGCCTGGTACCTGCTGCGCGGACGGAATCTCGATTTCGCGAAACGCTCGATGGCCGTCGCGGCGAGCTTTGGACTGGCTTCGGCTTTGTCGGTCGTCGTGCTCGGCGACGAGTCGGGGTACACGGCGACCGAGAACCAGCAGATGAAAATCGCCGCCATCGAAGCGATGTGGGAGACGGAGCCGGCGCCGGCCGGCTTCACGGTGTTCGGCATTCCGGACGTGGCTGCGCGAACGACCTACGCTGCGATAAAGGTTCCGTGGCTGCTCGGTCTCATCGCGACACGTTCTCTCGATCGCGAGGTGGCCGGTATCGAGAATCTCGTTGCGGAGGCGCGAATCCGCGTTCGCAGCGGCATCGACGCCTATGCGGCTTTGCAGCGCCTGCGGCGGGACTCGGGGGACGCTGCGGCCAGGGTGACATTCGCGGCTCATCAAGCCGATCTCGGCTACGGGTTGCTGCTGCTGCGACAAATCGATGACCCGACGCGCGCCTCCGAAGCGCAGATCGAGGCTGCGGCCACGTCGACGATACCGAACGTCCCCGTGCTCTTTTTCGCATTTCGGCTCATGGTCGGGCTCGGAATGCTATTCATCGCGCTGTTCGCGTTTGCGTTCTACCTCTCTGCGACGCAAAAACTCGAGCGGCATCGCTGGTTTTTGCGGTCGTGTGCGCTCGCATTACCGCTGCCCTGGATCGCAGCCGAGCTAGGTTGGATCGTGGCCGAATACGGACGCCAGCCTTGGGCTATCGAGCACGTGCTGCCGACGTTTCTCGGGGTGTCCGCGACAGCTGCTTCCAATGTCGTGATCTCGTTGATCGCTTTCGCAGTGTTCTACACGGTTCTCGCCGTCGTCGACGGTTATCTCATGGTTCGCATGGTTCGGCACGGCCCGGACGGTCTCGGCCTCTGGCCGATGTCCTCGGCCGGGCCGCCGGCGCATTGACGGAGTGGCACGACATGCCCGAGTACGAAACCCTGCGCGTCATCTGGTGGCTCCTTCTCGGCGCGCTTCTGATCGGATTTGCCGTGACCGACGGTTTCGATCTGGGTGTCGGGGCGCTGTTTCGCTGGCTCGGGCGCTCCGACGAGGAGCGGCGCGCGTTGCTCGAATCCATCGAGCCCGTGTGGGACGGCAATCAGGTTTGGCTTTTGCTCGCGGGAGGAGCCGTCTTTGCAGCATGGCCGCTGCTATACGCTGCATCGTTTTCGTCTTTGTACCTCGCCATGCTCGTCGTATTGCTGTCGTTGATCGTCCGGCCCGTCGGGTTCATGTTCCGCAACAAGTTGCCCGACCCGCGGTGGCGAAACACCTGGGACTGGGCGTTGTTCGCCGCGGGAGCGGTGCCGGCACTGCTGTTCGGTGTCGCTTTCGGCAATCTGTTTCTCGGGTTGCCGCTCGATTTCGACGCGCTCGGACGGCCAGTCTACGGTGGCACTTTCATCGGGTTGCTGCAGCCGTTCGCTTTGCTCGTCGGCATCGTGAGTCTCTCGATGCTGCTCATGCACGGTGCCGCTTACGCTGCGCTCAAAACGGGCGAGCCCATGGCCGGCAGAGCGCGTAATGCAGGTATGTGGGCGGCAACGGTCCTGCTCGTGGCTTTCAGTATCGCCGGAGCGTGGCTGACGCAGTTGGACGGCGCGAGCGTGGTCGGCGCGCTGGATCCGGCCGGGCCGTCGGATCCGCTGCGTAAGAGCGTGGCGCTGGCAGCCGGAGCGTGGTTGGCGAACTTCGGGCGCTACCCGTGGATGGTCGTGGCGCCGGCCGTGGCGTACGCCGGCACGATGCTCACATGGGTGCTGCTGCGAACCCGGCGCACCACGGGCCTTGCGTTCATCGCCAGCGCCGCGGCGCAAGCCGGCGTCATCTTGACCGCGGGCTTCGCGCTCTTTCCATTCTTGTTGCCGTCTTCGACGGCGCCGGCCTCGAGTCTGACAGTGTGGGACGCGTCGAGCAGCCGGTTGACGCTGTTCATCATGCTGCTCGCCGTGGCGATATTCCTACCGGTCGTGGTGCTCTATACCGCTTGGGTGTTCCGAGTTCTGCGCGGTGCCGTGACGCTCGAGCATGTTCGCGGCAACCACGAGACTTATTGAGGAGCGCGAGATGTGGTATTTCGCTTGGATTCTGGGTCTCGGTCTGGCGGTCACCTTCGGCGTGCTGAACGCGATGTGGTACGAGGTCCGCGAGCGCGAAAGGGAAGAGCAGGCGTTGCGCCGGCGCGCGCGCTCCGAGCCCGCGAGCGACGGGAACTAGTTTGCTCTATTGAGGCTGCGGGCGGGCGAGGGTGAAGACTTCGCCCGTCTTCTCGTTGCATCCGCCTTTGGGCATCTGCATGCCGCACTTGATGATCGTGCCGCCGCGCGTAAGCGCGCCGAAGGGCTTGCCGTTGCGCAAAGGGTTGGCCGTTATCGTCACGACGGTGCCGATCGGGAAGGCCTTTACGGTGATGCCTTGTTCTGCGATCTGGGCGGCGGGCCCCGTCTCGACGCCGAAGACCTTCTTGCTGCCGGCCTCATCGAGTTGTTCTTTGCCGTCCGGTCCAACGACGTCGAAGATCAGCTGTGCGTGATTCGCGCCTGTAATGAACCGGGTCAGCTTGCCGGTCACGGTAACCGTCTGCGTTTGATCGTACATCGCGAACGAGTGATGCGCTTCGGCCTTCCGGGCTTGTCCGGCCGTCAAAATAGCGGCGGCACCGACCAAGAAAGAAAATGCCAGTCCGTGTTTCATAGCGTGCTCTGTCTATCCTAACCGTCCTAAATCTCCACGCCGATTCGAGCGAAGGCACAGGATTGTCGGCGTCCCGTTCGTGCCGGGCGCGAAGCCATGCGCTTGGGCGCCCGACGAGACACTGCCAACGTACGCCAGTGCGGAATCATCGAATATGTCGGGTTGTACTAGCTCGGACGTTACGTGGCTTCCTCCCGAGGAGCGAGAATGCGAACAATTGTCAAGCGCAACTCGTGCAGAGCCGCGGCTTGGCGGAAAACGGCGTTACGGTAGCCGCCGTTGTCGAATGTCCGATATCGGCACAGCCTTTTCTCACGGGCTTTCGGTGAGCCGGGGGGGCGTCACCGGTTGCATGGCGTCTCCGCTCAATGCATATTCCCGCCTGGCCGGCGGCCTTTCGCCGCCGGCGCGCTCAAGAGGGGGCAAGATGGTTCAATCACTGGCAAATTGGATGCAGAGCACGTGGGTCAATAACCTCGTGATCGGTTACGCGTGGACGTGGCCGACGTTGGAAACGCTGCATTTCGTCGGCCTGTGTCTGTTGATCGGTGCGCTGCTGATCATGGACTTGCGGCTAATCGGTTTCGAGAAAGCCATCCCGATGTCGGCCGTTCACGGGTTGATGCCTGTCGCGATCGTCGGCTTCGTGATTAACGCGGGGACGGGCGTGCTGTTTTGCTTCGGCGACCCGCACCGCTACTTCATCAATATCTCGTTCCAGCTGAAGATGCTGCTCGTCGTGCTGGCCGGGCTGAACTTTCTGATCTACTGGCTCAAGGTGGAGCCGCAACTGCTGCAGGCGGGGCCCAACAGCCCGACGCCGCCGTTGGCAAAGGTCGTCGGCATGTCGTCGCTGCTGTTCTGGTTCGGAGTGTTGGCTTTCGGCCGTCTGATTCCCTACCTCGGCACCGGCTAGGCGCCCTGCAAGCGCGGATGGAACGACGGCGCGCCACGCGCCGTCTTCCGAGTCGCCGCACTGAGAGGCTGCTCACACCACCGTCGCGCGCCTGCAGCTAGGCTTTGCGCGTGAAGAACGAATCGATCGCGCGACTCATGACGAGCGCACCCGCGACCGTGTCACCCGGTGACTCTGTCGCCGCGGCGGAACGAATCATGCGGGAGCAGGGCTGTCATCACGTGCCCGTCGTCGACGGCGCGCGCGTGCTCGGTATGCTCAGCGCGCACGATCTCGTCAAGGCCTTGGTATTGCGCCGCCCGTTCGACGACGCCGAAGTGCTAGGTCAAAGCACTTTGAAGCAGCGGCGCGTCGAGGAAGTCATGCAGCGCAACGTGCTCGTGCTACCGCAATCGTCGAGCGTATTGGACGCTGCGCGAGCGCTGTCGAAAGGCGAGGTGCATGCGCTGCCCGTGGTCACGTTGGACGGCGCCCTGTGTGGAATCGTCACCTCCACCGACCTCATCGAAGCGTTGGCGGATGCGCTCGAGCACCCTGTCGCGAGCGCCGACACGGACGCCCCCGCCAGCGGACCTGCCGTGTCGGACCTTGAGCTCCGGGCGCTGCGCGACCTGCTCGCTGCCGCCGTTCGCTATCTCGAGTCCGGTCGCGGCGATCTCGAGCACGGCCGGCTGCTGCAGGCCGTCAATCGTGCACGCGAAGCGACCCGAGAGCGCACCGCAAGCCTTCTCTAGCCGGGTACGGAGGTCCGCGACTGTGCCGCCGCGCAAGAGGCGACCGTCTGCTTGACACCCGGGGTCGGATATCGAACTCTGCACCGGCCGGCCGCGCGCCTGGTGCGGCTCGAAACTCGGGGGGCACATCATGAAGCAAGACGACGACGTCAAAGGCACAGTCAATCGTCGCGGATTCATCGCTGGGGCCGCGACCGGAGCGACGGTTCTCGCGGTGGGCGGCGGCACTGCGGCCCAGGCTCAGAGCGCTGCGCCCGCGCGCGGTGCGGACGGTGCGCCGGCACCGACGACGCGGCAAGTCGATCGCGACGCCGGTCACGCGCGGCCCGGCTCGCCGACGCGGGCCATACGCCGCGCCGGATCGGACCTACAGACACAAGTGCTCAAGGATCTCGGCATCGAGTATGTCGTGGCGAATCCCGGGTCGAGCTTCGAAGGTTTGCAGGAGTCCCTCATCAATTACGGCCATCCGCCGAACGTGGCGCCCGAGTTCATCACGGCGCTTCACGAGGAAAGCGCCGTCGATATGGCCAATGGCTACGCGAAAGCCGAAGGCAAGCCGATGTGCGTGCTACTGCACGGCACCATCGGCGTGCAGCACGGCTCCATGGCGTTGTATCAGGCCTACTACGCGGGTACGCCGATGCTCGCGATCGCCGGTCGCGACGACGGGTTCATTCAGGCCCATACAGCCGACGACATGGCAGCCATGGTGCGCAGCTACACGAAGTGGGATGCTCAGCCGAAGACGCTTGCCGAGTCCCTCGACGCTTTGCAGGAGGCGTACAGGCAGGCCATCACCCCGCCTACCGCACCGGTGCTCGTGGTGCTGGACATCGAGTTACAGAAGGAAGAGGCCGGTGACTTGGCGGTGCCGAAGTACCGCCCGCCCGTCATCGGTGGAGTGGACCAGACGACGGCTCGCGAGATTGCGACATCGCTGCTGTCCGCGCGCAATCCGCGCATCGAAGTCGGACAGCTCAGGACACACGATGGAGTGAAGCTCGCCGTCGAGCTGGCCGAGCTCGTAGGTGCTTGCACGAGCACGCAGGCGACGGCCGGTCCGATGAGTTTCCCGCAGCGCCATCCGCTGTGCGGTCCCGGTGCGAGCGACAAGTACGACTACCGGTTCGGCCTCGAGACCGGGCCGGCCGATGTCGCACTCGTCGGGCCGCGTGTGGCGTCGCTCAGGCCTCGCCGCGACGTGATGCAGGTCGGGTTCGGCGGCTTGCGCGCGTCGGGGCCCACCAGCGGTCCGTTCTTGCGGGCCGAGAAACCCATCGCCCATAAGATCGACGTCGATGCCGAGGCGAGCCTACCCGCCATCGTCGCCGAGGTGCGCCGGCAGTCGACGAGAGCCCATCGGCGGGCGGCCACCGAGCGCACGGCACGTCACGCAGCGGCGAATCAGGACGCTTACGTCGCGGCGCTCGAGAAGGCGCTGGAGGACAAGCGCATCGGCTGGGATGCGAGTCCCGTGAGCACGGCGCGAATCTATGCCGAGCTCTGGCCGCTGATCATGAACGAAGACTGGTGTCTCGCGTCGCCGAGCGCGTTCTCCGGGTCTCATCATCGCGAGCTGTGGATCCATGACCGGCCCTACAGCTATCTGGGCGGCCAGGGCGCAGGCGGCATGGGCTACGGAGCAGGTGCGTGCGCCGGCGCCGGCCTCGCCGCGCGGGCACGTGGCCGGTTCGTGATCAACATTCAAACCGACGGCGACATGAACTATGCGCCGGGTTCTTTGTGGACCGAGGTCCACCACGGGTTGCCGGTGCTGACGATCATGCACAACAACCGCGCATGGCATCAGGAGCTCATGTTCCTCGAGTACATGGCGGGCGTGCGAGGACGCGGGACGGATCGTGCACATATCGGCACGACGCTACGGGATCCGTTCATCGACTACGCGAAGATGGCTTCCGCCTACGGCATGGCGAGCGAAGGGCCGATCAGCGATCCGAGCCAGCTCCGTGCCGGGCTTGCTCGAGGCATCGCGTCGGTGAAACGCGGTGAACCTTATATGATCGACGTGCTCACGCAGCCGCGGTAAGGGAGGGGGAAATGAGAGCGGAAATGCATTCGGGCCGTATGCGCGCGACATTGGCGGTTTGCGGACTCACGGCGGCGGTGATCTCGTTGACGCTGCTTGCGTTGTCGCCGAGCGGCTCGGCGGCCCAAGACGCCGAGCGTGGTAACGCGGAGCACGGCAAGCAGCTCTTCTATGCCCACGGCTGCTACGGCTGTCACGGCTACAACGGCGAGACGGGCGCGCGCGATCTCGTCGGCACGGGAAGCCCCATCGTGAGCGACGAGGACACGTTCCTGACGTTTTTGCGGTTACGCGCCGATCAAGCGCCCGTGGCTCCGTCCACGCGCATGCCGAACTTTCCCGTCGAGGCGTTGAGCGATGCCGATGCGCGCGACATCTTCGCGTACATCCGCACGTTCAAGCTCGACGCGCCGCGCGTGGAGGACGTCCCGGTGCTCAGACAAATATTGGAGGCAGCTCAGCAGCCGCAAGGCGGTAATCGGTAAGGAGCGTTCCGGCGGCAGGTGCCGCCGGAGCAGGACCGTATGAACCTCGGCGCTCAGGCCTTGCCGGTGCGCCAGCCCTCGGCATAGGTTTCACGCGCGACCTTCGAGTACGGCACGGGGCTTACGGTCGCCCGGATTTCGATTTGCTTGTGGTGCTCGACGGTAGTTTTTTTCGTGCCACCGTTCTCCTCGCCCCACACGAGTGTGACCTCGGCTCCGATCTCCACGTCCGGATCGACTATGCCGAGTGAAAGCATCGAGCGCTCGTTGTAGCTGTAACCGGCGAACATCGACGCGCCCACGATTTTGCCTTTTCGAACGATCTTGTCGAACGAAGCCGAAGCATAGTTCGATAGCGGCAAGTCGATGTACTTGTAGTGGTCCGCCCCCGGTTCGAACATCGATCGGAAAGCCTTGCCCACGTCGTCGGCGTTCCAAGCGAATGTGACTTTTCGCCGGTGTGGCTCGTCGGCCATCTTCTGCAACGCTTCGCTCCCGATGAACTCGTGGTCGAACTTCACGAACGGGCCATAACCGATCTCGTACGGCGTAACGTAGTAGTCCTCGATGTTGTTCGAGGTGAAGCTACCGCCGAGCGAGCCAGAAGCCTCATAGCTGTCGGCCTTGAGCCATTGCCGATACGGCTTCATGCGCTCGTCCGTATAGACGGCGGGCAACGGCGAGGGAATCCAACCGGATTCGAGCGTATTGGTCGCATAGGCTCGCGAGCCGACTTGATGCAGCCCGAATTCGGCGCCGGCTTCCACGATTGCCGCACGGATTTCCTCGCCTTCCTCATACGGTCCCCAAATCTCGAGGCCCGGTGCGCCGGCCATGCCGTGGCGCAGGGCGCGGACCGAGCGACCTTTGATCTTGATCGCATCCATGTGGAAGAACTTGATGTCCGCGAAAGGACCGCCGTTGAGCTTCTGAATCACCTTCTCGGCGTTCGGGCCTTGAATCTGAAAGCGGTACGACTTGCGGACTACGGGCTTGCCTTGCGGGCGCGAAGGAGACCGATCGTCCTTGATGATCTCGACATCGTAGCCGCCGGTGTCGGCATGGAACTGAATCCAGTCGGCGGACGGCGCGCGACCCACGAAGACCAGTTCGTTCTGGGCCAAGTGAAACAGAATGCCGTCGCCGATGACATGCCCGCTGTGGCTACACGGCACGAACTGCTTTGCACGGTTGATGGGAAACTTCGCGAAGCTGTTGATCGCGAGATTGGAGAGCAGCTTCAGCGAGTCCGGTCCTTTGATATAGAGATCCACCATGTGGTGAGACTGGTCGAAGAGCACGCAGGTCTTGCGCCACGCTTGCTGCTCGTCGCGCCAATTTGTGTATTCGGCTGGAACGACCGGATAGACATAGGCACCGATTTTCGAATTTCGTAAAAGGTCGACAGGATTGACCTTTTGCAAAATCTCTTCCAGGTTCTTGGGGGTCATGTTATTCGTTTCCTCCTACAACGGTCCGAATTCTTATACCGGCGTCCGGAACGCGCTAGTGTAACACCAGACCTTCGATATTCGTCGCTTTGGAACCCCCGCGCGAGTGGGGACGGCTCGCCGAAAACCAAGGCGCTGGTTGCTCGGGGACGGACCGAGACGCGAATCGAATGGCGGGAAAAGCCGTACCGTGAAGAGGACCGTCGTCGCTCTGAGGCGGTCTTGCCGCTCTCCGGACGATTAGGCGACGACGAGGTTGCGGCCTTTGTCCTTTGCTGCGTAGAGGTGCAAATCGGCTCTTCTGAGCAGCGAGTCGGCCGTGGAATCGGGCCGTTGGTCGGCGACCCCGAAGCTGATCGTGACACCGGCGGCCAGTCCTAGGTCCGACCAGTCGCAGTCTTCGATGGCCGCGCGAACCTTCTCGCAGACGGCGAAGGAGCGACGCAGATCGGTGTCGGGAAAACAGATCAGAAATTCTTCGCCGCCGTAGCGGGCTATGACATCGCTGCCGCGGCACCGCTCCGTGAGAATGCTCGCGACACGCCTGAGCACGGCATCTCCCGTCGCATGGGAGTGGCGATCGTTGATCTGCTTGAACAGGTCGATATCGGCCAACGCAATCGCGAAAGGTTGCCGTGGACGTCCGGTGGCGTCGATCTGACGATCGAGATAGTCGTCCGCATAGCGCCGATTGAACAGTCCCGTCAGGTTATCGCGGATCGCTTGCTCCTCGAGCTCGGCGGTCTTTTCACGAAGGCTTCTCGTGCGCTCCTGGACTATGAGCTCGAGCCGCTGGCGCATGTTGGCGAATTGCCGCAGCGCAAGCATGCCGATCGAAAGGACGCCGAGTAGCAACGCGAATACGGCGGGCTCCATTGTGTCGTAGACCACGGCGACGAGCACCGCCGTCGCTCCCGAGCCGAGCTCGAGTGCGTAGGCGAAGCGATTGAAGAAGCCGTCGAGATCGCGGCCGCCCAGACGCAGCAGCACGAACATCCCGACGTCGTTCAGAAGCTGCATGCTCAGCACGAGCGCGACGAGCGCCGGGATGGTCGAGCCGGACATGCTGAGGAGGGGTGTCGTGCCGCCGAGCGCTCGATACAGGGAGCCGGAAATCAACACGATCAAGGACATGAGGCCCGAGTTGTTGAGCGCCGCGAGCACCACGCTGCGTGTCGGCACGCCCTTCCACAGCCGGTGCCAGGGATAGATGAACGAAGCCAGTCCGTTGATCCACGCAGCGTCGATCGGTCCCAGAACGAGGATGCTGGCGACTTGCGACACTCGGTCGAACGAGTAGTAGCCGATCTTCGGATGTCGGTAGCCGATGCTGATCGTGAACAAACCGTAGCCCAGAAAGAACCACGTGGCGCCCGGATCGTGTTGGGCGAGGGCCGTGTGCCCGCGCCAGGCGAGCCAGGCGATCGATGCGACGGAGACGAGAAACAGCCCCGTCGCGTAGACCGCCTCGCGGCGCGTCCACTCGTCGGTCGTGACCTTGGGCGCTGTTGTAAGGTCCCTCTGCTCCATCGAGCCGAACATAGCACGCACGCCCCCGGTCGCGGCGCGACGGATTTCCGAAATTCTGAGTTGCGCTGTTACCTAGGCCTGCGTGCTCAGAAGTCGACGGACTGCGCGTCACCCAAGATCAGATCGTGAAACAGCGGCAGCGACCAGCCTTGACGTTCGAGCTCGGCGAGCCGGGCCGAGAAGAGCCGCACGTAGTTGTCCTTCGTGCCGTACAGATCGCGCAGCTGTGTCTTGGAGAAGGGCACCTGATACGCACTCAAACGGCACATGAGCTGCGCGCCGCGCAATCCGCCGTTCGCCGTGATCCAGGCGCTGGGACGCGTCGATCAGCGGCTCACGGGCCGTCGAGCATGGCGACGTACTTCGCGATCGGCACGTCGACGTATGGGCTGCGGATCCCGCCGAGGCGGATTGCCGTGCTCGTCGAGTCAGCCATCATCGATCCGTCGTTCGTGACGTCGCGATCGAGCAGGACGCGCGCGGCATGCGGCGGCGAGATCCCTTGATCGACCCAGCGCAAGAGATGGTAGAGCCCGACCGACATGTAGGCTTGGGCCGGGAACGTGCTGAGCTGTTTGTGCAGGGATTCGGCTCGAAGCGAATGTTGTCGCGCGAGTCGACGTGGCCGATGCCGCGACCTCGTAGAGACGATACTGCTTGCCGGGCTCGTCGCTGTCTTGCCGGCGCGGCACGTTGGTTTCGAGCTCGAGCATCGTCGGCATCTGGATCAGCGGCACGTCGATCTCCATGGATCGTTTGGCCGGCCGACGTCGGCATGAAGCCGTCGTAGATGTGTCCCATCTCGGGCGTTCTGATAAACCATGTGCGCCGGTAGATAATTGATCAGCGTGCCGGAGCTCATCGAGCTGCCCGACATGACCATCTTGCGGACCTTGAGCTTGCCGAGAGGCCCGTGATCACTTTTCACGAGTGCGCCGACCTGCGCGAGGATGTCGTTGGCCTGGCCGTCTTCGGTATGCGAGGTCTTCGTAGCGCTCCGCGTTGAACGCGACGAACTGATCGGGAGACGTCGTCACGATTTCCACGGCCGCATGTGCCGGAGTCCATGACGTAAGGGCGCGGTAAATTCGAAGGCGTGAGCGGCGCCGCTCGAGTGCATCGATTCGGCGAGCACGAGGCCGCTGAACTTCTTGGGATCGTGGGGCTGCCGCACGACGACGCGCGTCGTATAGGGCCGGCCATCGGCCGTGCCCGAGACGAAGTACTCGTGCGTGTCGTAACGAAAGTGTTTCGGGTCGAGTCCGGGGGCCTGGGACGGAGCGGAATCGAACATTGCTCCCGGCCCCTTGATCTGTGCCGACAGCGTCGGAAGCGCCACGACCGTCGGATGGTCCGGCAGCTCGAGCCGGGCCCGAAACCTGGGCGGACCGCCACGCCCCGGCGCCGGGCCGACAGGCGGTTGGGCCGCGACGATGCTTGCCAGGGCTATGAGACTGACCGCACCGAGCGTTGCGGCGAATTTCGGACCGACGAGCGCGAACGGCATCGAATTTTCCCCAAAGACAGCCGAGTCGGGGGAACATACGATAAACCCTGCCAAAAAAGAACCTGGCGCTCGCCGAGCCGTTCTGCAGCGAGAGCTCAGGAGGGGTCACTTCGCGTTGCGTACGGCCTGCCTGAGACGGCTGCGTTCGACGATCGAGCGTCGCTCCGCCGGGTCGGCTTCGTTCCAGCCGACGATTTCCTCGAGCGACCGCCCGCAGCCGATGCAGATGTCGTCGTCGTCTAAGCAACAGGTTCGGACGCACGGTGACGGGACCTCGGTCGCCGGCGTGCGGCCGTGCCTAGCCATCGGCCCCAGTCTCCGATCGGAAAAGCCGTGTCAGCATCGCCGTGTGCCGAGCGCCTCCGCGCTCATTCGGTGGGGTCGGTGTCCAGGCGCGCTATCCAGCCCGCCGTTCGTGCATCGTGGGCGGGATATCGCGAGAGCACGAGCGGATCGTGGCCGGGAATCACGTGAGCATTCGAAGTTGCGAGCCGGCGCAACGTGTTGTAGCCCTCGAGCATGTCGCCCAAGTTGTAGAGCACCCGGAACGCGCGGCCGGTATCGATGTGCGCATAGAAGTGCGTGGCATCCGAAGCGAGAACGACGTGGCCGCGACGAGTTGCGACGCGAACGCATTGTAAGCCTTTGGTGTGGCCGCCGATCTTGTGCACGGTGATGCCGGGGGCGATCTCGTCCGCGCCGTCGTGAAACCGCACGCGTCCTGCGAAAACCCGATGCACCATGCGGGCGACGTCATCGGCTTCGAACGCATGATTGATTTGCTGGTGGCACATACATCGCCCCGTGACGTACTCCATCTCGGTGTCTTGAAGATGAAACGTCGCGTTGGGAAAGAGTGCGCCGTTGCCACAGTGGTCGTAGTGCATGTGCGTGACGATCACGTCGTGTACGTCGGTGTGCCGAATGCCGAGCGCCTCGAGCCCGTCCTCGACCGGATGCACGATCTTACGGTCACGCTTCTGGGCCATGGTTGCATCGAATCCCGTGTCGACAACGATCGTTCGACCCTCGCCGACGACGGCCCAAACGTAGTAGTCCAGAGGCATGTCGGAGTTTTCGTGCGGGTCGCCATCGATGAAATTGCCCCAGGCCTGGCGGTCGACTTGCGCGTATTTGATGGCGAAGACTTCGTACAACGGCGTGCTCATAGCGTCTAGCTCTCCCGGCCGGACGCGGTCGCCCGGTATTTCACTGTCAGGGGGCGATTGTACTCGTGAGATCTCCCCGGGTGTCGCGCAGGCGTCTACAATCGGTCCCGTTTCGTCCCGCCGTCCCTTTCTCCATCGACAAAGAGGAACGAATCCCATGAACGAGCAAGAAATAGACAAGACGCCGGAAGCCGGCGCAGGCAACGATTTGTCCCGTCGCGACTTCGTCGCCTATTCGCTGGCCGCCGGTGTGGCCGCGGCGGCGGGTCGTGCGTCGGCCGAAGGTATGTCCGTGGTCGAGAAGGAAGTGTTGATCGAGACGCCGGACGGGACGTGCGACGCAGTGTTCATTTACCCCACGGCCGGCGCCCACGCCGGGGTGCTCGTCTGGACCGACGCCTTCGGTTTGCGACCCTCGATGCGCGATATCGGCAAGCGAATCGCGGCGGAGGGCTACAGCGTGCTCGTTCCGAATCCGTTCTATCGGGCCGCGAAGGCGCCCGTCTTCGACGACCCTTCGTCATTCGATTTCACCAACCAGGACGACCGTGCGAAGCTGCAGGGGCTCATGGGGCCGCTCAATGCGCCCAGGAATGCGGAGAGAGACGCTGCGGCCTACATCGCGTGGCTCGATACCCAACCGCAAGTCGACAAGAGCAAAAAGATCGGCACTCAGGGCTATTGCATGGGCGGGCCGCTCGTCGTGAAGACGGCAGCCACGGTGCCCGAGCGCGTCGGCGCGGGTGCGTCTTTCCATGGCGGCGGTCTCGTGACCGATCAGCCGACGAGTCCGCATCTGCTCGCTTCGAAGATCAAGGCGACCATGTACTTCGGCATTGCCGCGAACGACGACCAGCGCCAACCGGACGCAAAAGACAAGCTGCGCGAAGCGTTTGCAGGGGCTCACGTGCCGGCCGAGATCGAGGTCTATCACGGCTCCAATCACGGCTGGTGCGTGCCGGATATGCCGAAAGGCGCCGACGGCAAACCTATCTACAACAAGCCGGACGCTGAGCGCGCCTGGACCAAGCTCGAAGCCCTCTACAAAAGAGCGCTCGCCTAACGCCCCCGAACCCGCGCGTGGCGGTCTCACGCCACGTCGAAGTGGCTGCGCGTTCGAGGCACCGCGTCGCGCCACGCGTGCCGGGACGCTCGCGCGCACGGATGCGCGCGGCGAGCCTACACGGACGTATTTACGATACTCCCGGTGACGACGCCTATCGCACGATGAACGGGTTCGGCGTTTTCTGCCCGCTCGCGTCGATCCAGACGCTCTTCTCCTGAACGAACTCGCGAATCGCCAGCAACCCGCTTTCGCGTCCGAAGCCCGAGCGCTTGTAGCCGCCGAAAGGCGACAGCGGGCTCGAAACGCGATACGTGTTGATCCAAACGGTGCCGGCCTCGAGCTCGTGCGCCATCTTCAGACACCGGCCTATGTCCGCCGTCCAAACGCCGGCCGCTAGCCCGTACTGCGTGCCGTTGGCAATTTGCAGAGCTTCGTCGTCGCTGTCGAAAGTGAGTACGGAGAGCACTGGCCCGAAAACCTCCTCTTGGGCGATCCGCATGTCCGGAGTCACACCGGTGAACACGGTCGGCTCGACGAACCAACCGTCGCCGAGCTCGGGGCGCTGCGCGGGACCGCCTCCGAGCACGCATTTGGCGCCCTGGCTCTTGGCAAGGTCGATGTAGCCCAGCACCTTCGAGTATTGGGGCTGAGTCGTAATCGGGCCAACTTGTGTCGTCTCCTGCAGCGGGTCCCCCATGCGCGCCGTGCGAGCGAGCTCGAGAAACCTGGCGACGAATTCGTCGTGAATCGATTCGTGGATCAATGCACGCGAGCCCGCCACGCACGTCTGACCCGTGGCCGCAAAGATGCCCGACACGACGCCTTTCACGGCGTTGTCGAGATCGGCATCGGCAAACACGATGTTTGCGGACTTGCCGCCGAGCTCCATCGTCACGGGCTTCAGGCCGCGCGCGGCGGTTTGGTAGACCAGGGTGCCCGTGGCGTCGCCACCGGTGAAGCAGATCTTGGCGACGTCGGGATGGCCGACGAGGGCGTCGCCGATCTCGTTGCCGAAACCCGTCACGATATTCACGACGCCGGGCGGTAAGCCGGCTGCCTCGAAGATCGGTGCCATCTCGAGCGCCGACACCGACGAGTGCTCGGAGGGCTTCCAGACGAAGGTGTTGCCGGCGGCAAGCGCCGGCGCCATCTTCCATGCCGCAAGCATGAGCGGCGAGTTCCACGGCACGATGGCCGCCACGACGCCCAGCGGCTCCTCGAGCGTGAAGTTGAACATTCCGGGCCGGTCGATCGGGATCACGCGGCCTTCGAGCTTGTCGGCAAGGCCCGCATAGTAGCGGAACCATTCCGGCAGATAGCGCAGCTGTGCGCGCATCTCGAGGATGAGCTTGCCGTTGTCGCGTGTCTCGATCGCGGCGAGCTCGTCCGCGCGGGCGGCGATCCCGTCGGCCAACATGTGAAGCAGCTTCCCGCGCGCGCTGGGGGTGAGTCCGCGCCATTCCGGGCTCTTGAGCGCACGGCGCGCGGCCGCGACGCCCCGCTCGACGTCTTCCGGTGTGCCACGGGGGATCAGTGCCCATGGTTTGCCCGTGTAGGGGTTCAGCGACTCGAACCACTCGCCGCGCGCGGCGTCGACTCGCTCGCCGCCGATCAGCATTTGATGTTTTTGCACGGATGCTCCGATGACGGTTGTGCCCGGTCGGTCGCGCTACTTGCCGCCGTCGAGATCGGCCAGCGCCTCTTTGGCGAGCCGGAAGGAGTCGACGGCGGCCGGCACGCCGGCATAAATCGCGACCTGCAAAAGCGTCTCCCGAATCTCGTCTTTGGTCACGCCGTTGCGAATAGCGCCTTTGACGTGGGTCTTGAGCTCGTGGGGCCGGTTCAGGCAGCTCAGCATCGCGATGTTCAGGAGGCTGCGCGTCTTCTTCGGAAGGCCCTCACGGCCCCACACGGCACCCCAGCAGTATTCCGTCACGAGCTCCTGCAGCGGCATGTTGAAGTCGTCGGCCGTGGCAAACGCTTTGTCCACGAAGTCCGCGCCGATGACCGACTTTCTGATCGCGAGGCCCTTGTCGAAGAGTTCTTTGTTCATGATCGTCCTTTGTTTGATTTGAGGGCGCGACGGGGTGCGCCGCGGCGGTGACAAGGTTACTGGCGAAACGTCCGTCATTCCATGTGCTCGAGCCGATCGGGCGCTCGGACGTGCGTGGTCGCCGGGGAGCAATTGGGTGTCGATGATTCTGGAAGCTGCACCACCAGCCGGGTTGGAGCGAGTGCGACCCCCGAACTTGGGCGCGAGCTGCAGCCGCCATCGAGCGGCGGCGCGGCTCGAGCGCCGCGCCGCCATCCAAGGGTCAGAAAGTGAAGCTCAGGCTGACGCCGAGCTCGCGGGAGCGGCCAACGATCGAGAAGTCGTAGCCCCAAATGTCGCGCGTGTCGAACCCGCCGTTTACGTACTGCTCGTCCGTGAGATTCTTGCCCCAGATCTCGACGCTGTAGTTGCGAGCCGGCGGCTCGTAGACGAGTCGCGCGTTGAACAGTCCGTAAGCCGGCTCGAGCACGAGGTTGCCGTTCTCGTCGACGCGAGTGCGCTGGTATGCCGCATCCCGCGCATACTCGCCCATGTAGCCGTAGTTCCCGACGACGGTAATCTGACCTCCGTTCGCGCATCGGAATGTCGTACATGACGCCGACCGTGCCGCTCGTGTCCGCTGCATAAGCAAACGGAGCGCCGGGGTAGTTGCCCGTAACGCCGTCGAAGAATCCGGCTTGGATGTAGTTCGTGTCGATGAGGCCGAGGCCGCCGTTGATGCGCAGTCGCAACGTCGGTGCCCACACGAGCTCGAACTCCCAGCCGTTGGCCGTGCCTTCGCCTTCGCCGGACTGATATGGATAGGGTTGAGTGTTGCCATTCGGGTCGCGCGGCAACAGTGTCACGCGCATGTTCGTCCACAACGAGTCGAAGTACGTAGCGTTGAACCGCAGCTTGCCCCCGAGCAGATCCGAGCGCAGCCCTATCTCTTTGTTCTCGATGATCTCCGGCGGGTAGCTGCACTGGGTTTGTGTCGGGTTGATGCGTGGCCCGCAACCATCGGGAACGACCGAGCTTTCGCCGATCGTGATGATCGGGCTGCTTGCCGACGTGAACCCCTCGGCATACGTGACGTACGCCATGATGTTGTCGGTCGCTTGGTATTGCGCCGCGAACTTGTAGGTGTGGATCGTCGGCGTGTCGGGATCTACCGTGACGCGCGTGATCGCACTGTAGGCGAACGGGTCGCCCTGCGGGCGGATGCCGGGATCGGGCGTCCTGAACGCGTCGCTCGGCGTGTACAGATAGTCACCGCCCGACTTGTCGCTGAGGCGAGCGCCAACCGTAATATCGAGCTTGTTCGTGACGCTGAACGTCGCTTCGCCGAACCAGGCCTTATCGTCGTCGTAGCCGCTGCTCAGGGAATCGTCGCTGATGAAGCTGAAGTTCCAGTTGTATCGGCAGCGGTTGTACGGGAACGAGCCCACCGGGCCGGCCGAGCGTGCAGTCGGACGGCGTCAGCATGTTACCTCCCGACGGAACGCCGGGTATGGTCGTCCCGTTCAAGCCGAGCAGATAGGCCGTGTCGCGCACGTACTCGTTGTATTCGACGTTCACGGCGGGGTCGCCGGGGCCGGTATTCGGGATGGCAAATTCCCACATGCCCCAGCGGTAGAACCGCTGCCTGAGATCCTCTTTGAGGCGATAGTAGCCGCCGAGCCAGCTGATGCGGTTGTCGAGCGCGGATCCGGACAGATGAAACTCCATCGACTTGTTGTGCCGGAATTGCACGATGTCGTCCGTGGTGATGATGAACTCCGTGCCGTCGAAGTCGACGACCTGTCGTTGGTCTTGTTGCCAATCGGACAGGATTCCTTCGAAGTGCAGCTTGTCGTTGATGTCCCACTCGGCGGTCAACGTGCTGTACTTGAGATCCGCCATGATGCCGTCTTGCATCGAGTCGGATTTCGTCTGCCACTTGCCGACTTCGCCGGGCGCGAAGTAAATCCCTTCGAGGGTGCCGCCGGGCCAATTCGTCGTGTGCGTGGTCGGCGTGAATGCCGACGCGGGATTTCCCGTGTATCGCGCGCCAACTTGGCCATAGTCCGTAGGAGGAGTCGGCCACGCAGTGCCGTTGCAGCCGAACGTGTCGCCGGCATAGGCGGGGTTCGCCGCGCAAGCCGCGTCGGCGTCGGCCTGGTACGCCCCGAGCATCACGTTGTACGCCAACACCTTCGAGTTCAGGTAACGAGTCATGCGGTGAATCTTCGGGTCGGTGCCGCGCTTGCGCTCGTTGTTGTGAGTGAAGCGCAACGAGAAACGGTCGCTTGGCTCCCACAGCATGTCGGCGCGCAGGATCGAGTCGTCCTGAGAGCCGAAGTTCCACGGCACCGTGAGGCCCTCTATGAAGCCGTCGTTCTTATACGTTGCGGCGATGAATTTGGTCTTCACCGTATCCGTGATCGGCAAATCCACTGCAAGCGACGCATCGCGGCGGTTGAAATCGCCGACGTCGAGCTTCACGCGCGCGCCGAACTCGTCGGCAGGCTTCTTCGTCGTCATGTTGACTGCGCCGCCGTTCGTGTTGCGACCGAAGAGCGTGCCTTGCGGTCCGCGCAACACTTCGATGCGCTCCATTTCGGTGAAGTCCATCTGCTGGAAGCCGAAGCCGTCCTGCCAGACGCCGTCGACATAGAGGCCGACGCCCGGAAGGCCGCGGATGTAGAAGTTTGCTTGCGCGCCGCCGGTGCCGGGATTGAGCACGACGTTCGGCACGTTGATGCCGAGGTCCCGCCCGTTCGTGATGCCGCCGAGCTCCAGCTGTTGCGCCGTGAACGCTTGAATCGACAGCGGTGTGTCTTGGAGATTGGTCTCACGACGCGTGGCCGTGACAATGATCTCCTCGAGCTGAGCGAACGCCGCTAATGGCGTGCAGCCCAACAGCGCCAGGACGAGCGCCGCTGAGCGTAGCGTTTTCGTAGGCATGTCATTTCCCCCTGTTTAAACGACTGAACTACACCTCCCGCTGGAAGAACGCCCATCCCTCCCTGGGCGGAACTCACTGCCAGCGACAGTTCTTTTGTGGGCCATTGGATCGGTTCCGGTAGTTCTTATCGGTCGTTGTTATTGGGGCCGCGAGGATGGCCGGAAAAGCAAGCAGGGAGCGACCAGCGCCGCTGAGCGCGAATACACGTGGCGGATGTATCGAGATACGCGAACGGAGTTCTCGCTCTGTCACTGCTCCACTCCCCCTTTGCAAGCAGGATCATCTCGAGAACCAGATTGTTGCCGATATCGCGCTGTGGGGCAACCGCTCGAGGTTGCGGTTCAGAACGTCGCGATGTGCTTCCGTGGGTGCGACAAGTCGCAGCCGTCTTGTTGCCGGCACAGCGCTTCGATCCGATCGGCCGTCTCCTGATACACCTCGACGGTCGAGCCGCGGCCATGCCCGCCCGCGCGGCCGAGCGCCGCATCGACAGGCGTCAGCCCTTGAGTGTCGGCAACGTCGATTCGTGCGCCGTGCGAGACGAGGTATTCGACCACGTCTGTCCACCCCCAAAACGCGGCGCCGAACAGTGCGGTGCGGCCAATGCCGCGCGAGCCGCCGCTCGCGGCGCTCGTACGTGCATTTACGTTGGCGCCGGCGTCGAGCAGAACCTCGAGGGCCTCGATCGATTTCTGTTGGACGTTGTCGGTCAGATAGTGCGGGATGCCCGGTCCGTAGCCGCGCGGATCGCATTCCACCGAGCCGTAGCCGGCCGCCGCCATCGCGGGCGTGATCCCGCCTTCGTTCGGTAAGTCGAGGTTTGCGCCGTGCGCGATGAGCAGCCGCATGGCGCGGCGCGTCGAAGGTCTTTGCCGCGCGCAGCAGCGGCGTCGCACCCGTCGTCAGCATATTGTCGCAGCCGCGGTCGTCGCCGATATGCCGCCACGGTGCGTAGAGCTTGAGCTGCACGTTCGGATACGCGCCGGCGTCGAGCAGCATCTCGACGATCTCGAGGCTCGTGGTCTCGTCGGTCGAGGGGCGGTCGGGGCGGCCGCCGTGCGGCAATGTGTCGAGATCGACGGCGGAATACAGCGGTGTGCGGCCCCACCAGTCCCACTTGTTCGGATTCGCGCCTGCCTCGATCAGGTACTTGGCGAGATCGAAGTGAAAATTGTCGATGGCGAGGAAGAGCGGGGTCACGTCCTTCGGATCGGACAGGTTCAGGTTCGCGCCGGCTTCGACGAGGGCCCGCGCGCATTCGACGCAGCCTTCGCGTGCCGCGAACATCAGCGGCGTCAGACCGCCGAAAGGCCGGTACATGCGGCGCGGCTCGGCCGTGACTTCGCGGGGCCAGCGTTGACGGCCGAGCGCGCGTCGACGTCGGCGCCGTGCGCGATCAGCAGCTTCACCATGGCCGGCTTGGCTCTGCGCGGCCGCCCACATGAGGGCCGTCTGCCCGCGCCACGCTTCGCGCGCATTGACGTCGGCGCCGCGATCGAGCAGCACTTTGGCGGCCTCGACGTGTTCGGCTGCGCGCGACGACCATGAGCGCCGTTTGCCCGTCGGCATTCGCGCGACTCGACATCGGCGCCGGCGTCGAGCAGAGCCTCGATCACGCGAGCGTCGCCGACGACCGCGGCCTCGGTCATCGGCGTCGATCCATACTCGTTGGCGCCTTCGCGTCGGCGCCGGCCGCGAGCAGCCGCGTGCACGAGCGCGAGCGTTGTCGTGGTAGACGGCCCAGTGCAGCGCGGTGGTGCCGTCGGGGCTGCGCGCGGATACGTCTGCGCCGTCTTCGATGGCCGCGAGCGCGCTCGTGGTGTCGTTCGATTGCGGCGCGCTTCGATCAAACCGGCGGCGCCGCGTGCCGTCCGGCGACGAGCAGTGCAGCAGCGCCGACAGATGCAGCGCCGGAATGCGTGCCGGGTTGCCGTCGGGCAGCGTGACACGTGCGTTAGACCTCCGTGAGCTCGCCCATGCTGTCGCCGACCGAATCGACGGGCACGCCGGCGCGGATCAGCAGCGTAAGCAGCAGGTCGCAAGCGGCGTATGGTCGGGGTAGCGCAAGTGCTGGTTGCCCTTGAGCGTGCCGCCGCCGATCGCCGAGCACGAGCGTCGGCAACGGAAAATTGTTGTGACGTTGCTGTTGCTCATGTTGCCGCCGTAGAGAAAGATCGAATTGTCGAGCATCGAGCCGCCGTCGCCGTCCGGCATCGTCGCCGAGCTTGCGTGAGGAAATCGGCGAAGACCTCGCTGTGATAGCGCTGCACGAGCGCGAGCTTCTCCATGGCGGCCTTGTTCTCGCCGTGATGGGAAAGCGGATGGAACGCTTCGGGCACGCCGATGTGGGCGTACGACTGGTTGCTGACCTCCGCGGCCATCATGAACGATGCGATGCGCGTCATGTTGGCTTGGAAGGCGGCCGCGATGAGATCGAACATGCAGCCGCAGAATGCTCGTCGAAGTTCGGCAGCGCGACCGGCACGTCGGGCAGGTCCGACGGCTTCGACAGATCGCGCTGGCCGAGCAATTCGATGCGCCGCTCGATCTCGCGGACGCTGTCGAGGTAGTCGTCGAAGATGGCGCGGTCGTGCGGGCCGAGCCGGCGCTTCAGCGCCGAGGCCTCGCTCGATGACCATGTCCAGCAAGCTCTGGTAATCGCGCGAGATGGCTCGCGCGCTCGCTCGGCGCTCGTGCCGCGGCCGAAGATCTTCTCGAACGCTTCGGCGCGGATCGAACTCCATCGGCAGCGGCGTCGTCGGCGTGCGGAACGAGATCGTGCTTGCCGTAGGCGCAGCCGTACGTGCCGTCGCAGGCGGCAGCTGCCGCCCTTCCTCTTCGGTCGCGACCTCGAGCGAGGGCAGAGGCGTTTCTTGGCCGATGTGCTGCGCCGCGATCTGATCGATCGTGACACCGCCGTAGCGGCGCGTGGCTCTGGCGCGGGTGCACGCAGCGACAGCCAGGTCGCCGGCAGTGATCGCGTGCACGGCGGAGCTTTCGGCCGGCTTGTTGCCGAGGCCGCTGACGACGGTCAGGTATTTTTTGTAGCGGCGCGAACGGCTCGAGGATGGGCTTGAGGTCGAAGTCGCGGCCCTCGATGTCCGGCGTCCAGCGGTTCATCTCCTTGCCGTAGCGCGTGTTGTTCATGATCGCGCCGTGCGGCAGGTAGAAGAATCCCATGCGCGGCTTCGGCGCGGCGGCCGTCTGCGCGAGCGCCGTCGCGGCCGGGCACCATCGCGTTCAGCAGCGGCAAGCCGATCGTCGCGCCGCCGGCGCGCAGCAGCGTGCGTCGTGGACAAGTGTTTCTTCGTGATGAACATGGTTCTCAGTCTCCTCGCTATCGGCGTCCGCGCGTCGTTGCCGTCGAGCGTTCGCCGGAGCGTGGCTCGATCGCCGGCACGGCGCGCATTCGGAACGGCCGCTCTGCGCACGACCGACGCACGATGCGACTCGAAACGGTAGTCGTGCCGTTGGCGCGTCCGCGCACGATCGCGCGCACGGTGGGCATGTCGTAGTACTCGAGGCTGCGGCCCGAGCGCGAAGGTCATCAGCTTCTCCGTCAACGGCTGCACGAACTGCTTCGGGCTTTGCAGTGAGCGCGCGCGCGCAGGTCGTCGGGGCCGTTGACGGGCTCGCCGTTGGCCAGCGTGCCCGTCGGATCGATCGGCAGCCGTTGTCGCGCTCGTTCGTGCGCCATTCGCCGATGGCGTCGAAGTTTTCGAGCGCCTGGCCGAGCGGATCGATCACGCCGTGGCAGTGGTTGCACGACGGATTCGCGTCGGTGCAGCGCAAGCCGCTCGCGCACGGAGCGCGGCATGTCGACTCGCCACGGGTGCGAGATTCGTTTTCACGCTCGGCGGCGGCGGCGTCGGCGGCGTGCCGAGGATCTGCTCCATGATCCAGGCGCCGCGCAGCACGGGCGACGTGCGGTCAGGATACGACGTGACCATGAGCACGCTGCCTTTGCCGAACAGGCCCCAGCGGTTCGAGTCCGGTAGCTCGACGCGGCGGAACTGATCGCCGCGCACGCTCGCGATGCCGTAGTGGCGGGCGAGCCGCTCGTTGACGAACGTGTGCTTGGCCGTCGAGCAGGTCGACACGCTGCGATCGGCGCGCAGGATGCTGTCGAGGAAGCAGCTCCATCTCGTCGCGGAACGCGCGCGCAGGTCTTCGTCGAAGTTCGGGTAGAGGCGCGGGTCCGGGTCGATCGCGTCGAGGCGTGCGCACGTCGAGCCACTGGAACGCGAAATTGGTGACGAGCGAGTGCGAGCGCGGATCGGCGAGCAGGCGGTCGACTTGCTGCTCGAGCACGTGCCGGTTCGTGCGAGCGCTTCTCGGCTCGGCGAGCTCAGCAGCGTCATCGTCGGGCCCTTCGCTCCAGAGGAAGAAGGACGAGCCGCCACGCGAGCTCGAGATCGCTGATCGGCATACGGTGCGCCGGGCGGCGAGATCTTGAGGCGGCTGCGCGGGCTCGGCGCGATAACAGGAACTTGGTGCTCGCGAGGATGGCCATGAGGCCCTTCTGGATGCCCGTCTCGAAGCCGCCTTCGCTGCGCCCGTCGGCATAGAACCCGAGCAGCGGCTCGAGATCGTCGCGGTCGACCGGCCGCCGAAACGCGCGGCCGCGCGAGGTTCGACAGGATTTGCGTCGCGCACGGGAGCTCGTCGTCGGCCGAGCTCGGGCCGGCAGATGAAGATGTGCTCGCGGCTCTCCGTCGTGCCGCTGATGCCGGTCGGCATCGTAAGGGCCGATCACTTCCATGCCGTAAAGGCGCGGAATGTCGGGCACGCCTTCCCCGGGCACGAGCGACTCGAGCAGCGTAGTCGCACTCGGCGAAGCTGCGCGCCACGAACGTCGCGCCGACCTTGTGCCGGCCGGCCTTGACGGGCACGCGAATGTGCCGGAAGCGATCCTTGATGGCTTCGACGGCTTGAATCTGGCGCTGGTCGAGGGCCTTCGAGTCCTCGTCGCCGCCGATGTGATCCTCGAACACTCGCTCTCCGTCGATCGTGACGACGAGCTCGTGACGATATTCGAGCCAGCCATACGGATAGCCGCGTAGCTCGGACGCCCGGCATGGAGGAGACGTCAAGGTTGA
The DNA here is from genome assembly GCA_963786385.1 of uncultured Gammaproteobacteria bacterium. GTDB lineage: Bacteria > Pseudomonadota > Gammaproteobacteria > Steroidobacterales > Rariloculaceae > FEN-1219. The sequence continues at coordinate 480,464 of CAWAYS010000005.1, forward strand.
ACTCGTAGACTCGCCGTCGGCCGGGAAGTCGTGCTCGACGAGCATCCCGCCGCGCGTGCCGAGCGGCAGGCCGTCGACGTGCTCGGTGCGATTGCCGCGCTCCGAGCGGTAGTCCGCGCGCGCGGGTTCCGCGGCCGGGTTGCCGACGGCTTGAAGGCTGATGTCGCGGGCCGCCGCAATGTACTGATCGATATGCGTCGGTGTGACGCGCAGGACCTCGGCGACGTTGTCGAAGCCATCACTCGAGGTGTCGGCCGGCAGCATCGCGCGCGCGTCGATCTGCACGCCGAGCAAGTCGTCGACGGCCGTCGCGTACTCCGTGCGGTTGATGCGGTGCAACGGCACATTGCCGGGCTCCGGGCCCCGCTCGCGCGCGGCGGCGTCGAGATCGCGCTCGAGCGCCGCGACGAATTCCCACTTCGTGGCCGTATCGGGCCGCGGTTCCGACGGCGGCGGCATGAGATCGCCACGCAATTTGCGAACGACCTTTTCGAAAGTTGCCGGCTTCGCGGCCACGTCCTCGGGCTTCAGTCCCTGGAACGAGAGGTTGCCCGCGAATTCGGCGTCGTTGTGGCAGTCCTTGCAGTAGTGAAGGACGTCCCAGTGCCGGGCGACGACTTCGACGGGCGGCGGCTCGCCGCAACCGCCGGCCGCGGCGGCCGCCAGCACGAGAGCCGATCGCAGGGCGATCGCGCGGGCGCTGCTACAACGAGCCATTGAGTCTCCCTTGCCACCAAAGACCGTTGTAGATGTTCTCGATGAAGCGGGCTTTGTTGTTGCCCCAGGCCGCGTCGAACTCGTCCGTCACGCCTGCCGCGACCATCTCGGCGGCGCTGTGACCCTTGCGCATGAGGTTCTCCACGCGTTGGCGAACCGTCGTCAGCATGTCGAGCTGCTGCTCGAGGTAGCTGCGCCGTTGAGCCGTGCCCGTGCCCGGCACGATCAGCGTATTTGCATCCGCGAGCTCGAGCAGCTTCTTGGTCGAGTCGACGAGCCCGCCGATCCATCCGCCCGTCGCGTAGTCGAGTACCGGATATGCGCCGACCGCCATTGCGCCGCCGACGGCCAGCACGTTGCGCTCGCGCAAGTACGACGTAGATGTCCCCGTCCGTATGTGCCTCGCGCAAATAGCCGTACTCGATGCGCTCGTCGCCAATCTCGACTGCGATCGGTTGCGGGTCGGACGAGTAAAAGGTCGTCGTCGGCAGCGCCGTGGCGGGACGGGGCGAGTAAGTGCGATCCTGCCAATCGACGTAGTACTCCGTGCTCATCCACAACCGCGTATTTTCGTGCGCGATGATCTTCGCGCGATTCTGACCCAGAACTTCGTTCGCGCCGGTGTGCGTGAGGTGCCAGTGCGTATTGAACAGCAGCGCGACGGGCACCGTGCCGAGCATCGAGCGCACGAAGTTCACGAGCGTTGCCGCGTGCTCGGGCGCGCCGCTGTCGACCATGGCGGCGCCGCCGCCAAAGGGCAGCAGCAAGACGTTGCTGCCGGCGCCGACGATTTGCTGTACGCCGCCTCGCAACGGCACCGCGGAGATCGCGTCGCCGGCTGGAGGCTGCGCTGCGGCCGTGCCGGAGAGCGCGTCGAGGCCGAGCCCCACAACCGTTGCGGCGGCCGTGCCGAGCGTCGCCTCGAGAAACTCTCGACGTGCTCTATTCAATCGCATGAAAATTCGTGCCTGCCGTGCAGGCAACGCCCCTTTCGGACCCCCGGCTGAATGCTGACTTTCGGTCAGCATTGTCGCCAATTCAACCCCCGGAGTGCTCGTTTCGTGCACCGAACCGGACGGTCTTGGCGCAGCGGGCCGGCGTCAACTCACTGGGCGGAGGACGCTGTCGGGTGGGCTTCGGCCGTCTGCGTTGCGCTCTCGTGCATTTGCGCCGCGTGAGCGGGGCGCACGAGCAGGACGCACACGAAGCCGATCAACCCCGTCACCGCGATCAGCGCGGGGATCGGCCAGTAGGCACCGCCGGCGGCGCCCACGAAAGAAGCCGCGATTAGCGGCACGAACCCGGCGATGGCGCCGCCGAGCTGGTAGCCGAGGGAGGTGCCGCTGTAGCGGACGTTTGCGGGGAACATCTCCGAGTACAACGCGGCCGTCGGCGAGTACACCGCGTTGTGGCCGATGCAGATGGAAATGACCACCGCGAGCCACGCCAGCGCCGGGATCTGGGACGTGATCATGAAGTTGAGCGGGACCGCGAACGCGATGATGAATAGCGTGCCGAAGATGATTACGGGGCGCCGGCCCACCTTGTCCGAAAGCGCGCCCAGGGCCGGGATAGTAAACATCTGCAACGCACTCGCGGCCGTTACGCCGATCAGGTAGGTGTTCTCCGCTAGGCCGTATTGGCTCGTGGTGTAGGCGAGCGTGTAAACCGTCATGGCGTAGAACAGCACGCCATGAGCCAAGAACATTCCTGCGGCCAGCGCCACGTTGACGGCGTCGGAGCGCAGCAGCTCGAACCACCGGCACCTGCACCACTCGGTGGGTCTCCTTGATCTTGGCAAAGACCGGCGACTCCATGATCCGCAACCGGATGAACAGGCCCACGAACACCAACACGACGCTGAACAGGAACGGCACCCGCCAGCCCCAGGACAGGAACTCTCCCTCGGGGAGTTGCTGTACCAGCAAAAACATGCCGGTGGACATCAACCCGCCGACCGCACTGCCCATTTGCGCGAAGCTGCCGAAGAAGCCGCGCCGCCCGTGGCCCGAGTGTTCCGTGGCCATCAGCACCGCGCCGCCCCACTCGCCGCCGACCGCGAGGCCCTGCAGGAAGCGGAGCACGACGACCAGTATCGGCGCCCACACCCCGATGACCGCGTAGGTGGGCATCAAGCCTATTGCGAATGTGGCCAGACCCATCATTGTCAATGTGACGACCAGCGTCGTCTTGCGTCCGATGCGGTCGCCGAAGTGGCCGAACACCAGGCCGCCGACCGGCCGCGCCACGAATCCGACCGCGAACGAGGCGAACGCGGCGAGCGTGCCTGCCAACTCCGAGAACGTGGGGAAGAACAGCCGGCCGAATACCAGTGCCGACGCCGTCCCGAAAATGAAGAAGTCGTACCACTCGATGGAGGTCCCGATCATGCTGGCGAGTGCGACGCGCCGCACGGACTCTCGCGGGGCCGAATCGGTTCGTGTTGTTTGCATTATTGAATCGTCGTCAGTCTATGGGTCGGCTGCTGCTGCGCCGCGACAGTGCGAACACTGGGCATGTCGTTGTTACGAACCATCACGGTAGGCATCGATGTTGTCAAGAAACTATTCCCTGCGGGTTTGGAATGAGCGTGTCGCGTGCTGCGCGGCAGTCACGATTAGGCGCGCGTGCGGCGCTTGGCGGCTTTCGTCTTGGGCTTCGCGGCGGGGTTGGCGCCGCGTGGGGACTTTCTCGGCTTTGCTGCGGGTTTGCGCTTCGGTGTTGCGGCAACGGCGCGGCTCAAGCGGCGGGCCTCCGCGCAACCCTCGAGTCCGTCGATCAGCACTTCGAGGCGGGCGGCGGCCGCGGCACCGAGCGCGGCCGTGCTCGCCGAGGCGAAGCGAGCGCGCACGCCTCGTGCGTCCGTTGGCACGACGTCTGCGACGCGTTCGCGCAACGTGTCGCCCGCGCGCTTGCGTACGATGACTTCGGCTCCTTGATGGGCCGGAAACGCTCGCGTGAGATCGTCGTCGACCTCGACGAACGTTCGTGCCGCGAGCTCGAGCACTTGCGGATTCGATTGCGGCACGTAGTTACTCTCATCGAAGTGGCCATGCACGAGCGCTGCGGCCACGTTGTAATGAATACTCATCTTCGCCTGCAGAATGTGCTCGAAAGGTCCGCATACGTCGCAGCCGGGATACAACGCTGCGGCCCGAGTCACGCGCACGGTGACGCGCTCGATGTCGTCGGCTCGCGCGTGCTCGCGCTGCACGATGCCGAGCGCTGCTTGCGCCGCCGACTGCGCGAAGTTGCACGCCGGCACGGGCTTGAAGAACACCGCGAGGATCTCGGGGTCGTCCGCGAACAGTTCCGGCACGGGCGGCTGCAAGCCCTTGCGGAATGCCGCGAGGAGTCCTGCTTCGCCGTCGATGGCGGTCGTCGAGGCATACGCGCCGTCGGCTGCGAGCAGCACGGCCGAGACCGCGCTGCGCGCGGCGAATCCCGTGTGAAAGAACATCTCACTGCCGCCCGTGGCGGCCCACTCGTTGTAGCCCGCGGCGGTGTTGGCGGCAAGCGCAAGCGCGGTCGTCGTTTGCTCGGCATCGAGCCCGAGTAGCTTGGCACCGGCCGCCGCCGCCGCGATGGGGCCGGTGATGCCCGTCGGACGAAAGATCCTGGAAACATCGACGTCGAGAATCATCCGGCCGATCTTGCCGCCGACCTCGTAGCCCGCGATCGCGGCGGCAACGAGGTCCCGGCCCGACGCACGTGACTGAGAAGCGAGCGCAAGCAACGCCGGCACGATCACTGTGCCGAGGTGGCTCACGCTGCCGACGTGCATGTCGTCACGTACGAGACCGTGGCCCAGCACACCGTTGGCGAATGCCGCATCGAGCACCGAGACCGTATCGCCGGTGCCGATGATGGCGCTGCCGCGCTTGGCCCCGGTGGAGTTGCGCCGCGCCAGCGTGACGGCTTGTCGCCCCCAAGGCAGCTTGGGCGAAGAAAAGGCCGACGACAGCACGTCGAGAAAGCACAGCTTGGCTTTCGTGACCGTCTCGGGAGAACAATCGGCAAAGCCGAAGCCGGCGATCGCTCGACCCATGCGCGCTGCGATGGGCGCTCGAGCCTCGAGCCGTTGGACAGTGGCGGGCATCGGACGTCTGCGCGCCGGGCTCAGCCGCGCATCTCGACGCCTGCCCATTCCTCGTAAACGCGTGCGATCGAGGTGAAGTCGGACTCCGCTCCGAAGCGCGCTTTGGTCACGCCGAGCATCTGAAACACGGCCGCGCCCACGATCATCGGCACGCCCTGGGCATCCGCCTCCTGCAGGCACAGGCGCACATCTTTGTAAGAGAGGCCCGTGGCGAAGCCGAAGTCGAAGGTGCCCGGCAGCACCGAGCGCGGGAACTTGTCTTGCGTCGCGCTGTTGCGGCCGCTGCCCGAGTTGATGATCTCGCACATTTGGCGAGCGTCGAGACCCGCTTTGACGCCCATGGAGATCGCCTCCGACGACAGCACGATCACGGCCGCCGCGAGCAAGTTGTTCGCGAGCTTCATGATTTGTGCGAGCCCGGCGCCTTCGCCGACGTAGAACACCTTGCCGAAGTTCTCGAGCGCGGTCTCGAGCGAATCGAATACGTCGCGTTTGCCCGAGATCATGACCGCGAGCGTGCCGTCGCGTGCGCCCGCCATGCCGCCGCTGACGGGCGTGTCCATGTAGACGATGTTGTGGTGCGCGAGCTCCGCTTGGACGACTCGCGCGACTTGGGGGCCCGTCGTCGAGCAATCCGCGATATGTTTCAAACGCTTGGCGCCTATGAGCTCGCGGCACACTCGCTCGACGATGTCGGGTGTCGGCAGGCTCAGGAAGGCGGTTTCCGTCGCGTTCGCAACCTCGATCGGGGAGCCTGCGGCCTGCGCGCCGGCCTCGACCAGCTCCTTAACGGCTGCCGCCGAAGTGTCGTAGACCGTGAGGCTGTGCCCGGCCTTGAGCAACCGTCGCGCCATGTGCGCGCCCATTCGGCCTACGCCTATGAATCCAAAGTCCGTGGTCTTCACTTGAGTTTCTCCATCAACATCGTCCGCGGCGCCACGCCGTGCGGACTCTAAGAACGAAAGTTGAGCTCGATCGCGACACCGTTCGGATCGTATATGAACAGTTGCTTGAGGCCGATGTCGTCGAGCGAATTTTGGCTCCATTCGACGCCGCGCGCCTCGAGCCGCGCGCGGATCTCGTCGTAGCCGCTCGCATTGAACGCGATGTGATCGACGGGGCCCGTGCCGGGTTGCTTGGTCGAGACCGGAATACCGACCTCTTTGGTCCAGACCGCATAGGTCTGCCACTCCGCAATGTGGATGCAGGGCGTGTCGCCGACGTAGAGCCAATAGCCCGGAAAGTCCAGATTGGGCCGAAACCCCACATTCATGCCGAGCACGTCGCAGTAGAAGTTCTTCGTGCTCTCGATGTCCTCGCTCAGGACGAGGTAGTGCTCCATTCGTAGCAGCGGCATCTGCGCCCCCAAGAACGCGTGACGTGTCGGTCGGTTGGCTGCGAGTCTACAGTATCCGCCGCGATCGCGCGGCCGGAGCGATGAGATCCGCGTAGTGCGCTTCGGCGACGTCCCGATGCGAGCGCAGCCGGATCTTGAGGTAGTTCTCGCCGAAGCGCGCGTGCACGGGATCTGTCGGGTCGGTGTTTTGTCCGCCGTGTGCCGCGGCTGCGAGCTCGGGCGGTAGCACGATGGGCTCGAACGTGGCTTCGAGCTTGGGATGAAAAAAATAAGCGACCGAAATCCGTTCCCGGCCGGCCGGCGGGCTCACGACGCGATGCTTCGTTGCGCGAAGGTATCCCGCGGTCGCCGCTTGCAACATCTCCCCGAGGTTCATGACGTAGGTCCCGGGGTGCGGCGTCGCCTGCACGAGGCCGTGCTCCGTTTGCACCTCGAGCCCGCCGACGTCGTCTTGGAGCACGAACGAGACGAGGCCCGAATCATGATGCAAGCCGACGCCTTGGTCGCTTGTCGTGGTCACCGGTTGGGCGGGGTAGCGCATGATCTTCAAGTGTGGATCGCTGCGCGGCAAGACGGTGTCATCGAAATGCTCGCGCGGTTGTCCGAGCCCAAGCGCGAGCGCGCGCAAGACCGCGAGACCTACCGAGTCCATAGCGTGCATCCATCGAAGCACGATGTCCTGCATCGTGGGCATACGGGCCGGCCACTGATTCGGGCCGCGTAACCTGAGCCACGGCGGATCCTCGGGCGCGACAGTTGCTTCCGGCTCCTCGGGCCCGACGTCGAGCTGATCACGCCAGTCGCTGACGCCTTTCGTCCGCTCGCCGCCTAGCACGGTATAGCCGCGAAAATGCGGGGAGTTGACAATCGCGAGCGCTCGCCTCTCGTCCTCCGGTAGTGAGAAGAAATCGCGCGCGGCTCGCATGATTGCGGCGTCGAATTCGGGCGCGACGCCATGACCCGTCAAGTAACAGAAGCCCGGTCCGCGGCACGTCTCGCGCAGTGCGCGCACGAATTCGGTCGCCTCGCGGCTGTTGGGCGCGGTGCGAAACGCGGACATATCGAGGAGCGGCAACTCGAGCATCGTGTCGATTGTGACAGTCATGCTCCGAGGACCCAAGCCTCCCGATCGGGCCGAGTGTGAACCGCGTCGGGGGCAAGTCCGTGGGGGCGTTCTTATACTCCGCTCGATGATCGCTCCGAGGGGGCTGGATTATGTTTCCTATCCGCATCTTGGCTGTGTTGACGGTGGCATGCACACTGGCTGGCTGCGCCGGCATGAGCGAGCAGGCTTGTCTGAGCTCCGATTGGAAGACGGTCGGCTTTCAGGACGGCACGCTGGGTCGGCCCGTCGGCACGATCGGCAGTTACAGCAAAGCGTGCGCCGAGCACGGCGTGACGCCGAGCCTCGACGCCTATCGCGCGGGTCACGCGGAAGGGGTGGCGGTCTACTGTCGCGCCGGCAACGGTTTCGACGTCGGGCACAGCGGTGCCGCGTATCAAGGCGTCTGTCCGTCGAGCATGGAGCAAGCGTTCGTCGACGAGTACAACGCCGGGCGGCAGCTATACGAGCTGGAATCCGCAGTGCGCAGCATCGATAACCGGGTCGCGAGCAACCTGGGCGCCCAGGAGCGCATCAAGAAGGAGCTGACGGTCATTGCCGCGCAAATGATCAGTCCCGACACCTCAGCCGAGCAGCGGATCGTGCTCGTCTCGCGCACGGCGGAGCTCGGCAAACGCTACGGTGAGCTCAGCGCCGAAAACGATGCACTGAAGCAAGAGCGAGTCGATCATGCCGCGCAGCTCGCCGATTACCAACAGTCGCTAGCTGCCCGCTTGTAGGGACGGCACGCCCGTTCGAGGTGCTGCAGCCTTTTGGCCTTCTGAAGTCGCCGCGCATCTGCCGTGACGAACACGCATCGATCTCGCGCGTGACCCTCCTAACTTTTGACGCACAGCAGCGGATCGAGGGTCCGATCGCGCCACGACTTCACGATCTCGTTCACGGCCTCGCGTTCGATCAGGAACGAGTCGTGGCCGTGAGCGGCTTCGAGGATCGCTAGCTCGGCGTTCGGGAGACTCGATGCGAGCTCACGCTGCTCGTCGAGCGGATAGAGCAGATCGGAATCGATCCCGATAACCAGCGTCGGCGCCATAACGCCGGCGAGAACGTCATGGTATTCGCCGCGACCGCGCGCGACGTCATGCGTATCCATAGCGTGCATCAGCGCGAGGTAACAATTCGCATCGAACCGCTCGACGAGCTTGTCGCCTTGATGTTTCAAGTACGAGATCATGTCGAACGGTGCGCCGCTCTCGCTCGGCCGTCGGCCGAAGCGCTCCTGGAACGACCCGAAAGACCGATACGTGATCATCGCGATCATGCGCGCGAGACCGAGCCCGAGCCGCGGCCCTTCGTGGGGCGCGTAGTGGCCGCCCTTCCAGCGCGGATCGCTTTCGATCGCGTGCCGCTGGGCCCAGCTCCACGCGATGCACCAAGCTGAATGTCGTCCGCCGACGGCGATCGGAACGAGCCCGCGCACGAAGCCGCCCTGAAACGCCCACTCGAGCACTTGCATGCCCCCCATCGAGCCGCCGATCGCGAAACGCACGCGCTTGACGCCGAGCGCTTCGAGCAGCCTTCGATGCAATGCGACGGTGTCGCGAATCGTCGTCGGAGGGAAGTCGGGGCCATACGGGCTCGCCCGTGTCCGGGTCGACCGTGACGGGCGCCACGGTGCCGTAAGGCGAGCCGATCACGTTTGCGCAGACGATGAAGTCGCGCTCCGGATCGAGCGCGCGTCCAGGCCCAAAGAGCTCGCTCCACCACTCACGCGCGTTGCTGTCGCCCGTCAGGGCATGGCAGACCACGACTGCGTTGTCGCCGGCCTCGTTCAACTTGCCCCACGTATGGAAGGCTGCCGGCACGTCGCGCAGCGTAACGCCGGATTCGAGCGCGTGCGACGTCGAACCTCATGACCTCTAAGCTCATGCCCGCTCTCTTGAGCGCCCGACCCAGACCGCCATCGCGACGACCGCGCTATTTGGCCGCGGCCAATCCTTTGTCGATGTCCGCGATGATGTCGTCGATGTGCTCGATACCGACCGAAAGGCGTACGAGCTCCGGCGTAATGCCGGCAGCGGCCTGTTGCCCGGTGTCGAGCTGCGAATGCGTGGTCGTCGCCGGGTGGATCGCCAGGCTCTTCGCATCGCCGACGTTGGCCAAGTGGCTGAACATCTCGAGCCCTTCGATGAATTTCGTTCCGGCTCGAGCCGCCGCCCTTGATGCCGAAGACCACCATCGGTCCGCCCATGCCGTTCAGGTACTTCTCGTTCTTGTCGTAGGCGGGGTCGCCGGGCAAGCCCGGGATAACGGACCCACTCGACTTGCGAGTGGTCGTTGAGGTACTCGGCAACGCGTTGCGCGTTCTCGCAATGCCGTTCCATGCGCAGCGTGAGCGTTTCGATTCCCTGCATGAACTGCCAGGCGTTGTCCGGACTGATACAGGCGCCGAGATTGCGCATCGGCACGACGCGCATGCGAATCACGATAGGCGACGGCCGCGAGTGGCTCGGGCAGGTCGTAGGCCCAACGTACGCCGTGGTAGCTCGGGTCCGGATCCGTCATCAGCGGAAACTTGTCGCTTTGCCAGTTGAATTTGCCCGAGTCGACGACGATGCCGCCGATGCCGGTGCCATGACCGCCCATCCATTTGGTCAGCGAGTTGATCACGATGTCGGCGCCGAATTCGATCGAGCGCTGCAGCACGGGGGTCGTGAACGTCGAGTCGATGATGAGCGGAATGCCGTGCGCGTGCGCGATAGCCGCGATAGCCTCGACATCGGCGACGTCGCCGGCAGGGTTCGAGAGCGTCTCGCAAAACAACGCTTTCGTCTTCGGCGTGATTGCGGCCGCGAAATTCTCGGGCTCGTTCGGATCGACGAACTTGGTCTTATAGCCGAACTGCGGAAAGAGGTCGTTGAACATCGTGAACGTGCCGCCGTAAAGATTGTCGGCCGAGACGATCTCGTCGCCTGCTTTGCAGATATTGTTGATCGAATTGAAGATTGCGGCCGTTCCGGACGCATGCGCGAGGGCCGCGGCACCACCTTCGATCGCCGCGACCCGCTGCTCGAGCGCGTCCTGGGTGGGGTTCATGAGCCGCGTATAGATGTTGCCGAGCTCCCGCAACGCGAACAGATTTGCGGCATGCTCGGTGCTGTCGAACACGTACGAGCTCGTCCGGTAAATCGGGATGGCTCGCGCATTGGTCGCGGGATCGGGCCGAGTTCCGGCATGAATGCATTGGGTTTCGAGCTTCACGATAGTCTCCGCGTTTTCTTGTTGGTACGGAGCTGCTTAGCTTGGTGAACAAGCAACGCAAAAGCAAACAGGCTGCGGCCCAGAGGGCCCATGCCTTCGGCTTGGGGGAAGGCTATGAGCGGCCCTCCGCCTTTTTTTTTGTCGAAGCCCGGCTCGCATTTCGACGTCCCGGAGGCCGGGTCGGTCAGCGGCGGACATATTTTTTTACGGTCTTCGACCAAACTTCCGCGCCGTAGATGTCGCCGGCGGCATCAGCGGCCAGGCCGTGTGCGCCCGTTTCCTGGTCGCGCGACGGATCGAATTCGGGATCGGGAATGAAAGCGACCACCGCGCCGTCGCGTGCACTGCCGACGCGAATACCGCGTTGCCAGCCCGGGTGCCGTGCGGCGTTCGATTGATTGTCCGACACGTAGAGCGTGTCGTCGGCCGCGATATACAGGCCGCTCGGTCGCCCGAACTGGGTCCACGCGTCGAGGAATCGGCCGTCTTGGTCGAAGATCTGAATCCGATTGTTGTCCCGGTCGGCCACGAACAGGCGACCGCGAGAGTCGATCGCGATCGCGTGGGGCACGAGAAATTGACCCGGAGCCGAGCCCGTGCCGCCCCATTCGCGAATGTATTTGCCGTCGCTCGTGAATTCGACGACGCGGTTGTTGGAGGCCGTTTCGTGCCCGTCCGTGACGAAGACGTCGCCGTTCGGCGCGACGACCACGTCCGTCGGACCGTTGAAGTGATCGGGCCCCGACCCGGCAACGCCGGCTTCGCCGAGCTCGAGCAACACTTTGCCGTCGGGGTCGAACTTGATTACCTGATGGCCACGGCCGCTCCCGGCGCGCGCGTCCGTGACCCAGACGTTGCCGTCCGGGTCCACGTAGATGCCATGTGGCCAAGCGAAGAGTCCGGCACCGAAGCTTCTCAACCACCGGCCGTCGGGACCGTAGAGCAGAATCGGATCGACGTCGGTGTGCTCGGCGCAGCTGTTGGCACCGCAGCGCTCGGCGATCCAAAGATTGCCGTTCGGATCCGGGGCCACCATGCTGGCCGACCCGAGCGTCCTGCCGGGTGGCGGCGTGAGCCAGTGATCGATTGTGCGGTACGGATTCGGCTGTGCAGCCGCGATTCCGAGGTAGCCGAGAGTGGCGGCCGTCACAGCGAGGCGTTGCAAGGACGGAAGCTTGATCGCGTACATTCGTGCAGTCTGCTTGACGCGCTCGCTTCATGGCAATCGCCGCGCGCGACCGCGCTGCTTTCCGGCAGTACATTTACGTATTACGCCTGCTGGCGTTTGCGGTTTCCAATTGGCATCAGGGGAAGACGTGCCATCAGGAGGCCTGCATGCAAAAGTCGTTTTGGATCTGCGCGGCGGTCGTGTGGGCCACGAACGCATCGGCCGACGACGTCGCGGAGTCTTGCCGCGCGTGTCACCGCGATGCGCTGAGTCTGGCGTCGTGGAGCGCCGAGGCGCTCGTGCGGCGAATCGAGGACATCCGCGCGGGTCGCGTCGACCACATGGTGCCGATGCCCGATCTTTCGGACGAACGACTACGGGCGCTTGCCGCGGAGCTCGCAGGCCGCGCCGGTCCGGGCTAAAGCGGCCAGAAATAGGGCAGCAGAACGGTTGCGACGACCACGATCGCAATCTCGAGCGGTAACCCGAGCCTCCAGTAGTCGCCGAACCGATACCCACCCGGGCCCATGACCAGGAGGTTGTTCTGGTGCCCGATCGGCGTCAGGAAGGCGCACGATGCGCCGATGGCGACCGCCATCAGAAACGGATCGGAGTCGACGCCGAGATCCGCTGCCACCGTCGCTGCGATCGGCGCCATGATGACGGCCGTCGCCGCGTTGTTGATGACGTCGGAGACGAACATCGTCACGAGCAGCACGAGCGCGAGCGCCAGGTACACCGGCTGATCTGCGACCACGGCCACGACGCCGCTCGCGATGACCTCCGTGAGCCCGGTTGACTGCAGCGACTGACCGACCGGCAACAACGCGGCGAGGACCACGATGGCCGCGCCGTCGAGCGATTGATAGACGCTGCGAGCGCGCACGACACGCGTCAGCAACAGCAGCACGGCGCCTGCAGTCAAAGCCACCGCCGGCGGGGCGATGCCGAAAGCGATGGCAGCGAGCGCAGCGACGAAGGCCGTGACGGCCGTGGCCGTCGCGCGCCGATCGTGTATGACCAAGTGACGATCGCCGAGTGGTAATGCGTCGAATGCGGTCGTGGCGTCGGCCAAGTCCCGGCGCGTGCCTTGTAGCAGCAAGACGTCGCCGGGTCTGAAACGAAATGCCTTGAGTGTGCCGAAGTGGCGTAAGCCCTGGCGCGACACGCCGAGCACGTTGACGTGGTAGCGCGAGCGCAACCGCAACTCTTCGGGGGTGGATTCGACAGGCGGCGACGCGGGCCGCAGCACGATTTCCGCGAGCGCCGTGTCCGAGAGCTTCAGCACGTCGCCGGGCTTGGGGGGCGCGCCGAGCGATACGTTGGCCCAGCCTTGGAGGTTCGCGAGCGCCTCCGGTGCGCCCTCGACGACGAGCACGTCGCCGGCCGCGAGCCGCAGCCAGGCGCTGAACCCGGGCGTCCAGTGCTCCTTACGCACGACACCGAGCAGCTCGACATCGCGTTTCTCGAGGCGCTTGGCTGCCTCGGCCGCGGCTTCGCCGACCAGCTCCGAGTCGTCCGGTAGGTGCAACTCGGCGACATATTCGTCGACGCCTTCGAAAGCTTGGATCGGTGCGCGGCTGCGCGGGATCAGGCGCCAGCCAATCAGCGTTAGGAATGCGAGCCCGACCAACGCGACCGCGACGCCCACGGGCGAGAAGTCGAACAGGGAGAAGGGCCGGCCCGCCGAATCGGCCCGGAACGACGAGACGATGATGTTCGGCGGCGTGCCGATCAAAGTCGTCATGCCGCCGAGCATGGTCGCGAACGACATCGGCATGAGAATGCGACTCGGCGACAAGTTGTGCTTGCGCGCGGCCGCGATCGCAACGGGCATGAGCATGGCCAGCGCGCCGACGTTGTTGATGAACGCCGACAGCACTGCGCCGAGCGCACAAAAGAGCGCCACCTGTATCGGGATCGATGCGCGGTCGATCTTCACGAGTCGAGCCAATGCGCCGACCACGCCCGTGGTTTCGAGTGCCCGGCTGAAGATCAGCACGGCCGCCACCGTGACGACGGCCGGGTGTCCGAAACCCAAGAACGCGTCCGCGGCCGGCACCAGACCTGCGGCTACCGCCAGCACGAGCACGGTGAGTGCTACGACGTCGTGCCGCCAACGCCCCCAAGCGAACAAGCCGACGGCGAGCGCGAGCAAGGCGGCGGCGAGTGTCTGCGTCTCCGACATTGGCTATCGGGGCCGAGTCCTGGAGTCGCTCGGCGCGACGCGGACTCAGGAGTTGCCGGCTGCCGCGGCCCGCAGCTTCGCGACCGCCATACGCTCCTCGCCGAACGGGTCGTTCACGAGCTCGGACTCGTCGTTGAAGACCATCGTCGCGCGCGTTTTGAGATCGAAGGCCGGCCATTTCGGCAAGCCGTCGTGGCTTGGGTTGCCCGTGCGCGCGAACGCGGCGAATGCGGCACTCATCTTGTCGGCCAGCGCGTAGCGGTCTTGACGCGCGCCCGTCATCGATGCGGCGACCTCGACGTTATTGAAGGCGAACGGAATGTCGAGGGTGTGATAAGCCCTGAGCTTGCCCTCGTGAACAGGCGATTGCCAACGGAAGTAGTACATGTAGGCGGGTGCCTTGCCTTGCTCGGCTTTGCGCTCGGCTTCGGCAACGACGCCGGGTCGAAACGTCGCATCGGACGCGATGATTTGGTAGAGCTCGACGTTACTCGCCTTCGGTCGATTGTGCCTGTAGAGATCGATGAGGTCGCGTGCGCCAGTATCGTCGCTGTGCGTGACTTGCTTCACTCGTGTGAGAAGGTCCGCGGCCTCGATCTCGTCTAGTGGAGTGGTCGGGAAGAAGTTGACCTCGTGCTCCGTCGTGCTCGCCATGAGCGGCACCGTGGCCGAGACTTCTGTCGCCTTCGGGTAGAACGGATCAGCGGGCAAAGTGCGGCCGTCGACCACTGGCGAGAGCGCCAGTCCGCGCGTGTCGTTGGCGACGTCGCGCACCCGCTCCATCGGTAGACGCTGCATCTCGTCGACCGACTTCACGCCGAGTGCCTTCATGAACTTTTCCGCACTCTCGCTGGCTCGGTCCTTCGGCGTGCCGCGCACGAGCGCACCGCTCATGCAGGCCGCGCGGTGAAAGAGGCCTTTGGCCGGCGGCATCCCGAGCAGAGCGCCCACCTTGCCGCCACCGCCCGATTGACCGAAAATCGTCACGTTGTCGGGGTTGCCGCCGAAGTTCGCGATGTTGTCGCGCACCCACTCTAGCGCCGCGACGATATCGAGCATGCCGAGATTGCTCGACTCGGCGTACTTCCCGCCGCCGATCTGCGCGAGATACAGATACCCGAAGACGTTGAGTCGATGTGTGACGGGTACGACCACCACGTCTTGACTGCGCGCGAGCCGCGCACCGTCATACAGGAGCCAGTTGCCCGATCCACTCGAATAGCCGCCGCCGTGGAGCCACACCATGACGGGTCGATTGCCGCGCCCGAGCCCGGGCGTGAACACGTTCAGATCGAGGCAGTTCTCGCTCATCGTCTCGCGCCGATCGAGCGCGTAGACCTCCGAAATGGGGCCCGTAAAATCTTGCGGCGAGCGATCGCCCACCTTGGTCGCCTCGCGCACACCTGTCCAGGAAGCAGGTTTCTTCGCGGGCATGAAGCGATTCGCGCCGGCCGTCGACGCGCCGTAAGGGACGCCGTAGAACGCGTTGACGTTGCCGTCGAGCACGACGCCTTGAATTCGACCGGCCGTCGTTTCCACCGCGCGACTCGCGCGCGCCAGTCGGGCGTCCTGCGCGAAAGCGCGACCGTAGGTGCCGCTCGCGAGCACGCCCGCTGCTGCCACGCTCGAGGCGAGGAATGAACGGCGATCGATGCTCGAGCGCGTTGTGCGGCTGTTCCTGCTCATGAGTATTCTCCTTTGGCGTCGGGGCGCGGCCTGCGTGTCGCGGATCGTTGGAATCGTAGGCACAACGCATCGTCGGCACAACAACCGGACGCGTCTGGTGAACGTGTGAATCCGCGGCCGTGCGGCGTACACTCTTTGCCGTCCGTGCGTCGCCGTACGGACCGGTTCGGCGCACGAGTCCGTCGGCCGTTCTCATGCGTCCGAAGGGGGGCACTTGGATGATGAAGACGACGAGACGCAGCTTTCTCGGCTCGGCAGTGACGGCCGGCATCGTGCTGTGCGGGTGTGGCTTGGCCGCCGCTCAGTCGGGAGGGCGTACGCGGCGCGGCCCAGTCATGATCAACGGACGCCGCGTCAAAACCGTCGACATGCACGCGCATCTGCTCGTGCCCGAAGTGTGGCCGCTCATCGAGAAGTATCCGCAGGCCGAATCGGACATCGGTGCGTTTCTGCGATCGCCGATGGCTGCCCGGCTCACGAGCGTCGAGACGCGGCTCGCCGAGATGGAGCGCCAAGGCATCGACATCCAAGTGTTGAGCCTGCACTTTCAACATCAGCACGACTGGGCCGACCGCGAGCTCGCGAGCGCGATCGCGAAGCTGCTCAACGAGAAGATGGCCGAGCAGGTAGCGGCTCATCCGGACCGATTCATCGGCCTCGGTGCCGTGTCGTTGCAGCACCCGGACCTTGCCGCCGAGCAGCTCACGCACGCGATGCGCGACCTCGGCTTGCGAGGCGTCATGATGACGACTCTGATCGGCGACGAAGAGATCTCGGCTGAACGCTTCGATCCTTTTTGGAACAGAGCCGAGGAGCTCGGCGCCGTCGTGTTCGTCCATCCGGAAGGGTTTTCCGGCGCCGACAAGCGTTTTGCGGGCGCGGGTCAACTCGGCAATACGATCGGCATGCCGCTCGATACGAGCGTCGCGCTATCGCACATGATCTTCAGCGGTTTTCTCGATCGGCACCGGCGCGCGAAGATCGTGCTGTCGCATGGCGGCGGCTTCTTGCCATCGTATATCGGCCGCGCTGACAACTGCTATGCACGCAGTCCCGGCTGTAGAGGGATCGACAAAGCGCCGAGCGAGTACTTGAAGGATCTGTACTACGACACGCTCGTTTACTCGCCCGAGAACCTGCGCTACTTGATCGACGAAGTCGGTGCACAGCGGCTCGTGCTCGGCACGGACTATCCCTTTCCGATCGCGAGCCAAGATCCCGTCGGCGACGCGTTGGCCGTGAAAGGGTTGAGCGATGACGAGCTCGAGGCGATCTTGAGCGGCACGGCGTTGAAGCTGCTCGACGTTTGATCCGCGCCACTCCAGGTCGGCGCTAAGTCAAAGCGGAGCGCCGAGACCCGTCCGCTTTCGTGCGCCACGCGCTTTGCGGCTGCCCCGCACGTGCTTGGAGGGTCGGCGGGACAGCTCAATCGAGCCCGGCCGCGACGACGCACGGTGGTGGAAGACCGTGATGGCTGCGAGCTCGAAGCCGGTATGCAGTCGGCCGTCCGCGGCGAGGCCTAAGACGTCGGCGTAGCTGAACCATTCGATCGCAAGGATCTCGTCGGGGTCGAACCAATCGACGGCGCCTCCGACCTTGCTGCCGAAAACGCGGTGCACCTCGTCCCGATGCGGCCAATCGCCGAGCTCGACGAGGTAAGGCAGGCGGACACGCAGCTCCTCGAGAATCTCGCGGCGCACACCAACCCTCGGGTCCTCGAGCGACGTGAGGCGGCCGCCGAGCAGACCCCACTTGCCGCGGTTCCGCGGGCGGCGCGTGTTGTGTTGGGCGAGTAGATACCGTTGCTCGAAAGCCAGGACGCAGCGAACGCGGTCGACGAGGTGGCCGCGCGGCAACGGCGTAGGAAGCACCGCCGTCGGCGGCGCGTCTTCGGGGCGGCCGGACAGGCCGGGAGGCATTTCCCTAGGTCCTTTGGTGCTCAAAATCACTCAAGTTCAGGAGGTTACACGCCTAACTTTACACTCTTATGACGATGTACCGCAAAAGCCCTTCAACAACCTCGGGTTTAATCGGTGCCTTTGAGGTTGGCGACCGGGTAGAGGCGGTGGGCGACTCGGGCGATGCGTTCGTCTTCGAGCACGCCGAGCACGGCGTCGAGATCCTTGTAGACGTGCCCGCACTCGTCGAGGGGCGTTCTTGCCGTGTTGCCGACGATTCCGCGGATCTCCACGCCGCCGAGCGTTCGCGTAATCAACCGCATCTCGTCGTCGATTGCGTCGTGAATGCCTGCGAGCTCTCGCTTGGCTTGCCCGCGCGCCATGACGCGGCCGTCGCCGTGATCGACGAGCAACCCGACCGAAGCGCCCGGTAACGGATACAACATGGCAGCCCCCTGCAGCATGGAGCCCGGGACGAGGCAGGGTGCCGGTCGGTTCCCCGACCGTTCCGGCGAGACCGGGATGACCGGCCGGGAACGCGCGCGTCGCGCCCTTGCGGTGCACGAACCCGCGTTGCGTTCGTCCGTCGGGCAGGACGAGCGTCTCTTCCTGCACCAAGTTGTGCGAGATTTCGTAGAACACTCGCCGCGCACGAAAAACACGTCCTCGAGCGCACGCTGTACGCCTTCGACGATGACATGCCGGTTGGCGACGGCGTAGTTGGCGGCCGAGTTGTGGTGTGCCCAGTATTCCGTCCTAGCGGCTCGTCGGCGTGCAGCCAAGACGCTTCACGCCGATTCGTCGGTTTGCGCGAGCAGCGGGGCCGAGAGATAGGCGTGCACGTCGACGCGCATGTCGCCGGCACGCGGCAGCACGTAGTGGTTGTCGCTTTGCCGCACTAAGCGCGCTTGGAAAGACATCGTCAAAGCCGAATCCGCACGAAGTCGCTCAACACGCCGCCTGGCTCCCCCTGCACGGAGATATTGCCGACCTTGTCGGTTATCTTCTCCAACGCATCGAGCTCTCGGAGACGCACCGCAATCGGGTTGTGCTCCAACGCGATGTGCCTCACGCCCACGTCTCGGATCTCGAGGCCGATCCCCGCGAGCTTCGCGCGAACGTACTCCAAGACCGCAAGGTCGACGGCGCCCTGGTCGCCGTGCAGCGCGTCGAGCGTGCGGGTGCCCGCCGCGGCGCGCAGACCGAACTGAATCTCCTTGCGCAACAAAGCCAACGGATCCTCGACTGCCGTGACGGCCTTGCGCGCATCGACGAAGCGGTAGCTCGCGTTCAAGCTGACGCGCAGGGGGATCTTGTCCTTGGTCAAGACCTCCTGCCCGACGATCTCGAGCGTTTTGACGCGCAGATCGACTACATCCACGGTCGGGCCGCGAGTGAACTTCCACAGCACGTGCAGCCCGGGCGCGAGCTCGTCCGCAATCTGACCGTCGACGTACAGTAAGCCGATGTGCCCCTCGGGCACTTCACGAACGAGCGCGGCATGCTCGAATGCCGAGTTGTGGCGTGTGCCGATCTCGCCCACGATGATCCTCGCCAAGCGCGGTGCGACGACCGGGTCGATCGTGATGTCGATCAATTCGGCCGTCACGCGCACGACGCCTTTCCAAAAGAGCGCGCGGCGACCGGGGCCGACGACCGTCGCCGGCCGGCCGTTCTCGCAGATCACGGCGAGCTGGCTCGGGCCCGTCTCGACCTTGACGAACATCGCGTCGATTTCCTCGGGATACCAGCGAATGAGGAAATCGAGCAGCCGGTGCTCGAATGCCGGTCGCGACAAGTCGTAGCGCTCTACCTCGACGCGCTTGCGCGGATCGAAGAAGCGATACGTGCTCGGCGCGAGAAAGCGCTCGAAGTCGCCGTTCTTGAACAGCAGTCCACGCTCGTGCTTACGCACCGTGAACTCACGCAGAAACAGCATCGTTCCTCTCCTTTGTCGGACCTCGACACGCCGGCGACCGAAGACGCCGGTATCCAAAGGCGCCGTGAAGCGCCCAAGCCCGCCGCCCTGGTGGGAGGGCGGCCGATGTTCACGCGGATCACTCGAAAAAACGTGCACCGGGAAGCGTTCGAAGCTTCGGCCTCCCAATTTCGATCGGGCGCTCTAACGACTGAGCTACCGGTGCACTAACTCCATGGTCAGGGGAAGACCACGGCCGCAGCGGGCAGCACACGAGCCCGTCGCCGGGCGCATCGCGGTGCCGACGGGGGGAGGATCGGCACGCGCTCTCGTGTACCGCCCGCAATCGAGTTACCCGCGTTGTCAAAGAGCAAAAAAAAGCCCCGGTGGAACACTTCCACCGGGGCTTCTGTACCCTGGTCGGAAGGCTTCCTACACGTGCCCTCCGACCGAAAAATCAATCGAAAGGCTAGTCCTTCGCACCCCCGCCGTATCGCTGCACGAGCTTCCGGTCGAGCCATTCACGGCTGCTTCCGAAGGAGACGGCGCACGACGTTTTGCCACAAACGGCAGAGATGGCGCGTTCACGCGGCGAAAGGTCGACGGCAACGATGTGTGTGTGCGAATTCATGTGCGCGCGAAATTTACGCCTGCGCGTTCCGCATGTCAAAGCACTTTTCGTGATATCGGCCGAGCGGCACTTTTCCAGAAGTGGAACGGCATCCGCGTCGGATCGAGCGATGCGTGGCGGACTTTCGGATCGCTGCCGAGCTCGGGCGCGTTACGGTCCGCTGACCGACCCCCGGTGCGTCACTGCATTCGGCATCTCGACTCGGTACCATAGCCGGACGTTCATCTCCGTTCGTACGAGCGAGAACGATCATATGAAAGATGCGGATGTCAGGACGATTGGCCGGCTCGCCGAACGTGTCGGCGCAAACAAAGTCCCATGACCGACGGCAACGAGACAGCGACCGATCCCGTCTGTGGCATGAGCGTGAATCCGGCCACGGCGCTCGGGTATGCGCACGCGGGCCGAAACTATCACTTCTGTTGCGCGGGCTGTCGCGACAAGTTCGCCGCCGATCCGGAAAAGTACCTCGCGAGCGATGTCGGCAGTCACGGTGCGCAACGCAAAGGCGAGATACGTGGCACGTCGTCGGCAACGGATGCTTCGGGCGCCACGGTATGGACGTGTCCCATGCACCCGGACGTCCGCCGTCCGAAGCCAGGGCCATGTCCGCTTTGCGGAATGGCGCTCGAGCCCGAATCGCCGCTCGCCGAGGAAGGCGACAGCGAAGAGCTCGTCGACATGCGTCGTCGATTCTGGATCGCAGCCGTGCTCACCGTGCCGTTGCTGTGGGCAATGCTCGGCGGGTGGCTGCCGGCCGTCGATCCGATGCGACTCTTCGGCCACAGGGCCGTGGCCTGGGCACAGCTCGTGGTCGCGACACCCGTCGTGCTGTGGGCCGGCGCGCCGTTTTTCGTGCGTGGCTGGCAGTCGGTCGTCAATCGCAGCCTGAACATGTTCTCGCTCATTGCTTTGGGGACCGGCGCAGCTTGGGGGTTCTCGGTGTTCTCTACGCTTCTTCCGCAAGCTTTGCCCGCGTCGTTTCTCGGCCCTACGGGCGAAGCGCCGGTGTACTTCGAGGCGGCGGCCGTCATCGTCACGCTCGTGCTGCTCGGCCAAGTGCTAGAGCTGCGTGCACGTGCACAGACGTCGGGTGCGATTCGTGCACTGCTGAAGCTCGCACCGAAAATTGCGCACCGCATCGACGAGAACGGCGAGGAGCACGATGTGCCGCTCGAAGACGTGGAAATCGGCGATTACTTGCGCGTGCGTCCTGGCGAGAACATTCCCGTGGACGGCGTCGTCCTCGACGGCTCGAGCCACGTCGACGAGTCGATGCTCACGGGCGAGCCCGATCCCGTGCGCAAGACGGAGGACGCGGCGCTGTCCGCCGGCACGACGAACGGCAGCGGCACGCTGCTCATGCAGGCCGAGCACGTGGGCGGCGAAACGTTGCTGTCGCAAATCGTGCAAATGGTCGCACAAGCGCAGCGGTCTCGAGCGCCCGTGCAGAGCCTTGCGGATCGCGTGTCCGCGTGGTTCGTGCCGACGGTCGTCGGCACTGCCGTGCTCGCGGCCGTGATCTGGGCTGCCCTGGGGCCGCCGCCGCAATTCGCCTATGCGCTGCTCGTCGGCGTGTCCGTGCTCATCGTCGCATGCCCATGCGCGCTGGGACTCGCGACGCCGATGTCGATCATGGTCGGTGTCGGCCGCGGCGCGACCGAGGGCGTGCTCATCAAGGACGCGGCGGCGCTCGAGCGGCTGGAGAAGGTCACGACGCTCGTCGTCGACAAGACGGGGACGCTCACGGAAGGCAAGCCGAGCTTGCAGCGTGCCGTGGCGGCCGGCGAGTTCGAAGAGAGCGAGCTGCTCAAGCTCGCTGCGGCCGTCGAAGCGCCGAGCGAGCACCCGCTGGCGCGCGCGATCGTCGTCGGCGCCAAGGACCGCGGCATCGATTTGCCCGCGGGCACTGGCGCATTCGAATCGAATGCCGGCTTGGGCGTGTGGGGCGAGGTCGATGGCCGGCAAGTCGTCGTCGGCAATGCCAAGCTCATGGACGAGCGAGGCGTCGACGTGACGGAGCTCGCCGAGACGGCAGCGCAAGAGAGCGGTCGCGGCGCGACGGCCGTCTACGTCGCAGTCGATGGCCGCGCCGCCGGTATTTTGATCGTTGCCGACGCGATCAAAAAGACCACGCCCGAGGCGATCGAAGCGCTCCGGCAAGCCGGTGTCAGGATCATCATGCTTACAGGCGACGACGAGCGCACGGCACGGGCCGTCGGCAACGAGCTCGGCGTCGACGAAGTCGTCGCCGGCGTCTTGCCGAAGGACAAGGCGGGCGTCGTCGAGCGTCTGCAAAGGGAGGGTCACGTCGTCGCGATGGCCGGCGACGGTGTCAACGACGCGCCTGCGCTCGCTCGCGCCGACGTCGGCATCGCGATGGGCACGGGCACCGACGTCGCGATGCAGTCCGCCGGCATCACGCTGGTCAAAGGCGATCTACGCGGCATCGTGCGCGCCTTGCGGCTGTCGCGGCGCACGATGCGCAACATTCGCCAGAACCTGCTGTTCGCCTTCGGTTACAACTCGCTCGGTGTGCCGATCGCCGCCGGCGTGCTCTATCCCGTGTTCGGTTTGCTGCTGTCGCCGGCGATCGCGAGCTTCGCGATGAGTCTGTCGTCGGTGTCCGTCATCGCCAATGCGCTGAGGCTGCGGACCGTGAAGCTCTGAAGAAACGTGCGGACGTCATGCGATCCGCGGTCGTGCGGACGGGGCATCGCAACGTGCGAGCACGAGTCTCGCGACTAGTGGACCGGCCTTCTGTGTCGGTCGGCCCAGGCGGCCCAGGCGATCAGCAGCCAGCCGACGAAAGAGAACCAGGCGAGCCCGCGCGCGCTCGGCGGCGGCGGTGACCAAGGGCCCGACGCCCAAATCACGGTCGGCACGAGCAGAAACGACCACAGGCCGATCGAGCCGATTTTGTTTTTCGCGCGAGTGCCGCTCACGTATACGGCAATGCCGACGATGTACAGCGCGCCTTCGACGAGCAGCGTCCCCGGCACCGAGTTCCACAGCCCGAGACCGATGCGCGGCGACGCGCCGGGCCACAGCGGCAGGTCCGGCACGTGCACGACGGTGTCCAAGAACCAGTGGCTTACGACGACGGCGCCGACGAGCACCACTGCGCCACGCGTGACCCCGCGTGAAGCCGCCAAACCCGCGGCGACGAGGCCCCATGCACATGCCATGACCAAGCTGTGCGACCAAGGGTACGAGTCGAACACGAGCGCGTTGAATGCCGTCGCGCCCGGCACGATGCTCACGTGCTCGACGCCGGCGAGCAGCAAGACGGGCCACACGAGGTCCAGGCCGAAAGCGGCCGCGACCAGCCAGCCCAGCGAAATCTTCGGCACGCGGCGCTTGGCCGCGAGCGCTACGGCCGTGTGTCCGACGAACATCGCGTGCTACGGTGGCCGCGGCGTTGCATCACGTCGTCGGTCATTGCGGCTTCGGCGGCAGCGACGCGAGATAGGCCGAGAGGTTCAAGATGTCCTCGGCCGTGAGGTTCGCGACGACGGGGCCCATGAGCGGCGCCCAAACGCCGTGTCGCGTGCCCTGCTTGAAGTCGATGAGCTGGCGCGCGATATAGCTCGGCGAGCGGCCGCGCAGCGGTGGAACCAGCGCGAGGCCCGCGAGGTTCGAACCGTGGCAGACCGTGCAAGGCGTCGTCTTGCCTGCGCCCGTGTTGGCGAGCATCTCGCCGTTCGCGACGGCGCCTTTGGGCACATAGGCCGTGAACCCCGAGTGCGGATTGCGCAGTTTTTCGGTGTAGCCCGCATTATTCGGAGTCTCGACGATGCGTTTGCCAAGCGGCTCCGTGCCGGCCTCGGCGCCTTCGAGCTTCAGATACATGCCGCCTTGGACGCGCGTTTTCGGCACGGTATCCGTCTCCACGACCTCGATCCACGGCGACCAGTCGAGCGCGCCGAAATACTCGGCGGCCTGTTGGATCTCCTCTTCGGTCATCGCGTGCGCGAACGCGGCCATCATCGGCGTGTTCGGCTTGAGCGGCTGGGCGCTCAGACGCAAGCCGTTCTTGAAGTCGTGCAGCTGCTGCACGAAGTAGCCGACTTGCAATCCCGCGACGCCGGCGTTTTCGGGACGACCTTTGCCGTTCGGGTAATGACAAAGCGAGCAGGCCATGACGCCGGCCGATTCGCGTCCGAAAGCCACGATCTTTGGCATCGCGGGATGCTCGGCCGGGAACCAGTCGGCCGGCCCTTGGCGGTTGCGAATCTGGTCGAGGGTGAACGAGCGGTCCGAGCCCGGCAGCGTGAACTTCGTGCCGTCGTCGGCCGTCGGTGCCGGCGCGGGCCCGGGCGGGCTGATCGCATACGCCCAGGCCAGCTCTTCGACGAGCTCGGCGGCCGCGACGTGGGTGGCGAGCGTCGAGGCTGCGGCGAGGCTCAACAGCACGGACGACGCACGCGCCATGCGGCCAGCGGCCGCCGAAATGCCGGCGAGATTCATCGAGCCCCCCCATGATTCTTGTTGTTCGACGACGCCTGCCAATATACCCCGAAACGAGCGCGCGACGACGATTCTCCAAGCAGTCCGTAGGGGTTGAATCCGAAGGCGGCGATTGGCGCACAATGGCGTATCGAAAACCACAACGAAGGAGACGCGGATGGCACTGAAGCTTGAGCTCGAGCTCGGCGACGACGATCTCGCCTACTACCGAGGGGTCATGGACGCGACTTGGGAGCGCAATCAGGCGCGTAACGACCAGGATCTGCTGCGCAGCGCTCGTCGACTGCTGCAAGAGCAACAGAAGGGCAAGATTCCGGGCTATGTCCGCAAGCGTCTCGACGATCTCGGTGCGTTGATTTCGATGCTCGAAGACCCCGAGTGGCCGCTCGAGGACAAGGACCGCCGCCGCATCTTGGCGGCCACGAGCTACTTCGCCGACCCCGTCGACATGATCCCGGACAAGATCCCGGGGCTAGGCTTTCTCGACGACGCGATCATGGCCGAGCTCGTGATCGGCGAGCTCCAGCACGACCTCGAGGGCTATCGGGAATTCTGCGAGTATCGGGAAAAAGAGCAGCAGCTGCACGGCGAGGAGGGCGAGCACGTGAGCCGCGAGGAATGGCTGGCTGCCAAGCGCCGGCAGATCTTTCTGCGCATTCAGCGCCGCCAGCAAGAACGCCGCCGCCACTGGTCGACCGAAGGTCCGACGGATCCGATACTGCGCTACGAGTACTAGGCAGGATCGCGCGGCAGTCACCGCACGATCATTCGCTCGGTGCTCTCAACGGCGAGCGAAGTCGACGCCCGTCAACCTCTTCGCGCATTCCTACGCGGGCTAGAGCGGTCCTGCCTCGTCGGGTTGCGGGCATTTGTCGAGAAAGTCGTTGAGCTCGTCCCGGTTGTCCATCGACACGAACCGCGCGAGGTGCTTTGCGATGTACGCCTTGACGGCTTCCTCGGCGTGCAGTTGGCTCGCACCCGTGTCTTGCCGGTAACGACGGACGGCGGCGGCGCGATAGTCATCCGACTGTTGCCGTATCATGTCGCGCATCTCGGGCTTTCGGCTCGGATCGGTGAGGCGGTCTTGCCAGTTGGCACGATAGGCGGCGGCGCAGTCCGCGTAGTCGCTCCAAGCGTCTGCAGCCGCGACCGCGAAGGTCGATAGTGCGAGCGTCGTCGTGATGGCCGCGATCGAGACGAGCACTTTGATCACGGGGATGTTTCCGGTGGCCATCAAACGGATGATTCGAGCCTGGCACAATATACCGCCGCAATCTGAAAGCCACCTGAAAGGATGCCTGGCCAACAGTCACGGGCCCGGAGTCATGCGCATCGTTCATGTTTGACCAACGGGTCGCGACGGTCGAAAGTATCCGGGTCGGATTGGGATGGAAGCTCGAAGGTAATGCGCGTTCTGATCGTCGAGGACGAGCCGCAGATGGCTGAGCAACTTCGCCGAGGCCTTGAGCAGGAAGGCTATTCGTCTCTCGTCGCCCTCGATGGTCAGCAAGCGCTCGATCTGGCTCGAACCTTCGATCACGATCTCATGATTCTCGATCGAATGCTGCCGAAGGTGGACGGCCGTGACGTGGCGCGACGATTGCGGGCCGCAGGTGTCAGGACTCCGATACTGATGCTGACAGCGCGGGATTCGTCAACTGATGTCGTCGAAGGTCTCGATGGGGGTGCCGACGACTACCTGACTAAACCTTTTGCCTTCGAGGTGCTGCTGGCGCGTTTACGCGCGCTCGCGCGGCGAGTCCCTGTCACACAATCAATTGTCCTGCGCGTTGCCGATCTCGAGCTCGATCCTGCGCGGCACACGGTAACGCGTCTTGGTATCGAGATAGGACTCAGTGTGAGGGAGTTCCGGTTGCTTCATTTCTTGGTTCGTCGCGCCAACCAAATCGTCCCGAGAGAGACGTTGATGGAAGCCGTTTGGGGATACGAAAGCAGTGTCGAGAGCAATACACTGGATGCGTTCATTCACCTCCTTCGCACGAAGATCGACGCTCCGCCGTACGACAAGCTCATCCACACAGTCCGCGGGATGGGGTACTGCGTCAGGGCGCCGGAGTTGAAATGAACCTGCATTCGATCGGCGTTCGTCTTACTGCGTGGTACGCGACGGTGCTTGCCGTGTCGATACTGTTCCTCGGCGGTGCGATGTGGCTCGCGGTTGAGCGAAGCCTCTACCACTCGGTCGATGAATCGCTCCGCGACCGCGCCGAGGGGATAAGAATCTTCGTTGAAGATCATAAGAGCAGGCTTTCTTTGGACGAAGTCAAGGAGGAATTTCGCGCGCATGGGGACCTGTTCCAAGTGATCGATGACCGTGGAAACGCAGTGCATCAGGCGGTGGCCCTGCGCGGCCAGGCTGCGCCGACTATCGACAAGCTCGGCGCAGAGCCACGTTTCGAGAACGCGGTGATCAACGGAGTTCTGATGCGGTTCTTGTCGACGAGCATCGACGTTGACGGGCACCCTTACACGGTGCAAGTGGCTGCGCCGCTACGCGAGCTGCAGCGCGGCCTCCGCGATGCGCTTTGGCTGTTGTTGCCGCTTTTTCCCCTTGTGCTTCTGCTCGCCGCCGGAGGGGGCTACTGGCTGAGCCGCCGAGCTCTGGCGCCCGTTGACCAGATCACGGAGACGGCCCGGTCGATCACCGCCGACAACCTAGCCGACAGGCTCGCCGTGCCGGCGACCGGCGACGAGCTCCAACGGTTGTCGGAAACGCTCAACGACATGATCGCGCGGCTCGAATCGGCGTTCCGAAGGATCTCGCGGTTCACGGCCGATGCCTCGCACGAGCTCCGCACGCCTTTGGCCGTGATGCGAACGACTGCAGAGGTCGCGCTCCGTTCGGACCGACCGAAAGACGTGCACCGCGAAGCGCTCGAGCACATCGTTGCGGAAACTCAGCGCACCTCGCAGCTCGTCGACAACATGTTGCTGATCGCGAATGCCGATTGCGGGCATGAACGGCTGAACATGGCACGCGTCGATCTGGTCGCGTCGGTTGGCGAGGCCTGCGCCGAGGCGGCCGTTCTGGCGCGGGAAAAAGGTGTGCGATTCGATGTGCGACTACCGGTCGGTCCCGTATGGGTCAAAGGCGACGCCAATGCCCTGCGGCGACTCTTCTTGATCTTGATCGACAATGCAGTCAAGTACACGCCACCGGGTGGGACGTGTGACGTGTATTTCGCGCAGCGTGAAGGCGCAGCCATCGGCGTCGTTAGGGACACGGGCATCGGTATCGCAAGTGACGATCTGCCGCATATCTTCGACCGTTTCTACAGAGTCGATCGAGCCCGTTCCCGTCGGCAAGGCGGCACTGGGCTCGGGCTCGCGATCGGCCGGTGGATTGTCACGTCGCACAACGGATCGATCGACGTCAAGAGCGCGGTCGACCGCGGAACGGCGTTCGAGGTCCGATTGCCGCTCGTGGACGGCGCGACCCGGCGCGAGCGAGGTTACGGCGACGATCTCGCTACCGAAGCTGCGAGCTGAGAGAGTTGCCGATTGCTGTGTGCAGGCGAATCTGCGCCAGGGAGTAGTTCACGCGCGCCTCGAGGCGTGCCACCTCCGCGGCCGCGAGCATTTGCATCGCTTGTAGCACTTCGAGCGGCAGTCCTTGGTGATCATAGATGCGCGCGCGGTTCAGCGTGTAGGCCTTCTGCGCGCGTTCGACCGTGACGTCCGTGAGCGTGAGCTGTTGCTTGAAGCTTCGGACGCGGGCGTAGTCCTCTCGCACTTCGGCAGCGATGCTGTCGCGGAGCTTGTCGCGCTCGAGCCCGATCCTTTGCAGCTGCGCGCGTTTCTCGTTGGCGCGAGCTCGATGGCCGAGCCCGAAGCTGTCGAACTGCCAGTAGAGCGTCAGCGCCAAGTCCGAGCGATCGTCCGTGTTGTCGATCGCCGATCCCGGGCCGCCGCCGAACCGTTGCTTGCCGTAGTCGAGTGCCACGTCCGGGACGAAGAGTTTGTAGTGCTCGGCGCTCAAGTCGGCTTGCGCGGCCGCGACGAGCGCGTTGTACTGCTCGGCCTCGGGTCGAGAAGTGACGGCGCGCGAGATGAGCTGGCCGACGTCCTCGTTGTCCGAGAAGATCTCGAGCGGCGGAATCTCGCTCTCCATGGGCTCGAGCACGACGCTCGGATCCAAGTGCAAGAGCCGACTGAGCTCTGCGGCAGCCGTCTCGTTTCGTTCTTGCGTTGCGACGCGGCGCTGCTGCCAGAGCAGTGGCTGCACGGCGGCCATTTGCGCGTCGGACTCGAGGCCTTCACCGGCCTCGGCGTAGTTGGCCGTCAGAGTCGCAAGGTCCGTCGCACGCTCGAGCGCGCGTTGCACGATGGCGCTTTCGGCGCGCGACTCCAGTAGCCGCAGGTAGGCGGTGGCGACGTCAACGAAGACTCGATGACGGTTGGCATTCGATGCAGCCGCGGCCGCAGCGCGGTTCTGCTTGGCTACCAGCGGCGCGAAAACGGCGTCGGTGATGTCGACCTTGAGCTCCGTGCTCACACCGCTCCCGCGTGCGGCGCGGTCTGCGTCGAGGACTTGGCCGCTGGTCTCCTGAATGTTGCCGGTGTGACGGGCATAGTCGGCGCCGACTCGGATTGCGGGGACGGCCAGCGTTTGCGCCTCGGCAACCTTGGCGGACGCTTCGGCGATGCGTGCGACGTAGATCGCGACGTCGAGGTTACGTTCGTCGGCGAGCCGCAACGCGGTCGGCAGATCGATCGGCAAGACATTGTTGTCGGCGGCTTGAGCACGAATCTGGCCCGCGAGGGCGACCGTTAGCAGCGGCACGAGCGCCGTGCAGCGGACATTGGCTCGGCGGGGAGGGGCTTGACTCATTGCGGCGGCTGGCGTGTGAGCACGCGAACCGAAGAGCCGTCCGCGAGCGCCTCGACGCTGCCGCTGACGACACGCTCGCTACCACTGAGACCGCCGACGACCTCGGTCCAGCCCGCGTCGTTGAGGCCGATCTGCACGGGGCTGCGTTGCACAGTGTCGCTCGTGCCGACGATGTAGACGAACGAGCCGCCGTCGTCGAATCGAATTGCCGAGGACGGCAGCGCGAGCGTCTTCTGGCGCTTCTCTAGCACGATACGCGTTTGGCCGTAATAACCGGGGCGGATTCGCCCGTCGGCATTCGGCAGATCGATCTCGACGAGCATCGTCCGCGTGCTCGGGTCGAGTGCTTCCGCGGCTCTCGCGACTTGACCGACGGAGATCCGGCCCGGGAGCGCATCGAACGCCACTGTCGCTGGATCGCCGACATCGACCCAGGCCGATTCGCGCTCCGGCACGTACGTCTTCACGCGAATGACGTTGACCGCTGCGACGCGCATTAGCGGCTCGTTGCCACCTTTCGGCGAGCTTGCCTCGTATACCATGTCGCCAGGATCGATAGCACGCGATGTGACGATTCCGTCGAATGGCGCCTCGATCGTGGCGTAAGCCATCTGCGCTTCGATCTCGGCTTGCTTCGCGCGCGCCGCGTCGACTCGGCCCTTGGCTTCCGTGAGCGTCTTCTGCGTGACCGAGTTGCGTTCGGCGAGCATTGCGATGCGGTGGTATTCAGAGTCGAGCGAGGTCACTTCGGCCGCGGCCCCGTTGCGCGCTTGAATGAGCTCCGGAACCGTGATTCGCGCCAGCACCTGGCCTTTCTTCACGCGCGCGCCGATGTCGACGTCGAGCTCGCTCACGTATCCGGACACCTTGGCGCCTAGGTCTGCTTCGTAGAATGCCTCGGCCGTGCCGGGCTGGGTCGAGACGAGGTCGAAGTCGCGACGCTCGGGCTCTACGACATTCACCGAAGCTTGCTGTCCGATCCCCTGCGCGCTCCAAAGCACGGCGACAAGCGAAACGCCGCAAGCCGCAAGCGATCGGAAAGGGAGGTCCGAGATTCGAGTGTCTTTCGGCATGAGTGCTCGCTCGAAGTTCTTGGCGGTGCGGCGAGGAAGTTTACCTGCGCAATCTGAAAACCATCTGAAATCTTGGGTGTCGGCAGGCGAATGCCTTTCAGATAGTTTTCAGTTCCATTTGCTAGGCTCGCAGCGGATCGAATCTGTTAGAAAAACACCGGCGGGCCGCACGATGAACCTCGTTCAATCTGCCTTGCGTCGTCCTTTTAGCTTGATCGTGTTGGTCGCTGCCGTTGTGCTCGGCGCCATGCTCGCTTTGAGCCGTATGCCGCGCGACATTTTCCCGACGCTCGGAATTCCGACCATCTATGTGGCGCAGCCTTACGGCGGTATGGATCCCGCACAGATGGAAGGCTTTCTCACGTACTACTACGAATATCACTTTCTCTATATCACGGGGATCGAGCACGTCGAATCGAAGTCCATCCAGGGCGCTTCGATCATGAAGCTTCAGTTCTATCCGAACACCGACATGAGCCAGGCGATGGCGGAGACTGTTCAGTACGTGAACCGGGCACGGGCTTTTATGCCGCCCGGCACGGTGCCGCCGTTTGTCATGCGCTTTGACGCAGGCAGCGTGCCCGTCGGCACGCTCGTCTTCTCAAGCGAGACGCGGTCCGTCGCCGAGATGCAGGACGCTGCGCTCAACCTCGTACGGCCATTGTTCGCGACGTTGCCGGGCGTTTCCGCACCGCCGCCCTTCGGTGGTGCAGCGCGCAGCATCGTCGTGAATCTGAATCCCGAACGGCTGCGCGCATACAACATGGCCCCAGACGAGGTCGTCGCGGCGATCAGTCGCGCCAATTTGATTAGTCCATCAGGGAACATGGCCGTTGCCGGGAAGTATCCGATGGTGCCACTGAATTCGGTGGTCAAGAACATCAAGGATCTCGAAACAGTCCCGATCAGGGCAGGCACTTACCCGACCGTGTTTCTGCGTGACGTCGGCACTGTCGTCGACGGCTCCGACATCGTGACGAGCTCTGCCCTCGTGAATGGCCGGCGGACCGTCTACATTCCGGTGACGAAGCGCTCCGACGCCTCGACGCTCGACGTCGTCCAGGCCGTCAAGGAGAATCTACCCCGCTTTCAGAGTGTCTTGCCTGAGGACGTCAAGGTCAGTTATGAGTTCGATCAGTCGCCGTATGTCACCCGGGCGATTTCGGGGTTGACGCTCGAGGGGGCGCTCGGTGCCGTGCTCACGGGCATCATGGTGTTGCTGTTTCTCGCGGATTGGCGCAGCGCAGTGATCGTCGTCGTCAGCATTCCGCTTGCGCTCACGGGCGCCGTGCTCGCGCTTTGGGTCACGGGTCAGACAGTGAACATCATGACTCTTGGCGGACTCGCGCTCGCGATCGGCATTCTGGTCGACATGTCGACGGTCGTCATCGAGAACATCCATGTGCATTTGGCGCGGGGTCGGCGTGTGGCACGGGCCGTCGTCGATTCGGGGAGCGAGGTCGCCATGCCGCTCTTGATCGCAATGCTGTGTGTGCTCGCGGTGTTCGTCCCATCGTTCTTCATGGTCGGTGCCGCGCGGGCGATGTTCTTGCCGCTCTCGCTCGCGGTCGGTTTCGCAATGGTGGGCTCCTATTTGCTTTCGAGCACGCTGGTTCCGATTCTCTCGGTTTGGTTCCTGCGTGGTCACGAGACGGCGGCCGTGAACCAGCGTGGTGCCGAGACGAGGTTTGCGAGTCTTCAGCGCGCGTATGCGGGGCTCGCGGCGCGCATCGTGAGTGTGCGCTGGCTCGTCGTGGGCGTTTACGTCGCAGCTGCGGCGGCCGTGATCGTGCTGATCGGCGGTCGGCTCGGCACCGAGATCTATCCGAACGTCGAAGCCGGGCAGCTACAGGTCAGGCTCCGCGCACCCACGGGCACACGCGTCGACGGGACCGAGGCCGTCGCGCTCAAGGCGCTCGACATCATTCGCAATGAAGCAGGGCCCGACAACGTCGCGATTACGATGGGGTTCCTTGGGGTGCACGGCTCAAGTTACCCGATTAATTTCATCTACATGTGGAACGGCGGCTCGGAGGAGGGGGTGCTTCAGGTCCAACTCAAGCACGGGTCGGGCGTCGATACGGGCGCGCTCAAGGAACGGCTGCGCGCCCGCTTCGCGCAAGAGTTGCCGGACGTGAGCTTTTCGTTCGAGCCGAGCGACATTGTGAGTCAGGTCATGAGCCTCGGCTCTGCGACGCCGATCGAGGTGGCGGTGAGCGGCCCGGACTTGAGCGCCAGCCGCGAATTCGCAGCGAAGATCCGAGACCGCCTCCGAGGCATTTCTGCGTTGCGCGATGTTCAATTCGGCCAAGCGCTCGACTACCCGACGCTCGACGTGCACGTCGACCGCGAGCGCGCAGGGCTCATGGGCATCGGAATGGCCGAGATTTCCCGGTCGCTCGTGTCCGCGACCTCTTCGAGTCGTTTCGTGGTGCCGAACTACTGGGCGGATCCGAGGACCGGCGTTGCATACCAAATCCAAGTCGAGATCCCGCACGAAGACATGCACTCGCCGGAGGACCTCGAGAACGTGCCGGTGGCTTACCGCGGTGACCGACCGATCCTGCTGCGCAACGTTGCGAAAGTCACGGCGGGTACGACGCCCGGTCAATACGCGCGCTATAACATGCAGCGGCTCGTCACGATCACGGCCAACCTCGCAGGCGAGGACTTGGGTAGCGTCGCAGACCAGGTGCGCGCCGCGATCGCGGCAGCCGGCGCGCCGCCTCCACGCTCGAGCGTCGCGCTGCGCGGTCAGGTCGTGCCGATGCAGCAGCTCCTCGACGGCCTCCAGACGGGGCTGCTCTTGGCCGTTGCCATAGTGTTTCTGCTCCTTATCGCGAACTTTCAATCCATCAAGCTCGCGGTCATCGTTGCCTCGACCACGCCTGCGGCAGTCGCCGGCGTCGTAGCGGCGCTTTGGATTACCGGCACGACACTGAACATTCAGTCCTACATGGGCGCGATCATGGCGGTCGGCGTGGCCGTCGCCAATGCTATTCTGCTCGTGACTTTCGCCGAACGCGCGCGCATGAACGGGGCCGAGGCGCGAGTCGCCGCCGTGGACGGTGCGGTAAGTCGCCTGCGACCCATCCTCATGACGAGCCTCGCAATGATCGCAGGCATGCTGCCCATCGCGATCGGCTTCGGCGAGGGCAGCGAGCAGACGGCGCCGCTGGGCCGGGCGGTGGTCGGCGGGCTCGCGGCAGCCACGTTCGCTACGCTGCTGGTACTCCCGGCCGTGTTCGCGATCGTTCAGGCTCGCGCGAACCGGCGATCCGTCTCGCTTGATCCCGACGACGTCGCGGGATCTCACTTCACCGCCGTGTCGCGCGAAGCCACGTGATCGCGCGTCGCGGCCTTATGGCCGTTTTTGCTCTAGCGCCCCTCGTGTCGTATGGCCAACAGCCTGCCAGCGTCGAGCTTTATGTCGAGTCGGACGGCGACTTTTTGGCTTTCAAGCCGACAGAGCTGACGTGTCCCGCAGGGGCGCACGTCGAGCTCACCTTTCATCACGCGGGCAGTCGAGTACAGCAGATGCACGACTGGGTGCTGTTGGAGCCGGGTACGGCCGACGACTTCATGAAGGCCGTGCTTCGTGCCGGTGAGGCGAACCACTGGCTGCCGCGCAACGACACACGCGTGGTGGTCGCTACGCCCCAGATCGCGCCAGGCGAATCCGTGACCGTCGAGTTCAGAGCGCCACGAGTCGGCGACTATCCCTTCGTTTGCACCTTTGCCGGTCATGGCGACGTGATGCGCGGCGTGTTGCATGTGATCCGGTCGGATCGTTGATTCGTT
Source organism: uncultured Gammaproteobacteria bacterium (assembly GCA_963786385.1). Classification (GTDB taxonomy): domain Bacteria; phylum Pseudomonadota; class Gammaproteobacteria; order Steroidobacterales; family Rariloculaceae; genus FEN-1219. The sequence continues at coordinate 514,646 of CAWAYS010000005.1, forward strand.
TGCAGTAACCAGAATGAGGTGATCCCATGGGTTCGTTGCGTAAGCTCGCTTCTTCGGTCGGTGCATTCGTGCTCGTCGTCGCGTTCGCGCTGCCCATCTTTGGTCAGGGGCAACCCACATCGCCCGACGACGTCAAGACTGGGCTGCGGATTCTGAACCAGGTCGTGGGCCACACGGGCCGACTCATCGCTTCGAAGAACTACGACACGGTCCCGCGCGAGCATCACGAGATCGTCGAGGGAGCGCAGATCCTTAGGGACGCGCTGGCGAAGGAGCCTGAAGAAATGCAGACAAAGGTCGACGCATTGCTCGACAAAGTCGTGGCCGCGTCGAGCGCCCTTGCCGAGCCGAGCAAGATGCACGACGACGCAAAGCTCGTGGCCATGCACGCTGCGCTTGCCGACGCGGTCCACGACGTGCTCGATCTATTTCCCCGGAGCCTACAGCCGACACCGCGGAATTGAGCGCTAGACAGGCGGGAACGACAGTCTGAATTCCGCCCCTGGCTCGCGGTTGCGCAAGTCGACTCGTCCCCCCATGGCGGTCGCAAGCTGATGGACGAGTGCCAAGCCGATCCCGGTCCCCACGGTTTCACGCGTGAGCTCGTCGGCGGGGCGGTAAAAGAGCTCGAAGATCTTCTTCATTTGGTTCTTCGGCACGCCGGGGCCGAAGTCCCGTACCGTAAAGAGAATGTTCCCGTTGCCTTCGCGGCGGCTGACGATCTCGATGTCCTTGCGCTGTGAGTTGGCCGAAAACTTCAGCGCATTGTCGACGAGGTTGATGAAAATCTGCGCGAAGCAGTCTGAATCGACGACGAGCTCCGTCCCCGCGGGCGTGTCATCGGTGACGGACAGCGCGAAGCCTGCACGCTCGATTTGACTGGCGACCTTCGATTTCACGAGGTCCACGACCTGCGTGACCGTGACGCGCTTTGGATCGATCCGCTGCGTATTACGCGTCAAGCGCGCGAGCTGGAGAACGTTCTCGATGAGTCGAGACAGCCGCTCGCTCTCGCCGTGGATATACTCGTAGTAGGTCTTCTTCTTTTCTTCGTCTGCCCAACCGGCTTTGAGCATCTCGCCGTACATCCGAATCGACGTGAGCGGCGTCTTTAGCTCGTGGCTCACGGCCGAGACGAAGTCTTGCTGTTGCTTGGTCAGCCGGATCTGGCCGATCGCAAACCGATAGATCAGTAGGAACCCGCCGCAAAGCACGCCTGCGAGGATCACGCTCATCCAGGCCAGCAGCGCCGTGCCCGGTGCACGTGGCAGTTGCTGCACGTCGAACACGAGCTCTAGATCGCCGAAAGGCGGCGACAATCGCGCTCGATGCAGCAAGCGGCCCGCGAGCTCGCGTGATGAGCCGGCATAGCCATTTGTCCCGGCGGCGTCCGTGAAACCCAGTCGCTCGCCGCGGTAGGTCACTGCGAGGTCGGTCGTGCGCGCGAGGCTGCTCGCACGATAGCTCCTGCCGATCGCTCGATCGACGAACTGCCCGCTGTCGATGAGAGCGCCTTGAATGTAACGACGGCCGTCGCGCCACACGTTGCGGAAGAGGACGAGATGCCCGGTGTCGAGGAACCCGAGCTCGAGCGGATCGATCTCGCTTTCGAACGTGCGCACGCGAAATTCGCGTTTGGCCGTGCCGCGCGTTGCGGGTTCACGGCTCGGCTCGGGCACCGCGCTGCGCTCTGTCCGCTTCTGGCGGGCGGGGAGCGTGACTTCGGGGCCGGTCTCTGCGGCGCCGTTCTTGCGACTCGGTTCGACCGGCGCGGCCGCCGGTGTCGGTTCGGCGTCGCCCCCGAATGCCTGCGTATCGGCGCGGCGCGCAACGCGCGCCGGCGCGGTCGGTGCATCGGCTGTAAGGCGATCGAATGCTTCCTGAGCTTCCTGGGCGATTGCCGCGCGCGTGGCCGGTGCGGCGGCCGGAGCGGGAGTCTCCGGTACCGGTTCGGCGCCTACCGCCGCAAGCTCTCTGGGTTCGGACGTGACGGCCGTGGACAGCCCTGTCGCTGTGGGCGTCACCTTCTCCAACTGAGCGCGCGGGCTGGTTTCGTCGAGCGATGTCGCGGCTGGGGGGGCGGCAATGGAGTCCGCTGCTGCGCCGCCGTTGGCCGCTATGTCCGTCGCGACGGTGCGCGAATGCGGCACAGCGCTGGGCGCGCTCGCCCGCGCCACGCCTTCGTCCGTCGAGGTACGAGGAACGAGCCGATTCTCGGCGAGCACGTTGCCGATCTCATTGGCCAGCGCGCGCCTCGCGGCAGCCTCGTCGGGTGTCACGCCATAGTCGCCCGGGTCCACGCCTTCCTCCGGCAAGAGCGGTGTCGTGAGCCGGCCTTCGGGGTCCACTTGAAAGTAGCCGAGCACGCCCGGTATCGCGCTCGAAACCGGGAATGTCGAGAGCGGCGAGCGCTGCACGAAGCCGGTGGCGGCCGAGCCTTCGACGACGAGAAACGAGTAATCACCGAAAGAGCGTGCCTGCTCGGCCGCAATGGCCGTTCGGAGCTCGACGTCGACGCGGCCGGTCAGCTCTTCGGCCAGCCCCTGGGCGTTTCGAAACGACTCCCACTTGAGTTGGCTGAACGCCTGGGCGATGAGCACGACGGACGGCACTGCGAGCGCCAAGAAGAATACGATGAGCAGCCATCGCACGCGGCGCTCGTCGAGGCGTCGGAACGGTGTCGCCCGTGCCACGTCAGCCCCCGCTCAGCAGTCGGTAACCGGCGCCGCGCACGGTGATCAGATGGCGCGGCTCCTTCGCGTCGGACTCGATTTTCCGCCTGAGCTTTGCGATGTGGATGTCCACCGTCCGCGTTTCGATATCCGCGGTTCGATCGTAGCCCCAAACACGCGTTAACAGCTCTCCCCGCGAGACGGGGCGATCGCCATTCGCGTGCAGGAATTGGAGAATCTCGATCTCGCGGCGCGTGAAAATCAACGCCGTGGGTCCCCTGCGGCCGGATAGATTGCGGGTATCGATCTCGACGTCGTTGCCGAGACGGATCTGCGCAGCGAGCTCGGCGCCGGCGCGCGAGCGCCTCAGCACGGCCTTGACTCGCAGCACGAGCTGCGCGATCGAGAAAGGCTTGGCGATGTAGTCGTCGGCGCCGAGCGAGAGGCCGTTGACGATGTCATCGTCGCTCGTTCTCGCTGTCAGCATGATGATCGGCTGGTCGCGATCGATCTTCCTGACTTCGTCGCAGATGGAGAAACCGTCTCGTCCGGGCAGCATGACGTCGAGTAGCAGCAGCGCGTATCGGCCGGTCAACGCCTTTTCGAGTCCCTCCCGCCCGTCGGCGACCGCGTCGACGCCGTAGCCGTGATAGACGAGGACATCGGTGAGGCCCTCGCGGATCGCAGCCTCGTCTTCGACGACCAGGATTTTCGGTTTCGCGTCCATCCGTGGGTGAAGGCTAGCAGCTTGGTCCGTCGATGCATGTAAATCCTTTGTAAATCGAGCACTGACGCACACCGGGTCTCGGTCTCGCGTTAGACTGCGCCCCGACAGCGACCCCGGCGCGGCCGGGAATGTGGTACGCGGCCGAAAAAGACAAGGGGACGGTCCGATGAGTAAGTTGAATATCAAAATCATTGTCGGCAGCACTCGCGCGAATCGATTCGGCGAGAAGCCGGCGGAGTGGATTTACGACCTCGCGAGCGCGCGGCCGGACCTCGACGTCGAGCTTCTCGATCTACGCGAGCATCCGCTGCCGTTTTTCGAGGAGCCGCTGCCGCCTGGGTTCGCTCAGGACAACTACGACAACCCGGCCATCATTGCATGGCGCACGAAGGTCAGAGAGGCGGACGGATTCATCGTCTGCACGCCGGAGTACAACCACGGCTATCCCGCGGTTCTCAAGAACGCGCTCGACACGGTCTACCACGCGTGGCAGCGCAAGGCGATGGCGTTCGTGAGCTGGGGCGGGGCGGGCGGCACGCGCGGCGTCGAGCAGCTGCGGCTGGTTGCCGTCGAGCTCGACATGGTGCCGCTGCGCTTCGCAGTGCACATTCAGAATCCGTGGCTCATCAAAGAGATCGGGCAGATCGACACGGAGCAAAATCGGCAAAGCGCTGCGGCGTTGCTCGACAACTTGGCGTGGTGGGCCAGCGCGTTGAAGGTCGCCCGGTCAGAGGAGGGCGCGGGCTGAACCGGCTCGACGTGCGGTGTGCGTGCGTCGCTGCGCACGCCGAGCCGCGAGCGGGGCGAATACGCGACTAATCGCGCGCCGCGAACTTCCCCCACAACTCGAACGACGAGACGGCGATCCATCCGCCCGCCGGCGGCGGTGGCTGCTTCTCGACCGATGCGCCGTCGATTGGCCATTCGCCGCTGCCCGGAATCACATCGAATAGACCGACGCCTCGGACGCGCGTCAGATCCGGCGTGACCCATGTGGCGCCGAGCGTCACGCCTCGCGTTGGATCGAGCTTGAGCCAGCGGCAATCGCCGAACGATATCTCGTACTCGTGAAAATCGGCCGTCGAGCCTTCCGCTTGGTCGCCGACGAGCACCGTTGCGTCGTCGAGCACGATGACGGGCCGCACGCGGTGGAAGCCCGATACTATCGTAGTGAACTTGATGTTCGCGCGGCCGCTTAGGTCGAAGTCTCGAGTCGTGTCGTGCAACGCGAAGCCGCACGGTCCCTTGCACAGACCGAAGAACAGCCGCGGCAGCTCGGGGCCTTTGCCCGTGGCGACGATGATGTTTGGTCCGTCACCGAGCAGCTGCAAGTCGAGATTCGGCGTCGCGACACTGCTCTGGGTGAGTCCCGAACGCAAGTCGTTGCGCAGTTGCATGCCGAAGAGTCTTTGCGGAGGCGATGGCTGAGAGACGGCCGGTCCGGCGATCGAGGCCAAGCAAGTCGCTGCCGCGAGCGCGCGAAGCGAGTTCGTTATCCGGTTTGCTGTCGAGAAGAGCATTTCGTCCCTATACGAGCCCGGGATCTCGTCAAGTGGGCTGCCGGCGTTGCGGCGGGGGCAACCTGGCGCGAAAGGCCGCCACCTTGGCTTTGCTCTCTTCGTCGTACGGCACGTAAGTAACGAGACGCAGGGTGGGTCGACCTTCAGGCACGTACGAGGAGTGCTCGAAGCTTATGCCGCCGAGCTGCGGGTAACGCGCTACGCCCTCGACGCGCGTCATCACGTCTTGGGATTGCCATAGACGCCTAAAGGCATCGCAACGCACCGACAATTCCGCGATCAACGACTCGAAGTCGAAATTCTCCGCCGCTTGGCTGTAGTCGACGCGGAACTTGGACAATACTCGTTTAACCATCGCTTCGTACGCATCCGGCTCCGTCTTATACGTGCCGTCCTCGATCAGCACGAGCCGTAGTAGATTTCGCCGCGCCTCCGGCAGTGCGTCGTAATCGCGAAAGATCCTGGTGAGATCGTTCCACGCGATGACGTCCCAACGAGCGGTCATGACCAACGCCGGCACGCCGAGCGCATCGAGCGTGCCGAGAAGTGTCTCCCCGACCTCCGGGCTGGCTTCCGGGACGGGAGGAGCTGCCCGTCCTTGCGTCAGCGCGAACAGGTATTCGCGCTCGTCGGGCGACATACGTAGCGTGGCGCTCAGTCGCTCGAGAAGATCCGTAGACACTTGGATCGTGCGCCCTTGCTCGAGCCACGTGTACCACGTGACGCTGACGCGGGCGAGTGCGGCCACATCCTCGCGACGCAGTCCCGGTGTGCGCCGTCGGCCGGTGTCCGGAAGTCCGACTTGAGTCGGTGAAATGCGCGCCCGGCAACTCTTGAGAAAACTACTCAGCTGTCGGCGCTGCGCGTCGACCTTTTGCACGGAAATTTCTGGTTCTTGCATCATCTCGGTACCGCCGGGAAAAATTCCGCCATTACGCGTCGCGCGTCCAGCGCCGGCCCGACAAGGCTAGCAGCTTCCGCGCCCGAGACGTAAATCTTTTGTAAATCTCGGTGTGAAAGTTTTGCGTCTCGCTGTCTTCAGGCTGCTTCGAGTGCTGGCTAATGTGTCTCCCGAGTTGTTTTCGAGCAATGCGCTCGAGGAGGAGACGAGATGGCGCTCATCAACCGTATGTCGAGACTGTTCGCTGCCGACGTTCACGCCGTGCTCGACCGCATCGAAGAACCGGATGTTCTACTTCGGCAGTCGATTCGCGAGATGGAGGACGAGCTGGCACGGTCGGAGCAGCACGCACGCCGACTCGAGCACCAGCGCGCCACGCTTGCGGATCGGCTGCGCAAAGTCGAAGCCGCTCTCGTGGAGCTCGGCGAGCAGCTCGACGTGTGCTTCGCGGCGGGCAACGAAGAGCTCGCGCGCCGGCTGATCAAGCGCAGGCTCGAGACGCAGCGGCTCGGCAAGCACATCGCCGAGCGGCGCGCCGCGGCCGATACGGCGCTCGTCGAGCGCCGCGAGAAGCTCGATGAGCAACGCGAGCACCTCGACGTGCTGAGGCAAAAGGCCGAGTTGCTCGCCGAGACGGCGCGCAGCGGGAACTCGGGCATCGACGAGTGCGCCAACGGGGAGTTTGTGGTCGGCGACGACGAGGTCGAAGTGGCGTTTCTGAGGGAACGGCACAGGAGATCGAAGTCATGAGGCGCCATCGCGAACGTGTGTCTTTCGTCTCTGGTCTGCTCGTGGCACTGGGGCTGAGCCTGAGCGGAGGGGCCGTGCTGGCCGTGCTTGCGCCGTTGGTCGGTGCCGAGGTTGGCGTCAAAGTCGTCACGGCCGTGCTCGGCCTCGCCTACGTGTCGTACACGATCGGCCGAAGCCGTGAGCGAGTGGGTCGCGTGACCACGCTAGTCGTTTGGCTCTCGGCGGCCTTGGCGGTGTGGTTGGCCGGCACGACGCTCGTGCCTTATGTGCTCGTGCACCTCGGGCTCGTCTGGCTCGTGCGGTCGCTGTATCGCTATTCGGGCGTGCTGCCCGCGCTCGTCGACGCCGGGTTGATCGCTCTCGGCACGGCGTTTGCGGCGTGGGCCGCCGCGCGCTCGGAAAGCACGGCGTTGGCTTTGTGGTGCTTCTTCCTCGTCCAAGCCTTTCACGTAGCGATTCCCGCGACGCTTTCGCGTCGTGGCGCCGGCTCGGTTGCCGACGACGAAGACGGCTTCGATCGCGCACGCCGCGCGGCCGAGGCCGCCTTGCGCCGTTTGGCCGAGAGTCGGTGACACAACACAACCAAGGAGCTTGATCATGAAGGCGAAGATACTATTGACGGGTCTCGTGTTGGCAACGGTGGCCGCCGTTGCGCTTTATCCCTCCCTGCGCGGTGCTGCGAAGGGCGTGGAACCGCCGCGGCAAAGTCTGCCGGTTCCCGCTCGGACCGCGCGCGTCGACGCCGTCTTCGTGCTCGACACGACGGGCAGCATGAGCGGCCTCATCGCAGCCGCGAAAGAGAAGATTTGGTCGATCGCGAGCACGCTGGCGCAGGCGCAGCGGGCCCCCGAGATCAGGATCGGTCTCGTCGCGTATCGCGATCGCGGCGATGCGTACGTCACGAAAGTGGTCGATCTGAGCGCCGATCTGGATTCCATGTACGCAACGCTCATGGATTTCTCGGCCGACGGCGGCGGCGATACGCCCGAGAGCGTCAACGAGGCGCTCTACGACGCCGTGACGCAAATGTCCTGGAGCAAGGACTCACAAGCCTACAAAGTCGTCTTTCTGGTCGGAGATGCACCGCCGCACATGGATTATCAGGACGATCGTAAGTTCCCGGACGTGATGGCCGCGGCCGCCGCCGAGGGCATCGTCGTGAACACGATTCAGTGCGGCAACATGCACGACACGATTGCGCCGTGGCGGCAGATAGCCGCGCTCGGCGGCGGCCGGTACTTCACCGTGGCGCAGTCCGGCAGCGCCGTGGCGGTGGCGACGCCTTACGATCAGGAGATCGCGGAGCTCTCTGCGAAGCTCGATGCAACACGTTTGTTCTACGGCTCTGCGGAGGACCGGGTGGCACTGTCGCAGAAGATGGAGGCCACCCAAAAGCTGCACCGCGCTGCGTCGCCGGCAGCGCTGGCGCGCCGAGGCGTGTTCAATGCGAGCGCGAGCGGCGAGGCGAATCTTGCGGGCGACAAAGATCTCGTCCGCGACGTCGAGTCGGGTCGTGTCGACTTGACCGCGCTGCCGGAGGCCGAATTACCCGCGCCGCTGGCGAGCCTAACGGCCGACGAGCGCCAGCAGGTCGTAGACGAGACCGCGGCGCGTCGCAACGATCTGCGCGGTCGCATCGGCGAGCTCGCCAAAAAACGTGACGACTTCATCGCGGAGGAGGTGGAGAAGAACGGTGGTGCGGCCGATTCTCTCGATCGCCAGATCTACGACGCGGCGCGGGCACAAGCGGCTCCCAAAGGTCTGAAGTACGACGGCGGACCGAAGTACTGACATTCGGGCTCGGAACCGGCGCGGCCGGCACGGCGACCTCATCCGGTCGCGGCCGGTCGCGCTCGATGTGCGAATCTCGCGGGCGGACCGAGTCGTCGCGTACGCCCGAGGTCACGACACGGAAATTGCGCCGCGGATGCCCGTGATGATCATCTGCACGCCGATGACGGCAAGGATGAGGCCCATGAGTCGCGTTACGACCTTGATTGCGTTTTGCCCGAGAAACTTGATGAGCGGTTCGCTGCCGAGGAAGGCAACGCAAGTCAGCGCGCAGACGGCGGCGAGTGCGCCGAGGACGCGGGCCATTTCCGGCCACGTTGCGCCGGCTGCAAAGTTGATGGCTGTCGTAATCGTGCCGGGGCCGGCCAGGATCGGTAACGCGAGCGGGCTCACGGCAATGCCGAGGGCGGCGTCTCGACTGCGCTCGTTGTCCTCGCTGGTCGGCGTGTGGATGCTCGATTCCTTGCCTTGTACCAGGTGGTAGCCGACGAGGCTCACGATGATGCCGCCCGCAATCCGAAAGGCCGGCAACGTGATGCCGAATACGTTGAAAATCGCCTGGCCGAAAAGCGCGAACGCGGCCGCGATCGCGAAGGCGAGCAGCGTGGCGCGCAACGCCACGGCGCGTCGCATCGCGGCATCGAGGCCGTCCGTCACTGACACGAACAGTGGTGCGTTGGCGATCGGATTCATGATCGCGAAGAACGCCATGAGCACGGTGCCGAAGTGAACTGATGCGTGATTCATTTCATAACACGAGCTGCCAATAGCCAACGTCGACCCAACGTCCGAGCTTCCAGCCGACCTCCTTGAAGAGGCCGACGAGCTCGAAGCCGAGCTTCTCGTGCAAAGCCACGCTCGCTGGGTTCGGCAGCGCTATTCCGCCCACGAGGCAATGCGCCCGGCCAGCCGCGCGCAGCTCGCCGAGCAACGAATCGTACAGCTCGGTCCCGAGGCCCCTTCCCATGCACTCGGGCGCGAGGTAGATCGTGGTCTCGAGCGTAAGCCGGTAGGCCGACCGCGGCTGCCAAGTGTTCGCGTAGGCGTAACCTGCGACGCCGTCGAGCTCCGCCACGAGCCACGGGAATCCGTTGTTTCGAACATCCGAAATGCGGCTGCTCATCTGGGCTGCCGCGAGAGTTTCTTCCTCGAATGTAACGACCGTGTGCTCGATGAAATGGTTGTAGATCGCAACGATTTGCGAGGCGTCGTCCGGCGTGGCTGAGCGAATCATCGGGCTAGATTCTGCGGCCGTCGCGCCGTCATGTCGACGCCCGAGTTCGAGTGATGGGTTACGTGGGGCGCGACAAGCAGAAGCTCGTCGCGTGCATCCAGCATTCGCGGCGCGGCGCATGCGCATCACGCCGGAGAATTTCGACGGATGTGTGACCTCCACCGCGATACGCCTGCTGCAACAGTTTCTCGGTTTGCGCGAGCCGCGCGCCTTCACAATGGAAAATCGCCACGGGCGAGATGAAGCGAGCCGTGTACTCGTCCCCGTGCCGAGTGACGAGGAGCATGTAGCCGGCGCCGACTCGAGCGTACAGGCCGGCGGCCGCCGATGCGCTGACGCCGGGCAACGGATCTGCCGAGAGCGGTACGGTTAGCGGTACGAGCAGCCGTCCGCCGTCCGTGAGCTGGTCTAGCCATTCCGCACGTATTTCGGTCGCTCCGGCGTTGACGAAGATTGCGTCGAACGGCCCGCCGGAAAGCAGACTGCCGTCTGCGAGCACGGCGTCGGCGTTGTCGTAGGGCGCGAGATTTTCGACTGCGCGCCGCGCAAGCTCGGGATCGATCTCCATGCCGACGGCGGTGCCGCCGGGAAGCACGGCGTGAGCGGCAACGGCCGTGTAGTAGCCGACGCCGCAACCGATGTGTAGGAAACGCTCACCGGGGCACAGGTCGAGGCTATCGAGGAACCGCAGCAGGGCCGTCGGCTCACCGTTGTTGAGGCCGCGCTGCGCATCGAGCGCAACGAGCACGGTGTCGTAGAGATGGCGCGGGTCCGCATCGGGGGTCGGACGGTAGCCACGCACCATCGCTGCGGGGTTCAGGATCATCCAGGGCCCGGGGCCGACGAAGCGCTCGCGCGCTACGCGTGTGAGTCCCTGAACCAACCCCGTGGAGCGCAGCCCGGCCTCACTGCGAATCCGCTGGGCGAATTCCATGCGCACTCGCTCGATACCGCTCTCATGCATTGGAAAGTCTCCCTGGCAGAGGCAATCCGTCTTCGAATCGTTGTGGCCGCAGCGATTCGAGCCCGCTGGGCTCGACAGGAATTAAGCACTGCTAGCTAAATGTACTACTGCCGTTGCCGCTAGGCAAAGGCTCCGGCCGTGCCGGGCCTGGTCATCGTCGCAGCGCCGTGTCTCGTCGACGCGGGGCGCGAGACAGTGTGTGTTTCACCATGCGGGGGGCGGAGATCCGCCTTCACTGGCCTTGTCGAGCTTGGCCACCGACGCCTCGTCGAGCACGATGTCGGCAACCCCGGCCAGCTCTTCGAGCTGCTCGACGCTCGTCGCGCTCGCGATCGGAGCGGTGACGCGATGCGCGCGCAACCAAGCCAAGGATATCTGCGCGGGTGTTGCCGAGCGCACCTCCGCGACTTCGTCGAGCGCCGCGAGGATTCGATATCCTCGCTCGTTGAGCATCGTTTTCACGCGGTATGCACGCGGTCGGCCTTCGAGATCTTGTTCCGACCGATATTTGCCCGTCAGAAAGCCGCTGGCGAGCCCGAAGTAGCTGATCACGCCGACGTCGTGCTCCTCGCACACCTCGGCCAGCGAGCCCTCGAATGAAACTCTGTCGTAGAGATTGTACCAAGGCTGGAGCGACTCGAAGCGCGGCAGATCGTTTGCGGCGCTCACGTCGAGGGCCTCGGCGAGTCTTGCCGCCTCGTAGTTCGACGCGCCGATTGCGCGCACCTTGCCCGCGTCAATGAGCTCGCCGAAAGCGGCCAGGGTTTCTTCGAGCGGGGTTTTCTTATCGTCGATGTGTGCCTGGTACAGATCGATATAGTCGGTCTTGAGTCGCTTGAGCGACCGATCTACGGACTTGAACATGTATTCCCGAGAGAGACCGATCTCGTCCGGCCCCATCTCCATGCCGAATTTCGTCGCGATGACGACGTCGTCGCGTCGGCCGCGCTTTTGAAGCCAGTTGCCGATCACGCTTTCCGATTCGCCACCCTGGTGACCCGGAATCCACTTCGAGTAGACATCCGCGGTATCGATGAGATTGAATCCGGCTGCGACGAACGCATCGAGCACGTCGCTGGACTTGTTTTCGTCGGTCGTCCAGCCGAAGACATTGCCGCCGAGCGCCAGCGGGGCCACCTGGAGTTCGGATCTGCCGAGCTGTTGTTTGATCATGTTGTCGTTCCCGATTTGAATTCTTGGAGGATTCTTCGCAACGCGGCCCGACGCTCGTCGTGAGTGGCTCAGAACTTGCCGATTCTCTCGCGCAGGGTACGAAAGCGCTGTTCTTCGAGCACCGGGTTGGCCACCACGTTCGCTTTGATGATCATGAGGTTGAAGAACCCTTCGTCGGGTTCGTGCCGTTCGATCTTCTTTATCGCCCGGTCGAGCCAGCGGTAGGCCTGGGCCTCGTCGCCGGTCGCCAAATAGCCGAGAGGCCACGAGCCGGCGCCGACGACGCCGCTGGATTCTTGGGTTTCGAGCTGGGCGAAAAGCCGGCGCGCATCGTTACGGCGGCCGGCCCGGAAATAGCCGTGCGCGACGCTCGAGATTGCCGCGGGCGTGGGCGACGAACCGAACAGATTCTCCGCCGTTTCGAGCTCTCTGCCTGCTTCATCGTCGTGGTCGAGGCGAATCTGCATGAACGCGTCATATATGTGGCAGATCGTGACCTTCGGGTTCTTCGAGACGCATTGCTCGAGTGCCGCACTCGCCGGTTCCGGGTGGCCGGCATACGCTTGCGCGAGACCGAGGTCGCGATAGGAGCTGGCACGCGTGGGATAGAGCTCGATTTCGCGCTGCGCCGTCGCGATCGCTTCGTCGAAGTGCCCCGTGAACATGTTGAACCATATCCAGTTCGTGAGCGTCGTCGGGTCTTTCGGTGCGAGCTCATAGGCGCGTTTGTACGCCGCTTCGGCGTCGCTCCAGCGCCAGAACTGACGGTGAGCGAGACCGAGCGCCGTGTAGGCCTCCGCGAGCGACGGCTGCAGGGCGATGGCCTTGTTGGCATTGGCTATGGCCTTGCGATCGAGATCTTGTGCAAGGGAGAGATCCGTGCTCTGTGCGATGGTCGCCGCGATCGCTTGCGCATAGTTATCGGCCTTGAGCGCATAAGCAGCCGCAAACTTCGGATCCGCGGCGATGGCTTGATCGAGCAAGTCCTGCAACGCGTCGCGGTCCGGCAGCGCCGCACGTGCTCGCTCGTAGAGTGCTTGCGCTTCGGCCGAGGGCGTGTGCGCGGGCTGCGGGACAGCCTGGCGAGGTGCTGCCGATAGGCAGAGCACCCCCAGCAACACGACCGAGATAGACTTTGACGCCATCATTCCCCCGAACGCCGAGCAGTCACCTTAACGAAACCCGTGGCGCGCATCCACAGTCGCGACACGCGGGGTCGGAAAAGGGCCGACACGCACTTAGCGGGAAGGCGCTCCACTAAGTACCGGTGACCCTCGCGTTGCGGTTGCGGTCGCCGAGTATCTCGCGCCGACGGTGCCAAAGCGCTGCCGCAAGACCCGACAGCAGCAGCCACGATGCGGCGCCGCCACCGCCGTGCCCGTGCACGACGCCGCCTCCGGCGCCATCACGGACCGTATCCTCGAGCGGCAACAGCGAGAACGCGGAGGACTCGTTCGGACCGAACTCGTCGACGAGCTCGCCCGTGTCGGCGTCATAAAGGTCGATGAGGACGTCATATAGGCCGGTCGAGTACCCGGACACGAGTGCCGTCTCGACTTCGTAGTCGTCGTCGGGTGAGCTGCCCCACACGGCAAAGTCGTCGGTCGTATAAAGAAGCTCCCAAGCGTTGCCGTCGGCGCTCACATAGATTTCCGCGTAGAGCCACGACGTTGTGTAGACCGTATCGGCGTCGAATCGCACGCGCAGATAGCTGTAGTAGCCATCGCCGTCGTAATCATCGAACACCGCGGTGCTGGCGTCGTAAACCCACGAGTCGCCGAAGCTCACCGTGGCCGCCGCGGCACCGCTCGGTAATGCGCCCGGCGCACGAGGCTTCGTCGAGATTTCAGCCGATGACCGAGTCGCTTCCTTGAACGACAGCGGATCTCTGAGCTCGTCGGGCGCGTGCTCCCCCGCGTAGCCGGCCGAGGCGCGCGTGACGCGCTCGGTGCCGTCGGTAGACGTTGCCGCGTCTGCGGCTCCGGCCAGCGTCGCTGTCGAGGCGAGTAATCCTGCGAACGTCAGTGTGCGAATGGATCCGATGATCATGGCTGCCTCCGAGCACTCGTCTAACCGTGACGATCACGATTAAAGCGTGCGGAGGCTGAACAGGAGCTGAGGAGGTCCGCTATGCGGAAGGGCCGTCGCGGGGGCAGGGGCGTTCGCGCAATCCGCCGGCCCGCAGGCCGGCGGATGCGAGAATCAATTGAGACTAGCGATCATCAGTGATGGCGACGGCGCGAATGCTCATCGTCGGCGGCCTTGCCGTCGGCCGCGCCCGCTTCGCCGCCTTCCATTGCCGTGTTGAAGAGCTTCATGACGGCCTCGACTTCGGCGACCGCCGCGTTGTTGCGTGCCACGAGCACGCTTTTCGTGAGCTTCGGTGCGTTGTCACCGCCGGCGGCCGTGAGCTCTTGCTGCACGCATGCGGTGTAAACCTTCATCTGATCGAAATACGCCTGCATCGATTCGCGTACGGTTTGCTCCTGGCTCTTCACATCCTTGGGGATGTCGACGAGCGTTGGCATCTCGCACGCGAGGGCCGTCGCGGAGACTCCAGTAAGTAGGCCTGCTGCGAGAATGACACTGACTTTCATGATGGGCTCCTTGACGTTTCCCCTCCGGTGAAGCGAGGCGGTAGTCTACACCATTGCGACGGCCGGCCTCAGTCGCCAGAACGCCGCGCGTGGGTCTGCGCTTGCGCCCACGCGTACCTGCTCCGAGGTTCGTCGTCGCGTCGACAGGAGAACGTCACGTGGCTTACCTGATTCTAGGTCTCGCGCTTTTCATCGGCATTCACTCCGTATCGGTCGTGAGTCGGGCTTGGCGCGACCGAGTGGTCGCTCGCCTGGGGGCCGGCCCATGGCGCGGCCTTTATTCGCTCATTGCGCTTGCGGGACTCGTGCTCATCGTGCACGGCTACGGTGTCGCTCGGATCATGCCCATCGTCGTCTACGTGCCGCCTCTATCGCTGCGCGGGATCATGGTGCCGCTCATGGCCTTCGTTTTCCCGCTGTTCTTCGCCGCCTACCTGCCGGGGATCATCAGCACCGTGACGAAGCATCCGATGCTCGTGGCCGTGAAGCTCTGGGCGACTTTGCATTTGCTCGTGAACGGCTCATTGGCGGACATCCTGCTCTTTGGGTCGCTGCTGGCCTGGGCCGTGGTGGTGCGGATCTCGATCAAGAAACATCCGCGGCCGCCGATTCGGACGGCGCCGCCGGCGAAGTGGAACGACGCCATTGCCGCCGTGGCGGGCTTCGCCGTCTACGCAGCGCTCGTGATGGGCGGTCATCAGTGGCTCATCGGCGTTCCGGCGCTATTGCCGCGGTTCCACTGACGTGCCCGGCCAGCCGCTCGCGAAAATCCTCAGTCGATGCTATCGAACCAGCGGGTAACTGATTGACTCGACTGCGAATGTATTCCGAAACGCTTGGCGCAACGCCATTTCACCGGTTCATTCCTAGCCGAAGTTCGGAGAAAGACTCTATAACTCATTGATCTTGCTGGATCAGGGGAATCAACTGATCGAGTCGAGCGATGCATCGGCACGCGGTTCCGTCGCGCGGCGCCCCGAGCAACACCGGGGCGATACCGGCCCGTCGAGCGCGAAGATTTGGCGGAGCCGGTCGGCCAGGGGCCAGACCCGGCCGTCCACCCGCTCGGTGTCGAACCGACGCGCGGCGGGGCGGCGGCCGCTGAGTCGATGGGTTCGGACAAGGTGCCGGCTCGTGCCCGGTGCTCGTCGATGCATGCCGCCGCGGCGGCAATCGACCGGTCGAGGATGGGTAGGAACTGGGCGGAGCGATAGTAGGAAACCAGGGTATTACCGAGGTCGAACAGGACCGCCTCGATGGGTTTAGAGCTCTCGCTCCATCCTGACATGTTCGATTCCTGCTTCGTAGAAGGGCGCCCCGGCCGCGCGATAGTCCAACTGCGCGTAGAAGGGCGCGGCGGCGACTTGAGCGTGGCACCAGACGTGCTCGAGGTGGTGGGCTCGAGCGATCGCATGCAACTCCTCCATGAGTGCGCTACCGACGCCGCGCCGCCGCGCGCCAGCAAGCACGGCCAGCCGGCCGATCTTGCCGCCCTGTTGCAGATCGATGCGCGCGGTGCCGACCGGTTCGCGGTCGTCGTAGGCAAGCAGATGCACGCAGTGCGGGTCCCGGTCGTCCATTTCGATCGCGGCCGGAACACGCTGCTCGTCGACAAAAACGGCGAAACGCACGGCGCGAATCGCGAGCTCGTCACGAGCGAAATCGGCTCGGCGAATCTGCATTCCGCGACTCCTCGCGGCTTGCGGTGCGCTCAGCAGCAGGAGCAGCCGTGCTTGAGACCGTGCCCCTCTGCCAAGACGCGCCCCAAGTCGTCGGCAAGCGTGAGCCTCAGAGACCGTCCGTCTTCCAGGTGCAGCACGAGAGGCAGCCCGACGAGCTCGGCCGGACGGGGTAGGGTGCCGAGCTCGATCATGCCCTCGATACGGTGGCGCCCCGGAATGGGCAGGCCCGACGGCAACATCGCTTGGAACCGATTGACGCGGTATGGGATCGAGTCGAAAGCCAGGTCGTTCACCACGACGCGACCAATGCCCGAGCATTCTTCCACGAGGTTCATGAGCTGCATGTTAGCTCGATTTCGCGTCCGGCTGAACTCGTGTCACGCGCGGTGGAATCGTTCACTGTCCTGGGGCGTTGCTATAAGCTGGCGAGCAACGAACGCGAGCCCCAGGGAGGCGGCCCCTTGCGTTGGCAAGATCTAAGACGCAGCAGTAATGTTCGCGACGCCCGCGGCGCGGGCGGCTATGGATCGCGACGCGGATTGCCCATGCCCGGCGGACGTGCCGGCGGTGGCTTAGCGGTCGTCGCCGTGCTCGTTCTCGTGTACTTCGTCGGTGGGCCCGATGCGCTCCAATCGCTGTTGGGCGGCAGCGGCGGCGGACCGGCCGGCGGCTCGGGCACGGCGCCCGCGTTGAGCGCGACCGACGACGACAGTCAGTTCGTGGCGGCGATTCTCGGCAGCACTGAAGACGTGTGGAGCGAGATCTTCGCTGCGTCGGGCCAACGCTACGATCCGCCTGAGCTCACTCTTTTCGACGGCTCGATCCAGTCGGCGTGCGGGTTTGCGAGCGCCGCGGTTGGGCCGTTCTACTGCCCTGCGGATCGGCGCGTGTATCTGGACACGTCGTTCTTCCGCGAGCTCGCGCGGCTCGGCGGTCCCGGTGACTTTGCGGCGGCCTACGTGATCGGCCACGAAGTCGGGCACCACGTGCAGAACGTGCTAGGCACCGAGCAACGCCTGCGTGGCGCCCAGTCGGGCGCCGATCGCATCGCTGCCAATCGGTTGCAGGTAGCCATGGAGCTGCAAGCGGATTGCTTCGCAGGCGTTTGGGCCGCGCACGCCAATGCTCGCGACCACGTGCTCGAGCCCGGCGACGTCCAAGAAGGGCTCGCGGCGGCGCAGGCCATTGGGGACGATCGGTTGCAGCGCAACGCGGGCAAGCGCGTGACGCCGGATTCGTTCACCCACGGCTCGTCGGCCGATCGCCAGCGTTGGCTCGGGGCCGGACTGCGCACGGGCGATCCTTCTCAGTGCAACACTTTCGAATGAGGTCGAATCGGATTCGATGAAAGACAATCGCTTATTGGACGGTCGTGCGGTGCGCGACCGCATTTTGGCTCAGGTCGCCGAGCGCGTCAGGACGGCATCGGCCCGGCATGCGATCGGTCGGCTCGTCTCGGTGAGCATAGGCGAGAACAGCGCTGCGACCGTGTACGTTCGCGGCCAGGCGAGATCGGCGGCGAAGGTCGGGCTGCAGTTCGACGATCAGACGTGGCCGAGCACGCTGACGCAGGACGAGTGCAAGAGACGCCTCGTCGCAATGAACGACGATCCCGGCGTGCTCGGCGTGATTTTGCAGCGTCCTGTTCCGAAGCAAATCAATGTTCGCTCGCTTGCATCTGCGATTCACCCGTTCAAGGACGTGGAAGGCATGAACCCGGCCTCTATCGGGGACATCGTGTACAACGATCTCGCGCTTGCACCGTGCACGGCCGCGGCGTCCGTAGAGCTCATCAAACAGACGGGGCTCGATCTGCACGGGCTCGAGGTCGTCATGATCGGTCATTCGGAGATCGTCGGTAAGCCGGCCGCGTTCATGCTCATGGCCGAAGGGGCGACGGTTACCGTGTGTCATCACATGACACGCTCCGTGGCCGCGCATTCGCGCCGCGCCGATGCCGTCCTCGTGGCCGTCGGGAAGCCGAAGTTTCTGAGCGCCGATATGGTCAAGCCCGGCGCGGCCGTCATCGACATCGGCATCAATCAAGTCACGGATCCCGCAGGGCAAGTGCACGTCGTCGGCGACGTCGACACCGAGAGCGTGAAGGAAGTCGCGAGCTGGGTCACTCCCGTGCCGGGTGGGGTGGGTCCCGTGACCGTGGCGATGTTCATGCGCAATGCGATCACGGCGCACGACAAGCAGCTTGCAGCAGGATGGCTGGATTGAACGGTGTCGAGCAAGAAGGCCTGCGAATTTCGCAACGGATCGTCGTTCCGGAGGCCGAGCTGGAGTTTCAAGCCATTCGAGCGCAAGGCGCGGGAGGCCAGAACGTCAACAAGGTCTCGAGTGCCGTGCATCTTCGCTTCGACATACGGGCGTCGACATCGTTGCCGGACGAGTGCAAGCAGCGCTTGCTTGCCAAACGCGACCACCGCATCACGGCCGACGGTATCGTCATCATCAAGGCGCAGCAGTACCGGAGCCAGGAGAAAAACAAAGCGGCCGCGCTCGAGCGGCTGCGCGACCTCGTCGCCGGAGCGTTGGTCGTGCCGAAACCGCGCCGGGCGACGAAGCCCACTCGTGCGTCGCGCGAGCGCAGGCTCGAGGGCAAGCAACGCCGTTCGCAGTTGAAGCGCTCGCGGACAAAGATCGAAGAGTGAAGTCTCCGAGCGGCACATACCCGTCGAAGTTCGATCTGATCATCTTCGACTGCGACGGTGTGATCGTCGACAGCGAGCGGATCGTGCAGGAGGTGTTCGGCGAGTTCATCCGCGGTTTGGGCGCCGACCTGACCGATCGCGAAATGCGCGAGCGATTTCTCGGTCGGCGGCTCGCGGACTGCCTGGCGATCGTCGAGACGCTCACGGGTCGCGACGTGCCACCGGGTGCGCTCGATGCGTACCGCGCGCGACGCGATCGCGTGTTGCGCGAGCACGTTCGACCGGTGCCCGGTGTGCCCGAATTGTTGCGTGGCCTCGGAACACCGTATTGCATCGCGTCGAGCGGCGATCACGCGAAGATGCGGACAACGCTCGGCGCGACCGGCCTGCTCGAGTTCTTCACGGATCGTCTCTACAGCGCGACGCAAGTCGAGCGAGGCAAGCCGGCCCCGGATGTGTTTCTTCTGGCCGCGGCCGCCATGGGAGCGGCGCCCGAGCGCACCGCGGTGGTCGAGGATTCGGTCAACGGCGTGTTGGCCGGCCGTGCGGCCGGCATGACCGTGTTCGGGCTCGCGGGTCTGGTCGAAGCCGAGGTGCTCGAGGCCGCGGGCGCGCAGCGCATCGTGCGGCACATGGGCGAGCTCACCGCATTTCTGGAGTGACTGCGCGACGTTCGGGGGCCGTCGCGGCGGTCGGCGGACGCGGGGCACTCAATGCGCGCCGAGCCGGTCCGTCGAGCCTTCGCGCCGGCAGTTTCGGCACAGCGAGTGCAGTCTATGTCTGGGCGAGATGATCTGGGGGACGCGGGTAATGGCGCCACGGCGAAAGCACCGAGCGCAGAGGATCAGCTGCGACAGACAGTGCAGAAGCCGATCGTCGACGTTGTGCTCGGCGGATCTCAAGGCCAATCTCGAAGCTCGGCGATGAGTCGAGCCTAGGCAAGCACTCGAGTCCGTTCTGCGGTCTGGCGCTCAATTTGGAGAGAACGATGAAGCTCGATCCCGCCAACCCCGTCGTTTTGCTATGCGTGCACGGCATGGAGGCCGAGCAAAACGGCGAGCTCGCACGGGCCAGAGAGCTCTTCGAGCAAGCATGGAGCGAGCGCACGAGCGATGTCGAAGCCTGTATCGCGGCCCACTACCTGGCACGACATCAGCCCGATGCGCAGGCCTCATTGCGTTGGAATCTCGAGGCGTTGCGTTTAGCTGATGCCGCGGCTTCGGAAGGCGTCGAAGGCTTTTTGCCCTCCCTGCATCTCAATCTGGCATCGAGCTATGAGCAGCTGGCGGATCGGGCCGCGGCGCAAGCGCATTTGTCCTCGGCCGAAGCTCTGCTCGATGTGCTCGAAGAAGATTCGTACAAGGAGCAAGTGCGTCACGGTATCGCCAACGTGCGCGCTCGGCTCGAGCGCGCTCGCAGCGAAGCGTCGTGAGCGTCTCGACGTGTCCGGCCGATCGCCCTAGCACGGACGCCCAGAGAGGCTCTCTGGGCGACTGCGGACGGCGATCGGGTGGCCCGGCATCCGCGTCAGTCTTCGATCTTGTCTTTCGCATCCTCGACTCGATCGCGCACCTCGTCCGCCGCATCATCGATTTTGTTGGCCGTGGTTTCGCCGCCTGCTCGGACGTCTTGAACGGCTTCGTCGACTTCCTCGCCGGCTCGCTCGAATGGGCCTTGCTTCTCGCACGCGTAAAGCGGCAGTAACAACAAACCTGCAAACAACAATTTCTTCATGAGTTATCTCCTAATGATTGTGGCGGTCGGGCTCGACCGTGTCGCCAAGTTTCGTTGCAACACGTGTGCCAACTTTTCGGCGTCAATCGTCGTCGTCATCGTCATCGTCTTGATGCTTTGCGACCGCGTGACCAACGACGCCGCCGGCGACACCGGCAGCGAGCGGCGCGCAGCCCGTTTGGTTGACGATCGCGATGAACGCGATCAGCAGCAGAACAATCTGTCGTTTCGACATGGCGTATCCTCCTTCCTGTCGGCGCAAACGTCGCATCGGCGACGAGTGGCTCGTCGTGATGCGTTTCGCTCACGTAACGGCTACACGGAAGTAGAGGAGCAAGAGTCGTGCCGGACTACGCGATCATTGCAGCCAAGCGTCGAGGAGGTCGTGACCGAACACCCAGTAGTGCAGCGCCGCTCCGAGAAGCGCGTGCGAGGCCGCGATCGGCAAAAGCAGTCGATAGCGGTAGTACGTCAGTGCCCATGCCGAGCCCGCGACGGCCGTGAGCCCCATGACCGGCCAGCGCGGGAAGTGAACGCAGGCAAAAGCCGCGGCCGTGACGGCGATCGCCAGCGGCATGGGGAAGACACGAAGCAGGCGCCCGAACAAGTAATACTGAAACAGGTATTGCTGCAACAGGGCCCAAGGGAAGTACAGAGCGGCGGCGAGCAACATGTGAGGATTGCCGAATCTCGCGGCTATGCCTTGGGTATCCGGGCGCGATGCCAGCACGAGCGCGGCCGCCGCGAGCACGGCGAGGGCAACGACGGTGAGCGTGCCGACGACGCGCAGCGCAGCGCGATAGCGAGCGCCGCGCGTGTCCGACGGCAGGTAGGACAGCGCCCACAATCGGCGACTTCGGCGCGCGCTGAGCAGGATCAACGCGACGGCGCCCGCGGCCAACGCGAAGTCCACGTAGGCTGGTCGGACCGTGAACGTGGCGACGAATGCGAGCGTCACGGCGCCGAGGCCGGTCAGCTCGACGGCGACGGAACGGCGAGTCGTCAACATCGTGACACATCATACTCTGCGCGCCGAAGTCCGCGAGGCGGCCGCGCGAGGCTTCCAAGAACTGCGAAGCGAGTTGTGATCTTTGGGACGATTTCACGTTCGGCGCTCGCGGCGCCTCGGGCCGTCAAGCCAGCGATGCCAGTGCTTTCGTCAGACGGCCAACGTCGATCGGTTTCGCCAGATACGCGTGGACACGCAAGTCTCGTGTTCTGCTGCGCAGCTCGGGTACCGAGTGAGCCGTGACGAAAATCACGGAAATGCCGGAGTGGCTTTGGATGCTGCGCGCGACAGCGACGCCGTCGCGCGTTCCGGGCAGACGCCAGTCGCAGATCAGCACGTCCGGATGGAACGTGGCGGCCTTCGAGATCGCGGCATCGCCGTCCTTCGCCGTTGCAAGCTCGTACCCTTGACTGGTCAGCAGCACGGCGAGCGCATCGCGGGCGTCTGCGTCGTCTTCGACTACAAGTACTCTTGTGTTCACTGTTCCAACCGAATTTCGCCGGTTAGAGGATCACGGCTGCAAGTGTTGTGCCGCTGTTGCACCGTACACTCCGCCCGAGGCGTACGGCAAGTAGACGCTAAACGTACAGCCCTTCCCGGGGCCTTCGCTGCTCACGCGCAGGTTGCCCCGGTGTCCTTTGATGAGATGCTCGGCGATGGCGAGCCCGAGGCCGAGTCCTTTGTGCTCCGGGTTGGCGTCTTTGCCTCGCCAGAATGGCGTAAAGACTCGTTCGATTTCCTCGGTGGAGAGTCCGGCGCCCGTGTCGCTGACGTCGATGCGCACGCCGTTGGGGGCTCGTGAGAGCTCGAGTTCGACGCGCCCGCCCGCCGGCGTGTGATTGAACGCGTTCTCGAGGAGGTTGTTGAGGACCTGGAGAAGGCGCTCGGAGTCTGCGTTCAAAGGGTATTCGCCCGGCTCCACCGCGTAGTCGAACTTCACCTCGTGCGTGGCTGCAAGCAGCTGCCAAGTTTCGACACTGTTTTCGATCAACGCCGCCGCGTCGAACGTTTCCGGGTGAATCTCGATGCCTCCGGAGGAGATTTTCGCCGCATCGATGAGGTCGTTGACCAGTCGCGTCTGAATCTTGAGGTTGCGCGTGATGGCGTCGACGGCTTTGGCTGCTTTCGCCGAAAGCGGACCCAGCGCGAGCACGTCGAGCCACATCAAGCAGGCATTCAACGGCGAGCGCAGCTCGTGCGTGACCGTCGCAAAGAACGTGTCTTTCACGCGATTGGCCGCCTCGGCATCCTTGCGCGCCTGCGACGCTTCCGCCAAGAGCTCGAGCCGTGCCTTTGCCGCGAGTTGCTCCGCCGTGACGTCCTCCAACAGGCCGACGACGTGATCGGCGCCGTCGCTCCCGGGCACGGCGGATACGGAAAGCCGTCCCGAGAACACCGTGCCGTCCTTGCGTTTGCAGGGCAGCACGACGGTGCAGTCGGCGCGTGCATCGAAGCTTGCGCGAAGCTCGCGAGCCGCCGGCTCGTCGGTATCCGCGGCGACGAAGAAGCCGCAATCGCGTCCCAAGGCTTCGCGCTGCGAATAGCCGGAGACCTTGAGAAAGGCCTCATTGACGTACACGATCGGCCGGCCCGGTCGGCTGCCTTCGGCGATGAACACGCCCTGGCGCGTCGCCGCCAGGGCGCGGTTGCTGACCTCGAGCGAATCTTCCATCCGACGCAGCCACAGGGCCGCAAGCCCGATGGCCAGTCCTATCGTGATCGTGGTCCCGGCCGCCGTGATGGCGATCGACACGCGTGCAACGCCGAAGGTCTCGTACGTTTGCACCGCGATCCCGCCGATCAGCAGCGGGATCAGGACGGCGGTCGGGAATAGCCAACGCACATGTGTGCCGACAAGCGTTCGTCCGGTGGCTATGCTCGGCAGTCCGTATTCCGGATGCAGCGCAACCGTGCCGGAAGCGAGCAGGATCGATGCGACTGCCGATTGCAGCGCCATGGCCGTCGTCTCGGTGAGCGGACGGTAGAGGACCGGCGCGCCGTACAGGTAGCCGAGCAACGAGAGCAAGCCCACGATACCGACGCAGGTTGCGAGCGTGCGCGCGACCGCAATACCGCGCGGACTGCCTGCACGCTCGGCGAGCAGCGCGATTGCCGCCAGCGCGAGGCAGGCGGCGCCGATGGCCGACATGCGGCCCTGCGCTACGGTCTGAAACTCGTTGAGCGGGGCGGGGAATAGCAGCTGATCGATTCCGAGATCGGTGCCCGCGACGTATTGAGTCAGCGTGGCGACCCCGAGCGCGAGCACGGTGACTTCGAGCGCCCAGCGCACGACTCGCGTCGGCCAGGCGCGAGACATACCTGCCAACATCAAAGACAGTCCGAGCGCGACGAAACCTGCGGCCGCGTTCGCTTTCATCGACACGAAGCGCGGCGACAGGCTTTCGAGCCACGCAATGTCCTCCGCCCAACCGATCAGAGCCGCTGCGCCGAGAGCCGCGACACAGGCACCGGCTAGCAGCGGCAGATGTCGAATCCAGCCGGCCAGCTCACTTTGCGAGCGTTCACCCATGCGGTTTTCGATTCTCCTTGCTGACCTCGCAGGGGTCAACGCCGTGCAATCCTGTGCCGGCGCGGCCCGCGCCCTGCTCGTGGCGACTTCGAGCCAGTATAGAATGCCGACAGGTGAATCTGGGCGGAGCGGCTTCCTACATGGCCAAAGTCTTGCTGGTCGATGACGAAACCGATTTCGTGGCCGCGGCAACCGAGATGCTGTCGCTGCACGGACATAGAGTGGACACCGCCGACGGGCTTGCCGAGGCACGACGGATGCTTTCGGTTGCGTCGCCCGACGTGCTGCTGCTCGACTTGATGCTGCCCGACGGCAATGGGCTCGAGTTGCTCGAGGAGTTGCGCGACAGCGTGATCAAACGTCTGGTAGTGATCACAGGCCACCCGGGCATCAAGTCTTTGATCAAGAATCTAAGCGGTCCATCGGTGTCGTATTTGACGAAGCCGATCGACAGTCGCGAGCTCGTTGCGCTGCTCAAAGAAGTCGATGCCGAAGACGCAGGCGGCGACCGGGAAGAGGAGGGCTCGCACTTCGGGCTCTTGATCGGCGAGTCGGAGCGCATGCAGCGCGTCTACGAGCAGATCGACAGGGTTGGCGGGACCGACAGCCCGGTGCTCATTCTCGGCGAGACCGGCACGGGTAAAGAGCTTGCCGCAGGCGCAATTCATCGCGCCAGCGCTCGCTCCGGGCAATTCGTGCCGGTGAATTGCGGCTCGCTTTCGAAGGAGCTCGCCGGCAGCGAGCTGTTCGGCCACGAGAAGGGTAGCTTCACGGGCGCGGTCCGTCAGCATCCGGGATTCTTCAAGCGCGCGGACGGGGGCACGCTGTTTCTCGACGAGCTCGCCGAGATGCCGATCGATCTGCAGCCGCATTTCTTACGCGTGCTCGAAACGAGCATGGTGTTGCCGGTAGGCGGCGACAAGGAATTCAGCGTCGACTCGCGAATAGTCGCGGCGACCAATCGCGATCCGAAGAAAGCGATCGCCGACAAAGCGCTGCGTGAAGATCTGTTCTATCGGCTCAGCGTTTTTCCCATCGAGCTGCCGCCGCTGCGCGAACGTCTCGACGATCTTCCGCAGCTCGTCGCACATTTTCTCGCGGAAGACGACGAACAGCGGGCATTCTCGGCCCAGAGCATGCAACGGCTGCAAGCCTATCGGTGGCCGGGAAACGTTCGCGAGCTCAAGCACGTGGTTCAGCGCGCGGTGATCATGACGGACAAGGACGCCGACGAGATCGATCTTCCCAATCGGTTCGAGAGTCCATTTGCCGACTCATCCGAAGATCAAGGCCTGCGTATCGGTCGCTCGATTCGGGACGTCGAGCGCGAGCTCATCACGCGCACGCTCGAGCACATGAACGGCGACAAGAAGGCCGCGGCCGAAGTGCTCGGCATTAGCCTCAACACGCTCTACAACCGTCTCAACACCTACGAGAGTCAAGACTCGGCGCCTTGAGGTCGCGAGCGGAGCCGATCGGTCTTTGGTCTGCTCCGGAACGGCGACGGCAGCCGTTCGATTGATCTCGTGTCCATCGTGTCGTTGGATTGCGACCACGGCGCGCACGCTTTCAATCCTTGTGAAACGTTGCGCAATTTCTGCGCTCAACGTCGCCGTAACCCGTTGATTCCTGGCTGGCACGGCCTTTGCACCTTCGTATGCCAAGAACAGCGAAGGAGTGAGGTAATGGATCGGAATCGCCTAGAAGGACGATGGAAACGGATGAAAGGCAGAGCGCAACCGCGCTGGGCCAAGCTCACGGACGACGATCTAGAGCGTACAGACGGAAAAAGAGACGAGCTCGTCGGGCGCGTGCAACAGCTTTACGGCCGAGGGCGCGACGAAGTCGAGCGCGAAGGGAATGACTGGTGCCGCGAGCTGAACTGAGGGTGGCACCGATGTGGCAAGAACATTCGTCGAACTGGAGGAAAGTCAATGAAGAACTATCTAGCCGTAACTGCATTGATGGTCTCGAGCTTACTCGTAGGCACGCAGGTGTTTGGCAGCGAGATCAACGAAGGGCCCGCGAAGGACGCGTGGATCACCGGCAAACTCGAAGCGGTTTACGCCCTTAACGGGCACTTGAACCCGTTCAAGATCGACACCGACGTGGACAGAGGCATCGTGCACTTGACGGGCCGGGTGGAGAGCGACATCGACCGCGATCTCGCGGGCGAGCTGGCCAAGGGCATCAAGGGCGTCGTCGAGGTGGATAACGACCTCACTGTCGAGAAGGATGCCCGCAAGATGGCCGCCACCGAGCGCGGAGGCGAACGCTCTTTCGGCACGTGGATCGATGATGCGACGACGACCGCCATGGTCAAATCGAAGCTCGTCGCCAATCCGAACACGAAGGGTCTGCAGATTCACGTCGAGACGCGCGGCGACGTCGTCACGCTGTCCGGCGCCGTAGCCAGCGGCGAGGAGAAGTCGCTGGCCGAGGAACTCGCCCGCAACACGGGTGACGTCAAAGACGTGAAGAACAAGCTCGTCATCAGCAAGTCTGGTTGATTGCTCGCTCGCGCTGCAGCGAGCAGGAGTTTGCGGGGCGGCGCCGGCGGACAGTGAACGCCGGCGCCCTTTTCTTACCCCACTAAGCGAGACGAAAGGAGAGGCACATGATCGGTTGGGCAGCTACTTTTCTGATTCTTGCGATCGTTGCCGCCGTGCTCGGTTTCACGGGAATCGCGGGCATTGCGACCCAGATCGCATGGATACTATTCGTCATCGGACTGATACTCGCGGTGATCTTCGCGCTCGTTGGGCGTCGACCCATCTGAGCACGCCGCTTCACGCGCGCGAGACGCGCCGCAGTCGGGAGACCGGCTGCGGCGCGTCTCGTTTCCAGCCGGCGCGCGCCGTTGGCGCGAGCTCGCAATTCGTGCGAACGCCTCCAAAAACTGCGCTGCGCTACGCGAACCGTCGCGTATGCCGGGCCCGAGATATTGCGTCCGCGCCGTGGCACGAAACCTGCAGCCGAGGAGTAAGCACCCCTTAGGGCGCCACTTTTCGAAAACAGGAGGCAATGAATCATGACGCAGACACCCGGTACCAACACAGAGTCGGATCAACGAGTGACCGAGCGATGGGCAGGCGCGGCGCACCGTGCCGTCGATCGCGCCGCCGCAACGGCCGGCGACGCCGAGCAAGAAGTCAGAAACACGGCAGCAAAGACGGCCGAGAAGGCCCGCGAGATTCGCGAGCAAACGAGTGAGAGAGCCGACGAAGGTTTGGCGAAGGTGCGCAGCCTACGTCGCGGACAACCCGTTTGCGAGCGCGGGTCTCGCGTTTGCCGCCGGCGTGATTCTCAGCGGTTTGCTTCGCCGACGGTAAGCAACCGATGAGCGCTGCTTCGCAAGCGGCACACGACGGTCCCGTGCCTTCGGCCGAGCGGCTGGTCCGGGCCGTCGGTGTCCAAGTTCTAGATCTCGCAACGCTCGCTGCGGCGGAGACGCGCCTGGCGGCCGTCAGCGCGCTCTCCATGCTGTTGCTCGTCGTGCTCGCGGGTGCGGCGCTGCTCGTCGCTTGGCTGCTCTTCGCCGGATGTGTGCTCTATGCGTTCTCGCTGTCCGACGTGGGCTGGCCGCTGCCGGCTCTCGTTTTGGCTCTCGGGCATATGCTGCTCGCGGCCTGCTTTTGGCGAGCGACGCTGCGGATGAGCCGCGATCTCACGTGGCCCGAGCTCCGTGCGGCGCTCGAGCGACCCCGGCCTACACAGGAGCGGGCGGATGACGAGCAGCATCGGATTTTGCGCTGAGCTGGGTCAACGTCGCCGGGCGGTTCGCGACCAGGCGAGGCGCGTTGCCGAAAATCGAGCTCGCATTGCGGCGGCTGGCCGCGCGCTGGTGGACGACGTCCGGTGCGCACTCGGCACGAAGCAGGGATTGGCCGTATCATTCGCTACCGGATTCGCGTTCAGCCGGTTCGGACGCGCCGCAGCGCCGGCAGCCGTGCCGCGCCGTGTTGTAGCCGTGAGCCAGAGCGTGCTCGGCTTCGCCGAGCTTTTGTTGCGACTCCGAGCCGTCGTCACCGATGTGCGCTCGGCGCAGGGATCGCAGTCGTTTATCTTGGAGGATGAGAATGTCTAATTACACGCTGCCCGATTTGCCGTATGACTATGCGGCTCTGGAACCGCACTTGTCGGGCGAGATTCTCGATTTGCATCACAGCAAGCATCACGCGGCTTACGTGAAAGGGGCGAATGAGACGCTCGAGAAGCTCGCGGAAGCGCGCACTCGCAGCGACTTCGGGACGATCAATCAGCTCGAGAAGAATCTTGCGTTCCACCTGTCCGGCCATGTGTTGCACTCGCTGTTCTGGAAGAACATGTCGCCGGAGGGTGGTGACAAGCCCGACGGTGAGCTCGGCACGGCGATCGATCGGCATTTCGGCAGCTTCGAGGCCTTCAAGGGGCAGCTCACGGCCGCCGCGATGGGCATCCAGGGATCGGGGTGGGGCGCATTGTCCTGGGATCCGATCGGCAAGAGGCTGCTGATCCAGCAAGTCTACGATCACCAAAGCAACGTCGGTGCCGGGTCGCTGCCGTTGCTCGTCGTCGACATGTGGGAGCACGCATTCTACCTGCAGTATCGCAACTTGAAGGGCGATTGGCTCAAGGGCTTTTGGGAGCTCGTGAATTGGGCCGACGTGGCTGAACGGTTGGCGAAGCTCAGAGGCACGGACACTCAGGTTTGACCGATCCGCGAATGCGCCGCCCATCGAAACCAAGCGATGGGCGGCGCCTCGCATTTGCCGCTAACGGCGCCTGATCACGTCTCGCCCGCCGGGCGACGGTGGGTGGCGCAGGCGTGAGCGCATCGGTCCCGCGAGCCACCAAATCGCGACGCCTGCCAGCGGTAGCACCGCGATCGCGATGAGCCACACGGTCTTGGTCGCGGGTCGCAATGCGCTGCCCGCCACGGTCACGATCGCCAGTGCATCGAGCGCCAACACGAGTATCCAAGCAATACCCTCGAGTTCCATGCCGGCGTGTTCCTCCGTCAGGTCTCCGGCCAACAACGGCCCCTCGATCGATGATGTGCAATCGACGTGCCAGCCGCGACAACGGCGACCGGCCGGCACTTCCCTCATCCGCGTTTCGCATACGCACCAGGGACGAGAAGACCGATTACAAAACTTGTAATCGCGTCGTCCTGCGGCGACAGCGCAAACGTGCGTCCGCGCTCATTGCGCGGTCGAGTCGATCGCATCGTGTCGCCTCTCGCCTACAAGACGCAGACACGTCGGCCTGTCGTCGGATCCCGATAGCTAGCAAATGGGCGCGTTTCGCGCTCGAGCGGTAGTTGGCACGTCGATTGCAGCTGTCGGAGCGTACCTACTACAGGAGGAACTCGATCATGAAGACAACGCTGACAATGCTCGCGACAGCAACGCTCTTGATCGGTGCCGCGGCAGCTGCCGCCGAAGCGCCGCAGTTTTCCGACGTCGATGCGAACAAGGATGGCTACGTGAGCCGCGAAGAGGCGACCAAAACGCCCGAGATCATGAAGCTGTTCGCGACCGTGGATGCAAACCACGACAACAAGTTGAGCCCGACCGAGTATCAAAACGCAGTGCAGCAGCTGCAAGGTTGACGCGGATGCGCCATCTGTCGAGCCGCGGAGTCCCCACAACGCTCCCCCCACCACGGCTTCGGCAGATGGCGCGGTCCGTTCGTCGAGCAATCGCTGTTGATCGATCGGGCTCTTGATCGATCGGGGCGAAGGGCCCGCACGTCGTACACCGACAGAGCGTAGGTTAGTGGAGTTCATTGGGTAAGATGCGTGCCCCCGGGCGTCCTCGAGTCGTCGCGATGCATCTCATCCCGCCGGTCAATCGGCCGACCCGAGCCGATCTGACAGCCCTCTTACGGCTTGCCACGCCGATGGTGCTGATCCAAGTCGGTATGATGCTCATGGGTGTCGTCGACACGATCATGGTGGGTCGCGTCTCCGCCACCGCGCTGGCGGCAGTCGCGATCGGCAACCAATACTTTTTCGTCATCACGATTTTCGGTTTCGGGGTGCTGCTGGCTCTCGATCCGATCATCGCCCAGGGGCTCGGCGCCAAGGACACACTGGCAGTGCAACGTGGCTTGCAGCGCGGCCTGTTACTGTCCGCCGTGCTGACGGTGCCGATCTCGCTATCGATGCTGCTCGTCGAGCCCGTGCTTTCGCTCGTGCGGCAACCGGCGGAAATCATTTTGCCGGCTGCCGGCTACGTGTACCGCGTGACGACAGCCGTCTTGCCGCTCCTTGCATTCATCGTGCTGCGCCAGACGTTGCAGGCTCAGCACCGAACGGCGCCCATCGTCGCGACTATCGTGATAGCGAACATCCTCAATGCCAGCCTCAACTATGCGCTCATTTTCGGCCATTTCGGTTTTGCCCCGATGGGGGTGTTCGGATCCGCTTGGGCGACGACCGTAAGTCGTTGGTTCATGGCCGCGATGCTGGTCGCACTCGCCTGGAAGCACGTGCGCATCTATCTCGGCGCGGTCGCGCCCAAACTGCTCGATCCCCGCCCGATCGGGCGCATGCTCCGGCTCGGTGCTCCGATCGGGGCACAGATGATGCTCGAGATCGGCGCGTTCTCGACGGTGGCACTGCTGATGGGTTGGCTCGGCGTGACTCAGGTGGCCGCTCACCAAGTCGCACTGAACCTCGCATCGCTGACCTTCATGGTGCCGCTCGGCGTGTCCGTCGGCAGCGACCGTGGTCATAGGTCACGCGGTCGGCCGGGGCGATGCATCCGGCGTCCGGCGTTCGACGGTAACGGCGCTGCTCGTCGGAGCGGCGTTCATGTCGGTCACGGCCGTGCTCTTCGTGGCGTTTCCGCGCGTCTTTGCGGCCGCTTATACGAATGATGCGGAAGTGCTCGCGCTGGCGGTGCTGCTATTGCCCATCGCCGGCGTGTTCCAAGTGTTCGACGGGCTTCAAGTCGTTTCCATCGGCCTGCTTCGCGGTCTCGGCGATACCCGCGTGCCGATGGTGGCTAATATCGTCGGCTTCTGGTGTTTCGGCATGCCGGTGTCCCTCTGGCTGGGGTTCGGGCTCGGGTACGGCGCCGTGGGGTTGTGGTGGGGGCTGGTAATAGGCCTCGTCGTCGTGGCAGTGTTTCTCGTGGCGCGGGTTCGGCATCGAGAATCGCGGGACCTCGCGCGGATCATGATCGACGAGAGTCCCGCGACCGAGCCTTTTGGGCTCGGCACTGACTAGAATCGTGGGGCCCACACGGGCCGCGTTGTCGAGGGCGTTCAGTGGAGGCCGCCGATGAACAACAACTGGATCTGGATCGTCATTCCAATCTCGGCGATCTTCGCCGGCGTGGCGCGTACTTGGATTCGCGCCCGGCACGGCTATCCGCTCGATGTCCGGCGCGGCCGGCATCAAGGCGGGCCCGACGAGCTGCACACCCTCAAGGACGCGCTCGCCGCGCGCGACGCGACGATCGCCAAGCTCGAAGAACGTGTGCGTGTGCTCGAGCGCATCGCTACCGACAAGGCGAGCGCGCTGCGCGACGAGATCGATCGGTTGCGAGATTGATGTCCGGCTTGGGAAGCAACGCATCGATTGCAAGTTCCGAATTCCGGTATTACCATGCCACCGCGATGAACACGCAAGACCGCACGACCATGCACCTCGTAATCCACAGGAGTCGGACGGCCTGAGTTCGCGTGTATTTCAGGCAGTCCGTTGGAAACGCGGCTGCCTCACCTGACGAAACCCTGGGAAGGCAGCCGCCTAACCGGGGTTTTTCGTTATGAGCACCGCAATCGTTGGACAAATCCGCATCCGCCGCGCCGAGCCCGAGGATTTTCTGGGCCTGCAGCGCATACACGAGCAACCGCGGGCCATCTGGGGCACGCTGCAGCTCCCGTATCCGTCGGCTCAGATGTGGCGTAAGCGCCTCGAGGAGCAGGCCGGCAATCACTATGCGCTCGTCGCCTGCACCGAGGGCGAGCTCGTCGGCAGCCTCGGGCTCGCGGTTCCGGATCGATCGCCGCGCCGCTGGCACGTCGGCCAGATCGGCATGGCCGTTCACGACGAGTGGCAAGGTCGCGGGATCGGCAGTGCGCTCATGCAGTCTGCCGTGGATCTCGCCGACCGCTGGCTCAACCTGCGGCGGCTCGAGCTCACGGTGTACACCGACAACGAGCCCGCGCTCGGTCTCTACAAGAAGTTCGGTTTCGCGATCGAGGGAACGCTCGAGCGCTATTCGTTTCGCGACGGGACCTTCGTCGATGCGTATGCGATGGCGCGTTTGCGCTGATGCCGGCCGGCGCAGTCAGTGCATGGCGAACTGAATCATCGGCTCGGCCGGCGCGCTCGGCACTTGCAGGACGAGATAGGGCTTTTCGCTCGCAGCGTGGCAGCCATGACAGCCTTCGAGCGTGGACCGGTAGGCCGTTTCGAACTGCTTGATGTCTTTGCCCGCGATCGTCGCGCCGAGCTTCGCGAGCTGGTTCTTCTCGAGACCGTCCAAGATGGGCTCGAGCTCGATCTCGCCCGTGGAGATCTTGCGTTTCGGGGTGATCCTGAGCGCCCAGCGCAGCCGGCCGCGTGTGTCGCCGAAGTAGAACTGCGCAAGAGGCCAGTTGCCTGCATGCGCGGCGAACCAAAGATTGTTGAAGTTGTATGCGACTTGCGTCATCGCAACGCTTTGTCCGGGAATGAGGCTTCTGAGCCGCTCCACTTCGGCCTGCAAGGAAGCCATGTCGTTGCCGGAGACGCCGTCCGGCGCCTGAGCTCGAGAGCTCGCAGCAAGGCCTAGGCACAATCCGAGAGTTGCGACGAGCAGCGGCTTGATGCTCATGATTTCCCCCCAAGAGAACGAGATGACGACTTCGCCGCGGCTAGCGTAGCGCTGCTCGGTGCTTTTGAACATAGGCTAGAACGGCGTTCACAAACGTGCTTCGGGGAGTACCATGGCGCACAGGCGTGCGCAGGGAGCGCCGTCATCTTGAACGAACGATGGGAACCATCGGCGTGCGCGGCGAAACCGAACAACAGAAGATGCTCGAAGCCACGCTTCGAGAGGTCACGACGCTGCTCGAGCGCCAGGCGCTCGTCAATCAACTCGTGGCGCGAACGGATACGCGCAAGCACGCGCTCGTCCAATCGCTCGTCGAGCGTCAACACGCCGTCGAGCTCGAGAAGAAGCTCAACAGCCTGCATCCGGCCGACGCGGCATTCGTGCTGGAAAGCTTACGCCAGGAGCAGCGCATTGCCGCCTGGCGCTTGATTCACCGCGAGCGGCGCGGGGCCGTGCTGCTCGAGCTCGCTGCGCCCGTGCGCACGTCGCTCGTGACGCTGCTCGACGAAACCGAGCTCGTGGCGCTCGGTGGCCAGATGGAGTCGGAGGACTTCGCCGATCTCGTCGAAAGTTTGCCGCAGGAGCAAGTCGACAGCGTGCTCGCGAAGCTCGACACGCGCGAGCGGGCCGAGGTGCAATCCGTGCTGTCGTTCCCTGCCGGGAGCGTCGGCGCCATCATGCATCTGGACGCCGTCACGGTTCGTGCCGACGTGACTCTCGAAGCCGCGATCAACTCACTCCGGCGGCGGCGCAATTTGCCCGGGCAGCTGACGACGCTGATCGTGGTGGATGTCGACAACGTGCTCCAAGGCGTCTTGCCGCTCGACAGGCTCGTTGTCGGTGGCGCACGCACGCGGGTGGCCGATGCGATGAATCGAGAGCCACGCTATTTCCTCACCACCGACGAAGTCGACGATGCGGCGGAAGCGTTCGAACGTTACGATTTGATCAGTGCGCCCGTCGTGAATATCCACCGGCAGGTGGTGGGCACGTTGACGGTCGATGCCGTTCTCGATCGCGTCAAGCAGGACTCGTTCAAGCAATCGTTGAGCCAGGTGGGCCTGAGCGAGGACGAGGACCTTTTCGCGCCGATCTGGCAGAGCGGCCGAAAACGCTGGGTCTGGCTCGGTTTGAACCTGCTCACGGCCTTCATCGCGTCGCGTGTGGTCGGCACGTTCGAAGGCTCGATCGAGAAGCTCACGGCACTGGCCGCGCTCATGCCGATCGTCGCGAGCACGGGTGGCAACACCGGGAACCAGACGGTTGCGCTCGTGGTACGAGGGCTCGCGTTGTCTCAGTTGAGCTCGGGCAACATGCGGTTCTTGCTGCGTAAGGAGCTCGCGATCGGGGCGATCAATGGCGCTCTCTGGGGGCTCGTGATGGCCGCGGCGACGTTCGTGCTCTACCGCTCGGCGCCGCTCGCCGGCGTCATGGCCGTCGCGATGCTGCTGAACATGCTCGTCGCCTCGGCCGTCGGCGTCCTGTGCCCGCTGATTCTCGATCGGCTCGGCCGCGATCCGGTCATGGGGAGCAGCATTCTGCTCACGGCCGTCACCGACAGCATGGGGTTTTTGATCTTTCTCGGCTTGGCTTCCGCGGTCTTGCTCTGACCTTGGAATATCGCCGGTCGCCGGCACGTCTTCCAGTCGCCGGCCCCCGGGGCCGGCCGCGGGGTAACCCTCGGTTTGCGCGCGGCACGGTGCGCTGTGCGACGAGGGGTAGGCGGCGGGACGCCGCACGGTTGCTTAAACCGGATGCCTCGGTGCGGGATAGCGGCGCTAACGGTATGGTTAGCCGTTAAAAGAACCGTTAATAGCGTGACAGTAAGCGGGGTTTCCGCGAGCATGCGCCACGTTGCTTCAATTGGCTCTGCCGCCGCTGGGCGGTACGAGATAGGAGAGAGTTCGCCAATGTATCGATCTGCTTGGGTTCACGCTCTTGGCGCCGGGGTCTGCCTGCTGGTCACCGGGCTGGCGCTCGCCCAGAACTCTTCTCAAGGCACGCAGGCGTCGCAGAGTGGTGCGGATAGCGCAGCCCCCGTGTCCCAGCCGCCCGAGCAACTCGAGGAGATCGTCGTATTCGGCCGGGGCATCAAGTTGCTCGGCACGGCCGACGCGGCCAGCGAAGGCAGCGTGGGCGGGGCGGACCTCGCCGTGCGGCCGCTCATGCGCGTCGCGGAATTGCTCGAGTCGGTGCCAGGGCTCGTGGCCGTGCAGCATTCGGGCAGCGGCAAGGCCAACCAGTATTACCTGCGCGGCTTCAACCTCGATCACGGCACGGATTTCACGACCTATGTCGACGGAATGCCTTGGAATCTGCGCACCCACGGCCATGGGCAGGGTTACCTGGATGTCAACGGCTTGATGCCCGAGACCGTCGAGCGCATCGACTTCCGCAAAGGCGTGTACCGTGGCGACGTCGGCGACTTTTCGATGGCCGGCTCGTCGTTCATCACGACGGTGAATTACTTCGATGCACCGTTTCTCACGTTCGAGACCGGGCAGTACGGTTGGGATCGGCTCGCCGTCGGCGGCTCACACGAGAATACGGACAAGGAAAGCACGCTCGTCGGGATGGCGGAGCTCAACGAGTACGACGGGCCGTGGCAGGAGGCCGAGCATCTGCGCCACAAGGCGGGGTGGGGTAAATACACCAAGTCCACCAGCTTCGGCATGCTGTCGGCAAGCCTGTCGGCGTACTACGCCGACTGGCGCCCCACGGAGCAAGTTCCGGAGCGAGCGATCGGCTCGTCGGTGTGTCCGGATGTCTACTGCGCGCTCGATCCGACGGCAACGGGTCACACGACGCGGTGGATCGGCACCGTGAACCTCGACAACAAGGATTGGAACGCCACGGCGTATGTACAGTATTACGACTGGAACATGTTTTCGAACCCGACCTACGATTACCAGATTCACCAGTTCGATCGCCGCTCGACGACGGGCGGCAAGTACCAGCGGACGCTCGTCGACAGCAGCAAGGTCATGGTCAATGTCGGCGGAGAGTTCCGCTATGACGACATCGGTAATGTCGGAGTCGATCACACGGATGCGCGCACGTTCATCGAGAACATCGGGCAAAATGCCGTCAAGGAAACGTCCTTAGGCGTCTTCACGGAGGCCACTTGGTTTCCCACGGACAAGCTGCGTCTGTTCGGCGCGCTGCGCGGCGACTCCTACGACTTCAACGTGACGGCCAAGACGCCACAGAGCAGCGCGGGTAGCAAGACCGACAGCCTCGTCTCACCGAAGGTCGGGCTCGCCTATACGCTCAACGACGACGTGGAGCTGTATGCGAACTGGGGCAAAGGCTTTCACTCGAACGACGCACGCGGAGTGGTCAATCAGACCAATGCGGTGCCGGGCCTCTCGCCCGGTACGGGTTACGAGGGCGGCGCACGATTCGAGATCGGCGGGCTGAAGCTCACGGCTGCTTACTGGTGGTTGAACCTCGACAGCGAGCTCGTGTTCGTCGGCGACGACAACTCGGTCGAGCCGCGCGGCGCGTCGCGGCGCGACGGCTATGAGCTCACGCTGTTTTGGCGGCCGATCGACTGGCTCGGCATCGATGCCGTTTATACCGGCAGCACGGCGCGCTATGTCGACAATCCCGAAGGTGTGTACATCGAACAATCGGTCGAGAACGCGGGTGAGTTCGGCATGCAAGCGGTCAAAGACAAGTGGGAGGCGAGCATGCGCGTGCGCTATCTCGGCCCATACGCGCTCACGCCCGACAATCAACATCGAGTCGGCGGGGACATTTCGGTCGGCGTGCGCGGTGCCTATACGATCGGCAAAGCGACTCTGTTCGCCGAGATTTTCAACCTGACCGACAGGAAGGGTAAAGACATCGTGTATTGGTATCCGGCCTATGTGGCCGGGTTCGACCCGCCCGGTCTGACTTCCGCAGACATCGATTGCGGCGTGACCGATTGCCGAGTGAGCCGCGCGCAAGAGCCGCGCACGCTACGCGTCGGCGTCAAGTTCTCGTTCTAGATGACGAAGAGGCGTTCATGAGCGGCGCATGAGTTGACGCAACAATGCGGCCGTCGCTTCGTTGTAAGGAATCCGCTCGTCGGGTTGACCCATTGCGATGTCGAGCGGCGTCCATCCTTTGGAGTTCTTGGCGTTGAGATTCGCGCCGTGATCGACTAGGAATTGAATGATTGCGGTCGAGCCGCGCAGCGTCGCCCCGTGCAGCGCGGTGTCACCGTTTTGGTTTGCGGCATTGATGTTTGCGCCGCGGTCGAGCAGCAACTGAATCGCGGCGATGGCGTCGCTGTCGCGGCCGCGACTGATCGACTCCTGCCAGCCCACGCCGGCCGCAACCATGAGCGTCGTCGTGCCGCCGTTCGGCGGCAGCTCCGTGCCTCCGAGGTTCGTCGGCTTGCGCTCGGCCGTCGCAGCCAACGGGTTTGCGCCAGCTGCGAGCAGCAGGTTCATCGCTTCGAGGTCACCCGACATCGCCGCGCGCAGAAAGGCCGTAGCGCCGGCATTCAGGATCGGATTCTCCTCCTGTCCTTGTGCGGAAGGGCGCGGCAGCGCTCTGGTGAGCGCCGCATCGGGATTCGCGCCTTTCTCGAGCGCGAGCTTCGCGAGATCCAGGGCCGCAAGATCGTCCGCAACCTTGCTCGCCGGCTGCGGGCTTGCGTCCAGTCCATGTTGATCCACAGCGACGAAGAGCGCCGTGCGGCCGAACAGGTCGGCGACGTTGGGATTGGCACCCGCTTCGAGCAGCGTCCCGGCCAAGTCGAAATGGCCGTTGAGCGTTGCGAGCACGAGGGCGGTCGCGCCGTCTTCGTCCACGGCGTTCAAATCGGCGCCCGCATCGACGAGGACCTTCGCCGCCTCGAGGCGGCCTTGCCGCGCGGCGAAATGTAAAGCGGTGAGCTGCCCGCGAGGAATTTGCGGATACGCGAACCCTTCTTCGAGCCGATCCGGGTGTGGCTCGGGGGCATCGAAGCGGTCGGAATGCTCGTCGATGTCAGCGCCGGCTTGGATGAGCGCGGTGACGACATCGGCATGACCTTCAGCGGCCGCCCACATCAGGGCCGTTTGGCCGTACCAACCTTCCTTGGCGTTCGGGTCGGCCAGATTTTCGGGACGCACCGGTGTCGTCCCCGCCGCTGCGTAGCCCGAGGCGGCGTCGGGGGGTGAGCCGCCGATGCCGATGGAGCCGAGCGGAGCGCTGCCGGCGAGCCCCAGCAGCGCGCGGACGATTTCGACGCTGCCGGTCTTTGCGGCCGTCATGAGCACGGTCTCGCCCTCGGGAAGCGCCGTATTGGCGTCGGCACCGGCGCGCAGCAACGCGCGCGCCGTGGCGGCGTCATGCGCCCGGGCGGCGAGGTACAGCGGCGTCACGCCGTAGCGATTCCCGGCCGAGACGTTTGCGCCCGCCTCGATGAGCAGGCTCGCGATGGACGGGTAACGTCCGTGGACTGCGCGCATCAGAGGCGTCGTGCCGTCCGTCTCGGTGGCATTGAGGTCGGCGCCCTTGGCGAGGAACTGCTTTACGGCCTGCTCATCGCCGACCAGCACGGATTCGAGCAACGACTTCGGTTGATACGACGAAGCGGACTCTGCGGAGGAAGGCAGATCGTCTCGGCTGCAACCGCCGGACAGCCCTAACAGGACGGCTGCCGCCAGTGCCTGATATGTCCGCAATCGCATGGTCGTCCTCCTTACACGCAGCCGCTGCAGAAGGTCGTGCGGTAAGTTCTTGGAGCATAAGATATTGCGACGTACAAGGCCACTGGCGGCGTCACAGACGCGACCTTGCAGGCGGGGCGGGCTTTGCTGCTAGGGGTCGAAGTGCTGGGAGGACTTCTCGTTTTCCTGGCAGATGAACTCGATGAGCTCGCTGTTCAGCATGATCTTCTGGTTCACGCGAACCGTGAAAGGCTTCGTGTAAGCCGCTGGATCTTCGATAGTTACATCGATATGCAGCGTGCCGAAATTGGGCCGCGTAAACCTTTCCGTCATCTTGCCGAGATGAGTCAGCGGGCTGCCCTGCACGTCGAGCCATACGTCGTCTCGGAAGCCGATCGTCTCGACGACGAGCGTGTCGCCTTCCCAGTGCCCGACCGAGTACCCGTACCACCAGGGCTGCAGATCCTCGTCGAGTTTCGGCAACGGCCTTCCGTCCAGGAAGATCTGTCTCAGGCCGCTGTTCGCCTCGTACATGATCACGATGAGATTCGGGGTCTGAACCATCTTGCGCGGCTGCGGGTGCGAGTGCAGCTGCATGAGCCCCATCGGCAGGCAGTGAGCGTCGGGGTTGTTCTTCTGATTGTTCGACACGCGCTCGTCGCGCAGCTGCTCGGCCAGCGGCCGAAACGGTAAGCCCTGCGGAAAGCCGGCGCCGATGTTCCAGAACGTTGCGGCCGGCGGCCCACCGTCCGGCGACTTGAGCTTCTCCGGATCGACGTTGATACCGCCCGGGCCCGTGTGCTCCCAGACGCCCGTGAAGTCCGGATGCCCGTCACGCGTGCGAGGTGTCGGGCCCTCGAGATTGGGCGTGCCGTCCTTGTTGTGCGGAACGTTGGGCGTGGGGTAGGCCGGCCACTGGGCAAATACCGGTGGCGCGCACAGTGTCAGAACCGCGGCGGCGATAACCGCCTTGAAGCGTATTCTCATTCCAGCAAGACCGTTGCGGCGCACGTTCTCGGTTACTGGCCGTTGGCCGAGTCGCCCGAGGAGCCGGCGAACAGCTTCTTGCCGTCCGCGAGCACGACCGTGCTGGCGTTACCGACATGCTCGGCGTTCTTGGCGCCGTGGCCCGTCACGGTCACGGTGTCGCCGATTTTCATCGAGTTGCGCGTCCAGCCGCGGCGCATGAGGCCGTTCGGGCTTGCGAGCTCGAAATCCCAGTTGACGACCTTGCCGGTCTTCTCGTCTTTGGCGTCGATGTAGAAGCGCGCGTGCGGATTCGCCCATTCGACCTTCGTGACGGTGCCCGTGACGGTGACCGGCTTGTCTCGATCAAATTCGGCGGAGAACGAATGGTGCGCGAACGCCTGGCCCACTGCGAGAAACAGGCCAGCCCCGACGACAAACAGTGAACCGCGTTTCATGTGCTCAACTCCCAGCCGTTTTCCTTCCGGCTATTCTGCCAGCGTGCTTGCGCGCCCGCTATGACCACTACTCGTAGTGCTGCGAAGACTTCTCATTCTCGTTGCAGACGAATTCGATCAGCTCCGAGTCCAACAAGATCTTATGGCTCACTCGAACCGTAAATGGTTCCGTATAGGCCTTCGGATCGTCGATCGTGACGTCGATTTCCATGTGTCCGAAATCCGGGCGCCGGAACCGCTCCGTGATTTTACCTTGTGAGGTCAGCGGGCTGCCGTCGACGTCGAGCCAGCCATCGTCACGGAACCCGATCGACTCGACGACGAGCGTGTCGCCTTCCCAGTGACCGATCGAGTAGCCGTACCACCAAGGCTGTAAGTCCTCGTTGAGCTCGGGCAGCGGCCGGCCGTCGGTGAAGATCTGCCGCAACCCGCCGTTCGCCTCGTACATCATCACGATCAGGCCCGGGGTCTGAACGATCTTGCGCGGCTGGGGATGGCCGTGCAGCTGCATGTAACCGATCGGCAAACAGTGCGCGTCCGGGTTGTCCTTTTGGTTGTTGGCCACGCGCTCCTCGCGCAGCTTCTTGGCCCAGGGCCGAAACGGCGGGCCGCCCGGAAGGTTGGCGCCGATGTCGAAGAACGTTGCGCGCGGCGGTGCGTCGGGATCCTTCGGCGGCGTGCTCGGCGTCAGGCCGAGCTGGTTGTCGGCGCCGTCTTGCTGCGAGCGCGAAGGGCTCGGCTGACCCGGCGGCGGCGCTGCGGCGATGGAGTTGAAGTAGATTTCCCACAGCCCGGTGAAATCGGGATGTCCGTCGGCCGTGCGCGGCGCCGGGGCGTCGAGATCCGGGCTGCCGTCGGCCTTCCGGGGGACGTTGGGAGTCGGGTATGGCGGCCACTGCGCGGCAGCCGGTGCCGCCAACGCGCAAAGCAAGGCGCACACGCTAGCGAGCTTGAAATAATGACTCATTATGTTTCGCATCCCCCGGATTGTGAGGGCGTGAAAATACCGTATTCGAAGGCGGTAGCAAAGCGCGGCGAACGCGGACCGGGCAAAGGGCTCGTGGGCGGCGCGCCGCCGCGGTTGGGCGGCTGCTGCGATAAAGTGCTAACCTCCGGTCAGTAGGCTGCCGAGACAGCTGTTTGGGGGGCTTTATGGCCATCACTTCGACCGATCCGCGCGAGATTCTCGCCAAATCACCGATGACCGCCATGCAGGTCGTCATCATCGTGCTCACCATCGGCCTAAACGGGCTCGACGGGTTCGACGTGCTTTCGATCAGCTATGCCTCGCCCGGCATCGCGATGGAGTGGGGAATCGAACGCGGGGCGCTCGGGCTCGTGCTCGTCGCTGAGCTCGTCGGCATGGCAATCGGTTCGATCGTGCTCGGCGGCGTGGCCGACAAGATCGGGCGACGGCCGCTCATGCTGGGATGCCTCGTGCTCATGGCCGGCGGAATGTTCATGGTCACCACGACCGACAATCTCTTTGTGCTTTCGACATGGCGGGTCATCACGGGGCTCGGTATCGGCGGCATGCTCGCGGCCATCAATGCGGTTGCGGCCGAATTCTCGAATACGCGGCGCAAGCACTTGAGCGTCTCGATTATGTCGATCGGCTATCCCGCCGTCGGCGCGATCGGCGGGACGATTGCCTCGGTCCTGCTGCGCGACCACAACTGGCGGGCAGTGTTCTACTTCGGCTGCACCGTCACGGTCGTGTTCATTCCGCTCGTCTACTTCCTGATTCCGGAGTCCGTGCATTGGTTGACTCGCAAGCAGCCGCCCGGGGCGCTCGAAAAGATCAATCGCGCCATGAAGAAGATCGGTCAACCCACCGTGCAAGCGCTGCCCGAGGTTTCCGACGAAGTGCGCAAGCGTTCCGTGGGCGACATCTTCCGGCCGGGGCTCATCGCGACGACGCTGATCGTCGCGGCGGCCTACTTCTTCCACATCACGACCTTCTACTACATCCTCAAGTGGGTGCCAGACATCGTCGTGCGCATGGGCTTCGCCCCGTCCGCGGCGGGCGGCGTGCTCACTTGGTACATGGCGGGCGGTGCAACGGGCGGCGCGATCTTCGGGTTGCTGACGCTGCGCTGGGGTCTGAAGCCGCTTACGATCGCCGTGCTCGTGCTCTCGACCGTCATGGTCATGATCTTCGGCCAGTCACCGGCAGACCTCGGCAAGCTCGGCACGATTTGCTTCATGGCCGGGTTCTTCACGAATGCCGGCATCGTCGGTCTCTACGCGATCTTCGCGCACGCTTACCCGACCCACGTGCGCGCGACCGGTACAGGCTTTGCGATCGGTGTCGGGCGCGGCGGTTCGGTGCTCGCGCCGGCCGTAGCGGGCTTCCTGTTCCAAGGCGGTTTCGGTCTGCCCGTGATTTCGGCAATCATGGCGCTCGGGTCGCTGTTTGCGGCGGGTGTGCTGCTGTTCCTGAAACTCACCCCCGACCAGCCGAGCGAGGTTGCCGCGGACGAAGGACAGCCGGCTTCGGCCGGGGCTCTGAGGGGCGCGACGGCGGCCTGACCTTTCGAGCAAGTCGAGCCGTCGGATGCTCGTGTCGGCGGGCACCCACGGCTCGACCGACGGGTTTATTCCGGAGCGGTCGGCCGCTTTGCAGGGAAGCCGTCGAAGCGCTTGCCGTCCGGCAGAATGATCGACTTCAGGAAATAGGCGTTCGGGTCGTCTTTGCGCGGTGCGCCGATCGCCGTGATCTTCTGTCCGGACTTGATCATCTCGGGGGTCAGCCCCATGCGTACCAGCATGTTGGCCGGTGCGCCCTCGACGAAATGAATCGTTTCCTTCGTTCCGTCCTGCTTTTCGTGCGTGAGCGTCATCGACATGTGCGGATTGCGAAATTGCACCGTGTCCACGACGCCTTTGAACTCGACTTCGTGGTCCATGTCGTAAACGGCGAAAGAGTGGTGCGCCGCCGCTGCCGTGGCAATCGCGGTACCCACCACACCGAGAATCGTCAGCAATGCTCGTTTCATAAAATTTCCCTCATTGTCGAGCAGGGAGCGCATCCAAGTCCGGCAAGCTCAGGCCGCGCCGGTCCAAATATTCGTCCCACAATACATCCGTGCACGTGTATTCGATGACATAGAGATCCGGTCTGAACGCGAGGTCCGCCTTGATGTGGATCGGCTCCGTATAGACCTTGGGATCCGTGAGCGTGACGTCGTCGACGAGCACCTTGGTCTTCTTGCCGTTCTTCTCTCGCTCTTCCACGTGCATGCGCTCGAGGACGTGCGCGTCGGAGGAGGTGGCCATACGAGTCATGTACGGATAGGGCTTCAGGTGATCCGTTTCGATCACGAGCGTGTCGCCCTCCCAGTGCGCGATGGAATGGCCCAT
Source organism: uncultured Gammaproteobacteria bacterium (assembly GCA_963786385.1). Lineage (GTDB taxonomy): Bacteria > Pseudomonadota > Gammaproteobacteria > Steroidobacterales > Rariloculaceae > FEN-1219. The sequence goes on from CAWAYS010000005.1 coordinate 557,838, forward strand.
CGAGCTCGGCAGGATGGCGGGCGGCGGATTCGCGTCGGCCATGTAGACCTTTCGATACATGCCGTAGCCTTCCCAATAGATCGTGAGATCTTGCGGGCGATGAAAGATTTCCACGCTGAACGGTGCGCCCCAAATGGCGCGGGGCATGCCGGGCCAAATACAATAACGGCCCGGATCGTCGTCGAGCGTGAAATGCGCCGCGTAGTCGTCGGCGAGTTTCTGCGCCGCTGGGTTATAGGGCAGCTTCTGCGGTGTCTGCGTCTTTCCGGCCGGGAACCATACTCCGCTGAAATCGGGATGGCTCATCGTTTTCGCGGTTTGCGCAGCGGCGCCGCGCGGCGCGAGCCCCGCTACCGTGATGAGCAGTACGGCATACGCAGCCAGCTTGAGCCCGACGAATCTCATTGGCATCGACTCTCCCCCCAAAGAAGCCTAACAGTACTGAAACTGAGACCGCTGGGCCAGTCGTTAGCTCCGCGGACGCGCCTGCCGGCGCGGGCGCGAAGACCCGGATGGCCGGCCGACGCGCTACTTCTTGAGCCTCCAGCCGGTCGTGAGCATCCAGGACGCGGCCGTGAGGCAGATGACGAGAAAGAGCGCCGTCATCGAGATGCTCACGCCGACTCGCACGTCGGCGATTTCGAAAAACGACCAGCGGAAGCCGCTCACGAGATACACCACGGGATTGAACAGCGTTATCTTCTGCCACGCCTCGGGCAGCATGCTGATCGAATAGAAGCTGCCGCCGAGAAACGTGAGCGGCGTGACGATCAGCAGCGGAATGACTTGCAGCTTCTCCCAGCTGTCGGCCCAGATGCCGATGATGAAGCCGAAGAGGCTGAAGGTGACGGCGGTGAGCACGAGGAAGAGCAGCATCCAGCCCGGATGGGCGATGTGCAGCGGCACGAAGATGGCCGCCGTGCCGAGAATGATGAACCCGAGCAGGATCGACTTCGTCGCCGCGGCTCCGACGTAGCCGAGCAGCACTTCGGCGGCCGACACCGGCGCCGACAGGACTTCGTAGATCGTGCCCGTGAAACGCGGGAAGTAAATGCCGAAAGAGGCGTTGCCGATACTCTCCGTCAACAGCGACAGCATGATGAGGCCCGGCACGATGAACGCGCCATAGCTCGTGCCGTCGATCTGCTGAATTCGCGAGCCGATGGCCGAGCCGAACACGACGAAATATAGCGACGTCGACAGCACTGGCGCGACGATGCTCTGCACGACGGTGCGCCACATTCGCGCCATCTCGAAGAAGTAAATTGCGCGGACGGCGTACCAGTTCATGGGGATCTCTTGACCAGGCTCACGAAAATCTCCTCGAGCGAGCTTTGCGTCGTGCTCAAGTCCTTGTACCTGACGCCTGCCTCGGCGAGCGCTGCGAGCAGCAGCGTGATGCCGGTGCGCTCGGCTTGCGTGTCGTAGGTATAGACGATCTCGAGCCCTGTGGCGCTGAGCTCGAGGCGGTAAGCGGCAAGCGCCTCGGGCAGCGAGTCGAGCGGGTCATGCAGCTGCAGCGTCAGCTGTTTCTTGCCGAGCTTGCTCATGAGATCGGTCTTCTGCTCGACGAGAATGATCTCTCCGCGGTTGATGACGGCGACTCGGTCGGCCATCTCCTCGGCTTCCTCGATGTAGTGCGTCGTGAGGATGATCGTCACGCCCGACTCGCGCAGCCCTCTGACGACGTTCCACATGTCTTGGCGCAGCTCCACATCCACGCCGGCCGTCGGCTCGTCGAGGAACAGCACTTGTGGCTCGTGCGCGAGCGCTTTGGCGATCATCACGCGACGCTTCATGCCGCCGGACAGCGTCATGATCTTCGCGTCCTTCTTGTCCCACAGCGACAGGGACTTGAGCACGTGTTCGACGTGCGCAGGGTTCCTCGGCTTGCCGAAGAGTCCGCGGCTGAAGCTTGCGGTGTCCCAAACGGTCTCGAAAGCATCCGTCGTGAGCTCTTGCGGCACGAGGCCGACGAGCGAGCGGGCACCACGGGGGTTTTTGAGGATGTCGTGGCCGTCGACGGTCACGGTGCCGACGGTCGGATTCACGATGCCGCACACGATGTTGATGAGCGTCGTCTTGCCGGCGCCGTTCGGGCCGAGCATCGCGAAGATCTCGCCGCGGCGAATCTCGAGATTCGTGCGCCTGAGCGCCTCGAAGCCCGTGTCGTAAGTCTTTCCGAGATCTTTGATCGAGATGATGGCGGTCATGAACGGGATCGAGGGAGGCGGTCGAGGCGGAGCGCCTATGATAGTGAACGCGCCGGGCCTGACAAGCATCGCGGTTGCGGGGGCCGAGCGTGCCTGGGCGGCGGCTAGTGTTTCTGCTTCGATAGGTAGGCCGCCACTTCGTTGCGCTGTGCGGCCGTCATACGCGGCGCCGTCTTCTCGAGCAGGCCCACGAACGCTTCTATTTCTTGGGGGGACACGGGGTGCCCGATGTTTCCGCCGTCCGGCATGACCAGAGAGGTGGCCAGACGATGCCCGTCACCGTCGAAAAACATATAGAACGGCACGCTCATGACCTTGCCGACGGCCCTGTCCACTAGCTCCTGGGCGCCGGGGTTCTCGAGAGCCTTCTTGTCCGCGCTTTCCATGATCGTGAGATGCGCAATCACGTAGTTGTCGTGAAAAATCCCGCTGAGCTGAGGGCTCTCGAGCATCGCATCGAGGTGTCGACACCACACGCACCAGGATGCGCCGAAATGAACGAGGACATTCTTGTGCTCGGCCTTCGCTTGGGTGAGCGCTGCGTCGAGCACTTTGTCGGCCGAAGGGACGTCGGCGGACGCGGTTGCGACAACGCAAATCGCTATGATTGCGGACAGTTGTCTGAACGGTTTCATTGCGCCGGCGAGATCCTGATCAGCGAGTTGCCGCCGAACACGTACAAGGCGCCGTCCGGTCCTTGGCGAACCTCGCGAATGCGCAGATCGAGGTCCGCGAGCAGCGATTCCTCGGCGACGACGCGCTCTCCGTCGAGCACGAGCCGCACGAGATGCCGGCCCGCCATGGCGCCGACGAACAGATTCCCGCGCCATTCGGGGAACAGATCGCCCGTGTAGAACGCGAGGCCCGACGGTGCGATCGACGGTACCCAATAGTAGATGGGCTCCTCGACGCCCGGCATCGAATGCCGGCCGTTGCCGACCGGGACGTTCTGCTTGCCGTCGGGCTGGCGCGCGTCGTACTGCGTGCCGTAGGAGACGTTCGGCCAGCCGTAGTCGCGACCCGCGCGAATGATGTTGATCTCGTCGCCGCCTTGGGGGCCGTGGTCCGTGACCCAAAGCTCGCCCGTGGCCGGATTGATCGCGGCACCCTCCGGATCGCGCAGGCCGTGCGCGAACGTCTCGCGCGGCACCGTCGCGCGCCACAGCCACGGGTTGTCGTGCGGGATCGAGCCGTCGGGATTGATCCGAATCACGCGGCCGCTGAAATTGCGCCGGATGTCGGGCTCGTCGGTGAAGTCGTGGTCGACGCCGTCGAGATCCGAATCGTAGAACCGAAACGCGTCGGCACCCGTGACGTAGAGCGTGCCGTCGGGCGCGAACGCGATGCGCCGCTCGACGTGCGATTCGGCGATGACCTCTACGTCCTCGAGCTTGCGCTCGTCGCGGCTCAAGCGTGCGCGGCCGACGCGCTCGCTGCCGAGATCGAGCGTGCGCCGCTCGGCCAGCGTCTTGCTCCAGACCTCCGTGTAGAAGTGATCGATGGGCCACTCGCGCGGTGCTTCGCCTTTTGGCGGCGCGAAGTACGTGAAGTAGAGGTAGCGGTTGTCGGCGAAATGCGGGTCGAGCACGACGTCGTGCAGGCTCTGCGCGGCCACGACCTTGACCGCCGGCACGCCGGCGATGGGATCGGAGACTCTGCCGTCGCGCGTGACCGTGCGCATCGTGCCTTTCCGTTCCGTCACGAGGAACTTGCCGTCCGGCAAGAACGCGAGCGCCCAAGGGCTTTGAAGCTTGTCCGTGATGACCTCGGTGCGATACCGCGACTTTTGCGCCGGCGGCGGTGCGTCCGTCTGGCCCGGGAACGCGGGCGTCGGCTCGACCGGATCTGCGAATACGATCGAAGCGCCGAGCAACGCGGCGATGGCCACGACGATTTTCATGCCGGTGATCCCCCCAAGTGCTTTTGCGTAGACTAGCACCGGCGTGCAGCGGGAGCGATTGGCGGAGCGTCTTGAGAAAGATCAAGGTCCATTTGGTCGACGGCACGTTCGAGTTGTTTCGAGCGTACTACGGCGCTCCGTCTCGCCGAACGGACGACGGCCGCGAGATCGGCGCCGTGCGCGGGCTGCTGCGCTCGATGCTCGCGCTGCTCGGCGAGCGGGGCGTCACGCACGTCGGCGTCGCGTTCGATCAGGTGGTGGAGTCGTTTCGCAACGGCTTGTACTCGGGCTACAAGACGGGCGAGGGCATCGATAATGAGCTCTTCGCGCAGTTTGGACCCGCCGAGGAGGCTTGTCGCGCGCTCGGCCTCGTCGTCTGGCCGATGGTCGAGTTCGAGGCCGACGACGCGTTGGCCGCGGCCGCACATCGGTTCGCGCGCGTGCCGGGCGTCGAGCAAGTTGTGATCTGCTCGCCGGACAAGGATCTCGCTCAATGCGTGCGCGGCACACAGGTCGTGTGCTTCGATCGCATCCGGCGCAAAACGCTCGATGCCACCGGCGTCGAAGCAAAGTTCGGCGTGCCGCCGGAGTCGATTCCCGATTGGCTCGCGCTCGTCGGCGATAGCGCCGACGGCTATCCCGGCGTGCCGCGCTGGGGCGCGAAGTCGGCCGCGACCGTGCTGGCCGAGTATCGCACGCTCGAGCGCATTCCCGACGATCCGGCCGACTGGGCCGTGGTCGTGCGCGGCGCCGCAGCGCTCGCCGAGAACTTGCACGCGCGGCGTGACGAAGTCGAGCTCTATCGCCGGCTCGCAACGCTGCGCACCGATGTGCCGCTTGCCGAGTCGCTCGATGATTTGCGCTGGCGCGGTGCCGAGATCGATGCGCTCCGCGCGCTCGGCTTCGAGGATCTCGCCGACCGTGCGCGCGCACTCGTTGCCGCTCGCGCCGAGTGACGCGCGTCGCAGCTCGTGTTGCTCGAGTCGGACGAGTCGCAACGGGACTGTCCTGCGTCTATTCTTGACGGCCTCCGGCGTGGAGGCTTGAAGGGGGATCGGTATGTGCACGCAGTTCGCTCGAGTCGTGTTGGTGTTGCTCGTCGCGGTGCTCGGCGTCGACGCGGCGTTCGCGCAAGGATCTCGGCCCACGATGCGCGGCGACGGTCCGCCGCCGGCGCCGAAGCCGTTTAACGTCGAGCGCGCCGATCCCGGCCTCGACGCCGTCGTCGCGCGCAACGCCAAGCTCGAGACGCTCGCGACCGGCTTCGGTCTCAACGAAGGCCCGGTTTGGGTGCCCGAAGGCAACTCGGGCTACCTGCTCGTCTCGGGGCTGCTCGACAACGTGATCTACAAGATCGCGGCCGACAAACGCGTCTCCGTATTCATGGAGCAGGCCGGTTACACGGGCAGCGACGTGAATCACACGGGTGCGCAAACGCGCAGCGGCCGTTCGCACGTGCTGCTGATCGGCCCGAGCTGCACGGGCCTCGACTCGAAGGGGCGGCTCATCTGGTGCGCCGACAACGATCGCAAGCTCATGCGCCTGGAGCCCGACGGCACGCGCACGGTGCTCTCCAGCGGCGCGCCCGACGGCAAGCGCTTCAGCGGGCCGAACGACATCGCGATCCGCGGCGACGACGGCGTGTATTTGACCGACAACGACTTCGGTCTGCGCGACGCGGGTGCGAGCCCCGACAAGCAAATGCCGAACGGTGTGTGGCTCGTCGAAGGTGGCGAGTCGCGCCTCGTGCTCGGCGCCGAAGCGCTCGGCGGCATTCCGAACGGCGTCGCGCTGTCGCCCGACGAGCACTACCTTTACCTCACGGCGCTTCAGAAGCTCATGCGCTACGAGGTCGAGCCCGACGGCTCGCTCGGCGCCGGCATGCTGTTCACCGAAGGCCCCGGCATCGGCGACGGCATGAAGACCGACGCGCTCGGCAACGTTTATTCGACGAGCGGCGCGGGGCCCGGCATCGTGCGCATCACGGCGCCGACGGGGAAGCTGCTCGGTTATCTCAATCTGCCGATCGTGGGTGACGAGCCGAAGCGCCAGATCTGCGCGACCAACGTGGCTTTCGGCGATCGCGACGGCAAGAGCCTGTTCATCACGGCGTGCGACGCGGTGTACCGGATCAGGCTCAAAGTGTCGGGTGTGACTCGCTGACGAGTGTTGGCGCTGCCAGGCAAGCGACAGCGTTTTGTGGAATGCTCGCGTTGAACAGCGTTCGCTGACGGTTCCGGGGGGAGTCGCATGGGGATCTCGTCGAGGGTGGTCGCGATCGCGGCCGCAATGCTGGTGTCGTTGTCTTGCGGTGCGCAGAGCGTCACGGGGACAGGGACGGTCGACAGAGTCGGCCGAAGCGTCAAGAGCGTCGGCCGTGGGTGGCCGCTGCCGAAGGAATTTCCGCATCCGAGCGGCAGCCCGGCAGATCTCTCCACGCTGCTCGCGACGTACCCGATCGTCGGTCCGTTTCGTCTCAAGGACGGCGACAAGACGATCGATGTCGGCTCCGCTTTCGACGGCGCCGCGCCGCCCGGTGTCACGCCGCTGCCCGTCGACGTTTTCACGAGCAAGGATTTCTACAAAGACCGCGCTCTGTGGAGCGACCCGCGATATTTCCGTTGCAACAGTGGCCTCGCGCTCGACCAGCAAAGCGGCGCGAGCAGCTTCAGCATGGCGACGATTCGCGGCGGTCCCGAGACTGCGGCCTGGGGCTACTGCGATCGCGACTACCCGCGCGACGGTATCGTGAGCCCGTATCCGTTCAAGACAGCGGAGGGGCACTACAACGCGTTGCTCAAGGAGGCGCAGCAGCACGGCGGCCCCACGCCGCAAACGCGTGAGACGTTGCCGCTGGAGTGGAACGGCCGTTACGGCAGCATCTCGATCGAGACGGCTTTCGGCACCTGGTACGGCATGCTCTGGAACCAGATTCCGACCATCTTGTCGCTGCTCACGCCCGAGTACCAAATGCGCATGGTGCAGCAGGTGTACCACGAAGGGACCGCGCCGCAGTGGCCCGGCATGTATTGCTGGCCCGAAGGGTTCATGCGGCGCTTCCACTTCGCGGGCACCGGCGTGCGTCAGATCATGGTCGCGCCGAAGCTCGTGCAGATCCTCACGTCGTCGTCGGGCAACTTCATCACGAACATCCACATCGGCCGCAAGTTCGATATGGCCGGCTCCGTGCCGCGACTCGGTGCGGATGTGCCGCGCTGGTACGGCGAGACGATCGGTTTCTGGGACGGCGACGCGCTCATCACGTGGACGTCGAACGTCCAAGCCTGGACGTCGCACGGCGCCTTCGAGTTCTCCCATCAGATGCAGACGATCGAGATCTACACGCCGAATCGCGACGCGAGCGGCACGCTGATCGGCCTGCATCACGAGGCGGTGTTCTACGACTCCGAGGCGCTCGTGCAGCCGATTCGCATCGTGCGCGACCTCGTCAAGCTCGGCGACTTCGACGAGGGTGATCCGTACGTGTTCACGCAATGCCTCGAGACGATCTACCCGATCGACGGCCGAGCGACGCCCGTGGCGCCGCCCAAGGTGATCCCGTTCGAGGTGCTCGACATGTACAACCGGCCGTGGGCGCAGATCTGGGACGAGTACTGGGAGAAGGGCATGAGCCGGCCGAAACCCGACGAGGACATCTTCAATTTCAACTAGTTTATGGCTCTTCCACGACGGTAGTCCATCGTCTCGCCGCGCCACTTACACCGGCTCGTACGCCAATCTATATCGACTCGCGCATTGCGATTGAGCGCGAACAGCGGCGGCTCATCGGGATCGTCTGGCAGCCGCGGCCGCTCGCCGGCCAGTGCGCTCGTGCTTTGCGTGGCCCTCTTTCTGTATTCGAAGGCTTCGGATTGCGGGGGTTGCGTGATATGTGCCGGACGGCGGGCAATCGCGCTATCCTCTGCCGCTCAAGTACGGGATCATCTTCAAGAAGGGGGCAGGATCATGAGCAAGAGAAATCGCTCGTTCCTTCTCGTATCGCTCGTTCCGGCATTTGTTCTCGCCAGCGTATTCGCTGCCGCGCAGGCCCAGAATGCCGGATCAGCGGCCAAGCCGATGAACTGGTCTGATCCGGCCACCTGGCCAAACCACAAGGTCCCAGTCGCAGGCGACAAGGTCACCATCGAAAGAGGCAAGGACGTGGTCCTGGACGTCAGTCCTCCGGCGCTGGGCGGTGTGATGGTAGAAGGAACGCTCCGCTTCGCAGACAAGTCCGATCTCGAGCTCGCCACCGAGTGGGTGGCGGTGCACGGGGAACTGGATATCGGCAGCGAAGCCAAGCCCTTCACGCACAAGGCGACCATAACGCTGACCGACAACGTCAAAGACGAAGACCCGATTGGCATGGGGGATCGCGGCATCATGATGGCGGGCGGCATCTTGAGCCTGCACGGCAACCGCACGTCGAACACCTGGACGAAACTCGCCAAGACGGCCGAGGCTGGCAGCAGTTCAATCGAAGTGCTGAATGCCTCGGGCTGGCGGGCTGGTGACGTGATCGTGCTCGCGTCCACGGATTTCGATCCGTATCAGGCCGAGCGGCGCACCATTTCAGCCATCAAAGGCAACACGATCACGCTGCACCAGAAGCTCAATTACATGCACTTCGGCAAGATCACCTTCAACGTGGATGAACGCGGCGAAGTCGGCATGCTGTCGCGCAATATTCTGATCCAGTCTTCGCCCGACTCGGAAAAGACACTGTTTGGTGGGCACGTGATGGCGATGCCCGGCAGCCAGATGTATGTCTCCGGCGTCGAGCTGAACCGCATGGGCCAGAACATGCATCTGGCCCGCTATCCGATCCACTGGCATCTGGTCGGCGATGCCAAAGGCCAATACATCGAGAATTCCGCGATTCACGACACCTACAGCCGCTGCGTGACCGTGCATGGCACGAATTACGTGCACGTGGAAAACAACGTGACCTACAACAACATCGGTCACTGCTTCTTCCTCGAAGACGCCGTCGAGCACGATAACCAGTTCGTTCACAACTTAGGCATCCTGACCAAGTGCCATCCGGACAAGCCGTGCGTCCCGACCAACCTCGCCCCGTTTGGATCGACGGGCGGCAAGAACTTCAATACGGACGGCCAGAACGCCAACGATATCCTGATCCCTTCCGACAATACGGTGTCGACGTTCTGGATCACCAATCCGGACAACATTTACCGGGACAACGTGGCCGCAGGGTCCGAGGCGACGGGTTTTTGGTACGCCATGCCGGTGCATCCGACGGGCGTGTTCGAAGGCACGGATGTCAGCAAGGCCACCTGGCCACGTCGAATGCAGGTGCGGGAGTTCAAGGGCAACACCGCCCATTCGAACTTTGACGGTTTCATGATGGACCGCGGCCCCAGGGCCGATGGCCATTTCGCCGTCGGTGGGTATATTTCCCTTGCCAACCCCGCTGACGCGAACAGCCCTCAAGTGGCGTCGGTCATCGAGGATTTCACCAGCTACAAGAACCGCAATGGCGGCTTGTGGTCCCGCGGTGAGATGCACCTGTACAAGAACTTGAAGCTCGCCGACAACGCCATCGGCTACACGCATGCGTCCGGCAACTTCGGTCAATCCGCCTATACGTCAAGGGTGGTCGACTCGCTGTTCGTGGGCGAGACCGACAACGTCGGCAACCCCAGCACGCCGGCGGAAAGGGCGTACGGGCGCAGCTTGCCGGAGCCCAAAGTCGCGGACTTCCCGATCCGCGGCTACGAGTTCTACGACTACCATCATGAGCTGGTCAATGACACCTTCGTGAACTACGAGGACAACGCCACCCGCAAGACGGGAGCGATCTCTTACCTGCTGTTTACCAGCTTCGGAATGAGCTCCAACAACACCATAGAGCGCGCGAAATTCATCAACGCCAAGCCGGTGTATTTCCCGCCGATGGAGCATAAGTGGAGCAACGATGATTACGGCAACGGGAGCTACAAGACCTCGGTGTTCCACGACGTTGACGGCTCGGTCAGCGGTGTCACGGACTCCTTCGTTCTCATCAACGACGAAAATGACGGAATTGCCATCGACGAAGCCTGCCAGATCAAGCTCACCTGGAACGCTGCGGTGTGCAAGGGCGATGTCGGGCGCATGACTGTGGGCGGCGCCGTCGTCCCGCCTGGTTTCCGCGGTTTCGGTCCTCGTGGCGGTGGCGCAGGTCCCGGCGGGCGCGGTGGTCCCGGCGGGCCCGGTGGTCCGGGCGCAGCTGCCCGTCCAGGCGGGGCGGGTGGTCCGGGCGGCGGCTTCGGTGGCAGAGGTGCTGATGCACCTGCTCAGCCGCCCGTCGTTCTCAGCCGCAATGGCAAGGACTACAGCGTGGCCGGAGAAACCAACGTACGCGCGGGTACCGAGATCAAGGTGACCACAGAAAGGTCGTCCCTGCCCCTCAGCGTGAGGGAACTGGATCGCGGCTCGTGGGTGATCTTCGAGCTGCCGGGATTCACTACCGCAGCCTCAGGGAAGCAGGAGAACAGCCTGGATGCGCTGCGCAAGGCCAGCGACACCTCGTACTACAAAGGCAACGGTTCGCTTTGGGTCAAGCTCGTGTCCAGCGGTGACGTTCTTGGCAGCGGCCCTGACAGCGGCCCTAGTGGCGGAGCCAGCCTCCAGGTCAACCGGTGAGCTGAAACCTGTTGTTCGAGCAAGAGTCCCTGGCCTCAAGGCCGGGGGGCGTTCACGCCAGACCGGCCGCCGGCATTGGTTTACGGATGGTCCAGGCCAAACGGGTTGAGGAATAGTCGAATCGGCCCATCGTCGGTCTGTCTAATGATCTCCGCTCGGACATAGCGCAGCCGTGCAGTGCTGCCGGAGTAATCGAATACCGGTCCTCGCTGAACGATCTCCGCAGGGGGCCATGGTGCGTTTGCATTCGGATCATGCCTTGCCGGTCGGGAGATCCACACGATCTTGTCGTAGCCACTGGCATCAATCGTGATCTTCCCGGCGTCGCGGTCCACTGAGATCGAACGCAACTGCGGATACGTCCCGCGATAGGCTTCGGGCCCCCGATGCGCTTGGCCGCGTTCGCGGGAGAGGTTAAGCATTCCCGGCCCAACGACGGAATAGAACTGACCGCCTTGCATTGCTTCCTTGACCTTCTCCGTCGTTAGTTGATCCAACACGAACACCGTGAACGCGAACCGCATTCGCGTCAGCATGTGCATGTCCGAGGTGCCGAAGCCCCAGATAGGACGGGCAGGCATGAACTCGCCTAGCAACTGATCCCATACGGTGACATAGGAGTCCACTGTCTCGCTGGCGTCCGCACCTATCTCCACGCCGACGAAGCTGTCGGCGGGGTGGTTGCGGTAGAGCTCGACGAACCACGCCGGGGGTTGCCTCGTATCCGGGTGGTTCAAGACCGCGAGCCCGCCTCTTCGCGCCACCTCGAACAGCTCTTTGTCGAGGATCGACTCATCTCCATCGCAGGGTGGGATCACGCCGTAGTCGCTGAAGAACGAATTGACGTGATAAGTGCAAGTCAACTCGGCGCCCTCGATGCCGAGCATTCCGAGAGCGGCTGGGGACGGTGCTCCGTAATCGCTCCAGGGCCACGTCGCGTTGGCCGGAAAGGTGGCTGGCCGTGGGTCGGGATAAGGCGTCCGCTCCGTGGCAAACGCCCCGTAGTCGATCTGGCTCTGCGTTGCAGCTCCGCGTAGCGGGCAAAAGTTCGGCGCGACGATGTCGTGGTCGGTGATCGCCAGGATCGAGAAACCGGCGTCGTGGAAGGCCTTTACCACTTCGTCTACCGGATGGCAGCCATCGCTCTGAAGGGTATGGACGTGAAGGTCGGCCCTATAGCGGTGGAACGTTCGCCAATCCACTTTCTGGTACGGATTTCTCAGCACGACCTCGGCGGTGAGCCCGGGTGTGCTGCAACAAGTCATCGCTAGCGCCAGTGTGAAGAACGACACGCAGAGATATTCGCGCATTGCAGTGCCTCCTTCGGATCAAAACGGACCTCGCAACTATACGCCGCAAAGGTCTCCTTCCGGCCGACTGCGCAAGGTCGCCCGAAGCGTAGCCGCTGCCTGAGAGGGCAAGGCGCATGTTGAGCAGAGCGCGGGCAATCAGCGCACGTTGCTGAGCTAGTCGCGCTCGTTCCTGCTTTTCTTGAACGCGGCGAGCAGCGTCAGCAGCACGAAAGACAGAAAGAACGCCACCGCAGCTCGGTAGAACGAGCCGCCGTCGAACTTGCCGCTGAAGAGGTCGTAGAGAAGCGTGCCGAGGGTCAAGCCGAGGGCGGTGCCGAGAGGCTCTTTCATCTTTTCTTTGTTCTTCTAAGAGCTGAGCGTCGATGCTACCGGGGCAACGCTCCGCGAGCCAGGCCTAGCGGACATAACGCTCGTGCAACGCACAGTATCCCGTGTTGAAGATCACGGCGTCACCCTCGTGGATATACTCCTCGGCTGCTCGAGCGTCTTGAGTTCGCCTAGATGCGTGTAGGCTCGGACGCAGACGTCTTGAACGAGGTCTGGCTCCACACCGATTGCGGCCGCTCGTCGGGCTGGTCCGACGGCCGCGTGCCGGCAACGCGTGCCCTACCGCGGTGAGGGTTGCGTCAAGTGCCGACGATCTGCACGGGCATGCCGTTCGGGTCGCGGACGTGGAAGCCGTAGTCGAGATTCGATTCGGCTTTGAGCCCATGCGCGGCCAGCGTCTTGGTGGCCGAGTCGCGGTCGAAGGCGTCGATCGCGATGGCGAAGTGGTCGACTTTGTCGAACGGCGCCTTGTGATGCAGCGAGACGATGATTCTGTCCACGCCCATGCGGGCGATCTCGTTCGGCTTGTCCTCGTTCAGTACCTTGAGGCCAAAGATCTTCTCGTAGAATTCTACGGAACGTGCGAGATCCGTCGTCTGAATGCTGATGTGGTCGATGCGTGTCGACTTGAACGGCGTCTGCTGCGCATAAGCGGGGGACGCCGCTCCGCCTGCCGCGAGCATCGTGAGACCCGTGATGAGTTGGCGCCGCGATAGTGTGCCGGTTTCGAAGCGCGTGACTAGGTCGCTGATTTCTTTTTCCATCGATCTTCCCCCGAGGCCCGTGAGCGCGAAACAGTCGCCGCTTGCTGCGAGCACGGCGAGGGCGCAAACGCCACGCGGCGACCATGGTCGTCCCTATCGTAACCGGTCGCTCACGCGGCAGTGAAGTCGCGCGGCTGTATTCGGGTGCGTGACGTGGTTTTAGATCGACAGGCAGCGTCGTTGCCGTTGCTGCATGCCGAGAGTCGCCGTTGGAGCGCATCGAGCGATCGAGGTGAGAGGGGTGCGCATCGGTGGCTATCGATCAGCCGCGCGGTCGTGGCAGGCCGTCGTCTGCGAGGCGAATTTCGGGCATCGGCACTGCAGGCTTCAGGGCATCGGCGAGCGTCGCCCGAATGTCGCCGTTTACGGCGCGGATGTAGCGCTCGATGTCGGCGCGAAACTCGGCTTTGTCGACCTCGACCTCGACTGCGACCGGCGCGCGGACCGCGTGGACAACGACCTCGTCGGCGGCCGAGGCCGTGCCCGCAGTTGCCGCAAAGGCAAGGGCCACGAGAACCGCACCGCTAGGCACCGTGCGTTTGAACGGGATCATGATGTGCTCCTTTCCTTGGATTTCGACGAATCTGCCAACGACGACCGTGTCGCCGGCTCGTCAGGGGTATTGCACGACGCGTGCCACACTCACGGCCTGTAGATAGCCAGTATTTTCAATGTGATACGAAAAGAAGTTCGCACGATGACGAACCATTGCGGTGCAAGCCGTGCGCAGGTTGCACCGAGCTGGGCCGACGTGCCTCGGGCTTCGTGACGAGCGTCACAGGGTGGGAGAGCTCGAGCGCCGCGACGGCTTTGCAGCGATGGGCCGCTGGTCACACGGCAGATCACGCAGCGCCGAGCTGTCAGTCTCGCTACCTCGTCGGGCGGCGCTCGCAGTGTTATAACAGCTCGGCGCCCGCGACGGCGCTGCGCCGACGAGGCGGGGCGCTTAAGACAAGATCAAGACCGCGACGGTCGAAGGCGCTCGAGCGCCGGTCGACGACCTCATGGGGGAACACGAATGCTGAGCTCGTTCTTGCCACGGCATGCCACGGCTGCTTTCTCGGCGCTGCTTTTCGCCGGAATCGTCTCGAGCGGCGCGCACGCCGCCGACGATTTCGTTCCGGTCACGGACAAAATGCTGCAAAACCCCGATCCGGCCGATTGGCTCATGTGGCGGCGGACGCTCGACAGCTGGGGCTATAGCCCGCTCGATCAGATCGATCGCGCGAACGTCGGCTAGTCTCAAAGAGGTTTGGAGCGCACCCGTCGGCGCCGGCGTTCAAGAGGCGACGCCATTGGTTTACCGCGGTGTCGTCTACGTGCCGAACGCCAGCGACTACATCCAAGCGTTCGACGGCGAGACCGGCAAGCTGCTCTGGGAGTATCGCCGGCAGTATCCCGAAGGCGCGCGCGGAGGCACAGATCGCAATCTCGCGATTTGGGGCACGACGATCATCAATGCGGGCGGCGACAACACGATGTACGCTCTCGACGCGCGTACGGGCAAGCTCGTGTGGGAAACGAAAGTCCTCGATCCCACGCTGCCGGCACGGCCGAGCTCGGGTCCGATCATCGCGGACGGCAAGATCATCACCGGCCGGCAGTGCCAACCTGCGGCCACGAACGAGTCGTGCATCATCACGGCCCATGACGCGGCCACCGGCAAGGAGCTCTGGCGCACTCACACGATCCCGCGGCCCGGCGAGCCCGGCAACGAGACGTGGGGCGACGTGCCGATGGAGCAGCGTTGGCATGTCGGCACTTGGATGGTCCCGAGCTACGATCCCGTGCTCAAGCGCATCTATGTCGGCACATCCGTCACGATTCCGGCACCGAAATTCATTCTCGGCGGCGTAGACAAGCAGCACCTGTACCACAACTCGACACTCGCGCTCGATCCGGACACCGGGAAGATCGTGTGGTATTACCAGCATGTCATCGACCATTGGGACCTCGATCATCCGTTCGAGCGCATTCTCGTGGATACGGCCGTGGCACCCGATCCCGCCCAAGTCACTTGGATCAATCCGAAGCTGCGCCCCGGCGAGCGTCGCAAAGTCATCACCGGCATTCCGGGCAAGACGGGCATCGTCTATACGCTCGACCGCGAGACGGGTGAGTTTCTCTGGGCCCGGCCCACCGTGTTTCAGAACGTGGTTGCGAGCATCGACGGCGACGGCAAGGTGCACAACGACCGGGCGCGTATCTTCACGCACAAAGACCAGACGATCACGGTGTGCCCCGGCACGAACGGCGGTAAGAACTGGCCGGCCGGTGCGTACAGCCCGCGTACGAACGCGATGTACATGCCGATGCAGAACATGTGCATGAACGCGACCGTGCAAACGGATCAGCGCGACCCGAAGCTCGTCTACGGTTTCCGAGCCGATCAAATCTTCGCGCCCGGCAAAGACCAAGTGGGCTCGGTGTGGGCGATCTCGGCCGAGACCGGCGATACCGTGTGGAAGGACGAGCAGCGCGCGGGCGTGATGTCGATGGTCGCGACGGGCGGCGGGCTCGTGTTCGGTGGCGATGTGGCCGGTAAGCTCAAGGCCTACGACGACACGACGGGCAAAGTGCTCTGGGAAGCGGATCTCGGCGCGCCCGTGAGCGGCTATCCCGTGACGTTTGCGACGGGCGGCAAACAGTATGTCGCCGTCACCGTCGGGCCGTCGCTCGTGGCCGCAACGTCGCGACGCCTGACGCCCGAGTTGCCCCCGGACTCCGGCAAGCCACGAATCGTCGTGTTCGCGCTGCCTTGAGGGCCCATAGGCGACAGAATGAAGACTGACAGGGAGAACTAGGATGCAACCTTACGCTCGGGCCAAGGCCCATCATTGCGGTGAGCGAAATCGCGCGTCACGGCGCACCCTCTTGCCACGATTGCTCGTCCCGACTTTGGCTGCGCTTGGCGCGCTGTCGACGGCAACAGCCTCGCACGCGCAACAGCAACCGGAGCTCGGCATCCCACCCGTCGTGCTCGGCAATCAACCCTATGTGTTCGATACGGCGGAGCAGCACAAGATACGCGTGACGGTCGTCGCTCGCGGCTTGCCGCATCCGTTCAGCGTTGCGTTCCTGCCCAACGGCGACGCGCTCGTGGCCGAACGCGGCGCTCGCTTGAGGCTCGTGCACGGTGCGGCGAGCGCGAGCGGTCATCCCATGCTCGATCCGGCGCCGGTGCCCGGTGCACCGGCACCCGCCGGCTTTCGCGGCGGCGGACTGCATGACGTCGTGCTGCATCCGAAGTTCGCCGACAACCACTGGATCTACTTCACGTACAACAAGCCCGGCGACGTGATCCCGGATTCCAAGCCGCCGGGTCGGCGCAAGACTGCGGTTGCAGTCGGTCGGGGTGTGTTCGACGGCAAGGCGCTGACGCACGTCGAGGAGCTTTTCGTCGGTGAGTTTCAGGCCGGGTCCAGCGGTTCGCGGCTCGCCTTCGGTCGCGACGGCATGCTCTACATGACGACTGGCGCACCGTTCGACAACGCCGCGCAAGACCTCGGCAGTGTGTACGGTAAGGTGCTGCGCATGAACGACGACGGCTCTGTGCCGTCCGACAATCCGTTCGTCAAGCGTGCGGGCGCCCGGCCCGAGGTGTTCTCGTACGGTCACCGCGATCAGCTCGGCTTGACGGTCGATCCGAAGAGCGGCGCGGTGCTCGATGCCGAGCACGGGCCGAACGGTGGCGACGAGATCAACCTGATCTTGCCGGGACGTAACTACGGCTGGCCGAAGTACAGTTTCGGCCGCGATTACGACGGAACGCGAATTTCGCCGACGCCGCTCGGCGAAGGCATCGAGCAGCCGGTCGTGCTGTGGCTGCCGTCCATCGCGCCGACCGGTCTTACGTTCTACACGGGGCGCCGCTTCCCGAATTGGGACGGCAACTTGTTCATCGGCAGCTCGCGCATCGGCGAGATTCCACGCACGGGCGGGCTCGAGCGCGTCGTGTTCAACGACAACCTCGGCGAAATACGGCGTGAGCGTTTGCTCGGGGACTTGCACCAGCGCATTCGCGACGTTCGCGAAGGTCCCGATGGATTGCTCTACGTGATTACGGACGAGGACGACGGGGCGTTACTGCGCATCGAGCCAGCGCCGTAAGCAATCGATCTGCGGTCGTTACGGGTGCTCGTCGGGGGCGCCCGTGCCGGACGAGCCGACGAAGAGCTTGGAACCGTCCGGGAAGGTGATGTCACGGCCGTTCGCGCGGTACGAGCCGTCTTTGGCTTGAAAGCCCTGCACGATAATCTCCGTGCCTGCCGGCAGCGAGTTCTTGTTCCAGCCGCGCCGCAGCAGCGCGTTCGGGGCGCCGCCTTCGATCATCCACTCGTGAACTTCGCCGTTGTCCGACGTGACTTTCAAGTGGATCCAGGAGTGCGGGTTGATCCACTCCATCTTCGTGACTACGCCTTTGAGCTTGACGGGCTTGTTCGCATCGAACTCGGCCGCGAACGAATGGTGGGCGAGAGCGGGCGCCGCGGCACCGGCCGCGACCGCGACGCCGGCCACAAAGCCTAGAAGTGTGGTTCGCATGAGTTAAGTCTCCAGCGTTCAGTCTATTGCAAGGTCTATTCGGGTTTTCGTGTCAGGTCGCCATAGAGTAACTCTTCGGCGAATTCCACGCACTTGAACTCCAGAATCTGGGCTTTCGGCTCGACGTGCCGGTACAGCGGCATCGAGATCTTCCAGGGGCGCGTGAACGTATCGGGATCCTCGATCGTCGCTTCGTACTGCAAATGATTGTCGTCGATCACCGAGTAGCGTTCGGTGACCTTTAGCGAGCCCCCGTGATAATTGCCGGCCCGGTCGAACCACGTTTGATCGTTGTTGCCCGTGACTTCGATGACGAGTGTGTCGCCGTCCCAGTGGCCGTTCGACCAGCCCATCCAGCTGTCGACAGGCGCTTCCTCGTGGTTGGACATATGCACGATTCGATTCGCGCTGGCGAACTCGTATACGAATAGGATGTCGCCGTCGCCTTGGACGATTTGGAACGGGTAGGGCATGTAAGTCGCTCGCGGAATGCCGGGCATGTAGCACTTGGCTTCCGGATCGGATTTTGGCCACTGCGCGCGATTCTCGTCGCGTTGCGCCAGCGCCTCGGGTTTGTACGGAATCGTCCCTCCGTCCACGAAGCTTTGACCGGCGGGTACGGCCGCAATGGCCCCCATTTGCCAGAAGTCCTTGAGGGCGGAAGCGGAGTGAGCTTCCAAGTTCCAATTGGCGGTGTTTACCGCCTCCCACAAGCCGTTGAGATTGGGATGTCCACTGATACGAGCCGGGGTTTTCGGCTGCGCATCGCTCGGCGCAACGACCAGCAAAGTTGCCGTTACGGCTGCTCCGGCGGCCGCTGCTGCGATGGCGACGAGCGTCGCTCGCCCGGAGATGAAACGGTTCGGAGTCCGCGCCCTCATTGGTTAGTACCGCCCTTGATGAGTTGTCGATAGGCCGTGTCGAAGAAATGCAAAGCTGCCGTGCTGGGTTCGCTGCTCGTCTGCGGAGTGACCATGTCGCCGAGCACTTGTACGGCGTCCTTGCCGGCATTCTTGTAGTCGGGCCACGTCGGTAAGCCCGGACCGTTAGGATCGCCGCTTCTCGCGAAGTTTACCCAATAGGAGGACATGATGTCTGCGAGTTGCCGGTCGGCGTCGCTCCAGGCCGGGCCCTCGAGGAGGTTGTCGAACACATAGGGGATTTCCGCGACGTGCGTAGCGCCTCGGGACGGGCGGCCCGGCGGCGGCGGTGGCACGCGCGTGAAATAGTAGACGAAGGTGCGCTTGCCGAGCTTGCCTTGCAGGTCGGCGAAAGTGCGCATGTGCCACGCGGCCTCGTCTCGGAAGGAGGCGAGATACGATGCGTACGTTTGTGCCTCGGAGCCGACCGGGTAGAGCTTGAAGAACTCGTCCGCAAGCACGCCGAATCGCTGACGGACCTGCGCCGTGAAATCCTCGGTCCTCAGTCCCGGTCCCATGAAGAACGTACCTTCGTCCCGGTTGGAGCCGACCAAGATGTCCACGGGATTCTGTCGTCCGTCCGCGAACGTGAGCGAAAGGTCTTGCGGGATCAAGTAGCCGTCGACGACGAGGGTGCTGTCGCTCGGATGCTCGAGAAAACCTCCGGTGCGGGCATCGCGCGCAGCTGCGCGAGCGTGGCGCCGGAGTCGGCCAAGGCCTTGGCGCCCGCCTGCTCGGCTCTGGTCAGAGTCGCCATGGGGGCCATTCCGAGGCCCATCCAGGCGCCGCTTTGCGCGATGGCGTGGCGAAAGAGGTCCTTGGCGACAGGCGAGCCGACGAGCGCGGATGTCATGTTGGCGCCGGCCGACTCGCCGAATATCGTGACATTGTCGGGGTCGCCGCCGAAAGCCTTTATATTGCGCTGCACCCAGTGCAACGCGGCGATGGCGTCGAGCATTCCGTAGTTTCCGGAAACGCGCCGGTCGGACTCCCGCGAGAGAGCGGGATGCGCGAAAAAGCCGAGCGAGCCGAGTCGGTAGTTGATCGTCACGACGACCGCGCCCTTCCTCGCCAGCTGCTCGCCACCGTAACGGGGTTCGGAGCCGGCGCCGCCGAGGTAGGCGCCCCCATAGATCCAAAACATGACGGGGCGTCGCTCGTCGGGCGAGGCCGCGGCCGTCCAAACGTTGAGGTACAGACAGTCTTCGCTCGTCGGCGGTGGCGGCGGTGCGTTGGGTCTATCGAAGCTTCCCTGCGTGCAGCGAGGCGAGAATTCTTTGGCTGCGCGCACGCCATGCCATGCAGCGACGGGTTGCGGCGCCCGCCACCGGTTCGGGCCCACTGGGGCGGCGGCGTAAGGAATTCCCCTGAAGACTCGCACTTGCGGGTCTTGGCCGACGCTGCCGGCGACGGTCCCGGAGTCGATCGTGACTTCGGTCGGGGAGGCTCCAAGACCAACGTCTGCGGCGAGCAGTGCGCCGATTCCGACAGCCCAGAGTCCAAATCTCATCGAAGCCCTTTCCCCTCTCGGATCGTGTCTGAGTGCCGCGGTGGCCCGAGTTTGCAGTCGCACGTAGAATGCCGCGGTCTAATCCCCCGCACGCCGTTCTATTGGAACAAGCGACGGCTGTCAAATCAGTTTCGGAGAGGTGTTTTCAGTGTCATTCATCGGGCTCTTGCAGTCGATCCAGGACACGGAGTTCAGCACGGCGCTGCGTGAATCCGTGTACATGTGGGGGATCGTCGACGGCATCCACGTCATCGGTCTTTCGTTGTTCCTCGGCATTCTGCTGTTTTGGGAGCTCAGGCTTTTCAACGTCGGCATGCGCAACGCGAGCGTGTCGGAGACGTGGGCGCGGTTGTCGCCGTTCATCGTGGTTGGATTCGTCGTGATGATAACGAGCGGTACGCTGCTGTTCGTTTCCGAGCCCGTGCGTTTCTGGGGCAGCATTCTGTTTCGAATCAAGATGGCCGCCATGCTCGTCGCCGGCGTCAACGCACTCGTCTTTCACTACACGATCGGTCGCCGTCTCGTCGATTGGGACACGCGGCCGCTGCCTGCCAGCGCACACGTGGTCGGCGTCGTGTCCGTGACGTTGTGGGTTCTGATCGTGTTCTGCGGACGTTTGATCGCCTACAACTGGTTCAAGCCGTTGGTCTAGGAGACCGCGATGTCGCTGCTGCCCGTGTTCAAGTGGATCGAAGCGACCGGAATGGCGGTTGCGATCAACAATTCCAATTACGCGTTCGCGCTGCTGGAGTCCGTGCACATTCTCGCGCTCGCCGTGATCGGCGGGGCCGTGTTGATCGTCGACTTTCGCTTGCTCGGCATGGGCTTCAAGAATCAACCCGTGTCGAGCGTGGCGAATGCCGCGCGGCCGTGGCTCGTCGGCAGCCTGATCGTGATTCTCGCGACGGGCTTGCTGATGTTCTCGTCGCTGGCCGCGTCGAAGTATTACTACAACGAAGCCTACTGGTACAAAATGTATTTCCTGCTGGCGGCGATTCTGTTCACCTTTGCGGTCAGACAGCCCTACGCGCTGCGGGAAAGTGCCCGCGTGCCGTCGGCAACGGCCAAGGGCGTGGCCGTCGTTTCCATCTTCCTGTGGCTCACGGTGGCCGTGATGGGTCGCGCCATCGGCTTCATCTAGCGGCTCCCTCGGGCGTCGAAGGTCGCGGGACGGGCTGCGTACGTAGTTGTCCGAATAGACTGGCTCGTCTCGGATCTTAGACTGGCGGCTATGCACGGGGGCGGAGACAAGGATGCTCGATAGGGTTCATTCAAAGGGGCTCGAGATTCATGGGCCCGAGCTCGTCTCGCGTCGCGTAACCCTCTTTGACGACGACGGAAACGCCGACGTCGAGTTCAACTTCTTCTTTCCTCTGACGAAGAAGCGCGAGGAGCAGCTCATCCGGCTGCTTGCGGAAGGTTACTCGGAGCACGACGCCTACCTGCTGCTGGCGGGCGGTGAGGTGCTCGCTCATCTGGAGAGCTTGCGCAACAAGGCCAGGTCGGGCTGAGCGGCTTTAGGCGCGGTCTTCTATAGGCGTACCGAGATCGCGCGCTCGAATGAGCCTGCGAGGGTGGCTTGCATCGGCTGCTCATTCGACGGACCATGGCCCGGGCGACGCCGCGTGCGGTTTCTGGTCGGAGGAGGCTGCCTTGCGACTTTGCATTACGGTGTTAATCGTCATGGCCGGTGCTTCGGGGCTGGCCAGAGCAGGCGATACCGACGCTATCGATTTCGCAAGCGTCAACGACGTGTTGACCTCGTTGCGGAATAATCCTCAGGCGAAGTTTCAGAGCGAGGACGGCTGGACCGTCGTCGCCAGCCGGGAGCACGGCCGGGCGACTCTGTGGTTCTTCACTCCCGACGACCATCCGGCTCATCCTGCCGTCGTCAAGCGCACAGTCGTCGACCGCAACGGCATCGACTTCATCGACGTGGCCGCGATGTGCCAGGCGCCGCAGGAAGCGTGCGACGCGCTGCTTGCGGAATTCAGGCAATCGCGCGTTCCTGTGGCGCAGGAGGCCGCCGCCCGCGAGATGACGTTCGAAGTCGGCGTCGCGCTCAACGATCACGAGCGTGTCAGGATCACGCGGCTCGTTGCCGAGGACGGGAAGGCTGCCGAGATTCGCATGGACGACGTGTTCAAGGTCGTCTTCATGCCGACGATCGACGGCAAGCGCGGCGTCGTGCTTTGGGCTGCGCTGTATCAGTTCGACGGGTCCGACTATCGTTTGCTTTCCGAGCCGAAGCTCGCGATGCCGGGAACCGGCACGACGGACATCGAGCTCACGTCGTTTTCCGGCGATCGGCTCCGCTTCTCGGTGACGCCGGTCGTGGTCGCCCGCTGACGATCCATGTTGCTCGACGTGGAGTGGCGCGCACGGGCCCTATGGGGGGCCCTATGGACGCGGGCTCGGAAGATGGTGTGATCGAGCTGTACCCGATCGTGAAGCTCGTGCACGTCGGCGCAGTCGCCGCGAGCGGCACGTTGTTCTTCGGTCGCGGAATCGGTGTGCAGCTCGGCGGCAAGTGGGCCATGACGAGGCCGCTACGCTACTTCAGCTATGCCCTCGATACCGTGTTGCTGGCCGCGGCGCTGATGCTCTGTGTCATGCTGCATCAGTATCCTTTCGTCCAGTCGTGGTTGACGGCGAAAGTCCTGCTCCTCGTGGTGTACATCGTGCTCGGAACCTTCGCGCTCAAGCGCGGCCGTACGGCCTCGATCAAAGCCGCTTGTTTCGTCGGCGCCGTGATCGTCTTCATCGGTATCGTGTCGATCGCGCGGACCCACGACGCGCTCGGTGCGCTGCACGGCTACTTGTGAGGCAGCTCTCGAGCCGATTACCGCGCCGCACGGAGTGATTGCGAGATGCGAGACGTCGATTTGCCCCTCTTTCCGGCAGCCGAGCGCAACAAGGAGCCGATTCTCGGTGTGCTTAGGACCGTGTTGCCGGCCGCCGGCTCGGTGCTCGAGATTGCGAGCGGCGCGGGTCAGCACGTCGTTCACTTCGCGCGGGCGTTGCCGAGCTTGCGGTGGCTGCCGAGCGAACCCGACGCATCGGCGCACGCGATTCTCGGTGAGCGTGTCGAGCAATCGGGGCTCGACAACGTCGATGAGCCTCTCGCGCTCGACGCACTCGACGCTCGGTGGCCCGTCGACGGCGCCGCGGCGATGCTGTGCATCAACATGGTCCACATATCGCCGTGGGCGGCGACGGAAGGGCTGCTCACGCACGCCGGCCGGTTGCTCGGTGCGGGAGCGCCGCTCGTGCTGTACGGTCCATACCGCCGTGACGGCAGGCACACGGCTGCGAGCAACGAGGTTTTCGACGAGAGTCTGCGCGCTCGAAACCCGGAGTGGGGCGTTCGCGATCTCGAACGCGTGGTTGCCGCAGCCGAATCGCGAGGGCTCGCGCTCGATGAGGCGATCGAAATGCCGGCCAACAACCTGACCGTCGTGTTGCGGCGCGGTTGATTCGACCTTAGCCGCTCGCGCGCCGGCCGCTACACTCGAAGCAGGCGACGTCTGCGGAGGCACGAACAATGGCGAAGATTCCCGCCGCGCTGCAACAGCACATCAGCGACGCGTTGTTCCCCAATACGCCGATGATCGGCAGCGTCGATCGAGACGGCTATCCGCGCATCTCGTTGCGCGGCAACACGCTTGAGTGATGCCGGCTTCAGTACACGGACTGCCGGTCGATCAACAGCGGGATGATCAAGTCCTCTTCGTCGATCAGATGACGTAGCAGACGCGCGAACAGACGCTCGCTGGCGTCGATGTAGCGTTGCGCGGCGGCGCGCTGGGCAGCGGCGGCTTCGCCGGCGGAATGTGCGGCCATCATCAGCGCATCCGCTGCCGCCGTGGCGGTACCGATGTCGGCCAGCAGCCGCTCGTGGTCCCGCCCCAATGCATCGAACCCTTCGGCGAGGCGTCGCTCGGATTCGCGAAACGACGGGAAGTAGTGAAAGTCCTCGATCTCGTGATGGCCGTGCAGATGCGCGATCATGCCTTGCAGCCGCGGGGATGCGCGAACGGCGAGCTCGGGTGGGGAAATCTTCTGTGTCCGGTACTCGTCGGCGATCGCTCGCAGCTGCGCCGCTTCGCGCCGGAACCCGTCGTGGATGGACAGCCAGAACCGCGCACCGGGCGAGCGATGCTCGCGCCACGTCGGGCGCGGATACTGTTCCAAGAGCACTTGAAGCTCAGGAGGCCAGCCGTCGCGTTGATCGAGATCGAGTGCCAAGCCGCTATTGTGACAGCTCGAGTGCAACGGTGCGCGCACGGCTCGGCAGGGGAAGTTAGTGGGCAGAAGCGGTCGCGCACCGGTGAAATCGAAGGGGGGGCGCGATTTGTGTAGGTTGGCGACCGACCCTGCCCGCTGTGTATTAAGCAAGCAGCGTGCCAACTCGAAATCGGCTGGATTCAAGGGCCTGCAGCCTGGGCGTTACCCGATTTCGCACCATTTCAGGGCGCCGCGCGGGTCGTTTGCACCGGAACCGATCGCCGAGCCGCCCCGGGGGCGTTCAGGGCTGGGCCGTACCGTCCGGGGTCTCGGGGCTCAGTACCTCGAGCGCCGACTGCGACGTACGCGCCAGGATCACGAACGGCTCCTGAGTCTCCGGCGGCGGTGGCCCGCGTAGCCGCATGCGCACGAGCACGAAAACGACGAGGGCGAGCAGCATGACGATGAGGTACGACCAGAATGCGCCCGGCCCCTGCAGTTGCATCGTGAAGCCCACGAGCACCGGCCCGATGGCGGCTCCGATGCCGTAGATCAGCAACAATCCGCTCGCCGTGGCGACGGCATCGGCCGACGACGCGTGATCGTTGCTATAGGCCACGCAAAGTGGATATAGGCTGCTCGCGAGTCCGCCGTAGAAGAACACGACGGCCGGCAGCAGCTTCGGCGACTGGCCCACGAGCCACCAGCAGACGGCGGCGAGCCCTGCGGCCGTCAGCGCCGCCAGCAGGATCACGGTTCGCCGGTCGGCGCGGTCGGAGAAGTGTCCTATCGGCCATTGGAGCGCGGCGCCGCCTAGCAGCGCGAGACTCATGAAAAGCGCGATCCCGGTCCTGCTGAGCCCGACGTGCCTGGCAAAGACGGGCCCGAGCGTGAAGAACGCGCTTTGCGTAAGCGCGCTCACGAGCGTTCCGGCCACGCCGAGCGGCGAGAGCCGCCACATCCCGCGCAGATCCAATTTCACCTCGGAGATTGGGGCGGGCTGCGTCACGCGCGTGAGCACGACGGGCACGAGGCCGATCGACAGCAGCGCACCGGACAGCAAAAACGGCGTCGCAGCCGATTCGCCGCCAAATACGATCAGGTATTGTCCGAGCGCGAGGCCCGTGAGCGAGATGAGCTGATAGACGGCAAATGCCCGGCCTCGGGTCTCGTTCGTCGAGCGCTCGTTGATCCAGCTCTCGATGACCATGTATAGCCCGACGACGCAAGAGCCCGTGATGAACCTGAGCAGCGCCCACACCGGCGCGGCCTCCCACAACGGGTGCAGCAGCAGCGCCGCTGCCGCTGTCGCCGCGAACGCCGAGAACGCCCGCACGTGACCGGCGCGCACCACGATCTTCGGGCCGACGTGCGTGCCGACGACGAAGCCGACGAAGTAAGCCGCCATGACGAAGCCCGTCAGCAGATCCGAGAAGCCGAGAGCCGAGGCGCGCAGCGCAAGGGCCGTGCTCAGCAGGCCCACGCCGACTACGAACAAGCCTGTGCCGGAGAAAAGCCCGAGAAGCGAGAAGAACGTCGAGGTCAAACGAAATCTCTGGCATGCCCGCACAAGTGTGCGAGCCTACATGATTCGAGGCGTCGGTTCGCGCCTCGTGCCGGGATCAGACGGCGATGAGGTTCTTACCGCCGCGTGCTTGGACCAGGTGCGAGAGGAACTGCGCCGACGCACGTGCCCAAGTACGTTCGAGTGCGCCCTGCCGACAGGCCGCGCGATCGATCTCGAGGGCGGCGAGCGCCGCGCGGCGCAGATCCTCGTCGAGAACGCCGTTGCGGCCCGGTGTGACCACGTCGATGGGGCCCGTGACGGGATACGCCGCGACCGGCGTCCCGCAGGCCATCGCCTCGAGCATCACGAGGCCGAAGGTGTCGGTGCGGCTCGGAAAGACGAAGGCATCTGCCGATGACAAATACCGCGCGAGCTCGGTGCCGAACTTGTAGCCGGCGAACGACGCGTTCGGATAGTGGCGCTCGAGCAATGCGCGATCCGGCCCGTCCCCGACCACGACCTTGCTGCCGGGCAGTTTCAGATCGAGGAACGCGCCGAGATTCTTCTCGATGGCGACGCGGCCCACGTAGATGAAGATCGGTCGCGGCAGATCGAGCATGTCGCGATCGGTCGGTGCGAAGAGGTCCGCGTCGACGCCTCGAGTCCAGAGCACGACGTTGCAAAAGCCGTGCGCTACGAGGTCGCGCCGCTGATGCTCCGTGGCGACGAGCGTCCGACGCGCGCTGCCGTGGTGGCGACGCAAGTACGCGTACGACCAACGTTCGGGAATCGGTAGTCGCTTGCGGACGTACTGCGGAAACTGCGTGTGATAAGACGTCGTGAAGGCCAAGCCGCTCGCGTTGCAGTGGCTGCGAGCGGCCGAGCCGAGCGGCCCTTCGGTTGCAATGTGCACGGCGTCGGGCTCGAAGTCTTCGATCTCGGCCCCGAGGCGCCGCCGTGGCAGGATCGCCAGGCGGATCTCGGGGTAGGTGGGGCACGGAATCGTCGAGAATCCGTCCGGCGAGATCACGCGGACCTCGTAGCCCAGGGCTTCGAGCGATTCCTTCGTGCGAGTCAGCGTCGTCACGACGCCGTTGACTTGCGGGTGCCACGCGTCGGTCACGAGCGCGAGCTTCATAGTGCGGTCCCGAGTTGGCTATCGTCGAACCGCATTGTTAGCAGGGATTTCTTATGTTTTTGTTACATGTGGACGTTTAACTTATTGGAGGTGAAAGAAAAACTTCACAAATCCTTTACGGCGCAGTCACGTTCCGAGCAGATCCTCCATCCCGTACAGGTCGCAAGAGGTTTGCCGCATGGCTGGCCGCATGACAGTGGCGTTCGAGCGCTTCGATCGCGCCGAGCTCAAGGTGTGCCGCTACCTGAATCGTTCGAGCAGCTCGACGATGATTCGGCACGTGTTTCGGGCCGCGAGCTGGCTCGGGAACGGTTGGATCTGGTATGGGCTGATTCTGTGTCTGCCCGCCGTGTACGGCCGGGTCGGGCTCGTGGCCGCGAGTCACATGGCGTTGACCGGTGCGGTGGCTCTGCTCGTGTACAAGCTCATTAAAAATCGAGCCGTGCGCGAGCGACCCTATATCACTCATTCCGTGATTCAGTGCGTATCGGCGCCGCTAGATCGGTACAGTTTTCCTTCCGGTCACACTTTGCACGCCGTGGCGTTCGCATTGCTGGCGGCCAGCTACTTCCCCGAGTGGGCCGCGCCGCTTGCAGGGGTCGTGCTGCTGATCGCGCTGTCGCGGGTCATTCTCGGGCTGCATTATCCAACCGACGTTGCGGCAGGTGCCGTGCTGGGCGGCACGATCGGTTTTGTGAGCCTCGAGCTCGGTGGGCTGCTGGCGGCCTAACAACGCGGACGGCGCGAACTCTCGTCGCTGCACCACGCGAGTCGACAGTCTATCGACGTCGACCGTAGGTAGCTCTCACGTGCCGAAGCGCGCCCAGGCGATCAGCGCCCAGACGATCGCCGTGAGCACCAATCCCACGAATACGGCCGCCGAGCCCAAGTCTTTGGCTTGACCCGAGAGACGATGATGATCGGTGCCGACGCGGTCGACGACGGCTTCGACTGCGGAATTCAGCAGCTCGACGACGAGCACGAGCAAGCACGAGCCGATCAGCAGCGCGCGCTCGACGGCCGTTTGTCCCAGCCAAAAGGCGAGGGGCACGAGCACGACGCACAGCGCACACTCTTGGCGGAACGCCGCCTCGTTGCGCCATGCCGTTTTGAGCCCGGCGAGCGAGAAGAACGTCGCGTTGATGATCCGGCGAACACCGGTGTTGCCTGCGGCGCCCATGGAGTTTCCGTCGAGGTTGTCGGAGCTGTGATGGTAGCAGAGTGTCGCGCGGGCGCCTGCGCGCTTGCGGAGCACGCGACGTCAGGCGGCGTCTTGGACTGTGATGGGGAGCGGCGCGACGGCCGTCTGCGGCCGCCAAGTGACGAGCGACAACTCGCCGCGCCGATCCTCGACCAGGGCTGTGCAGCTTTCCACCCAATCGCCGTCGTTGCAGTAGATCAGGCCGTCTTGCTCGTGCAAATCGGCTTTGTGGATGTGTCCACACACGACGCCGTCGACGTGCGCTTCGCGCGCGGCGCGTAGCGATGCTCGCTCGAAGTCGCGCACGTAACGCATCGCCTTGCCGAGGCGCGATTTGACGTCCTGGGCGAGGGACCAGTATGGGCGGCCGGAACGTTCTCTGATCCAGTGCGCGAAACGGTTGGCCGTGAGCAACACGCGGTAGGCAGCAGACCCGAGCAACATCGCAATCGTGTTGTGACGGATCATGCCGTCGAACTCGTCCCCGTGCAGCACGAGCAGCCGGCGGCCGCTCGCCGTCGTGTGCACGCAGCGGCGCGCGATCTCGATATTGCCGAACTTCGTTCCGGCCAACGCACGCATGTCCTCGTCGTGATTACCCGGCACGTAGACGATCCTCGTGCCTTCCTGGCTCTTTCTGAGCAGTAGGCTCAGGACCTCGGTGTGGCTCGCGGGCCAGAAGAAAGTCTGTCGCAGGCCTTCCAGATCGATGATGTCGCCGACGAGATAAAGAACGTCGGACCGATGGTGCTTCAAAAAGTCGAGCAGCAGGCCCGCGCGGCATGCCCGCGAGCCGAGGTGTACGTCGGATACCCAGACTGCGCGCAGCGTCGTGTTCGTCACGGATGTCGTCTCCCTGCCGGATCGAATGACGGCAGGTTATTCCACTGTCTTGAAGCTTTCTTTGCAGTTCTGTGGACAACATATTGCAACGCATCGGTTTTATCGGGCTCGAAAAGTGGCTGTCATCGTCCCATAACAATCGTCTGCGACCCTGCGCAGCGAACATCCGGTCGAGGGGCGGCAGTTGCGGGTTCTGATGATCTCCGATGTTTACTTCCCGCGGGTAAACGGCGTGTCGACGTCGATTCAGACTTTTAGACGCGACCTTGCGAGGCTCGGTTGCGAGAGTTGGCTGATCGCGCCGACTTACCCCGCGGCGCGCGACGACGAGCCGAACGTCTTGCGTCAGCCGTCGCGCTACGTGCCGTTCGATCCCGAGGACCGATTCATGTCTGCCGGCGCCGTGCAACGCGCATGCCTCGCGCTGCGCGGACGCGTCGATCTGGTGCACGTTCACACGCCGTTCGTGGCGCACGTCGCGGGAATGCGCGTCGCTCGTGCGATGAACGTGCCCGTGATCGAGACCTATCACACGTTCTTCGAGGAGTATCTGCATCACTACTTGCCCCTGCTGCCGAGGTTCGCAACGCGTGCCGCGGCACGCGCGATCTCGCGTCGCCAGTGTAACGCCGTGGACGCCGTGATAGCGCCGTCCCGTCAGCTCGCCGACGTGCTGCGTGTCTACGGTGTCACGACGCCGGTCGACGTGGTGCCCACCGGGCTCGATCTCGGTGGATTCGCGGGCGGCGACGGGTCTCGGTTCCGCGAGCGCTTCGGTATTGCGGATGGGCGCCCCGTGATGCTGCTCGTGAGCCGGGTCGCTCACGAGAAGAACATCGGCTTTCTGCTCGACGTCCTCGGCGTCGTCAGGCAGTCGGTGCCCGAGGTGTTGTTCGTGATTGCCGGTGAAGGTCCCGCGTTGAAGGCGCTCGAGCGCAAGGTTGTCGAGACGGGGGCCGGCGAGAACGCGCTGTTCGTCGGCTATCTCGACAGGGGTACCGAGTTACTCGACTGCTATCGTGCCGCGAACGTGTTCGTGTTCGCCTCGCGTACCGAGACACAAGGCCTCGTGCTGCTCGAGGCGATGGCTCTCGGGACGCCCGTGGTTTCGACCGCAGTGCTCGGGACGCGCGAAGTGCTCGACGGCGCGGCCGGTGCGGTCGTCGCAACCGAGGATAAATTCGAGTTTGCGCGCGAGGTGATCGACGTGTTGCGCAGCCCGGAGCGTCAAACGGTGCTCGGGGTCGAAGGCCGGAAGTTTGTGGCTACGCATTGGTCGAGCGCCGCGATGGCACGGCGCGTGCTGGCCGTGTACGAGCGTCTGTCCGGCGCTCGCTGAGGAGCGTGTCCGGCCGATCAGCGTTGCGGGTGGAGGGACGCTTCGAGGATGTGCAGGTCCCGCTGCTCGAGCGCTCGGCGAAAGGCTTCGCGGTCCATGCGATCCATGAGGTCCGTGAGCGTCTCGTCCAAGCTTTCCGCTGGTTGCGGGGAAGGTGTCGCTGGCCCGGTCGGCGGTTCGTGCTCTGCGCTCATCGCGTGCCCTTCTTCTAATTCTGCATCGGATCATAGCCCATCGGAGGGTATCGGCAAGCTGCAATTGCCGCGCACGGTCGTTACCTTTCCGTAACACGCGACGTCGGCAGCGTCTTTGCCTGCGTGGTCAAGGACCTGCGGCCGCAGTTGCTTCTCGTTCGCTGCGCAGCGTCGGTCGGTCGAACGGATATTTTCGATCGCGAACTCGCGGGTCGGTGAGGCCTTCCTCGATGAATGCGCGAATGTCGCTTTCGTCTATACGGCTCATGTTGAACGTGTAAAGACCCGCGCCCGGGATACCGTCGCGCTCCGGCAGGGCGGGCGTGTTGACGTAGAAGCCGATCGCCGCGCCGAGGTTGCCGTATTGGCCTGTGTGCATGAAGCGCGGACGCAGGCCTGCGTTGCGCAAGCTCGGTACTTTCATTTCGCCCGCGTCCTCGGGATCGTGAGTCACGGTCTCGCGGCCTAAATCGTATTGCGCTCGGCGCACTCCGATCTCGAAGAACGCGTTATCGGTGAAAAGCGGCGGCGTGTGGCAAGCCACACAGTGATAAGCCTGCATCGCGCGCCAGCCGTACAACGCTCGCTCGGAAAGTGCGGTGGGCTCGCCGGCTTCGTAGCGGTCCCATGCCGTATCGTCGCTCACGAGCGATCTCTCGTAGGTGGCGATCGCAAACGCGATTCGTGCCGCGGTAATGGTGCGGTCGCCGAAAGCCGAAGCGAAGAGCGCGGGATACGTCGAACGTGCTCTGAGCGTTGCCGCCACATCGCGCGGCCAGTCGGTCGCGAGCGCGAGCGGAGCAACGCGGCCGAGCTTGTTCGTCACGTCATGCCACGTGCGTCCCGTCTTCGCCATCTCGGCATCGTTCATGAGCGTTTGCACGACTTGATTCTCGAGTGCGCCGCCACGCTCGATGAGGACTTTGTGCGTGACCGGGTCCAAAAACTGGGAGCGGGCGCGTCCATCCCAGAAGACCTCGGCGGCCCAAAGCGCACCGAACACGGACGGGGCGACACGCTTGGTCACTTGCGGCGCGAAACCGAATACGGGATCGGCGCGTGGCGAGCCGTGCGTGTCGAGAGCGACGATCCCGGGCGAGCCAAGCACATCGTCGATCGTGCCTTTGTCGGTGCCGGGGTTTCGGCCTGCGCGCGGATCCGCACCCCCGAACTCTGGGCGATGGCACGTCCCGCACGCGACCGTGTCGTTGCTCGACAGTTGCTCGTCCCAGAACAGCACTTTACCGAGCACGCGTTTCGCGTCGCTGAGCGGATTCTCGGGCGGCACCGGGACGGGCGGTACGCCCGCGAGCGAGCGGCCGGCCCATACGCCGAGCAGGATCAGGAGCAGCCCCGCGTAGCTTCGCATCTCGCGATTCTACCGCGGGGGCGGCTCGGGCAGCCGCGCGATGCGATGCGAACGGGTCTCGTTGGCGGCGCCGTCGCCGAGGGGTGCCGGCTCATCGTCCGGCGACGGTGGCGATCGTGTACAAGACGGCGGCGCCGAGCAGCGTCATGACCGTGGTCAGCATCTTCGGATGAGCGTGATGGCTCTCGGGGATCAAGTCGCTGGCGCCGATATACAGAAAAAATCCGGCAAACATCGACAGCGCAATGGCGAACGTCTCTTGCGGCAACGCGAAAAGCAGCGTCGAACCGATGCCGATGGCCGGCGCGAGCGCATTGACGAGCAACCAGCGCAATGCCGCGCCGCGGCTGCCATGATTCTTGAGCACGACGTTCATCGTGTTGATGCCGTCGGAAAAGTCGTGCGTCAAGACGGCAAACGTGACGATGCCGCCGACGGTCGGCGAGGCTTGAAACGCGAGGCCGATCGCGACGCCGTCGAGGAGACTGTGCGCCGACAAGCTGCCGGCCCCGAACCACCCGCGACCGGTCGAGCTATGCTCGCCGTGGTCGTCGTGGCCTTGTCCGCCGGCGTGGATCAGCACGGCTCGGTCGACGACGAGGTAAACGAGGAATCCCACTGCGCTGAAGGCGAGCAACGTGGCGGGGGAGTAGTAACGCTCGCCGAGCTCGATGGCCTCGGGCAGAAGGTCGAAGAAGGCAACCGCGATGACGGCCCCGGCACTGAATCCGAGCACGAGGTGCAGCTTGTCGCGCAGCCGCAGCGCGAACAATCCGCCCGCGAAAGTCGCGCAGAATGCGGCGGCCGCGATGGTGAGCAAAAGCATCATGAGCGCGCTACTTGCGAGGCGCGCCGGGCTGGACGGGCGTTGTCGTCGTCACGGCTTTCGGCATCGTTGGTGATCGGGGTCCGGCGGACGGCGCCGATACTAGGGGACGCGGCGCGGCGTTACCAGAGCCGGGTACGTTTTGGTACGCAGCCGATCCTCGGACGCGGACCGTCTCGGGCGGCGCGTGCTACTCGACGTCGCGGCCCTCGAATACGTCGACGAGGCTCGGTGCCGCGTGCGCCGGCTCCATCTCGCCGCTTTCGAGGCGCCTGAAGTAGTCGTGATACGCGCGCATCGCGATCGGCCCGAAGATCAGCATGATCGGGATGTTGGCCCACAGCATCACGCCCGGTGCCGAAAGTCGAGAACAGATCGAGCTCGTCCTGCGTCCGGATGAGCTGAACGTCACCAAGATCAACAGGCAATAGACGACCCGATAAGGCATGACTGCGCGCGGCCCGAGCAGATAGACGATGCCCTGCTCGCCGTAGTAGCTCCACGAGATGATCGTCGAGAACGCGAATAGCCAGGCCGTCAGCGGCACGATCCAGATGCCGAGGCCCGGGAACACGCGATCGAACGACTTGGCCGTCAGCGTCGCCCCTTTGAGATCGAGGTAGACGCCGTTCACGGCGATGCGTCGGCTGTGTGCCGGCGGGCAGCCGTGAAGGGTCGAAATCGGCCGTCCAGCCGACGGCGTCGCTGCCCGTGAGCTCGCCGAACACGCGGTGCCGATCCGACGCCGGTCTCGGCGTTCGTGCCGCCTTCGACGATCATGAACACCACGGCGCCTTCGCGCATCTGCGCAGCCGCCTCGACGCGATCGGCGACCGTGACCGAACCGGCGAGATCTCGCCATTCGGACGGCGCCGGCGGACGTCGTCACGGCGCCGCCGTCGGCGACATCGGCTCGATCGCCGGCGGCGTCTCGTAGACGAGCGCCGGAGGGCGGTTCCAAGCGCCGCTCAGCAAAATCACGAGACCCGTGATCGTGCACACGCACAGCGTGTCGATGAACGGCTCGAGCCCGGCGACGATCCCCTCGCGAACGGGCTCGTCGGTCTTGGCGGCCGAGTGAGCGATCGGCGCGGAGCCCTGACCGGCTTCGTTCGAGAACAACGCGCGTTGCATGCCTTTCAAGAAAGCCATAGCCAGCGGAGCCGCCGATGAAAGCGCCGGCGCCCTGGCTCGGCGAGAACGCTTCGTGGAAGATCAGCGCGAACATGCGCGGGATTTCGCCGATGTTTACGATGATGATGACGAGGCCCGCGAGGACGTACAGCCCGCACATGAACGGCACGATCTCGCCCTGCCACGTCGCCGATGCGCTGAATGCCGCCGACGATGACGAGCCCGACGGCGATCGTAAGCACGATGCCGGCTGATCCATTGGGGGACGCCGAAGTACGTGAACGAGATGTCGGCCACGTTCCAAGCCTGAAACATGTTGCCGCCCGTGACCGTCGAGACCATGAGCGTGAGGCAGAAGATGCCGCCGACCACGACGCCGAGCGGGGCGAGCGAGGGGCTCAGTGCCGCGAAGCCGCGCTTGCAAACCCACATCGGTCCGCCGTGCGGGTTGTCCGGATTCGACGTGTCGCGGAACAACATCGACTGCGTGACTTCGGTCATCTTCAGGCACATGCCTGCGACACCGACCATCCACATCCAAAACAGCGCGCCGGGGCCGCCCACCGAGATCGCGATGGCGACGCCGGCGATGTTGCCGAGGCCGACCGTCGCGGACAGCGCCGTCGACAGCGCTTGGAAGTGATTGATCGCGCCCGGGTCGTTCTTGTCGTCGTACTTACCGCGTACGACGGCCACGCCGTGGGTCAGCGCGCGGTACTGACCGAAACCGCTCCAGATCGTGAACAGCACGCCGACGCCGAGCACGACGAGCAGCACATAGTCGTCCCAAATGACGTCGTTGACGGCCGTTACCAACGAAGTGAACGTCTCCATTGCGTCTCCCGTGCCGCGCCCCCCGGCGGGCTACCCTGCCCGCACGAACGCCGACAAAGCCGCTTACAGTGTAGCAACGCGGTTGGTTCGGGGCGCGGCCTTTGCGCATGAATTGGATGCAACGAGTCCGCTGCCGAGCGCCGCCGACGGCCGCCCCGCGGCGTTACCGGCTGCCGCAAAAACCGCGGCCTGCTGTAGACTATGCGCCCCGCGGTCGCCGCTCGGCGGCCGGATCGCCAGTCTCGAGGAACGCCTGAAGATGTCGGACATGCACGCCTTGCGCAGCACGGATCGCGAAATCTACGACTTGATCGGTCTGGAAGCCAAACGCCAAGACGAGTTCGTGAGGCTCATCCCGTCGGAGAACTATGCGTCGCAAGCCGTCATGGAGGCGACGGGATCGATCCTGAACAACAAATACTCGGAGGGTTATCCGGGGCGGCGCTACTACGAGGGTCAGGTTTACATCGATCAAATCGAGACATTCGCGATCGAGCGGGCCAAAGCGCTGTTCGGCATGGCGCATGCGAACGTTCAGCCCTACTCGGGTTCGCCGGCCAATCAAGCCGTGTACCTCGCGTTGGTCAAGCCGGGACAGACCGTCATGGGGCTCGGTTTGCCTTTCGGCGGCCACCTTACGCACGGCTGGGGCGTGAACTTCTCCGGTATGTACTACAAGGCCGTGCAGTACGACGTGCATCCGGAAACACACCGTGTGGATCTCGATCACGTCGAGGATTTGGCCAAGCGGGAACGGCCGCGCGTGATCTTTTGCGGCGGCACCGCGTATCCGAGGACTTGGGACTTCGAAGGGTTTGCGCAGATTGCCGCGAAGGTCGATGCGGTCCTCGTTGCCGACATCGCGCACATTTCCGGGCTCGTCGTCGCCGGCGCACATCCGCATCCGTATCCGCACGCGCGCATCGTTACGACGACCACGCACAAGACGCTGCGCGGCCCGCGCGGCGGCATGATCCTGTCCGACGCCGAGCATGCCAAGGAGCTCGATCGGGCCGTGTTTCCGGGCCTGCAGGGCGGACCGCACAATCACACGACGGCCGCAATCGCGGTGGCCCTCAAGGAAGCGGCAACCGAGGACTTCAAGGCCTACGCTCACCAAGTCGTCAAGAACGCCAAAGCCCTCGCCGAGCAGCTCACGAGCCGGGGTCTGAGGTTGATCTCCGGCGGCACGGACAATCACCTCATTCTCATCGACGTCACGCCGCGCGGTATTACGGGCAAGCCTGCGGCAAAGGCGCTGCACGAGGCCGGCATCGAGTGCAACTACAACACGATACCGTTCGATCCCCGCAAACCGTTCGATCCGAGCGGCCTGAGAATCGGTACCCCGTCGGTCACGACGCGCGGCATGGGCGAGAAGGACATGGTGTCGATTGCGGAGTGGATCGATCGGGCGCTTGCCGTCGCCGACGACGAAGCGGCGCTGCACGGTATTCGTGGGGAAATCGCCGAGTTCTGCAAAGGCTTTCCGGCACCCGGCATCCGCGTGTAGCGCGCTCGTCGCGCCGAGACGAATCCGATCTCGCCTGCCCCGCAACGGGGCCGCGTGCCCCGCGGCAGTGCGCGTGCCGCGTCGTGGCTCGAGGCGCGAGCTCTCTAACCCTCTGATCTTTCGAACAGACGTCGGCTGGCACGGATGGTGCTAGGGGTCGAATAGGAGGCCGCTCGGTTGGCCGGACAGGATGTCCGGCGGCGAGCCTCGACGGATCAAGGAGGACTCGCCATGCGGATGTTGGCAACAGGCCTGCTGTTGATGGCGCTGGCCGGCTGCAGTTTTCTCGAGGCGATCGCCGAGCGCGGCAGCGGCCCGCAACTCAATCCCAACAAGATCTACTTGGGCAGCAGCGTCATGACGGATCTGCGATCTCGCGACGAGATGGACAGATACGCCTGCGTGAACGGTCCCATGCTGTGCGAAGCGCGCGGCATCGGCTTCGATTGCAAGTGCATGCGTTGACGCAGTCGACTGCGCCCTCGATGGGCGGCTAGGCCGCGGACCGACGCCAGGCTCAGACTTCCAATCGCCCGGTAGCGTCGCCGAACCGATCGAGCTCGATGCCTTCCTTCGCGGCGATGGTCATGAACAGGTTCGCGAGCGGCGTATGCGGCTCGGTCACGACGTGCCGGCCGGGTTCGTATCTTCCTGCGGCCGTGCCGGCGATGAAGACCGGCAACGCGATGTGATCGTGCGCATTGGAATTGCTCATGGGGCTGCCGTACGATGACGAGCGAGTTGTCAGCAAGTCCGTGTCGCCGTCGGCCGTGGCGCGCAGCTTGTCGAGAAAATACGCCACGATGCTCACGTGATAGGCATTGAGCTTGGCGTAGCGCTCCATGCGTGTCGGGTCCTGTTGGTGATGCGACAGCGCGTGATAGGCGTCGGGAACGCCGCTCTCGGGATAGACCTTGGCGCTCAGGTCGCGCGAGAACATCATCGTCGCGATCCGCGTGATGTCGGCTCTGAACGCCAGCACCTGCAGATCGAGCATGAGCTTCACGTGCTCGATCGAACGGCAGTTCGGCGAGTCTCGGGACGCTCGGCGTCCACGTGCGCGGTTTGCTCGCGCGAGCGCGATGCGCCGCTCGATCTCGCGAATGTCGTCGAGGTAATCGTCGAATCGGGCCAGGTCGCTCGGCCCGAGGCCACGCCTTGAGCCGCCCGGCATCGGCGACCACGGAGTCGAGGATGCTGCGGTCCTCGCGCTTGCGGGCCGCGCGCTCTTCCGCGTTGCCGCCGTCGCCGAACAGTCTCTCGAAGACGACTTGCGGGATTGCGCTCCATCGGTAGCGGCGAAGTCGGCGACGACCAAGCGATCGAGTTCGTGTAGGCGCAGCTATAGCCGACGCCGCAGACGCCGAGCGCG
Source organism: uncultured Gammaproteobacteria bacterium (assembly GCA_963786385.1). Lineage (GTDB taxonomy): Bacteria > Pseudomonadota > Gammaproteobacteria > Steroidobacterales > Rariloculaceae > FEN-1219. The sequence continues at coordinate 595,472 of CAWAYS010000005.1, forward strand.
CCGACGTCCTCGATGCAAAGCTCCAGCGACGGCAGCGGGTTTTCCTGGCCGATCTTCGCGGCGCAAAACTTGGTCGATCGTGATGCCGCAGTGGATGTCTTGGCCCTCGGTGCGCTTCGGATGCGCGCCGCTCAGATAGACGGCGGCCGTGCGCGAATGGTCGCCCGCGCTTTCCTCGGGGCTCAGCGAGCCGGCCATCGCGTGATCCGTGTTGCTCACGACCGTGATGTGGTCCTTGAAGGCCGCGAGCGGCTGCAGGATCGGCGAGAGCTCCCAGCTCTTCCCTTCGCCCTTGGGCGTCCAGTAGCCGGGGCTCGCGCCGTGCGGGACGTGCAGGAAGCTGTAGCGGGTAATCGGGCTCGGCGCCGCAGCCATCGCCGGGCACCATCGCATCGAGCAGCGGCAAAGCCACCGTCGCGCCCATGCCGCGCAAGAATGTCCGGCGCTGGCATGTGCGTTCTTCGTGATGAACATCTCTCGGTCTCCTTCGAAGACCGGTTAGCGTTGCGCCGTTATCTGCGGTCGCTTCCGGGGGCCGACTCCACGTGACTCGCATCTGGAATGCGATCGCTCGTCGACGATTCCTTCGATGATCGTCGAGAAGCGGTAATCGTCCTTTGCCGCGTCGCGCGCGATCGTCGCGAACGGTCGGCATGTCGTAGTACTCGAGGCCCCGGCCGAGCGCATAAGTCATGAGCTTCTCGGTCACCGTTTGCGACGAAGCGGTCGGAATACTTGAGCAGCGCGTTGCGCAGGTCCGTCGCGCCGTCGATCTTGCGTGCCGTCTACGAGCTTGGCCGTTGCGTCGATCGGCTCGCCGTGCTCCTCGGTCGCGCCAACGGCCGACGGCGTCGAAGTTCTCGAGCGCGAAGCCGACGGGATCCATGATCTTGTGGCAGCCCGAGCAGAACGGCTTGCTCACGTGCAGCTCCATTTGCGCGCGCAGCGTTGCGGGACGGCTGGCGTGCTTCTCGGTGTCTTCGAGCGGCGGCACGTTCGGCGGCGGCGTCGGGATCGGTGCGCCGACGATGTTCTCGAGCACCCAGACCCCGCGCTGCACGGGCGACGTGCGGTTCGGGTACGAGGTGACCATGAGGATGCTGCCTTGGCCGAGCAGGCCGCGGCGCGCGGTCGTCCGTCAGCTCGACGCGGCGGAAGCTGCTGCCGTAGACGCCGGGAATGCCGTAGTGCTTGGCGAGCCGCTCGTTCACGAACGTGTAGTCGGCCGTGAGCAGATCCATGACGTTGCGGTCCTCGCGTACGATGCTCTCGAAGAACAGCTCGGTCTCGGTGCGAAACGCCTCGCGCAGGTTGTCGTCGAAATCCGGGAACTCCTCGACGGAGCCGCCCTTCGTCTCGAGGTTGCGCAGGTAGAGCCATTGGCCGGCGAAGTTGTCGATCAACGCCTGCGAGCGCGGGTCGGCGAGCATGCGTTCGACTTGCCTGCGCAGCACGGCGCGGCTCGTGGAGCCGGTCGTCGGCCGCGAGGCTCGAGCAGCTCGTCGTCGGGGATGCTGCTCCACAGGAAGAACGAGAGCCGCGACGCGAGCTCGAGGTCGCTCATGCGATACGGTGTCGCCGGGCTGCGCGCCCGCGCGGATCGCGCTCGAAGCGGAACACGAACTCGGGGCTTGCCAGAATCCGGCGCAGCGCCATCTCGATGCCGTCGTCGAAGCTGCCGCCGTGCTCGCGGCCCATGTCGTAGAAGCCCATGAGCGACGAGACATCTGCTCGACGTCGACGGGCTGCGATACGCGCGCGTCGCGAGCGTCTCGACGATCCGCGTGGCGCAGCTTGCTCGTCGCGGAGCGTCGGCGGGCCGGCATACGAATATCTTCTCGCGGCCGGCGTGTCGCCGCGCGCCTCGTCGTTGAACGGACCCGGTGATCGAGATGCTCGCCAGATGCGGCACGAACGTCCAATCGGGATCGGGGTCGATCGCGGGCTCGAAAAAGCTGAACTCGAACGGCTCGTTGATGTCTTCGACCGGCGCGTGGTTCTTCTTGATGAAGGCGGCGGCCGAACTCGTGGGGGCCGGCCTTCACGGGCGCGCGGACCTGCACGCCGTCTTCGGCGCTCGTAGTCGGCCAAGTCCTGAGCGCGATGTGCTCGCCGTCCAGCGTGACTTCGAGTTGCTCGCGCTTGCTGTTGTTCGAGCCGAACATGCGGCCGCCGCGCGCGATGAGATCGGCTCGCGATATCGTATACTCCGCGTCGACCGGAAAGTAGTGCTCGACTGGCATGCCGCCGCGCGTGCCGAAGCGGCAAGCCCTCGATATGCTCGTTCTGCGTCAGGTCGCCGGGGACCAGGTACTTCTCTTGTGCGGTCGGCCGTCGAGGTGTCGCCGATCGCGAGCCGGCTGATCTTGCCGGCCGCCGACGACATAACGCTCGAGCAGCGCGGGCGAGATGCCGAGCGAGCCGGCGATATTGTCGAAACCGAAGCTCGAGTCGTCTGCCGGCAGCAGCGCGGTCGGTGTCGATCTCGAGCGCGAGCAGGTCGCGAATGGCATTCGCATACTCGGTGCGATTCACGACGATGCAGCGCCGGGTCGCCCCGGGTTCGGGGTTCTGCGGCGGCGAGACCGTCGAGCGTCGTCTCGAGGTAGGTGAGAAACTGCTCCTTCCGGACGGGATCCGGCCGGTGCTTGATGGCCGGCGGCATCATGCCCGTGCGCAGCTTGCGAATGACCTTTTCCCAGGTTCCGGGGTTCTGCTCGACGTCCGTGACGTCGATCTGGTCGAAGAACAGTCCCGCATAGAGCGCCGCGGCGGACGTGATCCGTGCTGTTATGGCACTCGATGCAGTAGGTCTTGCAGAAATTGCTGCGGCTGGGCTGAGACCGCGTGCGTGCGGCGACGTTGCCGTTTTGCGCGTCGGGCTCGGGTGCAGACCGGCCGACGACGGATGCCGCGAACGCGACCCAAAGGCGTTTGTTCACTTACGCTCTCCCAGGGTAAACAAACCTCACGATTCGGGCTTGTTCGATTGGGCGCCACGTTATGTCGGCTGCGCCGCGTAAACCCGCTATGTCTTATAACATGCGCCGGCCGGTCGCGGCCAGGGCTCAGTATTGTCTCGGCCAGGAGGGTCATGTATGCGCTCGGCGCGGGACTAGGCGCCCGGCATCCTCTGAATCGCGCCGCGGGAGCATAAGGAGGAACACGATCATGCGTTTGAAAGCTTTCCTGGCATCATTTCCGGCTTTAGTCGCATCGCTCGCGGTCGTGGCGCGCCGCTCGGGCCGAGGCGCCGATCGCAGAGCTGCGAGACAGCGATCTCAAGGCCGTGCGTGCGCTGATCCGGCAAGTCGGCCGACGTCGATGCGGCGCAGCCCGACGGCATGACGGGTTGCATTGGGCGGCCCACCTCGATAACGTCCAGATGGCGAAGCCTCCTGCTCGACGCGGATGCTGATGTCGCCGCCAGAAACCGAGTCGGCGTGACGCCCATGTATCTCGCGGCGCTCAGCGGCAGCGCGCGAATGTCGACGAGCTCATCGAGGCCGGGCGGGGACCAGACGAAGCGCTCAGACCGAGAGCGCGAAACCGTCTCATGTTGACGGCCGCACGGGCAGCCGGATGCCGTAAAGGTGCTGCTCGATCACGGCGCCGAGTCGAACATGTCGACAGTTCACGGGCAGATCACCGCGCTCATGTGCGCGGCCGAGGAAGGGCATGCGGAGGTCATCGAGCTGTTGCTCGGCCGCGGCGCGGATCCGAACGCTGAGCTCGGCTGCCTCGAAGCGATCGGACCGGCGGCCGCCGGGAGGCATGACGCCGTTGCTGTTCGCGGCGCGCGCAGGGGCACCTCGATACGGTCGAGCGCGCTGCTCGACGGCGGCGCCGAGGTCAATCAGGCCGGCGCCGACAATACGAGCCCGCTACTGATCGCGGTCGTCAACGGACACTACGACGTCGCGTCGGCGTTGCTCGAGCGCGGCGCCGATCCGAGCATCGCCGATCACAACGGGCGCTCGCCGTTGTATGCGGCCATCGACCTGCGCAACGTTCAGTGGTCGCAGGCGCCCGCGCCCGAGCTGCCACAGGCCGAGCACATGGCGATGATCCGGCGGCTCGTCGACGCAGGCGCCGATCTCGGCATCAAGATCTCGGGCAAGGTCAAGCATCGAGGCTCGTTCGACATGCGCTGGACGGACCTCAAGGGCGGCACGCCGTTCCTGCGCGCGGCCTGGAACGGCGATATCGAAGTCATGCGGTTGTTGCTGGATCACGGCGCCGACCCGATGAGCAAGACGGACAACGACGAAACCGCGTTGCTGCTGCTCGCAGGTGCGGGCTGGCCTCTCGGCCAGGGTCACATTCGCAGCGACGCCGAGATCAAGGCTGCGCTCGATCTGCTCGTCGGGAAGTACAAGATGGACGTGAACGCGGCGACCAAAGAGGGCATCACGGCACTGATGTGCGCCGTCTTCAAAGGTGACAACGACGTCGTCCAATATCTCGTCGATCATGGCGCGCGGCTCGACGCCAAGGACAACGAAGGCCGAACCGTGATCACCTGGGCGCGAGGCATCGCGGCAAATCAGGGTCAACCGCCGCGACCGCAACCGCAGACCGAGAAGTTGCTGCGCGAGCTCATGCAAAAGCAAGGTATCACGATCGCGATGCTCGACTGAGCAAGCGCGCCGGGAGAGAAGCTCGCGCAAAAGAAGGGCCGTCACTCGCGTGGCGGCCCTTTCTCGTTCGGATGCAGAAATCGGTGCGGACTACTTCTTCAGATCCAGCTTGACCTCGACGGTCACGTCCTGGGCAACCCAGCTCGTGTCGTTCCAGCCCTCGCCGACATTGAAGTCGAACCTGTTGATGACCATCGTGCCCTTGAATTCCGCGGCAGTGCCTGATCCGGTGGAGGTCTCTGCCACGCTGAGCGTGAACTTCATGGTGGCGGACTTCGTTTGGCCCTTGAGGGTGAGATCGCCCATGGCCGTGTACGAGCCGTCGTCGGCGCGCTCGATCGACTTCGAAACGAAGCGGGCCTCCGGATACTGCTTGGAATCGAACCAGTCCTTGTCGACGAGCGACGAGTCGCGGTCCGTATCGCGCGTATTGACGGAGTCCGTTTGGACGACGCCTTCGATGCTGCCCTTCGTGGGATCGTTTGCATCGATGTCGATCTTGGCCGAGAACTTCGAGAACCGGCCGTTGAACCGCGTGCCTTGCTGCGTGCCGATGAAGCCCACGGAGCTCGTTTCGGGCACGACGTGCCATTCGGCGGCGAACGCACCGAGGCTGAACGTCAAGCCTGCCACGACCACGAGCGGCTTCACATAACGAATGTTGATCATTGTCTGCCCGCCTTCTTTGAGGTTCTGATCGTGCCTGCCATTGTATCGGCCGACGCGCAGCAAAGCACGTCGCCGCAGCCGTGGTCGGGTCCGACCCCGCTGCCCACCACGGGCCCACCGGCGCTCAGTCGATGGCGAAGCAGTAGAACAGTCCCGCACCGCCCGTATTGACGAGATTCTGCTGGCCGCACCCGATCGACGGATGCGCGGCGTTCCAAGACGAATAGCCGACCTGACCGGCGCGGTCGTGGTGGCCCAACATCGCGCTGCCGTCGTCGCCGTTGTAGGTCCAGTTCCCGCAAGTCAACAGGTTGTTCTTGCCGTCGAGGTTCAGCAGGTCGATGAGCTCGTAGGGCCAAGCCGTGCCGTCGGGCCGCGAGCCCGTGAGCATGTCGTGCGTGTTCGGCTTGTCGCCCGATCCGTTGACCTTTTCGCCCTTCTCGTTGAGCGCCGTTTCCTTCGTGACGTTGTTGCTGGCGGAGTGCAGGTCCTCGACGTCATGGGCGATGATGACTCCTTTGGCGTTGTACCAGGGTCCTCGGCCGATGCGATCGCGCGCGTTGATCGGTGCCGCGGGCGACGTCATGCTCAGGTACGCATGCCAGGTTTTGTTACCCGCGCCGGCTGCCGTCGCAAGCTCTTGGCAATGCCGGTCGGCGCCCGTGATACCGCCGAGGTTGGCGCCGTCGCCGGATCCCACACTGGTTACGAAAAAGCTCATGCTGGGCTGTTGGGCTTCGGCCCCGGCGGCGCCCAGCGCCGCGATCGCGGCGGCGAGAATCGAGCGTGTCGTTTCGTTCATCTCAGTTGCGCGACATGAACAGCCTCAGCACGTACCAGAACATCAACGCGATCGATGCGAACAGCTGCAACGCAGCGGCGACGTAGCGGTCTTCGGGGTAGTGATGCAGGATCGTTCGAGGTGTCGTAGAGCACTGCCGCGCCGGCGAAGCCGATCATCGCGACCGAGAACCACGTGCCGAGCGCAAACCCGAACAGGACGCTGCCGACGATCGCGACCAGCGCGAGCACGCCGCCCCATACGAGGATGCCGCGCAGAAACGAGAAGTCCTTGCGCGTGACGAACGCGACGGCCGTGAGCCCCGCCGTGCCGAGCAGCGTGACACCGGCGGCGCTCTCGATGATCGCCGGCTCTATCGAGATCGCGATGTAGCAGCAGCGGCACGAAGATGATTGACTCGGCGACGACGAAACCCGCGAGCGCGAGATATTGCAGCGGCTTCGACTCGACGCGGTGCGCCACGCTCGTTGCGAGCCAGCCCACGATCATGAAAGCGCCGAGAACGAGCAGCCAGCTCGTGCCGAGCATCGCGCGCGTCAGCGGCTCGGCGAGACCGCTGCCGAAGAGATAGGTCTCGATCGCGCCGAAGCCGAGAATCGCCGCCGCGACGTGGCCGTAAGTGCGCCAGATGAACGTAGCACGTGCATCGACGCCGAGGGCCGCGACGGGGGGGCGGGCTTGCAGGGTGTGCGCTTGCTGCATGGTGGGCTCCGGAAGACGAGGTGATCGATCGATTCTAGCACCCGGTACTCCAGCTGCCCTAAACTCCGCAGATCGTTCATGCGCGAGGATTCGTCGATGACGGCCACGGTCTGCCGGCTATGGTTGCCGCTGGTATGTGGTTTCGCGCTCGCGGCGCATGCGCAGCCGGCGCCGCAGTCACCGAAGGGTCCGCCGCCGCCAGTCGTGGCGAAACATTTGACGGGTTCGGTGTACTTGCTGACCGGTGGCGGTGGCGCGAACAGCACCCTACTCGTAGGTCCGGAGGGCACGCTGCTCGTCGACAGCAAGAGCGCGGCCGTGACGGTGCAGATCGTCGACATCGCGACGAAACTTCGCAGCGGGCCGTTTCGCTACCTCGTCAACACCCACGAGCATCCCGATCACACCGACGGCAACGCGCATTTCGGCGATCTCGGCGTCACGATCGTAGCCCATAGAGGTGTCCGCGACGTGCTCGCGAGGGGACAGCGCGGCGGTCCGCCTTCGCCGCCACGAGCGTTGCCGACGCTGACCTATCCGGACGGCGGCGGCGTGACGCTGTATCTAGACGGCGAGACGATTCACGTGTTTCATGCGCCGCCGGCGCACTCTCCGAGCAACAGCATCGTTCACTTCGTCAACTCCAACGTCTTGCACGTCGGCGATCTTTACGGTCCGCATCGCTATCAGCTCATCGTCGGCGGCACGTTTCAGGGGTTCATCGACGCGGCCGACATGATTCTCGCGATCGCCGACGACGACACCAAGATCGTTCCGGGCATCGGTGCGGTCGGCACGCGCGCAGACTTCGTCGCTTATCGCAATATGCTCGTGACGGTGCGCGATCGCGTGGCGAAGCTCGTGGCAGAGGGCAAGACGCTCGAGGAGGTCATCGCCGCGCATCCGACGGCCGAATTCGACGCGACTTGGGGGGCGCCCGATCATCCGCTGTTCTTGCCCGTGCTCTACGCGGAGCTGAAGAAATAGCGTCTCGCTCGTCAAGGATGTCGCGCGCCGCGTCGCTCCTCATGGTGCTCGCGGTTGCCGGTTGCGATCAGGCTGCGCACGACGGCCCCGTGCAGCACCCATGGCCCGCGCCTTACTCGGACTCGCTGGCCGGCGGCGATTGGCCGAGCTACAACCGCGATCTCGGCGGTCGGCGTTATTCGCCGCTCACTCAGATCGACGCGGAGAACGTGGCGAATCTCGCCGAGGCGTGGGCGTATCCGCTCGGCCGCGACGAGGCCAGTGCGGGTCTGTACGGCGGCTCCGAGTTCACGCCTCTCGTGGTGGCCGGGCTCATGTATCTTGCTACCGCGGATCGCGTGCTGGCCGTGCACTCGGAAACCGGCGAGCCGATATGGTCGTTCGTCATGGATCGGGGGGCGCCGTCGCGACGCGGGCTGACCTATTGGCCCGGCGATGCCGAGACCGGCGCGCGCGTGATCTTCACATCCGGGCGACGGTTGATCGCACTCGACGCGAACACGGGCCGCAAGGTCTTGTCCTTCGGAGTCGGTGGCGAAGTCACCATGCCCGTCGTGTACTACGCGGCACCGACTCGATTCGAGAATCTGCTCATCGTCGGTTCCAACAGCGCCCCGGGCAGTGTCCGTGCCTACGACGTTCGCACGGGAGACGAGGTCTGGTCGTTTGCGTCGGTGCCGAAGCCCGGCGAGACGGGGCACGACAGCTGGCAGGGCGACGCCTGGCGCAACCGGCCGAACGTCTTGCTGTGGGCCTTTTCGTTCACGGTCGACGTCGATCGAGGCATTCTGTATGCGCCCTTCGAGAGTCCCGGTCCGGACGACAACTTCGGTGGCGACCGGTCCGGCGAGAATCTGTTCGGCGATACGCTCGTCGCGCTCGACGTGCGAACGGGGCAGCGCTTGTGGCACTTCCAAACGGTCCATCACGATCTGTGGGACTTCGATCTCCCCGCGCCGCCCGTGTTGCTCGATGTCGAGATCGGGGGCACCGACGTGCCGCTGCTCGCGCAACCGTCGAAGACGGGGTACCTCTATGTTCTCAATCGTTTGACGGGCGAGCCCGTTTACGGGGTCGAGGAACGCGCCGTGCCGCCAAGCGACGTGCCCGGTGAGCAGGCTTCGCCCACTCAGCCGATACCGGTCAAGCCCCCGCCGCTCGCCCGTACGACTTATGCGGCCGGAGATCTCGTGACCGAAGGTGATACCACGCCGGAGCACGCACGATTTTGCCGTGATCTCGTCGAGCGCAGCGGTGGTCTCAGCAACGCGGGTCCGTTCACGCCGTATGGGTTTCGCAAGCCGGGCAGTCAGGCCCGATCGACCGTCGTTTTTCCTGGCTCATTGGGTGGTGCGAACTGGGGCGGATTGGCGGCGGACCCCACGAGTGCAACGGTGTTCGTGAACACGACGAACGTCGGCGGCATCGGCTGGATAGAGCCGGCCCCGGCGCCGACGCCGGAGCAGGGCGGCGAGGAGGTCGAGGACTTCGGTGTCCAACCGACTTATCGGCGCATGAGCGCCGTCGGCGGGCCTCTCGCGCGTTTTTGGTCGAACGACGCGGCGTCGACGTCTTCGGGAAATGCGTTTCGCGGCGGTGTGCTCGCCTGGCCTTGCCAAAAGCCCCCGTGGGGCGAGCTCCTTGCCGTCGACTTGACGAGTGGCGACATCGCTTGGCGCACGCCGCTCGGTGAAACCGATGAGTTGCCCGAGACCCGCCGCCGCACAGGCCGCCCGAACATGGGCGGTCCCATCGCGACCGCCGGCGGGCTCGTGTTCATCGGTGCGAGCAACGACCGGCGGTTCCGCGCGTTCGATGCCGAAAACGGTGACGAGTTGTGGTCGGCGCCGCTGCCGATGAGTGCGCACGCCGTGCCGATCACGTACATGGGACGCAACGGCAAGCAATACGTGGCAATCGTCGCGGCCGGTGCCTCTGCCATCGATGACGCAGCTCCGCCCGATGCCGCCGCGCTCGTCGTTTTTGCGCTACCTTGACGCGCCATGAGCGCGCAGTGCCGTTATAGTTCTCGGTTTCCGGGAGAGAGCCGGGCTTCACTCACCAAGCAGCCGTCTATGCGAGCGGATCGGAGCAAACAATCATGTCGTCATTGAAGGAAAAAATCGGCCGAGGCCAGTTCGTCATCACCGCCGAGATCGTGCCGCCTTTGTCGGCCGGGTCGAGCCAGCTACTTGCCGAGGCGGCTCACCTTCGCGGTCTCGTCGATGCGATCAATGTCACGGACGCCGCCGCCGGCCGGACGACAATGAGCAGCTTCGCGTCGGCCGCTTTGCTCGCGGCCAATGGTTACGAGCCGATCCTGCAGGTCACGTGCCGTGATCGAAACCGCATCGCGCTCGCAGGGGATTTGCTCGGCGCCGCGGCGCAAGGGATCCGCAATCTACTGATTCTCAAGGGCGATGACCCCAAGGGGGGTGATCAGCCCGATGCCAAGCCCGTCTTCGATCTCGACTCGGCGGCACTCATGCAGCTCGCTCGCGACATGCGCGACGAGGCAACGTTGCCTTCGGGGCGAAAGATCGACTCGCCACCTGGGTTTTTCATCGGCGCGGCCGACGTGCCGCGACGGCCCGACGCGAAGTGGAACCCGGCCGGGCTGCTGGCGAAGATCAAGTCCGGCGCGGGATTTGCGCAAACACAGTTTTGCTTCGATCTCGACTTGGCGCGCGCTTACATCGGACAGCTGCGCGCCGACGGCATCATCGAGCAGCTCGGCGTCATCATCGGCGTCGGCCCGATTCGTTCGGCGAAGTCGGCTCGGTGGATGAACGAGAACTTGTTCGGCGTGCATGTGCCTGACGCAACGATCGCGCGCCTCGAGGCAGCGGACGATCAGGCGGCCGAGGGCCGCAAGATTTGCGCGGAGCTCATTGCGGGCCTGCGTGAGATTCCCGGCGTTGCCGGTGCTCACATCATGGCGCCCGCACAGGGGCCCGACGCGATCGAAGCCGTCTTGCGCTCGATGTGATAGATAGCCTCGTGCAACAGTGTTTTCTGTTTCGCGAGTCGGCTATGCTCCGACATGAGTGATGTTCTCGCCGCGCAGAGTGCGCGGCGGTCCGGGGGAGGAAGAATGGCAGTCAGACGCGCGAGCTCGGTCTCGCCCGAAACCATCGGTGCCGTGCGGCAGGATCGGCCGCAAAACGGCGCGGAGTATCTCGAGTCGTTGCGCGACGGGCGCGACGTTTACATCTACGGCGAGCGCGTCGACGACGTCACGACACATCCGGCGTTTCGTAACACGGCCCGCATGACCGCGCGGCTTTTCGACGCGCTGCATGATCCCGAGAAAAGGGACAAGCTGTTGTTGCCGACCGACACGGACGGCAACGGCAAGACGCATGCATTCTTCAAGGCCCCGAAGACCGTCGAGGAGTCGATCGCGGGCCGCGACGCGATCGCCGAGTGGCAGCGTATCACCTATGGCTGGATGGGCCGCTCGCCGGACTACAAAGCCGCATTTCTCGGCACGTTGGGTGGTAACGCCGAGTTCTACGAGCCGTTTCAGGACAACGCCAAGCGCTGGTACACCTTTTGCCAAGAGCGCGTGCCGTTCGTCAATCACGCGATCATCCACCCGCCCGTCGACCGGGACAAGTCGCCCGATCAGGTTGCCGACGTCTGCGTGCACGTGGACCGGGAGACCGACGGCGGAATCATCGTGTCGGGCGCCAAGGTCGTGGCGACGGGCTCGGTGCTCACGAACTACACGTTCATCGCGCATCACGGGCTGATCCCGCTCCAGGACAAGAAGTTCGCGCTGGTCTTCATGGTGCCGACGAACGCCGAGGGTGTGAAGTTCTTGTGCCGCACGTCGTACGAGATGACGTCGACCGTGATGTCGAGTCCGTTCGACCAGCCGTTGTCGTCGCGGCTCGACGAGAACGACGCCGTCTTCATCATGGACAAAGTGTTCGTGCCGTGGGAGAACGTGTTCGTCTACGGCGACGTCGAGAAGGCCAACAACTTCTTCCCGCGGACCGGTTTCCTGCCGCGATTCGTGATTCATGGCTGCACGCGGCTCGCCGTCAAGCTCGATTTCATTGCGGGATTGCTGCTCAAGGCCGTCGAGGCTGCCGGAACGAAGGACTATCGCGGCGTGCAGGCCAACGTGGGCGAAGTGCTGGCGTGGCGCAACATGTTCTGGGCGTTGACCGAGGCCATGGTGCGCGATCCGCGGCCGTGGAAGGGCCCGTATCTGCTGCCGAACATGGATCCGGGCAATGCCTACCAGATCCTCGCGACGATCGCTTACACGAAGGTCAAGTACCTCATCGAGCAGACGGTCGCTTCGGGATTGATTTATCTCAACTCGCACGCGCGGGATTTCGACAACCCCGAGATTCGGCCCTACATCGATCGCTACATGCGCGGCTCGAACGGCTATACGGCCGAGCAGCGCATCAAGCTCATGAAGCTGCTCTGGGATTGCATCGGCACGGAGTTCGGTGCACGGCACGAGCTTTACGAGATCAACTACGGGGGCAGTACCGAGGAGATTCGACGGTACTGTCTATTCAGCGCGCTCGGCAACGGCAACGCCGATAAATTCAAAGGCTTCGCCGAGCAGTGCATGGAAGAGTACGACCTGCACGGGTGGACGGTGCCGGATCTCATCAATCCGGACGACTACTCGATGCACTCGCGTAACAAGCAATAGCGGAACCGCCGCCGACAGCCGGACTCCGCACCCCCCCGCCGCGGCCGATCTCGAGGCCGCGGCGGGTTCTTCCTCCAAGGCCGGGTGCCTCGGCGCCGAGGTCGCGCTGCGCGTCTTTCCGTCTGCACTTTACGCGGCCGCCCGTCTTCGGTAATGTCGCGCGCCATGTCGACTTCGATCCTCAAGCGCACGTCGCTCCTCAAGTGGCTCCCCGGCGGGGCCGCGGAGCCGCGCGCGCGCTGAATCGAAGGCGCCGCTCGAACCCGAAGGCCCCGCCGGTTTCCGGCGGGGCCTTTTTCGTTGTGATGCCGTTCCTTGGGGCTCGGCAGCCCGTTGATGGAGTGCAGAAGTGAGTGCGAATGGCCCAGTCGTGGCCGTCGTCGGTGCTACAGGCGCCGTCGGCGTCGAGTTGGTCCGCTGTCTCGAGCAGCGGCGATTTCCGTTGGCCGGGCTGAAGCTCTTTTCCTCGGCGCGCTCGGCCGGCAAGCAGCTGGCGTTTCGCGGCGATTTGCTCGCGGTTCGCGAGCTCGAAGAGAGTAGCTTCGAGGACGTCGATATCGCGCTCTTTTCGGCCGGTAGCGGCATCTCGAAGGAGTTCGCGCCCATTGCCGTCGCGAGCGGCGCGATCGTCATCGACAACTCCTCGGCCTTTCGTATGGACGAAACGGTTCCGCTCGTCGTGCCCGAGATAAACCCCGAGGCTCTGAGCACGCACCGCGGCATCATCGCGAACCCGAATTGCGCCGCGATCATCTCCATCACCCCGCTGTGGCCGATCCATCGCCGCAATAGGATTCGCCGCCTGATTCTCTCGACCTACCAGGCTGCCTCGGGTGCGGGTGCCGCTGCGATGGCCGAGCTCGAGGCGGCCACGCGGGCTTATCTCGCCGGCGAGCGGTTCGTGCCCAAGGTGCTGCCGCATCCATACGCGTTCAACGTGTTCAGCCACAACACGCGCATCGACCCGGCGACCGGTTACAACGAGGAAGAGACGAAAGTCATTCAGGAAACGCGCAAGATCTTCGCCGATGCGCAGATGCGTGTGAGCGCCACTTGCGTTCGCGTACCCGTGCTCCGCGCCCACTGCGTCGCGGCGACGTTCGAGTGCGAGCGGCCGATTGCCCCCGGCGAAGTGCGCGAGCTGCTCGACGGTGCGCCGGGCGTGAAGATCGTCGACGACACCGAGCGCAACTATTTTCCGATGCCGGTCGACGCTTCGGGTCACGACGAGATTCTGGTCGGCCGCATTCGCCGCGACGCGAGTGACGACACCGGCCGCTCGATCTCGTTGTTCGTCGCGGGCGACCAACTGCTCAAGGGTGCCGCGCTCAACGCCGTGCAGATCGCCGAGCTGCTCCCGCCATGAGCGCTCGATTGCCGGAAACCGGCACGGTCGCGCTCGCCGTCCCGCCCGGCGCGATCGAGCGTCGCGCTCATCTCGGCGGCCTCGCGTTGGCGATCAGCGGCAGCATCTTCTTCTCGGCTAAGGCAGTCGTCGTCAAGCTCGCGTACCGTTACGGCGTGGATGCCGCAACGCTGATTGCGCTGCGTATGATCTCGGCCGCCCCGTTTTTCGTCGTCGCTTATGCCTGGGCGAGCCGCGGCCGGCGGCCGCTCGGCGGTCGCGACCATCTGCACCTTGTCGTGATAGGCCTGCTCGGCTACTACGCGGCGAGCTACATGGACTTCCTCGGACTGCAGTTCATCACGGCCGGCTTCGAGCGGTTGATTCTGTACCTGAATCCGACGATCGTGTTGCTGCTTTCGGTGCTGTTTCTCGGCCGGCGGCTCGGTCGCGTCGACGGCCTGGCGCTCGCGCTCGCCTACGGCGGCATCGTGCTCGTGTTCTGGCACGACGTGAGCTTCCACGGCAGCAACGTGCCGCTCGGCTCCGCGCTCGTGTTCGGCAGTGCCGTGACCTACGCGATCTATCTCGTTTGGTCGGGCGAGCTCGTGGGCCGCATCGGCGCGATTCGGCTGACGTCATACGCGATGCTCGTCGCTGCGGCAGCGGCGTCGATTCAGTTCGTCGCTATCGAGCCGCTCTCGGCGCTGAGTCAGCCGTTGCCTGTCTACGGACTTTCCCTTCTCAACGCGACGCTGTGCACGGTGCTGCCCGTGTTCGCGACGATGCTCGCCGTCGAACGCTTCGGGGCCGGTAACACCGCGCTGGCCGCCATGGTCGGTCCCGTCTCTACGATTGTGCTCGCTTGGATATTTCTCGGCGAGGTCGTTTCGGGCTGGCAGTTCGGCGGCACCGCGCTCGTGCTCGCCGGCGTCTTCGCGCTTTCGCGCAAGCGCTGACGGCGGAGCGCAACGTGCGGGGCGCGTTGCGCTTCCCGCCGCGACAGAGTGGCGAGCTCTGCGATGCCGCGCTAGTGGGCTGCGAAGGTCTGATCGGTGAACGGCGAGTCTTGCGTCGGGACTTTGACCTCGATGAAAGGCTTTTTCGCCGCCGTGTGGCACGCATTGCACGACGAGGTGAGCGTCGTATAGGCGTCATTGAACCGCGCCGCGTTCTTTGCTTCGATCGCGGCTTTGATGTTTTCCAGAGGAGGCTCGATCATCGCCTTGATCAGTTGCGCGACGGGTACGCCGTCCCAATCCGCCTGGTACGTGGAGATGTCTTCGAATGTCTCGCCGAGCTCGTCGGCCTCGTATGCAGCGAGCGTCCAATTGGCCGCCTTCCCCGCATACCAGAGCTTCAGGTGATGAGGTTGAACGTAAGCCGTCATGAAGTCGCCGAGTCCCGGCGCGTAGGCCGGCGGCGCACTTCGTGCCGCGAACGCAAACGTCAGGCAACCCGCAGCTAGCATGAGCGTCACGCGTTTGATCATGGAGCTCTCTCCTTACCTTTGACGTCTTGGTCGTACCGATGAGCGGCGGTGACTGCCGCCCGCCCACGTGCGTCGGCGAGGCGGCCGTCTCCTCGAGGTCTGGTATCGCTAGTGTTGCTGCGGCGGCGGCATCTCGGGAAATGCCGGGGAGCCTTCCGGCGGCCGATCCCAGCTCGGTGCGCGCGAAGCGTAGACGCTCATCTGCGGGACGAACTGCTCGGGGTTGTCGAGCGTTCCGGCCACAACCATCGTGACGCCGGGCATTACCTCGGCCACGGCAGTGATGCGCGAGCCGCAGACAGGGCAGAACCTGCGCCCGATCTGCTGCCCGCTGCTACCGTCTTTCTTGAACTCGGTGACCTTGCCCGTGATCTTGACGGCCTGATCGGGTACGGCGAGCACGGCGGAGTGGCCTGTGCCGCTCGACTTGCGGCAATCGTTGCAGTAGCACTTGCCGCTGAAGATCAGATCGCCCGTGATTTCGTAACGAACCGCGCCGCAAAGGCAGCCACCAGTGAGTTTTTCCGCCATGTTTTCGTTTCTCCGTTTAATGGGGCCATGTGTTGTCGAAGCCGCTGCCAGAGTGTGCCACAGGCCGGGTTACCGGCACATGGGTGGCGGGTCGCCCTAGGTCTCGAAGGCGGGCGGCGTCTCCGGCGCCACGTGTCCGCCGGCCTTGAACGCGTACTGCGGCAGGAGAGTGAGCAACGCTGCGCTGCCCGCCAGCACGCCGGCGGCGATGTAGAGCCCCGTGTCGTAGTCACCGAAGATCTGCCGGCTCGTCGACAGGCCCGCAATGCCGAGGCCCGAGGCGAGGTAGAACACACCGAAGATCACGCCGTAGATCTTGCCGTACGCCTGATTGCCGAAGTACCGCTTGATGAGGAACGCGAGCACGTCGAACTCGGCGCCGAGCAGAAGGCCGATCAGCATGGCGCTCAAGAGGCCGGCGTCGGGATACATGGCGTAGAGCAGGCAACCGATGGCGCCGCCGATCGAGACGGCCATCATCACGAACGGCGCGAAGATATGATCGATCACGAAACCGACGAGCACTCGGGCAAAGAGCAGCGCGAAACCGAAAGCCGATTGCACGAATCCCGCTTCGGTCTGTGTCCATCCCGATTCGATCAGCAACGGGACCTGCTGCGTGACGAGGCTAGTCGCCGTGAGGCCGAGCAGGAAGAACGCGGCCGTGAGCACGAAGAATTGCGGCTTGCGCGCCGCTTCCTTGAAAGTCATGCCGTAGGCGTGCGGTTGCAACGCGCGGTGGCGCGCCGCCTCTTCGGCGGACGGCTCGCGCATGGCGAAGAATACGACGGGCCAGCTCACGACGAGCACGAGCCCTGCAAGGCCCAAGAACGCCGCGCGCCAGCTGAACGCAGCGATGAGCAGCGTCGCAAAGATCGGCACGAGCGTGCTGCCGATGCCGATGCCGGCGTTCGCGCAGCCGAGCGCAAGACCGAGCCGGCGGTCGAACCAACGCGAAACGGCTTGCAGATAGGCGATGGGCCACAGTCCGACGCTGAGCAAAGCGAGCAGTGCCCAAAGCGCATAGAACACGGGAAGGCTCGCCGGCATGAAAGTGAACGAGGCGAGGCCGACCGCGAAAGCCGGAATCGAGGCGAGCACGACGCGCCGCGGCCCGAACCGGTCGACGAGCAGCCCTTGCAGCGGCGACACGAGCACGACCATATACGACACGATCGTGACCGCGAGCGATACCTGCACCCGCGACCAGCCGAACTCTTTTTCGATCGGCGGAATGAAGACGCTGAATGCGAGCACGGCGATGACGCTCGGCCCGAGCGCCAGGCCGACCATCGAGCTCAAAGTCGTGAGAATGCCGGAAGTCGAGACCTCCGACGAAGGCTTCGTCGATTCCATGTGCGCGTTCCCCCCGGTTCGCGGTTTGAGTGTCGATCCGCGCTGCGCAGCTTGCCGTCCGGTGGCTTTGTGCTGCGCGGCGACGAATTGGGCCCGTCACCGCATACGGCGCGGTACCGAGCAAGAATCGGCTAGGGCAGCGCGAACACGTAGAGCTGGTTCGCGGCCCCCGGATGCAGCTCGGGCGTCAGACGCGCGAGCCCGAAAGCCAGGCCCGAGCCGCCCGTGCTGACGGCGACGTATTGCTTGCCGCCGACCGCAGAACGTGGCCGGGTAGCCGTTGACGGGCGCGCCGAGGTTGACTTCCCAGAGGACTTCGCCCGTGCGCTGATCGTAGGCGCGGAAGCGGCCGTTGACGTCGCCGCCGAACAGCAGCCCGCTGCCCGTGGAGATCAGCGACAGCATGCCGGCGCGCTGCTCGAACTTCCATTCGGTTTTGCCGGTCTTCGACCGAGATCGCTTGGATGCGTGCCGACGTTCTCCTCGCCGGGCGCGATCTGCACGCGCGTGCTGCATTGCGTAGACGTTGTTGTCGTCCTTGTCGGGACGCTCGTCGCCCGACGTCGCCATCATGCAGGTGTTCTGCAGCGGGTAGTACATGAGCCCGTGTCCGGGCTGTAGGTGCCGGCAGGGTAGTTCTTGCCGCCCGACGTGCTCGGGCAGATCAGCAGCTCCTGGCCCGCGCGCCGTGAACGTCTTGTCGGGATTCACGGTCGCCGCGGCCCGACTCGACATTGATGTCTTGCGATCACGTTCTGCATGACCGTCTCGCGCGCCCACAGGAACTCGCCCGGTTTCGCGGTCGAGCGTGTAGACGAGTCCGGTCTTGCCCGGAATGCCGGTGATGACTTTGCGCTCCTCGCCGTCGCGCACGCGCGGGTTGATCCAATCGCACCGACTTCGGGATCGGGTGCGACGGTCGGTATCGACGAGCAATGCGCTCGAACGGATGGTCGAGATCCCAGTGATCGACGACGTGCTGGAAGTACCAGACGATCTTGCCCGTGTCGGCGTCGAGCGCGAGCGTGGAGTTGTGATAGAGGTACTGCTCGTCGTTGCCCGCGAGCATGAACTTCGGCGCCGGCGCCGTCACCGAAGTGCCGACGTAGATGCGGTTCGTGCTCGGGATCGAAGCTCGGCACCATCCACATGCCGACGTGCCAGCGTTGCTCGTAGGGGATGTCGCCCCAGGTCTCGTCGCCCGGCTCGCCGGGCTTCGGAATCGTGCGCGTGCGCCAAACCTCTTTGCCCGTTTTCGCGTCGAAGGCCGTGATCACGCAGGCTTCGGGGCCGCCTTCGGGCTCGCAGCTGCGGCCCGAGATCACTTTGCCGTTGGCGACGATGGGGCCGGAGCTGTTCTTCGCGCCGTGCCGGTAGTCGAGGATCTGCGTTTCCCAGGCGAGCTCGCCCGTGCGCGCGTCGATCGCATAGGCCCAGCCGTCGGCGCCGTTGTCGAGAATCAAGTTGTCGTAGATCGCGAGGTTGCGGTTCGTGGCGGCAGCCGGGAAGTACTCGCCGACGTCGTTGCGGCACCTGTCGGCGGTACTCCCAGAGCAGGTCGCCCGTCGTCGGCGTCGAACGCCTGCGTTACGTCGTTCGGATTCGGGAAGAACATGATGCCGTCGTGGACGAGCGGCGTGCCTTCCTGGTCGCCGTTCGTGAGCGGCCGCGTCCAGACGAGCCTGAGCTCTTTGACGTTGCGGCGATTGATTTGATCGAGCGGGCTGTAGCCCCAGTTGTTCAGCGTGCGCCGCCACATGAGCCAATCGGCCGGATCGGGGTTCTGCGAGCATCGCGTCGGTGACGGGGCGCAGATTGATCTTGGGCGCTTCGTCCTGCGCGGCGGCCGGACCGAGCAGAGTGGCTGCGGCCGAAGCAATCACGGAGAGCAATAGCACATTGAGACGGGTCATCGACAATCCCCCAGAAACGAACCTGATCGTGAGATCATAGTAGCGCAAAGGTCGTTGACGCGCCGAGCGGCCGCGGCCGCGTTCAGAGGCTCGTATTTTCGACCGCGTCGACAAGCACTTACGACCGAGGCAGCGAGTGATGAAGATGCAACGTAGAACTTGGGGATTGGCCATTGTCGCCATGGCCGCGGCCGCATGCTCGCAGCAGCAAGCGCCGGGCGGCGGCGACGCGGCAGCGCCGGCAACGACGGCCGCGGAATCGCTGGTGCCAGCGAGCAGGGACGAGAAGGTCGCGCTCGGCTTGGCGCACGGCTCGGCGCAAGAGCTGTACGGCGCGCTCAAAGCACGCGCCAGCGGGGGCGCACCGTTGTCGCCGGAGGACATGCCCGATTGGACGGGGCTTTGGACGCGCGTCGGGCGGCCGTTTTTCGATCCCGAGCAACAGTTCAGCCAGATTACGACTGCGAAGCTCAAGCCCGATGTGCTCGAAGATCTCCAGCAGCGCCGCGAGCTCTCGGCCAAGGGTATCGAGTACGATCCGATCAGCGATTGCAGTCCGCCCGGTTTCCCGCGTTGGCTCGCGATTCCGTTCCTGCGAGAGTTCATCGTCACGCCGGGCGAGACGTATCTATTCTCGGAGACCGTGAACAACATGCGCCGCATCTACACGGATGGTCGCGGTCACCCGTCGCCGGACGACGCCTATCCGCTCTATTACGGCGATTCCATCGGCTTCTGGACTTCCGGGCGCGAGCTCGTCATTCACACGAACCAGATCAAGGCCGGCATCTTCCATCGTAACGATCCGCGCTACTCCGACGAGCTCGAGACCGTGGAGGTGTGGCGCAAGGTGGATCCAGACACGGTCACGGCGGACGTGTGGTCCTACGATCCCGAGACGCTCGAGGAGCCGTGGTACGTGCAGCAAACCTACAAGCAAGTGCCGAATCCGGATAAAGAGCTGCGAATCAATTATTGGTTCTGCGGCGAGAATCCGAACAACGCGATCATCAAGACGGACGAGGGCACGTCGAAGTTCGACGATTTCACGTTTACGGACAAAGACGGCCAGTGACGGGCAGCGGCCGCGCGCGATCGACGCGCGCGTGTCGTCAGGCGTCTTGCGGTGTGCCGAAAGGCACGCTTTCCGGTGTGTAGCCGCGGGCCGCAAGCCATTTGCGCAGCGCGGGCCCCGTGCCTTGGGTCCAGGGCTTCACGCGGTCGATCGGGACTTCCTTGTGATCGGCAAGCTCGTCGGCCGCGAGCCGAATCTCGCCGCCGTCGCCGTGCACGTGATACACAAAGATGACTTGGTTCAATCGCTCGAACGCATAGGTGCCGATGTGGGCGCCGAGGCGCGGCTCGATGCCGAGCTCCTCGCGCACCTCGCGAAGCACGGCGTCCTCGGGCTGCTCCCCGGTCTCCAGAAAACCGGCCACGAGCCCATACCAGGTCTCGGGCCAACCGTGACTACGCACGAGCACGACGCAACCCGCGCGCTCGACGATCCCCGCCACGACCGGTACGGGATTGCGCCAGTGCACGAACGAGCACTCGGGGCACGCAAGGCGCGATTTGCCGCCGTGCTCGCGCCAGACGAGCTCGGTACGACACAAAGGGCAATAGCGGTATTCAGTCATCGGTCTACAGTATAGTCAGGCGGAGCGATGACCGAGGGGCGCATGAGAGGGCGATCGAGCATAGGGGGGGCCGCAACGAGCGCGCTGCGCTGCGCTGCGGTAAGTGTTGCGCTGCTCGGCAGCGGGGCGATGGCACAACCGTCGGGTGAGGCGATTTACGCGATGCGCTGCGCGGGTTGCCACGACGCCCCGTCGAGCGAAGAGAATCGCGCGCCGCCGCGCGCCGTGCTCCAGCAGATGTCGGTGGCGCGCATCGTTCGCACGATGGATTTCGGCGCGATGATGAGCTTGACCTATATGCTCGACCGCACCGAGCGCCAAGCCGTGGCGCGCTATCTCGGTAACGGTGAGGAGGATCGCGAGCCGTCGGCCGAGGCGTTTTGCACGGACCGCGCGGTCGTCGTGCCGCGCGAGCCGCGCGCAGCCTGGAACGGCTGGAGCCCCGCGCCGACGAACACTCGATTTCAAACGGCGGCGGCCGGCGGGCTCACTGCCGACGACCTGCCGACGCTCAAGTTGAAGTGGGCATTTGCGTTCGCGGGCGACGTCAATGCTTTCGCCCCGCCGGCCGTGCTCGATTCGCTGCTGTTCGTCGGCAGCGCGGGCGGGTCGATCTACGCGCTCGATGCCGCCACGGGCTGCATTCATTGGCACTACCAAGCCGACGGGCCCGTGCGCACGGCGATGGTCGTCGCGCCGCTGTCTTCCGGGAGTCGCCACGCGGTGCTATTCGGCGATCAGGCCGGTCGCTTCTATGCGATCGAGGCCGAGACGGGCAAAGAGCTCTGGCGGGCGCGGCCCGAGGAGCACGAGTCGACGAAGCTCACGGGCACGCCGCTCGTGCATCGAGGCGTCGTGTACATTCCCGTCGCGTCGTGGGAGGAGAGCCGGCCGTTGAATCCCGACCTACGCAGTGCTGCACGTTTCGCGGCAGCCTCGTTGCGCTCGAAGTCGACGACGGCAAGGTCGTGTTCAAGACGTACCTCGTAGCCGACACGCCGAAACCGATAGGCGCGACGGATCAGGGCGTACGCCAATGGGGCCCTTCGGGTGCGGGCACGTGGAGCGCACCGACGCTCGATGAGCGACGCGGCTTGATCTACGTCACGACGGGCAACAACTACACGGGCATGACGCCGACGAGCGATGCGGTCGTCGCGATCGAGATCGACGGCGGCAAGGTTGCGTGGTCGAAGCAGCTCACGCCCGGCGATCAGTTCAATCTTTACTGCAACCGCGGCGCCGGTTGTCCCGGCCGGGACTCCGACATCGGCGCTTCGGCGGTGCTGGAACGGTTGCCGGGCGGCGAAGAGCGGCTGTTGGTCGGGCAGAAGTCCGGTGTCGTCTATGCACTCGATCCCGCGCAACGAGGCCAGCTCGTTTGGCAAGCCCGCGTGGGTCGCGGCGGCATCAACGGCGGCGTGCTGTGGGGGCTCGCGAGCGACGGCCGCAATGTCTACGCGGCGGTGTCGGATCTCGGCCGGCGCGCACGCGAAGGGAAGAGCGCGTTCGATTGGCATCCGAACGGCGTAGATCCGACGACGGGCGGCGGACTCACGGCGCTTGCGATCGGCGATGGTCGCAAGGCGTGGTACGCGCCGCCCGCGAAGTGCGATCCGCGCCGTCCCGTGTGCAGCCCCGCACAGCCGGCGGCCGTCACGGCGATTCCGGGCGCCGTGCTCTCGGGCGCCGTCGACGGCTACCTGCGCGCGTTCTCTTCGCAAGACGGCCGTTTGCTGTGGGAATTCGACACGGCACGCGAATTTGCGACCGTCAACGGCGTGCCGGGCCGTGGCGGCTCGATCGATGGCGACGGTCCCGTCGTCGCAGGCGGCATGGTCTATACGACCTCGGGTTACGCGCGCAACGGCGGTATGGCCGGCAACGTGCTGTTGGCTTTCGGGCGCTGAGACTGCCTACTGCGCGGGCTTCTCGAGCAGCTCGCTGTAGTCTTTGTTGTTCTCGGCGCAGATGTACTCGCCGATCTCCCATTCCGGGTGCAGCGTGAGCTCGCCGGAGTATTCGACCGGTTTCGCGAAGACGTTCGGATCGTCCGCGCTGACCGTATAGAGAATCTTGTCGAACGACGTGCGACGGTAGCGCTCGACGACGTGCAGTGCTTCGGTATGGTGGTAGCCTGCGAGCTGTGTCTTGTCGTTGAAGCCGACGACGTCGACGACCAGCGTATCGCCTTCCCAGTGACCGACGGAGTGGCCGAGCCAGGTCGGATCGAGATCCTCGCCGTGATCCCGGTCGAGTGGAATGATCCTGAAGATGTTGTACGCCTCGTAGAGGATCACGACCAGGTCATGCTTCTGCACGATCTGGAGCGGATAGGGCGCGAGTGTCGCGCCCGGCACGCCGGGCGGTAGGCACTGTGCGCCCAGGCCGAGATCCTCGGGCCGCTGCTGAACCTTGAAGCTTTCGGCGCCGGGCTTGACGCGCACGCCGCCGACGACGTGGATATCGCGGCCGCCGAGATACAGGCCGGAGAGATCGGGCTCACCCGTTGCGAGTCGTGGCACGGCTTGCGTGTGCTCGTCGTCGTCGCCCGCCGTCGGCGCCGCTCGAGTGCCTGCAACCGTCACGGTGGCCAGCGCGGTCTTGTCGCCGCCCGTGCCCGACACGGTCAGCACGTACGTCGTCGTGCGTGCCGGCGTCACGACTCGATTGCCGCGCGTCGCGACGGCGCCGATGCCGGGTTCGATGGACAGCGAGTACGCGTTCAGTGCTTCCCAGTGCAACGTCGTCGACTGGCCGGGGTCGACGGCATTCGGCGCGAGCTCGAAGCGCACGATCTCGGCCGGGGGGCCCTCGGGCGCCTTGCCGGGGAACCCGGCGGGCGGCGGTGCCTGCGCGAGCCCGAGGGACGGAGCGCCGCCAAACAAAACGAGCAGCCAGAGCAGTCTGTCGAGACCGGTTATGCGCGAAGCTCGCATGCCGGCCTAGACCCGGGACCAGACTCGAAGCTGCGTGCCGTCGGCGAGCTCGACGATCGCGCCGCGCATGGCTTTGGCGCCGGAGCGTGCCGGCGCGCCCGTGCAGCTGATTGCGTCGCCGACCTTGACCGTGCTCTTGGACCAGCCGTAGCGGCGCAGCAGCACGGGCGGGTCGAGCTCCATCGACCATTCCGCGTGCTCGGCTTTCGCGTCGTCGGACTTGAAGTAGACGAACACGTGCGGGCTCGTCCATTCGATGCGGGTGACGACCCCTTTGATGGTCACGAGGTGGTCCGTGTCGTAGAGCGCGATGGAGTGATGAGCGAAGGCCGGCAGGGTCGCCGTGAGCAAAACCGCTGCCGCGAGCAACTGTTTGATTCGGAACATGAGAGTGGCCCTCCAACGACGATTATACATGCCGGGATTTCAATCCAGCGGTCGATCGGCGAACATAAAGCCTGACCCCGATCTCTTGGCCTACATGGTCGACATAGACGGTTACCTCAAACGCATCGGCTATACCGGTTCCCGCGCTCCGACGCTCGAAACGCTGCGTGCTCTGCATCTGAGCCATCCGCTATCGATCCCGTTCGAGAATATCGACGTGCTGCTCGGCGCACCGATCAGACTCGACCCCGAGTCGCTGGAGCGCAAGCTCGTTGCCCAGCGCCGTGGCGGGTACTGTTTCGAGCACAACCTCCTATTCGCCCGAGCGCTCACGGCGCTCGGCTTCGACGTGCAGCGATTGGTCGCGCGCGTGCTGTGGGACCGCTCGGACGACGGCACGTTGCCGCGCACGCATATGCTGTTGCTCGTGCAGCTCGGCGAGGGTGCGTATGTCTGCGACGTCGGTTTCGGTGGCCTTACGTTGACCGGCCCGCTGCGCCTCGAGCCCGACGTCGAGCAGGCGACGCCGCACGAGCATTTTCGCTTTCGCCGCGACGGACGCGATCTCGTCATGCAAGCGCGGCTGCGCGGCGAGTGGCGAGCGTTGTATCGTTTCGATCTGCAGGAGCAGCGTGAGATCGATATCGACGTCGCGAGCTACTACGTCTCCACACACCCCGAGTCGGACTTTCGGTCGCGTTTGATGGCGGCGCTTGCGGCCGAGGACCGGCGTTTCGCGCTTCGGGACCGGGAATTCACCGTCTATTACCTCGACGGCCGCGAAGAGCGCCGCGAGCTCGACAGCGTCGAGGCGCTTCGGGCTACGCTCGGGCGTGCTTTCGGGATCCGGTTGCCGGATAACGCCGACGTCGACGACGCGCTCGCGCGCGTGCTCTAACGCTTGCCGCCGCCGGGGCACGGCTTCGAATCGCCCTCAGATCGCCGCGGGGCGCCGCAAGCGGTGCGAGAAGTATCGCGTCTGTCCCGCCTCGAATCTCTCGTAGGCCCGGTAGCCCACGACGCCGCCCCAGTTTTTGTACTGATCGCGCAGGTCGCGGTCGGGCAGCGCGTCGAACAACGCGGTCCGTCGCGCGCTGTCGCGGCGCAGTGCGCGAATCACATTGGCCGTAATCTCGCGGCGCTCGAGCAGGTCGAATCCCGCGCACAGCAGGTCCTCGCTGCAATCGTCGTCGGCCCAACACCCGTCGCTGTAGCAAAAGTGGCCGCCCGGTCGCAGCACTCGCCATGCTTCGGCGAAAAAACGGTTGCGGCTGTCGTAAAGGTGCGACGCGCCGATGTTGACGACGACGTCGAAGGATTCGTCGGGAAAATTGAGCTGCTCCGCGCGGCCGATGCGAAACTCGACATCGATGGCCGCGTTGCGGGCTTGCGCGAGACGAACGTTCTCGGGGCTCAAGTCCACGGCCACGAGCCGCCGCGGCCCGTATGCGCGCTGCATGAACGCCGCGCCGCCACCGCGACCGCAGCTGACCTCGAGCACCTCGGCGTCGCGCAGAGGTATTTCGCAAAGCGCATGCTCGTAAAGACGCAGGCAATAAAACTCGGGCTCGTCGCGCGAGATCGTGCTGTTCTCGGGCTCGCTGCTGAAGCCGTAGTTCAGCACCGTGAACGTCGGCAGCGTTTGTGCCGCTCGATCGTAATAGTCGCGCACGCCCTCGCGCTTGGACGCCGGCTGATCGCTCATCGATGTGCCTCGCTGTATGTGCCGGGATTCCCCCTCCCGGCGGGACGCCGCACCAGATCGCGACGCTGCGAAAGGCCTCTTCTTTGCGACTTTTTCTAGACGTAAGAACCTGCCGTGTCAAGTCACGCCCGGCCGCGGGTCGGCTGAATGCGGACCGCCGGGAGCCCGGGCGGGAAGTCGGAACCGACTCGGCGCGCGGCTATACTGCAACGAGCGCTGCCGGCTTGTGGGCCGCGGCGCCTCGAGTGAGAAGGCGGGGGAAGCATGCAGCACGGGCCGATGTCTTGGAGTCGCTTGGCGGCGGCGGCCGTCATCGCGGCGTCGTGCCTTCTCGCCACCCCGACCTTCGCGCAGCGCGCGCGGCGCGACGCATTCGCGGCGACGCGCCTCGTCGAGTTGCCGCGCACGGGCTGGCCGACTAACGGCGGAAATGTCTATAACCAGCGCTACTCGCCGCTGACGCAGATCGATCGCGGCAACGTCGCGGGCCTCAAAGGCGTGTGGCGCACGCATTTGCGCGGCTCGGGCGGCGCGCCGCAATACTCGGGCGAGGCGCAACCCCTCGTGCACGACGGCGTGATCTACGTGATCACGGGCGCCGACGACGTCTTTGCGCTCAGCGTGGCGACGGGCGAGATTCTGTGGCAATACGAGGCCAAGCTCGACCCCGAACTCACGACGGTGTGTTGCGGCTGGACCAATCGCGGCGTGGCGCTCGGCGACGGCAAGGTGTTTTTCGGTCAGCTCGACGGCAAGCTCGTCGCGCTCGATCAGACGCACCGGCAAAATCCGTCTGGTCGGTGCAAGCCGAGCGTTGGCAGGACGGCTACTCGATCACGAGCGCGCCGCTGTATTTCGACGGGCTCGTGATTACGGGGTTCTCCGGCGCCGAGTTCGGCATCCGCGGCCGGCTCAAAGCGTTCTCGGCTAGACGATGGCGCGCTCGAGCTGGACCTTCTATACGATCCCGGGGCCCGGGCGAGCCGGGCCACGACACCTGGCCGGCGGACAACGACGTTTGGAAGAACGGCGGCGCCTCGGTTTGGCAGACGCCTGCGCTCGATCCCGAGCTCGGGCTGCTGTATTTCTCGACCGGTAACCCGGGGCCGGATTTCAACGGGTCCGTGCGCGCCGGCGACAATCTGTATTCGGCGTCGATCGTCGCGCTCGACGCGCGCACGGGCAAGTACCGCTGGCACTTCCAGCAGGTACATCACGATCTCTGGGACTACGACGCGCCGAATCCGGTCGTGCTGTTCGACGCCGAGCTCGGCGGCCGCCTGCGTAAGGGCTTCGCCGAGGTCAGCAAGACCGGTTGGGCCTACATTCTCGATCGCGAAACCGGCGAGCCGCTGATCGGCATCGACGAGCGGCCCGTGCCGCAAGAGCCGAAGCAAGCGACGGCACCGACGCAGCCGTATCCGCGCGGCGACGCGATCGTGCCGCAGCACGTCGAGGTGGCGCCGGAGGGCTTCGACCTCGTGAACGAGGGACGCATCTTCACGCCGTTCGTCGGCGACGCGGGCACTGATCGCGAACCCGAGCCTCTACGGCGGCGCGAACTGGCCGCCGAGCTCTTACGATCCCGCGCGGCATCTGCTGTTCGTGTGCGCGTCGTCGGTCATCGGCAACTACATCGGCGGAGATCGCGACTTCGAGATGCCGCCCGACGGCAAGGAGTACGAGGGCGGCGTCGTCGGTTTCGCGCCGTTGCCGCGCACGGGCATCTTTGCCGCGCTCGACGTGACGACGAACAAGCTCGCGTGGCGGTATCACTGGGCCGATCAATGCTATAGCGGATCGGTCGCCACGGCCGGCGGGCTCGTGTTCGTCGGCCGCAACGACGGCCGGCTCACGGCGCTGAATTCCGACACGGGCAGGCAGTTGTGGGAGTTTCAAACCGGCGCCGGCCTGAATTCCACGGCCAGCGTGTTCGAGCGCGACGGCCACGAGTACGTCGTCGCTTACTCGGCCGGCAACGTGTTGATCGGCTCGCCGCACGGCGACAGCGTTTGGCTGTTCGCTCTCGACGGCACGCTGCCGCCCGCTGTCCCGCGCGACAGCGAGGGCGAAACGACGGCGGCGCCGGCGGCAACGCCGAGCGAGACGGCGGGCAGCGCAGTCGGCGAGCCTTCGGTCGATGAGCTTGCGGCCGGGGCCAAGGTCTATCAGCAAGTGTGCTTGCCGTGCCACGGCGGCCGACGGCAAAGGCGGGCACGGCGGGGGCGCGCCGCTCGATCACGTGTCGGACGCGGCCGCGGTGGTGTCCACGGTCACGGCCGGACGCAACTCGATGCCGGCTTTCGGAGCAGCGCTCACGATCGAGCAGATTCGCGCGGTTGCGGGCTACGTAGTCGACGAACTCTTCAGGTAGGAATCCATGATCATCGATTGTCACGGGCATTACACGACGGCGCCGAAAGCGCTCGGCGATTATCGCGACCGCAAAAGGCCGAGCTCAAACGCGATCCGCAACATCGAGCCGTCAAAGGCACGATCGACATCAGTGACGATCAGTTGCGCGAGAGCGTGGAAGGCGCGCAGCTCAAGCTGCAAAGAGAACGCGGCACGGACGTTACGATTTTCTCGCCGCGCGCGAGCTGGATGGGCCATCACATCGGCAACGCATCGACGAGTCAGGCGTGGACGGAGCACTGCAACGACTTGATCTATCGCCTCACGAAACTCTACCCGCGAAATTTCGTCGGCGTTTGCCAATTGCCGCAGTCGCCCGGCGCGCCGATCGATTCCTCGGTGCGCGAGCTCGAGCGCTGCGTGAACGGGCTCGGCTTCGTCGGCTGCAACTTGAATCCCGATTCCACGGGAGGTTTCTTCACGGGGCCCGAGCTCGGCGACAAGTATTGGTACCCGCTCTACGAGAAGATGTGCGAGCTCGAGGTGCCGGCCATGATTCACGTGAGCGGCGCGTGCAACACGCCGTACTGGCAGACGACGGGTTCGTACTACCTTGCGGCCGATACGGTCGCGTTCATGCAGCTCATGACGTCGGGTCTTTTCAAGGACTTCCCGGAGCTCAAGTTTATCATTCCGCACGGCGGCGGCGCCGTGCCGTATCACTGGGGTCGGTTCCGCGGCCTGGCCGACATGCTCAAAATACCGCCGCTCGCCGAATCCGTCATGAACAACGTGTTCTTCGATACGTGCGTCTATCATCAGCCCGGCATCGATTTGCTGCTCGACGTGATTCCCGTCGACAACATCTTGTTCGCGTCGGAGATGGTCGGCGCCGTGCGCGGCATCGATCCGGAGACCGGTCATTACTTCGACGACACGAAGCGTTACGTCGACAACAGCCCGAAGCTCAACGACGCCGGGCGCCGGCAGATCTTCGAGGGCAACGCGCGGCGCGTTTTCAAGCGGTTTCCCGCTGCGCTCGGATAGCGGCGCCGACGGCCGCGCTTCGGGCGGCGGACCGACGATCGGTTGCCCGAGCCGCGGGGGGCGCAGTGTGCGCCCCGAGCGGTCCGCAAGCGTCTTAGAACGTGCGCTCGACCTTCTCGCCGTTCAGATAGACGTCGGCGATCTGCCGCGTGTTCTTGATGTCGTCGAGCGGGTTCGCGCTGAGCACGAGAAAATCCGCGCGCTTGCCGGCCTCGACCGTGCCCGCGTCCGTCATGCCGAGCACGGCGGCGGAGTTCCGCGTCGCGGCGACGAGCACGTCGGCCGGCGACATGCCGGCCGCGACCATGTCCTGCATCTCGACGTGCGGTGCCCAGAAGGTATTACCGTCCGTGCCCATAGCGATGCGCACGCCAGCCGCGGCGAGCCGTGCGAGGTTGCGGGCCTGTATGCCGTAGAACGCTTGCGCATCCGCGTCGTCGACATTGGTTTCGTCGACTTTTGCCAACTCGGCGGGCGGCAGCACACCGTTCAAGAAGTCGAGATCCATGGGCACACCGCGCGACGGCAGGTTCGGAACCAAGATCACGTTTGGCCGCTCACGCATGAGCTCGACGAACTCGTCGTCGATGTCGCGATCGCGAACGCCATGCGCGAACACGTCGATGCCCGCGCGCAGCACGCCTTTGGCATCCTCGAGGGTGAAGATGTGCGCAGCCGTGCGTAGGCCGTTCTCGTGCGCTTCGTCGATCGCGGCAGCGTACAGATCGGGTGCGAGTTTCTTGTACTTCCCGTCGCGGTCGTCGACCCAGAGCTTGATGATGTCGACGTGCCGTGCGGCCTCGTCACGCACGGCTTGACGCGCTTCGTCCTCGGTCGTCACCCAATGCGGCGCCTCGGTGCGGCCGGGCTCGGGCGCCGTGATGCCGCGTCCGGCCGAGCGATAGCGCGCGATGCCCGGAATGTTCTCGCCGCGAATCTCGAGCGGCGCGCCTTCGGCATCCATGCCGAGACTCAGTGCCGCGCCGATGCCCATCGCAGCGCGCCGGCGCAAGTCGGTGAGCAGCGCGTCGCGCGTCGTGCTCAGATGCGTGTGCGCGTCGATGATCGCCGGCATCACGGTCATGCCCGTGAGATCTACACGAGCGCCGCCGGCCGGCACTGTGACTGCGGCGGCAGGGCCGACCAGGCCGAACTTGCCGTCGTCGACCGTGAACACCGCGTTGTCGATCACGCGGCCGTCACCGACGATGAGCCTGGCGCCTTCGTACACGGTCGTCGTCGATTCCGGGGCGAGCGAGGGGCCCGGCGCGGAGGACTCCGGTGATGGGCCCGAGCAGGCGGTCAGAACCGCGCAGCCGATCAGCGCAGTGCAAGCGTTCGCCGCACGGGCAACGAAGGGGAACGAGAAAGCTTTGCTTAGTACGCGCATCGGAGCCTCCCAAGATATCTAGCGAGCCGATCCGTGGAATCTACCTGGCCATCGGGTTCGTCTCAACGCGGCCGGAAGTCCGGTAGGTCGACGAATCCCGAACCTTTCGGGCTGCGCGGCGCTGGCCGATCAGCGCCGATAGTGGCACGAGCCCGTGTCCGATTCGCCGCCCGGCGGGAACGACACACAGTCGATCGGCATGTACACACCCGATTGCACTTCGTGAAAGACATCCACGCCACCGTCGAACAGAACGGGCTTGCGGCTGAAGTCGAAGAAGACGCGCGCCTGCAGTGCGTCCGCGTCCGCGTCCGCGGCGAGCGCTTGGCGCTCGGCATCGCTCAAAGCGTCGGTCCGGACTAGGGCGCCGAGCGTCGCGCGAGGGATCGTGCGGCCCTGGACGCCGAGGAGCAGCTCATTGATCGGCATGTCGAGACGCGCGTCACCGGTGCGCAGGCGGCCCGCGACCGGGAGGCGCAGCTGCCAGCCGCGCCTCGGCAACGGCTGTTTGCCGCCCGCCGTGGAGGAGGACCCGAGGCAGGCGGTCCCTTCGAGCAGCGTACCCAGTTCAACCGTGACTTGGGTCTTACGGTCGTCCTTCCACACGGCGTCGACCGTGGTCGTTTGGCCGATGAGTGCGGTGACCTTGGATCGCAGCTCGTCGGCCGATTGCCCGCGCAACAGCTCGATCGGCGCATCGTGCGCGAACGGCAGTTCGTAGTCCTCGCACTCGTCGTCAGGGAAGGACCACCGTGTGAGGACGCGCAGATCGGCAGACGCGCGCCAGTCTCCCGTTCGATAACGCTGCAGGTGATCTCGATCCTCGAAGTAGAGGGCTTCCACGATGAGGTCACCGCGCAGCTGCTCCGGCGACACATACATCGAGATCTCGATTTGCGCCAGATGGGGTTTCGACGAGTCGAGCTCCGGCTCGTAGCTGCCGGTCGCCGCGGCGAGATCGGTGCGGGCGTAGAAATGTGCCGAAGCGTCGGTCGCCAGCTTCCACAAGACCCCGTCGGCTTCTAACCGCAACAGACTGCCGCCGACCCGTACCTTTATGTGCGCGGAGGTCTTGACTTGGTCGACGCAATCGACCGTGTTCGTCGACATCTTGTAGTAGGTGAATTTCCCGAGACCGAAAACGGCCTCGATCGGGGTTGCGCTCTGCCGTGCCCGGCCTGCCACGTGCTGGGCTTCGCCGAGGTGTCCTTCGACTGTGATCGGTCCATCGAGGAATCCTCGCAGCGGTTTCAGACGGAAAGCCCTATCCGCAGCCCGTGACAGGGGGTGCTCCTCGACATCGCAAGCTGCCCGGCTCGCCGCAGGTCGGCCCGACGCAGTCCCCTCGGGGCGGGTCTTCGCACCCGCGGGATGCGCGCCGCAGCTAGCGCACGGCGAGTCCGGGAGAGGCTGCGTGGCCGCACCCCTCGCGCTGAGTAGCGTGAGTGCGAAGAGCAATCCGGCCGAGCGCAATCGCGCGGTCTCGGCGTGTAACGCGCTGCGGTGGGGCACATGCTCGAGCATCGTGGCGCTCCGTCGGTCGGATTTGCCCTCCGGGTCTCGCTATACTGCCTACGCATGCGACGACCCGCAAAGAGGTCGAGGACGGGAAGGGGGGACGAATGAGCAGAAGGGCTTTCTTTTCTGGGCCGGCAGTCATGGTTGCGCTTCTCGCAAGCGCGTTCATCGCGCAAGCGGCCGCCGCAGCCGACAAAGTCACGGCGCTCGACCTCGAGATCGTTCCGCCGACCGTCATCTCGGGCGGCGTCGATTGGAAGATCTACGGCGACGACAACCGCAATGCTTCAGCGAAGCTCGAATACAGGGAGGTCGGCGCCGCGCGCTGGAAAAACGGCCTCGATCTGTTCCGGCTCCAGCACGAAGACATGAACGCATTCGGGGGCGGCAGCGCGACGGCGCCTATCCGTGGCGCGGCGGCAAAGGCGCGCTGATGATGCGTCCACTGCTCGTATACGAAGTGCCGAACATGTTCTCGGGCAGCCTGTTCAATCTGAAGCCGGACACGGCCTATGAGGTGCGCGTCACGATGTCGGATCCGGACGGCGTTCAAGGGCAGGCCGTGCAAACGGGCCGTTTCAAGACTCGCAGGCGCCGACGACCGACAGTGCCGAAAATGGCGGCGGTCAATGTCTATCACGTCTATCCGTGGGACTATACGGGCCCCGGATCGAGCCGTCCTTTACCGGGCTGATCGCCGCGTATTATCTCGAGGCGCGGCATGCCGATTGGGCGACCGTCGGGCCCGATCCGCGTCAAGCCAGGCGACACGATCCTCGTTCATGCGGGGTTATACAGGGACCATCGCGAGCACTACAACGACGGTGTCGAGGGAAGACCGAGCCCCGCTTGGCGACGCCGTTCGACGGGACCTACTACCTGACGGCCGACGGCACGCCGGAGCATCCGATAACGATCAGGGCCGCCGGTGACGGCGAGGTGATCTTCGACGGTGCCGGCAACGCTGTGCTGTTCAATCGTGATGGGCGGCGACTACAACCATTTCGACGGCATCACGGTCAGAAACACCGAAGTCGCTTTCCTGACCGGCATCAAGCGCATCGCCGGATCCGACGGCTTCGCGCTGACGCACTCCAAGAATCGAGAACATAGGTCGCGGCATTCAGGGCGACTGGGCCGGATCCGACGACTTCTATATCGCCGACAACGTATTCGTCGGACGTCACAGCCAGACGGAGCTGCTCGGCTGGACCGATGACTGGAAAGACTATCCGGGCTTTCCAGAAGAGATCTCGGGACCGGGTGGCTCGGAATATGCCGTGAAGGTATACGGTCGGGGCCACGTCGTCGCGTACAACGACGTCCAGTATTTCCACGACGGCATCGACATCGCGACCTACGGTGCGCCGGAAGCGGACGAAGCCCTGCTGCCGGCGTCGATCGATATCTACGGCAATTATCTCGAATGGCCTGAGCGACAACTGCATCGAGGCCGACGGCGGCGCACGCAACATTCGCGTTTTCGACAACATCTGCTTCAACGACGCGGGCGGTGCGTACAGCTCGCAGACGATCTTCGGCGGCCCGGCCTACTTCGTCCGCAACGTGTTGGTGACCGGCGTCGGGCTCGGCGCCAAGCTATCGATCACGCCGGCGGGCGTACTGAATATCAACAACACCTTCGTCGGCTGAGAACCAGAACATGGCCGTGGGCTCGAACGTTCATTTCATCAATAACCTGTTCGTCAGTCATGGCGGCCAGGGCTCCACGCGCGGTTTCGGCGTCACCACCTACACGAACTATTCGAGCTCCGATTACAACGGCTTCTACATCGCCGACTCGTTCGACGAGAAGTTCAACTGGACTTCGCCGCCGGACGGCGTCGTCGCGGACTATGAACACAGTCCGGTCGCACGATCGTTCGACAGCCTGCGGGACTACGCCGCGGCGACCGGTCAGGATACGCACAGCGTCCTGTTCGCGCCCGGCGATTTCGTCAGCTTCGAGATGCCGGACGACAGCGACAAGAGCCGCATGTATCCGCCCGAGCAATACGATCCTCAGACTGAAGCGCGGTTCGGCGGCTATCGACAACGGCACGGTCCTACCGAACATCACCGACGGCTACCACGGCTCTGCACCGGACATCGGCGCCTACGAGCTGGGCGATTCGCTGCCGCATTACGGCCCGAGGCGGGGTCGCTAAGTCGCACGGGTTGGTCATCAGCGCGTCTATCTCGGCGACGAGCGCGCGAGACTCGGACCTTTCGACGGTCCAGCGTCGAGCGCCGCCGTTCTCTGTCGTCTCTGCCAGTGTAATCATGGTGTGAGGATTGACGATCGTCGTCTTGGTGCTCATCGAGCTACCCCTTTGCAGTCGCAACGTGCGTGGTCCTGCATCGTTCGGACTTGGGTGTCGGCTCTCGGTATACTGCGCCTGCGAGTGACGACCCGCAAAGAGGTCGCGGACAGAGGGGGTATGACGATGCGTACGAAGGGTTCTTGGCTCACTTGGATCGCGGTGCTCGCGCTGGTCGCGGGGGTCGGCGTCGGGGTGCTGACGCTCGCGTCGGCGGCCGGTATTTGGCTCGGCGCGTGGGACTTTAGAACCGGCTTCACGCTGCTGCAGCTCACCGACAAGTCCGCGGCTTGGATCGCGGCTGCCTGTTTTGCGGCGGCCGTCGTCGTGACATTCGTCGCATCGGTTCTGCGCACCGGCAACGCCGCGAAGGTCGGCGCGCTCGCGCTTGCAGGCAGCATCGCCGCCGGCGTCGCGTACTACATTCCCGAATCGCATCGCCCGCCGGACGGCACTCCGGGGATTCACGACGTCTCCACCGACACGGTAAATCCGCCGCAGTACGTGGCTGTGCTGGCGCTCCGGGCCAAGGCGCCGAACACGACCGTCTACGGCGGCTCGCCGAAGATGACGCCGCAGAAGCTCGCGCAGCTCACGACGACCGCGTTTCCGGATCTCAAGACCCGACACTACGACGCGCCGCCGGCGCAGGTGTTCGAGCGTGCGCTCGCAGCCGTGCACGAGCTCGGCTGGGATCTCGTCGCGGCCGTGCCCGAGGACGGGCGCATCGAGGCGACGGACACGACGTTCTGGTTTCGGTTCAAGGACGACGTCGTGATTCGGATTCGACCCGATGGTGCGGGCACGATGCTCGATGCGCGGTCGTTGTCCCGAGTCGGAGGAGGGGATGCCGGCACGAACGCGCGGCGGTTGCGGCGGCTGCTCTCTCTGCTCGACGCGCCTGTTTCCTAGGCGAAGGGGCGTCGACTCGGGTCCTGGTCGTGCCGCGGAAACTGTAACGATAGAAGAGTCGCTAAAGACGGGAAACTGTGCCACATCTCGCTCGATCTTGGCCAACTCGGCAGATTGATGCCTGCCGGATCGCGCCGATCATTGCGGTGGATTGCCGTAATTACGGGTCGGTGATATGGTTCAGCCATATGAAGACCACGATCGATCTGGACGACGACTTGCTGCGCCTCGCAAAACAACGCGCCGCTGCCGCGGGGGTACCGCTGCGAGCCTACATCGAGGATGCGCTCAGAGCCCGGCTTTTGCCGCGCCCCCGGGGGCGTAGTAAGTTCACGCTCGAGCTGCCGATCGTCGAGGGTAAAGCACCCCCCGCGGTTGATGTCGCCGACCGCAACGCGCTCTACGATTTGATGGAGCGCGATTGATCGCGGTCGACACCAACGTCTTGATCTATGCCCATCGGCGCGAAACCGAGCGTCACGCGGAAGCGCTCCGGAGGCTCAGCGCGCTTGCAGAAGGCGATGGTCCGTGGGGGCTGCCGGTCTTCTGCATCGCCGAGTTCGTTCGGGTCGTCACCCATTTGCGCGTATTCACGCCACCCACCGACTTACGCACCGCCCTGAATTTCATCGATCGTTTGCTGGAAAGTCCCTCCAGTCGCTTGCTATTGCCGGGTCAAGCTTACGTGAGTACCTTTCGCGGTGTTTGCGAGACCGCGGCGGTTCGCGGCAATTTGGCCTTCGACGCGCAAATCGTCGCTTCGTGCATCGAACACGGCGTGCGCGATCTCATCACCGCCGATCGAGACTTCGCGAGATTTGCCGCGATGAGCCCGCAATTCCTCTAGTCCCCGGAACCTCACCGATAGGAGACGCAGGGCGAGGCAGCGTGAGTTCTCGTGAAGAGTTCGCGCCCTTCGTACCGATCGTGTCGGGTGCTCGATCGCGTTCGTATTCGGCGTGAGCTTTTGGATTGATGCGTTCGGGGTTGTATCCAACGCGCAAAGCGCCGCGGTTCGAGTGACGGACGGTTCGCGCCGCAGCACCGCCCCGGTGCCACCTGCCCATCGGTGCCGGCCGCGCATGCGAGGGCACTCAGTCCTCGCTGTCCGATCTCGTGTGTTTCGAGCTCCGCCATTGTGGCTTTGGGTGTACAACACGTCGGTGGACACCCATATCCACGCATATGGCCAGAGCGGTTGCAGTTCGCACTCCAATATCGTGCACGGGAACGACATATGTGGCGGATAAGGATGACGAGGGTCGTCTTGGCTGCTCACGCGTTTGGCAGGCTGCCGGCAGAGTGCTCAGCCGCGGAGCTAGCGTTTGTGGCGCTCGGCGCCGCGCCAAGCGGGTTCGCATACGTCTTGGTCGTGTATGACGACGGGTTCGTTTCGACGCGGTGCCGCGTTGCAAACGCGCGGCACCGCGCCATTGGCCGTTGTCGTTGCGTGCTCAGTTGCCGAACTTGAACAGGTCCTCGGTCGCGTCGGACGGTCTGCTCATGCCTTTCTCGAAGTTCTCCTCCCAGACCTTGGCCCACGGGCGGCCGTACATGTCGGGCATTTCGTACTCGATCTTCGAGCCCGGCGTGAGCGGTGTGTTGATGCCGTTGACCGAGAAGATGGTCTGCACGCACTCGATGAAGGAGTACGGCTGCTCGTTCGCGTCGGTGTAGTCGTTCATCTTCATGAGATTGCGCACGATCCGGATCGGCTGGACCAACGCCTCGGGGTCGTAGAGGATCGCCTCGTGGTTCAAGCCGACGAACTTGCCGTTCTTACGGATCGGCGTGTAGATCTCGATCGACTGCATCTTGTACGAGAACTCGAACTCCGAATGGGACATCCAGGACTGGATGTTGCTGGTCCAAGTGATCAGCGTATCCTTGTCCCAGAAGCCGATCGTCTCGCCGTACCAGCGCGGCACCGCGGCGCCCAAGCGCGGGACGCCGCCCTTCGGCACGTCGTCCATGTCGAACTTGCGGTCGATGTAGATGTCTGTCAGGAAGTTGCGCGCAACGCCGGTCTGGATGTGCACGAGATCGGGCGTCGCGATGATGTAGTGCTCCCAAACGGCGGCCGGGTACCAGCGCCGCATGAAACCTTCGGGCCAGCAGAACGTCGAGGGCCACATGGCGTGGCCGCGCATCTGGTGATAGACCTCCTGCACCATGTACTGCTGATACTTCGGCGTGAGCAGCGACACGATCGTCGCGATCTGCGTGTGCTGTCCCCAGTACCAGTTCATTTGGGTGGCGCGCGCGCGCGCCGGCCGCTCGTAAACGCCGTTCCATTCGGCCGCCGGGAAGTCGGCGAACGTGTAGTGGTTCGGCCCGCCGCGGCTTTGCGTCTCCTTCAGCAGCGCCTCGTAGTGCTCCTGCGCCGTCTTGAAGGGGTAGGGGCTCACGATGGCCTCGCGCGGCAGGCCTAGCTCGCAGTGTCCCCACGGGGCGTCCGAGTCCTTCGGCGAGTTGTTCAACGGCGGCGGCTGCAAAATCCCGCGTTGATACTCGGTGGCCTGCTGACTGTTGCAGCGGAAGTAGCGCGGATCGGTCCAAAGCGCTTTGTCTTTGTAGAAGTCGTCGCTCGTGAAGACGTCGCGCGGCAACGGCTTGTAGTTCTTCGGCAGCTCGTTCGGACGGTAGCCGTTGAGCGGCCAAGGATGGGCAGGGTCGTAGCGCTGACCGAACTGGCGGACCCAATTCGGTCCGACGACCTTCGCGTCGTACACGCTCGCGGCGAGCGGCCAGCCGCGGCCGACGCTTTTGAAGCCGATGTCCGGCATGACCTGGGCCGCTGCGGAAGTGGCGACGAGGACCGCGGTAAGCGCTAACGCTTTGAGCATTCCAATTTTCTTCATGCGTTTTTCCTTGATGGGCTGAATCGACAGGCGAGTGGCTCGAGACTCCTGGCGCCGGGACGACCCACTCGGGCCCGATCGCCGGCCGCTCGGTGTGCTGGCGCTACGACAGTCGGCGCTGCAACTGCTTATGCGGCGCTCTCTTACGCCGCTGAACTCATTCCACGAGCGAAGTATAGGCAATTCGAAAGCCCCGGTTGAAGATCGAATTCGCGCTGATCGGATGGTGTGTCGGCTCCAACGCGCCAAGGCGTTGACGAGGTCATGAAAACAAAGCGCACGACGATCGAGCTGCCGTCTACATCTTTCAGTTTACACTCCCTGATTAAGGCGCGCAGTACCTCTACGATTGCCTGCGATCGGACTTGGGGAGGCAGTCATTGGCCGGTTCGCGGATGTCGTCAACACAAGGCAAGCGGAATGCGTTCGCAGGTATCGACCTGCGCAAACTCCGTGATCGCACGAAGCAAGAGACCAGAATAGGCATCGGCTTCGACTTTGGAACGAGCAACAGTGCGGTCGCCGTGTTCGACGGTCAGCGAGTTTCGGTGGTTCGGCTCGAAGACTCGGGGCCGCTCATGCCTTCGGCCACATACATCGACAAGTCATTCAGCGCGGAAGTCGGCGAACACGCGATACTCGAGTACATCGAGCGCAATCGCGGCCGAAGAGTCGAGTTTCGCGCAGAGGTCCTCGGGGAAGCCCGGGTCTCTACGGGGCAGATCGATCCAGGGTCAGGGCTTCCCGCGACGGCGGATACACAGAAGATCTTCGGGCGTGAGGTCGACGATGCAGGCCTGCCCGGCCGGCTGTTCTACGGCATCAAGCGGTTGGCGGGCGGTGAGGAGAACGAACGCGTTTCGGTGTTCGGCAGGCCCTTTCGTCTCGTCGCGCTCATGACGCCGATTCTTGCCGGGATGAGGCGCGGTATCGAGCGGTTTGCGAAACAACGCGCAAGCGCGCCGGGCGAGCGCGTGATTCACGGGTGCATCGGCCATCCGGTACGCTTCGAGGGCGGCGCTACGAGTCGAGACCGACTCGCACTCGAGAGGATCAGCGAGGCCTATCGCCATGCCGGGATCCTCGATCAGCGGCTTTGTCCGGAGCCCATAGCTGCGGCAATCGGCTACTTGAACGACAACGCCGTCGACGTGCCGCGCCGGATCCTCACCGTCGATTTCGGCGGCGGCACTCTCGATCTGTGCATCGTGCGCTGCGACGAGACCGGCGCGGAGGTCGAGGCCGTTCACGGCATTGCCCTCGGCGGCAACTTGGTCGATCAGACGATCGTCCGCGAGCTCATTCTCCCCGAGCTCGGTTGCGGCGAGCTGTGGCGGCGGGTCGTGGATGGGCGCGAGATCGAGACACCGTTTCCGTTGTGGAACTACGAGCCGCTGCTGCTGAACTGGCAAGTCGGGTATCTGCTCAATCGAGCCGAATTCACGGCGCCGCTCGCCGAGCGAATGCGCGCCGGCGATGCCGCCGCGCGCAAGTTCGAGCGTCTTTATCAGCTCATTACGCAGAACTTGTCGTTCGAGCTGTTCCAAACCGTGAAGGCGGCCAAGGAACGCCTCTCAGCGCACCCCGTCGTGCAAATCGACATCCCCGAGATCGATCTCGACGTCAGGCTCGAACGCGCCGACTTCGAACGCATGATCGCGGGTCTGCTCGAGAGCTTTGATGCCGCGATTCAAGCGACTCTCGATACCGCACAGATCGGTGCCGCGGACGTGGACCTCGTGCTGCGAACCGGCGGGTCGGCGCTCATACCGGCGTTCTCGGCGATCCTCGATCGCCGGTTTCCGAGTAAGGTCGTGGCGCACGATCCGTTTACGGGCGTGGCCGCGGGCCTGGC
Source organism: uncultured Gammaproteobacteria bacterium (assembly GCA_963786385.1). Taxonomy (GTDB): domain Bacteria; phylum Pseudomonadota; class Gammaproteobacteria; order Steroidobacterales; family Rariloculaceae; genus FEN-1219. The sequence goes on from CAWAYS010000005.1 coordinate 635,520, forward strand.
CGTGGCCGACTACTACGGGATCGGCAACCGGCTCACGCTCTAGCCCGGCCGCCAACGCGCAGGTCGCGCAGCGCTATACTCCGCGCGAGACCAAGGTCGGCGAAAAGGCCGGGTGTCTGTGAACGAGAAGGGGGGAGGGCATGCCAACGAGCGAAGTCCCGGTGCTCATCGTCGGCGGCGGGGCCGCCGGTACGATGCTCACGCTCGAGCTCGCGCGCCGCGGCATCGAGGCCCGCACGGTCGATCGACTGGCGCAACCGGCGCCGACGTCCAAAGCCATTACGGTGCACGCGCGCATGCTGGAAATGCTCGAGCGCATCGATCCGCGTCTCGCCGCTCGATTCCTCGAGCGCGGTATCCACAACAAAGGCTACGTGCTGCATTTCGTGGACGGCGCGGGGAAGCGTAGCGAAGTGCGCCCCGGCATCGATTTCACACATCTCGATTCCCGCTATCCGTTCATCCTCGTGCACCGGCAGGACGAGACCGAGCGCTTCATTCGCGAATACACGCACGAGCAGTTCGGGCGCTCGATCGAGTGGAGCACGCAGTGCAACGGCATCGAGCAAGACGAGGACGGCGTGACGGCGACGCTCGTGCATCTGGATCGTGGCGGCGCCGAGGAGCGTGTGCGCTGCCGCTATCTCATCGCTTGCGACGGCATCAATTCACGCATCCGCAAGTGGCTTGCGCTCGAACAGGACGAGAGCGACTACGCGGGCACGTGGCTCCAGAATCTCGACGCCTTTCTGCAAGACTTCCCGGACGTCGACGACTACGTTCATTACTGCGCCGGCACTGATCACTTCATCATGATCGTGAAGCTGCCGGGGGGCTTCTATCGCATGCTGCTCAGCGATCGCGGCGAAGCCGCGGACCCCGGCGTCACGCCCGAGCGTGCGTTCATGAACTTGGTGAGCAAGCACTTCGACGGCGTGCGCCTCGGTGATGTGGTTTGGCACTCGAAGTGGCAAAGTTGGGTGCGGCTTGCGCACGACTACCGTATCGGCAACGTGTTCCTCGCGGGGGATTCGGCGCACGTGCACTCGACGACAGGCGGGCAGGGCATGAACTGCTGCATGCAAGACGCTTACAACCTGGGCTGGAAGCTCGCGCTGGTCGTCGATGGGCAGGCGGATCCCGCGCTGCTCGATACGTATGCGAGCGAGCGCAAGCCGATTGCCGAGCAGGTCATCTGGGCTGCCTCGTCGCTGCACGAAATCTTCATGGGCCACGGCAAAGACATCGCCGAGCGTGCGCAGAAGATTCGCGACCGCGAGTTTCTCGATGCGGTCGTCGGCCGGTGCTCGGGGATCTCCTACACCTACCGCGATCACGTCGCGAAAACGGCCGGCCCGACGGCCGTCGCGGGGCCGGAGCCCGGCGATCGCGCGCCCGATGCCGATCTCGACGGTGGCCGAGCGCTCTACGACTTCACGCGTCATCCGGAGTTCACGTTGCTCGGCGTGCAGGGCGCAGGCGGATCGGCGGTCGCGGCGCACGGCGGGATCCCGCGGTCACTTGCGGCGGCGCTCGATACACTCGGTCGCCAGTTTGGCGCGCGGCTCAGGACCCAGGCGGTGCCGAGCTCGAAATCCGTCGTCGAGAATTATGGCGAGAGTGTCGAGGACAGGTTCTTCCTGATCCGGCCTGACGGGTATATCGGCTGCCGGGCTCTGGTGGGCGAGGCCGGGCGCATCGCCGACTACTTGAGCGGATTCCTGCGCGTCTAGCTCGGCAACCCGTCTCGCGGGAGGCACGTGCCAGAGGGCCCGACGACGGCTCTCGAGCAACCACTCCGCCCCGTTGTCAAGCTGGAACTTGGCGCCGCGCCTGGCTATCGTAAGCGCCCACGACACATAGGCTGATACCGCGGGGTGTTTGGCGCGATGAACTTCATCTTTTTCCTAGGCCGTTTCCACGTTCTGATGCTGCACTTGCCGATCGGCATCATCGTGGTGCTTTTCTTGATGGAGTGGCTGTCGCGCAAAGAGCAGTACAAGCAGCTCCGCGGTGCCCTGCCGTTTCTCTGGGGAGCCATGGCCATCACGGCACTGTTGACGGTGCTGCTCGGTTACATGCACTTCGCCGAAGGCTCGTTCACGGGTTCGTCGGCCTACCAGCACCGGTTCTTCGGCACCGTCGTCGCGCTGCTGTCCGCGGGTGTCGCGATCTTGCGCACGAGCAGCTTTGCCGACGCCTACAAGCCCGTGTTCTTTCCGGCCTCGGCCGTGCTGTTGCTTCTCATCACGATTACGGGTCACTTCGGCGGCAACCTCACGCACGGGTCGACGTTCCTGATCGAGTACGCGCCGCAACCGATTCGCTCGCTCGCGGGTCTCGCGCCCCGGCGCACGATCACGAATCTCGCGGATGCGGAGGCGTTCCCGGACGTGATCCAGCCGATCTTTCTCGACAAATGCCAGGGTTGCCACAACAACGACAAGCACGAGGCGGATCTCAATCTCACGAGCTATATGGCGGCCATGCGCGGCGGTGAGGACGGCAAGGTCATCGTGGCCGGTAACACCGACATGAGCGAGTTGTTACGCCGCGTCACGCAGTCGCCCGATTCCGACGAGTTCATGCCGGCCGAAGGCAAGCCGCCGTTGACCCCTCGGCAGGTGGACATCATCCGCTGGTGGATCGGCGCCGGTGCGCCCGATGGGGTCAAGCTGGGCATGATGGACCTCGCGCCCGAGATCGAATCCATGCTGTCGGCCGAGCTCGGCCTCGGCGGCTCCGCGCAGTAGAGCAATTCGAGATTGCCTTTCGGCCGGGCGCTGCGCGCACTCCTTGCACGCAGCGCCCGGCCTGTCTGCACAATCACCGGGCAGCGCCGCGGTCGGTTGATCGTCCATTAGAGCCGCGAAACCTCCCTGCGGCGCGGTTTGAGTTGCGCCGGCGCCGCTGGCACGGAAGCTGCATCGATGTCGGCCACCGCAACTTCCAAAGCGCGCGGGAATATCGAGCGGCGCCCCGATGACTCTGCACAGCACATTGGCTGCCGTCACGCAGCGTATCGCCGAGCGCAGCGCGGCCGCCCGTCGCGTCTATCTCGACAACGTGGAGGCCGCGGTCGGCTCGGGCTGCCATCGTGCCGCGCTGTCGTGCGGCAATCTCGCTCACGGATTCGCGGCGTGCGAGGCACACGAGAAACAGGCGTTGGCCAAGCTCACGCGGCCGAACCTAGGCATCGTGACGGCCTACAACGACATGTTGTCGGCTCATCAGCCGTTCGAGTCTTACCCGGCCGCCATCAAGCGCGCGGCGTGGGCCGCGGGCGGCGTTGCGCAAGTCGCCGGCGGCGTGCCCGCGATGTGCGACGGCGTCACGCAAGGTCAGCCCGGCATGGAGCTTTCCCTTTTCAGTCGTGACGTGATCGCGCTCGCCACTGCCGTGGCGCTTTCGCACAACATGTTCGACGCGGCGCTGTGTCTCGGCGTGTGCGACAAGATCGTGCCGGGTCTTCTGATCGGTGCGCTGGCTTTCGGTCATTTGCCCGTGGTGTTCGTGCCGGCCGGGCCGATGGCCTCGGGGCTCGGCAACAAGGAGAAGGCCATGGTTCGCCAGCTCTATGCCGAGGGCAAGGTCGATCGAGCGGAGCTATTGACGGCGGAGTCGCGGTCTTATCACTCCGCGGGCACGTGCACGTTCTACGGCACGGCCAACAGCAATCAACTGTTGATGGAGTTCATGGGGCTGCACTTGCCCGGTGCATCGTTCGTGAATCCCGGCACGCCGCTGCGTGCGGCATTGACGGAAGCAGCGGCCGCGAGAGCCGTGGCCGTCACGGCAGCGGGCGACGAGTTCACGCCGATCGCACGTGTCGTCGGTGTCGAAGCTGTCGTGAACGGCCTGGTGGGCTTGCTGGCGTCTGGTGGCTCGACGAACCACACGATCCATCTCGTCGCCATGGCCAAGGCTGCGGGCATTTCGGTCGACTGGGACGACTTTGCCGAGCTTTCGGCCGTCGTTCCGCTGCTCGCGCGCGTCTACCCGAACGGGCTCGCGGACGTGAATCACTTCCAAGCCGCGGGCGGCATCGCGTTCATGATTCGCGAGCTCGGCGCAGCCGGACTGCTGCATTTCGATGTCGACACGGTTGCCGGCCGCGGGCTGGAACGGTACACGCAGGAGCCGTTTCTCGACGACGGCAAGCTCGCGTGGCGCGACGGGCCGAGCCGTAGCTACGACCGGGACGTGCTGCGCGGCGTGGACGAGCCGTTCGATGCGACGGGCGGCATCAAGGTGCTGCGCGGCAACATCGGCCGCGCCATCGTCAAAGTCTCCGCCGTGTCGGCCGCGAGACGCATCGTCGAAGCGCCCGCGCGCGTGTTCAAGGATCAGGAAAGCGTGGTGAGCGCGTTTCGCGCGGGCGAGCTCAATCGCGATGTCGTCGTCGTGGTGATGGAGCAAGGACCGCGCGCGAACGGCATGCCGGAGCTGCACCGGCTCACGCCCTCGCTCGGCGTTTTGCAAGACCGCGGGTTTCGCGTGGCGCTCGTGACCGACGGACGCATGTCGGGCGCGTCGGGCAAAGTCCCGGCCGCGATTCAAGTCACGCCCGAAGCCGTGCGGGGCGGAGCCATAGGCCGGTTGCGCGACGGCGACGTCGTGCGCCTCGACGCCGAGGCGGGCCAGCTCGAGGTGCTCGTCGACGCCGCCGAGCTTGCGGCACGCGCGCCGTGCGCCGCGCGTGCCGACGAGGCGGACGTTCATGGCTTCGGCAGAGAGCTGTTTGCAATGTTTCGCCGCTCGGTCGGCACTGCGGAAAGCGGCGCGTCGCCGCTCCAATGAAGGAGAAGGTTTTGGCGAATGAATCCGTGCGGGCGCTGCGCGATCGCGTCGATGTGGATACGATCATGCAGCTGTCACCCGTCATCCCCGTCGTGACGATCGGGAGCGTCGAGGAGGCCGTCCCGCTCGCGTCCGCGCTCGTGCGCGGGGGCATTCCGATCATCGAGGTCACGTTGCGCTCGCCCGCAGCGCTTGCGGCCATCGACGCGATCCGTCGCGAGTGCCCCGAGATGTGCGTCGGCGCCGGCACCGTGTGGACGGCGCAGCAGGCCACGCAGGCGGCGAGCGCGGGTGCGGCGTTTCTCGTTTCGCCCGGCATCGCCGATGCGGTCGAGGGCGTGGCCGCCGGCTTGGCTTTGCCCTACCTGCCGGGCGGGCAGACGCCGAGTGAGATCGCCTATCTCGTTCGGCGGGGTGCGCGCGTCGTCAAGTTCTTCCCGGCAGGGCCGGCCGGCGGGCCCGCGGCGCTGGCCGCGCTCACCGCCGTGTTCGGTGACCTGAAGTTCTGTCCCACGGGCGGCGTGAGTGAAGCGACGGCACCCGAGTACTTCAAGTTGCCCTCGGTGCCGTGCGTCGGCGGCAGCTGGCTCACGCCGGGCTCGTTGCTCGCGAGTCGCGACTGGGCTAGGGTCGAATTTCTGGCCAAGCGGGCAGTGACGTTGCGCTCGACGGCCGGTTGAGCATTGCCGATGTTGGCGCCGCGTGACAATCATCTCGACAAGGCTTGGAGCATCTGCTTTCAGCTGCTGCACGGGCGCCTCAATCTCGACGACATCCGCAAGCAGATTGCCGATGCGACGCTGCCCGCGCTCCAGGCGCGCATCGACGGGCTCTTGAAACAGTTCACGCTGCGCGGCGAGCAGGACAACGAGCAGCGGTTGAAAGCGGTTTTCGAGCGTCTCGCGCGTACCGCCGACGGCGGTCTGCTGCCGTTCGAGGACTTTCAGCGTCTCGTCGAGACGGAGGTGGCCGGGATCGTGTTCACGGCGCATCCGACGTTCTCGCTGTCGGCCGAAGCGAACGAGATCGCGCTGGCGATGGTGAGACAAGGCGCCGTCAACGCCCGCTCCGGGGAGGCGGGTGCGCCGCCGCAGGGCACACTGACCGTGCGGCGCCTGGCGCCGCCGACGCTCGTCGAGGAGCTCGAGCTTTCGACGACGGCGATCCACGAGCTACGCAAAGCCCTGCGGCGGCTGCTGCACGTGCTCGTCGAAGTCGCCGAGGTGCTGTACCCGCACGACTACCGGCGGCTGAGCCCGCGGCTCGTCACGATCGCCACCTGGGTGGGCTTCGACCTCGACGGGCGCACGGATATCGGCTGGAGCAAGAGCCTGCAGTGTCGCTACCGGCTCGCGCTGGCCGGCCTGGCCGAGCTGCGGTCGGAGCTCGCCGGCGTACGCGATCGACACGGTGAAACCCCGGAGCTGCACGAGAGTTTCGATATCATCGATCGGAGCTTGATCGCGCTGACCGAATGCTTCGAGATCGGCCTCGAGGCGCTCGACCGGGAAGCGGAGGATGCGACGCGGCTCGGCCGCCTCAACCGGCTCGCGCTCGAGAAACGTACCGTGAAGCAGGACGCCGTTGGTGCCATCGACGATGCGTTGGCGGCGGCGCTGGCGGCCAACCTGCCGGCGCCGCTGTGCCGCGAGCTCATCGTGTTTCGAGCCGAATGGGAATCGATGGGGCTCGGTCTCGCGCGTCTGCACTTTCGCGTCAATTCGGCGCAACTGCACAACGCGATTCGGCCAGAGATCGGGCTCAAAGCCGCGCCCGAGCAGAGTGCTTCTCGGCGGCACTACCTTGCGGCCGTCACGCGGCTGCTCGATGCCGTGGAGCCCGTCAACGTGCACTACGGCACGGTAGCACGCGAGCAAACGACGGCGAAGCGCGTGTTCATGCTCGCGGCGCAATTCCAGAAGCACTTCGACGGGCGGACACCGATACGGCTGCTGATCGCCGAGTCCGATACGCCGTTCACGTTGTTGACGGCGCTGTACTACGCGCGTCTGTTCGACGTGGATCGGCACATCGAGATCTCGCCGCTGTTCGAGACGGCCGACGGCTTGCACCACGGGGATCGCGTCATCGGCGAGTTGCTCGAGAACCGGCATTTCTTGACGTATATTCGAGCGCGAGGGAGGTTCTGCATACAGCTCGGCTTCTCCGATTCCGGCCGCTACATCGGCCAGCCGGCGGCATCGCTTGCCATCGAGCGATTCAAGCTTCGCGTCGTGCGCCTTTGGCGTGCCAACCGGCTCGACGACGTGCAACTGCTGTTCTTCGACACCCACGGCGAGTCGATCGGCCGCGGCGCGCATCCGCGCAGCCTGACGGATCGTTTTCTGTACACACATTCCACCGAGGTCCGCCAGCGCTTGAACGAGCTCGCCGCGCCGCACAAGCACGAGGTGAGCTTTCAGGGCGGGGAGGGGTACCTGTGGTTCGCGTCCGAGCGCACGGCGTTGGCGGTGCTCGCGGACCTGCTCGCGATCCGGCTCGAACCGCCGCCCGGCGGCGGCGACGCGCTGTACTCGCATAGCGGTTGGGGGCTGGATTTCTTCCTCACGCTCAAGGACGTCCAGGAGCGGCTCACCAAAGATGCGGGGTATTTGCGCCTCATCAATACGATCGGACGCAATCTGCTTTATCCGACCGGTTCGCGCGCCGTGCAGCGTCAGTCGGGCGGCCGCGGCTCCGGCGGCGGCGAATCGATCTCGGACATGCGCGCGATCCCGAACAATGCAATCTTGCATCAGCTCGGCTATCTCGCGAACAGCTGTGTCGGGCTCGGCGTCGCGACGAATCAAGCGCCCGAGACGTTTCTCGCGGTGCTCGAAGATTCGGAGCGCCTCGAGCGAATTCTGTCGCTCGCGCTGCTGGCTCGCGGGCGTTCCGATATCACGATGCTCGAAGCGTACGTCCAGCTCATGAACGCCAATTATTGGCTCGACCGCACCAGCCAATCCCTCGATCGCGACTGGAACCGAACGCTGCGACGGATATCCCGCGTGCTCGAGGACGCGTTCGACTACGACGAGATGGGTAATCTCGTGCGCGCGTTACGGCGCGATGCGGCCGATCTCGACGACGTGCTCGAGCAGCGGCACGCGAGCGGCGCGTGGACGTCGGCCGACGCGCTCACGCAGTTACACACGCTGCGTTTGGCGCTCATTCAGATGATCTACCTGAAGGCAATGGACATCCCGCAGTTCAGCACGCGCCTTGAAATCTCGCTCGGCGCGCTCGTTGAGCGATTGCTGCATCTCGACGTGCCGGAGACGATCGAAACGTTGCGGCGGATCTTTCCGGCCGCGGCACCCGTCGACGATACTGAGGTATACGCCGAGCGGGACACGTACGTGCGCTCCGCGCCGTCCGGCTATGCGGCCGAGCACACCCAGATCTTCGATCCAATCGAGCGCGCTTACGGCCTCGTGCTCGAGCTCAGTGCGTTGATCGCGCTGCACGCCGGGGCCTACGGCTGATGGCGTCACAAAAAAGAGGCGCCGGCCATCTCTGGCCGGCGCCTCTGTCGAAGAACGCTGCAACGGCGTTTAGAAGCGCTTTTTGATGCTCATTGCCCACTCGGCTGGGCGCACGTACGTCGTTTCCACCGTACCGAACAAGTTCAGGAAGTTGAGCTTGCTCGTGATCGCTCGCTCATCGGTGATGTTCGTGCCGAACAAAGCCGCTTCCCAGGTGTCGTCGGGCGACATCCACGTCAGACGCGCATTGTGCAGCGCGAACGCCGGCGCTTGGAGCAACGGGTCGTTGTTGGCGCCGAAATACGTGTCGTCCTGCCAAGTCACGCCGTAGTGGAACGCGAGCTTGCTGCCGCTCTTGAGATCCGCGAGATAGCCGAAGTCGATCGAAAGCTTGTACTTCGGCGTGCGGCCCGGTGAGCTGTCGATGTCGATGAGCCCCGAGCACGACGACTGCGGGAAGCCTTTATTCAGACAATCCTGCAAGGTCGGCACCCGCGTGTACTGGAAGTCCGTGTTGCCGAGCGTGCCGCCGAGCGTGAAGTGCTCGCCGATCGACGATTGGAGCTCGAGCTCGACGCCTTTGATCTTCGCCTGGCCGTCGTTGCCCGTGGTCCATGCCGGCTGCCCGTTCTGGTCCTGGCCGGCCGTGCCGATCTGCATGTCCTTATAGGTCATGTCGAAGACGGACACGTTCAAGCGCAGGTGGTTGTCGAGCAAATCCGACTTCATGCCGATCTCGAAGTTGTCGAGTGTCTCGGGACCGAAGGGCACGCGCGTCGTGGCTGTCGGGCGAGCGGTTGTGCCGCCGCCGCGGAAGCCTTCCTCGAACGTCGCGTAGACCATGATGTTGTCGTTGACGTTGTACGACAGACTCACCATCGGCGTGTTCTTCGTGGCTTCGGCGACGACGAGCGTGGGAGGATCGAAGCCGCAGCAGTACACGCCCGACCGGTCATAGCGCTCCTGCAGGATCTCCTTGCGGTCCTTGCTGTGCCGGATGCCGACGGTCAACGACATCGCATCCGTCAGCTGCGTGACGGTGTTCAGGAACACACCGGTGTTGTCGGTGTTCTGCGTGTCGACGCGGTCGATACACGACGTGCCGAGCAAGCAGGCGCGGGGATCCGACGGCGAACCCGCCGGATACAGGACCGAGATGTTCGAGTTCAAGTCGTCCGCGTTGAAATAGAAGTAACCCGCGGTCCAGTCCGTCTTGCCGTCGAACAACCGTCCGCTCACTCGCAGCTCCGCCGTGTCTTGATTATCGCGGAACGTATCGAGCGTGTGGTTGATCGGCATCGGCGAGGCGTCCGAGTCGCGGCCCCACTGGGCATCGAACTCGCGATGACCGAGGATCAGCTTGACGCCGACATCGTTCGCGAGCGTCCAATCGAGCGTTGTGCTCAGGCCCCAATGGCGCACGTGATTGATATTCGGTGTCTCGATACCGCCGTCGATGCCGGTGTTCGAGTCGAAGCCGGAGTAGTTCACGTCTTCGCTGGCAGGAACGAAGCGGCTGTCCCAAGGCACGCCCCAGTTCGGCAGCGCGACCGCGTTGTTGTACAACACGCCGAGGCCGGTGTTCGGATTCGCCGCGGTCAGCAAGTCATAGGGGCCCTTGCTCTGGTCGTCCGTGATGTCGGTGGCGAAGTTGAGCTCGAACTTGTCGCTCGCGATCCAGCGCAACGCGGCGCGTGCCGCTTGCACGTTCTCGTCGCCCATCGTATCGACGACGCAGCCTTCGTCCGTGCCGCGGGCCGATGTTCGCGTCGGTAATGCGAACGTGTTGTCCTCGACGCTGCCGACGACGCCCATGATCGGCGCGCCGGGGCCGCCGACGCCGGCGATCGTGTTGTTCGGGTCGGCGCCCGTGGGGCCGTCCGGATCTTTCGTCCAGCCGACGATGCCGTCGTTTACACCCGCGAGCTGCGGCGTGCCGTTGGCGATCATCTGGCAGCGAAAGTCGACGTTCTTCTGCCAACCTTTGCGGGTTTTCGAGACGTACGATACGCGCGCGAACAGTTTGTCCTCGATCAGCGTGGTGCCGAATGCGCCGCGCACGTCGAGTCGATCGTAGTCGCCCGTCGTGAGCTCGAGCGTTGCATCCTGCGCGTCGGGACCCGGCTTGCGCGTGATCAGGCGCATGACGCCACCGATCGCGTTTTTGCCGAACAGCGTGCCTTGCGGGCCGCGCAGCACTTCGACGCGTTCGAGATCGAGCAGGTCGAGAATCGCGCCCGTGGGTCGGCCGAGCACGACATCGTCGAGGTAGATGGTCATGGTCGGCTCGGACGTGGCCTTGAAGTCGCCATAGCCCAAGCCGCGAACGGTCGCGGCCAGCGTCGGGCCCCAGCCCGCGCCGAGCTGGTCGATCACGACGTTCGGCGCCCAATCGGCCACGTCGATCACGTTGGTCGCGCCGTTGGCGGCGAGGTCCTCGGCGCTGATCGCGCTAATCGCGAGCGGCGTTTGCTGCAGGTTTTCCTCGCGGAATCGAGCGGTGACGACGATTTCCTCGAGTCCCCCGCTTTGTGCCGATGCCGACGTCGCGCCTAAGAGTGCTGTGGCGGACGCAGACAGAGCCAAGGCCAGAGTCGACAGGCGCAAACGTGCGCTGCCACCGGCCAACGTTGGCGATGATGCCTTCATAAAGGTCCCCTCCAAGTGCATGGTTGATGCTCGAACCGCGGCCACGCGAAGGTCTAAGCCTCCGGCTTCTCAGATGGTTACGAGCGTGTTGACCCCCCTACGGACGGCGAGATTGTAGGGCGCACACAACGTGCTAAGCAAGAGCGAGATGGGTTTGTAGCGGGAGCGCTACAAATGGGGCGCGGCGCGAGATGACATCTGCGAGCTACGCGTCGAGGTCGAGCTCCTGGGCGCCGTGGACCAGAAGCACGTCGTTGAGCCCTTCGGTCAGCACCTCGATGTCCTGGAAGAACCGGATGTGCTCGCCGACCGCGGGCGGGTCGAACCCGAACAGTACGATGGCCGCGTCTCGCGACGTATTGACTACCGCTTCGTGCAAGCTGTGGTAGACGAGCGTCGTCGGCACCGCATCGACGCGCGCGCGTTGCGTGATCTCGCTGAGGTGCTCGTGCGCGGGTGCGCGTGCCGACTCTTCGGGCACGGTTTGCAGCAGACGCACTCGGCGGCGGCGAAACTCCGGATTTTGCAGCAGCAGATGCGCGAGAATGAGCATCAAGGCGCCATTGCGCTTGCCCTGCCACCAGACGTGAATCTCGCCCGGAATCGTCTCCCAGCGCTCGCGCTTTTCTTCGCGCTTGACGAGCACGATATTGCGCTCCAACTGCGCGCTCAAGCGCAGCACCTCGGCGAAGCGCTCGAGTTGCTCGACGTCGTCGCCCCAGCCGAGCAGTAACGTGTTCGGGCGCATGCCGCCGATGCCGTGACATTGGAGCAGCGCTTTGACGCCCTCGAGCAGATCCTCGTCGACGACGACGGCCGGGAACGCAGACAGGCCTTCTTTGCTGATGGCTTGTCGAAGCATGCGCTCGGCGTTGTACGCGCGCTCGAGCCGATCTTCGAAGTCCCCGCTGATCACGTGGCCCAAGGACAGCACGCCGCGGCCGGCCGTGAGCCAATAGCCGAAGTCCGCGACCTGGTAGCGAATCGAGTGCCCGCCGGCAAGCGCGAGCACGATCGGCCGCCAGTTCTTCGGGTGAATCGGCTCCTCCTCGAGCTTGAGCAGCGCCCGGCGCGCACGCTCGAACGCCACGCCGCTGTGCACATCGCCCCAGCGTGCGCGGATGCCGATTCGCTGAATGAGCCAATACAGACCCGCCACGGCCGCAAGCGCGGCCAGTGCCCAGCCGAGATCCATGAGGACCATCGCGATCGCGCAGCCGATCGTGCCGGCGAGCGCGAGCGACCAATGGCTGTACTTGAAACGCGGCCGGAAGCTCGGGTTGCGCGAGTAGCCTTCGTAGAAGCACGCCAAGTTCAGCGTGCCGTAGGTGACCATGAAGAACATCGTGATGATCGGCGCGATCGCGTTGAGATCGCCGAGCAGGATGGCCGCTTCGGCCACCAGCGCCGTTACGATGACCGCGCGGCGCGGCTCGTCGGACTTGCCGCTGCCGCGGCCCATGAAGCGTAGTCGCTTGAAGATGTTGTCCCGCGCGAACGCCTGAAGAATGCGGGGGGCGCCGAGCATGCTGCCGAGCGCCGACGACAACGTGGCCGCAAAGACGCCCGCCACGATGAGGCTCGGCCAAACCGCGACGTCGTGCATGATGAAGCTCTCGTCGATCAGCATGGCGCGGTCGACGCTGCCGCCCAGCAGCACTATCAATGCGAAGTAGACGAGGGCCGTTACGCCGATCGCAGCGAACGTGCCGAGCGGCAGCGACTTGCCGGGATCGGTGAGATCCCCCGACATGTTCGCGCCTGCCATGATGCCGGTGGCGGCCGGAAAGAACAGCGCGAACATCGTCAGAAAGCTCTCGCCCGTCGTATAGGCCGGTGCGATGTTCGTCGCGAGCCGGTCGACCGAGAAGAGCTCGATCGAGCCGATTCCGAAGGATGCGAGCGCTAGCACGAGCACGGCAAGAATTCCGTACTGGATCTTGATGGTCCAGCCGGCGCCGACGATGACTGTCGCGAACACCGCGATGTTGGCCGCCGTCGCTACCGTGCGCTGATCGAGCCCTAGGTTGGGGAACGTCGCGACAAAAGCTTCTGCGAAACCGATCACGTACATCGCGACGGACACGGCTTGCGCGAGATAGAAGACGAGGGCGATGCCGCCGCCGAACTCGACGCCGAGGCTACGGCTGATCAGGTAATACGCCCCGCCGGCTTTCACGCGCGTATTCGTCGCGATGGCGGCGAGTGAGACGGCCGTCAGGCTCGTGATGAGCTTCGCGCCGGCTAGGATCAGCACGGCATGTAGCAGTCCGGCCTGCCCGGTGATCTGGCCGAAACGCAAGAACATGATGACGCCGAGAATCGTGAGCACGTTCGGCGTGAACACGCCGCCGAAAGTACCGAACTTGGTCCGCGCGGCGCCGGCGTCTCGACCGTTGGCCATCCTTGGCGCTCCTAGCGCGATGCGCCGTTGGGCGCGCTGCTCGGCGCGCGCGTGCTCTCCGTTGCGGAGCTGTCTTGGGTGAACGGCCGACCCGCGATGAGCGCGGCTTCGGCGCGCGCGAGCTCGCGGCCGAGGTATGCGGCGTGGTCGAGGCGGCTGATCCAGCCGTTACGTATCAACGTGAGGCAGATGTCTCTCGCGGTCTTGCCTTCGATGATACGCAGCAAATGATCCTTTTGATTCAGATGCTCGACGATGATCGAGGCTCCTTCGAGGCGGATGTTGAAGTCGCCGGTCTTGTCCGGCTCGCGAGTCGAGGGTGACGTTTCGCGGAACGATGAGGCGCTCGACGCCGGCCGCGTCGTCGCGCGGCGCGAGGAATCCGGTATTCGGGTTCGTGGCTTCGGCGGCGAGCTCCGCGACCGCCCGGGCGAGCTTGGCTGCATCGACGTCGCCGAGCATGTCGACTGCTTTCAATCGCTTGCGACAGGCCGTCAGATGCGCCATCTGCGCCTTGGCGATGGTGGCCCTCGCGAGCGCGCCCGCCGCGTCATCGGCCGGCTCTTCGTCGCGGATCAGGAGCAACAAGGCCGAGCTCAGCGGCTGCTTCTCCTGCTCGGTGCCGGCGCAGACCAAGTATTGAATCGACAGGTTGGCAGCCACCGTGTCGATGAGGTTTACGAGATCGTCGGCGCTGCCCTTGAGCGGCGAGCTCATGCACAGTCCCGGGGGCTTGAGTGCTGCAAGCTCCCGAGTGAGGTGGGTATCGGCCGCCGTCGTGACGACGACGGGCGCCGTGGCATCCACCACGACATAGTCACCGCGAATGAACGGCCACCGGTCGGGTGGGTTGGCCGCTACGCGGTCGCGCACGAAGCGTTTCAAGTCATCGAACAGCCTCAAGAACCCACTCCGCCGCTAGAAGAGCCGCATCATATTGCACGTTCGAGTGTAGTGCATACATCGTCATTCACGTCACAGCCAGCGTTTCCATTTGAAGATCAGCAAAGAGCCGGCAGCCACGACGCCCATCACTCCGAGCACGACGAAATAGGCGAATGGATCCTTGAGCTCCGGCATGTTCTGGAAGTTCATGCCGTAGACGCCCGCGATGAAGCTCAGCGGAACGAACACGGCCGTGACGATGGTGAGCACCTTCATGATCGTGTTGAGCCGGTGGGATGCCATTGAGATCGACGAGTCCATGAGGTCGCTTGCAAGGTCGTAATACAACGCCGCGAGGCTGTTGGCCCGCTCATTTTGCTCGTAGGTGTCGTTGTAGTGATGTTTGAGAGCGCCGCTGTCGCTCGCGAAATCCGAGGCGCGGGCCTGGGCGAAGATTTGCGTGTGATACGTGAAGACACGCCGCAACTTCTTGAGTCGCGACTTGTAGCTCGTGATCTCGCCGAGCTGGTCGGGTGTGGGGCTGTCCACCATGTCGACCTCGAGCTCGTCGAGGCGCGGCTCTAGCGACAGCAGGATCGCGAGGTAACGGTCGACGACGAAGCGGCCGATGAGCGGCGCGATCACTTTGAGCCCTCGCGCGCGCAGCTCCGGGTCTTCGGTGAAGGCGTGCCAGGCTGCCGCCGTGCTAGGCGAGGGCTCCTCGTGCCGCGTGACGACGAAGCGCTCGCCGACGAAGATCGACAGCTGAATCGTTCGGAAGTCTATGGTCTTCGAGTCGCCGGAAAGCCCGCGCAACAGTAGGAAACAGTAGCCGTGAAATGCTTCGTACTTCGGCGGATGCCGTTGGCGCTGAGCATCGTGCAACGCCATCGGGTCGATACCGAATTCCGTCCGCAGCAAACGGGCTTCCTCGCTCGGGTCTGGCTCCGTCTCGAGATCGAGCCAAACGAATTGCGTCTCGCAGCCGAGACCGCCTCGCTCGCGCCACGTCGTCAATGCCGACTCGCCCGTGTCCACGACCGTGGTCCCGATGCGGACGGCTCGAGCAACATCACTCGCTTCAATGCTGCGTCTCCCGCGTTTTCGTTCGTCCGTCTGGGCCATGCTAGAGTCAAGCTCGGTAAATTACCAACGACCGGCGCGAGGTGCACATGAGCTGGACTGATGTGTGGCAGGGAGTTGTCGAGGCTTTCGGCTATCGTCTGTTCTCTTTGGGCTCTGCGACCATTTCGATCGGCGCGATGTTGCAGGTGGCGCTGTTCGTGCTGGTTGCGTATTGGCTGTCGCGCGCGCTGCGCGGCGTGCTCAAGCGGTTACAGAAGGCTCAGCGTGCCTCGGGCGCGATGTACACGCTCGATCGTCTCGCGCACTACCTGGTCGTCATCCTCGGCTTCTTCTTCGGGTTGTCGTCGATCGGCGTGGATTTCACGGCGTTCGCCGTCGTCGCCGGTGCACTCGGTATCGGCATCGGTCTCGGTCTGCAGCAGCTCGTCGCGAACTTCTTTGCGGGAATCGTGCTGTTGCTCGATCGCTCGTTTACGCTCGGCGATTTCGTCGAGCTGTCGAGCGGGCTGCGCGGCGAGGTCAAGCGCATCAATATTCGCAGCACGCTGATCACGACCACGGACGGCGTGGACATCATCGTGCCGAACTCGGAGTTCGTGAATGGCCAAGTCATCAACTGGACGCTGAACGACGAAAGCTCGAGGTTCCACATTCCTTTCGGCGTGGCTTACGGGTCGGACAAGGAGCTGGTTCGCCAGGCCGGGCTCGAGGCGGCCGAAGCCGCGCCGTCGCTGCTCGATCCGGGCAAGACGCCGGCTGTGTGGTTCGTGGGGTTCGGCGATTCGAGCCTAGATTTCGAGCTCGTCGTGTGGGTCCAAGCGAGCGCCGTGCGTAAGCCGGCGAGCACGAAGGCGCTGTTGCTGTGGGAGATCCACAGCGCACTGGCCAAGCACGATATCGAAGTGCCGTTTCCGCAACGCGATCTGCACTTGCGGTCGCTTTTCGGTCACAAAGACGACGAGGCGGTCGCGTGGTTTGCGGACGAGATTTCTGCGCGTCGCGCGGCCGGCTCGACGGCCGGCGAATCGCACGACTGAGCCGCTCGGGCGGCTTCAGGCAGAGAGCCTTGGCGGGGGCTGGCCGGGGCGGCTGGCCGGGGCCCGAGAGACGTGCTCGTCAGCGACCGGCCCGCGAGCGACCGTTGCCGCTGCGGCCGCCGCCGCGCGTACGACCGTTGTGCCGTTGCCGCCGTTGCCGCGTTCGAGCGGGCGGGCGGCGGTGCGGCATGGTAGCTGCGCGCGCCGGATGCCGAGCGTGTGCCGCGCGAGGCTGACGAGCCGCTCGTCCGATACTCGCGGCCCGGCGTCGCGATCCGAGGCGCGCGCGATTGGGTCCGGCTTCGGGATCGTATGGCTCGGGGTGGTGCGCGAGCGGTAGGTCGGTGCCGAGTCTCTCGAGCCTCGCGACGTGCCGGCGCCGAGGCGCGGTTGCGTCGAGGATCGCGTACCGGAGGAGTACCGAGCGGTCGGTGCTCGCGGCGGCTGCTCCGACGCGCGTGCCACGCCGGCCGGCGTCTTCGGTCGACTCGTTACGGCCTGCGGTGCACGATAGGTCGATCGACCGTTCGGTGCCCGGCCCGCGTTGCTGCCGCTCGCCGTGCGCTCACGACTGGCGTTCGCGCCGGTGCCGCGCGCCACGCCGCCTTCGAGGCTGCGTCCGGCATGGCCGCCGTAGGTGCGGCGTCACGGTGCTTCGGTTCGGCGGTAGCGAGCCCGCGACGCGCCGGCCGTCGCGGCCCACGAACGGTCTCGCGACGCGCCGATAGTTCGGTTGCCAGACATAGCCGCTGCGGCTGACGGATACGGCCGCATTGCGCCGGACGTACCAGGGGTCGTAGTAGTGTCGCCCGTAGTAGGGGTGGCCGTAATAGCCGTGGTCGTAGACGCGCAGCACGTGCGAGTGCCAGCCGACGATGAATGCCGTGGTGACTCCCCAGAAGAATCCCGTGCCGAAGCTGTAGTTCGCGGGATAGGGGTAGTAGTACAGCGGGTAGCCCCAGGGATAGTAGTCAATGACGGGCAGAGTCTGATAGACGACCACTCGCGACGGCTCGTAGTAGGGGACGTAAACGACTTCGGGGTTCGCCGGTGCAATTGTGATCGCGCCCTGATCTTTCTTTACGACCGAATGGTCGTCGCTGCGCAGATTTCCCGCCGCGTACGCACGATCGCGGAAGCTCTGAATCGCGTCGAGCACGTCGCTGCGTTGGCTCAGCACGGCCTCGCCGAGCCGCCAAGTCCAGTCGAGATCGTCGTTCATCTTTTGCAGAACTTCAGGGTAGTTCAGCAACGCCACGACCGAGTCGTCCCAATCTGCCGCGGGTTTCGCGTCCGGGTCGTTCGCGCGCTCGTCGAGGAACCGAGCGGCTTGCACGATCTGAAGGGGATAAGTCGAGGCGGGTAAGACGATGCCGATCAAGTCGTCGGCATACAGCGCGATCGGCCCCACGAGCTCGCCGAGCTCCGTGGTCGAGAGAGCCGGGGCATCGTCTGTCGGGGCGTCTTGCGCGAACACGCGGTTCACGACGATGTTCGTCACGACCAGAAACGCGGCCAACGAGAGCCACCAGGCCGCCCGCACGCGCGGGCTCGTTTGGGAAGCGGAAGTCGTCTTCGTGCGTGCCATGGCACCCTCCGATAGGTCCCGGGGCGATGCCGATGCGGCCCTGGGCTAGCTATTTCGTAGGTTCAAGATAACCCACGGGAGCTGAACGCTTCCTTAATATAGAGGGTGCGGGGATGGCCGAGGCCGTTGCGGTGCGGATCACCAGCCTTCGCGAATCCCGCCGTCGTACCAGTCCCAGAGCAGATAAAACACGAATTCCGTCGTTCGTTCAGAGCGTTGCGTCACCGGGACCCGGAATCCGGCGCTGGCCATGAGGTGCTGGCGTTTGTTGAGCGTGACTTGGAATTGGGGGACGACGTCCCATTCGACATCGGCGCCGCTTTCCTGAGGCTTGGCCGCGAGCACCTCGAGCATCGGTGTCCAGGCTCGGCCGAAAGGCGAGTCCGCGGTCCAGGTCCGGCCAAGGGCCGCGCGCAAGCTGATCTCGTTGACGAGCGCATCGTCCTGCGGCATCTCGACGATGCCCTGCAGCTGCAGGAACGAGTCCGTGCCGAGCAGCTTGTCATAGGCGACGTAGGACTCGAACACCGTCGTGCCTGCGCCGAAGCCTTTCGCTTCGTCGCCCGTCGGCAGCGACAGCTCGCCGCCCACGGCGAGGATCGAGCCGCGCTCGAGGTTGTGAGTCAGTGTGTGCTTGACGCCGACGGCGAGGTCGCCCGTGCCGCTCTTCCATCCCTCGGTGCCGAGGTCGGCGCGAGTGATGGGGACACTGAGCTCAATCTGGTTCAGGATGCCGAAACGCTGTTCCCACACGAACTGGTGCGTGAGCGAGTCGGGTCCGTCGGTGACCACCGTCGTCGTGATGACGGCCTCGTCCTCGGGGAACGCCTTTTCCGTGAACAAGGCCCGCGGCATATTGAGCTCGCCGCGCGGCCATTTGGGCTCGGTGCAGAATTTTCGCAAGTGTGCGATGAGCGCCTCGATCTGCTCGTCGCTCAATGCCCCGCCGAAGGCAGGCATGATGCGATCGAAGCCGCGCTGTGTGCCGCCCCGATGAATGATTGCCGACCAGTCGCTGTCCGGCTCGCGCGTCGCGAAATCGCAGTCCGTGAAGTTCGGCAGCTCGTTGTCGAAACCGACCTCGGCCGTCGAGCGGCCGCGCCCGTCCATTCCGTGACATACCGCGCAGTCGTGCGCGAAGAGCTTCGCTCCGTCGGGAGTCTGCGCGCGCGCGGGCGAGGCGCTCATCCAGCCGACGGTGGCCGTGAGAATCGCGATTCCGAGTAGTCGCACGCTGCCTCTTTGCAATTTCTTCTGTGGCTTTTCGGACGTGGCGCCGTTGCCGCGGCGACGTTGTCAAATCTCAGCGCCGCAGTATAGTGAGCGCCCGGGGCCGTAGAAAGTCCACAATAATCATGCGGTTGCGAATCATTTTCATTTACGTTCTGGGCGTGCTCGCTGCCGGCGGTGCAGACGCTGCACGTCGCGACCGTGATTCGCCGCACGAGTCGCAGTTCTTCGTGACTTCCGATCGGTGCATCGCGTGTCACAGCACGCTGAGTACTGCGGGTGGTGAGGATATCTCCATCGGTTACGACTGGCGGTCGACGATAATGGCCAATTCGGGACGCGATCCGTATTGGCACGCCGCCGTTCGACGCGAAGTGACCGATCACCCCGTCGCGCAAGCCGCGATCGAAGACAAGTGCTCGACGTGTCACATGCCGATGATGCGGTTCGACGCCGCAGCCGCGGGCGGCAAGGGACAAGTGTTCGCGAGCATCGTGCCTGGTGCGCCCACGCATCGCGAAGCGTTCGACGGCGTGTCCTGCACGGTGTGTCATCAGATCGAAGCCGCAAACCTCGGCACGCATGCGAGCCTCGACGGCGGCTTCGAGATCGACGAGACCAAGGCGCTCGGCGAGCGCACGATTTTCGGGCCGCATTCGGTGGATTCCGGGCGTCAATCCGTCATGCGCTCCGCGACGCAATACGTGCCGGACGAGGGTGCGCACGTTCAGCGGTCGGAGCTGTGCGCGACTTGCCACACCTTATATACCAGCGTGCTGGATGATGCGGGTCAGCCGATCGGCGAGCTGCCCGAGCAAGTTCCCTATCAGGAGTGGTCGCACAGCGAATATCGCACGACGCGGAGTTGCCAGAGCTGCCACATGCCCGTCGTCGGCGAAGAGACCGCGATCGCCGCCACCCTCGGCCAACCACGGCCGCATTTCTCGCAGCACACCTTCCGCGGCGGTAACGCGTTCATCCTCGGGATCCTGAACAAGTATCGCGGCGAGCTCGGAGTCGCGGCGCTACCGCAGGAGCTCGATACGGCCGTGCGCGAGACGAAGGAGTACCTGAGGACGGCGGCGCGCGTGACGATCGAGTCGGCGCGACTCTCGGGGGCGACACTCGACGTGGCCGTCGCCATCGCGAGCCAAAGCGGCCACAAGCTGCCGACGGCCTATCCCGCCCGCCGCGTCTGGCTGCATTTCACGGTGCGGGACGCTTCGGGTGCCGTGGTGTTCGAATCGGGCGCATGGCGTCCCAACGGCTCGATCGTCGGCAACGACAACGATGACGACGGAACGAAGTTCGAGCCTCATTACACCGAGATCACGAGCCCGGAGCAGGTGCAGATCTACGAGTCGATCATGGTCGACCGCAACGATGAGGTGACGACCGGATTGTTACGTAGCTTGCGCTATATCAAGGACAACCGGCTACTGCCGCGCGGCTTCGACAAAGCGACTGCGGATGCGGAGGTCGCCGTGCACGGCGGGGCGCTAGAGGACCAAGACTTCGCGGGCGGCGGCGACAAGCTTCGTTATCGCGTAGATCTCGGCCGTCGGCCGACGGGGACGCTCACGGTGGAAGCGGACCTCGTCTATCAGTCGATCGGATTTCGTTGGGCCGAGAACCTCAAGGCTTACGACACGCCGGAAACGAATCGTTTCGTGCGCTACTACGGCGAATCTGTCGTCGACTCCGTCATGCCGCTCGCCAGCGCGTCGACCTCGGTGGCGACTCGCTGAAGGACGCAGACGATCACGCCGTTCCGTACTTCGTCTCGACTTCGATTCCGAGCTCTTTGAGAAACGGCGTCGGCAGGATACCGCCGGCGTTGATGATGACTGCGTCGTTGCGGACCTTGGCACGCTTGCCTTTGAACTCGATCTCCACGTCTTCCGGGCCGATCCATTTGATGTTCGACTCGAGCAAGACCTTCACGCGTCCTTCGGCCGCTGCAGCTTGGAGCCGCTCGCGATTTTTCTTCTTGGCGCGGCTGAAGGCGGCCGAGCGGTAAGACAGTATCACCTGAGCGCCGGGCTGCTCGGCGATGGTTACGGCGCTTTCGATGGCGCTGTCGCCGCCACCGACGATCAGCACGTGCTGATCGCGATACTGCTCGGGATCGAGAAGCCGATAAGTGACTTTCGACAATTCCTCGCCCGGGACACCGAGCTTGCGCGGCGTGCCGCGGCGGCCGATCGCGAGTAGTAGCGTGCGCGCCGTGTATTGTCCTTTCGTGGTCTTGAGCAGAAAGCCCTTACCTTGGCGCACGACGCTCTCGAGCCGCTCGCCGTAACGAACCTCGAGTCCCGTATCTCGTTCGACTTTTTGCCAGAACTCCAGCAGCGCCTCTTTCGTCGTTTCGGTGAATTTCACTTTGCCGACGAGCGGTAACGTGGCGGGGGCGGTCATGACGAGTTTGCGCCGCGGGAAACTCGCAACGGTGCCGCCGAGAGAGTCCTGCTCGATCGTCAGGTAGTTGAAGCCGCGCTCTTTGGCCGCCAGCGACGCAGCGATACCCGAAGGGCCGGCGCCCACGATGGCGACGTCGACGCCCGTGCTCGGCTTGCCAAGTCGTTTCGCGATGGAGTCCATGGCCTGGCGACCCTGCTCGATGGCGTTCTTGATGAGGCCCATGCCGCCGAGCTCGCCGGCGATGAAGATGCCGGGCACGTTCGACTCGAAATCGGGTTTGACGTTCGGAATGTCCACGCCGCGTTGCTCGGTGCCGAATACGAGCGAGATGGCGTCGACGGGGCAGGCCGTCTTGCAGGCGCCGTGGCCGATGCAGTCCGTCGGACTCACGAGAGTGGCCTTGCGGCGTAAGAGGCCGAGCACTTGGTGCCCCGGCATCTCGGGGCACGCGCTGATGCACGAGCCGCAGCCGATGCACTTGTTCGGATCGATGACGGGGTGCAATGACGCCGGGTCGACGAGGCCCGCCTCGAGGTTCTCTTGCAGCGTTTCGAGGGCCTCGCGCTGGTGGCGGCGGCGCTTGTGAAAGTACACCCACCAGATCAACACCAGCGGTGACGCGTAGAGCGCGAGATGTAACGTTTCCCAGTCCATCGCGAATGATTCTCAACTCGTGGGCGTCTCGAGGGGTAAGACTTTACGTAAAGAACGCCGTGTTACCGGGCGATTCCGCGAAGCATGCACGGGACGCAGTTGGATCGCACTTTGTCGCCCCCTGGCGACGGGTTGTCCGTGCGCCGCATTTGCGTAAAAAATACTCAAATGAGGGCCGAGAGCAAGCCTAGGTTGTGTGATCCGAGTCCGAGCAATTCTCACATAGCTCGTGACAATCTGATGTGCAGTCGCGTCACGTTTTCCGGACGGGCGCGGGGAGGTGGGTAATAGTGTGGCTGATCGCCGTTAGCTTCGTCATCGCAGGCTTCGCAGCCGTATCCCTGTGGCTTGCGCAGACGCGACGTCTGAGCCTGAAGAGTTGGCTCGGCAGCGCCGTGCTCGTCGCTTGGGTTGTCGGCGTGGGCATCAAGTTGCACTTCGACCAAGCGTCGGCCGATGCGGTTCCGGCGACTGCGAGCGGCACGCTGCCGTCGATCGCGTGGCCGGCACCTGGTGCGGCCAACGTTCGCACCGCACAGCCCACGATTACGGCGACAGCGACCGGTGCCGGCGCCAAGGACGTTGCGCCCGTGTCGTCGCTGGTGACCGGCCTCGAGCAGCGGCTCGCCGCTCAGCCGAACGACGCGAACGGCTGGGCACTACTGGCCCAGTCTTACGCCTTCATGGGCAAGATGGACGCGGCAGAGAAGGCCGTCCAGAAGGCTGTCTCGTTGGGCGTCGACGAAAAGCAGTTGCGCGCTCGAGTGGACGGTGCGCGACGAGGTCCCCACCCAACCGCTGCGGGAGGGGCAACGGTCGGCGGCTAAGGAAGGCGCACGACGACTGAATATGGTTGCAACTACACACCCCAGACCTACGACGGCCGACGGACCTAGCGGCGAGGAACGACGCTTTACGGCCAAGAAGGCTGCGCAACTCGGCTACGGGTTGGCCGCGCTTGCGATATGGATCGGTTGGCTCGTCACACGTGAGACGCCGCTCGTCGATTCGCTCAACGGCATCGGCTACTGGCTCGGCATCCTGGGCGCGAGCCTCATGGCGATTCTGCTGTTGTATCCCGTGCGCAAGAAGGTCCGCTTCATGCGGCATCTCGGCGCGACGCGCCATTGGTTTCGTATTCACATGATTTTCGGCGTGCTCGGGCCCGTGCTGATCCTTTATCACGCAAACTTCCAACTCGGCTCGCTCAACAGCAATGTGGCGCTGTTTTGCACATTGCTCGTTGCGATCAGTGGTCTCGTCGGTCGCTATCTGCACGCGAAGATCCACAGCGACCTCGATGGCCACCGCACGACATTGCGGGACCTCACTGAGAAGGCGAGAGTTACGGCCGAGCAACGCGCTCGCGCGCTGGCGCTCGTGCCGGACTTGCTGCCGCGTCTAACGGTCTTCGACGCACACGTTCTGCAGCCGCCGCAAGGCTTTTTGGCTTCGTTGGCGTTGCCGACGAAACTGGCGATCCAGACTCGCATCGAGGCCGTCAGGCTCGGATCGCTGATCCGTCGACAGCTTCGTGCGCAGGCGAAGAAGTCTCCAGTCATCGCGGCACAGCACGGCCGGTTGACAGCGGCGATGAATCGATTCGTGAAGGAGCACCTGCGTCGCGTGCGGCGCGTCGCCGAGCTCCATTCTTATGAGCGGATGTTCGGGCTTTGGCACCTGTTTCACCTGCCGTTCTTTTACATGCTGGTCGTCACTGCGATCTTCCATGTGATCGCGGTACATATGTATTGACCGATGGACCGTCAGGCGTGCGCGCAGTCGAGACAAGCGAGCGTAACTCATCGACCGGATACGCGGCGGCGGGGCTTTGCGGCCGTTGCCGTGCGCCGATGGTTGATGCTCTTCTCGGCAGCCGTGTGCTTGTTGATGGCGGCTGAGAGTCAGGCGCAGTTCAAGGCGTTCGAGCAACTCGTGATGCCCGGGCCCGTCATCAAAGGGCACGCCGAGTATGAAAAAGAGTGTGCCTCGTGCCACGTGCGCTTCGCGCGGCAGTCACAACGCCAACTGTGTCTCGATTGCCATAAAGAGATTGCCGAGGATCTGACCACGAAGACGGGCTACCACGGCCGCGCGCCCGATGTCGGCAACAAGGAATGCTCGGGGTGCCACACCGACCACGAGGGGCGAGACGCGGACATCGTCGGTCTGAATGAGATCACGTTCGACCACAAGCTCACGGACTTCCCGTTGCTCGGCAAACACTCGAGCGTCGAGTGCGGCGATTGTCACAAAGCCGACATGACGTTCCACGATGCAGAAACCGACTGTTACTCGTGCCATCAGAAGGACGACCAGCACAAGGGCAATCTCGGCCAGGCCTGTGCCGATTGTCACTCGGAGACCGATTGGAAGGATGTTCATTTCGATCACGAGATGACGGCCGACTATGCGCTCACTGGTGCGCACGCGACGATCACGTGTGTTAGCTGTCACGTCGACGAGGTGTACAAGGACACCCCGAACACGTGTATCGGCTGTCACAAGGACGATGACGAGCACAAGGGGCTCAACGGGACGAAGTGCCAGGATTGTCACACCACGGTCGATTGGAAGAAGACGCTGTTCGATCACTTCAAGCGCACGGGCTTTGCGCTCAAGGGCGGCCATTCGGATCTCGAATGTGAGTCGTGCCACGAAGGGAACAAGTTCGAGGTCAAGCCGCCGAAAGAGTGCTACGGGTGCCATGCCGACGACGACAAGCACGAAGGCTTGAACGGCACGAAATGCGCCGACTGCCATCAGGTCACCGTTTGGAAGGATGTCACCTTTGATCATGCGCGCGACACCATGTTCGCCTTGAACGGCGCGCACGGCGGGCTCGAATGCGCGGACTGCCACAAGCAACCCGCCAAAGAGGTCAAGCTCGAGACCGAGTGCTTCAGTTGTCACGAGACCGACGACGCCCATGACGGCCAGCTCGGCAAGACCTGCGAGAGTTGTCACGGCGAGGTGGATTGGAAGCAAAACGTGCGTTTCGATCACGACCTGAGCAAGTTTCCGCTGCTCGGCAAGCACCGCGACGTCCAGTGCGAGGATTGCCACGAGACGCCGAAGTTCTTGGATGCCGAGACGGGCTGTGTGAGCTGTCACATGGAGGACGATGTTCACAAGCGCCGCCTCGGCACGGATTGCGGGCTTTGTCACAACCCGAACGACTGGTTGCTGTGGACGTTCGACCACAACACACAAACGGATTTCGTGCTCGACGGTGCCCACGCGGGGATCGACTGTCATTCTTGTCACCGCCAGGCCGTGCCGGCCGACGGCAAGATCGACTTGTCCACGTCTTGCGGCAGCTGTCATCGCAAGGACGACGTGCATCGGGGTGAGTTCGGCCAAGACTGCGAGCGCTGCCATACGACGGAATCGTTCAAAGCGCTCAAAGTGCTCCAGTGAAGTGGCCGGTAGCTCGAACGTGAAACAGTCACTCATCGCCTTTTGCGCAACGGCGCTGTTGCTGGTGTGCAGCGGTGCGTTGGCACAGGGCCGCTTCGTCGAAGACATTCAAGTCTCCAAGCGCGGCAACGAGGCAACGATCACCATCGACCTCGCATGCCCGATGCGTTTTCAGTCGGATGCGAAGACGCAACAGGGAATCTTGCTCGAGATTCGTGTCTCGCCGCTCGAGAGCTGTCGGCAGATCGGCAACGGCGACATCTCGAGCGAGGTGTACCGTCCCGTCGGCGGCCAGTTGGCGTACCTCGACGAAGTCGAGTACGAGTCGCTTGGGCTCGGCGAGAACCTGCTCATGCTCCACTTCGACCGGACCGTCGACTATCGCGTGGCCCAACGTGGCGACCTACGCTCGCTGCAGCTCATCGTTCAGCTCGGCAACGAGTCGCAGCCGACGCCGACGCCGCAGACCGAGGTGACACCCGTGCCTGTGCCGGCCACGCCTCCGCCGGCGGCCGGGCAAGCGCCGACACCGGCACAGACGCTGCCGGCCGGCCGCGCGCCGCTGACGTCGCGCGTTCGCGAGCCTAGTGCAGTGGCCGACTATGTCGTCAATCTCCAGTCGACGCGCGAGCCCGTGGATCCTACCGTCGTTGAAGGCATCGCCGTGCCGCGCGGGGCCAAGCCTTACGTCTCGCAAATCGAGGTCGACGGGCAGACTTGGTATCGGCTGCGACTCGGGTTCTTTGCGACGGAGGCCGACGCGCGGGCCGCACTAGCGACGCTTGCGGAGAAGTTCCCGCGCGCGTGGGTCGGTCGAGCCGAGACCGAGGAGGTGCGTCGGGCGTCGGATTTCAGTTTTGCCGCGGGCGCTACGCTCGTCGCAAAAGCGCCGGGGGCCGACGAGCAAACGGTCAGTGCGACGGCCGCGGCGCCCGCCTCGGGGCAGAGCACGTTGACGCCGGAACAGCTGCAAGAGCTGCAGGAGAAAGGCCGCAACGCCATGCTGGCCCAGGATTACGAGACCGCGATCAAAATCTATACGCAGCTCTTGCAGGAGCCCGGCGACCATCGTGCCGAGGCACGCGAGTATCTCGGTCTTGCTCGCGAGCGCGACGGCCAGCCCGCCTATGCGGCCGCAGAGTACCGCGCGTACCTGAAAGAGTATCCGGATACCGAGGGTGCGCGCCGCGTGCAACAGCGGCTCAACGGCCTCGTGCTAGCGGCCGAAGCCCCGCGTGAGCCGTTGCGCAGAACCGGCCTCGCCGCGCAGGCCGAGGCGGGCGCCTCGCATTGGGACATCGCCACGGGACTCTCTCAGTACTATCGTCGCGATCTCGACCAATTGGACCAGACCTCGCCCGAGATCACGACGCTGTCGGCAGTGTTCACCGATCTCGACTTCAGCGTTCGTCGCACGGGCGGCGCATTCGATTGGGTCGGCCGCGTTGCGCTCGGCAACATGTACGACTTGATCGGTGAAGAGAACAACGGCCCCGGCAACCTGAACCGCGTGTCGTATGCCTACTTCGACATGAATCCACCTCAAGGCGATTGGACCGTGAGGTTCGGCAGGCAAACACTGCACAACTGGGGTGTGCTCGGGCGCTTCGACGGCCTTCATTTTTCCTATGACTGGAAGCCGGACCGGCGAGTGCACTTCGTGAGCGGATTCCCCGTCGAGTCGACACGTTACGGTTTGCAGAGCAACCGACAGTTCAACGGCGTCGCAGTCGATTTCGATCATCTCGTCGGTGCCTGGGATTTCAGCACGTTTCTGAACAACCAGACGATCGAGGGGATTGCCGATCGTCAGGCCGCAGGTTTCGAGGTCCACTATCTCGACGACAAGCGCACCCTAACGACGATGGTCGACTACGACTACCAATACGGTGAGTTGAACATGGCCCTCGCGCTCGGCACGTGGCGGTTCGACAATCGGCTCATCCTCACGGGGCTCGTGGACAAGCGTAAGAGCCCGGTGCTCACGACGCGCAATGCTTTGATCGGCCAGCTGGTCACGACCATTGACGATCTGCTGTCGGTCTGGACCGAGGACGAGATTCACCAGATGGCACTCGATCGAACGGCCGATAGCACGACCGTTACTATCGGTATGGCCAAGCCTCTGTTCGAGCGGTTTCAAATCAATGCGGACGTGACGATGACGGAGATCGGCGCCACTGTCGACTCGTTCGGCGCGCTCGGCATTCCGAGCACGGGGCAACAGGTCTACTACTCGGCGAGCTTCGTGGGGTCGGGTTTGTTCGGTAAGGGCGACGTCAGCGTTTTCAATGTTCGGCACGGCGTAGCCGACGATTTCACGACGAGTCAACTCACGTGGGATGCGCGTTTCCCGGTCGGGCGTCGCCTGCGGCTGAATCCGCGCTTGCGATTGGCCGTTTGGGACTCCGCGGCCGGCGTGCATCGCGAGACCGCTAGCCCATCGTTCCGCCTGTTGCTCAACATGCGCAATCGCTACCGTTTCGAGCTCGAAGTCGGCAGCGACGAGTTGTTGCGGACGGATTTGAGCGTGTTCAGCCCGGAACAGAAGTCGACGGGCAATTATGTCAATATCGGATACCGCGCCGACTTTTGAAGAAGAATGCTCCGATGACTATCCGCTACCCACGATACGCTCACTGGCTCGCAGGGTTGCTCGTGCTCGCCCTAATCGGAGGGGTACGAGCCGCGGGTCGCAGTGGGGCTCGCGAGCGCCTCGACGAGCGCAGCGGTATTACCGTGGTGACGGATTCCGAGCCGATCGTGTTTGCGCGAACCGAGAGCCGTTATTCTCGCAGCCAACGCGATTACGTCTATCTCGGGCCTGTCGAGACGAATCGTCAAGGCACGCGGGACTACTATCTGTGGGTGGGTGTGGGGACGACGCTCGATCGCGGCTACCTTGCTCCCACGACCGCGACGCCCGCGAAGTTGTTCGTCGAGGTGCGGGGCGAGCTCATGGAGCTCGAGCTCGAGCCTTGGCTCGATCGCGAGCCGAGTCTCGATCGCATTCGACTTTACAAAACGCCAGTTCAGCTTACGAGTCAGCTGGCCGCACGCGTGACGCTCGATCAGCTCCTGCTGCTTGCAGGAGAAGATCTGAAGTCCTTGCGAGTAGCGGACCAGGAAAGCAACACGAAGGTATACTTTCGCTGGGACGACCTTGAGAGTTGGCCGGGCTTTCTCGCCGCGGCGGCTGGAGGCGGTCGATGACCCGTACTCAAAAAACAAAAAGAACAAGACGCGGGTCGAGCACCGCATTACACCGTTGGACAACAAGCTAAAACAGGCGGCCTTTTCTTCTGTCTCGATCTTGATGCGGCCGATCGCGCGCATCTTGCTGCGTTGCGGGGTCACCTGGAAAGAAGTCGCCGAGCTCATCAAGCTCATCTACGTGGACGTTGCGACCGCCGATTACGGCAAGCATGGGCGGCCCGCCAATGCCTCGCGCGTGGCTATCCTCACGGGATTGAGCCGGCGAGACGTCAAGCGGGCCCGCGACGCGCTCGAGGAGGGCAGTGGCGCTGCGCTCGAGCCCCTGACCAGGATCAATCACGCTTCGCGCGTGCTGTCGGGCTGGTTCCAGGACCAGGACTTTCTCGACGGCAAAGGGGCGCCTAGACTGCTGCCGCTCGCCGGCGAGCGCGGGTTTGCCGGTCTCACGAAGCGATATGCACCCGATATTCCCAGTACCGCGATGCTGAAAGAGTTGAAGTCCGTTGGTGCCGTGACGGCAACGGCTGCCGGTCGGCTCCGTGTCAAAATGCGGTACTACGCGCCGGCCGCTCCGGACGAGGCGGCCGTGCTGCGTGCGGGCAGCGTGCTCGAGGATATCGGCCATACGGTGACGGAAAATCTGCTGCGCGAGGAGACCCACGCACGATTCGAAGGCCGTGCCACCAACGTGCACGTGCCGCGCGCCGCGCGCAAGGCGTTCCGCGAGTTCATGGAGGTTCGCGGCATGGAATTTCTCGAGGACGTGGACCACTGGCTGTCGGAGCACGAGGCCAAACGGCCCGACGACAAGACGGGCCGTCTAGGGATTGGCGTCTACTTGATACAGGACGACTGAGGGAGCAGGGAATGACGAACGGATGGCAGAGAACCGTGCTCGCCGCTTGCTGCGGGCTGCTGGCCAATGCCTGCAATCTGCAGTCGCCGACGGCCGGGATCGACCGTGGCGGCATTCGGACTCCCATTGTTACGCAAGGCCCGATCACGGGCTTCGGCAGCATCGTCGTCAACGGTGTCCACTACGACATCACGACCGCCGCGATCCAAGTGGACGGCGGCGTGGCGTCGGGTACCGACTTGCAGCTCGGTGAGCTCGTCACGGTGGTCGGTGAGCGTGATACGGATGGCACCACGGGTGTAGCCGATTCGGTGCTCGTTCAGACCAACGTGCGTGGACCCGTGCAGGCTGTGGACGCAGCCGCAGGCACGCTCACGGTGCTCGCTCAAGACATCGTCGTCGATTCGGCTACCGTGCTCGATTTCGGCGCCGATCCTGCCGACCTCTCTGCGATCGCCGTAGGCGACGTCGTTTCGGTGAGCGGTTTCAGCGGCACGAGCGGCCTGATCGAAGCGACTCGAATCGCGCGCGTCTCGCCGAGCAAGAGCTACAGAATCTTCGGCACGGTATCGCATCTGCATGCGCCTGCATTCCGGTTCAACATCAATGGGCTCGTCGTCGACTACCGCAGTGCGTTCGTCATCGACGGATTCCCGAACGGTGGGCCTGCCGATGGCGACCAAGTCGCCGTCGAAGGCACGGTGATCGATCCCAGCGGGGTGCTCCAGGCCGACAAGCTCGAACATGAGCAGCCGGTCGAGCATCACTCCGGCGAATCGGAAGTCGAGGGACTCATCACGCGCTTTGTCTCGCCGGAGGACTTCGATGTGGCCGGCGTGCGCGCGACCACGACGTCCGACACCGTCTACGAGGGCGGCGCCGCGAGCGATCTCGCGCTCAACGTGAAAGTGCAGGTCGAGGGATCGGCGGACGATGCGGGGGTGGTCGTCGCCAGGAAGGTCGAGATCAAGGATGGCGGTAGAGTGGTCGGCTCAGGCGAGGATCGATGAGCCACTCATCGAGCTGCTCGGCTGGCAGCTCTCCGAGACGACGCGTGTTCGCCCCGGCCGTCTTCACCAATCGGCCGGGCGCCGGCTCGGCTCGCGAGGCCGTTGTTTCGCTGGTTTACCGCTCCGGTGGACCTCGTACCGGTGCCGCGGGTTCCGGGCGCAGTGAACTTCGAGTTCGTGACCGAGATCGAAGCTTGCCGATGAGTCGTCATATGCAGACATGCCCGGCGGTGTCGGGGGCGGCCCGCGGCTGCTATCCTCACACGTTGCCCCGAGCTCTCGAGGCCCGGGTTTCGGGCCGGCGGCTCGGCTAGGCCATGGAGGGAGTGCGATGATCCCGGAGCTCGGTCAATTTTCGTTGATTTTGGCGCTCTGCCTTGCGCTCGCGCAGGCGATCCTGCCGCTCGCGGGCGCGACGCTCGGCAAGCGCGACTGGATGGCCTTTGCACGGCCGCTCGCGACCGGGCAGTTCGTATTCGTCGTCGCCTCGTTCGCCGTGCTCGCGAACGCTTTTCTAACGAGCGACTTCAGCGTCGAGTACGTGGCGCGAAACTCGAACACGGCCTTGCCGACGTTCTATAAGTTCGCGGCCGTGTGGGGTGGTCACGAAGGCTCGCTGCTGCTTTGGATTACGATTCTCGCGATCTGGACGCTGGCCGTCGCCTGGGCGAGCCGTTCGCAGCCCGAGGAGTTCTCGAGCCGGGTGATCGGCGTGCTCGGCTGCGTGAGCACGGGCGTCATCGCGTTCACGTTGCTCACGTCGAATCCGTTCGCGCGTCTCGCTCAGCACATCGTCGACGGCAACGATTTGAACCCGCTGCTGCAAGACCCGGCCATGGTCATGCACCCGCCTATCCTCTACACGGGCTACGTCGGCATGGCCGTGCCGTTCGCGTTCGCCGTGGCGGCGCTTCTCTATGGCCGGCTCGACCGGCAATGGGCGCGATGGACGCGGCCGTGGACCGTGGCCGCGTGGATGTTTTTGACGGTCGGTATCGCCTTGGGGAGCTGGTGGGCGTACTACGAGCTCGGCTGGGGCGGCTGGTGGTTTTGGGATCCCGTCGAGAACTCGTCGTTCATGCCGTGGCTCATGGGGACGGCGTTGATCCACTCGCTGGCCGTGACCGAGCGGCGGGGCCTGTTCAAGAGCTGGACGGTGCTGCTCGCGATCGCCGCGTTTTCCTTGAGCTTGCTCGGCACGTTCCTCGTGCGCTCGGGAGTGCTGATCTCCGTGCACGCATTTGCGTCCGACCCGCGCCGCGGGCTTTTCATTCTCGCGTTGCTGGGTCTGATTTCCGGCGGCGCGCTCACGGTCTACGCGCTGCGTGCGCCGCTTTTGGTTGCCGAGGGCGGCTTCAAGCTCCTCTCGCGCGAGGCGTTTCTGCTCGGTAACAACATTCTTCTCGTCGCTGCCACGGGTGCGGTGCTGTTCGGGACCATTTATCCGCTCGTGCTCGACGCACTGGGTCTCGGCAAGATTTCCGTCGGTCCGCCGTATTTCAACGTGGTGTTCCTGCTGCCGATGATCCCGCTCGTGCTGTTGGTCGGGGTCGGTATGCATACTGCCTGGCGGAACTCGCCGCAGCGCACAATCGTCGAACGCATCAAGTGGCCGGCGGCCGTCGCGATCGTGTTCGGCGCCACGCTGCCTTGGTTCGTGTTCGACCACGCGACCGTGCTCACGATGATCGGCACCGTTGCGGGTGTGTGGGTCATCGTCGCGTCCTTGGCGGACCCCGTTCGCCGGCTCTTGAGCCGCACTGCAGGACCGATTCTGTCGCGCGGGCAATGGGGCATGGTCGTCGCGCATTGCGGCGTCGGTTTCTTCGTGCTCGGTGCGACGATCACCTCCGCCTACAACGTGGAGCTCGATCGCAGCATGCGAGTCGGTGAAAGCATCGAAGCAGGCGGCTACAAGTTCGAGTTTCGTGGCACCAAGGACGTCACGGGTCCGAATTATCAGGGCGTTCAAGGCGAGTTTCAGGTGACGCGTAACGGATCGCCCGTCGAGGTCATGCGGCCAGAGAAACGTATCTACCGTGTGCAGCAGCAACCGATGACGGAGGCAGCCATCGACGGCGATTTGCACCGAGATCTGTTCGTCGCGCTCGGGGATTCGCTCGGTGCCGACGCCTGGAGCGTGCGCGTGCAGGTCAAACCGCTGATCCGCTTCATTTGGCTCGGGGCGTTGATCATGGCCATCGGTGGATTCCTCGCGGCGACCGATCGTCGGTATCGTGTGGCGGCGAAGCAGGCTGCCCCCGAGCGTCCGAAGGACACGCCGCTCGAGACCGTCGAGAGCGAAGGGTAACTCCATGTGGAAATTTCTCGTGCCGGCTGGGATTCTCGCGGGCCTCGCGGCCGTGTTTTATGTCGGCCTCTACCGCAACCCGGGATACGTGCCGTCGCCGTTTATCGGCAAGCCCGCACCCACGTATGAGCTGCCTTCGCTGGCCGACCCGAACGTGATGGTGGGCTCGAGCGATTTCGCGGGTAAAGTCGCAATCGTCAACGTCTGGGGCACGTGGTGTGAGGGCTGTCGTCAGGAGCACAGCTATCTGCTCAAAGTCTCGCGCACGAGCGGCGTGCCGATCTATGGCATCGATTGGCAGGACGACCGCGACCGGGCCGTCGATTGGCTCGCCAATCTCGGTAATCCGTATACCGAGACCGGGTTCGATTCGACGGGGAAGGCGGCCATCGATTGGGGCGTCTATGGTGCGCCCGAGACCTTTCTGATCGGCCGCGACGGAACGGTGCTGTACAAACACATCGCACCGTTGACCCCCGACGTTTGGGAACGCGAGTTCGTGCCGCGTATCACGAAGGAATGCGGCTCGGTGCCGTGCGCCGGCGGAACGAAGTAACCATGCCGCGCGCTCGGGAAATGCTGCTGGGTCACGCACGGCAATGCGCGGTCGCTGCGATCGCGACGTTTGCGGTGCTCGCGCTCGGCACGGCGCGAGCCGTCGACACGGAGCCGCCGTTCGACGACCCCGTGCTCAACGAGCGCTACCAGACGTTGATTCACGAGGTTCGGTGTCTCGTCTGCCAGAACGAGACGATTGCCGATTCCAATGCGACGCTTGCGGCCGACCTCAGGCGCGAGATCAGGCAGATGGTCGCGGACGGCAAGAGCGAGCGCGAAGTCCTCGACTTTCTCGTCGCCCGCTACGGCGATTTCGCGCTGTATCGCCCGCCCGTGCAACCGACGACGTGGGCATTGTGGGGGGCGCCGTTGTTGTTCGTGCTGATTGGAGGCGTCGCGTTCGCACTCGTTTTGCGCCGGCGTATGGCCGCCAACGTGGATGAGGATGCCGAATGAGCGAGTTCTGGTCTGCGGCGGCCGTCTTGACGTTGATCGCCCTCGGCTTCTTGGCCGTGCCCTTGTTCCAACAATGGCGTAGCACGGGACGTTGGTCGCTCGGACCCGCTGCGGCAGCCGTGTTGCTCGTGCCGATCGCTTTCGGCTTGTATTTCCAGGTCCGGACATGGGCACCGAGTCCGGCAGAAGGCAATTCGCCGGTTGCGCAGATGGTTGCGCAACTCGCGGCGCGCTTGAAGGGCAATCCCGACGATCCGGCCGGTTGGCGCATGCTCGGGAAGAGCTACCTCGTGCTCGGGGATGCGGAGCGCTCGCGCGACGCGTACCGGGAAGCATGGACGCGTTCGTCCGACCATGATGACGACTTGAAGCTCTCGCTGGCCGAGGCCGAGGCGCTGACCGATCGTGCGACGTTGACGGGTGAGGCGGGCAAGCTCGTCGACGAGGTGCTCGTGAGTGAGCCGAACAACCCGAAAGCGTTGTGGTACGGCGGACTCGCCGCCTACGAGCAGGGCAACGAAGCGCTCGCCCGAACGCGCTGGACGTCGCTGCTTGCAATGAATCCGCCCGACGAGATCAAGCGCGTGCTCGTACAGCAGTTCGGGCTCACGCTGCCGGCAGGGGCGACGGCGGCTGCGCGACTGCGACGCCGGCGAACCCGGTGGCCGCGCCCAGTGCTCAAGGTGCGGCGGCGGCCGGCGGGTCCGTGATCAAGCTCAACGTGAAGCTCGGTGACGGGGTGTCGACGGCGAGCTTGGGCGCCAACGCCTCGTTGTTCATATTCGCGCGTGCGCCCGGCGGCGGCCCGCCCGTGGCCGTCATACGCCAGCCGGTTTCGTCTATCCCCGGGGAGTTCACGCTGAGCGACGCCAACAGCATGATTCCGGGGCGTTCCCTGGCCGACTTTCCGAAGCTCACAGTCGTTGCGCGCGTGTCCGCCAGTGGTCAGCCGATCCAGCAGCCCGGCGACCTGTTCGCGCAGGCCGAGGTGGCGCCGGGCTCGACGGCCGACCTCGTTATCGATCAAGTCGTGAAGTAAGCGCCACGAGACGGCCGACCGCTTTTGCGCGCGGTCGCTGTCATACGACAGCGGATTCTCGAGCTGACGTGAGGAGTGAGACGTGCGCTTTGTATCATTGTGCTTGTTGCTGGCGACAACCCTGATTTCTTCCTCTATGGCCCTGGCCGACATGCCTCCCGAGCTCGCGCCGGTGAAAGGCAAGGTCGTCTGGGTAGACTTTTGGGCCTCTTGGTGCGTGCCGTGTCGGCGCTCCTTCCCTTGGCTCAACACGATGCAACGCAAGTACGGGAAGCAAGGGTTCGAGATCATCGCGGTCAACGTCGATAAGGACCGAGGACTCGCCGATCAATTCCTCAGGGAGAATCCTGCGCAGTTCGCGCTGCGATTCGATCCGAAGGGCAATCTTGCGAAAGAATTCAAAGTGCAGGCGATGCCGAGCTCGTTCGTGCTCGACGCGTCAGGCCGAGTGATAGCGACGCACTTCGGCTTCAAGCTGGCCGACACCGCCGAATACGAGCGCGGTATCCGCAGTGCGCTTGCCGGGGGGACGGCGGGCGCGAGCAAGCGCTGAGTCTGCCGTTCGCGTGAGCGATGCGCTCGCACGCCGGCCCTATGGCTGGTTCGGCTCGTTCGAAGCCATGGCGAGCACCTGTGAGGTCCATGTGGCCGGCGGGGATCGTGCTACGGCCGCGCGCGTGCTCGAGATCGCCGCGGCCGAGGCGCAGCGTATCGAGCGCAAGTTCAGTCGGTATCGTAGCGACAACATCGTTCATCAGATCAATCATTCGGCCGGCGAGCCGGTGGAGGTCGACGAAGAGACCGCCCGGCTTCTCGACTATGCGGCCCAGTTGTTCGCGTTGAGCGGCGGGCGTTTCGATATCACCTCGGGCGTGCTGCGTGAGGTTTGGCGGTTCGACGGCAGCGATCGAGTGCCG
This sequence comes from uncultured Gammaproteobacteria bacterium, assembly GCA_963786385.1. Lineage (GTDB taxonomy): Bacteria > Pseudomonadota > Gammaproteobacteria > Steroidobacterales > Rariloculaceae > FEN-1219. Next base: position 671,545 of record CAWAYS010000005.1, read on the forward strand.
TCGCGTGCAGCAGTGAGCGCACTGCTCACGCGTATCGGCTGGAAGCGCGTCCACTGGCTTGCGCCGAATCTGACACTGCCGGCCGGGATGCAGATCGATTTCGGCGGGATCGGCAAGGAGTACGCCGTCGATCGGGCCGCGGGGCTCGTCGAGCCGCTGACCGATGCTTGCTTGCTGAATTTCGGCGGTGACCTGCGCGCATTGGGGCCGTCTCTCGGCGGCCGGTCGTGGCACGTCGGCATCGAATCGCTCGGTGATTTCGGCGCCGCAGCGGCCAAGCATCTCGAGCTTGCTTTCGGAGCGCTCGCGACGAGCGGCGACTCACGCCGTTATCTGCTGAAGGACGGCAAGAGGTATTGTCACATTCTGGATCCGACCACCGGTTGGCCGGTGGAAGGTGCGCCACGCTCGGTCACGGTCGCCGCACCGACGTGCACGCACGCGGGCATGCTCGCCACGTTGGCGATGCTGCGCGGGCGTGGTGCCGAAACGTTTCTCGATCAGCAGGGCGTACGTTTCTGGTGCTTGCGTTAGAGGGCGCGTCGGGACCCAAGGGTCCAAGGCGACGACGTCAGCCTGCCCCTCGCTCGAAGTCTACGGAAGCCACATTCCCGACGAACGGCTCGTTGAAGGCCATGGCCGCACGGTGCGCGGCGTGTTGTTGATAAACACGCAGTGCGGCGACGGAGTCGAACTGCATGATGAGCACGAGATCCCAGCTGCGCTCGTCGTGCAGCTCGTCGCGGCCGATTTCGAGCTGCCGAATTTCGCCGATGACAGCGCGCAAGGCCAGCATGCGCTTGCAGAAGGATTCGATGTGGACGCTGCTCGTGCCACTGCGGTACTTGAGAAAGACGTAATGCTGCAGCATGCGTTCAGCCTCGAGGCACGCGCGCGCCCGGCGCAATGATCGGCGGCGCGGCATTGAGTCTCCCTAGGGCGAAGCCCGCGGCCGCCTTATAGCGGCCCATGAACTCTTCGCGCTCAGCCGGCGGAATGACGGCATCGATGTCGTCGAACACACTGCCGCAGCGCTCGTCGAGCAAGTTCAGCAATCCAAAAGGTCCTGCGCCGCGGTTGCGCAGCACAACGGCGGAGACTTCCGCGCAGAGCCTTGCGTCGTACGCCTCGAGCGCGCGCTCGGTTACGCCGTGCTCGATCATGGTCGCTCCGAGTACGCGGGAATCGACGATCGCTTGACTGGCGCCGTTGGAGCCCGTCGGGTACATGACGTGGGCAGCGTCACCGAGCAAGGCGACGCGGCCTTCCACCCAGGTCGGCACCGGATCGCGATCGATCATCGGATATTCGAAGACTTCTCTTGCGCCGCGCAGCATGGCCGGCACGTCGAGCCAGTCGTAGTTCCAATCCTCGAAATGCTGGATGAACGCGTCGACGTCGACTTTCTTGTTCCAGTCGCCGTCGCCCCAGCCGCTCGGAGTTGTCGACGGTGATCTCGGCAATCCAGTTGATCGTCGCGAGTCCCGTGACGCTGTCCGGTCGCGAGATCGGGTAGAAAACGACGCGGTGACGGTGTGTGCCTAGACCGACGAAGGACGCGCCCGTGCGAATCGGGCGGCCCGGCGTCGTGCCGCGCCACATGATGGCGCCTCCCCACTGAATCGGCGGTTGATCGGGGTGCATCTGAGCGCGCACCGCCGAGTGTAGACCGTCCGCGCCGATCAGCAGCGGATCCGTCGATCTCGACCAGCTGGCCGTCACGCGTCGTGACCAGTGCGGTGACCCCGCCATTGCGGTGATTGCGGTAACCCGTCACTTCGACGCCGGTGCGGATCGCTCCGGCACCGAGACGCTCCTGGACGAGTCGATACAGCAACATCTGGAGCTCGCCACGATGGACCGACCACTGCGGCCACCTGTAGCCCGCGCGCAGCCCGCGCGGCTCCGTGTAGACATCGTTGCCGTTTAGACCGACCAGGGCCCATTCCCGCGTCTGCAGGCCGATCTCGTCGAGGAGCTCAGGGCCGATGCCAAGCTCGTAGAGCTCGCGCACGGCGTTCGGTTGGAGATTGATCCCCACGCCGAGCGGCTTGAGGTTGGCCACCGACTCGAGGACCAGGCACGGCACGCCTATTTGCTGCAGCGTGAGCGCAGTGCTCAATCCGCCGATCCCCGCACCGGCGACGAGGACGCGTGGTGGGTGCATAAGCAATCTCTCTACTTTATCGTTCCATGCGGGGAGCTGTTCGCGAGCCGGCCACCCCAAGGCGGGAGCAGACCCGGCTCATTCCTTGGTGCCGTAGTCCCAGTGCTCGGTGATTTTGCCGTTCTCGATCCTGAGCATTTCGAACCACGTGGTGGTGTAGGTTTGGCCCTCGTTGCCGAGATCGGGCAGCTCGCGGCGAAACGACAATACGACCAGATCGTTCTCGGCGACGATTGCAACGAGGTCGTCGATCGTGGGCTTCACGCCGGTTGCGGGCACTGCCTCGATGCGGCGCAGAAATTCGGCGCGTCCCGTCGGAATCGTCGGGTCGTGCTGGCGAAAGCTCTGAGCGAGGAACTCGGCGGCATGCTCGACATGGTGTGCTTGAACGACTTCGCGCCAGAAGTCGAAAGCGAGCTGCTTGTTCGCCGCCACCTGTGCATCGGGGCTTGCGAGCAGACTCAGTTGATTCGGGTGCACCTCGACCGGCAGCTGCGCCAGGGCAGCGGCGCAAGCGAGCAGCACGCCAGCAAACAAGAGAAATCGGCTCAAGGTCTTGTTCCGTAATGAGATCGTCGTGAGACGTCCGGGACCGAAATATACCATTCGCGCCGCTCGGGGCGCGGACACTGCCGTCGGGGCGCCGCTTGCGCATCCGTCCACGGGGCTCGAACTTACCGAACCCGAGGCCGTACCGGGAGTTTCATGACTCCCTGCGACAGGTTGGTCGACGCGGACCGGAGCTTCGGCTAGCATTTCGCGAGGGATCCTCCCGGGGGGGTATTCAATGAAAGCATGGTTTCACCTCGCCGTTGCGGCGGCGGTGCTCGGGGCCGGCACGAGCGCGTGGGCACATCACTCGTTTGCGGCGCAATACGACGCCGATAAGCCTGTGACGTTGACTGGGGTCGTCACGAAGGTCGAATGGACGAATCCGCACGCGCGCTTCTACATAAACGTTACGGCTGACGACGGTAAGGTGACGACCTGGAACCTCGAGCTTGCGAGCCCGAACTACCTCAAACGCGCAGGTTGGTCGAGCACGTCGCTCAAGACCGGTGATCGCGTCACGGTGGAAGGCTCGATGGCGCGCAGCGGCGCAAACATGGCCAATGCTCGCGCCGTGACGCTGGCCGACGGCAAGCGTGTGTTTGCACGCGATTCGGCGGCCGGCGGTGGTTGAGCCGATGCGTTCGCCTATCGCAGCCGCGGCGTTCTCGGCGCTGCTCGTGGTCGTCGGTGCCGGCATAGAGCGCCCGTCGTTCGCCCAAGCCACTCCCGTCGCGGCGACTTCGCCGGCCGGCAGCGGCGGATCGAGCAATCCCGATCTCGCGCAAACGCCGGCCGACGCTCCGGCGCCACGGCTCCCCGACGGCACGCCGGACTTTTCGGGTGTGTGGGTTGGCGGCGGCCCGGTCGGCGACATTGCCCAGGGCCTTCTGCCCGGCGAGCAGATCGTTTTGCTGCCCGACGCCGAGAAGCTCATGAAGTCGCGGCAGGCGGCGCAGGACCCGGAAGCGAACTGCCTGCCGACCGGTGTGCCGCGCGTTGCGCCGTACCCTTGGCGGATTCTGCAAACGCCTCCTTACGGTAAGCCGACGCATCTGTATTTCATCTTCGAGGGCAACATTCACAGCTATCGCCAGATCTTCGTCGACGGCCGCGGCCATCCGGACGATCTCGAAGCGACGTGGTACGGCCATTCGATCGGGCATTGGGAAGGCGATACGCTCGTGATCGAGACGGTCGGATTCAACGACAAGTTCTGGTTCGACTTCAAAGGGCATCCGCATACGACCCAGTTGAAGACCGTCGAGCGCTGGACGCGCGTGACTTACGGCAAGCTCGAGAATGTCGTGACGATTACGGATCCCGGTGCCTATGCGAAGCCCTTCACGGTGAAGTTCACGGCGACCCTGCGGCCGGGCTGGGACCTGATGGAATACATCTGCAACGAGAACAACCAGGACGTCGAGCACATCCGCGGCAAGGCGGGTCTGTGAGCCCGCGGGCCGGCCAAGCCCGTCAGTAAGGATCGCCGTAAGGCGGCGGCCGGCCCTTGAACTTCCGGTGCGTCCAGAAGTACTGACCCGGGCACTCGCGAACGAATTCCTCGAGCAGCGTCGTGAGCGCGCGCGTGTCGGCCACGAGGTCGTCGCTCGGGATATCCGCGAGCGGTGCATGGAATCGCACGAGATAGCCCGAGTCGTCGGCGAGGCGGCGGAAGAACAGCGGCACGATCGTCGCGCCGCTCATGCGCGCGATGCGGCTTGCGCCCGTGTTCGTCATGGCGGGTTCGCCGAAGAACGTGAGCAGCACGCCGCTCGATCCCACGTAGGCCTGATCCGGGGCGTACCAAACGACTGCGTTGCGCTTGAGTGAGCGCAGCAGCGCGCGCAGATCGCTATTCGGGAACGACTCGTGTCCCGTGCGAGAGCGCCCGCGGCTCTGAAACGCGTCGAGCAGCTCGTTCTTGCGCGGCGTATACATGAACGCGAACAGCGGTACGAGCGGTTTGATGGCCGGCGTGCAGATCTCCAGCGGTGTGAAATGCCCGGAGACGAGCAGCACTCCGCGGCCTCTCGCGAGCGCTGCATCGAGATGCTCGCGGCCCTCGATGCGAAACAGCGACGCGAGCCGCGCGTCCGAGGCGAACCACGCGAAGGCGAGCTCCGCGAAGAATGCGCCGACGTTGTCGAAATGTTCCTTTGCGAGGCGCTCGACGCCCGCCGGTCTGAGGTCCGGGAAGCAGATCTCCAGATTGCGCCAAACAATGATTCGGCGGCGCTTGAGCAGGTAGTAGAGGCCGCGGCCGAGCACTTTGTGAATCTTGAGTGCGACGGGCAGCGGTAGGCAGGCGGTGAGCCTGAGCCAGCCGACCAGCAGCCACGTCGACCAGAATTTCGGCGCAAGAAATCGGCTCGCGTGCACGCGAGCAGAGCTCGAGGGTCCGGGTTGGGCAGGCTGCGCCGCCGACGTTTCGGCTGAGGGCGGCTCGCGGACCGGCATTCGCTTTGTCTCCAGAGGTTCTGATCGGCCGGACGGCAGGGGCCGTCGAGGCGCGCGGGGCCGACGACACCGTGCCCGCCGCGCGTGACGATCGAAGTTCCGCAGGCTGTCGTGTTACTTTACACTGCCTCGCCGCGGGCCGGAAATTCGGAGACTCTTGACCCAATGTCGAAACGGATCATCGACGTCGTGATGCCGGCATTCAACGAAGAGGCGTGTATCGGTCGCGCGATCGAGACGTTGTTCGACAAGTTCTCGGCCTCGCGTTATCGCTTCGAGCTCGTCGTGGTCGACGACGGGAGCACCGATCGCACGGCGGAGATCGTCAAGAGCTATCTCGACCGCTATCCGATCACGCTCGTGAGCCTCACGCGAAATTTCGGCAAAGAGACCGCGTTGCTGGCAGGTCTCGATGAAGCGCGAGGCGATGCGACGATCATCATGGACGCAGATCTGCAGCATCCGGTGGAGCTCGTCGACCGGTTCGTCGGGCTCTGGGAAGAGGGCTACGAGTGCGTTTACGGCTTCAAAGAGAATCGCCGCAACGAGAGCCTGCTCAAGCGCTTCTTCACGCGAATCTTCTATCTCGGGATCAACCGCGGATCGGGCGTGAAGGTGGTGCCGAACGCTCTCGATTTCAGATTGCTCGATCGCGCCGTCGTGCGCGCGCTTTGCTCGTTGCGCGAGCGGGTCAGATTTACCAAGGGACTTTATGCCTGGCTCGGATTTCGCAGCATCGGTGTGCCGTTCGTGCCGCCGGAGCGCGCCGGCGGCAAGAGTCATTTCGGTGGCCGGTCGCTCGTGCGACTCGGCTGGGACGGATGGACGTCGTTTTCGGATTTGCCGTTGAAGTTTTCGGGCTTCGTCGGTGCGATCGTCGCGACGGTTTCCGTCGCGTACGGCCTCTGGATCATGATTCGGACGTTGCTGTTCGGCGTCGACCTTCCGGGCTGGGCAACGTTGACCGTCGCCATTACGTTTCTGAGCGGCCTCCAACTGCTGTTCCTCGGTGTGCTCGGCCAGTACGTGCGCAACGTGTTCATCGAGACCAAGGGCCGGCCGAACTATCTCGTGCGCGAGGTCGTGCATTCGACGGCAGCCGACGACGTCAATGCCGACGACGAACGAAAGCCCGTAGCAGCCAGTTCATCTCGTGCAGGGCGAATCGCGGCTGTCTAGCTCGCCCGGCACTTCGCGCGCGCTCATCGTAGCGCTGCTCGCCGTGCTCGGTGTCGTCATCTGCCGCCTGTGGCTGGCGGAATCGCTCCCGTTGACGGACACGACCGAAGCGCGCTACGGCGAGATGGCACGCAAGATGGTGGAAAGCGGCGATTGGCTCGTGCCGCAGCACGACTACGGGGTGCCGTATCTGGCGAAACCGCCGCTCGCGTTTTGGGCGTCGGCGGTCGGTATAGAAGCGCTCGGCGCCGGCGAGCTTGGCCCGCGTCTGCCGATCCTCGTCATCTCGTTGGCGTTTTGCGCGTTGCTTTTCTATTGGGCGCGTATCGAGCTCGGGCGCGGGGCGGCCGCGGGTGTGCTCGTGCTCACGGCGAGCTCGCTGCTGTTCTTCGTGTCGATGGCGGCCGTGATGACGGACATGGTCCTCACGGCTTGCGGCACGACGGCGCTGCTGGCCTTTTGGCGGCGCTGGCAGGGCGGCTCGGGATGGTGGGAAGTGGCGCTCTACGTAGCGCTCGGTCTCGGCTTGCTCGCGAAGGGTCCGCTCGCAGTAGTGCTGTGGGGCGTGCCGGTCGTCGCGTGGGCTTTGAGGTTCGGCCACGTCAAGCAGGTCTGGCGGCGCTTTGCTTGGCTGCAGGGCATCGTCCTCGCGGCCGTCGTGGCCGTGCCGTGGTATGTCGCCGCGGAGCTGCGTAATCCGGGTTTTCTGGACTACTTCATCGTCGGCGAGCACATCAAGCGGTTTCTCATTCCCGGTTGGTCGGGAGATCTCTACGGCAAGGCGCACGACGTGCCGCGCGGCACGATTTGGCTGTACTTCGCCATCGGAACGTTGCCTTGGTCGCTTGCGGCGGTGCCGGCGCTCATCGTCGGGCGCGGCACGCTGCGCCGCAACTGGTCGGAGCATCGAGAGCTCGTTTGGTTTCTCGTCGCCGGAGCGCTTGCGTCGCTCGGGCTGTTCACGTTTTCGGGCAACGTGATCCTGCCGTACGCGTTGCCGGCGATTCCACTCACGATGCTCGCGGCCGTCGCGCTCGGCGGCGAAGGATATGAGCACGGCAAGCGGCTCGTGGTGCTCGGCGTCGCGGGCTTCGTCATGGCGCTCGGGCTCGCCGTGCTTGCAGGTGTGGGCCGATCGTTCGTCGCCGAGCACACGCAACGCGACACCATCGCGGCGATTCACGAGCGTGCAGCCGGGCGCAACGTGCCGATCTACTATTGGCGCTCACGCTACTTTTCGGCCGACTACTACAGCCGCGGTGCGACGACGACGATCAAGGATCGTGCAGCGCTTGCCAGACTCATCGCCGAGAGCCGGCCGTTTTATCTCGTCGTCGCCGACAGTCGTGTCGACGAGGTGCCGGAGGACCTCACGGCCGAGCTGCGCCGGGCCGGGGAGATCGAGGGTTTCGTACTGTTCGAGCCCGCATACCTCGGGGCGGCTCAGGAGCAGCCTCGATGAGCGAATCCGAGCGCCGCGCTTCGACGTTGCCGATGCCGCGCGAGGTCGTCGTGTTCGCGATCGTGGGGCTCGCGGCGTTTGCCGTGCATTTTACGGTCGTCAGTGTGCTCGTCCCCCTAGGACTTGCGCCCCTCGTGGCCAATGTGGTCGCGTTTTTCTCGGCGTTCAGCGTGAGCTTCTACGGCCACAACCGTTGGACGTTTCCGGCACGCGGCGGGGAGCGGCGCGGGGCGCTTTGGCGGTTCTTCGTCGTGGCGACGCTGGGGTTCGTCGGCAACGAGACGCTCTACTGGGTTTTTCTGACGTTCACCCGGCTTTCCTATCAGCTCGCGCTCCTCATCGTGCTCACGATCGTGGCGACGTCGACGATGCTGTTTTCGAAGTATTGGGCGTTCGCCGATGAGCGCGTCTAAGTCGATCGCCGTTTGCGCCGACGACTTCGCCTTCGATTCTTCGGTCTGCGACGGCATCCTGCAGGCGGTGTCGGCCGGGCGGTTGTCGGCGGTGTCTTGCATGACCGATGCGCCGCTGTGGCCCGAGGCGGGGCGCGCGCTGCGTGACGCGGCGGCCGACGTCGAGCTCGGCGTGCACTTCAATCTCATCGAGCCTTTCGGGCATGGCGAGCGGCCCTTGGCCGAGTGGATCGTGCGTGCGCTGGTTCGTGCTTTCGACCCGGCGGCCGTCCACGCGCACCTGGAGCGCCAGATTCGTCGGTTCGTCGACGTCATCGGGCGGCTGCCGGATTTCGTGGACGGGCATCAGCACGTGCATGCCTTTCCGGGCCTGCGGGCCGTCGTCGAGGCCACGGTTGCCGGTCTGCAGCCCGAGCGCCACGTGCGCATTCGCGCCGTGGACCGGTTCTTCGGTCGCACCGACGCGCCGCTCAAGCGCCGCGTCATTCGCTGGCTCGCGCGCAGCGGCGCGCACGGGAGCGCATCGGCGTTGCGTATGAATACGTCGTTCGGCGGTGACTATTCGCTGTCCGCCGCGGCGGATTACGAGGCGCTTTTCGCCGACTGGGTCCGTGCGGCGCCCGATGGCGCGCTGATCATGTGCCATCCGGCCGCCGAGGCGCCTTCCGGGGCGCTCGCCGCCGGTCCGAGCGAGCTTCGATTCCTGCTGTCGGACCGATTCGTCGAGCTGTTCGACGCCGGCGGGGCCGTCTTGGCGCGGGCAGGGCGACCGATTCATGCCTGATCCGGGGTCCAACCTGCCGAAGAGCGGGAAGAACGGATGACTGACGAACTCGAAGACCGGCGGCTGGTCAAGCGCTTGCTTGCGCACGATCGGCAGGCATTCAACGTGTTCTTCGAGGGGTACTTCCCGAGGCTCTACCGGTTCGCTCGAACTCGTCTTGGCGAGGATCCTGAGATCACCAAAGAGATTGTGCACGTGACGCTCACGAAAGCCATTCGCAAGCTCGCGTCCTACCGCGGTGAAGCAGCGCTGTTCACTTGGTTGTGCACCATCTGCCGCAACGAGATCAACGATCACATCGAACGCGTCGCGCGCGACCGCAAGCACGTCGTTCTCACGGAGGATCTGCCGGACGTTCGGGCCGCCGTCGATGCGCTTGCCGCGCCGGCGTCCGACGAGCCCGAGGACCGGTTCCGGCGCATGGAGGTGCAGCGGCTGATCCAAGTCGCGCTGGATCAGCTGCCGGCCCACTACGGCAACGCGCTCGAGTGGAAATACATATACGGCTACAGCGTCGAGGAGATTGCCGAGAAGCTCGGCGTCGGCCTCGAGGCTGCCCAATCCGTTCTGGCGCGCGCCAAGCGGGCTTTTCACGATGTTTACGGCACGCTGACCAAAGGTATCGTCAGCCCAGGGGTGGGGTGAGGGGCGATGACTGATCGAACGAAGACAGAGACTGACACATCGAAGGCGAATGCCGACGGCGAGCGCGTGCTGCGAGAGTTGTTCGCGCATGCCGCGCCGCGTGAGGCACCGCCGGCCCGGGATGCGGCCGAGATTCGCGCCGCCGTTTATGCGGAGTGGGACCGGCGCACGGGGCGTCGCGTGCTCGTCCGCCGCGTCGGCGCCGGTCTTGCGGCGGCCGCCGCCGTCGCCGGGGTCGCGGTCTTCGTCTTGCTGCGCGCGAGCGCTCCGGGACCGCAGATGGCGACCGTGACGAGAGTGCACGGCGCGATCGAAATAGCGGGTCGCCCGGCCGCGCAAGGCGATGGGGTTGCCGCGAACGTCATGCTGTCGACGGGGGCCGGTGAGGCGGCCTTGCGGCTACGCGACGGTGCCTCGCTCAGGCTCTCGTCGCAGACACGTTTGCGTCTCGACGACAACGGCAGCGCCGAGCTACTTGCCGGCGCTTTGTACTTCGATTCCGCAGATGCGAGCGGGGCGGCACCTTTTGCCGTTCGCACGGGCGTCGGGGTCCTGCGCGACGTCGGCACGCAGTTTGTCGCCGACCTACGCAGCGGTCGTTTGGAAGTCGGCGTCCGGGACGGCCGCGTGATCGTGGAACGTGGCGGCGAGCGCGTTGCCGCTACGGCGGGCGAACGGTTGTCCGTGCCGGCCGGCGCGGGAGGCATCGACCGGGGTGTCATGGCGACCTACGGTCCCGATTGGGCCTGGGTGGACGGGCTCGCGCCGCGGTTTGCCATCGACGGCAAGCGGCTCGCGGACTTTCTCGGCTGGGTCGAGCACGAAACCGGGCGTCGAGTGGTCTACGCCGACACGGATGCCGAAGACACAGCGCGCCAAACCGTGCTCAAAGGCGAAATCGATCTCGAGCCCCTGCCGAAGCTGGCGGCCGTGCTCGCGTTGACCGATCTCGGCTACTCACTGGACGGGGAGCGCATCGTCGTCCGCAGTCGTTAGCTGTCCCGCGACATAGGCGCCCGCGGTCGCACAGCCCCGGCGCGTTGCGTAGAATGACCGTTCTCGTGCTCGAGCGGCGGTGTCTTCGTCAATGCGCCTCGTCTTTGCGTTCTTGCCGCTGTGCTTCTTGCTTTGCGCATCGATCGCACCGGCTCACGCCCAGTCCGGAGAAGCGGCATACCGCGGCCGCACCGTCCAATCGGTCCTCGACGAGCTTCGGGCAGCGGGCTTGCCCCTCGTATACAGCAGCAATCTCGTGCCGGCCGACTTGACCGTCGAGTCGGAGCCCGCGGCCGCCGATCCGCTCGACAAGGTCCGCGAGATCCTCGCTCCGTATTCCCTCACCGTCGAGCGTACGGGCGGCGCCTGGCTCGTCGTGCGCGCGTCGTCGCCGGTGCCCGCGGACGGCGCCATCGCCGTGACCGTCACTGCGAGCGATACCGGCGGACCGGTCTCGGCCGGCAGCGTCGTGCTCGACGAAGCCGCCGAGCGGCGCGCGCTCGTCGATGGCTCGACCCGCTTCGACCGCGTTTCGGCAGGCCGTCACTCCGTCGTCGTGCGGGCTCGAGGCTACCTGCCGCAACGCAGAACCGTCGACGTGAGCTCCGGTCGCGTCGCAGCCGTTGCCGTCGCGCTCGCTGTCGTCGTGCCGAAGCTCGACGAGCTCACGGTGACGGCAAGCCGCTACGATCTCGCTCGCGAGGTGCAGCCGTCGAGCGCTTTCTTCTCTCGCGAGCAAATCGAAAGGGTGTCGGAGCTCGGCGACGATGCGCTGCGAGTCGCGCATCGCGTGCCCGGCGTGGCGACGAATGAGTTTTCCTCGCGGTCTTACGTACGCGGCGGCGCCGCCGACGAGATGGCCGTCGTGCTCGACGGCATGACGCTGCTCGAGCCGTACCATCTGCGCGATTATCAAAGCGTGTTCAGCGCGATCGACCAACGCATCGTGTCGGGCATGGAGATCTACTCGGGCGGGTTTCCGGCTGCCTACGGCGATGCATTGAGCGGCTTGACCGTGATCGACGAAATACAGCCCACCGCGCGACGCACGGAGCTCGGCATGAGCTTGCTATTCAGCTCGGTGCTGTCCGCAGGCACGTTCCGTGACGGCAAAGCCGATTGGCTCGTTTCGGCGCGGCGCGGCAACATCGATCAATTCCTCGACCGTCGGCTGGGCCGGCCCGCCTACCGAGACGGTTTCGTCCACCTCGGCACGGCTCTCGGGTCTAAGCATCGTTTGGCCTTCAACGGCATCGGCTTCGACGACGACATACTGGTCACGCCGTCCGCGGAGGGCCGGGACGTCGAAGTCGGCCGCAGCGACACGGACAATCGTCAGTGGTGGCTTACGCTCGACAGTCGCTGGAGCGACGCGCTCAAGAGCCGCACGTTGTTGTACTCCACGAGTTTCGCGGCCGAGCGAAGCGGGCGCGTGAACGACGCGCGCACATTGATCGGCAGCGTCGAGGACTTGCGAAAACTCGCCGCCGACGGTCTCAAGCAGGACTGGCAGTGGAACGCCAGTACCGATCAGTTCCTCACTTTCGGCTTCGAGCACGAAGATCTCGCGGGCCGCTATGCTTACACGAGCACGGCAGAATTCTTCGGCGTCCTTGCGCCTCTGGCTCCGCAGTCGGCGGCCGGCACGCGTGATTTCTCGCTCGCGCCGAACGGCACGACCTCGAGCGCATACGTGTCCGATCGCGTCCGGCTAAGTGCGCGGCTCGTGGCGGACATCGGGCTGCGGTGGGACGCGCACAGCTATCTGCCGAGCGGCGACGACGCGCAGCTGAGCCCGCGTGCGAGTCTGTTGTACCGCGTGAGCGGCAGCACCGATCTCAGGTTCAGCTACGGCCGATTCTTTCAGGCCGAGAAGCTCACGGACTTGTCGATACAGGACGGTCAGCTCCAATTCGCGCCGCCCCAAAGCGCCACGCACCTGATCGTGGGCGTGGAGCATCGTCTCTCGGATCGCGTCGCGTTGCGGATCGAGGCATTCGACAAGCGCACGCAGCATCCGCGGCCGCGCTACGAGAATCTCTTCGATCCGCTCGTGTTGTTGCCGGAGCTGCGAGCCGGTCGAGTGCTGGTCGCGCCGCAAAGCGCCGATGCCAGCGGGTTGGAGCTATCGGTAACCGGTAAAGAGCCGGTCGAATGGTGGCTCACCTACGCCGACTCGCGCGTTGTCGACGTGATCGACGGCCAGAACGTGCCGCGCAGCTGGGATCAACGCCGGGCCCTCGGAGCCGGCGTCAGCGTGCCGTTCGGGCCATGGAGTCTCAGCGCTGCGGCCAGCTGGCACAGCGGTTGGCCGGCCACGGCACTCACGCTCGAGACGGTGAGCGGGCCGAATGGGCCGCAGCTCGTGCCCGTGCTCGGGGAGCGCAACGCCGAACGGTTGGGCTCCGTGGCACGCCTCGACGCTCGCGCAAGCCGCGACTTCATGACGAGGCGCGGCTCGGTTCGCGTGTTCGCGGAAATCACGAATCTCACGAACCGCACGAACCCGTGCTGCGTGAGCTACGAGGTCCACCCGCTCCAAGGCGGCCAAGCGGCCCTAGATGCCGAGACTCAGCGCAGCCTGCCGCTGCTCGCGAATCTCGGTGTGCTGTGGCAGTTCTAACGTCTCACTTCGCGAGCGGGCTCGGCCGCACCTGGAAGTGCACGACGAGCGGTTTCGTCCCTTTGCCGCCCTCTTTGAGCCACGGTGTGCGATCACCGCTCGGGACCCAGAGGCCACGGCCTTTCCAGCCCGCGTTGGCGTCGTCGATGCGGCCCTCGAAGCCTTTCGCGTAGAAGCCGAGCGGATACGGAATCCTGAGCGTTACGAACTCGCCCTTTACGAGCGCGTGCACGCCGTCGGTCAAGTTGGCCGTCGACATCGGCACGTCGTCGCCGAGGCCGAGCGTGTCGTGTTGATCGACGAAGCTGTAGTAGCTCGCCTCGGCGCTCTCGTTCGGCCGGCCGACGAAGCCCGGCCCCGGATAGCGGTAGAAGCTCCAGCCTTCGGGGCACTGATCGCCCGTGGCTTTCGGGCCGTTGAGCGGTCCCTTGCATTTGCGCCGGTCGAACGAGCCGATGTGCCCGCTGCCGAGCGATACCCAAACGACGCCGTGGCTGTCGATGTCCGCGCCGCGCGAGCCGAAGCCCGGTGCGGGCACGTTGTAGATCTCGGCGATCGCGGTCGCGGGCGGGTTCGGACCCGGGTCGATGCGCACGATCGATCCCGGGTAAGCCGTAGTGGAGCCCCAGACCGAGCCGTCGGCCGGGCTCGGCATGACGGCGTAGAAGCTCGCGACGATGCGTTTGTCGTTCGATCGGGTCCACGGGCTGATCGGGCTCGACGTAGTCCTCGTCGCGCTTGCCGTTGCCGTTCGTGTCGAGAATCAGCGCGGTCCAACCTTGCGACTTCGCCGCATCGCCGGTCTCGAGGAACATTCTTCGTGTCGAGCCAGCCGACGACGGGACCGCCGCCACTGGTCCAGAGCGTGTTGTTCGCGTCTCGATGCGAATTGCAGATGGTGCGTCGAGAAGCACGTGTCGATGAACGTGTACTGCTTCGTCTTGGGATCGTAGACGCCGAGCTGGCGACCCGAGCGTGTGAGCGGAAACAGCTTGGCCGACGGTTGCTCGGAGCCGGCTTTGCAGAACGATGGGTTGTTGTCAGGGGCCCGGCTCGACCGCCGTGTACCAAACGCGTCCATCCTCGTCGAGCATCGGGTTGTGCACGTTGGCTTTGCTGTCCCAGATAGCTTCCTTGCCCCAATACGCGGACGGCTGCAGGGGCGGCGTGTCGTGCGTCGCTCGGCGTATCCGCATCGCGCACGGGGATGTGGATCGTCGTGGCTGTGTTGTGCACGGGATCGAGCACGGGCAAGTCGTCCGTCGACAGCTCCGCGGCGCCGTAGAGTGGGCCGTAGGCGTTGACGGTGGGGTGGCGCCTGGTCGGTGCCGCTCAAGTCGTGTAGATAGGTGTGATCCGTGGCCCAGTCGCGCACGGTGGCGACGACGTTGCGCTCGACGCCTCGAGGCCTTGCGGGTTTCGCCTGCGGCAGCTCGCCCGCCGCGACGCGGTCGGTCCAGTCGCCGAGGTACTTGAACGGCATGCCGCCGAGCTGGCCGGCCGCGAGTGCGACCATTTGTGAGCCGGCTTGCCCGGATTGAATGCGCCGCGCCCAGGCCAGTGCGCCGCTGTCGAAATGACCGAAAGCACTCGGTATCGTGCGCGTCGCGAGCTGGCCGAGCTGATGACAGCCGACGCACGAGAGGTTCTTCATGGAAGCGACGTAGCGATCGAGACCGCCCGGCAGCGTCTTGAGCTCGCTCGGGTCCGGCAGCTTCATCATCGAATACCAGTAGATGGCCGGATACACTTTCGCGGCCGTGGCTTCGTTGGGCGCGACGACCGCCGTGAGATTCACGATTTGCCCGACTTGCGCATCGACCTTTGCCGAATCTGCGAGGCCGTAGCCGCGCACCCAGAGCTTGTACGCCGCGGGCGGCAAATCCGGAACGACGTAGCGGCCTCGATCGTCCGTCACGACGATGCGCGCGAACCGCGTTTGAAAAGCATCGGTTTCGGCGATGACCCAGACGCCGGCCTCGGGGCCATTGGTGCTGGTGACGATGCCGCCGATGTCGTCGTTGTCGATGGCCGGTGCTTGCGCCTGGGCGACTTGCAGCCAAACGGCCGTGCAGGCTACGGCGCCGGCGCGCCATGCGATCGTGCTCATCTTCACAGTCCCCCCTGATGGAACCCTGCCGCGAGCGATCGCTCAACTATCCATGCGGCCGTGAAGAATGCAACAAGCGTCTGCGGCGACGCGTCGGTTACTGGATGAGATGTGCCCAGAGACCCTCGATACGCGCACGACTGGCGCCCGTGGACGGCAACGATGCGAGCGCCGCGGCTTCGCCGAGCTTGCCGCTTTTGACGAGCAGGGCGAGCGCCGCGGTGTGGCGGCCGAAGCGGATGGATCGACGCAGCGAGTCGGCGGCGCTCGCGGGCCGTCCCGAATCCGCGTCGTCGAGCGCATCCACGAACCCGCCGGGCAGCTCCCAGCTTTTCGCAATCCGCCGCGCCGCGCTCGCGATCTGAGTCTCGAGGAGCCCGGCAATCGCTGCGGCATCGGGCGCAAGATCGGGTTGCGAGCGATAGCGCTCGAGCGCGACACGGAAGACGACGATGGCCCCGAGCCCGGTGACGAGCGCGAGCAGCTGGGCAGCCACGGGATCTGCCGCGCCGAGTGTCGCGGCTCGCGTCTCCGCCGCGGCACCCGCACGGCTCGCGTGTTCCCAAGTGACGCCGACGAACTCGCCGAAGGGGGAGTCCGCGCTGCGGAACAAGGGTTGAACGAGCGCGACGGTCAAAAGCGAGCGAACGCCGTCGAGCCCGAGCAACGCGACGGCGCGGTCCACGCTCTCGACCGATTGTCCCGGTGTTCGATACAGCGGGCTGTTGGCGAGCCTGAGCAGGTTGCTCACGAGCGCGGGGTCGCCCGAAATAATTCCGGCGATTTCGCCGCGTGAGGCATCCTCGGCACTCACGGCACGCAAGAGCCGGGGCAATAGCATCGGCTGACGGGGTAAATACCGGTCGGCGTCCGCTGCTTTGAGCGCTCGCGCGGTCGCGGTCATGACTTTTCGCTGCGCCGGCGCGACGTCGGCGTCTGCCGGCCAGCCGAGGGCCAGCGCGTACAGCCCGCGCATGGCCGCGTCGTGATCGAGGACCGGCTCGCTGCTCGCGGCGGGGAGGGAGAGGGTGTCGTTTGCGCGACCGCCATCGTCTCGGAGTGGGGGTGCCGCAGCCGGCGTGGCGGCTCGGCGTCTGCGCCACACCCAAAACAACACAGCGGCTGCTGCTACTCCGGTAAGTAATATCAAGAGGTTGCGAATCATTTGTCGGTCGGCGTCACAGCACTTGCGCGGCGTCGCCGCTCGAAGATTCGCGGGCAGCCAACGGGGTCATTGGGGACCGTAGTCTACCGGCAGCCGCGCCGACAGTGCAGCGGCGCGCCGAAGATCGTCGGCTGCGGTATTCTTGGCATCGACGTCCCATCTCGGGGAGGGGAATCATGTCAGTGCGCAACTGGTCGCTGTTGGCCGTCCTCTTGCTCGTTCGCGGCGCACCTGCGTTGGCCCACCATTCCTTTGCCGCGGAGTTCGACCCCGCCACGTCCGGCGAGCTCGAAGGCGAAATCACTCAGGTGTGGTTCAACAATCCACACGTGCGCTACGAGCTCGCGACCAAGGCCGCCGACGGCTCGACGCAGCAGTGGGAGCTGCAAGCGGCCAGCGTCACTTCGTTGCTTCAGGCTGGCTGGTCGGCCAAGACCCTGCAGCCCGGCGACCGCGTGAAGGTGTCGGGGCAGCTCGGCCGCAACGGCACCAAGAAGCTCTTTTTGCGCACGGTCGCTCGCGCCGACGGCACGCAGCTGCTGCCCAAGCCCGGTGCGGTCAATCGGGATCCCAACAAGATTCACGCGACGCCCGGCAAGAAGTACGGTTACGGTCTCGTGCACAACGACTATCCCGTGGACATCACGGGCGCTTGGGTCAATCGCTACAAGTTCCACGTCACGGTCGACGACCTCACGCCGAAGCCGACACCGTTCACGGCCGAAGGCCGGAAGATCTACGAGGCGAACGACCACTACGAGGATCCGTCGCTGCGCTGCCTCGCGCCGGGTCTGCCGCGAATCTTCGGTGCGCCGTATGCCATGGAAGTCGTCGATGCGGGCGATCACTACGTCGTGATCCACGTCGAGCACAACAATCCGCGACGCATCTGGATGGATGGCCGCCAACCGCCTGCGGATACGCCGCCGACGTCACTGGGTTTCTCGGTCGGCCACTGGGAAGGCCGCACGCTCGTGATCGAGACGACGCATCTGACGCCGGGTTGGCTCGACGGCTCGGGCCTGCCGATGTCGGGGGAGGGCACGCGGCTCGTCGAGCGCTGGACCGTCGCCGACGACGAGTTGTCGATGGCGCGCACGCTGACGATCTACGATCCTTACTACACG
This sequence comes from uncultured Gammaproteobacteria bacterium, assembly GCA_963786385.1. GTDB lineage: Bacteria > Pseudomonadota > Gammaproteobacteria > Steroidobacterales > Rariloculaceae > FEN-1219. The sequence goes on from CAWAYS010000005.1 coordinate 689,225, forward strand.
GCGCCGCTGGTTCGCACGCGCGCATCGGCGCGCGACGACTCGATCCAGATTGCGGAGCAGGCTACGTGCGATCCCGACAGCTATTACCGGGATCTCTACGACATGGGTAGGCTCAAGGAGCACTTCGGCGTCGAGTGATCGACGCGCGCCGTTATTCCGCGTTACTCGTTGCGCCGTACTCGCACGGAATGACCGCGGTCTAGCGGCACGAGAAAGAAGCTGCCGAGAGCTCCGGGCTTGATCTCGGCCCGAAACGGCGGGTCGGCGTAGACGCTGCGCTGACCGGTCGATTGAATCCACAGTTGGCCGTCGGCCGTCGTGAACACGCGACCGTGACCGGGCAGGTCTCGGACTTCGACGACGACGATCGGCACCACGGAGCTCGCGTCCGAGTCGTTTGCCGAGCGCGCCTCGACTTTCGGGGCTGCCGGGGCTTGTGGCGCTTCGCGCGCGGCAGGCGCGGGGGGCGGTGGCGTCGACGCACCGACCCGCACCTCTCGGTCTCGACGTGGTGGCTCGTCTATCGGTGCTGCGGTTGCGCCACGCGCGGCGCTCCGCCGCAACGCGCGGTCGTAGCACGCTAGCCGGTCGGAGTCGCTCGCGATCATCGTGCAGCGCTGTGCAGCCTCGAGGCTGGGTTGCGCCGCTACGGGGCGGGACGCCAGCGAGCAAGAAGCCAGGCCAACGCATAGGAGTATGGATGCCAGGCCCGACGGCTGGCCGGCGCCCACGCAGGCGGATTCGTCGTGATCGGGCTTGATCGTTGCGCGCATGCCAAGGTCCCCCCGGAAGATATGAAGAACGCTCGTGCGGATTGCCTCGACGGCAGAGGTGATATTGGCGGGTTGCATGGCTGCGGATCAAGCTGCGGTCACGAGCAGCCGCAACCCGGAGTCCGTTGTCACTTCATTCCGGCGAGAAGGCGGCTCGGTCGACGGCGGTCCTCAGAGATCGGCCGGGATCAGCTCATCGACGATATCCCGGAAAGATACAACGGCGCCCGGGCGTCCACCGTCTATGTACTGGGCCGTGACGAAGAAGTGCGCAACCTCGCGAAAGCCCATGGTCGTGCGGCCCGGCGCCGTCCACTCGTCCACGCTGTTCTCGGCTTGCGCGAGAATCTCGTCGATGCGCATTGGGTCGACCTGCTCGGTGCGCAACAGAATGGCTTTGTAAAGTTCCGGACCCGCGAGATCGGGATGTTCCTCCTTGACGGCCGAACAGGCGTGCAGAAGATCTCTGACTTTGCGCCGCGCGAAGCGCTTTTCCTTGAGCGCGAGAAAGAAGTCCGATCCGCTGAAGCTCATCCTGGCCCTTTTTCGATCCGCCGTGCCGGCAGGTCGCTACGATACTGGGTTCCGGGCGGAAAGCGGAAGGTTCATGGGCCTGGATCTCCTGTGGCGCGGGACGGGGGACGCGTGAGCAAGTAGCCGACGAACGTCGGCAGCCAATGGTCGCTTGCATAGTCGGTGGCGGCGAGCGCGCCGCGGACTCCCTCTCTGGAGTGCCGGGCCGCCGCCGTTTCGAGCGTAGGTCGCCGCGAGTCGTCTCCGGGCAACCCGCGCGCAATGCGCGCGAGGTTCCAAGCGCGCGAGAGGTTCAGCCCATGCAGGTGCACGGATTTACCGTCGCGCTCGTCGGCGACTTCGGCGCACGGGAGCCAGTCATCGTCGGCGGCGTGCGGCAGGCCGGGCAGAAAGCGCCCGAGCCATTCGGCGAAAGCGGCGGGCGGCAGAAAGCGGCTCACGAGATCCGCTTCCATCAAGCACGGCGACAGGAAGTCTTCTCCGGACGGTTCGAGGGCGAGAGGTCCGTCACGATCCTCGGCGAACGACGTCAGTGCCCGATTCCGCGATGTCGTCGTGAGCTCGGTGTCGGCGAGCATCACGGCGGCATCGTGAATCAGCGCGAGCGCGAACGCCGTCTGATTGTGCGTGCCCGAGCGCACGGGGTAACGCAAGCCATGGAGCCATAGCTCGATGTTGGCGCGCGACGCATCCGCGAGCGGCTTCAGCGCCGTGCGCCACTGCGCAGGTGCCCACGCGCCGGCGCTCGCGACCTCTGCAACGAGGGCGTAAGCCCAAGCGAGACCGTACGGACGCTCGAAGCTCGGTCGCGACCGCAAGTAATCGGCTTCCGCGACGATGCGCCGTGGGTGAAAGGATTCCGCCAATACGGCCATGATGGCGCCACGCAGCGGAAAGTCGTCGCCGGCCGTGGAGCCGAGCAGGCGGACGAGCAGCCAGTGCGTATGCACGGCCGAGTGCCAGTCGAAGCAGCCGAAAAAGCTCGGGTGCACGATGCGGGGCGGAGCGGCATCGGTGTCGGTCTCGAGCAGATATTGCGGATGATTCGGATACTCGCGGCGGATGTTCGCGAGTGCTCTGCCGGCCAAATCGAGCGCGATGTCACGCGTCATGCGCGGTGGCTCGGCAGCGCTTGCGCTCGTCATGGACGCGCCGACGTCAGGGCAGCTCTCGCCAATGATGACAGGCTACGTGGTGAGCCTTCGCCGACGGTCTCCCACTTCGGCGGCTCCGTCTTGCAGATCGCGGTCGCATACGGACATCGCGTGTGAAATCGGCAGCCGGGCGGCGGCTTGATCGGCGACGGCACGTCGCCTTGCAAGACGATGCGCTGATGTTTGCGCGTCGGATCGGGAATCGGAATCGCCGAAATCAGGGCGCGTGTATAAGGATGCTTGGGCGTCGAGTAGATATCGTTCGAGGTGGCCTGCTCGACGATTTTGCCGAGGTACATGACGGCCACGTTGTCCGAGACGTGCCTGACGACCGACAAGTCGTGGGCGATGAACAGCAGCGCGAGATGCATTTCGCGCTGCAGCTCGAGCAGCAGGTTGACGATCTGCGCGCGGATCGATACGTCGAGCGCCGAGACGGCCTCGTCGCAGATGATGAGCTTGGGTTTGAGCGCGATCGCACGAGCGATGCCGATGCGCTGCCGTTGTCCGCCCGAGAATTCGTGCGGAAAGCGCTGCGCGGCGCTGGGCGCCAACCCCACGCGCTCGAGTAGCTCCGCGACCCACACGCGCCGCCACGGCGCGTCACCGAGCTTGTGAATCACGAACGGCTCTTCGAGGATGCGGCCGACGGTGTGTCGCGAGTTCAGGGATTCCATCGGATCTTGGAAGATGATTTGCATCTCGCGCCGCAGCGCGCGCCATTGCGCACGGCTCAACGTCGCGACGTCGCGCCCTTCGAAGAACACCTTGCCGCCCGTCGGCGGCAGCAGATTGAGGATCGTGCGTCCGACGGTAGTCTTGCCGCAGCCCGATTCGCCGACAAGGCCGAGCGTTTCGCCGCTGCGTACGGTGAGCGACACGTCGTCGACGGCGTGTACGTCCGCTACTTTGCGCAACAACACGCCGGCGCGCACGGGGAAGTACTTGACGAGGTTGCGGACCTCGAGCAAAGGATCGCGCGCCTCGCTCATGCCGCAATCTCCCGCCAATGATGGCAAGCGGCGTCGTGCGCCGGCGCGACGGGCTCCAGCGGCGGCACGGTGCTGCGGCAAACGTCGTCGGCGTAGCGGCAGCGGTTGGAGAACCTGCAGCCGGTGGGCATCTGGTCGAGGGGCGGCACGACGCCCTCGATGGCTGGAAGCATGGACTTCGCCGGCGTGTCCGGTAGCGGCACGGACTTGATCAGTCCTTGTGTGTATGGATGCCGTGGCGCCGCGAACAAGCTTTCGACGCCGGCGCGTTCGGCGATTCTTCCCGCGTACATCACCAAGACGCGATCGCAGAGCTCGGCGACGACTCCAAGGTCGTGCGTAATGAAGATGAGCGCCATTCCTCGCTCGCGTTGTAACGAGCGCAAGAGCTCGAGAATCTGGGCTTGAACGGTCACGTCGAGGGCCGTCGTCGGCTCGTCCGCGATGAGCACTTCGGGGCGGCCCGCGAGCGCTATCGCGATCATGACGCGTTGACGCATGCCGCCGGAGAGTTGGTGCGGATACTCGTTGAGGCGCTGTGCTGGAGCGGGGATTCCCACTTGCTCGAGCAGTTCGATGGCGCGTTTGGCGAGCATCGCTTTGTCGGCTCGCGGGTCGTAGAGACGCAGCGTTTCTATCACCTGCTTGCCGACGGTGTGGACGGGATTGAGCGCCGTCATCGGCTCCTGGAAGATCATGCCGATGCGTCGGCCGCGAACCGTGCGCAGTGCCGCGGCGTTGCTGGTAGCGAGCTCCCGGTCGCCGAGCACGATACGGCCGCTTTCGACGACACCCGCAGGTCGCGGCAGGAGCCCCATGACCGCGAGTGCGCTCACCGTTTTGCCGCAGCCCGATTCCCCGACGAGCCCGAGCGTCTCGCCGGGCGCGACGCCGAAGCTCACACGGTCCACAACGCGCTGGTAGCCGTTCTCAGTGAGGAACCCGCAGCACAGCTCCTCCACCCGCAATATGGGTTCTGTCACGACTATTCGACGTGCCAGGTCTCGTCGACGATGTTGATCGGCGGGAACGTCTTGCCAGCCTGCATCGCGGCAAGCGTGTCCTCCTTTTCCTTCTCGTCGATCCAGAAGAGTCCCATGCCGACCGGGTCGAAGATGTCGCTCGAGATTCGCGTGGCGTGCGCGTCCGGAAGCTTGAGCCAGCGCCAAAACGTCTCTCGCACGCTCGGGATCGTGTAAAGCGGAATGAACGCGTTGATGTCGGCAATCATGTCCTGGATTTGATGCGAAAGCTTTACGCGCGCGTCGAGAGTCGTCGCCGCTTGGTACTCGTCGATGAGCTTGTCGAGCGCGGAGTTGTCGGTATTCGTGATGTTGTTTGTCTGCGGCTTGTGCGCGTTGTCGGAGTGGTAGGACTGCCAATACGACGGGGTCAATCCTGCGCCGAGCGTGACGACGATAATCTGATACTTCTTCTGTTGGAGCTGCGTGCCCCAAGCCGCAGGGTCGAGAAGTTGCAGATTGAGTTCGATGCCGGCTTTCTTGGCTTCCTCCCGGACGACGATCAACCAGGGAGAGTGTTCGTCCGTGCCATAGCTGATGTTCAGAGACAGCCGCTGGCCGTTCTTCACTCTGATGCCGTCGGGGCCGCGCTGCATCCAGCCGGCAGCATCGAGATACTCGTTCGCTTTCTTCAAGTCGAAGGGCAGCGCGTGCACGTTGGGGTCGGAGTAGCCCCAGTAGTAGCCTTGATAGCCGCTTTGAAGGCGCTCGTAGTCGTTCCGAAACACCGTGCTCAGCACCTTGTCCATGTTGATCGCATAGGCGAGTCCGTACCGCACGTTCTTGTCGCCCAGAACGGGATCGTCGAGGTTGAGCCATAGGCCTCGCGCCGGACGTGGCACGTCGTTATAGAATTCGATCTTGCCCGCGTAACCCTTGTCGAATATCTCGCCGCGGGCCTTCTCGTGCCAGCGCGCGGGGCTCGTTTGAAACAGGAATGCGTCGAGTTGGCCTTTGGCGAAGTACTCGTAGGCGACGTTGTCGTCGCGAATCACGTCGATTCGAATCGCGTCGACGTTGAAGCGATGCTTGTTGTACTTGAGGTCGTCGCCCCACCAGTCCTTGACTCGCTTGAGCTCGATGTAGCGGCCTTTCTCGACCTTGGCTATCTGATACGGACCGGTATTTGGCTCGATGCGCCAGTTGTAGTCCTGGACCCAATGCTCGTCGAGCTTGTGAAAATGACGCGCAATCGGCGACACCGAGTACTCGTAGAGCATCTCGTTTTCTGGTTTCGGCGTCGCACCTTCGACAGAGATCGTGTAGTCGTCATATTTCTTCACGTTGACGATGATGTTCGTGAAGTAGTTCTTGCCGTAAGGATCGACGATGTAAGACGACAGTCTGAACTCTCGCGCGAACATATAGTCGTCTGCAGTGATCGGCACGCCGTCGGACCAGCGAGCCCGCGGATCGAGTTTGTAGTAGACGGTTTTGCCGTCCGCCCCGAAAGCCCAATGCGTGGCCAGCGAGGGCACGAAGTTCAGCGTGTTGGGTTGCAGATCCACGAGTCCGAGGAATCCGGCTCGTTTGATCGGTACGAAGTCGTCGCTGTTGGAGTCGGGTCCGTACATACGCAGCGTGAGCGGGAAACCCTGCATGTATGTGTGGAACGTGCCGCCTCGTTTTGCCTCTGGCGAGGCATAAACCGGGTCCGTGTCGTTCGTGATCCAGACGAGTCCATCGGGCAGCTTTTCGCTCGGGTAGGTCGGCGGGTCGGCTACGAGGTGCGTGTCCGTCTGCGTGATCACTTCGTCGGCCGGTGTTGCGCTCGAGCCGTCGCCGCCGACGGGAGGGGTGGATTCCTGGCTGCAGCCAATCAACAGCACGAGGCTGGCGGCGAGGTAGAGGTTTCGCATGACGATGCTCCGGGCGGAACGCTCCGCTTTGCTACGCGTGGGCTGGCTATTCATAGTACGTGAATTGCTTCGGGTCGAATGCTTCACGGATCGCTTCGCCGATGAAGGCGACCATCAAGAGGACCAGAGTCATCGCGGCGACGACCGAGGTCACGATCCATGGCGACTGGAGATTGGCCGTGCCTTCGCCCAATAGCTCCCCCCAGCTCGGGGTCGGTGGCGGCAGGCCGAAGCCGAGATAGTCGAGCGCCGTCAGGGCCGTCACGCCGCTCGCGATGGAGAAGGGAATGAACGTAACGATAATCGCGATCGTGTTCGGCAGAATGTGCCGGAACACGATTCTGATCTGCGATGCGCCGAGCGCTTGGGCAGCCGCAACGTATTCTCGCGCCTTCTCCTTATAGGTGGCCGTTCGCATATACCAGGTCATTCCCATCCAACCAAAAATAACCATCGCAATAATCAGAGTCCAGAAATTCGGGACTACCACCGATGCGATGATCATGATCACGTACAAGAATGGAACGTTCGACCAAACCTCGATGAGACGCTGGAACAATAGATCGAACGCGCCGCCCCAAAAGCCCATCGCGCATCCGAGTGCGACGCCTATCAAGTAGTTGCAGGCCAGCAAGATCAGCGAGAACGCCATCGCGAGCCGGAAGCCGTAGACGAGCCGCGCGAGGATGTCGCGTCCCGTCACGTCCGTGCCTAGGTAGTGGCTGTCACCGAAGCTCGGCGCGTAGGGCGGAAAGGCATCGGTGCGAAAGTCCGTCTCGAAAGCGTTGTAGGGGACCACCGGCAGCAAAAGCCAATTGTCCGGTGCATCTCGATTGCCAGCCGTTGCGGCCTCGCGTTCGGCGCGAAAGTGCTCCTTGAGCTCGCGATAGTTGGTCTCGTACTGGTAGTCGAGTCCGAAGGTCGTTCCGGGGAGAAACGCGGAATACGTGGGGAAGTAGTAATGGCCGTCGTATTTGACGACGATGGCGCGGCTGTTCACGAGCAACTCCGAGAAGCAACTCGCTATTAGCAATGCAATCGTGATGATCAGTGAGTAGTAGCCGCGCTTGATCGATCGGAATCGGAGCCACTGCTTGACCGTCTGCGGAGAGAGCCGAACCAGAGCCATCTTACTGACCGAACTTTACTCGCGGGTCCACGAATGCCACGCAAATGTCCGAGAGAATGTTGCCGACGAGAAACAGCAGCGAGGAGATTACGAGAATGCCCATGACCACGGGGTAGTCGCGCTGGACGAGGGATTCGTAGCCCAGCAAGCCGAAGCCGTCGATGTTGAAGATGCGCTCGATCAAGAACGATCCGGTCAGAATCAGCGAGACGTTGTTGCCGAAAGACGTGGCTATCGGGATCAAGCTGTTGCGGACGGCGTGGCGAAACACCGCTTGGCGAAACGAAAGACCTTTGGCGATCGCGGTGCGCACATAGTCGGCCGCCAGATTGTCCATGAGCGAGTTCTTCATCATGAACGTCGTCACCGCGAAACTGCCCGCCATGTACGACAGCAACGGCAGCACGGCGTGCATGAAGATGTCTTGGGTCTTGCCCCACGTGCCTAGGCGCTCGAAGTTGTCGCTCACGAAGCCGCCGAGCGGAAACCAGCCGAGCTGCGAGGCGAAGTAGGTCAGCAGCGCGATGCCGACCACATAGCTGGGAATCGCGTAGCCGAGAAAGACGAAACCGGAGCTCACGTTGTCGAAATGACTGTTGTGGCGGATGGCCTTGATGATGCCGAGTGGAATGCAGACGGCATAGGTAAGTATCAGCGTCGTGATGCCGTAGAAGATCGAGATCGGGAAGCGATGCTTGATCGTGTCCCAGACGGGTTCGTTGTAGCGAGTGGAGCGGCCGAGGTCGAGTACGAGCACCTTGCCGAGCCAGTCCACATAGCTCACGAGGATCGGCTTGTCGAGCCCGTAGTAGACGCGCAGCTGGTCGAGCTGATCGTCCGAGAGCATCCGGCTCGCCACGCTTTGGGCGCTGCCGATGCCCGTGCTGCCCGGCGCCAACAGGGCCTCGTTGAGCATGCGTTCGATCGGGCCGCCCGGCACGACCCGCGTGACCGTAAACACGAGCAAGGTGATGCCGAGAAAGGTCGGGATGATCAACAAGAAGCGGCGAATGAAATAACTGGTCGTTCCCACGAGGTCACTGACAACTAGCTTTCGAGAAGTATCCCATGAAGGGCGTCCTGCTGTGCAACGCCCGTGTCGCGAGATATGTAAAGGGTGCGGGCATGAGGCCGCTCCGGCTCCGCGGCGCGGTGCATGATCGCGGCTCGGCGTGCCCGAGGGTCGAGCCTGGCCGACTGAGGCCCAGTTCGAACGCGCGACTTTCCGCGTTCAGTCGAGTACGCTCCGGCGCATGCGGGCTGTCCTGCACGTTGGAAATCGCAACTACTCCTCCTGGTCCGTGCGCGGCTCTTTGGTCGTGCGCCAAAGCGGCATAGCTTGCGACGAGGTCGTGATCCCGCTCGATCTGCCCGATAGCCAAGCGCGCATCGCGGCCGTGAGCCCGAGCCGTCGCGTCCCCGTGCTGCATTGCGCGGGCACCGTTATTTGGGACTCGCTCGCAATCGCCGAGTTCTTGCACGAGCAGCGGCCGAAGGCGGGCCTTTGGCCCGAGGATTCCGGGGCGCGTGCTTTCGCGCGCAGCGTGAGCGCCGAAATGCATTCGAGCTTCGACGCCTTGCGCAACACGATGCCCATGGACATTCGGTCCCGTCACGATGTCGAGCGTGGGCCCGACGTCGAGGCCGATGTCGAGCGCATCGTGGCGATCTGGAATGAGTGCCGGCGCAAGCACGGCGCGGGCGGCGACTATCTGTTCGGCGCATGGTCGGTCGCCGACGCGATGTACGCGCCGGTCGTGAGCCGCTTTCGCACGTACGGCGTCGAGCTCACGGGCGCGGCGCGAGCCTATGCGCAGGCCGTGTGGAACTGGCCCGCGTTCGCGAGTCTCGCGGCCGAGGCCGAGCGCGAGCCGTGGACGATCGACACGGGCGTTTGAGGGCGAGCCGGACGCCGCCGCCGTCGCCGCGATCGATGGCACGTCAACGAGACGCGCGACCCCGACGAGCGGCTCACGCTCATGAATGCGCGCGTCGTCGAAGCCGGCGAAGTCAGTGCCGGCGGCACGATCCGGAAGCTACAAAGCGCTAGAGAGCATCGGCGAGGACGCGCGCAACGTGCACGGCCTCGCGGCCGGCACCGTCGTGTATCTGGTGCCGGCAACTCGTTCCGTCGGCGACGATGACGGTATCGGCTGGCGCCGTGCGCACCGCGGGCAGAAGGTTCGCCTCGGCCATTGCGAGCGAGACGTCGACGTGCCTCGCGTCGTAGCCGAAAGCGCCGGCCATGCCGCAGCAGCTCGAAGCGACGGTCGAGACCTCGAGGCCCGGCACGAGCTTCAGCGTGGCGACGACTGCCGGCATGACTCCGAAAGCCTTCTGGTGGCAATGCCCGTGGACGAGCGCGCGCGCATACGGCGACTCGCGCAGCGGCAACCGCAGCGTGCCTGCCTCGTGCTCGCGCGACGATGAACTCCTCGAAGGTGAGGGCGGTCGCGGCCAGTGCAGCGCTTTCGGTGCCCGGCAGGAGCGTGCGGAACTCGTCCCGCAGGCCGAGAATGCACGACGGCTCGAGGCCCACGATCGGCACCCCTCGTTCGACGAACGGCATGAGCGCCGTCAGCGTGCGGCGTGCTTCGGCGCGGGCTGCGTCGATCATGCCCGTCGCGAGATAGGTTCGCCCGCAACACAGCGGCCGCCCGCCGTCTTCCGGGTCGGCAAGCGAGACTCGGTAGCCCGCTGCTTCGAGCACGCGCACCGCGGCGCGCAAGTTCTCGGGCTCGAAATAGCGGTTGAAGGTATCCGCGAGCAACACGACCTCGCGGCCGGCGTCTGCGCCCGTGTCCTCGACGAGCCTGGGGCGCAGCTCTTCGCGGCTGCCGAAGAAGTCGCGACGCCAACGCGGCAGCGCTGCGTCGCGCGGCGAAGCCGAGCAGCGCCTCGCCGAGTGCCGGCAGCCCGGCACGTCGTTGCGCAGATTGGCGAGTGGCGCGAAGTCGCGCGAGCAGGCGGCGCATAGCGCGGGAGATGTGCGACGAGCTTGTCGCGCAAGGAGCGCTTTTCGCCGCCGGTGATATTGATGCAGGAACTCGATTTTCATCGCGGCCATGTCGACGCCGGTCGGGCACTCGCGCTTGCAGCCCTTGCAGCGACACGCAGAGCTCCATGGTCGCGTACATCTCGTCGGAGACGAGCGCCTCGGGGCCGAGCTGGCCGGAAAGCGCGAGCCGCAGCGAGTTGGCGCGACCGCGCGTCGAGTCGCGCTCGTCGCGCGTCACGCGAAACGACGGGCACATCGTGCCGGCGTCGAACTTGCGGCAATGGCCGTTGTTGTTGCACATCTCGACGGCCGCCGCGAATCCGCGGCCGCATTCTGCGCGCCGACCTCGTGCTCGGACCAGTCGAGTCCCGTCGTCAACGGGGGCTGTGCGGTAGCCGGGCTTGAAGCGAAAGAGCTGCCGGTCGTCCATCTTGCGGCGCGCGACGATCTTGCCGGGATTCATGAGGCCCTTGGGGTCGAACGCGCGCTTGATCTCGGCGAATGCCGCGGCGAGGCGCGGCCCGTAGATCGGCTCGATCCACTCCGAGCGCACGAGTCCGTCGCCGTGCTCGCCCGAGTAGGAGCCCTTTGTATTCGCGCACGAGCGCGCAGGCCTCCTCGGCGATCGCGCGCATCTTGATCGCGCCGTCCTCGCTGCGCATGTCGAGCACCGGGCGCACGTGCAGGCAGCCGACCGAAGCATGCGCGTACCACGTGCCGCGCGTGCCGTGCTTCTCGAACACGCTCGTGAGCCGGTCCGTGTAGTCGGCCAGGTGCTCGAGCGGCACGGCGCAGTCCTCGATGAACGACACGGGTTTGCCGTCGCCCTTCATCGACATCATGATGTTGAGCCCGGCTTTGCGCACTTCCCAGACGTCGCGCTGCAGACGCGGCTCCTCGATCTCGACGACGCTGCCGGGCAGCCCGAGGTCGCCCATGAGCTCGCTGAGCTGCTTGAGCTTCGACGACTTGCGGTCCGAGCTCGTCGCCGGCGAACTCGACGAGCAGGATCGCGTCGGGCTGCGCCGCGAATCGCCGTCTCCATCGTCGCCGCGAAACGCCGCGATGTCTCGCGACAGATCGATCATCGTGCGGTCGACGAGCTCGACGGCCGCGGGCTCCAGCGCCACGATATGCCGCGTGAGATCCATGGCCTGGTAGAACGTCGGGAAATGCACGACGCCGAGCGTCTTGTGCGTCGGCAGCGGCGAGAGCTTGAGCTTGATTTTGCGGAAGTAGCCGAGCGTGCCTTCCGAGCCGACGAGCAGGTGCGCCATGTTGAACGCGCCGCTCCGGCCATGTCGAGGTTGTAGCCCGCGACGCGTCGCTGCACGGCAGGGACGCGCGCGGCGATCTCGTCGCGCTCGCGCGTCGTAGAGCCTGCGCACCGTGGCGACGAGCCGCTCGATAGCGGTCGGCGGGCGCGACGCGCCGTCGCCGATCGGCGCCGAATGCGAACGCGCGTCTCGCCGCTCGTGAGCCAGGTCTCGACGGCGAGCACGTTGTGGACCATGTTGCCGTAGCGCAGCGACCGGGCGCCGCAGCTGTTGTTGCCGGTCATGCCGCCGATGCGTGGCCTGCGCCGAGGTCGAGACGTCGACCGGATACCAAAGGCCGTGCGGCTTGAGCTGCCGATTGAGCTCGTCGAGCACGATGCCGGGCTCGACCCAGGCCGTGTCGAGCGTCCGTGTTCAGCTCGAGCAGCCGTGCCAGGTGTTTGCTGTTGTCGATCGACGAGCGCCGCGCCGACGGTCTGTCCGCACTGGGAGGTGCCCGCGCCGCGCGGCAGGATCGCGAACGCCGAGCTCGGCCGCGATCTCGAGCGCAGCGAGCGCGTCTTCCTCGTCGTCGCGGCACCACGACGCCGATGGGCTCGATCTGGTAGATCGATGCGTCCGTCGAATAGCGCCCCCTCGAGAAGGCGTCGAACAGAACCTCGCCACGGAGCGAGCGACGCAGGCGGGTCTGCAGAGCGGAGTGGTTTGAAGCGGGCATGCCCTCGGATCGCGATGTCTAGGGAGCGCGTATTGTATGCGCTGGCTCGGCACCACCCCAGATAGGCGATGCGCTCGAAGGGGCCGGGCCACGGTTTGGCGGTTAGAAGCGGCTGCTCCAAGACAGACCGACCGAGGGCTCGACACGGCCGGCCGTGCCCTGCGTGGCGCACAGCATCCGCACGTTGAAGGCGAATTGGCTGAACCCCGCGTACTTCCAGGCGTGGTTGAACGCTACGGATTTGGCCGTGTCGACCGTGGCCCCTGTGAGGTGCTCGAGCTTGAGGCTCAGGGCGTTTTGGCCGTTCAGCAACCCCGACAGGATGCCGCCGAGCACCGTCTCGATGCGGAGTCGCCGCGTTTCGGGCCGTTGGGCGCCGCCCAGCGCGTCATCCGCCCCGAGGCTCGTCTCGAGGACGGCTTTGCCGCGTAGCGTCACTGCAGGAGACTCATCGGCCGGGCGTAACGTTTGGTAGAATCCAACCCTGAGCGTCTCTTTGGACTGTCCATCCGGCGACCGCCAAACCTGGCCCTCGAGCACTTCTAAGAAGGGTGCCGAGGAGCGAAAACTCACCCTGGTGTTGAACGTGGCCTCCAACAATTTGGCGCGCGTGTTCCACTCTGCCAAGTCGACTTCGGTTTCGACGCCGAGCTTGTCGCTGATCGAAAACGACGAGCTCAGGCGCGGAACGATCTGCGTCGCATCGCCCGGGGAGCGCATGGACAGATCCGCGTTGAGACGCAACCTGTCGCCTTCCACCGACACGCCCGCATCGGTGCGTGGCTTCTGCGAAGCAGAAGACTCAAAATACGATTTGAACCCCTCGGCACTCGCGCGGTCGGAACCGAAGATTGCCAGTGCAGCGACGAGCAGCACGCGAGCCATGTGGTTGTCCATGTCCTTGCCTCGTCCTGCGGGAGGTGGCTGTGATGAGCGAACTTTAGCGCGCTCGTCGCCGGCCGGCCGCGATGCCGGTCACTATTTTCTGAGCTGGTATGGTTTGTGCTTACAAACAATGCGCTCCCATAGGTGGGCCGCGATGAATGCAGCCAGGAGAATTTCGGTCGCCGTTGCCTTAGGCGTGCTCTCATTCGGTGCAGCCCGTGCCCAGGAGCGTGCAGCGACGCCGTTTGACTACGACACGCTCGTCGCACGAGCCGCAGACCTCGCGGCCCAGCCTTTCGCGGCGCCTGCAGCGGCAGCCAACCCGCTGCCGCGGCTCACGTACGATCAATACCGCTCGATACGGTTCCAGACGGGCGCGTCCATTTGGGAGCACGAGGACCGCAACTTCACGGTCGATCTGTTCCATCCCGGCTTCATCTACGACACACCGGTCAAGGTGAATCTCGTCGTCGGCGGCAAGGCCCGGCGAGTACTGTTCACCAACAAAGTGTTCGACTACGGGGCCGACGTGCCCACCATAGATACGAAGGAGGATCTGGGCTACTCGGGATTTCGCGTGCGTGCGCCGATCGAATCGGCCCGACTACTTGGACGAGTTTCTCGTCTTTCAGGGCGCGAGCTATTTTCGTGCCGTGGCGCGCGGCCAAAATTACGGATTGTCCGCCCGTGGGCTCTCCGTGCGCACTGCGCGGCCGGAAGGTGAGGAGTTTCCGGTCTTTTCGGAGTTTTGGATCGAACGTCCCCCGGAGCATGCGAGCTCGATCACGATTCATGCTTTGCTCGAGAGCGCGTCGGTGGTCGGGGCCTATCGTTTCAAAGTCCGGCCCGGCGACGAGACGGTCATGGACGTCGACGTCACGCTGTTTCCGCGAGTGGCTCTGCGAGCACTTCGGCATCGCGCCGCTGACGTCGATGTTCTTGTTCGACGCTTCGAACCGGGCCCGCTTCGACGACTTCCGCGATGCCGTACACGACTCCGACGGGCTCGAGATGGTGAACGGCCACGGCGAGAGGATTTGGCGGCCTCTCGCGAATCCGCGCACGCTGCAAGTGTCGGCGTTTATCGATTCGAGCCCACGCGGTTTCGGGCTGATCCAGCGTAAGCGTAAGTTCTCCGACTACGAGGATGCCGAGGCGCGTTACGATCGGCGGCCTTCGCTGTGGATCGAGCCGCGTGGGGATTGGGGGCGCGGCGACGTCGAGCTCGTCGAGATTCCGAGCGATCGCGAGATTCACGACAACATCGTGGCGTATTGGCAGCCTGCGAAGCCGTTGCCCGCCCACGAGCCCGCGGCGTTCTCGTATCGTTTGCGCTGGACGGACGAGCCTCTCGACGAGTCGCTCGCGCGCGTGGTCGCCACGCGATCGGGTCGGGCCGTGAATTCCGACGCGCGATCGTTCGTGGTGGATTTCCATTCGCCCGCCGAGATTCCCGACGACTTGGCGGTCGAAGTGACGAGCTCGTCGGGCAAGATTCTCGCTCCGCGCGGCGCGCGCGTGGAAGCGGCCGACAATATCTATCGTGCGGCGTTCGAGCTCGATCCTGGACGCTCGGATGCCGTGGAATTGCGTTTGGTGCTGACGTCGAAAACTCGACCTTGGAGCGAAACGTGGCTGTATCGATGGACTCGGTAGCGTCGAAGCAACCTGCCGTTCCTGCGTTCTCGTTGCTCGAGATGCCCGAGCAACCTCTGAATCGATTTCGGCGTGTGCTGCGAAGGCCGCGGCCGCGTCTGGCGACGCGGCTCGCTCGACTCGTTACTTTCGGGGGTGCGGTGCTGTTCACGGCCTACGCGTGCCGGGAGATGATCGCCGTCGTCGCGGTCGGCGGCGTCACCTTGCTCCAGGGAGTCATGGTGGTGCTGTTCACGATCGCTTTCGGGTGGATTGCATTGAGCGCGTCGGCAGCGGTGGCCGGGGTGTTGTTCGGAGGGTCGCGCCCGAGGGCGAAACCGGGCACGCTCGTGGATCAGACGACGGCCCTTGTGATGCCGGTTTGCAACGAAGATCCGGCCCGAAGCTTCGCAGCGCTCGAAGCCATGGCGTTGTCGTTGATCGAGCGCGGCGGCGCCGCAGGGTTCGAGATATTCGTCCTGTCGGACACGAGTAAGGCAGAGACTTACGTCAAAGAGACGGCCGCGTTCCAGAGGCTGCGTGAGAGGCTCGGCGATCGTCTCAAGATTTGGTATCGGCGGCGCACGGAGAACGTGCACCGCAAGTCGGGCAATCTGCAAGATTTCGTCACGCGTTGGGGCGGGCGCTACGACTTCATGGTCGTGCTCGACGCCGACAGCATCCTCGCCCCGGAAACGCTACCACGCTCGTGCGCGAGATGGCCGCTGATCCGAAGCTCGGCTTGCTGCAAACGGTGCCGCGGCTGTCCGGGGCCGAGACCCTTTTCGGCCGTCTTCAGCAGTTTGCGGGCGCCGTCTACGGGCCCGTCGTCGCGCGCGGAATCGCGGCCTGGCAGGGCGACGACGGCAATTACTGGGGACACAACGCAATTATTCGTGTCCGCGCATTCGCGGGCGCGGCCGGTTTGCCGACGCTGCCGGGGCGCAAGCCCTTCGGCGGCACCATCATGTCGCACGATTTCGTCGAGGCCGCGCTGCTGCGCCGTGCCGGTTGGGCCGTGCGTATGCTGCCGACGCTCGGCGGCACGTGGGAGGAGGCGCCGCCGTCGCTTCTCGACGCTGCTGCGCGTGACCGCCGCTGGGCGCAAGGCAACATCCAGCACTTCGGCGTGCTGCGTGCGGCAGGTCTTGCTTGGCCGAGTCGCGCACACTTGACTATCGGCATCTTGAGTTATCTCGCTTCGCCGATCTGGCTCGCGTTGATAGTCGTCGGTCTCGCGGTCACGGTGCAGATAGCGTCGGCCCAGTTCCAGTACTTTACGGACGAGCTCTCGCTATTTCCTCGTTGGCCCGTCTTCGATAGCCAACGAATGTTGGCGCTGTTCGTGTTCTCCATGGCAGTGCTACTCGCGCCGAAAGTCCTCGGTTTTTGTCGCGCGTTGGCCGACCGGGAGCTGCGCCGCGTCGTCGGCGTGACGCGGCTCGCGATCGGCGTGCTGGCCGAGACTTTGCTCTCCGCGCTTTATGCTCCGATTTCGATGATGATTCAGACGCGTCAGGTCCTCGAAATTCTCGGCGGTCGAGACTCCGGTTGGGCCGTGCAAAGCCGCAAGCGCAGCTCGCTGCCGTGGTCCCTGCTGCTCAGGCGCCATTGGCTGCACACGCTCGTCGGCGTTGGCGTCGCTTATTCGCTCACGTACTTGGCTCCCGATTTACTCGTTTGGATGTCGCCCGCGCTGGCCGGCCTCGCGCTGGCGTTGCCGTTATCCGCGGCCAGCGGCAGTGCGCTGCTGGCGAAGCTCACGCACTTTCTCGGCTTTCTCGTGATTCCCGAGGAGGAAATCGTGCCGCCGGTCATCGAGCGGCGCGACGAAATCGAGGTGCTGTTGGCCGCCGACCTCGGCGAGGTGACCGTGGAGAGGCTATTGACGGACGAGCCTGCGCGTATCCGCCATCTCGCGACGGTGCTGCCGCGACCGCCTGCGGTGCGCGGCAAACCCGATCTCGTCATGTTGAGCGCCAAAACCAAGATCGACGATGCACGGACGGCCGAAGAGGCGCTCGACTGGCTGACTCCGGCAGAGCGCGTGGCCGTGCTCGGCGACCACGATTCGCTCCAGTCGCTCGCCGGGCTCGCTATCCACGAGCATCACCGCGCGCGGCCCGCGCTGCACATCGCGTGACGCGTCTCGAGGCTCGGGCATCATGAAGACGCGATACTGCACGCCGGTGTTTCTTATCGCAGCGGCGCTCGCGCAGCCGGTGGCCGCCGGCGACGACGTCATGCGCTGCGGAGGCACGCTGGTCACGGTCGGCATGATTGCGCCTCAGATCGTCGCCAAATGCGGCGAGCCTCAGTCGAAGCAAGTCGAAGACGTGCCCATCCGGGCCCGAGGGCCGAAAGGTGCGGGTCCGCAGGTCGGTGTCACGCGCATCGAGCGGTGGACCTACGATCTGGGTTACGGCAAGTTCAAACGTCTGCTGAAGTTCGAGGACGGTAAGCTCAAGAGCATCGAGCTGCTCACGCAGCGCTGACGTCACTTTTTTCCCGCGTCCGGGGGGTGCTTGTCTTTGCACGCCGCAGGTTCCCCGTTGAAAAAACCTCGCGCCCGACACGACAATGCCGGCAGACGGAAAACGCGGTAGGTGGCCGTGCAGTGGCTAAAGACTTTGGTCGAGTTCGTGAGCGTCGCGCCCGTGATCGTGGGCGTGCTGCTGGCCGGGGTCTTGTGGGTGGCTGCTTTCGGGCTCGCAGGCGGTCTCCCGCTCGCCTATTTGCTCATCGGCGCGGTCGTATGGATCGGCTCTAACTACGCTTTCGAGGTCGTCGAGCATCGTGCGGAGGGTGCGGACGGCTGGCCCGTGCTCTCGATCGAGACGATGGTTGCGGCTCGCAATCAGTTGGGCTCGCTGTTCGCGGTTTGCGGCGGCTCGGTCTTGCTGTTGTACGTCTATTTCGTTGCCACGGGCCGGCGTGATCTTGCGACGATCACGACGGTGTGCGGCATCGTCGTGGCCCCCGCGGTCATTGCGCTGCTCGGTGTGTCGCGCAGCCGGCGCGCACGCGTCGATCCGCGCAAGCTCGCGATCGCCGCTCTCGGCTTGGGCTTCGATTACCTCGTTGCCGTGGCAATCACTGCCGGCTGCGTTTGGGTCGGCGCTCTGGCCTATTGGAGTCGCCGTTTCCCCGAGCTATTTGCCGCCGTCTACTCGGCGTTCACGCTCGCATACTTCCTGGGCTCCGCCGCCTACGGCCGACGCCTCAAGCTCGGCGTCCACGCGCCGCGCGCGCCCGAAGCCCGCGCGGAGGCCCACTATCGGCGTCTCGTGACACGCCGGCGCCAGGCGCTCGATCATGCGTACGGAATCGCGGCCGGCGGCGGTGGTCTCGGCAAGGCGCTCGCGCACCTCGAGGACTACGTCGGCACGGAGCACGATCCGCTCGATGCGCGCCTGTGGCTGTTCCACGAGATGGTCCGCTGGGAAGATGTCCGGCCAGCCATCGAGCTCGGTAAGGCGCTCGCCGCCGACCTTAACGACGCGGAGCGGCGCGAGGACGCGGCCAAAGTGCTCGTCGGTTGCCGCTACCTGGATGAGCGCTCGAAGGCGCACTCGCATCGTCGATAGCTGCGCCGCGGCGCACATTCAAAACCAAAAACGCACGCCGGCAACGAGCTGCGTGTCGCTCGTCTCCAGTCCCAGCGCTTGGCTGAAGTTGCGCGTGCGTCCGATTTTGCCCACGTGCACGAGGCCGACATATGGCGCGATCTCGCGGCGGACCTCGTAGCGCAGACGAATTCCGATCTCTGCGTCGCCGAGGCCCGCGCCGAGGCCGCGCAGGGCGTCGTCGCGACCGTAAGCGTTGACCTCGATGCGCGGAGTCAGGATGAGCTTCTGCGTGAGCAGCAATTCGTACGCCGTCTCGACGCGTAGCGCCGAACGTCCGCCCTGGCCGACGAACAGCGAGGCTTCGACGTCGAAGAAATAGGGAGCTAGACCGTGGACGGCGATCACGGCGAAATCTCGTTCGGGCGTAGGGCGAAAGTCGTGCCTGACGCCGGCTTGCACATCCCAAAACGGTGTGAGCGCACGGCTGTAGAGCGCCTGCAGCTCCGAATGCTCGGTCGTGCCGCCCTGTTTCTCACCCTCGGTCTTGAGCCAGGCCCGATTCAAGTCGGTGCCGACCCAGGCTTGCCCGTTCCAGCGCGAGGCGGCGCTGCCGGCAGCCGTCTCGAGACGATCGAAGAAGACTTTGGAGTAGACCCGGTCGTCGTTCATGCCGTGCGCTTCGGGCACGTGAGCGGCCTCGCCCGCCGCTGGTTGTGCCGCCGCGTGTGTGCCGGCACCGAGCGTCACGGCGGCAATGGCGATGATCGTTGGCATTCGCATCGTCGTCTCCTTACCGCACGTTCACGACGCGAAACATGCCGGCCGCCATGTGGTACAGCAGGTGACAGTGATAAGCCCACGGGCCGAGTGCGTCGGCGGTGACTCGGTAGCTGACCTTCTGGCCGGGTTGGACCGTGATCGTGTGCTTGCGCGGGAGCTGCGCGTCGTCGCCAGTCTCCAAATCGCTCCACATGCCGTGCAAGTGAATCGGGTGGTTCATCATCGTGTCGTTGACGAGCGTGACTCGCACGCGCTGGCCGTAGGCGAGCTCGATCGGCTCGGAGTCGGAATAGCGCACGCCGTCGAACGACCACATATAGCGGTACATGTTGCCCGTGAGGTGCAGCTCGAGCTCGCGGTCGGGCTCGCGCCGATCGGGCCCCGGGCCCAAGTGCTTCAAGTCGCCGTAGGTCAGCACGCGCCAGGGTCGGTCCCGCAAGCCGACGCCGGGATCGTCGAGCCGAAGCTGCGGGCTCGCCGCGCGCATATCGACGCCGGGACCGCGCTCCGTTGCCGGGTGCGGCATGGGCCGATTCATGCTCGAGCCCATGCTCGAGGATGTCGCGGCCTCGTGCGCCTCCGTCCCGTGCTGCATGGCTGCATGATTCATCTGTGCGTGGTCCGGATTCGGCGTGATCCACACTGGCGTGATTCGGCGCGCCGGCGGTCATGCCCGCCATTGCCATCGCCATTCCCATGTCGACGTGTTGCAGGGTCGGCACCGGGTCGAGTTGCGGCACTTCGGCGTCGAGATCGGGCCGCGCCGCGAGTGTGCCGCAGCGCGTAGCCCGACCGGTCGATGGATTGGGCGAACAAGCAATATGCCGCTTCGTCGCTTGGCGCGACGATCACGTCGTAGGTTTCGGCGACCCCGACGCGCAGCTCGTCCACGGTGACGGGCTCTACGTTCTGGCCGTCCGCGGCGACGACCGTCATCGGCAACCCCGGAATCCGAAAGTCGAAGAACGTCATCGACGAGCCGTTGATGAGTCTGAGCCTGACACGTTCGCCGGGCGTGAAGGCAGCGCGCCAGCCATCGGCCGGGGCGTGGCCGTTCATGAGGTAGGTGTAGGTGTGCGCCGTGACGTCCGCGAGGTCGCGATCGCTCATCCGCATCTCGTTCCACATCTCGCGTGCTTGGCGCGCGCCTTTGCGGCCGAGCTTGCGGCGATCGGCGCGGATGTCGGGCAGCGTACGCTTCTGAAAGTTGTAGTACTCGCGGTCCTTCTTCAAATGGGCCAGAAGGCGCTCCGGATCCTCGTCCGTCCAGTCGGACAGCATCACGACGTGCTCGCGGTCGTAGCCGAAAGGCTCGGACGCTCGCGGATCGATGAGCAATGCGCCATAGATCCCCGTTTGCTCCTGAAATCCGGAATGGCTGTGATACCAATACGTGCCTGATTGACGCACGGGGAACCGATACGTGAACGTCGAGCCGGGAGCGATGCCGTCGAAGCTCAGGCCCGGCACGCCGTCCATGTCGTAGGGCAATGTCACGCCGTGCCAATGAATCGACGCGGAGGTGTCGAGCCGATTCGTGACACGGATCGTGACGTCGTCGCCCTCGCGCCAGCGCAACGTCGGTGCCGGCACGCTGCCGTTGACGGCGGTTGCCAGACGCGGCCTGCCGGTGATGTCGACGGCTGCCGATGCGATCTCGAGCTCGAACTCGCGGCCCTGAAGCGGTGTCGCGACGCTGTTCGCGTACGTGCGTAGGCTCCGGCCGCCGAGCGCGAGCACGACACCGCCGGCTGCGAGACCTCTGACGAATCGGCGGCGGCTGACGCCGACAGTCGCTTGGCCGGGTGGCCAAGCGATATGACTTCCGGTGTTGTCGGGCATATCGAATACTCCTCGCGCAATGAGTGACAACGGCGGCAGGGCCGAAGGCGAACACGAGCGGCTGTCGAGCCGCGTGCCTCAGTCGACGGGAGTGATGGCTATTCGAGGAAGGAGCAGAATAGAGCGCGCAGAGTGCCGGAATTCTCGGGCGCTGGGGATTGATTCGGAGGGCCGTTGCCGGGTGGTGACTCGCGACGACTGGCTACCGAGGCCGATGCCGCGATGGCCGAGCCCGTAGGCGGCGTGCTCACGAACAGGATCCGCTCGATGCTCCGGTCGGGCGCGGTGACCGTTGGGGAGCCGAGCGCTGCCTGACCGCACAATCCTGCGAGCTGCCGGCAGTGCGGGCACTGGGCCGGTGATGCCGGCACGTGATCGTGCCAGGCCATTGCCATGTCGTCGTGGGCGTGACGCGCGCCGCGCTGCGCCATCGCGTCCATCGCCATCGCGTCCATCGCCATCGCGTCCATCGGTAAGTCGGGGCGTGCATGGTCGTGCGATGCGGCGTGCTCGGCCGCGGCCATCGCGACGGCGCACGGAGCGAATGCCGCGCTCGCCGTCGTAAAGAGCAACGACGCAAGCGCAACGCCCGCGATCCCGCGAGCACGACGCCTCATGACGGACAGCAGTGACATATGCGGAACGAACTTACGCTCGTCGCCGCGGCGGCGCAATCGACGTCCTTGCCCGGGCCTCAACTGCACGGCGCAGTAGGCCGTGCTGCCCGACAGCGGCATTTCGGCCGACACGGCGACGAGGACTGCGCGGGGCGCGGAGGGCGAGGGTTGGCCGATGCGGCCAGCGTGTCCCGGGAGGGGAGGCGAGCGGCCGTGTCCCCTGTCGGTCCGCGCCGACAGTTGGTGATCGTCGGTCACTTGTGATTACAATGAGCTGGTTTGTCATAATGATGCCGCAACTTATTGGGTAACCGGCAAATACCTTCACACCAACCTCGGGAGTGAGCATGTTCGAGATCAGCAAGAAAGGCGCGTCGGACCGGACCACGGAAGCGTCCCAGCGCGACGGGCAGCGGCTCGATTCCGGATCGAGCACGGATTTCGCGAGCCGGCCCTCCGCGGGCGGCATGAGTCGCGAAGCCGCCATCATCGGACCATCCATTCACATCGACGGCGATTTGCGCGGCGAGGAGGACTTGGTCATCGAGGGCGAGGTCAACGGCACGGTGCAGCTGAAGAGCAACGGCCTCACGATCGGCCCGCAAGGCAAAGTTCGCGCCGACGTTTATGCCCATTCGATCTTCGTGGACGGATTCGTCGAGGGTGACCTCTACGGCTCGGAGCGCGTGAGTATCCGCAAGAGTGCTCAGGTGCGCGGGAACATCGTCTCGCCGCGGGTCAGCCTCGAGGACGGCGCGAAGTTCAAAGGGTCGATCGAGATGGACACCCAGGCCGTGCAGAGTGCCCTCGGTGCGAACCGCGTGCCACAGAAGCCGGCCGCTCCCGCACCGAAACCCGCTGTGCCCGGTTCCGTGAAGCCCGAGGCCAGTGCCGCCATCAAGACCGGGGCCGGCAGCTGACGGTCGTTTCGGCTCGCGCGCCCATGCAGGCCCGACGGCCCGTCGACCGCGGCGAGCCGCGTACTGCCGCCTCGTCTGCGGAGGCCCTCAACGCGCCGCTCTTTCACTCGCTCGTCGATCGCATGCACGACGATGCGCGCTGGGTAATCCTAGATCTCGGCGCAGCGCGCAGCGAAACGGTCCATCTGTTCAGCCAGTTTCGCTGCCGTCTCGACATCGCCGCACTCGCCGAGGCGATCGATGCGCTCAATGCCGAGCAGGACCCAAAAGCGCTGCGGGACTTGGCGGAGGCCGCGCTCCCGCCGAAGCGCGACGAGCCGACCCACGTCGTGCTGTGCTGGGATTTGCTGAACTACCTCACGCGCCCGGCGTTGACCGTGGTCATGGACGCCATCGCGACGCGTGGGCGCCGCGGGACCTTGGTCCACGCGCTCGTCGTGTACTCCGAGGCCAAAATGCCGGCCCGCCCGGGCTGCATCGTGCCGCTCGACGAGCAACGGCTCGCCATCCTTTCCACCGCACCGGCCGTGCGGCCGGCGCCGCGCTACACGCCCGAGGATCTCGCTCGCTGCCTGCCGCGATACACCGTCGAGCGCGCCCGTCTGCTGCGCAACGGGATGCAGGAGTTTTTGTTCCGTCTTTGAAGGCCGAAAGCCGGCGGTCTCGCACGAGTTCCGGCTCAAGTGTGCACAGCGCCGAGTAGCTGACATCTAGCTGTCATAAAACTCGGGCCTTGGCTCCATAACTTCGAGCAAGACGGTGATTGTGTCTATTAATTTATTGATTTAGATAGATTTTCTATTTTGATGCTTTTTTGATCATTTTGATACGAATCGAGTCTGTTGCGGCGGCCCGGGGCGGCTACTCGACGGTTGTCAACAGAGTTATCCACAGATATTGTGGATTGTCTCGAGGGATCGATCAGGTCTGGTCGGCCAGGCCCGGCATGAGGCGGAGCGTGCCTTTGAATCCCTTCTGCGAGCTGAGCGGCACCACGAAGGCGCCGTTGTCCAAGGTGGCCTCCGTCCCGCGCGACTCGCCCCATTTGTCGTCCGCGAAGTTGTAGCGAACGGACCAACCGTCCTTGCCGGGCGTTGCACGGATCGTGAGCAGGTTGCGGAATAGGTATTCCCCGGCGATGTGCTGATCACGCCACAGGCTGCCGTCGATCGTGTAGCCGGTGGATGACACGGCCACATCGATGCTGAAGACGATCGTGCGCCCCACCGAGATACGCGAGCGGTCGAGAAAGGCGGAGAAAAGCGTCGGGGAGCGCGGTTCGGCCCCGCCGGGGGCGGGAAATAGCTCGTCGTAGGTCCGTAGCACGGCCGAATAGGTCTCGACGCGGCGCTCGGTGAGCTTGAACATGAAGGCGCCGCGCGGCGCCACCGTTGCTTCGAAATAATACGAGCCTCTGATCTGCTTGCCCTCGGTCTGGGCCTTTTGCACGGACGGGGGCAGCGGTAGCGATTCGACGTCGAGCTTGCCGTCGATGCGTACGTCGCCGAACAGGAAGCGTACGAGGTTCTGATAGCCCTCCTCGGAGTTCACGATGCCGTAAGGGCCGCTGTGGCTGCGGTAGACGAATGCGCGCGGAGCGCCGCGCACCGTGGCGTTCTCGATCTTCACGAGTCCGTCGCTCATCTCTCCGGCGAGGCGCCGCGACAGGCCGAAGGCGACGTCGTAGTCACGGTGATTCGTGCCGATCAAGCAAAAGAACCGTTGCGAGTCGAATTTGCCGCCGAGGTCGTCGACGCGCTCGGTGCCGGCGGGCAGACCCAGAAACTCCGCCATTTTCTTGCGGTTGAAATTGTCCGCATCCCACAGCTTCAGGACCGACGGCACGTTGACCCCGGCCATCTCGATACCGTTGTGGGGGGTCGCGTACGTGAACACTTTCGCTACGATTCGACGATCGGCCACGGTCGAGATCGTGTCGTTTTGCAGAAATGCGCGGCAGACGAGCCCGCCCATCGAGTGCGCGACGAGGTACACGCGGAACTCGTCGCGCAGGGCCATATCGTTGCCGCAGACTTGGATTCGCGTGCGAAGAATCAGGTCCTTGAGACCGCGGGCCGCTTCGAGGATCGACAATGCTCGACCCGAGCCGAAATCTCGATCGGCCGGATCGTAGTAGCGGTAGACGATGACGCTTTTGGCCGGGATACGGTCGTCGATCTCGCTGCCGTCGACATAATTGTCGCGGTACGCGTACTCCTTCATGAGCCTGATCAGCGGTGACTCGAAGATATGGCGCACGACGCCGCCCTGCCAATCCTGACGGATTTTGGTCGATCCGAGGTTGAAGCCCATATACGGGGTCGAAACCGTGTCGGCGATTTCCCCCGGCGTCATTGCGTAGCCGCGCACGTAGATGATCGGAAAGAACGGAGCCATGGCCATCTGCGGGTTCCCCAAAGAGTTTCACGGTCGAACTGCTGAATGCTAGGCCCTGAGCGGGTCCCGCGTCAGTCAGGGGGCTGGCACTCTCAAGCAAAAGCGCGGGCGCTCAGGCCGACAGGCGGTCGCCGAAAGGCAGACGCCGCAACGACTTTCCGCTCACGGCGCGGATCGCATTCGCGACGGCAGGTGCGAGCGGCGGCAACCCCGGCTCGCCGACACCGCTCGGCGCTTGCGCCGACGGCACGATGTGCACCTCGACGACCGGCATGCTGCTGATTCGCAGCGGAAAGTAGTCGGTGAAATTCGATTGCTGCACGACGCCGTCTTTGAGAGTGACTTGCTCGCGCATTGCCGCACTCAATCCGTAGCCGATGCCCCCTTCCATCTGCGCGCGTACGACGTCGGGATTCACGGCGATACCGCAGTCCACGGCGCAGACGACGCGATCGACGGAGTAGGTGCCGTCGTCCTTGACGGTCACCTCGGCGACTTCGGCGACGAAGCTGCCGAAAGACTCGTGCACGGCGACGCCGCGCCCGCGGCCGGCGGGCAGCGGTGTGTCCCAGCCGGCCTTCTCGACCGCGAGATTCAGCACGCCGAGATGGCGCGGATGGTCCTTGAGCAGCTCGCGGCGCAGCTCGACGGGATCGCGGCCGCCTGCAGCCGCGAGCTCGTCCAGGAACGTCTCGACGGCGAACGCCGTGTGCGTGTGGCCCACGGAGCGCCACCACAGGACGGTTACGCCCACGTCGGGATGATGTGCTTCGACGTGCAGATTCGGCACGGCGTAGGGCAGGTCGCTGACCCCCTCGACGGACGACGAGTCGATGCCGTCCTTCATCAAGAAGCCTTCGAGGGGCGTGCCTTTGACGAGCGACTGGCCGACGATGCGATGATTCCACGCGACGATGTTGCCTTTCGCGTCGACGCCGCCGCTCACGCGGTGAAAGTGCAGCGGCCGGTACTTGCCGCTGTGCATGTCGTCCTCTCGAGACCACTGCAGCTTGACGGGCGCTCGCCCGCCGATCGCCTTCGCGATCGAGACGGCTTCGGCGATGTAGTCACTGTCGGGTACTGCACGGCGCCCGAAGCTGCCGCCCGCAAACTGGGTGTTGATCTTCACCTGCTCGGGCGTGAGCCCCGTGATCTCGGCGGTCTTTTGCTGATCGAAGGTTTGAAATTGTGCGCCGGTCCAGATCTCGCACCCACCCTCGCGCAGCTCGACGACGCAGTTCATCGGTTCCATCGTCGCGTGTGCGAGGTAGGGGAACACGTAGTCGGCGTCGATGCGCTTGGCGGATTTCTCGAGTGCCGCTTTCGCGTCGCCCTCGTTGCGCGCCACGAGGCCCGGTTTGCCGGCGAGCTCCTCGTACTGCGCGACGAGCTCCTCGGTGCCGCGCTTTTCCGCGGCACTCTCGTCCCACTTCACGTCGAGCGCGTCGCGACCCGTCTTCGCGGCCCAGTAGCCGTCCGCGAGCACCGCGACGCCGGTCGGGATCTGCACGACGTCTTTCACGCCAGCAATCGCCCGAGTTTTGCCGTCGTCGAACGATGCGACGCGCGCGCCGAACTTCGTCGGGTGCGCGACGACCGCCACGAGCATGCCGGGGCGGACGATGTCGATCGTGTAGATCGCTTTGCCGCTCGTCTTCTCGGGCGTATCGATGCGCGGGACGTGCTTGCCGATGTACTTGAATGCGCTCGGGTCCTTGAGCTTGGGCTCGGTGGGTGGCGCGATGTGCGCGGCGTCGGCTGCAAGATTCCCGAAGCTGGCCGTGTGACCGTTGCCGTCGGTGACCCTACCGTCCTCCACGCGCAGTGTGGCCGGGTCCACGCTCCAGCGTACGGCCGCGGCTTGTACGAGCATGGCGCGGGCGGCCGCGGCAGCCTGCCGATACTGCATCCAAGAGTTCGCGATCGAGGTCGACCCTCCCGTGCCTTGCAGGCCGCCGAGCGAGAGGTTTGCGTAACGCTTGGCATCGGCCGGTGCGAATTCCCAAGCCATTTGTTCCCACGCCGCGTCGAGCTCCTCGGCGATGATCGTGGTGAGGCCCGTCGTGACGCCTTGACCCTTGTCGAGATGCTTGATGATTGCCGTGACTTTGTCGTTCGTGCCGACCTTCACGAACGCGTTGAGCGGCAGCGCGTCGATCGCTTTGGCCGCGCCAGCGGCGGCGCCTCCGGCGTTTGGCGTTGCCGTGGGGGCGGGCGATTCGCCGCAGCCCACGATGAAGCCGGCGCCCGCGAGCGCCGTGACTTGAAGAAACGTGCGGCGAGTCGTCGGCGCCGCGAAGCTGCGTGAAATCTTCGGTGCCATGTTCTGTCTCCTCAACCGGCGAGCGTCTTGGCGGCCGTGTGAATAGCGGCGCGAATGCGGTGGTACGTGGCGCAACGGCACAGATTGCCTTGCATGGCCGTGTCGATATCGGTATCGGTCGGCGACGGGTTCTGGGTCAGCAGCGCAGCGGCCGACATCATCTGCCCCGATTGGCAGTAGCCGCATTGGACGACGTCGAGATCGCGCCAAGCCTGCTGCACGGCCCGGCCCGCCGGCGTGTCGAGCCCTTCGATGGTGGTGACCGACTTGCCGGCGACGGCAGCGACCGGCGTTACGCAAGTGCGGATGGGCTTGCCGTCCAAGTGCATCGTGCAAGCGCCGCACATCGCGACGCCGCAGCCGAACTTCGAGCCGGTCAATTGCCGGCGTTCGCGAACGAACCACAGCAGCGGCATCGCCGGATCGCCGTCGTGCTCAACGACGGTTCCGTTCAATGTAAATGAAACGCTCATCGAGGCCTCCCGATTTCATTTGGCTGGATTGGCGCGAGTGATCGCGCCGAAACGATGGCTCATTATCGCCGAATCGGGTTCGACTCGGCAGGGGGCGAATGGGCTTACGTCAGGCGGCCGAGCCAAGCCGAGAACAGCTCGATCCAGTGCGCCGACGGCGTGCCGGGGTAGCCGACACCGAAGGCATGACCGCCTTCCTGCAAAAAGTGCGCTTCGACGGGACGCTGCGCAGCGCGCATGGCCGTCATCATGCGCAGGCTGTTTTCGACCGGCACGGCCGGATCGTCGATCGCGTGAACGGTGAATATCGGCGGCGTCGCGGCGTCGACGTGCCTTTCGGCGGATCGGTGCTCGACGAGCGCGTCCGTCGGAGCATCGCCGAGCAACAGATCGCGGGACATCTCGTGAGTCCAGGCCTTCTCCATCGTGATCACAGGGTACGCTAGCCCCGCGGCGAACGGACGTGCGCTCGAGGCGTCGGCCGCATCAACGGCTGCGTAGGTGGATTCCGCGTGCTGCGTCGCGAGCGTGGCAGCGAGGTGCCCGCCGGCCGAGAAACCCAGCACGCTGACTTTGTCTGCGTCGATATCGAAGCGCCCGGCCTCGGGAGCGAATCACGCGCATGGCGCGCTGGGCGTCTTGCAACGGAACGTCGGAGCGGTCGAGCCAACCTTCGCCCGGCAGGCGGTACGTCAGGACGAATACGGTGAAGCCGCGCTCCGTCAGGTGCGGCGCAAGCTCCGCGCCCTCGTTGGCGACCGACACGAACCAATAAGCGCCGCCCGGCACCACGAGCAACGCCTGGCCGTTCGGTTGTGCCGGACGAAACACCTTGAGATCCGGGCGTGCCACGTTGCGCAGAAACACGGGCGACCAGTCCTCAGGCAGCGTTTGCGGCGCGAAGCCGGCGGCACCCGGCGGCTCGTCCGGCCATATCGGAATGCTCGGTGCTTGCAGCCATGAGCGCGGCAAGGCCTTGGCCGGTGGCGGCGGCGTCAGCTTCCCGGCGCGGCTCTCCTGTGCGGCGGCGTCCGCCAGCAGCAGGGCGCCGCCGAGCGCCAGGAGCTGTCTGCGGTCGAGGTCGATCATCGGCCGTTGCCCAAGTGCCGGTCGAAGAACTTCACGATCACGTCGAAGCAGTCGCGCGACTCGGGCACGTCCACGTCGTAGAAGAAGCCGTGAAAAAGGCCCTCCCACACATGCAGCTCGGCATCGACACCTTGCTTCACGAGCAATGAGTGAGTGTAGACGGCGGAGCTGAGCTCGAAGCCGCGCGTCCCCGTCACGATCAGCGTGGGCGGAAACTTCGCGAGCACCTCGGCCGAGCTCGCCGGCGCCACGAGCGGGTCGTCGATCGCCGTCCCCGCGAAGTAGCCTAGCGGCGATGCGGCCCCCGAGCCACTCGTCGGTGGCGGCGGCAGGCGGCTTTCGCCGATGGCGGCCGTCGTGTAGGCCGAGTCGCCGCCGAAGCCGTTGGACGCGACCGTCATGCCCGAGCACAGTATGCCGACGGCGCCGGGTCGCGGCAGCGCGTGCTGTTGAACCAGGCCACGGCCTCGCCCGTCAGCATGCCGCCGGCCGAGCATCCGTAGAGGCCGATGTTCTCGGCGGCGTAGGTCTTGAGCAGCTCGCGGTAGACGGACGCAACGTCCTCGCTGGCCGCGGGGAACTTGTATTTCGGGCCCTGTCGATAGTCGAGGCTCAGTACGCGAATGCGCCCGAGCGCGGCCACGGGAATCGATTCGAGCTCCGCGCAGCCCGGCCAACAGCCCGAAAAGCCGCCGCCGTGCAGATCGATGAGCACTCGGTCCCGGTTGTTCGCAGCGATGCCGTTCTTCGGCAAATACTCGTATGCGTGCACGCCGGCAATCGTGACGTCGTGGCGGTCGACGGGGAACACTTCGCGCTGCCGCTCGAGATAACCCGCCAACAGCGGCGGTATGCCGTTGTCTTGGACGAGCATGGCCGGCTTTTGCATGTTGAGGAGGTGCTCGGTGACGTAGGCCTTGCCCTCCGGGCTCAGGAAGCTCGACATCGGCACGACGTGAGCCGGCACGTGCACGTCGCCGTTCGCGTCGATTTCGACGGCCGGTGGCGTGCTGCCGGGTTTGCGCGAACACCGGCGCGCACACGGCCGCACATCCCAAGATCCGAAGTCCCCACCGGCCGAGATTCGGCCGCACGCGATGCATCTTCATACGCCCCCCGCGAATGCACATCGTGACGGCCCGACTGTAGCGCGTCCTGCAATCGATTGCATCCTCCGGCCCGGCCGGATGCCGAGCCGTGTTTGCCTCCGTCTCAGCCCGTCTTGCGCTTGCGATTGGGCGACGCCGGTTTGCGGGTCGCTTCGCCGCGGAGGGCGGGCAAGGCCCGGAAGTGCTCGCGCAGGCTCGACGTGCGCACGACGAGCTCGGTCGGGATCACGGCCGATTCGGTCGGCTCGTGACGGATCAAGTGCATGAGCTTGTCGACGAGCAGGCGCGCCCCCGCGGCGCAGTTCTGTCGGATCGTCGTGAGCGGCGGCGTCGTATAGGCGGCGAAGGCTATGTCGTCGTAGCCGACGATGGCGACGTCCGCCGGCACTTTGCGACCCCGCTCCGTCAAGGCGCGCATGGCGCTCATGGCGAAGACGTCCGAGCAGGCCACGATGCCGTCGAGCTCGACGCCGGCGTCGACCAACGCGCTCATCGCGTGATACGCCGTCTCGCTACCGAAACGAACGGCCACCTCGAGGTGCGGCCGGTGCTCGATGCCGGCCGCCCGCAATGCGCGCCGGTAGCCTTTCAGACGTGCGGCCACTTCCGGTGCGGCGGGATCGCCGAGAAAGACGATGCTGCGGCAGCCTTGCGAGAGCAGATGTGCGGTCGCGGTTTCACCGCCGGCCTCGTTGTCGGAGCCGACACTGGCATAGCGTTGGTCTTCCATGAGGGCGCCCCACACGACCATTGGCATATCCGATGCTGCGAGCCGGTTCAACGTCTCGTGGTGCAGGCTCTGGCCGATTACGATCACGCCGTCCACGCGTCGGCCGTGGGTCACCGTCGAAATCCACTCTTCGGGATCTTCCGTCACCTTGTTGAGCAGCAGGCTGTAGCCGCAGGCCGAGAGCTCGTCGGCCAGGCCGCCGAGGATCTCGAGAAAGAACGGATCCGAGAGGTTTTGCTTGGCGGCGTGCGCGAGCGGAATCACGACGCCGATCGTGTGCGTGAGCCCGGTTCTCAAGCTGCTGCCGGCCGCGTCGACGCGGTAGTTCAGCTGCTCGGCCGCAGCGCGAACCACGCGGCGCGTTTTGGTCGAGATCAACGGGTTGTCGGCGAGCGCACGCGACACGGTCGACAAAGAGACGCCGGCGCGCTGCGCGACTTCGGCCATCTTGTTCTTGCTCGCCCGCTTCTTGCGCATCGGCGTTACGCGTCCGTGCTTTCGAATGTCCGCAGACTATAGCGGTCGGGCAGGGTAGCGTCATCCGCGCGGCCGGTTGGCGGGGCGTCGATCGCGTCGTGCTCCGGCGCGAATCGAAACATCGCGGTCCGACCGTCGTGGGAGAACTCGATGCGGCTCGCGTCGCCGCGCAAGTCGACGTGTAGGCGCGCAAACTCCCTGCCGTTATCCCATTGCAAGTCGAGCGCGTCGTCCGCCGACGCCGCCATGGAGAACGCGCCGTCGAAAGCCGCGATGTGAATTTCTGAGGCGGATCAGGTCGAGCAGTCGGCCACGACGGGCCGCTCGAGTGCGGCCTCGATCTCCGCGCGCGTGTAATAGTGCCTGTTGATGTCGCGCCCGACGCCGCGTACGCGCGAGCAGCTCCATGTCGTTGCCGCCGGCGAGCAGCCCGACGTAGTAGACCTGTGGCACGCCCGGCAAGAAGAACTGGATTGCGCGGCTCAGCAGGTATTTCGAGGTCGTCGCGGCCGAGCGCGTCGTAGAACGTGCAGTTGACCTGATACAGATCGAGGTTGGCCGCGGCCGCGCCCGTGGCTCGCTGGCTCTCGCCGTTGCTGTTCGCATGGATCTGCTGCACGAGATGCGCGAGCTCGCCGTCGCTCACGAGGCCGGGGTTTTCGTTGCGCGGTCGTGTGGGTCCGCGCCGATATCGATGACGCCGATGCCGTCGTGCGTGTCGAGCACCGTCAGCGCATTGCGCGGGCCGGATCTCGATCCAATGCTTCAAGGCGCGGGCCGTGCCGTTGAAAAGCGCGTGCAGCACGAGCGGCGGCAACGCGAAGTCGTAGACCCAGTCGACGTGGCGCGCGATCTCGATTTGCTGGGCGGTAATACGAGTGGATCTCCACGAGCACTTCGAGCCCGAGTGCGCTTGCGCGATCGGAGAAGACCGCGCGATGAACTCGAAGGTCTCTCGGCATCATGAAGCAGCTGTGTCCGGCCTTCTTGATCGCGTAGCCGACGGCGTCGAGCCGGATCATGCGTGACGCCGTTCGGCGCGAAGGTCTCGCAGGATCGTCGTCGAGATAGCGCGCTGCCCTCGCGGATGGCTGCACGTCGATGTCGATCTGCTCGGGCGTGAACGTGGTCCAAAGGATTCGCTCGCGAGCCGTCGGCGAGCGTCATCGGCGTGAACGGCAGGCCGGCCGCGGCCGGTAGATCGCGAGCAGGTCCTGCTCGCGTCGCGCCTCGCGGAAACACGCCGTCGAAGGTCAGGAACATGCCGGCGTAGCGCGCTCTGAGCCCCGTTCGCGGAGAAATCCAGGAACTGCGGCGAGCGGCTCGAGATGTGATTGACGATGACGTCGGCCATGACGTCGAGCTCGCTCGCGATGGCGCGCACGTCGTCCCACGAGCCGAGCCGCGCATCGACCTGCGTGTGATCGATGGGATCGAATCCCGCATCCGGTGCCGTCGATCGGCTGGAAGAACGGCAGCAGATGCACGCCGCCGAAGAGGTTCGACAGCGGTCCTCGAAGCAAGCTCGAGCAACCCGCGCAGCGTGCCGCCGAGGCGATCGGCGTAGGCAATGAGCTGGACCTGGTTCTTCATTCGGCCAGCGACGTCGAAACGATGCCGACGTCGCCGGGCAAGCCGCTCGGCGCGGCGGTGGCTTCGGCGTCGTCACGTTGTGTGCTGTCGGAGGATTCGAGCCGGCGTTCGGACGGGTCGAGCAGCCAGTTGCCGAGCAGGCCCGCGAACAGCACGAAAGCGAAGATCGTGGCCAGCACGAATCCTGCTCGCGTGCTTCGATAGGCGTCGCTGACGGCCGCCATGGCGAGCGGGCCGAGCGCCGCGGCCGCGGCCGTGAAGAACAGGATGACGCCGGCGGCGGCGCCGTGCTGGCTCTTCGGGAAGCAGCTGATGCCTTTGGAGTTCAAGCGTCGGATACATGATCGACATGAACAGCCCCGACAGCGGCAACAGCCACGCGCCGCGCGTCGACGCCCCCGACCAGCGAGCCGACGAAACACAGCGAGATCGCGAGGCTGAACGACGACGAGCGCGACGGCCCAAGGCAATCGTCCGAGGAGCCAGGCGCCGAGGAACCGGCCGACGGCGCGGAGCACGAAGAAGATCGGTCAGCGCATAGGCGGCGAGCCACGCAAAGGAGCCGTCGTACGACTGCAGATACGTCGGCATCCAGACGTAGACCGCGCCTTCGACGGCCACGTATAGCATGACGAGAGAGGAGAAGCCGAGCGCGAGCGGATCTTTGATGACACCGAGCATCTGGCCGAGCGTGGCGCGCTCGGCGGTGCCTTTGACGCGCGGGTACTGCGACGCGACTCGCGACCGCCACGAGCCCGATGCAAATGGTCGCCGCGATCACGTAGAGCCACTTCCAGGAGACGCCGGCCGCGATCAGCGTCGCGACGATCGCGGGCCCGACGATCGCGCCGACCGCGAAGAAACCTTCCACCGTGTTCATGAGCCGCGTGTGCGATGCCGTCGACGAGGAGATGTCGCCGATCAGCGCCAGCGCGCCGGTTTTGAAGACACTGATGCCGAGGCCGGCGACGCGCGAGCAAGGCGACGAAGGCGACGAACGCGTTGCTGACCGCGACGAGCAGCGAGCTCAGCGCCATAGAGCACAAGGCCGAGGATGATCGTGCGCTTGCGGCCGATTCGGTCGGCGAGGAAATCCGAGTAGCAGCGCACCGCCCGCGATGCCGGCCATGCTCGCGTATTGAAACGCGCCCGCCGCGGTCATGCTCAGCGAGAAGTCTCGGATGATCTTCGGAATCACGCTGCCGACCGCGTCGGTGGTCATCGCGAACGTGAAAAACATCAGGAACGCGAGCCAGCGAATCAGACGGGTGTCGTGTCTCGCACTCGTATCGTGTCCGGTCATTCCCACTACCCCCGGTCCGGAACTCTAACGTCTCGAGCGATTATGGCAAACGTTTGCATTAACGGCTAAGGTTGAGCGGCCGGCGCACGGCGTTTCGCCGGAAAGGGGAAAACGAATGAACGCGTATCGAATCGCGACCTTGCGGACCAAGTGCACGCGGCGAGCGGCGGCAACGACCGGAGCGACGCTCTTGGCGAGCGGTCTATTGGTTTGCGCCGTTCCCGGCGCGGCCGTTGCTCAAAGCACGGCTGCGGCCGGCGTGACCTCGGAAGCCGGCGCGCGTTGCAGTCGGCTCTCGGCCACGATGCACAGCTGGCCCGATTCGGGCACGCGCATCGAAAGCGCTGTCTGGCAGCCCGCAGGCACGAAGCTCGAGACGCAATTCGGCGCCGTGAGCCTGCCTGCGCATTGCGAGGTGACGGGCGTGATGCACGAGCGCGTCGGCGTCGCCGAGCAGCACTACGCCATCCGTTTCAAGATGCGGCTGCCCGAGGCCTGGAATCAGCGATTCTTTTTCCAGGGCGGTGGTGGCACGGACGGTGATATCGGCGATGCGCTCGGATCGACGGCGCCCGGTGCGCCCTCGGCGCTCGCGCGCGGTTTCGCCGTCGTCTCGCAGGACGCCGGGCACGACAACGCGCGCAACACGGATCCGGCGCGCGGCGGTCCCGTGGCCTTCGGTCTCGATCCGCAAGCACGCGCCGACTATGGCGGTGCTTCGTTGAAGCCCGTCGCGGACGCGGCCAAGGCGCTGATCCGCGCCTACTACGGTCGAGCGCCCGAACGATCGTATTTCTACGGCTGCTCGAAGGGCGGGCAAGAGGGCATGGTGTTCGCTCAACGTCATCCCGAGGAGTTCGACGGTATCGTCGCGGCTTCACCGGGCTTCTCGCTGCCGCGCGCGGCCGTTGCCGAGGCCTGGGACACACAAGCGTTTGCGAGTCTGATCGATGGCGGCAAGCAGGCGTCTGCGCAGCAGTTCGCGCAAGTGCCGTCCACGTTCAGCGCCGCGCAATTCGCGCGCGTTCGCACGGCCGTGCTTGCGGCCTGCGACGCGGACGACGGTGCCGTCGACGGCATCACGGCCGACTGGACGGCGTGCGATTGGCCTCGCGTGCACGAGAAACTTCGGGCGCAAGTCTGCACGAGCTCGCCGGATTGCCTGAGCGAGGCGCAAGTCGCCGTGATCGGCCGTGTCTATGGCGGGCCGAAGGACAGCGCGGGCAAGTCGCTTTATGCCAGCTGGCCGTTGGACGGCGGTATCGGTAGCGACGGCTGGCGCGCTTGGAAAATCGGGCCGGCCAGCGGTGGCTTCCCGGGCATCAACGTCGCGATGGGCGGGCCGGCGCTTGCGGCCATCTTCACGACGCCGCCGACGACGGTCAGCGCGCAGTTGCCGGACGCCTTTCGATTCGCGCTGAATTTCGATTTCGATCGCGATACGCCGAAGCTCTACGCGACGAACGACGAGTTCCAGCGCTCCGCGTGGCAGGACAACTCGGCGCGCTCGCCCGACATGTCGGCGTTTCGTGCCCGCGGTGCGAAGATGATCGTGCCCCAGGGCGTGTCCGATCCCGTCTTTTCGATCAACGACACCGCTGCGTGGTATCGCGAAGTCGATCGCGCGAATGACGGACACGCGGCCGATTTCGTGAGGCTGTTCCCGGTGCCGGGCATGGCGCATTGCGCCGGCGGGCCTGCGACCGATCAGTTCGCGGCATTCGATGCATTGGTCGCCTGGGTCGAGCAAGGAACGCCGCCGGAGCGGATGATCGCGACGGCGGGGGCCATGAGCCCGTGGCCCGGCCGAACGCGGCCGCTGTGTCCGTATCCGAAAGTCGCGAGATACGACGGCAAGGGCGACCTCGAAGACGCGGCAAGCTTCCGCTGCGAGTAGCCATGCCGGAAGGTGCAGCCGGCTCCGTGCTCTACGGCGGCATCGAAGGCGGTGGCACGAAGTTCGTTTGCGCCGTGGCGCGTTCGCCCGAGGAGATCGTCGACAGCGTCAGCGTCCCGACGACCGATCCGCGCGCGACGCTCGGCGAGTGCGTGCGCTTTTTCGCAACGGCGCAGCGCCGGCGCGGCGCGATTGCCGCGCTCGGCTTCAGTTGTTTCGGGCCGCTCGAGCTGCGCCGCGACGCGCGCGACTACGGGTGCCTGCTGTCTACGCCGAAGGCCGGATGGTCGGGCGTGAACGTGATCGAGCCGTTTCGCGCCGCGCTGTCCGTGCCGATCGCGGTCGATACCGACGTGGCCGCCGCGGCGCTCGCCGAATGGCGGCTCGGCGCGGGACGCGGCTTGGGCTCGCTAGCGTACGTGACCGTCGGCACGGGCATCGGCGGCGCCGTCGCTCCCGCCGGTGCGACGCAGGGCCGGTTGATGCACGCGGAGATGGGCCATATCCCGGTGCGTCGCGATCCGCGCGATCGCGACTTCACGGGCGTGTGTCCGTTCCACAGCGACTGTCTCGAAGGGCTGGCCAGCGGCCCTGCAATTCGTGCCCGTTGGGGGCGGTCGCTCGACGCGTTGCCGGCCGGTCACGCGGGTGCCGAGATCATTGCGGGTTATCTCGGCCAGATGGCCTCCGCGATTGCGTTGATGCTCTCGGTCGAGCGCATCGTGTTCGGCGGCGGCGTGATGTCGCACGGTCCGATGTTGTCGCTCGTGCGCGAAGCCGCAGCGGGTTATCTCAACGATTACGTCGAGGTGCTGAAGGGCAGCGTGGACGACTACATCTGCGCGCCCGCGCTCGGACAACGCGCGGGCGTCACGGGTGCACTGCTGCTGGCCGAATCGCTGCGCGATGCGCGCCGAGACCGATACACCGTTCGCCAAGAGGAGCTCAGTCATGACAAAACCCGCTGATGACGCGAGTTTCAACGGGCGCGGGATTATCGCGCGGCGCAGCGTGCTCAAAGGCGCGACGTTGGTCGCTGCGGCAAGCGCGGCGCCTGCCGTCCTGGCACAAGCCGGGCCGGAGGTCGGGTCGGTCCCGACGTCCGGGGCTCGGCGCTCGCTCAAGGCAGGGTCCGGCACCGCGGTCGCGGAGATTGCTCAGGGCAAGATCGCCGGCTATGTCCGCGACGGCGTGCGGACCTTCAAAGGCGTGCCGTATGCGGCGACGACCGCCGGCGCCAACCGTTTTCGTCCGCCGCACAAGCCCGCGCCGTGGGCCGGCGTTCGCAGCTCGCGCCAGTACGGACTGGTGGCACCGCAAGACAAAGGCACTGGAAGGCTCAACGACGAAGAAGCCTTCATGTTCCAGTGGAACGACAGTGTCGAAGGCGAAGACTGTTTGCGCATCAACGTTTGGACGCCCGCCATCAACGACAACGGCAAACGTCCGGTCATGGTGTACTTGCACGGTGGCGGGTTCACGGCCGGCTCGGGCAACGACATCCCGGCCTTCGACGGCGAGAACCTCGCGCGCCACGGCGACGTGGTCGTCGTGACGCTCAATCACCGGCTCAACTTGCTCGGTTACCTGGACTTGTCGGCGTACGGGGAACCGTATGCCTACTCCGGCAACGTCGGCATGCTCGACATCGTCGCGGCGCTGGAGTGGGTGCGCGAGAACATCGGCGTGCTCGGCGGCGATCCCGGCAACGTCTTGATCTTCGGCCAGTCGGGTGGCGGCGGCAAAGTCAGCGCGCTCATGGGCATGCCCTCGGCCAAAGGCCTGTTTCATCGGGCCGTCGTTCAAAGCGGCTCGTTCGCGTCGGGCTACTCTCGAGAGTCGTCGCGCAAGCTCGCTGAGCTCATGGTGGCGGAGCTCGGCCTCGAGCGAGCAACGATCGAACGGTTGCACGCGCTGCCGTATGCGCAGCTGCGCCGAGCCAGCGAGGCGGTGCTGCGCAAGGCCAACCCGCGCGCAGCTGCGCCGGATCTGCGCAGAATCAACGCACGCCTCGGCTTCGGTCCCGTCGTCGACGGCAGTGTCTTGCCCGCGCGGCCTTTCGGACCGAAAGCGCCCATGCTGTCGGCCGACGTGCCGATGATCATCGGCACGACGCTCAACGAGCTCACGACGGCGATGAATCATCCGGAATACGAGCTCATGACGGACGCGCAGCTGCTGTCGCGAACCGAAGCGGCGTTTCCGGGGCAGGGGAGAGATATCGTGGCGGCTTTCCGCGGCCGTACGCCCATGGCCAAACCTTTCGATCTGTGGTCGCGTATCGCGAGCGCACCGGCGCGCGAGAGCGCGATCCGGCAGGCCGGGGCAAAAGCCGCGCTCGGTAAGGCGCCGGCTTATCTATATTGGTTTACTTGGCAGACGCCGGTGTTCGACGGACGTCCGCGCGCGTTTCACTGCGCCGAGCTGCCGTTCGTCTTTTGCAACACCGATCGCTGCGACACGATGACGGGTGGCGGCGCCGACGCGCGCGAGCTCAGCGCGAAGATGGCAGACGCTTGGATTCAGTTCGCGCGCACGGGCAACCCCAATCACTCGGGATTGCCGCGCTGGCTGCCGTTCGCGCGCGAGAGCGTGCCGACGATGATGTTCGACGACTCGCCGCACGTTGTGCTGAACCCGGACGCGGGCGAGCAGGCGAGCATCGCGAGTGCCTGAAGCGCGTCGTGTCGGGCAAACCTAAGGAGTAGGAATCGATGAACAGCAAGCGACGAGTGTGTGGCGGTGCCTGGTGCGTTTTCGTTTGGGCGCTGCTGGTAAGCGCCGGCGTGGCGGCGCAACCCGTCGGTATCGTCGACGATCCGTGTCCGATGCCGTTCGTGCCGTCCCCGGGGCTGCAGAAGCTCGTGACTGCGCTGCTCGTCGAGCCGCATACGATTACGCCCGAAGAGCTCGAGCGCTTCAACGAGAGCCCCGAGCTCGCGAAAGTGGCCGAAGCCGGCCGGCAGCGCGCCCAAGACTGGCCCGGGCTGTGCCGGTTCCGCGCGGCGAACGCCACCGTGCTCGCGAGGCCGGCGCGGCCGCGCGTCGTGTTCATGGGCGATTCGATTACCGAAAACTGGGGGCTGGCCGATCCTGCATTCTTCGACGGCGAGATCGTCAACCGCGGCATCAGCGGTCAAACGACGCCGCAGATGCTCGTCCGCTTCCGCGCCGACGTCGTCGCGTTGGCGCCCGCGATCGTGCACATCATGGCCGGCACGAACGATGTTGCGGGGAACACAGGGCCGGTGACGGCACAGGATGTCGAGAACAACGTCATGTCGATGGTGGATCTCGCCCGCGCGAACGGCATCGAAGTCGTGCTCGCCAGCATTCCGCCCGCCGCGAGTTTCGGCTGGCGGCCCGAAGTAAAGCCGGTGCCGATCATCGCGCAGCTCAACGAATGGCTCCGCAGGTACTCCGCGAAGCAAGGACTTGGATTCATCGATTACTACTCGGCGCTCGCAGGGCCTGGCGGGGAATTTCCTGCCGAGCTCAGCAACGACGGCGTCCATCCGAATCGCAGGGGCTACGAGATCATGCGGCGCATGGCCGAGGACGCGTTGGCCTCGACGAGGCGGTAGCGGTTGCGCACGATTCGCGCGGCCGTGGATCGGACGTGCGCGCCCGCCGTTGCGACGCCGCCGTGCCTCAATCGAGATTGGCGATTGCTACGGACGTGAGGGCATCGGCCGGCACGAAGTCGAACACGCGGCCGTAGAAATACAGCTCTGCTTCGAGCGCGCGGATGCGCGATTCGGCTTTGCGAAACCCATGGCCCTCGCCCTCGAAGGTCAGCAGCGCGACGGGCACGCCTTTGGCACGCAACGCTTCGAAGATTCGCTCCGATTGATTCGGCGGAACGACGCGATCGTCGAGCCCCTGCAAAGTGATGAGCGGTTTGCCGAAACCGCCGAGATGGTGAATCGGCGAGCGCGCCGCGTAGATCTCGCGGGCTTCGGGGTAGGGACCGACGAGCTTGTCCATGTAGCGGGATTCGAATTTGTGGGTTTCGACGGCCAGTGTTTCGAGATCGCTCACGCCGTAGTAGTTGGCGCCCGCGGCGAAGGTCGAGTCGAACGCGAGCGCTGCGAGCACGAGAAACCCGCCTGCGCTGCCGCCGTGGATGATGAGTCGCTCGGGATCCGCGAGGCCGCGCTCGACCGCATAACACGCCGCGTTGATCGTGTCGCGAAGGTCCACGACGCCCCATTGGCCGTATAGGCGCTCGCGAAATGCGCGACCGTAGCCCGTGCTGCCGCCGTAGTTCACGTCGAGCACGGCAAAGCCGCGGCTCGTCCAAAAGTGCCGCGCGATGCTGTATGCCGGCACGGCCGCGGCCGTCGGACCGCCGTGGACTTCGACGATGAGCGGCGGCAGGGTGCCTTCCACGCCGCGGTACTCCGGATGTGTCGGCGGATAGTAATACGCGAACGCCGTGAGCCCGCCGTCCGTCGGAAACTCGAGCGGTTGCGGTCGAGACACGAACCCGGCCGGGAACGGTCGATCCCCGGTCGTTGCGATCGTTCGGTAGTCGCCGGCGTTCGCGTCGAGCTCGACGAGCTCGCTCGGCGCATCGACGCGCGCGGCCGTCACGTAGACGCGGGCGCCATGGATCGTGAGCGAGCCGAAGGCGTTGAACGGCACGTCGAACGGCTCGAGCTCGCCGGATACGAGGTCGAGCGTGGCGAGACTTTGTCCTTCGTCGGTGCCGTGGCAAACGACGGCTTTGCCTGTCGAGACGAGAGCGTAGTAACGGTTGCCGAGCGTCCAGAGCGGTCCGCCGAAATCCGCCGGCAACGTGAGCACGGGCTCGACCGTCTCGCCGTCGAATCGATGCAGATTCCACCAGCCGTTCGTCCGATCGGAGATGAAATACAACGTACCGTCGTCGGCCCACTGGGGCTGAAGGATCGACTCGGCGACACCCGAGTTGATGCGTCGCGGGTTCACGAGACGGCCGCTGGGCGCGACATCGGCGATCCACAGCGCGACGTCGTCCCACGGCATGTTCGGGAAGTCCCAAGCGATGAACGCCATGCGCCGGCCGGCCGGGTCGAGCGCGGGATAGGCCACGAAGTCGCTGTCGGCGAAGATCACGTCCCCGTCGCCGGGCGCGTCGAGATCGATCGTTACGAGGGCATTGACCGGCGTGCCGCCGGCGCGATGGTCCTCGCGCACGCAGAACAGCCGCCGACCGTGACTCTCGAAGTCGGCATAGCGCAGACCGTCGGAGTGGCTGAGGCGCGCGGGTTCGCCGCCTGGCGATTGTCGATATAGACCCTGATCCGCAAAGTTCGCGAAATACGCGGTGCCCTCGACGACGCAGTACGGGTTGCCGCCGTACTCGTGCACGCGAGTACGCACGTTGAAGCCCTGGGGGGTTACATCGTGGCATTCGCCGTCCGGCGCGCGCCGGACGATCACGGAGCGGCCTTGCTCTTCGGGACGGGTCTCGATCCAGTACAAACCGCTGTCGTCGACGAATGGGGCGCCGATGCCGCGGCTCGCTCGTGCCACGCTCGCGGCGCTGATCGGCGACGGCCAAGTGCCGAAAGGCACGGGGTGCGTCATGCTCGAAGGCGCGCCTGCGCCGGCGTCCATGCGCGCCAAGGACAGGATCGAAGGCAGTCGGGCATCTTCGGATCTCTCGGGTCGGAGCGAAAGGACTGTCGTGGTACCACGCCATGCATCGGTTGCCAACCCGGGCGTTTCGCTTCGAGGCCGCTCGTGGCCCCGGCCTCTCGCGAAAGCGGTCTCCAGAAACTACTATTCGCCACGTCATTCACACGGAAATCCGATCAGGGGGAC
The DNA here is from genome assembly GCA_963786385.1 of uncultured Gammaproteobacteria bacterium. GTDB lineage: Bacteria > Pseudomonadota > Gammaproteobacteria > Steroidobacterales > Rariloculaceae > FEN-1219. The sequence goes on from CAWAYS010000005.1 coordinate 731,131, forward strand.
GAGCCCATGTCTACGCGAGCCTTTGTCCAAGCCTTCGCCGCCGCCGCAGTCCTTGCCCTTCCGACGTTGAGCATGGCGCAAAAGCCCATGGAGCTCACGGCGCTCGACTACATCCAGATTCAGCAGCTCGTCGCGAAATACGCCCGCTATATCGATACGTGCTCGAACAACGGCTACGACTATGCGGATCTGTACACGCCGGACGGCGTCTTCCTGCCCATCGTCAATGGCAAGGCGATACACGGCATTCAGGGCCGCGAGAAGCTGGCCGAGGTTTCCGGGGGCGGTTCGAAACAATGCAAGAACGTGGGCTGGATCAAGCAGGGCGTGCACCACATCTACGTCAACCACATCATCACGCCCACGCCGGAAGGCGCCACCGGCACGGTGGACATGATGATGATCGGTCTCGGCGGGGACCCGAACAAGATCGAGAACGACGGGTACTACGAAGATACCTACGTGAAGACGGACAAAGGTTGGCGCTTCAAGCAGCGTACGCACCATGCCACGTACGATGCCGATGCGCGCTCGCCGCAGGCGCCAGACGGGAGTGCACCGTCTGCCGGTAAGTAGACCCGTCCCGGCGCACCAGGAGGTACACTTCTCGGGGCTCGACTCGCCCGCCACGCGGGGGGCGATTGCAAGCCGCGAATGGCCGGCGGATATGGCGAAATGGCTATTTCGGTGCGGATCACGCACTGGCAGGAAGGCATTCGAAGGTAATATCCTCCTAAAGATACGATTCTCTCTGCTCTTGAAGCCGCAGGGGTGGGTGGCTTTTGCCACCGCGGCCTGCGCCGGTGAATAAATGGGGGATTTTGTGAGGACCGGATTACTAGGAGCTGCCGTGCTGGTCGGCGTACTCGCCGCGGGCTGCAGCAGGGTCGATGAAGGCGAGCGGTCGGCGGCCGTCGTTCACCGCATTTGTCTCGACTGCCACAATACGGCCGAGGCTGCCGGCGGGCTCGACCTCGAGTCGCGCAAGCTCGATGCCGTTGCGAAAGACGCCGAGACCTGGGAAAAGGCCATCGTCAAGCTCCGCGCGGGCCTCATGCCGCCTCCGGATGGTGCGACGCTGAAGCCCGGAGGCGCGTCGCGAGCTCGTGGCTTGGCTCGAGAACGAGATCGACAGCAAGGCCCAAATTCACCTGCCGGCGCCGGGCCTCCATCGGCTGAACCGCACCGAATATACGAACGCGATCCGCGATCTGCTGGCCGCTGCATATCGATGCCACGACGTTTCTGCCCCCGGACGACTCGAGTCACGGATTCGACAACATGGCCGGCACGCTGACCACGTCGCCGGCGCTGATGGAAGGCGTATCTCTCGGCCGCCGGCAACATCAGCCGTCTGGCGATCGGCACGGAAACCGCTCCGACGCTGGCCGTGTTCGACGTGCCGGTCGACACTTCCCAGAACACGCACATCGAAGGACTGCCTTTCGGTACGCGGGGCGGCATGCTGATCGAGCACGAATTCCCGGCCGACGGGGAATATGTCTTCACCGTCAAGGGCATGACCGGGTTATTTCACGAGCGTGCTCGGTAACGTCAAGGGTGAGAAGCTCGAGGTCACGATCGACGGCGAGCGCGTATACCTGTACGACTGGGACGAGGAGATCGGAAATCAGGAAGGCAACGGCGGCCGGACGCCGGCGATTCCGATCAAGGCCGGTTTCCACAAGGTCGGCGTGACGTTCATCGCCACCAGCGACCTGCCCGACACCGGCCTCAACAAGTCGTTCGTTCGTACCATGAACTCGCCGGGCGCGATTTCCGGCTACACGTTCTACCCGCACGTCGGCCAGGTCTTCATCGAAGGGCCGTTACAACGGCGCTCCGGCCATCAGCACGCAGAGCCGCGAGAAGATTTTCAGTGCTATCCCGAAACCGCCCACGAGGAAGCCCGCTGCGCGCGCCAGATCATTTCGACACTCGCGGGCAAAGCGTTCCGCCGCCCATCGACCGATGCGGACGTCGAGACGATAATGGGCTTCTTTCGAGCCGGTCGCGACGAGGGCGGCAGCTTCGATGACGGCATACGAGGCCGTGGTGCAGCGCATCCTGGCGGACCCTGAGTTCATCTACCGATCGGAACTCGAGCCCGAGGACGTCGCGCCGGGAACGCCGTACCGGATCAGCGATCTCGAGCTGGCCTCGCGCCTCTCATTCTTCCTCTGGAGCAGCATTCCCGACGACGAGCTGATTCAGCTCGGCTGCGGAGAACCGGCTGCACGACCCCGAGGTGCTGCGGCAGCAGGTCGACCGGATGATCGCGGACCCGCGTTCGGAGGCATTTATCGAGAACTTCACGGGGCAATGGCTGAACGTTCGCGGCATGCAGGCCAGCGAGCCGGTCGTGGATCTGTTCCCGAACTTCGACAGCACGCTGCGCGAAGCCTATCGACGCGAGATCGAGCTGTTTTTCGGCAGCATCATTCACGAGGACCGCAGCATCCTGGATTTGCTGACGGCCGATTACACGTTCGTCAACGAGCGGCTCGCGAGGCAGTACGGTATTCCCGACATTTACGGATCGCAGTTCCGCCGCGTGACGCTGGGGCCTGCGCTCGATATGCGCCGCGGGCTGCTGGGCAAAGGCGCGCTGCTGACGGTCACGTCCGACGCGGCCCGCACGTCGCCCGTCAAGCGGGGCAAGTGGTTCCTGGAAACGTTCTTCGGCGTCAGTCCTCCCGACGCCGCCGCCCGGCGTTAACACGAGTTTGCCCGTCGTTCCGGGCGAAGCGCCGAAGACGCTGCGCGAGCGTATGGAAGCGCACCACACGAACCCGAACTGCGCCTCGTGCCACAAGATCTTCGAGCCGATGGGCTTCGCCATGGAGAACTTCGATGCCGTCGGCAAGTGGCGCACGGAAGATGCCGGCAATCCGATCGATGCCACCGGCGTCACCAACGACGGGACGCATCTGGACGGCATCCGGAGCCTGCGGGAACTCGCGGTGCGCAAGAGTGACTTATTCGCAGAGGTCGTGACCGAGAAGCTGTTGACCTACGCCATCGGGCGCGGCCTCGAGTACGAAGACATGCCGCTCGTGCGCTCGCTCACACGACAGGCGGCCAAGGACGACTATCGATTCTCGTCGCTGCTCATGGGGGTCATCGATAGCCCGGTCTTCACCATGAACCAGAAAGCCGCTGCGAGCCAGGAGTAAGGCTATGTTTATTACCAAGAAGCACATTTCGCGACGCACGTTGCTTCGGGGCGCCGGCGTAACGCTCGGTCTCCCGCTGCTCGACGCGATGCTGCCCGCCGCGACGGCGCTGGCGCAGACGGCCGCTTCCGGCCCGCGGCGGTTCTTTGGAGGGTTCGTGCCTCATGGCGCGGCGCCGGGCTACTGGGTTCCCGAGAAACCGGGCCCGCTGCCCAAGGAGCTGCCGTTCATCTGGCAGCCCCTGGATCCGTTGCGAAAGAGCCTTACGCTCCTGACCGGTTTGCATTCCACGTCCTCGGAGCCGCCGCCGGGCGTCACGGGCGCCGATCATTGGGTGGCAGCGGCTTTTCTGTGTGCGGAGAAGCCGAAGAAGACCGCGGGCGCCGATGTTCGCGCCGGCCTCACGATCGACCAGGTCATCGCCCAGGAGATCGGCCGCGAGACGCTGCTGCCTTCGGTGGAGATATCGGTCGAGGATCCCGGCTCGGGCGCGAGCAACTGCGGCGAAGGCTACAGTTGCGTGTACACCAACACGATCTCTTGGGCGTCGCCGACCACGCCGCTGCCGATGGAGCTGAATCCGCAAGTCGTGTTCGAGCGCATGTTCGGCAGCGGGAGCACGCCCGAACAGCGCGTGGCGCGCCGCGAACGGAATCAGAGCATTCTGGATTCGGTCAACGAAAAGATCGGCTATCTGAGAAAAGAGATCAGCGTGCCGGACCGTTCGCGCTTGGATGCTTACACCGAGAACGTGCGCGAGATCGAGCGCCGGCTCACGATCGCCGCCAAAGCCACGACCACTGCGCCCGAGGATTTCGCCGTGCCTCCCGGCATCCCGCAGTCCTTCGACGACCACATCAAGTTGATGTTCGACTTGCTCACATTGGCGTACCAGGCCGACATCACGCGCGTGGGCACGATGCTCTTCGCGCGCGACCTCACGGGTCGCGTATACCCGGAAAGCGAATCCCCGACGCTGGGCTTTCACGGCGGTTCGCATCACGGCGAGGACCCTCAACGCATCAAAGACTTCTCCAAGATCAATCAGTATCACGTCAAGATGCTCGCGTACTTCGCCGACAAGCTCGCCAACACCGAGGACGGCGACGGCACGCTGCTCGATCATTCGCTGCTGCTGTACGGCAGCAACATGGGCAATCCCAACCAGCACCTGCATTACGACGTGCCGCACGTGATTCTCGGCGGTAACTACGGGCGCATGAAAGGCGGACGCCACCTGGCATATCCGACGAGAACCATCTCGACAGGCAATCTGTTGTTGAGCGTGCTGGATCAGTTCGATATTCACCGCGACAGCTTCGGCGACAGCACGGGACGGTTGGAGAACCTATAAATGCTGGGAGTCAGAACGCTTGCGCTCGCGTTGATCCTCGCGCCCGCAAGCTTTGCGGTCGCGCAGTCGCTCGTGGCGGACGCCGCGATGGACGGCAAAACGGACGAGGTGCGCCGGTTACTCAAAGACGGCGCCGACGTGAATCTCGGTCAGGCCGACGGGGCCACGGCGTTGCATTGGGCTGCCTACCATCGTGATGCGGACTTGGCCAAGCTGCTGCTCGAATCCGGCGCCAACGTTTCGGCGGCCAATCGCGACGGCTCGACTCCGATGTGGCTCGCGGCGAGCCAGGGCGACGCGAAGATGGTCGACACGCTGCTCGAGGGCGGCGCAGATGCCAACGAGCCGCTTCCGCTCGGACGCCGTCCTTTGATGCTGGCGGCTCGTGCCGGCAGCGTGGAGGCGGTTCGTGCATTGCTCGATCACGGCGCGGACCCGAACGCCACCGAAGACGAACGTGGCACCACCGCGTTGATGCAGGCTGCCGACCAAGGCCACGCCGACGTCATCGCGGTGTTGGTCGCGCACGGGGCGGACGTTGCCGCTCGTTCCGCGCCCGTGTTGCGCGACGGGCGCACGGCGGCGCTCGGCAAGTCCGAGGATCCGCGGGAATCGGTCCGGCGGCAGGTCATCGCCGTGCTGTGCGATCAGGCGTCCCCGGATCTGAGCAAGCTCAGGGAGCTGATCAGGGAAAGCGGCGAAGACGCAGTGTTGGCGAGCGTCGGCGGCCAGGCGAATGCCAGCGGCAACCCGTGCAACGTGAAGAAAGATGCGTTGGGCTTCGTCGTCACCGGCGCCGGGCGCAGGCGTGTCAAGAAAGAGCCGGACGGCGGCGAGCTCACGCCGCTCGTGTACGCGGCCCGCACGGGCGGCATCGAAGCCGCTCAGCGCGCTGCTCGATGCCGGCGCCGACGTGAACCAGGTGACGCGTTACGGCTGGAGCCCGCTGCTCGCCGCGACGCAGAACCGCAATTATCGGATGGGGAAGTTCCTCATCGAGCACGGGGCCGACGTCAATTTGGCGAACAAGGGCGGTTGGACGCCGCTTTACCTCGCGACGGACAACCGCAACCTCGAGGGTGGTGACTACCCGACGCGCACGCCCGACATGGACGAGCTCGAATACATCAAGCTTTTGCTCGACGCGGGCGCAGATCCGAATGCGCGGATGATCGAGAGCACGGAGACGCGAACGGTCTTCACGAATCAGTGGCTCGACGAAGAAGGCGCAACGGCGTTCCTTCGCGCCTCGCAGTCCGGCGACGTGAAGTTGATGAAGCTGCTGCTCGAGCACGGTGCCGATCCGCATATCGATACCAAGCTCGGCGTGACGCCGCTGGCCGTGGCGGCCGGCATCGGCTGGGTGGAAGGCGTCACCAGCGAATGGTCGACCGAGGAGACGGTCGAAGCCGTGAAGCTGCTGCTGGAGTTAGGCATCGATCCCAATCACCAGGCCGACACTGGACGCGTTGCCCTGCACGGTGCGGCGCACAAGGGCGCCACGGAGGTCGTGAAAGTTCTCGTGGCCGCCGGCGCCCGGCTGGACATCCGCGACTTCGGCAATACCGACAACCGCGGCAGCCCCGAGCTCGCGGCCCACACCTGGCTGCCGATCGACTATGCCGACGGTCTCGTTCGCGTCGGGGTCCAATCGGCCATTCCGCATCCCGAAACGGCCAAGGTGATCCGCGACTTGATGAAGGAAGCGGGTCTCAAGCCTCCGCCCGAAGGGCGCACGCTGGATTCGATCTGCATCGTCGAAGTGTGCTCGCCGGACTACAATCCGCTCGAGTACCACTGAGTCGCTACCGCGCAGCGGTTCGCGCCGCTCAGCGGAGGATCCCTGCGCCGTTCAACGCCGCGTGGCCGGACAGGTCCGCGCATCCGCTGTTTCGGCGGGCCTTATTTGGCGTTCTTCGCTTTGATCAGCAGCTCGCGAAACGCGGAAAAGATCTTGCGCATGTGCGGTGGCTTGTACGGAAATAGGTCGACCGGATCCATGGAGTGGACGACGGCGCCGCTGTCGAGTTCGAATACCAATAGCTCTCCGGTCCGCGTTTCCGCGCAATCGATCACGAGGTAATCGAGGTCCACACACTCGGCTATGCCGCGCAAGGTTTCGTGATGGCGCAGGGCGAAATCCTCGTCGAAGCGTTCCATGAAGCGTGCCTCTTCGGCGCGTTTGGCGGCGCTCTCGATCATGCCTGCATTGAGGTAGTGAACCATCCACTCGGTGGAGATGGCCATGTGGCAGGGGTAAGGATGGCCGTCGATCAAGACGACGCGATACTTTCGAAACAGTCCGTCCGCACTGCGGTAATCGATGAAGTCGGACGCGTAGAACTCGTCCCCGGTCACGGTCTGTAAATACTCGGCGATCGCCGTTGGGTCATCGAGTTTCCTGAGACCGTGTCCGGCATGGGAATCCACGGGGCGGACGATGATCGGGTAGCCGCTCGGGCCGAGAAGGTCGCCGAATGCCTGTGCGTCTGCGCCGAGTTCCGTCAAGCTGCGTCTGTCCACTCGCAAGCAGTGCGGCATGAGCCGCCCCGGTGCGGATTCGATCAGCGAGCAGACGTTCGTGCGGCTCAGCGCGCCGATGCGGTGCGGGGCGTTGAGCACCGTTCGCGGCGAAGCTGCGACCAGCGTTTCGATGCGCTCCAGGACCGGTCGATTCGCGTCGCTCTCGTTGACGGCGACGAAGAGGACATCGTGCGCGGGCAGGGATTCCGGCAAAGGCAGATCGGGAGAGACATAGAGTATTTCCAGCGTGATATCGGAGTCCTGAACCAGAAACTCCAAGGGAGCATTCGCCATCAACGCCCCCGGCGCTTTGAGTGCGAGCACGCGCACCGCTTCCCCGTCGGCTGCCGGCAGGCGGTAGTGTTGGCGGATCTGCAACGCCTGCGCCTGCAGTCCCAGGGCGATCTCGGGGGCGAAGCGCAGTTGCATGATCGTCGCCAAGTCCATGAGCGCGTTGGCGTCCGTGGGATCGGCGGTCGCGCGCTCCATCAACTGGCTTGCCAGCGGAGACAGGTCGGTACCTGCATATGCCGCGCCCATCAAGGCAGCAACGCCCATGAGAGGCTCGTGTCGGCCTGACCGGGCAAGAGGATCGCGCAGCGGTTCGCAAAGGTTCATGAGGCTTGCCTGGCGGCCGGCTGACTGAGGTCGGCGCCGAAGGTGAGGGTTGCCTGCAACAGGGCGTCGAGATCGGCAGCGGTAGTGCGGTGATTGACGATCGCCACGCGGATCGCGAGCCGGCCGCCGACGGTGGTCGTCGAGGGCGCGGCGATCCCCGACTCCTGCAGGGCGACGACGATGTCGCCGTTGACTCGATCGGCATCGAAGCAGCGAAAACGAAAACAGACGATGTTCAGGGAGACCGGCGCGAGGAGCTCCAATTCCGGTGTGCCTGCGATGCGCTGTCCGAGGTCGCGCGCCAAAGCACAGGTGCCGGAAATCATCCGGCCCAGCCGCTCGGCACCGTACACCTTGAGCGTGAACCAAGTCTTGAGGGCCCGGAAGCCGCGCGACAGGTCCGGCCCGAAGTCGCACGGCCAGGGTGAGCCGGCGGCCATGCCGCAGACTTCGCGGCGCAAGTAGGCTGCCGGCGCCGCGAACGTGCGCCGATGCAGCTCGCCGTCCCGTATCAGGACGAAGCCGGCGTCGTAGGGCACTTGGCCCCACTTGTGAAAATCGAAGGCGATGGAATCCGCCCGCTCGATGCCTTTGAGACGCGGCGCGATGTCCGCGGCCAGCATGGCAAGGGCCCCGTACGCGCCGTCGACGTGAAACCACAACTCTTCGGTCGCGGCGATCTGCGCAATCGCCGCGAGATCGTCGATGGCGCCGACGTCCACCGTGCCCGCCGTCGCCGCGATGAAAAATGGCGTGAGTCCTTGGGCGCGATCCTGCGCGATCGCGCGGCGCAGCGCACCGCCGTCCATCTGGTTGCGGTCGTTGACCCGGACGAGGCGCAAAGCGTCGCTGCCTAGTCCCGCGAGGTCGAAGGCTTGGGCGATGGAGGTGTGTGCACCGGCGCTGGTGTAGGCCGTCAAACGTTGGTCGCTTGCGGCGACACCGCGACGACGCACGGCCGTGCCCAGCGCGCCCGCGCGCGCTACCAGCACGCCGATGAGATTGGCCATCGACGTTCCGGTGACGAACAAGCCGCTCGCACTTTGCGGAAAGCCGAACAGCTCGCACATCCACCGCACGACTTGCCGCTCCACTTCGATGGGCATCTGGTCCCGCCCACCCAGGTTGGCGTTCAACCCGCCGGCCAACATCTCCGCCAGCATTCCGACGGCAGTTCCGCCGCCGTGTACCCAGCCGACAAAACCAGGATGCGCATTGCCAACGGCGAAAGGCAGCACTTCGTGCATGAAAGTCTCGTGCACCGCCGTCAGATCGCCGGCATGCACGGGCAACGATTCGCGGAACCCGTCCCGCACACGCGGCGGGATCGGTTGCCATACCGGTCGCTCTCGGATGTGCTCGAGGTAGTCGAACATGTCGTCGAGCATGCGATGGCCTTGTGCGCGTAGTGCCGACCAGTCCTCGGGATCGAGCGTGGCCGGGCCGGTCACCGCCGTTTCTTGTCGGTTACCAATTGTGTTCATCTCTTCAGCTTCCGTGCGGATTCCGGGGACTTGCGTGAATAGTTGTGCAAGACTCGCGCCACTCGCCTGAGCCGCGCCAAAGTTGCCGAGGCGACGCGACAAGCCTGCTCCCGGGTGCCGTTTAGCCGCTCAAAGGCATGCGGTTTCGGCGTGACGGCAAGCGTCGGCGGCAAGTTCCTGCCGCACGCTGCGGCGGATTGCCGGAGCGCCGGTCAGTAGCGGTTCAGATCGTCGGCGATCTCGACGGGACCGCTATACCACTTGCGGATCTCGGCGACATAGGAATCGGTCGCGACATCCGGTTTCCGGCCGGCGACGAGATGAGTGATGACCACCCGGCCCACCTTGGCCTTGGAAGCCATCTTGCCTACTTGTTCCGGCGTCAGATGATGTGTGCTCAGATGCTGCTTCATCACCTGGAACCGCTTTTTCTGCGCATCAGAGCCATTGGTCGGGAACACCATGGAGATCGGCACCTGCGCATCGATCAGCTCGCTGACCAGGATATCCGCCCCCTTGGCCAACGCGGTAACCGCGTCGCTGGGCCCCGTGTCGCCGGTGTAGACGATAGACCGGTCCGGTAGATCAAAACGGAAAGAGAGCGAATCGAATCGCTTGTCCATGTCGCTGCCGGGCGGGAAGCTGTAATGGGTGTTCTCGGCGGCGGTCACCGTGAAACCATCCAGATCCACATGCGCGCCGTCCCGGATTTCAATCACCTCCACGGTGTCTTCGGGCGGAATGACGTCCTCGCCCGGGATGCCGTACCCTGACACGGCCCCCGGCTTGATGGCGGCCAAGAGACCGTCCACCGTTTCCTTGATGCCGGGTGGTCCGTAAATCTTCAGCTTGCCCGGCGCTCTGTTCTGATGCCGGAGCCCCAGAACTGCGAACAGGCCGCCTGTGTGGTCGAAATGCAGATGGCTGATGAATACAGCCTTGAGCGCTTGCAGAGAGATCCCGGCCTTGGCCAATTGCTCCGCGGCACCGTCGCCGGCATCCACCAGATAGACAGCCTCGCCGACAACCAGCGCGTTGGCCGGTTCAGAACGCTTGGCTTCAGGAACGGGCCCCCCATGGGTTCCCAGCGTGATGAACGTGTCGGTGTCCGCGGCCAGGCATGTTCCGCTCAAGGTCAGTACGGCGAGCAGTGGAGCGACGAATCCGAGGTGTTTTGTCATTGTCTGCCTCCCCCGTTCTTCTTTACCCCGGCCAGCGCTTTACGGTCTGCTCGCGGCGCATACATAGGGCAGCATATTTGCACATAAATCGTACCCAGTCTGACACGAGCAACGGAATGGGTCATCCGTCAATTTTCAGCACACGACATGTCCGCCATGCGCGTGCGGCAGTGGAATGATTTGGCGTTGCGACACGAGTGTACGGGGCTGTTCTTCTAGGTGGGGCCGGGGTTGCTGCTGTACGTGCCCTCCTGCGCGCCAGCGTCCCGCAGGGAGCCCGGACCGGGAAACAGGCATCTCCAGCCCGCGGTATCGGGCCCGGGACAGGTCACGGTTTCGCGAAGCCAGGTTCGTTACGCTAGCGAAACGGTTGACCACCCGAAACCGAGACTGACCAAAGCGTACTGGTGCTTCGCATGAGGTAGCTGGACTTGGCTACGAGACTAGATGCCGATGACCTCAGCTGGCTGGAAGCTATTCATCAGCGGTGGGTCGCAACGCTCGATGCCATTCGCGACGCCGTCTTGGTGCTGGACGCCGAAAATCGCGTTGTTCGCGTAAACAAGGCTTTCGCCGAACTCTGCAAAGCGAGCTACGACCAGATCTTGGGTGAGCACATCAGCTCGCTTTGCCCCTGGTTGGTAACGGATGATGGCGGCGTTGCTTGCGTCATCGCGCGAGCGCCCGACGATCGTCTGTACCGCGTGCGAAACACGTCGGTAGGTCCGGACCTTGTCGGCAAGGTTGTAATACTCGAAGACGTAACCGAAGAGTTTGCGTTAGAAGCAGTCGAGAGGACGTACCGAGAGGGCTCCTATCAAGCGTTTCTGGAGACGTTGGAATCGCTGCTGAGAGCGCTTGGCGCGCAGGACCCGTACACGGTCATGCACTGCCAGAGAGTCGCAGATCTGTCCAAAAAGATCGCCGTGAAGCTTGGTGTCACTGAGCTGGAAGCGCAAGCTATCTACCACGCTGCCAGGGTCCATGATCTTGGAAAGATTATCGTTCCGAGCAGCATCCTCCACAAACCGGGCAAGCTTGTTCAAGCCGAGATGAATCTCATCAGGCTGCACCCTGAAGCAGGCATCGCGGTAGTGAACGACTTGGAGTTTCCTCGGCCGGTGCACGAAGTAATCCTGCAGCATCACGAGCGTCTTGACGGAACGGGTATCCAAGAGGCTTGAGAGCTGAACAGATTTCCTCCGGTGCGTGTCGTCATGGTGGCTGATGTCGTAGAGGCAATGGCCACGCATCGACCGTACAGACAAGCGTTGGGGATCGCTTCGGCGCTGTCGGAGATCACGGCCGGGAAGGGCATCCGCTATGACAGTGCGGTTGTTGAAGCTTGCGTCGATGTACTCGGCGATCCCCGAGCAGTCTTGGATATCACCTCCTGAAGGTGCTCTCTGCGGAGAACCGTCAGCCACTGGCCGGATCCTGCCCTTCGTATCAGAGTGTTGAACGACCCCTCCGCCCCTGAAACAAGCCGTTCAAAGCGCCGTGCGTGCGCCAACATTCCTTCTGCGACGGTCGGGTTGGTCTGGCGCTCGGCGTCTCGTCGATACCGCGCGGCACACGCCTCAGCTCGTGCGACGCATCGCCGAGAGATACTCGCGAATCGTACGTTCCACTTGGGCCTGGATGGTTTCGTCGTCGACTCGCGCTGAGTGCGAAGACCATCCCTCGAGACATGTCCCGGATAACCCCCGACAATCGAGCATCAAGCCGGCCGCGCGCCCCTCGACCAAGAACGTCTCGCCACTGTCGAGAGTGACGGGATATCGCACCCACTCGCTCATGCGTCCGATGGTGCGCGCCGTCCGTTTGCCGGTCAGTAAAGAAACTGACAGAAGGCCGAGATGCGACGTGGCTCACGCGAATTCGCTTCGCCGACTGAGAGAATTTCCAGAGCTGGGAAGATGTCCCACCTAGCGGTTGTTGGTCGCAGCGGTTCCCGCTCTCGTCCTAGTCCGGAGAGCCGCGTCTTGGGGCGTTCGGGTCCTGGTCCCGGGCGCCCAACTTTACTGCTCCGTGCGTCCCCGCCAAGGCAGCAGGCGGCGAGCGGTCTCTGTCAGTTGCAGCTCAATCGGGCGATCGTCGCGCGGCGCGCCACCACGGCACGCTGCCAGCGGCGTGCCGGCTATGCCGCGCCACTCCATCCAATGCTCGATTACGCGCGCCTCCATCGCTGCCGTGCCGCCGCCCGGGCCAAAGTCGATTTCGTACCGCTGCCATAAGCTCATAAGCCCCCCAGCTTGGTGCGGTTAAGGAAGTCGCCAATTCGGTCGCTAGCGGGTTCCACTATGCGCCGTTCAGTGGACCGCTTCTGTCAACTACCACACACAAGACCGATCTTTCTCGGCGCTGTCTCTGGCCGGCTTGATCACCCCCGCCAAAGCCCTTCGACCTGCGCCCGGATATCCTCCTCGAGCACGTCGGCGTAAATCTGCGTGGTCGTAACGCTCGCGTGCCCGAGCTGCTTCTGCTCGGCGTGCAGATCGCGTTCGCGCCCGACCCTGAACTCGATGATGTTCTCGGCTCGCGCGCTCATCGCTTCAAGTCGCCTCTGCTCCAGCTGGACTTTGCGGCCGGTCGGTACGCGCCCGAGTCGTCTCGCTCCACGACGCCAAACGAGACGAGCACCGGCAGCGTGAGATCGAGATGCAACCGCGTGCCGTCCGGGTTCGACTTGCCACCGTGCTCGACGTAAAGACGATCCATCGCCGCCACGATCGCATCCCCGGTCCCGCCGCCTCCGCGCATCGCATCCCGCAACGCGTCGTTCTTGGTGTAGCGGGCGGTCGGCTTGGTCGGCTTCTTGGTCACGGGCTTCTTGGTCCGGGCTTTCGCGGTTCGCACCTTGCCCGTAGCCATTGCTTTGCCTCCTGTGGCAAGTAGTGGTCAGGTCGGCCGGGCTGCTGGCGCAGCTCGGTCGGCCGCTTGCCGCGGAATGCGGCAAATACTTGCATCAAGACGCACTTACTCGGCACTTACGGGGGCCGCGCCGCCGATCAGAGCCAGAAGTAAAGGCAGGTAAGTGATTGACCGGGAAGGGTAATTTGTGGTCGGGGTGATAGGATTTGAACCTACGGCCCCTGCGTCCCGAACGCAGTGCTCTACCAGGCTGAGCTACACCCCGAGGGCGCGTATTGTGGCACAAACTTTTACGCTGCGGGCCAAGTCCTCGAGGCCCGATTCCCCCTGCAACCCTGCCTGCGGCACCGATCGCTCACGATTGGCGTCGATCGTCCGAGGGCTGACTCGCCGGGCCGCTGACATCGGTTCGCGTCACGCCGCGCGTGGGCACGAGCGCTGTAATTGCCGACGCAGCCTCGCCGAGCGCGTGCCGTCGGCAGAGATGGGCCGTCTTTCTGCCGCCCCGATAGGCATAATTCGGCCATCCGAGGTTTGGATGGCCTGAGGTTGACCACGCTCGCGTCTTTGGGCTTCGACGATTTTTTCGCCAAGCAGCTCGCCGCGCTCGGCGGCAGCCGCGTGCCCGCACGCATCGCAGCGGAAGGTCAGAGCAGCTTTCATCTGCTCGGTTGCCGCGTGCCGCTCGGCGATCTGCCGGGACGCTTGCTGCACACGCTGCACAAGCTCGAGCGGCCTGTCGTCGGCGATTGGGTCGCCGTCGTCGAGGGCGCAGAGCGGGCAACGATAGAGCGTGTATTCGAACGGCGCACGGTGCTCGTACGCCGTGCGGCCGGCACGCTCGACGAGGCGCAGATCGTCGCCGTGAACGTCGATGTGTTCTTCGTCGTGACGGCGGTCAATCGCGACTTCAACGAGCGGCGTCTCGAGCGTTACGTAACGGCCGTGCGGAGCAGCGGCGCCGACCCCGTCGTCGTGCTCAACAAGATCGATCTCGAGACGGACCGGGACGCGTTGCGCGCAGCGATCGCGCGCACTGCGATCGGCGTGCCGATCGTCGAGGTCAGCGCGCACGAAGGCACGGGGCTCGACGCTCTGCGCGCCCACATCGGTGTCGGCAAGACGGTCGGATTCATCGGCTCGTCGGGCGTCGGCAAGTCGTCGTTGATCAACCGCTTGATCGGTCGCGACGTGCAGGCCGTCGGCGATCTGCGCGCGGACGAGCGTGGCCGGCATACGACGACCGCGCGCCAGCTCATCGAGCTGACGGCTGGCGGTGTGCTCATCGACACGCCCGGCATGCGTGAATTCGGTCTGCTCGAAGACACGGGTGGCGTCGAGGCAAGCTTCGCCGACATTGCCGAGCATGCGCAACGTTGCCGGTTTCGCGACTGTGCGCATTCGGGCGAGCCCGGGTGTGCGGTCGAAGCCGCCGTTGCAGCGGGAAAGTTGCCGACCGAGCGCCTGGAGAGCCACCGCAAGCTCGTGCGCGAGATCGAGGCGCGGGAGCGTAACCGCGATCCCGCGCTGGCGAGTCGCAGCAAGGCGCGATGGAAGGAGATTCATCGAGCGCTACGCGCGCGTGCGAAGGTCGATCCGAAGCTCAAGCGCTGACGCTATTCTTCATCGGACGCCGCGACGAGCATCTTGCCGAAAGTGCCGTCCTGATTGAACGCCGCGTGCTTGTACACGCCGCCGAGATGCAAGATCGTGCCGATGATGATCACGCGCGCGCTCCACACATGGATCATGTGCGTCGTGTCGAAGAGCCCCGTATTCTTGCCGAACGGGCCCGGAATCGTGAACCAATCGAAGACATGAATGACCGAGCCCATCGACCAGACCATGAGCGGTCCGGAGACGAGCTGCACCGAAATCGCCACGAGCAGGATGTAGTGCGTGTACTTGCCGAGGATATAGAAGAGGCCTGCCTGCTGCGCTAGCGGCCCCGGGTGGCCTTTGAGAAAGCGCCACACGACGCGTAGCCAGAGCAGCGCATAAGCGCAGATCGCGATCGACGTGTGCAGGCGCAGCGTGCTCTCCGACATGCCGTCGGCCGTTTGAATCGAGCTGCCGATGAACCAAATCGTCAAGACGATGATCGCGGTGAGCCAATGCAGCGCGATCGAGATCCAGCCGTAACCCGTCCGTGTGTCGCTCGTCCTCATGCAGGCCGCATGATACCTGCAACCGGGGAGCCGGGAAGCCTTGATATTTCTAAAGTATTCAGACTCTGCGCGCAGGTGCGTTGGCTTTGGCGGCATGCGCGATCGCAGTGGCCAGCGTCCGCAGCGACTCGACCGAGTGACTGCCGCCGAGCGCGAATTCGTGGTCGCCGTCGGACCACTCCCACAGCCGCAAGTTGCCGCGCTCGTGCAGCGCGCCGCTCTGTGCGAGGGTGCCCGCGCGCTGCAGCACCGCGAGACCGAGCAGCGGGTCCTTGGCGCTCGAGTACAGGACGTAGGCCAGAGGGCCTTCAGCCGTCGCGATGACCCTCGCCCCCTGCAGCATGTAGCCCTGGGCGGATAGATCGGGCACGGCGAAGTTCCAATCCACGAGTTGTGCGAGCGAGGCGTCGAGCGCGGCCGGATCGCTGCCGCTGGCGTCGAGTGGCAAATGTCGATCGGCTTGGAGCGCTTCCAAGTACGTCTGATGGAACATCAGCGCGTGATCTTCCCAGCTCGAGGAGGGCGCCGCGGGGGCGCCGAGGAGCCACAGCGCGATGGCGGTGCAGAATGCGCCGGCGGCGAAGGCGGCGGCGACTCGCCAAGGCGCCACTATTGCGGCCCGGCGCGCCGACGGCAAGGCCGTCGTGCGTGCCTGAACGAGGCGCGGGCCGTCGTGGCGGACGTCCCGCGGCGGCGGCGCAACGGTCGGTGTGGCCACGGGCGCGTCGGCCGGTGTCTGCACGACCTTTCTTACGAGCGAGGAGATGTGGCGCAACGCGGCCACCTGTGCTCGCGCAGCCGCGTCTTGCTCGAGCTGCGTTTCGACTTGCAGCACCGCCGTGGCGTCGAGCTCGCCGTCCACGTAAGCGCCCAGTGTTTCGTCGGAGAGCTCGATGTTACGCATGGACGTCTCCCAAGACGGCGATCAACGTTTGCCGCGCTCTCGCCAATCTGCTCATGACCGTGCCGATCGGGATGTTCAATACTTCGGCAGCCTCTTTGTAGGACAAACCTTCTCCCGCCACGAGCACCAGAACCTCGCGTTGGTTGTCGGGTAGACGCAGGATTTCGCCGCGTACCTGGTCCAAGTACATGTGCGTTTCGGCATCCGCATCGTTGTCTTCCGGGGGCTCCGCCGAGTCGAGGCTCCGAGTCGATCGAATTTGGCGGTAGCGTCTCTCGTCCCGCCAAGCGTTGACGAGAATCTTCAGCAGCCAGTGCTCGAGCGCGCCATCGCCGTTCCATTGTTGCCAGTGCTTGAGGGCACGCTCGCACGTGAGCTGAACCGCGTCTTCGGCGTCCGCCTTCGAGCCGCAGTAAGACAGTGCAAAGCCTCTCAATCGCGGCAACGACTGGACGAGCTGACGTCGAAAGAGAGTGAGCTCGTGAGTTTGTACCGTATCGGGCTGACCCATAGGACTCGGCGACGATATGGCCGCGCGTGAGTGGTCGGAAGGATTATCGGTGCCCACGTCGATGACGGCAATCGGATTTGTAGGGAATAAAACTCCCGTGTCGCGCGTCCTCGTACCGCTCGGGACGGTTTCGTCGGTCTGCTAAGTGCGCAACAAGAACGTGATCAGAAACAGCGCGAGCTTGAAGTTGAGCAGCTTGAGTCCTTTGCGAGCTTCAGCGGGCGTGAGCTTGGCGGTCATCGGCATCGTGCCGAACACGCGCCCCTTGATGAGTAAGTCGTTGCCGCTACGATCCAGGCGCTCGATCTCCATGAGCTTCGAGTTGTCGGCGGAGTACAGCGTGATCATCCGCGCGCGCCTATCTTGGCGAAGTCGAGCTTCAAGTCGTCGAATGCGCGAATCGCCGCCGCGCGTCCCGCGCCGAACACGCCGCCGCCCGGGTGCTGGAACGGGCCGACCAGGTACAAACGCTCGCAGCCCGGCACGGTGTTGTAGCCGAGGTCGGGCGTGGGGCGGTGGGCGCCGTACTGATAGGTCGTCGACGCAATGCCGTGCAAATCCCCGCGCCTGAAGCTCGACGACGTGCGCTCCATGTCGACGGGGCTATCGCTGTGATAGGCGACGACGCTGTCGGAGACGTTGTCGACGAAGTTCTCCATGTGGCTCAGCATTCGTTTGACATAATGATGCTTCGTGTCGTCCCAGCTGCGGCCGTCGGCGCGCTCGTAGGGCACGTAGTCCCATGCATGCATTGTGGCCTTGCCTTCCGGTGCGCGTGACGGATCGAACATCGTCAACGAGCCGAGCCCGACGAGAGGGTAGGTCGAGAATTCTCGATAACGCAGACAGTCGAACGATTTTCTGAGCGTGTCGTATTTATTCGGCAGCAGCTCGATCATGACCGCACGCACGTGCGCGCCGGCTCGAAATTTCAATGGCCGCTCGAGCGCCGCGTGCAGCGTGATGCAGCCGATCTCGGAGATTTGCGTCTCGTCGGCCAGCTTCACGACGTTGCTATCGAGGCCGTCGACGAACTGACCGAGGTCGTGTGGATGAAGCGCGGCCACGACGCCGTCTTTGGCCGCGAACTCACGCCCGTCTTTGCTGTGCACGCCGACTGCGCGTCCGTTCTTGACGAGAACCTTGTCGACATCCACGTCGCCGATGACCTCGCCGCCGTGCTCTTTGATGCACGCGATGAGCGCATCCGTGAGCCGGCCCGAGCCGCCGATCGGCACGCCGATGCCGTAAGCCTCGAGAAACGCGACGAACACGAACGCACCGAAGCCGGTGGCCTTCTCGTCCGGCGAGACGAGATTTTCGCCCGCGACGCGCGCGAAGTGCATTCTGACTTTGTCGTGCTCGAAGATGCTGCACAGCAGGTCGTGCGAGCTCATCTGCATGTAACGCCACAGCTCGCGTCCTTCGCGGCTTTGGTCCATGAGCGCGTATGTCGCGCCGAGCGGGGTGGGCGGCGAGTAGACGGATGCGAGGACCATCGGCAGGTAGCCCGCCGCTTTGTCGGCCAACCAGCGATACGCTTCGGCGTCGCGTGCCGAGAACTTCGCGATCTCGGCGCACGTGCGCTCTCGATCGCGATACAGACCGAGCGACGTGCCGTCCTCGAACACCGACATCATCGGCAGATCCGGGAAGGCGTACTTGAGGCCGTGCCTCGACTTGAGGCCGAGCTCGTCGTTCTTCAGCAACGGGTTGGCCTGAATGAAGATGTGCGCCATGGAGTGCTGATCGTGCAGAAAACCGGGCTCGGTAAGCGCGCGTGTGACCACGCCGCCGCCGAACCACGGGTTGCGCTCGAGCACGAGCACTTTCTTGCCGGCGGCGGCGAGATAAGCCGCCGCAACCAAGCCGTTGTGACCGGAGCCGACCGTGACGATGTCGTAGTTGTCGCTCATATCATGTCGAGCTGCTTCAAGATGTAACCGGAGTCCATGTATTCGCGCAGCGCACAGACCTTGTCGTCTTTGATCTCGATGATCCACGCGTAGTAGTTGTGATATTCGCGGCCGTTGCTCAACGTGCCGACGGCCTCGGTCTCGGCGGCAACCAGGTCGCCTTTCGAGAAGACGTGCTTGATCACGACCTTCGGGTCGCCGGGCTCGAACAGCCCTCTCACGGGGGCCAAGAACTCGTCGATGACCTTGTCTCGCCCTTTGGTGATGCCGCTGCCCGGGATCGAGCGGGCCGTGGCTTCCCAGCTGCCGTCGACGTGGAGCAGCGCTCTGAGCGCTTCGAGATCGCCGGTGCTCAACGTGGCGAAAAGCTCCCGGACCAGTCGCTCGTTGCGTGTTTCGTCGTCCGCCATGCCCATCATTCTTTACTGGGTGAGACGAGTGAAATTAGCACAATCGTCGGTGGCGCAGGCACACGAAGACGGCTCAGGCGTCGCCGGGCGGCGGATCGGACGGGCCCGAGCCGATGTCGAGTCGCGCGTCGTGCGCGGCGTGCTCGATCTCTTTTTCGAGCTCCGGTCCGAACTCTTCTTCGGCCATCTCCCAGACGCTCAGGAAGAATGCGGCGATGATCGGACCGATGATGATGCCCGCGAGTCCGAAGCCGCCGAGGCCGCCGAGCGTCGCGAGCAGTATCAGATAATCCGGCATCCGCGTGTCGCGGCCGACGAGGATGGGGCGCAGCAGATTGTCGACGAGCCCGATTACGAAGGTGCCGACCAGGATGAGCACGATGCCCGCAACGATGTGTTGGTTGGCGATGAGAACGATCGCGGCGGGCAGCCAAACGAACGCCGGGCCCGCCGCGGGGATGATGCTGAGCAGCGCCATGACGACTCCCCACAAAACCGGCGCGCCGACGCCGAGCAGCGGCGAACGCGATGCCGCCGATAGCGCCCTGCGCCAGGCCTACGACGAGCGTGCCTTTGATCGTCGCGCGCGACACCTCGGCGAACCGGCCGAGCAGATGCCGCTCGCGCGCGTCGCCGAGCGGCAGAGCGCGCACGAGGCCTTCGAGCAGTCGCGGCCCGTCGCGCAGAAAGAAGAACAGCAGGTAGAGCATGATGAAGAAGAAGATCGTGATTCGCACGGTGTCTTGGCCGAGCGCGAAGGCACGTGAAGCGATGAAGCGGCTGACCGTGACAGCCGCCGTGGATACCTGGCTTTCGAGGCGTGCCGGCTCGAGCCCGAAACGTTCGAGCATGCCGATGAGCTCCGGCAAGTGGTCCTGAGCTTTCTGATACAAATCTTGCAGGCCGACGTCGCCGGCCGCGAGTCGTTGGTAGAGTGCCGCGCCCTCGCGCGGTGACGGCGGCGCCGACACCGATGAGCGGCAAGATCACGACCAGGACGACGAGCAACACACTGAGCACTGCCGCGAGCGATGGGCGATTGCGCAGTCGTGCTTGAACCGCGCGGTGCGCTGGATAGACGACGACGCCGAGCGCCACCGCCCAGAAGATCGGTTGCAGGAAGCCTTGGATCAGCCAGACGAACGCCATCGTGACGCCGAGCAGCAAAGCGAAGAAGAACGCCCGCTGCACCGTGCTTTCCGTCAATTTCGCCATGCGTTCGAATCCCCTCGTCGTGCCGGTCGGCGTCGGCTGATCATGATTCTCGGCGTGATTTGCTCTTGAGGCTCTCGAGCCACGCGAGCCGCTCGGCGAGCGTCTTTTCGTATCCCGCGTCGCCGCGGCACGATACCACTTGGCCCCGCGCAGCGCGTCGGGCAGATATTCTTGACCCGCGGCATGTCCGCCTTCGTCGTGATCGTATCGGTAGCCTCGTCCGTAGCCGATGTCTTTCATGAGCCGCGTCGGCGCGTTGCGGATGTGCATCGGCACGGGCTCCGCGGGATGCTCGCGCGCGGCTTGCAGCGCCTGGCTCCAGGCGGTGTAGACGTTGTTCGACTTCGGTGCGAGCGCTAGGTAGACGACGGCCTCGGCGACCGCAAGCTCGCCTTCGGGCGAGCCGAGAAAGTCGTAGGTATCCTTGGCGGCGAGCGAGATCGACAAGCGCTCTGGGGTCGGCGAGGCCGATGTCCTCGACGGCCATGCGTACGACGCGTCGTGTGAGGTAAAGCACGTCCTCGCCGCCGTCGACCATGCGTGCGAGCCAGTACAAAGCGCCTTCGACGTCGCTGCCGCGCACGGCTTTGTGCAGCGCTGAGATCAGGTTGTAGTGCTCCTCGCCGGCCTTGTCGTAGCGCGCGAGGCGTCGCTCGAGGACGGCTGCTACGGTCGTGGCGGAGACGCCCGCGGCGGCGTGCGCCGAGGCTTCGCTCCACGCATGATCGAGCAGTGCTTCCGTGGCGTTGAGGGCGCGTCGTGCGTCGCCGTCCGCATGACGCACGAGCAGCTCGAGCGCGTCGTCCTCGAGCTCGGGGGGCTGGCGCGAGCGCTCGGTCGCAAGCTTGACCACGGCGCGCTCGATGATTGCGCGGATTGCGCTCGGTGCTAGCGGCTCGAGCACGAATACGCGTAGCCGCGACAGCAGGGCGGAGTTGAGCTCGAAGGAGGGGTTCTCGGTCGTCGCGCCGATCAGCGTGATTGCGCCGTATTCGACCGACGGTAAGAACGCATCCTGTTGCGCCTTGTTGAAACGATGGATCTCGTCGCAGAACAGAATCGTGCCGCGGCCCTCGACGCGCCGCCGCTGCTCGGCCTCGCGAATGATCTCGCGAACGCGCGGCACTCCCTCGGTCACGGCGCTGAAGGTCACGAACTCACGGTCCGTGTAGCGGGCGAGCAGGCGAGCGAGCGTGGTTTTGCCGCAGCCGGGCGGGCCCCAGAGCACGAGACTGGCGATCGTGCCGCGCTCGATGGCGTCGCGCAGCGGCTTGCCCGGCGCGAGCAACTGCTCGTGACCCAGAAACTCGTCGAGTGACTCCGGCCGCACGCGGTGCGCGAGCGGGGCGCCCGGATCGTTCGACTCGTCGGCCGGAAACAGCGAAAGCTCAGTCGTCACTTGCGGTGCACCTCTTCGCGCCGGCCCGGTGCCGGCGATCGGCCCGCCGGCGCTTCGACCGCTATCCTACCGGTACGAGGCGTACGGACGCAGCAGTTTGGCTCGTGCGAGCCCTCGTCGTCTCGCGGCGCGCGCACGCGTCGCGCGATGTGACGCGTGCAGGCCGCTGCGGGGTGAGCGGTGCTACACTCCGGCCATGCGCTGGTTAAGCCCGATGGGAAGAGCGCCGATAGGCGCTACGCTGGTTGCGGCCGTGGCCGTATGTTGTGCCGCATTGACGCCTCCGGCGAAAGCCCAAGAAGCTCGTGACACGATCAAGCCGGTGCTGCACGGCAAGCACTGGGTCGCGATCACGGGCAAGCCTCTCGGCCGCGACAGCCGGCGCGTTGATCTTCGAGCGCGGCGGCAACGCCGTCGATGCAGCCTGCGGGATGCTTGCGGCTGCGGCCACCATGTGGGACACCCTGAGCTGGGGTGGCGAGACCCAAGCCCTCATTCACGATCCGCGCACGGGTAAGGTCAAGTGCGATCAACGCGCTCGGCGTCGGCTCCGACCGGCGCGACACCGGAGTTCTTTCGTTCGCGCGGCATGCGGGGTCCGCCCGATTACGGGCCGCTCGCGGCCGTGACGCCCGGCACGCCGGGCGGTCTCATGGTCATGCTCGCCGAGTTCGGCACGATGAGTCTCGAGCAGGTGCTCGCGCCCGCAATGCAGATCGCGGCCGGCTATCCGATGGAGCAGTCGCAGGCGGCCAACATCGAAGGTAGCAAGGAGATGCTGCTGACGCTGGGAAGCATCGCGCCGCGTGCTGCTGCCGCATTTCGATCCGCAAGACCCGCAACAGTGGTCGGCGCCGCACACGGGCGAAATTTTCGCGCAGCCCGAGCTGCTGGCGACGCTCGAGAAGCTCGTCGAAAGCGAGCGCCAAGCGCTGGCGGGCGGCAAGAGCCGCAAAGAAGCCATCATGGCGGCCTACGATAGGTTCTATCGCGGTGACATCGCGCGGGACATCGTCGCGGCGAGCCAGGCGGCCGGCGGACTCTTTACGATGGAGGATCTCGACCACTATCACGTCTACGTCGAGGATCCCGTTACGACGAGCTACAAGGGCATCGACGTCTACAAGCTCACGACGTGGGTGCAGGGTCCGGTCATGCTCCAGACCCTCAACATCCTCGAGAATCTCGATCTGAGGTCGATGGGCTACAACAGCGCGCGCTACATCCACACGCTGTATCAAGCGATGAATCTCGCTTACGCCGATCGGGACTTCTACTACGGCGATCCGTACGTGCCTCCCGTCGAGCCGATCAAGGGGCTCCTGTCGAAAGACTATGCTCGCGAGCGGCTCGGCGAGATCAACTGGCAGCGCAACGATCCGTTGATTGCTCCCGGCGACCCGTATCCGTTCCAAGGCCAGAAGAATCCGTATAAGACTCTTTTGCAGCACTGGCATCCGCGCATCTCGGATCGGCGCCGAGCGGCGAACGATCTGCCGAACGACGAGTTTCACTTGACGCACGATCAGGCCTTCCTGGCCGGCACGACGTCGATCCAGGCCGCCGACGAGAACGGCTGGGTCGTGTCGATCACGCCGAGCGGCGGCTGGGTGCCGGCGTTCATCGCCGGCCATACGGGCGTCGGATTGTCGCAGCGCATGCAAAGCTTCGATGATGGACGAGAGCACGAACCCGTTCAACGTGCTCGACCCGGCAAGCGGCCGCGGGCCACGCTGAGCCCGGGCATGGCGCTGCGCAACGGCAAGCCGTTTCTGTCGTTCGCCGTGCAAGGCGGTGACGCGCAGGACCAGAACTTGCTGCAGTTCTTCCTCGACGTGGTCGAGTTCGGCATGAGCGTGCAACAGGCCGCCGAAGCCGCGAACATCAACAGTTACCAAATGCTCGACTCCTTCGGCGATCACACGTCGCAGCCGGGACGGCTCGTGGTGCGTGCCGACACGCCCGCGTGGGTCCGTGCCGAGCTCGAGCGAATGGGCTATCGCATCGAGGCGTGGCAGAAGACCTCGGGCCCCATCAACGCGATCTACTTCGACCAGGCCCACGGCAGCGCTTTGGGGCGGATCGAGCGATTTCGGCGAAGACTACGGAGTTGCCTGGTGACGATCTCGGTTAGAAAGCTAGCCGGGCGTCGTCCCGTGGTCCGTTTTCTGTTCTGTACAATACACTTTTCTAGCATCGGCTCACCGTGGCGGAGGGGTAACGGCTCATGGGTTTCTTGGACGTGGCTGCAGGTCGACTTGCGTTTGCGACGATGGTCGCCGAGACGCTCTGGGGCGTACCCGTTTTTCGAGACCATGCACACGATCGGCATGGCGATGCTCATCGGGTCGCTCGGTTTGATCAATCTGCGCGTGCTGGGTTACAAGCCCGAGCTGCCGATGCTCGGCACACGCGACCTGCTGCCGCTTGCGTGGCTCGGTTTCACGTTCAATCCATCTGCGGGACTGGCGCTGTTCACCTCCGACGCCGTCATATTTTTGCGAGAGCTACACGTTTCGCATCAAGATGGTGTTGATTCTGCTCGGCGGCATCAATGCGTTCGTGCTCGGGCGCACAGTGTTTCGCAGAGCCGAGCTCGCCGGCGTCTGCGCGGCTGCCGCGCGGCGCGAAGTGGATTGCCGCGACTCGCTGGTCTTCTGGTTCGGCGCCATCATCGCCGGCCGGCTGATCGCATACACACCTTAGAACAAGCACTCGGTATCGAGTGCCGAACTCGAACTAGTCGAGGTTAGTGGAATGGAATTTCTAGTTTGGCTGGAACACACCGGGATCGCGAACGCGATTCGCGGGTCGATCTGGATGTATCCGGCGCTCGAGACGCGCACTATATCGGTCTGTCATTGCCTCGTCGGCGGCATCATGCTCATCGATCTGCGCGTGCTCGGCTTCGCGAAATCGCTGCGTCTGAGCTCGATGATCGGGCTGCTGCCGTGGGTTTGGGTCGGGTTCATCATCAACGTCACGAGCGGCTCGCTGCATGTTCATCTACGGTGCGACCGAACTTCGGCATGAACAAGGCCTTCTGGCTCAAGATGACGTTCATGGTGCTCGCCGGTTTCAACGCGTTGATCTTTCACGCTCGCGGCGGCTCGGTCCGGGCCCGACTGGGTCAGCGCCGGCACACCTCCCGATCGGCTCAAGGTCTTTGCGACGCTGTCGCTCGTGCTGTGGCTGTGCGTCGTCACGGCCGGGCGCTGGATGGCCTACGTCTGACGCGCGGGATGCTGCGGGAGCCGAGTGCGCGCAATGACGGCGGTCGGCAAAGGCCGCGCTATAGGATGCACGACGGCTTCCGCATGCCCCTGGGCTTCCCGGCCGAAGGCTTCGAGTCGGGCTAGCAATACGCGCCGCGCGCCGGCGACGTGTTCGTTTGCACTTACCCGAAATGCGGCACGACTTGGATGCAATACATCATCTATCTTGCTGGTCAACGGTGGCGAACCGCTGTCGAGCGGACGAAGCCTGACCGACGTGTTTCCGCACCTCGAGGAGGTGGGCGCGAAGACGTCGAAGGCGCGTTGCCGAAGCCGCGGCTGATCAAAACGCACCTGCCGTTCGAGCGCGACGCCGTGGAGCGCCGACAGCCGCTACATGTTACGTGGCCCGCAAACCCGTTCGATTGCGCGGTTTCGTTCTTCCATCATACGCGCGGCTTCTCCGCAGCACTACGACTTCGCCGACGGGACGTTCGAGGACTTTTTCGAATGCTTCGTGCGCGGCGAGGTCGACTTCGGCGACTACTTCGAGCACCTGTTTCGTGGATGCGCAGGTCGAAGGGCGCCGCCAACGTGCTGTTCCTGACGTACGAGGCGGATGAAGTCAGGCATGCGCGAGCGGCGATAATCGACGTGGCGCGATTCCTCGGGTCGCCGGCGTGCGAGACGGCTGCCATTCCCGCGAAGCTCGAGCGCGTCGTCGAGGCGAGCAGCTTCGCCGAGCATGCGCCGGGATCAGCGGCGTTGGTCGAGCCGGAGCGCCGGCCGGAGATGCCGGAGTTCGTGCGTAAGGGTGCCGTGGGCGATTGGCGCGACCTGTTCTCGCCCGACCAGGCGCGGCGGCTCGCCGAGCGCTTCGCGCAGCGACCGCGGGCTCCGCGGCGGCTGCGCTTTGGCCGGACATGATCGCGGCCGCCGCGCGGCGCGGTTTGAGCATGGCGCCGCGATACAGACCACATTGGAGTGACAGTTCACTGAACTCGAGCAAATCGGCGACGCCGGAGTGACATGCGACCGCGAAACGCAAAACGGAGCTCGATGCGGCGGTGCTGCGCCGGCTGCTCGCGCATCTTCGACGCGCGCAAGGACGTGCAGAACATCGAGCTCATGATCCTCGCGGGCTTTTGCCGCAACTGCTTGAGCAAGTGGTACGCCGAGGCCGCGCGCGAGCGTGGCTCGACATCGATCTCGAACGCGCGCGCAGGAGCGGTCTACGGCATGCCATATGCGCGAGTGGAAAGCGCAGTATCAGGCGCCGGCGACGCCGAGCAGCTCGCGCGGCTTCAAGGCCGTCGAGCGAAGACAGAAGGCGTATCTGTCGGCGCACGGCCTCCGCGGAGGCGCCGGGATCGCGGGCGCGCCGCCGTGCTCTAGAAGCGGCGCATGATGGCGAAGTGGGCGAGACCGGTCGAGTCCGTCGCGGTACTTCGAGCGCGGCAGCGGTCGCGAGCGCGGCGAACGGCGTGCTCGAGCTTCCTGCTCGGCGCGCTCGGCCGTGTAGCGCAGGCCGCCCGACGTTTCGATCGCGAGCTGAATCGACGTGAGGTTCTGCGTGCCTGCCGTCTCGATGGCTTCGCGAATCATGTGCCGTTCCGCGGCAGCTGCCGTGGGCCATGGCGTAGATGAGCGGCAGCGTCGGCTTGCCTTCGGCGAGGTCGTCGCCGATGTTCTTGCCGAACTCTTCGGGCTCGGCATCGTAGTCGAGCGCATCGTCGACGAGCTGGAACGCGTGGCCGAGGTGTCGGCCGTAGCTGACGAGCGATTGCTCGGCGCGTCGCCTGACCGGCCAAGATCGTCGCCGAGCCGCGTCGCCGGCTTCGAACAGCTTGGCCGTCTTGCGGTAGATGACCTCCATGTAGTCGGCTTCGCTGATGTCGGGGTTGTTGCAGTTCATGAGCTGCAGCACCTCGCCCTCGGCGATCGTGTTCGTCGCGTTGGCCAAGACGTCAAGAACGCGCAGCTCGTTGAGCTCCGACCATCATCTGGAACGCTCGGGAATAGAGGAAGTCGCCGACGAGCACGCTGGCCTGATTGCCGAACAGCGAGTTTGCGGTTTCTGCCCGCGGCGGAGCCCCGAGTTGTCGACGACATCGTCGTGCAGCAGCGTGGCCGTGTGGATGAACTCGATGATGGCGGCCGCCGGCACGTGATCGGCGCCGTCGCAGCCGCAAGCACGCGCGGCCAGACAGCACGGCGAGCGGGCGCAGCCGTTTGCCGCCATGATGGATAATGTGGTGAGCGACCTGGTTGACGAGCGCCACGTCGCTGCCGAGGCGCTGGAAGATGACCCGGTTGACGTCGCCCAGTCGTCGGCGACGAGAGCCCGTGAGCGAGTCGAGGGAAGGGACGGCAGGGGGCTGGTTTTCGGCAAGAGGCATCGAGAGGATAATGCCTCAAGCGGCGAAGTTGGCGAGTCTGGCCCGGCACTCGCGCAAGACGGAGCCGGGGACTGCCGGCGGG
This sequence comes from uncultured Gammaproteobacteria bacterium, assembly GCA_963786385.1. GTDB lineage: Bacteria > Pseudomonadota > Gammaproteobacteria > Steroidobacterales > Rariloculaceae > FEN-1219. Next base: position 758,560 of record CAWAYS010000005.1, read on the forward strand.
CCGTTCGTGTGGGAGCGCGTTGACCCAACCGCAGAAGTCACTAGAATTCCGGGCCTTTCCGCGGGCTCGCCCGGGGCAGTCCCTAGCCAGGAGTTATCCCACGTGTATGCAGTAATTCGGACCGGCGGTAAGCAATACCGGGCCAGCCAAGGCGATCGCCTGCGTGTAGAGCGGCTCGAGGCCGAGGTCGGCGCACCGTCGAGTTCGACCAGGTCCTGCTCGTCGGCGAGGGTGCGAGCGTCAACGTCGGTGCTCCGCTCGTCGCCGGCGGCAAGGTCGCGGGCACGGTGACGGCGCAGGGCCGCCAAGCAAGATCGACGTCGTCAAAGTTCAAGCCGGCGCAAGAATTACAAGCGCGGCGCGGCCATCGGCAGCATTTCACCGAGGTGCAGATCACCTCGATCACGGGTGCCGAGAAGGCCTAGGGAGATCGAGGCATGGCACATAAGAAAGCAGGCGGCAGCTCCAAGAACGGCCGCGATTCGGAATCGAAACGACTCGGCGTCAAGCGTTTCGGCGGCGAGCGTGCTCGCCGGCAACATCATCGTCCGCCAGCGCGGCACACAATTTCATCCGGGCCCAATGTGCGGCATCGGCCGCGACCACACGCTGTTCGCGACGGCTGCCGGCCGCGTTGCAGTTCGCGACAAGGGGCCGAGAAATCGGCGCGTGGTCAGCGTCGCTCGCCGCGGACTGAGCGGCGGCACAAGCTGCAACGGCCGAGAAAAGCCCCGCTCCGGCGGGGCTTTTTCGTCTCGGGGCCCGCAGCGCGACAGGTGTTGCCGGACGATACCAAATGAAATTCGTCGACGAAGCAGATATCGGGTCGAGGCCGGCCGCGGCGGCTACGGCTGCGCGAGCTTTCGGCGCGAGAAATACATTCCGCGCGGCGGGCCGGACGGCGGCGACGGCGGGGACGGCGGCAGCATCGTGCCTGCGGCTCGCGAAGGGCTCAATACGCTCGCGGATTTCCGCGTGCAGCGCCGGTTCAAGGCCGCCAGCGGGCGCGGCGGCGCCGGGCGGAACATGACCGGCGCGTCGGGCGCAGGACTCCTGATCGACGTTGCCGAAGGGCACGGAGGTCGAGGATCTGGACACCGGCGAGACGCTCGGCGACCTGACCGGGACGGCGAATCGCTCTGCCGTCGCCAAGGGCGGGCAGGGCGGTCGCGGCAACACCCGATTCAAGAGCAGCGTCAATCGTGCTCCGCGGCAGTTCGACGCCGGGCCAGCCCGGCGAAGGCGTCGGCATCTGAAGTCTCGCGCTCAAGCTGCTGGCCGACGTCGGGCTGCTCGGCGCGCCGAACGCGGGCAAGTCGACGCTGACGCGGGCGCTGTCGGCTGCGCGGCCGAAGGTCGCCGACTATCCCTTCACGACGCTGCATCCGCAGCTCGGCGTCGTGCGCGTGGATGCCGAGAGCAGCTTCGTGATTGCCGACATTCCCGGGCTGATCGAAGGCGCGGCCGAAGGCGCCGGCCTCGGCATGCGTTCCTCAAGCCATCTCGAGCGGACGCGGCTGTTGCTGCATCTCGTCGACGCGGTGCGCAGACTCGGGCGGGCGATCCCGTGGCGGTCTGCGCTCGGTCGAGGGCGAGCTCGGCCGCTACTCGGCGCGCGTTGGCGGAGAGGCCTCGTTGGCTCGTGCTCAACAAGATGGATCTGCTGCCGCAGCCGAGCGCGAGGAGCCCGGATCGCGCGACCTCGTGGCAGGCTCGGCTGGCAGGGGCCGGTGTTCGCGATCAGCGCACTGACGGGCGAGGGCACGAGGCGCCTCGCGCAGGACGTCATGGGCTATCTTGGAGGAGCGAGGACGCAGAAGGCCGTTACCGGCCGAATCAGGCGCATGGCCCGTAGCTTGGCGTTGAGCTGCCTTTTGTAGTGTGCCGCGCGGTTCTTGTGGATAATGCCCTTGCTGGCCATGCGGTCGATCTCGGGCACCACGGCCTGCGAAGGCCGGCTTTGGCGGCTTCCTTGTCGCCGGCTGCGACGGCCTTCAGCACGCGCTTGATGGCGGTGCGCACGCGCGAGCGCAGCGCCACATTGTGCGCGCGGCGCTTGACGGCCTGGCGCGCGCGCTTCTTTGCCGACTGGATGTTGGCCAAGGTGTCTATTCCACGAGTTCCGGCCGGGTGCCGGAAAGGGCGGTATTATTCGGACCGTCCCTGAGCAAGTCAAGCGTAAGCCAGTGATCCTCCTCGTGGAACAGGGCATTCGCCGGCCCCACGGCCATGTCCGCACCTGCTGAGACCGAAATGCACGCCGCCGGGCGCGAGCGTTGCTGCGGTCGACCTCCGTCGTGGGCTCGATGACGCTGCTGTCGCGCGTGTCGGGCCTCGTGCGCGATATCGCTCTATCCACTGGTTCGGCGCGGGCCCCGTCATGGACGCTTTCACGGTCGCGTTCAGGATTCCGAACCTGCTCCGGCGGTTCTTCGCCGAGGGGGCATTCTCGCAGGCCTTCGTTCCGGTCATCGCCGAGTATCGAGTGACGCGGCGCGGCGGAGGACCGCGCGAGCTGATCGACCGCGTGGCCGGGACGTTCGGCCTCGATCCTGCTCGCCACGACGGTGGTCGGCGTGGTCGCCGCGCCGCTCGTGGTGCTGGTGTTCGCGCCCGGGTTCGTCGGCGACGACGGCCGGTTCGGCACGGCCACCGCGATGCTGCGATTTACGTTTCCCTACTTGTTCTTCATCTCACTGACCGCGTTGAGCGGCGCGATCCTCAATTCGCACCGCCGCTTCGCCGTCGCCGCTTTCACGCCCGTGCTGCTGAACGTCGTCCTGATTGCGTTCGCGGGCTGGGTCGATCCGCTGCTCGGGCGCCCGGGGCTGGGTCTTGCGATCGGCGTCTTCGTCGCCGGCTTGGTGCAGCTGGGTTTTCAGTTGCCGTTTCTCGCCAGGCTCGGCCTGTTGCCGCGGCCGCGATGGGGCTGGGCGCACGAAGGCGTGCGGCGAATCCTGCGGCTCATGCTGCCGGCCGTTTTCGGCTCCTCGGTCGCGCAGATCAATATTCTGCTCGACACGTTGATCGCGTCGTTCCTCGCGGCCGGCAGCATCAGCTGGCTCTACTATTCCGATCGACTCGTCGAGTTTCCGCTCGGTGTGTTCGGCATCGCGCTGGCGACGGTGATTTTGCCGCGCCTTGGCCGAGCACCATGCGAGCGCGTCGGATGAGGCGTTCGCGGCGACGCTCGATTGGGCGCTGCGGCTCGTCCTCGTCATTGCGTTGCCGGCGGCCATCGGCTTGGGCTTGTTGGCGGAGCCGATGATCGAGCACGCTGTTTTATCGGCGGCGAGTTCGGCGCGCGCGACGTCGCGATGGCGGCCTCGAGCCTCGTGGCGTATTCGCGCCGGGCTCCTCGGGTTCATCCTCGTCAAGGTGCTCTCGCCCGGCTACTTTTCGCGGCAAGACACGCGCACGCCCGTGCGCATCGGGGTTCAAGCCTTGGGGCTCAGCATGATGCTGAGCATCACGTTCGTGCTCGCGCTGCTGCGGACGGGCTGGGCACCGCCGCATGCGGGGCTCGCGGCCGCGACGACGTGCTCGGGGCTGTTCAACTCCGCGGTGCTCTTGACCGGCTTGCTGCGCTCGGGTGTTTATCGGCCGCGGCCGGGCTGGCGCAGCCTCACGATCCAAGTCTTTGCGGCAAGTCTTTTGATGGCCGGCGCACTGTCGATCGCGCGCAGCGAGATCGGCAGCTGGCTGGCGCTCGGTGCCGTCGGCCGCGTCGCGGCATTGGTCGCTTGCGTCGGCGGCGGCTCGATCGTTTACTTCGGGGCCTGTTACGTCTTCGGCTTGAGGTTCGGGTCGCTGCGCCTGGGCACGGCCGCGTCGGGCTCGCAAGGTTAGGAGCGCCATGCAGCTTTATAGGACTCTCGATGCGCTGCGGGCGCACTCGGACGCTGGACCGCGCAGCGTGGCCATCGGCGTGTTCGATGGACTGCATCTCGGACACCGGGCGATCATCGAGCAGGCGCAGCGAATCGGTGCGGCGACTGGGGCGAAGACGCTGGTTTTCTCGTTCGAGCCCACGCCTAAGGAATTCTTCGCCCCTGCCACGGCCCCGCCCCGGCTCACTCGGTTCCGTGAGCGCTTCGAGTTGCTCGAATTGCTGGGGGTCGACGAGCATTTCTGTCCGTACTTCGGCGCGATTCGTAACCTCGCGCCCGAGGTTTTTGTCGACGAGTTGCTCGCCGGTGCGCTGCATGCGACCCATGTGGTGGTCGGTGACGACTTTCGTTTCGGCGCGGGCCGCCGCGGCGACCTCGCGGACCTTCGTGAAGGGGCCAGTCGCCACGGGTTCACGTTGTCTCGGGTGGCGCCCGTCTATTGGGGCGCGGAGCGGGTTAGCAGCACTGCAATTCGAGCCGCCCTCCAAAGCGGCGACCTCGCCGCGGCCCGGTGCATGCTCGGCCGCGACTATTCGATCTCCGGGCGCGTCGTACGCGGTCTCGGCCTGGGCCGCGAGCTCGGTTTTCCGACGGCGAACGTCAACCTGAAACGTTTGCAGGCACCCGTGGACGGCATTTTCGCCGCGCGTGTCACGGGTCTCGGCCCCGAGGCGCTCGACGGCGTTGCCAGCGTCGGCACGCGGCCCACCATCGGTGGCAACCATGCGCTGCTCGAGGTCTTCATTTTCGACTACGATCGAGACATCTACGGCGAGTACATCACCGTGCATTTCGTCGAGCGGCTGCGCGAGGAGCGCCACTATCCCGATCTCGATGCCTTGCGGCGACAGATCGGCGCCGACGTGGCCGCGGCCAAGGCTGCGCTAAGCGATTGAATCGCGTACACTTAGCGCCCCAAATTTCCGGCAAGTGTCATGTTCGAAGCAGTAGGCGCACGTTACGACGGGCCTGAGCTCGAGAAGCGAATGCTCGAGTTCTGGCGGCGCGAGGATGTATTCGGCCGCATCGTCGCCGGGGGCGAGGGCCGCCCCAAGTTCGTCTTTTACGAAGGCCCGCCCACGGCCAACGGCCGCCCCGGCATCCACCATGTGTTGGCGCGCACGTTCAAGGACCTATACCCGCGTTACAAAACCATGCGCGGGTTCCATTGTCCGCGTAAGGCGGGTTGGGACACGCACGGTTTGCCCGTCGAGCACGAGATCGAGAAAGAGCTCGGCATCTTCGACAAGAAGCGCATCGAGCAGGAAGTCGGCATTGCGAGCTTCACGGCGCAGTGCCGCGCTTCCGTGATGCGTCACGTGGCCGAATGGGAAGCCATGACCGAGCGCATGGGCTTTTGGGTCGACTTCAAAGAGGCCTATTTCACGCTCCACAACGATTACATCGAGAGCGTTTGGCAGCTGCTGAAGCAGATCTGGGACAAGGGTTTGATCTATCAGGGCTACAAAGTCGTGCCCTACGACCCGCGCATCGGAGCGACTTTGTCCTCTCACGAGGTCGCTCAGGGGTACCGGGAGGTCGAAGATCCTTCCGTGTACGTACGTTTTCGCGTGGCGGACGAGCCCGGCACGTCGTTTCTGGTGTGGACGACGACGCCATGGACCTTGCCGGCCAACTTGCTGCTCGCCGTGCATCCGGATATCGAATACGTGTGGGTGGAGCGCGACGGCGAGACTTTCGTCCTCGCGCGAGACCTTCTGACGGCCGTGCTCGGCGACGGCGAGCATCGCATCGTGCGCAGCGCCCGCGGCGCCGACCTCGACGGCATGCGCTATGAGCGCTTGTTCGACTACTTGGATGCCGCCGGGGATATCTGCCGCGTGCGGACGGCGGATTTCGTCACGACCGAAGATGGCACCGGCATCGTGCATATCGCGCCCGCCTACGGCGAGGACGACTTGAAGCTGGGACAGCGTCACGGGTTGCCCGTCGTGCACGGCGTCGGCGACGACGGCTACTTCGTGCCGGCCGTCGAGCCCGTGGCGGGCAAGTTCTTCAAAGACGCCGATCCGGTGATCATCGAGCTGCTGCGTGACCGAGGGTTGCTGTTTCGCGCGCAGAAGTATCTGCACAACTATCCCTTCGGGTGGCGCACGGGTGATCCGCTGATCTATTACGCCAAGAACGCGTGGTACATCCGCACGACCGAGTATCGCGAGCGCATGGTGGCGCTCAACGAGACCATCAAATGGGTCCCCGAGCACATTCGCGAGGGCCGGTTCGGCAATTGGCTCGAGAACAACATCGACTGGGCGCTGTCGCGCGAGCGGTTCTGGGGCACGCCGTTGCCGGTTTGGACGGACGGGCAGGGCGATTACATCTGCGTGGGCTCGGTCGCCGAGCTCGAGGAACGCTCCGGGCGAACGCTCGCAGGACTCGACTTGCATCGACCCGCGATCGACGGTGTGACGTTCGTTCACGATGGACGCGAATATCGGCGCGTGGCCGAGGTCATCGACTGCTGGTTCGATTCCGGCGCAATGCCGTTTGCGCAGTGGCACTATCCGTTCGAGAACACCGAGACTTTCGAGACGAGCTTCCCGGCCGACTTCATTTGCGAAGCCATTGACCAAACACGCGGCTGGTTCTACACGCTGCACGCCATCGCCACGATGGCCGCGGATCAGGTCGCGTATCGCAACGTGATTTGTCTGAGTCACATCGTAGATGCCGACGGCAAGAAGATGTCGAAGTCGCTCGGCAACATCTTGAATCCGTACGACGTGTTCGACGCCGTCGGCGCGGACGCCTTGCGTTGGCACTTCACGGCGCGAGTAGCTCCCGATGTGCAGAAGCGCGTTTCGGTCGAGATCATCGCCGACGTCGCGAGCAGCTTCATCAACACGTTTTGGAACACGTACGCGTTCTTCGTCATGTACGCCGAGCTCGACGAGATCGATCTGGCCAGCGACGTGCCGCATGACGAGCGCCCCGAGATCGATCGCTGGGTGCTCGCGCTGCTCGAGCAGACGATCGAGACGACGACGGCCGCGCTGGACGACTACGACGCGCTGCGCGCCGGAGCTGCGATCGAGACATTCGTCGACCAGCTCAGCAATTGGTACGTGCGGCGCAATCGCCGCCGGTTCTGGAAGGCCGCGAGCGGCGACGACAAGCAATCGGCATATCTGACCCTCTATGAGTGCCTCGATGCGCTCACGAGGCTCATGGCGCCGTTCGTGCCGTTCATCAGCGAAGCCGTCTATCAAAATTCGGTCAGATCGGTCAGTGCGAGCGCGCCGATCAGCGTGCACATGGCCGGCTGGCCCGTGGCAAATCCCGCGCGTCTCGATCGCGCGCTCTTGGCGGAGACCGAAGTCGTCCAGCGCATCGTCGGGCTCGGCCGCGCCGCGCGCAATGCCTCGCGCCTCAAAGTTCGCCAGCCGCTGTCGCAGGCTGCTGGTTCGAGTGCCGGACGATGCGGCCGCGCACGCCGTGCGTCGGCACGAGGAGCAGATCCTCGAGGAGCTCAACGTCAAGGCGGTCGAGCTGATTCCGCGCGATGCCGAGCTCGTGAGCTATCGGATCAAGCCGAACCTGCCGCGGATCGGCAAGCGCTACGGCAAGCTGATTCCGGCCATTCGCGGTTTCCTCCAAGCCGCCGACGGGGCCGCGATCGCGGCCGCCGTCGCGCGCGGCGAGACGCAGACGCTTGCCGATCGACGGCGAGAGCGTGGTTGTCGAGCCCGAGGATCTGCTCGTCGAGACCGCGTCTGCCGAAGGGTTCGCGTGTGCCGAGGACGGCGGATACCTCGTGGGGCTGGACACGACGCTGACCGACGAGCTCAGCTCGAGGGTGTCGCGCGTGAGCTCGTGCGCGCCGTGCAGGATGCGCGCAAGCAGGCCGGGCTCGAGGTGTCCGATCGGATCGTGCTGCAGGTGGAGGGTGATGCCGACGTCGAAGCCGCGCTCGGCCGGCATCGGGACTATGTGATGAGCGAAACGCTTGCGAGCCGGTGGTCCATGCCCGGAGACGACGCTTTCGTCGCGCGTCAGGACGAAGGGGACGTGCAGTGGACGTTGCGGCCTCGCCCGCGATTCGAAGCGCCCATGAGCGCCCGTCGCTGGTTTTCGTTGCGCGCTGGGGCGTCGAATTGGCTCTGGCTTGCGCTGCTCGTGATCGGGCTGGATCAATGGACGAAGTACCTGATCACCGAGCACTTCGACGAATTCGAGGAGCTCGTGCTGTTGCCGGTATTGGAGATCACGCGACTGCACAACCAAGGCGCGGCTTTCAGCTTCCTGAGCGATGCCTCGGGCTGGCAGCGATGGCTTTTCACGGGCCTCGGCTTGATCGTGAGCGCGGGCATCCTCGTGTGGCTACGACGGTTGCCCGCGAAGGGGCACCACGTGTTGGCAGCCGGTTTGTCGCTCGTGCTCGGCGGCGCCCTCGGTAATGTCATCGACCGCGTGCTCTGGGGCTACGTGATCGATTTCATTCGCGTGCACTACGAGAACTGGTACTTCCCGGCGTTCAACGTGGCCGACTCGGCGATCACGGTTGGCGCGGGGCTCCTGATACTCGATAACCTGCTCGATTTCGGCCGGCACAAGGGCCGACGCCGATAGGTCGGCGGCCGACGGCCCGGCGCCGAGCGAGCCTACCAGCAGCGCTGATTCGTATCCGGAGTCGCGGTCTTCGCGCCCTGAGAGTTGATCGAGAACGATTGGCACTCGGTGTCGGCGCTCATGTCGACACCGTTCGTCCCGCCGCCGCTAGCGGGCGTCGCGGTGGCCGTGTAGTCGACGGCGAGGCCGTTCGTCGTGGCAATCGCGATCGTGTATACGCCGTTTTCGCTTGCTACGGGATAGTTGGCCGCTTGCATTTCGGCGACCGTGCCGTAGCGGCGATTCTGCAGGTAGAAGCGCTCCTCGTTCGCGGCGAGCTGGAGCAGCGCCGTCTTGGCTTCGGTGCGTTGCGCTCTCATCGTGTACTGTCGATAGCTCGGGATTGCAATCATGCCGAGCACGCCGATGATCGTGACCACCGCCATGAGCTCGAGCAAGGTGACGCCGGCCATGTGGCGCAGGGACACGTGTCGGGCCCTGAAGGCATTTCGGTGCATTGCGTCGTCCATATGTGTGGGTTCCCTCGGAAGCTCCATGCTGCCGCCTACTCCCCCGCCGTGGCGAGGGAGTAGGTCACGAGTCTAGTCGATACTGTCCTGACTCCAGAACGTCCGCACCGGATTATTGGCGAATCCCGGTGGGAAACAGAACAGATCGACGCACGCGACGGGCGGCGGTGTGCATGCGTCGCCGACGCAGTTCGCGTCGTCGGGCGAGGGGAATATGAACGTGACCTCGCTCGAGATCGAGCCCGTAAATTCCTTATACCGGTCGGTCTCCGTCAGGTTGTCCGGGTCCTGCGAATTATCTAGATTGTTGACCGGTGCGCCGTTGAACAGACTCATGACATAGAGCCTGTTGATGCCGAGCTGCGGCTCACAGCTCGTGGCGCTCGCAGACGGGATGAACGTCGTGAAGAACACCTGGTTGTTGAACGTGCGTGCTTCCGCGAGCACCTTCTCACCGCGCCAGCCGGCGCCGGCGTCGTCGAGCAATAGCTTCCAGCCAGCATCGCCTTGGGGCACGCTTGCGTTGACGTTCGGTTGTCACATCGACGAGGTCGGAGTCTTTGATCGGCGTGAACGAGTCGTACTGAGTCTGCGTCCACTGAGCGAGACCGGCATTAGTCGCGCAGCGCGTAGAAGCGATCCTCGTTCGCCGAGGCTGAGCGGATGTGCACGATGGCCCGAGCCGATGCCGACGTGCACGAAGTGATAATCCTTCGTGCTCACGAGGGCGACGTCGGGCGAGTAGTAGAATCGGCGCGTATCGGCGACCGCTGGTGTCGCCGACGGTGCGGCCCCGAGCTGGGCGATGACGCCGCCATTGACGAGGTTCGCGGCCGATTGACCGTTGAACACGTCGAAGCGCCAGACCTGGCCGCCCATGTCCGCGGCGTACATGCGGTCGGCAAAGCCGTCGCCGTCGAAATCGATGACTTTGACTTCGGCCGGAATCGAGTAGTCCATGACTTGTTCGCGACGGCGAAGTTCTTGTGTCGCGCCGCTCTTGCTGCCGTGCCAGAGCAGGTTGCCGCTGACGGAGTCGACGATATAGATCGCGTTGCCGATCGGTCCGTGCTGGCCGTGACGTTGTCCTGGTCGGGCTCATAGCCGCCGCCGATCACGAGCACGAACTTCTGCGCATTCTGCGACGCGCCCTGAACGTTGATGCGCGCGGGGACCGGCGTGGCCCAGATCTGGCCGACGCCGGGCAGATTGCTCGCAGTCGAGCCGCCACAGCAACTGCGGTGCATCGGGATCCGTGACGTCCAGGCCGTAGTAGACATCGCCGCCGCGACGTACGCCGAAGAATAGATACGACCTTCTCGCCCGGGCTCGATGACGCCGTCGCCGTCGGCCAGGATCTGAATGCGCAGGCTGCCGTCGATGCCGTATCCTTCGTCGCGCGCGACTCGATTGACGTACAAAGCTCCACCTGGTTCGCGAGGAAGTCCGGGCGGAATGAAGGCCCAATGCTCGACGCCGGTCTTGCGTGTCGATCGCATGCAGATAGCCGTCGTTGGTCGCGAAGTACACTACGTGCGTCGTCTGCCGTCGGGACCATAGATCACTGTGGCCGGCTGCGAGTGCAGCGGATCGCCCATCTGATTGCGTGACTCCGTGTTGTCGTTGTCCTGGTTGACGTCCGTCACGTCGAGACCGTTGATGAAGTCGACGAGGTCGTCGTGCGTCGGGTCGCCGGCGATGGCCGATGTTGAGCATCGTGTCGCGTCAGCGGCTGTTCGTCGTCGAGACGCTGTTGGCCGGCAGCCGTCAGGATCGGGCTGCCGAGATGTACGTGTATACCTTGCGGCGTCGTATGCCGGGATCGAGTGGGCGGCGCCGCCGGCTTGAATATCCGAGCCGTCCGCGCCCGCCGACCAAAAACTCTGCGCCGTGTCGGCGAAGAAGCCCGTTGCCGGGTCGACTGCGGCAGCACCGTTGGCGTCGACGATTGCGTCCGTCGCCGGATCGCAGGCGGTATTTCTTGAGGTTGCCGGGCCAATGCGTGTTGGCCGAGGCCTTGAAGACGCTGATGAAAAGATCGTTCAAGTTGCGCGTGCTGGTTGAAGCTGTTGACCGACACCGTCGGCGACAGGAACGTCGTTTGCGTGTCGAGGATCGAGGTCACGATGTTCGTCAGGGCCGTCGACAGCGAAGCCGTGTCGTTTGCCGTGTAGTACTTGCCGCCGCCGCGCGCGGCCGTGTCGGCCAGGATCGGGAGATCGACCGTGAAGCCGATCGTGTACGTGGTGACGTTCTGAGCGCCGGGCAGCGTCGACATGATCGCCTTCGTGCAGGAATTGGGCGAGGTCGTCGAGGCACTCGCCGCCGTCCGGACTGAAGCCCGGCCGGATACGTCTCCGGATCGCACGTTCCGCCCGGCACGAAGTCGGCGAAAGGTGTCGCCGTTCGCGTCTTGCAGCGACGTGATTGTCGAGTCCGCGCTGTGGTCTTTGGTCGGCTCGCCGTCCGTCAGTAGCACGATGAAGTTCTTCTGGCAGCTCAATCGAGAGCGGCGAGTCGTAGACGTTCGGGTTGCCCGAGTCGCGGGACGCCGCCACGCTGCTCGTGCCGTAGTCGACTTTTTGGCCGCGGTAGTAGAGGCCCGCCTCATAGAGCGTCTCCGACAGCGGAGTCCAGGTCGTGGGTGTGAGGGCATTGATGTCGCTGATCATGCTCGAGCGCGCCGTCGAGATGTTCTCCATCGCGTGAACGACATAGCCGCCTTCGTTGTCGTTGAAGATCATGAGGCCGACATTGACGCCGTTGATCGAATTCAACAGGTTCGACGCGACGTCTTGCACCACCTTCAAGCGGGTTTCGAACGCCGTGGCACCGTAGTACCAGTTCAGATAGTTGCCCGAATACACGGTGTAGATTTGGTCCAGCGGGTGTCTGGCCCCAAACGACACCTCCATTCGCGCTGCTTTGCCAGGCGTTCGCCGCCACGGTTCGCACGCCGTTGCGCGGGTAGACATCTCCGGCCGGATTCCCGTCACCGTGCACACCGTTGTCGTCCTGACACTCGACGAGGTTGTTTTTGCGGTTCTGGTTGATCGTTTCCCAGCGCCTGCCGCCGTTGCCGGTGCTCGGATCGTATTGGGCCATCGTGTCCGTGAAGAAGCCCGCCGTGTTGAGGGCGTTCAGGCCGGCTTGGCACATCATCGCCGCCGGTGTCGAAGTACCGGCTGGTTCCACAGCTCGGCGGATTGCCCGTGCCCGTGCGCCAGTAGATCTCGCTCGAGCTACAGCTTCCGGGGTAGCTCACGGCCGGGTCGTAGGTCGTTTGCGTGCGCACGAGCGTGCCCATGCTGCCGGAGTTGTCGACGATGAACAGAATGTTCGGGCGCGTCGCCGACGATGCGCTCGGCATGCCGACGAACAGCTCCGTGTCGTCGGCCATGGCCGGGCTGCACGTAAGCGTGGCCCAGAGTGCACCCAAGGCGAACCAAGCAACCTGTTTTCTGGTAAGACTCATGTCTGCATCCCTCTAAATTCGTTGACCGTCGCCTTCCTAGCTGCGGCAGGGTAATTACTTGGCGCCTACGCGCACGGTGATCCGCGTCACTCGCTGTGATTGCAGGTCGACGAACAGCCCCACGAACGGCAGCGAGCTCCGGCTCGTCGCCGCGCGAAGGCTCTGCACGGCCGGCAAGAAATCCTTGAACGCCAGCTCGCGTCCATTCACGAAATACTTCGTCCCCGAGTACACGGAGCGCAATTCCAGGCGGCACGTATCGCACGTCTTGAACGAGACCGTGCCGGCCGGGCCGGCCGGCATCTGCACGGCCGACAGATCGAGCTCGTAAGGTTGCTCGACCTGCTCGAGCACGCGCATGCCGGCAGTCGCCGTCAACGCCCACAAACCCAGTGCAATCGTCATTCCTGCGCGAATCATGCTGTTCTCCCTATGTCCGCTCGGCCGCCCGATCAGGGGCCGCCGCCGGACCTACGACGTAGAAGCTCTGATGATGGGTCGACGTCGCGTTACGCGGCCCTCGACCCACCGACAAGATGTCGAAATGAAAGGCCTGCACGGAACCGGTGCTCGTCCCCATGCTGAACGCGAGATCCGGCACCGGCGTCGTCGCGGCGAAGGTCGTGATCGATTGGCGGTCGTAGTCGGGGTCCCCGAGCCACGCCAGGACCGTCGGAGCGACGGTCGTGTAATTTTTCTGCGCGATCGCGATGTCGATGCCGTCCTCGGCTTCCTGAAAAGCGTCCTGTTGAAACTGCGTGTTGCTCGCCATCGTCACTTCCATCGTCGCCGTGTTCATGCCCGAGACGCCGAGCACGGTCAGCACGAGCAACAGAACGAGGCCGACGACGAGCGTGGCGCCTTGTTGGGCCCGGAGCGTTGTCTGATGACGTATCGTTTTCATGTGATGAGCTCTTCGGTCAGGCGGGCGGCCGCGCGTTACGCAGATAGATCGTCTTCGAGACCACGATGCGGCGGAAGTTGTCGCCGAATGGGCCGACGTTCTGATCTGCGTATTGGTAAACAGTGGTGTCCGTGAAACCGTTCTCGATGTTCTCGGCGCGGACCCGGAGCCAGATCCGTACCGCCAGTATCTCGGCGTCCGGATTGAAGGCCGCGTTGCCCGGCGTGATGATCGGATCGCCGGGATTCACGTAGCGATCGATCGAGCCGCGGTTCGGCTGGCCCGTCGCGTCCATGTCGACGCCGAGCTGAATTTGCATGTCTTCGACGCCGGGCAGAACCTCTTCGTCCCCGATCCTGCCGTCCGCTTGCAAGAACTTGCGGCGCAGCGACGGAATGTTGGGACCGAGCGCCGATCCGTTGTCGATGTAATACCCGTTGACGACCATGGCATGGGTCTCGCTCGTCGTCGGGTTGAAGCCGGACGGGGCGGGCGGTCCCTGGAAGATCTGGGCGTCGACGAACCGCGCGCTGTGGATGTACATCTGCCCCGCCGTCAGCGCCGCGGGCGCGGTAACGTCTTGCGCCACTCGGCGCACGACCAACGTGTCAGCATTGGCCGCGGCTCCGCTCCAAGCCGCACAAGCCCACGGAAACGGCGCGCTGCCGTTGGTGGCTTGAATGGAGTTGTCGAAGTCGATGAGCCAGTTGACGCCACACGTGTCGACGCCGAGCCCGTTCGGATCGGCCGGGCCGGCGCGGTTTTGGATCTTCGTCGTACGCGCCGTCAAGCCGAAGAAGTGTGCCATGCGGATGTCGGGCTCGATCGCATCGAGCGCGAACCTGCCGTTCTCCTGCAGACGCGATATCGACTCGGTGATACGGAACGTCGTGCGTCCCTGCATGAACACCTTGACGGCGCCGATCATGAGAAACGCGCCGATCGCGAGCGCCACCATGAGCTCGATCAGCGTCATGCCGGCATGGCGCCGTCGCAGGGCGTCCATCGTTCGTTGCACGGTATGCGAGCTCATATCGTCGGAACCTGAATGACGATTTGATGGGTGATCTGGCCAAGACCCACTTCTTGCCAGCTCACTTGGATCGTGTAGCTCGGCGGCGTACCGGCTGCGTATTGAACGACGCCTTGGCCGTTCGGCAGCTGCGCGGCCACTTGCGCCTGCCAGACGAACAGATCGTTCGCGGCCATTTGCGCCGGCGTGCAATTGACGCCGCCGCCCGGGTCGCAGTTGTTGTTCGCCGCGGCGCCGCCGTAGGCCGCGTCGCCGAGACGGTTGACGCGGATGCGGTCGGCCATGTCGGCCGCGAGGTTCACGGCCTGAGTGCGGTACAGAGCCGTGCGGCCGGCGCCGAGCCCCTGACCGTAGAGCGCGGCGATGCCGATCATGCCGACGGACACGACGACGAGCGACACCATGGCCTCGATGAGGCTGAAGCCGCGTTGCTTGAAAGAGGACTGCACTGTCATCGATCGTTCCTGGGCGGTTACGGGCAGTTCGGCCCGACAGCTGAGAGGGGCGCGTTCGCGATCCGGTTGGTTACGTCAGCGAGCTGCTGCAGAACCTGACCGCGTCCGAGACGGTCGATTTCTACGATGCGCGCCGTGGAAAGCTGACCGGACGTCGAGCGATTGCCGCGGTCGTCGCAAAACAACACGACGACGGGCGTGGCGACGGCGCAGGGGCCCCCGTTGCGCGGGAACCCGTTGGAGCCATAGCTCACGTTGCCGCAGCTCGCGGACGTTCGAATCGTGCCGCCGGGCGGCGTGGCGCGCATGAGCACTTGCTCATTGGCGTCGATGGCCCGGTTGCCGTCGGTCGCATCCGTCAAGATGGGGGCTCCGGTCGCCGGATCTGTGTTGCCGTTCTCGTCCACCCAGACGACGAAGCCGCGCGTAGCGGAGTCCGCGACACCGTTCGGGCTGCAGGTAGGCGTCGCGGCATTCGGGTTGTCGCTTAGGCATAGCCCGACCGGCACTTGGCGTTTCACGGCTTCTGCGCGAGCCATCAACGTGCCCGTCACGAGCGTGTTGGCTGCGGCCACGTTGGCGTTATTGCGCTGAAACTCCATCATGTTCGGCACGCCGATGCCGATCAGAACGCCGGCGACGAGCAGCGTCACGAGGAGCTCCCATAGCGTAAAGCCGTTCTGTTGGGGTGCATTCATGGAGGCGGACTATACGAAGGTCCGCCGGGGCCTCCGACATTCTTCCGACGACCGGCCGATCGACGCTGACGAGCGGCATTTCGGGCCGGCTGCTTATGACAAACTCGCGCAGGCCAAAGCGTGGCCGCCGGGGTCTACGTTGTCGACGCGCGGTCGGCCCGTGTAGCTCACGATGACCGCCCGGGCGGCGGCCGGACCGCGCTCGTCGCAAAACACGACCGTGCCGTTCGTGCTGCGGTCGGCGGAACGGCCGAAATTCGAACAGGTTGCGATTGGCCATGATGCTGCCTTGGGTCGCCGGCGTGTAGACGTATAGCAGCGGCTCGGCGAGTGCGTGCTGCGGGGGGCGAGCATCGTCCTCGTTCACGAACACGATCCAGCCCGCGCCGTAGGCGAGCTTGCTCGGGGCGCAGCGTAGGCCATCGGCCGAGGGGCACACCACCACGGGCCGGCCGCGTTTGGCGGCCTCGCTGCGGGCAAGCTGCACGGCGAGCACGAGGCCGTTGATGTCGGCCGTCCGACGGTTGTCGAGAAGGAACGTTCTGAAGCTGGGCACGCCTAAGGCCAGTAGCAGCCCGGCGATGGCCACGGCGCACAGGAGCTCCCAGAGAGTGAATCCGTGATATGGCGGCATGGTGGGCGGCCTTAGTCCGAGTCGGTGGGCATGCAGGCCCCAGGCTAGGGCGCCGCCACCTCGTCGAGCCAGCCGCATATCGCGGGAAAGCGGCGCGTTACTCGATTGGGAATCGCGGCGGGTCGGCGTTGACGCAAGGGGTGCTAGAGTGAGTCTTGGAATTTTCGGAAGACCGCGGGTATACTCGCCAAGTCACTGATTTTTATAAGGTCGACTGGGCACATAAATGATGATGGTCACGAAGGAAGACATTGCGGAGCGTCTGATCGAGCGCGGAGTATTTCCGACCGCTCAGCGGCTCGACGTCGCGCTCGTGATTTTGTCCAAGCCACAGCATTTGTCGGCCGATCAAATCATTGCGGGCATTCGCTCCATGGGGTCGCGAGTCTCGAAGGCGACCGTTTACAACACGCTGAACCTGTTCTGCGAGCGCGGGCTGCTCCGAACGGTCGAAGTCGATCCGACCCGGCAGTACTACGACTCCTGCGTGCAACCGCACCATCACTTCTACAACGTCGACACGGGCGAGCTGACGGATATTCCGACGGAAGCCGTGAGCCTGAATGTCGGCACGGCGCTTCCGCCCGACACCTGCCAGGTGGGTGTCGAGGTTGTCGTTCGCGTACGCGGCGGTAAGCCGGCCTGATCGTCGCTCCGCCGGGGGCGACTTACCGCGAGAAAATCGAAGCGTCGGAGGCATGCGCTCGGCGCCAAGCTCAGGCACAATACGCACCCTGTTGAAGAGCCTCGCACCGTGCCGGTGTAGCTCAGTTGGTAGAGCATCCGCTTCGTAAGCGGGGGGTCGGGAGTTCAAGTCTCTCCACCGGCACCAAATCCCTACCGCGGCGCAGCGGATCGTCTCGACACCGTGGTGGCCTCGATCGTCGCGGGTTCGCTCTGCTCGTAGCGCTTCGAGGTCCCCATGACTCAGCCGACAACGAGAATCCTGCGGTATTTCGACGCGCGCGGACGAGCGCAATTCATTCGCTACTACGCACGCGCACGCGATCTCGACATCGTCGACGAGCGCGTGCCGCTCGATCCGGATTTCGCCACATGGCGGGCCATGCGCAGCGACAGATCGCGGGTCGGCCCGTTTCAGAAGTTGCCGGTGCTCGTGTGGGGCGAGCGGGTCGTCGCCGAGACGCGCGCGATCTACACGTTTCTGCAGGAGGCTAGCGGTGACGCCGAGATGCTCGGCGAGCAGCGGCTGCGCCACGATATGCTCGTGTCGAGTCTCTATGACGACATCATGGTGCAAATCGGTCTCTTGCTCTGGTCGGACATCGCGTTCCCGGGTGCCGATCGAGCCAGCGTAGCCAAGCGCACGTTCGAGCGGCTGCAGGCGCACCTCGCCGTGTTGAGTCAGACGTTGAGCGAATGGGAATGGGTGGACGAGGCGTGCGAGCGCGCCGTCACGTTGGCCGATTGCTTGTTGTGGGAAGAGCTCGATGTCGCCCAGCACGTGTTCGGCGAGCGCTTGGGCTTGGCCGAGCAACCGTATCTCTTGCGCTGCTACCGCGAGCTTGCGGCCGCCGACACCTGTCGCCGAGTGCTCGAAGAACGTCCTAGCCCGGTGACGGCAAGACCGGCCGAGGCCGAAGCGATCGCCAGACTTCGCTTGCTCATCGGTTGAGGGTTGCCGGCGCTCGTGTTCGCTAAACCGCTCGTTGGCGGACCGGCGTCTTTGGTTGCGACGTTGGGCTGTCGAGCGCGATGCGCACGGCGCCCGCGAGCTCTTGGCTCAGATAGGGTTTGTTCAGCAGCGCCGTGCCGCCGGTCTTCTCGACCTCGGCATACGTGGCCGCGTCGGCGTAGCCCGAGACGTAGAGCACTCTGAGCTTCGGCCTTCTTTCGACGGCTAGACGGCCGAGCTCGACGCCGCTCATCTTGCCCGGCATCACGATGTCCGTGAATAACAGGTCCACCTCCGCATGCTCGCCGAGCACCGCGAGCGCTTCGGTCGCGTTGCTTGCCTCGAGCACTCCATAGCCCAATCCGGCGAGCAGCGTCGTGGCGACATGCCGCGCATCGGTATTGTCCTCGACGACGAGCACCGTCTCGTCGCCGCTCGGCAGCGCGCGCTGCGACATGGTTTGCACGCTGCGGGTCGAGTCTTCCTCGGCCTCCGAGTGCGGCAGCACGATCCGCACCGAAGTCCCGCTTCCTACGGTGCTGTCGATCGAGATCTGTCCTTCGGACTGCCTGACGAAGCCGTACACCATGCTCAAGCCGAGGCCCGTGCCCTTGCCGACGTCCTTCGTGCTGAAAAACGGCTCGAACACGCGCGGCAGCAGATCTTCGGGAATGCCGGCCCCCGTGTCGGTGACCGTGATGACGACCGAGCGGTGGTCGGAATCTTCGGTCATCGTTCGGATCACGAGGTCGCCGCCGTCGGGCATCGCGTCGCGCGAGTTCAGCGCGAGGTTGACGAGTGCGTTCTCGAGTTGCCCGGGATCGACCTCGATCGTGCCGACGCCGTCTTCGAGCTCGATGCTCAGCGCGATGTTCTCGCCGAGCGTTCGGCGCAGCAGCGGAGCAAGCTCGGAGACGAGTCGATTCGGGTTCGTGCGCCGCGGCGCGAGCGCTTGGCGGCGCGAGAAGGCGAGTAGCCGCTTGGTCAGGTCCGCGCCACGGATCGCTGCGCGAAAGGCGGCATGCACGGTCGGGCGCAGGGCTTCCCGCCCTTCGAGCTCGAGATCGAGCAGCTGCAGATTGCCGATGATGATCGTCAGCAGGTTGTTGAAGTCGTGCGCAAGCCCGCCCGTGAGCTGACCGACGGCCTCCATTTTTTGCGCGTGTCTAAGCTGCGCCTCGGCAGTCTTGAGCTCGGAAACGTCGCGGATCGTACACAGCACTGCGCGGTCGCTGCCGGATCCGATCGGGCTGAAGCGCACTTCGACGGGCACGTCTCGATCGTGGCGCCGGATGTTGATCGATTCGACGCCCGGTGTCTCGGCCGCGCCTTCGGCGAGATGCTCGGTGAGCGCGGATCGATCGGCCTCGTTGCTCACGGGCAAGTCCTCGATTCTCTTGCCGGCGAGGGTTCCGGGTTCGAGGCCGAGCAATTCGAGGGCTTTGGGATTCGTTAGGACGATGCGGCGGCACTCGTCGAGCACGAGCATCGCGTCCGGTGCGCCTTCGATGACGCGAATGAGCTTGGCCTCGGTTTCCTTGAGGTCGGTGACGTCGAAACCGCAGATCAAAACCTCCCGAACTTCACCGTCCGGGTCGCAGAGAGCGACGCCGTGCATACGGATCCACCGATACCGGCCATCTTTGTGCCGATAACGCCGCTCGATCGCGCCGGCCGCGCGGGAAGAGCAGAAGGCGGCGAAAGCATGGTCCCCGGAGCCGTCGCGATCGTTCGGGTGCAGCAGGCTCGCGAAGAGCGCGGAATTCGAGTTCAGCTCGTGTTGCGAGTATCCGAGCAGCGCCGCTACTTTGTCGTTCAAGAAAGTGACTTGCTCATCTTCCGGATGAAACGACAGCGTCATTGCCGGAACCAGCGAGATGAGCGCTCGTTGTCTGCGCTCGACGCGATGCATGTCGCCGATCTCTCGACGCATCGTAGGCATGCGGTCGCGCAGTCCAAGCGCGATCAACACGGCCGCCAGGAACATCGTCATCCCGGCGAGGGCGTGCAGTATGTCCGCCGTCCCGGCGAAGGCGGGGAGTATGGCCCCGGCCGCGACCAACGCGCTCGACACGAGGGTCGCGTAGCCGGCGGTCAAGAGTCCGAGTCCGTGCTTGAGCCCTGCACCGCTTTTGACGCGCCACAACGTCATGGCGGCTCCGATCGCAGCGAAGGAGGCGGCGGCCAACACATAGAGAATCGACGCGATCATGACGGGTCGGACAGCGGGTTCGTGAGCATTGCTCCGTCAGCCTAGCGGCCGCTGTGCCGGCGCCCGGTGATAGTGTTCACACTCCAGGGCTGATAAGCTCCAGCGCGATAAGAACGAGTGGAAATCTCACGGCTCGGTTAAGAGTTTCCCTGAAGCTTAGGCTTCGCCGAGCCCGCGTGGGGAGGGTCTCGATGTTGCTCAGGTTGACCATGTTGGCCGCGGCTGCTGCTGCATGTGCCACGGGCTGCTCGACGGACTCCAAGCCGGCGGGCGCGCCTGCCGCGACCGGAAGTGAAGCGGGGTGGCGGACGCTGTTCGACGGCTCGACGCTCGGCGGCTGGTCGCAAGTGGGAGACGCAAATTGGCGCGTCGACGACGGCGCGCTCACCGCCGACGGTGGCAACGGTTTCCTGCTCAGCGATGCGGGCTACACGGATTTCGATATCGCGCTCGAGTTTTGGGTCAGCCCGGATGCGAACAGCGGCGTGTTTCTGCGTTGCGCGAGCCGGTCGGACATCGGTGCCGACAGTTGCTACGAGGTGAACATCTTCGACCAGCGTCCCGATCCCACCTACCGCACGGGCGCTATCGTCGACGTGGCGTCGCCGAAAGTCGTCATCGACACCGGCGGGCGATGGAACGACTACGAGATTTCCGCGCACGGTTCGCACTTCGTCGTGAAGCTCGATGGTCAGATCACCGTGGACACCGACAATTCGTTGCACGCCTCGGGTCCGATTGCATTGCAATACGGTGCCGGCACGGTCAAATTTCGCAACATCCGTATTCGCGCCCAGTGACCGCCCTGCGTGTAACAGCTGAACCCGAGAAGCTCGTTTCGATATTCTGAGAAGGTTGTCGCAATGCCTCATCCATTACAACAAAGGACTGCCGACGACTTCGGCAGGTTTTTCCGCAGTTGGATCCAGAATCCGCTCGCGATCGGTGCCGTCGCCCCTAGCGGTCGGCTGCTGGCCAAGCTCATGGCGAGCGGGCTTGCCGCCGGGGCGCGCGTGATCGAGCTCGGCGGTGGCACCGGCACGGTGACGCAGGCGATCCTCGATGCGGGCGTCAGACCCGAGGATCTCGTCGTCGTCGAGCAGAACGCTCAATTCGTGAACTTGCTCAAACGACGGTTTCCCGCGTCTACCGTGATGGAAGCCGACGCGGCGCAAGTCGTGGAGCACCTCGACGGCGCGCGCGGTTCTTTCGACTTCGTGATCAGCGGTTTGCCGTTGCTGCTCTTTTCACCCGCCCAGAAGGAGCGCTTGCTATCGGAAGCTTTCGAGCTGCTCACGGCGCGAGGGGTCCTTCACCAGTTCACGTACGCCGGGCGGTGCCCGGTCGGCCGGGATCTGCGCGCACGGCTCGGTTTGCAGACCTCTTTGATCGGCATCGCGCCGTTCAATTTGCCGCCGGCCTTCGTTTATCGCTTCGTCCGCGGCTGAGGTCCGCAACGACGCAAATCGAACGTCGGGCCACGCGCGGCTGTCGAAGCGCGACATGGATGTTGTGAGAGTGATCGGAAATCGCCGGTGCGCAACTTGATGGCGAAACGAGCCCGGCGCTTGGTCGTAGCCGTCGGCTGTGTGATGCTTGGCGGCTGCGTCGCGCACGAGCCGCTCGCTAAGGATTACGACGGGCCGAATGTGCTGCCGCCCGCGGATGCGGCGTGGGCCGCCGACGCCGGCCAGGTCGTTGCGACCGACGACGAGCAGCTTCGCTTACGGCCGCACTTCACGGTTCGTCGCGTCACGCTGTCGCCGTCCGCGCAAGGGCGCCCAGCCATCGACTTCGAATACTACGAGCCCGAGTCGAGCGCGCAGCACCCCGTTATCGTCCTGTTGCCGATCTTCAGCGGTCAGCTCAACATCACGCGATACTTCGCCCGTTACTTCGTCAATCAAGGGTGGTCGGCCGTGGTCGTCGATCGCGATCGCGATTTGCTCGACGACATCGACCGGCTCGACGAGGCCATTCGCGCCAATATCGTCGACTACCGCCGTGTGCTCGATTGGATCGAGGAGCAACCTCGGCTCGATCCCAAACGCATCGGTCTATTCGGCATCAGTTTCGGGGCCATGGACGCCGTCATGCTCACGGCGCTCGATCACCGCGTCAAAGCCCTCGTCGCAGCCATGGCGGGAGGTGATCTCCCGTACGTGTTTCTCAACACGAACTACCGGCCCGTCTCGCGGACGGTCGACGACATCCTTCAGGATACGGGCATGAGCCGGGAGGCTCTGCGCGCGGAGTTCGAACGCCGGCTCAGAACCGATCCGCTACGTCTGGCGCCCTACGTCGATGCCGAGCACGTGCTGATGATCCTGACGCGCACCGATGCCCTCGTGCCTTTTTCGTCCCAGGAAGCGTTGCGGCGCAAGATGGGCTCTCCCGAAGCGTTGTACCTGCCGACGGGCCACCGGACTTCGGTTCTGTTCTTCCCGCGGTTGCGCGCTTCGGCGTACGAGTTTTTTGCCAAGCAATTCGGCGAGGCAGGTGCGGGACGCGACTGATTCGCACAGTCCGGCGCGTCCGGGCCTACTCGGCGAGCAAGTCCAGCACGTACTCGCCGATCGCCAATGACGCCGTGAGCCCCGGGGACTCGATGCCGAATAGATGAACCTCGCGGCTCGTCGGGCCGCCGGCCGCTCGGATCGTGAAATCCGCGGCCGGCTCGCCGGGACCGGAAATTTTCGGCCGAACGCCGGAGTAGGCGGGGCTCAGCGTGCCGTCGGCAAGTCCGGGCCAATAGCTGCGAATGGCCGCGTAGAAGGCCGTCGCTCTCGTCTCGTCGACCGAATAGTCGAGCTCATCGGGGCGGACGCCTGCGTCGAGCCACTGCACGTCGGGGCCGAAACGCGCGCGGCCCGCGAGATCGAGCGTTGCGTGCACGCCGAGGCCGCCGTCTTCGGGCAGCGGATAGACCAAGTGGCTGAACGGGCTTCGGCCCGTGTACACGAAGTAATTGCCTTTCGCATAGCGAGCCGTCGGAATCTGCTCTCGCGGGAGTCCGGGCAATGCCGCCGCGACCGTCGTGGCGTCGAGCCCCGCCGCGTTGATCACCGTCTTCGCTCCGAGCTCGAACGGCTCGCCGTCGATGCTGCACGTGAGGTGTAGCGAATCGCCGGCTGTCGATCCGCGGTCGAATCGGGACAGCACGGCCACCGAGCCGCCGGCGTGCTCCAAGTCGCCGCGCAACGCGAGCATGAACGCGTGGCTATCGACGATGCCGGTGGACGGCGACCAAAGACCGGCGTCGGCGCGCACGGCCGGCTCTAGACTCAGCACCTGGTTCGGGGTCAACCATTCGAGATCGTGAACCCCGTTGGCAGCGGCCGACTGCTGCACGGCTTCGAGCTTGGGGCGTTGCTCTGCGGTCGCAGCTACGATGACTTTCCCGCAGCGCCTGTGGTCGATGCTCTTCGCGCTGCAGTACTCGTAGAGGAGCTGCTTACCGGTTACGCACAGTCGCGCCTTCAAGCTGCCGGCAGGGTAGTACAAGCCTGCGTGGATGACTTCGGAGTTCCTCGACGAGGTCTCTTCACCGATGTTGTGATTCTTCTCGAGAACGACGACTTCGCGGCCGCTCAGCGCGAGCGCTCGCGCGACGGCGAGACCGACCACTCCCGCGCCGATCACGACGGCATCGATTGATTCGCTCATTCCCTTTTGTGTTGCCAATCCTGCGGGGCCTGGGAGTCTGCTCGTCGGCGGGTGGGCCGGTCAAGGCAGCGCGTCGCGGATCGACGGCTCGTGCGCGGGGCTCGTGCTATGTTTCGCCCCACATTGCCAACGGAGGAATCCATGTCGGAACAGCCGATCACGGCGCCCGATGGGGCGGCGTTCGCAGCGGTGCTCAGAGGGCGCCGCTCCATTGATTTGTTCCAGCCCGGGCCCGTCGATACGGGGGTGCTGCTGGAGGCCATAGAAACGGCCCGTTGGGCACCGAATCACCGGCTAACGGAACCGTGGCGTTTCTATTTGGTCGGAACCAACACACGGCACGCCCTGATCGAGCTGGCGGCCGCGCTCGACGCCGCGAAGAAAGGCGAGCGGGCCGGCGAAGCGAGGCGGGCGCGCCTTGAGGCAATCCCGGGTTTCTTCGTGTTGACGAGTCGACGCAGTGAGGATCCGCTCTTGGATCGCGAGGACTACGCAGCGTGTTGCTGCGCGGCGCAGAACTTGATGTTGTTCCTGTGGCAACGCGGGATCGGCGTCAAGTGGACGACCGGCGCCGTGACGCGTGATCCGCGCTTCTACGAGCTGCTTGGCATCGATTCCTCGAAGGAAAGCGTGGTTGGATTCTTCTGGTACGGTGTTCCGAAGGTCGTGCCAGCGCAGCAGCGCCTAGAGGTGGCCGACATCGTGACGGAACTGCCTTGAGCGCAAAAGGAGTTGGAAGTGACGACAGTTGCGACGAGCATACCCGCTCACCCTACAGAACCTCATTCGGCCCGCGGTCGTGCGAGGCTTGCACGAATGTTGAGTGCCGCAACGGAGCTATTTCTTCGTGACGGCTATGACCAAACGTCGATCGACGCGATTCTCGTTCGCTCGGGTGGCTCCAAGGCGACGCTTTACGCGTACTTTCCGACCAAGGAAGACCTGTTTCGCGCGGTGATCGACGGTGTGCTCGTCAACAGTCCGCAGCCAGAGCTCGACGTCGTCGGAGACATGCGTAGGGTCCTGACGGACTTCGCCGTCGACCGCCTGAATGCCATCTTCTCCGATCAGCACCGGGCCGTTTTGCGGCTCATCATCGCCGAGCGCGAGCGATTCCCGGATCTCGCGCAGCTGTATTACGAGCGCGGGCCGCAACGTGGACACCGGACTCTCGTGGATTATCTCGAGGCTCTGCGGCTGCGCGGCGCGCTGACCTTCGACGACACGGAGGAGGCCGGCGACTTTTTCGTCGGCATGCTCATGCACAAATGGTACAAAGAGCTGCTGTTGCTCGGGGCGCCGAGCCCGAGCGAGGAAGCCATCCACCAGCGCGCCGAGCGTGTAGTCGGTCGATTCCTCGACGCCTTTCACCGTCGCCCGCATTAGCGGGGCGGACGGCGCAGGCCGGAGCAAGTTACAGCGGCTCGCCGGCTTTCGGTGAGCCGTCGAGCCAGGCGGCGCCCTCCCGGTAAAGCTTCGCGACCTCGGGGCCGCGAAGCCCCGGCAGACCGAGCTTTACGTCGAAACCGGCCTTGGTCTGCAAATAACCCAGGTGGCGATAGCCTTCGGGAAACTTCGCGAGCAACTCGCGATCGAGCTCGAGCCTCTGATCCGGATCGACCGGATCGAGCCGATCCTTCTCATAGATCGGTTGACGCCGGACGATGGCCCAGCGACCGGTGCGTTTCTCGAAAAAATCGTAAAAACGGCCTGTGCAAACTGCGTCGACAACGACGCCGTCGACGCTCGCGCGCTGGTCGATCGTCATTTTGGTTTGCGCGATCGCGCGATCGCCGGACACGTCGATGGTCGTCGCGCCGAGAAAGTGGATGATGCTCACTCCGCGCTCGAAGCCCGAGCGGCGGGCTTCGAGGAACTCGGTCGCGGGGCCTTGGAACCAGGTGGCGGTCATCCACCCGTCGTCGTGCCAGACGGTGGCAAATCGCTCGAAGTCACCCGAGTCGCTCCACACGACCCAGTTGTTCACGACCTCTTGGATGGCCAGCTTGTCCGCGGTCGAGGCGTCCATGGCCGTGATCGTCAGCGCAGGCCGCCGCGCCCGGGGCCGCCCGCGGGTCCCACCGGCGCGTTGGCGCCCGGTACGATGATGGACGATGCCTGGTCCCGGCGCAGCTCTTCGAGACGGCGCATCGTGTTGGCCAGCGCTTGCTGGGCCAAGTCGCCGAACCTCGTGACGGCTTCTTCGAGCGACGCGGCCTCGACCTCGAAGCTCAACGGCAGCGCCCCGGCCGGCGTGAGCACTTGCGTCTGACCGACGTACAGGACGGGTCTCGCGGAGTCGGGCTCGCCCATCGGCGTGATTGGCGTGAGCCGTTGCAGCGTGCCGACGCGCCGATCCGTAAATGTCTCTTCCCGGTAGAGATTGGCGCCATCCATTTCGATGTCGGCGTCACCTAGCTCGTCTGCCATGCCTAGTCCTCGTTCGTTGCAGGTGAGTGGAGGCCGCGGGATGCTCCGCGGTCGCATAGGCTAGCATTTCTGCGCGGCGGCCGCGCCCGGGGGAGGTGCGTGAGTGCACGCTAGCGCCGGATTCGCTCAAGACCTATCCTTTCCAGGGCCTGTTGCGGAGCTGCCATGACCGTCAAAGCCGAATCCTTGCGTGCACTGCTCGAGCGTCGCCTCACGAGGCGCCGCATACTCGGCGCCGGCGCCGAGATCGCCGTCATGAGCGCCGCCGCCGGCGCGGTTTGGCCCGCGGCCGGTGCACCCGCTCTGTCATTTGGCATCGTGCGTCCCCATAAGCTCGACGCGGTGAGCGTGCCCGACGGCTACGAGGCGCGTGTCGTCGTGCGCTGGGGCGATCCGCTGTTCGCCGGCGTCCAGGGCTTGGATGCCGAGACCGTGCGCTTCCGGAGGCTTGCTGGAGCGCGGGGCGGCTCAGCGCCAGGAGCGTCAATTCGGCTTCAACTGCGACGGCCTCGGCGTGTTCGACCTCGACGACGAGCGCCTGTTGGTTTGCGTCAACCACGAGTATCCGACCGCGGCGTTACTGTTCCCGGGGTGGGAAGAGGCGCGCCGCGAGCGACGGCTCGCGGAGTTCGTCCGTGCGCGGCCGCAGGCCGTGGCGTTCATGCAGGCCGCGGTCGGCCTCAGCGTCGTCGAGATCGCTCGCGACACGTGGCGGCCGAAACTCGATTCTCGTTACAACCGCCGCGTGACCGCCCGCACCGAGATCGAGCTTACGGGTCCCGCCGCCAGTCACTCTCTATTGAATCCGCGTGGGAGCGCGTCGCCGACCGTGCTCGGTACGCTCAACAATTGTGCGGCCGGCACGACGCCGTGGCGCACCTACCTCACGGCCGAGGAGAACATCGACGACTTTTTCGGCAATGGGGCGGCCGAAGTGCCGGACGACGTTGCGCTCGCGCGGCGTCGTTTCGGTGTCCACATGCGCGAAAGCGGTTATCGCTGGGAGTTTGCGGACGAGCGCTTCGATGCTGGCAAGTATCCGGCCGAGAGCCTCAAGTTCGGCTGGATAGTCGAAGTGGATCCGTTCGACCCGAGCGCGAGGCCGAAAAAACGCACTGCACTCGGTCGTTTCAAGCACGAGGGAGCCACGTCGGTCGTCGCACCCGATGGACGCGTTGTGCTCTACATGGGCGACGATCAGGAGTTCGAGTACTTCTACAAGTTCGTGACCGTCGGCCGGTTCGATGCCACGGACCGGGGGGCAAACCGCGATCTGCTCGATACCGGCACGCTCTACGTCGCAAAATTCTTCGACGACGGCCGCGGCGAGTGGCTGCCGCTCGTGTACGGCGAGGGTCCGCTCAAGCCGGAGAACGGTTTCGAGGCTCAGGCCGACGTTGTGATCCGTTGCCGCGAAGCTGCCGACCGGCTCGGCGCGACCCCGCTCGATCGACCCGAAGACGTGGCCGTCAATCCTCGCACGGGAAACGTATATGTCGCGTGCACGAAGGGCGACGACCGAGGTCGCGGCAAGATCACCTTCGGCGGCCGCGAGGTCGATGCCGACGCGGATGCCGTCAACCCGCGCGCGCCGGACCCCTCGGGCCAGATCCTCGAGCTGGCCGAGAGCGGTGCCGATCCTACGTCGACGACGTTTCGGTGGGGCGTGTTGTTGCTGGCAGGGTCGCCGAAAGCCGGTGAGCTGCTCGCAGCACTGCCGCCCGCGCACGGCTCGGCGCTGCCCGCCGATGCGACTTACTTCGGCGGCAGTCGCGAGCCGTCGGAGCTCAGCGCCTTTGCCAATCCCGACAACCTCGGCTTCGACGCCGGTGGCAATCTTTGGATCGTCACCGACGGTGCGCAGCCGGACGCCAACAACAACGGTTGCTTCGTGTGCCCGACCGAGGGTGAGCAGCGTGGGCGCGTTCGGCAATTCATGTGCGGCCCTGTCGGGGCGGAGATCTGCGGTTGCGAGATCACCGCGGACGGGCGCACGTTGCTGCTGACCATTCAACATCCGGGCGAGGGCGGATCTGCATCCGCGCCGATCAGCCATTGGCCGGACGGCGGCGGTTCTGCGCCGCGTCCGAGCCTGATCGCGATCCAACGCACGGACGGGAAAGGTTCGGTCGGCAGCTGAGGAGGGCGTGTCAGTCGATGCGCCGCAGCACTTGGGTTACGACGGTCGCGCCCGTGCCGCCGATGTTTTGCACGAGTGCAACCTCGGCGCCCGTGACTTGGTTCGGTCCCGCAATGCCCGACAGCTGGGCGTGGGCCTCGACGAGCTGATACACGCCCGTCGCGCCGACCGGATGCCCGCGTGCTTTGAGCCCGCCGAAAGTGGCGATCGGCAATTCGCCGTCGAGCCCGATCCCGCCGTCGGTGGCTAGCCGCACCCCGGCGCCGGGCGCCGCGAATCCGGACGACTCGAGACTCAACACCGTCATGATCGTGTAGGCGTCGTGCAGCTCGAACAGGTCGACATCATCGCGCTCGATATGCGCTTGTGCGAGTGCGGCCGCAGTCGAGCGTTCGACCGCGCGCATCGGCAGCAGTGCTTCTCTGCGGGCGAGCGCGAGGGAGGTCGTGGCGGCGCCGGATCCCGCGATCTTCACGCGGGGTCGGTTTTGCGCGGCCGTGATCCCGGCAGCCGTATCGCCGGCGGCGAGCACGACCGCCGCCGCGCCGTCGCAGGTCGGCGAAACGTCGAATAGCCGGAGCGGCTCGGCGATGAGCCGCGAGCGTCGATACGTGTCGAGGTCGATGTCTTTGTGAAAGAGCGCGTTCGGGTTCGTGATCGCATTTTTGTGGGCAGTGATCGAGAACGGCGCAAAGTCTTCGGCTTCGACACCGTAAGCGTCCATGTAAGCGCGCATGAGCTTGGCATTGAGCGACAGGAACGACTCTCCGCAGATACCTTCGAGCTCCCAGTCCGCGGCCGTGGCGAGCCCGCGGGTCACGGTCTCTCGGTCGACGTGCGTCATGCGCTCGAGTCCGCAGACGACGACGATGTCGTGCATGCCGCCGGCCACCGCAAGATAGGCGAGACGCGCGGCTGCGCCGCCCGATGCGCACGCTGCCTCGACGGTGACGGCCTCCGTGCCGTCGAGCCCGGCGTAGTCGGCAAGCAGGCCGCCGAGCTGCTGTTGATGCCCGAGGATGCCCGACATCATGTTGCCGACATACAACGCATCGACGCGCGGGCCTTCGAGGCCCGCGTCGGCGAGCGCGGTGCGGATGGCGCCGGCGCCGAGGTAGCGGCCGCGAACGTTCGTTCCCTTGGTAACCGGCGTCTGGCCCACGCCGACGATATAGACGTCTCTCACGCTACCTCCAGGCCGGCCGAGATGATGGCAAACGTGTGTCGCGAATGCCATCTTGACGTTTTCGAATTCGCGTGCCGGGCGTTGCGGCTACGCGTCAATGGGGCGAGCGCACACCGTTCGGCTATCATTCGGAGCCACGACTTCAGGGGTGACTCGCAGTGAACGAGCAGACGAAGATACTGCTGATCGGCTTCGGCAACATGGGCAGGGCGCTCGCCGGAGGTTGGCTCGCGCGCGGGCGCCCGGCCGAGACCGTTGTCGCGGTCGACGGTGCGGCCGACGCACGGCGTGCCGCGGTTGCGCTCGGCCTCCGCGCCGTCGAGACCGTCGAGGCGGTACGACAAGAGCCCATGGGCGTCGTGGTCTTTGCCGTCAAGCCGAATCAGCTGTCGGGCGCCCTCGAGGCTTGTCGCGCTACGCCGGCCGATCCCGTGTTTCTGTCGATCGCGGCCGGCAAGACGATCGATCAAATTGCGGCGGGTCTGCGTCCCGATGCCGCCGTCGTGAGAGCTATGCCGAATACGCCGGCGGCCATCGGGCGCGGAATGACCGTGCTGGCGGCCAACCCACGAGCGACCCCGACCCAGCGCGCTTTGTGCTCCGACCTATTGGGCGCGGTCGGCCGTGTCGCGTGGCTCGAGGACGAGCAGGGCATGGACGCCGTGACTGCCGTGTCCGGCAGTGGACCGGCGTACGTGTTTCTGTTGATCGAGTGCCTCGAGCATGCCGCTATCGAGGTGGGGCTCGATGCGCGGCTCGCGCGCGAGCTCGCGTTGACAACGGTAGCCGGCGCCGGTGCCTATGCCGAGGCTTCGGCCGAGGCGGCTGCCGAGCTCCGCAAGCGCGTGACGAGCCTCGGCGGGACGACACAAGCTGCGCTCGAGATCCTCATGGGCGAGCATGGGCTCGGCGATCTGCTCGATCGTGCGGTGCGTGCCGCGACGGCTCGTGGCCGCGAGCTGTCCCAATCATAGGAGCGGAAGGTGACGGGATACTATTTCGACGAGTTCGAGGTTGGCCGCGTATTCGCGCACGCGATTCGCCGCACGGTCACCGAGACGGACAACGTGTTGTTCAGCACGATGACGCACAATCCGGCGCCGCTGCATATCGACCACGAGTACATGCGCACGCAGTCGGAGTTCGGTCACCCGCTCGTGAACAGCTTCTTCACGCTCGGCCTGATCGTCGGTATCTCGATCAACGACACCACGCTCGGCACCACGGTTGCCAACCTCGGGCTCGAGGAAGTGAAATTTCCCGCGCCGCTGTATGTGGGCGACACCGTGCACGTGGAGACCGAAGTTGTCGCGACGCGGCCGAGCCGATCGCGGCCGACCAACGGCATCCTCACGCTCGAGCATCGGGGCTTCAATCAACACGACGTGCTCGTCGCCGTCTGCCGGCGCAACGTGCTGATGTTGCGGCGACCCGACTGAGGGCGGCAGGTCGTGCTCCGAGCGCGACATGCGGCCTGGAGCCATTCCGCAGCTCGATTCGGCGGGAGCTCCGGCCCCACGGGAGATCTGCGACCTCCGTCTCGTTTTTCTCCTCCCGACTAGCCGGCCGTGATGTTGCGCACAGCCTGGACGAGCGATTGCGCCTAGGCTGACAACCGTCTCAAGAACGGTTGTCCGCCGAGGTAATGCCGCGCGAATCCGGAGTTACGTTGCTCGAGCTGATTGTCGTCATGATCGTGGCGGGGCTGCTGGCCTCGCTCGCGATTCCGGCGTTCAACGGATACGTGCAGCGGGCCAGGGTCGCCAAGGCCATCGGCGACATCGGCTCGTTGAGCGCACAGCTGTATCGCTGGGAATCCAATACACGCCGGTTTCCGGACACCCTGGCCGAAGCGGGCCTCGACGGAACCGTGGATCCGTGGGGTCAGCCGTACCGATATCTGAACATCGCCAAAGCTGCTCCGAACGAGCCGCGGAAGGACAAGAACCTTCACCCCATCAATACGGACTTCGATCTCTATAGCATCGGTCCCGACGGCGCTACGAGCGTTGCCTTGACGGCGAAGAAGTCGCAGGACGACGTCATTCGCGCGAACAACGGCGGTTTCATCGGTCTAGCGCAAGACTACTAAGCGCGATGCGCGTTCGGCTCAATGTTTTCGGCAGTCGCGTCGCATGGCGAGTGTTTGCATCGTTCATGCTCGCGGCGCTCGTGCCGCTCGTCGCGTTGTCGATGCTGGTTCTCACCCAAGTCGGCAGCACGCTCGAGGCGCGGGCCTACGATCAGCTAGGTACGAGCAGTCGAGCCTACGGGCAGTTCGTGCTCGACAAGCTCGTTTCGGCCGCCAACGTTCTTTCGAGCATCGGCGACGCCTCGGGCGATTCGCCGACCGAGGTTCGCATCCCGGGTCTGCTCCGAGTCGTCGCGGAGCCCTTGCCCGCCGCCCACGCACGTGGTGCAGCGGACTTCGAGTCACCGCTTTCGCCGGAGCGACCAGTGCTGTCGGTGGAGCACGACGCCAGCGCGTTGCGGATCACTCTCGCTGCCGCGACGTATGGCGAAACGTTCTATGGCGAGATAGATCCCGACTATCTGTGGGCGGCCTCCGGAGTCATCGGCAACAACATGGAGGTGTGCGTCTTTGCCGCCGGAGATGTCGGCGCCTTGCATTGTTCGGGCGGGGATGCGGCTCCGGCCCCGATCGCGCAACTCATCCGACAAACGCACGCCTCTTCGGGCAGGCTCGAGTGGCGAGAAGGGAATACGAAGTGGCTCACTGCGTATTGGCAGCTGTTCATCGGCTCGCGTTTCGTCGGTGAACCGTGGTACATCGTCGTGAGCGAGCCGCGGGCCGAGGCGCTGTCGACGCTCGCGGCGTTCGATCGCGTCATACCGCAGGTCGTCGCCCTCAGCGCCGCGCTCATCGTGCTGCTGTCGATCGCTCAGGTCCGACGAACGCTCGGGCCGCTCAAGCAACTGTTGGTCGGAACCAAACGCATCGGCGCTCGGGATTTTACGGCGCGCGTGGAAATCAGCACCGATGACGAGTTCGGTGCGCTGGGTGAGGCGATGAACACGATGGCCGGCCGGCTCGGCCAACAGTTCGATACGCTGAAGACCCTCGCCGAGATCGATAGCCTGATCCTGTCGGCCGAGGAGATCGACCGCGTGCTCGAGACCGTGCTCGAGCACGCGCACTCCCTGGTCCCGGGCGGCTCGGTGTCGGTGCTGCTGATAGATCTCGAAGACCTCGCGCGCGGTCGTCTATATCGTCGCATGCCGTCGGCGACCGGCGGCGTCGCGCTCCAACGGATCGCCATTGCCGCGGCCCTTCGTACGGCGCTCGCGAGCCATCCGTCGGGCTGGTTCGCGGAGCAGGCCGCGCTCGCCGATCTCGGCCTCGCGCCGCTGCTCGACGACGGTGATGCGGCAGGCCCCCTGCATGTCATGCCGTTGGTCCATGGAGGCGACGTCGCAGGTGCGCTGCTATCGTCGCTACCGAGCGGCACGCAGACGGGCGGTGACATTGCCGTGCTCGAAGAGTTGGCCGGGCGGCTGTCGGTGGCTTTGGCGGCCGGCCAGCGCGAGCAAGAGCTTTTCCGGCGTGCCCACTTCGACGGGTTGACCGGTCTGCCGAATCGGCAACTGTGCAACGACCGCCTGCGCCAAGCGCTGGCGCAGGCGCGCCGCGATTCGCACGGGCTCGCTGTGCTGTTCGTGGATCTCGACGGGTTCAAGAACGTCAACGACTCGGTCGGTCATTGGGCCGGCGACGAGTTGTTGTGCGAAACGGCTTTGCGGCTCACGACAGTGGTCAGAGACGGGGATACCGTAGCGCGTCTCGGCGGCGACGAGTACGCCGTCATCCTGCCCCACATTCACAGTCCTATCGACGCCGAGACCGTGGCAGCGAATATCCTCCAAGTCATCGCGCGGCCCTTTATGGTCGAGGAGCACGAGCTATTCGTGACGGCGAGCGTAGGCGTGACGTTGTTCCCCGAGGACGGCACGACCGCTGAAGAGCTGCTGCGCAAGGCCGATACGGCGATGTACAGCGCCAAAGATACCGGTCGCGCGCGTGCCGTGTTCTTCGCAGGCGAGATGGACGAGCGCGTGCGGCAGCGCCACGAGCTCACGAACGACTTGCGTGCGGCGCTCGAGCACGGGGAGTTTTTTCTCGTCTATCAGCCACAGGTTGCGTTTCGCGACCGACGCGTCGTCGGCGTGGAAGCGCTACTTCGCTGGCGGCACCCGAAGCGCGGTTTGATCTCTCCGGCGGCATTCGTGCCGGTGCTCGAGGAAATAGGATTGATCGAGGAGGTCGGTCGCTGGGTCATCGAACGCGCGCTGCATGACTACTCGGAATGGTTGCGGCGCGGTGTGCCGGTCGGGCGAATAGCCGTCAACGTCACCGCCCGGCAGCTTCTGGGAGGGCAGTTCGTGGCGTTCGTGGCGGAAGCGCTGCGTGCGGCAGGGCTCACGGGCGACTGTCTGGAAGTGGAGCTCACGGAGGCGACTCTCGTCGTCGATGCGGCGGCGGCCAACGTCAAGCTCAAGGAGCTCGCTGGGCTCGGTGCACGAATCGCGCTCGACGATTTCGGCACCGGTTACTCGTCGCTCGGTTACTTGAACGAGCTCGTGTTCGACACGCTCAAGATCGACCGGGCGTTCGTGATCAATCTACCCGACGAGCGCTCGACCGCGATCGTCAGGGCGATACTCGCCGTCGCGAAGGCGCTCGGTAAGGAGGTCGTGGCCGAAGGCATCGAGTCCGAGTTGCAGCTCAGCCAGCTCGAGGTGCTCGGCTGCGATATCGCACAAGGCTATTTCTTCAGCCGGCCGCTCGAGAGCGAAGCGCTCCGCGAGTGGCTGTGCGGCCACGAGATGAGTCGACTCGATACGGTTCGCGACGGCGGGGCCGAGCGGCTTTTCGCCGACGAGAGCTCCCGCCGCTGAGGCCAAAGAAAAAGCCCCCGGCGTTGCGCGCCGGGGGCCTTGCAATCGCAGACTCAGTTCGCGGCGAACTGGACCACGATTCGATGGGCCGCTAGCTTGCTAGCCGCGTCGTCGTAGCTGCCTTCCGCGACCAGCGACAATGCGGCTTGGCCGCCGCCGAGTCGGGTCGTGAGCGCCGTCACGAAGTCGTCGAAGTTGCTGAACAGCTCCGCGTGGCCGGGCTCCCACACGCCGAACATCGTGCGGCTATCGGCCGCGACGATTGTCGGCGCCGTCGTGAGTGTCGTGAGATCGATGACTTGGCGGCCGATGACCAGATGATGGCGCTCGCCGAGGTTTGCATTGCCGAGATCGAGCACGAGGCCATCGGTCCCCATGCTCAGGAACGGGGCGGTGGTGCCGCCGTTCGTCCAACCGATGCCGAGCACCGCGGGCAGGTTGGCGTGGTCGACGACCGTGCTGGCTTCGAAGTCGGGCGGCGCGCTGCCGAAAGGTGTCACGAAGCCGAGCACCTTGGCGGCTTCACCGACGGCGAGCGAGCTCAACGTGAGTGTGCCCGTCGCGATCTCGTAGTCCGAGGGGTCTGCATCCTGGCCGGAAGTGCCCGTGCCGGTGAAGTCGAACATTTCCGGTCCGAGCCGATCGATCCCTCGCAGGTGCAGGTTGAGCTGGCCGGGCTGCACTTGGGTCACGGTGCCTTCGAGACGCGTGACGTCGAGGCGCACGCGGCCTTCCGTCGCATCGAGTGTCGCGGGTGTCGGGTTGGCCGGATCGCTCGACGCATCGGTGAACGCGCCGAGTGCCACGATGTTTTGGCCGACCGAGATCGCGTCCTTGTCGAGGTCGGTAGCGCTACCGGTCTTGCGAACGACGGTGTCCGCCCCAACGGTCACGACGACGGAGCGGCGGAAATGCGGCGCATGGTCATGGCCGACCACGTAGCCGCCCACGACCGTGAGCTCGTCGCCGTTGCGCGAGACGACATTGCCGTGAATGGCGTCGAGGCCTTCGCCGCTGACGCTCGTGCCCGCCAGCACGTTGTCGGCCGTGAACTCGTGCGTCGTCAAATCGAGCGTGCCGAAAGCGACGGTCATCGTGCCGGTGGGGATCGCGGCTAACGCGTCGAGACCCGGGCCACCCGTGTAGGGCGCGCCGTCGATGTCGTAGGTCGTCGCATCGGTGGTGTGGACGGTCGCCGGGCCGAAGTCGCCGTCATGATGGTGCCAAGGCCGCACGTCGACCGTGTAAGAGCTGTTCGCCGTGTCCACGCCCGCCAGCGCGCCGCGCACGCGGAACTGTTTCTGGGTGACCGGCGCGACCTCCGCGACGATGAGCGGCTGCGCCGTCACGACCGGCGGGCTTTGCGTGATGTCGACGGTGTTCGACGCCGTCAGGTCGAAGTCGAGAGACAGGAACGCCGCCTTGCCGCGTGTGATCACGAGGTGGTCGCGGTTGGAGAGCTGGATTTGAAGATCCGTCACGCCGAGCGGGTTGCCGTCGGCGTCGACCACATTGGCTGGAACGACTTGGCCGCCGACCTCCACGTTGATCTCCGCGTTCGTGTAGTCGACGCGGATCGTGCCGCCCACGATGTCGCCCGGCGCCAGCGTAGCCACGCTGAGCAAGTCCGTCAGATCGGTCAACTGCGCGAAGTCGACGCGCGTCGACGCCGGCAGCATCTCGACGGTCGCGCCGTTGGCGCGTTCGAGCGTCAGTGACAGAACGTCGACGGAATAGCTGACGAAGTCGCCGTCCGCGTCCGTGAGTCCGACGAGCAGGCTGCCGCAGTCGGTGCCGCTCGTCGTGCAACCGCTCGTTTGGGCCGTCGAGCCGCCGCCGGAGCCCCCGCAGCCAACGAGCGACAGCGCAGAAGCCGCGAGTGCGACCCACCAGGCGGCGATTACCGTATTCGATCGCCCGTTGTGCTTCATCATGATCCTCTCCCTTGACGAGGTTGCTTCCATCGCAACGACCAACGCTTTGACCGTCTCGAGGTTGACGCAAGTGGGATTTGTGTCGCATTTCGGCGACGTTAGGGCGCAATTCAGTGGAAAAGCCGCTTGTATTCCTACTCATTACTGTCAGAATGACAACGACTTAGCGGGGATAGTCAGACCAATCAAGAGGTTGCGCCGCCAAATGAGTGCCCGGACGATAGACGAAGGCACGAGCGACGGCAGACCGACCGCTGCCGAAAATGCAGACGAACGGCCGGCGCAGCGAGCCGCCAAAGGCGGCGGCCGCGAGCCGGGGCTAGATCTCATCTGCACCAAGGTCGCGGTCGATTTCCAGAGCATCAACATCAACAACTCCGCCCAGCAGATCACGGCCGGCGTTCAATCGCTGACCGATGCGTGCGGGGCCGACTCGGTATTCGTCGCTTTGCTCGATCGTGAGGGCAGCGCGTTCGAGCGAGTCTATTCCGGTCGTTCGACCTTTTCGGCATGCAATCCCGACGTGCTCCAGGGCTGTGAGCTCGGCGAGTTTCCATGGATCAAGAGCCGGCTCGAGCACTTGCGATTACTCGAAATCAAGGACACGAGCAAAGCGCCTCTGGCGCAAAGTCGTGATGCGGAACGGCTAGCCAGCCTCAACGTCGGCGCGTTGCTGCTGGTTGGGTTCAACGTGCGCGGCGTGCTGGGTGGCGTGCTCGGCGTCGCGAGCTATTCGCCGAATCCCGAATGGGGAGCCGATCTGCACCTGGCGTTGAAGCTCGTGAGCGTGAGCTGTGCGAGCGGTCTCGATCGCATTCAGCTGCAGGAGGACTTGTTTACCGTCCAAGAGCGCGATCGGCTGGTGACGAACACGGCCAACGACGGTCTCTGGGACTACGACGTCCGCGACAACTCGATGTACTTCTCGCCGCGCTGGCGGACGATGCTCGGCTATACGGACGGGGAAGACGTTCCGGAATGGCGTCTGCTCGTGCATCCGGACGACATGGCTCGCGTGCAGTCGCAGCTGCGCGAGCACTTGGAAGGGCGCAGCGATCTCTTCGAGAGCGTTCACCGGATGCAGCACGCGAGCGGCGAGTGGCGATGGATTCAAAGTCGGGTCAAAGCTAGGCTCGACGATGGCGGTCGGCTCAAGCGCCTCGTCGGGGTGGAGACCGACATCACTGAGCGCAAGCTCTACGAGGAGGCACTGTTCCGCGAGAAGGAGAGCGCCCAGATCACGCTGCAATCCATCGGTGACGGCGTCGTCACGACCGACAGCGACAGCCGTGTGCAGTATCTGAATCCCGTGGCGTCGGATCTCACGGGGTGGAAGCTCGACGATGCCGTCGGCCGGTCGATCGACGAGATCTTTCGCGGCTTCCACGAGGAGACATGCGAGCCGATCGAGAATCCGGTCGCGGTGGCCATGCGGCGCAACCGCTCGATCAAATCGGTTCGTCCGACGCTGCTGATCCGCCGGGACGGCAACGAGCTGTATATTGAAAGCACCGCGGCGCCCATTCGCGATGCCGTCGGTAACGTCACGGGCGGCGTTCTCGTGTTCCACGACGTCAGCGAATCGCGCGAGCTGAATCGCAGATTGAGCTATGCCGCGTCGCACGACGTGCTGACGGAGCTCGTCAATCGTCGCGAGTTCGAGCATCGCCTCGAGCGCGCGCTCAAGAGCGCGAGGGCGCGCGAGACGTCTTACGCCGTGCTACATATCGA
Organism: uncultured Gammaproteobacteria bacterium; assembly: GCA_963786385.1. GTDB lineage: Bacteria > Pseudomonadota > Gammaproteobacteria > Steroidobacterales > Rariloculaceae > FEN-1219. The sequence goes on from CAWAYS010000005.1 coordinate 796,600, forward strand.
TCTCGATCAATTCAAGATCGTCAACGACGCGTGTGGCCACAGTGCCGGCGACGAGTTGCTTCGGCAGATCGGCGCATTGCTGAAGTCGAAAATCCGGTGGCGGGATACGCTCGCGAGGCTCGGCGGCGACGAGTTCGGCGTGCTGCTCGAGAGTTGTACGATGGACGAAGCGCTGCGCACCGCGGAGATGCTGCGCGAAGCCATCAGCGAGTTTCGATTTTCTTGGGACGAGCGGACTTTCCGGCTCGGATCCAGTGTCGGCGTCGTGCCGATCACCCCGGGGACGGACGACGTCGCATCGCTCCTATCGGCCGCCGACAGCGCGTGCGCAGCGGCGAAGGACGCGGGACGCAACCGCGTCTACAGTTACCAAGAGAACGACATCGATCTCATGAAGCGCCGCAAGGAGATGCAGTGGGCGGCGCGGATCAGCAATGCCCTCGACGAGAACCGATTCGAGCTATTCCGCCAGACGATTCAGCCGCTTCAGGCCTCGGCCGATCACGGTGCGCACTACGAGTTGCTGCTGCGCATGCGCGACGAGGCGGGGTCGCTCGTGGCGCCGGGTCTATTCATCGCCGCGGCCGAGCGCTACGGGCTCATGACCTCGATCGACCGTTGGGTCATCGCTCAAGCCTTCCGTTGGCTCGTCTCGGAGGCCGATGAGCGCGAACGGCTGTCATTGTGCTCGATCAATCTTTCCGGGCAGAGCCTGGCAGACGAGAAGTTCCTGCCGTTCGTCATCGATCAGTTCCAGAAAACCGGGTTGAGCGGCTCGTGCATTTGCTTCGAGATCACCGAGACGGCGGCCATTGCGAGCTACTCTCAGGCCAATCGGTTCATCCATGCGCTCAAAGAGCTCGGCTGCCGGTTTGCTCTCGACGATTTCGGCACGGGACTATCGTCATTCGGCTATCTCAAGCACTTTCCCGTCGATTTCCTCAAGATCGACGGTAGCTTCGTCAAGGAGATTCTGCACGATCCGATCGATCGCGAGATGGTTCGCTCGATCAACGAGATCGGTCACCTTACGGGCAAGCAGACGATCGCCGAGTTTGCCGAAAACGCCGAGATCATTACCATGCTGCGTGGAATGGGCGTCGACTATGCTCAGGGCTACGGTGTCTCGGAGCCTAAGAGGCTCTTGCAAGCTGTCGCCTGATCGGACTTGTGCCCGGCGCCAGACCGCGGCTCAGCCCAAACGCATCGAGAAGTCGATGGCACGCACGTGTTTCGTAAGTGCGCCGATGCTCACGAAGTCCACGCCCGTGCGTGCAATGCGTGGCAAGTTTTCCACGTCGATACTGCCCGAGGCCTCGAGCTCCTGACGCTTACCGCCGTGCGCGTCGCGCAGCGCCACTGCTTGGCGGAGCGCGTCCGTTGGGAAATCGTCCAGCAATATCCGGTCGGCGTCGCTGTCGAGAGCCAGCGCAAGCTCTTCGAGCGTTTCGACCTCGACTTCGACGAGCGCGCCCGGCGAGCCGGCCCGGGCAATGCGCACCGCTTCGCTCAAGCTGCCGACGGCTTCGATGTGATTCTCTTTTATCAGCACGGCGTCGAATAGGCCGTGGCGATGGTTTGTGCCGCCGCCGCAGCGCACGGCGTACTTCTGGGCTGCGCGCAGTCCGGGCAGTGTCTTGCGCGTATCGAGCACGCGCGTGCCGGATCCCTCCAGCAGTCGCACGATACGGTGGGTGGCCGTCGCCGTGCCCGACAGCGTCTGCAAGAAGTTGAGAGCCGTGCGTTCACCCGTCACGATTCCGCGTGCCGGGCCGGTCAGCTCGCACACGGTGGTCCCCGGCGCGATCTCGGTGCCGTCCGTGGCATGCCATTCGACGCGAATGCGCGGGTCGATCTGACGGAACACTTCGTCGAACCACGCTGTGCCGCAAAGAATCGCCGATTCCTTGACGACGACCTTGGCCTCGACTGTCGCGTCGGCATCGATCAATGCAGCCGTGAGGTCGCCGCTGCCGATGTCCTCGGACAGCGCGTTCGCAACGCTGGCGACGAGATTGTCGGGCAACGACGCGTTCGGATTGTCGGGCACTGCGTCTCCGATCATGAAGAGGACCCGGAAGCATAGCGCTTCCGGGTCCTCGAAGTCGTGCGACTCGCAGCTTAGAGGAAGAAGCCTCCGTGACCGAGGCTCACCATGCTCATCAACATCGGGATCGACAACAGGGTGTTCGCGCGCGATGCAAGGAACGCGACACGGCGTGCCTTGGAGATCTCCTCGGCCGTGGCTTCGACCATGCCGAGCACCTTCTTCTGATTCGGCCAGATCAGCACCCAGACATTGAAGAGCATGATCGTGCCGAGCCAAGCGCCTACACCGATGAGAAAGCTCCCCGACGCGCCCGAGCGCAGCCCGAGGGTGAATGCGTCCCCGAGGATACCGAGGTGGCCGAGGTAGGACGCGCCGGTAAGCCACGTCGCGACAGCGCCCCAGCGAAACCAGACCAAGGCGCGCGGCGCGACGTATTTGCCGATGCCTGCGCCTCCTGGGCCGCCCTGATCGGCGGCGGCGGCGGCCAGCGCCGGTACCTGCACGAAGTTGAAGTAGTAGAGCAGGCCTATCCAAGTGATTCCGGACATCACATGCAGCCAGACGATGAGGCTCGCCGGGTTGAAACGCACGCCCATGTGAGAAAGCCCATATAACAAGGCAATCACGACGGCCAACACGACGCCGCCGATGATGGTGCCTTTAACGGTATTCAGTGGGTTCATTCAACCTCCCGTTGCCGGACGTGGCTTGTTTTTATGACGTTTTTCGGGTCAGAGCCAGTTCTTGCGTCGCGCGATCGGGGCTTGCCCGGGCCGCGTAACTCTAGAAGAATAGGTGAGAGACGGGTGCAGTTCAATGATTCCCGATCGCGGCAACGGCTTGACTTTCGGGGCGAAATTGCACGAATTAAAGGAACGGAGTCGATATTTATGGACATCAACGAACGCATCAAGAAACAACTCGAGAGCTACCCGATTTTGCTCTACATGAAAGGTACTCCCGATTTTCCGCAGTGCGGCTTCTCGGCGAAGACCGTGAGCGTGTTGCGCGCAACGGGCGCTGAGTTCGCCTACGTGAATATCTTCGAGGATCCCGAGGTTCGCGAGGGACTCAAGGCTTATTCGAACTGGCCGACGTTCCCGCAGCTGTACGTCAACGGCGAGCTCATCGGTGGCTGCGACATCGCAGTCGAGCTTTACGAGTCGGGCGAGCTCAAAGAGATTCTCGACACGGCTGCGCCGCAGCCTCAATAGCTGCACGGTCGCGCTTGCATGCTGCGCTCGGGCTTACCCGGGCGCGGGCGGTCGTTGCTCGTAGACCGAACGAAAGCGATTTACGATCGCGACGAAGAGCTTGGCCGTCATTTCCGCATCGTAGAGAGCGGAGTGCGCGCGACTGTCTTCCCATTCGAATCCTGCCGCAGCTACGGCTCGGCCGAGCACGGTCTGACCGTAGGCGACGCCGGCAAGCGTCGCCGTATCGAAGCTCGAGAACGGATGAAACGGATTGCGCTTGATGCCCGTGCGCTCGACAGCCGCATTCAAGAACTGCAAATCGAAGAATGAATTGTGGCCCACGAGCACGGCGCGGTTGCAGCCTCGTTCGCGGACTTCCTTGCGGATGTCTTGGAAGAGGCGTCGCAGAGCTTCGCCTTCGTCGATTGCCGGCCTGAGCGGATGGAACGGGTCGATGCCGGTGACTTGCAGCGAAGCCGGATCGAGGCGCGATCCCGGGAACGGCTTGACGATATAGCGATATCGTTCACCGAGCTCGAGGTCGCCTTCGGCATTCATGTGCACGAGCACGGCCGCAACCTCGAGCAACGCATCGGTTGCGGGATTGAAGCCCCCTGTCTCGACATCGATGATGACGGGCAGGAAACCCCGGAAACGGTTGGCGATTGCGGTGGGGCTCACACCGGCCGGCGGCGCCGCTGACGGGTGATCCGTGCTCATGTGAGCGCACGCGTAAGTCTGGCCAAGGCCGCCGCGTCGCCGCGGTGCAGTAGCTCGAGCGTCAGGCGGACACCGAAGCCCGTAATGTCGCTCGGCACGTGGCCAAGCCCGCCTTTGTGCTGACCTGCGCTCAAGTCGACGTGGATCCAAGGGATGCTGCGCGGCACGAATTTGCTCAAGAAGCGAGCCGCGAGAATATGGTCGCCCTCGTTGTCGGGGCTGCACTGCTTGATGTCGGCAACATCGCTTTTCAGCAGCTCGTCGAAGTCCTCGTCCATCGGAAACGGCCAAACGCGCTCGCCGCTGGCCGCACCGGCTGCGACGAGCAAGTCATTGGCGGACGTTCGATTCGAGAACACGCCGGAGTATTTTTCCGTAAGCGCGCCGACACACGCTCCCGTCAGCGTCGCATAGTCGACGATGACATCGGGATTTTCGCGGGCTGCCAGCGCAAGCGTATCGGCGAGCACCATACGGCCTTCGGCGTCCGTATGAATGACTTGAATCGTCGTGCCGTTTGCTGCGCGTACGACGTCTTGCGGTTTGTAGGCCGAAGCCGACAGGCGGTTCTCGGTAATCGCAAGCCATGCGTCGACCGAGTAGGGAACCTCGAGCTCGCTCAGTGCGAGCAACGTACCCAGAGCGACCGCGCTGCCTTGCATGTCGGTGTGCATGTCGAGCATGCCCTTGAAGGGTTTGAGGTTGGTGCCGCCCGTGTCGAAGATCACGCCTTTGCCGACGAGCGCGAGCGTCGTCCCTCGGCTGCGCGCCGGCCGGTAGCTCAACCGGACGATGCCAGCATCGCGTGTCGCATTGCCGCTCGCCACGGCGAGAAACGCACCGGCACCGAGCTTGCGCAGCCTGGTCTCGTCGAGGAATCGATAGCGAACGTTCCGGCTCTTCGCCAGCGCCTCGATGGCGTCGCGAAACGCTGCGGCCGTGAGTTTGTTCGGAGGCATGGCGGTGAACCACCGCGCCACGTTGTTACCCAGGATTGCGGCTCGCTGCATGTCGGGATCGTCGAGACGCGGCTCTGCGTCGAGCACTTGCAGTGTGCGCAATCGCGTCGGCCGCTTTGCGGTCGACTTGAATTGCGGCAAGTCGAAGGCGGCCGCTCCCGCTGCGGCGACGAGGCTCGACGTCGCGAGCTTCGTTGCGGACGCGTCGAGCGCGGTGCTCATGATTCCGAGCGTTGCGGGCTTGTCGCGCAGGCTTGCTGCGATGGTGGAGCGCGCCCACGACAGTGCTGCAAATGGAGTCGTTGCGTCGAACCGCGCGATGGTGACGCCCGTGGCGCCGCTGTTCGCAAGCCGCGTGCCGACGCTGTCGACGTCGGTTTTGACGGCGCGAACGTAGAGACTTTCGAGGTGCCGGCCTTGCGGAAGGCTGCGCAACGAGACCGAGGGCACACGTCGGGGTGCGACGATCAAGATATGATCGAGCTTTTCGTACGCGGCTCGACTCGGAGCTTTGGAAATTTGAGTGACTTTGAGTGGGGTGAAATCCGGTAATTCGAGCATGAGGTGACCGTTATAGAGCCGTGGGCTTGCCTTGACCGGCTTTCTGCAAACCCCGATCATAGCGCCGCTGGGAGATGCGGCGGCCGGGTGGCCGGGCCTGAATCCTAGCAGGTGGAATTGACGAATTCATCTTCGTTGGCGTCAATCAACCCGGCCGCTGCGTAATGGAGTACGGTGTTCTATGGCGAGCGTGCGACCACTGCCTCTGTCTGGCTTGCGCGGCGACGACCTGGATCCGCAAGAAACCCAAGAGTGGCTCGAATCGATCGACTCGGTCCTTCGGGTCCATGGTGCCGAGCGCGCGCACTTTCTGCTGGAATGCATGATCGACCACGCGCGCCGCTCGGGCGCGTATCTGCCCTATAGCCCGAACACGGCTTACTTGAATACGATCCCGGTCGGTCAGCAGGCCGAGTACCCCGGGGATCGAGCCATCGAGCGGCGGATCGAGGCGTACATCCGCTGGAACGCCATGGCCATGGTCGTGCGCGCCAACCGCAAGAGCTCCGAGTATGGTGGTCACATCGCGAGCTACGCGTCGTCGGCAACGCTATACGAGGTTGGATTCAATCACTTCTGGCGCGCGCCCACGCCCGAGCATGGGGGCGACCTCGTGTATTTTCAGGGGCACTCCTCGCCCGGCATCTACGCGCGCGCCTTCCTCGAAGGGCGGCTCACCGAGCAGCACCTCGATCATTTCCGGCAAGAAGTCGTCGGCGACGGATTGTCTTCGTACCCGCATCCGTGGCTCATGCCGGAGTTTTGGCAGTTTCCGACCGTGTCGATGGGGCTCGGCCCCATGATGGCGATCTATCAAGCGCGCTTCATGCGTTATCTCGAGCATCGTGGAATTCTTCCCCCTCAAGACCGGAAGGTATGGTGCTTCCTCGGCGACGGCGAGACCGACGAGCCGGAATCGATGGGCGCGATCACGATGCCCGTGCGCGAGCGCCTCGACAACCTCGTGTTCGTGATCAATTGCAACCTGCAAAGGCTCGACGGCCCGGTGCGCGGCAACGGCAAGATCATTCAAGAGCTCGAAGCCGCCTATCAGGGTGCCGGATGGAACGTCATCAAAGTCATTTGGGGCTCGCGATGGGACCCGTTGCTGGCGCGAGACGAGCACGGGATGCTGCGTCAAGTCATGGAGGAATGTGTCGACGGCGAGTATCAGGCGTTCAAGGCCAAAGGTGGGGCCTACACGCGTGAGCACTTCTTCGGCCGTTATCCGGAGCTCAAAGCCCTCGTGGCCCATTTGTCGGATGAGGATATCTGGCACCTCAATCGAGGCGGGCATGACGCAATCAAGGTCTACGCTGCCTACCGTCAAGCCGTCACTCACACGGACCGTCCGACGGTGATCCTTGCGAAGACCGTCAAAGGTTACGGAATGGGTGAAGCCGGCGAAGGCCAAAACATCACTCATCAGAAGAAGAAGCTCGACGACGAAGATCTCAAGCACTTTCGCGATCGCTTCCACATCCCCGTCAGTGACGAGCAGCTCGCGAAGCTCTCGTACTACATGCCTGCAGAGGACAGCGAGGAGCTCAAGTATCTGAAAGCCCGGCGCGAGCGCTTGGGCGGTGTGTATCCCGTGCGACGCACTCGCAGCGAGCCGCCGCCGGTTCCGGAGCTCGAGTTCTTCTCGAGTCAGCTCGAAGGCAGCGGAGACCGCGAGTTCTCGACGACGATGGCGTTCGTGCGAATCCTGACGGCATTGCTGCGGGACAAGGGCATCGGTCCCCGCATCGTGCCGATCGTGCCGGATGAAGCACGGACTTTCGGCATGGAAGGCATGTTCCGCCAGGTCGGAATCTATTCGTCGGTCGGGCAACTGTACACGCCGCAGGATTCCGAGCAGCTGACCTACTATCGCGAGGACAAGCAAGGGCAAATCCTGGAGGAAGGCATCAACGAGGGCGGCGCATTCTGCTCGTGGATTGCAGCCGGCAGTGCGTACTCGAATCACGGGGTCCAGATGATCCCATTCTACATCTACTACTCCATGTTCGGGTTTCAACGTATCGGCGATTTTGCCTGGGCCGCCGGCGACATGCAGGCTCGTGGCTTTTTGATCGGCGGCACAGCGGGTCGCACGACGCTGGCCGGCGAAGGCCTCCAGCACCAGGACGGCCACAGCCAGCTGGTTGCGACGACGATCCCGAATTGTCGCGCATACGATCCGTGCTTCAACTACGAGCTTGCCGTGATCGTTCAAGACGGTTTGCGCAGGATGTGCCGCGAGCAGGAGAACATCTTCTATTACGTCACCTGCATGAACGAGAACTACACCCACCCCGCGATGCCGGCCGGCGCCGAGGAGGGGATCTTGCGCGGCATCTACCCGCTCAAGAGCGGTGGCAAGAGTGAATCGCGCGTGCAACTGTTCGGTTCCGGAACGATTCTGCGCGAAGTACTCGAAGCGGCGAGCCTGCTCGAGAGCAAATACTCTGTTGCGGCGGACGTGTGGAGCGTCACGAGCTACAGCGAGCTGCGTCGCGAGGCGCTTTCGGTCGAGCGTTGGAACGGGCTGCATCCGCAATCGCCGCCGCGTGTGAGCTATGTTGCCGAAGTGCTGGGTCGGAAGCAGGGACCGTTCATCGCGGCCAGCGACTACATGAAAACGGTCGCCGATCAAATTCGCCAATGGGTGCCGGGCCGGTATGTCGTGCTCGGAACCGACGGCTATGGGAGGAGCGATTCCCGCGCGGCGCTGCGCGAGTTCTTTGAAGTGGATCGCAAGTCGATCGTCGTCGCTGCGCTCAAGGCGCTTGCAGACGAAGGCGGTATCGACGGCAAGGTCGTTTCTGAAGCGATCGTCGAGTTCGGCATCGACCCGGACAGAGACGATCCCGTGAAACTCTGAAGCTCGCGCCCACCCGTGGACGTCGTCGTACCGGATCTTGGCGATTTCGCCGACGTAGAAATCATCGAAGTGCTGGTCGCGCCCGGCGACGCCGTGACGGCCGAGCAAGGCCTCGTCACGCTCGAGACGGAGAAGGCGACCATGGACATTCCGTCGCCTGCTGCGGGACGAGTCGGCGAGCTCAAGGTCAAGCTCGGCGATCGCGTCTCCACCGGCGACGTGATCATGACGCTCGAAACCGACGACGGTGCGACGACCGAGGCCGAGGATCCTAGGCCTGCCGAGGAGCGCACGGTGCGCCAGCCTCGCCTCGATGCGCCGAAAGGCGAGGACACGGTCCGCCAGGGCGCCGTCGCGCAGGCGGCCGAGCCGCATATCGTGACCGTGCCGGACCTCGGTGACTTCGCCGACGTCGAAATCATCGAGGTGCTCGTGGGCGTCGGCGATCGCGTCGCGGCCGAGCAAGGCCTCGTCACGCTCGAGACCGAGAAGGCGAGCATGGACGTGCCGGCCCCGCAAGCCGGCGACGTGCTGGAGCTCAAGATCAAAGTCGGCGATCGCGTCTCGGCCGGTGATGCGTTGCTGGTGTTGCGGCCCGTTGCGTCGAGCGTAGTCGCGACTGGCGATGCGCCGAGCGCGGCTTCCGCGCCGCCCGCAAGCGCGGTGAGCGGTCCCGAAGCCGGCCAAGGCGCCGCACCTGCGTCTTCGAAGGCGACCGCCTCGGGAGCGTCGAGCGTCATGGCGTCGAGCGCCGTGAGTTTCGGCGAAGCGCACGCGAGTCCCTCCGTCCGCAAGCTCGCGCGCGAGCTAGGTGTGGACCTCGGCCGCGTGCGTGGATCGGGCCGCAAAGGCCGCGTTACGGCCGACGACGTGAAGGCCTTTGTCAAGGAAGCTCTCACGAGCGGGGTTACGAGCGGTCCCGCGTTGCCGGCCGTGCCGGCGGTCGATTACGCCAAGTTCGGTCCCGTCGAGACGCAACGACTGACGCGCATTCAGCGTATCTCGGGTCCGCGGTTGCAGGCGAGCTGGATCAACATTCCGCACGTCACGCAGCATGACGAGGCCGACATCACCGAGCTCGAGGAGCAGCGTCAGGGGCTCAAGGCGCAGGCGGGCGAGCGCGGGATTCGGCTCACACCGCTCGCGTTCATCATCCGCGCATGCGTGATCGCGCTCGCGGAGATGCCGCACTTCAAGTCGTCGCTCGCGCCCGACGGCGAGAGCCTGATCCTCAAGGGCTACACCCACATCGGTTTCGCCGCCGACACGCCGAATGGACTCGTCGTGCCCGTGATTCGAGATGCCGACAAGAAGGACGTCTACGAGCTCGCGGGTGCGCTCGCCGCGCTGAGTCAGCGCGCCCGCGAGAGCAAGCTGCGTGCCGACGACATTCAAGGCGGCGTGTTTTCGATCTCGAGTCTCGGTGGTATCGGTGGGCGCTTCTTCACGCCGATCATCAACGCGCCCGAGGTGGCGATCCTCGGCGTGTCGCGCAGCGTGTGGCAGCCGGTTTATCGCGACGGCACGTTTGTGCCGCGCTTGATGTTGCCGCTGTCGCTGTCCTACGACCACCGCGTGATCGACGGCGCCAAGGCGGCCCGGTTCACGACGTTGCTCGCGGAGCTTCTGGCGGATCCGGCGCGACTGCTGGAGGCCATTCCGTGAGTAAAGTCGAGGTCCGCGTACCGGACCTTGGTGACTTCGACGCCGTCGACGTCATCGAAGTGCACGTGCGCCCCGGCGACGAGCTCGCAGTCGAAGATCCGTTGATCACGCTCGAGACCGACAAAGCCACGATGGATGTGCCGGCCCCGCGAGCAGGTAGGGTGGTCGAGGTCGCCGTTTCGAAAGGATCCAAGATCGCCTCCGGAGATCTCATTCTCACGCTCGAGCGGTCCTCGGCCGAGCCGGTTGCGGCTGCGGTCGCGGTGCAGTCGCCGTCGCCACCGCAAGGGCCAGCGACCGACGCGGGCACCGCACAAGCTGCGCCTGCGCCGGCGATGGCGTCCGCGGCTGCGGGCACCGCGGCCGCGCCAAGGGCCCGATCGGCCACTGCCGGCCGGGGAAGCAAGCTGGTCGTGCTCGGGGCCGGGCCGGGCGGCTACACGGCCGCGTTTCGGGCAGCGGATCTCGGCCTCGGGGTAACCCTCGTGGAGCGCTGGCCCACCCTCGGCGGCGTGTGCCTAAACGTCGGTTGTATTCCGTCCAAAGCGCTGCTTCATGCGGCGCGCGTGATCGAGGAAGCCCAAGAGATGAGCGCGCACGGCATCTCGTTCACAGCGCCCCGCATCGACACGCTGAAGCTTCGGAACTGGAAGAACGGCGTTGTGAGACAGCTGACGAGCGGCCTCGACACACTCGCCAAGCAACGCAAAGTTCGGATCGTTAGAGGCACGGCGCGGTTTGTGTCGGCCAATGAGCTCGAGGTAGATCGCGAGGGCAGTCGGGAGAGCATTGAATTCGATCAATGCATAGTCGCAACCGGCTCCGAGCCGACCGTGCTGCCCGGTTTGCCGAACGACCCGCGCGTGATCGATTCCACGGGCGCTCTCGAGCTCGGCGAGCTTCCCGAGCGCATGCTCGTGGTCGGCGGCGGCATCATCGGTTTGGAGATGGCTTGTGTCTACGATGCGCTCGGCGTACGCGTCTCCGTCGTCGAGCTGACCAAGACGTTGATTCCCGGCTGCGACCGCGATCTCGTTCGCCCGCTCGAGAAGCGAATCTCGGCCCGTTACGAGTCGATCATGCTCGGCACGCGCGTCGTTCGAATGGAATCGACGCAGGCGGGCATCAAGGTGTCGTTCGACGGCGAGCACGCGCCGGCCGAGCCGCAGGTCTACGGTCTCGTGCTCGTGGCCGTCGGACGCTCGCCGAATGGGCGCAAGCTCGCGCTCGAGAAGGCCGGTGTGACCGTCAACGAGCGTGGGTTCGTGCCGGTCGACAGACAGATGCGTACCAACGTCTCGCACATCTTTGCGATCGGCGACATCGTCGGGCCGCCGATGCTCGCGCACAAAGCGACTCATGAAGGCAAAGTGGCTGCGGAGGTTGCGGCAGGGGAGAAGAGCTTCTTCGACGCGCGCGTCGTGCCGTCGGTCGCCTACACCGATCCGGAGGTCGCCTGGGTCGGCTTGACGGAAGACGAGGCCAAAGCCAGCGGCGTCGAGTACGAGAAGGGTACGTTCCCGTGGGCAGCGAGCGCGCGGTCGCTCACGCTCGGGCGCTCCGAAGGCCTGACGAAGCTGTTGTTCGACAAGAGTACGCGCCGTGTGCTCGGTGCCGGGCTCGTCGGCACGAATGCCGGGGATTTGATTGCCGAGGCTGCGCTGGCAATCGAGATGGGTTGCGATGCAGAGGATATCGGGCTCACCATCCACCCGCATCCGACGCTTTCGGAGACGCTCGCATTCGCGGCCGAGGCGGCTGCGGGAACCATCACGGATCTCTACGCCCCGAAGCGACGTTGAGTCGTTGAGTCGTTGAGTCGTTGAGTCGTTGAGTCGCTGCGGCGTGCAGCGGCTCAGGCCGCGGCACTCGTTTTGCCTTCGTATTCGCACAAGTCCGCGATCACGCAAGCCGGGCAAAGGGGCTTGCGCGCCTTGCACACGTAGCGGCCGTGCAAGATCAGCCAATGATGCGCGTGCAGCTTGTATTGGTCGGGCGTCACTCGAACGAGCGCATCCTCGACCGCCCTCACCGTGGCGCCGGGCGCTAATCCCGTTCGATTTGCCACGCGGAAGATATGTGTGTCGACGGCGATCGTGGGCTGGCCGAAGGCGACGTTCAGAATCACGCTTGCGGTTTTGCGCCCGACACCGGGCAGCGCCTCGAGGGCTTCGCGCTCGTGCGGCACTTCGCCGGCATGCTTCTCGACGAGCGTGCGGCAGGTCGCGACGAGATTCTTGGCTTTGCTGTTGAACAAGCCGATCGTCTTGATATAGCGCTTGAGCCCGACTTCCCCTAGAGCGAGGATCGCCTCGGGCGTGTTTGCCACTTTGAAAAGATGTGCAGTCGCTTTGTTGACCCCCGCGTCGGTTGCCTGAGCAGACAGCACGACGGCGACGAGCAGCTCGAACGACGTGCGGAAATTGAGCTCGGTCTTCGGCGACGGATTTGCGGCTGCCAATCGGGCATAGATTTCGCCGCGCTTGCGTGCATTCATGGCGCCGACTCGAGTTGCGCGGGGGTCGAGGTTTGCGGCGCTCGCGCCGGTTGCCGTCTTGCCGTTAGGTAATTGCGCGCCGCCAGCAGCAGCGCCATACCGAAGAATGCCCCGGGCGGCAGTACCGCCACGAGCATGCCTTGGAACGGGAGCTGGATTTTGAGCCATGCCGTCGCGTCGCCCGCGAGCATCGGCATGCCGGCGAGCAGCGTGCCGTGGCCGAGCAGCTCGCGGACCGCGCCGAGCGTGACGAGCACGAATAGAAACCCGAGACCGGTCGCGAAACCCGTCAGCGTGGCGGCGCCGACAGGCCGGCGGCTGGCGACCGTTTCGGCCTGCGCGAGCAGCGCGCAGTTCGTCACGATCAGCGGGATGAACAAGCCGAGCACCTCGTGCAACTGGTCGAGCAGGGCATTGGTCAACAGATCGATACAAGTGACGAGCGAGGCGATGATCAGCACGAACAGCGGGATTCGCACGGCCGGAATCAACGCCCTGCGCATCATCGAGATCACGCCGTTCGTGAGCGTCAGGACTACCGTCGTCGCCGCGCCGAGCGCCAGTCCGTTGACGACCGAGGTCGTGACGGCGAGAAGTGGGCACAGGCCGAGCAGCTGCACGAGCGCGAGATTGTTGTGCCAGAGGCCCGTGGCGAGCGTCGAGCGTTCGGAGTTATTCGGGTTCGTCATGATCCGGGTTCGCGGCGCGGGCCGCTTCGGCGAATATTTCGTCGCGATTCTGCTTGAAGTATAGCAGCGTGTTCTTGACGGCTTTCACGACCGCGCGCGACGTGACGGTGGCGCCGGTGATCGAGTCGAAGTGCCCGTCGTCCTTGTCAACGGCCCAAGTCGTTAGCTCCGGCATCGTCAAGCTCGTGCCGTCGAACTGCTTGATCCAGTCGCTTTGCGCCGTATCGATCTCGTCGCCGAGCCCCGGTGTTTCGCGATGGCTCACGGCGCGCACGCCGCTGACGACTCCTGCGCTCGACATGCCGATCAGCAGCGCGATGGGCGCGTTGTAACCATCCGGCGCAACGCTCGCGAAGATGACGGCTACTGGTCGGCCTGCGTCGGTTGCGACGAACACGTCGACGGGTGCGTCGGTGCCGAGCAACTCCCGGTTCGTGACGGTGAATCTCGCCGTGGCGAGATCGCGCCCGCGAAGCCCCGGATCCAGAACGCTGTCGAGGCGCGCGAGCAGGCGCGCGCGCTCGTTGGCGGCGATGCGCTCCTTGCTGAAGTCGTAGCTCGCGCTCACGAGCAGCGCCGCACAGGCGGCGACGATACCGACGAGCAAGAGCGTGCGCAGCACGCTGCCTTCAGTCGTGGCCATAGATTCTCGGTCGCGTGTAGCGGTCGATCAACGGCACTGCGCCGTTCATGAGTAGCACGGCGAACGCGATACCGTCGGGGTATCCGCCCCAGGTGCGGATCATATAGGTGAGCAACCCGATGCCGGCGCCGTAGATCAGACGACCGCGATCGGTCGCGGCCGCCGACACCGGGTCCGTCGCAATGAAAAACGCACCGAGGACGGTTGCGCCGCTGAACAGGTGAAAGCCCGGCGCCGCAAAGCGGCTCGTGTCGAACAGATACAATACGGTCGCCGGCGTCAGCAGTCCCGCGAAAAGCGCGATGGGAATTTGCCAACGGATCGTCGTCGTGTAGAGCAAATACAGTCCGCCAAGAATGATGAAGTTGCTGACCCACTCCCAGCCTCGGCCGCCGAAATCGCCGAATAGCGAGCCGGACCGGATCTCCGCGAACGTGCGATCGGCTCGTAGGCCTTCCTTGACGAGATCCAGCGGTGTCGCGCGCGTCAACGCGTCGACGGCAAGCCCCTCCGGTAGGTTGCCGGTCAGGGAGTAGTCGAGCGTTGCGACGAACCCGAGCGGTTTGTAGTCGAGGTCGCCCATGCGTGGCGGCACCCACTGAGTCATCTCGACAGGAAACGAGACGAGCAGGAACACGTAGCCCACCATGGCGGGGTTGAAAAGGTTCTTCCCCAGTCCGCCGTACAGCTGCTTCGCGATGACGATGGCGACGATCGTGCCGAGCATGGGGATCCAGCCGGGAACGAGCGGCGGCAACGCGAAGGACAGCAAGGCCGCCGTGACGAGTGCGCTGCCGTCGCGCAGCGCGAGCCGAGTGCTACGACCTCTGAGCTTTAGAATCGCTCCTTCGGTGACCAGCGCCGTGGCGGCCGCGATCAAGAAGTTCAGCACGAGCCCGTAGCCGAAAAACCACGTGTAACACGCAGCGGCCGGCGCGAGCGCGTAAAGCACGCGCCGCATGACGATCGGCACAGAGGTCGTGGCCGGGGCGTGTGGTGCGGGCGCGGTTTCGAAACGCATCGTCATTGCGGCCTATCGTTTGTTGCGCTTCGCGCGCTCCAGCGCCGCCTCGATCGCGCTCCTGCGCGATTCGGGGTCGTCCGCGGTGCGTTGCAGCTGGTTCTGCAGATCGAGGTGGCGCTGCTGCTCGAGCTCGAGACGCCGCTCGCGCCGTTCGAATCGTGCTTCGGCATCGGCCGACAGAGCTTGCCGTTGCCGGTAGACGGCTTGGGCGTGCTTTGCGGCACGAAACTGTCCGGTGAGTGCAATGTGGCTCGGGCACGCAATGTCGCAGCAACCGCATTCGATGCAGTCGTCGAGACCGAGTGCATCGAGCGTGATGAAGTCCTCGGCCAGCGCTGCGATCAGCAGCTCTTGCGGTTGTAGCCGCGGTGGACAGGCCTTGGCGCATTCGCCGCAGCGGATGCAGGGCCACTCCGTCGCATCCATGCGAACCTCGATCGCCGTGGCGGCGATGATGCAGTTGCTTGCTTTGCCGATCGGTACGTCGTCGTCGGGCAGCGCGTAACCCATCATGCTACCGCCTCCGATCAACCGCATCACGTCATCTGTGTATCCGCCGCAGAACTCGATGAGCTCGCTGACGGGTGCGCCGATGGGTGTTTCGACGTTTTGCGGCGTGCGAACCCCGCCGCCCGTGACCGTGACGATTCGCGTGATCAAGGGCTCGTGAGACCGCACGAGACGGCTCACGGCGAACGCGGTCCCGACGTTTTGGCAAACATAGCCGATGTCGATGGGGTACTTCCCGCTCGGGACTTCGTCTCCCGTCAAAACCTCGACGAGCTGCCGTTCACCGCCTGCGGGATAGATCGTCGGAACCTCGGCGAGCTTCAGCCGCGGATCCTCGATCGCATTTGCGGCCGCGGCGATTGCTGCGATGGCCCGGGGCTTGTCGCGCTCGACGGCGATGATGCACTGGGGCGCGTCGAGAATGTCCGTCATGAGCAGCGCGCCGGCGACGATGTCGTGAGCGTTCTCGCGCATGAGCATGTCGTCGCAGCTGATGTAAGGCTCACACTCGGCGCCGTTGACGATCAGAGTCTTGCACGGCGTCGGCACGGCGAGCTTTTCCGCTGTCGGGAACACTGCGCCGCCGAGTCCGACGATGCCGCCCGATCTGATTCGCTCGAGACGCTCGGACCGGTTGGACGGCCAATCGGTGTCGAGCGAGGCGCGCTCGTCCTTGCCGTCGGTCTCGACGACGACTGCAAGCGACGGTTGCACACCTTCGCTGCCTTGTATCGAGCGCTCTTCGATGGTGCGTACCCAGCCGGACGTCGACGCATGGACGGCGGCGGACGGAGTGTCGCCGGGCGCAGCGATCATTTGGCCTTTGAGCACGCGATCGCCGACGGCAACGAGCGGTCTGGCAGGTCCGCCCCGGTGCTGTCCGAGGCCCAACACGAGCCGCGTCGGTATGAATCCCCGGCGGATCGGCTCGGCCGTCGATGCCGTTTTGTTGGCCCGCATACGCAGGCCGCCGCTCAATCGTCGACCCAGAACGAACTCAACCATTGCGGCTCACCATCGCAATGCAGTCCACGGGGCACGGTGCGACGCACAGCTCGCAACCCGTGCAATGGGCCGCCAGCACGGTGTGCATCGTTTGAGGGATGCCCACGATCGCATCGACCGGGCAGGCCCGGGCGCAAAGGTTGCACCCTATGCATTGGCTCTCGTCGATACGAGCAACGCGCAGCATGCTGGCGGTGCCGCGGCCCGAAACCGGCGGTGCGTCACGACCGAGCAACGTTGCCAAGCGGCGCACGGTTTCATCGCCGCCGGGTGGGCACAAGTTGATGTCGGCCGAGCCGTTCACAATGGCGCTTGCGTAGGGGCGGCACCCTGGGTAGCCGCACTGCGCGCAATGTATGCGCGGCAGCAAATGCTCGACGTCGCTAACGAGACTGTCCGTGCCTTCCGGCCAGCGTTTGGCCGCGGCGACCAGCACGGCGGTCAGCGCCAACGCCAGACCCGCCAGAATGACGACGGCGGAAAGCATTGCTACAGCCTGGCAAATCCCGTGAAGCCGAGAAACGCGAGCGACAGGATGCCGGCCGTCACGAATGCGATCGACGTGCCGCGAAACGGCAGCGGCACGTCGGCGTGCTCGAGCCGCTCGCGCAGCCCCGCGAGAAGCGCCAGCGCGAGACCAAAGCCGACGGCGGCCCCGGCACCGTAAAACAGGGCCGCAACGAAGCTTCGGCTCGCATTGGAGTTCAGTAGCGCTACGCCGAGCACGGCGCAGTTGCTGGCAATCAGCGGAATGTAGAGGCCGAGAACCCGATGCAGCAGAGGCGAGAAGCGGCGGATCAGGATCTCGGTCAGCTGCACGGCCGCACCAATCACGAGGATGAACGCGAGCAGGCGCAAGTACTGCAGCTCGAACGGGCGCAACAAAAAACGCTCGACGAGGTAGCTCAGGCCGGATGCGGTGGTTAGCACGAGTCCCGTCGCGAGCGCCATGCCGACCGCGCCCTCCACGCGGCGTGAGGCGCCCATGAAGGGGCACAGTCCCAAGAACTGGACCAGGACGAAATTGTTGACGAGCGCAGCGCCGACCACGATCAACAGGAGTTCGCCCATGATCAGCTGACCCTCATGCCGGGTTTCGCTCCGCTATCGGGAGAGAGTAGAAACACGCCTTCTCCTTCGGCGCTTGCGGCCAACACCATTCCCTCGGAGATGCCGAAACGCATCTTGCGCGGGGCCAAATTGGCCACCAGGACGACGAGACGTCCCACCAACGTGCTCGGCTCGTAGGCGCTGCGGATGCCTGCGAACACGGTACGTCGTTCCTTGCCGACGTCAAGCGTGAGGCGAAGCAATTTGTCCGCGCCTTCGACGAGAGTTGCTTCGAGCACGCGCGCGACGCGTAGATCCACGGTTTGGAATTGGCCGATGTCGATGGTTGCGGGGCCGGCGGATTTCTCGGCGGTCGTATCGATAGGAGCTTCGGTCCGGCCGAGCGCAGCGCGTGTGTCAGCCACGATGGCTTCGACTGCGCTCGGCTCGACGCGCTTGAGCAGCGCCTCGAACGGCTCGATCGGCACGCCGAGCAACGGTTTGCCGGCATCCTCCCAAACGAGCTCGCCGGCAGCGAGAAGCTTTTCGCTGCGCGCCGTGACGGCGGGCAGCACGGGTTTCAAGTACACCGCGAGCGTTCGGAACAGATTCAACCCCAGCGTGCAGACGGCGACGACCTCGGCCGCGGCGTCCGGGTCTTTCGCTCGTTGCCACGGTTTCTTCTCGTCGATGTACTGGTTGGCCCGATCGGCCAGCGCCATAACGCGCCGAATTACCCGCGAGAATCGCCTCGTCTCGTAGCCTTCGGCGATCTCGGCTCCGGCCGCGGCGAACTCGCCGAACAAAGCCTCGTCCGCGAGCTCGGGTGCGAGTCGGCCGCCGCCGAGCCGGTGCACGAAGCCCGCACAACGGCTTGCGATGTTCACGAGCTTGCCGACGAGGTCCGCATTGACCTTGGCGACGAAGTCGGCAAGGTTCAAGTCGATGTCGTCGGTGCCTGGTCCGAGCTTAGCCGCGTAGTAATACCGCAAGTAGTCGGGGTCGAGATGCTCGGCGAAAGTCGCGGCTGGGATGAACGTGCCGCGCCGCTTGGACATCTTTTGTCCGTCGACGGTCAAGTGACCGTGAGCGAAAATCCCCGAAGGCTTGCGATAGCCGGCGCCGCTGAGCACTGCCGGCCAAAACAGCGAATGGAAATAGGCGATGTCCTTACCGATGAAGTGATAGAGCTCGGCTGTGCTTTCGGCGCCCCAAAACTCGTCGAACGCAAGACCCTCGCGTCGACAAAGGTTCAGGAAGCTCGCCATGTAGCCGATGGGGGCGTCGAACCACACATAGAAGTATTTGTCCGTCTCCCCCGGGATGAGAAAACCGAAATATGGCGGATCGCGAGAGATATCCCAGTCGCGAAGCCCCGCCTTGAACCACTCCTCGAGCTTACGTGCGAGCGCGGCGTCGACATGCGCCGGCACCCACTCGCGCAGTTCCGCTTCGAAATCACCGAGCTTGAAGAACAGGTGCTCGGACTCGCGAACGCTCGGCTTCGAGCCGGACACCACGGACACGGCGTCCTTGAGATCGAGCGGCGAGTATGTGGCGCCGCAGTTTTCGCATGAGTCGCCGTACTGGTCCGGGGTGTCGCAGACCGGACAGGTGCCGCGGACGTAACGGTCGGGCAGGAACATCTTCTTTTCGTCGTCGAAAGCTTGCCTGATGACCCTGCGGCCAATGTGCCCTGCGGAATCGAGCCGGCGGTAGATTTCGGTCGTGAGCTCCTCGTTCTCGGGCGCATGGGTGGTGAGGTAGTTGTCCACGCTGATCCGAAACGTCTCGAAATCGCGCCGGTGCTCGGCGCTCACTTGCTCGATGAGGCTCTCGGCGCTGATGCCCTCTTGCTCGGCGCGCAGCATCGTGGGCGTGCCGTGGGCGTCGCTCGCGCAGACATACAAGCAGCGGTTGCCGACGAGACGCTGGAAGCGCACCCAAATGTCCGTCTGCACGTATTCGACGAGATGGCCGAGATGCAGAGAGTTGTTGGCGTAGGGAAGGGCGCTCGTGACGAGGATTGTGCGTTTCGAACTCAACTGAACAGGACTCCGCAACGGACCGGGGGAACAAGACGTGCGGCGCCGCCGCAAACGTCATTATGCCATCCGGCCGTGCGGTCAGGACACGTCTTTGACTTGCTCGAACTTGCCCTTGTCGAAGGCCTGCAGATAGGCTTCTTGTCCTGAGATCAGGCCGGCGTCGAGCAATTTCTTGAGCGAGCTGTCCATCGTGCACATGCCGGCGCTGGCGCTCGACTGCATGACGTTCTCGAGTTGCTCGAGTTTGCCCTGGCGGATCAGGTTGGCCGCCGCCGAGGTATTGATCAGGATCTCGAGGGCGACGACGCGCCCCTTGCCGTCACGGCGCTTGAGAAGCTGCTGGGAGACGACGCCGCGTAGCGATGTAGATAGCATGTTGCGGACGTGGTCTTGCTTGTCCGATGGGAAGATATTGACGACGCGGTCAATCGTGGCGGCGGCACCGTTCGTGTGCAGTGTGCCCATGACCAGCACGCCCATCTCGGCGGCCGTCATCGCGATGCTCATCGTCTCCAGGTCGCGCAGCTCACCCACGAGGATCGCGTCGGGGTCCTCACGCAAGGCAGAGTGCAGGGCGTCTGCGAATGATTGGCAGTGGATGCCGATCTCACGCTGGCTCATGAGGCAGTTTTTGCGCTGATGAACGAACTCGATCGGGTCCTCGATCGTCAATATATGCCCCTTGCGCGAGTCGTTGATTGCGTCGATGACGGCAGCCAGTGTCGTCGACTTTCCCGAGCCTGTTTTGCCGGTCACGAGAATCAAGCCGCGGGTTGCCGTCGAGAGCTCGTGAAGCGCTTTGGGCAGGTTCAGCTCCTGGAGAGTGAGCGCCTTCGACGGAATGCCCCGGAATACGGCGCCGACACCGTTCAAATGCCGGAACACGTTGACCCGAAATCGCGCCACCTCGGGAATCGAATGGGCGAAATCGGCGGAGTCGTGCACGTTGAACTGCTGCAGTGACTGCTCGCTCATGATCGAGAACAGCTCGGCTTTCAGCTCCTCGGGGTCGAGGCGCTGGTTGTCGAGCGTGATGAGGTCTCCATGCACGCGCATGCGCGGCGGGTCGCCGGCAATCACGTGCAGATCGGAGCCCTTTCGAAGATTCATGCTACGCAGGAATTCGTTGATCAGCGACACTTCTGTCTCCGCTGTGTTGGGGTCAGCCGACGCTGATGTTGCTCGGCAGCACGGTCGTGTCGGTCACGAACCGCTCGAACTTCTTACGGTCGGTGGCGAATCGGTAGGCATCATCGGGATCGATCTGCTTGCTGCTGATCGCGTTCAGGAGCGCTTGGTCCATGAGCTGCATACCGGCCTCTTTGCCCGTCTGCAGCTGGGCGGGTATCTGGTGGGTCTGCTCGGTCATGATGAGCTTGGCAATGGCGCGATTCATGACCATGATCTCGACGACGGCCCGGCGGCCTCGGGAGTCGGGGGTCTTTATGAGATTTTGCGTGACGACCGCGTGCAGGCTGTGCGCGAGAAAGCTCTTGGTTTGCTCGCGCTGGTCCGCCGGCAATGCGTCGATGATGCGGTCCACCGACTTCACGGCGCTGGTCGTATGCAACGTGCCGAGCACCAAGTGTCCCGTCTCGGCCGCGGTCATGGCCATGCTGATGGTCTCGCCGTCGCGCAGCTCGCCGACGAGGATGACATCGGGGTCCTCGCGCAGCGCGGCGCGGACGCCTTCGGCAAAGCTCGGGATATGCGTGCCTAGCTCTCTTTGGATGACTTGGCAGCGCTTGCTCGGATGCACGAACTCGATGGGATCCTCGAGACTGATGATGTTCAGGCTGCGCGTCGTATTGAGGTGATCGATCATCGCGGCGAGCGTGGTCGACTTGCCCGTGCCCGTGGAGCCGGTCACGAGCACCATGCCCTGGTGCACGTCGCAGAACTTCGTAATGACCGGCGGCAGCCCCAAGCTCTCTAGCGTGGGGATTTGGCTCGGAATGTTTCGGAAAGTCGCGCCGACACCGGTGGCCTTACGGAACACGTTGACACGGAACCGGCCGCCGTCGCCGCTGACATACGAGAAGTCGAGGTCGTTGCCGCGGCGGAATCGATCCTTTTGCGACTCGCTCAAGATCTCGTCGACATAGCCTTCGAGCTCGGTGTCGCCCACATCGCGAAACTTGATCGGCATGAGGTCGCCGTGCAGCCGCAACATCGGCGGGACGCCGACAGCCAGATGGATGTCTGAGCATCCTTGGGCGAGACCGAGCTTCAGAAAGGCGTCGATACGTGCCACGGTTACTCCAACGGCGCCGCGGCTGCGGCCAGTGCGGCGCGCAGCTCTTCCATCGAGCCGTAGCGTTTGAGCTTGTCGACCTGCATCGTCTTCGACACGACGTCGCTGAGCTCACGAGGCACGGATGGATTTGCCTCGTGTAGCGGCGGTGCCTTGCCTTGTACGTGCTGATACATGACGGACATGTGATCGCCGCGGCTGTAAGGCGGCGTGCCGGCGAGCATTTCGTACATGATTACGCCGAGGCTGTAGATGTCGGCCCGCTCGTCGACCTTTTTGCCGAGGATTTGCTCGGGTGCCATGTACTTGGGCGAGCCGATCACGTAGCCCGTCTTGGTGAGCTGGGTGTCGCCGCTCTTGGCGGCGGCGGCGACGCCGAAGTCCACTATCTTGAGCAGTCCGCCATCGTCGATGAGGATATTCGCGGGTTTCAGGTCGCGATGGATGATGCCCTGCTGGTGGGCGACGCTCATCCCGATACAGATGTCCATCGCGTAGCGTACGGCCTTGCTCGGCGGCATGGGCCGCTCGCTGGCAATTTCGGCGCCGAGAGTATGTGACGGGAAGTACTCCATCGATATCGCGTAGCTGCCACCGATATACAAGAAGTCGTAGATTCGAATGACGTTCTTGTGCGTGATTCGGCGCGAGTACCTGAGCTCGTGCACGAAGCGCTTGAGCATCTCCTCGTCCGACGCCACGTTCGCGTTCAAGAACTTGAGAATGAGGCGCTCCTCGACCACGGTGTCTTCGACGAGCACGACCGTGCCGAAAGCGCCTTTGCCGATCTTTTGGATGAACTTGTAGCGGCCCTCGATGATGTCGCCCGGCTGCAAGGCCGTAAGATCGAAGGTTTGCGGTTCGGGTGCAGGAGGGGCGACTTCGTCGGCTTCCGGCCCGTCAATCAACAGCGTGCGGGCCGTAGATGTGGTGGATACGTTGGCCGTGGACGGTGCTCTGGCCGTGCCGGCTGCGCCGGCCGTGAGCTGGGTGGGGGAGGGTCCCGGCGCCGGAGTGGGCGTCGCGCTCAGTGTCGCGGCCGTTCCCGTGAAGCGGCCGCTCGACGACAGTCGGCCGTCGAGCTTCTGCAACGCTCTCGACGCGGCGCGAACGACGGTTTCGTCGCCGCCGGTCGTCTGCTGCTGAATATACGGGCGAACGGCTTCGGCGTGCTGTTCGCCTGCGAGCTGCGCGACTGCGGCGATTGCGGCGACTTTGATCTCTTTCTCCGGCCGCTGCAGGTAGGGCAGTATCTTCTCGAGCAGCTTGTGATCGCCGATCTTGCCTATCGCGCTCAGCGCGACCGGCACGGAACGATCGCTGCGCGAGAGCATGTCGAGCAGTGCGGGCAGAGCTTTTGCGTCGCCGATCTCGGCGAGGGCATCGGCGGCTCGTTCGCTGACCCACCAGTCGCTGTCCTTGGTGGCTTCGATGAGCTGGTCGACGGCGCGCTTATCGCGGCATGTGTTGAGAATCTCGATGGCGGCGCGGCGAATGTTCTCGTCTTTGTCCTTGATGAGGTCGAGTACGGCCGATACGACGCGTGGACCGCCAATACGCGCGAGCGCGTCGGAAGCTCGCGAGCGAACCCACCAATCTTCGTCGGCGACGGCCTCGAGTAGGTACTTCACGCTGTTGGTCGTGCCGATCTCGTTCAAGATCTCGACGGCCGCCCGGCGCGAGAATTCGTTCTCGTCTTTGAGCGCGGTGATGAGGTACTTGGCAGTCTCGGGGTCGTTGATCGACACGATAACGTCGACGGCCTTGTTCATGACGTCGATGTCGGGATCGAGCAGCAGTCCGGCGACGGTTTTCACATCGACGCGCGTCTTGGATTTTGCGATCGCGCCCAAAGCGGCCTGGCGCACGAGCTTGTTGTTGTCCTTGAGCTGCTCGATGAGCGCGGCGTTGACGTCCGGTCGATCGAACTTCGCAAGCATGTTCACCAAGTGCATCTTGACGACGGGGTCTTTGCCGTCCATGCGTGACAGCAAATCCGGCACGAGCTCGTCGTTCATCACGTCTTCGATGAGCTTGAAGACGGCGGTCTTTTCACTCGGCTGCAGGTAATAGATCTGGCCGAGCAGCTGCCTGACGTTGATGCGATCCTTGTGGGCCGTCAGTACCTCGATGACTGCGGGCTTGGAGATGTCGTCCTCGCCGAGCAAGTCGACGAGCCGGTTGACGTTGTAGCGGCGGCTGCTCGAGAGCGCCCACGCGGTGCCCTGCACGGTCTTCTGCTCGGCATCGGCGAGCCCGCGCGTGATGAGCGGCAGCGTCTTGTCGTTGATGAGCCCGCTCAGCAGCTCCACGTATTCGACGGTTTGGCGCTTGTCGGCGGAGCCGAGCGCCTCGAGGATCTTCGGCACCGCACCATTGCCGAGCTTGGCGAGCTTCTCGAAAGCCTTCTTTGCATTCGGGGAGGTCGGGTCGGCCTCCTCGCGAATTTGAGAGATGAGCCGATCGGCCTGTAGTGCGGTTATGAAATTCATTCGGCCCGGCAGATCCGATTCAGGAGCTTAGTCCTCAGTGCGCAGACGTAACCCAACAAGCTCTCGTCCCGCCGGTCGCGAGGACAGGCCGGGATGAACATAATAAACTCCGATCGCGAGCAATTATGCCATACGGTTTTTCCGAAAATGTAACTTAGATCACAGGTTTGTGGCCTTGATGCCGGCTCTTGGACGCGGGCGGGCGACCGCGTCTCATTGGGTTACAATCCCGCCTCCTTCGCGATCGACCCCAGGGGTATGACGACACTCGACATAGCGCAGCTCAACGAGCACCTGGCTCGATTCATCGTGCCGCAGACGGGACGCCCGCTCGGCACGGCCGGAACTTCGCTGGCCGTCGCGGCGAGCGGCTCACGGTGGAAAGCCGTCGTAACGTGCGGTTTTCCGCTGCACCGAAGTCGTGCACGGCTGCTGGCAGCGTTGGCAGAGCATTGCCTGCCCTTGCCGGGCGGCGATGCCGTGGACTTCGAGCTCGCGAGCGATATCGTCACGCACGCCGTGCAGCAGGGGCTCAAGCCGCTCGGTGACGTGCGTAACATCGTTGCCGTCGCCTCGGGTAAGGGCGGCGTCGGTAAGTCGACTGTGGCCGTGAATCTCGCTCTGGCACTCGTCCAGGAAGGCGCTCGAGTCGGTCTGCTCGACGCGGATATCTATGGTCCGAGTCAGCCGCGCATGCTGGGGCTTCTCGACCGACACCCGGAAAGTCGCGACGGCAAGACACTCGAGCCACTGCCGGCCCACGGGCTCGTTGCAATGTCGATCGGCTTTCTCGTCGACGACCGGCAGCCCATGGCGTGGCGCGGACCCATGGTCACGTCGGCGTTGAATCAGTTGCTCGGTCAGACCAACTGGGGCGATCTCGACTATCTCGTCGTAGATATGCCGCCCGGCACTGGCGATATCCAGCTCACGCTCGCTCAACGCGTGCCGGTGAGCGGCGCGGTCATCGTGACGACGCCGCAGGACATTGCATTGGCCGACGCCCGTAAGGGGTTGGAGATGTTTCAGAAGGTCAGCGTCCCCGTGCTTGGCGTCGTCGAGAATATGAGCTTGCACATCTGCTCCAATTGCGGCCACGAAGAGCCGATATTCGGTGAGCGCGGCGGCGAGAGCTTGAGCCGACAGTACGATGTGCCGTTGTTGGGATCGCTGCCCCTCGATCGCCGTATACGCGAGGAGACGGACCGCGGGCGACCGACGGTCGTCGCCGAGCCCGATGGGGCGCTCGCGGAAGCGTTTCGCGCCACGGCGCTGCGCGCGGCGGGCGAGTTGGCCGCCCGAACGAAGGACTACAGCCGCCTGTTCCCGAGCATCACCGTCGAGGAGGATTGAATGAGCGTGAAGTCCGACCGCTGGATCCGGCGGATGGCGGCCGAGCACGGCATGATCGAGCCGTTCGAGCCCGATCAGGTGCGCCAGGTGGACGGGGCGCGAGTGATTTCCTTCGGCACCTCGAGCTACGGCTACGATGTGCGCTGCGCACCGGAGTTCAAGGTCTTCACGAACATCAACTCGGCGATCGTCGATCCGAAGAAGTTCGACGAATCGAGCTTCTTCGACATGTCGGGAAACGTTTGCATCATTCCGCCGAACTCGTTCGCGCTGGCACGCACGGTCGAGTACTTCAGAATCCCGCGTAATGTGCTGACGATCTGTCTCGGCAAGTCTACCTATGCGCGTTGCGGCATCATCGTGAATGTGACTCCCCTAGAGCCCGAGTGGGAAGGGCACGTGACGCTCGAGTTTTCGAACACGACCACGTTGCCTGCGAAGATCTATGCCAACGAGGGCATCGCGCAGATGGTGTTCTTCGAGTCCGACGAGGTCTGCGACAGGAGTTATGCGGATCGGGGCGGCAAATATCAGGGGCAGCGCGGGGTCACGCTACCGAAGACGTGAGGCCACTGTCGGCCGTTACCTTCTCTTTCGTTTAGAGGTTGGAGCCGGCGCGCCGGCCAAGCCCTCGACGCTTTCGAGCGTGAAGGCCGTTTGTAGCTCCCCGTTCTTCGCTTGCTCGATTCGCACGGGCAGAAAGCTCAAGCCCGGCGCCATGAACAACGTCGTCGTCCGCGACGAGTTCTCGCGGTGTTGGACGAACGAGCGTGTCGGTATGTCGCCGAGTCCGGTGGCGGTGACGGTCTCGCCGTTGTCCACGTAGTCGTAGGGTGCGACCGATTCGTCGTCGGTCATCAGATACGTGCCGCCCGGTTTGCCGTTCAGGATCAGATCGCGCATCAACGCGACTTGGATGCTCCCGCGGTCGAGCGCGCCGGGCTCGATCTTGATTTCGCGTCGTCCGTTCTTGTCGGCGACGATCGCGACGTTGCGCTGCCAATCGAAGGTAAGGTGCGCGTTGCTGTCGCCCTTGCGGCTGCCGTCCTCGTACCAAAATTCGATCGGTGTGATCTTGCCGCCGGTCACCTTGAATTGGCTGCGCTCGATGGCGGGATTCGGCGAGACGAGCTTGAGCAAGCCTTTGACGCTCGTGCGGGACATGAACTCGTACAAATCTTGTTTCGCATCGTACGTCACGCTGAATTCGGACGTGCCGAGATTCTTGCCCTTGTACTCGACGTTGTAGATGGCCGTGTAGGTCGGAATGCCCATCTCGGCGCGCGTTGTTGCAGGTGCAGCGGCGGCGAGCAGCGTTATCGAAAGCGCGGCGCTTGCGATTGACTGCTTCATTTCTCCTCCTTGACGACGACTGGCTCGCTCAGGGTGCGTCCGTCAAGCATGACGCGTCCGTCCACGAGCCTCAAGCGCTGCGCTGCGAGCCATCCCGCGGCGCGGGGTAGGATGACGTGCTCGCCGACGTGGACTCGTTGCGCGAGCGTATCGGCCGTGTCGGTCGCCCGGACGGGCAGCCGGTACTGAATAATCGACGGCCCTGCGTCGAGCTCGGCTGTGACGAAGTGGACGGTGGCTCCGTGCCACCGATCACCGGCTTCGAGGACACGCCGGTGCGTATCGAGTCCGCGGTGTGCCGGCAAGAGCGCCGGGTGAACATTGAGCATCCGGCCGTCGAACAGCGCGACGAACTCGGGCGTGAAAATGCGCATGAAGCCGGCCAGCACGACGAAGTCGGGGGCGTATCGCGCCAGCAGCTCCGCGAGGGCGGAATCGTACGTGTGACGTTCCATCCCGCGAGCAGCACCGAGGTATTCTGTGGGGATGCCTGCGCAACGCGCGCGCTCGAGGCCTCGTGCCGCCGCTCGATTGCTGACCACGACACCGATTCTGGCGTCGAGCACCTGCGTGCCGGCTGCGTCGATCAACGCTTGCAGGTTCGTGCCTTCGCCCGAGATCAACACTGCGATACGCGGCATTTCGGTGCTCAATGGCCCCCCTCGCACGGCTTCGGGGGCGCCGGTGGGCGAAGCCCTAGGACCGGCGCGGTTCGCGGGCCGGTCCGCGGGTTGGGTCGTCCGCGTGCCGACGGTAGATATGCGGTCATGACGAGTTGCGCGGGCGAGACGGTGCTGACGGCTATAATAAGTGAGGACGTAGAGTGTGGACAGGGACCGGATGACGCTACGCACGATAGGCGCCTGCATATGGATGGGGCTCGCAACGCTGACGGCTTTCTCCCCTGCGACCGGGCGAGCCGCCACTTTTCCGAATCTTTATAGATTGACAGTGCAGCCCGACCCCGCCTCGCAGGATCGGCGGAATGATGCGATCAAGCTCGCGATGGCGGGACTGCTCACGAGAATCACGGGGCGGCGCGATGCGAGTCTCGATCCCGCGCTGCAGCCATTGATCGACGGTGCGGCCGGCCGTTACCTGCAGTCCTATGGCCTCGATCGCCAAGGTCGTCCCCAGGTCGGTTTCAATGCGATCGAGGTCGACCGCACTCTCGAGGACCTCAACTACCCGGTATGGGGCGCGGAGCGCCCGTTGACGCTGCTGTGGGTTGCGGTAGATGACGGCACCGGTGCACGCGCACTGCTGCCGGCCAACGACGCAGACAGCGATGCGGCACCGGAGATGGCCAAGCTGTTGACGGATCTTCGCACCGAGCTGCTGGCCGTCGCGGACGAGCGCGGTTTGCCGATCGCGCTCCCGCTGCTCGATATCGAGGACCTGGACGACGTGAGCTTCGCCGACGTGTGGGGTGGCTTCGACGACCGTATCCAGGCTGCGTCGGCGCGCTATCGCCCGGACGTGATCTTGGTCGGGCGCGTGCGCCCGAGCGTGTTCGGCAACGAGGTCCAGTGGCTCGTGCTTGCGGGGGGCACTCGCCGGCTGATCGGCGGCACGGCCGTGAGAGACGGGCTCGATGCCGTCGCCGACCTCTACGCGGCGGAGCTCGGCGTCGTCGGCGGTGGCGGCACGACGCGCGTCACCGTGCTCGATGTGACGACACCGGGGGACTACGCGCACGTGATCAGCTACCTCGAAGGTCTCAGTGTGCTGCAGTCCGTCGACGTGGAGAGCTTCGACCGCGGTGCCCTGAGCTTGCGTGTCACCGGCCGCGGCGACGCCCAGGTGCTCGAGCGCGTGCTCGCGCTCGGAGGGGTGTTGAGCCCGGCCGGCACACCGACTGCGACACTGCCGGGCAACACCATCGTGCTGCGTTTGGCTCGCAGCGGTACACCGCAATGACGTTGCGATGGCTGCCGAACGCGATCTGCGTCCTGCGCATGCTGCTCGTCATTCCGCTGATGATGGCGCTGCTGGCGGAGCGTTACGGCGCGGCCTTGGCATTGCTCATCATCGCGGGCCTTTCGGACGGGCTCGACGGGTTCCTCGCCAAGACTTTCGATTGGCGCACGCGGCTCGGCAGCTTGCTCGATCCGGCTGCGGACAAGCTGTTGCTCGTGAGCACGTTCGCGGCACTGACGTACCTGCGCGTCGTGCCGGTGGCCGTGACGGCCATCGTCATCGGCCGCGACGTGGTCATCGTGCTCGGCGCGCTCGTGTATCACTTCTTGATCGAGCCCGTGCAGGGCGAGCCTGCCGCCATCAGCAAGCTCAACACGGCTTGTCAGCTCGCCTTCGTGTTCTTCGCGATCACCAATGCCGGATTCGAGTGGCCGCCACGAATCTCCGTATTGATGCTCGGCGCCGCCGTGATTTTCACGAGCCTGGTGAGCGGACTGAACTACGTGCTGCGGTGGAGCGGGCGGGCCTGGCGCATCGCGTATGCCGGTCGGTGATGATACGGACGATGAAGTGAGCCAGCTGCCGCTCGCGCTCACGTTGCCCGATCACGCACGCTTCTCGACGTTCGTGCCAGGGCCGAATGCGCCTGCCTTCGAGCATGTGCGAGCGGTATCGACACGGGAAGGTGAGACGATTTGGCTGTGGGGCGGACACGGTTGCGGCAAGACGCACTTGCTTCAGGCCGCATGCCGAGAGGCAGCCGGTGTCGGCCGCCGCGCTATGTATCTCGGCCTCGACGACTCCGCCGTGTCGGCCGACGTCCTTGCGGGGCTCGAAGGGCTCGATCTGCTGGCGCTCGATCGTGCGGACGCCGTCGCCGGCGACGCGCAGTGGGAACGGCAGTTGTTCATGGTCTTGAACGATTTTGCGGCCCGTCGCGGTAGCTTGCTGTTGAGCGCCATCGTCGCGGCCCCGGCAGCGGCGTTCGAACTGCCGGATCTCGCGTCGCGCGCGGCCGGTGCCGTGAGCTATAGACTGCAGATGCTCGACGACAGTTACCGTGCGCAGGCACTGATGCTTCATGCGAGCGCGCGCGGGCTCGAGCTCGAGCGCGCCGCGGCAGACTATTTGCTCCAGCGCGTCGACCGCGACATGAGCAGCTTGGAAAGCTGGCTGCAACGGCTCGACCGAGCTTCGCTCGCGGAACGGCGACGGCTCACGATTCCGTTCATTCGCGATCTGCTGGCGGCGCACTCGGCCGGCGCCGGGTGAGCGTGGGCAGGATTCCGAGCTCCACCACTGCCGCCAGCGATGCGACGCCCGCGACAACGTTGCCTCCCGCGCTGGCAACGGCCTCCGTGACGGTGGCGCCTGCGTAGGCAACGAGTAGCAGCGACAGCCACAACAGGGCACGCGGCCGTTGGGCGACGAGGCCCGGCAAGCTGGCCGCCAGCGGTGCCGCGGCGACGACGCCTGCGAGCTCCCGCCAGGGCGAAACCCCGACGACGCCGTACACGATCGAGACCGATGCGACGAGCAGCAGCGCGTGGCAGCCGATCGCGATGAGCGGGATCGTCGATACGGAGCGTCGCATCGATCCGGTTAGGGCACGAGTCGCCCGGCAAGGCGCGCCACGCGCGCGCCGAGCGTTTGCGCGACCCCGATTTCGTCTTTCGACAAACCATCGTTCCAGCTCGTCGCGAGGTGAGTCGCGCCGTACGGCGACCCGCCGGTCCGCGTCTCGAACAGCGTGGTCTCGGTGTAGGGGACGCCGACGATCACCATGCCATGATGCAACAGCGGCAGGGTCATCGTGAGCAGCGTGCTTTCTTGTCCGCCGTGGGCCGACGAGGACGACGTAAACACGCCCGCGGGCTTGTCGACGAGTCGACCGGTCAGCCACAGCTCGCTCGTCGAGTCGAGAAAGTATTTCAGTGGCGCAGCCATATTGCCGAACCGCGTCGGGCTGCCGAGCAGCAACCCGTCGGCTTGCAGCAAGTCAGCGACCTCGGCAAACGGCGGCCCATGCTCGGGGATCGGGGCATCGACGGCTTCGGACGTGGCGGACACGGGTGGCACCGTGCGCAGGCGGGCGACTCCGCCCGCGCTCTCGACCCCGCGGCCCGCGTAGCGAGCCAGCTCGGCCGTGCGGCCGCCGCGCGAATAATAAAGGATCAAGATCGTGGGTGCGCTCACTCGATGAGCTCCAGCACGTTCTCGGGCGGGCGGCCGATCACGGCACGCGCACCGACTTCGACGATCGGTCGTTGCAGCAGGCGTGGTGTTTCGACGAGCAAGTCGAGCAGCTCCTCGGGGCTTGGATCGTGACCTGCCGGTACTGCGGCGCGGTATTCGGGCTCGTTCGTGCGCACGAGGTCGGCGGCTTGCGTGCCGAGCTTGCGCAGCAGCTCTTGCAGCGTCGTTTTGGCGGGTGGTGCATGCAGGTAGTCTATGATCTCGACGTCGATGCCGCGCTGCTCGAGCAGCGCGAGCGTGGCGCGGGATTTGCTGCACCCAGGATTGTGATAGATTCTAGCTTTCATTGTTAACCCCTTGCGGGCGCTATCTTTTAATGGTCGATAGAGACGCGAATCCTCGCTACCCCGCCGGCCAGTTTAGGAACCTCGTGGACTTCACACCAGAGCGAGGCGCGAGCCGAGTTGGCGAGCTTGACGGGTTTGTTGGAGCCTTGTACGTTTTGCTGCACTCACGCGTCCAGAACAACAAGAGAACAGCGGTAATGTGCCGAATACCCGGCAGGCTGCGTAACTTTTTTGCCGTGTCGGCGCTGGCCCTGCTTTGCGCCTGTGTGACGTCGCCGCCCGTGCAGGAGATGAGCGACGCGCGCCAAGCCATTCGCGCTGCCGAACAAGCCGATGCGGCACGGCTCGCAGCGGACACGCTCACGGACGCCCGGCGGTTCTTGGCCGAAGCCGAGGAGCAGCTGCAACAGCAGGCGTATGGGCCGGCCAGGTTGAACGCCGTGCGCGCGCGCAACCGCGCGGCGCAAGCGCTGAGGCTCAGTCAGGACGCGAGCGGCGCCGGTCGCAACTGACGCTCGTGGGCCACGCGACGGGGATTCGTGCTTTGGTCGGCGGTCGAGTCCAGGGCGTCTACTACCGGGCGTCGACGGTGGAAACCGCTGAGCGGTTGGGTTTGCGCGGTTGGGCCAAGAACCTGCCTGACGGTCGCGTGGAGGTTGTGGTCGCCGGGGCGAGCGAGGCGCTTGCCGAGCTTACGGCATGGCTCTGGCAGGGGCCGCAGCTCGCGCGCGTGGACAGCGTCGACCTGGAACCGTGGGGCGAAGCCGTGCCCGACGGCTTCGACATCCGCTGACGGCTCGCGGTCTACAGACGGAACCACTTCTTGCGCAGCCGGTCGATGACTCGGTCGGAGTAGCTGCGCCGCCCCACACTACCGTTGTAGCGCGCCAGCCCCTTGATGAGGTCGCCTTTTTCCATTTCCAGGTAGTACTTCAAGATGCGGCAGCCGAGCAGCACGTTCGTGCGAATGTCGAAGAGCTGGTTCTTGTCGCGGTAGCCGAGCTCGGGCACCCAAAACGGCATGACCTGCATGAGGCCGAGCGCGCTCGTCGAGGAGATGGCGTAACGGTCGAAATTGCTTTCGACGTCGATGACGGCGAGCACGAGCTCCGGGGCGAGGCGCGTGAGGGTCGCTTGCTGGTGCACCGACTTGAGGATCAAGAGCCGCTCGTCGGCATCGGGCACTTGGCCGGCCAGGCGCCGCGACATGTCCGTAAGCCAGACCTCAGCGGCGAACCGATCGTCGAAGCTGCTCGCTCCGGCGATGGCCGCCAGTAGGATCTTTCTTAGCTGCGGATCGGGTCCCGAGCGCGCGTCGCCTGTGGCGGTCTGCGCCCAGGGAGTTGCCGGCCAAAGCAGCGAGAGAGACAGGGAGGCGAGCATGGTCCGCCGCGTCAACGGATGATGCGCAGCTGCGGCCTCTGGCGCTGTCGTCGCGACTTCACGGGAGCGTTTGGGATGCGACTTGCTCGGCTTGGAAATCACTTTCGGGGCCGGTGGTTCCGATCGGCAGCCATCCATGATGCATGCGGCAGCCGTCTTCCCGCGAGGACCTCGGTCACATGCAAGGGCGGCGCGAATTTGGGGGGTAGTGTAGCGGGAGGGGGCGCCGCTGAGCCAGGGGCGCGACGCCGAGCGTTGCGCGCGCACGCCGATTCGCTCAGCATTCCGCTTACCTCAAGGACAACGACCCAATCACGAGTGGACGGCCGGCCGACCAATATCCGCCGCAAAGGCATTTACCTGCTGCCGAATCTGTTGACGACAGGCGGCTTGTTCGCGGGCTTTTACTCGATCGTGGCGTCCATCGACGGGAATTTCCAAGCGGCCGCGTGGGGTATTTTCATTGCGATGTTCCTCGACGGTCTCGATGGACGAGTGGCGCGCCTGACGAGCACTGCGAGCGAATTCGGCAAGGAATACGACAGCCTGGCGGACATGGTGTCTTTCGGTCTTGCGCCGGCGATCGTCACGTACCAATGGGGCGTGGAGCGGCTCTCCGAGTACGGGGCCATCTGGGGCAGGCTCGGTTGGCTCGCGGCATTCCTTTACGTGGCAGCGGCGGCCTTTCGATTGGCGCGTTTCAACAGCAATGTTGCCCAAGACCGCCGATTCTTTCAGGGGCTCGCAAGTCCGGCGGCAGCGGCCGGAGTGGCCGCCATGGTCTGGCTCGCCACGCACTACGGCATCGACGGGCTTACGGCCCTCGTGGCGGGCATTACGGTCACGGCCGTGACGGGGTTGCTGATGATGTCCCGCTTCGCGTACTTGAGCTTCAAGGATGTGAGTGCCGGCAAGCGGCTGCGATTCGCCAACCTGCTCGCGATCCCGTTGGTCATCATCGTGATCGCGATCGAGCCGCAGGTCACGATCTTCGTGTTGTTCCTCGTGTATGCGTCGTCGGGGCCGGCCGCTTGGCTGTGGCATCGCCGGCGCCCTAGGCGCCCCGAGCCGAGCAGCAGCGAATGAGCGGTTCGCGCGAGCGTTATCTCGCCGAGATTGGCATCCCGGTCTGGCGCCTGCGTGGCGGTGCTCCACCGGTTTCCCGCGGCGCGACAGACGACCCGGTCATCGCGGCAGGCGGCGAGCCGGCGGTCCGTGAACCCCCCTTGCCGGTCGGCGCCGAGACCCTCGATACCGGAGCGCGTTGGGAAGCGCTGGCGGCGGCCGTGCGGGCCTGTACGCGGTGTGAGCTTCACCGAACCCGAACCCAGACGGTCTTCGGGGTCGGCCGCCGCGACGCAAATCTGCTCGTGATCGGCGAAGCGCCCGGAGCGGACGAGGATCGCCAGGGTGAGCCGTTCGTCGGTCGGGCGGGACAATTGCTCAATGCAATGTTGCGTGCGATCGGCTTCGCGCGCCAGGACGTTTACATAGCGAACATTCTCAAGTGCCGGCCGCCCAACAATCGCGATCCGGAGCAACGTGAAGCGGCGGCGTGCACGCCCTATCTCACCCAGCAGATCGAGCTCGTGGAGCCGCGTGTCATTCTCGCGGTCGGTAGAATCGCCGCGCAGCGGTTGTTGCAGTCGGATGCCCCCATCGGTAGGCTGCGGGGGCGAGCTTTCGAGTATGGCGAGTCAGGTGTTCCGTTGGTCGTGACCTATCATCCGGCCTATCTGCTGCGAAGCCCGCTCGCGAAGGCTGCGGCATGGACGGACCTGTGCATGGTCAAAGACCTGTTGATGAAGAACGAGCGATGAGTGCCGCTGTTTCTCCGCGAACCGAGATTCGTTTGATGCAGCCGTCGGACCTGAAGCCCGTAGCCGACGTCGAGCGCGCCGCCTACGATTACCCGTGGAGTCTCGGCATCTTTCGCGACTGCCTGCTGGCGGGCTACTACAGCCTCGTGCTCGTCGTAGCCGACAATGTGCAGGGCTATGGGATCATGTCGATCGCAGCGGCCGAGGCGCACTTGTTGAACCTGTGCGTGCATCCGCGCGCGCAACATCTGGGGTACGGGCGGCGATTGTTGACCGCGATGCTCGCGAAAGCCCAAGACTCCGATGTCGAGAAAATCTTTCTCGAAGTGCGGCCGTCGAATCACGTTGCGCTGCATCTGTACCGTTCCGCGGGCTTCGAGCAGATCGGCATACGCCCGGCCTACTATCAGGCCGTGCACGGCCGCGAAGACGCGGTCATCCTGGCCGCGACGCTTCGCGCGCCGCGCTGACGGCTTTCGTCTCTCCATTCACGGATGAGCGAGTATCTCAAGCGGCGAACGTTCGCGATCATTTCGCATCCGGACGCCGGCAAAACCACGCTGACGGAAAAATTCCTGCTGTTCGGCGGGGCTATCCAAATGGCGGGCACGGTCAAAGGGCGTAAGGCCACGCGGCATGCGACATCGGACTGGATGCGGCTCGAGCAGGAGCGCGGCATTTCCGTCACGTCCTCGGTCATGCAGTTTCCCTACGGCGGCGCGCTCGTCAACCTGCTCGATACACCGGGACACGAGGACTTTTCCGAAGATACCTACCGAACTCTGACAGCCGTCGACAGCGCTCTCATGGTCATCGATGCGGCCAAGGGCGTCGAGGCGCGAACGATCAAGCTCATGGAGGTCTGCCGGCTGCGGACGACGCCGATCATCAGCTTCATCAATAAGCTGGATCGGGAAGGGCGCCCACCCGTCGACCTGCTCGACGATATCGAAACCGTGCTCAAGATCGCCTGCGTGCCGATCACGTGGCCTATCGGCATGGGGCGCGAGTTTCGCGGGATCTTTCATATCATCGAAGACTGCGCCTACCTGTACCAAGGCCGCGACGGCAGCCGATTGCCCGAAGTTCGCAGGATCGACGGGCTCGGTAGCCCCGAGCTCGTGGCGGCAATCGGAGAGTCGGCTGGCGCGAGCTTGAGCGAGGACATCGAGCTCGTGCGCGGCGCGACGCCGGAGTTCGATCACGCGCGCTACCTCGAGGGCGCGCAGACGCCGGTTTTTTTCGGCGCGGCCATCCACAATTACGGCGTCCGCGAGCTGCTCGAGTCGTTCGTTCGCTTTGCGCCCCCGCCGCAGCCGCGCGTCGCCGAGTCGCGCATCGTTTCTCCCGACGAGCCCGAGCTCAGCGGCTTCGTTTTCAAGATTCAGGCGAACATGGATCCGGCGCATCGCGACCGAATCGCGTTCTTGCGTATTTGCTCGGGACGGTATTCTCCGGGCATGCGGCTCTATCACACGCCGACTCGGTCGAGAGGTCAGGATCGGCGACGCGATTACGTTCATGGCCGCCGATCGACAACACGTAGAGGAAGCCTACGCAGGCGACATCATCGGATTGCACAATCACGGCACGATCAATATCGGCGATTCGTTCTCGCAGGGCGAGCCGCTCGTGTTCACGGGTATTCCGAGCTTCGCTCCGGAGCTGTTTCGCCGAGCAGTGCTCAAGGACCCTCTCAAGCTCAAAGCGCTGCAAAAAGGGCTCGGACAGCTCTGCGAGGAGGGTGCGACGCAGCTGTTCCGCCCGCTGCTCGGCAATGATCTGATACTCGGTGCCGTTGGGCCTTTGCAGTTCGACGTCGCGTCCTTTCGATTGCGCGACGAGTACAGCGTTCAGTGCAACTTCGAACCGGTGAACGTGGCGACCGCAAGGTGGGTGCACTGTGCCGACCGGGCGCATCTCGAAGAGCTCACCAAGAAGCTCGCGCCGAATCTCGCGCGAGACCACACCGGCGAGCTCGTATTCTTGGCGCCGACGACCGTGAGCCTGAATCTCACGCGAGAGCGTTGGCCAAAAGTGGAGTTCGCCAAGACGCGCGAGCACAGCACGGGCTCTTGAGCCGCGTGCACAGAATTTCAGGTGCGCTCGAAGCGAAACGCTTTGACGCGTTTTCGCAGCTCGTCGAGGGATCGATGCTCCGTGTCGGGCTCGTAGCGGGCTCGCAGATACGCCGCCACGATCGCCGCGATGTCCGCCGCCGCCTCGGGTAACGCTGCGGCCGCGCGGGCGGCATAAGCCATCGGTGTCTCGCTCGGTCCGCGCGGTGCGACTTTGCGCCGGCGCAGACGTCGGGCGAATAGCGCGAAGCTGCGCGCCGCCGGATCCGTCGGTCCGCGTGGACGTTGCGTCCATGCAAGATATGCACTCAGGCCGAAGAGGATCGTCACCGTCGCGGCGACCGCCAGCGCCATGAGGAGGCTCCAGCGCTTCGACCGGCGTAGGTCGTCGAAGCCCAAATAATCGAGCAGGGCACGCTGCAAGTCGGGTCCGTAGCCGATCACGAAAGCGTTCCAGTAGGTTTTGCCGGCGTCCCACAGCAGCGCGGCATAGCGTACCCACGGCAGGCGGCCGAAGGCCGTTCCAGGCTCGGCGTTGCCGCTGAGCGAGCCGCGCCAGGAGCCGATTGCGACGCGCTCGGGAGCGACGGCCACGATGGGGTCGACGCGCACCCAGCCGCGATCGCGTAGCCACACTTCGGTCCACGCATGCGCGTCGGACTGCCGAATGATGTAGTACTCGCCGAGCGAGTTGAGCTCGCCGCCTTGGTAGCCCGTCACGACACGGGCCGGTAGCCCCGCGGCCCGCAGCATGACGGCGAATGCCGACGCGTAGTGCTCGCAGAAGCCTTCGCGCGTCTCGAACAGAAATTGATCGACGGGTTGAGCGCCGAGCGGCGGCGGGGTCAGCGTATATTCGAATGGCTGGGAGCGCAGATACTGCATTGCGCGCTCTATGATCTGCTCCGGTGACGGCCCATCGGTGAGCCAGGTAGCGGCGAGCGCGCGTGTTCGCGGGCTGCTGCCCGGGGGGAGGGCGCGATATTGCTCCACTTCCTTCTCGGTCAGTGGCTCCCGCGCCGCATATTGAGTGTAGGACGTGACTCGATAGTCGAGCCGCCGGTTGCGTGCGCCGCCGAAAAACACGCCGAGGCGATAATCGCTGTCCATTCGCAGTCCGCGCTCGCCCGACCAGGTCTTCGGCATGTCGAGCGCGAACGCCCAGCCGCTCGCGTTCGGCTCGACCATGACGCGGTATTCGGTCGGCTCGCCGCGGTACTCGATCGTCGTCGCGACGTTGCGGCGCATACCCGGGGCGATGGACCAGGTTCGGCCATTGAAATTGCTCATGACGGGTCCGCGCCAATACAGATCGCTCGGGCTCGGCGGTGCGGACATGAACTGCGCGCGGAACGCGACCTCGTCGGACAAGCCGAGGTTGGTAATGTCGCCAGGGCTCATGGTGTCGGAGAGCCCGGAGGCGCCGGTCCCGGTGTTGCCTGGAATGGCCCATAGCGGTCCCGGCAAGTCGCGGAAACAGCAAGAACAGCACGATCATGAGCGGTAACGAATGCAGGAGCAGGCGGCCCGCCAGCCGCACCGTGTCGCCCGCGGGCATGAAGGGTCCGCGGCGGCCGATCTGCAGCAGTCCCACGGTCGTGAGCCAGATCAGCGCGAGCACGTATACGGCCGTGAGCGGACTGCGCTCCTTGAGCAAGCTCGCGAACATCAGAAAGTAGGCGATCATCATCAGCACGAGCTGATCGCGGTGCGCGCGCGACTCGACGAATTTCAGCGACACCATGACGACGAGTAGCGCGCTGCCTGCGTCGACGCCGTTGATCGTTCGGTACTGCATGAGCACGGCGCAGAACACGAGGAACGCGAGCAGCAGACGCAGCGGCCGTGCCGGTGGCGTCCATCCTCCAGCGGCGGCGACCAGCCGCCACGCTACGCAGCCGATCAGCAGCAGCGGGATCCAAAACGGCAAGTTCGACCAATGCGGCAGACTGGCGCCCACGACGATCACGGCCGTCCAGACGAGCCGCCCGATCTGCGCTTCGGGTGCGAACCAGCGGGCGACGGCGGCCGTCATGTGCCGGCCTCGAACAGTGCGAGCGCCGTGAGGCAGCGCACCAAGTGCCGTGGGCCCTCGTCGAGAGGGATCGACTCCGTCGGTAGCCGCAGCCCGAAGGCGCGCTGGTCGGTCGCGGCGTCGAGACACCAGCGCGTGAGCTGCGAGAGACGTGCTTCGACGCCGAGATCCGACAGACCGTCCCAATCGAGCATGCAAGGCTCTTGTTCGCCGCCGGAGAACTGCTTCAGCAAGAGCGCGCCGCTGCGCGCGTAAGCCTTCCAAGCGATGTGCTGAGGAGGATCGCCGAGCTGGGCGGCGCGCAATCCGAAGAAGTCTGCGTCGCCTTCGTTCGGACGGCCCATGGAGCCCGTGCCCGTCGAAGGGGGCAGGGGCCGGCCCGGTGCCGCCGGCGCCGGGTAGACGACTGCTCGTGCCTTCATGTGCACCCATGTCCAAGCGCGAAACAGTCGTCCCGGGTGATACGTGACGACCGCGAAGCGGCCAAGCTCGATCCAGCCGCGGTGCTCCGTCGGCACGTGGAGTGCCAGCGTGCCGCTCCCGCCGGCCGGCAGATCCACGGGACCCGCCTGCCGATCGCCGGCTTTGAGCTCGATCTCGTACCGGGGGATGGCGCCGTCGTTGTCCAAAGCGATCCTGAACTCGACCGGCTCGCCGGCAAACGCGGGCGCCGCGCTCAGGAGCCGAAGTTGCGTTCCGAGCAGCGTGTTGTGGCAGTGGTGCATGACCACGAGCCCGAGTCCGGCGAGCAGGAAGGTGAGCACGAAGGCCAAGCTCGCGCCGTAGTTGAGCGAGCCGAGCAACATCGCGAAGACCATGAGCCCGAACAGCACGCCGAATTTCGTAGGCAGGATGTAAATGCGGCGCCGTCGCAGCACGACTTTGAGCGGATCGTCGCCTTGACGGCGGCGCGCCCATGTCGCCGCCCAATTTTCCAGCCTCGCAGCCGTCGTCGACATCGTAGGTGTCAAGCGCCTTCGTGAAGCGCGGGCAACGAGTCGTGCGGCGATCGGGGCACGGTTGCCATCGCTACGTCAAGGAACGGCAACGGCCTCGAGGATCGCGGCGCCGATGGCGGCGCCGCGTTCGACAGTGCTCGTCTGCGCCGGTTGGAGGCGGTGCGCGACGATGCTCGCGAGCACTGCCTGGATGTCTTCGGGATGGACGCCCCCGTGACCGCTCATCAATGCCCAGGCTTGAGCCGCGCGAACTAACGCGATGCCGCGCACGCGGCGACAAGCCCGACGTGAACTCACCCGACTGTCGCGTGTAAGCCAAGATGCCCTGTACATAGTCGAGCAGCGGCTCGGACACGTGCACAGTGGGCACTTGATCTTGAAGGCGCAACAGTGTGTCGAGCGAGAGCGCGGCGTCGAGTTGCTCGACGAGCGCACGGCGCTCACCGCTGGCGAGCAGCTGCCGCTCTTGGGCCGGCTCGGGATAGCCGAGCTCGATTTGCATGAGGAAACGGTCGAGCTGCGACTCCGGCAGCGGGAACGTCCCGATCTGGTGCGCGGGATTGCGCGTCGCAACGACGAAGAACGGTGACGGCAACCGGTATGTCGTGCCGTCGGCGGTGACTTGCCGTTCTTCCATGGCCTCGAGCAACGCGCTTTGTGCTTTCGGCGTTGCGCGGTTGATCTCGTCGGCGAGAACGAGCTGCGAGAAGATCGGTCCCTTGTGAAACTCGAACCGGCCGTTCTCGCGTTGGTAGACCGAGACCCCGAGAACGTCCGCGGGGAGCAAGTCGCTCGTGAATTGGATGCGTTGATACGTGAGCCCTAGCGCCTTGGCGAGCGCGTGGGCCAGCGTCGTCTTGCCAACGCCAGGGACGTCCTCGATCAGCAGATGACCGCGCGCGAGCAGGCACGCAACGCTGAGCCTCAGGTGGCGCTCCTTGCCGACGATGATCCGGCCGAGCGCATCGAGGACCGGCTCGATCAGGGCGGCATGCTCGTTCGTGGAGGAGCGTGTAGCGCGCAGTGTAGGTGTAGCCATGGTGGAATGGTCGCCCAAAACCCCGCTCTCGGACACTATGCGCGCGGCCATTTGTGAACCAGTGCGCACAACCGCATGTCAGCGTCGGTGGCTCAATCGAGCTCCGCGAGCCTCGCGAGTTGCTGCTCCAGTTGCTCCGTGCGTTGCCGAAATTCTGCCACACGCGCGTTCTCTTTGGCGACGATCTCATCCGGCGCATTGGCGACGAAATTCCGATTTCCGAGCTTGCGCAGGCTTTTGTCGAGATCATCCGTGGTGCGTGCGAGCTGTTTGCCGAGACGGTCCCGCTCGACGGCCACGTCGATGAGGCCTGCGAGCGGCACGAGGATGCGCATGCTGCCGAGCAGCACGGTTGCCGCGCCGCGGACGGGCGTATCGTCCGCGACGATCTCTATGCTGCTCATGCCCGCGAGCTTCTTGAGGTACGCCTCGTTGCGCGCGATCCGCGCACGGTCGAGCTCGCCTGCCGCCGCGACTTTCACGGCGAGCGCTGTCGATCGACTGATGTTCGTCTCGCCCCGAATCTGCCTGATGCCCACGATGAAGCCTTTGATCCAAGCGATCTCCTGCTCGGCCTCGGTGTCGACGACGAACTCGTCTTCCTCCGGAATCGGCTCGAGCATGATCGTCGTGCTGTCCGAGCCCAGCGCCTGCTGGAGCTCGAGCCACAACTCCTCGGTCACGAAGGGTATCAAGGGGTGCAGCAGCCTCAGCAGTGCGCCGAGTATGTCGGCAAGAGTGTGTTGGGTCGCGCGGCGCGCGGGCGCGGCTGCGTTCGCGTCGTTCAAGACGGGTTTGGACAGCTCGAGGTACCAGTCGCAGAACTCGTGCCACGTGAACTCGTACAAAGCTTGCGACGCGAGATCGAACCGGTATGCGGCGAATTGAGCGTGAACCTCGGCCGCGGTGCGGCCGAGCTGCGAGCGAATCCACCGATCCGCGACGCTCGGTTCGTCCGGTCCGTCGGTCGCAGCCTCGACTTGGCTCAATACGAATGCCGAGGCGTTCCACAGCTTGTTGCAGAATCGGTGATAGCCTTCGCTACGCGTGAGGTCGAAGCGCACATCGCGTCCCGTCGTCACGAGCGATGCAAACGTTAGCCGCAACGCGTCGGTGCCGAAAGCCGCGATGCCCTCAGGAAATTCCGTGCGAGTGGCACGCTCGATGGCGTTCTGCAGGTTCGGCTGCATGAGGCCATCCGTACGCTTCTTGAGCAGCGTGGGCAGATCGACGCCGTCGATGAGATCGATGGGGTCGAGAATGTTGCCCTTACTCTTGGACATCTTTTGACCTTCGTGGTCGCGAATCAGCGCATGGATGTAGACCTCGCGAAACGGCACATCGCCGGCGAACTTCAAGCCCATCATGATCATCCGCGCGACCCAGAAGAAGATGATGTCCCAGCTCGTAACGAGCACGCTCGTGGGATAGAACGCCTTGAGCTCGACGGTGTCGTCCGGCCATCCGAGGGTCGAGAAGGGCCACAGGGCCGACGAGAACCACGTGTCGAGCACGTCCTCGTCTTGGCGCAACGGCATGTCGTCGCCGAGTCCGTGCTTCTTGCGTGCCTCGGCTTCGTCGCGCGCGACGTACACGTTGCCTGCGTCGTCGTACCAGGCGGGGATGCGGTGCCCCCACCATAGCTGCCGGGAAATACACCAGTCTTGGATGTTGCGCATCCAGTCGAAGTAGTCCTTGGCGTAGTTCTCCGGGATGAACTTGATGCGCCCTTGCTCGACGGCATCGATAGCCGGCGCAGCGAGCGGCTCGGTGCGCACGTACCACTGGTCGGTGAGCATCGGTTCCACGACCACGCCGCTGCGCTCGCCGCGCGGCAGCATGGAGACATGCTCGTCTGCGCCGGCGAGTAAACCCCGTGCTTCGAGGTCCGCCAGCACGCGGTCTCGCGCCTCGAACCGGTCGAGCTTGCGATAGGCTTCCGGCGCGTTGTCGTTCAGGCGTGCGCTCTCGTCGAAGACCCCGATCATGGGGAGATCGTGGCGTTGGCCGACTTCGTAGTCGTTGAAGTCGTGGGCCGGCGTGATCTTGACGCAGCCCGTACCGAATTCCGGGTCCACGTACTCGTCGGCGATGATCGGAATCGTGCGTCCCGTGAGCGGCAACTGCACCTGCTTCCCGATGAGATGGCGGTAGCGCTCGTCGTCGGGATGCACGGCCACTGCCGTGTCGCCGAGCATCGTCTCGGGCCGCGTGGTCGCGACGATCAAGAAAGTGTCGTCCAGGCCGGCAACCGGATATCGAAGCCTCCAGATCTTGCCGCGCTC
Organism: uncultured Gammaproteobacteria bacterium; assembly: GCA_963786385.1. Taxonomy (GTDB): domain Bacteria; phylum Pseudomonadota; class Gammaproteobacteria; order Steroidobacterales; family Rariloculaceae; genus FEN-1219. The sequence goes on from CAWAYS010000005.1 coordinate 839,597, forward strand.
TTCGCTGCTGACGACTTCGAGGTCCGACAGAGCCGTATGCAGCACGGGGTCCCAATTGACGAGTCGCTTGCCTCGGTAGATGAGCCCTTCGTCGTAAAGGCGGACGAACACCTCGAGCACCGCGCGCGACAGCCCCGGGTCCATCGTGAAGCGTTCCCGCGACCAATCGACCGAAGCGCCGAGCCGCCGCATCTGCTGGACTATGGTGTTGCCCGAACGCTCCTTCCACTGCCAGACGCGTTCGAGAAAAGCCTCGCGACCGAGTGCCTTGCGTGACGTGCCTTCCCGCTCGAGCAGGCGCTCGACCACCATCTGCGTCGCAATGCCTGCGTGATCCGTGCCCGGTTGCCACAGTGTGTTGTGGCCGCGCATTCGGTGATAGCGGATGAGCGCGTCCATGATCGTGTCTTGTAGCGCGTGCCCCATGTGCAGCGTGCCCGTGACGTTCGGCGGCGGGATTACGATGCAGTACGAGTCGCCCCGTCCGGAAGGTGCGAAGTAGCCCGCGCTCTCCCAGCGCGCATAGTGCCGAGACTCGATGTCGCTCGGCCGGTATTCCTTCTTCACTCTTGTTCCTGGTCGCGGCCGTCGCCGCTCAAATGTTCACGTAGCGTCGCATCAATGAGCTCGGGCAGCTCCCGGCGCAGCCGCGACGAGATCTGCTCGATCAAGCTCGCCTCCATCTCTGCAACGGCAGTACGCAGAAGCTCTTCGGTCAGCGCGAAGGTTCGCGACGCGAGCTTGGTCTGCAACTCGGCGACGAGCTGATCGCGCCGCGAGGGCAGCAGCGAGCTCGCATTGGCGATGACGTCGGTCAGCACGGGAATGTTACGTTCGACGTTCTGTTGCGGCATCACGTCCTCATAGCTGATGAGTATTGAGTTTGTACCCGCGGTCGCGATAGAAGCGGTAGCGGTCGCGGCTTTGCTCGCGGCGCGTGGCGTCGCCGTCGACCACTTCTGCCACGCGTTGATAGCGGCTGAAGAACTCGGGCACGTTCGCGGCCAGGTTGATCATGACGTCCCAACGCTCACCGAGCGGCTCGAGACCGAAGCCGATTAGCACCGGCTCGCGGGGCGGCTCTGCGGGGGGCGTGGAAAGCAGCGAGTGCGGGATGAAACTGCCCTGCGAGAACGTCCATAGCAGCTCGTCGAGCTTGCGTGCCTCGGGCTCGGATGCCGCATGAATGAACACGTGCTGGCTCTGTTGCATCGCCTTGTCGACTATCTTGCACGCGAGCCGCAGGCGCGCGTCCTCGGAATCGCTGTCTAGAATGTAGAAGTCGACTTGTGTCACGGGTCCTGCGAGTCGAGCAGGAAGTCGACGAGCAACGGTACCGGTCGGCCGGTCGAGCCCTTGCTTGCGTTCGAGCGCCAGGCGACGCCGGCGATATCCAGATGCGCCCACGGTACGTCGTCGACGAATCTCGACAAAAAGTTCGCTGCAACGCTCGCGCCGCCGTCACGCGTGCCGGAGTTGGCAAAGTCGGCGAAGTTGCTGCGCAGCGACTCGCCGTAGTCGTCGTGGACGGGCAAACGCCATGCGGGATCGAGGGCCCGCTCGCCGGCCGACGAGAGCGCGCTTGCGAGTTTGTCGTCGTTGCTGAACAGGCCCGTGTAGGTGTGGCCGAGCGCGACGACGCAAGCGCCCGTGAGCGTTGCCACGTCGATCACGCAGCGCGGCTCGAAGCGGCGTGCGTAAGTGATCGCGTCGCAGAGGATCAAGCGGCCTTCGGCATCCGTATTCAGAATTTCGACGGTTTGTCCCGACATGCTCTTGACGATGTCGCCGGGGCGTGTGGCGCGCCCGCCGGGCATATTTTCGCACGACGGAATCACGGCGACGACGTTGCAGGCCGGCTGCAGCTCGCCGATCGTCGCCATCGCGCCTAGCACGCCCGCTGCGCCGCACATGTCGAATTTCATCTCGTCCATTTTCGGCGGCGGCTTGAGCGAAATGCCGCCGGTGTCGAAAGTGATGCCTTTGCCGCAAAGGGCGATCGGCGGCGTTTTACTGCCGGCGCCTTTGTATTCGAGCACGATCAGCCGTGGGGGCTCGTCGGCACCCTGGGCGACCGCCAGCAGTGCGCCCATGCCGAGCCGGCGCATTTCCGGCTCGCCGAGCACTTTGACGGTCATGCGCGCCGATCGCTTGGCGACGTCGCGTGCGGCGCTCGCGAGATGCGTCGGTGTGCAGACGTTGGGCGGTCGGTTGCCGAGGTCGCGCGCGAGATCCGTTCCGTCGGCGACCGCAGTGCCGACCTTGACCCCGTGTCGCGCCTCGCGTGCGTGCTCCGTCGTGACTGCGAGGCCGAGCCGTGTGAGCTTCGAGGCCGGGTCCGGCCGGCTTTTGAGCTCATCGAAGCGATAGATCGCGGCGCGCGCCGTCTCGACCGTCAGGCGGGCCGCGTAGTAGGCGTCCAGATCCTTGCTGCCGGAGTGGCCGAGGTAGCTAACGGCCTCCTTGATCCCGGTACTCCGCAGCGCTTGGATGGCTGCGCCGACCGCGGTGGCCAGGCGCTTGCCGTCGAAGTCGCCGAGCTTGCCGCAGCCGACGAGCAGCCAGCGACGAGCGGCCGTTCCCTGAGTGCGGTGGATCAGCGTCGTCGTGCCGAGACGGGTTGCGGCGTCGCCGGCGCGTACGAGCTGCTTGATCAGTCCGCGAGCGGCGGTATCGAGCTCCTTCGTGGCGCCGTGCAACCGGCCGTCGTCGAAAACCGGCACAATGGCGCACTCGGTGCGTTGACTGGCCGGCGCCCCCGTCTTGACGGGAAACTCCATCGCGAATCTCCTTGCATATCGGTATACACCGGTAGCCGATCCTCACGCCATTACGGCGCGCGGCGGTCGGGCCGCGCTATGCTATCGTGTTGGAATACCGCGGAAAATCACAGTTTAGTGGATTCGCAACGCTGAAGGTACTGGGAACGGAACGAGCACGGTGAGTTTGATCAGCCGCTACATCCTGCGCGAGGCCTTCGGTGCGTGGCTGATCGTCGTCGCAGTCCTGTTCGTCATCGTCATGAGCAACCAGTTCGCGTCGATTCTCGGTGACGCGGCTGCGGACAAGCTGCCTCGCGAGGCCGTGTTCACGGTGTTCGGCTTGACGGCGTTGCGGTACTTCACCGTGCTTACGCCGATCGCGTTGTTTCTCGGCGTCATGCTCGCGCTCGCGAGGCTCAACCGCGACTGCGAGATGGCCGCGCTGTCCGCGTGTGGGATCGGGCCGGGGCGCCTGCTCAGGCCCGTGTTGATTCTGACGCTTTGTCTGGCGGCGGGATTGACGTGGCTGTCGCTGTTCGCCACGCCGAACGCGAGCCGCCAGATCGACGAGATCAAGTTCCGGGCGAAAGAGGAGATGCAGCTCGGCGCTTTACAAGCGGGCAAGTTCACGACGCCGGATTCCGGCGATACCGTCATCTATGCGCGGGAGGTCGTCGGCAACGAGCTGCGCGGGGACGTGTTCATGCAGCGTCGTCAGGGGGATCGCGTGGTGGCGATACTCGCGGATCGCGGCGAGCGCGTCGTCGATCCGACGACGGGCAGAGTGTCGTTCGTGCTGTACAACGGCAAACGCTACGAAGGCGTGCCGGGGCAGGGCCAGTTCCTCGTCATAGAGTTCGACGAGCACGGTATGCCCGTGCGCCAAAGCGAGGATAACGAGTTCGTCGAGGCGCTCACGTCTAAGTCGACGGCCGAGCTCATGCGCTCATCGGACCCGTCGGACCGTGCCGAGCTCGAGTGGCGATTGTCCGTGCCGATCTCCGTGCTGATTCTTGCAATGTTGGCCGTACCGCTCAGCCGATCATCGCCCCGGGACGGCCGCTATGCGCGAATGGGCGTGGGGCTCTTGCTCTACGTGATCTACGCGAACCTCGTCTCGATCGCGTACGTCTGGGTGCAGCATCGAGTAGTGCCGGAATGGCTTGGCATGTGGTGGGTGCATGCCTTGATGTTCTGCTACGCGCTCTTCTTGCTCGTGCGTCAGTCGGGATGGTTCTCCCGCGCGCCGCTGGTCCCGGTGCCCGCGTGACGCTGCTGCGCGGCTACATCATGTTTTCGATCTTTCGCGGTGTAGCGACGGCGCTCGCCGTATTGATCGCCGTGACGGCGTCGATCGAGTTCATCTCGCAGCTCAACGACCTCGGAACCGGCAGCTTCGGGCTCGGAGACGCCATCGCCTACGTGCTGCTGCGCGTGCCGCGCCGAATTTTCGAAACTCTGCCCGCGGCAGCACTGATCGGGTCGCTGCTGAGCCTCGGCAACATGGCCGTACATCGCGAGCTCGTCGTGATGCGCTCGAGCGGGATCTCGTCGTGGCAGCTGCTCGGCGCGGTGGGGCTCGCCGGCTTCGGGCTCGCGGTTTTCATGGCGTTGCTCGGCGAGTCGTTGGCGCCGTCTCTGGGTGCCTATGCAGACGAGATGCGCACGCGCGCGCTGCACAAGGATATCGACATCGCCGACGGTCAATCGACTTGGCTGCGCGACGGCGACCGAATCATCAACTTGCGCCGCCAGGCAGGCGACATCGGTTACGGCGGCGGCGTGCTGCTGTTCGATGTTGGCCCCGACCATGCGTTGAAGCAGATCGCGCGGGCCGATTCAGCCGACGTCGACAGCACGGCCAATTGGGTGCTCGAGAACTACGCCGAGACGTCGTTTCAGTCCAACGGTGTGTCGGCGAGTCACGAACGCGAGGCAAAGCTCGACTACGATTTGAATCCGGAGCTCGTGGCGCTCGCAGTCGTCCAGCAAGACTTGCTCGACACGCAGGCGCTGCGCCGGTACATCGGTTACCTCAAGCAAAACGGACTCGACGCAAGGCGTTACGAGATATCGTTTTGGAAGCGCATCGCGGACGTCGTGTCGGTCGTGCTCATGACGAGTCTTGCGTTGCCGTTCGTTTTCGGCGGATTGCGCTCGGCGGGTACGGGCGGGCGGCTGATTTTCGGCCTGGTGATCGGCCTGAGCTACTACGTGATCGGTGAGGTACTCGCGCAAAGCGGCGAGGTCTATAGCATCGACCCGCTGATCGTGGCGTGGGCGCCGAGCGGCGTATTGCTCGTCGTCACGATTCTTGCGTTGATCCGGGCGCGTTAGTGCGCCGGGCGCGCCGCTCGCGTACGACGCGAGTCCCGGCGAGACGGTCGTGCCAGCAACGGCGCTGCGGATCCATCAGGCTCCACCAGTAGCCGAGGCCTGCGGGTAGGAGAGATAGCCAAGCGGCGCCGAACCTGAGCAGCGCGCGCCTCCAAGGGACAAGGGCGCCGTTCGCGGCCACCAGGCGGATATGCCAGGCGCGCATGCCGAGCGTCTGCCCGCTACGGGTCCACAAGCCCGCGAAGTACCCTGCAGCGATGCCGAACAGGCACAGCTCGAACCACAAGGTGCCCGGCGGTATGGCGCGCCCGCCGCGCACGAGCACCATGAGCAGCGTGAAGCACATGAGCAGCCCGAGCAGCGCCAGCGCGTCGTAGGTGAGGGCGGCGAGCCGGCGCAACAGCGTGGCCGGCTCGATGGCGGGCGCGCTGTCGGGCGCGGGGGTCGAAACGGGCTCGCTCAATGCGCTCGGTCTCAGGGGCGCCGCAACGATCGGTACCGCGGGTGGCGGTCGATGAACACGTCCACGAACGGACAGCTCGGTACGACCCCAATATCCCGTTGCAGGGCATAGTCGAGCGCGTGGGCCGTGATGTCCGATGCAATGCCTCTACCGCGCAATGCCGGCGGTACGTACGTGCGGTAGAAGTCGAGCGCGTCGCCCGCGACCGGCGCGTATTCGAGCACGGCGAGCTCGTCTTCGACGCGGGCGACGAACCGGTGTCGCTCCGGCTCGTGCTCCACGACGATTTTTTCGGTGGCGTCCACGGCGCGAATTCTACCGCGCCGCCTTACTCCTCGTCGGGGGAGTTGCAGGGTGGCGCCAGCGCTGCAATCAAGTCGTCTGCGATCCGCGCGCGGACGGCGGCGTCCTTTTGATGGACGACGCCGATGACGTTGGCGAGGTACATCTGAAAACACTCGCTGCGCGGGTGAGCGCCGAAAGCGGTGGACAGGTCGTCCGTGGTGCCAACGAAAATGGGGGTGTAGCTTGTCGAGCGATTCGGGTCGACGTCACGCGATGCAACGACGTAGACGCCCGGCACGGCCTTGAACGCCGTTTCCCAAACGTAGATTCGCAGCGTGTACTCGGCGCCCGAGGCGCCGCTCAGTGTGATCGAGTCGATTTTCGTCGTCTTCGCCAACGGGCGCGTTCCGAAAGTGTTCTCGGCGTCCGATTATGGAGGAGAGCGGGCCGCCGTGCCGTGAGACAGTTCGTGGTTCGCCCCGCCGTGGCCCCAGAGCGCGGGTCGGGGCGATGGCCGACTAGTTCAGCCGCTCGGCGATGACACTGAGGTAGTCGATCAAATTGATGAGCTCGCCGTTCAAGGTCTCGAGCTGGCTGAGCTGTCGCCAGAGCACCCAAACACCGGCGGCCAGCAGGCTCGTATTGGCAAGCCGCCAAAGCCACAGCGCCGTGACTGCGAGCCACGAGGGCCTGTCTTCAACGCTTGTTCGGCTTTCCGGGGTTGTCATAAGGATCGAAACCGCCGCCGGCATCCCGGCTTTTCGATGGCTTCTTGCCGAACTGTTGGTGCCGGCCTCGGGGCGGCTCGGCCGTGCGTTGTATGGCTCCGCGCGCGGCGTGCCCCGGCGTCGGCACGATGCCGCTGCGCTCGATCGCGAGCTCGTCGTTTTGGAGCTTCCGCAACAACCTCGCGGTCTCGTCTTCTTGCTCTTGGTCCCACTCCCACCGGCTGCCGTTGGGGCTCGAGACGACCTTCCCGGCCGGGTTGTCCCTCAGAGAGCGAATCCACTTTTGCGAGCCCGAGCTCATCTGCGAGCACCGTCCAATCGTATTGAACAATGCGGGTTAGTGTAGCGATTTTACTTAAGTTTTTCGACGGGCCCGCAAAAAAAAGAGCCTGGCGTTGGCCAGGCTCTCCAGGGGGCTTCAAGATATTCCAAATCGGGGAGGAAATTTCTTAAAGCGAGACTGAGTATAACGGCCGGTCTGAGCCGGCGAGGTCAAGAAGTGTCAAGCGTCTGCAACGACCTTCTTCGTTGTTGCGTGGCGTGTCCTGACACGAGCTTGCGCCAGAGTGTGGGCAGAAACCCTGCCGGTGCGCGCGGTCCCGGCAAGCCTCGGCGGCAGTCTATAGGCGTAGGGGGCGCTCCGCGTTGCGACGAGGGGCCGCCGTCGAGCCGGGCAGCGGGCCTTCTGCGCCGGCCGGTGACCGGCCTCGGGGCGGCTGAACCATTGTCTTATATGGCGCTCCCTGGGGGAATCGAACCCCCGTTTTAGCCTTGAGAGGGCCACGTCCTGGACCGCTAGACGAAGGGAGCGCAGTGCCGCGAATTGCCGCGGGCTGCTATCATAACGGGCTTTCGAGCACGGCGAAATACGGATTCTTTTTGAACGACACGGACCTTAAGTCGCGAATCGGCCCGGCCATTGTCCCGCGCTCGGAACACAGCATCAGCCGAGCCAACATTTCGCCCAACGCCTTGAAGGTGCTTTACCGACTCAAGAGCGCCGGCTTCGAGGCGTTTCTCGTCGGCGGCGGCGTGCGCGATCTATTGCTCGACAGGCATCCGAAAGATTTCGACGTCGCCACGAACGCGAGTCCGGATCAGATCAAGGATCTGTTCAGGAACTGTCGTCTCATCGGTCGACGATTCCGCCTGGCTCACGTGCGCTTCGGCCGCGACATAGTCGAGGTGGCTACATTCAGGGCTGCGGCCGCCGAGCTCGACGACGACGAGCGCGCGCACTCCGACAACGGACGTATCTTGCGGGACAACGTCTACGGCAGCATCGACGAGGACGTGTGGCGGCGCGACTTCACGGTCAACGCGCTCTACTACAACATCGCGGACTTCAGCATCTGGGATTACGTCGATGGCTTCCAAGACGTCAAAGCCCGAACGCTGCGGCTCATCGGAGACCCGGAAACTCGCTATCACGAAGACCCGGTCCGCATGCTGAGGGCCGTGCGCTTCGCGGCGAAGCTCGGTTTCGAGATTGCGCCCGAGACCGCGGCGCCCATCGGACCGCTCGGCAGATTGCTCGTGGACGTGCCGCCCGCACGGCTTTTCGACGAGCTGTTGAAGCTCTTCCAAAGCGGCGACGCCGAACGAAGCTTCGACTTGCTCGTTCAATACGACTTGCTGCGTTATCTGTTCCGCGACACTAGCGATCTGCTGCACACGCCGGTGCGCGATGCGATGCTGCAATTCATCCGCCGCGGACTGCGCAATACGGACGAGCGCGTCCGCGAAGACAAGCCTGTCACGCCGATGTTTCTCTATGCAGTGTTCCTCTGGTTCCCGATTAAGGAATTGGCCGAGCGCTTGCGGCAAGAGGGTTGGCAGGATTCTCAAGCCATGCTCGAAGCGAGTCAGCAAATCGTAGCAGGGCAGCAAACGGCGTTTCCGCGTCGTTTCAGTGCACCGATGAAAGAGTTGCTCGCGATGCAGTGGCGTTTTGATCAACGGCGCGGCGCACGCGCCGCGCGTTTGCTGCAGCACAAGCGGTTTCGCGCGGCATACGATTTTCTCGTGTTGCGTGCGGCGTGCGGTGAGGTCGACCGTGAAACCGTAGACTGGTGGACGGAGCTGCAAGCCCTTCCGCCCGCCGAGCAACAACGCATGCTCGGCCTGAAGCGACGGCAGAATCGACGCAGACGCGGCGGCCGCCGCGGCTCCGGTGCGGAGCAAGACGAAGTCACCGACGTCGTCGGTTGATTCGTGAACGACGCGCAGGAAGTCATTCGGCTCGACTCGCCTCGATACATCGTGGTCGAGGGGCCGATCGGCGTCGGCAAAACGAGCCTCGCGAAGCGATTGGCGCAAAGCTTCGCAAGCGAGCTGATCCTCGAGCAGGCCGAAGGTAACCCTTTTCTCGAGCGCTTTTACCGTGATCGGCGGCATGCGGCGCTGCCGGCGCAACTTTACTTCCTGTTTCAACGCGCCCGGCAGATCGAGCAGATCCGGCAACGCGATATGTTCTCGCCTGTGCGCATCGCCGACTTCTTGCTGCAAAAAGACCGACTGTTCGCCGAGCTGAATCTCGATCCGAACGAATTTGGTCTGTACCAAAAGGTTGCCGAAACCCTCGAGCTCGATCCGCCGACGCCGGATCTCGTCGTCTACCTCCAGGCGCCGGCGCAGGTGCTCATGAGGCGCGTGGCGAATCGGGGAATTCCCTACGAGCAGCTTATCGACGAGCCGTATCTCGAGCGTCTCGGCGAGGCGTATGCGAGGTTCTTCTACGATTTCACGGATGCGCCGCTACTGATCGTCAATGCGGCCAGCATCGATCCGGTCCATCGAGAGGCGGACTATCAGGATCTGCTGCAGACGATCCTCAAGATCAAACGGGGCCGGCACTTCTACAACCCGGCTCCCGTGTTCACCTAGCAGTTCGGCCGAGAAGCGCATGTACAAGCAGTTGCAGCAACGGGGCATGGATTCGCCGCCCGTCAACGTCTCGACGTTGCGGGAGATGAAGGCGGCGCTCGAGCCGATCGCTTGCCTGACGGCTTACGACGCGAGTTTCGCGCAACTCGTCGACATGGCGGCGACGGACGTTGTGCTCGTCGGCGATTCGCTCGGGATGGTGATTCAAGGGCACGACACGACTGTGCCCGTTACGGTGGAGCACATCGTCTACCATTGCCGGGCCGTCGCACGCGGACTCCGGCGTGCCTTCCTAATGGCCGACATGCCGTTCATGAGCTATGCGACCCCCGTCCAGGCGCTCGACAACGCGGTGCGCCTGATGCAAGAAGGGGGCGCGATGATGGTGAAGCTCGAAGGCGGGCAGGGGCAAGTCGCGGTCGTCGAGTATCTGGCCGAGCACGACATCCCCGTCTGCGCGCATTTAGGCCTGAAGCCGCAATCGGTGCACAAGATCGGCGGGTTTAGGGTGCAGGGGCGCGAGCGCTCGGCAGCCGAGAAGATGGTCGAGGATGCACGAGCGCTCGAGGCCGCCGGCGCCGACGTCGTGCTGCTCGAATGCGTGCCGAGCGAAATCGGACGCACGATCCGCGACGGATTGCACGTGCCCGTGATCGGCATTGGCGCCGGGCCGCACGTCGACGGTCAAATCCTGGTGCTTTACGACATCCTCGGCATCACCCAGGGCCGCACACCCAGGTTCGTCGAGAATTTCATGCTAGGGCACGACTCTGCGCTCGAGGCGATTCGCGGCTACGTCGAGGCCGTCAAGAGTCGCGCATATCCGGCCGAGGAGCATTGCTTCTCCTGATAGACTACGGGCGTTTCTAGGGAGGGCGGATTTTGGCGCGAGTGCGGGCAGTGCACGCCGTGGACGATGTGCGCGCACTGGCGGCGGAGTGGCGCGCTGCGAACGAATCCGTCGCGTTCGTGCCCACGATGGGCAACTTGCACGCGGGTCATTTGAGCCTCGCGCGCTTGGCCGCGAGCCGAGCAGACCGCGTCGTCGTGAGCATTTTCGTCAACCCGACGCAGTTCGGTCCCGGCGAAGATTTTTCGGCGTATCCGCGAACCCTCGACGAGGACGTCGAAGGAATCGAATCGGTCGGCGTCGTGGATGCGCTGTTCTTGCCGGACGAGCGCACGGTGTATCCGTTCGGCGCGGAGGACGCGGTGCGGATTCTCTTGCCCGCGCTCAGCCGCGAGCTCTGCGGTGCATTTCGGCCCGGGCACTTCGATGGCGTGGCATCCGTCGTTTGTCGTCTGCTCAACATCGTGCAGCCGCAAGTGCTCGTGCTCGGCCAGAAGGACTACCAGCAGTTCGTGCTGCTCGAGCACATGGCAGTGGACTTGCAGATGCCCGTCTCGTTCGTCATGGCGCCCACCCAACGGGAGGCCGACGGTCTGGCCATGAGCTCGCGTAATCGCTACCTCGATGCGCGGGAGCGCGTCAAAGCGCCGGCGTTGCATGCCGCGCTCGAAAATCTCCGTGACGCGATTCGTGGGGGCGGCGCGGATTACGCACGACTCGAGGGGGTCGCACGCGAGCAACTCGGCGCCGCGGGGTTTCGGCCCGACTATGTGGAAGTCAGGCGTGCCGCGGATCTCGCGAAGCCGGGCGAAAGTGATCGGCCGACGGACCTCGTCGTGCTCGCCGCTGCTTGGCTCGGTCGAGCGCGGCTTATCGATAACTTGCGAGTCTAGCCGCCGCCGTACACGGACACACGATTGCGGCCTTTACTCTTGGCGTCGTACATGGCTTCGTCGGCGTGATGGACGAGCATCGCCACGTCGTCGTCTTCGGTGCAGGACGTAACGCCCACCGAGATCGTAACGGCAGTGGTGAGGCTCGGTGGCGAGAGCGAAGCGACTTGGGCGCGTAAGCGCTCGGCCGTCTGCTGCGCTTGGACGATATCGATGCCCGGTAGCAGAATCGCGAACTCGTCGCCGCCGAAGCGAGCCACGAGGTCCGTCGGGCGCACGTATTCCCGCAGGGCGTCAGCTACGGCCACGAGCACGCGGTCGCCCGCGATGTGTCCGTACTGGTCGTTGAAGCTCTTGAAGTGGTCGACGTCCACCATCATCAAGCACGCGCGCGCGCCGCTGTGCTGCGCACGAGTGACTTCACGCTCGAACATGTCTTGCATCCAATGGCGGTTGCCGAGCCCCGTGAGCGCGTCGGTGATCGCATTGTGCTCGGCTTGCCGCAGCACGCCGAGACTGTTGGCGATGAACTCGTTGTCGCTACGCACGCGCTCCGAAAGCACCACGAGCAGGTTCTTGGAGAACGCGTGCGAGCGGTCGACCATCTGCCACAGCAGCGTGTGGCTGATCACCATGAGGTGTGAGTCTTCGATGGCTACGACGTAGGCCGAGGGGTCTTTGTCCTCGATCAGCGACATCTCTCCGGCACATGCGCCGGGCGGCAGATCGGCGATTCGCTGGGCGTCGAGTGAGCCGATGTGCACGGCCAAGCGGCCCGACAGCACGACGTAGACGCAACGGTTCGGCCGCTGCGGAGACAACAAGAGCTCTCCCTCGGTGACGTCGATGCGCCCGCACCGCGGCAGCAAGTCGGCGATCGAATCGGGCTCGACTCCGCGGAACAGCGCAATGCTTTGCAGCAGTGAGCGCCTGAAGTCGGAGTCGATCCCTTGGCCGAGCGAGTTCAGACTGACTGTGCTCATTTCCGAAGTGCCAGGATTCCCCATCCCATCGTATTGGGCGCCGGGTTAGAGGAGAGTGACGCAGTTGGCACTACTGATCAGTCTTTTTCGGCCAGGAGCCGCGTTCTCGCGAGCTCGAGGTCCGCGACGTCGGTCGCCGTCGGCTCCGGAAACCCGACGCCGAGCTGCTCGAAGGCGTCGTTGATCAGCTTCGCGACCTGCCAGCGCATGTAGTGCTTGTCGTCGGCCGGTATGGCGTACCAGGGCGCCCACGGCCGTGAAGTGGCGCCCAAGCAGGCTTCGTAGGCGGCCGTGTAGGCGTCCCAACGGTCCCGCTCGAGCAAGTCGCCGCTACGGAACTTCCAACGCTTGTCGGGCTGATCGATGCGCTCGAGAAATCGCTTGCGCTGTTCCTCGCGCGACACGTTGAGCCAGAACTTCAAGATGACCGTGCCCTGATGCGCGAGGAATCGCTCGTGCTCGACGATCGAGCTCAGCCGCTCGGCCCAGAGCGTATCCGACGAGGGCTCGGGGACTTTTTGCGCTGCAAGCAGCTCGGGGTGCACTCGAACGACGAGCACTTCCTCGTAATAGCTGCGGTTGAACACCGTGATCTCCCCGCGGGCCGGGAGCCGCGTCGTCGTGCGCCAGAGAAAGTCGTGGGCCAGCTCGAGTCGGGATGGTTGCTTGAACGACACGGCCGTCATGCCGCAGGGATTCACGTGCGCAAAGACATGCCGGATTGTTCCGTCTTTGCCGGCGGCGTCCATTGCCTGAAAGATCAGCAAGACGGCGTGACGGCCATGGGCGTAGAGCTTGTGCTGCCAGTCACCGAGCTTCTTCGCCTCCGACTCTAGATTGTCTTTCCAATCCTTTGTTTTTTCGCCGTTATTCGGCGGCTTCGTCGCGGCTTCCGCAACGCCGAAGCGGCCTTCTTGCGGGACGAGCCAACGGTGGGGTGCAGCCATGAGCATGATTCAGATCTCCAAAGGTTTGCCGGCCGAGGGGCGCGCCGACGTCGGGTCGGAACCGCTTGCCCCATGCTTTTCGAGGGCCCAGGCGACGTGCTCGCGCACGAGCTCCGACGCATCGTCGCGACGCGTGAGCAGCGCTTGCACGACGGTCGGGTCGGTCGGTGCGTTGCCGAGTGCGACGGCCACGTTGCGCAGCCAGCCGGAGTACCCGGGACGACGCAGCGGGCTGCCCTCCGTTCGCGCGAGCCATTCAGTTTCGCTCCAGCCGAAGATCTCGACGAGCGTGGGGGAGTCGAGGCCATGCCGCGGTGAAAAGTCGGCGATGCGCGACGGCGTGGCGAATTTGTTCCACGGGCAAAACAGCTGGCAATCGTCGCAGCCGAAGATGCGGTTGCCGACGGCATCGCGCAGCGCCACGGGAATCGGACCGCGCTGCTCGATCGTCAAGTACGAAATGCAACGGCGCGCATCGAGCTCGAACGGTGCGACGATCGCTTGCGTCGGGCACACGTCGAGACACGCGCGGCACGTTCCGCAATGCGGCGTCGAGCGCGCATCGGTGGGTAGCGGCAGATCCGTGAAGATCTCCCCGAGCAGAAACCACGATCCGGCGGACCGGTCGAGCAAATTGGTGTGTTTGCCGATCCAGCCGAGACCGGCGTTTCTCGCGAGCGCCTTTTCAAGGACCGGGGCTGAATCCACGAATACGCGGTAGCCGAAGTCGCCGATGCGTGCGGCTAAGTGTGTCGCGAGCTGCTGAAGCCGCCGACGGAGCACCTTGTGATAGTCGCGTCCGAGCGCGTAGCGCGCGATATAGCCGCGCGCCGGGTCGCCGAGCACTGCCAAGGCATCGGCGCCCGCCGTATCGGGCAAGTAGTCCATACGGGCGCAGATTACGCGGACCGTGCCGGGCACGAGCTCGGCCGGCCGCGCGCGTTTGCTGCCGTGGGCCTGCATGTAGCGCATCTCGCCCTGGCGACCGGCGTCGAGCCAGCGCTCCAGATGCGCTTCGTCCTCTCCGAGTTCCGTGTCGGTGATCCCGATCTTGGCGAAGCCGAGCTCCATTCCGATCGCTTTGACGTCGGCGGCGAGTCGGTCGAGCGTTTCTGGGGTAAGTTCCGGCATCGCGCGAAGGAAGATCGAGACGGTCAGTATAATCATCCCTATGCGAGCCTTCGAAGAGCCCCTGCCGCGCGCAATCTACAGTGCGGGTCAAGTACGCGAGCTCGATCGTCGAGCGATCGAGCAGCACGGAGTTCCGAGCTACGAGCTCATGACGCGCGCCGCTTCGTCGGCGCTGGCCGTCATGCAGCGGCGTTGGGCCGGGGCGCGCCGCGTGGCGGTAATCTGCGGAGCGGGTAACAATGCCGGCGACGGCTATGTGCTCGCGCGGCTGGCCCGCAAGGCCGGCCTCGAAGTTCGCGTCGTCGCGCTCGTGACCGCGGACCGGCTCAAAGGCGACGCGGCCCGAGGGGAACGTGACTGCCGAGCGGCCGAGGTGCCGATCCAGCCGTTCGATGCCGGGGCGCTGGATATCGCGCCGGGTTTCGAGCCGGAGCTCGTCGTTGATGCGTTGCTCGGCACGGGACTGGACCGCCCGGCGGCAGGCGATTTCGCGACCGCCATCGAGCGCATGAATGCCGCCGGCGCGCCCGTGCTCGCTCTCGACATTCCGAGCGGCTTGCAGGCCGACACGGGGCTCGTGCTCGGCGCAGCGGTCCGAGCCACCGCAACCGTCACCTTCGTGGGTCTCAAGCAGGGCCTGTTTGTCGGTCGGGCGAGCGACTTTTGCGGCGCGATCGAATTTTCGGATCTCGCGATTCCGGCGGCGGTCGGTAACGATCTAGTGCCAATGCTCGAGCGGCTCATGATCGAAGATTTGCGTCGCGCGTTGCCGCGCCGGCCTCGGTCGCAGCACAAGGGCGCAAGCGGCAGGCTGCTGCTGATCGGCGGTGCGCCGGGCATGTCGGGTGCCATTCGGCTGGCCGCCGAGGCCGCGCTGCGGACGGGGGCCGGGCTCGTCTACGTTGCGACCCATCCGGCGAGTGTCGGGGTCGTCATGTCGGGTCGACCCGAACTCATGTGCCGGCCGGTAGAGGCTTTGCCCGACATCGAGCCGTTGCTCGAGCTGGCAGATGCCGTCGTGGTTGGGCCGGGGCTCGGCCGGTCCGAGTGGGCACGGTCCCTTTGGCAGCGCGCACTGGCAACCGAGCAGCCGCTGATCGTCGACGCGGACGGGCTCAACATGCTCGCGGAGGCGCCTTTGGCTCGCGGGCGTTGGATACTCACGCCCCATCCGGGTGAAGCGAGCCGCTTGCTGGCGCGCTCGGTGGTCGAGATTCAGGAGGACCGTCTGGAATCGGCTCGCGACCTGGCCGAGCGCTACGCGGCTGTCGCGGTGCTCAAGGGTCCCGGCACGCTCGTCGCCACGGCCGATCTCGATGCGCCGGTCGCCGTCTGCGACCGCGGCAACCCGGGCATGGCTACGGCCGGCATGGGGGATGTTTTGTCGGGGGTTCTCGGGGCGCTGGCGGTGCAGCTCGACGACCTGCGACTTGCGGCGCACGCGGGCGTTCTGATCCACTCGCTGGCCGGCGACGACGCGGCAGCCGGCGGCGAGCGCGGCACCGTCGCCGCCGATCTCTTACCGTACCTCAGGCAATGGGCGAATCCGACCTAACAGTCCACTTCGCGTCCGAGGCGCAACTCATTGAAGCAGCGCAGAGCGTAGGGCAGCTCTGGCGGGCGAGTGTGCCGCAACCGCTCGTTGTCGGTCTGCGCGGCGAGCTCGGCAGCGGCAAGACCACCTGGGTCCGAGCATTGCTGCGCGGGCTCGGCTACACGGGACGAGTGCCCTCGCCGACCTATACGCTGCTCGAGCACTACGGCTTGACCGGGCTCGACGTCGTGCACCTGGATTTATATCGCTTGACGAGCGAGCACGACCTCGAGCCACTCGGGGTTCGAGATTGGCTTGCCGGGGCGCAGCCCACTTGGGTACTCGTGGAATGGCCGGAGCGCGCCCCTCGGCTCGATCTGGCGGCCGACCTTTCGCTCGAGTTCCGGTATGCCGGGGAGACAGGACGCGACCTACGGTTTCACGGCCGAACCGAGACCGGAAATAAGGCGTTGGAGCTGGCTCGTGACTCGTGTTCGAAGTAGGTTCGCTAATAGCCTATTTCCTCTAATAAAAATGTTGAAATACCCACGAGAAATTGTGAACATAAGTCCTCCACGACGGCTTAGGGAGGCTCGAAGTGTCGGTGCGGGGTTGGCTGGCGCTAATGGCGGCGGTGACGGCGCTTTGGAACGCCGGAGCGGCGGATGCGGCGGACGTGAGCAGCGTTCGGGTCTGGTCTGGCCCGGAATCGACGCGCGTCGTCTTCGAGCTCAGTGCGCCCGTCGATCATCGCGTCTTCACGCTCAACGATCCCGATCGGCTCGTTATCGATCTCGAGCATTCCTCGGCCAGTAGCTCACTCGAGTTGCCCGAGGCCAAAGGGCTCGTCGCCGATTTGCGAACAGGCGATCGGCCCGACGGCGCGCTCAGAATCGTCCTCGAGCTCAAACAGGCAGCCAAGGCCAAGACCTTCCTGCTCGCCCCGAACGAGCAGTACGGGCACCGGCTCGTCGTCGACATTTTGCGACCCGATGCGGAAGCGGTCGTGCGTCGGGCGCCCGTCTCGACCGGGTCGAACGGTCGGTCGCTCCTCGTGGCGATCGATGCGGGGCACGGCGGCGAAGATCCCGGTGCGACGGGTCGGCACGGCGTGCGCGAGAAAGATGTCGTGCTGGCTATCGCTCGCGAGCTCGCGAGGCAAATCGACGCCGAGCCCGGCATGCACTCCTTGCTCACCCGCGACGGGGACCATTTCGTATCGCTGCGCAAACGCATGGAGATTGCGCATGCCGCGCAGGCCGATTTCTTCATGTCGATTCACGCGGACAGCTATCGTGACTCGAGTGCGAACGGCGCAACTGTGTACGTGCTGTCCGAGAAAGGGGCGAGCGACGAGGCGGCCTTGCTGCTCGCTCAGCGCGAGAACGCGTCGGACCTGATCGGTGGCGTGTCGCTCGCCGACAAGGACCAGCTGCTTGCGAGAGTTTTGCTTGACCTTTCGCAGAGCGCCGCGCTGAGTGCCAGCACGGCTGCCGGGCAGAGGCTCATCAAGCGCATGGGCGCCGTCGTCGACATGCGTAGGACGCAGGTGCAACAGGCGCCATTCTTGGTGCTCAAGTCCCCAGACGTTCCGTCCGTGCTCGTCGAGACGGCCTATATTTCCAATCCCCGGGAAGAGTCGGCGTTGCGCAGTCGGGATTTCCAACAAAAGCTTGCACGTGCCTTGCACGATGGCATCGTCGACTATTTCCTCGCCAACCCGCCGCCGGGCACGTACTTCGCGACACATGCCCCGCAGCGCCCGCCGGACCCCATCCGCCACATCATCACTCGCGGCGAGACATTGTCGGAGCTCGCCGAGCGCTACCGCGTGAGCACGGCGACGTTGCGTCGCTCTAACAGTTTGAAGAGCGACGTCGTGAGAGTGGGCCAAGTCCTCGTCATCCCGCCGGGCTGAGCTCGTGTCCGCGCCGCCGTCTACGAGCGCGGCTTCTCGATAATGTAAACTGCGTCGCGTCGGACGAATCATGCGTTCGACCGCATCTTCCCGCCCACTGCTTGGCAACAGGTCGCGCGTGAGTATTCGAATTTTACCGTCGCAGCTCATTGACCAGATCGCGGCCGGCGAGGTCGTCGAGCGTCCGGCTTCCGTCGTCAAAGAGCTCGTCGAGAACGCGCTCGACGCGGGCGCGCGCTCGGTCAAGATCGACATCACGGCGGGCGGCTCGCAGCTGATCCGCGTGAGCGATGACGGATCGGGTATCGAGCGCGAGGAGCTAAAGCTCGCGCTGTCCCGTCACGCGACCAGCAAGATCGCGTCGCTCGAGGATCTCGAGGCGTTGATGTCGCTCGGTTTTCGGGGCGAGGCGTTGCCGAGCATCGGGGCCGTATCGCGACTCACCATCACGTCGAGAACCGCAAATTCCGAGCATGGCTTCGGCATCGCTTGCGATGGTGGCGAGCTCGGTGACGAGCGTCCGGCGCCGCATCCGCTCGGCACGACCGTCGAGGTTCGGGACTTGTTCTACAACACACCGGCGCGCCGCAAATTTCAGCGCTCGGAAAAAACCGAGACGGGGCACATCGACTCGATCGTCAAGAATCTCGCGCTTGCGCGCTTCGACGTCGAGTTCGTGTTTCGCAACAATGATCGATCCGTGCTGCGTCTGCCGGCGGCTCCCGATCGCGAGCAGCAAGAGGCGCGGTTGGCTGCCGTGTGCGGGCCGGAGTTCTTGAAGAGCGCGCGCTATTTCGAGCGTCAGATCGAGGGACTGCGGATCGCCGGATGGCTCGCAGCACCGACCTTCTCGCGGAGCCAACCGGACATGCAGTTCACGTTCGTGAACGGCAGGCTCGTGCGCGACAAAGTTTTGCGTCACGCCGTGCGGCTCGGCTACAGCGACGTTCTCTATCAGGCGCGCCAGCCTGCATTCGTCGTCTATCTCGATCTCGATCCTCGACGCGTCGACGCCAACGCGCACCCGGCGAAGCTCGAGATCCGTTTTCGCGATTCTCGGCTCGTTCACGACTTCGTGTTTCGGACGGTCGAGACCGCGCTCGCGAGCACGCTCGAATCCGGTGAACGCCCCGAGACGCCGCCCGTTCTCGGCGACGCGCTTCGCGCCCAAGCGCCTATAGGCGTCACGGCCCAGCATCAGTCGAGGTTCGAGTTGCGCGATACGGTCGCGCCGCAGTACCTGCCTTTGCACGCGGCGTTGCACCAACAGCCGCCGCCGCCCGTCGAAGACACCGGTGACGTTCCGCCGCTCGGTTATGCGCTCGGGCAGCTCGCCGGCATTTACGTGCTCGCACAGAACAGCGACGGCCTCATCATCGTAGATATGCATGCGGCGCACGAGCGCATCACGTACGAGCGCATGAAGGGTGGTGTCGGCACAGACAAGCTCAAGCCGCAGCCGTTGCTCGTGCCCGTGACGGTGGCACTGGGTGCGAGGGAGGCGGACTTGGCGGAGGAGCATGCCGCGGATCTGGAGCGTCTCGGGTTCACGATCGTGCGGCGCGGCCTCGAGCAAATCTCGGTTCAAGCCATCCCGGCGTTTCTCGAAGGCGTGGACGTCGAGCCGTTGGTTCGCGATCTGCTCAGCGATCTCGGCGAGAACGAAGCTCCGTCACGCGTCGAGGCAGTCGTGAACGAATTGCTCGCAACGATGGCTTGTCACGCCGCGGTTAGGGCGAACCGGCGGCTCACTCTGGCGGAAATGAATGCGCTGCTGCGCGAAATGGAGCGAACCGAGCGCAGTGACTTGTGCAACCATGGTCGACCGACGTGGACCAGGATCACGCTCGCGGAGCTCGATCGCCTGTTTCTGCGCGGCCAATAGGGCGGTATGGTGACGTCGCCGCCGCGTCTGCGTGTCGTGTGTTTGACGGGTCCGACGGCCTGCGGGAAGACGGATCTCGCGCTCGATGCCGCGGCCGCGGTGCCGATCGAAATCATCAGCATGGACTCGGCCATGGTGTACCGAGGTCTCGACATCGGCACGGCGAAGCCGTCACCCGAAGTGCGCGCGACGGTGCCGCATCACCTCGTCGACATCGTGGATCCCACCGACAGCTACTCGGCCGGACGTTTTGCCCGGGATGCGGACAAGGCGATTCGCGAGACCTGCGCGCGTGGGCGCTTGCCGTTGCTCGTAGGCGGAACGCTTCTCTATCTGCGGGCGCTGCGCGACGGTCTCGCAACGCTCCCGAGCGCCGACCCCGAGGTGCGCCGGCGCCTCGACGACGAAGCCGCCGTGGTGGGCTGGGCGAGCTTGCACGAGCGCCTCGCGGCCGTGGATCCGGCCGCGGCCGCACGGATTGCGCCGAGCGACAGGCAGCGCGTTCAACGCGCATTGGAAGTCTACGAGCTCTCCGGCCAGCCCTTGACCGAGCTGCAAAGAGCCGGACGGGCCCACTCGGCATTCGATATCAGCGTCGTCGCGCTCGTGCCGGACGATCGCACCGCGCTTGGAGCGCGTATCGAGCAGCGGTTCGACACGATGATCGAGGCCGGCTTCGTCGACGAGGTGCGCTCGCTTCGGGCGCGCGGCGACCTCGATCCGGACATGCCGTCGATGCGGGCCGTCGGCTACCGGCAAGTGTGGGGCTACCTCGCGGGTCGATACGACTGGCAAGAAGCGCGCAGACGCGCGATCATCGCTACGCGGCAGTTTGCGAAACGTCAGCTGACCTGGCTACGGTCCGAGCGGTGTGAGCGCTGGACTGCGTTTTCGCCCGACGCCGGGGTGCGCTTGCGCGCACGCCTGGACGGCGTTGAGGCGGGACTCGAGCCGGGTCAGGTGTGTTAGCATTACCGCTTGTGGGAGCAACATTGTTCCGAGCGTGGGACGCAGTATCGGAGCGAGTTTCAGGAAGCACTATGGGCTTCGGGCATTGCCTCGGACCTGATCTCGGCTACGCTAACAATAAGAATGAGGAGAGAAGTAATGGCCAAAGGTCAATCCCTGCAGGATCCGTTTTTGAACGCCCTGCGCAAGGAGAAGGTCCCAGTCTCTATTTACTTGGTGAACGGCATCAAGCTGCAGGGCCAGATCGATTCGTTCGACCAATTCGTCGTACTGCTGCGCAACAGCGTGAGCCAAATGGTGTACAAGCACGCGATCTCTACGGTTGTGCCGGCGCGTAACATCCGTGTGCCGTCGATGGATGAGGATGAAGCCGAAGACTAGTCACGGATCGCGGCCAGGAGGAGGGCAGATTGCTTGATCGCCCCCGCAGCGGCGAACGAGCGCTGCTGCTTCACGTAGGACTGAACCGGTCCGTTCACGAAGACGAAACACAGGAATTTCGGGCCCTTGCCGAATCTGCCGGCGCCGACGTCGTTGCGGCGGTCGAGACGCGGCGGGATCGGCCCGATCCGCGTTTCTTCATCGGCAGCGGCAAGGTCGACGAGATCGCGACGCTCGCGCGCGAGACCGGAGCCGAGCTCATTCTCGTCAATCAACCGCTCCGAGCGAGCCAAGAGCGCAATCTGGAGATCTCGCTCAAGACGCGAGTGCTCGATCGCAACGGCTTGATTCTCGACATCTTCGCGCAGCGTGCCGCAACGTTCGAAGGCAAGTTGCAGGTCGAGCTCGCGCAGCACGAGCACCTCGCCTCCCGCCTCGTGCGCGGCTGGACTCACTTGGAGCGGCAAAAAGGCGGTATCGGGCTTCGCGGGCCGGGCGAGACGCAGCTGGAAACCGACCGCCGGCTCGTGAGTCGGCGTATTCGCCATCTCAAGGAGCGGCTGGCCGTCGTCGAGAGGAGGCGGCAGATCAGCCGCAAAGAAAGGCTCCGCGCCGAGGTTCCTACGGTCGCGCTCGTTGGCTACACGAATGCCGGCAAGACCACGTTGTTCAATACTCTCTCGGGCGCGAGTCTCGTTGCCCGCGACCAGCTTTTCGCGACGTTGGATCCGACGATTCGGCGTCTGTCGCTCGGGCCCGGCGACGAGGCGCTGCTGGTCGACACCGTCGGATTCGTGCGCGATCTGCCGCACGAGCTCGTCGCGGCCTTTCGCGCTACGCTGACGGAAACACGGGAGGCCTCGCTGCTGTTGCACGTGATCGACGCCAGCGATCCTCACCATGCCGACCGGGAACGTCAGGTCGACGCCGTTCTTGCAGAGATCGGCGCTGCAGAGGTCCCGTCGATACGGGTGTACAATAAAATCGACAGGGTTCCGGGCGGGTTCGAGCACGAGATCACGGGTACCGACGATGCGCCGGTGTTTGTGTCGGCCGTGACGGGCACGGGCTTGCCCGCGCTGCGCGAGACCATCGCCGAGCGATTGCTCGGGGATCGCGTCAGAGGGCAGTTGCACTTGGGCCCGCAGCAAAGCAGGCTTCGGGCCAAGCTCTTCGACTGGCGGGCCGTCCGGCGCGAGACGCTGGACGAAGCCGGGGGCTGGACCCTCGATGTGGAGCTCACGGCGCGGCGATGGCAAGAGCTGCGCCGTACCGAGGGTTTGCCGGCAGACAGTATTCGCAAGAAAGTGTGACGACGATGGCTTGGGACGACGGCGACAAAGGCAATCCATGGCGACCTGGCAAGGACAAAGGTCCGGCTGATCTCGACGCCGTGGTCCGCGAATTTCAGCGCAAGCTTTCGAGCTTGTTCGGCGGCGGCGGAGGCCAAGGTCAAGGCGGAGAGTCCTTCAGCAGCGGATTGATCGGCCTCGTGGTCGTCGTTTTGCTCGCCATTTGGGCCGCAACCGGGATCTACACCGTCGACGCGGCGGAGCGCGGCATCGTATTGCGGTTCGGCGCGTACCGGAGCACGGCGCAGCCTGGCTTGGGTTGGCATCTGCCATGGCCCATCGAGACCGTCGAGAAGATCAACATCGGCGCTACCGAGCGCTTGCCTTATCAAGGCAGCATGCTGACACGCGACGAGAACATCGTGAATGTCGATCTCGTGGTCCAGTATCGCAGGACGGATCCGCAGAAATACTTGTTCAACATGCGCGATCCCGAGGACACGCTTGCCGACGCGACGGCCAGCGCGATTCGCGAGACGGTCGGCCGAAACTTGCTCGACTTTATTCTGACGGACGGCCGCGCCGAAGTTGCGGCACAGACCCAAGAGCTACTCCAGGCGACTCTCGACTCGTACGGCGCAGGTATCACGATCTACGAGGTCAACCTGCAAGAAGCGAACTTCCCACGCGAGGTCGAGAACAGCGTGCAGGACGCGATCAAGGCGCGCGAGGATCGAGAGCGTCGAATCCTGGATGCGCAAACCTATTCGAACGACATCCTACCGAAAGCGCGAGGTGAGGCTGAGAAGCGTCGCCAGGACGCCGAGGCCTACAAGGCGCGCGTCGTCGCCGACGCGGAGGGTGAAGCCGATCGTTTCTCGCAGATACTAGTCGAGTACAAGAAGGCTCCGGCCGTCACCCGTGAACGTATGTACATCGACTCGATACAGCAGATGCTCGAGAATTCCACGAAGGTGCTCGTGGATACGGACGGCGGCAACAATCTCATCTATCTGCCGCTCGATCAGCTCATGCAACGCCGGCCGGCGACCGGGACGACCGACCGTACCGTCACGGCTTCGCCGCCTCCCGCGAACAGCAGCCCCTCCCGGTCGCGCGAGCGGGATACGCGTTGAAGATCGAGATGAATTGAAATGGGCCCACGTCTGAATCTGTTACTCATCGTCGTCGTGATCCTTGCGATCGTCGTGCGCATGTCCGTGTTCACGGTTGACGAGCGCGAGCATGCAATCAAGCTCGAGTTCAGTGAAATCGTAAAGGCCGACTACAAGCCCGGGCTGCACTTCAAATGGCCGATCGTCGACAGAATCGAGCGTTATCCGGACCGGATCCTCGACTACGAGCATCCCGACGAGAAGTTTCTGACGGGTGAGAAGAAGAATCTCATCGTCGACTACTTCGTCACTTGGCGTATCACGGATCCGGCGCAGTACTACCGGTCGGTGCGCGGCGACGAGACGGCGGCCGTCGAGCGCATGTCGGCGATCGTGAAGGAAGGCATCAAAGCCGCGATCAGCCGACGTACCGTTCAGGAGGTCGTGTCGGCCGACAGATCGGAGCTCATGGAGAAAATGCTCACGCAAGCTCGCGAGCGCGCGAAAGAGCTCGGGATCGAGGTCGTCGACGTTCGCGTGAAGCGGATCGACTTGTCCGAGGAAGTCAGCGATTCCGTCTATCAACGCATGCAGCAGGAACGCAAGCGCGTGGCATCGCAGCTGCGGGCAGAGGGCGACGAAGAGTACGAGCGTATCCGCGCCGATGCCGATCGTCAGCGGACGGTGATTTTGGCGGAGGCATATCGTGACGCCGAGCGTATCCGCGGCGCAGGTGACGCGCGAGCCGCGGATATCTACGCGCAGGCATACTCGGCGGACCAGGATTTCTATGCGTTCTATCGCAGCATGGAGGCGTATCGGGAATCCATCGGCGGCGATCAGGACGTGCTCGTCTTGAAGCCCGACAGCGATTTCTTTCAGTTCCTGCAGAAGCGGCTCGGTTCGTCCGCGAAGTAACTCGGTACGAGGTCCCACACTGGCAACGGAGGCTAGGGTTTTGGCCTGGGCGGATCTTCTCGCGGGGTTGGCTTTTTACTTGATCATCGAGGGGCTTTTCCCGTTCGTTATGCCGCAAGCCTGGCGACGCGGGCTCGCGGCGCTTGCGTCGTTGGAAGACGGTAAGCTGCGTGGTTTCGGTCTCCTGATCGTGGTCGCGGGGCTGGTGTTGCTGTTGGCTGTGCGAGGTTGAAGTGGGTCGCAGTGTCGTTGTCATCGGAACTCAGTGGGGCGACGAAGGCAAAGGCGCCGTCGTCGACGTGTTGGCCGAGCGTGCCCAGGCGGTCGTGCGCTTTCAGGGCGGTCACAACGCCGGTCACACCCTCGTCATCGACGATCGCAAGACGGTGCTGCATCTGATCCCGTCGGGCATTCTCAGGGACGGGGTGATCTGCGCGATCGGCAACGGCGTCGTGGTATCCCTCGACGCGCTGATTCAGGAGATGGACGAGCTCGTCGGGCGCGGTGTACCCGTAGACCAGCGATTGCGCGTGTCGCCGGCGTGCCCGCTGATTCTGAGCTCGCACGTGGCGCTCGACAAAGCCCGTGAGCAAGCGAGCGGCGCGGCTGCCATCGGCACGACGGGCCGTGGTATCGGTCCGGCCTACGAAGACAAAGTCGCACGACGAGCGGTACGTGTGTCGGATCTCTTCGCACCGCCTGTGTTGAAGGAACGGCTCGAAAAGCTGCTGGACCTCCACAACTTCCTGCTCGAACGCTACTACGCTGCGGCGCCCGTGGACCCGCGCCGCGAATACGATGGTCTTTGTGCGCTGGCGGAGCGCGTGAAGCCGATGGTCGTGGATGTCACGGAGCTATTGCGCGACATGCATGCGGCCGGCAAGCACGTGCTGTTCGAAGGGGCGCAGGGCGCGATGCTCGACATCGATCTCGGTACCTATCCGTTCGTCACGTCGTCGAACACGACGATTGGCGGCGCGACGGCGGGCACCGGTGTCGGTCCGCGCGCCATGGACTATGTGCTCGGTATCGTGAAGGCCTATACGACGCGCGTCGGGGCGGGGCCTTTCCCGACCGAGCTCCTCGACGACATGGGGCGTCACCTCGGGCACGTCGGCGCGGAGTTCGGCGCAACGACGGGGCGCCCGCGGCGGTGCGGTTGGTTCGACGCCGTGCTGCTGCGCAGGGTGGCATTCGCCAATAGCCTGACGGGCCTTTGCTTGACCAAGCTCGACGTGCTCGACGGCCTGCCCGAGATCAAGATCTGCGTAGGGTATCGGTTGGACGGGCAGTTGCTCGACGCGCCGCCGCTGCTCATCGACCGGTACAGTGAATGCGAGCCTGTCTACGAGACCGTGCCGGGCTGGAGCCGTCCAACCGGGGGGCTCGACCTCCTATTCGGAACTGCCGGCCGAGGCCCGGGGTTATCTCGAGCGTATCGAGGCGCTGGCCGGGGTGCCCGTTGACATAATCTCGACCGGTCCAAGCCGGGACGCCGTCATAGTCCGTCGCAATCCATTCGATTAACGTTATAATAACGATTATCATTTACATCCGTGGCTTTGCGTAGCGGGACTCCGACCTTGTGTGATTTGAAGCCCGGCGAGCGGGTGCGTATCAAATCGATCGACACGCGCGATCCAGCCGTTCAGCGGCTCATGGTGCTCGGCCTCGTCGAGGGGGCGGAGATCACCTTCTCAGGAGCTCGCTCGGCGGGGATCCGCTCGAGTTTCGTATCTACGGCGCGGCAATCTCGCTGCGCAGAGAGCAGGCTCGCAGCTTCGAGGTAGTTCCGGTAGGGACGTAATGGTCAGTCGGGTTGAGACATCGATTCCACTCGAAAGTCTTACCGTCCACCGAAGAGCGGCCGGGACGGTCGCCGTGGTGGGCAACCCGAACGCGGGCAAGAGCTCCGTGTTCAACCGGCTCACGGGTCTGCAGACAGAAGACGGCGAACTATCCGGGCGTCACGGTCGAGCGCAAGATCGGCCGCAGCGTGTTCGGGAAGGCGACCGTCGATTTAATCGACCTGCCCGGCACCTACTCGCTGAGCCCGAGCTCGACGGACGAGGCGATCGCGGTCGAGGTGTTGTTCGGCCGAGTGCTCGGCACGCCGAAGCCCGAGGCGATTCTCGCCGTCATCGACGCCACGCGCCTGTATCAAGGCTTGTACCTTCTGCAGCAGCTCGTCGAGCTCGATCGGCCCATGATCGTCGCGCTCACGATGATCGATGCCGCGCAAAAGCTCGGCACGAAGATCGACATCGACGCCCTGCAAGAGCGTCTCGGCGGCGTGCCGGTCTTCCCGATCGTCGCGACCACCGGGCGGGGTTTCGGACCCCTCAAAGAGGCGCTCGGGCACTTGCTCGAAGCCAAGCCACCGAAGCCGATAGATCATTGGCCGCAGCTGCGAGCCATGGCCGCGAGTCTCGGATCGCGGTTGCGCGACGCGGGCGTGGTTTTGCAGCATGCCGAGGTCGAGCGTTTGCTCGTGGACGGGACTTCGCCCGTGCCGGTAGACGATCGGTCGCAACGGCACGTCGCGGATGCGCGCAAAGAGCTCTTCGGCGACGAGCCGCCGTTAGCCGTTGAGGCACGGCAACGCTATGCCTGGATCCGCGAAGCGCTGGCCCAAGTCGAGACGCCCGGCTCGATCGTCGCGACCCATGGAGCGGCGCTGCTCGATTGGATCAACCGTCCTTGGCCATCGACGGCGCTGTTCGTTGTCGCCATGGCCGTGGTTTTTCAGGCCGTGTTCGCTTGGGCCACGCCGTTCATGGATCTCATCGATGCGGTAGTGAGCGGTTTCGGCGCATGGCTCACTGAAGTGCTGCCGGCCGGAATGATCACGAGCTTCGTCGTCGACGGCGTGGTCGCCGGCGTCGGGAGCGTCATTATCTTCTTGCCGCAGATTCTGATCCTGTTTCTGTTCATCATTCTCATGGAAGACACGGGCTACCTCGCGCGGGCCGCCTTTCTCGTGGATCGGGCGATGCGTTCGGTCGGTCTATCGGGACAGTCGGTCATTCCGCTGTTGTCGAGCTTTGCGTGTGCCGTTCCGTCGATCATGGCTACGCGCGTGATTCCGAACCGGCGCGACCGGATCGCGACGATTCTTGCCGCGCCGTTCATGACCTGCTCGGCGCGGTTGCCGATCTACGCTCTGTTGATCGCGGCCTTCGTGCCTCAAAGACGGATCGGCTTCCTGAATCTGCAGGGTCTCGTCCTATTCGGACTGTATGCGCTCGGCGTCGTCGGCGGCGTATCGACGGCGTTGTTGCTACGCCGTTCCGTGCTGCGGGGCGGGCATCCCACGTTCATTCTCGCGCTGCCGGAGTTTCGGTGGCCGAATCTGCAAACCATCGGCATGAAGTTGCTCGACCGCGTGCGCGTATTCTTGCACCGGGCCGGCACCGTGATCTTCTCGGTGGCCGTCGTCGTTTGGGCGCTCGCGTACTTCCCGCGCTCGGCGAGCGTCGAGCAAGTGCGTGACGAAGCTCGGGCCGTCGCGACGGCGACGCTGCAAGGCGAGGCGCTGGATGCACGGCTGCGCGATATCGAGAACCAGGCGGCGGCGGATCATCTGGCACAGAGCTGGCTGGGTCGCGCGGGGCACTTCGTGGCGCCGGTGTTCGCCCCGCTCGGTTGGGATTGGCGAATATCGGCCGCGGTGATCGCGGGCTTTCCGGCGCGCGAGGTCGTCGTGGCCGTGCTCGGCACCATCTATGCCGTGGGCGATCAAGCGGACGAGCAGAGCTTGGCCGAGCGCTTGCGGGCGGCGAAGTGGGCCGACGGTACGTCCGTGTTCACGTTGCCGATGGTGCTCGGCATGCTCGTCTTCTACGCCTGGTGCTTGCAGTGCGCCGCGACGCTGGCCGTCATCCGCCGTGAGACGAATACGTGGCGATGGCCCGTGTTCGCCTGGAGCTACATGACGGCGCTCGGCTATGTTGGGGCTCTACTGATCTTCCAATTCGGCAGTGCCTGAGCGTATGTTGCGCAGGGAGCGCAATACGAAGTAGCCACAGTGTCATCGAGTGACGATCTCAACTGGCGCGAGCTCGCCCGCGAGCGCGTTGCGGACTGTCGTATCTTCAGCGTCGAGCGGTCAACGGCCGCTTCGCCGCGCGACGGCTCGGTGCACACGTTCTACCGCATCGCGTCACCGGATTGGGTGCAAATCGTTCCGGTCACGGCCGACGACCGAGTGGTCCTCGTACGACAGTACCGGCACGGCGCCGAGCGCGTCACGCTCGAGATTCCCGCGGGCCTCATCGAACCCGCGGAAGAGCCGGCCGCTGCGGGCCTGCGAGAGTGCCTGGAGGAGACCGGCTATCGCGGTGCTGCGGCAACGCCGCTCGGTGTCGTGAATCCGAATCCGGCTCTTTTTGCCAACCGCCTGTTCAGCTTCTACACGGAGAACGTCACTCTCGAGCAGGAGATTCAAAATACCGGGACGGAGGAGACGCAAGTGGTGCTCGTATCCATGCGGGATCTGCCGGCACTGCTCACGAGCGGCGAGATCGACCATGCGCTGTGCGCGGCCACGTTGTGGCGCTTCCTCTATGCGCGCGACGTGTGCTGAGCCGCACGATCTTCAGGGTTGCCTCGACACAGTGCCGGAGTGTTCGAACGGCGGCCGTTCAGCGTAGGTTCAAGCGTCCGCCGGTATGGCTCGTCGCAAACGTTGCTGACTCACGACCGCGATCCCGCCGAGAATCGCCGCGGATGCGACGACGAGCCGGGGCGTCAATTGCTCCCCGAGAAACAGCACTCCACCGAAGGCTGCAATGAGGGGCACCGACAGCTGGACGGTCGCTGCCGACAGGGCCTCGAGCCGGCGTAGAGCCGAATACCAGATCACATACCCGAGCGCCGAGGCGACGGTGCCGGAGCCGAGTGCCAGCAGCACGCCTTCCGTCGAGAAGTGCCAGCGTCCGATGAGTGCGCTTGCGCCGATCGCAAACGGCGTTGTGAGCAGAAAGTTTTTGGTTGTCGCTCCCAGCGGGTCGTGAGCGCGTTGTCCCCGCAGCGAATACACTCCCCAAGCAATGCCGGCGATCCCCATGAGCGTCGCGCCGGTGACGGGCGGAGCGCCGAGTCCGGGCCCGAGGAGCGCGAAGAAGCCCGTCACGGCAAGCGCAAACGCCGCCCAGCACACGGCGGAAAATCGTTCCCCTCGATAGAGACCGACGCCGAACATCGTAATCTGTGCTGCGCCGAACAATATCAGCGCGCCGGTGCCTGCCGGCAGCGTGAGGTAAGCCAGCGTGAAAGGCAGGAGATAGACGGCAAGGCTCGCGGCGCCGAGCCAGTCCGTCGGCGTTCCGGACATTCGGCCTCTCGTGCGATAGAGCCACCAGACGAGCAGCACGGCGCCCGACGCAACGCGCAGTGCCGCGAAGCTCGCCGGATCGATGAGTTGTCCTTGCAGAGCAATTCTGCACAGCAGCGAGTTGGCTGCGAACGCACCCATTGCAGCACAGGTTTGCAGCGTCGTTTGTAGCGAGGCGTGAGTAGGGGTAGAGGCCGACATCCGGCGTATGATACTCGTCTCGTTCGAGCCGTCCGTGGTGTGTGTCGTGCTTGGCGATGAGTGGCGCCGGTCGTGCCCGTGTAGAATGCGCGGTCACGAACGAATGGATGGTGATGATCTCCACGGAGAATCAGCTCGTCGTGTCTGCGGAAACGGCGGGTCTCGGCAATCGCATCAAGTCTTGGGTGTCGGCCATGCGCCTCGGCACGGATGTGCGTGTCTATTGGCCCGTGACGCCGAACATGCCGGCCGCCTTCGGCGATCTGTTCGTCTCTGCGGGCGAAATAGCGTCCGTTCCGCCGGATGCGCTCGTGTACTCGTCTTGGCGGTTCGCGATCTTGCCTGACGACCTCGCTCACCTGCCGGCGGGGTTTGCAACGGTCGGGGCCGGTGCGCACCCGATCGTTCGGGGGCTCGGCAAGGGCTGGTGGCTGCTGCGCGGACGGCCGGACGACCGCTACCGATACATGTTGTTCCCGAAGCAGCACTCGCGGCGCTCGTCGCGTAAGGACGCGCGGCACATCGATCTCGAGTACGGCCGCATACCGGACTACTTTCGGAGCGTTTACGGGCCGCTGTTCGAACGCATCGAAGTCCGGCCGCAGATCCTGGCGCGAGTCGATTCGTGGGCCGGCGAGCATGTCGACGAGAAAGTGGTTGGCGTGCAAGTGCGCACTTGGCGCGACGATCCGCGGCGCTACCGGAAGTATCATTTGCCGGCCGTACAGCGGCTCTTGCGCCTGCTCGACGCAGCCGATTCCGGTACGCGGTTCTTGGTCGTGAGCGACAGCGACGAGATTCTGCCCGTGCTGGGCGAACGTTACGGCGCGGGGCGAGTGATGTCCTACCCGCGGCGAGTGGCGCGACGCGACAGCTGGCGCACATCCGAGGGCATTGTCGAGGACCTCATCGACATGTTGTTGCTGGCGCGAACGCAGCGCATGTTCGCGAGCTATCTCAGCACGTTCAGCGAGGCGGCCTGGTGGCTCGGCGGCGCGCAAGCCGTCGTCGACGTCTTTTGACCGTCAGCGGTACCAGCACTCGGCTAGCGGCAATGTCGGCTTGCTCGTGTTATCGCGATCGAGCGGATGAGGGAACGCGGTCGCGGGCTTTCGTTGCCGGATCCGGTCGTTGCGATAGAACGTGAATTCCGCGATGCGCGGAATTTCCAGGCCCCCGCTCCTGACGGCACCGCAGCAGTTGTTCGGATGAATGTGCACGACGCCGTGCGTTTGCAGCAGCTTTGCGAAAACGCGCGCAGCCATTTCGAAAAACGGCCGATTCCAAAGCTCGTCGAGAGAGTGAAACTCGATGACCATGATCCGAAACTGGCTCAGCAGGCTGCGCGGCGCGGCCAGCAGGGTCTCGTATTCGGCGCCTTCGATATCCATCTGCAGCAATAGGTCGCCAGGGTAGTCGGGAAGGTGCGAGTTTTTCCAATCGTCGAGCGTCAAATACACGCTGTCCGACAGGCAGCCGACGAACCGTTTGTCGAATACGAACCGTTCGTGAGGCTCGGCCGGCTCGTCGACGGAATGGTCGGCGAGAAAGACTCGCATGCCGCGGCCGGCCAGCGTGGCCTCGAAACCGGATTCCAGGGATACGCCGGGGGAGAATGCGTAGTCGATGCCGTCGAGATCATCCGGCACGAGGTAGCCGCCGTCGCCGTCGGGCCCGAGCCGCACGAGCTGCACGCCGCTGTCGAGCGGTCGCAGGGACCGAAGCAGAGCGCTCACCCTCGAGCGCGGCGGGCGCTCCGTCGCATGCCAACCGAGGGCTGCGATCGCGCGAATCCAAGTCCGTTTGAGGCGCTTGAAAGCCACGTGGGGCAGCTGCTAGTGCGCCGCGGCTCCGGCCTGTTGCGCCGCCTTGCCGTGGGTCAGATACCAGTCGTAGGTGCGGCGGATACCGGTCGCGAGCGTCGTCTGCGCGCGCCAGCCGAGTGCGGCGATCTTGCCGACGTCGAGCAGCTTGCGCGGCGTGCCGTCCGGTTTGCTGCGATCGAAAACGATTTCGCCTTCGAAGCCGACGATCTCGCGGATCAATCCGGCGAGATCGGCGATGGCGATGTCTTCTCCCGTGCCGACGTTGATGATCTCGGGCGACTTGTAGCGCTCCATCAGGAAGCACGCGGCGTCGGCGAGGTCGTCGACGTAAAGGAACTCGCGCCGCGGTGTGCCTGAGCCCCAGACAACGACCTCGCGCTCGCCGCTCTCCTTGGCCGAATGGAACTTGCGCAACAATGCCGGCAGCACATGCGACGTCTGCAAGTCGAAGTTGTCGCCGGGGCCGTAGAGGTTCGTCGGCATTGCGCAGATCGTGTCGAAGCCGTATTGCTTGCCATAGGCTTGGCACATTTTGATGCCCGCGATCTTCGCGACCGCATACCACTCGTTGGTGGTTTCGAGCGGGCCCGTCAACAGCGACGTCTCGGCTATCGGTTGCGGCGCAAGACGCGGGTAGATACAACTCGAGCCGAGGAAGCACAGCTTGCGAGCGCCGTGCCGGTAGGCCGCGTCGATGACATTGGTCTGAATTTGCAGGTTGTCGCGAATG
Source organism: uncultured Gammaproteobacteria bacterium (assembly GCA_963786385.1). Classification (GTDB taxonomy): domain Bacteria; phylum Pseudomonadota; class Gammaproteobacteria; order Steroidobacterales; family Rariloculaceae; genus FEN-1219. The sequence continues at coordinate 871,966 of CAWAYS010000005.1, forward strand.
AAATCGGCCGGATACGAGTCGTTCGCGACGATGCCGCCGACCTTGGCAGCGGCGAGGTAGACGTACTCGGGGTGCTCGGCCACGAAGAATCGCTCGACCGCCGCCGCGTCGCGCAGGTCGACATCCGACCTCGTAGCTGTCAGCACATTGACGAATCCGCGGGCGGCGAGCGCGCGGCAGATGGCCGATCCAACCAGCCCCCCGTGTCCGGCCACATAGATGCGTGCTCGTTCGTTCATTCGTGATGCTTGTAGACGGCGTAGCCTTCCCGCGCGACGAGCGCGTCGCGCTCGGCCAGTGCATGATCGGTTTCGATCATCTCGCGCACGAGCTCGTCGAACGAGATCTCCGGCTGCCAGCGCAGCTCGAGGCGCGCCTTGGTCGCGTCGCCGAGCAGGGTATCGACCTCGGTCGGGCGGAAATAGCGTGGATCGATGCGAACGATCGTGCGGCCCGTGGCTTTGTCTATCGCATGCTCGTCGAGTCCGCTGCCGCGCCAGCCGACATCTATGCCGAGCTGCTTGGCGGCGCGGGTCACGAACTCGCGAACGGAGTGCTGTTGTCCCGTGGCGATCACGTAGTCATCGGGCCGTTGCTGCTGCAGCATGAGCCACTGCGCCCGAACGTAGTCTTTGGCATGGCCCCAGTCGCGTAATGCCTCGAGGTTGCCGAGGTACAGGCAGTCGTCGAGTCCCACTTTGATGCGCGCGAGACCGCGTGTGACCTTGCGCGTGACGAACGTCTCGCCGCGTAGCGGCGACTCGTGGTTGAACAGGATACCGTTGCAGGCATACAGCCCATAGGCTTCCCGGTAGTTGACGGTAATCCAGAAGGCATAAACCTTCGCGGCGGCATAAGGCGAGCGCGGATAGAAAGGGGTCGACTCGCGCTGCGGTGTCTCGGCGACCTTGCCGAACATCTCCGAGCTCGAGGCCTGGTAGAACCGCGTGCGTTGCGCCAGACCGCAGATTCGAACGGCTTCAAGCAGTCGCAGGGTCCCGAGCGCATCGGCGTTGGCCGTGTACTCGGCCGTCTCGAACGAAACGGCGACGTGGCTTTGCGCGGCGAGATTGTAGATCTCGTCGGGTTGTACCTCTTGAACGATGCGGATCAGATTCGTGGCATCCGTGAGGTCGCCGTAATGCAGGATCATACGGCGGTCGGCGTCATGCGGATCACGGTAGAGGTGATCGATGCGGTCGGTGTTGAACGACGACGCGCGGCGCTTGATGCCGTGCACTTCGTAGCCTTTGCCGAGCAGGAACTCCGCCAGATACGCGCCGTCCTGGCCGGTGACGCCCGTAATGAGCGCTTTTTTCTTGGGGGTGTCGTCGAGCACCGAGCCTCCGTCGTCGTGGGACCAACTTTCGCATGCGCCCGCGCCGAGTGCGGTCGCGTGCGCCGGCCGCTATTCTAGCCGATCGTTGCGTCTCGGCTGCGGATCGACCGCGATCCGGCGCCGGTCCGGGACGAGGCCGCCGGTGCAAACAAGCGTTTAAGCACGATCTCTTGAATGACCCGGTTGCTCTCGAGGTCGCGCAAGTAATAGCGTGGAATGCCGAAGCCCTTCTTGCGCCGGTCGAGGATGCGGTCGGACAAAATGCCGCGATACGCATGGCGCAGCAGCCCCTTGAGCTCGCCGCCGTAGTAGCGCAGGTCCTCGTGCAGGCCGAAAGAGAACTCGATGAGACTGCGTGCGAGCAGCGGAACGCGCGCTTCGAGCGATACGGCCATGCTCGTGCGGTCGACTTTCGTCAGGACGAGTCCCGGTAGGAACGTGTGGAAGTCGACGAACTGCAGTCGGGTTCGCGGCGGCAAGTCTTCACGCCAATGCTCGCGGTAATGCCACCAGTCGTCGTAGTCCGACGCGATACCGAGCTCGCGCCGATAGTCGGCTTTGGCCGGGGTTGAAAGCCCGCCCATGAGTTTGCCCCAAAGCTCGGGTCCGCCGCTCAATGCCGTGTCGAGCAGCGTAAGCAAACGGCTCAGCGGGCTTCGACGTGACAGCGGCTGTCTGAGCTTGTACGCAGCGCGCTCGAGGAACGCAGGCCAGGTGGGCCAGCGTGCGTAGCGCATGAATCGGGGGTAGGTCCGATAGCCGCCGAATACCTCGTCGCCGCCGTCGCCGGTCAACACGACGGTGACGTGCTCGCGGGCGGCTGCCGACACCAAGTACGTCGGCAACGCTGATTCGTCCGCGAAAGGCTCGTCGAACCACGCCTTGAGCTTCGGCAGTAACTCTTGGGCGTGGGCTTGAGACAGGATGCGCTCGTGGTGGTCCGTGTCGAACGATGTCGCGACCTCGCGAGCGAACGGTGTCTCGGAGGCAGCATCGGAGTCGAAGCCGATCGAGAACGTGGAGATCCTGCGGCCGGTCGACGCCGCGGCGGCAACGACGACACTCGAGTCCACGCCGCCCGACAGAAAGAAGCCAAGCGGCACGTCGGAGATCATTTGCTCGGTCACGGAGCGCTCGACGAGCGCGCGAAGCTCTTCGCAACATTCGTCGATAGATGGGCTGCGCGGCCGCTCGGGTGTGGGCACGGACCAGTATCGCCGCGCCGATTGCAGTGCACCCGTGGCCGGCGTGAACACGATCGAATGAGCGGGCGGCAGCTTGTAGCAGTTGCGGTACAGCGTTTTCGGCGCCGGCACGTACCGGTAGCCCAGAAAATCGTAGAGTGCCGTCGGGTCGACTTCGAGCTCGTCAGCGGCGCATGCGACCTCGATGGCCTTGAGCTCGGAGGCGAACGCGAAGCGCTGGCCGTCGTAGAAGTAGTAAAGAGGCTTGATGCCAGGCCGGTCGCGGAAAAGTTTTAGGCGGCCTTCCCGGGCGTCCCAGATCGCGATCGCGAACATACCGTCGAGGTGCTCGACGAAACCTGCGCCCCATTCCAGATATGCGTTGAGCACGACCTCGGTGTCAGAGTCCGTTCGAAAGACGTGGCCGCGCTGACGCAGTGTTTGGCGCAGTGCGCGATAGCCGTAGATCTCGCCGTTGAACACGATCCAAGTAGCGCCGTCGGCAGCCGTCATCGGCTGATTCGCCGCGGGGCTCAAGTCGATGATGGACAGGCGGCGGAAGCCGACTTTGATCGGTCCGTCGAGCTTGAGATCGCTTGCGTCCGGCCCACGGTGGGCGATCGACTGCAATGCGGCTGCATAGTTCCAAGCCGGATCCGTTCCGCCGACGAAACCGCACACGTCGTTGTCGTCCCCAAGTTCGCGTCGCTCGCGATGTGTGCACTTTAGGGAGTTGTATCGGTGCTCGCAATGCGGCGAGCTCGGGCGTCGCCGCCGAATCGACACGCGCACCGTTGTGTTACGCTTGCCGTCACCGCTTTCGCCCTCGAAGAGACTCCTCGAGCAATGACTTTCACCGTCGCCCACGTCAACGTCGCGCGTGGCTATCGAGGCGGTGAGCGTCAAACGGAGCTGCTCGTCCGAGCGCTCGCAGACACGGATTTGCGCCTCGTGCTCGTTGCGAGAAGAGGTGAGCCTCTCGCCGCAAGACTGCGTGACGCATCTGTCGAGATCAGGCAAGTGTCGGGAAGCGCGTGGAGCGTCGTCAAAGCCACCGGGGGTGCGGACATCGTCCATGTTCACGAGGGGCGAAGCGTCTACGCGGCGTATCTGCGGTCATTGATCTCGGGGACTCCCTATATCGTGACTCGCCGCGTCAACAACCCGATCCGCGAGCATTGGCTGGCCCACAAGGTCTATCGGCGAGCCGCATATGTAGCGGCCGTCGCCACGGAGGTCGGCAAGGTCGTCAAGGCATACGAAGCAGCCGCACGTGTGGAAGTCATCCACAGCAGCAGCAGCGGTCTGACCTTCGATGCCGCGAGCGCCGCGCGGATACGCGCCCGTTACTCGGGCGGATTTCTGATCGGGCAAGTCGGCGCGCTAGATAACGCGCAGAAAGGCCAGGAGTACACGATTCGCGTCGCACGCGAGCTCTCTCGCTCGCATCCGGACATTCGATTTCTGCTCGTGGGCGGGGGCGACGATCAGGCAATGCTCGAGCAACTCGCCGCGGGTCTGGAGAATGTGACCTTTACGGGCTTCGTGGACAACGTCGGTGACTATTTGCAAGCGCTCGACGCGTTCATTTTGCCGTCGAATCGCGAGGGCATCGGCAGTATTCTGCTCGATGCGATGGATCGCTGCCTGCCGGTGGTCGCGAGTCGCGTCGGCGGCGTGCCCGATATCGTGCGAGACGGGTGGAACGGCGTGCTCATCGACCGGGGTAACGTCGAGCAACTGCGTGACGCGATTCTGGCGTTACGCGACTCACCCGAGCTCAGGCGCCGGCTCGGTGAAGAGGGCCAGCGTTTCGCGAGAGCATTCACGGCCGAGACCATGGCCAGCAAGTATCTTGCACTGTATCGGGCTGTGCTCGGTCCGATACCAGCGCCGCGATGACCATCAAGGCATTGTGCATTACCGAGGACCCGGACCGGCCCACCGTGGCGACGTTCATCGGTCTTACGCGCGCCGGCGTGCACTTGACGGTGATTTGCCCGCCGGTGGGCGAGGCGCGCGATGCGCTTGCCGCCGCTGGCGTGCGACTGCTCGACCTTCGGCTGCGTAAGTCCGTGGATCGCAATGGACGTCGGCGGTTGCGCGAAGAGCTCGAGCGCGGTCGCTACGACATTCTGCACTTGCTCGGCAACAAGGCGCTGCAAAACGGGCTCGCTGCCGTGCGCGGGTTGCCGGTCCGCGTGATCGCTTATCGCGGTATCGTCGGAAACGTGAGCTTCTTCAGTCCCGTGTCGTGGTTGCGCGTGCTCAATCCGCGCATCGATCGTATCGTGTGCGTATGCAATGCCGTGCGCGATTACTTCTTGACGATGCGCCCGAGTTTTCTGCGGATGCCTGCGTCGCGTCCGGTGACGATTTACAAGGGACACGACGTCGACTGGTATTCGGCGGAGCCCGCGAGTCTCGAAGCGATCGGTATCGGCCGCGAGGACTTCGTAGTCGTTTGCGTCGCGAACTACCGGCCGCGCAAGGGCATCGAGGTCCTCGTCGACGCGATGAGCAAGCTGCCGCCCGAGCATCGTGTGCATTTACTGCTCGTCGGCCGTATGGACGCCGAGCGTCTCGGCAGGCGAATCGAGCAAAGCCCGGCGCGTCAGAGAATCCACCTCCTCGGGCATCGTGACGATGCGCCGGCGCTGACGGCCGCGGCGGATGTGTTCGTGTTGCCTTCGATCAAGCGCGAAGGGCTGCCGAGATCGGTCATCGAAGCGATGGCGCAAGGTGTGCCGCCCGTCGTGACCGATTGCGGCGGCAGTCCTGAGCTCGTTGTCGACGGCGTCAGCGGGTTCGTCGTGCCGGTCGGCGATGCAGGTGCGATCGCCGCCGCCGTCGAGCGGCTGCGCGGGGACTCGCAGTTGCGCCGCAGGCTAGGCGCCGCGGCTCGCGAGCGGATTACTCGGGACTTCAGAATCGAGGACACCATTGCGCGCACGCTGGAGCTCTACGGGCAGCTCGCGCGGCGCCGCCGTTAGGCAGGGCATTGCGGATAGTCGGTGTGGTGCCGAGGAGAGGACTTGAACCTCCACGGGTGTTACCCCACTGGCACCTGAAGCCAGCGCGTCTACCAATTCCGCCACCTCGGCATCGAGGGCGAGAAGCGGCGACGAATGTACGTTTACCCCGAGGGACTGTCAAACAAAGCTGCGCCGGGCCGCCCACCGTGCGAAAGCCACCGAAGCACGGCTGTTCGTTATAAGATGCGCGCGTGATGCCATCCCGACCGACCCCCGCCGCGCGAGGCCTTCGCTAGTGGCCCGCGACCGAGCGCAGAACCCCGAAGACGGCGAACGCCGCTACCGCCACCAGATTCCGAGCCGGGACGAGATTTCGACCATGATGGAGCAGGTCGGCGAGCCTATCGCGCTCGAGGGATTGGCGCCGCGGTTCGATATCCAAACGGAGCAGCACCGGCGCGCGCTCGAGCAGCGCCTCAAGGCGATGGTTAGGGACGGTCAGCTGCTGCGCAACCGCGCCAGCGAGTATTGCCTGACCCGCCATCTCGATCTCGTCACCGGGTCGGTGCTTGCCCATCGAGACGGCTACGGATTTCTGCGCCCGGACGATCGGAGTGACGATGTGTACCTCTCGGCGCGCGAGATGCGCACGCTGTGGCATGGCGATCGAGTCGCCGTGCGGACCAGCGAGTCGCCGCGCGGGCGCGAGGGGCATCTGGTCGAGATCCTCGCGCGCGGCAAGACCACCATCGTCGGCCGCTTTCATCGTGAGCGCGGCATCGACTACGTCGTCGAGGACGGAGAGTCGCGCGCCGAGGTTCTGATCGCTCGTGGAGAGAGCCGCGGGGCGAACCCGGGCGATGTGGTCAACGTCGAGGTCGTCGAGCATCCGACCGCCCGGAGTCCGGCGATCGGACGAATCCTCAAGATCGTCGGCCGCCACGACGAAGCCGGCATCGAAACGGATGTCGCGCTCCTTGCCCACGGTATTCCGCACGAGTGGCCGAGCGAAGCTCTGGACGAGGCGCGTGCACTGCCGCCGCGCGTGCTGGACAGATCCAAGGAAGGACGTGAGGACCTGCGCGGTCTGGCGCTCGTGACGATCGACGGCGAGGACGCGAAGGACTTCGACGACGCGGTGTTTTGCGAGCCACTCGGCGAAGGCTGGCGGCTCATCGTGGCCATTGCCGACGTGAGCCACTATGTCCAGCCGGATTCTCCCCTCGACCGCGAGGCGCGCTCGCGCGGCACCTCGGTGTATTTCCCAGACCGCGTCGTGCCGATGCTGCCGGAGGAGCTTTCCAACGGCCTTTGCTCCTTGAATCCACATGTCGATCGGCTGTGCCTGGCATGCGAGATGACCGTGTCGGCACGGGGCGAGGTCACGCGGTCGCGCTTCTTCGAAGGCGTCATGAAGTCTGCCGCGAGACTCACTTACGTGGAGAGCGCGCAACTGCTCGAAAGCGAAAATCCGGGCGGCCCGCACGCGCAGATCGTGCCGGCGCTGCGCCACCTCGAGAACGTCTATCGAGCTTTTTCGAAGGCGCGCAAAGATCGCGGCGCGATCGACTTCGATTTGCCGGAAACGAAGATTCGGCTCGATGGGCACGGCAAGGTGGAGAGCCTCGTGGCCGTGGAGCGCTTGATTACGCACAAGCTCATCGAAGAATGCATGATTGCGGCAAACGTCGAGGCCGCCAGGCGGTTACGCAAAGCCCGAATTCCGGCGCTGTATCGTGTGCACGAAGGCCCGGACGAGGATCGCATCGACGAGCTCGTGCTGTTCTTGCGCAGCTTCGGTTACAAGCTCAGCTCGCCGAAGAGCATTACGCCCAAGGAGATCAACCGCATCATCGAGCGCGTGGTCGGTAAGCCCGAGGCGGAGCTCATCGAGACAGTCATGCTGCGGGCCATGAGTCAGGCTCGGTATCAACCGAAGAACGTCGGTCACTTCGGGCTCGCGCTCGGCGAGTATGCGCACTTCACGTCGCCGATCAGGCGTTACCCGGACTTGCTCGTGCATCGGGCCATCAAGTGGGCCAACCAGAAGGGCTCGGCAAAGGGCTACCGCTATGCGCTGAGTGAAATGGAGCATCTCGGCGAGCATTGCTCGGCGATGGAGCGGCGCGCGGACGAGGCGGTACGCGACGTGACGGAGCGGCTCAAGTGCATCTTCCTCAAGGACCGTGTCGGCGAGACGTTCGATGCCGTCGTGAGCGGCGTCGTGGCTTTCGGGCTTTTCGTGCGGCTACAGGGGCTGCAGATCGACGGCTTGATTCACGTAACGTCGCTGCCGCGAGACTACTATCACCGCGACGCGACGGGCACGAAGCTCACGGGCGAGCGCTCCGGCACGACCTACCGGCTCACGGAGCCGGTGCGCGTCCGGCTCGTTGCCGTGAATGTCGAAGAACGCAAGATCGATCTCGTGCCGGAGACCGATTCGCCGGACAAGGCCGCGGAGGCCAAGCCTGCCGGGCGGCGCAGGCGGCGGCGTGGCTAGCGGACACCGGCGCGTGCTCGGTCTGCATGCGGTACGGGCGCTGCTCGAGCGACGGCCGCAAGCGATCCTGTCGGCCAAAGTGCTGCGCGAGGCCGGGGGGCGTCTGGCCGAGGTTGCCGAGCGGCTCAAGGCCCTGGACGTTCCGATAGAGCAGGTCGGGCGCGATGGCCTCGATCGGTTGGCCGACGGTGCCGCGCACCAGGGCGTGATCGTCGAGGCGAAGGCCGAGTCGGAGTTCTCGCTCGGTGACTTCGAATCTTTGGTTCTCGAGCGTGGCCGGGCGCTGCGGTTGCTAGTGCTCGACGGTGTCGAGGATCCGCGCAATCTCGGGGCGTGTCTGCGGACGGCCGATGCGGCTGGTGTCGATGCCGTCGTCGTGCCCAAGGCTCGGTCGGCCAAGCTCACGGCGGCGGCCGTCAAGACGGCGACCGGCGCGGCCGAGACCGTGCCGCTGCTACAAGCCCCGAATCTCGCTCGCGCTTTGCAGTGGCTCAAGGATGCGGGCGTTTGGGTGGTCGGCGCGGATGCGTCCGCGCAGAAGTCGCTCTATGTGACCAAGCTCGAGCCCCCGGTCGCAATGGTGCTCGGAGGGGAGGGGCGCGGACTGCGGCGGCTTACGCGCGATCTTTGCGACGAGCTCGTCGCGATTCCGATGGCCGGCGAGGTCGCGAGCTTGAACGTATCGGTCGCGGCTGGCGTGGTTTTGTTCGAGCTGCTGCGCCAGGCCAGCGCCTCGGGCTGAGACGGCCGATCGCAAGAGGCGCTTGAGCCCACCTTATCGAGCGAGTACGATGGCGGGCCCCGAAGCGAACAATCGGGATTGCTCCTTGCCTCACCGGCGCGTTCCGGGAGGCTTTCAACCCAAAGGGAGTCGTTTTGAGACACTACGAAGTCGTGTTTCTGGTCCACCCTGACCAGAGCGAGCAGGTTCCGGCCATGATGGAGCGCTATCGAAATATGATCGAGGGCGCCAGCGGCCGGATTCACCGCGAGGAAGATTGGGGGCGCCGCCAGCTCGCGCACTCGATCTCCAAAGTCCACAAAGCCCACTACCTGCTGCTGAACATCGAGGTCGACAAGCCGACGCTCGATGAGCTCATCGGTGCGTTCCGTTTCAGCGATGCGGTGCTGCGCTATCTCGTCATCAATCGGGACGAAGCAATCACCGAGCCGTCGCACATGGCGAAGGCCCGCGAGGAGGAAGAGGCGCGCGAGTCCCAATCCGCCACCCGCGGCGCGACGCGCGAGTCGCGGCCGCGTCAGGACCGTGACAGCTCGGAGGATGGTCAAACCGCCGACGATTCTTCGAGTTCGGACTCGGACTCGGACTCGAGCTCGGACTCGGACTCGGACTCGAGCTCGGACTCGAGTTCGTCGGACAGCGATGAGGAAGGTGGCCGAGTGGCTGCCGGCGGGACTGATGAGTAGGAGAATCTGAGATGGCTCGTTATTTTCGCCGCAAGAAGTTCTGCCGTTTTACGGCGGAGGGCGTCAAGGAGATCGACTACAAAGATCTCGCGACATTGAAGGCATACATCACTGAGACCGGCAAGATCGTGCCGAGCCGAATTACGGGTACGCGGGCGCCTTATCAGCGGCAGCTCGCGCGGGCGATCAAGCGGGCGCGTTTTCTCGCGTTGCTGCCGTACACCGATCAGCACTAGCGCCGTCGCGCTGGAGCGGCGAAGGTCGCTCGGCTCGCGACCGGGGGCGCGCATCGTGAAGCGTTTCGTCCACTGGGTTCTCGCGCAGCGCCACCGGGTCGTGATTCTGGCAGTCGTCGCGGCGCCGCTGCTGCCGACGGTCACGGCCGCTCTCATGGGCCTCGGCACGGCCCGCAACGGCGTGCAGCAGGGTATCGTGAGCGCGGCGCTCGGCGTCGGTTGTCTCGTGTTGCTGGGCCTGGCGGCTCGCGCCGACGTCGCCACGTTCGCGACGATGGGCGCCATCAGCTTCGGGACCGGGGTGGCTCTCGGAGGGCTGGTACGGCGAACGGGCAACTTGGTGTTGACGTTTCAGACGACGTTGCTGATCTGCATGCTGCTCGTCGTCATCGTGAGCATTGGTTGGCCGGACTTGCGCACGGCGCTCGATACGGTCGTGGCGGAGCTCGCGGATGTGTTGCGAGCGAGCGGCGCCGACGAGGCGCAGGTCGCGCTCGTCGAGGGGCAGGGCGGTATCGTGCTGCTCGCCGCAGTGGTTTTCTCGCAGCTCATGATGGCGCTCATGCTGGCCTACTGGTGGATTACGCTGGCGGGCACCGAGAAACGCTTCGCGGCGGAGTTTCGGCGCTTGAGGCTCGGACGACTGCTCGGCATCGCGGCAACGGCGCTGCTCGGCCTCGGCCTGGTGTTCGACGCGGGGGTGGTTCAAAATTTGTTGCCCCTGGCATTGCTGGGGTTCGTGTTTCAAGGGCTTGCCGTGGTGCATGCCTGGGCCCACGCCAAGCGTTGGCATCCGGCGTTGGTGGCGCCCGTGTACGTGCTGCTGGTGACGCCGCCGACAGTCATTTTGGTGGTCTTGGCGCTTTGTGCTTTGGGCTTGGTCGATAATTGGTTCAACTTGCGTGCGTCGTTGCGTTCGCAGGCATGACGAGAGTGATAGGAAATGGAAATTATTCTGCTCGAAAAGATCGATAACGTCGGCGGCATTGGCGATCGCGTCAAAGTGAAGTCCGGTTACGCCCGGAACTTCCTCATTCCGCAAGGCAAGGCCACGCTCGCGACCGCCGCGAACATCGCGAAGTTCGAGGCCATCCGGGCTGAGCTCGAGGCGAAGGCGGCGGGCGAGTTGTCGGCGGCGCAAGCTCGGGCCAAGAAAATCGAGGGTCAGGTTGTCCGCATCAAGGCACAAGCCGGGGCCGAGGGTAAGCTGTTCGGATCGATCGGCACGATCGACGTCGCCGAGGCGCTCCAGAAGCTCGGCCTCGACGTGGAGCGCAGCGAGGTGCGCATGCACGAGGGGCCGTTGCGCGTGGTGGGCGAGCATCAGATCGAGTTGCACTTGCACTCCGACGTGAACGTGGCGGTCACGGTCGTCGTCGAGTCGGAATCCGGCCTGGAACCGCAGTCGGAGCCGGAGCCGGAGCCCGACTCCGAGGCGGAATAGGCCGCCGGCGCTCGGCTCGGCGCGGTCGGGACAGGGAATGGCTGAACCAGCGTCAACGTCGGACATTGCAAGGCGCGCAACGGATAGGCTGCGCTTACCGCCGCATTCGGTCGAAGCCGAGCAATCGCTGCTCGGCGGCCTCATGCTCGATCAGCGGGCCTGGGATCAGATTGCCGATATCTGCACGGCCGACGACTTCTACCGCGCCGATCACCGACTCATCCTGAGCGCCATCGGCGCGCTCGTGGAGAGAAACCAGCCGCCCGACGCAGTCACCGTCAGTGAGCACCTGCAAAGTCTCGGCCAGCTGGAGGCCGCAGGCGGCCTCGCGTACCTCGCGCGATTGGTCGAAGACACGCCGAGCGCGGCAAACATCCGCGCGTATGGCCAGATCGTTCGCGAGAGGGCCATCCTGCGTCAGCTCATCGAGATCGGTGGCGACATCGCTGCCAGCGCCCATCAGACCGAAGGCCGAACCGTCGACGAGATCGTCGATCTCGCCGAGCAACGCGTGTTCGAGATCGCCGACGGTGGTGCGCGTCACGGCGCCGGGTTCGTGCCTCTCAAGCAAATCCTGCCGAAGACCATCGACCGGCTCGACGAGCTCAGCCACTCGACGAGCGACATCACGGGAGTTTCGACGGGCTTCGCCGACATGGACGAGATGACGGCAGGTTTGCAGCGCGGCGAGCTCATCATCGTTGCCGGGCGACCGTCCATGGGTAAGACGACCTTTGCGATGAATATCGCCGAAAACGTGGCGATCGGCAGCCAGGTGCCGACGGCGATCTTCAGCATGGAAATGTCCGCGGAGCAGCTGAGCTTTCGTATGATCGGGTCTATCGGCCGCGTCAACCAATCTCGGCTGCGCAACGGCAGGCTGTCGGACGAGGATTGGTCGAGAATCGACTCGGCCGTCTCGATGATGTCGAATGCGCCGATCTTCATCGACGACAGCGGCGCGCTCACGCCGACGGAGGTTCGCGCGCGGGCTCGGCGACTCAAGCGCGAGCACGGGCTCGGGCTGATCGTCGTGGATTATTTGCAGCTCATGCAGGTCACGGGCACGACCGAGAACCGGGCCACCGAGATCTCCGAAATCTCGCGTTCGCTCAAAGCCTTGGCGAAGGAGCTCGCCGTCCCGGTCATCGCGCTGTCGCAGCTCAACCGCAGCGTGGAGCAACGTCAGGACAAAAAACCCGTGATGTCCGATCTGCGCGAGTCAGGCGCCATCGAGCAGGATGCCGACCTCATCGCGTTCATCTATCGCGAGGAGGTCTACGAGCCCGACACACCGCGCAAGGGGATCGCGGACATCATCATCGGCAAGCAGCGAAACGGCCCGACGGGCGAGTTCCACCTCACGTTCCTTGGAGAGTTCACGAAGTTCGAGAACCTCGTGGCCGAAGCGTACGGCGAAGGCGTCTTCTAGGAAGACCTAACGTCAGTTCAAGAAGAATCCCATCTTCACGCCGGCCAGCTGGATCACGTCGTTATCCTGCAAACGACGTGCTTGAGGACCGATGGCCATGCCGTTGACGAGCGGGAACCCCTCGTCGTCGCCGCTTTCGACGTGGACGATGAAGTAGCCTTCGGCGCGGCGCGTAATCGCGGCCACCTGCACACCCGGACGGCCGAGCGTGGTCAGCGCCTTCGTGAGCTCGAGCTCACGCCCGGCGAAGGTACCGGAAAGAACTTGTAGCTTGGCCAGCGGCAGTGCAGGTACGGCGTCTTGGTCGACCTCCTGCGTCGTCGTCGGCGAGAAGGGCTTACGGGGCTTGGGTGTCGCCTCGGGCGCGGGCGCGGGCTTGCTAACGGGAGAGGCCTTGACGGCCGCGGCCTCGGCGGCGCGGGCGGCCTTGGCCACCTGCTTCTCCATATGACCGCTCGGCTCGATGACCATGGTCTTTTCGAACTCGTCTTCGGGCGCTTGCTGGGCCTGATCGTCTACGTAGCGCAGCTGGTGATGGCCGACGGTGATGACGTCTCCGTGCTGCAGCGCGTGCTTCTTGATCAGCTTGCCGTTGACGTACGTCCCGTTCGTGCTGTTGAGATCCTCGAGAAACGAGTCGTTCAGGATATTGATGATCAACGAGTGATGGCCGCTGACTGCTGCATTGTCGATGCGGATATCGTTGTCTGGCAACCGGCCGACCGTGTAGCGTTCCTTGGTCATGTTGTACTCAGCCAAGGTCTGCCCATCCAAGCTAAGAATCAAACGTGCCATGGTTGTCGTCCCGAATTGCTCAATCTAAATTGCTTCTAGTTGTTACCGTCGCGGCAACTATCCGAAGAGATTCCGAAGCTTCCCCATGAGTCCCGCGTTGGCGGGAAACGCTTCGGCAATGCGAACCAATATGACCGATACATTATCTCGGCCACCGTTATCGTTGGCGAGCTTGATCAACTGCTCGCCGATCGTGCGAACGTCATTGTTGAAGGTGCTGATGGTCAAGTGGACGTCGTCGTCCTCGACCATATCCGGCAAGCCGTCCGAGCACATCAGGAAGTAGTCGCCTTTCTGGGCGTCGACCTCCTGAACCTCGACCTCGACATTGGCCTCGACGCCGAGTGCCCGCGTGACGTAGTTTCGGTTCGTCGAGCGCTGAGCTTCCTCTTGCGAGTAAAAGCCACGGTCGACGAGCTCTTGAAGCAGCGAATGGTCGAGGGTTACCTGCTCGAACTTGTTGCCGCGGAGGCGGTACATGCGTGAATCGCCCACATGGGCGACGGATACGCGATCGTCGTAGAACAGCGCCGCCACTAGGGTCGTGCCCATCCCTTCGCACTGAGGTTGGGACTGCGCCGTCTGGTTGATGATCTTGTTGGCCCGGTGAATCGCATCGCGTAGCACGATGGTCTGGCGCATGTAACCCGTCTCGGGCTCGATCGCGTTACGAATTTCGCGCTTGCAGGCTTCCGTGACCAGGTCGATGATGGTTTTGACGGCGATTCCACTGGCGACCTCTCCGGCGTTGTAGCCGCCCATCCCGTCGGCCAGAACCCACAGACCGATATCGGGCTGAGCGCCGATAGCATCCTCGTTGTGGTCTCTGACCTTACCAACGTCCGTTGCCTCCACGTGGACGAATTTGCCTTTCAGACTCATGCGCTATCGGCTGCTCTGTCGAGAAGTCGTCAGGCCAATTGCGCTGCGGCGTGGCGCAGCGCAGCAGCCATTTCCGCGCCGGTCTGAAACCGGTCGACAGGGTCCTTGGCCAGAGCCCTATCGATAATCGGATCCAGGCAGCCGGGCAGATCGCCGCGCACCGAGGTCACAGACTCGTGCGGTTCGTTGGCAATCACGAACATGAGCTTGGTCATCGAGGCTCCGCGGAAGGGTAAATGGCCGGTCAGCAACTGATATAGGCTAACACCCAACGCGAATAAGTCCGTGTGCCCGTTCACGTTTTTCCCTTCCAGCTGCTCTGGGGACATGAACGCCGGTGTCCCCAAGACGATCCCAGTTCGAGTCCGACTGACATCGATCAGCCTGGCGATTCCGAAATCCGTAATCTTCAGGCCATCCGAGATGGAATCATACATAATATTGGCCGGCTTTATATCCCTGTGCACGACGTTCTGTGCGTGTGCGTAGTCGAGCGCATCGGCGGTCCGAGCAAACAAATCGAGCACGGTCGAGATTGGCAACAGTCGCCCCGGCGTTGCGAATTCGCTCAAGTGTCGGCCTTTCAAGTATTCCATCGCGATGTAGGCATAGCCGTCTGCTTCCCCGACATCGTAGATCGTCACGATGTTCGGATGGCTGAGCCGTCCGGCTGTCTCGGCCTCCCGCAAGAATCGGTCGCTCGCGCTTTCGAGCTCCGCGGCATCGAACTCGAGAGCGAGGTTGATGGCCTTCACGGCCACGATACGGTTGATTTTGGGATCGCGACCCAAGTAGACGTAGCCCATTGCGCCGCGGCCAATCGGCTCGAGCAGCTGATAGCGGCCGAGCGTCGTGGGCAGCGAGAGCTCCTCGGGTGGCGGTTCGGGCGTTTGGGCCTGCTGGCCGCAAGCCACGAGCCGTTTGGCTACGTCCTTGTACTGCGCGTCGACCTGGGCGACCCGGTGAAAGAGATCGGCAGCCTGGCGTGCGAGTCCGGATTCCTGAAGCGAGGCGGCGAGCTCGTACAGCTCGGCCAGCAGTGCCGTGCCGGGGGGCAATTGCCGATAGAGCAGCCAGGCTTCTTCGAGGTTGCCACTTGCCGTTGCCCGACGCGCATTCACGAGCGTGTCGTCGCCGGCACGAGTGGCTTCGACTTCGCGGTCCCGAAGGACGAGAACGGAGCCCGTGAGAAACAGCACTGTCGCCGGTCCTACTACCGGCAGCCATAGCGCTGCGAGCCAGAACGACACGGCCGACCAGGCCACGAACGCGGCCGTCGCGCCGACCACGAACCCGGCCGTCGCGAAACGAGTGTGGAACGGACGGATAGCGAGCAGTGCGAGTAGGGCGAGCGCGACCGTCCAGGCCATGATCGAACCGAGGGCGCCGGCGTCGATCTGCTGATGGGTTCGATAGCCGGCCAATGCTTGGGCCACCATCTCCCGCGTCGTCAACGGACCGACCGGTGTAACGTGCTCCGCTGAAGAGCGGCCTGCGATCGCTATCTTGTCGCGCAGTTGCGCGGGGTCGCGTAACAACTCGCTGGCCGCTATCTCTCGGAACGGATGTCCGGCGAAGAACCTGATCCACCGGGAAACGTTCGTCTCGAACGGTTCCGGAGCCCAATGATCGTCCCAGGATTCGGCAGATGCCGCGTCGGCGTGTTTGGCGGCGAACAGTGCGAGCGACGGCGTGACGACGGCGTCGTCGATCAGCGGCTGGTCGCGTCGTACGACCCCGTCCAAATCGGGCTCGAACAGCAGGTGGCCGCCGCGCGGCCAATCCGTGCGTCTGAGGCGCGTCGTTCCGATCGGCAGATCGACGGGTCCCAACATCCTTGCGGCGGCAGACGGCGTGGGCGGATCGGGCAGTGTTGTGACCAACAGCTTCGCGTGTTGCGCGGCGGCTGAATCCGCAAGCGGTGCGAGCAGCGCAGGATCGTCGAGACGAACGAGCAGAATGTCAGTCGCAGGCACCTTGGTGTCGAGGCGCGACCAAAGGTCATACAGAGCGAAATTCGCGCGCGTGCCGAGCTGCAACGGCGGCAGGAAGAGAGCGCTCGTCACCAACAGGCCGACGACCACGGCTTCCAGAAAACTGCGGCGCAGATTGAGAAACCCTTGCATGGTCCGAGCCCCGGGCGACGCGAGGAGTATGCCATGGCGGCTCCGCAAGCCCCTGTGACCCAAGCCCGCTTTCGACCGTGGCGCCCCGTCGGCGGTCTTCGGCTATGCTCGCCCGATGGCGAAAGCGAAGGTCGTATACACCTGCGAGAGCTGCGGAGGGCAGCAGCCGAAGTGGCAGGGCCAATGCCCGGACTGCGGGGCTTGGAACAGTCTCGTGGAGGCAGTGGGAGGCGGCCCCCGCGCCGAACGAGCCCACTATTCGGGGCAGGCGGAGTTCACACGGCTCGATCGCGTCGACGTGAGCCAGGTCACGCGAATCGGCACCGGCCTCGGTGAGTTCGACCGCGTGCTCGGCGGTGGTCTCGTGCCGGGCTCGGTCGTTTTGATCGGCGGGGACCCGGGTATCGGCAAGTCGACGCTGCTGCTCAGGGCGCTCGCGAACCTCGCGTCGAGCGTCTCGGCTTGCTACGTCACCGGCGAGGAATCGTTGGACCAGATCGGGCTGAGGGCGAAACGCCTCGGTGTCGAGAGCGCGCCGCTCGAGCTGCTCGCCGAGACGTGCGTCGAAAGCGTCGTCGCGACGTGCGGACAAAAGAGGCGTCTCGGCGTGCTGGCCATCGACTCGATTCAAACGCTCTTCAGCGAAGAGCTGCAGTCGGCACCGGGCTCGGTGAGCCAGCTGCGAGAATGCGCCGCTCAGCTCGTGAGATTCTGCGAAGTCCCGCCAAGTCGCCACGCTGCTCGTCGGTCACGTGACGAAAGAAGGCACACTGGCCGGACCGCGCGTCCTCGAGCACATGGTCGATACGGTGTTGTACTTCGAAAGCGATCTCGGCAGCCGCTTCCGGATCGTGCGGGCCGTGAAGAATCGCTTCGGCGCCGCGAACGAAATGGGCTTTTTCCTCATGACCGAGGACGGATTTCGGGAGGTCAAGAATCCCTCGGCGATCTTTCTCGCTCGTCGCGGCGCGCCCGTGGCCGGCAGTGTCACGCTCGTCACTCGAGAGGGTACTCGTCCGGTGCTCGTCGAAGTGCAAGCGCTCGTCGACCGGACTCAAGCGCCTATGCCCCGCCGTCTTGCCCAGGGATTCGACAGTCAGCGCCTCGGTCTCTTGCTCGCAGTGCTGCATCGACACTGCGCAATCGCGTGCGGTGACGCCGATGTGTTCGCGAACGTCGTAGGTGGCCTGCGTGTGAGCGAAACGGCCGCCGATCTCGCGTTGGCGCTCGCCGTCGTGTCGAGCCTGCGCGAGCTGCCCGTCCCGCACGATCTGGCGGTCTTCGGTGAGGTGGGGTTGACGGGCGAGGTCCGGCCCGTGCCCTTCGGAGAAGAGCGGTTGGTCGAGGCCGAGAAGCACGGGTTCAAGCGCGCGCTCGTGCCGCGCGCGAACGTGCCGCGGCGATCGCTGGACATCGAGGTGTTGCCGGTCGACCGGCTCAGCGATGCGCTCGTCGTGTTGACGCGCTGAGCCTATCGGCGTTAGGCGGCGACCTTGGGCGGCCGCGAGCCGGGGGCAAAGACGCGGACTTTTTTGATGCCGTGCTCGCTCGCGTCGAGGATCTCGATCGGGTAGTCGGCCACCGTGACGCCGGTGCCCGTTTCGGGAATCGTTTCGAGCTGCTCCACGATGAGACCGTTGAGCGTCTTCGGCCCGTCCGTGGGCAAGTTCCAATTCATCACGCGGTTGAGCTGGCGCACGTTGGCGCTCGCGTCGACGACATAGCTGCGGTCGCTTTCCTTCGTGATCCCGAGATCGACGGCCGAGCCGTCGCGATCGGTCTCACCGACGATTTCGTGAATGATGTCCTGCGTCGTGATGAGTCCTTGGACGTCGCCGTACTCGTCGACGACGAACGCCGAGCGGCGCCGGTGCTGCTGAAAGTTCAGCAGTTGCTTGTTGAGCGGCGTCCCTTCCGGAACGAAGTACGGGTCGCGCATGCGCTCGAGTACTCTCGGTTGGGTCAGCGCGCCGGTTGCGAGGTCCGGCAGCAGCTCTCGTATCCTGACGACACCGATGATGTTGTCGATGTCTTCCCGATACACGGGCAGGCGATCGTGGTGGCTCGACTGAATCTTGGCGAGGTTCTCCTCCCAGGGACGATCGAGATCGAGGCCCTCGATCTCCTGGCGCGGGACCATCACGTCGTCGACGCTGACGGCGTCGAGGTCGAGGATGCTGAGGAGCATTCGCTGGTGGCGTCGAGGCACCATGACGCCGGCTTCGGCGACGACGGTTCGGAGCTCTTCGGCGCTCAGGGAGTGCGAGGCGATTTGGTCCGGCCTGATGCCGACGGCGCGCAGCAGGCCGTTGGCGAGCAGGTTGATGAGCCAGACGGCCGGATACGCGACCTTGAGCAAGGGGTAGTAGATGAGTGCCGCCGGCAATGCCAGCCGCTGAGGATTGATCGCGGCGATCGTCTTCGGCGCGACCTCGCCGAAGATCAAGACGAGAAACGTGAGTATGAGTGTTCCCGCGAAGATGGCGCCTTCGCCGCCGACGCGCAAAGCGATGATGGTGACGAGCGCCGCCGCCGCTGAGATTGGCCGCATTGTTGCCGAGCAGGATCAAGCCGATCAGCCGATCGGGTCGCTGCAGGAGCCTTTCAGTGACACGGGCCGCGCGGTTTCCGGCGCGGGCCAGATGTCTCAACCGATAGCGGTTGAGGCTCATGAGCGCAGTTTCGGTGCTCGAGAAGAACGCTGACAGGGCGAGCAGGACTATCAGTGCAGCGACTAGCAGTCCTAGCGGAACTTCCTGACTCAACCGCCCAAAACCTCCTGATTTTACGGGGATGGCGAGTAGACTGGCTGAAGGCCGAACGGGGTGTCAAGGAACGGGCTCCGGTCCCCCTAAGGCCCTCACGCGACGGATCTCAGTCGCTCGCCGGCGCGCGTCGCCTTGCGTCTTGCGGCCGTTTTCTTCGCGGCTTCGGCCCATGCTAGGCTTCCGCGACTCGACCGAGACGACTCCAAACCCCATGTTCGACCAGCTCACAGCCCGCTTGACGGGCGCGATACAGCGCGTGACGGGCCGCGGCCGGATCACCGAGGAAAACGTCCGCGACACCGTGCGGGCCATCCGCATGGCTCTGCTCGAGGCAGACGTCGCGTTGCCGGTGGCAAAAGCCCTCGTAGAGCGCGTACGGGACCGGGCGCTCGGCGAAGAAGTAGCGCGCAGCCTCAATCCCGGCCAGGCGTTCGTGAAGATCGTCCACGACGAGCTCGTGGGCGTGCTCGGTGGCGATGCCGCTCCGATCGCGACTCAGGGACGGCCCGTCGTGATCATGCTCGTGGGCCTACAGGGCGCCGGCAAGACGACGACGGCCGGCAAGCTCGCGCGTTATCTCGACCGAAAAGTACGGTGGCGGAGTGTTGCTCGCCAGCACGGACGTGTATCGGCCCGCGGCGCGCGAGCAGCTCCGGAAGCTGGCTGCGGACCTCGGCGTCGGTTACTTCTCGACGGACGCGGAGCAGCCGACGGCCATCGCCGAAGGCGCACTGGATTCCGTGCGCAAGGGCGGACAGCGTTGGCTGATCCTCGACACGGCCGGTCGTTTGCACGTCGATGCCGCGATGATGGAGGAAGCCAAAGCTCTGCATGGGCTCGTGTCCCCGGCCGAGACGCTGTTCGTCGTCGATTCCATGGCCGGCCAGGATGCGATCAACTCGGCCCGAGCCTTTCACGAGGCTTTGCCGCTGACGGGCGTCGTGCTGACGAAGACCGACGGCGATGCGCGCGGCGGCGTGGCGCTATCCGTGCGCGAGGTCACGGGCCGGCCTATCAAGCTCGTTGGTACGGGCGAGAAGCTCGATGCGCTCGAGGCCTTTGTGCCCGCGCGGTTCGCTTCCCGAATTCTCGGAATGGGCGACGTGGTCGGGCTCGTCGAGCAGGTTCAGCGGCAGGTCGACGCCGAGGAGCTCGAGCGCGTCGCAAAGAAGGTCAAAGCCGGCCGCGAGATCAGTCTCGAGGACTTTCGCGAGCAGCTGAAACAGCTGCTCAACATGGGCGGATTCGAGCAGCTCATGGACAAGCTGCCAGGCGTGAAGCCCGAGGCGCTGGCCGCTGCTCGCTTCGACCCGCGCCAGCTCCGTCGCCAGATCGGCATCATCGATTCCATGACCCGCCGCGAGCGCCGGCAGCCGGCCATCATCGACGGTTCCCGCAAACGGCGGATAGCCGGCGGGGCCGGGCTGCCCGTCCAGGAGGTCAGTCGTTTGCTCAAGCAGCACAAGCAGCTTGGCGAAGACCATGAAGCAGTTGAGCAAAGGCGGCGGGATGCAACGTCTGCTGGGCGCGGCGATGAAGCGGGGGTTTCCGTTACCGCGCGGTCGGCGCTGAATCAGAGGGCGGCGGCTTGCGGGGAGCGGCGCCCAAGGGCTTACACTCGGCGCGCAAAGCCTTTACAATGGCCGGCTAGAGGGGCGGTCCGGAGCGGCCGCTTCCGTTTTTTTACGACGCAGATTCGGCAGGGCTCAAGGTTATGGTGACCATTCGTCTATCGCGCGGCGGCGCAACCAAGCGGCCGTTTTATCACATCGTTGTGACCGACAGCCGCTTTCGTCGCGACGGCCGCTACATCGAGCGGCTAGGCTTCTTCAATCCGATCGCTGCCGGCGGCGAAGAGCGCCTTCGCCTGGACCTCGCGCGGGCTGAGCACTGGCTGTCGCAAGGGGCTCAGCCTTCGGCCCGTGTCGCGCAGTTGCTCAAGCAGTCCCGGAGCAGCGCGGCCGGAGCCGCGGCGGCCTGACGTCGAACGCGCCCTGCGAGCCCGCAGTGAGCGCGCACCAAGGCAAGCTCGTTGCGCTGGGCCGGATCACCGGTGTATTCGGTGTGAAGGGTTGGCTGAAGATCCATTCGTACACCGAGCCGCGTGACAACATCGTCGGGTTCGGCGAATGGACTTTGCGTCGCGGCGGAGTCGATGTGCGCAAGATCCTCGAAGCCGGCCGACAGCAAGGTCCCGGTGTCGTGGCCAAGCTCGAAGGCGTCGACGATCGCGACCAGGCGCCGCGAGTGGATCGGTGCGGAGATATTCGTCGCGCGCGCGGCGTTGCCCGAGTGCGCGCCGGACGAGTACTACTGGACGGATCTCGAGGGGCTCGAGGTCAGAACGCCGACGGGAGAACGGCTGGGTACCGTCGATCATCTGTTGGCGACCGGTAGCAACGACGTGCTCGTGCTCGCTGGAGCGCCGCAACGGCTGATTCCGTTCGTGCTCGGCACGGTGATTCGGAACGTGGACCTCGAGGGCGGCTTCATCGTCGCCGATTGGTCGCCGGACTACTGAGCGGGCCGGTGTATCGCGTCGGAGTCGTGGCACTGTTTCCGGAGCTCGTCGAGCCCGTGGCGCAGCATGGTGTGGTTGGGCGCGCTTGCGAGCGCGGGCTGCTTGCGATCGAGCACGTGTCGCCGCGTGATTTTGCGCACGATCGGCACCGAAAGGTCGACGATCGGCCGTACGGCGGCGGGCCGGGCATGGTGCTCAAGTACGAGCCGCTGAGAGATGCGGTGTCGGCGCTGCGCGCCAGGTTGCCGGCCGGCACGCGCGAGATCGTGCTGACGGCGCAGGGAAGACCGCTCGATCAGGCGTTCGCGCGCGAGCTCGCGGCGGGGCCCGGCTTGTTGCTCGTGGCCGGACGCTACGAGGGCGTCGATGAGCGGTTTATCGAAGGCGTGGTGCCGACGGAGCTGTCTCTCGGCGACTATGTGCTCAGTGGCGGCGAGCTCGCTGCGGCTGTGGTCATCGACGTGGTTGCGCGCTGGCTGCCCGGAGTTCTGGGTCACGAAGACTCGAACATCGAGGATTCGTACGCGGCCGGGCTTCTCGATTGCCCGCAGTACACGCGGCCGGAATCGATCGACGGGCGCGACGTGCCTGCCGTGCTGGTCAGCGGCGACCATGCCGCAGTGCGGCGGTGGCGGCTCAAGCAGGCGCTGGGCCGGACGTGGCTGCGGCGGCCGGAGCTGCTGGAGCGGCGCCGGCTGACGCGGGAAGAGGCGGATTTGCTGGCGGAATTCAAAGCTGAGCATTTGGCGATGAACTCCGGCGGCGAGATCTCGTAGAATAGCGGCCCGACGGGCGGGGAATTTTTAGAGGATCTAGGCATGTCTAGAGTAATTGATGAGATTGAGCGGCAGCAGTTGAAGCAAGATGTGCCCGATTTTGCGCCGGGCGACACAGTCGTCGTCCAGGTGCGAGTCACGGAAGGCGACCGCGAGCGTTTGCAAGCCTATGAAGGCGTTGTCATCGCCAAACGCAATCGTGGATTGAACTCGTCGTTCACGGTTAGAAAAATCTCCCACGGCGAAGGGGTAGAGCGTGTCTTTCAGACTCACAGTCCTGCGGTCGCGGAGATCAAGGTCAAACGACGCGGTGATGTTCGACGTGCAAAGCTCTACTACCTGCGTGATCTCAGCGGCAAAGCCGCTCGCATCAAAGAGAAAGTCTGAGCCCGTCCGTTGCGGCGGCGCCACGCGCCGTCCATCGGTCCTCGGTTCCTGCCGCGCGCTCGCAGTCGGTCTTGCCGCCTCTGCGCTGCTCACCGGCTGCGCGAACCTAATCGGCTCGGTCGCCGCGGGCACTTTGTCTGCGGCGATTCTGAATCAGGACGATCCCGACCTCGTGCAATCCGGCGTGCCGGCGTACTTGCTGCTCGTCGACGGACTGATTTCGCAGCATCCCGACAACGTGGGCTTGCTCGATGCCGGCGCACAGATCTTTGCCTTGTACGGGTCACGGTTTGCCAAAGGCGATCAAGCCGTGCAACTGACCGGCAAAGCGCGTCGCTACGGGGAACGTGCAATTTGCCTTTCGTACGAGCCCGCATGCCATTGGAAGGGCATCGACTACGAGCGCCTCGTCGCCGAGCTCGGCGGCGTGAAGCGTAAGCAGCTCGATGCGCTGTACTCCTACGCCGTCGGCTGGCTCAGCAATCTCGACGCCACGAGTGAGGATTGGTCGACCGTGGCCGAGCTGCCTTGGGTCCAGGCCGTGCTCGAGCGCGGTCTTGCGCTCGACGAGACCTACGAAAACGGCGCGATACACGGATATCTCGGTATCCTGAACGCGCTGCGGCCGCCGGCGCTCGGCGGCCACCCCGATATCGCGAAGATGCACTTCGAGCGCGCTATCGAGTTGTCGGGCGGGAGGGACCTGTCGATCAAGGTAGAATACGCGCGCCGTTATGCGCGGCTGGTCTTCGATCAGGAGCTGCACGATCGACTGTTGACGGAAGTTGTGAACGCGCCCGTCGACGCGCCCGGATACACGCTTTTCAATGTCTTGGCGAAGCAGGAAGCTCGCGAGCTGCTGGCAACTTCGAAGGAGTACTTCTGATGCGTGTCGCCGAGAAGAAAGGTTGGGTGAGCCGTTGGGTCGCGGTGACGACCGTGCTGTTCGCGGGCGCTGTTCGCGGTCCGGGCCGGAGCGGTGGACTTGAAGATCGCTTCGGTGGCGCCGGATGGCTCGGACTGGATGCAGCACATGCGCGCCGGTGCCGAGCAGATCAAGCAGCGCACGGGCGGCCGTGTCATCATCAGGTTCTATCCGGGCGGAGTGATGGGCAACGACGCCCAAGTGCTGCGGAAGGTTCGGATCGGCCAGCTGCAAGGGGGCGCGTTCACGGCCGGCGGGCTCGCCGAGCGTTACTCGGCGCTGAATTTGTACGGCGTACCCTTTCTGTTCCGTTCTCTCGACGAAGTCGATTACATTCGCCAGCGCTTCGATCCGAAGCTGATCAAGGGCCTCGAGGATGCGGGCTTCGTGGCCTTCGCGTTCGTCGAGGGCGGGTTTGCCAATTTGCTCTCGAACGAGCCCATCAGCTCGGTCGAGCAGCTCAAACGTAAGAAAGTCTGGGTACCCGAGGGTGACCAGGTTAGCTTTCTCGCGATGCAGTCTCTGGGCTTGTCGCCCGTCGTGCTGCCGGTGACCGATGTATTGACCGGTCTGCAGACGGGGCTCATCGACATCGCGTTCGCGTCGCCAGTGGCAGCGCTCGTTCTACAGTGGCACACGAAGGTCAAGTACATCACGGCGCTGCCGTTGTCCTATTCGATGGGTATCTTTGCCATCGAGCAAGAAGGCTTTCGATCGACTGACCCCGGAGGATCAGCACGTCGTGCGCGAAGTCATGGGCGAAACGATGCATGCGCTGGATCGCGCGGCGCGCGAGGACAACGTGAAAGCCATGGACGTGTTGCGCAAGTCCGGCATCCAAACTGTCGCGGTGAAGGCGGCCGACGTCGAGACTTGGCGTTCCACGGTCGAAGGGATCTATCCCGAGCTGCGAAAGCGGCCGGATATCAATGCTGCGTTTCTCGACGACTTGCTAGCGGCTCTGGCGACTTACCGCAAATCGCATGACACGGCAGCCGGCGTGAACTAAGAGTGTGTTTTGGACGTCGGCCGGCAGCATTCTTGGTTGACGCGCGCGGCTGCGCTCGTGCGAGCGATCGAGAGCGGTCTCATCGTCCTGCTGCTGAGTTGTCTCATTCTGTTCTCCAGCGCGCAAATTTTGCTGCGCAACGTTTTCTCGATCGGCCTCACTTGGGGTGACGGCCTGACTCGACTCCTGGTCCTGTGGCTGGCGCTGCTCGGTGCGCTGGCTGCGAGTCGCGAAGGCCGGCACATCACGATGGGTGCCGTCGTTCGTTGGCTGCCGAAGGGCCTGCAGTTCTCGGCGGCCGTCGTTGCCGATGCGTTCGCTGCGAGTGTTAGCGGCCTGCTCGCGTGGTCGGCGTTCGAGTTCGTCCGGGATTCGCGCATGTACGGCGACGTCTTGCTCGGCGAAGTCCCGGCTTGGTGGCTGCAAGCGATCATGCCGGCGGCCTTTGCGCTGATTGCCGTGCGCTATCTGATTCGCGGCTTACGTCGCTTCGGGGATCGCTGACGTGCTTTTGATCGCCGCGGCTCTCGTCGTGCTCACGCTGATCGGGGCGCCGTTATTCGCCGTCATCGCGGCCAGTGCGATGAGCGGGTTTCACCGGGAAGGAGTCGACCTGTCGGTCGTCGCAATCGAGTTCTTCGGTCTGTCGGAGACACCGGTCCTGGTTGCGATTCCGTTGTTTACCTTTGCGGGTTTTCTGCTCAGCGAAGGTCAGGCGCCGCATCGTCTCGTGCGTTTGTCGCAGGCCTTGCTGGGTTGGCTGCCGGGCGGTTTGGCGATGATTTCTCTCGCCGCGTGCGCGCTGTTTACGGCGTTCACGGGCGCCTCGGGCGTCACGATCATTGCTCTGGGCGCGTTGCTGTTTCCGGCATTGTCGGAGGTGGGCTACGACGAGCGGTTCAATCTCGGTCTCATTACGACCTCAGGAAGCTTGGGCCTGTTATTTGCGCCGTCGCTGCCGCTCATTCTCTACGGCGTCGTGTCCGAAGTCTCGATCGACGATTTGTTCGTGGCGGGCGTCCTGCCGGGCACTCTGATGCTCGTGCTGTTGTCCGCGTACAGCTATTGGCGCAACCGGCGCGTTCGGTATGCAGTTAGGGACGCGTCGCTTGCCGAGGCCTGGGCCGCCATCCGCCAGGCCAAATGGGATCTGCCGCTACCGATCGTGGTGCTCGGTGGAATCTACAGCGGCTATTTCGCCGTATCGGAAGCCGCTGCGGTAACGGCGCTCTATGTCATCGTCGTCGAAATGGTGATCTTGCGGGAGGTGCCGTGGAGGCAGTTGCCGCGCATCATGCGCGAGTCGATGGTGCTCGTCGGCGCGATTCTCGCGATCCTCGGCGTGTCGCTCGCGTCCACTAACTACATGATCGACACCGGGGTGCCGCAGAAGCTGTTCGCGGCCGTCAGCGGCTACATCTCGGGTCCCACCACATTCATGGTCGCGCTGCTGGTCTTCTTGCTGTTGCTCGGCGCGATTCTCGATATTTTCTCGGCTACGGTGCTCGTCGTGCCTTTGATCTTGCCCGTGGCTGCGGAGTACGGAATGAATCCCGTGCATTTGGGTATCGTGTTTCTCGCAGCCATGGAGCTCGGCTATTTGACGCCTCCCGTGGGCTTGAACCTATTCATCGCAAGCCATCGGTTCAACAGAGAAATTACCGAGATCTACTGGGCAACCCAGCCTTTTCTGCTGGTATTGTTGGTCGCGGTGTTGATCATTGCATTCTGGCCCGGTCTGTCGTTGCTGTTGTTGCAGTAGCGCGCCGTGCTTCGATCGGACGAGGACAATCATGAGTAAACGCGGATTGCCGTTGCGCATCGTCGAAGGAATCTGGCTTGGGCTCGATCGGCTGCGCAAGCTGCTGCATCTCATCGTGCTTCTCGGAGTGTTCTTGTTGCTGCTCGTGGCGCTCGTTGGCGAGCAAGTGCGCGTGCCCGATACAGCGGCGCTGCGCATCGCGCCGAAAGGTGCGTTGGTCGACCAACTGTCGGGCGACCCGCTCGAGCGGGCGCTCGCGCGGGCGCGAGGACAGCCCGTGGCCGAGACGCTGTTGCGCGATCTCATAGAGGCAATTCATGCTGCGCGCGACGACGACCGCATCAAAGCGCTCGTGCTCGAACCCGACGGGATGACGAGCGCCGGCCTCAGCAAGCTCGAAGAACTCGCGGCAGAAATCGCGCGTTTCAAGGAAAGCGGAAAGCCGGTCGTTGCGGTGGGCGATGCCTTTACGCGGGACCAGTATTTCTTGGCTGTACAGGCCGACAAGATCTACTTGCACCCGATGGGGCAGGTCATCGTAGACGGCTACAGCCGGTTTTTGCCGTACTACAAGTCGGCACTGGAAAAGCTCTACGTCGACTACAACTTCTGGACCGTGGGCGAATACAAATCATTCGTCGAGCCGGCAACGCGCGACGACATGTCGCCGCAGGACGAGGAAGCGAGCCGCGAGTATCTAGCTGCTCTTTGGGACTCGTATCAGGCCGAGGTCACGACTGCACGCCACCTGTCCGGTCAGGCGCTGCAGCGGTATGCGGACGAGTTCGACACGTTGCTGGCGGATGCGCACGGCGACACCGCCAAGCTCGCTCTCGACTACGGGCTCGTCGATGAACTGCTGCCCCGCGACGAAATGCGCGAACGTATTAGGACGCTAACCGGTGAGTCCGAGTCGCCGGACAAGCAGATGGACGATTACACGGGCATAGACTTCGACGACTATCTCGTCGCCGAGCGGAAGGCCGCACCGGCCGCAAGTCAACGGAACAAAGTGGCCGTGATCGTTGCTTCCGGGACGATTCTCGACGGCGTTCAGCCGCCGGGCTCGATTGGCGGTGATTCACTTGCGAGCCTGGTTCGGCGGGCTCGCGCCGACCCAGACGTCAAAGCGCTCGTGCTGCGGGTCGATTCGGGTGGCGGCAGTGCATTCGCGTCGGACGTGATTTTGCGCGAGCTCGAGGTATTCCAGTCGACCAAACGACCGCTCGTGGTCTCCATGGGCAGTGTTGCGGCCTCCGGTGGCTACTGGATTTCGATGTCGGCAGACGAGATTTGGGCCAGTCCGGCGACGCTGACGGGCTCGATTGGCGTCGGCGCCACCGTGCCGACGTTCGAAAATACACTGGATCATCTCGGTGTGCACATCGACGGTATCGGCACGACGAAGCTTTCGGGAGCCTTCGACGTGACGCGAGGCCTCGGCGACAACGTGAAGAACTACATCAGGGAATCCGTTCACAACACCTACGACGAGTTCATAACGAAGGTCGCCGGGCATCGAAAGCGCTCGCGAGAGGAAATCGACCGCGTAGCCCGTGGCAGAGTCTGGGCAGGAATGGATGCGCTCGACCGCGGTCTCGTCGACCGTCTCGGCAACCTCGACGAGGCGATCGCTTCGGCGGCCGGGTTGGCCGGGCTCGAGACCGGGGGCTATCGGGTGGAGTACTTCGAGCCGCAAGCCACCCTCGCCGAGCGACTCGTCATGCAGATGACGTCGGCTGTGGCTCCGGCCATTCATGCTCTCGTCGGCACGAGCGCGCCGCAGCTGCCGGCGAGCGTATCGAAGTGGCTCGAATCGGCCATGAAGCCGCTCGAGTTCGCCGAGCGGCTCAACGACCCGCGCGGCATCTATGCCTACTGTTTCTGCGATACACGCTAATAGGGCTCCGCTGCATGAGCGACGCCGCCGTGTCGGGCGAAGAGCTGCGAATCGATCGCTGGCTGTGGTGCGCCCGGCTTTTCAAAACACGCACGCAGGCTTCGGCGGCCGTGCGTAGCGGTCATGTGCGACTCAACGGTCGACGCGTCAAGCCGGCCCACGACGTGAAGATCGACGACGCGCTCACGGTCGTCCAAGGCACTGGCCCCGAGCGCGACTTTACGATCGTTGCGATACCACCGCGTCGCGGCCCCGCCTCCGAGGCGCAAGCCTGCTACGTCGAGACGCCGGAGTCGGTCGAGCGGCGGCAGCAGCACGCCGAGCGACGTATCGAGGCGCGTGCACTCCAGGCGGCACCTACCCAAGGACGCCCGGACAAGCGCACGCGACGCTTGCTCAAGCAAGTCAAAGAGCGCTCCTGAGTCAGGAGCGGGGCGGATGGGGGTTCTTAGGATAGTCGTAGAACGCGAGAGTCGCAGTTCGGCGACCGAGCTCGCTCCAGTCGTCGGTATCGAAGTCGACCGCTACGACACCGGCGGTCGGCAGATTGTGCAGCTGCAAGTCCGGCAGAAGGTTGTCGACCAATTCGGTCAATCCTGGATTGTGACCGACGACTAGCAAGCACCGGACCACGGGCTCCTGTGCTTGGACGACGGCCAAAATGTCGGCGGGAGCGGCCAGGTAAAGCGTCGGCAGTATGCTGATTCGGTCCAGAGGATACTCGAGAGCGCGGGCCACCGTGGTGGCCGTGCGCAACGCTCGCTCCGCGTGGCTCGTGAGGATCAGATCTGGTGCCGCGTCGTGTCGACGAAGCCTAGCGCCCATACGCGGCGCGTCCCGCTCGCCGCGAGCCGACAAAGGACGATCCTCGTCGGCCAGCGTTGAATCGCTCCAGCTCGACTTGGCATGTCTGAGGAGGATCAGGCGCTTCATCGCACGACGCGCGCCGCTTCAGCTACAAGAGCCCGGCTTCGAGGCGCGCTTCCTCGGACATCATCCCTTGGTTCCACGGTGGATCGAACACGAGCTCCACTTCCGCGCGCTGCACCGTCGGAATGATTTCGATCTTCTCGCGGACGTCCTCGGCCAGGATGTCACCCATGCCGCAGCCGGGCGCCGTCAGCGTCATCTTGATCTTGACGAGGCGGCCCTGTGGGCCGCGTTCGACCCCGCACTCGTAGACGAGGCCGAGCTCGACGATGTTGATCGGAATCTCGGGGTCGTAGCACGTGCGCAGCTGCTGCCAGACGGCCGCTTCGATGTCGGCCTCGGTCGGATCTTCGGGGACGTCAGGCGGCAGCAGCGGCTCTTTGCCGATGGCGTCGCCGTCGGTGCCTGCCACGCGAAAGAGATTCCCTTCGATATAGATGGTGAAGCTGCCGCCGAGCGCTTGAGTGACAAACCCCGTCGTGCCGGCGGGAAGCGTGACGCGCTCGCCGGCCGGAATCAAGACGGCAGGGCAATCGCGAGCGAACGTTATAGGCTCGTTCTGATAGGAATACACGGTATCACTCCGTCGATACTTCTGGGGCTTGGCTCGTGATCGCCGTCTTGAGCGCATGCCAGGCCAGGCTCGCGCACTTCACGCGCGTCGGATATTCCCGAACGCCCGCCAGGGCCGCGAGCTTGTCGAGATCCTCGGGCGACACCGATTCGTCGCCCGTCAACATCGCATGAACCTTCTCGAACAGATCTATGGCCTCGCTAACGGGCAGACCTTTCACCCGCTCGGTCATGAGCGAGGAGGACGCGACCGAGATTGCACAACCAGTTCCCTTGAACGCGACGTCGGCTACGGTGCCGTCGTCGAGCTTCACGTAAAGCGTGATCTTGTCGCCGCACAGAGGGTTGACTCCCTCGACGACGCGATTGGCATCGGGCAGCTCGCCGAAATTGCGCGGTCGGCGGTTGTGATCGAGAATGACTTCTCGATACAGCTCTTGCAGCTCATTCACCAAAGATCTCCACTGCACTTCGGAGCCCGACGAGAAGCCGGTCGACGTCGGCGCGGTTGTTGTAGAAGGCAAAAGAGGCGCGTGCGGTGGCCGGGACGCCGAATCGCTCCATGACCGGCATCGCACAGTGGTGTCCCGTGCGAATGGCGACCCCTTCGCGGTCGACGATCGTGCCCAAGTCGTGCGCGTGTATGCCATCGAGCACGAACGACAGTACGCTGGCCTTGTGCCGAGCCGTGCCGACGATCCGGATACCGCCGAGCGCAAGGAGTTGCTCGGTCGCATAGTCGAGCAGATCGTTCTCGTGTGCGGCGAGGGCGGCGAAGTCTATTCGCTCGAGGTAATCGATCGCCGCGCCGAGTCCTATGACACCCGTGATGTTCGGCGTTCCGGCTTCGAACTTATAGGGCAGGGCGTTGTACGTCGTTCGGTCGAACGACACCGTAAGTATCATCTCGCCGCCGCCTTGGTAGGGCGGCATGCTTTCGAGTAGCTCGCGCTTGCCATAGAGCACACCGGTGCCGGTGGGCGCGAACATCTTGTGACCCGAAAAGGCGTAAAAGTCGCAGTCGAGCGCGCGCACGTCGACGCGCATATGCGGCACGGCCTGGGCCCCGTCGACGAGGACGAGCGCACCGGCGTCATGGGCTTGCGCGATGAGCTCTGCGATCGGGTTGATCGTGCCGAGTGCATTGGAAACGTGTGCCAACGCTACGATCTTGGTGCGCTCGCTCAACAACCGTCGGAACTCCTCGCGGTCGATCTCGCCGGCATCGGTGATCGGTGCCGCGACGAGCTTTGCGCCGGTCTTCTGCGTCACTAGCTGCCAGGGCACGATATTGGAATGGTGCTCCATCCAGCTGATCAGGACCTCATCCCCCGGGCGCAGTTGAGCCGAGCCCAAGCTCGCAGCGACGAGGTTGATCGACTCCGTCGTGCCGCGCGTGAAGACGATTTCTTGCTCGCTCGTCGCGTTGATGAACCTGCGAACCTTTGCCCGCGCGCCTTCGTAGGCTGCCGTCGACCGCTCGCTGAGCTCGTGCACGCCGCGGTGCACGTTGGCATGGTTGAGCCGCTGTTGGCGTGTCGTTGCTTCGATAACCGGCCGCGGGCATTGCCCGGATGCCGCGTTGTCGAGGTAAGCGAGCGGTTTGCCGTGTACGAGTTGGTCGAGCACGTCGAAGTCGCGTCGCAAGCTCGGAATGTCGGTGACTGGCGCGGGTGGGGTCGCCCGTGCGGCGAGCTCGCTCATGGCAACTCCCGCACGATGGCTTTGATCCGGCTGGCGACGCGCTCTGCAAATGTTGCGCGAAGTTCCGGCAGTCGAATGCGCTCGAGCACGGCATTGGCGAAAGCGATGGTCAACAGCTCCCGGGCGTCTGCCTCGGCCACGCCACGAGCACGCAGGTAGAACAGCTGCTCGGCATCGAGCTCGCCCACCGTAGAGCCGTGGCTGCATTTGACGTCGTCGGCATAGATCTCTAGCTCGGGCTTGGCATCGATCTCGGCATGGTCGGCGAGCAACAGGTTGTCGTTGCTCTGGCGCGCGTCCGTCTTCTGCGCATCGCGGTGCACGACGACCTTGCCGTTGAACACGCCGTGCCCGCGATCACCGATGATGCCGCGGAACGTCTCGTCGCTGCGGGTCTCGGGGGCCAGGTGATCGACGCGGGTATGGTCGTCAACGTGTTGTCCGCCGGCGGCGAGCAGTACGCCGAACAGCTCCACGGCCGCGCCGGGCGCTCCGAGCCGCACTTCGATGTCGTTGCGTACGAGCTCGCCCCCCAAATCGACGTAGCCGACCGACAGCTCGGCACGCGCTCCGAGGTCGGCCGTCACGAGCGCCGTTTGCGTCTGCCGAGCGCCGTGCTCTTGAAGGCGGTAGAGCACGAGCTTGGAGTCGGCCGACTGAGATATTTGCGTCACGCTGTTGATCCAACCGGCCGCTTCGCCGTTTCCGAGCCAGTGCTCGACGACGGTGAGCTGCGCGCCTGGCGCGAGCTCGACGATTACCCGTGGCTGGGGCGCTAGGCCGCCGCGTTGGCTGGCAACGAAGACCAGGTGGAGGGGTTTCTCGGGCCGCGTGTGCGCAGCAACGCGGATCCAAGCGCCGCTCTGTGCGAAGGCGGTGTTAAGACTCGCAAGCGGATGCGCTTCGGCGGCGATGCGTCCGGGGTAGTCGGCCTCGAAGGCCTCCCAGTCGGTCGCGAGGCTGCTCAATTGGACGGCTCGATCCTTCGTGCCCGTGCCGAGTGCCGGCACTTCGTGGCCATCGAGAAACACGTACCGTGGTCCGTCGGTCGCGAGGCCGCGCGCGGCGAGCAGCCGCGCGGCCGCTTCGATCGACGCTTGGTCCGGCGCGTCGGGCGCGAACTCGAAATCCTCGGCGTCCACGCGTTTGAGATCGGTGTAGCGCCAGGTTTCGAGGCGCGGGGTCGGCCGGCCGACCTCGCCGTAGCGGGTAAGGGCGGCTCGCCGTGCGCTCGCGCTGCGCTCGGCACCCGGCAAGCGCTGCACTTTGGCGTCGAGCTCTTGTCGCAGCGGTGTCGTGCTCGAGCTCACGAGGCCGACGCCTCCGCCTGCACCCAGTCGTAGCCGCGCTCGTCGAGCTCGCGCGCGAGATCCCGATCGCCGGATTTCACGATCCGCCCACCGGCAAGCACGTGGACGCGGTCGGGGACGATGAGCTCGAGCAGGCGCTCATAGTGTGTGACGAGCAGCATCGAGCGCTCGGCGCCGCGCAGGCTGTTGACGCCGGCCGCCACGATCTTCAGCGCGTCGACGTCGAGCCCCGAGTCGGTCTCGTCGAGTATGGCGAGCGCCGGCTCGAGCAGCAGCATCTGCAGGATCTCGTTACGCTTCTTTTCGCCGCCGGAGAACCCCTGGTTCACGCTGCGCGTCATGAAATCCTTAGGGATTTGCATGAGTTCCATCTTGTTCTTGATTAATTTCATGAACTCGAAAGCATCGATCGCAGGCTCGTCGCGAGCTTGGCGTTGGGCGTTCAAGGCGGCTTTGAGCAGGTATGCGTTGTTCACGCCCGGTATCTCGATCGGGTACTGGAACGCGAGGAACACGCCTGCTCTGGCGCGATCCTCGGGGGCCATGGCCAGCAGATCCTGATCACGAAACCTAACGGTGCCGGCCGTGACTTCGTATTCCGGCCGGCCGGCCAGTACTTGTGCGAGCGTGCTTTTGCCCGAGCCGTTGGGTCCCATGATGGCGTGCACCTCGCCGGACGGTACCGTGAGACTCAGGCCTTTGAGGATGTCCCGGTCGCCGACGCGGGCGTGCAGATTCTCTATTGCGAGCATTCCTTGCAACTCCTTAAACTCTTGTCAGCCCACTGCGCCTTCGAGGCTCACGTTGAGCAGGTTTTGCGCTTCGACCGCGAACTCCATCGGCAGCTCCTTGAAGACTTCGCGACAAAAGCCGTTGACGATCATGTTCACGGCGTCTTCCTGTGACAGGCCTCTCTGCCGGCAGTAGAACAACTGGTCCTCGCTGATCTTGGAAGTCGTCGCTTCATGCTCGATGCGGGCGGAGCGGTTGCGTGACTCGATGTAGGGAAAGGTGTTCGCACCGCATTCAGAGCCGATCAGCAACGAGTCACATTGCGTGTAGTTGCGTGCGCCGTGAGCCGTCGGCAGCATCTTGACGAGCCCGCGGTAGGAGTTTTGGCCATGGCCTGCCGAAATGCCTTTCGAGACGATCGTGCTGCGCGTGTTGCGGCCGATGTGGATCATTTTGGTGCCCGTATCGGCTTGCTGATAGTTGTTCGCGACCGCCACCGAGTAGAACTCGCCGACCGAATTTTCCCCGCGCAGCACGCAGCTCGGGTACTTCCACGTGATGGCCGATCCGGTCTCGACCTGTGTCCAGGAGATCTTCGAGTTGGCGCCACGGCAATCGCCGCGCTTCGTCACGAAGTTGTAGATGCCCCCGCGGCCCTGCTCGTCGCCCGGATACCAGTTCTGGACGGTCGAATACTTGATCTGGGCGCCTTCGAGCGCGACGAGCTCGACGACGGCGGCATGTAGCTGGTTCTCGTCGCGCATGGGCGCCGTGCAGCCTTCGAGATAGCTGACGTGGCTGCCTTCGTCCGCGACGATCAAGGTGCGTTCGAACTGCCCGGTCTTGGCCGCGTTGATTCGGAAGTAGGTGGACAGCTCCATCGGACAGCGCACGCCTTTGGGCACGTATACGAACGATCCGTCCGTGAACACCGCCGAGTTCAACGTCGCGAAGAAATTGTCGCGGTACGGCACGACGCTGCCGAGGTAGCGTTGGACGAGCTCCGGGTGCGCCTTCACCGCCTCCGAGAACGAGCAAAATATGACGCCTGCCGCGGCGAGCTTTTCCTTGAACGTCGTGGCGACCGATACGCTGTCGAACACGGCGTCGACGGCAATTCCCGCGAGCCGGGCGCGCTCGTGCAGCGGGATGCCGAGCTTGTCGTAGGTCTCCAAGAGTTTCGGATCGACCTCGTCCAAGCTCTTCGGGCCGTCGGTGCGCTGATTTCGGCGCCGCATAGTACGAGATGCTTTGGTAGTCGATTGGCGTGTACTCGACATGCGCCCAACTGGGCTCCTCCATCGTCAGCCAGTGCCGGTAGGCCTTGAGCCGCCATTCGGTCAGAAACGCCGGCTCGCCTTTTTTGGCCGAGATGAACCTGATGGTGTCCTCGCTGAGGCCCGGCGGCACCGTGTCTTGCTCGATATCGGTGACGAAGCCGTGCCTATAGCGGCGTTTGACGAGGTCTGAAAGCTGTTCGGATTCCGTTGCCATGTGTTGTCCCTATCAATGTCTATCGCGCGCGAGAGGCCGCTCGAATTCCGCCGACAGACTCGGCGGCGGCAGCGGCTCGCGAAGCTGTTGCAGATCGGCGAGGCTCACGTTCTGCAGGGCGGTGCGAATGCTGCGGTTGATACGCTGCCAGGCCGAGCCGACCCGACAGTAAGACTCGAGGTCACACCCGCCGCCGGCCGAGCTGCACTCGGTCAGCGCAACGGGGCCTTCGAGGGCGTCGATGATCTGCGCGGCGCTGATGGCTTCCGGAGCGCGGGCCAGCGCATAGCCGCCCTGGACGCCGCGCGTCGACACGACGAGGCCTGCGCGCACGAGTGATTTGAGCAGCTTGCTGACCGTCGGCTGGCCGAGATGGGTCGCGTCGGCCACCTGGCCGGCCGTTGTCAAGCCGCCCGAGTTGGCGGCCAGCTGGGCCAAGACCATGGTTCCGTAGTCCGTCAACTTGCTCATGCGCAGCATCGCGGCATCCCAAAACGGCGATAGGGGACTATTTTAGTCCCCTATCGGCCAGCTTGGAAGATCGCGGGCATGCCGCCGACCTGGATTGGGGGCGGAGAAGCCCCCGCGAAGGTGTGATTCAGCCCGGGCGGAAAGCTAGTGCGTGTCGTTCGCGACTCTGTCCCGCTGGTCGTCCGGCAGGTAGTCGATGAGCTGCTTGAGCCTCGCGTCGAATCGAGCGTGGTCGACGGCGTCGACGTTGGGGGATTCGAGGGCGAGTCGCACTTGGCCGATGGCGGCCCTCAGATTGCCGATCGAAGCATAGTAGTAGGACATGTAGAAATAGGCGTTGCCGACGTCGCCTTCGGCGTTTGCCGCGCGTGCGATGAGGCGCAATTGCTCCGGGGTCGGCTCGACGTTGTTCAGCAGGTCGAGCAGAAGCTTGTGAGCTTCCGCAGCGCGCCCCGCCTTGATCAGCGCTTCTGCGTAGCTGATCGTCAGTGGCACATTCCGCGGAGACAGGCGAGTAGCCTCCGCGTAGATTTTCATCGCCGAATCCGTCGAACCGCTCGCCATCAGTGCTTCGGCTTGACCGATCCTATAGGCAACGATGGCCGGGTATTGGGCGGCGAGGTCCCGAAACCCTTGCTCGGCCTGATCGTTCAGCGAAATGCGCATCTCGGCCAGGGCGAGGCCGTAGCGATCCTCCGGCGCTTTGCTATCGCCCTTGGCCTGGAAAATCGTCAGTGCCGCCTCGGGCGTCGGGGCTTCGAGCACCCGCAGACGCGCTTTGGCCAAGGCATAACCGATGCTGTCAGTGTGTTGCACGGCAGGTAGCTGACGGGCGCGGCTGCGCGCTTCGGCGATACGATTGGTCGTGACGGGGTGGGTTTGGAGGATTTCCGGAACGTACTCGGTGGTGGAGCCGTAGCGCTTCGACAGCTTCTCGAAAAAGCTGGCCATACCGTTCGGGTCGAAGCCCGTGCTCGCGAGCACCTCCATGCCGACGCGATCGGCCTCGGCTTCATTGGCGCGAGAGAAGTTCAGCTGTCGTTGCGCGGCCATCGCCTGCGACGCGGTGACCACGCCCTGAACGGCATCGCTCGGCATGTTGGTTGCGGCGCCGAGGACGAGGGCCGCAAGCATGGCGGCCATCGAGACGATGCTCGTGTGCTGACTGTCGTAGATGGAGCGCGCGATATGTCGCTGCGTCACGTGCGAGACCTCGTGCGCGAGCACGCCGGCGAGCTCGCTTTCGTTTTCGGTCGCGAGCAGCAGTCCGGAGTTGACGCCGACGAATCCGCCGGGCAGGGCGAATGCATTGATCTGGCTGTCGTTGACGACGAAGAAATTGAACTGGTAGTCGCCGTTGTTGGCGTGGCTCGAGAGCTGTGAGCCGAGCGTCCCTATGTACTCGGTGAGTTGAGGGTCGTCGATAACGGCGCCGGCGTTGCGCAGCTGGAGCATCACGCTCCGGCCGAGTTGCACCTCACGGTCCTTGCTCAGAGCCTGATCCGCGGGCGTGCCGAAATCGGGAAGGTTGTCCGTTGGAGCCCCGGCTGCGGCCAGCGGCACCAGAACGGCCAGAAGGGTCCAGAATCCTCGCATGCGTCGGCTCTCCGTCCGCGCACTGTCGTTGTCGACTTTGACCGTCGGCCGCACCGGGCGTTCCGTTAGAGGTCCTTGGCCGCGGCCAGGACCTCCTCGACGTGAC
Source organism: uncultured Gammaproteobacteria bacterium (assembly GCA_963786385.1). Taxonomy (GTDB): domain Bacteria; phylum Pseudomonadota; class Gammaproteobacteria; order Steroidobacterales; family Rariloculaceae; genus FEN-1219. Next base: position 909,274 of record CAWAYS010000005.1, read on the forward strand.
CCTTGACTTTGACTTTGCGCCATTCGCCGCGCAGCACGCCCTTGGCATCGACGAGAAAGGTGCTGCGCTCGATACCTAAGACCTTCTTGCCATACATGTTCTTCTCTTTGATGACGTCGAATGCGCGGCACAGCTTCTCGTCGGCGTCGGAGACGAGCTCGAACGGAAACGAGTACTTGGCTTTGAACTTCTCATGCGATGCAAGCGAGTCTCGTGAGACGCCCAACACCTTGACCTTGAGGCGCTTGAACTTGTCGTGTTGGTCACGGAAGTCCTGACCTTCCATCGTGCAGCCCGGCGTGTCGTCTTTCGGATAGAAGTACAGCACGAACGCAGTTCCAGCAAGATCTTTGCTCGCTATAGGGCCCGGACCCGTCGCTGCGGCCTTGAAAGCAGGGATCTTCTTGCCGATGACCGGTAGCGCCATAGTCTCTTGCTCCGATACTTCAGGAATGTTTGACGGGTTCCATGATCGCGTCGACGTTGAGCTGATCACAGAACTCCATGAACTCCTCACGCAGGCCCGAGATGTGCACGTTGGCCGGAATGTTGATAAACATCTGAACCGAGAACATCGGCGCACCCGTATGCGAAGCCGCATAGCTGCGCGAGGAGACTTCGCCGATCTCGACTTTGCGGGTCGCAAAAAAGCCGCTCAGGCTATGGACGACACCCGGCTGATCCAGGCCTACGACGTCCACGGCGTAGGGGAGGAGTTCCTTGCCGAACCGACGCGGCTCCGTACGCTTGAGCTGCATGGTGACTCCGTTGCCGCTCGCGAAACGGTTGAGCTCGCGCTCCATACGACTGATCGTGTGCCAATTGCCGGAGACCAGCAACAGCATGGCGAACTCGGAGCCGAAAGCCCCCATCCGGCTCTCTTTGATGTTGCCGCCGCAGTCCATGATGACCCGTGTCAGCTCCTGGACGACGGCCGTTGGGTCGCCGCCCATTGCGGAGATGACCATGAGCTGTTCCATCGGCACGGGATCCCTGGGGATAGTGGGGCCGCCAGTGTAACCTGAACCCGGAGGCACGCAATCCCAAGTTGCGCCACCACTGGGCCGTGGGTACTATCGTCCGCCTTTTATCGGCGCGGCGGGATTCGAGATGTTGACCGGCAGTATGGTGGCGGTGGTGACGCCGATGGACGACGAGGGCGCGATCAACTATCGCGACCTCGGCAGACTGTTGGATTTCCACGTCGACTCCGGCACGGAGGCGCTGATCGTTGCCGGCACAACGGGCGAATCGGCAACGTTGGATCACTCCGAGCACGTGGCACTCATCGAGCGTGCTTGTCGGCTGGCCGACGGGCGTATTCCGATCATTGCCGGTACCGGCTCCAATTCCACCTCGCAAACTCTCACGCTGTCTCGCGCCGTGGACCGTTTGCCGATCGACGCGTTCCTCATCGTGACGCCGTACTACAACAAGCCTCCGCAGGAGGGTATGCGACGCCATTTTTCCGCGGTTGCCGATGCCGTCGAGCATCCCGTGATTCTTTACAACGTGCCCGGTCGCACGGGTGTCGACCTCAAGCCCGAGACGGTGGTCGAGTTGGCCGCGCACCCAAATATCGTCGGCATCAAGGAGGCAACTGGGGAACTCGATCGAGTCCGCTCGCTCAGAGAGCAGTGCGGGCCGGAGTTCGTGCTGTTGAGCGGCGACGATGCCACGGCTTGCGAGTTCATGTTGCAAGGCGGAGATGGGGTGATATCGGTAACGGGCAACGTGGCGCCGCGACAGATGCGGCAGCTGTGTGACGCCGCTCGGGCAGGCCAGCGCGCCGAGGCACAGCGGATCGACGCGACCTTGCAAGGGCTGCACCGGACGCTGTTCAGCGAGAGCAATCCGATTCCCGTCAAGTGGGCGGTTCAGCAAATGGGCTTGATCGGCCCCGGCATTCGGCTCCCTCTTACGCCGTTCGCGCCCCGTCATCACGCAGCAGTGCGCGAAGCCATGGAGGCGGCCGGCGTGAAGGTGAGCGCCGCTTGACGCCTCGCCAATCCCGGCAGCTCGCGATCCTGCTCGGCGGTGCTACCGTGCTATTGGCCGGCTGCTCGCACGGCGATGGGCTGCGCTGCGAGCCGACCGAACGTTACGCGGTCTCCCAGTCGGTCGGTCCCGTCCAGATTCCGGACGATCTCACGCCGCCCGACGAGTCCGACGCTTTGCAGCTGCCGGCGCCCGTGACTCCTAACGACCAACCGGCCGGCGGATGTCTCGAAGATCCGCCGAAGTTCTCGCGCGATAACGGCGCGAACAGCCAACCCGCAGCGCCGCCGCCGCGTCCGGTGCCTACGCCGTCGCCCGACCGCGCAATCACTAACTAACCGCGCGATACTTGGGCCACCAAACGCCGCGCGGGGCCGTGCGACACGGTATGACACGTCAAAGGCGCCACCGTATCGGGGTATAAGTCTCGGCCACGTCAGTGCGGAGTGGGCGTCCGCCTCACTCTCGGTCAAGAGGTATCGGTATGTGCAGTGCTTGCGAGAGGCTGCCGGAAGACGACTCCGGCGGTGACATCGCGTCGTTTCGTCAGTCGATGGCGGAAAAGCTCCACGACGGGCCGTTGCAGGAGCTTCTGGCCCTCCAGCTCAAGGCGGCCAACTTGACGCGCCTCGGACGTTTGAGCTTGGACGACGTTCGTGATCGGCTCGTCGAGCTCGGTCAGCTCACGCAGTCGGCCATCGATCACCTGCATGAGATCGTCCGAGACTTGGCAGACGTCGCTGCGGCGCCGCTCGATTTGGCCGAGCGGATGAACGAGCTTTGCCAACACTTTCGTGTGGGGAGCGGCATCGAGTGCGAGATATCGGTCCGGTCGGCACATCTGCAACTGCCGGCGCAGACCAGCGACGTGCTCTACCGCACATTGCGAGAGCTGTTGACGAATGTGCGTAAGCACTCCCATGCCACGAAAGTCCGTGTCGGTTCCGGCCGGCGCGACGATGGCACCGTGACGTTGACCGTCCAGGACAACGGTATAGGCATGTTTGCCCATCGCCGGCCCCGCAATCCGTTCGAGGCGGGCGGTTTCGGGCTCTGGAGCATCGAGCAGCGGCTTGGCGAGCTCGGCGGGACCCTCGAGATCGAAAGCGACTCCGGCGGTGTCCGAGCGACCGTGATTCTGCCGCCGGGTTAGCACCGACGCGGCGACGGGGCAGGAAGTCACGCGATATCGAGTCCCGCGGCTCTGAGCCCGCGCAGCAGCGCAGTCAAAAGCTTTTCGTCCGGCTGCCATTTGCCTAGCTCCGCGCGAGCGTGCTCCGGGAAGGCCGGGTAGAGCTCGAGAAGTCTCGAGACGGCGCGTTGCGCAATGTCACTGCGTCCCGAGAGGCCCGCCGAAGCAGCCACGAGCAACGGGGCGATGAACCAGTTCGGTGCATCGATTTTGAGCGCCCACTCCAGAGCGTCGGCCGAGCGTCCGTCTCGCAAGTCGATGATCGTGCGGCCCACGAAGCTTGCGGGCGGGGGCTGCGGCGACCGGGCGGCCGCATCGAGCAGTGACCGGGCTCGTGCGGGGTCGCCGGCAATGGCCCAGAGTGCTCCGAGCAGGGCGAGCGCTTCGGCGTCGTTTGGGCCGAGCGTCGTCAATCGCGCCGTGCTGCGCTCGAACCCTTCGAAGTCGCCGCTGAAGAAGCGCACGCGTGCAAGCGCGAGATTGCCGAGCAGGCTGTCGCCGTCGATGTCCAGAGCGGTACGCGCCGCCTCGCGAGCGCGGTCGAGCGAGGACATCGCGGCAGGTTGATGGTTGTAGCCGAAAGCGTATTCGTCGAGATACAGCAGCGACAGGCCGGCCCAAGCGTCGGCGAATTTCGGCTCGCGCTCAACCGCGTGCTCGAAACATTGAAGCGTATCGCCGTGGGCAACGGCGTTCGCCGTTCGTCGGTACGCGTAGTACTTCAACACGCAATCGTACGTTTCCAGCTGCTCGGGGCGTTTGCGCTCCGTGCGTGCGAGCTCCTGTTGGAAAATCGGCCCGTAAGGGACGGCGATGGTGTCCGCGACTTCGCGGGCGATCTTCTCCTGAATGGCGACGAGGTTTGGGACGGACAGATTCTCTTCATACGCTTCCGTCCACAATTGTGCGCCCGAAGCTACATGTACGAGCCGCGCCGCGATGCGGATACGGTCGCTGGTGTGGCGGACGCTGCCGGTCAGCACGTAGCCCGCCGCGGGCGCGTCGTCGGCAGCCACGAGCGGCGTCCCGTCGGCGCGGTCGTAGCGGCTTTCGCGGCTCGCGATGACGCCCACTCTGAGATCGCTGAGCCGGAGCATGATCTCTTCCGTCACGCCTTGCGCGAAGTAGTCGAGCGCCCGGTCGTCGGTCAGATTTTCGAACGGCAGCACGAGCACGCGGGGTCCGGCCGGCATCTCGACTTGCGTCTGGGTCGCCGCTCTGCGGGCCGGACGATTCGCCTGCATGATCACGGCAGCTGCGAGCGCCGCGATCGCGGCCAGCACGGCGACCGTGCGGATTCGCCGCCATCGCGACGCCAGCTTGGGGCGTGCGGGTAATGGGGTAGGCTCGGCGGGGGAATCGGCGACCTGTGTGAATCGGAACTCGGGCGCATAGCCGCCGCGCGGCAAGTCGATCCGCACCGGGTTCGCATGGCCTTCGGCGACGTAGTACTCCATGAGACGCCGGCGCAATCGGCCGGCCTCGACCCGAACGAGTGGGTCGGATTGTGCGTCGAAATCGGGTGGCCGTTGGAACACCTCGATGGCGATGGTGTATCCCTTGATTCGCTCGCTGTTGCCTGCCAGCGCTTGTTCGACGACGAACTTGAGAAACTCGGACGAACGGCCGGCTTGCTCGAAGCAACGGCTCCGGAGAATGCGTTCGAGCTCCGTCCTCACGTCGGCCTCGCCGGGCGGAGCCTGGGGGGCTCCCTCGTGAGCGGCATTGTCCGGTGCAGGCGACATCAGTTGCGGCGTTGACCTGGGCTCGATGCCGCCAAAGCGGCTGAAGAGGCGCTTCGAACTCGATACAGCGTAGCGCAGTTCACGAGCGAAGCGTAGCTACTGCAATTGCCCGCGCGAATGGCGAGCCGACCAAGCGTCGGCGTTCCGGGGCGTGCCAGCGATGCGCGGAGTTGGGGAGCTCCGCGGCCGATCGTCTACACTGTGGTTTCGCCCGAAAGCCGAGACAGGGGGCGCGTTTGCCGCGCCGATATCCGATGATCAGTCTAGAAATTGCCGTCGTTGTCGTGTTGATCTTGCTCAACGGGCTGCTTGCCATGGCCGAGCTCGCGGTCGTCTCGGCGCGGCGAAGCCGACTGCAGGGCCTCGCCAAGCGCGGTCACCGTGGTGCCGAAGGTGTGCTCAAGCTGCGCGAAGACCCGACCGGATTTCTGTCGACGGTGCAAGCAGGTATCACGCTCATCGGTGTTCTCGCGGGCGCATTCAGCGGTTCTACGCTCGCCGAGCATCTCGGCGAGTGGCTCGAGACCTTGCCCGGGCTTGCCCGCTCTGGCCACAGCATCGCGCTCGGTGTCGTCGTGCTCGGTATCACGTATTTTTCGCTCGTGCTCGGCGAGCTCGTTCCGAAACGCGTTGCGCTCCACGCGCCCGAACGCATTGCGGCACGGCTCGCAGGTTTCATGCGCGGGTTGGCGATTGCGGCAGCTCCGGCCGTCTGGGTGCTCAGGGGCTCCACGGAAGCCGCGCTGCGGGTATTGGGCCTCGGCCGCGGCCGCGATCCGACAGTGACCGAGGACGACGTGCGCATGCTGCTCGCCGAGGGTGCCAGGCTCGGCGTTTTCGTGCCCAAAGAGCGCGAAATGATCGAAGGCGTGTTGCGTCTGGCCGACCGCACGGTTCGGGTCATCATGACGCCGCGGCCGGAGGTCGCGTGGCTCGAGGAGCATGCTACGCCAGCCGATATTGCCGCGACGCTGGCCGAGCGTCGCCTGTCGCGTTTTCCGGTATGTCGGGAGAGCATTGACCATCCGCTCGGGATCGTGCACATGAAGGACCTCGTGCGTGTCGCGCTGGCCGGCGAGCCGCTGTCTCTCGCGAGCGTGACCGTGGCGCCGCTCGTCGTCCTCGAAGGGACTCCCGTCATGCGGTTGCTCGATTCGTTCCGACGCGAACGCGTTCACATGGCGATCGTGGTCGACGAATATGGGGCGACCGAAGGTGTCGTAACGCTGGCAGACATTCTCGAGGCATTGGCGGGCGATTTGCCGGAGCTCGGTGAAGCTCTGGAGGTCGGTCTCGTACGCCGCGAGGATGGCTCATGGCTCGTCGACGGCAGCGTTGCGGTGGACGAGTTCGAGGATCTCGTGGGTTCGACCGGCCTGCGTGGGTCGAGGTCCTACGACACGGTTGCCGGCTACGTTCTCTTCCGGCTCGGACGGCTGCCCGAAGTCGGCGAGAGCTTCACGGATCGGCACGGCCGGTTCGAGATCCTCGACATGGACGGCCGTCGGATCGACAAGCTCGTATTCACACCGTTACCCGAGGACGACGGTTGAGCTTGGCAGGACCTAGGAGTCGGCCGCGACCTACGGTGGCTACGGTGGCGTGCCGCCGGCTTCGGTGATCTTGCGCAGCACGCGATCCTGAACCCACTGCGCGCTCCACCAATCGATCGGCGTGACGGCATGCCCGCCGAGCAGCATCGTGAAGTGCAGGTGGTCGCCGCCGGCCAAGCCCGTCGAGCCCGTGTGGCCGAGTAGACCGTCGGACTCCACCATGTCGCCGACTTTGACGGCGATCGACGACAGATGCGCGTAAAGGGACTGCAAGCCCATGCCGTGGTCGAGGATCACGCAGTTGCCGTAGATGCCGAGCCAACCCGCGTGCACGACGCGTCCGCGGTTGGCTGCATGTACGGGGGCCGCCGCGACCGAGGCGAGATCGAATCCGAGGTGGACTTGGTGATCGACGTCGCGCCCGTTGTACACGTAGGTTCGTTGGTCCGCGAATCCGGCTTCGACTGCCGTGTTGATGAGCTGCTTGAACGGTCCGCGCCACAGGATTTCGGGCGCTGTTTGCTTCGCGAGGTCTGCGATTGTGGCATCGTTAATGCGCCGTAGGTCGCGGTTGATCGCGAGATACGAAGAGAGCATGTCGGTCGGGTCGTCGACTTTGAGCTCGGGCGAATTTTGCAGAATGGGTGGTACGACCTTGGCGAGAAAACGGTCGTCGAGGTGAATCTGGCTCTTGCGAAATTCCTTCTCGAAGACCCGGTATTCGAGTGCTCCGCTGCCTTCGTTGCCGAGAAGGTCGCGCGCGTACAAATGGATCGGCGTGTCGACGGGCTGGTTCCACAGCAGTGCGAAGAACGCAATCCGCAGCGCCGGATCGCCGTTGTCGATGCCGGCACCGGATGCCGGAAATCCCGGATATTCGTCGTCGCCGACGCGCACGCCCGATTCGGCGTCGGCCGGGGTCACACGGTAGACGACTGCTTCCGAGCCGCCGTGATTGATGAAGTGGTGCAGTGACAGCACCGAGATCTGCGGTGGGTTGAGACGCACGGTGACGGGGCGCGTGGCGGTGGAGCTGGCCTCACGCAGCCCAAACAGAACGGGACGTACGGCCGTGACCGAGATCTCGGCGTCGCCTTGCTTGAGATCGGGGATGACGCTCTTGCCGCTCGGACGGCTCAGTAGGACCTTGTCCGCGCCGTCGTGGCTCAAGGCGCCGGTGCCCTCGGCCGCTAGGCTGAAGACGGGCGTGGTCACGCCGTTCTGGCTCAACGTCACCTCGAGGCTCGTAAGGCTGGCCTCGGGTGCGGTCACGGCAACGTCGATCTCGCCCGTTTGTCCGATCGCATCCGGACCGGTGATTTCGATAGCGGGTCCCTCGGCACGGCCCGCCATGACCCAAGCCGTCGCGGCACCGACACCCAGCAGAATCAGAATCGTGAGTATTTTCCACATGGCCGCAATTGTACCGATAGCGTGCGTGATTCACACTTACCGAGCGGCCCGCGCCGCTCGAGGACCCTGTCGACGAACGAGCTTCGGAGAAGACGACATGCGTATAGCGATCACGGCAGCGGTGGGATTGTTGGCAGTTGCAACGATCTGCTGCGCTGACGCGCAGCAATCGGCCGCGCTCGTAGCGCCGCACGAGCCGGCGCTCAAAACCACGGCGCCGGTGTTGTGGCAGCCGTCGATGAACGTGTTTCGCCGTTTCGCGGCGCCGCAGGACAAAGTGTTCGAATTTTACGGCGACGTGATCGGTTTGAAGCTGCTCGATACCGTCAACTTCAACAACGCGGGAACGGGCGTCACTCGGTTCGAGCTCGGATCGCAACAGGTCAAGTTCACGCGCCGGGTCGACAACCGCCACTATCAGCCCGGCGGAGTTCGCGATGCGACCGGGCTGAGGCTACTGACGTTCTTTTACGCGGACCGCGCGGCGATCACTGCGAGGTTCGTCGCGAAGGGCTACCCTGCGCCCGAGTTCACGCCCGTGGTGGGCACGAATCGTGAGAGCGCCCTCGTGCTCGATCCGGACGGACAATCCGTCGAGCTCGTCGTCGACCCGCACGCTACGGCGCAACAGCTCGCGTCGATCGAGGTCGGGCTAACGGTCTCGGATCTCGAGCGCAGCCGGCAGTTCTACCGCAGCTTCGTGGGCCTGGAGGAGTTGCCGCCGGTAGCGGACGCGCGATTCGGCACGACCAAGTATCCGTTCCGGCACGGCTCGACGACGATTAGTCTCAGAACCTTCGGCGCGAATCTGCCGGCGGACACGGGTAGCGGCGGCATTCAGTACGTCGTGTCGAACGTCGACGCCGTGGCCGCTCTCGCCGCGGCGCGGCACATTACGGTGGATCAACCGCTCAGAAATTTCGCCAACATGTCGTTGCGGACGATCTGGCTCGACGATCCCGATGGGATCACGAACTACTTCGCCGAGACGGGTGCGAGCCGTCGGGCGCGAGGGGACTAACGGCACGGTGCCGGCGAGCTTTTGGCCTCGGCCGACGGACCGCGTTCGCTGTCGCGTGTTACCGCGGCGGTGGAATCGTCGCCGGGTCCCAATGCTCGTCGGCCTTGCCGTCGACGATGCGCCACATATCGAACCATGTCGTCGTGTACTTCTTGCCGGGGTGGCGCGGATCGTCGTATTCGCGCGGAACGACGACGGTCACGAGATCGCCGTCGGCGAGCACGGCCACTACGGGGCGGGTGAGCTTGTCGCACGTAGCGGCTTTGGGTCGCGTGCCGAAATACTTCACGACTCCGGCAAGTCCCGATCCGACGTTCGGGTTGTGCTGCAAATACCGTGGCGTGAGCCACTTGTCGGCCTGATCCCAGTAGTTGCACTGCAACAACTCACGCATGATATGCAGTGCAGTCTGCTTGTTCGCATGTAAGACGGGGTCGGCGTCCATGAATAGCGATTCCGGATCGGCTACGCCCGCCACCGGTTCTTGAGCGAACGCGGGAGCGACGAACAGCGCGGTCACGGCGATCAGCTTGGTCGTTCGTTTCATGATCGTGGCTCGTTCATAGAGAAACGCGCCCCATGTTAGATCCCGACGACTTCCTGTCAAGAACGGGGCCGGGCGGCGGCTCGGCGACTTTTCCGGCCCCGAAACGACGAATGCCGCGCAGGTGACCCCGCGCGGCATTCGCGACTCGGAAACGAAGGCCTATAGATTAGCCCATAGCGGGCACGATCGCGTCCTTCTTAGCGGCGACGAACTGCTCGAACGTCATCAGCGATGGATTGAGCTTGCGTGCGAGATCGAGGCTGCGGTTGGCCAGCATCTCTTTCTCGAAGTCGCGATACGCTTGGAACATGTTGCCCATCTCGTCGGCGCCCGGGAAGCCGAAGCCTCGGTATACATCTGCGTCGACTGCGTTGTACTTGATCGGGCCCACACCGAGCACTTTAGACAGGGTCTGCCCCATCTGCTCGATGGTGAGTGCTTCGCCGAGGATGCCTACGCGGCGGCCGATGTATTCGTTGCCTGCCTTGAAGATTCCGTATGCAACCTTGCCGATGTCCTCGGCCGCGATGCCGGCCATCTTGGCATTGGCCATCGGATACGCCCAAGCGAGTTGTCCGTCTTCACCTTTCTTCGGCGCCAAGCCGAACATGTACAGATTGTCCCAATAGAACGACGTGACGAGAAAGGTCGTGGGCACGCCCGTGAAGAACGCGTCCGCCTCGGCTTTCGCGTCGAAGTGCGGGACGCGATATTTCTCCTGCAGCATCGGCATACGCTTGTCGTCCGGCTGCATGAATTTGCGGATGTCTTCGAGCGTCGACCAAACGACGTGCTTCACGCCCGCGGCTTTGGCCGCGTCGGCGATGTTCTTGGCCTGGACCTTCTCTTTGTCGCCCGAGAAGTGCTCCCAGAAGTTCGTGACGGCATACACGCCGTAGGCGCCGGCGAAGGCCTTCTTGAGACTTTCGACGTCGTCGAGGTCGGCCTGGACGACTTCCGCGCCGGCGCTCGCGAGGGCCTTTGCCTTGTCTTTGCTCGGATCTCGGGTGACCGCACGGCATGCAAAACCGCCCGCAGCGTCTGCGAGAATCGCGCGGCACAGGCCGCCCCCTTGCGAGCCCGTAGACCCAAGTACAGCAATAATTTTCTTGTCGGCCATGTCAATTCCTCGATGAAGCGTTTTGCTGGAAAATGAAACGCACAGCATAAACGGCTTTCGCCGTCGAAAGTAGGGGCGCAGGCCGATTCGAGGGCGTGCGACGCGTCAGCGACTCGGTGGGGCTCGACACGATGGGGGTACGCGGGCGTCGCGAGACGGCCCGAGTCCGTTTGCGCGGGCGTCGGTCGCGGCGCCGGTCCACTTGGGCTCAGCGTGCGTCTTGCTGGGTCTTCAACATCGCTTCGAACCGCTGCTCTTGAGCAGCGATGTGGGCGAGATAGCCCGCATGGTCGATGAACGGATTCGGATCGCCGGGGCCGCGTTTCAAAAGCGCTCGGTACTTTGCTTCGAGCCCGTAGAAGAAACCGTGCGAGCCGAGAAACACGTCGACGGGCAGCGCGCGGGCCTTGGCGAAGGTTGCCACGTAGTCGCTCGCGATCTCCGCGTAGTCCGTGTTGCCGACGAGCACGTAGTCGTCGTTGACGCCGAAACTGCAAACGATGAGCGCATTGTAGTCGTGCCCGTCCTCCGAGACCGTCAGGCCCCAGCTCGTGCAGCCTTTGGTGTGTCCCGGTGTTCGGTACGCGGTAAGGGTCGTGCCGCCCAGCGTGACGTGGTCGCCGTCGTGGAGTACGCGGTCGATGGGATGCGACTTGCCGCCGGGGCGCATCTGTCGGAGCGCCGGCACGTCCTCGGCCATCGCCATGACCTCGGCGCCCGTAAGCTGCTTGACGAGCGCATCGCCTTCCATGTGATCGCCGTGCGCGTGACTGCCGAGCAGGATCTTGATGTCCTTGAAGTCGAAGCCGAGCTCCGCCACGTTGCGCTTCAGAAGGGGCACCGTGCTTTCGAAGTCGCTGTTGATCAAGATGTGGCCCGCGGGCGTCGTGATCAGAAAGCTTCCGAGCTGTTCCGTGCCGACGAAATACAGATTATCCATCACGCGATGCGCAGGGAACGGCGCGTTCCAGTTCTGTTGCGCGTGGGCACCGACCGCGACGAGCAACACAATGGCCAGCAGCGAGCTCTTCGCGAATGTCATGGGAATTCTCCTAGGACCTGAGGCCGTGGGCGTTGAACGGCAGGTCGCGGAATCGTTTGCCGAGAACTTGGAAGGCCGCTTCGCCGATTGCCGATTGCACCGAAGTGCCGCGGTCGTGCCCCATGCCCAGAATCCAGTGGCCTGTCTCGAAAAGCCGAACGTTGATCTCGGGCGGGTCCTCGTTGATTCTCGATAGGGAAAAGCGGTCGAAGTTGTTCTCCACGATTCGGCCGTTGTCGATGTTGCAGGCTTGGTGCATCGCGTCGTTGTAAAACCACGTGACCTGCCCCTCGAGCTGTTTCTTCACGGACAGAGGATTCACGAGACCGAAGCCCGTTTCGTGAGCGATGTCCACGCGCTCGAGACGAACGACTCCCTCCTCGCTCACCGACACGGTGTGCACCATCGCGCTGATCGTCGCCATTGCGCCGGCCTCGGCACCACGCTCCTCGAGTGCGATGGCTCGCACGCGGCCCTTGGGTAAGGGGGATCCCCAGCCGGACATCTCTGCGGCGATGTCGAGCGCCTTGATCATGTCGTTCTTGAAGGGCAGGTCGGTTCGGGCAATGAGCTCGCGACGGTACCGGTAAGGATCTTTGCCTGCCGCGTGTGCGAGCTCGTTCATGAAGCTCTCGCGATAGAACTCGTGCGCGGCCTGACCGACACCGCGTCGCGTGCCGACCGGGACATGAAACTCCGTAAAATGGTTCGAGAATCGATAGTTCGGCACGTAGTAGCGCGAGGTGACATCGAACGAGGCATCGGGTCCGAAACCGTCCTTTTGCATCGCGGTGCGCACTTCCAGGGCGACGGGCCAGCCTTCGCGTATCGAGCGCGGCTTTGAGACGGGCGGCGCCCATCGCCCGATAAGTCGTGCCGATGAAATCCTCCTCGCGGGTCCACAGCATGTGTATGGGCGTGCCGCGATGCGCATTGGCGATCATAATGGCCTGCTCGGCTTGCGGACCGTTGCCGTTGCGCCCGAACCCCCCGCCCAAGTGACACATGTGCAGGTACACATTCTGCTCAGGAATGCCCGTGATCTGCGAGGCGCTGAACCGAGTCTCTTGCGGGCTCTGATCGCCCATCCAGATGTCGACGCGGTCGTCGGTGACGAGCACCGTCGCATTGCCGGGCTCCATACGTGCGCGCGGTAGGTAGGGCGTCGTAGTAGGTCGCTTCGACGATCTTCGCGGCGCGTGCGAAAGCGGCGTCGACATCGCCTTGGTCGACGCGTACGCGGCCGGGCTCGTCGAAGGCCGTCAACAAGGCGGACTGCATGTTCGCCGTGTTGAACGCCGCATGCTTCGGCGGTATGTCCCATTCGATCGGCATGCGGTCCAGCGCCGACTTGGCTTGATACCAAGAGTCGGCGACGACGGCGACCCCGCCGCTGAAGATTCGTCCGCGCGTGAGCTTCGGGTCCGGGATGGAGAATTTCATGGCGCTACGCACGCCCTTCAAGTTCCGAACCGCGTCGAAGTCGTAGCTTTTGACCGTTCCGCCATAGACCGGGCAGGTCTTCACGGCCGCCCACTTCATGCCAGGCACGCGCACGTCGATGCCATAGATCGTTTGGCCCGTGACCTTCATCGGCACGTCGCGGTTCTTCTGCTCGGTCCCCATGAGTGTCCACTGGTCCGGCGACTTGATCGTGATGCGCTCGGGGTGAGGATGCGGCGTCGCTGCCGCGAGCCTGGCCATTTTGCCGTAGGTCGTCCGACGTCCGCTCGACGCGTGCGTGATCACGCCGTCTTTCGCCGTGAGCTCGGAGACCGGCACGTGCCAGTCGTTCGCGGTGGCCAGCAGCAGACGCTCGCGGGCTTCGGCGCCCGCCAACTGCAAGTAATAGCGGCCGTCCTTCACGGATGCCGCCTCGTTGGTTCGCATCCGGCGATACAGGCTGTCGGGAATGCCGCTCACTCCAGTCCGAGCACGGTTGCGAAATCCCGGCTCGCCGCCGCCCTTCGGGTCCGTGCCGCCGTTGCCCATGACGTCGAGTGTCCACGTCGGCGCCATTTCCTTCGCATCGCGGTTTACGGAGGCATACTCTTGCCGAACTTTTTGCCAGTCGCACTGTAGCTCCTCGCAAACCATCATCGCGTTCGACGTCCACACCCCTTGGCCGAGCTCGGTCTGAGCGATGCGGATCGTCACCGTGTCGTCGGGTGCGATGACGATCCACGCGTTGATCTCCGGCGTCGTCGACTCTGCGTCGTACCACGATGCGCCTTGCGGCACAGCCGCGGAAGCCGAGCGCGGAGGCAACCAGAAGCCGAGCACGAACGCGGCGTTCGCCGCCGCGGCCGCGGTCAGGAAGGTGCGCCGATCCAAGGCCTCTTCCGATGCCTCAGGGGAGTGTCGTGTGTCCTTGCGATCGCTCATCGTCGTGCTCCGTTCAAGCCTTCATCAACTCGGCAGCACGATGAATCGCCTGGCGGACGCGGTGGTAGCTGCTGCAGCGGCATGCGTTCGTGACGGCGGCGTCGATATCTGCGTCCGAGGGACTGGGGTTGCGCGTCAAGCAGAGCGAGTGTGCTCATGATCATGCCCGACTGGCAGTAACCGCACTGAGGGGCGTCGAGCTCCTGCCACGCGACTTGTATCGGATGGCTGCCGTCCGCCGAAACGCCTTCGATCGTCGTGATCGATTTGCCGGCGGCAAGACTGACGGGGAAGCTACACGAGCGCACCGGTTGTCCGTCGATATGCACGGTGCACGCCCCGCACTGGCCGATTCCGCAGCTGAATTTCGTGCCCGTCAGACCGATGTCCTCGCGAATGACCCACAGCAGCGGCGTTTGCGGCTCCACATCGACGGAATGCGACGTTCCGTTGACCTTGAAATCGAGCGCCATCGTTCCCCCTTCTGGTCGCGAGCCGCAAACCGGCGTCGGCGTTCAACTATACAAGATTCATCCCGGGCCTAAACCCCGCGACTCGAGTCGCAGCGAGGCCGCGCGCTGCGTCATGCGGGCGAGCGACGCTCAGCGGTGCGTGCCTTCGGCACGAATCGCGAGCAAGCTTCCGGCGTAGAGCGGGACGGGGTGGTTCGATCTCGAGTGATGTTGCAGTGCGCGGTTGGGACTGGGGCCGTTCGAAAAGAAGCGGGGTGGTGGCGGAGAGGGAGGGATTCGAACCCTCGATACGCTTTTCGGCGTATACACACTTTCCAGGCGTGCGCCTTCAACCGCTCGGCCACCTCTCCGCGTAAGTCAGACCGCCCGCGCAGGGCCGGGGCGGCAGCGTAGCCTACAAGTCGGCGCGCTTTCAAACGTTTTCCGCGCGCGCGAAGCCATTAAATCGCGCGGTCTTGGCCGGGCTGGTAAAGTACTCGGGTCCGCGTCGGTTCCCCCGCGACAACCAGTTGTAAACCCCGTCAGGCCCGGAAGGGAGCAGCGGTAGCGATTTGGTTGGGTGCCGGGGTCGGGCTGACGCGGACACTGGTTTCAGGAGGCTTGGGTTAGGCGTGACGTATACGGTTTTGGCACTGAAGTGGCGGCCGCGGCGCTTCGAGCAGCTCGTGGGTCAGCCACATGTGGTGGGCGCCCTCGTGAATTCGCTGACCGAAAACCGGCTGCACCACGCGTACCTGTTCTCCGGGACGCGCGGCGTGGGCAAGACCACCGTCGCGCGAATTCTCGCCAAGGCGCTCAATTGCGAGCAAGGCGTCGTGCCGGAGCCGTGCGGTATTTGCAGTGCCTGCGTCGCGATCGACGAGGGGCGGTTTGTCGATCTGATCGAGGTCGACGCGGCGTCGCGTACGCGCGTCGACGATACCCGCGAGCTGCTCGACAACGTGCAGTACGCCCCGACGCGCGGCCGCTTCAAGGTGTACCTGATCGACGAAGTGCATATGCTGTCCAATCACTCCTTCAACGCGTTGCTGAAGACGCTGGAGGAGCCGCCGCCGCACGTGAAATTCCTGTTTGCGACGACCGATCCGCAGAAGTTGCCGATCACCGTGTTGTCGCGTTGCTTGCAGTTCAACCTCAAAAAGCTCACGGTGGCGCAGATTCAGGCGCAGCTCGAGCAAATCTGCGCGGCCGAAAATGTCGATGCCGAGAGCGACGGACTCAAGGCCATTGCGCGCGCCGCGGACGGCAGCATGCGCGACGCTTTGAGCCTATTGGATCAGAGCATCGCTTTCGGTCGTGGCAGGGTCGAATCCGGTCTCGTAAACACGATGCTCGGCAGCATCGATCGCGACCACGTCTTTCGCCTGCTCGAGTCGTTGTCTCGGGCAGACGGACAAGCGTTGCTGACCGAAGTGGACCGGCTCGATGAGCTCGCGCCCGACTATGGGTCCGTGCTCGACGATTTGCTGGGTGCTTTGCAGCGTCTCGCCGTTTTGCAACTCGTTGTCGGCAGACCGGACGACGAGGACTATGCGGAGCTCGAACCTTTGGCGAAGTCCATTTCGCCCGAGGATGTGCAGCTCTACTACCAGATCGCTCTGCAAGGTCGACGCGATCTACCGGTGTGCAGAGATCCGCGCATGGGTTTCGAGATGACGCTGTTGCGAATGCTCGCGTTTCGGCCCGACGTGCCCGATCAGCAGCGCCGCGCGACGCCTGCCGGTGCGCAGCCCCGTCCGCAGGAAGCGCCTCGTTCCGCAGTAGCCAATTCCAAAACTCCCGCGGCCCCGGCATCCGATGAGGTGCGCCGCAAGCCTGCGCCGGCCGCGCGTGCCGTGGCGGCGGATCATGACTCGGCGCGGCAAGGGTCGACGCGCGAGATGCAATGGCCGGCGTTGCTGCAGGAGCTGGAGGTTCGAGGTCCGGCGCGTCAGCTGGCAGATCACTGCGATCTCGCTTCGTATGCAAACGGGGCGATGCAGCTCGTGCTTCCGGAGGATAAGAGCCATCTCAACACGCAGCAGCTGCGGGGGCGTCTCGAGGCGGCGCTCAGAGAGCACTTCGGTCGCGAGCTTCGACTGACGATCTCGGCGGGAACGCCGGCGCGGCCCACGCCCGCGGAGATCCGCAAGGCCAACGAGGACGAGCGTATGCGGAGCGCTCGTGAGTCGATCGAGGGCGATCCGAATGTGAAGGCGCTCCAAAGCGCCTTCAACGCGACCGTCGAAGCGGATACCGTCCGCTCGACGAAATAAGCTCAAATAGCGCAAGTCACACGAGAGGTTACGATATGAAGGGCCTGAGCCAACTGATGCGCCAAGCTCAGCAAATGCAGGCAAACATGCAAAAGGCGCAGGCGGAGCTCGCAGACATCGAGGTCGAGGGCGAGGCCGGTGGCGGTATGGTCAAGATCGTGGCGAACTGTAAGCACGAAGTGCGTCGTGTCGTCATCGAGGACTCGGTTTTCGGGGACGACAAGGAGATGCTCGAGGACCTCGTTGCCGCGGCCATCAACGATGTGAATCGCAAGATCGAACAGACCGTTCAGGACAAGTTGTCGTCCGTTACCGGTGGCATGGGTTTGCCTCCGGGCATGAAACTGCCCTTTTGAAGCCGTGCAAGACGTCTATTCGCCGCTCCTCAACCAGCTGATCCAGGCGTTGCAGTGTTTGCCGGGCGTCGGCGCAAAGTCTGCGCAGCGCATGGCGTTTCATCTGCTGGACAAGGACCGAGAGGGTGGCGGCCGACTGTCGAGCGTCCTGCAAGAAGCGATGCGCTGCGTTCGCAACTGCGAGCGATGTCGCATGTTGACCGAAGAGCGGATCTGTCGGTTTTGCGCAAGCGAGCGGCGGGACACGACGCAGATTTGTGTGCTCGAGACGCCCGCGGATCTTCTGGCGATCGAACATTCAGGCGCGTACCGAGGCCGGTACTTCGTCTTGATGGGACATCTATCGCCGATCGACGGCGTCGGTCCCAAGGAGCTCGGTCTCGAGTTGCTCGAAGAGCGGTTCAAGAGCGAAGGTTTCGCCGAGGTCGTGCTCGCGACGAGCGTCACGGTCGAAGGAGACGCGACGGCGCATCTAGTCGCGGCGTTGGCCCACAAGCACGGGCTGCGGGCGAGCAGGATCGCCTACGGTGTGCCCGTAGGCGGCGAGCTCGAGTTCATCGATAGCGGTACGCTGTCGCGGGCGCTGACTGGTCGGCGCGACGTCGAAGTCGGTCCCGTGGCTGCCGAGGAGAGCGGTAGATGAGCACGGCCGAGACGGATCCCGATTGCCTGTTTTGCAAGATCCTCGCGGGCGAGATTCCTGCCGATCGGATATATGAGGACGGTGACGTGCTGGCTTTCAAGGACATCCATCCGCAAGCGCCGTTTCACTGTCTCGTGATTCCCAAAAGGCACCTGTCCACTCTCAACGATTTCGAGTCGGAAGACCAAGCGTTGGCCGGTGCACTCATGCTGGCGGCGAAGAAGTTGGCCGCACAGCACGGCCTGCCCGGCTATCGGGTCGCAATGAACGTCAATCGGGAAGGAGGGCAAGTGATTTTTCACGCCCATTTGCACGTGTTGGGGGGGCGACCTCTCAAAGGTTCGCTGGGGTGAGCCGGCTGCGGATCATGACTCGATCGGGGTTTGTCAGTCACTAGTACTGCGGAGGATCGCCATTCTCAATCAGAAGGAAAACTTGATTTGGATCGATCTCGAAATGACCGGCCTCGATCCCGAGACCGACAGGATTATCGAGATCGCCACCGTCGTCACCGATAAGGAGCTCACCGTGCTTGCGGAGGGGCCCGTGCTCGCCGTTCACCAGAGCGATGAGGTTTTGGCCGCCATGGATGGGTGGAACACTCGTCAACACGGTCAGTCCGGGCTGACGGAGCGCGTCCGCGCGAGCCGAGTCGACGAATCCGAAGCCGAGCAGGCCACGCTCGCATTTCTTCGGCAATACGTCGATCAAGGCGCTTCGCCCATTTGCGGCAATAGCATTTGCCAGGATCGGCGGTTTCTCATCAAGCACATGCCCGAGCTCGCGGCGTTCTTTCACTACCGAAACCTCGACGTGTCCACGCTCAAAATCTTGTCCAAACTGTGGATGCCGGAGGTCGGGGAGCGGTTCGAGAAGCAGTCCGTGCATCTGGCGCTCGCCGACATCCACGATTCGATTCGCGAGCTGCGCTTCTATCGGGAACAGTACTTCAAGAAGCCGTAGTCCCCTGTGTGCCGCAGTCGGCAAAACACGTCGGCTGCGGTTTCCAAGATCGATGAGATAGGCTAGTCTCGAATCGATAAAGGTCGTAGTTACCGAGGGTTGGATGTCGTTTCGTTGCCTGGCTCTCACGGGCCTGTCGATGCTGGCGGTGGCCGTTGCTCACGCCGAGACTCGCTATATTTCCGATGATCTCGTCGTGCAATTGCGCCGCGGGCCGAGCACCGACTTTTTGATCCTGCGGGGCCTCGAGGCCGGGCAAGCGGTCGAGGTGCTCGAGCAGGACGCCGACAAGGGTTATTCGCGTGTCAGGGCGCTCGACAAGGGCACGGAGGGCTGGTTACTGACGCGGTATCTGTCGCCCGAGCCGGCGGCCAAGGATCGCCTGGTGGCCGCCGAGAGGGATTTGGCGGCGGCCAAGAGCGCGGCTGCGGATCTGGAAACCGACAACTCGATGCTTCGGTCGGAGCTCAACAGCACGCAGGCGGAGCTCGCCGATCTCAAGGCAAGCAGTACGCAGGTCAGCACGGAGCTTTCTGATCTGCAGAAGGCCGCGGCCAACGTCGTCGAGATCCGCGATCAGAACACTAGCTTGCGCCAGAAGCTCATCGAGCGTGAAAGGCAAGTGGACGAGCTCACCACGAACAATCGTTCGTTGTCGAGCCGTAACAATCAGAACTGGTTTGTCGTCGGTGCCGGCGTGTTGCTCGGCGGCATCGTGATAGGTTTGATCGCGCCGAGTCTCAGGCGGAAACGCCGATCGGATTGGTAGTCGGTAGGTTGCCTAGGGCGCGTATTTGAGACAGGGTATCGGCAAATGCTCGTCGACAGCTTAATCGTCCCGGAGTGTGTTTATCGGCCCGGTAGCTTCACCGGGCTCATGACGCTTTACGAGAGCAACTACATCAAGCTCGGCCAGCTCACCGGTGGTTTCGCCTGGACCGGAACCGCGATGATGTCGTCGACACCCCACGACAGTGATCTCCACATAGAAGTCATTCGCCAAGAGCCCTACACGACGACGCTGCGGCTCACGTATTGGTTCGAGGGGGGTGGGGAGCCCGTGCCGGACCCGGACCTGGTTCTGCGTATCTACCACGATGCTCGCCTCGTCGAGGTCGTGGCAGGGCGAGATCGCCATCACCACCACAAACTGCGGGAGTTCTCCCTCGACAGCGGCGCCGAGCTCGATCGGCGCTGGCGAAGGAACATGATGCTCAACAAGTGGCTGGACTACTTGTTCGACGTGGGGCATAGCTTGAGCGCGGCGCCCGAAGCGCTCGTCTGAGCAACGCCCGGCCACAGCATCGGTCCGGCGACGGCGTTTCTCATCCTCCGCCTACGGCGATGCGCGGACCCGGGATTCTTGCTCTGAGTCACGGTTTGCCGTTGTTGTAGTCGCTATATTCGTCTGTCGACATTGTTACAGAATCTGGTGCCGGCCGATGTTAGGGGCTCTTCTCGAGCGACAAGACACTCAGCCTTCCGATCAGCTGCTCAAGCTGTATTGGAACCGCGCCGACGTAAAGCGCGAGCTGCGTGCTTTACGCCGCGAGCGTTTCGAGCTTCTAGATAGGCTCAAGGAGCAGGAAGGCGCCATCGTCCGGGCTCAGGAGCAGCTCGAGGGCCTCGAGCGGCTGCTGACGAATCCATTGGCGGCCGCCAATGCGATGGTCTATTTTCAGCTTCGTCACCTCTGGCGCGTGGCGGCCCAGCGGCTCGAGCAATTCGGCAAGGAACTCCAGCTGCAGCGCGAAAGGCGCGAGCGCGCGCAACTGCACGAGGCGGCGCTTGCGAAGCGTAAGCGCCGCCTCGGCGCCATCAACGACAAATTCCGCGGCCTCGTCGAGAAGCGCAAGCTCGTGTCGGACGAAGCGACGCGGCTCGAGCAGAAGGTCCAGAGCATGAATCCTCTCATCAAGCTCTTTCGGGGTCCGCGCCTCAAGCGGCGGGCGGCGGCGCTGCGCAATGGGCTCGGCATCCTCGAGGACAAGATAGAAGAGGTCAAGGAGCTCGCCGAGAAGATTCAAGGGGAGCCGTTGCCGGAGCCGGAGGACTTGTCCCTCGAAAGCCGGCGACTCATCAATACCGCGGTCATCGCTCTGGCCCAGCACCTCGTCGTGCATTTCTCGGAGCACGATCTCGCTTCGTTGGCGAAGACCGCCACGGAGCGCAGCGTCGGCGACATGAAGTTCGGTGACCGGCGGGATTGCGACCGCATGGTCGAGCGCATTCGCGAGCGCATCGAAGAGCTCAAGCAGCAAAAGACGCTGGCCGATCACGTCAAGAAGCGGACCGATCAGCTGCTCGGCGAGATGAAGTACCGCAACGATACCGATTCGGTCCCGACGATCGACTGCGTGCAACTCATTGCCCGCGAAGTCGGACTACAACCCTCCGCCGCGGGGGACGTGGTGGAACTATCGCGGCGCGCGAGCGACGCGCCGCTACGTATCAACGTGCTTGCGGACGACTATTGGGACCTGCTGTCGGTCCTGCGCTAGCGCTGCTCCCGCGCTATTGCGGGGCGGCAGTCTCCTTCGGTCGCGTCGTTTCCGAACCGCTGATCAGCTGGCGTTGGCGCGCCGAGGGATGCTCCAGCGCAACCATCTCTGCCGTCACGCGCGCTGCCTCGTCCAAGATGATCTTTTCGGGCAGCTCAGCGTCGTTGAGCTTGTCCACCGACGCAACGGTCTCGAGCCCCAACGCTTTCCGGCGCTCGTTCTCGCGCTCGAGCCTGTCGGTTTCGAGCTTTTTGTTCTCGGCCTTGCGCTTCTCGAGATTCAACGACAGCGTCTTCTGCGAAGTCAGCTGGTCGAAGGCCTGAATGTCGCTGACCAAGTACTTGAAGTCCGGGTCTTCAGCCGCGTGCGCCGTTTGATCCGTGCGCAGCGTTTGAATCTCGGTGGTCAGATTTCCGGCCGCGCGGAAGCGCGTCGGTTGAATACGGTCCCAAGGCAGTGCCGTGTCGCGTGTGCTTTCGCCGACGGTCTTGGTGTCCACCAATGAAGGTAGCTCCACGTCAGGAAGCACGCCACGGTGCTGTGTGCTTTCACCCGTGACCCGATAGAACTTGCCGATGGTGAGAGTGAGCTGACCGTTGTCAGTGCCGCGCATGACCCGATCGAGCGGGAATAGGTTCTGCACGGTGCCCTTGCCGAAAGTCTGTTGTCCGATGATCACGCCACGACCGTAGTCCTGAATCGCTGCAGCGAAGATCTCCGATGCACTTGCGCTGTAGCGGTCCACCAGCACCGCCATCGGCCCTTCATACGCGGCCGTCGGGCTCGGGTCGTCGAGCACGGAGATGTTGCCGTTCGTCTCGCGCAATTGCACGACAGGACCTCGCTCGATGAACAGTCCACTGAGCTCCGTGGCCTCGGAAAGATGTCCGCCGCCGTTGGCGCGCAGATCCATGACGAGACCGTCGATACCGCCTTCCTTCTTGAACTCGTTGAGCAGCCGAGCGACATCGCGCGAGGTGCTCGTGTAATCTTCGTCGCCGCGACTGCGCGCGGCGAAATCCTGATAGAAGCTCGGTACGCGAATCACGCCAATCCGGTAGGTCTTGCCCTCGAACGGCACCTCCATGAGGCTCTTCTTCGAGGCCTGTTCCTCGAGCTTGATCTTGTCGCGGACGAGCTCGATGGTCTTCTCCGGCGAGCCGGGCGCCGCGCCGGCCGGGAGCACCTGCAGCCGCACACGAGTGCCGCCCGGGCCGCGGATGCGCTGCACGACGTCGTCGAGCCGCCAGCCGATCACGTCCACGAGCTCGCCCTCGGGGCCTTCGCCGACGGCAGTGATTCGGTCTTCGGGCTTGAGCTGTCCATCGATTTGCGCGGGACCGCCCGGGATGATGTTCATGACCTTGACGAGGTCGTCATCGAGCTGCAGCGACGCGCCGATGCCGTCGTAGGACAGGCTCATCTGAATCCGGTATTCCTCGCTCTGGCGCGGGGACATGTAGCTCGAATGCGGGTCGACGTTGTGAGCGACCGCGTTCATGTAGCTCTCGAACACGTCGTCTGCCGTGAGCTGCGTGATGCGCTTGTAGGAGCGTTCGTAGCGGTCCTTGAGGATGTCGGCAGCTTCCGGCCAGGTCTTGCCGGTCAACACGAGTCGCAAGCCGTCGCTCTTGACGCTTTGCCGCCAGACCTCTTTGATCTGCGCGTCGGAGACGGGCCACGGCAGGTCGCTGCGGTCCCAGCGGAACGACTCGTCGGCCGAGAAGTCCGGCTCCGTCTGAAGCAAGCTGATCGCGTAGTCGACACGCTCGCCCGCGCGCTCACGGAACAAATTGAAGATGTCGAAGACCGGCTGCAGATCGCCGGTACGCGTGCGCTCGTCGAGCTCGTAGCGCAGCCGGCCGAAGCTCGCGATGTCGCTCGCGGTGAAGTACATGCGGTTGCCGTCCAGCGAGTCGAGATACCGATCGAGGATGGCCGACGACAGCGATTTATCTAGATGCGGCTGGGAATAATGGAGTTGCTCGATGAGCTTCGTGACACTCGCACTGATCGCCGAGTCCTTGGGCTCCATTTTGAGAGGCGGCAACGGTTCGACCGTCGCGTAGGCCGCCAAGCTGGCTGACAACAATACAATGCCGGTCATCAACCGGCCGAGCAGCTCCCTCACGTTACCTCCTTGGGGACCGTGGCGACGTCGGTCACTAATCTGTTAAGTTTCGGTGCGTTGACGCGGTGAATCAAGCCCGATGGAACAAAAACACCAAGCCAATCACGCGGCTGAGACACCCGCTCACGCTCGTTCCACGGCGCGGAGGCAGGATCGATGAAACCTTCCGTCGTCCTCTTGGGCTTCGTGCTCGGCAGCGCAGCGGCGATCACATTCGGCTTGGGCGGCGTTCTGGTGGTTTTCACGATGCTCCGGTCCGAGTATCCGCGACTGCAAGAGGAACTCCCCTCGCTGCTCGTGAATCTCGGTGTGTTCGCAGGTTTGACCGCCCTGGCAGCGGTGAGTTTCTACGGATTGCTGCGCGGGGCCGTCTGGCGGCGCGCCGCCGTGGCGGCGCTGTTTGCCGGGCTCGCGGCACTCGGCTGGTTTTACTGGCCGTCGTGATCGATGCGCACTGCGACCTCGGCATGCGCATCGGCGGGCTCAGCGCTTGCGCCGGCCGATCCGTTCCCACGACTGGCTGCGATTGAACGCCCCGGTATTGTAGGGGTCGAAGCCGTCCTCGGTCGGACGGTCCAGTGTGAGTAGCGGGTTGTCCAGAATCTCGGCGGCCGTCTTCTTTTTGGCCTTCTTGGCTGTGCGCGCAGGCGGGGGGTTACCGGCGCCGGCGGCGGGCTGTTGCGCTGCGCGGGCGGGGCGCTTTTGCGGCGCGTTGGCAGGCTGCTGAGCCGGGCGTTTACCCGCAGTGCGTTCCGCGGTCCGTTGCGCCGTCCGTGGTCGCGGTTGGGGCGCACGCGGAATGACGTGCGGTTTCGGGCGCACGGTGACATCGAGGTCCTTGAAGTCGAACAGCCCCGAGTCCGAATCCCAACCTAGCCAGCGCTTTAGCAGTCTGAACATCGTGTCACTTCGTGAAGCTTCGAGCAGCGGATGCCCGCGACCGCGGCGAACCGCGCTCTGCAGGCGGCCCGCGGTGCGTCGATCCAGACTACCAGGATGGGCGGGCGCGATTATGGTTTATCGTGCGGATCTGTGACACGAATCACAGGGCTGCCGATGCGCCACAGTCGATGGACGAGGCGGCCTAATTGCACGACGGCATAAGGGCTCAGCACGAGAATCCATGCCGTCGGTTGAAGCGTGAGAAAGTCGCTCCAAATGTTCTCGGCGAGGTGCAGCACGCCCTCGCCCGGCGCGTAATCGCCGATGACTTGCTGTCCCACCCAATAGATCGGAAACGGCAGTAAGAGAAAGCCGAAAGCGAAAGCGAACAGGCCGATGAGCAGTTCTGTGCGTAAGGGGGCGTTTTGCATGGCGCCGGCATTTTCTCGCACGGGCGTGCCCGAGGGCTAGTGGGCCAGCGCCTCGAGGAAGCGGAACTGCGTCTCGCCGACGGTCACGAGGTCGCCGTGAGCGAGCTCCTGGCGGTCGATGCGCACCGAATTGACGAAAACACCGTTGGTGCTGCCGAGGTCCTCGATGACGACGCCATTCCGGCTCGCGTTTATTCGCGCGTGCTCGCGGCTCACGAATTGAGTGAAGATTTGAATGTCGCATTGCGAGCTGCGGCCGATCGTGATCGTGCTCTTGCCGAGTGGGTAGGTCCGCGGTGTATCGCTCGTCAGGCACACCAGCGCCGGGGCTTGGGTGCCATCGGGTATCTCGAGGAAATCGGCCGCACGCGGGGTGCTCGAGCTTGCGCTCGTCAGCCGCTGAATGGCGCTCAATCTATCGCTGAGGTCGCGCTCGAGCTTGTCGAGGCGCTGGTCGCGGTCGTCGAGCATGCTCTCGAGCTGCGCCTTCTCGTGGCGCTCCCGTTCGAGGTCGGCGCGCGTCGCGGCGAGAGCCTTTCGCGCGTCGCCGAGCTCGGTGCGCAATGCGTCGGACTCGGCTTCCGTAGTTGCGAGTCTAGCGGTACGTTCGCTTAGCTCGACTTCGCGGCGATCGAGTTGCTCGCGTTTGTGCTCGAGCTCGGCCTCGAGCTGGGCGACGATCTCGAACGCTTCTTCCGAGTCTATCGTCACTGCGGCAGCTGCGACCGGGGCCGATTCGGGAGCTTCGACGGGCACGTCGATAGGCATCGCTGGCGGCGGCTTGGCCGCAGCGGGCCTTGGCTCCAAGGCGGCCGCCTCCGGCGGCGTCGGTGCGGGCGCGTCGGTAGTGGCGCCGGGCTCGCCCTGGGCGCGCGCAGGTGGCGTGCTCGGGATGATCGGTTGCGAGGCTCGGATGATGGCGCCGGTCAGTGCCCGATCGCGGCGCTCCAGGGCGCTCGTCGCCTCGAGCATGGCGTCCTTGAGCTCGTTTGCCTTGGTTCGCTCGCGAGCGGCGAGCTCCTCGGCACGCCGTTCGCGCAGTGCTCGTTGCCCGACCTCGCGCTCGAGCTCGGCGATGCGCCGGCGTTGCTCGTCCGTTTCCGCCTGCAGGGCGTCCCACCAGCGACGCCGATTGTCGATGTACGTCGTGAGCGCGGCGATTTCCTCACGTAGAGGCTGGGCCGCGGCACCGGCCGATGAGGGGACGTCCGCGGCTGGCGTTTCTCGCCCGTTCTTGCCGGCCAGCGCCTCGTGCGTGGCCGCGACCTCGGTCTGCGTCGCTTCGAGGGACGCACGCAGCTGCGCACTCTGAGCTTGTTGTGCTTGAAGTTCTGCGCGGAGCCGGTCCAGTGCCACACGAAGCTCTTCGAGCTCGCTGTCCCGCTCGCGCACGTCGTCGGCCAGGCGGCTTTCGGCCTGCCGGTGCATTTCGACTCGTTCGGTGGCGTCCTCGAGCTCGCGAGCCAGGCGATCGATCGTCGTCATTCTGCCGGCCGCGTTGCGCTCGATTTCGGCTGCCTGGGCCGCAGTGCGCTGGAGCTGCGCGCGCGCAGCCTCGAGCTCGTCGCGCAAAGCGCGATTTTCTGCTGCGGCCTGCACGTCCGCGGAGGCTGGACCGGCATGGAGCGCCGTATGCTCGCCGGTCGGCTCGTCGTCGGCCGAGCCGACGGCGTACTCGTGGGGGTCGAGCACCGCCGTTTCGAGCAGAATCGGTAGCTCGTCGGTCGGCGCGTCGTCTAGAAAATCGTCGTCTTCGCCGAGTTTTGTTGACATTTCAGACAATTAGCGCGCTCTTGTTTAATCCTACGTGATATGAAGACTCGTGTCTCCCCGTGAGATTCACTCAGCCGCGACGGTGCGCGATTTCGCCCACTCCCTGAGCGCCTCGACGCGCTCGGCCATCATGATCGAGAGCGGGCGGCTCTTTTTGAACTCGGCTGCGAGGTGGGCGGCATGCGGCTCGTGACCCAGCGCATGGGCCGCATACAGTGCCGCGACGATGCCTTGCTCGATCTCGGCCCCCGAAAAGCCCTTCGTGAGCTCCACGAGCTTCGGCAGCTCGAACTGGGCCGGGGCGAGGCCCCGCTTGCCGAGATGAATGGACAGGATGTCGGCGCGCGTAGCGACCTCGGGCAGGTCGACGAAGAAGATCTCGTCGAATCGGCCCTTGCGGACGAGCTCGGGCGGAAGCTCATGAACGTCGTTGGCCGTCGCGACGAGAAATACGGCGCTCTTGCGCTCGGCCATCCAGGTCAAAAAGCCGCCGAGCACACGCCGCGCGGTGCCGCTTTCGTCGTGGCCCGACGCCAGCCCTTTCTCGATCTCGTCGAGCCAGAGCACACAGGGGCTCATGATGTCCGCGGTTTTCAACGACTCGCGCAAATTGCGTTCCGTCTCGCCGTGGTACTTGTTGTACAGCGCGCCGAAGTCGAGCCGCAGGAGAGGAACTCCGAACACGCTGGCTGCGGCCTTTGCGGCAACGCTCTTGCCGCAGCCTTGGACGCCGATCAGTAGCATGCCGCGCGGCGGGTCGAGGCCCGCGGGCCGCTCCCCGCGGAATGCAGCGCGGCGCTGCTGCAGCCACACTTTGACGTTACGGAAGCCGGCAAGATCGCTGAGGTGAGCAGTCTCGTACTCGAAGCTCAATACGCCGCCCCCGTTCAGCAGTTGATACTTCGCTTGCATGACGGCGGGCACGTCTGCAACGCTGATCGCGCCGTCGTCGCGGATTGCGTTGCGCGCCAAGCGCTCGGTGTCCGCGTGCGTGAGTCCCGACAAATTGGCAATGAGCATCTCGAGCGCGGAGGGGTCCACGCGGACTCGCCCACCGTATTCTTGCTGGTAGTCGTCGAGGCAGCTGTCGACGATCGCGAGGCGCTCCTTTTCGTCTGGCAGGCTCAGCGAAAACTGTGCACTGAGGCCCTGGAGCTCGGCCGGCAAGTCGACGCGGTGACCGATCAGGAGCACGGCGATGCTCGACCGCTGCGCATTGATGGCAATGTCCTTGAGCAAGCGGACGTTGACAGGGTCATCGAGGAAAGGGTGAAAGTCGAGCAGGGCATAGATACCCGGCTTATCGACCGATCGGATGTGGCGCAGAACCTCTTCGGGCTCCGCATTGTGGCGCTGGGGCTCCAGATCGAGGTCGAGTCGCTGCAGCCCGTCGGTGACGGACCAGCGGAACAGCGGGCGATAGCCCTTCGCGGGCCGTCCGACTGCGATCTGGGTCAGCAGATCGAGGAAACGGCTTTCGTCCGTGGTTTGGATAACCACTATCGGCGCGCCCGAGTCGAGCACGAGCTCTAAGTCCCGGCGGTCGTTCATCGGCGTCGACGCGAGTCAGGCGGCCCAACAGTGACGAGAAAGCCGAAGTGTAGGCGCAGCAGGGAGCCCGCGCTAAGAACCATTCGGCAGATTACGCAAATCGACGCTGCCCGGCTTTACCGGCGGGTTCAGGCCGCTTCGGCGACCGATCAGCCCACGTCCGGTGCGGGCCCCGCCCCGTAGCCTTGTGGCGTGGTCAGGAACTCTTTGAGCTGCTCGGTCAGCCCTTTGCAGGCCGTCGCTTGCGGACGTGCAATGAACGGCAGCGGAATGATGATAGCGGGCATGACCGACCGGCCTTTGACGTCGGCGTGTATCGTGCCGGCCGATTGCAGCTCTTTAATGTCCCAAACGGTGGCATCGTAGCGCGCATCGTCTTCCCACCATGCCAGACCCATGCAGCCGGCGCCGCCGATGCCTGCGGCACACGTGATGCCCCCGCCGCTCGCCACCCGGTCGGTCGAGCCGTCGAGCCAGACGAGGTAGCGCACGCCCGTGTCTTTGACTTGCTCGAGCACGCCTGGGCGTTCGAGCAGCCGCGACAGGTCTTCGGTGCTCAACGGCGCCGTCGATGGCTCGAACCAAGGGTACATCCGGTCCTCGAAATCCTTGGACGAGTGCACGGAGATGGTGGGCTGCCCCTTGGCCAGCGAGTTACTGATGCACTGAACGAAGTTCTCCTCGGCCTCGTGGTTCGCATGCTGCTTGCGGGCGAGCACCACCACGTTTTCGCCGGCGTGAATCACGGCATTGGTCTGCTTGTACGGCTCGATTCTCGACGTCGTCCCGCAAGCCGATGCAATGAACGGCAGGGCTGCGGCAAGCGCCCAGCAGGCGAGGGTGCGCGCAGCTTCAGTTGTTGATGGACGATTGTGCAGCGTCGGCTTGGGCCGGTGGACGCTGGACCGATACCGTGGTTCCATTCCGTACTTCTCCTAGCCAAGTGCTGACCTGTGGTTGATCAGCGAATTTCGTGGAGATCGTCGCGCCGACTTCGCGCATGGCAACGATGGCCGCACGCTGCACGGCCTCCTCTCGATTGCGCCCGAGCTCGGCTTTGCCGTAGCCGCTGACGGGCCACGTGACGACCTTGTCGCCGTTGGGCTCGTACAACGTCAAATCGTATTGCATCCAGACTTCGACGAACTTGTCGCGCTCCCCGATTGGGACATCGAACTCGAACTTCGCGAGATTGGGTTCGAGCACGCCGTCGAGCTGACCGTCGGTGGCGCTCGTAGGCACCGACGATACCTCGCGGGTCTCGCGAAACATCTGCGAGAACAGCGGCTGCAACATCGCGAGGTTGGCGTCGCCGAGGTCGATCGTCCACACCGATTGCTCGGGAAGCTGTTCCGTGTAGATATAGTTGTGAAGCTCCTCGGAGTAGATCACGCCCATGCGCACGGGCAGGGGCTCGACGAGCGGCGTGGGGAATTTGGACTCGACCACGACTTCGGATGAGCAGCCGATCGACAACGCGCCGGCCAGGAGCGAGCAGCAGCGCAGGAACCGAGAAACAAGTGGCGCGATCGGCGTTGACAAGGAGTTACGTCCTACTCTGATACGTTGCGTGCTCGCCTCAACGTTAACACCTCTCCGTGTGCCCAGAAAGGGCTTTCGCGCCGCCCCCTGAGCGCTCAGACCGCTCCGGGAGCGTAAGATTCCGGACAGGGGCCGATGGCCGTGGAGCGGGTGCGATGCCGGACTATCGAGTGCCTGTGGAGGACATGCGCTCGGCGCTGGCGGGGCTCGGCGGCCTCGAGCGCCTGCATGCCGCCGGGCTGCATAGGGATCTGACGCAAGAGATCATCGACGCGGTGCTCGAAGAAGCCGCCCGTTTCGCGGAGCTGGAGCTCGGCCCGTTGTATCGCAGCGCCGATCGCTGCGGTGCGACGCTCGAGGATGGGCGGGTGAGGACTGCACAAGGCATGCGCGAGGCCTATGCCAAGTTCGCGGCGGCCGGGTGGGTCGGCGTCGCGGCACCGCCCGCTTTCGGCGGCCAGGGTCTGCCGAACGTCGTCGCCGTGCCGGTCGCGGAGATGTGGCGGCAAGCGAATCTGGCCTTTGCGCTTTGCCCGATGCTCACGCAGTCGGCGATCGAGGCCCTCCTGCGCCACGGCAACGAGGCCCTCCAGTCCGTGTTCTTGCCGAAGCTCGTGGCGGGCGAGTGGACCGGCACGATGAACTTGACCGAGTCGCAAGCCGGTTCCGACCTTGCGGCCATCAAGACCGTCGCCACGCCCGATGGCGAGCGGTATAGGCTCAGGGGTCGAAAGATCTTCATCACCTGGGGCGATCACGACTTCACGGACAACATCGTGCACTTCGTGCTGGCTCGCACGTCCGGTGCGCCGGAGGGCATACGAGGCCTTTCGCTGTTTCTCGTGCCGAAGCGGCTGCCGATGGCCGACGGCGCCCTCGGCGCGTTGAACGACGTCACCACGGTTTCGCTCGAGCATAAGCTCGGAATCCGGGCGAGCCCAACGTGCGTGTTGAGCTACGGTGACGGCGACGGGGCCGTGGGCTACCTCGTCGGCAGGCTGCACGACGGTCTGTCGTGCATGTTCACGATGATGAACCGGGCACGCCTGGCGGTGGGGGTCGAAGCGCTCGGCGTGGCGGAGCGCGCCTATCGTCAAGCGTCCGCCTATGCCCACGAGCGTGTGCAGGGAGTGGCGCCCGGGGGCAGCCAACGGGTGCCCATCATCGAGCACCCGGACGTTCGCCGTATGTTGCTCGTGATGAAGGCCGAGCTCACGGCGATGCGCGCCCTCGCGTACTCGACCGCCTTGGAGATCGATCTCGCCCAAGACGGCGCCGGCGATCCTTCGGCCGTCGCGCGCGCTTCGTTGCTCACGCCGGTCGTCAAGGCATGGTGCTCGGAAACGGCCCAGGAGATCGTCTCCCTCGCGCTCCAAGTGCATGGCGGCGCTGGCTATATCGAGGAGACCGGCGCCGCTCAGCCCATGCGCGACGTGCGCATCACGACGATTTACGAAGGCACGACGGCCATTCAGGCCAACGATTTCGTCAGACGGCAGCTTGCGGGCGACGGGGGACGTGCTGCCTTCGATCTGTTGGCCGAGATTCGTGCCGAGCTCGATGCCGGGCGGGATTCGGCGCTTGCAGCCCGGTTTCGCAGCGCCATCGAAGAGTTGGAGCGTTGTGCGAGATTCGTGCTCGAGCGCCAGCATCAGGACCCCGCCTTGTCCGGCGCGATCGGAGTGAACCTGTTGCTGGCTTTTGGAAACGTGCTCGGCGGCGTGCACTGTTGGCGTCAGGCGGCCCGTTCGTCACCGGAGCGCGCCGCGGACGGCCCGAAGTGGGGCCTCGCGCGATTCTACGCCGAGCAACTGCTGCCGCGGGCGTCTGCGCTTTGCGCGTCGGTTCTCGCCGGCAGCGAAGGCATCATGAGCATGCGCAGCGATTGGCTTTAGCTCGTCTATCGGGTAAACGCCGGTTTGCGATGGAATGTGACAGACGCCCTCGGCACGTCGGAAGCCGCTCGCTAGTGTCGCGCGACAGTTCGCAGTTGGGGAGAGACTCATGATTCGCAGGCTCGTGCTCGTCCTCGGGCTCCTCGGTCCCGCGTCGGTGGCGTGGGCGGACGGACAAGCAATCGGCCTGAGGGCCGGTGCGCTCGGCTTGGGCGTCGAATACACTTATGAGCTGACCGATCGTTTGGCGCTTCGTGGCGGGCTCAACGGCTCGAAGTTCGGCTTCGACGACGAACGCTCCGGGATCAGCTACAACTTCGATCTCGTCTGGGACTCGCTGTCGGTCACCTTCGATTTCCACCCCCTCAAGTCGGCGTTTCGCGTCTCCGGCGGCGTGCTGCGCAACGACAATCGTCTCGACGCCGTCAGCCGTCCCGCGAACGACATTACCGTGGGCGACACGACGTATACGCCCGACGAAGTCGGCACTCTCGCGGGTCGCGTCTCCTTCAAGCACACGGCGCCGTTCGTCGGCGTCGGTTGGGATTGGTCTCGCAAACGTCGCCACTTCGGGATGTCCCTCGATCTCGGCGTGGTCGACCAAGGCGCCCCGAAAGTGTCGCTCGAAGGCAGCGGCACGCTGTTGGGCGATCCCGGCTTCGAGGCCGACATCGAAAAGGAGCGGGCGGATCTGGCCGGTTCGTTGAGCAATCTCGACTTGCTGCCGTATTTGACCGTCGGCTTCGTGATCAGGCTTTAGGGCGGGCTCGTCACGGGTGGCGCGTCGGCATTCGGTCGCGGTGCCGGCGGCGCCGTCGAGGTGTCTTGCGGCACGGCGTCCGTCCAGCCGAGATGCTTGTTCTTCCCGTTCGTGAACGTGATGTCGACGCGCCGATTCAGCGCACGGTGCTCGGGTGTGTCGTTAGGTGCTCTGGGCTGTGTGTCCGCGTGACCGCTGATCATGAGCCGTGACGGCTCGATGCCGGCCTTCAAGAGCTCTTCGCCGACCGATGCGGCGCGCGCGGCGGACAAGTCCCAGTTCGAGCGATACTGAGCGTTGCTGATCGGCACGTTGTCGGTATGTCCGGCGACCGTGACGCTGCCCGACATCGCGGCCAGTAGGCGCCCGATTTTCGCGAGCGTGGGCATTGCGCCGTGCTCGAGCTCTGCCTGGCCCGAGCCGAACGAGTCCTTTTCGAGTACTTGGATGACGACGTTCGTGCCGTCGCGCCGGATCAACAGCCGGCCGTCGTCGATTTCCTGATGAAAGACGTCGCGTAGCCGTTGCACTTGCTCGTCGGCGGATTCTTCTTGGGCCTTGAGCTCCTCGAGCCGCTGTTTGAGGCCGAGGTCGAGCGTATTGAGATCGGAGTCGACGGTGTGCTGGCGTACCTCGTTGGCATCGGTCGGTTGCGGGATCCCGGGGCTGAACTCGTTCGCGATCAGACTCGTGCCTTTCGGCGGATCCTTGGTGTTGACTTGCGTCTGCACGCCGAATGCTTCGTGCATCGATCCGGCGAGCAGCTTGAACTTGTTGACGTCCATCTCGGAGAACGAAAGCATCAAAACGAAGAAGCACATCAGCAGGACCATGAGGTCGGCGAAAGTGATGATCCACGGCGCCGGACCGTTACGCGGCAGCTCGTCGTTTTGCTCGGCGATCGGCATCGACTCGATCAGGCCGCTCGCCGCTCGTCGGCGCGACGGGACTTCGGCAAGTAGTTCTTGAGTAGATCCTGCATGACGCGCGGATGTTGGCCGTCTTGAATACCCATGACGGCATCGATGATCAGCGATTTGGTCTGGCGTTCTTCGGTGCTGCGCAGCGCGAGCTTGTCGGCGATCGGTATCGCAATCAGATTGGCGATGACTGCGCCGTATAGAGTCGTCAGCAGCGCGATGGCCATGGCCGGCGCGATCTGTTTCGGATCGTTCATCGAGCCCAGCATATGAACGAGGCCGATCAGTGTGCCGATCATGCCCATGGCCGGCGCGGACTCGCCGATCGCTTTGAAGATCGCCTGTCCGTCGCGGTGGCGCTTGAGGGTGAGCTCGAGATCCTTGACGAGAATCGAACGGACGACCTCCGGATCGTGCCCGTCGACGACGAGGTCGAGCGCCTTGCGGAAGAACTCATCGGGTACTTCGACGTCCTCGAGCGCGAGCAATCCGTTGGCCCGCGCCGTCGCCGCGAGTGCTACGGAGCGCTCGATGAGCTCCTCGGGGTCCGGCACGCGCGAAATGAATGCCTTGATCGACACTTTCGTTGCATTGAAGAACTGTCTGACGCTGAACTTCATGAGAGTCACGAGCAGCGTGCCACCGATCACGAGCACCGCCGAGGGCGTGTCGATAAACGATCCGACCGAGCCGCCGAGGAAGATGGCCGCGGCGACGACGAGCAGCGCACCGATTAAGCCGATTAGCGTAGCGAGATCCAAGCGTTTGCCCCTGTCTGGTGTCAAAACGGCTGCGGTGCGTCGGATCGGGTCTCCGAGGAGCCGCAAGTACGCAATGGTTATCGTCATGAGACGGCGGTTCTTTAAGAGCCGGGGCGGTATGGCTGCGTGCTAAAGTAGCGGCACGCAGCGGTTGCTGCCGAAGGGCACCTATTTCTGGGGGGTACCGATGCGCCGGTCGTCGATGTTGCTGGTTCTGCCGCTGTGGCTCGTGAGCAGCCTCGCTCTGGCTCAGGGAGCGGGAGGGGCGCAAGTCTATACGATCGATTCGGCCGCGTCGGATATCCACTGGCTGGTCTACAAGGCCGGCGCCTTCGCTCGTCTCGGTCACAATCACGTCATCTCGGTGCCGGAGGTTACGGGCACTGTGACCGTGAACAGTGCGAATTTGTCCGCCTCGCGGTTCGAGCTCGAGATTCCCGTCACTTCCCTCGTGATCGACGATCCGGGCTTGCGTGCTGGGCTGGGTGATGACTTCTCGAGCGTGCCTACGGCCGAAGACATCGCCGGTACGCGCAAGAACATGCTCGGCGACCGTGTGCTCGACGCCGCGATGTACCCGGTGCTCAGGCTGTCGGGCACGGGACCGGTCGGCGAGGCTGGCAAGCAGATGCTGCACGTACGCATCGAGCTCGTAGGGCATAGCGTCGAGCTCGATCTCCCGACGACCGTTGTCGTCGACGATCGCGGTCTCGAGGCGCAAGGGGAGTTCGATCTCAACCATTCCGACCTCGGCTTGAAGCCGTTCAGCGTCATGATGGGTGCGCTCCAGGTAGCCGAGAAGATGTCGTTCTCGTACCGCATTCGGGCCGAGCGCTCTGCGGGGACCGCCGAGCGCTGAGGCGCGGGCGTCGGCCGTTTCCGATGACGCGCAACCCCGAGGTTCGCGCGGCCGCGCTGGATCGGCTGCTCGAGACCGCCGTTGCCGACGGCGTGGCGCCGGGCATCGTAGCCGGGGTCACCAATGCCGACGGGGTCGTCTACAACGGTGCCTTCGGTCTGGCTCAGACACATGCGGCACGTGCGATGCGCCGCGCAACCGTCTTTCGCATCGCGTCGATGACGAAGCTCGTCACGACGATCGCCATCATGCAGCTGCACGAGCTAGGAAGTATCGATCTCGAGGCGCCGTTCGCGAAATGCTTTCCGGAGTTTCGCCAACCGGAGGTCCTGACGTCGTTCGATCCTGCGACGCACCGTTTCACGACACGGCCGGCGCGCGCGCAGGTCACGGTTCGGCAATTGCTGACTCATACGGCCGGTTTCGGATATTGGTTCCTGAGCCCGGAGCTCTATGCGCTCATGGACGGCCCTGTCGAGTACTTCAACCCGCCGTTTCTGCTGCACGAGCCCGGTACGCGTTTCACCTACGGTATTGGGACCGATGTGCTCGGTCAGGCGATACCGTCGGTCACCGGTGAGCCGTTTGAGGCGTTTGTCGTGAGGCGCGTCTTGTCGCCGCTCGGGATGAGCAGCACGAGCTTCGCTCTGCCGCAAGGCCACCGGCTCGCGGCCGTGCAAGCGGCGTCGGCCACCGGCTTCGAGGAAATCGCGAACGAGACGAGCGTGACGGAGGCGCCGCACGGCGGCGGCGGGATGTACTCCACGGCCGACGACTATCTCGCGCTGCTTCGCATGCTATTGAACGATGGCGCCATCGGCGCAGCCGCGGTACTGAGCGCACGCAGTGTCCGCGCGATGACGCGCAACCAAATAGGCGCGCTCGTGGCCGAGCGGCAGACGACGGCCGTACGCGCGCGCACGGACGATTTTCTATTCATGGACGGGACGCAGAAGTTCGGCTTCGGTGTACTGATCGAGACGCGCGACCGCCCGACGGGTCGGAGCGCGGGCAGCTATGGTTGGGGCGGAATCTACAACACCTATTATTGGGTGGATCCGGCGGCTCGGCTCGGTGCCGTGCTGCTCATGCAGGTGAGCCCGTTCTCGAGGCCCGCGTGTTTGGGTCTCTGCGATCGTTTCGAGGCCACGGTTCTCGGACGCCGCTGAACCGCGCGCTCAGAACCGGAACGTATAGCTGAACTTCAACGTGAGGTCGGCCGACGTCGAGACGAACGTGCCGTCTTTGTCGATGTCGGCCACGTTGTGATTGAGAACGATGAAGCCCTCGCGGCCCTCGACGGGGATCCACTGCAGGCGGCTGTTGATGCCGAGAACTTCCGATAGGTTGTCGAACTGGAAGAGCGTTACCCACGACAGTTTCGACGAGAACGTCCATCCTGTCGTGAGCGACACGAGCCGGGTGATGAAATCGCCTTGCGGCAGCTCGATTCGATTCCACTCGTAGCTCGTGCCGAGCGAGAAGTACTTGGACGGCTTCCAATTGATGCCGCTTTGCAAATACAGGCGGTCACCGCCGTAAAATCCTCCGGCCCGATACTTGAAATTACCGGATACCTTGCGTTGGGAGCCACTTTCCACGTCGAAGCCGTAGCGGTTGAACTGGTAACGGCCCACCGGCACGGCAACTTGGCGCGTCAAGTCCTGGTACAGCACGAATGGATCGGCGACGACTTCGGTATCGTTGATGTATCGGAGCTTGAGCACGTCGCGCGCGGGTGTTGTGAGTTCGAGCGGTGTCGTCGAGAATTTCTTGGACTGAATGCCGCCGGACAGCACGTCCACACCCTCGAAGTCGACACCGGTATACAGCTGCTGAATGCGACCTCTGCCGAAGCGCGTGAAACCGAGCTCCGCCGTGTAGTCGCGAATGCCTTTGCGGCTCACGTAGCCGAGCGCGGGGTTGAAATCCTCGCCGACTTGCTTGAGGCCGACACCGGCGCGCAACCCCGCGTTGTTTGGCATGCGCAAGCCGACTCCGTAGGCCGCATCGTCGCCCGTGAGCCCCGGCGTCTGTGAACGTTGGTACCATGCCTCGCCTTCGAGGCTGCGGCCGCCCGGCAGCCGTGTGTTGAGGTAGCGGAAGTCCATGCCGTAGACGGAGTTGTCCGTGGACGAGGTCGGATCGCCTTCGGTGACGATGACCCCGACGCTCGACTCGTCGAGCACGTTGGCGATCGCTCGGCCGACGAACACGTCGGTGGCGTCGACGCCCGCGTAGGCGGCCTGGCGAACCAGTAAATTACCGATGGTCCAGCGGCCGATGCGGCCGCTGATCTTTCCGCCGTAGCGCAAGTCGACGGGCTCGCCCGTCGGGCCCAAGCCGATGCGGCGCGAAAAGAAGGGCCGCGCGTTTTCTTCGCTCGACTGATCGGTGGCCGTGTTGTCGCGGCCGCCGCCGTTGCCGGAGCGGCCGATGTTGCCGAACTCGAAGATGTCGGTGTCCTGCAGGAAAAAGGCGCGTCGCTCGGGAAAGAACAAATCGAAGCGCGTGAGGTTGACTTGCCGGTCGTCGACTTCGGTCGCGGAAAAGTCGGTATTGATCGTGAGCGCGGCGTTCAACGACGGCGTGATCTTGTAGAACAGATCGAGCGAGGGGTCGAGTTGACTGTGGTCCGCGCGCGGGTCGAACTTTCGGTTGTGGACGCTGGACAGCCCCGGCACGATGTCGAGACCCAGCCCCTGATCGATGTCGTGGAAGCCCGTCACGAGGCCGACGATGCTCGGGTTGTAGTTGCGATTGCGCGATACCCAGGCGTCCTCTTCGCCGAGGCGGCGTATGGCTCGCCCGAAATTGAAGCCCCAAGTATCGTTGTTCGGATCGAACGAGAGCGTTTTGAAAGGGATCTTGACCTCGGTGGTCCAGCCTTGCTCGTCGACGACCGACGTGCCTTCCCAGATTCCGTCCCAATTCAGATTGAAGCCGCCGGCATTCTCGTAGAGGGCGTCGAGCCGCACACCGTTCGGATTCAGCTCGAAGCGATAACCGCTGCGGTGAGTGTTGAACGGGTCGATGACGATCGCGAGCCGGTCGTCGTCGCGCAGGCCCGTGCCGTGCTTGAGGATATTCGCGCTGATGGCGCTCGGATCACTCTCGAAGAAGCGCCCGCCGATGTAAAGCGCCTCGCGGTCGTAGAGCAAATAGATCTCCGATCGCTGCGACGGAGAGCCGTGGTCGACCGGCCGGGACTGGTGAAAATCGCGGATCACGGCGGCCGTCTGCCAGACCTCGTCGTCGAGCCGGCCGTCGATGACGGGCGCGGTATCGGTACGAACGATGCGAACGGTAGGGAGGGCCGCGTCGCCGGCCGACGTCTGCGCGAGCGCCGGGGCAGTAGCTCCGGCGATCAGCACGGCGCCGATCCAGCGGCCACGCCGAATCGGGTCCGCGAAATTCATTGTCAGATCAATAGCGTAAGGGCACAACGGAAGGGCGAACTTAACCACAAAGACTCGTCGAACTGAAGCCCCGGGGGCGTAAAGATTTGTCAACGAGAATGCCTCGCGTTTAGCGCGAACGTCGGGGTCGGTGCCGTGACCGAGTCGCCACTCACGGCCCTCAAGAATTCAAGGCCGCGGCCGAAATCCTATCGAGGCGCGCAGCGATCGCGCGCGTCGCAATTTCTGGGGTTAGGAGAGCACAGGATGCTGGTTCTTGTCGGGTATGTTTTAGTGGTGGGGGCGGTCTTCGGCGGCTATGCGATGGCGGGTGGCCATCTTGGCGCAATGTTCCAACCTCTAGAGCTCCTGATGATCGGCGGCTCGGCTTTCGGTGCTTTCGTGGTGGGCAGTCCCTCCAAAACCCTGAAGGCCACGTTCAAGACGCTCCCGAGCCTGCTCAAGGGGTCCAAGTACACGAAAGCCCTGTATATGGAGCTCATGGCGCTGCTGTACGAGATGCTCGACAAGACCCGCAAGGAAGGCTTGCTCGCGATCGAACGCGACATCGAGGCGCCCAAGGAGAGCGCGCTGTTCCAGAAATACCCCAAAGTGCTCAAGGATCATCATCTCGTCGAGTTCATCACCGATTACCTGAGGCTCATGGTCAGCGGCAAGCTCAACGCGCTCGAGATCGAGGCGCTCATGGATCGGGAGATCGACACGCACCACCAAGAGGGTGAAGTGCCTGCACACGCACTGCAGCGCGTGGCGGACGGCTTACCGGCTTTCGGCATCGTCGCAGCCGTCATGGGCGTGGTGCACACGATGGAGTCCGTGGGGCTGCCGCCGTCCGAGCTCGGTGTGCTGATCGCTCATGCGCTCGTCGGCACGTTTCTCGGCATCTTACTTTCCTACGGTTTCGTGGGTCCCTTGCCCGGCCTGCTGGAGCAAAAGCTTCACGAGGCCACCAAGGCGCTCGAATGCATCAAGGTCACGCTGCTCGCGAGCCTGAACGACGCGGTACCTTCTGTGGCCGTCGAGTTCGGACGTAAGGTGCTTTATTCGACCGAGCGGCCGGGCTTCGCCGAGCTCGAAACTCACGTGAAGGGCGCGGCGAAGGCCGGCGTGAAGAAGTAGGCGCGTCATGGCGGGAGATTCCGACGCCCCGATTATCGTCAGGCGCATCAAGAAGGTTTCCGGCGGCGGCCACCACGGCGGTGCTTGGAAGATCGCGTATGCGGACTTCGTGACCGCGATGATGGCCTTCTTCTTGCTGATGTGGCTTCTCGGCTCGACGACCAAGGGCGATCTCGAGGGCATTGCCGAGTTCTTCCAGACGCCGTTGAAGGTTGCCTTGGCCGGCGGGTCCGGCTCGGGCGACAGCTCGAGCGTCATTCAAGGCGGTGGCACCGATCTCACGCGCAGCGTGGGTCAGGTCGCGCGCAGCGACAGTCCGTCGAAGCGCCAGACCATCAACCTGCAAGCGGCCCGGGCCGAGCTCAAGCGCCGCGAGCAAGAAAAGCTCGAGAGCTTGAAAAAGCGCTTCGAGCAAGCGATGCAGAAGGATCCGAAGCTCGCGCAGTTCAAAAACCAAATCAAGCTCGAGATCACGCCCGAAGGTTTGCAGGTAACGATCGTCGACGAGCAAAACCGCGCCATGTTCGATGCCGGGCGCGCCGTTATGAAGGATTACTCGCGGGACATCATGCGGGCCATAGGCAGCCTTTTGAACGACGTCGACAACGCAATCTCGATCGCGGGCCATACGGATGCCACGCAATACGCCGGCGGCGAACGCGGTTACTCCAACTGGGAGCTCTCCGCGGATCGTGCCAACGCATCGCGCCGGGAGCTCGTGGCTGGCGGCATGAAAGACAACAAAGTGCTACGCGTGGTCGGACTCGCCTCGCAGTTGCCACTGGACGCCGATGATCCGAACGATCCCATCAATCGCCGCATCAGTCTCGTCGTGCTGAACCGTAAGACAGAACGTCAGATCCGCGGTATGCCCGAGGACGACGACGAGGAGATCAAGAACGAGGAGGACGCGGCGCGCGTGCTCGGCGTGAACGTCGCCTCGGCCGACGGCGATTCGCCCGCAGCTCCGGCCTCCGAGGGGCAACCCGAAGCGCCCGCCGCGGCTGCGCCCGCGACGCCGGCGCAGCAAAATTGACCTCGAGCGCCGGTCAACGCGAAGGCAATGCCGTCAACAGCACCGGCGAATGCCTTCCCACTTGCGCCGCTGTTCTTCGCGAAAGAATTGGGCTCTGTCGAGGGGCCGCGCATCGGGCTCGGCTGCATGGTGCTCGCGCCAGTGCGCGATGTAACGCTCGTAGGCGTCATCGCCCGTCGCCTCCCGGACCCCGGCCCACAGCCGTCGGAGCCAGTCAGTCACGGACCCAGTCCTCGACGAGCCGGCTCGGAATGTGCGGCGTTTCGGCAGAGGGCGGGCAGCGCCTGCCCGATGCGGCCGCGACGCAAACGCGCGCCGTCTCGACGACGAGTACCCAGACCGTGATCAGGAAGAACGCCGTGAGGCCAGCGTCGAGCCGGTCGTTGAAGATGAACCGCGCCGTTTGAGCGGCGACATCCGGAGCGATCGCCCCCGAGGCCAACTTGGTCGCGAGATCGGTCGCATGCGATAAAAACCCGACCCTGAGATCCGGGCTGAAGAGCTTCTCCCACGCCGCGACCGAGGTCACCGCCACGAGCCAAACCAGGGGCAGCGCCGTTGTCCACGCGAAGCGGGCTCTGCCGGACTTCACGATGACAGTAGTGGCGACGCAAAGAGCGATTGCGGCGAGCATTTGATTCGCGATGCCGAACAGTGGCCATAGGCTGTTGATGCCGCCGAGCGGATCGATCGTGCCGATGTACAAGAAGTAGCCCCAGCTCGCGACGACGAGGGCGCTGCAGAGCAACACGCTCGGATACCAGCTCGTGCGCCCCATTGCGGGAAAGACGTTCCCGAGAATGTCCTGCAACATGAAACGCGCGACGCGAGTGCCGGCATCGACGGTGGTCAGAATGAACAGCGCCTCGAACATGATGGCGAAGTGGTACCAAACGGCGAGCAGTGACTGGCCGAAAGCGCTCGAGAAAATGCTGGCCATTCCGACTGCGAGCGACGGTGCGCCGCCCGTCCGCGCAAACAACGTGGCTTCGCCCATTTCGCGTGCTAGGTCGTTCATCTGAGCGACCGTCACCGGGAAATTCCACGACGAGATCGTTGCGACGGCGTCGGCTGGCTGCGCTCCGACGATGCCGGCGGGGCTGTTGATCGCGAAGAACACACCCGGGTCGAGCACACAGGCTGCGACCATGGCCATGATGGCGACGAACGACTCCATGGCCATTGCCCCGTAGCCGATGAACCGCGCGTCGCGCTCGTTAGACAACAGCTTTGGGGTCGTGCCCGACGAGATCAGTGCATGAAAGCCCGAGATCGCGCCGCACGCGATAGTGATGAACACGAACGGAAACACTTTGCCGCCGAAGATGGGTCCCGTGCCGTCGACGAACTGGGTCACGGCCGGCATTTTGACCTCGGGATTCAAGATGACGATCGCCACTGCGAGCGCCGCGATCGTGCCGAGCTTCATAAACGTCGACAAGTAGTCTCGCGGCGCGAGCAACAGCCAAACCGGCAGCACAGCCGCGGCGAACCCGTAAAGAATAACCATGAGCGCGAGCGAGGGTCCATCGTAGTCGAACCACGTGCGCAGTGCCTCGCTCGCATCGACCCAGCCGCCCGCGAACACCGCGAGGAGCAGCAGTGCGACACCGATCACGCTTGCTTCGAGCACGCGTCCCGGTCGCAGCCCTCGCATATACAGGCCGATCAATATGGCGATTGGTATCGTGGCGGCAACCGTCGACGTCGCCCAGGGGCTATGCCGCATCGCATTGACGACGACGAGCCCGAGCACGGCGATGAGAATGATCATGATTGCCATGACGCCGATGAGCGCCACGGCTCCGCCGATCGGGCCGAGCTCGTCGCGGGCCATCTGTCCGAGGGAGCGCCCGTCGCGTCGAATGGAACAAAATAGCGCCACGAAATCCTGTACGCAGCCGCCTAGCACGGCACCGACCAGGATCCACAACGTCCCCGGCAAGTACCCGAATTGAGCGGCGAGCGTCGGGCCGATCAGCGGACCGGGGCCGGCGATGGCGGCGAAGTGATGCCCGAAGACGATCCAACGATTCGTCGGGACGAAATCGCGCCCATCGTTGAATCGCTCGGCCGGCGTCGCGCGTGATGCATCGAGGGCAAAGACCTTCGCCGCGAGAAATGCACTGTAGAACCGATACCCGATGGCGTATACGCAAACCGCAGCAAGGATGAACCACATGGCGTTGATGCTTTCGCCGCGATTGAGCGCGATGCTTGCGAGCGAAAACGTGCCCAGCGCGACGACTGCGATCCAAAGGACGATCGATACCGGACGCGG
Organism: uncultured Gammaproteobacteria bacterium; assembly: GCA_963786385.1. Taxonomy (GTDB): domain Bacteria; phylum Pseudomonadota; class Gammaproteobacteria; order Steroidobacterales; family Rariloculaceae; genus FEN-1219. The sequence goes on from CAWAYS010000005.1 coordinate 951,841, forward strand.
TAGAGGCCTAACCTCGGTTGCTGTCGTCACGACTCCCCCATTTCTTCTTGCTCGTGCGCTGTCGTGCGCCCGGGGCGAGACACGCCGGGGGCAGCAACGGTGTAAGCTACCGTAGATCGGGCCGGATTGTATATTCCGGTCGGACAGAGGTGGTGTATGGAGCGCGAAGTTGTAATCGCCGGTGCCGTGCGAATCCCGTTTGCGCGTGCCTACACCGCCTACGCGGATCTCGACAATCTCACTATGTTGTCGACGTGCTTGCGTCACCTCGTCGAGCGGTTCGAGCTCAAAGGCGAAATCCTCGGCGATGTCGTTGCAGGTGCGACGATCAAGCATGCTCGCGACTGGAACATGGCCCGTGAGGCGGCGCTCGCGAGCGGTCTCGATCCGCACACGCCAGGGCATGATCTGCAGCGCGCGTGCGGCACGAGCCTCAGCGCAGTCGCGGAGCTCGCTTACAGAATCGGCGGAGGCGAGATCGACTCGGGGCTTGCTGCCGGCGTCGATTCGATGAGCGACGTCCCGCTCGAGTTTAGCGGTCGGCTGCAGAAGACGTTGGTAGCCGCCCGGCGCGCGAAATCGCTAGGCGGGCGACTTGCGGCTTTCTCGAAGCTGCGACTGCGTGACTTTCGCCCGGCGTTGCCGCAGGTCGTCGAGCCGCTCACGCACATGTCGATGGGCGAGCACTGCGAGGTCATGGCGAAAGAATGGCAGATCTCACGCCACGCCCAGGACGAGCTCGCGCTCGAGGGGCACCGTAATGCCGTGCGCGCCTGGGAGGAGGGTTTCTTCGACGACATCGTCGTGGCGCCTTTCGGGCTCGAGCGCGACAACAATGTCCGAGCCGACACTTCGCTGGACAAGCTCGCGAGGCTTGCGCCGGTTTACGATCGAAGTCCGGCCGGCACGCTCACGGCGGGCAACAGCACGCCACTGACGGACGGTGCGGCAGCCGTGCTGCTGTGCTCGGAGCAATGGGCTCGAGAGCGTGGCTTGCCCATCCTCGCACGTCTGACTCATGCGCGTACCGCTGCCGTGGACTATGCGGGGCTCGTCGGGCCGCGCGAAGGTCTTCTCATGGCGCACACCTACGCCGTGGCACGTCTGCTCGAGCGGGCGCGGCTCACGCTTCAAGACTTCGACTATTACGAAATTCACGAGGCGTTCTCGGCGGAGGTGCTCTGCACGTTCAAAGCGTGGGAGTCGGAATCGTATTGCGTGAGCAAACTGGGGCAGCCCGGCGCGCTTGGGTCGATCGATCGCAGCAAGCTCAACGTGAAAGGCGGCAGCGTGGCCATTGGGCATCCGTTCGCTGCAACGGGTGCACGCCTCGTTGGGACGCTTGCAAAGCTGCTCGCAGAAAAGGGCTCGGGCCGCGGTCTCGTGACGGTGTGTACGGCGGGGGGAATGGGGGTCGCGGCGATTCTCGAGCGCTGAGCGCCGCGTAGGGCCCGGCCGGCTCAGGTCGAGATCGTTCACAGAAGTTGTGTTTGGTGATCGATACCGGCTGTTCTGCCTCGGCGCGCGCTGATCCGTGGTGCGAGCCCAAAAACGGGGCGGGTGTCGTGTGGTCGAGATTTAGGTGCGGAGCGCTACGCGGGCACCAAAGATGTGCTTCAGGCTCGCCGTCGCGACGGACGGAGGCTAGCGCCTCGGGCGATTGGGGCGAGGATCGCCCGGACTCAAGTGGGCTCGCTCCGGGGTGCCAACGGTGCAGTGGCGGCGGCTTCGGGCGGTTTCACCTTGGGCTTCGGGCCGGGCCTGCCCTTGCTCGTCACGCGGCGCTCGTTGAGGCCGACAACGATACGCTCGACATCGGCCGTAGCCTCTCGCAGCTCCCCGCGACGGTAGCCGGTGATCGAATTCTTGCCCTGCGCGATTTGATAGACGAGCCAGTCACGTCCCACGCATCCCTCGGGAGGGCTCGCTGGTTTAATCGTCACGAGCCGAAATGCCTCCGAGTCGGTGGCTCCCTGGGGATCCGGGGTCGCGGGTCGCCCTCCGAAACCGCGCCGATAGGGCATCAGTGCGCCTGCGTCGCGCGGTGCGTTGGAAGTTGTTTGCACATGCACGTTCTCATGGTCGGATGGGGAAGGCGCCAGCGAATCTGACTATCCTTAGTCTACAGGATACGCACAACGCGTGCCGGACTATCGGATGCGAGGTCCCTCGATTACCACGCGGCATAAGCAGTTCTGCTGTAGACTCGCTCCAGCCAGATTCGCTGGCGGCTTGCCCACCACAGGAAAACACGCGTGAGTACGACACTCTACGCAAGCAACCTGCCGTTCACGGCAACAGAGCATACGCTCGCCAGCAGGTTCGGAAAATTCGGCGCTGTCCTGTCGGTAAGAATCGAGCGAGATGAGAAGGGTACAAGCCGTCGGAGCGCTTTCGTCGAGATGGAAACGGCGCTCGGTGCGCAGCGGGCGATCCAGGGTTTGAATCTCTCGAGTTTCGAGGGGCGGATCGTGTCTGTCTATGCGGCCGTGATCTCGGTCCCAAACGAGTAGGAATCTCCAGATCGGCACTTGCCGGCTGCGGCGACGCGTGTGCCGGATTCGACCGGCAGCCGAGCGTGAGCGGCTTGCGCGTTCATTGCGTCACCGTAGTATGCGAAGGCGTTTCTGCTTCAGGCTCGGTGGTAGGGGTCGGGGTGATGTCAGTCGCGTTGGCGGTCTTGGCCGCCTTACGAGCCGCACGCCGTTCGTCTTTTGCTCGGCGTTTTTCGCGTTTCGCCTGCTCGCGTTGGCGTTTGCCCTGTGTCTGCGGTCCTGGTCTTCCCATGAGTCGAATGCCTCGAGTCGATCAACGCACGGATTTTTCGGCCGGCGCTTGGCTTACCGAGATCACCGCGTCTTCGTATTGAGTCATGTTGAGCCGTTCTATAGCCGATCGGGCTTCTGCGTCGCTGGCCATCTCGACGAAGCCGCAGCGCTTGCTGCGGCCCGTTGTGATATCCCTGACGATGATCGCGGACTCGACGGTGCCAAATCTCTCGAACCTCGTTCGGAGCTCGACATCGGTGGTAGCTGCCGGCAGGTTGCCTACGTAGAGCTTTCGTCTCATCGTCGTCACTTGGCTTCCCCGAATCGGCTGCCGGTCATGGGAATCAGTTCATGTTCATCGGCGTGAAAGAGCCCCACAGGCGGTAGGTCTGCCGAGGCGGATCTCCCGTGACTGTGAGGCTTCCGTGGCTGCCGCTAAGCGGCGGCCAAGTTGCCGGCTGCCGCCTTACCGCGCTCCGTGACGACCTCGTACTGGACGCGCTGACCTTCGGTCAACGTTCCCATGCCGGCACTTTCCACGGCGGTCTTGTGGACGAAAACGTCCTTCGCGCCGTCTTCCGGCTGGATGAATCCAAATCCTCGAGTGGCGTCAAAAAACTTGACGGTTCCAATAGCCATTGTTGGCCTCCAATTGCAGATACCACGCCGTATCGGGCGTGGCGAACGAATAATCAGGCTGGTTATGGGTGTCTAGAATTCCGCGCCCGGAAAAGCGGGCGGTTCTGACCAGGCAGGCCAAGAAGCACAAGATTACTTCAGTATCATGCGCGCGCCAATGCAGCAATGCAAGGCGACACATTGATTGCTGGATCGCCCAGCGCGTCGTGTTCGCGTGTCTTACGATAGGTGACTCCTCGCGGAAGCGCGTCGCGATCGATCTGGAGGGCAGCGACATCGACGTGGCCGCCGGCGTCGACAGTTTCGCGCCACACGGAGTTGTCGGGACTCATGTGGCGTCAGATATCGATCGAGGCGTCGAGGGCCAAACCGAGCGATAACGACTCCGCCGTCTAGCAATGGAGTGCTGCGTCGCTACAATGCGCGCTTCGACGCGAGCTCGACCGAGATGGACTGGCTGATCGTTTTCAAGGCAATCGTCATGGGTGCGGTGGAGGGAGTCACCGAGTTCCTGCCTATATCGAGCACGGGCCATCTGATCATCACGGGCGATCTGATCGCATTCAACGGCCCACTGGCGACGACCTTCGAGATAGCGATCCAGCTCGGCGCGATCCTCTCGGTCTGCTGGATCTATCGGCAGAAATTCCTCCAAGTGCTGCGGGGACTCGGCAGCGAAGGGCCGGCAAGGCGTTTCGTGGTGAACCTCGCGCTCGCGTTCCTTCCGGCGGCCGTGCTCGGGCTGCTGTTTCACGACGTGATCACCGAAGTACTGTTCAACCCGGTTGCGGTTGCAATTGCGCTCGTTGGCGGCGGAATCTTGATCTTGCTCGTCGAGCGTTATCACTTTGCAGTCGACGTGACCGACGTCGATGCGATGGATTGGAAGCACGCACTCAAGATCGGATTCATGCAGGCGTTGGCGTTGATTCCAGGTACGTCGCGCTCGGGGGCGACGATCATCGGCGGTTTGCTCTTCGGTTTGTCGCGTCAGACCGCCACGGAGTTTTCGTTCTTTCTCGCCGTACCGACCATGTTCGCGGCGACGGGCTACGATCTGTTCAAGAACCGCGCAGGCTTGAGCTTCGACGAGCTCGGCGTGTTCGCGGTCGGCTTCGTCGTGGCGTTCGTCACTGCCCTGATCGCCGTGAAAACGTTTCTACGTTACGTCGCACACCACGACTTCTCGGTCTTTGCGTGGTACCGCATCGTTTTCGGCGGCCTCGTGCTCTGGTATTTCTGGTAGCGCGCGGGGTACAGGCTAGTCCAAAAGCGGGTGCCCCTTAGGCAGCTGGCGTGCATACCACGTTGCAAGACGATGCCGGATCGTCTTTTCGCTGACTTGATCTTCCGGCATCGGCGCGATGATCTTGTCGTGGACGAGCAAGCGGTACACGAATAGGGCTTTCTCGCTCGCCGAGTCGGTGGCCTCGAACACCGCGGCTTTGCGTTCTTCCGCGTAGCTCACGCCGGCGATCAACGCGGCTTTGAACAGTTCTGTTTCGTGCTTGAGCTTCTTCATGCTACTCCGGACTCGACGACGCTACGTTTGGGTTGAAGGCTACTCCGAATCCGAAGCAGATGAGGTGGAACCGCCGGCCAGTGTCGTTCCGGAGTGATAAAACACTCGAATAAAGAAATATATCCTTTTGATATTACGCGAGTAATAGTGTGACGATCTCCGCATCGACTTCCGCTTTGCCGCAGTGCTGCTTCCCAATCGTTAGGACCCGCCGCCAAAGCGGATTCACCCACCGTCAAAAGGCCTGGGCCTGGCCGCTGCCGACCCGGTCCGGTCATTCAAGAGTACTTCGCCAGCAGAGTGTCCAGGTGGGCTGCAAAAAGCTGTCGGTCGCTTTGACTCAATGCCGGCGGGCCACCCGTGTCTATCCCGCTCGCGCGCAGCGTATCCATAAATCCCTCATGGTCAGGCGCGCTCGAATGTCATCGGCGGAAAACATCTCACCACGAGGGCTCAACGCTCGGCCTCCTTTGGCGATAATCTCTGCGGCCAATGGGATATCGCTCGTAATGACGAGATCGCCGGCACTGCATCTTTTCGCGATTTCATTGTCGGCGACATCGAAACCTGCCGAGACTTGAATCATCCGGATCGATGGAGACTTCGGAACTCGAATGGATTGGTTGGCAACGAGCGTCACCGTTACCCCGGTACGTTTTGCCGCTCTGAATAGTATCTCCTTGATCGCCACTGGGCATGCGTCAGCGTCCACCCATACTTCCATATCGATTCACCGTCCAAACGGAGACTTCCGTGCGTTTTGTCTGCTTCGAACGCGCTTATTCCCCACTTCGCTGCTCTTGACAAATTCCGGGCGGCGGCCTCGAGTCGATCGCGGACCGGTCGATTGCGGACCTTAGCAGCGCGCTCTACGAATGTCCCTTCCGGGAGATTGGCCGAACTCATTGGTCGGCAACCATCTTTCGGGCCGTAGGAAGCGGTCATTGGACCGCCTAGGCCGGGAGCTACGTTGGGGCGGTTGTTGGGATGGAACAGGCGCGCCTCCGAAGGCCGCGCCGCTCTTAGTGATGTGGTGGAGGCGGCGGGAATCGAACCCGCGTCCGCAAGCCCTCTGCCGTCAGCTCTACATGCGTAGTCGCGTCTATTGTTTTAACTGGCAGCAACCCGACGGACAGGGCGCACTGACAGCGATTCCGTTGAGGATCTTAGCGAGTCGGTCCCGGACGTACCTCATCGCGATCTTGTGAGATATGACGCCTGAGTGTCCCGAAGGACGCTGGACGCACAAGCACGGCTCCAGTCAGACGGCACCCAACCGGGTATTAAGCGGCTAGTGCGTAGTTGTCGTCGTTGGCAACTAAAGGTTTGCAGATGGTTTTACGAGGTCCTCTGCACCTCGGCATGCACTTCGGGTTTCGCGACCCACGTCGAAACCAGGTCGCCCCCATGGGACCTCAGTGTATGGGAGGATCGCCGGGTTTCAAGTGGGGCGCCGCACATTTCTCCGCACCCGCAGCCTCCCAGCCGCGAACGCTCAGTGCAGGCGGCCTTTGAGGACGCGTGACTTGTCTCGCTCCCAGTCTCGATCTTTCTCGGACGCGCGTTTATCGTGCTGCTTCTTACCCTTGGCAAGGCCGATCGCCAGCTTTGCTCGCCCCTTGCTCCAGTACAGATCCAGTGCGACGAGCGCATAGCCCTTGCGTTCCACGAGGCCGGTCAGCCGGTCGATTTCTTTGCGGTTGAGCAGTAGCTTGCGTGTGCGCGTGGGGTCCGGGTGTACATGCGTCGACGCCGCATTCAGCGGTGTGAGGTGGGCGCCGAGCAGCCATGCCTCTCCGTCGCGCAGAATCACGTAGCTCTCGGTGATCTGCGCCTTGCCGGCGCGCATGCTCTTGACCTCCCAGCCTTCGAGGGCGAGGCCGGCCTCCAAACGTTCCTCTATGAAATAGTCGAAACGCGCCTTCTTGTTTTGCGCGATCGTGCTCGGAGTCTTGGTCTCTTTTCTGGCCATGCCGCGCCAATGATCCTAGAATCACCCGCCAAAAAATACACTGTACGAAGCTTTCGGGGAGAAGTTTTTGCCGACGGTGCAGCGCAGCGCGCGCGTTGCCTACAGCGCGCAGCAGATGTTCGACCTCGTGAACGATATCGAAAGCTATCCCGAGTTCCTGCATTGGTGCAGTGGTGCACGAGTGGACAAACGCCAAGGAGACGTCATCGAGGCATCGCTCGATGTCGGTCTCGGGGGATTCCACCGAACGTTCAAGACTCGCAACACGCTTCGTTCGCCGCACGCAGTCGCAATCGCGCTCGTGCACGGTCCCTTCAAACGCTTGGAAGGGGAGTGGCGCTTCGAGGATGACAACCGCGGTGGGTCGACGGTTTCGTTGTCGCTGGTATTCGAGGTGATATCGTCGCCGTTCGGGGCCATCTTCTCTCGGTTGTTCGAGGAGATCGCAAGCTCGCAGATGGATGCTTTCGTTCGACGCGCGGGGCAGATCTATGGCCGAAGCACGTGAGGCACCGGTTCCTTACGTCGAAGTCGTCTACGCGACGACGAGCGTGCAACGGGTCGTCCGCGTCGAGCTTGGCCCCGGGGCTCACCGCCGGAGCTGCCGTGAAGGCGTCGGGCCTTTTGGAAGAGTTTTCGGAGATTCGTCGCCGGCCGCTCGTGCTCGGTCTCTACGGAGAGCGAGTGGCGGAGCAACGGCTTCTCGTGGCCGGGGATAGAGTGGAGATCTGCCGGCCTCTCGGTCGCGACCCGCGCGACCGGCGTCGCGACCACGCGCAAGTCTAGGACGCGGGTTGTGGCGTGACGTCGCGTTCGATCTTGGCGACCCGATCGCCGTCGAAGTAAACGACCATCCAACGACGCGTGATGTCCCGCGAGCGGCCCTTGCGAAAATAGTAGGCGTAGTCCCACCGATTACGGTGAAAACTGTCTTCGACCATCGGGGTTCCGAGCAAGAATTGTACTTGGCTTCTCGTCATGCCGACTTCGACGCGGTCGATGTCCTTCTGCTCGAGGAGATTGCCTTGCTGGATGTCGATCCGGTAGACGCACGCATCGAGGCACAAACCTATTAGGACGACGGCGGCCGTCATTAAAATTCGCGAACGCATTGGACTCGTCTTATGGGTTGGTAGGGGGGCGCGTCTGAGTCATAATTGAGACCGGATCATAACCGATTCGTTCAGAGCGGGTGGAGCGTGGAAGGACAGGATCTTCGTAAGGCCGGTCTCAAGGTGACATCGCCGCGCCTGAAGGTTCTGGACATCCTCGAGAAGAGCGAGCAGCGGCACATGTCCGCAGAAGCCATCTACCGTGCTTTGCTCGAGGGTGGCGAGGAGCTCGGGCTCGCGACGGTGTACCGCGTCCTCACGCAGTTCGAGCGCGCGGGTCTCGTGAGTCGCCACAATTTCGAGGGGGGCACGGCGGTTTTCGAGCTCGCCGACCGCACTCATCACGACCACATGGTGTGCCTCGACACAGGGCGAGTCATAGAGTTTTACGACGAGCGTATCGAGCACCTGCAGCGCGAGATCGCCAACCGCCACGGCTACGAAATCGAAGAGCACAGCCTCGTGTTGTACGTTCGCCCGAAAAAAGACGCTTGAGCCCCCCGCGGGCCGGCTAGTGAGCGGCTCGCTCGATCATTTCGGCCGCATGCGCCCTCGTGCGCTCCGTGATCTCGATGCCGCCGAGCATTCGCGATAGCTCTTCCACGCGCTCCTCGGCCGTCAGTCGCTTCACGCTCGTCCGGCTCGTTTTGCCGTCCGTGAGCTTCATGACGCGATAGTGATGCTGCCCTTGGCTCGCGACTTGCGCGAGGTGGGTGACGCAAAGCACTTGGCGACCGCCGGCGATCTGATTCAACCTGCGTCCGACGATCTCGGCGACGCCGCCACCTATTCCGGCATCGACTTCGTCGAAAACAAAGGTCGGCACAGTGGATTCGCCCGAGCGAACGACTTCGATGGCTAGGCTGATACGCGACAGCTCGCCGCCGGAGGCGACCTTGCTCAACGAGCCGAATCCCTGCCCGGGGTTGAGGCGCACTTGAAACTCGATGCGCTCGAGTCCTGTGCCGTCGGCACGCTCGCGCGGCTTCGACTCGAGCGCGACGCGGAATTCGCCGTGCGGCAGCCCGAGCTCTCTGAGCTGGGACGAGACGGCTTTCGCCAGCGCCTTTGCTTGCTTGCCTCTGCCTGCAGAGAGCTCTTCCGCAAGCTCGAAGTATCGCTGGTGAGCTTTTTCCGCCTTGGCGGCCAAGGCCTCGAGTGCTTCCTCGCCACCGTCGAGCTCGTCGATACGAATGCGCAGCTCGGCGAGCCTTTCGTGCAGCTGCTCGTCGGTCGTGGCGTGCTTGCGGGCCAATGCGCGGATCTTCGCGAGGCGCGCTTCGACCCGATCGAGGCGCTCCGGATCGGCCTCGATCCGGTCGCGATAGTGGGTCAGCTCGGATTCGAGATCCCGGAGCTCGATCTCGGCGGTCGTGAGTCGCTCGAGCAGGGCATTGAGCGCCGGATCGTGCTCGGTGAGCCGCTCGAGCTCTTGCCGTGCTTGCACGATCGACGAGTAGGCCGGGGCGCCGTCTTGGTCGTAGAGCAGCCCGACGGTCGTGCTCATGCCGCCGATCAACCGATCCGTGTTGGCGAGGCGGTCCCGCTCAGCGCGTAGTTCGGCGACTTCACCTGCATCGAGAGCAAGACTTTCGAGCTCGGCGGCCTGGAAACTCAGCAGATCGAGCTCTGCTGCACGCTCTCGGCCCGCGTTGCGCCTCGACGTGAGTTGATCGTCGAGGCGTTGCCGCTCTGCATAGGCGTCCGCGACACCAGCAGCGAGCTCCTCTAGACCGCCGTGCGAGTCGAGCAACGAGCGTTGGTTCCCCGCATCGAGCAGCGACTGGTGGGCGTGCTGGCCGTGAATGTCGATCAGCAGACCGCCGAGCGCCTTCAGATCCTGCAAGGTGGCGGGCTGATTGTTGATAAATGCGCGCGATCGTCCTTCCGTGGAGATGATACGTCGCAGCGCGCACGTATCGCCCGCATCCAGTCCGCGCTCTCGCAGCCACTCGAGTGAGGCGTGCTCGGGCGGGCATTCGAACAGCACGCTGATCTCGGCCCGTTCCGCACCTTGGCGAACGGTATTCGCGTCTGCCCGGTCGCCAAGTGCGAGGCCGAGCGCGTCGACGAGAATGGATTTGCCGGCGCCGGTCTCGCCCGTCATGACGCTGAAGCCCGAGGCGAACTCGACCTCCACTTCGTCGATGACCGCGTAGTTCGTGACGCGAATCAGGCTCAACATGGATTACTCGGCGCTCGGCTTGCGGCCGTTACGGTTGGCGCGCCCCCAGTTGAGCTTCGAGCGAAGCAGCTCGTAGTAGTTGTAGTCGCGCGGGTGCAGCAGCGTGACCGTCTCCGACGCGACTTCGATGCGCAGAGTCTGGGTGTCGCCGATAGGGCCGAGGACTTCGCCGTCGCACATGACGTGCGCGGCTCCGCCGGCTCCGGCTTCGAGCTCGATCTCGACGATGCTCGACGCCTGGAGCACGAGAGGCCGGTCGCTGAGCGTGTGCGGGCAGATCGGCACCATGACCAGGGCGTCGACATTCGGCTGAATGATCGGTCCGCCACAGGACAGCGCATAGGCCGTCGACCCCGTGGGCGTCGCGACGATGAGGCCGTCCCCCCGATGCGTATTGACATAGCTGCCGTCGACGCGGGTGACGAAATCAAGCATGCGCCCCGTTTCGCCCTTCTGGAGGACGACGTCGTTGAGCGCGAGCCCGCGCAGTTCACCGCCGATGTCGGCTTCGAGCATCAGGCGCCGCTCGGCGAGAAAATCGCCGGCCAGAACCGCGTCGAGGGCGGTGGTCATTTGATCGGGAGGAATATCCGTCAGGAATCCCAGGCGGCCCCGGTTTACGCCGAGCAGCGGCACGCCGCGGCGGGCCACGTGACGCGCGGCATGCAACATCGTGCCGTCGCCGCCGATGGCCACGAGCAGATCGGCGCGTGCGGCGACTTCGGCTTCGGGCACTCGCGCACTTTTGGCGAACCGCCCCGCACCATCGGCTTCGGCCGGCACCAGCACAGACAGGCCGCGTTTGGTCAAATGCGCGACCATTTGGAGGGCCGGCTCGGCGACGCTCGGCTCGCTCAGGCGACCCCAAAGGCCCACTGTCGTAAACTGCTGCGGCATACTGCTCGGCTTTCTTGACAGTGAGCGGAACCCGTTGATAGCGTGAATCGCGCCGACGAAACGCGCCTTACGTTATCACAGCCTGTGGTCATGGCTAGCGACAAACCCCGAGATACCCTCGACGAACGCGCGCAAAATATGCTGCGGGCGCTAATCGAGCGATTCATCCGCGACGGACAGCCCGTCGGCTCGCGCACGTTGTCGCGCGACTCGGGCCTCGATCTGAGCCCCGCCACAGTGCGCAATATCATGTCGGACCTCGAGGAGCTCGGCTTCGTCAGCTCGCCCCACACGTCGGCCGGGCGGGTGCCGACGATCAAAGGTTATCGCTTCTTCGTCGACACCCTGATCAAGCTGTCGCCCCCGCGAGGGGAGGATCTGCATCCAATTCACCCAGCGCTTGAGCGAAGTGGCCGGCGATCCGCAGGCTTTAGCCGTCTCGGCATCCAACCTGCTCTCGGCGGTGACTCGGCTCGCCGGGGTCGTGACGGTGCCGCGGCGGACTCAGTCGTCGCTGCGCCAGATCGAGTTTCTGCCGCTGTCGGGGCGCCGGGTGCTGGCCATCATGGTCGTCAACGAGCGCGATGTGCAAAACAAGATTCTCGACGTTCAGCGCGATTTCACGGCGGACGAGCTGCGGGAGGCCAGCAACTACATCAACTCCTACGTGAGCGGGCGCACGATTCCGGAGATCCGCGAGCGATTGTCGGCGGAGCTCAAGCAAACCCGCGCTTCGATGAACGCCTTGATGATCGCGGCCATCGAGATGGCGCAGAAAGTGTTTCCGGACGGGGAGCCGGAGCCCTCGTTCGTGATGGCCGGCGAGACGAATCTCATGAGCTGGGAAGAGCTCGCGGATGTCGAGACGCTCAAGGGATTGTTCGAAGCGTTTGCTCGGCAGCGCGACATCTTGCACCTGCTCGACCAGAGCATGAAGGCGGATGGCGTGCAGATCTTCATCGGCAATGAGTCCGGGTACAAGCTGCTTGATTCTTGTAGTATCGTCGCTGCACCTTATGCGACCGAGGACGATACTATCGGGGTGCTCGGGGTGATCGGTCCGACCCGCATGGCCTACGAGCGCGTGATCCCGATCGTCGACATCACGGCCAAGTTGCTTGGCCGCGCCTTGAAGTCGGGGCTCTGAGCCCGCATCTGCGTTGAAACACTGCGTCGACTACACACCGGCAACGGAGACCGGCGCGAGGGATATTTCATGATCTGGAGACGGCACGGAGAACAGAGTGCCGGCGGAGCAAGGACGGTCCGGCCGGAGCGATTACGACGAGGCGGCGGATCCGATCGAGGCCGTCCGTCGGGAAGCCGAGGAAAATTGGGAGAAGTTCGTCCGCGCCATGGCGGAGCTGGACAATTTCCGTAAGCGCGCGAGCCGGGAGATAGAAACAGCCCGCAAGTACGGAGCCGAGCGGCTGGCGGCTGCCATCCTACCTGTTCGCGACAGCCTCGAGGCGGGAATCGGCGCAAGCGCCGACGTGCCGATCAAGCGACCCTCATCGAGGGGCAGAGGGCGACGCTGCGGTTGCTCGAGCAGGCGCTCAGGGTGCCGGCATCCGCGAGATCGATCCCCACGGTGAACCGTTCGACCCCAACAAGCACGAGGCCATCAGCATGCTGCCGGCCCCCGGCGTCGAGCCGAACACCGTCATCGAGGTCATCCAGAAAGGCTACGAGCTCAACGACCGGTTGCTCAGAGCGGCCAAGGTCATCGTCGGCGCGGGCGCCCGACGGCACGGCGTTGAATTGCCGCAACGACGCCCCATTCTCGGTCACTAGTAACGATTTTAATCTCTTAACGACTTGCGGAGCAGAGCATCATGGGACGAGTGATAGGCATCGACTTAGGCACGACGAACTCCTGTGTCGCTGTCATGGACGGCGGCAAGCCGAAGGTTATCGACAATAGCGAAGGCGATCGCACGACGCCTTCGATCGTTGCCTTCACCAAGGACGGCGAGGTTCTCGTGGGACAGACCGCGAAGCGCCAGGCCGTCACGAACCCGACCAATACCCTGTTTGCGATCAAGCGCTTGATCGGCCGCCGGTTCGAGGACGACGTCGTGCAGAAGGACGTCGACATGGTGCCGTACAAGATCGTCAAGGCGGACAACGGCGATGCCTGGGTCGCGGTCAACGACAAGAAGATGGCGCCGCCGGAGATCTCCGCGCGCGTGCTGGCGAAGATGAAGCAAACGGCCGAGGATTACCTCGGTGAGAAGGTGACCGAGGCCGTGATCACGGTGCCGGCTTACTTCAACGACTCGCAGCGCCAGGCGACCAAGGACGCCGGCAAGATCGCAGGTCTCGAGGTCAAGCGCATCATCAACGAGCCGACAGCCGCGGCGCTGGCCTATGGCCTCGACAAGAAGCGCGGCGATCGCAAGATCGCGGTGTATGACTTGGGCGGCGGCACGTTCGACATCTCGATCATCGAGATCGCGGAGGTCGACGGCGAGCACCAGTTCGAAGTGCTCGCGACGAACGGCGACACGTTCCTCGGCGGCGAGGACTTCGACAAGCGCATCATCGACTACCTCTCGAAGGAGTTCGAGAAGGAGAGCGGTATCGACATCCGACGCGATCCACTCGCGATGCAGCGTCTGAAGGAGGCCGCGGAGAAAGCGAAGATCGAGCTCTCGTCGCGTCAACAGACCGAGGTGAATCTGCCGTACATCACGGCCGATGCCAGCGGCCCGAAGCATTTGAACATCAACCTGACGCGAGCCAAGCTCGAGTCGCTCGTCGAGGATCTGATCGAGCGTACGCTCGCGCCGTGCAAGACCGCTTTGAGCGACGCGGGGCTCGAAGGTGTCGGACGTCGACGATGTCATTCTCGTCGGCGGGCAAACCCGCATGCCCAAGGTCCAGGAAAAGGTTCAAGTGCTGTTCGGTCAGGAGCCGCGTAGGGACGTGAATCCCGACGAGGCCGTCGCCGTCGGCGCGGCCATTCAGGCCGGCGTGCTGGCCGGCGAGGTCAAGGATGTGCTCCTGCTCGACGTGACCCCTCTGTCGCTCGGTATCGAGACGCTCGGCGGGGTGATGACGAAGCTCATCGACAAGAACACGACCATCCCGACCAAAGCCAATCAGACGTTCTCGACGGCCGAGGACAATCAGACGGCCGTAACGATTCATGTCTTACAGGGTGAGCGCGGGCGTGCGGGCGACAACAAGTCCCTCGGCCGGTTCGACTTGACCGACCTTCCGCCCGCACCGCGCGGTATGCCGCAGGTGGAAGTGACGTTCGATATCGACGCCAACGGTATCTTGAACGTGTCTGCCAAGGACAAGGCGACGGGCAAAGAGCAGAAGATCGTGATCAAGGCGTCGTCGGGCCTCAGCGAGGACGAGATCCATCGCATGGTCAACGACGCGGAGGCGCATGCGGCCGACGACGCGAAGTTCCGCGAGCTCATCGAGACGCGCAACAAGGCGGACGGCCTCGTTCATGCGACCGAGAAGTCGCTCGGCGAGCTCGGCGACAAAGTGTCGGGCGAAGAGCGGGCGAAGATCGAGTCCGCGTTGGCCGATCTCAAAGAGGCCATCAAGGGCGATAACCAGGCCGCGATCGAAGCCAAGCTCAAGGCGCTGGGCGAAGCTTCCTCCGGGATGGCTCAGCGGCTGTACGAGGCTCAGCAAGGCGCGGCCGGCGCCGGCGGCGGGGAGGAAGGCGGCGGCTCGGCGTCCGGGAGCGGTCAGGGCGACGACAACGTCGTCGACGCGGAATTCGAAGAGGTCAAGGACGACAAGGAGCAGCGAGCCTGACGGTTGCCGCACGGCGCTTTGGGGCTCGGTTGATTGAGAGGAGAGCACGCCGCGGCGTGCTCTCCTCGTTGCGTGGGGACGGCGATGTCTAAGCGGGATTACTACGAAGTGCTCGGTGTCGGCAAGGACGCGGGGGCCGACGAATTGAAGAAGGCCTATCGTCGCCTGGCCATGAAACACCACCCCGACCGGAATCCGGAAAACCCGGATGCCGAAGTGCACTTCAAGGAAGCCAAAGAAGCCTACGAGGTCCTGTCGGACGGCGAGAAGCGTGCGGCCTACGATCGATTCGGCCATGCCGGTGTCAGCGGCGGCCAAGGCATGGGCGGCGGCGGTTTCGGCGGGGCGGATGCGTTCAGCGATATTTTCGGCGACGTATTCGGTGACATCTTCGGCGGTGGCCGGCGCAGCCGCAGCCAAGTCTATCGCGGCGCCGATTTGCGCTATGACTTGGAGCTCACCCTCGAGCAGGCCGTGAGCGGCACGTCCATCAATCTCGATTTTCCCACCCAGGCCGAGTGCGGGCGCTGCACCGGGAAAGGCGCCGAGCCCGGCAGCGAGCCCGTTACCTGCAAGACTTGCGGTGGCGCCGGCAGCGTTCGTGTCGCGCAGGGATTTTTCTCCATCCAACAAACGTGTCCGGCGTGCGGCGGGATGGGATCGACGATCGACAAGCCCTGCCGGGAGTGCTCCGGACGCGGCCGCGTGCGTAAACTCAAGACGCTCGCCGTGAAGGTGCCGGCCGGGGTCGACAACGGCGATCGAATTCGGCTCGCTCGCGAAGGCGAGGCCGGGCGCAACGGCGGCCCGCCCGGCGACTTGTATGTCGACATCTCCGTCAAGGCGCATCCGATATTCACGCGGGACGGACAGAATCTCAATTGCGAGGTTCCCGTGAGCTTCGCGACCGCGGCTCTCGGCGGATCGGTCGACGTTCCCACGCTCGACGGCAATGTGGTACTCAAGATTCCGGCCGAGACCCAGTCGGGTAAGGTGTTCCGCCTGCGGGGGAAGGGAGTGCGCTCGGTTCGCGCGAGCGGGCACGGTGATCTTTACTGTCGCGTGCAGGTCGAGACGCCCGTGCACCTGAACGAGGAGCAGAAACAAAAGCTGCGAGAGTTCGAGGATTCGGTCCAGAACGGTGGATCGCGGCATAATCCGCGCGCACGCTCGTGGTTCGACGGCGTGCGGGAATTCTTCGAACGGATGGGAGCGTGAGGCGTTGGTGAGGGTCGCGGTACTCGGCGCAGCCGGACGAATGGGCCGGACCGTGCTCGGCTGCTTGGTCGAGGACGCGAAATTGGCTATCGCCGGTGCGATCACCGAGCCGGGCGACGGTCTCCTCGGTCGCGACGTCGGAGAGCTCATCGGCGTCGGCGCGCTCGGTGTCCCCCTGACCGACGATGCTCTGCAGGGTGTGCACGGTGCTCAAGTCGCCATCGATTTCACCTTGCCGGCTGCCACGGAGAGCAACCTGCGCGCTTGTGTCGAAACCGGCACGGCCCTCGTGATCGGCACGACGGGCCTCGAGGCCCGACAGCTGAAAGCCATGGAGCAGGCGGCTCACGAGATTCCGATCGTCTATGGCCGGAACATGAGCGTCGGCGTCAACGTGTTCATGGAGCTCGTGGCCAAAGCCGCAAAGGCGCTCGGCGAGGACTACGACGTGGAAATCGTCGAGGCCCATCATCGCCACAAGGTGGATGCGCCGTCGGGCACGGCGCTGGCTCTCGGCGAGAGGATCGCCGCTTCCAGAGGGCGCGACCTTCGCGAGCTCGCCGTGTTCGCGCGTCAAGGCCGTACGGGCCCCCGCGTGCCGGGCACCATAGGATTCTCGGTGATCCGCGGTGGAAGCATCGTCGGAGAGCACTCCGTGCGGTTCATCGGTACCGAAGAAGAGGTCGAATTCGTTCACGTGGCGCAAGATAGAAAGACTTTCGCCCGCGGCGCGGTGCGCGCGGCGGTTTGGGCCGCCGGTCAGCCGCCGGGTCTTTACTCGATGGCCGACGTGCTCGGCCTGTCTCGCGACTGACCGGCATCCGACGATCCTGCGTGCCGTCCCGAAAGATCTCTATGGATCGACGCGGACCGGTAGCGCTACAATAGCCGCCTGAGTTTCCCCGTTTCTCTAATTGACCACGGGATCGGCTGCGCGCCTTGCGGCCATCCCGTTTCGTTTATGCAAGGCGCCATTTTGAGGAGCTCAGCGTGGCGGAGCCGGCGATACTAGCGCTCGAAGACGGAACCGTGTTCAAAGGCATTTCGGTCGGTGCCGACGGCCGAACGCTCGGTGAAGTCGTGTTCAACACGGCGATGACGGGTTATCAGGAAATCCTGACCGATCCGTCTTACTTCCGGCAGCTCGTTACTTTGACCTACCCCCATATCGGCAACGTCGGTACGAACTCCGACGATTTCGAGTCCTCAAAGATCTACGCGTCGGGCTTGATCATTCGCGATTTGTCACTCGTAACGAGCAGCTGGCGTGCTGAGTCCGGGCTGCAGGACTTCTTGAAACGAGGTAAGACGGTGGCCATCGCGGACATCGACACTCGCAGGCTCACGCGGATCATCCGCGACAAAGGAGCCCAGGCCGGCTGCATCGTGACCGGCGAGAAGGCCAGCCCGGAAGAAGCGGTTCGAGCGGCCCGCAAGTTTCCCGGCCTCAAGGGCATGGATCTCGCTCGACTCGTGACCACGAAACAGGCCTATCAGTGGAATCAGGGCACGATTTGGCCCGTGCGGCAAAGCGTCTATACGAAGCGCGTTGCCGGGTTTCACGTCGTCGCATTCGATTACGGCATCAAACGCAACATCTTGCGGCTGATCGCGGATCAAGACTGTCGCATCACCGTCGTGCCCGCCACGGCGTCGGCCGACGAGGTCATGGCGCTGTTGCCGGATGGGGTATTTCTCTCGAACGGCCCGGGAGACCCCGAGCCGTGCGATTACGCCATCGAGGCGATCGGCACGCTCGTGGATATCGGCATTCCCGTGTTCGGTATCTGCCTCGGGCATCAGCTGCTCGGTCTTGCGAGCGGAGCCAAGACCGTCAAGATGAAGTTCGGGCATCACGGTGCCAATCACCCGGTCGTCGAAATCGCGTCCGGCCGGGTCATGATCACGAGCCAGAACCACGGTTTCGCGGTACAGGAAGACACGCTGCCGGAAAGCGTGCGCCCGACGCACCGGTCGCTGTTCGACGGCACGTTGCAGGGGATCGAGCGCACCGACAAGCCGGCGTTCTCGTTCCAGGGGCATCCGGAAGCGAGCCCGGGGCCGCACGATCTCAAGCCTTTGTTTCAGCGCTTCACTGCAGCGATGAAGGCCTATAGGCACAAGGCAAAAGCGGTTTGAATCCGCATTTAAAGCAGTCAGTTATAAAACGTATCTCGATATTAGGTTAGGTAGATGCCGCGCCGTGACGATCTCGAAAGCGTGTTGATCATCGGCGCCGGCCCGATCGTGATCGGGCAGGCGTGTGAGTTCGACTATTCAGGCACTCAGGCGTGCAAGGCCCTCAAGGAAGAGGGGTATCGAGTCATCCTCGTGAACTCGAATCCGGCCACGATCATGACGGATCCCGCGAGCGCCGATGCGATTTACATCGAGCCGATCCACTGGCGCGCCGTGGAGGCGGTCATCGCCAAAGAGCGGCCGAGTGCGTTGCTGCCGACCATGGGTGGTCAGACGGCACTCAACTGTGCCCTCGATCTCGTGCGCGAAGGCGTGCTCGAGCGCTACGGAGTGGAACTGATAGCAGCCTCGCGCGAAGCCATCGACATGGCCGAGGACCGGGAGCTGTTCCGACTCGCGATGCAGGAGATCGGGCTCGCGGTGCCGCGGGCGGGCATTGCGCACTCGATGGACGAGGCCTGGAAAGTCCAAGAGGAAGTCGGTTTCCCGACGATCATCAGGCCTTCGTTCACGCTCGGCGGCAGCGGCGGGGGCATCGCGTACAACCGCGAAGAGTTCGAAGACATCGTGACCCGCGGGCTCGACCAGTCGCCGACGAACGAGGTGCTGCTCGAGGAGTCGGTGATCGGGTGGAAAGAGTTCGAGATGGAGGTCGTGCGCGACCGGAACGACAACTGCATCATCGTTTGCGCCATCGAAAATCTCGACCCGATGGGTATTCACACGGGCGACTCGATCACCGTGGCGCCGGCGCAGACGCTGACCGACAAGGAATACCAGCGGATGCGCGACGCTTCGATCGCCGTGTTGCGCAAGATCGGCGTCGACACCGGCGGCTCGAACGTCCAGTTCGCCCTGAGCCCCGAAGACGGCCGCCTGCTGGTCATAGAGATGAATCCTCGCGTTTCGCGTTCTTCGGCGCTTGCTTCGAAGGCCACGGGGTTCCCGATTGCCAAGGTGGCGGCGAAACTGGCCATCGGCTACACGCTCGACGAGCTGCGCAACGAAATCACGGGCGGCGCGATCCCGGCATCGTTCGAGCCGACAATCGACTACGTCGTCACGAAAGTGCCGCGTTTCACGTTCGAGAAGTTCCGCCAGGCTGCCGACCGGCTCACGACGCAGATGAAGTCGGTCGGGGAAGTCATGGCGATCGGCCGAACGTTTCAGGAGTCGCTGCAAAAGGCGCTGCGCGGTCTGGAGACCGGCGCGGACGGCTTCAATCCCGTGCTCACGAGCATGGAGTCGGAGGAGGACTGGGCGAAGCTCAAGCACGAGCTTCGCATGGCGGGCAGCCGGCGCCTCTGGTACGTGGCGGACGCCTTTCGCTTCGGGCTCACGCTCGATGAGGTTGCCGAGCTCACTGCCATCGACAAGTGGTTCCTCGCGCAGATTCAGCAGCTCATCGACATGGAGAAGGACGTGGCGGCCCAGGGCGCCAGGCGTCCTGGTGGCCAAGGAGCTCGCCAAGCTCAAGCGGTGCGGGTTCAGCGACAGACGCATTGCCGACCTGATTGGCGTCAAGGAAAAGGTTGTTAGAACAGCCCGTTACAAAGAAAACATAAGGCCCGTTTTCAAGAGAGTGGACAGCTGTGCGGCCGAGTTTGCCAGTGCCACCGCGTACATGTACTCGACCTACGAAGAGCACTGCGAATCGGAGCCTACCGACCGCGACAAGATCGTGATCCTCGGTGGCGGGCCGAACAGGATCGGCCAGGGTATCGAGTTCGACTATTGCTGTGTCCATGCTTCGTTCGCGCTCAAGGAAGCCGGTTTCGAGACCATCATGGTCAACTGCAACCCCGAAACCGTCTCCACCGACTACGACACGTCCGACCGCCTCTATTTCGAGCCCGTAACGCTCGAAGACGTGCTCGAGATCGTGCACAAGGAGCGTCCGAAAGGTGTGATCGTCCAATACGGCGGACAAACGCCCCTCAAGCTGGCCCGCGCCCTCGAGGAGGCCGGCGTGCCGATCATCGGCACCAGCCCGGAGTCGATCGATCTCGCCGAGGATCGTGAGCGGTTCCAGCAGCTCATCACTCGCTTGAAGCTCAAGCAGCCGCCGAACAGAACCGCGCGCAATGCCGACGACGCGGTGTCGCTCGCGAAAGAGGTGGGTTACCCGCTCGTCGTGCGCCCGTCCTATGTGCTCGGCGGCCGAGCCATGGAGATCGTGTACGGCGAAGACGAGCTACGCGAGTACGTCGAGAGTGCCGTGAGCGTCTCGAACGAGAGTCCGATCCTGCTCGATCGTTTCCTCGACCTTGCCGTGGAGGTGGACGTCGATGCGATCTCCGACGGTACCGACGTCATCATCGGCGGCATCATGGAGCACGTCGAGCAAGCGGGAATTCATTCGGGCGACTCCGGTTGCTCGCTGCCGCCGTTCAGCTTGAGCGCGGAGGTGCTGGAAGAGCTGAGCGAGCAAGTCCGCCAAATGGCGCGCGCGCTCCAGGTCAACGGCATCATGAACACGCAGTTCGCCATTCAGAATGGCGTCATTTACGTTCTCGAGGTCAACCCGCGTGCATCGCGCACCGTGCCGTTCGTCTCCAAGGCCATCGGGCTGCCGCTCGCGAAGATCGCCGCGAAGGCCATGGCCGGCATCTCGTTCGCGGAGCAGGGCGTGCAGACGCCTGGACAGACGGCCCTACTACTCGGTCAAGGAATCCGTTTTTCCGTTCGTGAAGTTCCCCGACGCCGATCCGATCCTCGGCCCGGAGATGAAGTCCACGGGTGAGGTCATGGGCACGGGGCGAACTTTCGGCGAGGCCTATGCGAAAGCTCAGCTGGCGTCGGGTGTGGTGCTGCCGCGCACGGCGCGGCGTTCATAAGCGTCCGGGATCGGGACAAGCCCGCGAGCGGTCGAGCTCGGTAAGATGCTCGTCGAAGCGGGGCTTCGACATCGTGGCGACGGGCGGCACGGCCCAGGCGCTCACGGACGGCGGCGTGCCGTGCCGGCGCGTGAACAAGGTGAGGGAAGGACGCCCGCACATCGTCGACATGATCAAGAACCACGAGATCAGCCTCATCGTGAACACGACCGAGGGTAAGCAGGCGATCCGCGAGTCGCACTCGATCCGCGGCGAGGCCGTCCATCACAAGGTAACCTATTACACGACGCTGGCGGCTGCCAAGGCGACTTGCGATGCCCTCGATCATCTGGATAATTTGGGGTCAATCGACTTCAGGATCTGCATGCGGAGGCCGGGATTTGAGCAAAGTGCCATTGACTGCTCGCGGCGCAGCGCAGCTGCAAAGATGAGCTGCGGCGCCTGAAGAGCGAGGAGCGGCCCAAGGTCACTGAGGCGATCGCGACGGCGCGTGCGCACGGCGATCTCAAGGAGAACGCCGAGTACCACGCGGCCAAGGAGCAACAGGGTTTGATCGAGGCCCGGATTCGGGACATCGAAGCGAAACTCTCCAACGCTCAGATCATCGACGTCACCGAGCTCAACGCCGATGGCCGAGTCGTGTTCGGCGCGACCGTGGATCTCGTCGACGTCGGCCGACCGCAGCGAGGTTCGCTATCAGATCGTCGGCGAGGACGAGGCCGACATCAAAGCCGGGCTGCTCTCGATCGGCTCGCCCATTGCCCGCGCCCTGATCGGCAAACGCGAAGGGCGATGAGGTCGAGGTCGTCACGCCGGGCGGCCGCCGCGCGTACGAGATCGCCGCCGTCGAGTACATCTAGGCGCCTTCACCTAAGCACTTCGATTCAAACGAACGGCCGCTTATGCCGCGCCGCACCGGATCCAGTCAGCGCTGGCGACAGCGTCAGCAACGCGACATCTATGTCGAGCAGGCCAATCGCGAAGGCTGGCGCTCGAGGGCGGTCTTCAAGCTCGAGCAGATCCAGGCCAAGGAAAAGATCCTGGTTCAAGGGGCAAAGGTCGTCGATCTCGGCTCGAGCCCGGGCGGCTGGAGCCAGCTCGCGGTGCGGCTCGTCGGGCCTTCGGGGCATGTCTGGGCCGTCGATTTGCTGCCCATGGACCCGGTGCCAGGCGTGGAGTTTCTCGTCGGGGACTTCACGAGCGAGGAGACCTTGAACGAGCTCAAGCGCCTTATGGGTCCGGGCGGTGTCGACCTTGTAATGTCGGATATGGCCCCCAACATCAGCGGGAACCGGGTTGTCGATCAGGCGCGTAGCGTCGGCTTGTTGGACGAGGCGCTGTTGTTCGCGACCGAGGTTCTCAGGCCCGGTGGGCACCTACTCATGAAAGCCTTCCAAGGCGAGGGTATCGACGAACTGAAAGCCGCTCTCGGCAAGCACTTCGGCACCGTCAAGCTGTTGAAGCCGAAGGCCTCGCGACCTGAGAGCCGCGAGATTTATTTGCTAGCCAGAAACTATGGGATGTAGTAGGGTCTAAAGTTAGACACGGTTTAAGCCGTTCGCGAGGTAACGCATTGAACGATCTGGCAAAGAACGTCATCCTCTGGATTGTAATAGCGGTGGTTTTGCTCACCGTTTTTCAGAGCTTTGGTCCTACCAGCCAGCATGTTCCGGTCGTTCCGTATTCGACCTTTTTGTCGTACGTCAAAGACGGCTCGGTCGAGGAAGTCACCTTCGACGGGGATGCGATTCGCGGTCGGCGTCACGGCGACCTTTTCCTCACCTACAACCCGGAAACCGACAACACCACACTGATCGGCGACGCTTCAAGATCACAATGTGATCATCCAGGCCAGCGCGCCCAAGCAACAGTCGTTCTTGTTGCAGCTATTCATTTCGTCCTTCCCGATCCTGCTCCTGATCGGGGTCTGGGTCTATTTCATGCGCCAGATGCAAGGCGCGGGCGGGGGGCGGGGGGCCATGTCCTTCGGCAAGAGCCGCGCGCGGCTGCTGGGCGAGGACCAGGTAAGCATCACGTTTGCGGACGTTGCGGGTGTCGAGGAGGCGAAAGAAGAGGTCGTCGAGATCGTCGAATTCCTCAAGGATCCGGCCAAGTTTCAGCGACTCGGCGGCAAGATTCCGAAGGGCGTGCTCATGGTGGGGTCGCCCGGTACGGGCAAAACCTTGCTCGCCCGAGCGATTGCGGGCGAGGCCAAGGTGCCGTTTTTCACGATTTCCGGCTCCGATTTCGTCGAGATGTTCGTCGGTGTCGGCGCCTCGCGCGTCCGCGACATGTTCGACCAAGCCAAGAAGCACGCGCCGTGCATCATCTTCATCGACGAGATCGACGCTGTCGGCAGGCACCGCGGCGCCGGCTTGGGCGGTGGTCACGACGAGCGCGAGCAAACGCTCAACCAGCTGCTCGTCGAGATGGACGGCTTCGAGGGCAACGAGGGCGTTATCGTGATTGCGGCCACCAACCGCCCGGACGTGCTCGATCCGGCGTTGCTGCGTCCCGGCCGCTTCGACCGTCAGGTCGTCGTGCCGCTGCCCGACGTGCGCGGCCGTGAGCAGATCCTCAAGGTGCACATGCGCAAGGTCCCTCTGGATACCAACGTCAAGCCGGCCGTCATCGCGCGCGGGACACCGGGGTTCTCGGGTGCGGACCTCGCAAACCTCGTCAACGAGGCGGCCTTGATCGCCGCGCGCGCGAACAAGCGCACGGTCGGCATGGACGAGTTCGACAGCGCGAAAGACAAGATCATGATGGGCGCCGAGCGGCGTTCCCTGGTCATGAGCGAAGGCGAGAAGAAGCTCACGGCCTATCACGAGTCCGGTCATGCCATCGTCGGATTGTCCGTGCCGGACCACGATCCCGTGTACAAGGTCACGATCATCCCGCGCGGCCGAGCGCTCGGCGTGACGATGTTCCTGCCGGAGGAAGACCGCTACAGCTATTCGAAGCAGCGTCTCATGAGCCAGATGAAGAGCCTCTACGGTGGCCGGCTGGCGGAGGAGCTCGTGTTCGGTCCGGCGTACGTGACGACCGGTGCAGCGAACGACATCGAGCGCGCCACGGACATCGCGCGCAATATGGTCACGAAATGGGGCCTTTCGGATCGTCTCGGTCCGCTGACTTACACCGAGGACGACGGCGAGATCTTTCTCGGCCGCAGCGTCACCCGACACAAGCAGGTCTCGGATGTGACGGCGCATGCGATCGACGAGGAAGTGCGGCAGCTCATCGACACATGCTACGGCGAGGCCAAGGACATCCTCGAGCGTCAACCGCGACAAGCTCGATCTCATGGCGGCCGCCCTGATGAAGTACGAGACGATCGACGAGGGGCAGATCAAGGACATCATGGAAGGCCGCGAGCCGCGACCGCCGGCCGACTGGGACGAGCCGTCCGAGCCGGGGCAGCTTGCGCCTCGCGACGTCGCCGAAGACCAAGACAAGAAGAGCGCTGCGCCGCTGGGCGGTCCGGCCGGCCAACATTAGATTTCGCCCGCGCTCCGACTAAGCGACATGGCGCACGGCCCGTCGCCCTCGCCGTCATGCATACTGGTAGGCTCGTGAGCCTTTGATGGCTCTGGAGGAGCCTATGGGTAGACGCTACTTCGGCACCGACGGTATTCGCGGCGAAGTCGGTTCCGCGCCGATGACCGTCGATTTCGCGCTGCGTTTGGCGAGCGCGGCCGCGCGTGTGCTCGCGCCGCAAGGCGGAACGGTGCTGATCGGGAAGGACACTCGGGTGTCCGGCTACATGTTCGAATCCGCGCTCGAAGCCGGGTTCGTGGCTGCCGGAGTGAACGTGCTCTTGACGGGGCCGTTGCCCACGCCCGCCATCGCTTACTTGACGCGTAAGCTCGGTGCCGACTTCGGCATCGTCATCAGCGCATCGCACAATCCTTACTACGACAACGGCATCAAGTTTTTCGATGCGGAAGGCGAAAAGCTTTCCGACGACATCGAGGAGTCCATCGAGCGAGAGCTCGATCAACCGCCGATCACGCGCGAGTCACGGGCGCTTGGCCAAGCAAAGACGGCGGCATCGGCGCGCAGCGATTACATGGACTTTTGCCGCAGCACGATTCCGACCGACATGACGCTGCAGGATTTGAAGGTCGTAGTGGACGCATCGCACGGGGCCGCTTATAAAGTCGCGCCTCGCGTGATTGCCGATCTCGGGGCCGATGTCGTGCCGGTCGGCTGCTCGCCGAACGGCCGGAACATCAACGATAGTTGCGGTTCGACGCGTCCCGATCTGCTCAAGCTCACCGTGACCGGCGTCCGTGCGCACGTCGGCTTCGCGCTCGATGGGGACGGCGACCGCGTCGTCATGGTCGACGAGCGTGGCAACCTCGTGGACGGCGATCAACTGCTCTACGTACTCGCTTGCGATCGATACGAGACGAAGGCTCTGAAAGGGCCCGTCGTCGGCACCGTCATGAGCAACCTCGGCTTGGAGCTCGCGCTCGCACAGATGGGCGTGGAGTTCGCAAGAGCCCGTGTCGGGGACCGGTATGTGCTTGCGATGCTCAAGGAACGCGGCGGCATCCTGGGCGGCGAGACCTCGGGTCATGTGCTTTGTCTCGACCGAACGACGACCGGCGACGGCCTCGTTACCGCGCTGCAGGTGCTGGCCGTGATGCGCCGGACTGGCAAGATGCTCAGCGAGCTCGCTCGCGGTATGTCGCAGTTCCCACAAGTGCTCCTCAACGTGAAGGTGGCGACGGTCGTCGATCCGCTCGGCAGTACCGAGGTTCGAGATGCGCTTTGCGAAGCCGAGTCCAAACTCGGTAAGCGGGGGCGGGTCGTGCTGCGCGCCTCGGGTACGGAGCCGGTCATCCGCATCATGGTCGAAGGCGAGGATCGTCACGAGGTCGGATCGCTTGCGACGAGCTTGGCCGACACCGTGCGAACGGTGTTCGGGCGCTGAGCGCCGTCCCCGTGCCCCCGTTGCGTCTCGGCGCGCCGCCCCTTAAGCTCACGGCCCCCATGTCTTAGGGGCAAATCATGAGCTCGGAATCGTGTCGTGCGTAAGCCGCTGATCGCCGGAAATTGGAAGATGAACGGCTCTTTGAAGGGGAGTCGCAACCTCGTTGCCGCCTTGCGCGAAGGCGTTGGCGACGCCGATCGCGCCGACATGCTCCTTTGCCCGCCGTACCCTTACCTGCAGGCAGTGGGCACCTGGCTGGCGGGCAGCAAGTTGGCCCTCGGAGCGCAAGACGTTTCCGACCGGGCTGGAACCGGTGCGTACACCGGCGAGGTGGCGGGCGCCATGCTCGTCGATGTCGGTTGCACGTATGCGATCGTCGGGCATTCGGAGCGCCGGGCTCTATATAAGGAGAGCGACGCCCTCGTTGCGACCAAGTTCAGGCTCGCGCAAGAAGCAGGTCTGACGCCGATCCTCTGTGTCGGGGAAACACTGGCTCAGCGCGAGGCGAGTGAGACGAAGGTGGTCGTTGCGAGGCAAGTCGAGACCGTGCTCGAGGCTGCCGGTGTGGAGGCTTTCGCGAAGGCCGTGATTGCGTACGAGCCGGTTTGGGCGATCGGCACCGGCAAGACCGCGACACCGGAGCAGGCACAAGAAGTCCACTATCAGATCCGGGCCCTCGTTGCGGCCCGAGATGCTACAATCGCCGCCGGTTTGACCATCCTGTACGGTGGCAGCGTCAAGGGCGCGAATGCACGCGAGTTGTTCGCCATGGACGACATCGACGGTGGTCTCGTAGGTGGAGCGTCGCTCGTCGCCGCGGAATTTCTTGCGATTTTCCAGGCTGCGGCGGGCTAGCAGGAAGCGACCAGAAGAATGCTGCAAAACATCGTGCTCATCGTCCACGTGCTTGCCGCGTTGATGATCATCGGCCTCGTGCTGCTGCAACGCGGTAAGGGCGCGGAAGCCGGCACGGGGTTCGGCTCCGGCGCGTCCGGCACGGTGTTCGGCGCGCGTGGCTCGGCAAATTTTTTGTCGCGGACCACCGGTGTGCTCGTCGCTGTGTTTTTTGCGACGAGCATGGCGCTCACGTATTTGTCGACGCAACGCAAAGCGCCCTCGAGTCTGCTCGAGCAGGCCGGCGCCGTGCAAACCGCTCCGGCCCCGGCCGAGGCTCCGCCGCCGGCGCCCGAAAAGGCACCGGCGCAGGACACGACACCGGCCGGCGAGCTGCCGGCACTGCAGGGCGAAACGCCGAAAGACTCGTCGGGCGAGAGCCCTACGGGTGAAAACAAATAACGCCGACGTGGTGGAATTGGTAGACACGCCGTCTTGAGGGGGCGGTGGCGCAAGCTGTGTCGGTTCGAGTCCGACCGTCGGCACCAAAATTCACTGAGACTGAGAGGCGCTGAGGCTGGTACAATCCGCGCCGACCTCTCGTCGTACTGACTATGCTCGCAAACTACGCACCGATACTGATCTTCTTCATCATTGCCGGCGCCTTGAGCGTGGTTCTGCTGGGCTTGGGTTTCGCGATCGGTCGCGGGCGCAAAGACAGCGATAAACTATCGCCGTACGAGTGCGGCTTCGAAGCTTTCGAAGACACACGCATGCGCTTCGACGTGCGTTACTACCTCGTCGCGATTCTGTTCATCATCTTCGATCTCGAGATCGCGTTCCTTTTTCCGTGGGCCGTCTCGCTCGATCGCATCGGCGTTTTCGGGCTCGTCGCGATGGGGATTTTCCTGGCCGTGCTCGTTGTCGGGTTCATCTACGAATGGCGAAAAGGGGCGCTCGAGTGGGATTGACGGCTGATTCACCGGTCAACGTGCCCGAGGTGATGGACAAAGGTTTCTTCGTCACGTCGGCCGATGCGCTCATGAATTGGGCGCGCACGGGCTCGATGTGGCCCATGACTTTCGGTCTTGCCTGCTGCGCCGTGGAGATGATGCACGCGGGCGCCTCACGCTACGATCTCGACCGCTTCGGCGTGGTGTTCCGGCCGAGCCCCCGCCAGTCCGACGTCATGATCGTGGCCGGCACTTTGGTCAACAAGATGGCGCCGGCGCTTCGCAAGGTCTACGACCAGATGCCCGAGCCGCGCTGGGTCATCTCGATGGGTTCGTGCGCCAACGGCGGCGGCTACTATCACTACTCGTATTCCGTGGTTCGTGGTTGCGATCGCATCGTGCCCGTCGATGTCTACGTGCCGGGCTGTCCGCCGACGGCCGAGGCACTGCTGTTCGGTATCCTACAGCTGCAGCAGAAGATTCGGCGCACCAGCACGATCGCTCGCTAAACGCAGGAGTGACCGAGAACGGGCGGCGCTAATGGCCAGCTTGAGCAAACGAGTGTTCGACTGAATGCAAGAAAAAGAGCTCACACCTAAGTACGTTGCGCTAGCCGAGGCCGTCGAGGCGAAGCTCGCGCCGCGCGTTGAGCGCCTGCGCACGAGCACCGGAGAGCTCGGCTACCGAGTGGCCCCCGGCGATCTGCTCGATGTTTGCCGCACGCTGCGAGACGATCCGGCCCTTGCGTTCGAAGTGCTCATCGACGTGTGCGGCGTGGACTACCAAGCCTACGGTCGCGACGAGTGGCAGACCTATAGCGCGACGGGCAGCGGCTTCAGTCGCGGCACGCTGCGCGATCCCGGCGCGGCTGCGGCATCCGACGAGCGTGACGTGGAGCCGATCGACTATCGGCCCGAGGGGCGCTTCGCGGTCGTCTACCACTTGCTGTCGGTCGCCCATAATCATCGAGTGAGGCTGAAGGCATTTTGCGCCGACGACGCGCGGCCGCTCGTCGATTCCGTTTGCGACGTTTGGAATGCGGCGAACTGGTTCGAGCGAGAAGCTTTCGACCTTTACGGTATCTTGTTCCGCGGGCATCCGGACCTGCGCCGGTTGCTGACGGACTACGGCTTCATCGGTCATCCCTTCCGCAAGGACTTCCCGCTGATCGGGAACGTCGAGATGCGGTACGACCCCGAGAAGGGCCGCGTCGTCTATGAGCCGGTTGCCATCTCGCCGCGCACTCTCGTGCCGAAAGTGATCCGCGACGACAACCGTTATGAAGCCGATTTGAAGGATCCCGGCAATGCCTGAGATCCAAAATTTCACGCTGAACTTCGGTCCTCAGCACCCGGCCGCGCATGGTGTGCTCCGGCTCGTGCTCGAGCTCGACGGCGAGGTCATTCAAAAGGCCGATCCGCACGTCGGTCTCTTGCACCGGGCAACAGAGAAGCTCGCCGAGAGCAAGCCGTTCAATCAATCGATCGGATACATGGATCGGCTCGATTACGTGTCGATGATGTGCAACGAGCATGGCTACGTGCTCGCGATCGAGAAGCTGCTCGGCATCACGCCGCCGCCGCGCGCCCGGTACATCCGCGTCATGTTCGACGAGATCACGCGCATCTTGAACCACCTCATGTGGCTCGGCGCCCACGGTCTGGACATCGGCGCAATGACGATGTTTCTGTACTGCTTTCGCGAGCGTGAGGACCTCATGGACTGCTACGAGGCGGTTTCGGGCACCCGCATGCACGCGACGTATTACCGTCCGGGCGGCGTCTATCGTGACTTGCCGGATCGCATGCCGAAATACCAGCCGTCGAAGTTCCGTAGCGAAGCGGATATGAAGCGCATCAACGAAGCGCGCAACGGCTCGTTGCTCGATTTCATCGAAGACTTCACGGAACGTTTCCCGGGCTGTGTCGACCAGTACGAGACGTTGTTGACGGACAATCGCATCTGGAAGCAGCGGACGGTCAATATCGCCGTTGTCTCGCCGGAGCGCGCGATGCAGCTGGGTTTTTCGGGCCCGATGCTGCGCGGATCGGGGGTCGCGTGGGACCTGCGTAAGAAACAGCCGTACGAAGTCTACGACCGCATGGACTTCGACATTCCGGTCGGCGCGAACGGCGATTGCTACGACCGCTATCTCGTGCGCGTCGAAGAGATGCGCCAATCGAATCGCATCATTAGACAATGTATCGATTGGCTGCGCGCAAATCCCGGTCCCGTGATGCTCGAGGACCACAAGATCTCGCCGCCGAAACGCGTAGAGATGAAGGACGACATGGAGTCGCTGATCCACCACTTCAAGCTGTTCACGGAAGGCTATTGCGTGCCGGAAGGCGAGGCGTATGCGGCCGTCGAGCACCCGAAGGGCGAATTCGGCGTCTATCTCGTCTCCGACGGCTCGAACAAGCCGTATCGGCTCAAAGTTCGCGCGCCCGGGTTTTCGCACTTGGCTTCGCTCAACGAGATGGTCGTCGGGCACATGCTCGCCGACGTCGTGGCCGTGATCGGCACTCAGGACATCGTGTTCGGGGAGATCGATCGATGACCGAGACCGCAGCACCGCGAGCCGAGCTTTCGGCGCACGCGCGCGAAGAGATCGATCACTGGATCGCGAAGTTTCCTCCGGGCCGGCAGCGGTCTGCCGTGATCGCGGCGCTGCACGTGGTGCAGCACGAGAACCAGGGCTTCCTCACGCCGCCGCTCATGGACGCCGTGGCCGATTATCTCGACTTGCCGCCGATCCAGGTTTACGAGGTCGCGACGTTCTACTCGATGTTCGAGACCAAGCCGGTCGGGCGGCATAGCGTTTCGATTTGCACGAACATTTCCTGCATGCTGCGCGGCGCCGAGGAAATCGTGGCTCACGTCGAGAAGAAGCTCGGCATCAAGACCGGCGATAGCACACCGGACGGCAGGATTTATCTGAAGAGAGAAGAGGAGTGTCTCGCGGCGTGCTGCGGGGCGCCGATGCTGATGGTCGATCACGACTACCACGAGAATCTCACCACGACCAAGGTGGACGAGATTTTGGACGAGCTGGAATGAGGGAGGCGAAAGGTGCCTGAGTTCAATCTCGTCTGCTACGAAACGCTGAAATTCGACAAAGAGCCATGGTCGCTCGAGAACTATTTGAAGATCGGCGGCTATCAGGTTTGGCAGAAGGTTCTGAATCGCGAGCTCACGCGCGAGGCGATCATCGATGAGCTCAAGAGCTCGGGTCTGCGCGGCCGAGGCGGCGCGGGTTTCCCCACGGGAGTGAAGCTGAGCTTCATGCCGCGCGAGGCGCCCATGCAGAAGTACCTCGTGTGCAATTCGGACGAGAGCGAGCCCGGCACGTGTCACGATCGAGACATCTTGCGCTACAACCCGCATGCGCTCGTCGAGGGCATGGCGATCGCGGGCTACGCGATCGGCGCGACGGTCGGCTACAACTATATCCGTGGCGAGTTCATGGACGAGCCCGTGCCGCGGTTCGAGGGTGCACTCAAAGAAGCGTATGCCGAGGGGTGGCTCGGTAAGAACATCAAGGGCTCGGGCATCGACTTGGACTTGCACACATTCGTCGGAGCAGGCGCCTACATCTGCGGCGAGGAGACAGGCTTGCTCGAGTCGCTGGAAGGCAAGCAGGGTAAGCCGCGCTTCAAGCCGCCGTTCCCGGCGCAGCACGGTCTCTATGGCGCGCCGACCACGATCAACAACACCCAGAGTCTGTCGTCGATTCCGACGATCTTGCGCAAGGGAGCCCAGTGGTTCGCCGAGCTCGGCGTCAAAGG
This sequence comes from uncultured Gammaproteobacteria bacterium, assembly GCA_963786385.1. Lineage (GTDB taxonomy): Bacteria > Pseudomonadota > Gammaproteobacteria > Steroidobacterales > Rariloculaceae > FEN-1219. Next base: position 983,490 of record CAWAYS010000005.1, read on the forward strand.
GTCCGGTGGAACCGCCATCTTTTCCGTCTCCGGTCACGTGGAGAAGCCCGGCAACTACGAGCTGCCTCTCGGCGTCCCGTTCAAGGATCTGTTGGCCATTGCCGGCGGCGTACGCGGTGGACGTAAGCTCAAGGCCGTGATTCCCGGCGGCTCCTCGGTGCCAGTGGTGCCGGCCGAGAAGATGATGGAGCTCACGATGGACTTCGACACGATCAAAGGCGCCGGCTCGGGTCTCGGGACCGGCGCGATGGTCGTGATGGACGAGACGACGTGCATGGTGAGTTTGCTGCGCCGCATCTCGCGCTTCTACACAGCCGAGTCCTGCGGCCAATGCACGCCGTGCCGCGAAGGCACGGGTTGGCTCTACCGAGTGCTCACGCGGATCACGCAAGGCAAAGGCACGATGGCCGACATCGACATGCTCGTCGACGTTGCCAACAAGATCGAAGGTCACACGATTTGCGCGCTCGGCGACGCAGCCGCTTGGCCGGTGCAAAGCTTCCTGAAGCACTACCGCCACGAGTTCGAGTACATGGTGGAGCACAAGGGTCGCAGCATCGTCGAGAATGTAAGCTCGGTGGCGGCATGAGCGCAGATCCGAACATCGTCAACCTCGAGGTCAACGGCGTGGCGGTGCAGGCCCGCAAGGGTCAGATGCTGATCGAGGTCACGGACCGCGAGGAAGTCTACGTCCCGCGGTTCTGTTACCACCGCAAGCTATCGATCGCGGCGAACTGCCGCATGTGCCTCGTCGAGGTCGAGAAGGCGCCGAAGCCTCTGCCGGCCTGTGCGACGCCCGTGGCCGAGGGCATGAAGGTCTTCACGCGCTCGCAACGCGCGATCTCGGCGCAAAAGGCCACGATGGAGTTTCTGCTCATCAATCATCCGCTCGACTGCCCGATCTGCGACCAGGGCGGGGAGTGCGAGCTGCAGGATCTCGCGATGGGCTTCGGCCGCGGTGTGTCACGTTACGTCGAGCGCAAGCGCGTCGTGAAAGACAAGAACCTGGGCCCGCTCGTGTCTACGGACATGACGCGCTGCATCCACTGCACGCGCTGCGTGCGATTCGGTCAGGAGATCGCGGGTATCCAGGAGCTCGGCACGATCGGGCGCAGCGAGCGCATGGAGATCGGCACTTACGTCGAGAAGAGCGTCGATCACGAGATGTCGGGCAACATCATCGATCTTTGTCCGGTCGGCGCGCTCAACAACAAGCCGTATCGCTTCAGCGCGCGTGCTTGGGAAATGGCTGCGAAACCGCTCGTCGGTCGCTCACGATTGCGCGGGCTCGAACCTTTACGCGCACGTGCTGCGCGGTGAGCTGCGGCGCGTCGTGCCGCGCGACAACGAGGAGATCAACGAGACCTGGATCTCCGACCGGGATCGGTTCAGCTGTCACGGTATCTACAGCGGCGATCGGCTCGAAAGCCCGCGCATCAAGGCCGAGGACGGCTGGCGCGAGGTCACGTGGCAGGAGGGGATTCTCGCTGCCGCCGAGGCGCTCAAGAGCGCTACGGCCGGTGACGGCGACGCGCTCGGAACGCTCGTGTCGCCGAATGCGACCCTCGAGGAGCTGTATCTGCTCGGTCGCATCACGCGGCATCTCGGCAGTGCCAACATCGACTCTCGTCTGCGGCGGCGCGATTTCCGCGATCAAGCGGACGACCCTGTCGTGCCGGGGCTCGGCACGGCGATCGCCGATATCGACGGGCTCAAAGGTGCGCTCGTAATCGGCTCGAATCTGCGCATGGAAGTGCCGATTCTCGCGCACCGAATTCGCAAGGCAGCGCGCGGGGGTGCGAAAGTCGCGTTCGTGAATGCCGACGCCTACGAGTATTTCTTCCCGACCGTCTCGTGCGTGCAAACGCCGCTCGAGGATTTCGTGGCCGGTCTCGCCGGCGTCGTCGCGGCGGCCGCCTCCGGCACAAATGCGCCGCTGCCCGAGCCCGTCAAGAGTCTCGTGGCGAAGGTGAGCCCCACGGATGCTCAGAAGGCTGCGGCCGAGGCGCTCGCGGAGGGGCCGAGCGTCGTGTGGCTCGGCCACATCGCACAGCGACATCCTCGATTCGCCGATATTCGCGCGCTGGCCGCCGCGCTGGCCGCGACGACGGGTGCGTCGCTCGGCTACTTGACCGAAGGCGCCAATGCCGCAGGTGCGGCGCTTGCGGGTGCTTCGCCGCACCGCGGGCCGGGCGGCAAGCCGCTGTCGACGGTCGGTCGCGACGCGGCCGGCATGCTCACGTCACCGCGCAAGGCCTATGTGCTGTTCGGCGTCGAGCCGAGTCACGACGTGGCAGACGCTGAGCGGGCGACGGCTGCGCTCAAAGACGCCGTCGTCATTGCGTTCACGTCTTTCGTGACGCCGGAGTTGGAGGCGCTCGCGGACCTCTTGCTGCCCATCGGCACGTTCGCCGAGACCCCGGGTACGTTCGTGAACGGCGAGGGGCGCTGGCAGAGTTTCGATGCGGCGGCGGAGAGCTTCGCCGAGTCGCGCCCCGGTTGGCGCGTGCTGCGCGTGCTCGGCAACGAGCTCGGGCTGCCAGAGTGCGATTACCGGCATCCGAGCGATGTCACGGCGGCGCTCGAGCGTGAGCTCGGCGGCCGACCGGCGCCGCAGCCGAACGACTACGCCGGCGCCTTCACGCCGAGTCTGGAGCGCTGCGAGTTGAACGGTGCGGTGCTCGACGTGCCGATCTACGCGGTCGACGCCGTCGTGCGTCGCTCCGCCGCGCTGCAGCAAACGCGGCTCGCGCTCGAGGCCGGAGACCGCCGATGACGGCGCTGCTGCAAAACCTCGAAGGCTACTGGATGTCGTGGCCGGAGATGCTCCGGTATCTCGTCGTGACGGTGCTCAAGATCGTCGTGGTCCTCGTGCCGCTCATCATTTCGGTGGCGTACTTCACGTACTGGGAGCGGAAGATCATCGGTTGGATGCAGGTTCGCATCGGCCCGAACCGCGTCGGTTGGAAGGGCGTGCTGCAGCCGTTCGCCGACGTGTTCAAGATGCTCTTCAAGGAAGTGGTCATCCCGGCCAACTCCAACCGCTTCCTGTTCTTGGTGGCGCCGGTCCTGTCGCTCGTGCCCGCGCTCGTGACCTGGGCCGCGGTGCCGCTCGGCGAGCACTTCGTCATCGCCGACATCAACGCGGGGCTGCTCTATGTGCTCGCGCTGACCTCGCTCGGCGTCTACGGCGTGATCCTGGCCGGCTGGGCATCGAATTCGAAGTACGCGTTTCTCGGCGCGATGCGCTCCGCCGCGCAGATAGTGGCGTACGAGATTGCCATGGGCTTCGCGCTGGTCGGCGTTCTGATGGCGGGCGGCAGCTTAAATCTCGGCGACATCATTCGGGCCCAAGCCGGCGGCACGGTCTTTAGCTGGTTCTGGTTGCCGCTGTTCCCGTTGTTCATCGTGTACTTCATTTCCGGGGTTGCGGAGACCAACCGAGCGCCGTTCGACGTCGCCGAAGGCGAGTCGGAGATCGTGGCCGGTTTTCACGTCGAGTATTCCGGTATCGCGTTCGCTCTGTTCTTCCTGGCCGAGTATGCGAACATGATCCTGATCACGGCGCTGACCGTGATCTTTTTCTGCGGCGGATGGCTTTCGCCGTTTGCGGGCATCCCCGGCCTCGAAGGCACGTTGCTGGCCGAGCCGAGCTTCGTTTGGTTTGCAGCCAAAATGGTCGTGTTCATGTTCTGCTTTCTGTGGTTTCGTGCGACGTTCCCGCGCTACCGCTACGATCAGATCATGCGTCTCGGCTGGAAGGTATTCATTCCCGTAACGATCGTATGGATCGCGGTCGAAGGCGTCATGGTCGCGCTGCACGTCGGTCCGTGGTCGGCGGCGTGAGGAGAGACTCGTGCAGAATGTAATCAAGACATTCGTGATGACCGAGCTCCTAAAGGGCTTGCGACTCACGCTTACGAACCTATTTGCCAAGAAGGTCACGGTTCAATATCCCGAAGAGAAGACGCCGCAATCGCCGCGCTTTCGCGGCTTGCATGCGCTGCGCCGCTATCCGAACGGCCAGGAGCGCTGCATTGCCTGCAAGCTCTGCGAGGCCGTATGTCCGGCGCTCGCGATCACGATCGAATCCGACGTCGGCGCCGACGGCACGCGCCGCACGACGCGTTACGACATCGATCTTGTTCAAATGCATTTATTGCGGTTTCTGCGAGGAAGCCTGTCCGGTCGATGCCATCGTCGAGACGCGCATCCACGAGTACCACATGGAAGCGCGCGGCGAGAACATCATGACCAAGGACAAACTGCTGGCAGTGGGTGACAAGTACGAGGCGATGATCGCGGCCGACAAAGCCGCCGATGCCTCATTCCGCTAGCCGGAGTCGTCAGAGAACAACAAGGGAAACACAGCGCTTTGATTACAGGGGTGCTCTTTTACGCCTTCGCGGCGATCCTGCTCGTGGCCGCCGTCGGGGTCATCACGGCTCGCAATCCCGTTCACTCGGCGTTGTTCCTCGTGCTCGCATTCGTGCAGAGCGCCGCACTGTGGCTCCTGATCGATGCCGAGTTTCTCGCGATCGTGCTCGTGCTCGTCTACGTCGGCGCCGTGATGGTGCTGTTCCTGTTCGTCGTCATGATGCTCGACATCAACGTGGAGGAGATGCGCAAGGGCTTTCTACGCTACTTTGCCGATCGGCGGGGGCGCTGGCGCTCATCGTCGTGGTCGAGATCGCACACGTGATTTGGTTCCGGAGCCAGGGTTTCGCGTTCCTGTCGACGCCGCAGCCGCACTCCGGCCGACTACAGCAACACCAAGGAGCTCGGGGCGGTGCTGTACACCCAGCACGTGTACGCCTTCGAGCTCGCGGCCGTGATTCTGCTGCTCGCTATCGTCGCGGCGATCACGCTGACGATGCGCAAGCGCCCGGGTCTCAAGGTTCAGGATGTCGCCAAGCAGGTGGCCGTGCGGCGCGAGGACCGCGTGCGCGCTCGTCAAAGTCGAGTCGAGCGAAGAGGAATGAGCCATCATGGTCAGCGTTTCCACTATCTGATTCTCGCCGCGATCCTGTTCAGCCTGAGCGTCGCGGGCATATTCATCAATCGCAAGAACGTGATTCTGCTGCTCATGTGCATCGAGCTCATGTTGCTGGCGGTGAATTTCAACTTCATCGCGTTCTCGCGAATGCTCGGCGACACTGCTCGGGCAAGATCTTCGTGTTCTTCATCTTGACCGTGGCCGCCGCCGAGGCGGCGATCGGTCTCGCGATACTCGTCGTGCTGTTCCGCAACACGCGCAGCATCAACGTCGAGGAGCTCGACAGCCTGAAAGGATGAGCGTGGAGAGCGATCTACTTGACCATCGTCCTGGCGCCGCTCGTCGCTGCGATCGTCGCGGGACTGTTCGGCTCGCAGATCGGCCGCGCGGGCGCGCATTGGGTCACGATCGTCGGCGTCGCGATCTCGTTCGTGCTGTCGCTCGTCGTGCTCAAGAGCATCGTGTTCGACGGTGCGCCGATCTTCAACGGGACCGTCTACACAATGGGCCGCGCCGGGCGGATTGCACATGGAGGTCGGCTTCCTCGTCGACCACCTGACGGCCGTCATGATGACGCGTGGTGACGTTCGTGTCGCTGGCCGTGCACGTTTACACGATTGGCTACATGCACGACGATCCGGGCTATCAGCGGTTCTTCAGCTACATCTCGCTGTTCACCTTCGCGATGCTCATGCTCGTGATGGCGAATAACTTCATGCAGCTGTTCTTCGGCTGGGAGGCCGTCGGCGTCGTCTCGTATCTGCTGATCGGGTTCTGGTACAAGCGGCCGACGGCGATCTTCGCGAATTTGAAGGCGTTTCTCGTCAACCGCGTCGGCGATTTCGGCTTTCTGCTCGGCATCGCGACGCTCGCGCTGTACACGGGCTCGCTCGACTACGCGCACAGTGTTCGCGCGATGCGACCGGCTCGTCGGCCAGACGATCCAGATCTTCGCCGGCACACCAGTGGTCGCGTGCTGAGCCTTGCCTGCATTTGTCTTTTCGTCGGCGCGATGGGCAAGTCGGCTCAGGTGCCGCTGCACGTGTGGCTGCCGGATTCGATGGAGGGCCCGACGCCGATCTCGGCGCTGATCCATGCCGCGACGATGGTCACGGCCGGCATCTTCATGGTTGCGCGCATGTCGCCGCTGTTCGAGTACTCGCAGACGGCGCTCAGCGTCGTGCATCGTGATCGGCGCGACGACGGCGTTCTTCACGGGCCTGCTCGGCATCGTGCAGCACGACATCAAGCGCGTGATCGCGTATTCGACGCTGTCGCAGCTCGGCTATATGACGGTGGCGCTCGGGGCCTCGGCCTATGCGGCCGGCATTTTCCATCTCATGACGCACGCGTTCTTCAAGGCGCTGCTGTTCCTCGCGGCGGGCTCGGTGATCATCGCGATGCATCACGAGCAGGACATGCGCAAGATGGGCGGGCTGCGCAAATACCTGCCGATCACGTACTGGACATCGGTGATCGGCACGCTCGCGCTGATCGGATTTCCCGGCTTCTCGGGCTTCTTCTCGAAGGACGCGCTGATCGAGGCCGTGCATGCCTCGACGACGCCCGGGCACACGTACGCCTATTGGTGCGTGCTGCTCGGCGTGTTCGTGACGTCGCTCTACAGCTTCCGGCTGCTGTTCCTCGTGTTTCACGGCGAGGAGCGCATGGACCATCACACGAAAGAGCATCTGCACGAGACGCCATGGGTCGTGACGGGGCCGCTCATCGCGCTCGCGATTCCGTCGGTTTTGATCGGCTGGTTCACCATCGGGCCGGTGCTGTTCGGCGACTATTTCGCGGGGTCGATTTTCGTGCTCGACGGCCAGAATCCGTTGCGCGAGATCGGCGAGGAATTCCACGGCTCTTGGGAGTTCGTGATGCACGCGTTCACGGGTCCGGCCGTCTACCTCGCGTTGGCCGGCTTCGTCGTGCGTGGTTCTTCTATCTGAAGCGTCCCGACATTCCGGCCCGGCTCATGCAGCAGCTCGGCGTGCCGTACCGCATGCTCATGAACAAGTACTACTTCGACTGGTTCAACGAGAACGTGATGGCGCGGGGCGGCGCGGGCGCTCGGCGCCTTGCTTCTGGAAGGTCGGCGACCGAAACGCTCATCGACGGCCTCGTCGTCAACGGCAGCGCGCAGACGGTGGGGCTGCTGTCCGGCGTCGTGCGAAGCCTGCAATCGGGCTATCTGTACACTACGCGTTCGCGATGGTGTTCGGTCTCGCCGTGTTGGTCGGCTGGCTCGTGTTTAAGTGATGAACACGAATCGATCAGGCACGAGTGAAAAGATGAGCTTGCCGTTGCTGAGTATGCTCGTATGGCTGCCGATCGCCGGCGGCGTGGCCGTGCTGCTGCTCGGCTCGGCTGAGCGCGCGCAGCTCGGCAAGCAGGTGGCGCTCGGCGACGTCGATCGTGACGTTCATCCTGAGCATCCCGCTTTATACCGGGTTCGACATCACGACGGCCAATATGCAGTTCGTCGAGAGTGTGCCGTGGATTCGGCGGTTCAACGCGTTCTACGCCTCGGCGTCGACGGCATCTCGATGCCGCTGATTATGCTGACGACGTTCCTTACGCCGCTCGTCGTCATCGCGGGCTGGGAGGTCATCAAGCTGCGGCCTGCTCAGTATTTCGCGTCCTTTCTGATGCTCGAGGGGCATGATGATCGGCGTCTTCGCGGCCACTCGACGCGCTGCTGTTCTACGTCTTCTGGGAAGCCATGCTCGTGCCGATGTTCATCATCATCGGCATCTGGGGCGGCGAGCGACGCGTCTACGCCACGATCAAGTTCTTCCTCTATACGTTCCTGGGCTCCGTGTTCATGCTCGTGGCGCTGATCTACATGTACCTGAAGGCCGGCAACTACGCGATTGCGTCGTTCCAAGCCTTGCCGCTGACCATGAACGAGCAGATGTTCATCTTCTTCGCATTCCTGCTCGCGTTTGCCGTCAAGGTGCCGATGTTGCCGGTGCACACGTGGTTGCCCGACGCCCACGTCGAGGCGCCGACGGGCGGCTCGGTGATCCTGGCCGCAATTTTGCTGAAGATGGGCGGCTACGGCTTCATCCGATTCAGTCTGCCCATCGCGCCGGATGCGAGCCAGGCCATGGCGTGGCTCATGATCGCGCTTGTCGCTGATTGCGGTCGTCTACATCGGTTTCGTCGCGCTCGTGCAACGCGACATGAAGAAGCTCATCGCGTATTCGTCGATTGCGCATATGGGCTTCGTCACGCTCGGTTTCTTCGTGATTTTCGCCGCCATCGCGAACGCGCCAGGCACCGACGGGGCGCGACTTGCGCTCCAAGGCGGCATGGTGCAGATGATCTCGCACGGTCTGATCTCCGGTGCGATGTTCCTTTGCGTCGGCGTGCTCTACGACCGGCTGCACAGCCGCGAGATCAGCGCGTACGGCGGCGTGGTCAATACGATGCCGAAGTTCGCGGCGCTCATGGTGCTGTTTGCGCTCGCGAATGCGGGACTGCCCGGCACGTCGGGCTTCGTCGGCGAGTTTTTCGTGATCATCGGCAGCTTCCACGCGAGCTCGTGGCTCGCGTTCTTCGCGGCCACGACGCTCGTGCTGGGCGCGGCCTATACGCTATGGATGGTCAAGCGCGTCGTCTTCGGCGAGGTGGCCAAGCGAACGTCGCGGCGCTTCAGGACGTGAGCGCTCGGGAGTTCTGGATGCTCATGGTGCTCGCCGTTGCCGTGCTGCTCGTGGGCGTCTGGCCGAACCCGGTCGTGAAGACCATGGATCAGACGCTCGGACAGCTCCTCACGCACGTCGTGCAATCGAAACTTTAAGGAAGCGAAGACGCCGCCATGCCGTTCTTGAGCCAGTTGCAGCCCGCGATGCCGGAAGTCTTCCTGGCGCTAGCGATTTGCGTCGTGCTGATCGTGGACGTGTTTTTGCGCGACGATCAGCGCAATATCACCTACGTCGTGGCCATGCTCGCGTTGATCGGCACTGCGGGTGTGACGCTGTATTTCCAGGTTTCTCAGAGCGTCGTCTCGTTCAGCGGCAGCTTCGTCGCGGATCCTGCGTCGAGCGTGCTCAAGATGTTCGCGTACATCATCGTCGGCATCACGTTTTTGTACTCGCGTGAGTATCTGGAGCGTAACGGGCTGCTCAAGGGCGAGTTTTTCGTGCTGGGCTTATTTGGGTTGCTCGGCATCATGGTCATGATCTCGGCCCACAGCCTGCTCGTGCTGTATCTGGGTCTCGAGATTCTCGCGCTGTCGCAATACACGCTCGTGGCATTCAATCGCGACTCGGCCGCATCGGCGGAAGCGGCCATGAAGTACTTCGTGCTCGGCGCGATCGCGTCCGGCACGCTGCTCTACGGCATCTCCTTACTTTATGGGCTGTCCGGCACGCTCGACATCGACGCGCTGACTCAGTTCTTCTCGCAGCCGTCGGGCGTCAGCGTTCCGGCGTTGCTGGCACTGGCGTTCATCATCGTCGGCGTGGCGTTCAAGTTCGGTGCCGTACCGTTCCACATGTGGCTGCCCGACGTGTATCAGGGCGCACCGACGCCGGTGACGCTCTACATCGGCTCCGCGCCCAAGATTGCGGCCTTCGCATTGACGTGGCGGCTGCTCGTCGAGGCGCTCGGGCCGCTGCACGATGCGGGCTGGCAGGACATGCTGATCGCGCTGTCGGTGTTGTCGCTTGGTATCGGCAACGTCGTCGCGATCGCGCAGACGAATTTGAAGCGCATGCTCGCGTATTCGACGATCTCGCACGTCGGCTTCATTCTGATGGGGTTCATTGCCGGCACGCCCGACGGCATTCAGGCCGCGATGTTCTATACCATCGCCTACGTGCTCATGGCGGCCGCGGGCTTTGGCATGATCATCCTGCTGAGCCGGCGAGGTTTCGAGGCCGAGCGCATCGAGGACTTCAAGGGTTTGAACGCGCGTAGCCCCTGGTTCGCGTTCGTCATGCTCATGATCATGTTCAGCATGGCCGGCGTGCCGCCGTTCATCGGCTTCTGGGCGAAGCTCTTCGTGCTCCAGAGCGTGCTGAACGTGGGGCTCGTCTGGTTTGCGGCGTCGGCATGCTCTTTGCCGTCATTGGGGCCTACTACTATCTGCGCGTGGTCTGGTACATGTACTTTGCGGAGCCGGTCGAGGAGGCGCCGCTGGAGGCCGCCGCGGACATGCGCATCGTGATCAGCGCCAACGGCCTTGGCTTGCTGGTGCTCGGAGTCTTCCCGGGCGCACTGTTCGAGCTGTGCGCGCGAGTGCTCGGCTGACGCGCCTTGCGGGGTAGGGCACGGGTCTTGTATGATCCGTCGCCTTCGATCAGGTGCGGGGTGGAGCAGCCTGGTAGCTCGTCGGGCTCATAACCCGAAGGTCGCAAGTTCGAATCTTGCCCCCGCTACCAACTTTATAGCCCGTTGTTTTTCATGGCGCGCGCCCCTCAGGGCGTCTCCCGCCAAGAGAGCAACGCGCTCCCCGGTCACCTTCCTGTACGCACCCAGTCCGCGGCGCTGGGTTTCAGCGTCACGTTGCCCACCCGCCCATGCATGGCGCGCTGAGCGCGAGCGACCAGCAGCGGATCGAGCGGCTTGCCGTGCTTGTTGGTACCGATCTGCTCGAGTAGCTCCAGGATCGTGCGCTGCTGCCGACCCTTCACCCGCCGCCAGAGCTTGCCGCTCGCGGCGAGGGATGATCGCGGTTTCGTCTAGGCTTTGCGCGTGCGCGAGTGTGTCGATCGCCGCCAATTGAACACGCTCGCCAAGGCGCCCGGTACGAGTCCTCCGGCTATCGCGACGGCCCAGTCATCCAGATGCAGAGGCTCTACGTCCAGCAAGTCCGCGAGCAGCGGGATTTGGACGAGTATCACGGCGGAGGCGACGGATGCCGCAACGATCGAACGGGCCGTCAGCGTACGCAGACGGCTCAGCGTCGCGGTGAGCGTGGCGCTCGCGATCACGAGCGTCACGAGCGCCATCGCGCGGGCATGCTCGACGCCGGCTCCGGCGTCGAGGCTGCGCGCGTAGCCGTACAGGACTCCGAGCGTGACGGCCGTGCCTACGGCGCCCACGACAAGCCACTGCCAAGCACTGAAGAACCGACCCGCGCGTCTGCGTTCTCGCACGGCTTTCAACGGGGCGTCCGCGTCGAGGTCTTGGAATACGAGCAGCGCCGTCGGGTGAATGACGAGCTCGAGCCACACGACGTGGATCGGCAAGTACAGGAGCGGGTAGCCGGCAAGGGGGACCAGCGTCGCGGTTGCGACCAACGGGATGTGAATCATCAGGAGATACGCGAAGCTGGAGCGCAGGTTGCGGAACAATTGCTGGCCTTCGCGTATCGCGCTCACGATGGTACGAAAGTTGTCGTCGAGCAGCACGATGGCCGCGACTTCGCGCGCGCTGCGGGTGCCGCGCTCGCCCATGGCGATGCCGATGTCCGCAGCTTGCAGCGCCGGGACGTCGTTCACGCCGTCGCCCGTGACGGCGACGATCTCGCCGTGCGATTGCAATGCCTGAACGAGATGCAGCTTCTGGGCCGGGATCGCGCGGGCGATCACGTCGATGTTCAGAAGTCCTCTGGAACCGTGCTTCGCGAGCTCGTCCTCGATCTGATCTCCCTCGATCGCACGCGGTGCGGCGCCGCCGATCCCGACCTCACGAGCGATTGCGCGGGCGGTGGCAGTGTGGTCGCCCGTGATCATGATCACGTGGATGCCGGCCGCCGTCGCCTGATCGACTGCTTCGACGACCCCGTCGCGCACCGCATCCTCGCAGGCCAGCAGACCGGCGAGTCGGTAGTCTCGGTCCGGCTCCCGCCCTTGCCACGCGGTGCCCGCGATCCCCTGCGAAGCGCAGGCGATGACCTTGTGCCCGGCTTCCGCGAGCTCGCGCACGCGCTCGGTCCAATGTGCGCGCTCATCGGCGCTCAAGCGGCAAACGGCGAGGATCGTTTCCGGCGCACCCTTCGAGGCGACGATGACTTCTCCCGACGGCGTGCGGAACACCCCCGTCTCCCGCCGCCGGTCCTCGGTGAACGGATAGGTCGCAAGCCGCTCGAACGCCGAGGCTTCGCCGCGCGGGAGTTCTAGAATCGCCTGGTCCAGCGGATCGCCGCTGTCGGCGCGCGATGCGAGCGACGCGATCGCTGCCAGCTCCCGCTCGGCCACGCCATCGGCAGGTAGCGAGTGGCCGACGCGAATGCGGCCCTCCGTGAGCGTGCCGGTCTTGTCCGTGCAGATGCACGTCACGCGGCCGATATTCTCGACGACGACCGCGCGGCGCACGAGCGCTTGCCGTCTGGCCAACCGAAAGATGCCCACGCCGAGCGAGAAGGTGAAGACGATCGGGAATTCTTCCGGCAACGCCGCAACGGCGAGCGTTACTGCGCTCACGAGCGCATCGAGAATACCGTGACCCTGGCGAAACCGTATGTAGGCCAGGGCGAGACACAAGGCGCCGGCCGCCGCAAGCAGCATCGTCACGAGGTTCGCGATTGCTCGCTGCAAAGGTGTGCGCGCATGCGCACCGCGCACGGCCGAGCGGACGATCTCGCCGTAGACCGTGCCGGCACCGGTATCGACGATGCGCACGCGCGCTTCTCCGGTCAGGAGCCGAGTTCCCGCGAAGCCCCAGTGTTTGCCGTCGATCGGCACTTCTGCAACGGCCGGCAGAGCGCCGCGCATCACGGCCTTGCTTACCGGAAATGCCTCGCCGGTCAAGGCGGATTCGTCGGCTTGCAGCGAGTCGCCGCCGACGATGACGCCATCCGCCGGGAACGGCGATCCCGGCGTGACCGCGACGAGATCGCCGGGCACGAGCTCGATCGAGCGGATTTCGCTCCAGACGGCGTCGCGCAGCACGGTGGCTCGCTCGGCCAAACGGCTGCTGAGCCCTTGCGTCGAGGCTTGCGTGCGCCGATGCAAGAACGCGTCCATCCCGACGAGCGGCACCATCGCTCCGGCCATGATCAGCGCCTCGGTGTAGTCGCCCACGATGCCGAACAGCGCGCTCGTGGCGGCGAGAAACCAGATCATCGGATCCCTGATCGTGTCTCGAAGCACGTCTCGCCAGCCGGCCGGCCGCGCCTCGACGATCTCGTTGTAGCCGTAGAGCGCTCGGCGTTGTTCGACCTCGCTCGACGTCAAGCCGCGCTCCGCGTCCAACTGGCCGTCGATTCTGTTCGTCTGGACGGGTCGCCGCATTGGTGTCCTACGCTCGGGGCTGTGAGAGGCGCCTATGATTCTCGCGTACGGCCCGATGGACAAGCAGCACCGAACCCATGGACCTGGCGGCTACGTACATTCACCACTGCCGGACACGCCGGCCGGGACCCTAACATGGGTCGGCGTCACAACACCGGGGGGGGCGGGGTTCATGGCCGACGGAAAACAGGCTCTAGTCAAAGTATGGGATGGATTCGTCCGCGTCGCTCATTGGTTATTGGTCGCGGGCTTCTTCGTTGCCTACTTCACCGAAGACGATTTGCTGACGGTGCACGTGTGGGCAGGCTATGTCGTCGGCGCGGTTGTGCTCCTGCGCGTGGCATGGGGCTTCATGGGGCCGGAGTATGCTCGGTTCTCGAGCTTCACCTACGGCCCAGGCAAGGCCCTTCGCTATCTCGTGGGCCTGCTGCGCCGTCATGCTGCGCGCTACTTGGGGCACAGTCCGGCGGGCGGCGCAATGGTCATTCTGCTGCTGATCTGCCTCGCCGCAACCGTGTGGTCGGGGTTGACGGTGTATGCCTACGATCGGGGCGCCGGCCCGCTCGCGGGCCTGTTCGTGAGAGGAGGCGCCGAAGAGGAATTCTGGGAAGAGATCCACGAGTTCTTGGCGAACTTCACGCTCGTGCTCGTGGGGTTGCACATCTCGGGTGTCGCGCTCGCGAGTTTCGCGCATCGCGAGAATCTCGTGCGAGCGATGGTGACCGGCTACAAACGCAAGGTCGAAGGGCACGACTGAGGCATATGCGCAATCCGATGCGCACCGATCATCTGTGACAAGGAGGGCCGTATGACCAACCATCTGCCGACGACCGAAAGGGTGGTTCCTAATCTGCTGGGCGCGCTCGTTGGAGTGAGCTGCATCTTCTTTTCGGCGCTCGGGTGGGCGCAGCCGCCTGCGGGGCCGAACGGGTACGACTACGGAGCGCACATGATGTGGGGAGGAGGCTGGTACGGCATGTTTCTCGGTCCGTTCTTCTTGATCCTGTTGCTCGTTGGCGTGATTGCAGCCGTCGCGTTGATGTCTCGCTGGTTCGCCGGGCCTTGGCACGGTCCCGCTACGTCCCATCATCATGTGCCGATGGGGCGGTCGCCGCTGGACATCCTGAAGGAGCGTTACGCCAAAGGCGAAATCGACAAAGAAGAGTTCGAAGAGCGGCGTCGCGTGCTCGGCGAGTAGCTAGCTCGAGAATGCGCGGCGAACTTCCGCGCCGATGATCTCGATGCCTTCGCGCACGACATCTTCATCCTGGGCGAAGGAGATCGCGCAGACACTCGTTGCGGTGCTCCCATGGCTCCTCGAGGCCCGGGAAGAAGTAGTGGCCCGATAGAACGAATACGCCGGCCTTCTTGAGGCGCCGATACAGCTCGGCGCTCGAGATCGGTAAACCGGGTAGCCATAGCCACAAGAAGATCGCGCCCTCCGGCGAGTGAATTCGGTAGGGCACGCCGGCCAGCGCTTGCTGCAGCATCTCGCAGGCGAGCGCCGCTTTCGCGCGGTAGTACGGTGTAATGAATCGGCGACTCAACTCGATGATCTCGCCGCTCTCGATGAGCGGCTGCACGAGCACGGGGCCCACGCTGCCGACGGCGAGGTTCAACACGGCCGTCATTCGCGTCAACGCGTCGACGACTTCCTCGCTCGCGACCACGATGCCCGTGCGCACGCCGGGCAGTCCCAGTTTGGACAGGCTCATGCAGAAGATCGTGTTGTCGTTCCACTGCGGCGTTGCCTCGCGGAACACGATGTTCGGGAACGGCATGCCGTAGGCGTTGTCGACGATGAGCGGTACGCCGCGGGCGCGCGCGAGGGTATCGAGTGCGCTCATTTCTTCGTCGGTCAACAGGTTGCCGGAGGGGTTCGTCGGCCGTGAGACGCAAATGGCCCCAATGCTGTCGTCGACGTCGAGCCCGGCCAGATTCAATCGATATTTGAAGAACGGCGGCGCAAGCTCCTCGATGGCAGGTCGCAGCGAGCGGAACAACCCGTCGGCGAGCCCCACGTCCGTGTAGCCGACATACTCGGGCGTGACGGGCAACGAGAATCCGCTTGTTGGAGCCGTCGACTTGCTCGCCCGCGAGCATGTTGAACAACAGAAAGAATGCGGCTTGGCTGCCGGCCGTCAACGCGACGTTGTCCTCGGTGAGCGGCCAGCCGTACTCGTGCTTCAGGAGCCGCGCGAGCGAGCGGCGCATCGTGAGCTCGCCCTTCGGGTGCGCGTAGTCGGCGAGCATCCGGTCGAAGTCGCGCCCATTGCGGGCGACTTCCGCCAGGCGCCGGCGAAAGCGCGCCTGCACCTGCGGGATCTTCGCCGG
The DNA here is from genome assembly GCA_963786385.1 of uncultured Gammaproteobacteria bacterium. Classification (GTDB taxonomy): domain Bacteria; phylum Pseudomonadota; class Gammaproteobacteria; order Steroidobacterales; family Rariloculaceae; genus FEN-1219. The sequence continues at coordinate 999,009 of CAWAYS010000005.1, forward strand.
GTTACCGCCGCCGAGCATGAGCTGGCGCTCGTCGCTGCTCAGCGCGTTGCCGAGATCGTCCATGAGCTCGAGCGCTCCGGTCGAACGAGTAAACCGCGTGCCGAAGCGTGACAATCTCAGCATGCGGGGATTCTAGTGGGTCGGCGTCCTTGCGCGAACCTTTGCGCCTCTCGAGGCGGACGATCGTAGGTACCGTGACTGCCCTAAATAGAGGCACTAGGGTGGTTGAGAGCTGGTGCGCTTCGGACCCGGTCACGAGCAGCCATGCCGCTGTGACCGAGAAGGTTGACGTCGGTCCCAACTGTTGCGGGAACTGCCGGCCCCTGAACGCAATCTATTCTCTAGGGACGACTGTTCCGGAGGCGATCGTGCCGAATGCCCCTTTGGCACGGCCGCCCAGGGCCCCCTTGAATGGCTTGCTTCGAAATTGAGCCGAGCCGTTCGCGATGGTACGCTGGGACGCTTCATTTTTGGGGTGGCTAGGCACTTGGTGCCGATCAGTAATCATTTGAGGGATCACGAAATGATCAAGCGGACTTTGGGATCTGTTGTTTTGGCCGGGTGGTTGATGGCGAGCGGCTCGCTGCAAGCCCACCATTCTCTTGCGGGTACCTACGACATTAAGTCGCAAGGCAAAGTGACGGGCGTCCTCAAGAAGGTCGCGTTCACGAACCCTCACGGTGCCATGACCATCGACGTCACGAATGACGACGGCACGATGACCGAGTGGACGATGACCACAGGCTCCGCGAACACGCTCGCGAATCTGGGCTTCGGCAAGAACGGCAAGAACACGGTCAAGCCCGGTGACAAAGTCACCATCACGTATTTCGCTGCTCGCAACGGCAAGCCGCTGGGCTTCATTCGGTCGATCACGTTGCCGGATCAGCGCGAGATTCAGATCTCCAACGGCAGCAGCACCGAATAGGCAGCAGGGGAGCACGATGGTCTTTCGACGAGGGATGATCTGCCCAAGGGTTGCACTCGGAATCGTTCTGACGATCGGCGCACCGTTGATGGCAAGCGCGCAGCCCGGACAAGGCGGCCCACCGCCTTACACGCCCGCCGAGGGTGCGAAGGGGCTCAAGGCGGTGCTGTTCAACTGGGCATGGCACATGGAAATGCTGCGCGGGTTGGATGAGCACGAGCTGGTCGTGTCGCTCGAGTATCAAGGCAAGGGCACGATGCAGGTGCATGGGCAGACCTGCAACCTGACCAAGTATCGCGAGAGCATCAACTACCAGCGCTCGGGGGAGCGCGTGCAATACGAGTGCACGCTGCCGAACGGTCAGAAGGTCTCCAACGTCGAGGTCGTGCACTGGCAATACGCTTGGGACGAGGATCAACCGGGCGCGGAGCTCATCCCGGGACAAGGCAAGGCCACGCCGATGGCCGGCGCCGTGCAGGAGCGCCTCATCCGCTTGTGGGCCAGCCCGCAGGGCGCGGTCAAGGCGGCACTTGCCGGTACCAAGGAGCCGGATCCGCGTAATCTCGCCGAAGGCCGCGACACGATCGGCAAGACCAGCGTGTCGTGGAAAGGCGGCAAGCCGATGGTCTCGTTCCCGATTCCGGGCGTCCCTGGGGCGACCGCGACGGCCACGCTCGACGGTCAATACATGGCCGAGAAGGTTGTCGTAAAGCAAGGCAAGAACACGACCGAGTTCAGTTACGGCGATTACAAGGACTGGAATAACCCGCTCAATAGAATCGAGGCGTATTACGCCGGCAAGATCACCGAGCGCCACAACGGCGCGGTCGTCCGCGACCTCACGACGATCCAGACCGAGACGGGCAACGTCTACGTTGCCATGCCGGTCCCGGCCAGCGTGCGGAAGGCGATCAAGCCGGCCATCGAGAGCGGTCCTCCGCCGCACGTCGAGGGCATGCGACCCGCCGAGTTTGCCGCCGAGGCCAAGGACAAGCCCACCCCGCGCATGGCCGACGGCCACCCCGATCTAACGGGCAGTTGGGTTTCCGGCGGCATGAACTGGCGCTACGGCAATCGTCGTTGCGGCCCGACCCAGCTCGAGGGCTGCAGCCCGGCCTGGAACCAGACGATCGACTTCGAGTTCGAGGCGCCGTCGCGTTATGGGCCGAATCGTCCGCTCTACAAGCCCGAGTTCTGGAACAAGGTCCAAGAGCTCGACATGTGGACGAACAAGTACGACCCGGTCATGACGTGCCAGCCGCTCGGCATTCCGCGCCAAGGTCCGCCGCGTCGCATCGTGCAATCGGCGAAGGACATCATCTTCTTCTATGGGCAGTACGCGGATGGCGGCGGCGGCTACGGTGAATACCGCATCATGCCCACCGACGGCCGAGCGCACGACCCGCGCATGGACATCGTCACCACGTACATGGGCCACACGGTGGGTCACTGGGAAGGCGACACGCTCGTGCTCGACTCGGTCGGGTTCAACGACCAGACGTGGCTCGGACGCGGCGGTTACTTCCATTCCGACGACATGCACATCGTGGAGAAGCTCACGCGTCGCGGCGACGAGATCATGTACGAGGTGACGGTCGACGATCCGCAGGTGCTCGTGGAGCCGTGGGTGATGACCCCGCGGATTCTTCAGCTCAGCACGAATCCCGACGCGGGACTCCTGCCGGAGCGAGGCAACTGCGAAACGTACGAGACCGACGACGTCGTCACGCAGATTCGTCACTAGTCCGAATCGCGGTACAGATCACTGGCGCGGGCGCGCTCGACCATCGAGGTCGTTGCGCGCACCGCGCCCGTTTTTTTCGGGAATGCCGAATCAGCTGCCGTTTCGCGGTTCCGGCGGGCGCTCCGGCGCTCGGGTTAGAAAGACCTTGATGTACGCAGACCCGCCTTCCTTGTAGTGGGCTGCAATCAGGAAGACTCGTTCGAAGCTGGCCGGGTCGGCGTCGATGAACGCGCGAAATGCTCGCTCGACGGGTTTCATGAGTGCCTGGTGCTGGGCGACGGTGAACCCGCCCGAGTGCTCGAGCACGAGCCGGCAAGACGCCGAACGGCATTCGACTCGTGCCCTGGAGATTTCGGGAAGCATCTGTCCGACGTGCTGTTCGAGGCGAGCCCGCATCGGGTCTGCCCATGCCGGGTCCACGGGCTCGGCTTCGAAGAGCGTATCCGCCCGCATGCGGTCGTGAACCATGGTCGAAAGCTGCAGATTGACGATCTCGTCCATCTGAGTGTCGTCCAGCTCGCCGTGCCCGGCGCCGGCGAAGCGCAGAATGAGGTGACCCTCGTCGTCGGTGAAGATGTAGTCCCGCTCGCTCTGTGCGGCTGCCGGCACCGACCAGTTGGCGATGGTCATGGTGAAGGAGGCTGTAAGCACCAGCGCTGAGAGTCGCATCGGCGGGTTCCGGCCCAAAGCGCTTAGCCTAGCATTGCGTGGCAATCGGCCAACTTCGAAGCTCGTCGTGGCCGTGTCGCCGCGCCAGCGCACCGTGGCCGCCTGCGGGAAATCGGCACGAGGGCTCGCTTGACCCGCGGCGGCGGCGGTGCCCATTATCGGCGGCGGGGGGTGCGGCATGACTGAAAACGCAGAAAAGCCGGCGGACGTCGGCACAGGTTCGCAGGCGGAGACGTCGACGGCAGATGAGGCCGCGAGCGGGCTCTCGCGCCGGGACATGCTCGTGATCGGCGTCACGGGCGCGGCTGCGCTGGCGTCGGGGGCAGCGGCTCAAGAGCGGCGCCGTAAGGCGCCCGCCATCGCCAAAGGCGCGGTGGCGGGAATGCCGTTTCGCGCGTTCGTGCGTCACGGCACGGAGGGCTCGGTAGAAGATCTGCGCCTGCGTGACATCAAGCCGACTCAAGTGCTCGTGCGCACGCGAGGATCGTGCTGCTGTTACACCGTGACGACGAGCGTGCTCGGCAATGCGCCTCAAAGGACGCCGACGATACCGAATCACTCGGGCATGGGCGTGGTGGAGGCTATCGGCTCGCAGGTTCGGCGCGTGCGCGTCGGCGATCGCGTGCTCGTCTCGGGAACGCCGTGGTGCGGGCATTGCCATCAATGCCTGAGCGGCACGCCGGAGTGGTGCAACTATCTGGCGCCGGGCGGTGTGCCGAACGACCCGATCGCGGAGATGGCCGACAAGACGGGCGTCATCGAGGCGGCCGTAATCGGCGGTCTGAGCGAGATCGTCGTCGGCTACGAAGAATATTGCGTGCCGATCTTCTCCGAGCTGCCCGACGATCAGATCGCGATGCTCGGCGATACGGGCGCGGTCGGCATTGCGGCGACGAGCGTCTACGACCCGGTGCAGATCGGCCAGAACGTAGTGATTTTCGGCGCGGGGCCGATCGGGCTGGCCGCCGTTCAAGGCGCACGTGCGCAGTCGGCCGGTCAGATCATCGTCGTGGAGCCGGCGCGTTATCGCCGCGAGAAGGCCGTCGAGTTCGGTGCGACGACGGTCCTCGACCCGAACGAAGATACCGACACCCTCGTCTCGCGCATCCGCGAGCTTTGCAAGGCACGGACCGAGCGCCTCGATGCCGGCGGACAGGTGCCCGGCAACGACCGTTTCTCGATGCGAGGCGCCGACCTCGTCGTCGAAGCGTCGGGTCTCGATCGTTTTCCGCCGGCCGTGGAGCCCGGTCCCGATCCCACGGGCCTGCTTGCGCTGAGGCAAGCGTGGGAAGTCACGGCACCGGGCGGCAGTCTCGTGACGTTGGCCGTGCAAAACGGCGACATCGCGTTTCCGGCCGCGACGTTTTGCTTGTCCGGCAAACGAATCTACGGCGGGCAAATGGCCGGCATGAACGTCATGCGCGACACGACTCGCTTCGTTACGGCGATGGAGAACGGCGCCGTGGACATCGGCGCCCTCATCACGTCGAAGCGACCGCTCGAAGAGGTCAAGCAAGCTTTTCAGGGCGTGGCCGATCGGACCGAGCTCGGGGTCGTCATCACGTTCCCGGCATAGAGATCGGAGATTGCGCCAAACGGGGTTCTCCTTCCGGTAGCGGGCGGACTCGACGTCGGTATGGCTGCAAACGGGGTGTGCACGCTCCGGTGAGTAACGAGGAGGAACTGTCCGTGCTCAAACGTGGTGCCTGCAATCATTTGCTTGGGCGTTGCTGGGTTCTTTTTGCCGTCGCCTGGGTGGGTTCGCCGGCCACGGCGCAGATCGCGCCGGGGCCGAACGTGAATCCGCGGACGGTCTGGTCGGACCCTGCTGAGACGTTCACGATGCGGGTCGTGGCCACGGGCTTCGAGGACCCGTGGGAAGTCACCTGGGGGCCCGACGGCTTTCTGTGGATTACCGAGCGCACGGGTAAGCGTGTCGTGCGCGTCAACCCGCTGGACGGGAGCCGCAAGATCGCCGTGACGATCGACGACGTTCATCAGAAGCTCGCCCAAGACGGTTTGCTCGGTCTCGCTCTGGATCCGCAGCTGCTGCACGGCAGCAACTACGTCTATGTCATGTACACGTACGATGCGGATCCCGGTCCGGACGAGATGCGGCGCGCGAAGATTCGCCGCTATACCTACGATTCAGCCACGGAACGACTCGTCGACCCCGTCGATCTTCTGACCGGGCTTCCGCATGGCCCGGATCACGGCGCGAGCCGTCTCGTATTCGGCCCCGACGCCAAGCTTTACGCGAGTCGGGGCGATCACGGCTCCAATTTCCTCGCGTATCACTGTGTTGCGAATCGCGCACAGGAGTTGCCGACAGCAGCGGAGGTCGAGGCGCACGATTGGCGCAGCTACCAAGGCAAGATCTTGCGCATCAATCTGGACGGTTCGATACCGACCGATAACCCCGTGTTAAAGGGCGTTAGGAGTCACGTGCTCACGTACGGTCATAGGAATCCTCAGGGCTTGGCTTTCGGGCCGGATGGAAAGCTCTACGAGTCCGAGCACGGGCAAGACACGGATGACGAGGTCAATAGAATCGAGGCGGGGCGCAACTATGGCTGGCCGTTGATTGCCGGGTACAAAGACGATCAGTACTACACGTATGCCAACTGGTCGGCCTCGAAGCCGACGCCCTGCGCGGACCTGGAGTACGGTCGTCAGATTCCGAGCACCGTTCCGCAGATCAAAGAGTCCGACGTCGACTTGCCCGACTTCACTCCGCCGATCAAGACCTTCTTCACGGTGCCGAGCACGCACGATACGCGGCTGCTCGGTAACGCGACCGCAGCGCTGTCCGGTCTGGACATCTACACGTCACCGGCGATTCCGGGCTGGAATCCCTCGATTCTCGTCACGGGCATGGTGAGCGGCGTGATCTACCGCATCCCGCTCAACGCAATCGATAGCGAGCCGCTGACTTACTTCAAGGCGCAGGACCGCTATCGCGACCTCGCGATCGCGCCGGATGGGCGGCGAATCTATGCCGTGACCACCGTCTTCGGTCGGACGCTGACCCCCTCGGGTGAGGTCACGGCGGCGCTTGCCCATCCGGGCGCGCTGCTTGAGTTCACGTACACGGGAGCGCGGACGGCCGAGTCGGAGACGCACTAGCGACATGGGCAGCCATACGAGGAGAAGGTCATGAACGGGGATGGAGGCGGAGTGCGTTTCACACGTCGCAGCATGCTCGAGACACTGGGTGTGGTCGGCTCGACGCTGCTCGTGCCGTCGCTTGGGCGAGCACAGGCCAATACCACGGCCGTGGCGCCGTCGACCGTGTCGACACCGCCGCGCAGTTTTTCGCCGGGCGCCGATCCCGTGCCTTACCCGGATCCCGACGTGCTCGTGATCGATCCTGCATTCAATGCGCTGCGCGTTTTCAACTCGGCGATTCAGCGGCTGTGGACGGGCGCTTTGTGGGCAGAAGGGCCTGCGTGGTCGAGCCAGGGACGCTATCTCGTGTGGAGCGATATACCGAACGACCGTCAGCTGCGTTGGCTTCAAGACGACGGGCGGGTCAGCGTGCTGCGCCAACGCTCGAACAACAGCAATGGGAACACATTCGATTTCCAGGGAAGGCAGATCTCGTGCGAGCACCTGCTGCGTCGCGTTGTCCGCTACGAGAACGACGGCGCCGTTACGGTCATCGCGCAGGCCTACGGCGGTAAGCCGTTGAACTCGCCCAACGATGTCGCGCCGCACCCCGACGGCAGCTATTGGTTCAGCGATCCGCCTTTCGGCGGAGGGCTCTACGAGGGAGCGCCCGACGCAGCCGGCGGTCCGAGCAACCCCGACGGGCATTTCCTGCCGCGCGTCGGTCAGCCGGCAGGCGTCGGTTCGGCGCGACGAGAGCTGCCGACGAACGTCTATCGCGTCGACGCCAGCGGACGTGTCGCAATTGCCGTCGATGCCGACGCGTTACCCGGTGCGCCCAACGGCCTTGCGTTCTCGCCGGACTACAAGAAGCTGTACGTCGTGAGTGCCGGTAATTTGCACGTCGGCGACGTCGGCGCCAACGGTCGCGTGTCCGGCGTGAAACAGTTCGCGGAGCTCAAGGTCGACGGCGTGGCGTGCCGCACGGACGGCGTGCGCGTCGACGTTTTCGGCAATCTGTGGTGCTCGAGCAATGCAGGGCTCGACATCGGCTACAGCGGCGTGACGGTTTGGAATTCTTCCGGCGCGCTGATCGGCCGAATTCGGTTGCCGGAGGTTTGCGCCAATCTCGCTTTCGGCGGGCCGAAGCGCAACCGGCTGTTCATGACCGCGAGTCAGTCGTTGTATGCCGTCTACGTCAACACTCAAGGCGCGGCGCCCGGTTGAGCTGCGGCCGGCTCGGCGTTCTCGCGATGTCGAGTGCAAACGTAAGCGACGTGCCTCCGAGTGCGCCGATCAATTCATCGACAGTCGCTGCGCCTCGGCGCATAGGTCCAGCACCTCGAAGTAACGCTGCACCGTCGCGGGATCGGTTTCGTACGGATTCTTCTCGCCGGGCGCGCGCGGCAGCTGGGCGATGCGGGCGCGGTCATAGGCGCCGTCGAACTCGGTGTGGTTGCTCATGAGAATACTGGCGCCGGCCGCCTTGGCGGCCGCTTTCATCTTGCGTGCGCTGTCGCGGTAGATGGCGAAGCTTTCGGCGCTGGGCGGAAAATTGAATGCCGTGCCGCCGGAGTAAGCGACCGTCAATGTCCGATTCCCGTCTTTGACGGGGAACAAATACGACAATGTGCCGGGTGTGTGACCCGGTGTGGCGACGACGTCGACGGTCGTATCCCCGAGGTGGAGTTTGAGGCCTTCCGGCCCCACCGCGACGTCACGCTTCGGCACACCGCCCGGATAAGTCGCCGGACGCTGCAGCGTGGACTCCCAGTCCGCCGAACCCATGACTACCTTGGCGCCGTAGCGACTTTGCAGCAGTGCCGCGCCCTGGTCGTGGTCGCCATGGGCGTGGCTGATGAGCACGTACTTGATGTCGCGCGGGTCGAGCCCGAGCTTGCCGAGGCCGGCCACGATCTCCGGGTCGATCGCATAGTCGAACAGCGTGTCGATGATGATGATGCCCTGGCTCGTCGTCAGAGCCCATGAGGAGTGGACCTTGGTGCCGACGAAGTACAGATTGTCGAACACTTTGTACGGCTCGGCATACCACGTTGCTTTGTCGGGTACGGCCCGAGGGCCCGGCGGGGCGGGAGGACGAGTCGGTGCGCCGTGAAGGTTGTCGGGTGCTACGCAAATACGCAGGAACGTGCCGGCATAGTTCAGCCCCGCCGCCCGCTTGGCCGCAGCCACGAGCGACTCGGGTGTCACGGGCTCGGCTGCTTGGCTCCAGGCTTCGGACGCCGAAGCAGCGATGAACAACGTGGCGATCAGTAGGGAGCGAACTCTCATCTCGTTTCTCCTGAATTGCTCTGCGGCGCGTGTTCGCGAATGGTACGGTGCTCCTCGTGCTCGATCCACATGCCCTCGGTGCACTCGTACTCGAGCATGCGCGTGCCTTGCGGCGCAGCTCGGTAGTACTGCCGCACGACGACGGGTTTCGTACACATGACGGGATCGATGATCGTCACCTCATTGACGAGAGCGTCGCCAGCAAATTTACGCTGCTGAACTCGATATGCCAGACGGTCGCGAGCCGTCGTCGTTCGCGGCGCGCAAGTCCATGACGGAATGCGGATCGCGCACGGAAACGTAATCGATTTTGCCGGTCAGCTTGAAGTCGGTGACGCGGGTATTGAAGGCAATGGGCGAGTGATGGGCCGGAGCCGGGGCGGCGGCCAACAGCAGCACGAGAACCCCGAGTCCGGACACGACCGAACGCTGGTTGCGCATCGTCGACGGCTCCCGTCTAGTGCTCGTTCGCCGTTTGCAACGACGCGAAGTTCTTGCGCTGTAGCGTCCACCGTGAATCGCGGCACAGCCCGCAATCATTACCGACGAAACGCCGCGCGGCCTGAGCGTCGCCGCGCAGCTGCCAGTCGAGCCAGCTCACGGCCACCGCCGCGGCGGCGCCACCGTTCGGCTGCTGGAACGTGCCGCCGTGGCCGACGGGCAAGTTGGCGAGCGCGGCCGGGACGTGCGTGATACGTTCGTAGTCGTCCGTGCCGTTCGGATACGCGATGTCGGTCGGCCCGCCGAGGATGTAGATGACGGGCGTATGGAGCTTCTCCAGCGCGTCTTTCGTGAGATCCATTCCGGGGATTTCTCGGTTCGGACCTTCGTTCAAGACACCGGTGTTGTGCAGCACGACGGCGGTCACCCGCGGATCGGCGGCCGCGCGAATTGCTTGAAGTCCGCCGCAGCTCCAGCCCGAGACCGCGACCTCTTGCGGGTCGATGCGTCCGTAGTACGGGCTGCCGCGGCGCTGGTTTTCGGCGAGCGCCCAGTCGATGGCTTCGGTCAGCTCGGCCGCGGTCGTGCGCGGCGGCGGCAATTGGCCGGCCGGCACCGGCTCGCGAGGCGCGCGCGGCGGCGCGCCTGGGCCGCTCAAGATCTCGCCGGCGGCGATGACCAAGTAGCCGTGCGAGGCGATCTCGAGCAAATGGAATCGGCTGCTCGCACCGTCGTCGGAGCATCCGCCGTTGCCCCAGGCAACCACGCCGAGCTTGAGATCGCCGAGTGCGGTCAGGTCGGCGGGGCGGTAGACCACGTGGTGGGGCAACGTCGGGACTCGTTCTTTGATTGCCGGGAAGCGGCCCGTGCCGGGAGGATCGGGCAGCTTTTCGTTCTCCGCGAGCTGCGTTCGCGCGGCCTCGTTCGGCCCGGGCGGTGCCGCCGCAGGCGGCTGCGCTGCCGCGAACGTCGTAAAGAAGCACAGTGCCCCGCCGACGACGAGGCGTGCATGGAGCGTCCGGTAATGGCTTTGCGACTTCATTGGTCCCCCCTACGTCGCTGGCCCACGGTCGAACGAATAGTGGCACTACTGCAGCGCTCGGGTCGAGGGGTGAGACGACCCGTATCGAGGCGGGGGCTTACGGCCGGGCTCGGCTAGGAGAGTTGCCGAGCACGCAAACCCTCTCGGCAGCAACGGGGTTTGCCGGAGGGACGACGCCGCTCGGAGCGCGCCGACGAACTTGCTACGACTTCGCTTCGTGCGTCGCCGAATCCATCCTACAGGTGCGCACGCCGAGCACCGTGTAGAGCGGGCACCACCCGAGCGCGGCCGTGGCAAGCGGTACGATGCCGAGCCAGCCCCAAGCCGTCTTGGGGCCGACGAATACGAGAGCGATCAATACCAAGCCGATGACGATCCGCAAGGCTCGATCGACCGCGCCGACGTTTTTTCCCATTGCCGTTGTTCCTAGCTCCAATGTTGCGACCACGTTAGAGCGAAACGGCGGTGCCGGCACTACGTAGATGCCGAATGACGAGCCGGCAAGTACGACCGTGTCGACGTGCGGTCATTCGCGTGCAGGCCTCACTTCTTCGCGGCGAAAACGACCTCTCCGCCTTTGATCGTCGTGGTGACGTGCAGCAGCGCGCGGCTGTCCGTCAGCGGGTCGCCGTCCACGATGACGATGTCCGCGAACTTGCCGGGCTCGAGCGTGCCGATCTCGGCCTCGTGCAGCGTCGAATTCGCCGCGTTCTTGGTAATGATCTTGACGATGTCCGCGGGCGAGAACACGACCTCGAGCGCGCGCAGCTCGTCGAGCAGCGTCTCTTTCGGCGGCCACTGCGTGTCGGTGCCGTAGCCGTAGCTCACGATGCCGGCATTCCAAAGCAACCGCGCATTGACCGGGCCTTGGCCGGCGCTCGACAGCGTGTTCCACGGGAACGGCTTGCCGTCGCGGAACAGCGGCGTGTTGTCCGGGCCGAAGTGGGGCGCAAACACGGCGAGCGTCGACGTCATCGGAATCTTCGCTTCGACGATCTTGCGCAGCGCGTAGGGGTCCTCGTCGAGCCGGCCGATGTGCGGCGTGTGTACGAGCACGTCGGGGTGTGCCTCGATGGCCGTGAGCGTGTCGTACACGCTTACGGCGTGCACGATCGTCGGCATGCCGATCTTCTTGCCTTCGTCGACGATGAGCTTGAGCGTGTCGAGCTCTGGACCGTTTTGGGTCGTCACGAGCACGACTTTCAAGTAGTCGTAGCCGTTTTGCTTCGCGGCATGCACGGCTTGAATCGTCTGCTCGTGCGGGATAGCCGGGGCCGGCGGGCCGTTGCGCGGGCCCCGGGACGGATCGGTTCGGGCCGGGTCGCCTTGCGGCGGCGGTCCCGTGGATCCGGCGACGGGAATGAACGCGCCGGTGAACAGCCGCGGGCCCTTGAGCTCACCTTGCTGGATGCGACGCTTGGCTTCGATGATCGGCAGCGGGTCGATGGCCGATAGCACGGTCGTGAACCCCGCGTCGAGGAAGTCCTGGAGCTCCTTGGGTGCCGTGTCGGCGAGCCACTTCGACGGATCGCCCGTCACGAGGTGGCGGTGTGCGTCGATCAAGCCCGGCATGACCGTTTTGCCGCCGGCGTCGAGCCGTCGGCCGGCCGCTTGGCTCGGTGCACCGGCGGCGACGGACGCGATTTTGCCGTCGCGGATTACGATCGAGCCGCGGTCGATCACGCGGCCGGTACCGTCGATGATACGGGCGTTGGTGATAGTGAGATCTTGCGCGTTCACGGTCGTCGCGCCGAGCGCAACGAGACCGCACAGCCAAAGCATCGTTTTCATGAAGTTCCCCTTCGGAGGCAGACGCGAGTGTAAGCAGCCGCCGGCCGCCTTCGCAACGGTGCTATCGGTCTGCGGCGGGCTCGACGAATTCGACGAGCACGCCGTCCGGATCGACGACGAAGACGAAGCGGCCGAAGGGGCGTTGTATCGGTTGGGCGTCCACGCTGACGAATCGGTAGCCGCCGGTCTTCGTCCGTTCGAGCAGATCGTCGAGGTGGGCGACTTCGAGTTGAAATTGCGGTGCACCGACGTCTTGGATTCTCCAGTGAAACGGCACCGCGGCGGGTGCCGTGCGTGGCACCCGGCGAAACTCGGCCAGCAACACGGTCACGGCGCTGCCCGGTATGGCAAGCCTCGTGCGTATGAGCTCGCCGTCGTCGAGGCCGTTCACTTGCAACTCCGAGCGCGTGGCGCGGCGCGTCTCGCCGACGTCGAAACCCAGCAAGTCGCGATAAAACTCGAGCGCCACGGACGTCTGCGACACCGTGAGGCCGATCGCGGTGGCAACGATCTGGCCTGCCGTCGCTGCCGCGGCGCTCATGGCCGGCGATGCTTGGACGACTTCGATCAGATAACCGTCGGGGTCGCGGACCACGATCGATCGCCCCGCAGGCGTATCGAGCGCAAGCCCGCCGAGCGTCACGATGGTTGCGTTGCGCGCTTTCAACTTCGCCATGACACCGTCGAGGTCGCGCACGTGAAAAATCAGCCGAGAAGTGCCCGGGTCCCACGGGTTGGCAAGGCGGTGGTTGCGCGCAACGTCGAAGAACTCCGACAGCTCCAAGCCGAAAGGTGTGTTGGCCGCCTCCATGAACGCGGTGCGAAAGCGCGAGCCTCGCGTGTTCGTCAAGTTCCAGACGAGAGGATCGGAGCCGGCTCGGGCCGCGGGGCGAATCGCGGGCGGTGGTGCGTCGGGTGCCGCTGCGCCGGCAAACGGCGAGCGGGCAAGCGCTATCCCGAAGACGTCGCGGTAGAAGGGGAAGCTGGCGTCCGCGTCCCCGGTCGTATGGACCCAGTTGTAGAGACCCCGAGTCGCGGGCCCTTGGGGGACGGGTGCCGCGACCTGGGCATGCACGGCAGCCACGAGGACCGCGAGCGGTAGCGGTCCACAAAGCACCGCCCAGCGGATCGCGAAGGCGCGTGCGCCTACGAAACGCGCTGTTGTCGGGTGGCGCTTCAGATCGCCCGCCGTGCGCCGCGCTCGCGCAAGTGCGGAAAGCGCTGGCTGAGCAGAGACCCATGGTAGTAGGTGGGGTCGAATGCCGCGTGTGCGCGAATGTTGTCGAACCAGGCGGCAACGCGTGCGAGATCGTGCCAGTCAGGTAGGCCCAAGTCGTTCATCCGCACGAGCGCCGGCATTACGGCGACGTCGGCAAGCGTGATCGCCTGACCGAGCAGCCAGGGGCCGCCGCTTTTCGCGATCTCCGAGTCCATGCGCTCGTATGAGCGGCGCAAGCGTGCGAGCGCGGCGTCCATCTCCGACGCCGGAAAGCCGGTTTGACCCATGCCCAGCATGAATTCCTTGCGCAAGGGTTTCGCTTCCGCCAGCGCAACGAATTCCTCGCGGCTCATCTTTTGGAAGCTCGGAAGAAAGGCGAGGTTGAAAGTCGGCACGCGCACCGCGGCGGCCGGCATCTCATCGATGAAGTGCATGAGCGCGCGCATGCGCGCGCGCGCGGCCGGTGTCGCGGGCGTGAAGCTTCGATCGGGCGCGATCTCGTCGAGGTACTCCGTGATGACGTTGGAGTCGATGACGACTTGTCCGTCGTGCTCGAGCGTCGGCACGACGCCGTTCGGATTGAGCTTCAGGTAATCGGGCTCGAGTTGGTCCCCGGCCAGCAGGTTGAGCTTGATCTCCTCGAAGGGCAAGCCTTTGGCGTTGAGCACGAAGCGTACGCGCTGGCTGCAAGTCGACTGAGGCGCGTTGTACAGCTTGAAGGCCATCGAGTATTCCTAACACGACCGGTATACGTCGGGCCCGCGCGGTCGCACGGCAATCGGGGTCAGTATAACGCTGCGATCGGCTCCGCCCGAGCGAGACGCGGCTTTCCGGGCCGGCGGCTCGCGCCCTCTGTCGCATCCCGCCTATACTTTGCACTCGGTGAGAGCCAAAGAGAATTGCAATGAACGAGAATCGCAGCACCGTGCTGGCGCGAATCGCTCGCGGTCGTTTCGGCGGCGGAGTCTGCGCTGCGCTGCTCGCCGCTGCGCTGCTCATCGGTGCGGGGGCGGCCGGCGCGCAGAGCGTGCAGGAGCGAATCGTCGGCGTGTATCGTTTGGCGCGGTACGCGCCGCACGGCGACGAGCCGATCGGCAGGATCTCGTACGATGCATCGGGCCGTATGTGGGCCATGATCTTCCCGCCCGGCCGCGACCCCGTCACGCGCTCGTCGTCGCCCGAGGAATACCGTGACACGATGCGCGGCGTGGTGGCTTACTATGGCACCTACACGGTGGACGAATCGACGGGGCGTGTGATTCATCACGTGCAAGCGGCTTCGAACCCGGCGTGGATCGGCGACGATTTCATCCGCTGGTATAGATTCGACGGGCCGAATCTCGTCATCGCTTTGAACCCCCGTTTCGAGAATTCCTTATTATGGGAACGGCTACCCGATAGCAAGATGACCGTCAACTGAGTCGAGGCACCGATATGCGTATGCGACATGTTTTTCTGAACCTTGGGCTGATCCTGGCGCCGATCCTCGGCGCGGCACCGGCGCTGGCACATCACTCCTTCGCGGCGGAGTTCGACGCCGAGAAGCCGATCCAGCTACGCGGCGTCGTCACCGAGGTCGAGTTCATGAATCCACATTCGTGGATCCACATCGACGTGAAGAAGGACGACGGCACGGTCGAGCAGTGGGCCATCGAAGGCGGCACGCCGAACACGCTGTTCCGCATGGGCGTCAACCGAAACTCGCTCGCCAAGGGCACGGAGATCCTCGTGGACGGCTATCAGGCGAGGGACGGCTCCAACCGCGCCAGCGGACGCAACATCACGTTGACCGACGGCAGCAAGCTGTTCTTGGGCGGCTCGGCGTCGCAGAAGTAGCCCGGGTCGCATCGAGGGGTAAAGACGCGTAATGACTATGGAGACTGTCTTGGAGGAGCGGCGCGTGTGGCTGCGCGTCGCGGTAGTCGTGACTTTGGTTGCCGCGATGGCAGGCTGCGGCCAGCAGTCGACGGGCGAGGCGACAGGCTCCGCGGCGAGCGCGGCGGCCGACACCGCGACCAACGCGGCAGGCAAACCGAACTTGAGTGGCATTTGGCAGGCGCTCAATACAGCCAACTGGGACCTCGAGGCGCACGCGGCGGAACCGGGGCCGGTGGCGTCGCTCGGCACTTTGGCGGCCGTTCGTCCGGGGCCCGGCGTCGTCGTAGGCGGCGCGATTCCGTACCTGCCCGACGCGCTCGCACAGCGCAACGAGAACCGCGACCGGCGCTGGAGCGACGATCCGGAGCTCAAGTGCTTCATGCCCGGCGTGCCGCGCGCGAACTATTTGCCGCAGCCGTTTCAGATCGTCCAGGGCACGGACACGATCATGATGACTTACGAGTTTGCCGACGCCGTGCGCATCATCTACATGAAGGATCCCGGGCCTGCGCCCGATTACAGCTGGATGGGCTGGAACGTCGGCCATTGGGAAGGCGATACGCTCGTCGTCGACGTCACGTTTCAGCGCGGCGACACCTGGCTCGATCGTTCGGGCAACTATCACAGTGAGGATCTGCACGTCGTCGAGCGGTATACGCCGCAAGGCCCGAACGTGATCATGTACGAGGCCACGCTCGAAGATCCGAAAGTCTACGCACGGCCGTGGACGATTCGGATGCCGTTGTATCGTCACCTGGAAGACAACGCTCAACTCATGGAATTCAAATGCATTCCGTTCGCCGAAGATCTGCTTTACAGCAAGATCGGCCGAACGCAATGAAGGAGGAAGCCAGATGCCTCACTCGAATCGTTCGCTGATCGGTACTGCGATCGCGCTTTTTCTCGTCACGGCAGCCGGCGCGGCCTCCGCTCAAGAGGCGGCTGCCGATGCCGACGCGGCGAAGGTCGCGGCACAGAATTGGACGGTGCCGCGGCTCGCCGATGGGCACCCGGACCTGCAAGGCATTTGGACGAACAAGTCCGTGACGCCTTTCGAGCGTCCCGAGGAGCTCGGCAACAAGGAGTTCTTCACACCCGAGGAAGCGAAAGCGTTCATGTCGAAAGCGCTCGAGCGCAGCGACAAGGACAACCGAACCGACGACGTGCGCGACGTGCTCAACGCCTACAACGGGTTCTGGTGGGACTCCGGATCGAAGGTGTTGCCTAACATGCGCACGTCGATCGTGACCGATCCGCCGAATGGCCGCATTCCGCCGTTGACGGCCGAGCGCCAGGCGGAGCTTGCCGCCGAGCGCAAGGCGATGCATGAGCGCTGCGAGAAGCCGGGCTGTGCGATCGCCAACAGCGGGCAGCCGGCGCCGGCCGACGAGCCGCAAGCGCTCGACCTCATGACGCGCTGCATCTCTTTCGGCACGGCCGTGCCGATGCTGCCGACGGCCTACAACAACAATTACCAGATCGTTCAGTCCGATCGTGCGGTTGCCATCGACACGGAGATGGTGCATCAGGTGCGCCGCATTCCGACGGACGGCAGTCCCCACTTGCCGGCGACCGTGCGCCAGTGGTTCGGCGATCCGCGCGGGCACTGGGACGGCGACACGCTCGTCGTCGAGACCACGAACTTCAAGGGGGAGTTTTTCGGACGCATGTCCGCGGCCGACGAGAACCTCAAGGTGACGGAGCGGTTCAAGCGAGTTGCGCCGGACATCCTGCTGTATCAGTTCACGGTCGAGGACCCGACGGTTTGGACTCAACCGTGGAGCGGCGAGATTCCACTGACGCGCATCGACGGCTTGTTGTACGAATACGCATGCCACGAAGGCAATCGCGGGATGCAGAACATATTGCGCGCTGCGCGTAAGGACATCCGGGACGCGAAGAGCAAATAGGCGATTCGACCTGTGATGACGGGCGACGCCTCGAGCGCGTGTGGCGTTTTCACGACGGTCTCGTAGGGCGGCCGTCGATTGTGCGAAATGACGAATCGTTGCCGTTGGGATCGCGGCTCACGGCGGGAAAGCATCCGAGAGAATTTGCAGCGGCGTTCGTGGTCCAAGAAGGGGTCGTCAGCGCACTACTGCACGATAGGTAGTACTCAGAGAGATAGCATTCTAAGTGCAGGCATGAAAGGTCCCCCATTCTCGTTGCATGCTTGATGCTGTTAGCATTCGCCTGATTCGTAGTCGACGCCATCGCACTCGAACGGGAAAAAAGCGACGGGCGTGTTGTTCAGTTAGCAAAACCAGGGGGCTCAAGCATGCCAGTCAGCAAGCGGCGCAGTCGTGCGCCTGCGTCCAAAACCGTCGTTTCTCTCGAGCGCAAGAAACTCGCCGTCGCCGTCGCGGCCGCATTGGCCGTCCCGACGATCGGCTGGCGAACCGCCAGCGCGCAAGAAGTAGCGCCGCAGCAACAACAGCAGCAGCAGCCGGAGGAGATCACGGTCACGGGCTCGCGCATCGTGCGCCGCGACTACGACGCCAACAGTCCGCTGCAGACCGTCGACCGCGAGGCCTTCGAGAAGCAAAACTCGATCGCGCTCGAGACGGTGCTCAACGAGATGCCGCAGTTCGTTCCCGCCGCGCAAGGCATGACGCAGCTGCAAGACCAGAGCCAGATGACGGACAACTTCCCGACGCTGACGTCGGGCGCATCGACGATCAGTCTGCGCGGCCTCGGCGCCAACCGAAACCTCGTGTTGCTGGACGGCTATCGAGCCGTGCCGGTCAACGCGACGATGGCCGTCGACTTGAATTCGATTCCGTCCGCGGCGATCGAGCGTGTGGAAGTGATCACGGGTGGCGCGTCATCGGTGTACGGCGCCGACGCCGTCGCCGGTGTCGTGAACTTCATCCTCAAGAAGAACTTCCAGGGCCTCGACCTCGACATTCAGTCGGGCGCGATGCAAAACGGCGCGGGTGCGGAGTCGCGCGCGTCGGCCTTGTTCGGCGTTTCGAGCGGCGACAACAAGGGCAACATCATGGTGGGCCTAGAGATGGCCCGGCGCGACGCAATCAACGCCGACGACACCGACTTTTGGCACAACGCTTTGCGCGACGGTACGACCTATCCGACGCAGCTGATCTACACGGGCCCCTATTACAGCGTCAATGGCCTCGGCGCAGGCAACGGGCCGAGCCGTGCCGTCTTCGACAGCATCTTCGGCCAGGCTCCGGCCGGCATCGATTATGCCGAACGCCAGCGACCCGAATACGGTGGGCACCGGCAACATCTACTGGAACCAGGACGGCACGTTGTACACGGGCGGCGCGTCGTTCAGCAACGGCGTGTCCACGGGCGGCGCAGAACGGTGTCTACCGCTACAACGGCCCGACGTATACGTCGCAGACCAACGCGAACCTGCCGGGCGACTACCCGTTCCGCTAAGTCAACAACTTAGGCGAGATCATCCAGCACATTCTGCCGTTCGAAGCGAACATTCCGCTCGATCGCAGCTCGGTGTTCGGACGAGCCTCGTACGACATGTCGGACAAGGTCAGCGCGTACGCGCAATTGCTGTCCGTCTCATCGAAGACGAGGCGGTATTTCACGGACTCCCCGGCGATCGGCGGCTGGGGTCTCGTGGGCCTGCACGGTGACGGCGTCTACGAGTCCTTCGGTGGTATCGCTCGGATTGGACGGGCTGCCGAACACCGGAGACCCGAGGCACGACGAACGCGGCTATCTCGCCGGCGGTCAGTACGGCTTGAACTGCGCCGCGATGGGCGGTTGCTCGAAGTCCGAGGCGTTCCCGGTTTCGCCCGAGCTCGCGCAGCTTGCTCGATTCGCGACCCGATCCGGAAGCGAACTGGAGCTTCAACTACGGCATGGATTTCGGCGATTTCGGCGCGCCGGGCAACTACTACCGCTCGATCTTCAGCGAATCGCGGACGAACCAACTGTCGTTTGGGCTCAATGGCAGACTCGACGCCATCGACGGCACCTGGGACGTCGTCGCGTCGAAGGGCCAGGCGAAGCTGGACGTGCACCTCGAGGGCTACGCGTCGCTGACGCGCGTTCGAACGGTGCTGGGCTCGCCGAACTGGGGCTACGGATTCTTTGCGCAAGGCAACTCCGGAACGCCCGGCAACGGCTTCTCGGGCGGCATCTCGACCTGCACCAGCGGCGTGCCCGTCTTCGGCGCGCAATCACGGCGATATCAGCCAGGACTGTCTCGACGCGATGTACGTCACGTTGAACCACCAGTCCGAGATGGATCAGAAGTTCGTCGAGGGCAACGTGCAGGGCCACGCCTTCAATATGCCCGCGGGCGAAGCACGCTTCTCTGCCGGTGTCCATGCGCGCACGAACTCGTACTACTACATCTTCGATCCGCTGCAGACGGAGAATTCGTTCAACGACAACCCGGAGGGATTCCCGGCCGACAACACGAAGGGCGAGACGTCCGTCAAGGAGATCTACGGCGAGATGCTGCTGCCGTTGATCGAAGGGCAAGAAGGCCGGGCGAGCACCTGAATCTCGAGCTCGGCTATCGCTACTCCGACTACGATTTGCAGGGCGGTGTCGGGACCTACAAGGCCTTGATCGACTGGGGCATCACGGACACGCTGCGTTTCCGCGGTGGCCGCCAGCTCGCGACCCGAGCGCCGAACATCGCGGAGCTGTTCCAGGCGAACACGCAATCGTGGTCGGTCGCGGTGCGGGGCGAACCGTGCGCGCTGAACAGCCGGGTCGCGTACGGCGCCAATCCGGCCAAGAACCCGAACGCGGCGCCGGTGCAGGCAATTGTGCTCGGCGATCATCGGCCCGGTGGCGGCCGAGTACTATTCGCGCCAGCGCAGCAGGCCCATCATCAACCCGGTCGTGTGGTTGCCGTTCGTGGACGCGACGGGTAATCCGGAAGTCAATCCCGAAGAAGCGAAGACGCTGACTGCGGGCTTCGTTTGGAGCCCGAACACGGGTCACGAGAAGATCGACGGGCTCAACCTCACGGTCGACTACTACGACATCAAGATCACGGACATGATCTCGTCGAGGGCGCGTACACGGTCTACGAGAAGTGTCTGAGCGCCGCGTCCAACCCGACGCTTCGATCCGCAGAATCCGGCGTGTCTGAAGATCCACCGCAACCCGGTGACGGGCACCGCGACGACGACGACCGTGTCGTACATCAACGCGGCGTTCGCGGAAGTGGCGGGCGTCGACTATCACGGCGGATTGGCGGACGGAGCTCGCGGGCGGCACGTTCGGCGTGAACTTCATGATCTCGAACGCTGCTGACGGAGAAGACGCAGGCCACCGTCGACACCTACAAAGTCGATTGGAAGGGTAGCCTCGGGCCGACCGCCGACACGTCGCTGAACAACGGCGCTTACGACTACCGAACGTTCACGACCGTCAACTACGGACGCGGCGACTGGAACTTGGCGCTGCGCTGGCGGCATCTGCCGACCGCGATCGATGCCTCGCAGGCGTCGATCAACGCCGGCATCAAGGCCGGCGCGTTGCGGCCGAATACGGCCGCCTCGACGACGCTCGGCGCGCAGGAGTCGTACGACGTGTTCGATCTGTCGGGCGATTACGACCATCGGTCAGCGGACGACTCTGCGCTTCGGAATCGACAATCTGTTCGACACGCCGCCGGTCTGTACGGGCGGTCGGACCTCCGCGGACCCGCATCCGGCACCGTGCGGTGGCGAGACGGAAGCCGGCTTCTACGACATCCTGGGGCGAAGCTTCTACGTCGGCGCGAAGGTGAGCTTCTAAGCGCGTTGCTCGGCGCGTGTTCCTGCGCAACGGCGAGCCGCAATGGCTCGCCGTTGCCTTCTCTTGAGCGCCGGTGCACAGTTGTTTGACGATGTCGTCGACTGATCCGCGCACCGCCGCCACTGGAGCTGTCGTCCCCGGACGTGCTTCGGGCCGAGCAATGCGATGCTGCGGGTGCACACGAGGACGCCATCAAGCACCTCGTCGCCGGAACCCGGAAGAAGGACGTCGAGGCCACGACTCGGCTCGGCAAACGGCTGCTCGTCGGCGATCGCGCTCCGTGTCTGCCGAAAGACGGCGCCGGGCTCATCGCCGAGGCGAGTGGCCGCGGCGGCCCCGAAGCTGCCGCGTTGCTCGCGGTGCTCTATGCCGTTGGAGCGAGTCAGGGGCACGACCTCGGTGCGGCGCTCGAGCATTTGATCGTGGCGGCGGAGCGCGGCTGGCCTCGCGCTCAAGCGCAGATCGAAGCTCTCGCAAGCCATGCGGTCCCGGAAGCGACGTCCGCGAGCAGGGCAGCCGAGGATCCCGGTCGTTGGCGACGCCTCGGGCGATCCATCGACCTCGCAGCGTGGCAAACGCCGCCGGCCTCGACGGACTTCAGCGAGCAGTCCGCTGATTCGTCTATATCCAAAGTTCGTGAACGACGGCGTTTGCCGATGGCTCATCGAGCGAGCGCGGAATCGGCTGTCTCGCGCGCTGGTCTACGAAGCCGTGAGTAAGGAAGTGACGGTTCGCGCCGACGCGGACCAACACGGCTGCGTTGTTCAATTTGCTCGATACGGATCTCGTTTTCGTGCTCGACTCAATTGCGCATGTGCGCCTGCCTCGGCGTGCCGCTTCGGCAATTCGAGGCGTCGACCGTGCTGCATTACGACGAGGGCGAGGAGATCACGGCGCATTTCGATTTCATCGACCCGAACGTGCCGGATCACGAGCAAGAGATCGAGACCCGCGGCGAGCGCATCGTGACGTTTCTCGTCTACTTGAACGACGACTATTCAGGCGGCGAGACCGCTTTCCCGCGCCTCGGGCTCAAACATAAGGGACGGCGCGGCGATGGATTATTTTTCGTCAATGCGCTGTGCGGACGGCGCCCCGGACGAGCGGACGCTGCACGAAGGCAAACCGCCCATGAGCGGCGAGAAGTGGATCGTGTCGCAATTCGTGCGCAACCGTCCCGTGCTCTGAGGTGCGCGCGTTAGACCGTCGCACTTTCGTTGACGGCAAGCCAGTAGCGCCCGAGTTGCCGAGCTGCCTCGAGAAATTCAGCGAAATCCACGGGCTTTCGTACGTAGCTGTTGGCCCCGAGCTCATAGCTCGAGATCAGATCTCGTCGCTCTTTCGAGGAGCTCAGCACGACGACCGGCAGGAGCCGAGTGCGCGCGTCGGCCCGCAGCCGGCGTAGCACGTCGAGCCCATCGACTTTCGGTAGCTTCAAGTCGAGGAGCACGAAATGCGGTTGCAGGAGCTCGCCACTGTGGCCCGAACCGAGTAGATAGTCGAGCGCCTCGGCGCCATCGTGCGCCACGACGACGGGATTCGACACGCCGTTCTTGCGCAGTGCTCGCAGCGTGAGCTCCTCGTCGTGAGGGTTGTCCTCGACGAGCAGAATCGGGCGAACGTGTGGGGCTTGGCTCATCGATGCGACTCGTCACCGTCCAAGGTGAAGTAAAACGTGGCTCCGGCACCCGGCTCGCCATGACCCCAGACGCGCCCGCCGTGACGCTCGACGATTCTGCGGACAGTGGCAAGACCGATGCCCGTGCCGTCGAAGTCCTGCGACGTGTGAAGTCGCTCGAATACGCCGAATAGCTTGTCGACGTATCGCATGTCGAAGCCTGCGCCGTCGTCGCGAACGAAGAATGCGTTGGCGTCCGCTTGGTCTTCCAAGCCGAATTCAATGACGGCTCGGGGCTTCTTCGAGGTGTATTTCCAGGCGTTGCCGAGCAAGTTGTCGAGCACGATCGTCGACAGCCGCGGGTCGGCGGAGCATTCGAGGCCTTGCTCTATGCGCACGTCCACGCGCCGATCGGGGGCCGTCGCCCTCAGACGCGCCACGGTGTCGTGCGCCAGCGCGGACAGATCGACGGTTTCGCGGTGGAGCTCGCTGCGCGTGACCCGGGAGAGCTGCAGCAGGTCGTCGATGAGCTGAGCCATATGTTGGGCCGACTCGCGCACCATGCCGAGATACCGCCGACCGGTCTCGTCGAGCGCGTGTCCATAGTCCTCGATCAGTGCTTGGCTGAAGCCGTCGATGCCGCGTAGCGGCGCGCGCAAGTCGTGAGCGACGGAATAGCTGAACGACTCGAGCTCGCGATTGGCCGCCTCCGCGGTGTTCTTCGCGTCGACGAGCTCTTGCTCGATGCGCTTGCGCCAGGTGACGTCGCGGGCGGTGGCGTACATGAGACCGTCGGCGGGCGTCGACTTCCAAGACAAGAGGCGCCACGAGCCGTCCCGATGCCGATACCGATTCTCGAAACGCAGCACGCGCTCGCCCGAGACCATTTGTCGGTCCACTTCGGCGGCCGTGGCCGCGTGGTCGTCCGGATGCACGAATTCCAGGAACGGGCGTGCGAGCATGTCTGCCACGCTCCAACCGAGCACTTGGAGCGACCGAGTTGCTCACGTACTTGAAGTACCCGTCCGGGCTCGCGATCACGTGCATATCGAGAGACAGAGCGAAGAATCGCTCGAGGGCGTGGCCGCTCAAGGGTCGGTGGCCGGCAGGCGTGTCGCATCCGTCCATGATTCCGAATATGGTAGGACCGCCCCGGATCCACGAATGTGACGCCGGCCACAGGTTGGACGCCAAAAGCCGTCGCCGGATGCGAAATGGCCCGGTCGTGGTGGGCAGCGGGCTAGGGCTGTCCTTTGCGCCTCGGCGGGGGTGGAGGCTATACCATCGCTCTTCGTGCTGACGGACGCGAGAAGTGACGACGGCGGCGCCAGGCGTGTCAAAATAGCGGGCAAGATCCGGCCGCAAAGTCGAGTCGTTCGCAGCGTGAGGTAGAAGGTGATTATCAGAAAGGTGTTTTTCGCGGCATGCGCCGCAGTGATGGCCGCGACGCTGCTCGGCGCGCCGGCCGCTGCCTTGGCGCAGCAGGCTCGGGCGGCGAAGCCCATCGATCCGAACGAGGTGCCGCACCGTAAGAAGGTTGCGCCGTTGCCGCCGCGCGGGACGTACAAGCCGAAAAGAACGTCCTGGGGCGACCCGGACATTGCCGGCGCCTACAACAACAGCGACGAAAGCGGCATCCCGTTCGAGCGGCCGCCGGAATACGCGGGCCGCACCCTCGAGAGCTTCACGCCCGAGGAGCTGGCAAAGATCACGCGGCAACGCCAGGAGAGCACGATCGAGCGCAATCCGACGCTCAGTGAGTTTCCCGGCGCCACGAGCCCGATGCACTGGTTCGAGAACTACTTCGCCTCCAATAGCCGGGCGTGGCTCGTCGGGGATCCCGCAGACGGCAAAGTCCCGGCGATGACCGAGGAGGGGAAGGCGCGAGCAGCCGCGATTCAGCGGGCGCGTAAGAAGGAAGGCTCGACGAACTCGCTCGCCGACTACAGCCTTTATGACCGCTGCATCACGCGCGGAGTGCCGGGTTCGATGATGCCGGCGATCTACGGCAACTCCTATCGAATAGAGCAGAGTCCGGATTACGTGACGATCACCTACGAGATGGTTCACGACACGCGCGTCATCCCGCTCGATGGGCGCGCGCATGTCGACTCGTCGATCCGGCAGTACCTCGGCGACGCGCGCGGCCATTGGGAGGGCAACACGCTCGTCGTCGAGACGACGAACTTCACGGACAAGACGCCGTACCGAGGGTCGAGCCAACACCTCAGACTCGTCGAGCGTTTCACGCCGCTCGGGCCCGACACGCTCGAATGGTCCGTGACTTTCGATGACCCGCATACGTGGACGCGTCCTTGGATGTTCGCCATGAATCTCACGCACGACGAGTCGCAGCCGCCTTTCGAGTACGCGTGCCACGAGGGCAACTACGGCTTGCGCAACATGCTCTCCATTGCGCGCGCCGAACAAGCCGCTGCGAAGGAGAAGGACGCAGCAAGCAGCACTGAGCATTGAGCCGAGCGTCGATCGGACCGACAAAAATGAGACCGATGGGTCCGGTCATCGCAACGTTGATCGAGCGCACCTGCAGCGCTTGACTTCGGCGAGGGCTCGGCGTTTGATCGGGAATGTTGCGGCTCTCCGGCCAACGCCGTGCCGGAGGTTTCGGAGGTCGCGACGCAAACTGAGTTGTCTCACCTATGGGCTCGCGTGCTTCGCGTCGAGTCGTGGAGCATTGGACTATGAGAATACCGGCCGCGCTCATCGGCGTGACATTGTTCGTCGCCTGTTACGGGCCGTCGCCCGCTCATGCGGGTGTGCTCGACAAGTTGAAGGCCGCCGCTCAACAGACGAAGCGGACGTTGAAGAATGCGATCCCGGAGCAGCCCGCTGACACGCAACCGACGAGCGACAGTCAGTCGGCGAATGGCAGCCAGTCGACGGGTGCCACTCAGCCGACTGCGGAGCAAAACGGCGAGGACGCGGACCATCCGCTGCACCTGACCGGAGAGGGTCACTGTCACGGCCGAAATTCCGCGACCTGTCTCGATTACGGGGAGGTCGTCGATCAGTGCATGGCCCCGATACACGGTTATCGGGCCAAGCTAATGGTCGAAAGAATCGACAAGCGGCTCAAGGAGGACGGTTCGCTGAGCCCGAGTGAGCGCAAGAACTTGGAAGAGGACTTAACCGCATTCCAAGGTCTTGCGGAGAAGAAGTCCGACGACGATCCGACCCTCGGAGGCGTCGAGCGTTCCCAGCGCTATTTGTCGGACATCTCGGACGAGGATCAAGTTTGGGTCAACGCCGAGAACGCGCGCTTGCGCAATCGAATCGTCAACAAGTGCGAGGGTGCCGACCACATGGGCGTCGGTCACCGCACCGAGCTCATCAAGGATTTCGGTCCGACCGGCGACGAGGCGGTCGCCGCCTACCGCAAGCAGCACTCCGCGAAGACCGCGCAACGCTCGGAATTCAATACTTGCACGCAATCGCTCGGGGGGCTTCGCTTCAGCATCATGGCGCAGATGACCGAAGAAAAGATGAAGACGCTGAAGCTCTCGGACAAAGAACGGGCCGAATGGGAGGCCGACGTGGCTGCGCTGCAAAAGGCCGCCGCCGCCGGCGGGACGGCGATGCCGACGGTTGACGATAAGGCCAATCCGTACCGTCCGCTCACGCGCTTGGCGGCCCCCGAAGAGCAGATCGTGCTCAGTAACCGCTATGCGCAGGAAACCCGGGCTGCGATGGCGAAATGCCAGGCGACCGCACACTAGCGGCGCACGATACGAGTCGCCGCGGCCGTGCGGCGGCTCGCCGACTTCAGCGTCTCGAGCGTGCGGGTGACGCCTGTTGGGGAACTCGGAAAGCGATGAGCTCGCCGGGGTAGTCGTTGCCGCTCACGGCGATGACGAGATACTGACGTCCGTCGAGCATGTACGTCATCGGCGAGCCGCTCTGCGGTGCCGGCAGCTGCAGCGCGCCGACGTCGCGGCCCGTTGCCTTGTCGTACGCGCGTAGCATCGAGCCGCGGCGGCCGTCGGGCGTCGGGCCGTAGCCCGGCTCCGCGACGATGAGCAGCGTCTTCGTCGCGAGCGCGCCGGGCGGCTGGCCGGCGCGGCCCGTGCGGCCGAGCTCGACGCCCTCGAGCGCCGGGTTGTTGCTTGATCGCATCGGGCGTCTCGCCGTTCGGGAATCTCCCAGGCCACCTTGCCTGTCGTGAGATCGATCGCGGCGATCGTGCCGTACGGCGGTTTGAGCAGCGGCAGCCCTTCGACGTCGACGTTGCGCAGGCCGCCGAAAGCCCCGGCGTCGGGCCGAGGCAAATGCCGTGCGGCATCGCCGAGCCCTCGGCGTAGCGGCAGATCGTCATGCTGTTCACGCCGATGCTGGCCGTGACATAGACGATGTGCGAGTCCGGGTCGTAGGCGCCGCCCGGCCAGTTGCTGCCGCCCATGACCATGAGCGTGCTGATCGGCCCGTTCGGGTCGTACGGCACGGCCGGCGTGTAGATCGGGCCGATCCGATGCTCGGCGACGATGCGCTCGGCTTCGGCGCGCAGCTCGGGCGTGAAGTCGATGAGGTCGTCGATCGTGATGCCCTGATGGCCGTAACGCGATCGTCGGATCGGCTGCGTCGGCGAGTACCACTCGCCGGGCACGGTGCCTTGCGGCACGGGCGTCTCCTCGATCGGCCAGATCGGCTCGCCGGTCTCGCGATTCAGCACGAACAGCAAGCCCTGCTTCGTCGGCTGCGCGAGCGCCTTGATCGTCTTGCCGTCCTTGACCGCGTCGACGAGGATCGGCGCCGTCGGGATGTCGTAGTCCCACAGCGGATGATGCGACGTTTGGAAGTGCCAGCGGCGCTTGCCGGTCTGCAGATCGACCGCGACGATGCTCTCGCCGTAAAGATTGGCTCCGGGGCGCAAGCCCGCCGTACATGTCTCCGTAAGGCGATTCGACGGGCAGATACGCGAGACCGAGCGTCTCGTCGGCCGAGATCGCGGCCCAGACGCCGGCGTTGCCGGAGCCGCTTCTCGGCCGAGCCGTCGAGCCAGGTCTCGTAGCCCGGTTCGCCGCGCCGCGGAATCGTATGGAACGTCCACAGCAGCTTGCCCGTCACGACGTCGAATCCGCGGATGTAGCCGATGACGTTGCTTGGCCTGATCGGCAGGCGCCAGCCGGCGTGTGCGCGGCGCCGACGATGACGACGCCGTCGGCGATCGTCGGCGGCGAGTGCAGGCCGATCTGGCGCGTGTCCCAATCGTTGCCCTGATCGAGCGTCGCGCGCAGATCGACGATGCCCGTGCTCGCCGAAGCTCTCGATCGGCCGGCCCGTCTCGGCGTCGAGCGCGACGAGCCGATAGCCCGGCGTCACATAGAGCACGCGCTTGTCGCGTCCGTCGTTGCCAGAACGCGAGGCCGCGGCCGGAGAGCCGGCGCGGCGCGTCCGCGCCGCGCTCGCCTTCGTTCAAGGCTGTAGATCCACAGCTGCTCGCCGGTGCGCCGCGTCGAGCGCCGTGACGGCGCGCCGCGAGCCTGCGGTCGTGTAGAGCACGCCGTCGACCATGACCGGCGTGCTTTGAAATCGATACTCGGGCGTCGGGACCGAGATTGACCGTGTCGAAACGCCAGGCGATCTCGAGCGATCCGAAGTTGCTTGCGTCGATCTGCGACAGCGGCGCGTACCGCGTATGGGCGAGGTCGCCGCCGTAGCTGGGCCACTCGCCGTTTTCCGTGCCGCTCTGTGCGACTGCGGCACTTGCCGTGGCGAGGAGCGCCGCCGTTAGAATCGCGCGCGACGTTGTCGTTGTCATTATTCGTCCCGCTGCCGGAGATATTGCATGGAATACTAGGGGCCGGTTCGAGACCGGTCAATCGAGTGGCGGCGGGGCGGCGAGCGGCCAGCGGCCAGCGATCGCGACAGCGATCGCGATCAGCGATCAGCGATCTGCGATCAGGGAGTTGTCGACAACGCCTCATAGAACTTACATTCTGTGTTCTCGCACGAGAGCATCGCTATGAACAACGTTTACGTTGCGCTGGCCGCCTTGGCTTGTCTTACCGGTTGCACACCGGCCGCGCCGCCGGCCTCCACTGTCGATGTCGCAGCAAAGACGGCCAATGCCGCTGCCGTGCACAGGTGGGCGGGCCTCGCCGAGTACCCCGATTGGAGCGGCGTCTGGGAGGTGGATTGGCGTAACGAGCGCGGAACGCCGCCGCGACCGCCGATGCAGTTCACGCCCGAGTATCGAGCGAAGGCCGACGAGTATCGTGCGGGCCGCGCCGAGGGCGAGAACCTGCAGAGCCAGGCAGCCAACTGTGTTCCCCCGGGCTTGCCGGGCATCATGACGCAGCCGTACCCGATCCAGTTCCTCTATCAGCCGAAAGAGATCGTCATGCTGATCGAGACCTACATGCAGTTTCGCCAGATTTGGACAGACGGGCGGTCCCACCCGGACGATCCGGATCTCACGTTCTACGGCGACTCGATCGGGCATTGGGAGGGCGATACGCTCGTCGTCGACACGATCGGGCTCAACCCGCAGAACCGTATCGCGCCCGGCATTGGGCACAGCGATCAGCTGCGGGTCGTCGAAAGAATCCGTCGCGTCGATGCCGACTGGCTCCAGATCACGACGACGCTGACGGACCCCGTGGTGCTTGCCGAGCCTTACACGAGCACGACCTATTACCGGCATCTCGACGACGCGATCCGGGAGTACATTTGTCTCGAGAACAATCACGACAGCGCCGACGAGCAAGGTCGGCCCGGCTTCAGCCTGGAGTAAGCATGAGCACACGACGAATTGGCGCTCTGGCCGGTCTCGCTGCCTCGGCGCTCGTGAGTGCGTCGGCTTTCGCGCATCACTCGACGGCGGTCTTCGACATGGACAAGACCGTGGAGATCACGGGCACCGTGCAGGACTTTCAGTGGACGAATCCGCACACTTGGACGAACGTCTCGGTCGAGGGCGGGGCTGCAGCGGGCATCTATGGGCTCGAAGGCATGAGTCCGAACTACCTGGGCCGCAACGGCTGGACGAAGCACACGCTCAAGCCCGGCGACAAGATCACGTTCGCGGTGCATCCGCTCAAGGATGGCCGCAAGGGCGGCTTCATGGTCAGCGCGAAGTTTCCCGACGGCACGGTGCTTTACAACTTGCCGCATCGCGAGAAGTAGCTGGCCGGATGGTCTCGAGACGTTGCGGTCTCCGTGAGCCAGCCACGTCGGGCGGCGCGCTGGAATCCGGGGGCCGGTTGCGATGAACCCGGGAGGCTCAGGGCCGCAGAATCCACCACTCGCGCAGCTCGCTCACGAGCTGCTCGGCGTTGAATCGGAGCACGAAAACGCCGTCGAGCTGCACTTGCGCGCCGGTGGACGCGGTCGTGAATCGCGCGGTCCAGTGCGCTACGCCGACGTCGCCGTTGACGGCGATGACTTCCGAGTGGAAGTCGACGCCGCGTTGATCGGCCGTGACCTCCTGCCAATAGCTTGCGATGCCCGCACGCCCCTTGAACGGAGACGCGTAGGGTGTCTCGTAATAAAGCGCGTCCGGCGTGAAGATCCGACTGGCCGCCGTTGCATCGCGTGCCTCCCAAGCCTGCCCATACCGGTCGAGCCAATGCTCGAGAATCTCGGTGTTCAGCGTCTGGGCGCCGGCGCAGGCCGGGACGAGGGCGAGCAATAGCATCAAGCGGATCATGTCTTCGGAGTCCGTGAAAGGAGCGAGTGTTCGATTATCGACGACGCGTCGTCCGCGAAGCAAAGCCCGTCTGCGGGTCTCGCGTCGAGCAGGTGTCTCGGAGATGTCGAATCTCGTCGTGCTCGTTCGTCGTGCTAGCGAATATCCAACAAACCACGAGGAGAATTCGATGAAGTATCTTGCGTTGATCCGGCATGACGAGTCGTATCGTGACAGCGGTCCGCCGGCGGCGTTGATGGAGGCGATGGGCAAGTTCGTCCAACAATCGATTCAGGACGGCACCCTCGTCGATACCGGCGGCCTGCTGCCGAGCAAAGATGGGGTTCGTGTCCGCCTCGCAAATGGCACGCTCAGCGTGACCGACGGACCGTTCGCCGATGGCAAGGAGGTCATTGGCGGCTGGGCGATTCTCGAGGCGGACAGTAAGACAGCCGCCATCCGGATCGCGAAAGAGTTCATGGATTTGCACCGTAAGCACTGGCCCGAGTTCGAAGGGGAGTCGGAAGTGCGGCCGATGTTCGAGCCCGGCGTCGGTCCCTAGCGCACCACGGCGCCTCGGCCTCGCGCCGAGGTGCCGTGGCTGGGCCCGTCCGCCGCGTGATGTCGGAGCCGCCGGTTTGAGTCAGATGGCGGAGCCTCGAATCGTGCTTGAAAGCCGCGCCCATCGAGAAGAATCCGCTTAAACTAGCGATCCTCGGACGTCTCCGGGGGATGGAGGATCGATGGGCCTACGGGGCGAGAGCCTATCCTCGAGCGCGCGCCGCGGTCCGCGCGAGGCCGGCGCGGCGCGATGACGCGTGTGAAGAAATGGGTTGCCGCGGCGTCCGTGGCCGGCGTCGCCGTTGCCGCAACGGCGCTCGTGGTTCGCGTGCAGCACGTTCGAGAGCAGCAGCGTTGGGCCATGCTCCGGTCCTACTGCGTGGACTGTCACAACCCCGACGATCTGGCGGGCGGCGTGTCGTTTCGCGGACTGGCGCCGGATTCCGTGCCCGAGCACGCCGAGATCTTCGAAGCGGCTGTGCGCAAGTTGCGCGGTCACCTCATGCCGCCGCCGGGCAGCCCGCAGCCCGAGCCCGCAGACGTCGACGGGATGGTCGCCTTCCTCGAGCGCTCGATCGACGAAGGCGCGAAAGGGCGTGAGAAGGTCGGCTACGTTCCGGCGCAGCGTCTGAACAGGACCGAGTATGCGAACGCCGTGAAAGATCTGCTCGGCGTCGACATCGATCCGGCCGAATATCTGCCGCCCGAGATCGAAGTCGAAGGGTTCACCAACATTGCGGCGGCGCTCAGCGTTTCGCCGGCCTTCGTCGAGCAGTACGTCGACGTTGCAAGCACGGTCGCGCATCTCGCCGTCGGCGAGCCGAAGCCGAAAGTCGCGACCGCGTTCTTTCCGGCCCCAACTGCCGATCAGGACGGCTACGTTGCCGGCATGCCGCTCGGCACGCGCGGCGGCATGAAGTTCGAGCACATATTTCCGGCCGACGGCGAGTATCGCCTCACGATCACGAATCTAGGCGCCGGCCTCTACCCGCGCGCGCTCGAAACGCGGCATACGCTCGTCGTGCTCGTCGATCGCCATGAGCAGTTTCGCCGGGATATCGGCGGCCCGGAGGATTTGTCGCTCATCGATCGCGGCGGTGCACCGGCCCGCGAAGAAATCATGAAACGGTTCGCCGACATCCCGCTCGAGGTGAAAGCCGGCGAGCACGAGATCGTGGTCACGTTCATCGAGCGGTCGCGGGCCGTGAGCGACGAGCAGATCTCGACGTTCGCTCCGCAACGCAGCTTCAGCTTCACGGGCGCGGAGCGTGTGCCGGGGATCGTCGGCGGCGTGAATCTCATCGGTCCGTATCAGTCGACGGGGCTGTCGCCGACGGCGACGCGCAAGAAGCTGTTCGTCTGCGAGCCCGAGGTTGCGGCGCGCGAGCGGGCGTGCGCGGAGCAGATCACGACGAATCTGGCGCGGCGCGCGTTCCGGCGCCCCGTGACACGGGCGGATCTCGATCGGCTGATGCCGTTCTACGAGGCGGGCCGGAAGGCCCCGGGCGGCTTCGACGAGGGAATCGAGCTCATGGCGACGGCCGTGCTGGCCAGTCCGGATTTCCTGTATCGCGCAATCAAGCCGCGCAGCGGCGCCGGCGGCGATGCCTACGCGCTCGACGATCTCGAGCTCGCGTCGCGCTTGTCGTTTTTCTTGTGGGGGCAGGGGCCGGACGACACGTTGCTCGACCTCGCGACTGCCGGTCGACTTTCCGCGCCGGGCGAGCTCGACGCGCAAGTCAAGCGCATGCTTGCCGATCCGCGCGCCGCCGTGCTCGTAAGCGAGTTCGCGATGCAATGGCTCAACGTCGACGATCTCGACGCGATGCAACCGGACAAGAACCTGTTTCCGACCTGGACGGACGCGTTGCGCGGCGACTTTGCCGAGGAGATCGGCCGCTTTCTGTCGAGCGTGTTGCTCGAAGACAAGGACGTCCGAACGCTGCTCACCGCCGACTACACGTTCTTGAACGAGCGTCTCGCGCGCCACTATGGCATCTCTTCGGTGGTCGGGGCGCAGTTTCGACGAGTACAGCTCACGGACCAGCGCCGCTACGGTTTGCTCGGCAAGGGCGCCGTGCTGCTGCGCACATCCTACGGCGACCGCACGTCGCCCGTGCTGCGAGGCGCGTGGGTGCTCGACAAGCTCATGGGCACGCCGCCGACGCCGCCGCCGCCCGGGGTCGACACCAATCTCACGACAGGCGAGCCGGCGAGCAGCCGAAAACCTTACGCGCTCGACTCGAGCAGCATCGCGCGAGCCCGGTATGCAAGGCGTGTCACGGCGTAATCGATCCTTACGGTCTCGCGCTGGAGAATTTCACCGCCATCGGTCAGTGGCGCGATCGCGACGCCGAGGCCGATGCTCCGATCGACGCGCACACGGTGCTTGCGGGCGGGCAGGCGATCGACGGACCCGTCGAGCTAGACGCAGCGTTGCTCGAGCGCTCCGACCAGTTCGTGCAGGCGCTTACGCAGAAGCTCATGATGTATGCGCTCGGTCGCGAGCTCGAGTACTTCGACATGCCGCAAGTGCGAGCCATCGTGCGCGACGCGGCCGATAGAGATTACCGATTTTCGGCCATCGTGGCCGGGATCGTGCACAGCGATGCGTTTCGCATGCAGGCCGTGCTCAAGAGCGAGGCGGGTCGCCGTGCGGGCATCCACCGGCGCGGGCTCGGCTCCGATAGGAGGTTAGGCGCGATGTATCTGACGAAGAAACATCTTTCGCGCCGCACGGTGCTCAAGGGCGCGGGCGTGTTCGCTCGGGCTGCCGTTGCTCGACGCGATGATCCCGGCGGCGACGGCACTCGCGCAGACAGCCGCGGCGCCGAAGCTTCGAACCGGATTCTTCTATATGCCGCACGGCGCGATCATGTGGAACACGGCCTACGGGCCGGAGATGGACCGTTGGACGCCGAGCGGCGCCGGCGGACGAGCTTCAAGCTGAGCCCGATTCTCGCGCCGCTCGAAGCGCACAAGCGCTATGTCACGTCATTCGGCAATCTCGAGAACAAGGCGCCGAACAACTCGGTGCATACGCTCGTGCCGGCGACGTGGCTAGCGGCGTGCGGCCGGACGAGCAGGCGACCGGCGCGCAGATGGCGCCGACGATCGACCAGCTGATCGCGGAGCACATCGGCCAGGAAAACGTGCTGCCGTCGCTCGAGGTTGCCTCCGAGACGACGATCCAGAGCGCCGCTTGCGGAACCGGTGGCTGCTATTACAGCTCGACGCTGTCGTTCCGAAACGCGACGACGCCGTTGCCGATGGAGTTCAACCCGCGCAAGGTCTTCGTGCAGCTCTTCGGCGCCGGCGATACGCCCGAGGAGCGCGCGACCATCTCGCGACGGCGCGCGCAGCATCCTCGACATCATCAACGAGACGAACCAAGGAGCTCAAGGCAACCTCGGGCCCGAGCGACCGCGTCGTGCTCGACGATTATCTCGAGTCCGTGCGTGAGACCGAGCGCCGCGTTGCGAAGGCGTCGCAGCGCGATCTGTCCGGCATCGATCTGCCCGACGCGCCGATCGGCGAGCTGCCGGACTTCGACGAGCAAGTGAGGCTGATGTTCGACCTGATCGCGCTTGCGTATCAAGCCGACATCACGCGCGTCGCCTCGTACTTCATGGTCGGCCGAAGGCACGAATCGCACCTACAACCACATCGGCGTGCCGGACGCGTTCCATCCGCTCTCGCACCACGCGAACAACATGGAGCGCATCGAGAAGCTCGTGAAGGTGCAGCACTATCACGTCGAGCGGTTCGCCGACTTCGTCGACAAGCTCGCGAAGACGCCCGACGGCGACGGCTCGCTGCTCGATCACTCGATGCTCATGTACGGCTCGAACATGAGCAACAGCGATCGGCACAACAACTATCCGCTGCCGATCATTCTCGTCGGCGGCGCAAGCGGTTCGCTGCGCGGCGGGCAGCACATCGAGCTGCCCGAGCACACGACGCTGTCGAATTTGCATCTGACGGTCGTCAACAAGGCGGGGCTCGAGCTCAAGAGCCTGTCGGACAGCAGCGGTGAGATCGCGGGCGTTTGATTCCATCCTGGCGGTGACGCGCGACGGCTGCGATCGTCGTGCCGTCTTGCGCGGACTGGCCGGCGTCGCGGCCGGTGCGACGCTCGGCGCCTTTGCGCCGCGCGCCCGGGCGGCCGGCAAGCCCGCGGCCAAGACCCTGGCGGCAGGCCTCACGTTGTTGTCCGGGGCCGGAGGCAACGTCGTGGTGCTCGAGACGGATGCGGGTAAGGTGGTCGTCGACACCGGCGCGGCAGCATTCAGTCGCGACGTGCTCGAATCGATTGCCATGCTTCCGGGGGAGCACGTTGCGGCCGTCTTCAATACGCACTGGCATCCCGATCAAGTCGGCGCCAACGAGGCGCTCGGCATGGCCGGCGCGACGATCCACGCGCACGCCAAGACTCGCCAGCGGTTGAGCACCGGCTATTACGTGCCGAGCGAGGATCGCTACGAGCCACCGCTGGCCCCCGCCGGACGGCCGACGCAAACGTTTCATACGCAAGGGACGATCACCCTCGGCGGCCGACGCATCGACTACGGCTATCTGCTCGAGGCGCACACCGACGGCGATATCTACGTGCTCTTCCCGCACGTGAATGTCGTCGCCGTCGGCAACGTCGTCTCGCCCGCCGGCGATCCGGAGTTCGATTGGTTCGGGGGTGGATGGCTGGGCGGCCGGTTGGACTCGCTGGCCCGGCTGCTCGAGGTCACCGATAAGGACACACGTTTCGTTCCGGCGAAAGGCCCGGTCATCGGACGAGCGCAGGTGCAGGCCGAGCAGGCGATGCTCACGAAGCTCTTCGACCGCATGGTCGAGCACGTGCGCCTCGGCGAGAGCGCCGAAAACATGGTCGATGCCGCCGTGCTCGACGGTCTCGGACGGTCGTTCGACGATCCGGGCAAGCTGCTGTACGACTTGTACAAGGGCTTTTGGGCTCACCACAACACGCTGACGCACGACATCGTCTGAACGGAGGTTCGGGAGTACGCATGAAGGGCAGTATCGGAGGTCAGCGAACCACCAATTCGCGGCGGCTCGTATCTTGCGCCTACGCAACGGGTCTCGCCGTCTTCTTTGTGTCTGCCGTGACGGCCGCGCGCGCCGAGAGCCCGCTAGCGGATGCGATCGAGAACGGACGACGCACGGCCGCGCTCGAGCTCATCGCGCAAGGTGTGGACGTCAATGCGACACAAGGTGACGGGACGACGCCGCTGCACTGGGCCGCCTACGAGCTCGACGCGGACCTCGTGCAAACCTTGCTGGCCCATGGCGCGAAGATCGATGTGCACAACGAATTCGGCTCGAGCCCGCTCGCCGAGGCCGTCAAAGCCGGCAACGCCGAGCTCGTCGAGGTGTTGCTGAAGGCCGGCGCGGACGCGGATGCGCCGAACGGCGATGGCGAGACTGCATTGATGCTCGCGGCGCGCGCGGGATCGACCGTCGTCGCCAGGCTGCTGCTCGAGCATGGTGCGCACGTCAATGCTCGCGAGGCCTGGCGCGAGCAGACGGCGCTGATGTGGGCTGCCGACGGGGCCAATACCGAGCTCACGAAGCTGTTGATCGAGCACGGCGCCGACGTGCGGGCGCGTGCTGTGACGAACGACTGGGGCGAGCAGATCACTTCGGAGCCCAGAGCCCAGTATCGACCGACGGGCGGCCTGACGCCGCTGCTGTTTGCGGCGCGCTCGGGCTGCGTCGAATGTGTGAGAGCGATCGTGGCGGCCGGGGAGCCTGTGGATCGGCCCACACCCGACGGCGTCACCGCCCTCATGCTCGCGCTCGACAACTACGAGTTCGATACGGCGAATGCGTTGCTCGATCTCGGCGCCGATCCGAATTACGCGGATTGGTGGGGGCGCACGGCGCTCTACCTGGCCGTGGATTTGAACACGTATGTGCCGCGTACTCCGGCCTATCCTCGCTCGTCGCGGACGACGGGTATGGACATCGTGAAGCGCCTGCTGGCGGCCGGCGTGGACGTCGACCCGCAACTGAACATGCACCGGCCGGGTCGCGGCGGCAACAGTGCGCGTTTCGTCGACGACTTGCTGACGGCCGGGGCGACACCGCTACTCCGGGCTGCGATCATGCACGACCACGAAGCCATGAAGGCATTGCTCGAGCACGGTGCGCAGGTCGATCTGCCGAACGCCATGGGCGTCACGCCGCTCATGGCCGCCGCGGGCATCGGCGTTCGCAACATCAACTTCGGGGCCAACCGTTCGCCGAACTTCGAGCAAGACGAGCAGATCGAGAGCAAAGTCGTCGAGTCGCTCGAAATTTTGTTGACCGCCGGTGCGGACATCGATGCGCGCGTCGTAGACCTTTACAGTCGTACCGCGAGAATCGCTCGTCCGAGCCAGATGACTAACCGCGAGGGCCAGACCGCGCTGTTTTCTGCTGCGGGGCGAGGTTGGACGCATGTGGTCGGCTTCCTCGTGGAGCATGGAGCGAACGTCGATATCGTCGACGCGCACGGCAAGACGGCGCTGGATATCGCACTGACGCCGGTCGGTGGCCGGCCCGTGCCGAATGCGGACGCCGTTGCCGAGCTTTTGCGCGGCGCAAGCCGCAAGTCGGCGGCCGCGAACCTTTAGCTCGCATGTTCCGTCCGATCGTGGTGCCGGGTCGGCGGCCGAGCGCGAGCTCGCGGTCTTCGGATGCGGGGCCGCATCAGAACAGGATCAAGTAGAGGATCCCCGCCACGAGCGCGTACTTCAGCAAGTAGTAACCGAGTTTGCTGCGCTGCTTCACACGTTTGCCGAAGACCCGAATCGGATAGAGCAGGCCGAACAGCCCGTTAACGAAACCCACGTCCTCGCCGGGCACGTTGCGCGTGCGGAATGCACGCATGACCTTCTCGCCGACGCGCCTGTTGAAGACACGCGCGGCGCGGTTGCGCAACGGCCTCTCGACGTCGCAAAAAAGAATTACGCGATCCTCGTCGGTTTCGTTCTCGGCGCGGTGCAAGAAGGTCTCGTCGAACAAAACCCCTTCGCCGTCTTTCCACCAGGTCGTTCGCAGCCCTGAGGCGATCTCATGCGTCGGCAGGAACGGCCTTTCGAGCCATCTTTCACGGCGGCCGCAATGGGCGGACACTTGCGCGTCGGCGAGAGCAGCGATTGATGTCTGAGAAGTTACAAAAGGTTTTGGCGGGCGCGGGCCTGGGCTCGCGCCGGCAGATGGAACGCTGGATCGTCGACGGCCGGATCGGCGTCAACGGCGCGCGGGCCAAGCTCGGCGACCGCGTGGAGCCCGGGGACGATATTAGCGTGGACGGCCGAAAGCTCGAGCGATCGCGAGATAGGCCGACTGGCCGCGTCATCGCCTACAACAAGCCGGTGGGCGAGGTCTGTAGTCGATCCGACCCCGAGGGTCGTCGGACCGTGTTCGAATCCCTGCCGGCGTTGACGGGAGGCCGATGGATCGGCATTGGCCGCCTGGATATCGCGACGACGGGGCTGCTGCTGTTCACGACGGATGGCGAGCTCGCGAATCGCTTGATGCATCCGTCGATGGAGGTGGAACGCGAGTACGCCGTGCGAGTGAAAGGGCAGGTCGGCAAGGACGTGCTCTCTCGATTGCGCACGGGGGTGGAGCTCGAGGACGGTGCGGCCAAGTTCGATGCGATCGTGCCGACCGGAGGAAGCGGTGCGAATCGCTGGTACAACGTCGTCCTCAGGGAAGGTCGTAACCGAGAGGTGCGGCGGCTGTGGGAGTCCCAAGGGATGACGGTGAGCCGCCTGCAGCGGATTCGTTACGGCCCGATCGTGCTCGAGCGCGACTCGAAGGCTGGAGCAGTGCGAGAGTTGACTGTCGAGGAGATCGAGAAGCTCTTGAAGGTGGCTGGGCTCCAGGACGGGCGGTAGTGCGGCGCTTGGGGCAAAGGTGACGCTCGGGCTCGGCGCGAGGGTGGCGCGCCGGCCGGTTGCGGGGCGCCATCGGCTGTGCTGCAGTTGGCGATTGGGCCAGTGACTTCTTTCAGGGGGGGCGGATGCGCGGAACGAGGATTCTCAGGGGCGGGGTTATCGGCGTCGCCTTGTCGATTTTCGCCGGAGCGGCGATGGCGCAGCCGCCGAAGCCCGGCGTGAAGGGCTACGAGGTCGAGTGGGTCTACCGGGTGCGCTACGGGTTCATCGACGAATGGTGGGATCTTTTTCGAAAGTACCAGATTCCGATTCTCGATCGCGCCAAAGAGCTCGGCTACATCCTGGATTACCGCGTGTACCATCCTCAGCTGCACACCGACGAGGCAGGCCGATGGGATTATCGCGTGGAGATCAACTATCGGGACTTTCAGGCGGGTTCGCACGAGGAAGAGATCGCCTTGCAGCTGTTTCCGGACACGGCGACACGCAAGCGGGAAGAGAACCGGCGCTGGGAGCTCACGACCAACCACTGGGATCTACCGATTTACGAAGTCGACACGACGAAGTCGCGGTGAGGCGCAAGCACCACATGATGACCAGGCTCATAGCTACGGGCGTATTCGTGTTCCTGGCGGCTGGCGCCGAGGCTCAACCGACATGCACGCGCGCGGAGTTGAAGGCGGCCGCAGACAGCTATGTGGCGGCGCAAGCGTCCGGCGACGTGTCGAAGATGGCTCTCGCGGACGACGCGCAAGTTTGTCGAGAACATGCAAGAGATCGGCAAGGGCGCCGGGCTGTGGAACA
Source organism: uncultured Gammaproteobacteria bacterium (assembly GCA_963786385.1). Lineage (GTDB taxonomy): Bacteria > Pseudomonadota > Gammaproteobacteria > Steroidobacterales > Rariloculaceae > FEN-1219. Next base: position 1,038,395 of record CAWAYS010000005.1, read on the forward strand.
CCAGGTTGCCGATCGCGTTGTCTCGCAGCTTTCTCGACACGAGGCGGTGCAGAACGTTTACCGAAGTGATAGTGACCAAGGGCGGCCACCCTTACGTGCTGGGAACGAGGCTGTATGTCGACGACGGAAAAATCGCACGAGTCGACGGTCTCGTTACGGACAAAGGCGATTGGTTGTTCAACGCGAACGCCTATCTCAAGTACTCGAGCGCCGAGGACTGGAAGAAGCCGAAGCCCGACCAGCGCGTCCCGGGTCAGGAGCTCATCGACGCCGCGAATAGCTACCTCGATCAATTCTCGGACAAATTCGTCGAGGCGCCGTGGGGCGTGCCGTGCGCACGTTTGGAGGGCGGCGCCTACACGAACAGGAACAACGATCCGAAGCCGACCTGCCGGGTCGGTATCCCGCCCGGGGTGTTGTATATCGTGAATCGCGACTACGTCGTCGACGAGGAGATGGGCGTGGTCAATGTATTTTGCCGCTTCGGCAACAGCAGCACGGGCATGCCCGATTCCCACACGTTCCGCCTCGTGAACGGCAAGTTCACGAACGTGCACACGCTGAGCGTCAATCTGAATCCGAATGCCCCCTCGCCCCAAGCCGACGACAACGGCGCGATAGTGCGATGACCGTGGGCCGCTGATGCCATCCACGACGAACCATGGGATTCGAACCCCGACGTTCACGCGCCGGGAGTGTCTGCGCGTCTCTGCGGCGCTCGCGACGGCCGCGGGCGCGGGCGCGTTGCTGACGTCGTGCGGTGGCGGAGGCCGCGAGCCAGGGGGCACGAGGCTCACGTTCTTGGCCGCCTTGCCCCTGACGACATTGACGTACGCCCCAGAGCTGTTGGCCGATGCCGGCGGCTACTTCGCGGATCAAGGCCTGAACGTGAGCTTTCAATCCACCCGAGGTACAGCGCAGGCCATCCAGCTCGTGTTTGCCGGCAGCGCGCCGGTCACGAGAGTCGGCCAGATCGAAGCCATGACGCACATCGTCAACAGCGCGCGCGCCGATCATGAACGTCGGCACGGTGATCAAGGAGTCGACGCTGCGCTTCGTCTCGAGCGCGAACGCGCCGCTGCGCGAGCCGCAAGGATTTCGCCGGCAAAGTCGTCGGCATCCCGTCGGAAGGCGGAGAGAGCGAGATCGACTCTGGATCTACTGCTCGCCTCGTCGGGTATCGAGCCCGGCCAGCGTGCAGCGGCAAGTCGTCGGCGTGGGGCCGGGCGTGTTCAACCTCGTCGAGCAAGGCAGGATCGCCGGATTCATCGTCAGCATCGATACGGCCAAGATTCTCGAACGGCAAACGGCGGGAGTCGTCGTGTTGCGACCCGGGGATTTCATCGAGTCGGGAGCGCAGCTGTACATGGTTTCCCGCGACGACTTGTCGGCCAACCGCGATCTAGTGGGCAAGTACCTCCAGGCGATCGACGGCGCCGTGCGGTTCATGATCGCGGACGACGGGTTCGATAAGACGCTCGAGATCATGCGTCACAAGTACTCCTTTGCGACCCTGCAGAACACCGACGTGGCCAAGGACAGTCTCGCCGAGTACGTGCGCGTGTGGACGTCGGAGGGTGCTGCAAACGTTCTACGGACCGTGCCGGAAAGCTGGCAGCGTGGTTACGACGAGCTCGTCCGGGCCGGCCGAATCGCGGCCGGCAAGGATCCTTCCTTATGGTTCACGAACGAGCTCGTCCCGTCGAGCGCCTAGTCGCCGTGAGTGCCCCGCCTGGACCCGAGCTCGAGCTCGTCGGCGTCAGCAAGGCTTTCCCGTCACGACAAGGCGTCCACGCTCGCGCTGTCGGGCATCGATCTGGCGTTGCGACAGCGAGGAATTCGTCGCCATCGTCGGCCAGTCCGGCTGCGGCAAGACGACGCTGCTGCGGATCTTGGCCGGACTCGTGCGCCCGAGCGCAGGCGAGGTGCGCGGCGGCAGGTCGCTCGCTGTGGACCGGCGAGGCGCGGGATTCGGAGACGGCCAGCAAGCTCGGGCTCGTCTTCCAGGAAGCGAACCTGTTTCCGTGGTACACGATCGAAGACAACATCGCGCTGCCGCTGAAGCTGCGCGGCGTCGACCGGACCGCGCGGCGGGCACGGGCGCACGAGCTCTGCGAGCTCGTCGGCCTGGCAGGGTTCGAGCGGGCCTATCCGCGCGAGCTCTCCGGCGGCATGCGCCAGCGTGCCGCGATCGCGCGCGCGCTTGAGCTACCGGCCCGAGATCCTACTCATGGACGAGCCTTTCGGCGCGCTCGATGCGCTGACGCGCGACAAGATGAATCTCGAGCTGCAGTCGATCGCGGCGGCGACGCGCGCGACTGTCGTGCTCGTCACGCACTCGATCACTGGAGGCCGTCTTTCTGGCCGACCGCGTCGTGCTGCTGTCGCCGCGGCCGGGCCGAATCCGCTCCGTCACCGACGTGCCGTTCGCGCGCCCGCGCAGCCTGGATCTCGAGGCGGAACCCGGGTTTCAGGACATCGCGCGGGAGCTGCGGCACCAACTCGACGAGGAGCGCCTGATGGACCGGGAAACCTTGCTCAAGCGACTGCCCTGGATCAGCACGCCGCTGCTGCTCGATCGCGATCGTCGGCGGCTGGAAGCTCGGCACCGTCGTCTTCGACATCTCGCGCTTCGTGCTGCCGCCGCCGGAGGACGTGGCCGTCGACGCTGGTCGGGCTCGTGCAGCGATCCCGAGATCTGGCTCGTGCACGCTCGCGTGACCCTTGACGGAGACCGTCGCGGGCTTCTCTGATCGCGCTCGTCGAGCGGAGTCGTCGTCGGCGCGGTGCTCGGCCGCGTGTTCTGGCTCGAGCGAGCCGTGCGGCCCATGCTCGTCGCGCTCCAGGTCATTCCCAAGGTCGCCCTCGATTCCGTTGTTCGTGATCTGGTTCGGGTTCGGGATCACGTCGAAGATCGTGATTGCCGCGATCCTGGCGTTCTTCCCGATCATGCTCAACGTGCTGCTCGGCGTGCGCTCGGTCGAGCCCGGGCATCGCGAGGTCATGCGCAGTCTCGATGCAAGCCGCTGGCAGACGTTCCAATCGCTCGATTTCCACAGCACGCTGCCCTACGTATTCACCGGCATGGAGGTCGGCATCGTGTTCGCGCTGATCGGCGCGATCGTCGGCGAGTATCTCGGCGGCAACCAGGGCCTCGGCTACATCGTCGTCGTGAGCCTGAACGCGCTCGATGCGCCCCGCCTGTTCGCCGTCATCGTGCTGTTGGCGGCGCTGGGCTCGATTCTGTTCTTCGCCGTCAATGCGTTGAAGCGTTGGATGATCCCGTGGCACGACTCCGTGGCGCAGAACAGGCTCGCCTGAAAGCGGGGCAGAGGGGCCGGGAGAGAGCTCCACGGCGCACGGTTTTCGGGCGTTGCGAGGTGCAGTGGAGTCGCTCGGGCCGAGGCCCCGAAATTGTCCGCGTAATGCGCAGATCTCGTGCCTATGAGGTATCGAAAACACCACTTCTTGCGGAAAAATGTTGCGAAAAGACGATGCACGTCTCAATCTGGGTCGGTCGCCGCCGGTCCGGAGCAGCCTGTTGGTCGAAACACCATGATTCTCTAGGAAAATTATGTGGTTCTGGACTGGATCTATTGCGTCTAAAAGCTTATCTTCAGAGTCTGATCGCACCAGAGCGGGAACGCGCGTGTCCTTCGAGCGTCCCATAAAGGGGCGGTAGGTTGTTTTGGGGGAGTATATTGAATGCGACAACGTAGCTTGCTGGGTTGCAGTCATCTGAGTTTTGGCGGGCGGGTCGCCGCCGTGCTTTTGGCTTTGGCAACGTTTGGTATCGGCCAGACGGCGTCTGCGACGGTTGCAACGGCCGCGCGCCAATCCGACGCCGACACGATACGCAATCTCATCGCCGAAGGTTCTGACGTCAACGCGCCCGAGGCAGACGGCACATCGCCGTTGCTGTGGGCCGCCTACGAATCATCTCCCGAGATCGTCTCCATGCTGCTCAAAGCCGGAGCCGATCCCAATGCCGCGAACCAGTTCGGCGTGACGCCGTTGCTGCAAGCCAGCCGTTACGGCGATGCCGCGGTCGTGGATCTTCTGCTCAAGGGCGGCGCGGATCTCAAAGCTTCGTCGCGTGACGGCGAGACGCCGTTGATGGCGGCCTCGAGAGCCGGCAGCGTCGAGACGGTCAAGCTGCTGCTTGCGGCGGGCGCCGACCCGAACGCGACCGAGAGCCTGTGGGATCAAACGGCGCTGATGTGGGCCACGGCCGAAGGCCATGTGGATGTCGTCGATGCGCTGCTGAAAGCCGGCGCGGATCCCAACTTGAAGGCTCGCGTCACGGAGCTCGAGAAGCGTACGAAGCGCACGGACTTCCCGAGCGGCGGCTTTACGGCGCTCATGTGGGCCGTTCGCGACGGTAACGAGCCGCTCGTGCATAAGCTGCTGGAGGGCGGTGCGGATATCAATGCGACCGACGGCGACGGCGCAACTTCGATGATGCTCGCAATCGTCAACGACCGTTTCGATCTGGCCGCGGACTTGCTCAAGCTTGGCGCCGACCCGAAGCTCGACGATTCTCTGTACCAGGCCGTGGAGATGCACGACGCAACCACGGACTGGCGCGCACGTGACGGAACGCGTCTGCGGGCCGACCATCCGAACAAGCTCGGCGCGATCGACCTCATCAAGGTGTTGGTCGAGGCCGGTGCCGATCCGAACAAGCCCTTTGCCGGGCAGCTGCACTCGGCTTCCATGTGCTGTGATACGAAAGGCTCCGGCACGCCGTTCTTCCGTGCCGCGGTAGCCTCCGACGTTGAAGCCATGAAGCTCATGATTGCGCACGGCGCGGACCTCGAGTGGACGCCGAAGCCGGCCGAGGCCGGCGCCGCACCTCCGGGGCCGGGCGGCAAGACTGCCGGGAAGACGCCGCTCATGGTTACGATGAACGGCGGCAAGGGTGTCGGCATGGCCGGTGGCCCGGGCGACATCCGCGAGGGCGCCAAGCCGCCTTTCCGCGAAGAGTCCGACCGCGAGCCTCTCGATGCGGTCAACCTGCTGATCAAAGCCGGCGCGAACGTGAACGCGAAGACGCCTGACGGGGATTCCGTGCTTCACCTCGCGGCAACCGAGGGGAAGCTCGAAGTCGTCCGTGCGTTGGCCATGGGCGGCGCCGATCTGCGTATCAAGAACTCCAAGGGCAAGACGCCTTTGCAGGTCGTCGAGGCGCAAGATCCGCGCCCGCCGGGTCCCACGGCCGGAGCGCTCGTGCAGACCGAGAAGCCCGCCCAACCGGCTGAGGTGGCGGCACTGTTGAAAGAGCTCATGAACGGCAACGTTCAGGCAAATGCTGCGGAGGGTTCCGCTCGATGAGAACTTGGGCCTATGTCGCGGGGGCGGGTGTGGTTGTGGCCGCGGGAGCCGCCGCCTTTTTCGGAATTCATCGCTCGCCCGAGGCACAGCTCGACCAGCAGTGGGCGATGCTCAAGTACTGCACGGATTGTCACAACGACGCGGAGTTCACGGCTGAGCTGTCGCTCGAGCATCGGCATCCCGACAACGTCAAGATCGATCCGGCCGTTTGGGAGAAAGTGGTGCATAAGCTCGAGATCGGCGCCATGCCGCCTCGAGACCAACCACAACCCGCCAAAGATGAGCGCGCCGAGTTCCTGGCCGCGCTGACCGGCACGCTCGACGCGGCTGCCGAGGCTCATCCGTACGCGGGGTCGACCACGGTTCACCGTCTCAATCGCGCCGAGTACGCGAACGCCGTGCGCGACTTGCTCGGCGTCGAGGCGGACCTCGCCGACATGCTGCCGAGCGATGGCGGTGACTTCGGTTTCGACAATATCGCGCAGGTGCTGACCACGTCGCCGTTCCTGCTCGATCGCTATCTGACGGTCGCGCTGCGTGTCGCCGACATGGCAGTCGGTAACCCCGCTGCCGTCGAGACGGCAGCGTCGTACCCGATCCCGTTCGACCTGACTCAGGACCATCACCTCGCCGGAATGCCGATCGGCACGCGGGGCGGCACGACCGTCCATCACATCTTTCCGGCCGACGGTGAATACGTGTTCTCGGGCCGGCTCTTCCGCGGTGTCGAAGAAGGCCTGTTCGGCGTGGAAGGTCACGACCGGCCGAACGAGTTCTTGGTCCTCGTCGACGGGCACACGGTGTATTCGAGCGAAATCGCCGGCAAAGAAGACCACGAGCTCGCGGTTACGGAAGGCCAAAACACCTTGGGCTTCTCGATCGACGAGCGGCTGACTTCGCCGCCGATCCCGGTGACTGCCGGGCCACACGACGTGACCTTTACTTGGCGGGAGCGAACGAACCAGGAGCAAAACTCCTGGCAGCCTGCGGTGCGCGCCACGATGGAGATTCACAACCCGTCCGGGCTTCCGCGGCTCGAGAATGTTGTGATCCAGGGCCCGCGCAACGTCATGGGCGTGAGCGACACGCCGAGCCGTGACATCGTTTTCGTTTGCCATCCGGCGAACCAGGCCGATGAGCCCGCGTGCGCCAAGCAGATCTTGTCGAAGCTTGCTCGCCGCGCGTTCCGTCGGCCCGTAACCGACGACGATATCAAGTCGACGTTGGCGTTCTACGACGAGGCACGCGCCAAGGGTGGCAATTTCGAGGACGGCATTCGGGCCGGTGTCGCGCGTTTGCTCGTCAGCCCATGGTTCTTGTTCCGGGTGGAGACGAATTCGCCCGATGTTCCGCCCGGCTCCAACTACCAATCAGCGACCTCGAGCTCGCGTCACGGTTGTCGTTCTTCCTGTGGTCGAGCGTCCCCGACGAGGAATTGCTCGGGCTGGCCGAGAAAAGCCAGTTGCGCCAACCCGAAGTGCTCCAGGCGCAAGTGGATCGCATGATCGCCGATCCGCGCTCCCAGGCGTTCGTCGACAATTTCGTGGGCCAGTGGTTGCAGTTGCGTAACCTCGAAAGCCGCGTGAGGCCCGACTTCCTCTTGTACCCGGACTTCGACGGCAACCTTCGGCAGGCCTTCCGGACCGAAACCGAGATGCTGTTCGGCAACGTGTTGCGCAACGACCGGCCGGTGCAGGAGCTCATGACCGCGAACTACACGTTCGTGAACGAGCGGTTGGCGAGGCACTACGGAATTCCCGGCGTCTACGGCGCGCGTTTCCGTAAGGTGGACATCAAGGATCCGCGTCGGTGGGGCCTGTTCGCCCACGGGAGCATCGAGTCGCTGACTTCCGCCGGCAGCCGCACCTCGCCGATTATTCGCGGGAAGTTCATCGTGAGCGAGTTCTGGGACAACCCGCCGCCGGCCCCTCCGCCGAACGTGCCGGCGCTCGAGCAGAGCAAGCCCAAGGATCGGCCGACGACGGTGCGTCAGCAGCTCGAGCTGCATCGTGCCAATCCGAATTGCGCGGCGTGCCACACGAAGATCGATCCCGTCGGTTTCGCACTCGAGAACTTCGATGCCGACGGCAGCTGGCGCGACCAGACGCGCGATGGCTTGCCGATCGACTCGGCAGGTGTGCTTGCTGACGGCACGCCGGTCGACGGCCCCGTTCAGCTTCGGGAAGCGCTTCTCAAAGATCCGAATCTCTTCCCGACGACGCTCACGAAGAAGATGCTGATTTACGCGCTGGGTCGTGGCCTCGAGCCCGGTGATATGCCGGTCGTTCGCTCGATCGTACGCAACGCGGCAAAGCGCGACTACAGTATGAAGTCAATCGTTTTGGGTATTGTTGATAGCTATCCTTTCCAGATGCGGATGAACGGCGGTGAGCCGGCAACCGCAACCGTAGCGCAAGCAAGGGAGTAACGCATGTTTATTACCAAGAAACACTTGGATCGACGCACCTTTCTGCGGGGTGCCTTCGGCACGGCAATAGCACTCCCGCTGCTGGACGCGATGATACCGGCGGCGACGGCGCAGACGCTGACCGCCGCTGGTCAGCGGACGCGGTTCGGCTCGGTGTACGTTCCCAACGGCATCTATCCGGGCATGTGGCATCCGGAGAAAGCCGGTAAGAATTTCGAGTTCAACAAGATCATGAAGCCGATGGAGCCGCATCGGGCGTATCTGACGACCATCAGTCAGCTGAAGTCGCCGGAAGGCCAAAAGAACATGGGCGGCATCCACATGGGTGCGAGCGCTGCGTTCTTGAACGGCGCGGGTCCGCAGGGCAAGAACGGCGACTTCACGCGGGTGGAGTCGAAGAAGTCGATCGATCAGTACATCGCGGACGCCATTGCGGGAGACACCCCGTTGCGCTCGCTCGAGCTCGGCACGGAAGACATGGGTACTTCCGCCGGCGCGTGCGACGGCTATCCGTGCGTGTTCTTCAACACGATGGCGTGGTACGACGACAAGAGTCCGCTGCCTGTCTCCATCAATCCGCAAGCGACATTCGAGCGCATGTTCGGCGATCCCGGAACGCCGGAGCAGCGCATCGCTCGGCTGCAAGCGAAGCAGAGCATGCTCGATTCCGTGATGGGCGAGACGAAGCGTTTGCAGAAGATGATCGGTGCGAGCGACAACAAGCTGCTCGACGAGTATCTGACGAACGTGCGGCGCGTCGAGGAGCAAGTGCAGAAGCTCGAGACGCGCGCCGGAGTGCTCACGAGCACGAAGGACGGCCCGATCGGAATCCCCGAGGACTTCGACAAGCACATGACGGTCACCTACGACCTGTTGCACCTCGCGTTCCAGGGCGACATCACGCGTGTCTTCACCTTCATGGTGGGCCACGAGGCGAGCGGTCGGAGCTACCAGTTCATCGGCGTCAAAGAGCCGCATCACTCGACCTCGCATCACAAGGGCACGCCGGAGAGCTTGGATCAGTACGCGCGCATCAACGTGTACCACATGCAGAAGCTCTCGGAGTTCGTCGAGAAGCTCAAGAACACGCCGGACGGCGATGGCTCGTTGCTCGACTCGTCACTGCTGTACTTCGGCGCCGGGATGAGCAACGGCGTGGTCCACGATCGGCACAACGTGCCGGCGATGCTGGTAGGCGGAGCCAATGGCCGCCTGGAGGGCAATCGGCACATCGTGGCACCGAAGGACGAGCCGACCTCGAACTTGCTCGTGGCGATGGCCGACAAGCTCGGTTCGCACATCGAGAAGATCGGCATCAGCACCGGCTGCCTTTCGATCTAGTCTTTCGATACCTGGGACTCGCCGGCCGTCTCCACGACGGCCGGCGGGACCGCCTCCGGCCTACCCGCTATCGCATCCCCCGCCGCCCGCGGCGGCGCCCGACTCAGTCGGCGCTCGAGGCGCCGTGTGATCGTTGCGAGCTTCACGCTTCGAACGTTCTTCGCACCATCGCTTCCCCGTCGCGCCTTCCGTCGGCCCCCGTGGCCGTAAGCCCGGGTCAGCGGGTCGCGAGGCAGCATCGCAGCCGCTATTCTTGCGGTCGCGACCTGCATCAGCGCGCTTTACCGTGGCGAGTCGTAAAGTGGAGGGATTGACACCGCCGCGGAACAGTGCCGAGTTGGAGCCTATATGACGATCGTTTCCGCAAGCTCGATCGGGGATCACCTCGATTTCCTGGTCATGCAGCCAGAGCAAGAGCAAGCCATCATGCGTGATCTCGTTTTCGCGGTGTTGGCGTTCAATCAATACAGTCGGGGCGAGCCTTTGCAGGTCAGCTTTCCGATGTATATGGACCGCAAAGTCGCGTCGCGCGGCGCTCTAGGCCCCTGTGTGCGTGTCACGGGCCCGGCCGAGAAGCTCTACACCCTGACTCTGCGCTACGAGGTCTCGGCCCATCTGCGGGCCGGTCGTGCGATGACGCTCATACGCGATCGTGTCGTCGTCGAGGCGGGCAGGAACGAGCGGTTTGCGCTGGTGAGCTCGAAGGTCTCCAAGCCCGAGAAGTCGATCAAAGTTGCGAGCCCCAGACCTCTGGTGCTTGCTGGACAGTCGCGGTTGATCGAGACGGCCGGCGGGTTGGGCGCCACCATCCGGGACGAGGCCGCATTCGTTGCGCGATCGGAAAGCGAGGTGGCTACGGACGGCGCGATCGATTTGCTGGGGTTCTCGGAGCGAAAGACGGTGCCCGTCCTCAAGTGACGAGCGGCATTAGCCGACCTCGGCGCCCGTAGACGTGGGCGACTTCACGAGCAGCAAGTCGCACGGGGCGTCGGCGATGACTTTTTCTGCCGTGCTGCCGATCATGAGTGCTTTGAGACGATTGCGCTTGAGCGCTCCCATGACGAGCAGATCGATCGATTGCTCTGTGACGAGATCGAGGATGACCTGGGCGGGCTTGCCGCCGCGTACGAGGGTCGTCGTCGCGACCGTGGTGTCCGGCACGAGGTCGTCGAGCGCGTGCTGCTGCGAGTCGGTGACCGTGCTCTCACCGCCGTCGGGCCCGATCGGAATCGCGGTTGCCAGGTAAAGCCGGGAGGCGAGGCCCGTGGCGAGGGCATTGGCCGTGGCGGCGATCTGTCTGTCGAGATCCGGCGGCTCGCCGTGTGTTCGCCGCGGATCGACGGCCGCCAGCACGGCGCGGTATGCGCCGATGTTCGGGTCCCGCACGAGCAGTAGCGGGCAGGGGCACAACCTCATGAGCTGCCAGTCGGTGTCCGTTAGCCGAGTGTGTGGCATCGGCGTTGGCTCATGCACGCCCACGATGAGCAAGTCCGCTTGCCTGCTCGCGACTTCTTGCAGCAGCCCCTCGTAGATGGGCGAGCGTGAAAGCGCCTTGATCGAGAGTCGGTTGCCGAGATCGCGAAGCGGCTCCGCGAGTTGCTCTAGTGCTGTGCGTGCTCTTTCGGTCCAAGCACGCTCGAGCGTCTCGAGCATCGCCGGATTGCCCCACGCGATTTCGGTGCCCAAGCCGGCGCCAATGCCGGTGCTCAAACCGACGTCCGTAATGCAGCCGACGACGGCGATCTCGGCGCCGAATCGCTGCGCCAACAGACGGGCGCGCGACAATGCGAGCGTCGCGCCGTGCCCGAACGGTTTGACGGCGACCACGATGCGCTTGATTGTCGGTGAGCCCATCGCGCTCCGTTGCCGTGGGTCACCGGTGAGTCTTCGCGACGCCATCAGTTGGGGAAGGGTTGGCAGCCGCGCTGATTGTCCGTGCAAAACGGCGGGAGTGTCGCAAGGTCTAGCGGCTCGCCGAGGTAGACGTACCGGACCACTTGGCGGTCGTACTCGAGCGGCGGCTCACGACCGGTGATCACGTCGTGTCCGATCTCGACCGACTCATCGAATCCGAAGTAGTTCATGACGGTGCTGACTGGGCCTTTGGCGAAGTTGTGCCGAAGCCCGAGAGCATGTCCCACCTCGTGGGCGACGACGTAGCGCAGGTGGTCGGCTTGCTCCTCGGCGCTGGCGCCCGGCGCCTCCTCCGACAGGATGAAGATATGAGCGTGCAGAATCTCCCCGGTGAGCGGGTCGCTCTGGATGTGAGACGTCGATGCGTAATCGCCGTCCGTGACCCACTGAATCACGTTGAATGCCGGATTTGGCGCCGTAACGCCGGACGGCGCGTCTATGACTCGTAGCAAGGGGCGTCCGAGGGCCCGATTCCAGTAAAGGACTCCGTCCCGCACCGCTTGGCGGTCGTCGGCAGGGATCGCCGCAGACAACGCGAACACGATCGGCTTGTGGGCGTCGAACTTCATTGCGTATAGAACAGTGCGTCCGGCCTTTTGTTGGGGATAGGTTTCGTAGAAGCCGAAGCGCTCGAGGTTCTCGATTTCGAAGGGCTCGAAGGTGGAGCTCGGCCGGTACGGGCTCAAGTAGTAGTGCACGATCACGGGCTCGTCGAGCTTGGTACGGGCTTCCTGCTTTAGAACGAGTATCGGGCCGTCGCGCGACACGTTCAGGATCTTGCCTTCGGCCAACCTTACGAACGAATAGTCCTGTTTCTCGGCGCGGCCGTAATAGTCCTCGCCGGTCCGGTCCTCTTGGCTGAAGATCAAGCTGGTATTGAAGTTCACGAGTAGGTCGTCGGCGGTCTCTCGACGTATCGGAACCGTGGCGAGGATTCGCCGGGCTGCGTCGGCATCGAGGGAGTCCTCCAAAATACGCAGCGTGTCCTTGTCACGCCGTAGCCGAACGATGCGGCTCCGACTCGTCATGAAGTCCTGTCGGCCGTGCTCGTGCTCGTAGCTGATCTGCAGAAGCAACGGCTCGTCGAGCTCGGCTTTGTGGATCGTGACCGGCTCCTCGGCCGCGAGGCGGAAAGTAGAAAGTGTCGATACGATCGACAAAAGAATGAGCGCGGCGTGCGACGTTGCCGCGGGGACGACTTTGGTTTTCGACTCGTTGCTCGTCACGATCCACTTCATCCTAGCAGACGCCGCCACCACGGGGTCGTCTGTGTGGACAATCGTATGCGGTGCTCGTGGAGCCGGCGACATCGCGCCTACTCCCAAAGAGACTCGCTGCCGTAGCAAAGGTTCAACCGCACCGGTCCTTGCTCGGCAGGGGCCCGCCTCAGGGGAAGCAGAGCGACTTGCTACGCGGGCGTCTGCAGTCGCCTCGGTGTTCGTCGCGGCGCCCGCGGACTATAATGTGTGGCGTCCCGATTGCCGACGTTATCGTGATCACGGAATGACTTGCTTGCCGAGAATCGTGCCGAGAATCGCTCGATGGATCGGCGCCCTTACAGTGCTCTTGGTGTCGAGTGGCCGTGCCGGCGCACAGGCGCCCAGCGCGGACGATCTCGTCCGCCAGGCAGTCGACTATTGGCGCGGCAACTCTTCCTATATCCGCGTCGACATGATCGTGCATCGACCGGAATGGGAGCGCAGTCTCGGCATGGCAGGCTGGACCCGCGGCCGCGAGGATGCGCTCATTCGTTTCACGCAGCCGGCGAAGGATGCCGGCAACGCAACGCTCAAGGTCGGGGCGGCCATGTGGATCTTCACTCCGAAGCTCAATCAGGTCATCAAGTTGCCCGCGAGCATGATGGCCCAGTCCTGGATGGGCTCGGACCTCTCCTACAACGACCTCGCAAAGTCGGATCAGATCGTCAACGACTACACGCACGCACTTAATGGCCAAGACGAGGTCGAAGGGCACACGGTGTATACGATCGAGTCGACACCAAAGCCCGACGCCCCCGTCGTGTGGGGGAAGCAAGAGCTGCGCATCCGCGACGACCACGTCCTGCTCGAAGAGTCTTTCTTCGACCAAAACATGCAGCTCGTCAAGCGGCTCGAGACGACGAAAGTGGGCCCGCTCGGTGGCCGGCCGTACTCGGTCGTCATGCGGATGACGGACGCGACGCACAACGGCCACTGGACCGAGCTTCGTTACAGCGAAGGTGTTTTCGATCTGTCGCTGCCGGACTATCTTTTCACGCTGTCGAATCTGCGTGACCCGCGGCCCTGGACGGCGCCGTGATCTTTGCGTTGGCGTGGCGCAATCTCTGGCGCCGGCCGCGCCGCACTTGGCTCAGCGTTGCAGGCCTCGCGTTTGCAGCCGCCTTTTTGATCTTCATGCCGTCGCTGCAGAATGGCTCCTACCGGGCCATGATTAACAATACGCTGCATCTTTACGACGGCTATGCACAGATCGAGCGGCCCGGTTATCGCGACGAGCCTGATATCCGTGAAACCGTGGAGGACGTGAGCGGTCTGCTCGACGCCGTGAACGGAGTCCAAGGCGCACGTACGGCGTCGGCCCGCGCGTCGGCGTATGTGCTGCTGTCCGCCGATGGGCGCAGCTTCGGCGCTCAGATCGTCGGCGTGCAGCCACACACCGAGGCGCTCGTGTCGACGGTGGCAAAGAATGTCAAAGCCGGGCGATTTCTAGAGGATGCGGACGACGATGCGATCGTGCTCGGCGCTACTCTCGCCCGCAACCTGCGTGTTGCGATCGGCGACCGCGTCACTCTGCTCGGCACGGACAAGGACGGGTCGCTTGCGGCCGATTCGCTGCAGGTCACCGGCACGTTCGAGACGGGGATCGGCGATTTGGATCGACTTACGGCGGAGATCCCGCTGCGCCGATTCCAGGCGACATTCGCGATGCCCGATCAAGCGCATATGATTGTGGTGTCGAGCGAGGACCTCGAGACATTCGCGCCGCTGATAGGCCGGCTCGAGGCCGTCGCCATGCCGCGCGGGCTCGAGGTTCTCGACTGGCAAGCACTGCAACCGGGCTTATGGCAGGCGATCTTGCTCGATGCGAGCACGGCCTCGCTGATCTACGTTGCGATGGTCGTGGTCGTAACCTTCACGTTGCTCAACAGTTTGCTCATGTCAGTGCTTGAGCGCACGAACGAGTTCGGTGTGCTCATGGCGCTCGGGATGCGGCCGCGTCAAATCGGCGCCATGGTTTGGGTGGAAACCGTGCTGCTGCTGGCTTTCGGTTTGAGCCTCGGGATGCTGCTCGGTGTGGGTCTGAGCAGCTACTTCGGGCGAGTCGGGATCGTGTTCGGGCAGGCGCAGGAGATCTTTGCCCAATTCGGCTTGTCGGGAGCGCTCTATCCAAAGCTCAGCGCGCTCACGCTTTTGGCGGGTCCCGCGGTGATCGCGCTCGGTGCGCTGCTGGCGGGGGGCTTTCCGTTCTGGCGCGTCTACCGCCTCGAGCCGGTGGCGGCTATGAGGGCGGCTTGATGGGAACGCTGGGCCTGCTGACAGCGCTGGCCTGGAGAAATCTTTGGCGAAACTCTCGCCGCACGGGCATTACGTTCGTCGCCATCGGCGTCGGAGTCTGGTCGATGATCGTGCTCGCGGCACTCATGGAGGCCTGGGGTGCAAGCGCGTTCGATGCCGCTATCGACAGGCTCACGGGTCACGGCCAAATTCATGCGTCCGGATATCTCGACGATCCCACCGTCGAGCATCGCTTCACACCGCCTAGTCAGGCGCTGCGTCTGGCGCTGGAGTCTGCGCCGGCGCGCAATTGGGCAACGCGAGTCCGGGTTCCGGCAATCGTACAAACAGCCCGCGAAACAGCGCCGGTGACGTTGGTCGGTATCGATCCGGAAGCCGAGCAGGGCCTGTCGTTCATTCCCGAGGCCGTGCACGACGGCAAATACCTCGAAGAGGTGTCGGGCGCGGAAGTCTTGCTCGGGCGCAAGCTCGCTCGGAGATTGCGTACCGGGCTCGGCAAACGCGTGGTGGTTTTGAGCCAATCCGTAAGCGGAGAGATAGCCGAGCGCGGCTTTCGCGTGGTCGGAATATTCGACACGGAGCAGGAGCAAGACGAGACGTCTTTCGTGTTCGTGCCGCGCAAGACGGCGCAGGAGATGCTCGGCATGGGCAACGAGATATCGGAGATCTCGTTCGTGCTCGACGACGTTGCCAAGCTGCCGGCCTATCTGCAGAAGATTCGCGCGGCGGCGCCTCGGCTCGACGCCGTGTCCTGGTCGCAGCTCGAGCCGTTCACGCAAGCGATCCTGGATATCTCCAACGGCACCGTGGCCCTGTGGACGTTGATCATGTTCATTCTCGTGGCTTTCGGGCTCGTCAACACGCTGCTCATGGCCGTGTTCGAACGCATGCGCGAGTTCGGCTTGGTCCAAGCGCTCGGACTTCGGCCGCGATTGTTGCTGCTTGAGGTGCTGCTCGAGTCGGCGTTCCTCGTGGGGCTCGGTGTCGCGGCCGGAACTGCCGGCGGCGTTGTAACGCTCATCGCGTTTCGCAACGGCCTGAACCTCAGCGCGCTGGCCCAGGGGGGCGCGCTGCTCGGAATCGGGAGGACTTTGCATCCGCACGTAAACGTCCATCTCACGGTCCTCATCGCCGGGTTCGTGTGGCTCATGGGCGTCGTGACCAGCCTGTATCCGGCTTGGCGTGCGGGACGTGAGGTTTCGGTGGCTACGCTAAGCAAGGCATATTAGAGGTGTGCACGTGACAGCAACGGTGAGTTGCACGGCCGTTTCCAAGACTTACGGCGAAGGCAACCTCGCGGTTCACGCAGTACGTGGTCTCGACCTGACGGTGGAGGAGGCCGAGTTCGTGAGCCTGTCGGGCCCGTCGGGTTCCGGCAAGACCACGTTGCTCAACCTCATCGGTGGTCTGGACCGCTTGTCCTCGGGCCAGATCGAGGTCGCGGGCAAACGCATCGACACGATGAGCAAGGGCGAGCTCGCGAGTCTCAGGTTGCACGAGATAGGTTTCGTGTTTCAGGCCTACAACCTCATACCCGTTCTCAGCGCCTACGAGAACGTGGAATTCATCATGCAGCTACAAGGTGTATCGCGCGACGAGCGCCGGCACAGGGCTCGCGCGATACTCGGCGAGGTCGGACTCGACGGGCTCGGCGACCGCCGTCCGGCCGAGCTCTCGGGCGGCCAACAGCAGCGCGTGGCCGTAGCACGAGCCATCGTGTCCCGCCCGGCCATCGTGCTGGCCGACGAGCCGACGGCCAATCTCGATTCGGCTACCGCGCTCGACTTACTGCAAATCATGCAGCGGCTCAATGCATCGCACCGCACGACGTTCGTCGTAGCGACCCACGACCCGCAGGTCATCGAATTCACCCGGCGTCGAATTCGCATGCGCGACGGTCAAATCCAGCAGGACGACCGCTGACGTGCCATGGCGCGGTTCACTCGTTGCGCTGGTCGCGGCGTGGGCCGCGTGTGCGAGCGCGGCGGCGGCAACGGTTCACGGGCACGTCAAGGCGCAATCCGAATACTACGGAGCGATGGGGGACAGTCTCGCTGCGGTTCTGGGATATGAACAGGCCCAAGCGCTGAGTCTCGACACGCGCGTGAGCTTGAAGCTCGCCAAGGGCAGGTTCGGTTTCGAAGGCGATTACCTGCTACGCGCCCGGTCCGGGAGTGCCGTAAAAGAGGTGCAGGCACTCCAGGCGCTCGAGCCGGAATTGTTTCTCGACCGAGCAGCCGTCCAATGGCTACCGCTCGATGCGACGGTCACGGCAACGGGGCGAACGCAGGCCGTTCACAGTCTCGATCGCCTCGCATTCGTCTATACCAGTGATCGTTGGGTCTTCAAGCTCGGGCGTCAGGCCTATTCGTGGGGCAACGGAATCGTGTTTCGACCCTTCGACCTTTTCGATCCTTTTGCGCCCGACGCCGAAGACACGAGCTATAAGCCGGGCATCGACGCGATTTACGCACAGAGGTTGTTTTCGAGTGGCTCCGACGTTGCCGTGCTCGCCGTGCCTAGGCGCAACCCCGTCACGGGCGAGCTCGATGGGAGCCAAAGCTCGACGGCTGTGAAATGGCATGGGTTCGGCAAGAGCTTGCAGCTCGACGTGTTGCTCGCACGCGATTACCGAGACATGGTAGTCGGGCTGGGCGCGAGTGGAGCATTGGGGCAAGCCGTGTGGCGGCTCAGCGTGGTGCCCGTGAAGCTGGAGACGGGGGGCGTCAAAACCTCGCTCGTCGCCAACGTCGAGCACGCCTGGCAGTGGCGCGAACGAAACTTGAGCGGTTTCGTCGAGTACTTCCGCAACGGTCTCGGTCGCGGCGGCAGCGGCTACACGCTGACCGACCTCGATAGGCCCTTGGTGCTACGGTTGGCTCGTGGTCAGGTGTTCGACACCGGGCGCAACTACGTGGCAGCGGGGCTGCGGATCCAATGGACGCCGCTGCTGGAGGTGGACCCCGCACTGATCCTCAATGCCGGCGATAGAAGCACGTTGTTCGTGTTTCAGGGGAGTTATTCGTTGGGCCAGAATGTGGCGCTGGATTTCGGCGCGCGGGCGGCGGCCGGCCGTCGAGGCACTGAGTTCGGCGGACTGCGCCCGGCCGACGGCACCTTGGCCTTCGACGTTCCTCCGACCCGGCTGTTCGCTCGCATCGCCGTCTACTTCTGAGCTGAGCCGCCCGGCACGTGGGGCGGCGGCGACTTAAATGTACCGGTCCCTGCAACGGTTCCGAGGTTCCATGGTCGAAGGTTGGCGAGAGGAGGTCCATTATGCCAATTCGTCATGCCAAGCTCGCGATGCCGAGTTTCTTCGTTTTTGTCCTGAGTGCCGTCGTCGCAACCGCCGCGTGGGGTCAACTGCCCGCTGCCGGTCAAAGACCCACGCTTGCTCCCATGCTCAAGCGGGTTACGCCGGCTGTCGTCAACATTTCGGTCACGAGCCATACGCAGGCTGCGCCGAACCCGTTGCTGGAGGATCCGTTCTTTCGGCGATTCTTCAATATCCCCGAAGGTGCGCAGCCAAAGTCCATTCCTCAACAAGCCGCCGGTTCAGGCGTCATCATCGACGCGGTGCATGGCTATGTCTTGACGAACAACCATGTCATCGACAATGCGGATGAAATCATCGTGACCCTGGCCGACAAACGGCGGTTCACGGCAAAGCTGCTGGGCACGGACAAGGATACGGACATCGCGCTCCTGCAGATCGACGGGAAGAATCTTACGCAAGTCCAGATGGGAGATTCGGATACGCTGCAAGTCGGGGACTATGTCGTTGCCATCGGGAACCCGTTCGCCCTCGGTCAAACGGTGACGGCCGGTATCGTGAGTGCCCTCGGTCGCACCGGTCTCGGCATCGAAGGGTATGAAGATTTCATCCAGACGGACGCCTCGATCAATCCCGGCAACTCGGGCGGCGCGCTCGTCGACTTCGACGGCAAGCTCGTCGGCATCAACACGGCCATCGTGTCCCCCGGGGGCGGCGAAGGAAACATCGGAATCGGCTTCGCCGTGCCGATCAACATGGCGGAGCAGGTCGCGGCGCAGCTGCGCGAGCATGGAGAAGTGCGCCGGGGCCGGCTCGGCGTCACGATTCAGGATGTGACGCCGGATCTTGCTCAGGCCCTGCAGCTCGAGGCCGCCGAGGGCGCAATCGTCACGGACGTGCTGGCCAACTCGGCTGCCGCGCGGGCCGGTATCAAGACGGGCGACGTCATCGTCGAGCTCAACGGTGAGCCCGTCAAAGGTTCGTCGGATCTGCGTAACAAGGTCGGCTTGGCGCGCGCGGGGACGAGTGTCGATATCGCCTTCTTGCGCGACGGCCGGCGGCAAGAGGTCAAGGCGACGGTAGAGGCTCCGGCCGCCGCGGCGACTGCGTCGGAAGGTGCCCCATCGAACGGCGAGAGCGCGACCATCGAGAAGTTGCGCGGGGCTCAATTCGCGAATCTCGACGCTTCGAATCCGCAATACGGCAAGGTGTCGGGCGTCGTTGTCGCGCAAGTGGAGCCCGGCAGCCCGGCAGCTTTCAACGGCTTGCAGGACGGCGACATCATCACGGCCGTCAACAGGCGGCCCGTGAGCTCGGTGCAGCAGCTTTCGAAGGCGATCAACGCGGCCGGCTCGCCGTTCGCGCTCAACATCGTGCGTGGCGAGGGTAGGCTGTTCATCGTGGTGCGTTGAGCGAGTCGCCCATTCAAACGAGGAGCGCCGGTCGGTTACGATCGGCGCTCGGTCGTCGACATTACGGCAGGCGAATGAGTAGATCGAAGCAGATTTGGATAACCGCAGCGCTCGTGGTGGCGGCTGGCAGCGCTGTGGCCGAGGGCAATCCCGAGCGCGGCAAAACCCTCTACGCGGTGTGCAGCGCATGTCACGGCGAGCACGGTGAAGGTATGCAGGAAATGAACGCCCCGGCGCTTGCCGGCCAATCGGAGTGGTACATCGTGCGGCAGCTCGAGAACTTCAAGGCCGGGGTTCGCGGCACCGATCCCAACGACGTCTACGGCCGGCAAATGGCGCCGATGGCGCAGTTGGTGCCGGACACGCAGGCCATGGAAGACATCGCCGCTTATCTCAAGAATCTGAGCCAACCCTAGAGCAACGGCCGCGGCCCGCGCGACGAAGTTTGACCCGACGTTCGGGCCGCCCAATAATCGCTGGAAAGGCTCGTCAGCGCGGGGGGAACATGTTGCACGACGAGGAGCAAGCACGTCGCGGCGTGCTCAAAGGCGCATTGGCGCTCGGGGCGATCGCGGGTGCCGCGGGATTGCCATTTTGGTCGCGCGTGGCCTTGGCAGCCAACGAAGAGCGGGTGCCCTTCACCGACGTACCGGAAGGTTTCATGGCGCCGCCCATCACGCCCGGTGCCATCCACTATCTCGATACGCGACGCATCGACTCCTTCTACACGTCGAAGGACGATTTCTACATCATTCAGCACTACAACCAACCGACCATCGACCCACAAGCGTACCGTCTCAAGATTACGGGCTTGGTCGACAAGCCGATGGTCCTTACGCTGGGAGATCTCAAACGTCGACCTAAAGTGGAGATCGACGCGGGTTTTGAGTGCGGCGGCAACAACAAGAACTTGTTTCACGGCCTCATTGGCAATGCACGCTGGGGCGGCGTGAGCGTACGCGAGCTGCTGCGCGACGCCGGCCTGCAAAAGGCCGGAATCGAGGTCGTCTTCTACGGCACGGACCAGGGCAAGGAGAAGATCCGGGATACGGACGTCGAGCAAAGTTTCGGGCGAAGTTTGGAAGTCAGCGACGCACTACGTTCCGAAGTCATGCTCGCTTACGAGATGAATGGCGAGCCGTTGCCCCTTTATCACGGGGCGCCCGTGCGGTTGCTCGTGCCGGGATGGTACGGCGTGGCGAACGTAAAATGGCTCGAGCAGATTCACGTGCAAGACCGCCGTTTCATGGGCAGATTCATGGCGCGCGACTATGTGACCCTGAGTAAGCGCGACGTCGGCGGCGTCGAGCGTTGGGAAGAGCGCTCCGTAACGAAGATGCGGCTGAAGTCGTCGATCATTCGTGTCACACGGGCCGAAGATCGTTATCGGGTCATGGGGTTCGTGCTCAACGACGGCACGCCGCTGCGCTCGGTCGAGGTCAGGGTCGACGATGGCCCATGGCAGCCAGCGGTGATCGATCCGAAGGCGACGCAATATTCCTGGAAGCTCTTTACGTTCGAGTGGAAGAACGCGACCTCCGGCGAGCATACGCTCGTGTCTCGCGTCACGGACGTCAACGGCGAAGTGCAGGCGACGTCCGACGAGATGCCGGAGAAGCCGTCACGCTGGGAAAACTACGCCCAGTTTCCCAGGACGGTGCGAATCTCCTGACGCTCCCTCCCGAGCGCTGATCCGAGCAGCAAGCCAGTGGGCGAATCGATCTGCGGCGATGTCCGCCGGCGTCTCGAAGGAGGCATCATGGCTGTGCTCGTCAACATGCTGCCGTGCGTCGCAATCATGGTGCTCGTTTCTACGCCCGGGCTTGCGCAACCGAGACCGGACCAGTTCGCGGGCCCGTCGTTGACCGCGCCACCGACGGCGGATTGGCGCACTAACGGCGGCAATGTCTACAACCAACGATATTCGCCTCTGGCCGACATCGATCGCGACAACGTCGCGGATCTGAAAGGCGTCTGGCGTGCGCGGCTCGCAGGGTCCGGCGCCGGCGCTCAGTACTCCGGTGAGGCCCAGCCGATCGTCTACGACGACACGATCTACGTGAGCACCGGCGCCGACGACGTCTTCGCGCTGTCGGCGAAGTCGGGCGAGATCATCTGGCGCTACGAGGCCGATCTCGATCCGAACATTACGTCGGTTTGCTGCGGGTGGACCAATCGCGGTGTAGCCGTGAGCGCCGACAAAGTGTTCATCGGCCGGCTCGATGCGAAGCTCGTGGCGCTCGACCGCAGGACGGGCAGTGTCGTGTGGTCGATTCAGGCAGAGCGCTGGCAAGAGAATTATTCGATCACCGGGGCGCCATTGTACTTCGACGGTATGGTCATCATCGGCTTTGCGGGCGCGGATCGGGGGACCCGCGGTCGAGTCAAGGCCTATGACGCCGAGGACGGACGGCTGCTTTGGACGTTCTATACGATCCCGGGACCCGGCGAAGCAGGGCACGACACTTGGCCGCAGGACAACGACACGTGGCAGTACGGAGGGGGGTCGGTCTGGCAGACGCCTGCGCTCGACCCCGATCTCGGCTTGCTCTATTTCTCGACCGGCAATGCGGGTCCGGACTTCAACGGCGCTGCGCGCGCCGGGGACAATTTGTTCACGTCGTCGATCGTCGCCATCGACGCTAGGACGGGACGTTATCGTTGGCACTACCAAGAGGTGCATCACGACCTGTGGGATTACGACGCGCCGAATCCCGTCATCCTCATGGACGTACGAGTGCGCGGCCGCAAGCGCAAAGCA
Source organism: uncultured Gammaproteobacteria bacterium (assembly GCA_963786385.1). Lineage (GTDB taxonomy): Bacteria > Pseudomonadota > Gammaproteobacteria > Steroidobacterales > Rariloculaceae > FEN-1219. The sequence continues at coordinate 1,060,374 of CAWAYS010000005.1, forward strand.
CTCGCGCAAGTCGGGAAGACCGGGTGGGCCTACATACTCGATCGCGTCACCGGACGACCGCTGGTCGGGATCGACGAGCGGGCCGTGCCGCAAGAGCCGCGTCAGGCAACGGCGGCAACCCAACCGTATCCGCGCGGTGATGCCATCGTGCCACAAGTCGTGCGAATCGCGCCCGAGGGCACCGAGCTCGTCAACGAAGGCAGGATATTCACGCCGTTCTTCGGGCTCGACGGGACGCTCGTCAAGCCGAGTCTTTGGGGCGGGGCGAACTGGCCGCCGAGCTCCTACGACCCGCAACGTCAGACCTTGTTCGTCTGTGCGTCTTCCGTTGTGGGCTTTCTCAAAGGTGGCGATCGAAACTTCGCCGCGCCGCAGCAGGGGGAGCGATATCTCGGCGGCGTCCCGGGTTACGCTCGGCTGCCGCGTACGGGGATCTTTGCCGCGGTCGATGTCACTGCGAACAAGTTGCGTTGGCGTTTCCGTTGGCCCGAGCAATGCTATAGCGGGTCGCTGGCCACGGGCGGCGGGCTGGTTTTCGTGGGCCGCAACGACGGGCGGCTTACGGCACTCGACTCGGTCACGGGCAGGCAGCTTTGGGAGTTTCAAACGGGGGCCGGAATGCACGCCGGTGTGAGCACCTTCGAGCGCGAAGGCAAGCAGTACGTCGTGGCCTATTCAGCAGGGAACGCCCTGATTGGGTCCTCGCGCGGGGACAGCGTCTGGCTCTTCGGACTGGACGGTACGCTCGGGCCGGTGGAGCGCGTGACCGCCGCACCTACCTCGACGCCGCCGCCGTCCGGTGATCCGTCGGCCGCGCTCGCCAGCGCCGATGTGGAGCGCGGAGAGTCCGTCTACAAGCAGGCCTGCGTGCTGTGCCATGGCCCCGAGGGGCGGGGTGGGCACGGCGGCGGCGCGCCGCTCGATCACGTGGAGAATTTCTTGTCCACGGTTCAAAATATACGGCTGGGCCGCAATAGCATGCCGGCGTTTGCCGGGACGCTCACGGCGGAACAAATAAGGGACGTGAGTGCCTACATTATGAAACGGCTGTCGAGCGCGAGCTCGGGCGCCACGGAAGAGGCGAAATAGTGCGGCTTCTGGCTCGGCGAAAATTTTTACGAACCGCCGCTTACGGAGCTGCCGGGTTGTCGCTCGGCGCGTTGGGATTTCGTTCACGCGTTGCCGAGGCTCAAGCACTCGCGCCGAGCACCGCCGACCTCGCGCAAGGCGTCCATGTCATGACGCTTGGTGGCTCCAATGTGTTGGCCGTCGACGTCGGTGACGGCATCGCGCTCGTGGATGGTGGCGCGGCGGATCAGTCCGCTCGCCTTCTGCGGCAAGTCGCCGAGCTGACGGGTGCAGGCGAGATCCGCACGTTGTTCAACACGCACTGGCACCCGGAGCAGACGGGTTCGAACGAGACGTTGGGGAAGGCCGGGGCGCAAATCATTGCCCACGAGAATACGCGTCTGTGGCTCACGACCGACGTGACCTGGCCATGGAACGAGCAGACCGTGCGACCACTGCCCAAGGTGGCACAACCGAACAAGACCTTTTACGCCGAAGAGACGTATAAGGTCGGCAACAAGGCGGTGCGCTGCGGTTACTTGCGCGACTGTCCGCACACCGACGGCGACATGTACGTGTATTTTCCTGACGACAACGTGATCGGCGTTGGCGGCGCCGTCAGCGGGAGGGGTTGGCCGTCGATCGATTGGTGGACGGGGGGCTGGATCGGCGGGATCGTCGGCGGACTCGACATGCTCTTGACCGTCGCTAACCCGCAAACACAAATCGTTCCGGCCGAGGGGCCAGTGCTCACGCGCGCAGATCTCGCGAAGCAGCACGAAATGTACGATGCGATTTGGCAGCGATTGTTGAAGACGCTTTACAGCGGTGGCGGGACCGAGGAGGCGCTGGCCGCCGAGCCGACCAAAGAGTTCGATGACATAATGGGCCCTTCGCACGACTTCGTCATACGTGCTTTTCACAGCATGTGGCCATATCTGTCGCCCGATGCTTAGTTTGCAACCATGGAACGAACTAGAATAGTCCGTTAGCCGAATGCCAAACGCCACGCTAAGAAGCCTAGGACTCGTCGTCGCCGTTGCTCTGACCGCCGGCTGCGCGAAGCTCGGCGTGCAGTCCGTTGCCGCGGCCGGTAAGGAGCAGTGGCGAATGATCGATCGGTATTGCACCGATTGTCATAATCCGGGCGATTACGCGGGGCAGATCGATTTCGAGAAGATCAACCCCAGCAACATCCCTCAGCATGCCGAGACCCTCGAGAAGGCTGTCCGCAAGCTGCGCGGGCATCTCATGCCGCCGCCGAAGGAGCCGCATCCCGACGAGAAGACCCGAATGGCCTTCGTGTCGTGGCTCGAGAATGCGCTGGACGAGACGCAAGCCAATAGGCGTGACTTTCCGGCCATCCCTCCCCACCGCCTGAATCGACGCGAGTACGCGAACGCGGTCCGCGATCTGTTGGCGCTCGACAGCGATCCCGGCGAGTTTCTGCCGCAAGACGAAGAGATCGAACACTTCGACAATATCGCTTCGGGCCTCCAAGTGTCGCCGTCGTTCATCGAGCAATATGTCATCGCCGCGCGTATGCTGGCCGTGCGTGCGGTCGGCGAGCCGAACGCGCATCCGGGGAGCACCACCTACAAGGCGGGGCCCGGCACGCAGCGCACGCACGTCCCCGGCCTACCTCTCGGTACGCGCGGCGGCATGGTCGTGACGCACCTTTTTCCCGTCGACGGTGAGTACGAGATCAACATCGCCGACATGGCGACCCATATCTGGGGCAACGACATGGAGTTCAAGAACCCCGTGATCGTGACTCTGGACGACAAGGTCGTTTACGAGACGTCGCTCGGCGGGGAAGCCGACATGAAGGCGTACGACCAGATCCAAGACGGCGTGATGGAGAAGATCAATTCGCGCCTGAAGAAAATTCGTTTTAGAGCGACCGCGGGTCCGCACAAGGTCGGTGTCACGTTTCGCCGGCTCAGTTTCGCCGAGTCCGACGATCGATTGCAGATGTTCGTGCCGGGCGGCGGACAGGACCGGATTTATCGCGTGAGCTCCTTCGAGGTGAGCGGGCCGTACGACGCGACAGGCATGAGCGACACGCCGAGTCGCAAGCGTATCTTCACGTGTCATCCCGACCGCGGAGCCGATCCCGAGCTTTGTGCCGAGGAGATCCTGACCAGGCTCGGCACACGAGCATTTCGGCGCCCACTGGGGGAAGCCGATCTCGCGAATCTGCTCCAGTACTATCGCGACGGGCTCAAAGTCGGCGGTTTCGAAGAGGGGATTCGCGAGGCCATCACGGGCATTCTCGCGAGTCCGTACTTCTTGTATCGCATTGAAGATCCGCCGCAAGACGTACAAGCCGGACAGACCTATGAGATCGACGATCTCACGCTGGCCTCGAAGCTGTCATTCTTCTTGTGGAGCACGATTCCGGACGATGAGCTGCTCGATCTCGCCACTCGCGGCGAGCTGCACCAGGAGGACGTGCTGCGCGAACAGGTTACGCGCATGCTCAAGGATCCTCGCTCCGAGGCGCTCGCGGGCGATTTCGTATTTCACTGGCTCAACATGCGGCGGTTGGAGGAGGTCGATCCGGATCGCGCGATCTTTCCGTATGCGTCGGGCAGCGGCGATCCGCGCGACGACTACCTCACGGAGCTTCGGCTGTTCACGAAGAACATTTTCGACGAGGACCGCAGCGTCGTCGATTTGCTGTCGGCTAAAGACACGTACTTGAACGAGCGCGTTGCGCTTCTTTACGGCATCACGAGCGTGAAAGGCGATCAGTTCCGGCGCGTGGAGCTCAAGGAGTCCCGACGCTGGGGGCTGCTCGGCAAAGGCGCCGATTCTCATGGCCGCAGCCTATCCTAACCGGACGTCGCCGGTGTTGCGCGGCTCTTTCATTCTCGAGTACATCAACGGGTCGCCGCCACCGCTGCCGCCGAAGAACGTGCCGCCGTTCCCGGAGAACGATATCGGCACGGCCAAAGCGCGCACGGTCCGCGAGATCATGGCTCAACATCGGCAAATCCGGTTTGCTATTCCTGCCACGGCATCATGGATCCACTGGGCTTTGCGCTCGAAAACTTCGATGCCGTCGGCGTTTGGCGGGACAAGGATCGATATGCGGGCACGCCGATCGACTCGGCGGCGCAACTGCCGGACGGCACGGCACGTGAATGGCCCCGATGAGCTGCGCGAGGCACTCCTTCGGCACCCGGAGCAGTTCGTGCAGTCGTTCATCGAGGGGCTATTGACCTATGCGCTCGGACGCACGCTCGACTATCGGGACATGCCTTCCGTGCGCAAGATCGTGCACACGGCCGCGCGCGACAACTATCGGTTCTCTTCCGTGGTATGGCAGATCGTGACGAGCGAGCCGTTCTTGATGAGGCAAGCGCCCGAGGCACCTGTGGCAACGGCGCAAACGGCGTCGACACAGTGAGCGCGGGCGAAACATTGGACTTTTCGCAAGGCTGCGAGTCCTGAAGTGCGTGGCCTAGGAGGAAGCATGTTTATCACGAAGAAACATCTTTCGCGTCGAGCCGTGCTGCGAGGTGCGGGAGCCTGCATCGCGCTGCCGCTGCTCGATGCCATGAGCCCGGCCGCGGTGGCCTTGGGCAAGACCCCGGCGGGGCAGACGCCCTCACCGCCTGGCGTTCGTCGGCTTCCCGCACGGCGCGGTGATGCGGTTAGTGGCGCCCGAGCAGACAGGCAAGGACTACACGATGTCGCGGATTCTCGCGCCGCTCGAGAAGTACCGGGACCATCTGACGATGGTTACGGGATTACGCAACAAACCCGCCGAGAGTCCCGAGCCGCACGCGATCATCGAGCGCACGTGGCTGACCTGCACGGCGCCTCCGGACGCCGGAGTGATCGGACCGGAGGCGGGCGTAACGGCCGACCAGTTCGCGGTGCGCCATATCGGTCAGGAGACACGTTTGCCTTCCTTGGAGCTCACGACGGCGCTGCAAGGCGCTCAGCTCGCATGGCGCACTCCGACCCAGTCGTTGCCGCAGGAAATCAATCCGCGCGCGGTCTTCCAGAAGCTCTTCGGACAGGGCGACACCGAAGCCGAGCGCGCCGCGATCGCGCACGAGACCGGTAGTATTCTCGATCGCGTGACGTCCGAGGCGCGGCGTTTGCAGGCGAGCGTTGGGGCCAAAGGATCGGACGGCCGTCGGCGACTATCTCGACTCGGTGCGTGAGATCGAGCGGCGTTTGCAGATGGCCAAGGACCAGGATACGAGTGCGCTCGAAATACCCGAGGCGCCGGTGGGCGTGCCGAACAACATCGACGATCACTTCAAGGTGATGTTCGACTTGATGGCGCTAGCATTCCAGGCGGACTTGACCCGCGTGATCACGTTCTCCATGGACCGCGAGGCGAGCATGCGCACCTACAACAACATCGGCATCTCGGAAGCGTTCCATCCTCTGTCGCACCATGGCGAGGACCACGCCAAGCAGGACCGGCTCGCAGTTATCCAGGCCTATCACACGAAAGTCTTTGCGCGGTTCATCGATCGGCTCGTGAACACGCCCGACGGCGACGGCACGCTCATCGATCATTCGACGATGATGTTCGGCAGCAACATGAGCAACAGCAACAGGCACAACAACGATCCGCTGCCGGTCGCCGTGCTCGGTCACGCGCATGGACGAATCAAGGGCGGGCAGCATCTGCACTATCCGCAGGATTCGCGGTTTGCGGATTTGCTGCTGACGGTGCTGCAGCGAGTGCAGATTCCGATCGAGTCGATCGGCGACAGCGGCGGCACGTTCTCGGAGGTCTGAGCATGACGCCCCAGAGGGCAAGCCTGACAGTTTCCGGAGTCGCGACGACAGCGTTGCTCGTGGCCGGCCTCGTTGCCCTGGACCATCGGGCGCCGCCGACAAGGGCAACGGCACCCGCCGCGGTTGCGGCGGTGCCGCCGGCCGTGGCGGCGGCCGAAGGAGCGTCGCTCGTGGCCGCCACGGAAGCCGGCGATCACGCAGCGGCTGTCGCCGCGCTAGCGGCCGGTGCCGACGTCAACGCGCGCGGCGCCGATGGCAGCACGGCGCTCATGTGGGCGGCCTACAACGGCGATCTCGACGCTCGCGCAGCGGCTCATTGCCGCGGGCGCGGACCTCGATGCGAAGAACAAGTTCGGCGCTTTCGCGCTGTCAGAAGCGGCGATTCGGGGCGCGTCGCGCATCGTCGATGCGCTGCTCAAAGGCGGCGCCGATCCGAATGCGAGCAATCCCGAGGGCGAGACGCCGCTCATGGAGGTCGCGCGGGCCGGCGACGTGGAGGCGGCGCGGATGCTCGTGGCGGCCGGCGCCGACGTCAATGCGAAGGAACAATGGGGTGGCCAATCGGCCCTGATGTGGGCAGCGCGCAAAGCCAGCCGGCGATGGTCGAGTTCTTGGTCGCGCACGGCGCGGATGTCGACGCCCGCGGCACAATCCGCCAGTGGGAGCGCAAGGTCATCAAGGAGCCGCGCCCGAAGGACATGAACCAGGGCGGCTTCACGCCGTTGCTCTATGCGGCCCGCGAAGGCTGCGTCGAATGCGCCAAGGCAGCTCGTAGCGGGCGGTGCGAACGTCGATTTGCCCGATCCGCAGCGCGTGACACCGCTCAACATGGCGTTGCTGAATCTGCATTTCGACTTCGCGGCCTACATGATCGAAGCCGGCGCCAACGTCGACAAATGGGATCTCTACGGCCGCACGCCGCTGTACATCGCTGCAGACACGAATACTCTGCCGGTCATGGGCAACGGCGCCATGGTCGTGATGCCGAGCATGGACGAGCACACCGCGCTCGAGATCGCCAAGCATGCTGCTCGACAAGGGTGCGAATCCGAACATCCAGTTGAGCCGCCGGCCGCCGTATCGAAACGTTCCGCAGGATCGCGGCGGCGACACGATTCTTTCGCAAGGCGCTACGCCGCTGCTGCGAGCCGCGCGCGGCGGCGACGCGCCGTTCGTCGAGCTGTTGCTCGAACACGGCGCCTTCGTGGATCTGCCGAGCAATCAAGGCGTCACGCCGCTAATGGCGGCGGCCGGCGTCGAGTTCGGCTTGCGCGTGACGCGCGGCCGAAATCGCACCGAGGAGGGCGTGCTGAAGACTCTGCAGCTGCTCGTCGACGCGGGTGCGGATGTGAATCACCGCATGGTGACGGAGCCGAAGGGCGACGTGGCCGCACAGCAGCTCGTCATCAACCAGCGGCTCAAAGACTTCAGCTACGATTATCGCGGCCGGCAGGTGCCGAGCGCGGGGGCCGTGCCGCATCGAACGGCGTTGCACGGCGCCGCCATGAAGGGCTTCAACTCGGTCGTCGAGTTTCTCGCGGCACATGGCGCGGATTTGTACGCCAAGGATGCCAACGGCCGCACGGCCCTCGATTTAGCCATGGGCGACTATAACGAGCCTTTCCTGCGTCAAGCCGCCGAGCCGCATATGGACACGGTGGAGCTGTTGAAGAAGCTCATGGCGGCCAAGGTCGCCAAGGCCGACTGAGGGTCGGTGTAGCCAGCCCGGTGAAGCACGGCCGAACGTCGCTGCTCGTGTTCTTGGTCGGACTCACGGTCGCGACAGCGCAAGCTCATCACTCCATTGCCGGCGTCTACGACAGCGCACGGCGCGTCAGCATAGAAGGACGAATCGCCCAGTTTCGGTTCGTCTATCCGCACCCGGTGCTCGTCGTCGATACGGGGGCGGAGGGCTCGCCTGCTGAATCGTGGCAGCTCGAGATGGACAATCGCTCGGAGCTCGCGGCCATCGGCGTCAAGCCCGATACGTTCAAGCCCGGGGACCTCGTGACGGCAAGCGGAAGCCCATCGCGAACCGAAGGCCACCGGCTCTATCTTCTGAAGCTCGAGCGCCGAGCCGACGGTCTGCTCTACGAGCAAATCGGCACTCGCCCGCAGATCAACCTTCGTGTCAGGCACTGACATCCCCTGCTTCGCGGAGCGGGGTGTGTGACCAGGGGGGGCGAGCCGGACTCACCGGTTCGCGTCTTGACCGATGTTGTGCGAGTCGCTTAACTGCCCGAGTCCGCGCCGGCGTCTCCGTCACTGAGCACGCGCGCGGCACCGGGCGTCGTCCCGCACATCGGACGGTGCGCGCCCGAGATCGGAGAGGGGGGCAAATGAGCGTTTTCGGTACGCTGAGACTAGTGCTCTTTGGGGCGCTCGTATGGGCTTTGGGCTCGGGTTCGGTCGTCGCGCAACTACATCCGCCGGAATATCCCGGCCTTCGTGGCGCGCCGTTTCCGTCCATCAATCCGCCACCGGACTTGCCGAGCTACGGCAGGGCGCCGAGTGGGACGGGCGACCGCCGCCGGGCGTCCAGCCACTGCGGTGCGATCTGTTTACGAGCAAGGACTTCTACCAGGACCGGGACCACTGGCTGGACAAGCGCTACTGGCGCTGCAACAGTCCGCGCCAGGTGACCGACATGCGCAGCGGTGGCGCGGGTGCATCGGGCGCCGACGTTCGTATCGGTGCCAATCCCCCGGGGTCCGCTCGATGGGGCGACTGCAGCAAAGACTGGGCCGCGCGAGAACATCGTGAGCCCGTACCCGTTCAAATCCGCCGAGGAGCACTACAAGGCGCTGCTCGCCGATGCGGTCAAGCGCGGCGGCCCAACCAAGCACACCTACGAGACCATGCCGAAGTGGGATGGCGTTTACGGCGAATACGTTCCCGATGGGCGCCGCGTCTGGAACTACGGTCGTGCGACGCAGGTGCCGACCTTCTTGTCGTTGCTCACGCCGGAGTACCGGCAACGCATGGTGCGCCAGCTCTATCACGAAGGCGTCGACAACGCGCACCAGTGGTCGGCGTCGTATTGCTGGCCCGAGGGGTTCATGCGCCAGTGGGCCACGGGCCCAAAGCCGACGCGCATCGTCGTGACGCCCGAAGTGGTGCTCTTTCTCGGCAGCAGCAGCGGCAACATCGTCAGAACGGTATCGCTCAATCGTGAGTTCCCGCTAGGACAAGCCGTACCGCAGTGGTATGGGGACACCATCGGCTTTTGGGACGGCGACGCGCTCGTCACGTGGACGAGCAACGTTCAGGCCTGGACGCAGCACACGACCTGGGAGTTCAGCTACAAGTTCGAGACGATCGAAATTTTGACGCCCGTTCACGACGAGCAAGGCAAGCTCGCCGGTATCGACTGGGAGACGATCATTTACGATCCCGAGGCGCTCGCGCAGCCCGTGCGGATCCTGTGGTATCGCGACTATCGGCAAAGCTGGGCCGCTGCGGATCGTCTCGGTTGGGCCGAATGCACGCGGCCGCTTTATCCGGTCGACGGCTATGCTACCCAGGTGGCGCCGGGGCAAGTGATCGAGTACGAGGTGCCGGACATGTTTGGCCGGCCGTGGGCGCACATCTGGAAGGAATACTTCGAGAAGGATATGGAAGCGCCGAGCGACGAGCCGGATCTCGGCTTCAAGTGACGACGCAGGTGCATCACCACGGGGGGCGCATGAAAGACGGAGAGGGGCAGATGAAGACGAGCTCACTGGCGAGCGTCGCGCAGCGACGAATCGTGCTGACGCTGGGGGTGCTTGCGGCACTCGTCGGATCCGCAGCGTATGCACATCACTCGTACGCCATGTACAACGGCGGCATCTACAAGGTTTTCACGGGCGTCATCGTTCGAGTCGTCCCGAATGCGGCACACTTCGAGTTTCATTTCGTGCCGCTCAACGAGGAGCGCAATGCGCTCGTGCGCGACGATAAGGGCGAGCCGCTCGTTTGGGTCGTGCAGATGGAAAGCGCCGCGCAGGCCTTCAAGCAGGGCATTACGCGCGACAGTTTCCCGCAGGGAGCGGTCATCAGCATGGGGGTGCATCCGCGGCGCGACGGCAAGCCGGCCGGGGATCGCGGGGATTCGGGGCTCTTTCAGTGCCCGAAGGGCAAGACGCCTGCGCCCGGCAAACACTGCGATTCGGTCGAGGGCAGTATGAGCTTTGGTCCCGGTGTCCTGCCGCCGGAGGGCCCCACGAGCCCCTGATCGTCTTGCGGCCCGAGGTGCGCCCTCGAGATTCGAGATGCCGTCGCGTTCGCGACGCGCTTAGGCTTCGTCTTCGCTCTTGCCCTTCGTGAAGACGAGCTCTGGGGCGATCATCTCGTCAGGCGCGTCTTGGTCGGCCTTCACTTGCGCGTTCGAATGGCCGTCACCGGCGGCGCGGCGTTCGACCCGCCAGCGTGACGTTGCGAGCAAGTCGTCGATCGTCAAGGTTTGATCGTGTGCGGGTGTCGTAGAGATTCGAGGCTCCTTGCGCCACGGCTCGCTCTTCTCGCTGCGCGTGAGCCTGCTTCGCAAGTCGTCGCGTTCCGCCGTGATGCGCGCGAGGTCGGCGCGGACCTCCGTGAGCAGCTTCACCGTTTCCTCGCCCCCCGCACCGTGCTCGGCGATTCGGGCGCGCTCGGCAGCCAGCTCGCTCTCGGCCGTGTCGCGACGCTGCCGAGCGTCCTCGAGCTGCTTCGCGTAGCTCTTCTCGAGGATGTCGATCTTGAATCTGAGGTCGTCCACCGTCGTGCGCAACGTGCCGGCGTTTTGCCGCTCCTGCGCGAGCGCGCGCTCGAGCCGCGCGATCGTAGCATCACGCTCGTCCGGCGCTGCCGGTTGAGTGTCGGCGGTAGGCTTGTGCTCGCGAAGGGGGTCGCTGCTCATGACGGATTGACCGGCTATCTCGCGCCAAGAGTAGTGAACCGGCGCGAGAAACGCTCTGAAATGGATCACACGTTACGCCGACGGGGGTTGCGCGCGGGCCCGCGCCCCGGGGCCGGCTACCTCGTCCCTAACTCACTGAGGGGGATGGAGTTTATGCTTTCGTCAGCTCGTCGCAGGCGTGCCAAAGCCGCTCTTCCGCGCCAGGTCCTCGAAACTCGCACGGGCTCTCTCTGCGGTCCACGAAGAAACGGCCCGTGGTCCCTTCGAGCTCGGCGGCCGTCGCGAGCCAGACGGCGGTATCGGCTCCTTCGCCGACCGTGCGTCCCGCGCGGTGACGGTAGAGCTCTTTGACTTCGGGCAGCAGGTCGCGCGAGAGCCCGGTCCGAGCGACGAATCCCGGGGCATACGCGTTGGCGCTCACTCCACTGTGCTCGATACGGCGGGCGAGGGCCCAGGTCAACACACGATTGCAGGCCTTGGATTGCGCATAGGCGCGTAATCCGTCGTATGTTCGGCGCTCGAACTGTAGGTCATCAATATCGAGCTCGCCGGCGAACGATGAGGCGACGTTGACGATCCGGGCAGGCGCGCAAGCCTCGAGCATGCCGAGCAGCTCGCGGGCGAGCAGGTGGTAGCCGAGCACGTTGGTGGCGAACGTGAGCTCGATCCCGTCGACGCTGATCTTGCGCTCGCCTTGGGCTGTTCCGGCGTTGTTGACGAGGACATACTTGCCGCGCATGCGCGGGATACTCGCGCGGCCTTTGACCGATTGCACGGTAAGATGCGCGCATGAAACCGAGAATGCCGGCCCTGTCGTCGGTGGGTCACGACACCGGCGATGCCTGAGGCTCGGCCGTCGACATGAAGCCCGCGCGTCTGTTGCCCCTGATCGTCGCTTGTGCGCTGTTCATCGAGAACATGGACTCGACCGTGATCTCGACGTCGCTGCCGGCCATCGCTCTCGATCTCGCCACCGATCCGATTGCTTTGAAGCTCGCGCTGACGGCGTATCTCTTGTCGCTTGCCGTGTTCATTCCGATCAGCGGCTGGGTTGCCGACCGGTTCGGCGCGCGGCCGACGTTCATGACGGCCATCGGCGTGTTTTTGCTGGGCTCCATCGGCTGTGCGCTGAGCAGCTCGCTCGGGACGATGGTCGCGGCGCGGTTTCTGCAAGGTGTCGGTGGAGCAATGATGGTGCCGGTGGGCCGGCTCGTGCTGCTGCGCTCCGTGCCTAAAGAGGACCTCGTCCAAGCACTGAGCTGGTTGACGATTCCGGCACTCGTCGGCCCCATGGTCGGGCCGCCGCTCGGCGGCTTCATTACTACGTACTTCGACTGGCGCTGGATCTTTCTCATCAACCTGCCGATGGGTATTCTCGGGATAGCGCTCGCGAAGCGGTTCATCCCGGACATCGGGGAACGCGTGCCGCCGCTCGACTGGCGCGGGTTCCTACTCGCCGGCGGCGGTCTCGCGGCGGCGATGTTCGGCTTCTCGACATTCGGCCGGCATCTCGTGCCGACGGACGTGGCCGGTGCGGCGCTCGCAATCGGGGTTGCCGCGCTCGTGGCCTATGTCGTCCACTCTCGGAGTCATCCTCACGCGTTGCTCGATCTGAATCTATTTCGGTTGCCGACCTATCGGGCGGGTGTTGCGGGCGGGCTGTTGTTTCGCATCGGTATCGGCTCCACACCGTTCCTGCTGCCGTTGATGCTGCAGCTGGGCTTCGGGTTGAGCCCGGCGCGCTCAGGTCTGCTGACCTTCGTGTCCGCGATGGGCGCGATCTTCATGAAGACGATAGCGGCGCGAATCTTGAAACGCTTCGGCTTCCGCCGAGTGCTCACGTTGAACGCGCTCGCGGCCTCCGCAATGCTTTGCGGCTTCGGGCTGTTCCGACCCGAGACGCCGCATGTCTTCATCATTGCAACGCTGCTCGTCAGCGGCTGTTTTCGATCATTGCAGTTCACCAGCTTGAACGCGATCACCTACGCCGAAGTGGACTCGCGCCGGATGGGCCAGGCAAGCAGTCTGGCCGGCATGATGCAACAGCTTTCGCTGAGTCTCGGTGTCGCGATCGGCGGTTACCTGCTCGAGATCGTGGGCGCAATCCACGCACGTCAGGCGACCGACGTCGGCAACTTCTATTGGTCCTTCCTTGCAGTAGGGCTCATCTCCGCGAGCTCCGCGTGGATCATGTGGCGGTTGCCAAGCAACGCGGGCGCCGACATGGCGGGCCGGGCTCGCCCGGGCAAGGAAGTCGCGGAGCCGAAGCCGACGCAGCTGCCTGCGACCTGATGTTGCGCTGGGCAAATCTACGTATCCGTCCGACGCGATCGTGCTGTTATGGTCCACCGCCCCCGGCCGAGCAGGGCTACGACAGAAATTGCTTGCGACCGCGGTCTTCAACGACGCGCAGATCAAGCGGGCAATTATGCCGACAAGATCGCGCGCTTTGTCTCCGCGCTCACACTGCGCAAAGCCGCCTGAGTGGTTGTCGCGTATCGAGGCACGCCGCTCGGTGCGCTCAGTCGAGGGTGCCCCATACCTCGTGAGCGACCTCGACGATGCGCTCGAGCTTCGCCCACTGCTCGTCTTCGGTCAGCAGATTGCCTTCCTCGGTGGACGCGAATCCGCATTGCGGCGCCAAGCAAAGCTGATCGAGATCGGCGTATCGCGCCGCTGCGTCGATGCGCCGCTTGAGGGCGTCGGCACTTTCGAGCGTGCCGCGTTTCGTCGTTACGATCCCGAGTGCGGCGGCTTTGCCCTTGGGCAAGAGCCGCAACGGCTCGAAGCCGCCCGAGCGCTCGTCGTCGTACTCCATGAAGTATCCGTGCACCCGGACTTCCTGAAACAGCACTTCTTGGATGGCTTCATATCCTCCCGAGCCCATGAACGTGGATCGGAAGTTCCCGCGGCACAGGTGCATCGTGACCGTGACGTCGGCAGGCAAGCCCGCAATGGCCGTATTCACTAGGTCCGCATACGTACGTGCAAGCTTCTCCGGGGCGTCGCCGCGCTCGGTCATTTGCTGCCGGTAGCGCGCATCGCAGAGCATTGCGAGAAATACCTCGTCGAGCTGTATGTAGCGGCATCCGGCGTGCGCCAACGTGCCGAGCGCGGCCGCGTAGGTGTGTCCCAGGTCGGCGAAGAATTCCTCTGGCGTCGAGTAGATCCCCGGATCGATGGGCAGACGAGTCGGCCGTCCGTAGATCGCCGACGGGGAGGGGAGCGTGATCTTGGGCATGCGTGTCGTCCGACGGCGCAAGAATTCGAAATCCGCGAGTAGCGGGTGATCGTTCGGGAAGCTGAGGCGGCCGTCGATGCGTACCCCTTCCCGGCGCGTCGACGCGCCGGCAAACGCCACGCCGTCGTCGAGCACGTGCTTCGTGACACCGTCGAGCCCCCAAAGAAAGTCCAGGTGCCACCACGAGCGCCTGAACTCCCCGTCCGTTACCGCGAGCAACCCGATGGCCTCCTGCTTCGCAACGGCCCGATCGATTTCGCGGTCCTCGATCGCGCGCAAGGTCGCGGCATCGGTCTGGCCGGCCGCGAACCGGCTCCGGGCCTCTTTGAGCGGCTCAGTGCGCAGCAAACTGCCGACGTGATCGGCGCGAAAGGGCGGCCGTCGTGTGGGGTTCGTCATGTCTGGCCTCTCCGGTGGGCGATCATACGGCAAGGCGTTCGACCCGTGTAACGCGTTTGTGACGATGCTCACTTGGCGTAGATCGATGTATTGTCTAAGCTCCTAGGTTTTGCGTCGGCGGTGAGCCCTTGGCTTCCATTACGTTTCGTCCGCGTTTTGCCCGGCGTTTGCCGGAGCCGTTTCAGAACACCTCGCATGCCATCGAGCGGCACGTCTTCCACCTTTGGGTGACCGATTTGCCTTCGGGGCTCGCGCTCGCTCGAGGCATGAAGCCTCCGCGCACGCGCTGGGACGTCTATCGTGACGTCCAGGCCAGCTTGGTGGACAAGAATTGTACTCCCGGCATTTTTCATCTGAAGAGTCGGGGCATCACGCTCGTCGCGCGCGAAGTCCGAAAAATCGACGAGGACGATTTCGAAGTCGATGTGTTGCCAGGTCAGGGGATCGTCGACGGTGGGCATATTTATCGGCTCATCATCGAGGCACAGCAGAATCCAGACGTACGGCTGCCGAAGAACCAGTTCGTCAAGGTCGAAATCCTCACGCGAGTGCCGGAAGAGTGGCTTGGAGAGATCTGTGCGGGTCTCAATACACCCATCGCAGGTTACAGCGACAGCTTGCTGCCTCTCCAAGACGCGCTCGCCTGGATCAAGGACGAGCTGCGCGGTGAAACGTACTTCAAGTCCATCGCTTGGTCGGAGAGCGAGCGCGGAATTTACGACGTGCGCGATATTCTTGATCTTTTGACGTGTTTCAACACGACGTTCTACCCGAATGCGGGGGGCACACATCCGGTCGTTGCCTACGAGAATCGATCGGTTGTCATCGCATCCTTCGAGCAAGACTATCGGCAGAGCGCAGGCGCAGCGTTCAAGAAGCTGAGACCCCTCCTGAAGGACATCCTCGTGCTGCACGATATCGTGCGCCTGGAGTTTCCGAAGCTGATGGAGAGGAAGGGGCCGGCCATGCCCGATCTCGTGGAGCGCGCGACCAAGAAGCCGCACGAGTTTCCGTTCTTGAACGCGCGCTCCACCGAGCAGCTAGCGCGCGGTGCCCTACTGCCGGTCGTCGCCGCATTTCGGTGGGTGGTCGAGGACGACCCTACGACGGGGCTGTCCCGGTGGCGTGGCGGTTTCGCCAGCGTGCTCGAGCGTTGGCGGACTTCGGGTGATCGGCTCGTGGGCCACACCGTTGAGAAGTGCCGCGAGCTCGGAGGCGGCGCCGATGCGATCGGGCGCAGTCAAACGCATTGGGGCGGGCTACACAAGGAGATCGCATTCTTGGATCTGCTGGCCAACCCTGCGAGACCCGCACCACCGCCGGGTCAGGACGAGGGCGGGGCACGCCCCGCGGACCGCTGATTCGCCGGGTGTCGCGGGACGAGGGTCAGCGCTCGAACATGCGCCACTCCGGCATGTAGTTGAGACCGAGATGCACTATCCGTCCGATCACCGACGTGTAGCTCATGCCGATGGCCTTTGCCGACTCGGCGAAGTCTTCACCTCGGCTCAAGTTGGGATTGGCGTTGGCTTCGAGCAAGAAAAAACTGCCGTCGGCACGCATGCGAAAATCCATGCGTGCGAAACCGCTCATATGGAGCGCGCGGTAGGTGCGCTTGGCTAGGCGGGCAAGGCGATCGGCCTGCTCGGGTGTGAGGTCTCGGGCCTTGCCGGTGGCGATGCCATGTTTCTCTTGGTAGGTGCGATCCCATTTCACCTTGCGCGTCGCAATGCGAGTCTGCGCTTGCGACAGGGACCCGAAATCCATCTCCCAGGGTGGCAGCGCCGTCAACCGCGCATTGCCAAGCACTCCGACATACAGCTCGCGCCCGTCGATGTACTCCTCGACCAGAGCATCGCTTTGAACTTGCTCGTGGATGAATTCCACGCGCTCGCGCAGACTCGTCATGTCGTCGACCAGCGACGCCTGAGAGATGCCGAAAGAAGCGTCTTCCGTCGCGGACTTCACGAACAGCGGAAACTCCAGCCGGCGCGGCTCGCGGAATTGCCGTCCGAAGGGGAAGAGGCGAAAGGCGGGAGTTGCCACGCGATGCGTAGCGAGGATTCGCTTCGTAAGCACTTTGTCTCGCGACAGCATCATGCCGCGCGGATTGCACCCTGTGTAGGGCTGGCGCATGAGCTCCAAGTAGGCGACGACGTAGTGGTCGTAGGAGACGATGCCCGAGAACTCGTCGAGCAAGTTGAACACGATATGCGGATGCCACTCGTCGATCGTTTCCCGGAGCTCCGTGAGTTGGTCGCCGATCCCAACGACGCGTACCTCTTGGCCCATGCGGCGCAGCGTAGAAAGCACGTTGTACTCCGTTCGAAACTCGTCGATTTCAGTTTCGCTCAGGGAACCGATGCCCTCGGGCGGAACGAGCGTCTCGTGAACCATGAGCACGACACGGTGCTTCTTCATACTGAGTAACGCTCCTGATTGCGATGCACGACGTCTGCGATGACCCGCTCGTGAAGCAACACGGCGCGCGAGAGCTCCCGGCGGCTGGACGCTTGGGTGTGAAGTTCCAGCTGCGCGGCGCGCTGCCTGAGCAAAGTCCGCACCTCGACGATCAAGTAAGGGTCTTGTCGGGTGCGGCGCTCGAGCCGCCGCTGTAGCTCGTGGCCTGCGTCGCGCAGAAACCGCTCGGTACTCGGCGCGTTCCCGTGTGTGGCGGAAAACGACGTGCGCAGCCAGGTGTCGTAGCGCTCGTTGCCCGCGGTCGAGCCGCCGCGCCGTCGGTAGTGCTCACGAAGTGTTCTCGTGTTGTCGCTCAAAGGCGCGATTCGCAATCGGTTGCGCGTGCGCGGCGGACGCGCCGCGATCTCGCTCATGAGGCGGTCGACATATTCGAGCTTTGCCAATGCGGGCCACCCCGCGTACCGGCGCCGCCAGCGCGCCCGCGGCTGCAGCCACACGGCGAACGTTTCGGCGAAGTCCTCGGTCGGGTGACTCTGCGCATACCAGTGCTCGAGATGCCGAACATAGTCGCGACTGATCGGACGCGCCACATAGGTCCGCGGGTAGGGGGACGAAGCACGGCCGAATGTCGCTCGCCAGTCCGTCCGGCGGCGCAATCCGTACGCCGTATCGAGCGCATGCCCGATTTCGTGCCGCAGCAACCGCAGCCGCCATGGGCGGCTGCCGCCTTCGGCTTGCCCGACGAGCTTCGTTTCGAGGCGCCGCAACCTTGGGTGTGCGACGAAGAACGGAATCGCGAGGCCAGGGACGCCGTCCGGCGAAAACCACTCGGTCGAGAGCCAAGCATGGGGACGGAATCGAATGCCGCGTCTGGCGAGCTCCGCATATACGTGCTCGAGGTCCTGCTGCACGGGCGTTGCAGGCACCGTGAGGCCGAGGTCGCGAAACCGCAGCCTGAGCAGCGTTTCGTCCTCGAAATGGGCCCAAGCAGGGGCGCGGGAGCGGCTCGCGCTCCTCGTCGTCGAGTAACAACGTCGGGTCAACGGTCTGAGCGCATTTTGCGGGTCATAGGGAGAGGAGAGCCGGCTGCGACGTCTGCCTATTATCCATCTAGGCGGCCGCTTGGCGAGTCGATACTCCGTGCCGCGGGGAACCGCGCGGCCGAGATTCTAGCTAACGGACCGCCGCTCGAAGATCGCGTGGCCCGCGACTGCGCGAGCTCAGGCGAAACCCTGCGGGCTCCATTCTTCCATCATGCGCTGCCGCGCGGCTTGCAGGCGTTCGGACATGAGCGTCGAGAAGCGCTTCAACACGGCATAGCCGAAGCTCGGGTCGCTTTCGCAATGCGACAGCACGGATTGCCCGTCGAATTCGATGACCTCGGTCGGCTCGATAGCCCGCGCTTGAAAGCTCCACCGATGGGGCGGTATCAACCACGACCACCCGACGGTGGCGCCCGGACCGAGCTCCTGGAGCTCGAGCGTGGGCCCTTCGATGGCTGCGACCTCGACCGAGATGCGGCCGCTCTTGATCAAGTAGAAGTGATCGGCCTTCTGCCCGAAGTGGAATAGTAGCTCGTTGCTCGCGAGGCGCCGGGTTTGCGCGTGGCTTGCAAGGTAGGCCAGGAAATCCGCCGCCAAGCCGTTGAAGAGCTCGCTTTGAGCAACGCTGGTTTCGATCGTGGGGTCCGGCATCCTGTCTCCTGGGTTCTCCCAAGCTCACATCCCGGTGGCGCTGGTCGCGCACCGTCTCCGAAGGCTCGGCGAAGGCCGCCAAGAGAGCCATACGTACTTGTTCCTATGGATTCCGCCTCGGGTTGATGGTTCGGTCGCCGAGCCCCGTCGTTGTACCATGAGCTTCAGCATAAAGGCGGGGGAGCCCAATGGATGCGTTTCGCCGTGCCGCGGCTTTGTTCGCCGGTTACTCCGTGCTTTTGGCGTGGAGCTCGTTTGCGGCGGCGCAGACCCCGGCTGAGCCGCTCGTCAAGACGGGTCGGACAGACCGATTGTCGGATCACGTACATGTGATTCTCGACGACAACGTGGGCTTGGTCCCCAATGTAGGCATTATCGTAGGCGATCGAGCCACCTTGATCGTCGATACCGGGCTCGGTGAGCGCAATGGCCGGGTGGTCTTGCACGAAGCCGAGAAACTCGCCGGCGGCGGGCACTTCTACCTAACGGCCACTCACTTTCATCCCGAGCACGACCTCGGCGCGACGGCCTTTCCCGAGGACGCTCGCATGCTTCGGTGGATTGATCAGCAGCGCGAGGTGGACGAGGTCGGCCAGGCCACGATCGATCGATTCGCGGGCTTCTCGCGGACGGTGGCGGACTTCCTGAAGGGGGCTCGCTTCAGAGCGCCCGATATCTTGTTCGACGAGGCGATCACGATCGACCTCGGCGGCGTGCATGTCAGAGCTTTCGGCGTCGGGCCGAATCACACGCGGGGTGACACGGCGTTTTTCATCGTCGAGGACCATGTGCTGTTCACGGGAGATACGGTCATGTCCGTATTTCCGGCCGTGAGTGCCGCTTCCGGGGACCTCGACAAGTGGCTTCGGAACCTCGATCGCTACGAGGCCCTCGCGCCCGTCCGAATCGTGCCTGCCCACGGTCGACTCGGTGATCTTGCGCTCGTTCGGCGGTATCGGCAGTACTTCACGGCCGTGGTCGAACGCGTTCGCGACGCCAAGGCGCGCGGGATCACGCTCGATGCCGTTCGCGCGAAGTTGGCGCCGGCGATCGCCGAGGAATTCGCCGATCTGAGTTCTGTAAACGGGCCCGCCACGGGCCGTATCAATGCCGCCATCGAAGCGGCATTCCGCGACCAGTGACCAGCCGGGAGGAATCGAGAATGCGTGCTCGTAGAGCCTATTTAGTGTTGACGGCCTTGTGCCTCGGGGTGGCGTTCTCGGCCGAGGCGAAGCCGCCTGCGCCGGCCACGCCACGGATCTATATTTTCGACGACGGGGAGATCAAAGGCCTCGACCCGGCACTGTTTCATTTCAAGGCCGAGGAGCTCAAAGAGGTCGATTTCGTCGACGTCTCGTATTTGATCGTCACACCCCGCGGTAGCCTGATGTTCGACTCCGGCGAGATAGAGGACAGCCATATCCCGAGCAACGGCGAGGGCGTTACGGAAGGCATCATGTCGGCCAGCAAGAGATTGCTGCCGCAGCTGAAGGCGATCGGTTACGAGCCGGCCGACATCGACTACTTTGCATTGTCCCACTATCACTCGGACCATACGGCGAACGCGAATGCCTTCGCTGGCTCGACGTGGATCGTGCAAAAGGCCGAGCGCGACTTCATGTTCTCCGACAAGCCGCAGGGCATCATCAAGACGGAAACGTTCGACGCGCTGCGTTCGGCCAAGACGAAGCTGCTCGACGACGAGAGCTTCGACGTGTTCGGCGACGGTACGGTCGTCGTGATGTCGGCACCTGGACATACGCCCGGGCATCAGGTCGTCGCAGTGAAGCTCGCCCATGCCGGCACGATCGTGCTCGGCGGGGATCTGTATCACTACCCGGAAGAGCGCACGACTGGCCGAGTGCCGACGTTCGAGTACGATGCGGACGAATCGCGCGCTTCGAGGGCGAAGATCGAGCGGTTTCTGAAGGACAATCGCGCGACGCTGTGGATCGAGCACGACAAAGCGACGCACGCGGCGCTGCCGAAAGCGCCCGCGTACGTCGACTGAGCGGGCAGCCTAATCGTCGAGCTTGGCCGTGGTCGTGTCCGGATCGGCGACGGGCGAGACCTTCTTCATCTTGAACGGTGTGCTGTTGGCAATACCGTTGATGATGGCCGAAAAGCGGTAACCGTCTTTCGCCGCCTCGCGAACGATGCCGCGAACGGTCGGCATGTCGTAGGCTTCGAGGCCTCGGCCGAGTGCGTAGGTCAAGAGCTTCTCCGTCACGACCTGGACGAACTGCTCGGGCTTGGCCGTGAGCGCGTTGCGCAGCGATACGGGCCCGTTGATGGGCGTGCCATCGGCCAGTTGACCGCTCGCGTCGACGAGACCGCCCGGTTCCTTGGTGCGCCAGCGTCCGACGGCGTCGAAGTTCTCGAGCGCGAGCCCGATCGGGTCCATGACGTCGTGGCAGGTTGCGCACACGGGGTTGATACGGTGCGCCTTGAGCCGCTCGCGCACCGAGCGCGCTTCCTTGCCGGGCTCGTTCTCGGCGAGGGCCGGCACCTTCGGCGGCGGCGCCGGCGGCGGCGTGCCGAGCAGGTTCGTCAGGACGAACTTGCCGCGCAGCACGGGCGACGTGCGGTTCGGGTTCGACGTGACGGTAAGAATGCTGCCTTGCCCGAGTAAGCCGTAGCGGTTCGGGTCGCTGAGCTCGACGCGGCGGAAGTTGCTGCCGTAGACGTCCGGGATGCCATAGTGGCGTGCGAGCCGTTCGTTGAGGAAGGTGTAGTTCGCGGTGAGCAGTTCCATGGCGCTGCGGTCGTCGCGCACGACGTGATCGAAGAGCATTTCGGTCTCGCGGCGCATGGCCTCGCGAAGGTTCTCGTCGAAGTCCGGAAACATCTCCGGGTCGGGTCGCGCGTTCGGCAGGTTGCGCAGATACAGCCATTGATCGGCGAAATTCTTCGTCAACGCCTCGGACCGCGGATCGGCCAACATGCGGGCAATCTGCGCCTTGTAGACGGCAGGCTCGCTGAGCTTGCCTTGCTCTGCGAGCTTCAGCAGCTCGTCGTCGGGAATGCTGCTCCAGAGAAAGAACGACAGCCGCGAGGCCAGCGCGAGATCGCCGAGCGCGTACACGGTCCCAGGGGTCGCGCCGGGAGGGTCTGACTCGCTACGGAACAAAAACTGCGGGCTCGTCAGAACGACGCGCAGCGCCGTCTCGATGCCTTGGTCGAAGCTGCCGCGCTCGCGGCCCTCGCGGAAGAAGCGCAGCAGCAAGGCGAGGTCGTTCTCGGTGACGGGCCGTCGATAGGCACGGCGAGCAAGCGTCGACAGGATCTCTTCCGCGCACGGCAGCTCTTCGGAGTGCTCGGCTGGGTGGCACGTGAAGATCCGTTGGCGGCTCGGCGTATCGCCCGGGCCCGTCACGTTGAAGGGGCCGGTCACGTTGACGTAGTCGACGACGGGAATGCCGTTCATGTCCTGCAGATCGAGATCGCGCGTGAACAGCTCGAGAGGCTCGTGCGTTTCCGCGGAGCTCTTGCGCAGGAACGCAATGCTCACGTCGTGCTCGCCGGCGCGTACGAACACTCGCGTGCGCAGTCGGGCGTCGATGGCGTCGGCGGCTGCGGCGAAGTTGTCGTCGGACATCTTGTTGTCTTCAGGGCCACCGACGTCGGCGAGAAAGACGCGTTCTCCATCGATCGCGATCTCCAGCTCGTGAGGCCATTCGAGCCCGGTCATGTAACCGACGATGTTGCGCAGCAGGAATACCCGGAAGTCGTATTCGCCATCGAGCGGAAAGTTGTGCTTGATGAGGATCCCGCCGCGCGTGCCGAGCGGCAGGCCTTCGATATGCTCGCGCTGCGACAGGTCCGCGGGCGCGCGGTAAACGGAAGAAACGGCCTTTATGTTCGGGTCGCCGACGGCGAGGGCCGCGATTTTGGCCGAGCCGTCGAGGTAGCTCTCGAGCAACGACGGCGACACGCGCAGGATGTCGGCGATATTGTCGAAACCGTAGCCTTCGTCGTCGGCCGGGAGAAAGTCGGCTGCGTCGATGTCCAGTGCAAGCAAATCGCGTATAGCGTTGCCGTATTCCGTGCGGTTCAACCGATGGATTGCCGCAGGGCCCGGATTCGGTGACGCGGCTGCCGCGGCATCGAGTGAGTTCTCGAGATACGCTACGAGCGAATCGGCCTCCTCGGCCGAGGGGCGAGGTCCGCCGGGCGGTGGCATGAGGTGTCCGCGCAGCTTGACGATGACCTTCTCCCAGGTGGCCGCATGGTCGGCGACGTCGACGAGGTCGGCGTCCTGAAGCGTCAACCCGGCCTCACGGCCGGCGTAGTCGTGGCAGTCCAGGCAGTAGTGGTCGACCGTGGCTTTGTGGGTTGCGGCAAGCTGCTCGCGCGATGGCTGGCATCCCGTCACTGCGGCGACGCCGGCAAGGATGAGCGCCGTGCTGGTCAATCGGTGGGTCATCGGCTTCGGCGGGACCTTCGTTTCGTGAGTAATTCCAAACAAAAACAGCCGGTTCGAGTATCGCAGACTTGCGGTATTTACTGCCACACGTATTAGCCGTAATGCCGGGTTTCGGCCGCACGTACACGGCCGGCACCTTGCGGCACCGGGGCGCGGCTCCACAGCTATTTGGTTGCTCGCGCCGGCTCCGGAGTTCCCCGGTCCTCCCGACTCAACGCCGGCCGGCGGCGGCGTCCGCGGCGGGTGCGAGCCGCAATAATGCGACGCCCATGAGCCCGGATAAAATCGACGCGCCGAATACACCGATCTTGGCGGCGGCAAAGTCCGTATCGAGCGGAAAGGCCTGGCTCGCGATGAACAACGACATCGTGAAACCGATGCCCGCGAGCGCGCCGGCCCCTGCCAGCTGCAACCATGTGTACTCGCGAGGCTTGCTCGCGAGCCCGCAGCGGACGGCGAGCCACGACGCTCCGATGAAGCCGAGCGGCTTGCCGATGGTCAGTCCCGCTGCGATGGCGACCAAGAGTGGCCCGTGAGCCGAGAAGGTGCCGAGCCCCATCGCCACGCCGGCGTTGGCGAGGGCAAAAATCGGCAAGACGACGTAGCTGGAGCGTGGGCCGACCGTCCGTAGCATGCGATCGGCCGGAGACTCTAGCCGCTCGTGAATGGCGTCGATCGCCTGCAACGCGGGTGCGGAAGGCCCGGTCCGATATTGCTCTCCGCCATGTTGAGCTTCGGCGGCCAAAATGGTCTCGGCCTGCAAGAGAAGTGTCCTGTAGTCGGGAGGCGGGCGCGTCGGGATGAACCCGGCGAGCAATACGCCTGCCAGTGTCGCGTGCAGCCCCGCCGCGTGCACGCAGATCCACAGCGCAACGCCGAGCAGGAGGTACGGCGTGACGCGGTAGACGCCCGAGCGGTTGAGCAGCGCAAGCAGCGCGACGATGACCGCGGCCCAGCCCAGTGCCGCGAGATCGACTCGGCTCGAGTAAAACAGGGCAACGACGATGATGGCGCCGATATCGTCCACTATGGCGGCGGCCGTGAGGAAGATTCTGAGCTCGATCGGCACGCGGCTGCCGAGCATCGCTATGAGGGCGATCGCGAATGCCGTATCAGTCGCCATCGGCACGCCCCAGCCGAGCGACCAGGACCCGGGTGGTATGAGCCAAGCGTAAAGAAGCGCCGGTACCACCATGCCGCCCACCGCGGCGGCGATCGGCAGCGCCGCCGAGCGGCGCGTGGCGAGGTGCCCGACGGTGAACTCACGCTTTATCTCGAGACCGACGACTAGGAAGAAGACCGTCAGCAACGCGTCGTTGATCCAGTCCACCAGCGACAGCCGGAATTGCGAATTACCGAACCCGAGCGTGACATCCGTGTGCCAAAACGCCGAGAAGGTGGCCGCGAGCTCCGAATTCGTGAGCACGATGGAGACCACGGACGCCAAGAGCAGCAGCAGGCCGGCCGAAGGTGCCCAGCTTGCGAAGCCCAGCGCGGCCGTGCGGACGCGATGACCGAAAGACCCGAGCATGGCGTCGGCAAAAGAGCTCTCGTCCCACGGGCCGTCGTAGCGACGACTGTTGATGAAGAACGTCGGCGTGAATAGCACGCCGCTCGCGCGAGCGCTTGCGATATCGGCGTCGACCCGATTCTTGGCGCGCTGCGCGTGCTCGCCGTCCGCCGGATCGCTCGCGACACGCAGGTCGGTTGCGACCGCCGCGAGATCCCGATCGGTCAACGCTGCCGAGCGCGTCATGAGCGTCACATGCGCGTCCCAGAACTCCTCAGGCGTCGCCGCCCGCTCGACGAGCTCCGCGGCGCGGCGCGCCAGCTCGCTGCCGGTGACCGGGCGGTGACGGAACACGTACTTGAGGCGCTCGCCGAACTGATTGCGAACCTCGGTGATGCGGTCGTTCGCGGCGCGGCAATGTGGACAGTCGTAACTACCGTACTCGACGAGGGTGATTGGCGCATTCGTCGGACCGAGCACATGATCGAGCGCGTCGTCGACCGGCCGGTCGAGGCGATTGTTGTTCTCCACGGACGTCGACTCCATGGGTTGAGCCCAACCTCAAGCGTTCACCTCGCTCACTCGCGATTTCAGCGAATTAGCGCGAACCTTAGAGGACCGTTGTAGTCCCATTGTGGCATAGTGATGCACAACGACCACCGACCGGCGAGAGCGAATCAAACGTTATGCAGCTTGGCCTCATAGGTCTCGGCCGTATGGGCGGCAACATGGCCAAGCGGCTGCTCGCCGCGGGTCACGATTGCGTGGTTTTTGCGCGCAACAAACGGACGATCGATGAGCTCGTTGGCGAAGGAGCCGTCGGGACGGACTCGATCGCGGACCTCGTCGGCAAGCTCGAGCGACCGCGCGCCGTTTGGATCATGATTCCCGCAGCGGCCGTCGACGGCGTGATCACCGAGCTTGCGAAGGAGCTAGATTCCGGTGACGCCATCATCGACGGCGGCAATTCCCACTATGTCGACGACGTGCGTCGGGCCAAGGAGCTCGCCGCGAGCGGGTTGCACTACGTCGATGTGGGCGTCAGCGGCGGCGTCTGGGGGCTCGAGAACGGCTACTGCCAGATGATCGGCGGTGAGCAGGCTGTCGTGGCGAGCCTCGAGCCGTTGTTCGCCGCGCTTGCCCCGGGCGGGCGCAAGCCGGCCGAGGATGCGGGCGGCACCGCAGGGCAGGGATATTTGCACTGTGGGCCGAGCGGCGCCGGTCATTTCGTGAAGATGGTCCACAACGGTATCGAATACGGTCTCATGGCCGCGTATGCCGAAGGGTTCAATCTCCTCAAGCATGCGAACATCGGGTTGCGGCAGCAGCAAGTGGATGCAGAGACTTCTCCGCTCAAGTCGCCGGAGCACTTCGGTTACGAGCTCGATCTGGACGCGATCGCCGAAGTGTGGCGCCATGGCAGCGTCGTCCGGTCTTGGCTGCTCGATCTCGTTGCCAGCGCTCTCAAGAAAGATCCCGTGCTCGACGGCTTTGCCGGCAACGTCGCGGATTCGGGCGAGGGACGCTGGACCGTGAGCGCGGCGATCGAGGCCGGGGTGCCGGCACCCGTTCTCGCAACGGCCTTGTTCGCGCGGTTCGCGTCGCGCGACGAGGCCGATTTCGCCAACCGTCTGCTCTCGGCCATGCGTCTGGAGTTCGGCGGACATCAGGAACGCTCGGCGGGAGGGCGGGAGTCTAGCGGCCGAGAATGAGTGCGCCTCGTGCAGATGCCCTGGTCCTGTTCGGCGCGACGGGCGACCTTGCGCACAAGAAGATTTTTCCGGCCCTTCAAGCCCTGATTCAACGCCGCGCACTCGAGATCCCCGTGGTCGGGGTCGCCCGCTCGGGATGGAATCTCGATCGGCTCAAGACGCGCATCCGCGACAGCCTCGAGCAAAACGGGACGGGGTTCGACAAGGAGGCTTTCGAGACGCTCGCGGGGTTGCTGCGCTACGTGGACGGCGACTACCGCGAAGCCGACACGTTCGAGAGATTGCGCGAGCAGCTCGGCGGTGCCAAGCACGCTTTGCACTACCTGGCCGTGCCGCCGAGCCTGTTCGGCGAAGTGTCGGACAACCTACGCGAGTCCGGCTGCGCCGACGGCGCGCGTGTCGTCGTCGAGAAGCCGTTCGGCCGGGACCTCGCGAGCGCCGAGGAGCTCAATGCGGCGTTGCACAAGACGTTCGCGGAGCAGGACGTTTATCGAATCGATCACTACCTCGGCAAGGAGTCGGTGCAAAACCTGCTGTTCTTTCGGTTCGCAAACGCGTTTCTCGAGCCGATCTGGAATCGCAACTACATCGACAACATACAAATCACGATGGCCGAGACTTTCGGCGTCGAGACTCGCGGCAAGTTCTACGAGGAAGTCGGCGCGGTGCGTGACGTGGTGCAGAACCATTTGCTGCAGGTCGTGGCGCACCTCGCGATGGAACCGCCCGTGGGGCAGAGCGCCGGTGCCTTGCTCGACGAGAAGGCCAAGATCTTCAAGGCCATTCGCGCAGTCGATCCTGCCGACGTGGTTCGTGGCCAGTACCAAGGGTATCGTCAGGAGACCGGCGTCGCGGAGGACTCCAACGTCGAGACCTATGCGGCCTTGCGGCTGCACATGGATTCCTGGCGCTGGGCCGGCGTTCCGTTTTATCTGCGGGCCGGAAAGCGGCTTGCTACGACGACGACCGAGGTCTTCGTCACGCTCAAGCAGCCACCGCAGCATGTCTTCGGCCGGTCTTCGCTCGGCGCGCCGAACTATCTGAATTTTCGGCTCGGTCCCAAGGAAGTGTCCATTGCGCTCGGCGCGCTCGCGAAGAAGGCCGGCGTCGAGATGCACGGCCGGGAGGTCGAGTTGTTCGTCTGCAATTCGGGTGAAGACGAAATGGGCGCTTACGAACGTCTCATCGGGGCGGCATTGACGGGTGACAAATCATTGTTCGCGCGTGAGGACGGCGTGCTGGAAGAGTGGCGCATCGTGGATTCCGTGATCGGCGTGTCGAGCCGACCGTACTTCTATGAGCCGGGTGCTTGGGGGCCCGATGAGGCCGATGCGATCACGGTGGGGCGCGGAGGGTGGAGATTGCCGCGTGCCGAATGAGGATCGGCCGCGTCTGGAGGTCGCGGCCGACGCGGAGGCCGCGGCGCTGCTCGCCGCGCGGGCGATCGCCGCTACGCTGCGCTCGGCCCTCGATATCCGGGGACGCGCCGCACTCGCTCTGAGCGGCGGTCGCTCGCCGCAGCGTATGCTCGAAATCCTTGCGACGCAGGACCTTCCCTGGGCCTTCGTGGACGTGTTTCAGGTCGACGAGCGCGTGGCGCCTGCCGGTCATCCGGACCGTAATGCCGTCACGCTCATGCACGCGTTCGAAAACCGCATCGCAGCGCATCCGCA
This sequence comes from uncultured Gammaproteobacteria bacterium, assembly GCA_963786385.1. Lineage (GTDB taxonomy): Bacteria > Pseudomonadota > Gammaproteobacteria > Steroidobacterales > Rariloculaceae > FEN-1219. The sequence goes on from CAWAYS010000005.1 coordinate 1,088,167, forward strand.
ACGTTTTCATTGGATGCCGGTGGAGGAGCCGAGCTTGGCGACCGCTGCACGGCGTTATGCCGCGGAATTGCGGGTCGCTACGGGGCCCGGCGACAGTGTCGACGTGGTGCATCTCGGACTCGGCGGCGACGGGCATACGGCATCCTTGTTTCCAGGCTCGCCGCTGTTGAACGCTTCGGGAGAGGACGTTTTGCCGGCGCCGCCACATCAAGGCCGCGAGCGCATGACGTTGACGTTCGACGCGATCAATCGCGCAGGCGCCATCGTTTGGTTCGTCACGGGCGCGCAGAAGCGTGAGGTGCTGGCCGGCCTCGTGGCAGGGAACGCCGAGCTCGTCGCGTCCCGTGTCAGGCGTTCGGGTGCCGTCGTCTTTGCCGACGCCGCGGCTGCGGCTGCCTAGCGACTGGCGTGCGCGGCTATACTCCCGCCTGCGCGGGCCCGCGCATCGCCCGAGTGTTTGGGGGAGTTGTATGCCGAGCGTAGAACAGCATTACGATCAGGTGCTCGCAGACGTGTACGCTTGGATGGCCGGAGGGTTCGATGCCGCCATCGCGCGCAACGCGGAATTCTTCGCGGCGCGCAAGATCGCACCGCGCGGCTGTGGCCGGGCCGTCGATCTCGGTGCGGGCTGCGGCTTTCAGGCAATTCCGCTGGCGACGCTCGGCTTTTCCGTCGTCGCAATCGACACCGATCGGAAGCTTCTCGACGAGTTGCGGGAGCACGCCGGGGACTTGGACATCGCGATCGTTCGCGACGACATGGTGAACTTCGATCGCCGTTCCTCTTCGCCTGTCGAGCTCATCGTCTGCATGCTCGACACGGTGTTGCATTTGAAGTCCAAGGAGCTCGTCGGTACGTTATTCGCCAAAGTGCATGCGGCTCTCGAGCCTGAAGGACGATTCATCGTCACGTTTCGAGACATGTCGCGCGAGCTCACGGAGCTCGAGCGTTTTATCCCGGTGCGCAGCGATGACGACACCGTGTTTACGTGTTTTCTCGAGTTCGAGCCCGAGACCGTCAAGATTCACGATTTGCTTTATCGCCGCACTGCAGGCCGATGGACCTTCCATAAGAGCTTCTATCGCAAGCTCAGACTGTCCCGCGACTGGGTGGAGCAGCGCCTGCGCGCCTCGGGCTTCGCGGCGCTCGACGTTCAAGTCGTCAACGACTTCGCAACGGTGGTTGCGACGAAACACTGAGCAAGGGATTCCGTTATGCCGCTGGTAAAGCCCGATCTCGACTTCGTCTTCGGCCTCAAAGCACGGCTCGGTCCGGCTGTCGTCATCGGTCCGAGTCCGGAAGGACTTCGCCGGATGATTCCGATTGTCGGCGGGTCGTTCGCGGGGCACGGACTCGAGGGCAAAGTGCTCGGCGGGGGGGCCGACTGGCAGTTCGTACGCCCGGACGGCGTCACCGTCGCCGAGGCCGTGTATCTGCTCGAAGCAGCCGACGGCACGCTGATCCAGGTTCGCAATCGCGGGTTCAGACACGGGCCGGCGGAGGTCATCGAGCGGCTTGCGGCCGGCGAGGACGTGGATGCTTCGGAGTACTACTTTCGAACGACGCCGACGTTCTTGGTTCAGGAGGGACCTTATGATTGGCTCAATCGCGATGTGTTCGTCGCCACCGGAGCGCGCGCGGCCAATGCGATCGAGTTGTGGTTTTATCGAGTAACCTGACGGTGTCGCGAACGCGACTGTCGGCAGGTTCGGGAGCGGGAATGCACAGTTCGAGACGAGCGGCGGCGGCATTGGCGTTGATCGCGCTGTTCGCCAGCCGGGCGAATGCCCAGACAGACAGCGCACCGATCGCGCCGATCGAGGTTCTCACCTGCAAATTCGCCGCGGGCAAGGGCGCTGCCGATATCGACGGGTTGGCACGCGGGTTCAACGCATGGATGGAGCGCACGCGCGCGCCCGAGTACTCGGCATACACGCTGACGCCGATTTCGCACAGCGAGGAGATCGACTTCGATCTCGCGTGGGTCGGTTCGTGGCCCGATGGTTTGACGATGGGTCAAAGCATGGCGCACTACTTCGCCGAAGGCGCCGAGCTCGGCCCTCTTTTCAACAACGTGATGACCTGCGGGAGCAATCGCAACTTTGCCGTTGTCACGCTGCGCAGCCCCATAGATCCCGGTCGTTTCGGACCGCTCGAGGTCAGCACGTGCACGCTGCGCCTCGGTGCCGCCATGGACGACGCGCTGCGGGCTGTTCGGCAGTGGGTCGACGACACCGGTACTGCCGGCTCGACGGCCGCACAGTGGCTGCTTTTTCCGGCATACGGCGAGCGCAGTGACGCCGACTACAACTTCAAGTGGGCCGTGGGCTACGCCTCTTACGAGGCTTTCGGGCGGGAGTACGATCAGTTTACGAACGGTAACGGTCTCGATCGATATAACGAGCTGTTCGGTACCTTGATGCGATGCGATAGCCCGCGGCTGTACGCCGTGCGGGCGATTCGTTTCCCGCAAGACTGACGCTCGTCCTCGCGCTGTCTGAGCGGCAATAGTGGGCGTATTGCCCACTATTGTGCGCAGATCCGTGCAGCCGGCACGGCTACGCTGATTGCCATGCATTTCCATTCCCGATCTGTGTGGCCTTCGTGATCAAGACGATTTTGCTCGGCGTGTCACTCGTCGCGAACTTGACGCTGACCGGGCTCTTGCTCGATGCGTCGACGTCCGGCCAGTCGCGTGCGGAGCACAGCAGCGCGGTTTCGCCCGGGAGGGTTGCGGCGCAGGCGCCAGCCGCTACGAGTGCGGCTTCGTACTATCAGGGTCTGCTGACCCTGGGTCTCAGCGAGCACGAAGCAAAGCGGCTGCTCTTCGCCGAGCTCGAGGACGCGGCTGTGGCAGGCATCGACCAGCCCGTCATCAGGTATTGGCAGAACGGGCTCGCACCCGCGGCCGGTTATCGGCTCGCCGTGGCGGCGGCCGAGCGTGGGGTCCGGGCCCAACTCGAAGACCTGTTCGGCGCGGCTGCCGTCGCGGCACCCGAGTTCGTGAAGCTGTATCGCCCGCTGGGTGCCGAGCTCGACTTTCTGGACTCGGGTGCACAGATCGCGCTGAACGAGTGGCGCCTCGACGAGGCAACGCTGCATCCGGCGCAGCGTCTCCCATCGAATGCCACCTCTTCGCAGGCAGGGAGTCCGGCGCCCTACAACGTGCCGCCAGTGCTTACGGCAGACGATGCGTTCGAGTACGCATTGCGTATTTCGCCTTTGGCCGATGCGCTGCGTGCCAGTGACATCGACTTCACGGAGTCGGAATTTCGCAATGCATATCGAACGCTGGCGGCCGTCGACACGGCGGCCGGCGATCCCGCTGCGCAACTCGAGGCACGGCGCGCGTTGCGCGAGGAGCTCGGCGCGCAGCGTTCGGATCACGTCTGGGCGCGACTGGACCCGACCTTTGGGAGCCTGGCGGCTGTTGCCGCCGATCTCGGGCTCGGGCAAGCCACGGTGGACGCGGCGTACGGCGTCATGAACGACGCACAGGAACGGTTGCTCGCGTGGGTGGCGAGTGGCGCAGCCGATTCGCGGAGGTCCGTCGGCCCGATTCATGACATCAGAGCCGAGGAGCGCCGACGGCTCGAGGATCTCGTCGGCGCGGCAGCGGCGGACAGGCTGCTTCGCGCTCGGGCGTCGGGTTTCTTTGCGTTGAGTCGACAGGCGGAGTCGGGAGCTCGGCCGCCGCCGTGAAGTTCAGGCCGGGCGAATTCTCATGGAAGAGGAGAGGTATCGATGACAAGGATTCGGACATTGTCGAGGCTATGCCGGTGGATGACTTGTCTCATCGCGTCGGCTGCCCTGTATTCGGCACCGGCCGGTGCCGCCGTCGCGCCGCCGAGCGCGCCTGCAGTGAGCGCGGGTGCTTATACGGTCAGCTATACGCGATGCAGCGGTTGTATGTCCGACTGGCTGGAGGAGCGCACAGCTGGGGGAACATGGAAGACGGTCGGCTCCGGGCCGGTCGCGTTCAGTGGCAAAGCGCCCGGCACTTACTACTATCGCGTCGCTTATTGGTGGTATGTGTCGGATCCTTACTTCGGCTACGAATTCACGGAATACAGCGCGGAGGCGCGAGTCGCGGTTGGCTCGAGCGTGCCGGCGCTGGACCCGTTGGATACGCAGCTCAGGTATCGCTACGAGACGCGGGTCGGTGATGCCAATGCCGATGGTCGCCTGGACGTGTTCGTTAATCGCACGGCCGGTGGGCAGGCCGGCAACGGCACGGTCGACAAGCTGCTGTTACTGCAGAACGGGGCGGGCGGCTTCTCCGCGCTCGTGCCGTCGTCTACGCAGCTTACGGCTGCGCGGTCGTGGCCGTCGTCGGCGATTCGCGTGACGCTGCGCGACTTCAACGTAGACGGGTTCGCCGATGTGCTGCTCAAGGGTATCGGCGCTGCCGTCGGTACGGCTTCGATCCCCAATCAGATCGTCTATGCATCCGGTCAGCTGCTGAGCTTGCAGCCGCGCGGGGTCCGCGCGGTCGATGCGGACCTCAGGCACTTTGCAGCCGACAGCCGTGAATACTTCGCGGACTCGAGCTACTTCACGGCCAACGCGCCCATCCGGTTGGCCTCATACGTCGTCGTCTACTACCTCTGCGAGCCGTGGTATCTGGAAAGCTATTTTCGCAGCTGCGGGTGGTTTCCTTACTACACGACCATCGCCGTGCCGGACTATTCGGTGTTCGAGGAATCCGCCTTGAGCGCATGGCATCACGAGGCGGGCATCGAGGCCGGCAGCGAAACGCTCGATCAAGGGCAGGCGGCGATCAAGACCGCGTACGAGCAGATGCTCGGTGTTCCGATCGGCGGTCGAGATCTCGGCGGTGTCATCGGGGAGCGCGGTTCGGCAGACGAGCCTCGCTATCGGCGGGGCCTCGAGCTGTTTCTGGCTGTGTTCGGAATCTTCGATGCGAATGCGGACGAGCTCGAGCCGAAGGGCGAGACGGGGCGAAAAGCGGACGTGGTCTACGTGACCGGGCGCAAGATCCTCGGCTTCTTGCCGCGCCATACGGCGTTGGAGTATGGCGGATCGACGCTCAGTGCCCACGACAGTGACGCGAGCTGGCTCGGTGACGGACGGCTCGTGAGCCAACTGGATTGGCCGAGCGACAACCCGACGCTGATGATGACGCTCGGGACCGTCGGCAGTTCGCTCGGCGCAAGTCTGTACTGGGGCAGGCTCGTGGCGGCGGATCGCGCCTACGATGACGCTTTGCCGTACGACGCGCTGCCGTCCATCGGCAACGGAGGCTACAACTCCAACGGATACACGCATGGCCTCGTTTTGGCGACGGCCGGTACGCCGAGCATCGACATGGCGCGGTTCGTGGGTGGCGAAAAGCCGGTTCCGGCCAGCGAATTTCGCTGATCGGTGCCGCTCATCGGCCGAGGTCCGGGCGCGCGGCGCTCGGGCCTCGGCGCGTCGTGGAATGGGGGTAGGAGATGGCTGAGATCAATCGGAGCGCACTGCTTGCGCGTTATGGCATTTGCGTCTTTGTGCTCACTGCGTCCTTCGTGCTGTTGCCACTGCTTGTATTGGCCGTAGCGCATTCGTCCCCGTCGTTCGGTATCCCGCGCGTGCTCGGAAATCTCTTGTTCTTTTGGCCGCAGTACTTCTTGTTGCCCGGCGGAATAGAGGTCCGGGAGACGGGCGCTCGGCTTCTCGAGGGCTGGTCGAGCGTCGTGTCCGTGGCGTTGTGGCTCGTGTTGGTCGGTGCCTATGCCTGGGCCACACATCGCTGGAAACTCCTCTACGTGCTCCTCGGCTTGCTTCCGTCGGCGGCCATTGTGCTCGAGCTCGTATTGGGAGGTTTGCTCGGCATGGCGGGTTTCGGCGTCGTGTTGGACGGACCATAGCCCTTGACCGCCGTTTCGCGGCCGCCCCATCATCGGCGGTTATGTTCTCGTGGGTATTTGCCGCGCTTGTCGTTGGCCAGGGGCAGGCTCTCGAGCTCAGCGTTCCCGACGAGGCCGGATTGACGGCCGTCCAGGTCCGTTGGGACGAGCGCGACGTCCCGCTGGTACATCGCGGCGCTCGCTGGGCCGCCATCCTCGGCATCGACCTCGATACCAAAGCCGGCGAGGTTTTCGCGTCCGTGACCTATCGATACAGTGACGGCCACACGCGCGTCGAGAAAGAGCCGATCACGGTGCAGGCGCATGCCTACCCAACCACGCGACTGACGGTCGCGGATCGCTACGTCGAGCTGGATCCGGCAGATCAAGCGCGCGCCGGCCGCGAGGCGGACGAGATCGCAGCTATCTATTCCACGTTGACGCCCAAGGCGTTTTGGGCCCGCGCGTTCATCGCGCCAATTCCGGGCGCTACGGATGGCCGCAACTTCGGACATCGGCGCGTTTTCAACGGCCATCCGCGCGCTCCGCACTCGGGGGCCGATCTCAAAGCTGCGCCGGGGACGCCCATTCATGCCGCCAATGCGGGCCGCGTAGTGCTGGCCAAGGGTCTTTTTTATAGCGGCAATGCCGTATTCATCGATCACGGTCTCGGCCTGTATACGACGTACCTGCACCTGTCGCGAATCGATGTTCATCCCGGCGAGGAGGTCGAGCGCGGGCAGATCATTGGCCTCTCGGGGGCGACGGGTCGTGTGACGGGCCCGCATCTACACTGGGGTGTGCGAATACTCGACGCTCGTGTCGACCCCTTCTCGCTCCTGCGCCTGTCCGTCGACTAGGGGAGGGCTCGAGGCATCGTGCAGGTTTCGCCTTCGCAGCGCCTATCCCCTGACCGCGATATTTGCTAGCATAGCTGCGTTTTTCCGGGGCAAAGACTCCGAGGCCGCCAGTCATTCCTCGCAGGATCAGCTGGTCAGGGCTTAGAATTAACCACTTGGTTAGGTATAGAGGCCCCGTTAGGGGCTTTTTGTTTGGTCCGGGCTGGCCGCTGCGGCGGTAAGCATGCGGTGGCGAGGGCGAGTGAGAATGGGCCTTGGGCCCATTTTTTGTTTGCTCGAACAGGCAGACGAACGAGGGCGATGGGTCAGACCGTCGACAAGGAGCGACTCATCGCGTTGCTCGAGCCGGCCGTTGCGGCGCTGGGGTTCGAGATCGCGGATCTCGATGTCCACTTGGGGCGTCGAGGGGTGCTGCGGGTCTACATCGACCGCCAGGCCGGCGGCGTGACGTTGGCCGACTGCGAGGGCGTGAGCCAGCAGCTCGGAGCGTTCCTCGACGTGGAGGACCCGCTGCCGGGCAGTTATGTGCTCGAGGTGTCGTCGCCGGGTTTCGACCGCAGGCTACGAAAGCTCGAGCATTTCGAGCGATTCGCGGGCGAGCGCGCTCGCGTCGAGCTTCGTGAGCCGCTGGACGGCCGGCGCCGGTTGACAGGCAAGCTGGTGGGTGTCGAAGGCGAGCAGATCGTGCTCGACGTCGATGGCGAAGTGATGCGACTGAGTTTAAGCGACATCACCGTGGCTAGATTGGCGCCACAGTGACGAGGGTTTGGGTGACTGAGTCATGAACAAAGAGATCTTGATGGTCGTTGATGCGGTCTCGAACGAGAAGGGCGTCGAGAAGGAAGTCATCTTTGAAGCCATCGAAGCGGCACTGGCATCTGCGACGCGCAAGCGTTATGGCGACGACATCGAAGTGCGTGTGGCCATTGATCGCACGACCGGTGAGTACGACACGTTCAGGCGTTGGAAAGTGTTTGCCGACGATTCGACCGAGCTCGAAGAGCCGGCGCACGAGTTGCGCCTGATCGACGCGGTGGATGTCGAACCGAATGCCGAGGTCGGAGGCTATGTGGAGCAGCCGATGGAATCGGTGGACTTCGGCCGCATCGCCGCGCAAACCGCCAAGCAAGTGATCGTGCAGAAGGTGCGCGAGGCCGAGCGCGAGCAGGTCGTCGAGGAATACAAGCACCGCGAGGGCGACCTCGTGAGCGGAATCGTCAAGCGTGTCGACCGCAACGGTGCCTATGTGGACCTCGGCAACAATGCGGAAGGGTTCATTCCGCGAGAAGACTTGATTCCGCGCGAGCCCATAAAGCCACAGGATCGGATCAAAAGTCTGCTGCGCGAAGTGCGTGCCGAGCCACGCGGGCCGCAGCTGTTTCTGACGCGGACTTCGCCGAAGTTCTTGATAGAGCTCTTCCGGATCGAGGTGCCCGAGGTCGGTCAAGGTTTGATCGAGATTCTCGGCGCAGCCCGAGACCCGGGGCTGCGCGCCAAGATAGCCGTGCGCAGTCTCGACAGCCGGATCGATCCGGTCGGAGCGTGCGTGGGCATGAGGGGCTCACGCGTACAGGCCGTTTCAAACGAACTGGCCGGCGAGCGTGTGGACATCATTCTGTATGACGAGAACCCGGCCCAATTCGTAATCAATGCGATGTCGCCGGCAGACGTGATCTCCATCGTCGTAGACGAAGACTCGCATAGCATGGACCTGGCCGTCGAAGAAGAAAAACTATCGCAGGCTATCGGTCGCGGCGGCCAGAACATTCGTTTAGCGAGCGAGCTTTCCGGCTGGGAGCTCAATGTCATGACCGAGTCCGCGGCCGAAGAGAAAAGCGATAAGGAGGCGCGCTCGTTGCTCGACAATTTCATGCGTGACCTCGACGTCGACGAGGACGTCGCAAACATCCTGGTACAAGAAGGGTTTTCGTCTCTCGAGGAGATTGCTTACGTGCCGGCAAGTGAGCTGCTCGCGATCGAGGAGTTCGATCCCGAGATCGTCAATGAGTTACGCTCGCGCGCTCGCGATGTCCTGATTACTCAGGCCATCGTGAACGAAGAGGAGATCGATCAGGCGGAGCCGGCTGAGGATTTGTTGAGTCTCGAAGGCATGGACAAAGAGCTCGCTTTCGTGTTGGCGAGCCGCGGCATCGTGACGCGCGAAGATCTGGCCGAGCAGGCCGTGGACGACCTCGAAGAGATCGATCATCTCGACCCAGAGCGAGCGGCTCAGCTGATCATGGCTGCGCGCGCCCATTGGTTCGAGAAGGAACAGGCGTAGAGAAGGGGCGTAGGAGATGGCGATGGCAGAAGTGACGGTCGCGGAGTTTGCCAAGGTACTCAAGGTGCCCGTCGATCGACTCCTTGTGCAACTCGACGAGGCCGGAATCAAGGTTGGGGGCGCAGAAGACAAGATCAGCGAGGACGCGAAGCTCGAGCTGTTGACGCACTTGCGCAAGACACACGGCCGTAAGGATGCCGCGGAGTCTGCGCCGCGGCGGATCACTCTGAAGCGCAAATCTCAGAGCGAGCTCCGGCTCGCGGCGGGCCAAGGACGTTCGCGCACGATCAACGTCGAAGTCCGGCAGAAGCGAACGTATATCAAGCGTGACGTGCTCGAGGAGCAGGCGCGCAAGCAGCAAGAGGAGCTCGATGCTCAGCGCCGCGCCGAGGAAGAGGCGCGCACGACCGCAGAGCACGTCGAGCAGGAGCGCCGGGAGGCCGAGGAACGCGAACGTCGCGAGGCCGAGGAGCGGGAAGCCGAGCAGCAGCGCCGCGCCGAGGAAGAGGCCAAGCGTGCGGCAGACGAGGAGGCACGTGCCCGGGCTGCCGAAGAGGAGAAGCTTCGCGCCGCGCAGGCCGAGAAGGACGCTCAACAGCGGGCCGAGGCGGAGCGTGCGCGCCAGCGTGCGAAGAAGGAGAAGCTCGTCGGAGAGCCGAGCGACGCCGATCACACGTTGCACGTCGCCGACGGGATGGCCGGCCGGCGGCGCAAGAAGAAGGCACGACGCCGGTCGGTTGCGGTCAGTGTCGATTCGCAGCACGGTTTCGAGCGTCCGACCGCGCCGGTCATTCGAGACGTAGAGGTCGGCGAGACCATCACGGTCGCCGAGCTCGCTCAGCGCATGGCTATCAAGGCCACCGAAGTGATCAAGGCCCTCATGAAGATGGGCATGATGGTCACGATCAACCAAGTCATCGACCAAGACACTGCAATGCTCGTCGTCGAGGAGATGGGGCACACGGGCAGGGCCCTCAAAGAGACGGCAATCGAGGACGAGCTGCTGCAATCCGTGGAGCAGGCGGCCGGGGCAGTGGAAGAGCTCCCGCGTGCACCCGTCGTCACGATCATGGGACACGTCGATCACGGCAAGACGTCGCTGCTCGACCATATCCGGCGCACACGCGTTGCCGCAGGCGAGGCGGGCGGAATCACGCAGCATATCGGCGCCTATAACGTCGAAACGCCCAAAGGTAGCATCACGTTTCTCGACACGCCGGGCCACGCGGCGTTTACGGCGATGCGCGCACGCGGCGCTCAAGTCACGGATATCGTCGTTCTCGTCGTCGCCGCCGACGACGGAGTGATGCCTCAAACGGTCGAGGCGATCCAGCACGCCAAGGCGGCCGGTGTGCCGATCGTGGTCGCGATCAACAAGATCGACCGTCCGAACGCCGATCCGGATCGCGTGCGAACCGAGCTCACCCAGCATGATGTGATTCCCGAGGAGTGGGGCGGCGACACGCTGTTCGTGAAGGTCTCGGCCCATACCGGCGAAGGCATCGACGATCTGCTGGATACGCTGCTGCTCCAAGCGGAGGTGCTCGATCTCAAGGCGCCTGCGACTGGCCCGGCTTCGGGCGTCGTCCTCGAGGCGAGCCTCGAGCGTGGCCGAGGAGCGGTCGCAACCGTGCTCGTGAGCAAGGGGCATCTGCGTGTCGGCGATACGTTGCTCGCGGGCCAGGAGTACGGTCGCATACGAGCGATGTTCAACGAGAAAGGCGAAGCGATTTCCGACGCCGGGCCTTCCATTCCCGTCGCCGTGCTAGGTCTGTCCGGGTCGCCGATGGCCGGCGACGATGTTCAAGTGGTGGCCGACGAGCGCCAAGCTCGCGAGGTTGCGCAGTTCAGGCAAGGTCGCGAGCGCGACGTGAAGCTCGCACAACAGCAGGCGGCCAAGCTCGAGAACGTTTTCAGTCAAATGGCCGAAGGCGGTTCTCCGACCGTGCAGCTGTTGATCAAAGCGGACGTGCAAGGCAGCGCCGAGGCAATCAAGGACGCAATCGAGAAGATCGACTCGCTGGACGTCAAGATCACCGTCATCGGCGCGAGTGTCGGCGGCATCACCGAGTCGGATGTCCAACTGGCTGCCACGTCGAAGGCGATCATCATCGGCTTCAATGTGCGAGCCGATGCGGCTGCTCGCGGTGCCATCAAGGAGACCGGTGTCGACATCCGCTACTACAGCGTGATTTACGAAGCCATCGACGACATCAAGGCGGCTGTGAGCGGCCTCCTGGCGCCCGAAATTCGCGAGCAGATCGTCGGTCTGGCCGAGGTGCGCGAAGTGTTTCATTCGCCGAAGTTCGGCAACGTAGCAGGCTGTATGGTCCTCGACGGCCAGGTGCGCCGCAGCAGCCCGATTCGCGTCTTACGCAACAACGTCGTCATCTACGAGGGACAGCTGGAATCCCTGCGACGTTTCAAAGAAGACGTCAGTGAGGTGCGAGCCGGCACCGAGTGCGGCATAGCCGTGCGCAACTACAACGACGTGAAGGCAGGCGATCAGATCGAATGCTATGAGCGGACCGAGGTCGCGCGTACTCTATAGCCCATGCCACGCGAGCATTCGAGAAAACATACGAGTCGCCGCCGAGATACAGCGGTTGCTCAACGAGCTGCTGGTCAGCGGTGCGAAGGATCCTCGCCTCGCGGGTGCCCGCGTGAGCGAGGTCGATGTGAGCGGCGATCTCGGCCTCGCAACGGTCTACTTCAATCTCATCGATCCCGAAGAGGATCCGGCGGACGTCAAGGAAGGGTTCGAACGTGCCCGGGGCTTTTTCAGATCCCGCGTCGGCGAGGCCTTGCAGCTGCGGCGCGTTCCTGAGCTCAGGTTTCGCCACGACACTACCGCCCAGCGCGCCGCCGAGCTCGGGCGGCTCATCGATCAGTCGAAGCCCGGCCCGCCTCGCAAGTCCACCGACTGACCGGGACGGCACGATGTCGGGACGACGCGCACGCGGGCGAGAGGTCGCCGGCCTTCTGCTTCTCGATAAGCCGGCGGGCATGACGTCGAACGGTGTGTTGCAGCGCGTCAAAAGACTGTTTCAAGCTGCCAAGGCAGGGCATACCGGTAGCCTCGACCCGCTGGCGACGGGGATGTTGCCCCTCTGCTTCGGCGCGGCCACGCGGGTGGGCGCCTATCTGCTCGACGCAAACAAGACCTATGAGGTTACGGCCGCCCTCGGGGTCGCCACCGACACCGGCGACGCAGAGGGCGAAATCATTCGTGAGTTGGCCGAGCCCGTGCCGAGCATGCGGCAGGTGAGCGAGGTGCTCGGCTCGTTCGTCGGCTCGATCGAGCAGGTGCCGCCGATGTATTCCGCGCTCAAGCGCGGGGGCGTGCCCCTTTACCGGCTGGCGCGGCGCGGAATCGAGGTTCCGCGCGAGCCGCGGCGCGTCACCATCGAGAGCATCGAATTGGGCGCCTACGCCTGGCCCGAGCTTACGTTCACGGTTCGCTGCTCCAAAGGGACATACGTGCGCAGCCTCGTGATCGACATGGCCGAACGGCTCGGCACCTGCGGCCACGTGCGGCAGCTCCGGCGGACCGGTGTGGAGCCGTTCGAAGGCCGGTCGATGCGCACGCTGAGGGAGATCGAGGACCTGGCCGGATCCGGCAGTCTCGAGGCCCTGGACGCACTGCTGCTGCCGCTCGACTCGGCCCTGCCGGCTTGGCCCGAGGTGATGGTGGGTGAAGAGGCCGTAGACCGGCTCGTTCACGGCCAGACCGTCCTCGGAGATGCCGCATGGCCCCAGGGCACTGTGCGTATCTACCGGTCACCACGAGTCTTCATCGCAATCGGCGAGGTGACGGCCGGTGGGCTGTTGGCACCGAAGCGGGTCTTCGCTGCTTAACCGCTTGGAGCGGTGGCGTCTCTTTGGGTAGAATGGCGGGCTTCGAGGAGCGGGTTAAAAGTGTTAGAGGTCCGCTGTATAGGGCGGAGCTGGAGAAAAACTGCATGACTCTTAAGTCGGAACAGAAATCCGAAATTGTTACCAACTACGGTCGCGGTCCGACCGATACCGGGTCCCCGGAAGTTCAGGTGGCGCTTTTGTCCGCCCGGATCGCGCAGCTCACCGAGCATTTTTCCTCCCACGACAAAGACCATCACTCACGTCGTGGGTTGCTGAAGATGGTCAACCAACGGCGCAAGCTGCTCGACTACCTGAAGGGTGTCGATCAAGGCCGCTATCAGGAATTGATCGGTCGGCTCGGGTTGAGGCGTTGATCCAAGTTTTTCCAAGTTCAGAGCCGGTTCGTCCGGCTCTGAACGTTTTGGAATCTCCCCACCAGCACTTGGCAGTTTTCGGCAGAGCCGGGGACAAAAGCCGTTTATTGCAAGGAACGAATTGTGAAAGTCAGCAGAACATTCAACTACGGTAACCACCAGGTCACCATCGAGACGGGCGCGATCGCTCGTCAGGCCGACGGCGCTGTTCTCGTCAACATGGCCGACACCGTCGTGCTCGTCACGGCCGTCGGTGAGAAGAAGGACGTCGAGGGTCGAGACTTCTTCCCGTTGACCGTGAACTACCAGGAGAAGACCTACGCCGCGGGCCGAATCCCGGGCGGCTTCTTCAAGCGAGAAGGTCGGCCGAGCGAGAAGGAAACGCTGACTTCACGACTCATCGACCGGCCCATCAGACCGCTGTTTCCGGAAGGCTTTCGGCGCGACGTTCAAGTCATCGCGACGGTGCTGTCGATGAATCCGGAGATCGATCCGGATATTCCGTCCATGATCGGTGCGTCTGCGGCCTTGGCGCTGTCGGGTTTGCCGTTTCTCGGGCCGATCGGCGGCGCGCGTGTCGGCTATAAGGACGGTCAGTATCTCTTGAACCCCACCATGACGGAGCTAGAGACCTCCGCGCTCGATCTCGTCGTGGCCGGTACAGAAGACGCCGTGCTGATGGTGGAGTCCGAAGCCAATATCCTCTCCGAGCAAGTCATGCTTGGCGCCGTGATGTTCGGGCATGAGCACATGCAGGCGGCCGTTCAAGCGATCAAGTCGTTGGCGGCCGAGGCGGGACGTCCGTCGATCATGTGGGCGCAGCCCCCGCGCGACGAGGCATTGACGAACGCGGTCGAGAAGGTCGCGGGTGATCTCGGTGAGGCCTACAGCGTTGCCGAGAAGCAAGCTCGTTACGCCAGGATCGGCGAGATCAAGCAGCAGATTGTGGCGGAGCTGGCGGGCACCGAAGGTGCCGCTTGGAGCGCAGCGCAGGTCGAGTCCGAGTTCAAGCGGCTCGAGAAGAAGATCGTTCGGGGCCGTGTCGTCGGCGGGAAGCCGCGCATCGATGGCCGCGATTCTCGAACCGTGCGCCCAATCGACATCCAGGTGGGCATGCTGCCCCGTACCCACGGCTCGGCCGTGTTCACGCGTGGCGAGACCCAGGCGCTCGTCGTGACGACGCTCGGCACCGGTCGGGATGCGCAGATCATCGACGCGCTGGAAGGCGAGCGAAAAGATCGCTTCATGCTTCACTACAATTTTCCGCCGTATAGTGTTGGTGAAACAGGATTTATCGGTTCGCCGAAACGACGAGAAATCGGCCATGGCCGTCTCGCGCGCCGTGGCGTCGAGGCCGTGATGCCGGACATGGACACGTTTCCGTACGTCATCCGTGTCGTTTCGGAGATCACGGAGTCCAACGGATCGAGCTCGATGGCAACGGTGTGCGGCACGAGCTTGTCGCTCATGGACGCCGGCGTGCCGATCAAGGCACCGGTGGCCGGTGTCGCGATGGGGCTCATCAAGGAGGATGCCGGCTTCGTCGTCCTGACGGACATCCTCGGCGACGAGGATCATCTCGGCGATATGGATTTCAAGGTCGCCGGCACGTCGGAGGGTATCACCGCCCTGCAGATGGACATCAAGATCGTCGGGATTACTCGCGAGATCATGGAGGTTGCCTTGGCCCAGGCTCGGGACGGGCGGCTGCACATCCTCGGCGAGATGAATGGTGTGCTGAACCAGCCCCGAGACAGGATGTCGGACTGGGCGCCCACGATCATCACGATGAAGATCGATCCCGAGAAGATTCGCGACGTGATCGGCAAGGGCGGTGCCGTGATTCGGGCAATGACGGAAGAAACGGGCGCGACGATCGACATCGACAACGACGGTACCGTGAAAATCGCTTCGGTCGACGCGGCCTCCGGGCGCGCGGCGCGCGAGCGTATCGAGCTCATTACGGCCGACGTCGAAGTCGGACACGTCTACGAAGGCAAGGTGGTTCGACTGATGGATTTCGGCGCGTTCGTGACCATCCTGCCGGGCCGCGACGGCCTCGTGCATATCTCCCAGATCTCCAACGAGCGAGTGGAGCGCGTCAGCGACAAGCTCAAGGAAGGCGATGTCGTGCAGGTGAAGGTGCTGGAGGTCGACCGTCAGGGCCGAATCCGCCTCAGCATGCGGGACGTCGACGCGGCTTGAGGCGTCGAGTCGAGCGTCTTTGCTCCGTGCAAAAAAAAGCCCTCGAGTCTTGTCGGGGGCGTTGAGACGTTCGGGCCGCGGTGCGGACCGAGCCGTAAGGTTTCCGGGGGGCGAAATCCTTACGCTGTGAGGACACTAGCCGAACCGATCGGTTCGTGTCAACGCGGGATTCCCATATCTCGGCTTCGGCATTCGGCTATCTCGCAGGCCCGGGATCGGACATGCTCGATACTGCGGTCGGCCATGCGCGCCGGCCGCTGAGCTTGTCTATCCGCCATTCGCCGATCGCCCATTGCCACAGCTGCGCCGGTCCGGCTCCTTCGAGTTCGGATGGGACCTCGGCCCCGAGCAACCGCAACACATCGACGGCGATCGTCGCGGCGTTTTTCGGGTCGAGCCCCAGCGCGCCGGTTTGCTTGGCGAGTTTGTGCCCGCTCGAGTCGAGAACCAAGGGCACATGGAAGTAACGGGGCGCCGGGAGCCCCAACGTGCGCTGCAGGTGAAGATGCACTGCCGTCGGACTCGATCAGATCGCTGCCTCGGACCACCGTCGTTACGCCTTGCCATGCGTCGTCGAGCACCACGGCAAGGTGGTACGCAGGAAGATCGTCGCGGCGCCAGATGACGTAGTCGCCCGTGGTGGCTTGAAGATCGGTGACGATTTCGCCTTGCAGCCCGTCGACGAAGTGCTCTAGTCCCGCGTCCACGCGAACCCGTGTTGCCGTGGCTCCGCCTTGTCCGACTCGCTTGCGGCAGGTGCCGGGATAACGGGCGGTCTCGGCGCCGGATGCCCGCAATACGCTGCGGCTGCAGCTACAGCGAAACGCGAGGCCGGCACCGAGCAGTGCATCGGCCCGTGAAGCGTACTCGTCGCGGCGACGGCTTTGATAGACGACCGGGCCCGCCCAATGGAGCTCGAAGGCTTCGAGCGTGCGCAGGATGAGATCGCTCGCCCCCGGAATCTCGCGCGGCGGATCGATGTCTTCGATTCGAACGAGCCAGTCGCCGGCGGCTTGTTTTGCGTGGAGATAGCTCGCGACGGCGGTCGCCAACGAGCCGAGATGCAGGGGACCGGTCGGGGAGGGGGCAAACCGGCCGACGTAGCGCACGGCGGCGGCTGCCGTTAGCGATATTGGTCCTCGCGATCGCGGAACTGTCGTTCCGCCAACTCGCGTCGCTCCTGCGCTTCGACACACAAGGTCGCGACGGGCCGGGCCTCGAGGCGACGTAAGCCGATCTCTTCGCCCGTTTCCTCGCAGTAACCGTAAGACCCGTCGTCGATTCTGGTCAGAGCCGAATCGATCTTCTTCAGAAGCTTGCGCTCCCGGTCTCGGGTTCGCAGCTCGAGGCCGAACTCGGATTCTTGTGTGGCACGATCATTCGGATCGGGGAAATTGGCGGCGTCGTCCTTCATGTGGAGCATCGTGCGATCGACTTCCTCCATGAGCTCTCGCTTCCAGGCCTGCAGGATCTGCCGAAAATGCTCGAGCTGGTCTTTGCTCATGTAGTCTTCGCCGCGTCTCGGCTGGTAAGGCTGAAACCCGCGAATCGGTCCCGTCAGAAGGCTTGCACCCGAGCGCCGCTTGGCGCTCGATGCGGCGGTGCCAGTGCTGGCCACTGCTTTCGCCTTGCTGCGCTTGGGCGATGCCGCGCGCGTGGTTTTCTTCTTCGATGTTCGCTGAGTAGCCTTCGTGGCTCCGACCTTTTTTTTCGACACCTTTTTTTGGCTCGTTTTCTTGGTTGACTTCACTGTCTTGGTTTTCGACGACTTGACCTTCTTGCGACTCGCCTTCTTTGGCGTCCGGCGCGCAGCCGACGAAGCCGCGGCTTTCTTCGCGACCTTCTTTTTGCTACGACTACTGCTCTTCTTGGCGCCAGCTCTCTTTCCAGGCATCTCAAGCCTCCAAGAGGACTCAAATGAAACGGGCGATTATACAGACGACCCGCGGTAGCGGAAGTATCTTCTTGCCGAAAAGGCGACTCCCTAGCCGGGAAGTCGTTGGATGGCAGGCGACGGGGTCCAGTCGGGGCTTCGATGTTCGGCGACCACCGTCGTATAAATGCCGCCCCGCACGTTGAACTCCGCAGTCAAGCGGATGAACCGGGGGGCCATGAGGCGATCGAGATCGTCGAGAATCCGGTTGGTGACCGCCTCGTGGAATGCGCCTTCGTTGCGAAACGACCAAATGTACAGTTTCAGCGACTTGAGCTCGACGCACAGCTTGTCGGGCACGTATTCCAGATGCAGCGCCGCGAAGTCCGGCTGTCCGGTCTTCGGGCAAAGACAGGTAAACTCCGGAATCCGCATGCGGATCGTATAATCACGCTCCGGCTGCGGGTTCGGAAACGTCTCGAGGCTCTCTTTCGAGGGCTTTGCGCTGTGGGGGGCTGTCGCCGGCTGACTCGCCACGAAATTGATCCGATCGTTAGGGGACGGCGCTTTCGTCGGCCGTCGTCTTAGGGTGCGTTTTACTTTACACTACCGCCGTCGAGGCGGCCATTGCGGCCCGGCCTTGCTCGACCACCACGGAGTTCGAATCCTTTTGCTCTATGCGCCTGAGTAAGATCAAGCTTTCGGGCTTCAAGTCGTTCGTCGACTCGACCTCGATCATGTTTCCGAGCAACCTGATGGGGATCGTCGGTCCTAACGGGTGTGGCAAGTCCAACGTGATCGATGCGATCCGGTGGGTGCTCGGTGAGGCCTCGGCCAAAACCCTGCGCGGCGACTCCATGGCCGACGTCATCTTCAACGGCTCGGTCAATCGCAAGCCGATAGGCGTCGCGAGTGTCGAGCTCGTGTTCGACAACTCCGACGGTACCGTCGCGGGACCATACGCCGGCTACGCCGAGATTGCCGTTCGCCGCGTCGTCTCGCGCGACGGCACGTCGCAGTACTACCTCAATAACGGTCGCTGCCGACGCAAAGACATCACACACATCTTGCTCGGCACTGGCCTGGGCTCTCACGGTTACTCCATCATCGAGCAGGGAATGATCTCGCGGCTCGTGGAAGCAAAGCCGGAAGAGTTACGCGCATTCCTCGAAGAGGCCGCCGGTATCTCGAAATACAAAGAACGCCGGCGTGAAACCGAGAACCGCATGCAGCACACTCGAGAGAATCTCGAGCGGCTTGCTGATTTGCGCGAGGAGGTGGACAAGCAGCTTTCCCACCTGCAGCGTCAAGCCAAAGATGCCGAACGCTACAAGACTCTCAAAGCCGATCAACGCAAGGTGCATGCGGAGCTCCTGGCCTTGCGGCTTACGGCATTGCGCCACGAAGTCGCGGTGCAGGAGCAACAGTTCAACGAAAAACAGCTCGCGCTCGAGGCCGCTATCGCGGCGCAACGCTCGGCGGAGACCGACATCGAGAAGTTGCGAGCCGAGCTGGCCGAGCGCAACGAGCACTTCAACGCGGTTCAGGGCAGCTACTACCGTATCGGGTCGGACATCTCGAGGCTCGAGCAGTCGGTTCAACATCGTAAGGATCTAATTCAGCGGCAACGCGAGGATCTGCAGGGGACCGAGCAACAGATCGCCGAGCTCAAGTCGCATATCGAGAGCGATCAGGTCGAGCTGCAGCAGCTCGACCAAGTGCTGAGCGAGCTCGGACCGAATCTCGAGCAGGCATACACTGCGCAGCGCACCTCGCAACAGGCGCTTGGAGAAGCCGAGCGCGCTATGGAACAGTGGCGTGGTCGGCTGGAGCAGATCAACGAAGAGTTGGCCGCAACCGAGCGCGCCAAGCACGTCGAAGAGACGCGTCTCGAGCAGCTTTCCGCGCAAGCTCAAAGGCTCGAAAAGGAACGGCAGAAGCAAACCCAGGAGCGCTCCGCCCTGACATTTGCGGACCTCGAGCAACAGCTCGAGACACTCGTAGGCAACGAGCAACGTCTCGCGGCCGCGTGCCAGAATGCCGCCAGCGCTCTCGAGACCGTCGCGAACCAAATTCAGCAGCTGCGAGAGCAGGAACGAAAGCTGTCCACGCATCTCGATCAGCTGCGTGAGCAGCTGCAAACGGATCGCGGGCGGCTAACGTCGCTCGAGGCTCTTCAAGAGGCCGCGCTCGGTAAGTCCTCGGAGCACGTCAATCGTTGGCTTTCCGACCGCGAGCTGGCTGATAGACGGCGTTTGGCGCAGCAGCTCGTCGTGGAGCGTGGTTGGGAGCGAGCCGTGGAAACGGTGCTCGGTTCCTACCTGCAGGCCGTCAGCGTGGAAAGCATCGACGACGTCGCCGGTCATCTTCCGGAGTTGGCCGGCGGTGGCGTGACGCTTCTCGAGGATCACGCCGATTCACGGCAAGCGGCACCCGACTTGCTGCTTGCGCGCGTCAAAGCACCGGCCGCCGTCGCAGACCTCATGGCCGGAGTGCGAGTCGCGGATTCCCTTGCGGCGGCGATCGCAATGCGCTCGAGTTTGGGCGACGGTCAATCTCTGGTGACGCGTGAGGGTTTTTGGGTCGGTCGCGAATGGGTCCGAATCAACCGGACCGACGATCCGCAGGTGGGCGTCATCGCCCGTGGCGAGGAGATCGAGAAGCTCAAGGAGTCCGTGACGGCGTTGACGCGACGAACCGACGAGATGGCAAAGGCATTGTCAGACACTCGCCATCAACTCGAACGCCTCGAGGAGACGCGAGGTAGCGCGCAGTCGGAAGCAAATCGGCGCCAACAACTGTATTCCGAGACGAAGGCAAAGCTTGCGGCTTGCCGGACGGAGCTCGAGCAAGGCCGTGCGCGGGCGGCCGCCCTCGACAATGCGATTGCCGAGCTCGTGGCCGAGCAACAGTCCCTAATCGGTTCTCAAGAAGAGAGCCGGGTGAGAAACGAGGCTGCAGTGTCTCGACACGCGGCATTGCTGACGTCCAAAGAAGAATGTGACCGCCAGCGACGCGATCACCAGGATCGCCTGTCCGTCGCGAGAGCCAAAGCCGAGGAGCAGCGCGAGCTCGCACAGGCGATGGCCATTCAGGTGGAATCGCGTCGTAGCTCGAAGGAATCGGCCAGCGCGGCCCTGACTCGCGTGCAAGGTCAGCTCAGTCACCTTTTACGTCGCCAGCGCGAGCTGCAAAACGACCTCGAGTCGGCTGCCGAGCCGCTGAAGGCGGATGAGCGGCTTTTGCTGGCCAAGCTCGACGAGCGGCTTGGGATAGAGCGCGATCTCGCCGGTGCGCGCACCGCCGTGGAGGAAATAGACACTGCGCTGCGGCAGTCCGAGCAAGAGCGCAGCGCCACGCATCAGCGCGTAAACGAGCTGCGCGAGGCGGCGGATACCGTGCGTCTGAGCGTACGCGAAGCGCAAGTGCGGGCGGAAACGGTTGTCGAGCAGTTTGCGGAGACGGGTCATGACCTCGACGCCGTCGTAGCCGAATTGCCACCCGAGGCGACTGCAGCTGCCTGGCACGATACGTTCGAGCAGCTCGAACGGCGCATACAGCGACTCGGTGCCATCAACCTCGCAGCCATCGACGAGTTTCAGGAGCAGTCCGAGCGCAAGACCTATCTGGACGCTCAATTCACGGACCTCACGGACGCTCTCGACACGCTCGAGAACGCGATTCGTAAGATCGACAAGGAGACGCGCACGCGTTTCCAGGAAACGTTCGAGAAAGCGAACCAAGGCTTGGGCCGGCTATTCCCGCGGCTATTCGGCGGCGGGCATGCCTATCTCGAGCTTAGCGGAGAAGACGTTCTCTCGTCGGGCGTCACGATCATGGCTCGGCCGCCCGGCAAGAAGAACAGCACCATTCATCTGTTGTCCGGCGGCGAGAAAGCACTGACGGCCGTAGCGCTCGTGTTTTCGATATTTGAGCTCAATCCGGCACCGTTCTGCTTGCTCGACGAGGTCGATGCGCCGCTCGACGACGCGAACGTCGGGCGTTTCTCGGAGATCGTGAAAGAAATGTCGGAGCGCGTTCAGTTTGTGATCATCACTCACAACAAAACTACCATGGAGACGATGCGTCAGTTGTCGGGCGTCACCATGAATGAGCCCGGCGTGTCGCGCATGGTGGCGGTCGATATCGACGAAGCCGTGAAGCTCGCTGCAATGTAGTCGGCGCTGCGATGTGGGACTTGCGCTGGGTACTCTTGGGGCTCGGTGCCCTGCTAGTCGTCGGGCTCTATCTCTGGAGCAAGGGCGTATTCAAGCGGCGACCTGGCTGCCGACTCGGTTCGGCCTGGGCGAGCGGAGCCGACTATCGACGGTGTCGAAGCCGGGGCTCTCGATGATTCCGCGACTGTCGTCGATGTCGAGCCGGCGCCACATAAACGCACACCGCGGCGGGCGCCCGAGCGCATCGTCACCATTAGGCTGATCCCGCGTGAGAATGAGCTTTCTGCCGAAGCCGCCGTTCGCGCATTGCGTGGAGCTGGTTTACACCATGGCCGCTATGGGATCTTCCACAGGCTCTCCGATGCCGACGATACGCTGTTCAGCGTTGCAAGCCTTACCGAGCCGGGATCGTTCGACCTCGACAACGTTACCGATACTTCGGTGGCGGGTCTGAGCTTTTTCGTCGCTTT
This sequence comes from uncultured Gammaproteobacteria bacterium, assembly GCA_963786385.1. GTDB lineage: Bacteria > Pseudomonadota > Gammaproteobacteria > Steroidobacterales > Rariloculaceae > FEN-1219. The sequence goes on from CAWAYS010000005.1 coordinate 1,110,115, forward strand.
ACCCGGCGAGTACGATCCCGTTTTGTCCTTCGACGCGATGATCGAAACCGCTCGAGCCCTTGCCGTGGAATTGGATTCGGAACTGCACGACGACGGCGGCAGTTCCTGGAGCGTCCAACGGGAACGATATCTTCGAGAAGAGCTGATCGAGTACCGGCATCAGTTGGAGCGGCGCTGACATGTCGAAACCTCCGCGCTCGGGCTCACCCGCGGCGTTGAGAGCGGAAGTTCGCCGGCTACGCCGAGATATCGAGGATTACAACTACGCGTACTTCGTCCGTGACGAGCCGAAGGTCCCGGACGTGGAGTTCGATCGGCTCATGCGGCGGCTCAGAGAGATCGAAGGTGAGCATCCCGATCTCGTGACGCCGGACTCGCCGACTCAACGCGTCGGCGGCGAGAAACTCGCCGAGTTCAAAGAAGTGCGCCACAGCAGGCCGATGTTGTCACTCGACAACGCCTTCAGCGACGAAGAGCTGGAGGCTTTCCACAAACGCGTGGTGGATCGGTTGAAGAGCAGTGGCATCGCGGCCGATGAGGTGCAGTATTGGGCCGAGCCAAAGCTCGACGGCGCAGCCGTAAGTCTTCGATACGAACGTGGCGAGCTCGTCTTTGGGGCCACGCGTGGCGACGGCACCACCGGCGAAGACATTACTCACAACGTCAGAACGATACGATCGATTCCGCTCAAGCTGCGCGGGCATCCACCGGAGGTTTTCGAAGTACGTGGCGAGATATTCATGCCGAAGAAGGGCTTTGAAGAGTTCAATCGGCGAGCACTCGAACGAGGAGAGAAGACCTTTGTCAATCCGCGCAATGCCGCCGCGGGGAGCTTGCGGCAGCTGGATCCGAGACTGGCCGCCGAGCGTCCGCTCGAGGCCTTCTTCTATGCGCTCGGCGAGGTGTCCGGCTGGTCGAGGGAGCCCAAAACGCAACAGGAGATCGTCGATCAGTTACAGGCCTTTGGCCTCAGAACCTGTCCCGAGGGGGAATTGGTAGCGGGAATTCCAGGCTGTTTGGCCTATTACTCGAGTATCGGTAAGAAGCGTCCCGAATTACCCTACGACATCGATGGGGTCGTCTACAAAGTAAACGACCTTTTGTGGCAGCAGAGGCTCGGGTTTGTGTCGAGAGCGCCTCGCTGGGCGATCGCGCACAAGTTCCCGGCTCAGGAAGAGCTTACGTTGATTAGAGACATCGGATTTCAAGTCGGCCGCACGGGCGCACTCACGCCGGTCGCGCGACTCGAGCCGGTCTTCGTCGGCGGTGTCACGGTGAGCAATGCCACGTTACACAATATGGATGAGCTACAGCGCAAGGATGTCAGAATCGGCGACACGGTCATTGTGCGCCGTGCAGGCGATGTCATCCCCGAAATCGTCAAAGTAGTCACCGAGCGCCGCCCGGAGCCATGCACGTCCGGTGAAGATGCCCACCCGATGTCCCGTGTGTGGATCCGACGTCGCTCGGAGCGAAGGGGAAGCCGTGGCGCGGTGTGTCGGCGGGCTCTTCTGTGCCGCGCAGCGTAAGGAGGCCATTCGCCACTTCGCCTCGAGGCGCGCGATGGACATCGAGGGATTCGGCGAAAAGCTCGTCGATCAACTCGTCGAGCAGGGGCTCGTGCATACGCCTGCGGACATCTATGACCTGACGGCCGACCAACTGGCCAATCTGGAACGCATGGGAGAGAAGTCGGCCACGAACCTCGTGGCCGCTCTCGAAGCGAGCAAAGAGACGACCATGGCGAGGTTTCTTTATGCACTGGGCATTCGCGAAGTAGGGGAGGCTACTGCCCTAGCACTGGCTCATCATTTCGCGTCTGTGGATTCGCTTCTGGCCGCTACCGAGGAGCAATTGCAAGAAGTTCCGGATGTCGGTCCCATCGTGGCGGCCAGCATCCACGCGTTCTTTCAAGAGAAGCACAACAGAACCGTTATCGAGAAACTACTGGAAAAAGGCATCCGCTGGCCGACCCCGATTCGTGTGGTCCCGAGCGAGACGCCCTTGAGCGGCAAAACGGTAGTTATCACCGGCACGCTTTCATCGATGTCGCGAGAAGAGGCCAAAGCTCGACTGGTCGCGCTGGGCGCCAAGGTCAGTGGCAGCGTATCCAAGAAAACCGACCTGGTAATCGTTGGCGAAAATCCGGGTTCCAAGCTTGAAAAGGCTCGGACCTTGGGTGTCGCGGTTGTTGGGGGAGAGAGAGTTGGTTGCCATGCTCGATTCGATAGCGGGCTCAAGATGAGCAGCAGCAGCAGAACCAGAACTCGTATCTTTCACGCGTGCTATTCATTTCTCGTGCCACTGGTTCGTGTTCTCCTAAGACATGGGGTCAGCTTCCGCGAGTTTTCAGAGCTTGCCCGTGTTGCATTCGTGCACGTCGCGGGGCGGGATTACGGGCTCAGGGGAAGGCCGACAAATATCTCTCGTGTGTCTGCCATGACCGGGATTGGGAGGAAGGAGATTCGGCGCTTGCGCTTGCTGGGTGACGCCTACGAGGGTGATCCGCGTTCCGATCTCAATCCTTTAACTGATGTTCTCCATCGCTGGTATACAGATCCGGACTATCTCGACGAATCGGGATGTCCAAAACAGTTGTCCTACCGAACTGGTTCCACATCGTTTTCCAGTTTGGTTGGGCAGGTAATCGGAGATGTTCCAGCTGGTGCGATCAAGGTCGAGCTAGTCAGGTGCGGCGCTGTCGTCGAGGATGATCTCGGGACCTTGACCGCGCAACGCCGCCACGTTGTGCCCGAAGCATTTGATGAGAAGCTCATTTCCGCCATGTCTTTTGGCTTGCGCGGGCTGGCGAGCACAATCGCCCACAATAGCGATCCAGGAAGAATGGGAGACACTCGTATTGAGCGAGTAGTGCACAGTGATCCCATCCCAGCTGAATTGAGAACGCTTCTGCGCGAGCGCTTGCGGCGACGAATCGCGGCTTTCACCGAAGAGGTCGACGACCTATTTGCCGAGGGTCAGCCACTTTCTGAGGCGAACGTCGCTGGGCTAAGCAGGGTCGGCGTAGGCGTCTACTACTATGAGGACGAGGAATAGACGCGCTTACTAACTGCGCAAAGCGGCCATAGTTCCTTGCTGGCCTGTATCGTCCTGCCGGGCTGAAAACTTCAAGTCGGCTTTCAAAAGTAGTTCTTAACCCTCAGATTCTATTTGGCTTTACTCAGTGAGCGCCCCCTTCGCTGGGTGCTCTGCTGCGCGCCCTGCTTGTCATAAGCTTGATTCAGCAGGGTTTTTGGGAATATCTTCCTATTTACCAGTATTATGTCGGCCTTATGGGGCCAGAGGAGCTAAGAGAACAACTCCGGAAAGCGTATAGGCGGCTGCTGAACCCCCTGGTGCGGATTTTGATCCGCAACGGGCTAACGGCGCCCGAGACGGGGGAACTGCTACGGCAGGTTTTCGTCGACGCGGCGACCAGCGAAGAGTTTCAGCTGCCCGGGAGAAGGCTTTCCGACACGCGCGTCGCGATTCTTACGGGCCTTTCAAGAAAGGAAGTGCACAGGCTCAGAAACGAATCGGACGCGAACAAAGCTGGAACGAATTTGAGTCGTGTTGGGCGAGTGATCGCAGGGTGGAACCAAGACCCGGAATTTACTGGACCGTACGGTTTACCACTCGCAATCCCGTTTGAAGACGACCCGAGCATTGATGCACCGAGTTTCACTGAGTTGGTGAGAAGGCACAGCGGCGATATGGCGCCGCGCGCGATGCTCGACGAGCTGCTCAGAACTGGATTGGCAGAGATTGACGATGACGGGCTCATTCGAAACACAGGAAGGACCTACATCCCGACGCGGTTAGATCCAGCGGCGATCGAGCGTCTGGGGAGAGTTTTGGCGAGGTTGGCTGACACGGTGGATTTCAATAATCAAGTTGACACACCCAGGATGGGCCGCTTTGAGCGTCACGTTGAAACAGACATTGGGCTGACGGAAGAGCAGTACGAGCAGTTCAACGTTTACCTGAGACAGAAAAGTCAGCAGTTGCTGGAAACGTTAGATAACTGGTTGGCAATGCAAGAAGGTCGCGTGGGAATGGCAAAGAAGCCCGAACGCTTGCCAAGGAAGAAACTAATAACAGGCGTAGGCGTGTACCACTTCCTCGATCAGAAACTGCCGTTTGAAGACGGATTTGTACCTCAGCGTCGCGGGTCTCTCCCGACAAGCAACGATGACGCTGAGGATTAGTTTGAGAAGCTTTGGATTCGGAGCAGATTGAATGAGATTTAGCTCTAAACTCATGTGGACGTTCGCGCCAACTCTCGCCTTAGGGTGGGCAGTTTGCGCTGCCGATACATCCAGCACCACTGTCCAGTCAATTAGCGGCAGCAGCGCCCGAAGCATCAGCGGCAGCAGTGCTCGGAGCATCAGCGGTAGCAGCGCTCGGAGCATCAGCGGCAGCAGCGCTCGCAGCATCAGCGGCAGCAGCGCTCGGAGCATCAGCGGCAGCAGTGCTCGCAGCATCAGCGGCAGCAGTGCTCGCAGCATCAGCGGTAGCAGCGCTCGCAGCATCAGCGGCAGCAGCGCTCGGAGCATCAGCGGCAGCAGTGCTCGCAGCATCAGCGGCAGCAGTGCTCGCAGCATCAGCGGCAGCAGTGCTCGAAGCATCAGCGGCAGCAGCGCTCGCAGCATCAGCGGCAGCAGCGCTCGCAGCATCAGCGGCAGCAGCGCTCGGAGCATCAGCGGCAGCAGTGCCCGAAGCATCAGCGGCAGCAGCGCTCGGAGCATCAGCGGCAGCAGTGCTCGGAGCATCAGCGGCAGCAGTGCCCGAAGCATCAGCGGCAGCAGCGCTCGGAGCATCAGCGGCAGCAGTGCCCGAAGCATCAGCGGCAGCAGCGCTCGAAGCATCAGCGGCAGCAGTGCCCGAAGCATCAGCGGCAGCAGTGCCCGAAGCATCAGCGGCAGCAGTGCCCGAAGCATCAGCGGCAGCAGTGCCCGAAGCATCAGCGGCAGCAGTGCCCGAAGCATCAGCGGCAGCAGTGCCCGAAGCATCAGCGGCAGCAGTGCCCGAAGCATCAGCGGCAGCAGCGCTCGGAGCATCAGCGGCAGCAGTGCCCGAAGCATCAGCGGCAGCAGCGCTCGGAGCATCAGCGGCAGCAGTGCCCGAAGCATCAGCGGCAGCAGCGCTCGAAGCATCAGCGGCAGCAGTGCCCGAAGCATCAGTGGCAGCAGTGCTCGGAGCATCAGCGGCAGCAGCGCTCGAAGCATCAGCGGCAGCAGTGCTCGGAGCATCAGCGGCAGCAGTTTGCGCGCCGGCGATGTGGTTGCGGTGGGACCTCTGGAGGCCGTCAGCTCTTCGTCAGTAAATGTGCTCGGTCAGGAATTCGACCTTTCCCAGTTGGGAATTTCGGGCGAGTCATTGGTTAATCAGATTGGGACGTCGGTCTACATTCAAGGTCTGTTGACTGACAACGGAATCAGCGCCACAGGGCTGTTCTTGACAGGCGAATACTCCGTACCGGGCGCATCGAGCGTGGCCATTGCAGGTGCGATTTCGAGCGCTGACCCGTCAACGGGTCTCGTAAAGATCGGCGACGTGGAGGTCGATTTGAATGCCCTTCCCGGAGGCAGCTCCGGAGTACAGGCCGGACAACTTGTGGCCATTCTTGGGACACAACCGGTCCCGGGTGGTCTGATTTTAGGCTCGGACCGTCGGTAAGAGGTCCAATTCCTATTCGGCTACTTTGTCACTTCCTCGTAAGTAACGTTCGCGCTCTTCCGCAGGGAATCCATTAGCTCCTGAGCCTTGCGGTTATCCACGGCGCTCTGCAACTGGTTGCGGATCTTGTCCATTGGGGGCGCTTCCTGTGTTCGAGTATCTTCGAGCAGGAGGACGTGATAGCCGAAGTTGCTCTTCACGGGCACTGTCGAGAAGGTGCCGACCTTCATTTTCTCCAGGGCATCCATCACCGGCTTGATCATTGACTGAGAGGTAAACCACCCGAGGTCTCCGCCGTTGGGTCCGGTTGGATCTGTGGACTGTTCTTTCGCGAGTTCCGCGAAGTCTTTGCCTTTCTTCAGCTGCTGGATAACTTTCTCGGCAGCCTCGCTTGTGCTCACCAGGATATGCCGCGCCTTATACTGGGTTGCGCTCAACTGTGGGAGGTTGTCGTCATAGACCTTCTTCAGTTCCTCATCCGTTACTGGATGCTCGGTCAAATATCTGCCGACCATCGTGCGCGCCAGGAATTGCATCCGCTGCAACTCGAGTTGGGCGGCGACGGTTCGCTCCTCCGGCACTTTGCCTTGTTCGGCCTGCACTTCCAGCAATTTCAGGCCGACGAGGTCGTCGATGATGCTCTTGCGCTCGTCCGGCTGGAGCTTGTCGGGGTCCTTCTTGAGAACTGCCAGCGTATATAGACGAAACAGTGATTCCGGAATTCGTTGGCCATTTACGGTTGCGACCGATCCGGGGCCAAGGTTTTGGTCCGAATCCGCGGCCATGTCTTTTTGCGAGCAACCTATGGCAACCAGGGCCATCGAGGCGGCTAGTAGTGTCTTTCGGTTCTTGATCATGCGCTAGTCCCTCTCGAACTCTGAAGATGCTGGTGCCACTGCGAAGACCTGGAGCGCATGAATGTCAGTGCGCATCAAGTCGCCGAGGGCGGCGTACACCAGCCTGTGTCTTTCCAACGGTTTGGTGCCGTTGAATCTGGCGGATTCAATCCGAACGGTGAAATGACCTCTGCCGTCTTTGGCGCCCGCGTGGCCGACATGTTTATGACTGTCGTCGACGATCTCGAGCGAGGTGGGCGCGAATTCGGCCTCCAGCCGCGCGCGTATCGCTGCAATTCTGTCGTGCGTCACGGATACACCTGTAGAACGGGCTTGATCTCGACTTCCAGGAACACTCCCTCGACGACGTAAGGATCCTGTCGTGACCATTCTTGGGCCGCCTGAAGCGAGTCGAACTCGGCAATTATAAGGCTGCCGGTAAAGCCAGCGGGGCCCGGGTCCGAGCTATCGATTGCAGGGTGGGGGCCGGCAAATACGACACGTCCTCGATCGGCCAGCCGCCTCAGATGCTCCATGTGCCGCGGTCGAACGGTCGGGCGTATTTCGTCGCTACGTTCGGTGTCTCGAGCGATGATGGCGTAGAGCACGAGTCAGTCGCCTTTATCCGGTTCGCCCTGCGTTCGCAGACTGATCCACACGGCCTGGGCAACGGCAGTCAACAACGAAAGCGCCGTGGTCCCGAATAGCTTGAAATTGACCCAGGTCGCTTCCGAGAAGTGATAGACGACGAAGAGGTTTGCCGCGCCGAGGACGAAGAAATTCGCTACCCACATGAGATTGAGCTGGCGCCATAGAGGCGGGTTCCAACTCGATGGCATGGCCCATGGCCCGCTCGGTGAGAGTCTTGGAGCCGAATAGTTGGCTCCCCAAGAAAGCGGTCCCCAGCAGACCATAGACGACGGTGGGCTTCCACTGGATGAAGATCGGATCGTGCAGTGCCAGCGTGATGCCGCCAAGAACTGCCACGGCAATGCCTGAAGACAGCGTGAGCTTGTTGATTGTCCGGTGTTTGAGCCATTGGTAACCGATCTGGACGGCAACCGCCACGATGATCGCCGCCGTCGCGACGAAGACCCCCGCGACCTTATAGGCAGCAAAGAAGATGATGATCGGAAAGAGATCGAACAGGACTTGCATACAGTATGGCTTAGGTGTTCCCGCGTGCGACCCGGGGCATCTTAAACTGCGCTACGCCGGCACGAAACCGACCAAGCCCTTTAGAATTGTCACGTGAGCCAGTACTTCAAGATCCATCCCGTTACCCCTCAGCGGCGGCTGCTCCAGCGTGCCGCCGCCATGATTCGTGAGGGCGCCGTCGTCGCGTATCCGACCGACTCCAGCTATGCGCTCGGCTGGCACATGGGCGACAAGGCCGCGCTCGAGCGAGTCCGCCGAATCCGACAGACGGAGCGAGACCACGACTTTACCTTGGTTTGCCGAGACCTATCGGAAATCGCCAACTACGCTCGTGTAGACAACTGGGCTTACCGATTGCTCCGCTCCCTGACCCCGGGACCCTATACGTTCATCCTTCGCGCCACGCACGAGGTCCCAAAGCGGCTTCAAGACCCGAAACGGCGATCCATTGGTATCCGTGTGCCGGGCAACCACATCGCGCAGGAGTTGCTGGAGGAGCTTGGTGAGCCCTTGATGTCTTCGACGTTGCTGTTGCCCGACGAGGACTTGCCGCTGACGGAGCCGGAGGAGATACGCGATCGCCTCGAGAACCTGATCGACCTGGTGTTGGATGGGGGCGCGGGAGGTGTGGAGCCGACCTCCGTGCTCGACCTCAGTCGCGACGGCGTCGAGGTCATCAGAAGAGGAAAAGGCGACGTTTCTGCTTTCGAAGACTGAGCAGCACTCGCCGCACCAACACGTATAATGCTCGGATGTCCGGAATAGACCTCCCTCGAATTCTACAAATACTTTCTATCGCATTGATTCCAGGGATTTTTGCGATTACGTTGCATGAGGTGTCACACGGCTGGGTTGCCCGCCGGCTCGGCGATCCGACGGCCTACATGCTGGGGCGCTTGACGCTCAATCCTTTCAAGCACGTCGATCCACTGGGCACGGTTATCGTCCCGATCGGGCTCTTGTTGATCACGAATGGCAGTGTCGCTTTCGGTTGGGCGAAGCCCGTGCCCGTGGCGTTTCGGAATCTGCGGCATCCAAAGCGGGACATGGTGCTCGTCGCTGCGGCCGGACCGATTTCGAATTTCGCGATGGCGCTCGCATGGGCGCTACTGTGCGGCGGCATTTTGGCGACGATTGGAGGCGGAAACGCGTTCTTACAATGGGTCCTCAATATGTGCGTCTTCGGAATGCAAATCAATGTGATACTGGCGGTTTTTAATCTAATTCCGATTCCTCCGCTCGATGGCGGCCGCGTTCTCGCTGGCTTGTTGCCTGCCCGCGGCGCGAACGTTCTCGAACGCATAGAGCCGTTTGGCTTTATGATCGTCATTCTATTGATGATCACGCAGCAGCTGTGGGTCATCATCGATCCGTTTCGACGGTTCTTTCTCGATTTCTATTTTTCCCTGGCAGGACTCGCATAACTTGACTGAGCAAGCAAAGCCTTCGAGCCGGCCAAGCCTGAGGCTCGTTCCGCAAGTGCGCCCGCCCGTGAATTCGGAGGCCGGAGCGCCGACTCAGGCGGAGATGCCGTTCGCGATCGTGGAGGGCGAGCCGGTGACCGAACTCCCTCGCGATCTGTACATCCCGCCTCACGCGCTGGAGGTGTTTCTCGAGGCGTTCGAGGGTCCGCTCGACCTTCTTCTGTACCTGATCAGGCGGCAGAACCTCGACATTCTGGACATCCCGATCGCTGAGATCTCGCGGCAGTACGTGCAGTACATCGAGCTCATGAAGGAAATCCAGTTCGAGTTGGCGGGCGAGTATTTGGTGATGGCTGCGACGCTGGCCGAGATCAAGTCGCGAATGTTGCTGCCGCGATCGAGCGACAGCGAGGACGAGGAGGAGGATCCTCGGGCCGAGCTCGTTAGGCGCCTCCAAGAGTACGAGCGGTTCAAGCAGGCCGCAGAGGATATCGACGCGCTCGAGCGCCTCGAGAGGGACGTGCTTCAGGCCGAGGCCGAGGTCACGGAACGACCGGTCGTCACCAAGCTGCCCGACATCGCACTCAAGGAGCTGTTGATCGCCTTCAAGGAGGTGCTCGACCGTTCGACGATGTTTGCCCATCACCACGTGCGGCGGGAACCCTTGTCGGTACGAGAACGAATGTCGAACATTCTGCTCACGTTGCAGGGGGAGCGATACGTCGATTTCGGTCGCCTGTTCGATCCCGCGGAGGGCAGGATGGGCGTAACCGTGACCTTTTTGGCGATTCTCGAGTTGCTCAAAGAGTCGCTGATCGATGCTGTGCAAGCCGAGCCTTTCGGCCCGATTCACGTGCGCGCCTCCGATTCGACCGGTGACTCGACGGCCGAGCAGGCCCAAACCAGTGACTAAACGAGACGACCAGTAATGGATGAGACGGAAATCAAGCACGTACTAGAAGCTGCGCTGTTGGCCGCTGGCCGGCCCCTGACACTCGATCGTCTTGCGCAGCTGTTCTCGGCGAAAAGCTCTGCTCCCGACCGTGCAACGCTCGAGCAAGCTCTCGAGACGCTGTCGCAAGACTATGCAGGCCGCGGCGTGGAGCTCAAAGAGGTCGCCAGCGGCTACAGGATTCAGATCCGCAGGTCGATGACGGACTGGCTGTCGCCGTTGTGGGAGGAACGCCCGGCTCGCTATACGCGTGCGCTGCTCGAGACTCTGGCTCTGATCGCTTATCGTCAGCCCATCACGCGCGGCGAGATCGAAGAGGTCAGGGGCGTCGTCGTCAGCACCAACATTATCCGCACGCTGCTCGAGCGCAGGTGGATTCGAGTCGTCGGGCATCGTGATGTTCCCGGCAAGCCGGCTATGTTCGGCACGACGCGCGACTTCTTGGATTACTTCGGTCTGAAGCGGCTCGAGGATCTGCCGACGCTGGCGGACATCAAAGATGGATTGCCCGAGCTTAGCCCGCAGACCGACCTCATCGATTCTCTCGAGGCGCAAGTGGCTCTGGCAGAGAACGGAGAAACCGACGGGGCGGCCGTTGCAGCGGCTCCCGACGACGAGCTGGTCGCCGAAGCAGGGGATATAGACGCTGAGGCGAGCGAGGACTATGAAGCCGCGCTCGAGGTGTCGGACTCGGTCGAGCTCGAGGTAGACATCGTTGCCGAAGTCGAGACATCGGTGGACACGGAGGCGACAGCAGCAGAAACCGTCGTGCCGGAGGCCGTGGCAGAGCCGGGCGAGGGGCCCTCACCGAGCGCTGACTCGGTGGCGAATCCGCCGGAGCAAGACGAAGAAGAGCCCGAGATCTCGGTCGTCGCCCGCTTCGCAGAGCCTGAGCTCCAAGAGATGAGCTCGTCTGAGGACTCGGAGGTCACGGATGACGATCCCGTCGTCGTTCCGCTGCGCAAAGCACAGGGAAGCGCCGACAACTACGAGTGACGCGGCCATGGTACCCGTGGCCGAACGAATCCAGAAGGTATTGGCGAACGCGGGCGTCGGCTCGCGGCGCGAAGTCGAGCGTTGGGTCGCCGAAGGCCGCATCACGATCGATGGACGCCGGGCAGCGCTCGGCGACCAGCTGCAAGGCCGCGAACGCGTGTGTCTGGACGGGCGCCCCGTCAGATACAAAGTCAATCCCGGCCGGCGCGAGCAAAGCTATCTCGCCTATCACAAACCTAGCGATCCGAAACACGCGGCTTCCACGGAAGCGGGGGCCGAGTCGTTCGACTTACCGCGTCCGAAGCGCGGCCGCTGGGTGGCCGTCGGAGTCGTGGACCCGGGTACGTCCGGATTGGTGGTGCTGACCACGGACGGTGAGCTCGCGGACCGGCTGTCGCGACCGAGTGCGGCGCTGGAGCGGCAATATGCCGTGCGGTTTTTGGGTGAGCCGAGTGACGACGAGCTCCAGAGGCTCTTATCGGGCGTCGAGCTCGATGACGGCGCATTGGCCAAAGTCGATCTCATAGACGCGGCCGGTGGAACAGGCAACAACGTTTGGTATCACCTCACTGTTCGCGGGCCTCACCGGCGACTTCGGCCTCTGTTCGATGCGGTGGGCGTCGTCGTCAGTCGCGTGATGCTGCTGCGATGCGGGCCGGTGGAGCTCGGCCGTTTGCGTCGAGGTGACAGACGCGAGTTGACGGCGGCCGAGATTCAAGCGTTGTACGTTGCAGCGCAACTCGAGGATCACGCCGCTCCTCCGGGACGAGCCGATACGAGAGCGAGCAAGTCCGGGCAGAGAGAACGCGCAGATGCTAGCCGCAAGGGACGGGCCACCGCGAGGCAGGAGCGGCGCAAGTCTGCGAGTCGCAGACCGCGCCAATGAGCCAAGAACTATCGTGAGGATCCGAGATCGGTTATGAGAAGAGCGCTACTGACCCTGCTTGCCTGCATAAACTGCAGCCAACTCGCGTTGGCCCAAGACAAGATCATCGTTTCCGGTGCGTCCGGACAGCTCGGCGGGCTCGTCGTCAAGGAGCTGTTGATGCGCAATGTGCCGCCACGAGACCTGATTCTCGTCAGCCGGACGCCGGATGAGCTCAAAGAGTATGCGGAACAAGGCGCGAGCGTGCGATTCGGCGACTTCACCAAACCTGAGTCGCTCGAGGCCGCATATGCCGGCGGCACGCGGATGTTGCTCATCAGCATCAATGGCGGCCAGCAGCGCGTTGCTTTACGCGGGGATGGCAGACGCGGCTATCGGCGGCACGATTGCGTTCGCCAAGGAGCTCGATTCCCCGTATTTGCGCGAACCCAGCGCGGCCGTGGCCGAGCTGACCGGGCGTGCGCCGGAGAGCGTGCGGGATCTGTTGCTCGAGAACGCGGCGCAGATTCGGGCAGCCGCGAATTAGGCCACGTCGGAGGCGTGTCGAGGGCAGGGTCCGCGGTTATAGAATGTCTTCATGAGCCGGCGGATGTATGCATCTCTGGAGCATGTCGTGCGAACGCGAATCTTATGTTCGCGACGTCGGTGAATGGCGGCGGGTCGGGGCGGTGCACGGAGAGTTCTTCGCCGCGATCCGGCCTGCAACGAGCATGATCGAGGTGACGAGACTGATTGCGCCGGAGATTCTCGTGGAGATCGAGGCCGACGCCTACATCGATACCTAGCGAGGCCGGGATGAGGACGTTTGCGCTTCTGATGCTGGGCGGTGTTGCCGCGGCGGTTATGGGATGTGGCGGCCCGTCTAAGGGCAGCTCACCCGTCGTCGAGCCGCTTTTGGCGACGGGGTCGGCATTTCACGGAGTCCACGGGCTGCGCTTCGACGACCAAGGCCGCCTTTACGCTACGAGCGTCATCGGCCAATCGATATTTCGCGTAGACACGCAGAGCGGTGCCGTGACACGGGTGATCGGTCCGCCGGAGGGCATGGCCGACGACCTCGCTTTCGCCGCCGACGGCACGCTCGTGTGGACGGCAATCGAAGACGGCATCATCTACGCGAAGGCACCGAACGGGCCGATCCGCAAAGTCGTCGAGAATCGCAAGGGCGTCAATGCCATCTCGTTCTCACCGGACCGCAAGCGCCTGTTCTTCTCGTTGGTGTTCTATGGTGATGCGCTCTATGAGCTTTACCTCGACGGCTCGCAGCCGCCCCGGCTGATCGCCGACAACATCGGCGGCCTCAACGCGTTTCAAGTCGGTGACGACGGCATGATCTACGGACCGCTCATGTTCGGTGCGCGTGTCGTGAGGATCGACCCTGACAGCGGGCGAGTCGAGACGATTACGAGCGACGTTCAAGGCCCCGGTGCGCTCAAGCTCGACTTCAAAGGCAACGCCTACGTGCTCGACGGCGGGATGCTCAAGCGCATCGAGCTTGCCGGGGGTTCGACGACGGGCTCTTTCCAACTACCCGCCGATGCGGACAACCTTGCGATCGATTCGGACGGCCACGTGTTCGTGTCGATGTCGGCGCCGAATGCGATCGCCGAGGTCGACATCGATAACGCCGATCTTCGTTACGTCGTGCCGCCGTCGGCGCTCAACTCGCCGGCGGGTCTTGCCGTCGCGACCGACGGGGGCCACGACACGGTGTACGTCGGCGATCTATTCGGCGGCGTGAAACGTGTCGACGGAACCACGGGACAGCTCGAGGAGACGCCGCCGATCGAGCTCTTCCAGCCGGCCCACGTTGCCGTTGCGGGCAACGATCTCATCGCGGTGAGCCAGGTCTTCGGAACCGTGCAACGGCTCGATCGCGAAACATTCGAGGTCCTCGCGACTTGGGAAGGGTTCAGCTCCCCCGGGGATGCCCTCGAGACGGCCAACGGTGACATCGTGGTGGCCGATACCGGCAACGGGCGCGTCGTTCGCATCACGGGGCCGGAGACGGCGGATCGCACAGTGCTCGTCACAGGGCTCAGGGCGCCGACCGGTTTGGCGCTTGCCCCCAACGGCGGCCTTTACGTGGCGGAGACGGGGCGTGGGCGCGTGCTGCGTCTCGGCGCGGATGCGACGCGCGCGCCAACCGTGTTCGCGGAAGGGTTGTCGCAACCGGAGGGACTTGCGGCCCGGCCGAACGGCGACATCGTCGTCATCGAAGTCGGCGCCAAACAGCTTACGGTCCTCGGCAGCACGGGCGCGACGGTCCTGGCCAAGGGCCTTCCCGTGGGGCTCAGCAACGGTCCGAGCCTATACCGAGGCGTGGCGGCCGATGCGGCCGCCGTGTACTTCAGCTCTGATATCGACAACACCATCTACAAAGTCGTGACGGCCCCTTGAGGGACCGGATAGTCGTCCCCAACTTTAGTCACGAGGTCATTCGAGCACGCCGCGTGACGGCCGGTTCGGACGTTATTCGATAGGAGGATTCCTTGGAGAGCATGGAAATTCCGGCCGCTTCGGTTCAGGCCTACCTTAGGCTGCTCGAGCTCAATCTCACGACGTGGAAGGCGGACGTCGAAACCTGGTTGCACAGCGATGAGGCGCGACCCGAGTTGCGCGAGTTGCTCGCCTTCGTGCCTTGCTCCCCCACGGTTCACTGATGACCACGGGTGCGTCGTAACGGCGTTCCGGACATGACCAGTCCACGGCTTTTCCATCGGGCTGCCGGGGTTCTTGCGGCCGGGCTCGTGTTAGCGGTGGCGCGGGCGGATCCACCGAACCCCGCTCGCTCGACGCTCAACCCCGTGGTCGCGCAAACTTTCGCTCCGCTGCTCGCCAACTGGATTACCGAGTCCCGCGACGCCGCGCTCGAGCAGGGGGTCGAGCGCATCCCGAGTGATATTCGCCAGGCATTGGCAGGTTACGTGCCCGAGGAAATATTGGACAAGGTGCGGTGGCGCACGGGCGGGGGCAGCGAGCTTTCCTTGCAACAAAACCTGTTTCGAATCGGAGACTACGAAGCCGTGACGCTCGATTACGTCGTCGTCTTCCAAGATCGACGCAAGGCGACGGTCGATCCCAAGCTCTGGGCTCATGAGCTCAAGCACGTCATGCAATACGCACAATGGGGAGTGCCCGGCTTTGCCTTGCGTTACTTGCAGGACTATGAGGCAGTCGAGAGGGACGCGGCGGAGTTTCGTTGGAACTTCATGAAGCGAGCCGGGCTGATTCCAAAGGTCGGCACGGGCGGCTCCGATTGATCACGCGGCAGCACGCCGCTTAGACGGTCAACGGTCGATTTCGCTGCACGACGAGCCGTACGCGAAGCAGCTGTAGCAGCGATGATGGTGCAACATGATTCGTTTGGGCAGGCTCTCCGCTAGAGTCCCGCCGAGGTCATAGGACGCGTCATCGTCGACGAGCGTGCAGGCGTACACCCGCATGCGGCCGTTCTTTTTGATTACCATCTTCGAGAACGCGCACATGAACGCGCGCCGAGTGTCTTCGGTTTGATAAGCGACCATGCAATGCTGAGTAACGAACGGCACGGCCGGATGCGCATCGGGCAGCAGAAAGTCCGGAAAGGCGACCAGTGTGGTAGGGCGCGGCAGCCCATGAAGCTCGCAGAGCGATGCGAATGACTGCGTGACCGCGTCGGAGTCCTCGCGTTTCGTCCATCTGCCGCGCTATCGAAACTTTGAAACCGAGCTCGTGCAGCGCCGCAAGGCCTGCCCACGCCTTGTCGAAGCTGCCCACGCCGCGTCCGGCGTCGTGTCGATCTCGATCCGGGAAGTCGATGCTGATCCGAAACGCAACAGGATTCGGTCGGTCGCGAAGCTCTGCGATCTGACGCAAGCGCTTGAGCACGGGATCGGTGCCGTTCGTGAGGACGAGGCAAGGCCGGTGCGCCGTGGCGTACTTCAGAATATTGACAAAGTCTTTGACGATGAAAGGCTCACCGCCCGTGAACGAGAACTGCTCGACGCCGAGGGAAACCGCCTCGTCGATGAACGGTGCGGCGTCGGCGAGCTTGATGCGGTCGAGACGACGGTCGCCGGGCTTGGAGCCTTCGAGGCAGAAAGGGCATGCGAGATTGCAGGCCGTGCCTGTGTGAAACCACAGCTCGCGGAACGCGTGCGGCTGAATATAGCCTCGCGGTTCGCCGTTCGGCGTGAATTCGGCCGGATCGAGCTTGGCGTTCATGGTTTCCGTCCCCGGGGAGAGCGTACCAGCCGCCCGATAGCTCGCAGCCAGCGTTTCGGGGGACGCGCCGAGGGAGAAGCGCAGCGCGAGCCATCGGTTGTGCAGCGTGCGATAGCACCAGCCGTCGCGATCCCAGCGCCGCGTGGCAACGCGAAGGGGGTCGTCGAGCATTCGAAACGTGCCGCGTGCGCGGAGGCGTTTCACGAGACGGACTTCCTCGAACAAAGGCTGCGGCGCAAAACCGCCGCAAGCGAAGTAGGCCTCTCGAGAAGCGAAGAGGCCTTGATCTCCGTAAGCGATACCTCCACACCCCACACGCAGTGCCACGAGCCGTTCGAGCAGCCGCTTGTACCAAGTGGCCGGGCCCTGGAAAGCGAATCGAAAGCAGCCGCTCTCCGCCCCCTCGGCGATGGCTGTTGCAATCGCCTCGAGCGAGTCGGGGACCGTGACCGCGTCGGCGTGCAGAAACCATATCACCGGCGCACGCGTCGCTTCGGCCCCTGCGTGTAGTTGAGCGCCGCGGTTGGGGCTCGTCTCGAGATATCGGCAACCGTGCTGTGCGCACAGCTGTGCAGCTTCATCGTCACGTCGTCCGGATACGACGATCACCTCGTCGGGTGTTTGGCGTAAGACGTCGGCGAGCAGGCGTCGTAACGGTGTTAGGTCGCCGAGCACGGGGATCACGACGGCAACGCCTGCTCGCCGCGGACTCGAAAGCATCGCCGTCGCAGGGTCGGCAGTCACCTGCGCCATGCGAGCCAAGAGGCGAGGAGCTTGCGCACGAGCGGTGTCAGTCGCGTGCGGTTGTAGCCGTCGGCGAGGCGTTTGAGGTACTCGGCGCGTGTGGGGTAGGGCAGCATGACTTGCGAGAAGCTCCCGAGGCCGAGCCGCTGGCGCATTGCCACGATGATCGGCGCAAGTTGCTCGGCTGCGTCATGAGCGACGAGCAATGCGCCCAGGATCTTGTCTCCACCGGGCGCGGTCAACACTTCGGCGAATCCCTCGCTGTCTCCCTGCGTTGCGCCTCTGTCGGTCTCGGCGAATCGGATTCGATGCACATCGAACGGTGCTCCGCTTGCGTCGAGAGCATCTCGCGTTCGACCGATGACGGCGATCTGCGGATCGGTGTAGACGCAGCGCGGGACGACGAGCCCGGTCGTGGTCGCCGTGCATGCAAACAGAGCGTTCTGCACGCAGATCCGCGCGTGCGCGTCGGCGTTGTGCGTGAATTGAAAGTGCGAGCAGACGTCGCCGGCGGCGAAGATACGCCTGTTCGTGGTGCGCAGGTATTTGTCGACCACGATGCGGCCGTCCGCGTCCACGTCGACACCCGCGGCTGCGAGATTCAGTGCGTCCGTGCTCGGACGCCGGCCAGTGGCCACGAGGAGCTCGTCCGCGACGACTCGTTCGGCATCGAGTCGTAGCACGACTTGCGAGTCGCGACGTTCGACGCTTTGGACGTTCGCGCCGACCCTCACTTCGACCCCGTCGCGAGCTAGAGCGGCCGCGACGAGACTGCCCGCTTGCTCGGGCTCGTTCGTCAGTAGTCGTGGGGCCGCTTCGAGCAGGACGACGGCGATGCCGAGACGAGCGAACGCTTGTGCGAGCTCGCAGCCGACGGCGCCGCCACCGAGAATCGCAAGGCGCTCGGGTCGCTGCTGCAGATCGAACACGGTCTCGTTGGTCCATGGGCGGCTCTCGGCAAGGCCGGGGATCCGGGGTAAGACGGGCCGAGCGCCCGTGGCAACGACGATTCGCCGGGCACGAATCTCGACCCCGCCGACGCGCAGCGTGCCGGGATCGACGAATTCTCCGGCACCGAAGAACACGTGCACACCGGCGGCGCAATACCGCTCCACGGAATCGTGGGCGGCGAGCTGCGCGCGGACTGTTCTGAACCAGTCGAGCGCTTCTTCGAATCGCACACCGGGTCGCCGAGTGACGTCGAGCAGGGCTTTCGACGGGACGCACCCAACGTTGAGACAATCGCCGCCCATCGCGTTTTTCTCGATCAGTGCGACGCGGGCACCGAGGCCTGCCGCCGCAATGGCCGTTACGAGGCCTGCGGGCCCGGCGCCGACGACGGTCAGGTGATAACGCTCGAACGGCTTGGGATTGCGATAGTCGGTGGGCGCGACCAACCGTCGCCAGACTCGATCGTGCTCGGCTCCAGGGTAATCGGCGCCGGGGTCATCGCCGGTGCCGATCGAAGCAGCCGTCACTCGGAGCCCTCCGCGGCGCCGGATACAGCGGATTCCACTTCCTCGTCTCGCAGCCGGTTGCGCAGGATTCTCGTGGCCCGCCGTGTGATCAGCACGGTCAACGCGACGGTGGCGACGAAGCCGACGACGAGGAAGCCGCGAGTGATCCAGCCGGCCTCGATGTCCCCTTTGAGCAGAGCCGTGAGGTTCTTGGCGAGCGTTCCCACGTAGACATAGAGCACCGTCGCCGGGAGCATGCCGATCCAGGTGGCGATGAAGTAGTCGCGAAACTTCACGGCCGTCAGACCTAGGCCGTAGTTGAGCAGGTTGTAGGGGAAGAGTGGCGACAGGCGCGCCAAAAAGACGATCATGAACCCGTCGTGATGGGTTGCTGTATCGAGCGCTCGGAAACGTGGCAGGTGGGCGATTCGCTCGGCCACCCAAGCTCGGGCGAAGAATCGGCCCACGAGAAACGCGGCGGCAGCCCCCAGCGCGCTACCGGCAGACACCAGCACGACCCCGAGCGGCAAGCCGAACAAGAAACCGGCGCCGAGCGTTAGAATCGATCCCGGCACGACGAGCACGGCCGCGAGGACGTAAACCACGACGAACAGCGCGCGGGCGCTTTGCGGATGCTGTCCGGCCCAGCCGAAAGCAGCGCCGAGCCAAGCCTGAAGGGGCAAGCTCACCGCTGCCGCGGCCAGCGCCACGAGCATTGCCCCGAACAGCAGAGCGCGTCGCGTCGTCATCCTGCGATGAGGTCGGACTGTCGAGCAAGCCACTGAGCCAGCGAGCGGCGCGCCGGTCTCGTATCGCCTTCGAGCTGCGCGCGCAGCGCCAAGAGATCCTCGAGCGTGTCGACGTCTCCGAGAGGCGCCAGCACTTCGACGCTAGCGCCGGCGCGGTCGCATGCGGCATAAAGCGCATCGAACAGCAGGTCCGTGCTCCAAGGCAGATCGGCAAGATCGGGCCAGCGACCGCGCACGCCCATGAGCACGACGCCGCCGTCGGTTGCGGGGCCCAGCACCGCGTCGCCTTCCTGCAGCGCGGCTGCAGCTTGCTCGAGGTAAGCGTCGTCGAGCGCGGGGCAATCGATGCCGATGAACAGCTGCCGGTCGAAGCCGAGATCCGTGAGCTCGGCATTGACGTGATTGATCCGCTCGCCCAGGTTGTCGCCTTGCTGCACGACGACGGCGTCGGCTTCCATCGGATCGACTGCACCGAGCTCGTCTGCGGCCGACGGCGCAAACGCCACGGCACCCGGCCACGTGGCCAAGTCTTCGAGCGCGCAGTCGAGGAGCAGCCGCGCCGCATCGTTCGCCCGGGGGCCGATGTGCTCGGCCAGTCGCCGTTTGGACCGTGTTATCGCCTTCATCATGAGCACGATACAACAGTCGTGAGGTGAGCCCCTTGCCGACATGGTCAGTCGATGGTTTGACTGCCGGCGCCGGCTCCCGGGATCTGATCGCCGTTGTCGCCGTCGAGCCCGAATAGCCACAACCCGTCGCCGTGCTGAGTCCCCGGGAAGAATGTGCCGGCCGCTAGCACCGTAACGTACTGGTGTCCTTTGTACTCGAACGTGCTCGGCGGCGCGTTGACGCCGGCGTCGGTTTGAAACTCCCAGAGCAGATCGCCGTTGTCCTTGTCGAGCGCGGTGAACCGGCCGTCGTTGCGGCCGACGAAGATCAGACCGCCGCGCGTGACGATCGAGCCGCTGTAGCACATCTCGTTCCACTGCTGCCGCCAAGCGAGCCGGTTCGTCGTCAAGTCCACCGCGGCGAAGATGCCGCGCACGTGGATACCGGCCCGCCCGAAGGTGCCATTGGCATACCGACGGCCCGGGGCGGGGGGCATGAAGTCGTCCTGGCCGTTGCTGCTGTATGCGCTGATGCCGTCGTGCGCACAGACGTAAAGGAGGTGAGACTCCGGGTCGTAAGAGCTCGGTGGCCAATTGGCGCCGCCCGTTGCCTGGGGTTTGACGAGCACGGCCTTGTCCCAGAATGGCGTGAAGATTCTGCCTTGGTTCACCAAGTGAAACCCTTCGGGAGCAATGTCGATCTCGTGCGGCACGATCGGGTCGCCGACCGGGTATGGCTGTGTCGGCGAGGTGGCCTGACGCGGCTCCTGCGGAACCGGACGCTCCTCGATGCCGAGCAGTGGTTTGCCCGTCTGTCGGTCGAGGATATACGTGAAACCCGTTTTGGATACTTCGGCCAGTCCCTTGCGAGGCTGGCCGTTGACGACGGCGTCGAACAAAACGACGGGATTCGGTGAGTCGTAGTCCCAGATATCGTGGTGGACCTGTTGAAAGTGCCAACGGTATTGGCCGGTGTGAACGTCGAGAGCAACGATCGACGAGCTGAACAGATTGTCGCCCGGGCGCACTCTGCCGTTGAGATCGGGGCCCGGGTTGCTCGTCGAGAAGTAGATGAGGCCGAGCTCGGGGTCGACGGCCGGCGTTTGCCAGATCGAGGCGCCGCCGTATTTCCAAGCCTCGGTGTCCTGCGGCCACGTGTCGTGGCCGATCTCGCCCGGGCCCGGAATCGTATAAAACGTCCAGCGCAACTTGCCGTTTCTTGCGTCGTAGGCTTTGAGCCGGCCCCGCGTGGCGCGGTCACCGCCGGCGAACCCGACGATCACGAGCCCGTCGTAGTACAGGGGCGCGGCCGTGATGCTGAAACCGTCCTGCCAACGCTCGGCCTGCGTGCTCCAAACCACCTTTCCCGATCGTTGGTCGAGTGCGACGAGCTGGCCGTCGAGTTGCCCAACGTAGAGCTTCCCGTCGCCGAGACCGAGTCCCCGGCTCGACCAGCCACAGCAGATCACATCGATGCGCGGATCGAGGCGGGCTTCGTACGTCCAACGCTTGTGACCGGATTCGACGTCGACGGCAAATACGTCGTCGGCGCCGGTGACGATGTAGACCACGCCGTCGTAAACGATCGGTTGCCCTTGCCCGGAGTACTTGCTCGCGCTGCCGGAGCCGTTGAGGCCGGCTCGCCACTTCGGCTTCAGGCCGGCGACGTTGCCGCGATTGATCAGGGTGAGCGGTGAGTAGCGTTGGTTGTAAACCGTGCCGCCATTCGTCCACCAACCGCTCGACGGCGACGCGACTAGCTGCTTCGCGTCGAACGCCGGTGCGGCGCCCTTGCTCGGTTGGGCGCGCGCGACGCCCATGGCGAGTGTCGTGTAGAGCACAACGGCGCAGTACGTGAGGCGCCCGATCGGTTTCGGCTGCATGGTCACTCTCCCCCCTAGTGACACATTATCGACGAGCGCTGATCGCGACACGAGCCCTGGCCACGGGCGCCGGGCCCGCAAACCGACCCCGCTAGTCGCTCCGACCGTCGGACTGGCGCCGCGGCGCCGCGGCAGTCGCTTGGGCCCTCTTGTCGTCCTTGTACAGCTTGTACTCGACGCTGTCGACGAGGGCCTGCCAGCTGGCCTCGATGACGTTCTCCGAGACGCCGACCGTGCCCCATTTGGTGTCCGCATCTCCCGACTCGATCAGCACCCTGACCGTGGATCCCGTGCCCGATCCATCGCCGAGCACGCGAACCTT
This sequence comes from uncultured Gammaproteobacteria bacterium, assembly GCA_963786385.1. GTDB lineage: Bacteria > Pseudomonadota > Gammaproteobacteria > Steroidobacterales > Rariloculaceae > FEN-1219. The sequence continues at coordinate 1,132,015 of CAWAYS010000005.1, forward strand.
GTAGTCGAGGAGCTCGAGGGTTTCGAGCTGGGGGTAGAACGGCATCAGCGCTTTGCGCAGAGCTTGATCGAGCGCGTTGAGCGGGCCGCGACCTTGGGCCACCGTATGCTCCACGGAGCCATCCGGCGCCTCGATCATCACGGTGGCCTCCGAGAGCGTCTCGCCGTTCTCCTGGCGCTTGGTGTCGATGACTCGGAAGCTCAACAAAGTGAAATGCCGCACCTCGCCGTGCAAGGCCTTGCGCATCAGAAGCTCGAACGACGCTTCCGCCCCTTCGTACTGGAATCCGGCGCTTTCCAGGCGCTTGACCTCTTCGACGATGCCGCGCACGGCCGGGTCGGCGCTATCGACGTCGATGCCGAACTGCTTCGCCTTGTAGAGCACATTGCTGCGTCCGGACAGATCTGAGACGAGCACTCGTTGGACGTTGCCGACGACAGCGGGATCGATGTGCTCGTATGTCTCGCTGTTCTTTTGCACGGCGGCGACATGCAGCCCGCCCTTGTGGGCGAACGCGCTGAGCCCCACGTAGGGCTGCCGCTTGAACGGCTCGATATTGGCGAGCTCGTAGACGATGCGCGACAGCGCCGGCAAACGTTTCAATTGCTCGGCGCTCACGCATTCGTAACCGAGCTTCAACTGCAGGTTGGGGATCACGGAGCAAAGGTTGGCGTTGCCGCAGCGTTCTCCGAAGCCGTTGATCGTGCCTTGCACCTGCGTGGCGCCGGCACTTACGGCAGCGAGTGAGTTGGCGACGGCGAGCTCGCAGTCGTTGTGGCAATGAATGCCGATGGCTTTGGCGGCCGTGCTTTTGACGGCCTCGACGGCGGCACGGATCTCGTGCGGCATGCTGCCGCCGCGGGTATCGCAGAGCACGACGACGTCGGCGCCCGCATCGACCGCGGCCTTCAAGCATTGAAGCGCGTACTCCCGATCGGCCTTGAAGCCGTCGAAAAAGTGCTCTGCGTCGAAGATGACCTCGTCCACGCGCTGCTTGAGATAGGCGATCGAGTCGCCGATCACGTCGAGATTGGCCTCATGGGAGATCTTCAGATCGTCACGCACGTGCAGGTCCCAGGTCTTGCCGACGACGGTGACGACCGGAGTCTCGGCCTTGAGGAGCTGGCGCAGGTTCAAGTCTTCGGCGGCCGAGATGTTGGCCCGCCGAGTGGAGCCGAACGCGGCCACCTTCGCCGTGGCGAGCTTGAGCTTACGGACCGCGGCGAAGAACTCTTCGTCGCGCGGGTTGGAGCCGGGCCAGCCGCCTTCGATGTAGCTCACGCCGCCGGCGTCGAGCTCTGCCGCGACGCGTAGTTTGTCCTCGAGCGTGAACGCGACGTCTTCCGACTGGGAGCCGTCGCGCAGCGTAGTGTCGTAGATCGCGATGCGTGGGTGCTTCATCGATGCCGCGGTTCTTGCACGTGTTCCTCGGCATTATCGGCCATCGACGTTCAATACACGAGCAGGGCCGGACGTGGGCCCGGCTCCGATTCGGGCTCCGTCGCGGGCCGGCCGCCGCCGGAATCGGTGCTGCGCCGTCCTGAAACGGAAGGCCCAGCGGTTAGACTACCCAGGCCACGAGGCGGGCTCGGGCCGCCGTATGCGAGTTTTGACCATGAACGAGACCAAGCCGCGAAGAAGTCCCAACGAACGCCGCCGACAGCGGCTGCGGATTGCCGTGATTCTCGGGTATGCCGCGATTGCCTACGGCACCGCCTGGTTTTTCGAGTCGCAAGCCACGACTACGGTGATCTTCGTCCGGCATACCGATATCGATCGTCCACAAGAGCTTGCCGACGATCCGCCGCTCAACGCGGCCGGCCGCGCTCGCGCGGATTTGTTGGCGCGGTTCGTCGAAAGCATCGACGTCGTTCAAGGTGTCGATGCCGTGTATGAGACCGGCACCCGGCGCTCCGAGCAGACGGCCGCCGCTATCGCCGCGCGGCGTGGACTTCGGGTGGAGACGGCCGATCCCAGCGACGTCACGGGATTCATGAAGCGAGTGCTGTCGGAGCACAAAGGCCAAATCTCGCTCATCGTTCTCGATCGAGAGCAATTCGCACCTCTCATCGAGGAACTGCACGGCAAGAAGAACATACCGAAGATCGGACCCGACGAATACGAAGACTTCTACATCGTCACGGTGCCGTGGGGCGGTGGCGCAAAGGTGAAGACGCTGAGATTGCTGTACGGTCTGGAGTGGTCCCCTCCTGCCGGTGCCCCGGAGCCGGCGGCCTCGACGGCTGACGGCTGATTGGCACGGAGGCGTCGTGGGCTGGCGCCGCTCGCGCCGTCGGAGTGACGGTGCGCAGGCGGCGTTGTTCGAGCAGCGCCCCGTGTGGACAATGGGTGGGCCCAGGGCGCCGAGGCTAACCGGCGCCGGAGTGCTGCCGGACGCCGTGGCTTGCGGGCCGAATACGGCTCGGCATGCGCGGCGACCATTCGAAAAACACGTAAGGACTCGACACGAAATGATCTCACTCAGAGTTACCAAACTTCGACACCTGCTGCTCGTCGGCTCGTTCGTCGCCGGCACGGCCGGTGCGCAAACGCTGACCGGCGATCACGTCCAAGCCAACCAGGGCGGTGATATCGTCATCCATCCGATCAATCACGCAACGTTTGCCATGGCGTGGAACGGCAATACGTTCTACGTGGATCCAATCGGAGGCAAGGAGGCCTTCGCCGGCATGCCGGGTGCGAATATCGTGCTGCTGACGGATATCCACGGCGATCATCTCAACGCTGACACGCTGACGGCCGTGGTTGGTCCGAACACGACGATCGTGGCGCCCGAAGCGGTACAGATGAAGCTGCCCGATGCGCTCAAGAGCAAGACGACCGTGCTAGCCAACGGCCAGACGAAAACCGTGAAGGGCATTTCGATCGAAGCCATTCCGATGTACAACACGACGAAGGATCGCCTTCAGTACCACACCAAGGGGCGCGGCAACGGCTACGTCGTGACGCTCGGCGGGAAGCGCATCTACATCAGCGGCGATACGGAGGACATTCCGGAGATGCGCGCGCTGAAGAACATCGACGTCGCGTTCGTCTGCTTCAATCTGCCTTACACGATGACCGAAGAGCAGGCTGCAAGCGCCGTGCGGGCCTTCGCGCCTAAGATCGTGTATCCGTACCACTATCGCGGCAGTGATCTCGATAAGTTCAAGCAACTCGTCGGGACGGACAAGAACATCGAAGTCCGCCTCGGCAAATGGTATTGAGCGCAGCGCCGGCGAGCGTCTGAGCTCTAACGGCGGCTCGGCAGCGAGCCGCCGCACTCACCGGGGGGTCGGATGAAGGCGTTCGTGTGCGTCGTCGGCGTGTCGGCTTTCGGCGTCTGCGGATTGAGCGAAGCTCATCACAGCAATGCCCAATTCGATACGTCGAAGATCCTCGAATTCGAAGCCACCGTCACGGCTTTCGAATGGAAGAACCCGCACGTCTTCGTTCAAGTCGATACTCGAGACGCCGACGGTAATACCGCACACCTGCAAGTGGAGGGTGACGGCATCTCGATTCTGATTCCGCTCGGTTGGTCGCGCGATTCGCTGCAGACCGGGGAGCGTGTGACGATCGAAGCGAGTCCGCCCAAGAATTCCGCTCGGCGCTCGGTGTTGGGCCGGGCGATCATCAAGTCCGACGGCACCGTGCTGTCGCCGAATCCCGAGTTTCTGCGAACTTCGTCGGCGGCAGGTCGACTCCAGGCGACGAGCTTGTCGGGCGTATGGCTGCCGCGACGCGAAGATTTCTTCGGATACCTCGCGAGCGTGGCGCATTGGCCTCTTACGGAAAAAGGTGCAGGGTTTCTCGCAGCCTACGACGGGACGCAGAATCCGCAAGCGAACTGTGTCTCGGTCACGTCGCCCGTGCTCATGGTTTACATGGTATACACGAAGATCGACGTGCAGCCGGACAAAGTCGCGATCCACAGCGATTGGATGAGCGTCGATCGTGTTGCATATCTAGACGGTCGCGAGCACCCCGATCCGTCGATACGTTTCGAGCAAGGCCATACGATCGGTCATTGGGAGGGCGAGACGCTCGTGCTCGACACGGCGAATTTCACGCAGCACTCCGCCGGGCTCGTTGTCAGCGTCCCGTCTGGCTCGGGAAAGCACTTGCTCGAGCGTCTCACGCTGAGTAGCGACGGCACGTCGATCGACTACGACTACGTGCTGGAGGACCCCGAGTATCTGAAAAGTCCCGTCTCGGGGCACTCGCAGTGGGCCCACCGTCCCGACTTGCAGCCGTCCGAATCCGCTTGCGACATCGAAGCCGCTCGGCGGTTTCTGGAGCCTGTTGGCGCGGCACGCTAGGGAAAACAGCGTTGGCGCCGGCCCTGTGATGCTCGGCGCCTCGTCCGTAAATGGTCACGATGGCAATCGAAGGCGAAATGCCAGATCGGCTGATTCCTTGGCGAGCCTCAGCGATCGACGCCTTTGGCGACGCCCGTCTTACCGATGGCAAGGCGCATCGTCGGACGATGCGGCTTGCGGCGCGCGACTTCCTCGAAGCCGGCTTTGTCGTAGAGAGATTTCGAGCCGAACCACATGGAGTCGTCGCTCGATCGCTCTCGCTTGTCGATCGGATAAGCCTCGAGCACGGTTGCGCCTTGCGTCTTGGCGTAGGCGACGGCGCCTCGCAACAGTTCGTGCGCCACGCCATGGCCGCGATGCTCGGACGGCACGACGAAGCACACGATCGACCAAACTGGCCGGTCGTCCACGGGTTTCATGATGGGTGAGCGCTTGAGCTTGAGGAAGTCCTCGCGCGGTCCGAGCGACACCCAGCCGACCGGCGTTTTGCCGCGATAGCCGACGAGGCCGGGGGGCTTGTTCGAGTCGCAAAGGGCTTTGAGATCGTCTCGATTGCCTTGGGCATGGGTCATGCCGGGTGCCAGGGTCGGGCGCCCTCCGGTGCGGCGGTAATACATACACCAACATCCGCGCGCCACCGAGCAACCGCGCGCGCGAAACAGCGCCTCGAGGTCCGCCCATCGCCCGGGCGTCAGCGGGCGGACAGCGAGCGCCGGGATGGTCGGCGGCGTCGATCGGCTCATGCTGGCGACCCGTTACCGGACAGCATGCGCACATCCGCGAGAAGCAACGCGCGGTCGTCGGCCTCCTCGATGCGCGCGACGGCGTCGAGCGCCAGCCGCGTATGGGCCTCGAGTGCCGCAAGGTCGCCCGCAACGAGGGCCGCACGCGCCAGTGCCTCGTGCGCGTAGCCGACGAGAAACGGCGCGAGCCCGGTACTGAACGACAAGCAAACCTCGCCGAGTCGTTTGGCCTCCGCGGCGTTGCCGAGCAGCGCCTGTGCGCGCGATGCTTGCCAATAGCCGATCGACAGGTTCCGGCTCTTGCAGTCGGGGCGTTGCAGCCAATGGTAGATCGACGCATGTGTCAGCGCGACGAGAAGTCTGCCGTCCTCGGGGGTGCGATGCCGTTTCTCCATGAGATCCCACGCTCTGTTGAAGCAGTCGGCAGCGAAGAATCGATGCGCTGTGTTCAGATCGAAGTCAGTTGTGTCGCTCATTGGAGCCTCCTGTCCGGGCGGCCGTCGGCAGCGCCTTGCACAAGAAACGGGTTGGCGCCGGCTCATCGAGCACGTAGTCCGTGAAGCCGAAGCGCTCGTAGAGGCTACGAGCGCGTCCGTTGCTGTCTTGGACTTCGAGTGTCAGCTTGCAACATCCGCGCTGCAGCGCGCGGGCCTCGGCTGCCTCGAGCAGTGCACGGCCGATACCTTGACCGCGCCTCGACGGAACGACCGCGAGATCGTGGATGTTCAACAAGGGGAGGGCTTGGAAGGTGGACACGCCGAAAAAGCAAACGGCGAGACCGAGAGGAGCCCCGTCGTCGAACGCTAGCAACGCGAGCGCCTGACCGTGGGCGCGCAGCGCAGGGATGAGCCGGGCTTGCGCCGCAGGCGTCAGCGGTCGACTGCCCCCGACGGGATCCGCTGCGTAAGTATCGAGCACGTGGAGGATTGCCGCCTCGTCGGCCGGATCCTCGAACCTGGCTTCACGAATCGACAGACTCACCGCCGGCTCCGCTGTTGTGTCGGTCGAGAGGACTGAGGTTACCATGCTCTCCGTAGACACGGTCCGTCGGTGGCTACGGTGCAGCGTTGGTGCACCAAGAGAAGGCGGGCCGACCGGCGCACACACTTCGAGGATCTGGAAAGATGAGATTAGTAGGCAAGGCGGCCGGCGCTTTGGCGGTCGCGGTCGTCGGCGCGACCACGGTGGTGACCGTCGTTGCGCAAGCGCCTCGCAGCGGCGTAGTGAAGGGCGCGAGATACGACGCGATGGGCCGATTGAGCTTCCCGAAGGACAGCGATCGCTGGATCGGCGTCGGCGCGAGTCTCGGCGGCAACTATGCGCAGGGCGCCTTCGATCCGGCGAATCCCGGACCGATCGGTGTCGTTCAAATGGAACCGAGCGCCTACGAGTTCTTCATGCGTAACGGACGCTATGCCGACGGCACCATGTTTTTGCTGACGTTTTACTCGACGCAGAAGAATCCGAATCCGGCTCTGCGGGGGTTCGTGCAAGGGGACGTTAGCGGCCGCGAGATCCACGTGATCGACCACAGCAGATTCCCGAACGAGGGTGGGGCTTTCTTTCTATTCGCCTCCGACGCGGGCTCGGCTGTCGCGCCGACACCCGTCGGCAGCGAGTGCCACCAATGCCACTCCGAGCACGGCGCATTCGAAGGGACGTTCGTGCAGTTTTACCCGGCAATGCGTGCCAGAGTGGGTCAAGCAAGCGACTGATGCCGTGCCGCAATCGTGCAGCCGCGTAACGCGTCGACTTCCGTGGGCGTCAGGGCTCGCCACTGTCCTTTCGCGAGTTGGTCGAGCGTCAGCGGGCCGATGGCGACACGCACCAGACGCATGACTTCGTAATCGAGCGCGCGGAGCAGGCGCCGGATCTGGCGATTGCGTCCCTCGTCGAGCACGATCTCGAGCCAAGCATTCTTCTCTCCGCAGCGCAGCAATCGTGCTTGAGTGGCCGAGAGCCGCTCGTCCGCGTCGTCGACGCCCGCCGTGAGCGCGGCGAGCGCATCCGGCGAGGGGATCGGATGGACCTGAACGTGATAGGTCTTGAGCAGACCGCATGCCGGCGCCGTGATTCCGGCCGCCCATTCAGGATCGTTGCTGAGTAACAGCAGGCCTTCGCTGGCCTTGTCGAGGCGGCCGACGGGTGCAAGCCACGGAAGCTCGGCGGATTCGAGCAGCGTGTATACGGTGTCTCGACCGTGCTCGTCGGCAGCGGTCACGACGAGCCCACGCGGTTTGTTGAGAGCGATATAGGCGCGCGGCGGCGGGACGATGGGCTGCCCGTCGATCGCGATCCTCTCGACCGCGGGGTCCGTGGGCCGCTCGGGGTCGCGCTCTATACGGCCGTCCACGCTCACACGAGACTCGAGGACGAGCGCCGCCGCGCGACTGCGTGAGCAAATGCCGAGCTTGGAAAGAACGCGCGCGAGACCGCTGCGGCGAGCCACGTTCCTGGTCACTCGTAGCGCAGCGAGCTGATGGGATCGAGGTTCGCGGCTTTCGCGGCCGGCAAAATACCGAAGACGATGCCGACCGCGGCCGAGAAACCGAGGGCGAGCGCGACCGCCCACCACGGCGTATGTGCGGCGGGGAAGTTCGGGATGAACGAGGCCGCCAACGCGCCGAGCCCATAACCGATAGCGAGCCCGACGAGCCCGCCGAGCAGGCACAGCACGAGCGCTTCGAGCAGAAATTGCATGAGAATGTGGTGACGCTTCGCGCCGATGGCTTTGCAGATTCCGATCTCGCGCGTTCTCTCGGTGACCGACACGAGCATGATGTTCATGATGCCGATCCCGCCGACCAGCAACGAGATGCCGACGATGCCGGCCATGACGACCGTCACGTTGTTCAGAATCTGATTGATCGTATCCTGCAATTGCTCGGCCGTTTGGATTCTGAAGTCGTCCTCGTCGCCTCTGCCGAGGTTGTGTGCCGTTCGCAGCAGCCTCGCAATCGTCTGCGCGAATGTTCTCGAGATCGGCGAGGTCTGCGATCGTGAGCTGAATTTGAATGTCGGGCTGCTCGCTGATTGCCCTGCAAGCTCGATCATGGTGCTGATAGGGAATCAGCACGCGGTTGTCTTGGCTTTGCCCCAGGATCTCGCCTTTGGGCTCGAGCAGTCCGATGATCTTCAGCCATTCCCCTTGAATCTGCACGAACTCGCCGACCGGGTTGTCGGGCAGCGACAAGTCTTGGCGTACCTGCTCGCCGATGACCGCCACGCGACGCCGCTGTCTCGTTGTCGCTGTCGGAGAGAAAGCGGCCTCGGTCGGTGAAGTATTGCGCGACGTCCTGAAACGCATACGTCGTTCCGAGCACCTGGCTGGCCGTGGTCTGCGACCCGTAGCGGACGATTGCCTGACCGTTAGGGATGAACATGATCGGCGTTATCGAGGAAATGCCGCTTACGCGATAGCGAATCGAGATCGAGATCCTCTTCCGTGAGTCGATGCCGGCGCCCTTGCAGAGCGTCTTGGAGCGCGGTGTACGACTGGACGGTGACGCTGTTGCTGCCGAGTCCCTGAAACTGCTGGCCGATCGTATAGCTCAAGCCTTGGATGATCGAGACCATGGCGATCACGGCCGCGACGCCGATGACGATGCCGAGGGTTGTCAGGAAGCTCCGAAAGGCGTGCGCGCGAATCGAGCCGAGCGCCGCACGCACGGCCTCGGTGGCCGCGAACCACAGCGGAAACCGTTGGCTCGAGCGGTGCAGCGGCGCTGGCGCGCTCAATGCGCCGGGCGTTCGGGGTGCTGGGCATAGTCTTCCACGATCTTGCCGTCTTTGAGGCGAATGACCCGGTCGCCGTGACGTGCAACGTCGGGCTCGTGCGTGACGAGCACGATGGTTTGCCCCTCGGCATGCAACTCGTCGAACAGCGCGAGAATTTCGGCGGAGGTTTGTGAGTCGAGATTGCCGGTGGGCTCGTCCGCCAACAGAATCGCCGGGCTCGTCACGAGCGCTCGGGCAATCGCCACGCGTTGGCGCTGGCCGCCGGACAGCTGATTCGGCAAGTGGTCGCCGCGATCCGCGAGTCCGACGCGGGCCAACACGCGCTCGGCCTCTGCGCGTCGATCCGCCAGGCTCAAGCCTGCGATAAATGAGCGGCTGCATGACGTTCTTGAGCGCCGAGGCGCGCGGGAGCAAGTTGAACGACTGAAAGATGAAGCCGATTTCCTGATTCCGAATGTCGGCAAGGTCGTTCTCGCTCAAGCCTCGCACGTCGTGTCCGTCGAGGACGTAGCGGCCCGACGTCGGCGTATCGAGGCAGCCGATGATATTCATGAGCGTCGACTTTCCCGAGCCCGACGAGCCTATGAAAACCACGTATTCGTTGTAGTCGATGGTCAAGTCCAGGCTGTCCACGGCTTTGATGACTTGCTGCCCCATGACGTAGTGCTTGCTGACCGACGACAGTTCGATGACCGGCATGGCGACGTCACTTCGGCTTGTCGGTAACGACGAGGCGGTCTCCGTCTTTGAGTGCACGCAAGACGCGGTCCGGGCCGGTCACGACTCGGTCGCCGTTTTCACGCCGCTTTTGATCTCCTGGTAGGTGTCGTCGGACAGACCGACCTCGACCTCCGTGCGGTGGGCCGTGCCGTTGCGATTGACGAAAACGTAACGATGCGTCTCGCCGGCCGCGAGATCCTCGTCGACGACGAATGGCTTGGATAGGCGCTGCAAGGACGTTGTCCTTGGTCGCGGTAGAAGATTTCGGCGCGGCAAGACATGCCGGGCCGCAAGGTGATCTTGCCTGGATCGTCAGGCGAATTTTGACGGCGAAGCTTCGGCCCTGTTGACCTTCGGCGACTTTGGCAGTGACCGCGATCGAAGATCACGGTGCCGTCGACGGGCTGGTCGGGGTAGGCGATCGCGTAAATGCGGGCGGCCTGCCCGACCTCGACGTTCGCGATGTCCGCCTCGTCGACGTTGACCTCGGTCAGAATGCTGGCCGGGTTGGCGATCGTCATGAGGCTCGAGCCCGGGATGTTCGTCGAGCTCGAGATCGCCGTTTCACCGACCTTGATGTCGAGCGACGTCACGACGCCGTCGATCGGCGAATAGGCGCGTGTCTTGGCCAGATGGTCTTGGGTCTGCTCGAGCTGTGCTTTGACTTGCCGCAAGGATTCCTTGCTCGACTCGAGATCGACCTCGGCGATCTTGAGATTGTTGGTCGCCGTCTCGAAGCTGTTGTCGTCGATGAGCTGGCGCTCGTGCAAATCCTGTATGCCGTTGCCACTGTGTGCGAAGATTCTGCATCTGAAGCTGCTTGCCGCTCGATGGCAATCTCTTGCACGCGCTCCGCGGCCTCGTTCTGCTCGACGGCGGCCCGATAGCGTTGATCGTCGATTTGCAACAGCAGCTGGCCCTTCTTGACGACGTCGCCTTCCTCGACATAGATCGCGGTGACCTTGCCGATCTCCTCGGTGCTGAGCTTGACTTGCTCCTCGTGGACGAGCCGTCCGGAAGCGAGCACCGAAGAGCGAATCGTTCTCGGCTCGAGCGTCTCGGCTTGGACTTGCACGGTGGGCCCGCCGCGCAGCCGCGCCTGCAGCAACGGCACGGCGACCACGACGAGGATGATTCCGACAATGATGAGCAGCTTGCGCGTCACGCTCTGCCCTCAAGCCAACGCGATGAGCGTGCCGATCGTGACGATCAAGACAAACGGACCGAAGACGACTGCGACGGTCTTCACGAAGGAGCTCCTCGTCCAAGCCTGGTAAGCCAATACGGACAGGACCAGGCTCCAAAGAACCGTTACGTCGATGCCGAGCAGGATGCGTTGCACGATCGTGGCGCCGGTTCCGTCGATCGAGAGCAGATTGCCGAAGGCCAACGGATTGATCGCGTCTTGCGGCATGAAGCGCCCGTCGCTCACGAGCAAGTTGATGATCTGGGCGGCGATGCCGAGCACCGCGGGCAAAGAGCACCAAGAGGCAAGCCCGAACCACTGTTTGAACTTCACACCGTCGCTCGAAAGAAATGACACCCCCGTGTAGTACGCCGCCGTCAGTGTGATGAACAACGCGACGAAGACAGAGGACGACAGCGCACCGATCGCGCCGTAGACCATCGGTGACAGCCGCAAGGCCGTGTCGAGCGCCTTCTGCCGTTGCTCGGCCGTGAGATCCGCGCTGCGTTGGGCGAGCTGCGAGTCGATGAGCCAGCGCAAATCCACGGAGTGCAGATAAAGCAACGAGACGGCCCAGATGCCCGCGAATAGCACGAGCAACGGCACCCACGCGCGCGGGCGCTCCTTGATGGTCACGAATGCCTCGGTGGGCGACGTGAAGACGTTGACGATCGTGGCGAAAGCGGAAGCGGAGGTGTTGTTCATCGCGGCTCGTGTCGTCTCGCGCTCTGGAAACACTGCAGCCGCGAGATTAACAGAAGACTTTGGCCGTGCGCGCCCTCCGGTGGAGTTGCTCGTCGCATCGTTTCGAAACCGCGAACGAGCGCCTCGGGACTGGGACGGGATTGTGTGACGCCTCGTTCTACCCGGGGCTATGGACAGGACAATCAAAGGGTTAGGATAGCGGACACCATTGGCACGCTCGTTGCTAGGTGCACTGCATGGATATTCCTCGCCCAGAGCGCAAACGCGAGAAGCGGATCCGGCAGGCCGTCGTCGGCGGCGCCGTGGCGGCGGTCGTGTTGCTCGGCACGTTGGGTGTCATGCGACTCGAGCCGGCGGCGCCGAGCGTTGCGCGAGCCTCCGTTTGGGTCGATACGGTCAAGGAGGGCGAGATGTTGCGCGAGGTCCGGGGGCCCGGTGCTCTGGAGCCGCGCGAGATCCGCTGGATTGCCGCGCAAACCGATGGGCGAGTCGAGCGCGTGATCGTGCGGCCGGGCGCGGTCGTAGAGGCCGACACGGTGCTCGTCGAAATGTCGAATCCCGATCTCGTGCAGCAGGCTGAGGAGGCGGGTTACGCGCTCGAGGCCTCGCAAGCGGAGCTCGAGGAGCTCAAGCTGCAGCTGCAAAGCAAGCAGCTCGATCAACGGGCCGCACTGGCGGCCGCGCGCACCGAATACGAAGGGGCGCGACTGCAAGCAGAAGCGGAGAAAGCGGCCGGCAGCGTCGTGCCCGAGCTCCGATACCGCCGCTCGGAGCTGCTGGCAGATCAGCTCAAAGTTCGCATGGGCATCGAGCAGGAGCGACTCGATCAATTCGCCGACTCGATGCAAGCGCAGATTGCGGCACGCAAGGCGCGGCTCGCACAAGCCCAGAACCTCTACGACCGTCGGCGCGAGCAGGTCGAGTCGCTGTGCGTGCGCGCCGGCACCGCGGGCGTCGTGCAGCAAGTGCTCGTCGAAAGCGGGCAGCGGCTCGCGCTCGGCGGCAACATCGCGCGGATCGCACGACCGGACGACCTGCAAGCCGAGTTGCGTGTTCCCGAAACCCAAGCCAGGGACGTGCAAGTTGGCCAGAAGGTCAGCGTCGACACTCGCAACGGTCTCGTGCCCGGACACGTGGTGCGCATCGATCCGGCCGTGGAGAGCGGCACCGTGCAGGTCGACGTCGAGCTCGAAGGCAAGCTGCCGCAGGGGGCGCGGCCGGATCTATCCGTCGACGGCACGATCGAGATCGAGCGGCTGCCGCGAGTCGTTTTCACGGGTCGACCCGTCAACGGTCAGCCGAACACCACGATCGGCATGTTCAAGCTCGTGGACGGCGGCAAGTACGCCGTGCGCGTGCCCGTCGAGCTCGGTCGCACGTCGGTCAACGCCGTCGAGATCGTGCAAGGCCTCGAAGCGGGGGACGAGGTGATCCTGTCGGATACGTCGGCTTGGGACGATCACGACCGGATAAGACTCGACTGACGAAAAAACACCAACGAGGACGAAGCCCACATGAGCGAAGCTACGCCGTTGATCAAGCTCGAGGATCTGCGCAAGGTGTTCTTCACGGACGAGGTGGAGACGCACGCGCTGTCCGGCGTGCATTTCGAGATCGGCAAAGGGGAGTACGTCTCGATCGCCGGGCCGTCGGGCTGCGGTAAGTCCACACTGCTGTCGATTCTCGGTCTGCTCGATACGCCGAGCGGCGGCCGTTACGTTCTCAACGAGGTGCCGGTCGAGAACCTCGACAACTCACAGCGGGCGCATATTCGCAACAAAGAGATCGGCTTCATCTTTCAGGCTTTCAATCTCATCGGCGATCTCACGGTGTTCGAGAACGTCGAATTGCCCCTCACGTACCGCGCGGGCGTCGGTGGGCAGACCCGCAAGGAGCGTGTCATCGAGGCGCTCGAGCGCGTGCGCATGGCGCATCGGTTGCATCACTATCCGGCGCAGCTCTCGGGCGGTCAGCAGCAGCGCGTTGCCGTGGCTCGTGCTCTGGTCGGCAGTCCGTCGATCCTGCTCGCGGACGAGCCGACGGGTAACCTCGACTCCAAGAACGGCGAGGCCGTCATGGGCCTGCTGGCGGAGCTGCACGCCGACGGCGCGACGATCTGCATGGTTACGCACGATCCGCGCTACGCGGACTATGCGGACCGGAAGATCCACATGTTCGACGGCCGTGTCGTGGACGAAGAGACGCTTTATCGATTACGCGAGGAAGAAGACAGGCGCATTGCCGAGCACGCACGAGGCCGCAGAGACGAAGCGGGCGAGGCGATCGGCGAGCAGCCGTGACGACCTGGGCGGACATCCTCCGGCACGACGTTCGTTACGCGTGGCGCGGACTGCGCCGCTTGGACGTTGGCTCGACGCGGACGACCAGGTTTCCCCCGGTCCGCTCAGGATTCTGCTCTCCTATGGCTACGGGCAGCGGCGCTTCGGCAGCGATGCCGGGCTGATCGGTCGTGCGCTCACGCTCAGCGGCGAACGTGCCGAGATCGCAATCCGGCTGCGCTGCGTGCGTCGCGCGTGGAGCCCATGGAAGCACTGCGGCATGAGTGAGATCGAAAGCGTTGAATAGGCGGTAATGCGATGACGATGATCACGATGCGGGGTGTGGAGAAGTTCTACCCCTACAAGGGCGGACAGACTTTCGTTTTGCGGCAGATCGATCTCGCGATCGGGGAGGGCGACTTCGTCACGATCATGGGCCCGTCGGGCTCCGGAAAGTCGACGCTGCTCGCCATTCTCGGCATGCTCGACGGGGACTTTCAAGGGGAATATCGGTTCGACGACCAGCCCGTCCATGGCACGAGCGCGAAGCAACGCAACCGCCTGCACAAAGAGAACATCGGCTTCGTGTTTCAGCAGTTCCATCTGCTCGAAGACCTCACCGTGTACGAGAATCTCGATATCCCCTTGTCGTACCGCAACGTGCCTCGAAAGGAACGCGAAGCGCGAGTCGCCGAGGTGCTCGACCGTTTCCAGATCGTGGGCAAGAAGGACCTTTACCCGGCACAGCTTTCCGGCGGCCAGCAACAACAAGTCGCCGTGGCCCGTGCCGTGATCGCGGAGCCGCGCGTGATCCTGGCCGACGAGCCGACCGGCAGTCTCCATTGGCGCCAAGGCGAGCAGATCATGGAACTGCTGGCAGGACTCAACCGGGAAGGCACGACGATCGTGCAGGTTTCCCATGACGAGCGAGTCGCGGCCTTCGGACGGCGGATCATAGAGCTTGCGGACGGGTGGATCACGGCGGCGCGCGATGCGTCCCAGGCCGCCGCCGGCGCGCAATGAGCGCCGCACGGAACCCCGATCGACATTGATACTATGCGGCTATGCCGCCGCCGAGCGCCGACCGACCAATGCCCACGCGTGCTCCCCGCATTTTCGTAGCCGACGATCAGCACGACGTCGTCGAGTCGCTGCGCTTGCTGCTCAAAGGCGAGGGCTACATCGCCGAGACCTTCGATCATCCCGATGCGCTGCTCGCCGCGCTACGCGCCCGCAAGGCCGATGCCGTGCTCATGGATCTGAACTACACGCGCGACACGACGTCCGGCGACGAGGGACTCGCTGCGTTGGCGCGCATTCGCGCTCTCGATGCCTACACGCCCGTCGTCGTGATGACGGCTTGGGGCAGCATCGAGCTTGCCGTCGAGGCAATGCGCCGCGGTGCGCAGGACTTCGTCGAGAAGCCATGGGACAACGAGCGGTTGTTGAGCGTCTTGCGAACGCAAGTCGCGCTGGGTCAATCGCTGAACCGCACACGCGCGCTCGAAGCCGAGAATCGGCAGCTGACCGCCGCGGACGGCGAGCTCATCGCCGAATCGGTCGCGATGCAGCCCGTGCTCGAGACGATCGAGCGCGTCGCGTCCACGGATGCGAACGTGCTTCTCACGGGGGAAAGCGGCTGCGGCAAGGGACTCGTCGCACGAGTGATTCACGCTCGCTCGCTGCGGCGAGATCGCAGCCTCGTAATCGTCAATATCGGCAGTCTTCAGGAGACGGTGTTCGAGAGCGAGATGTTCGGGCACGTCAAAGGCGCGTTCACCGACGCGAAGACGGACAGAGTGGGGCGCTTCGAGCTCGCCGATCAGGGCACGCTGTTTCTCGACGAAATCGCCAACATTCCCGTTGCGCAGCAGGCTCGGTTGCTGCGTGTCCTCGAGAACGGTGAGTTCGAGCGGCTCGGATCCTCGCGCACGCTCCAAGTGGACGTGCGTGTGCTCGCGGCGACGAACGCCGATATTCAAGCGGAAATAGAGGCCGGACGGTTTCGCGAGGATCTGCTCTACCGCCTGAACACGATCCATATTCACCTGCCGCCGCTGCGAGAGCGCGGCGACGACATCGTGCGCCTCGCGCAGCGTTTCTTGAGCCGGCATGCGCAGCGGCATCGACGAACGATCGAAGCGTTCTCGGATGCCGCGCTGTCTGCGCTGCGCCGGTACGCTTGGCCCGGCAACGTCCGCGAGCTCAGCCACATCGTCGAGCGCGCCGTGCTCATGACGCGCGGCACAGTCGTGAGCCCGGCGGATCTGAGGCTGGACTCGGGCATCTCGCAGACGGAGCGCAAATCGGTGACGCTCGAGGCGATCGAGCTCGAGGCGATTCGCGCGGCGCTCGCGCGTCACGAAGGCAATGTGGTTGCGGCGGCCGACGAGCTCGGCGTGAGCCGATCGGCCTTGTATAGGCGCATGGAGAAATTCGGGTTGTGACGCGCCGCGTGACGAGTCGCGTCTGCGTTTTCAGAGCCGGTTGTTGCTGGTCATGCTGGCCACGGTGGCACCGGCCTGGATCGTGGCATTGTTGCTGCTTTGGACTTCGGATGTCGGATCCGCGCTGCGGTGGGTCGTCACCGCCGTGATGGGCGTGCTGGTGCTCGTCGGGGTGTTCGCATTGCGCCGGATCGCCATCCGGCCGCTGCAGTCGTTGGCCAACATGCTCGAGGCGCTGCGCGAAGGCGACTACTCGATGCGCGGCCGCAACGTCGACCCGAAGGACGCCGTCGGCGAGGTCATGGTGGAGGTGAACATGTTGAGCCGCACGCTCTATAGCCAGCGGCTCGAGGCGCTCGAGGCCGGTGCGCTGCTGCAAAAGGTCATTGCCGACGTCGACATCGCGGTTTTCGGCTTCGATCCTCAGCTCACGCTGCGTCTCGTCAACAGCGCCGGGGAAGTGCTGCTCGGCGACAGCGCCGATGCGCTGCACGGCCGATCCGCTGCCGAGCTCGGGCTCGATGGAATGCTCGGGCAACCGTCCGGGCGTATCGTCTCGCACGTCTTCCCGGGCGGGACGGGCCGCTGGGAGATTCGCCGCCGCAGCTTTCGCGAAGGCGGCAAACCTCATGAGCTGCTCGTGATCTCGGAGCTCAGCCGCGCCTTACGCGAGGAGGAGCGCCAAGCCTGGCGGCGCCTCGTCCGCGTGATAGGGCACGAGCTCAACAGCTCGCTGACGCCGATCAAGTCGATGGCCGGCACGTTGCGCAAGCTCATCGACCGGCAGCCTCTGCCGGAGGACTGGCGCGCGGATGCCGAGGGCGGTCTCACGATCATCCACGACCGTGCCGACTCGCTCGGCCGCTTCATGGGCGCCTATGCGCGTCTGGCGCGTCTGCCGCCTCCCGCGCGTCGCGAGACGGACTTTCCGGCCCTCGTGCGCCGAGTGTCGTCCTTGCATGGCACGCACGTCACGGTGGAAGGCGGTCCGCTCGTCGAGCTCAAGGTCGACGCCGATCAGCTCGAGCAGGTGCTCATCAACCTGATCCGCAACGCCGTCGAGGCGGCGGGCGACCTCGGTGTCCGCGTGCGCTGGCGGGTCGCCGAGGACGCGCTGATCGTGGAAGTGGAGGACGACGGGCCGGGACTCGCGAGAACGGACAACCTTTGGGTGCCGTTCTTTACGACCAAACCCGGGGGCACGGGCATCGGGCTCGTGCTGTCGCGCGAGATCGTCGAGAATCACGGCGGGACGATCACCCTCGAGAATCGCGCGGATGCGCACGGTTGCGTCGCACGCATCGAGTTGCCCGTGCCGTCCGAGCGCGAGGCCGCCGTAGTCTGAGCGCGAAGTCGCCGCCGGGCGAGGCT
The DNA here is from genome assembly GCA_963786385.1 of uncultured Gammaproteobacteria bacterium. Classification (GTDB taxonomy): domain Bacteria; phylum Pseudomonadota; class Gammaproteobacteria; order Steroidobacterales; family Rariloculaceae; genus FEN-1219. The sequence continues at coordinate 1,149,526 of CAWAYS010000005.1, forward strand.
TTCGTTCGGCCGGCGCGGGCAGCACTTGACGAACGCCGCGAAATCTTTAGTGTCTCGCCCGGCAAGACTCCACCGCTCATAAGCTCCGCCGGACTCGAACCGCCCACACCCCAATGACTGCCACCGTCACACCGCGCGCCGTGAGCGCCACCAACGCCGGTCCCTTGATCGCGCTCGTGGGGTTGGCCGCGATCTGGGGCTACAACTGGGTCGTGATGAAGATCGGTCTGCGTTACATCGGACCGATGGATTTCGCGGCCTTGCGTAGCGTGATCGGGGTTGTCCTTCTGCTGGCGGCCATGCTCGCGCGCGGCGTGCCGCTGCGACCGCGTCACGTGGGCAAGACCGTGCTCGTAGGGCTGTTCCAAACGACGGGCTTTCTCGGGCTCATTTCTTTGTCGTTGAGCTTTGGTGCCGCGGGCAAGAGCGCCGTGCTCGCCTACACGATGCCGTTTTGGGTCATCGTGCTCGGTTGGCCGTTTCTCGACGAGCGCCTGCGCGGTAGACAATGGCCCGCCGTCGCATTGGCCCTCGTCGGTCTCGTGCTGGTTCTCGAGCTGTGGGAATCCTCCGGTACGTTGACGAGTAGTCTGCTCGCGCTTGCGGCCGGCGCCTCGTGGGGTATCAGCGTGATCGTGTTCAAGAAGATTCCCCTCGACACGCGCGACGATCTTCTATCGCTGACGACTTGGCAGATGATTTACGGCACCGTGCCTTTACTCCTCGCCGCGTGGCTCGTGCCGGAGCCGCCGATCCAGTGGACCGCGACGTTCATCGGCGCGTTGATCTATAACTCGGTCGGCGGCATGGCAGTGGCCACTTTCCTGTGGCTGTACATCCTCCAGCACTTGCCTGCGACGGTCAGCGGCCTCAACGCGCTCACCGTGCCGATCGTCGGCGTGCTCGCGGCCTGGGCGCAGCTCGGGGAGCGGCCGAGCCCGGCCGAGGCTCTCGGTATCGTGCTGATACTCGTTGGACTGGGCCTGCTGACATCGGCGCAACGTCCGGCACCGTCGCCGTCCCCACATGACTCCGTTCGGTAGCGAGCCGCTGGTTCGGCTCGGTTGCTACGTTGCGGTGCTCGCCGCCGTGGCGTGGGCCGAGCTCGTATGGCCGAGGCGGCGGGCAGACCTGCCGAGGCGCAATCGTTGGCCGGGCAACTTGCTCGTCTCGGCCATCGGCACGCTGTGCGTTCGCGTGGCGTTGCCGGCCGGTCTCGTAGGGATCGGCGTGCTGGCGGAGCAGCGAGATTGGGGGCTGCTCAATCACGTGTCGCTGCCGAAAGGCATCGCGGCGCTAGGATCCGTCGTGCTGCTCGACCTGACGATTTACGCTCAACACGTCGTCTTCCACAAAGTCCCGGTGCTGTGGCGCGTGCACCGCATGCATCACACGGACTTGCACGTCGACGTGACCACGGGTGTGCGCTTTCATCCCGTCGAGCTGCTGCTCTCGATGGGTATCAAGGCTGGGGCCGTCGTGTTGCTCGGGGCGCCGGCCGCGGCGGTTCTCGTATTCGAAGTGCTGCTCAACGCCACGTCGATGTTCAGTCACGGTAACCTCCGCATTCCGGCCGCCGCGGATCGGCTGCTGCGTGCGTTCGTGGTCACGCCGGACATGCATCGCGTGCATCACTCGGCCGAGCGTGTCGAGACCGACAGCAATTTCGGCTTCAATCTGGCGTGGTGGGACCGGCTGTTCGGCACCTACCGGGCGGAGCCCGCTCTCGGTCAGGCTGCCATGCGAGTCGGCCTCGAGGAATGGCGCGAGCGGCGCGACTCGCGGCTCGATCGTTTGCTGCTGCAACCGTTGCAACACGCTTCGCGCACCTGAGCCGGCGCGCACCGCCGCTCGATCCGAGCCTGGCGTGATGCGTGCACGGCGATCGGGTCGTCGAGAGCTTCGACCCTCCGGGTTGCCGAACTCCGGCTGCGTGATGCAGTCTGCATACGCTGAGGCAGCTTTCGGCAGCGATTGATGGCCGCATTCGGATCGCAAACGGTTCCCGGCGTTTTTCGGCCGCCGGCTCGCCCGCGCCCCGGGGTTGCCCTGCCGTTGTCGATCGCCCTGCACGCGGCGCTTGTGTGGGCCGCCGGCCACTGGGCCTGGACCACGTGGCAAGAGCGAAGACCGGCCTCGGAGGTCGTGTGGCTCACGCAGCCGCTGTCGCCGGCGACGGACACCACGCCCGTGCAGGCCGATGATGCCGAGGCTGCGCCCCGGGCCGAAGCCGCCGTGCCCCTCCAGCCGCGCGAGGCGGTCGCGGTCCCGCTGCAGCCGCCCGTGCGACGGGCCCGCCGCGCCGAGCCCCTAACCGACGGCAAGTCGCGCGAAGCCGTCGCGACCTCGCCGGCCGTCGCGCCGGCAGCACCGGTACCGCGCGCCCCGCCACGCATCGATTGGGAGAAGGAACGTCGGCGAGCTGCCGCGAGCGTCGTGCGACAACGAGCGCTGAGACCCGGGGTTCGAACGTTCTCGAACGACGAAGACACGAAGCGCGCGGCAGACCCGCTGGCGGCGCCGCCCGTCAACGTGCCGAAAGACGATTGCGCGATTGCCACCGGCAAGCTCGAGCGCTTTGCTTTGCAGATGATCGGGCGCTGCGTGCGCGATGCGCGCGGTGATCTTTTCGCCGCCATCAAGCCCGACTACCTCAAACGCCATCCGGTCTGCGAGGCACCGTCCGATTTGCCGCCGACGTTCGTCGACGCGCGGGGCCACGAGCACTCCACGATCAAATGTCGGCTCGTCCTCGGCGAGGAATGAGCCGCGCTAAGGCAGGGCGGCGTTGCGCCTGTCGCGAATCGAGAAGGCGATCGCGGTCGAGATAGCCGTCAAGCCGACGAGGTACCAGGCGAACGCGACGTCGTTGCCGGATCGCCCGATGAGCCAGACCGCAATGGCCGGCGCGGTCCCACCGAAGATCGCGTAGGCAAGCCCGTAACCGACACTGACGGCGCTCACGCGCACGGCGTGCGGGAACGACTCGGACATCGCGGCCGGTATCGACGACATTTGCAGCGCGAGCAGTGCTGCAAAGGCCATCTGTGCGACGACGGTCGTGGTGGCGTTGCCGGCATGCATGAGTGAGACGAGCGGATAAGCGAGCAGTAAGCAGGCGCTCATCCCGGTCAGCAGCATGAGCTTGCGGCCGATCCGATCGCCTAGCCATGCCGCGCACGGCAAGACTACGAGAAAAGTCACGATGGAAATCGTCGTGAAGTCGAGCGCTGTTGCGCGCGCGATCGGCGTCGTCTCGGCGACCCACGTCGCCGCGTACACGAACAACGAGTAGTAGGTCGCGGCCGAGGCCATGTTGAGGCCGCAGATCTTGAGCACTTGCCAACGGTGATCGCGAAACGCGAGCTTCAGAGGTGACACTTCCGGCGCCTGCACCGGCGTGTCGAACATGCCTCGACGAATGATGATGCCGACGACGGCGACGACGATGCCGGAAACGAACGCAGCCCGCCAACCCCAAGACGCGAGCGCCTCGGGACTCAGGACGTTGGTCAGCACGCCGCCGACTGCCGAGCCGAGCATGGTGCCGGTCGTTGCTCCGAACATCGCGAAGCTCGAGAACAGACCGCGCTTACCGGCCGGCGAATGTTCGGCCAAGAACACGATGGAGCTCGTGAACTCGCCGCCGACCGCGATGCCCTGGAACATTCGGAGCAACACGATGAGCAGCGACGCGCCGATGCCGATCGTTTCGTACGTGGGCAGCAAGCCCATGAGCACGGTCGGCACGGCCATCATCGCGACGGAAATCAGCAGCGCCCGTGCGCGGCCGTAACGGTCGCCGATGTGACCGAAAAGCGCCGCGCCGACCGGGCGCATGAGAAACCCGACGGCAAATGCGCCAAACGCGGCGAGCAACGAGACCATACGATCGTCGGACGGAAAGAACTGTGCGGCCAGAATCGGCGCAAAGAATCCGTACACTGCGAAGTCGTACCACTCGAGCACATTGCCGATGACGCCGGCCGTGATTACACGGCGCAGCGTCCACGGTCGGGCGGGCGTCTCCCCCGAGCTGGCCCCAACTGCAACACTCATCGACCGGAGTGTACCCGGGTTCTCGTCCGAGGTCCGCCTTCGAGCACGTCCCGTATCACGCCGCAACTGCCGATGGCCTCGCGACGCTACTCAGGCCGTGGTCCCGTTCTGTTAGAGTCTGCGCCGTCGGTATAAAGAACGTTCGGAAGCGACCTCATGGACCTACGACTAAAAGGCAAGACCTGCCTCGTGACCGGGGCAAGCCGCGGGATCGGCCGCGGCACGGCGAAGGTGCTGGCGGCGGAGGGCTGTCGCGTCGCAATCCTCGCCCGCCGAACGCCGCTGCTCGAGGAGCTTGCGGACGAGCTGCAGCGCGACGGTGCGACGCGCCCGTTGATCGTCACGGCCGATCTGACCGAGGCCGGCGCGCCCGAGCGAGTACGCGATGCAGTGCTCGATGCCTTCGGCGGCCTCGATATCCTCGTGAACAATGCCGGCGGCTCGCGGCCCGTGCCGTGGGACGCGTCGGAAGAGCAATGGCAGGAAGGTATGCAGCTGAACTTCGAGCTCGTTCGCCGAGTCACGAATCAGTTCATCCCGACGATGCGCGCACAGCGCTGGGGCCGCATCATCAACGTGACGGGCGCGAACGAGCCGCCGGGCGTGAACATCGCATCGGTGGCCAAAGCGGCGCTGCACAACTGGGCCAAAGGCCTGTCGCGCGAGCTTGCGCCCGACGGCATCACGATCAACTGCTTGCCGCCCGGGCGAATCAACAGCGAGCAGATCTTGAGCCGGCTTCATCCGACGGCGGAGAATCGCGCCGCGTTCATCGCAGCGAACATTCCAATAGGCTTTTTCGGCGAGCCCGAGGACATGGCGTATCTGATCGCGTTCCTCGCGTCGCCGCTCGCCCGCTACATCACGGGCGAGGTGATCCACGTGGACGGCGGTATGCATCGGTTCGCCGGCTGATGCCGGCCTCCCCCGAGGGCCCTCTGGGGTTGTCTATTGGACGATCTCGCGCTTTGCAATGAGCCACTCGCCGTTGCGTTTCACGATCGTGTCGACATAGGTGCCCATGCCCCCGACCGTGAACGGTCCTGCCGACGGACCTCGGATCGTCTGCCAGTACGAACGATGATGCGCTTCGTGATCGTTGACGAACTCGATCATCGTGTTCGTGATCGCGTGGTATTGCTTGACGGGCGGGTTGGCCGGCGGCTGGCTTGCACGCCGCTGCTCGAGCCCCGTCACGATCTTTCTGATCTCGGCTCGCCCATGGTACGTGTTGCCGCCGAACGTGAACTCGGCGTCGGGCGTGAACACCGAGGCATACGTATCCGCGTCGAGCGTGTCGAGGGCGATACCGTACTTCACGATCAAGTTTTCGATCGCAGCGCGATCCAGCGCTTGCTGGCTCGTAGCGGCCGGTTCGGCGGCCGGCGCGCGATGCGGCGCGACGGAGACGGTCAGTGCCGTGGCGGTGAAGATTCCGGCGAAGGCGAGCTTGAATAGGCGCAGCATGAGCTTTCCCCCAAATGGTTCGTATCGTTGTCGGTGCCGCCGCCGACTAACGGCGGCTCGGCTTTGCATCCCGTCTGCAGCGGTTTCCCGCGCCGACGAAAAAACGGTGACCGCTTCACGCGCGCTAGGAGCGCCGGTTGGGCGCATCGCGTCGAGCGACGAGGCTTTTGTAGGCCTGGGTCAGAAAGAGCTCGGGATCGCCCCAGTCGGCGTCGTAATCACGGGTCGGTCGCGCGGCCACGACCTGTTCGAAGCTCAACCCTTCGTTCACCATCGCACCGATCCGCGCCGTAAGGGCTGCGCACATGTCACGATAACGTAAGAGGTCGGCCCGTCGTTGGACGGGGCCGAGCGCCGGGACGATCTTCGTATCGGCATCCGCGATGTTCGACAGATCGGCTGCGGCTCTTGCCATGCCCGCGAGACAGCCGCCCGTGGTGTAGTCGATGACGGGGTAGCGGCCGACCGACAGCAAATCGCCGACGACGAGCACGTTGCGGTCGGGAAAGAAAGCGTAGAGGTCGCCGTCGGTGTGCGCATCGGGCAGATGTCCGTAAGCAACGTCGACCTTGCCGAAGGACAACCGATCTGCCGTTGAGAACGTGGTTCCGGGCAGCGCCGCGCGCGGGGCTCGGCTCGTGGCGCCGATCGTCCTGCCACTCGACGCTGAATTGTGCGCCGAGCCGGCGTGCGGTGTTCGCGTGCGCGATGATTTCGGTTCCGGCCTCGCCGAGCGGCAGGTTCGAACCGGTGTGCTCCCACCACCAGTTGGTATTGAACAGCTTGCGCACGGGCAGGCCGGGCCAACGCTCGGCCAAGTAGTCCAGCAACGCGGCCGAGCGCTCCGGAACGCCGCCGTCGACCATGAGCAAGCCGTCCGGTGCGACGAGCACGACCACGTTGGCGCCGGCACCCCGGATGAGCACGAGATCGTCGGCCAAGGGCGCCGCTGCGAAACCGCCGCGCCGGTTCTGTCCAAAGACGCGTCCGAAGGCCGTGACGCTCGAAGCGAGTAGCAACGAGTGCCCGAGCAAGCGCCGGCGCGTCAGACGCGATTTCCCGTCTTTCGCCATGAGGCGCCACTCTAACGGATCGGCGAATCGATCGGCAGGGGGCTGAAAAGAAAAACGGCGCCATCCCCAGGGACGAGCGCCGTCTTTCCATTCGCTCAACGGGTCCTGGCTGCGGTTGCCGCCGGACTAGAGCATGCTGCGATTACCAGCGACCGCCACCGCCACCGCCGCCGTAGCCGCCTCGGCCACCGCCGCCGCCGCCGCCCGGGCCACCGGGACGCTTCTTCTGGGGACGTGCCTCGTTGACCGTCATCGGCCGGCCGCCGTAATCCTGACCATTGAGCTTATCGATCGCAGCCTGCGCTTCCGAATCCGTCGACATTTCGACGAAGCCGAAACCTTTGCTTCGGCCGGTATCGCGATCGGTGATGAGCTTGGCGGATTGAACGGTGCCGCACGCGGAAAACTTGGCAGAGATATCTTCTTCAGTCGCAGAGAACGGCAAGTTGCCGACGTACAATTTTTTGCCCACGAGACCTCCCGGTGAATTTAAGGCAAGGAACCGTTTAAGGAGGAATCTGGGCGCCCATGCCCGTAGCTCGATGAACGGTTGCATCCGTAGTATATATCGCAGCCCAAACATTCAAATAGATGCCTCCTTCTCCCCACGGGCCGGATGGCCGGGGCAGGGTGGGCAGCGGCCCCTTTTCCGGCAGACGGCGGCATAATTCGGCGTTTCCGATCCCAAGATAGGTTTCTGCGATGCGCCTTCGACTCTTCGGTCCGGCTCGCTGCGTGCGGCTAGGTCTCGGCCTCGTGCTCTCGGCCGCGGCATTTCACCTCGTCTTCCATCCCACGACCGCGTTCGCCCAGCCCCGCGACGCCGCGGAGGCGGCCGTCGCGCAGCAGCGTGTGCTGCTCAACAGTGAGCGCATCGAGCAGCGGTTCGGGAGCTACGGCATCGACGTCCTCGAAAGCGGCTCCGAGTATCGCGTGTCGAATCTGTACAGCCTGGACGGGTCACGGCGCATTTGTCGAACCTTTGCCGTCGTCAGGTATCCGGAACGAGTCGATCCCGCCTTCGCGGCAGCGCATCGAGCGATTCTCGCGGGCGGCTCGATCGGTGCCGTGCTCACCGCCGCTGGGTGGCACGTCGAGAAGCGAAACCTCGCATTCGACAGCCTGTCGGCCGGTGAGCGAGTCGCGAAGCTCATGGGGATTCCCGCGCACACGTTGCTCGCGACGCACGTGTATGTGCTCGACATCGTCAAAGGTACTCAGCGCTTTCAATACGCTGCCATCGTGGAGATCCACCACCCCGGGTATCTCTCGGTCGAGGATCTCGCTTCGATCTATGGCGCTCCCGATCCCGCCGGACGGCAAGCACTCGTCACGAAGATGCTCGGCGTCGCCGAGACGAAGATGACCGAGCAACCTTGAGCTCGGTCGCTCAGCTTCCCGCGCGCGCGTCGATTCGCCGGCCCGTGATTCCGCGGCTGTCCGGTCCGAGCAGGTAAAGATAAGGACCCGTCACACTCTCCGGAGTCGGGATCGTCTCGGGATTCTCGGCCGGGTAGGCCCGCGCGCGCATTCGCGTTCGCGTTGCCCCCGGGTTGATGCAGTTGACGCGAATGGCTGTTTTTTCGAGCTCGTCGGCCAAGATCTGTGCAAGGCCCTCGGTGCCGAACTTCGAAACCGAGTACGCCCCCCAATAAGCGCGGCCCACATTGCCGACACCGCTCGTCGTGAACACGATCGACGCATCTTGCGACTGCTTCAGCAGCGGCAAAAGGCAGCGCGTCAAGATGAACGGGGCTGTCAGGTTCACGAGCAGCACGCGCTGCCACAAGCCGATGTCGTAATGCTCGATCGGGCTCCGGTCGCCGAGAACGCCGGCATTGTGCAGCAGGCCGTCGAGCCGACCGTAGCGGGACTCGATTTCGTTGGTCAGGGTCTGATATTCGGGCCCTTGAGCGCGCTCGAGGTCGAGCTGTGCCACGGCCGGCTCCGGGCCGAGCTCGCGAAGCTCCTCGTAGAGAGTCTGCAGGGCCTTGGCACTGCGTCCTTGCAGCAACGCCGTGGCCCCGCTCTTGACGAGATCGCGGGCGACCGCTCGGCCGATCCCCGATGTCGCGCCTGTGACGAGGATGACACGGCCGTCGAATGCGCCGGGCGCAGGTCGGTATTCGATCAAATTCTTCTCGTCCATCGGCTCTCAACTCACTCCGTCTGCCGAGCGCGCCGACGAATCGCCGTTCGTGGACTCGGTTTTCGTTGCTTCGCTTGCCGCGGCCGGCGGCCCTTCCTCCGCGGTCCTCGGCGCCGGCTCACGCGGTGTTTCCTCCACGTCTTTGAGGGTGCCGAGTCGTTGCTTCGGCTGCAAACCCAAATCGGTGAAACGGCGAGCGCTCGGCAGCACCATGCGCTCGAGCGAGCCGACGCTCAAGTTGAACGCCTTGACGCTGTCGCCGAGCGACTTGCCGAGATTCGCGACGTGGTTCGTGAAAGTCGTGAGGCGCTCGTAGAGCGCGACGGCCAGCGTGCGGATCTCCGCCGCGTTGTCGGCGAGCGCCACTTGACGCCACCCGTAGGCGACGGCTTTGAGCAGCGCGACCAGACTCGTAGGCGTCGCGAGAATGATGTTCTGCCGCAGCGCCTCGTCGAGCAGCTGCGGCCGTTCCGTCAGCGCCGCGCTCAGGAACTGGTCTCCGGGAATGAACAGGATGACGAACTCCGGGCTGCGCTCGAATTGGCTCCAATACGCTTTGCCCGCGAGCTCGCGGATGCGCTCGGCTACGATGCCGGCGTGGCGGTGCAGCGCGGCGCGGCGCTCGGAATCCGTGGCAGCCTCGGTGGCTTCGAGATACGCGTCGAGCGGTGTCTTGACATCGACGACGAGCTGCCGCCCCTCGGGCAGATTGATGATCATGTCGGGACGAATCGCTCCGGATTCCGTGACGCGATGACTCTGGGTCACGAAATCGCAATGCTCGACCATGCCCGCGAGCTCGACGAGCCGGCGCAACGTGATCTCTCCCCATTGCCCGCGAACCTCGGGCCGGCGTAGCGCACTGACGAGGTTGCGGGTCTCGGCGCTCAACGCTTGCTGGCTCGTGGCCATGGCTTGGAGCTGGGCCGTAATGCTGCCGTGCGTCTCGCGGCGTGCCTTGTCGAGCTCTTGGAGCTGCGCTTCGGTTTTGAGCAAAGCCTCGCGAATGGGCCTTACGAGCGATTCGATCGCCTGCTCGCGTGCGGCGAGGTCGCCCTTGGCTCTCTCGGTCTGGGCACCGAGACTCTCGCGCGCGAGCTTGAGGAACGTCTCGCTGTGACTTTGAAACTGCTCGCTCGCGAGCTGCGTAAAGACGCCGCCGAGCCGTTCGCTCGCGAGCTCGAGCGCGCGGTCGCGTTCCTGGTCGAGTGTCGCGCGGTATCCGAGCTCGGCTTCCTTGACGGCGAGCTCGCGGCGCAAACGTGCGCTGACGACGAAGGCGATGACGAGACCGACGAACAGGCCGCCGAGGGCCGCAACCGTCGGGATGAGCCAGTCGTGCGTCATGCTCGCGTTCCGGTCGCGAGAGCGCCGAGCACGGCCGTCAGATCGGCCGGCTGGCGCAGGATCGCGTCGGCGTTCCAGGCCGCCACGTCCTCGCCCGGGCGAATGTAGCCGTAAGCGGCGGCAATCGTCGTCATCCCCGCGGCCTTGCCGGCTTCGATGTCGCGCGGTGCATCGCCGATGTATACGCAGTCGGCGGGCGCCACGCCGAGCTCGGTCGCCGCCAGCAGCAAAGGGGCCGGGTGCGGCTTGCGCTGCGGCAGCCGATCTCCGCTGACGACGCAACCGCTAGCGACCGTCAGCCGAAGCCGCTCGAGCAGCGAGGTCGTCAGTGCGCCGGGCTTGTTCGTCACGATGCCCCACGGCATGTCATAAAGTTTCTCAGAAAGAATACGTAGTTCTATGAATAATCGAGAATTAACGCAGATGTTCTCGCGATAGAGGTCGAGAAACCTGGCCCGCAAAGGGCCCATGGCCTCCGCCGAGCTCGCGATGCCGAAGCCGAGCCGAATCAGGCCGGCGGCCCCATTGGAGACCTCATTGCGCGCCACGGCATACGGCATGCGCGCTCGACCGTGCTCCAACAACATGCGGTTGAGCACCGCGACGAGATCCGGAGCAGTATCGACCAACGTGCCGTCGAGGTCGAACAGCACGGCTCGAAAGCTCACCCGCCCCCCGGCTTCGTGGCGTAGACGAGATAGTTGACGTCGACGTTGCCACCGAGCCAATAGCTTTGCGTCACCGGATTGAGATGCAGGCCCGTGACCTCTCGGACATCGAGCCCTGCCGACCGGCACCAGCCCGCGAGCTCCGATGGGCGAATGAGCTTCGAGTACTCGTGAGTGCCGCGCGGCAAGAGCCCGAGAGCGTACTCGGCAGCCACGATCGCGAGCAGAAAACTCTTCGTGTTGCGGTTGAGTGTCGAGAAGAATGCCGTTCCGCCCGGCCGCAAGGCCGCCGCACACTCCGCTACGATGCCGGCCGGTTGCGGCACGTGCTCGAGCATCTCGAGGCAAGCGACCACGTCGAACCCGCCGCGCTGCTCGGCGACGACGGTGGCGAGGTCGACGGTGCGATACTCGATGTCGAGCTCGCCTTCGCGCGCATGAGCGCGCGCTGCCTCGACATTCTCTTGCGCGAGATCGATGCCGAGCATGCGGGCGCCGCGCTCGGCCAGCCCCTCGCTCAGCAGGCCGCCACCGCAGCCGACGTCGAGAACGTGCGAGCCCTCGAGCGGCACGCGTCGTGCGATGTAGTCGAGCCTGAGGTCGTTGATCTCGTGCAGGGTTCGAAACGGCCCGGCCGGATCCCACCACTGCGCGGCGCGTGATGCGAACTTGGCGAGCTCGGATTCGTCGGCGTTCAAGACAGCAGCCTTCAGCGTTGTGTTTCGAGCAGACGTCCGCCCCAGCGGGCGGCCGCATCGGCGATGGCAGCCCCATCGAGCCGTGTGAGTTCGCGGTCGGCGACGAGGTGCTCGCCTGCGACCCACACGTCGGTCACGTCGTGCCGCGACGCAGAGTAAACCAGATGCGACAGCGGATCGAGCAGGGGTTGCAGCGCAAGGCTCGACAGATCGACACAGACGAGGTCGGCCGACTTACCGACCACGACGGAGCCGATTTCTTCGGCGAGGTTGAGCGCTCGTGCGCCGCCCAGCGTGGCCATCTCCAACGCCTTGGCGGCGGGGACGGCCGTCGCATCGTCGGCGACGAGCTTGCCGAGCAACGCGGCGGTTTGCAGCTCGGACCACAGATCGAGGCGATTGTTGCTTGCGGCGCCGTCCGTGCCGAGCGCGACGTTCACGCCCGCGGCGAGCAGGGCGTGGACGGGGCACGCACCGCTGGCAAGCTTCATGTTCGAGCGCGGGCAATGCACGATGCTCGCGTTTGCCGCAGCGAGTAACTCGATCTCGGCGGGCTCGAGCTGGGTTGCGTGCACGCCGATGAGACCCGGCGTAACGAGCCCGAGCGACTGGAGGCGGGCGAGGGGGCGCAAACCCGTCGCCGCCACGGCCGCTTCGACCTCGGCTCGCGTCTCGTGCAGGTGAATGTGGACGGGCAGCTCGAGCTCGTCGGCAAGCTGTCGAATGCGCGTGAGCGTCGAGTCGCCGACCGTATACGGGGCGTGAGGCGCGAATGCCGTGGTCAACAGCGGCTCCGAGCGAAACCGGTCGTGAACCTCGAGACCTTTGCGCAGGTACTCGTCCGCATCGGCCGCCCACACGGTGGGCGCATCGAGGGCAATCATTCCGAGCACGGCCCGAATCCCGCAATCTTGAGCGACCTCGCCGACGACGTCCGGGAAGTAGTACATGTCCGAAAAGCACGTCGTGCCGCCCACGAGCATTTCGGCAACGGCGAGGCGAGTCCCGTCGGCCACGAATTCCGGCCCTGCCCAACGCGCTTCGGCGGGCCAGATATGCTCGCCGAGCCACTGCTCGAGCGGCAGATCGTCGGCAAAGCCGCGAAACAGGCTCATGGCCGCGTGAGTGTGGGCATTGACGAGACCGGGCAGTAACGCGTGGCGGCTGCGCTCGTGGCGCGCGCGCGGCTCGAACCGGGCGAGCGCTTCGGCGGCCGGAACCACGGCGATGATTCGGCCCTCGTCCACGGCGACCGCGAGACCTTCCTCGACCGCGACTTGCGGCTCCACGCGAATCGTCCAGCGCGGAAAAATCAGGGTGTCGACTCGTTGCATCGGTGGCGGGATGACGGCGTCGGTTCTCGGGTCGCGAAAGGCGTGCAAGTATAGCCTTTTGCGCGCCCCCGAAAGCTACGGGCGAACGTCTCGTTGTGTTAAACTTCCGCCTTGATTTTTAGACAGTTGGAAGCTGTTCGATCGGGCCATGTTCAGCCACGGAATCCGTCGCTGCAATAGCCCGAAAATCTATACCGCCGTTAACTTCTCGTCCCTTCCCGCCAGCGACGCCGCGGCGCCGGAGGGGAAGGTATTTTTGAGCGAAACCAATGGTTGCAGGTAAGGAAGTCTTTCCCGTCAATCTCGAAGACGAGATGCGGCAGTCGTACCTCGATTACGCCATGAGCGTGATCGTCGGGCGAGCGCTGCCGGACGTGCGGGACGGACTCAAGCCCGTGCACCGACGCGTGCTGCACGCCATGCGCGAGCTCGGCAACGACCACACACACGCCTATAAGAAGTCCGCCCGCGTCGTGGGCGACGTGATCGGTAAATACCACCCGCACGGCGACGTGGCCGTCTACGACACGATCGTGCGGCTGGCCCAGAGCTTCTCGATGCGCTACATGCTCGTCGACGGGCAGGGCAACTTCGGCTCCGTCGACGGCGATGCGCCCGCAGCCATGCGTTACACCGAAGTGCGCATGGCCCGGATCACGCAGGAGCTGCTGGCCGACATCGACAAGGAAACCGTCGATTTCGTCCCCAACTACGACGAATCCGAGCGCGAACCGACCGTCTTGCCGACGCGCATTCCGAATCTGTTCGTCAACGGCTCCTCGGGCATCGCGGTCGGCATGGCGACCAACATTCCGCCGCACAACCTCGGCGAGGTCGTGGACGCCTGCCTCGCGCTGCTCGCCGACCCGGGCCTGACCGTCGCCGATCTCATTCGTTATGTCCCCGGCCCGGATTTCCCCACGGCGGGGCAGATTCACGGCATACAGGGCGTCGTCAGCGCCTATTCCACGGGCCGCGGGCGTATCTACGTGCGGGCACGCACCCACGTCGAAGAGATCGACGCGCGCGGCCGCGAGGCCATAGTGATCACCGAGCTGCCGTATCAGGTCAACAAGGCGCGGCTCATCGAGAAAATCGCCGAGCTCGTGCGCGAGAAGCGGCTCGAAGGTATCAGCGAGCTTCGGGACGAGTCGGACAAAGACGGCATGCGCGTCGTGATCGAGCTCAAGCGCGGCGAGCTGTCCGACGTCGTGCTCAACAACCTCTACAAGCAGACGCCCCTGCAGAGCGTGTTCGGCATCAACATGGTGGGCCTCGTCGACGGCCAGCCACGTCTGCTCACGCTCAAGGAGCTGCTCGAGGCGTTCTTGCGGCATCGCCGCGAGGTCATCACGCGCCGGACTCTGTTCGATCTGCGCAAGGCTCGCGAGCGGGCCCACGTGTTGGAGGGCCTCATGGTGGCCCTCGCGAACATCGATGCCGTGATCGAGCTGATTCGCGCGTCGAAGACGCCTGCCGACGCCAGAGCCGGACTCTGCGGCCGTTGGTGGGCGCCGGGCGCCGTCACGGCATTGCTCGACCGTGCCGGTGCCACGGCGACGCGGCCCGACGGTATCGGAAGAGGCCGATGGCATATCGGCCGAGGGCTATCGTTTGTCGACGACCCAGGCCCAAGCGATTCTGGATCTGCGCTTGCAGCGATTGACCGGGCTCGAGCAGGATAAAATTGCTAACGAATACAATGAGATGGTAGACAGTATTAACAATTTCCTCGAGATCCTGGCAAGTCCCGATCGGTTGCAGGGCGTGATCCGCGACGAGCTGGCCGAAGTGCGTGCGCAATATGCCGATCCAAGGCGCACCGAGATCGTCGAGGACTATAACGACCTGACCGTCGAGGACCTGATCCCGGAAGAGACGGTGGTGGTCACGCTCTCGCATGCCGGCTATGCCAAGTCGCAACCCGCGGGGGCCTATCAAGCCCAGCGCCGCGGAGGTCGCGGCCGGGCCGCGGCACGAGTGAAGGACGAGGACTTCATCGATCAGCTGTTCGTGGCCAACTCGCACGACACGCTGCTGTGCTTCTCGAGCCGCGGCAAAGTGTATTGGCTGAAGGTCTACCAGGTACCGCAGGCGGGCTCGGGGTCGCGCGGGCGCCCGATCGTGAATCTGTTGCCGCTCGAGGAAGACGAGCGCATTAATACCGTGTTGCCCGTGCCGGCCTACGAAGAGGATAAGTTCGTGTTCTTCGCCACGAGCCGCGGCACGATCAAGAAGACGCCGCTCGACCGCCTTCTCGCGCCCGCGCACCAACGGCATCATTGCGCTCGAGCTCAAGGCCGACGACCGGCTCGTCGGCGCCGGCATCACGGACGGCACCCAAGACATCATGCTGTTCGCAAGCTCGGGCAAAGCCATTCGCTTCTCCGAGGCCGACGTTCGTGCCATGGGCCGCACTGCCGCCGGTGTACGGGGCTTGAGGCTCGGCAGCAAGGGCGACGAGGTGATCGGGCTTTCGATCTTGGCGTCGGGGCCCATCGTGACCGCGACGGAAAACGGCTATGGCAAGCTGACCCCCGTCGACGACTTTCCCGTCCAGGGACGCGGCGGACAGGGCGTGATCTCGATTCAGACGTCTGAGCGCAACGGCGCGCTGGTCGGCGCAATGCAAGTGTCGACGGACGACGAGCTCATGCTCATCACGTCGGCCGGCACACTCGTCCGAACACCGGTCGCGGATATTTCGGTCATGAGCCGCAACACTCAAGGTGTGCGCCTGATCAGGCTCGACGAGGGCGACCGTCTCGTCGGCATCTCGCGCGTCGAGGCCGACGAAGAGAACGAACGAAAACAACGAATAGGGTACGGAGACCCGCTCGATGAACCGCGTTTACAACTTCAGTCCCGGGCCTGCGATGTTGCCCGAAGCCGTGCTGCGCCGCGCTCAAGGGGAACTGCTCGATTGGAAAGGCTCGGGAATGTCCGTCATGGAGGTCAGTCACCGAGGCGCCGATTTCATCGAGTTTGCGGCGAAGTCGGAGCGCGACTTGCGCGAGCTGCTCGCGGTCCCGGACGATTACCGCGTCTTGTTCTTGCAAGGCGGGGCAACGCTGCAGTTTGCCGCCGTGCCGTTGAATCTCGCGCCGGCGAACGCGACCGCGGATTACGTATTGACCGGCAATTGGGGCAAAAAAGCCATCGACGAGGCGCGGCGCTATCTGCGCGTGAATGTCGTTGCCGATAGCTCGGCGAGCAAGCACACGACGATTCCCGATCCGTCGAGCTGGCAGGTCAGTTCGGATGCCGCGTACCTTCATTACACGCCGAACGAGACGGTTTACGGCGTCGAGTTTCACTCGATACCCGAGGTCTCCGACGCGCCGCTCGTCGCAGATATGTCGTCGACGTTGCTGTCGCGGCCGATAGACGTGAGTCGGTTCGGCGTGATTTACGCCGGTGCGCAGAAGAACATCGGCCCGGCTGGACTCGCGATCGTCATCGTGCGCGACGACTTGCTCGGCCGTGCGCGCCGCGAGACGCCGGGCGTGATCGACTACAAGCTCATGGCCGAAAACGACTCGATGTGGAACACGCCCTCGACGTTGAGCTGGTACATCGCGGGGCTCGTGTTCGAGTGGCTCAAGGAGCAGGGCGGGCTCGCGGCCATGGGTGAGAGCAATCGCCGCAAGGCTGCGAAGCTCTATGCCGCCATCGACGGTTCGGATTTCTACAAGAACCCCGTCGACCCTCCGTGTCGCTCATGGATGAACGTGCCGTTCACGCTCGCGGACCCGGAGCTCGACAAGAGCTTTCTCGCCGAGTCGAAAGCCGCGGGGCTCACGAACCTCAAGGGGCATCGATCCGTCGGCGGTATGCGCGCGAGCATCTACAACGCCATGCCGGAAGCCGGTGTCGACGCGTTGCTCTCCTTCATGGCGGACTTCGAGCGTCGCCGCGGTTAATGACCGCGACGAGAGGCATGCCGCTATGACATTCAAGATCCTGACGTTGAACAGCATTGCCGTTGCGGGGCTGGACCGCCTGCCGCGCAGCCGCTACGAGATCGCGTCCGAGCTCGGCCGGCCCGACGCGATCCTGCTACGGTCGTTCGACATGCACAAGATGCCGATTCCCGACAGTGTGCTCGCGGTCGGTCGCGCCGGTGCGGGCGTCAACAACATTCCCGTCTCGGAGCTCAGCAAACGCGGAGTTCCCGTGTTCAACGCACCCGGCGCGAACGCTAATGCCGTCAAAGAGCTCGTGCTTGCCGGGCTGCTCATGGCCGCGCGCAACCTCGGCCCCGCCTCGGCCTACGTTCGCCAGCTGCCCGGCACCGGCGAAGAGCTCGAGCGGGCCGTCGAGAGCGGGAAAAAGCAATTCGTGGGCTTCGAGCTGCCGAAACGCACGCTCGGCGTGGTCGGTCTCGGGGCGATCGGCGTAGAAGTCGCGAACGCCGCGCTCAAGCTCGGCATGCAAGTCATCGGCTACGATCCCGCGATTACCGTTCAACACGCGTGGCAACTGTCATCGGGCGTCCAAAAGGCCGTCAATCTCGACGATCTATTCGCGCGGTCGAATGTCGTCACGGTCCATGTGCCGCTGACGCCCGAGACGGACAAGCTCGTCAATCGCAATCGCCTCCAGACGATGCCGCGCGGCGGTGTGCTGCTGAACTTTTCGCGCGGCGGCATCGTCGACTCCGCTGCCGTCGTGGAAGCGCTCGATGCCGGCAAGCTGCAAAGCTACGTGACGGATTTTCCGACGCGCGCGCTCATCGAGCATCCTAAGGTGTTGTGTCTGCCGCATCTCGGAGCTTCGACGGTCGAGGCCGAGGAAAACTGCGCCGTCATGGTTGCCGACAACGTGCGCGAGTTTCTCGAGAACGGCAACGTGAGCCATTCCGTGAATTTTCCCGAGACCGTGCTGCAGCGCACGCGGCCCCACAGGCTCGCGATCCCGCACCGGAACATACCGAACATGGTCGCGCAAATCCTCACGGCTCTCGCGGCGCAAGACCTGAATATCGCCGACCTGCTCAACCACTCGCGCGACGAGCTTTCGTACACGCTCGTCGATCTCGATGGCGCCGCCAACGAAGAGACGCTGACACGTATCCGCAGCATCGATGGCATACTGTCGACGCGGGTTCTGCCCATCATCGAGCAATGACCGGACTGCAGGTGCCGCCATGAGCAAAAGCAAAACCGACGCGGGCACGCCCCCGACGCTCGAGGAGCTCCGGCACCGAATCGACGAGCTGGACTCGCAGATACAGGCATTGATCTCCGAGCGCGCGCGACTGCGCGAGGGAAGTCGGCGTCGTCAAGGGGCTCACGAGCACGGTCGATTTCTATCGGCCCGAACGCGAGGCGCAGGTCCTGCGCCGTGTCGTCGAGCGCAACGACGGGCCGCTGCGCGACGAGGAGATGGTGCGCCTGTTCCGCGAGCTCATGTCCGCTTGTCTCGCCCAGGAGGAGCCTCTCAAGGTCGCCTACCTCGGTCCGGAAGGAACGTTCACGCAGTCGGCTGTGCTCAAGCACTTCGGGCACTCCGTGCACGCGCTGGCCGTGCCGACCATCGACGAGGTGTTTCACGAGGTCGAGGCCGGCGTGGCGGACTTCGGCGTGGCGCCGATCGAGAATTCGAGCGAGGGGACGGTCAACATCCACACGCTCGACATGTTTCTGACGTCGCCGCTGAAAATCTGCGGCGAGATCGAGCTGCGCATCCACCAGCACCTGATGGGGCGAATGGCGGATCTCGGGGAGATCGGCGCATCTGCTCGCATCCGCAATCGCTGGCTCAGTGCCGAGGATGGCTCGTCGGAAACTTGCCGGACGTGGAGCAAATCCCCGTCGCGAGCAACTCCGAGGCTGCTCGACGCGCGCGCGACGAGGACGGTACGGCGGCGCTCGCTGGACAAGCGGCGGCACAGCTGTATGGGCTCGAGGTCCTGTTCAGCAACGTCGAGGATCAGGACGACAATACGACGCGCTTCGTCGTCGTCGGCCGAAAGCTGTTTCCGCCGAGCGGCAACGACAAGACTTCGTTGCTCGTGTCGGCGAGCGGCACCGAAGGGCCCGGCGTGCTCATGCATTTGCTCGATCCGCTCGCGCGCACGGTGTGAACATGACTCGCATCGAATCGCGACCGTCGCGGCGCAAGAAATGGGACTACGTGTTCTTCGTCGACATCGACGGGCATGCCGAGGACGAGCACGTCAGCGCTGCGCTCGAGGAGATCAAATCCGCCGCCGATCTCTTCAGGGTGCTGGGAGCGTATCCCAAGGCCGATTCTCTGAGGGCGCCGAGGCGCCCGCGCGTCGTTGACCGTGGCACAACATCCGAACAGGTTCGTGGCTCATCCGGCCCGCCGCGTCCGCGGCGTGCTGACGGTTCCCGGCGATAAGTCGATCTCGCATCGCGCCGTGATGCTCGGCGCGGATCGCCGAGGGACGAACGACGGTTCGCGGCTTTCTCGACGGCGAAGACTGCGTCGCGACGCGCCGTGCGCTCGAGGCGCTCGGCGTCCCGATACGCACCGGCGGCGGACGGTGTCGTCACGATCGACGGTGTCGGGCCGCGCGGCTTGCGAGCGCCGCAGGAGGTGCTGGACCTCGGCAACTCGGGCACGGCGATTCGGCTGCTGGCCGGGTCTGCTGGCCGGGCAGCCCTTCGATATCGAGCTCACGGGCGACGCCTCGCTGCGCAGCCGGCCGATGGAGCGCGTGGCGGCGCCGCTGCGGCGCATGGGCGCGCAGAATCGAGACGACGCGACGGCAAGCCGCCGCTCGACATCCGCGGCGGCGCCAGCTGCAGAGGCATCGACTACAGCTTGCCGATGGCCAGCGCGCAAGTCAAGTCCGCGCTGCTGCTCGCGGGGCTCGATGCCGAAGGCGTCACGACGCGTGCGTTCGCCGGGGCCGACTCGAGATCACACCGAGCGAATGCTCATGGCGATGGGCGTGCCGCTGACCGTCGCCGACGAGGGATTGACCGTCTCGTTCAAGGGTCCGGCGAGGCTCGCGGGCCGGCGATATCGACGTTCCCGGCGACTTTTCGTCCGCGGCGTTCTTGCTCGTGGCGGGATGCCTGGCGCGCCGACGACGTGCTCGAGATCCGTAACGTCGGCATCAACCCGACCCGCACCGGGCTGCTCGACATCCTGCGCGCGATGGGCGCACGGATCGAGCTCGCGAACGAGCGGATGCTCGGCGCGGAGCCCGTGGCCGACTTGCTCGTCCGTCGCTCGGCACTGCGCGGCATCGACGTGCCTCCGGAGTGGGTGCCGCTTGCGATCGACGAGTTCCCCGTGCTATTCGTCGCCGCGGCTGGCAGCGCACGGGAACGACGACCGTGCGCGGCGCCGAGGAGCTGCGCCACAAGGAGACCGACCGCTTGGCGGTCATGGCACGAGCGCTCGCGGCGCTCGGCGTGGACGTCGAGGGAGACGTCGCGACGGGCTCGCGATCGAGGTGGGGATACTCTGACCGGCGGCTACGTGGATAGCCGCAGGCGATCACAGGATTGCCATGTCGTTCGCCGTCGCGAGCCTGCGCGCAGCAGGCGCCGATCGAGATCGACCACACGGCCGAAGTCGCGACCTCGTTTCCGACCTTTCTCGACGTTGCCAACCGTGCGGGTTTCACATCGAGTTGCGGAGGCGGCCTGATGGCCCGAGTGCCCGTCGTGACGATCGACGGTCCGAGCGGGTCGGGCAAGGGCACCATCAGCCGAATGCTCGCGGCCAGGCTGGGCTGGCATCTGCTCGATAGCGGCGCGCTCTATCGCTTGGTCGGGGTGGCTGCGCAGCGGCGCGGAATATCGACTCGACGACACGGCGAAGCTGGCGGGCTCGCCGAGGACCATGGATGTCGCGGTTCGGCGGGGTCGCCGGCCCGCGAGAGCGTCTTGCTCGAAGGCAGCGAGGTCGCGGACGGATCTCAGGACCGAGGCGGCCGGCGAGGCGGCCTCACGGGTTGCCGCGATTGCGGCCGTTCGGGCCGCGCTGTTCGCCCGCCAGCGGGCCTTTGCGGCGGCGCCGGGGCTCGTTGCCGACGGCCGCGATATGGGCACCGTGGTTTTCCCCGCCGCGCTTTTAAAGGTGTTTCTGACGGCCAGCGCCGAGGAGCGCGCCATGAGGCGCCATAAGCAGTTGAAAGAAAAGGGGATTGATGTTAGCCTGCCCGACCTTTCCTGGGATATCGCCCGAGCGCGACGAACGCGATGCCAACCGCACGGTCGCGCCGCTTAGACCCGCGGCCGACGCGCGGGTCATCGACTCCACGAGTCTCACGCCCGAGGAAGTCATCGCCCGTATATTGCAGTGGCTCGAAGCTGCGGGTGTCGAAGAGTAGAGCCTTTTGTCGAAACGGTATCGGCAGGACGCCGATGCGAATTGTGGTAACCCACCGCGGCAAGAAGCAGCGGGTGGCCTTTGGAAAACAGGTATGAGTGAATCGTTTGCAGAACTGTTAGAAGAAAGTCTGGCGAACCAGCAAATCAAGCCGGGCGCCATCATCAAAGGCACCGTCATCGACGTGAACTCCGACATGGTCATCGTCAATGCGGGTCTGAAGTCAGAGGCCGTCATTCCGGCCGAGCAATTTTTCAACGAGAACGGCGAGCTCGAAGTTGCAAATCGGTGACGTGGTCGAGGTAGCGCTCGATACCGTGGAAGATGGCTTCGGCGAGACTCGTCTGTCGCGCGAAAAGGCCAAGCGCACGCGCACTTGGACGCGGCTCGAGGACGCCTTCCAAAAAGGCGAGATCGTCAAAGGCATCATCAGCGGCCGTGTGCGCGGCGGCTTCACGGTCGACATGGATTTGGTCCGAGCGTTTCTGCCGGGCTCGCTCGTCGACGTCCGGCCGATCCGCGATCCCGCCGCTCTCGAAGGCAACACGCTCGAATTCAAAGTCATCAAGCTCGACCAAAAGCGCAACAACGTCGTGGTCTCACGACGCGCCGTCGTCGAAGAGGAATACAGCGCCGAGCGCGAATCGTTGCTGAAGAACCTGCAGGAAGGCACGGTGCTCAAGGGCGTCGTCAAGAACCTGACGGATTACGGCGCGTTCGTCGATCTCGGCGGCATCGACGGTTTGCTGCACATCACCGACATGGCGTGGAAGCGCGTCAAGCATCCGTCGGAAGTCGTGAGCGTCGGTCAGGAGCTCGAGGTCAAGGTGCTGAAGTTCGATCGCGAGCGCAATCGCGTCTCGCTCGGACTGAAGCAGCTCGGCGCCGATCCTTGGGCCGATCTCGCACGCCGCTACCCGCCCGGCACACGGTTGTTCGGCAAAGTCACGAACATTGCCGACTACGGCTGCTTCGTGGAGATCGAGGAGGGCGTCGAAGGTCTCGTTCACGTCTCGGAAATGGACTGGACGAACAAGAACGTCAATCCCCACAAGGTCGTGCAGATCGGCGACGAGGTCGAGGTCATGGTGCTCGACATCGACGAGGAGCGCCGCCGTATCTCGCTCGGCTTGAAGCAATGCAAGCCGAATCCCTGGATCGAGTTCGGCGAGAACTACAACAAGGGCGACAAGGTCTCCGGCCAAATCAAGTCGATCACCGATTTCGGTGTGTTCATCGGACTTGCCGGGCGGCATCGACGGGCTCGTGCACCTGTCGGATCTGTCGTGGGACGTGCCCGGCGAGGAGGCCGTGCGCAACTACAAGAAGGGCGAGGAGCTCGAGACCACGGTGCTTGCCATCGATCCGGAGCGCGAGCGTATCTCGCTCGGCGTGAAGCAGCTCGATAAGGACCCCTTGTCGCTGTTCTTGGCGGATCATCCGAAAGGCAGCATCGTCAAGGGCATCGTCCAAGAGGTCGACGCAAAGATGGCGACGATTGCGCTCGAGGGCGGCGTCATCGGCCAACTGCGTGCCTCGGAGATTTCTCGCGATCGCGTCGAAGATGCGCGCACCGTGCTCAAGGTGGGCGAAGAGGTGGAAGCGAAATTCACCGGCGTCGATCGTAAGAGCCGCGTCGTCTCCCTATCGATCAAGGCAAAGGAAGCGCACGAAGAGGCGCAGGCGATCCAGAGCTACAAGACCGAGGCGGGTAAGCTCGAGCACCGGAACTACGCTGGGCGATTTGCTCAAGGAGCAGATGGGCCCGGAGTGATCCGAGACCGTTCGAGCAAAGGCGTGCCGCGACCTGGGAGGAAGGTCCGAACACATGACAAAGTCGGAGCTGATCGAGTCGATCGCCCGCAGCCAGAAGCATCTTCCGGCGAAGGACGTCGAGCTGGCCGTAAAGCACATCCTCGAGCTGATGAGCGAGGCGCTGGCGAGCGGCGAACGCATCGAGATCCGTGGTTTCGGCAGTTTCTCCCTGCACTATCGACCGCCGCGCATGGGCCGCAATCCCAAGACCGGCGAGGCGGTCGCGCTCGCCGGCAAGCATGTGCCGCATTTCAAGCCGGGCAAGGACCTGCGGGAACGCGTCAACGAATCGCCGGCATCTGCCGGTGCGCAGCTAACGCTGCGATCCTTACAATTGGGCATCGCCTCGACAGCCCCCGGGGATGCCGACTTGGCAACGTTGCGCCTGATTGCTCTCGTCCTCGTATTGACGTGCTTTCGTGCTGATCGCCGCGGTGTTCGCGTACAACAATCCGCAGGCCATCGACGTCGATATCGGCTTCATGCGCATCGAGCAGGTGCCCGATGGCTGTCGCCTTCGTATCGTGTTCGCCTGCGGTTGGGTTTTCGGTGTCTTGTCCGCGTTGTTGTCGCTGCTGCGCATGGCGTCGAACGAGCGCCGGCGATTGCGCAAAGACCTGCGGTTCGCCGAAGCCGAGCTCGCGAGCCTTGCGCGAGACGTGCCGCTCAACGATGCCAACTGAGGCACGTTTCTACTCGCGGCGCTGCTCATCATCGCGGCCGCCAGCGGATGGGCCTTCGGTCGCTATCAGCGACCGGGATCGCGAGCTGCCGCCGGCCCGAATCAGCGCCGACTACATACGCGGCCTGAATCTCGTGCTGAGCCGCAGCACCGACGAAGCACTCGAGCTGTTCGTGCAGATGGCCAAGGTCGACGATGACACGCTCGAGACGCATTTCGCGCTCGGCCATCTGTTCCGCCGCCGCGGCGAGGTCGAGCGTGCGATTCGCGTGCATCAGAATCTGCTCGCGCGGCCGAACCTGAACGAAACTCAGCGCCACCAGGCCTGTTTGCGCTCGCCGAGGACTACCTCGGCGCCGGACTGTTCGATCGTGCCGAGAAACTGTTTCGAGAGCTGACCGACAGCTCGACGTTGGCGCGAAGCGGCGCTCGAGAAGCTCGTCTATATCTACGAGCGCGAGCGCGAGTGGCAGAAGGCGATCGAGGCGCAACGCGAGCTCGAGATGCTGAGCGGGAAGAAGTCGAGCCAGATCGCGCAGTACTACTGCGAGCTGGCCGAGCAAGCGCGTGCCACCGGCGATCTCGAGCAAGCCAAGAGTCACCTCAAGAACACGATTCGCAGCGAGTCTGGCGCGCTTGCGCGGCACGTTGATGCGAGCGGCGATCGCCAAAGAGGAGGGCGACTACGTCGCAGGCGCTCGCTCTGTACGAGCAGGTGCTCTCGACCAACCGCTACTTGTTCTCGGAGGTGCTGCCAGCGTTGCTCGAATGTTACGAGAAGACGGGGCGCAGCGGCGACTTCGAGAAGTATGTCGGTCGATGGATCGACCGCGGACCCGTCGTTGCGCCGAGATTTCGCCCATGCCGCGATCGTCGGCGACCTGACCGATTCGCCTGCGCTCGCGAAGTGCGTCGAGGACTTCGTTCTCGACAACGACGTGCTTGCGAAGCTCGTCGACGCCGACGAGCTGAAGTCGCTGCCGCCGGAGCGCCGCCGGGAGTCCATCGCTCGTATCTCACAGGGCCTGCGAACGGTCGCGCTGTCGAGCGCCCGCTACCGTTGCTCGAACTGCGGCTACAGCACACAGCGCTTCATTTGGCACTGCCCGAGCTGCAAGCTCTGGGAGACCGTGCGACCCATTCAGACGTTTCAGCTCGAAGCGATATTGTCGTAGCGCAATCACGCCGCGAATCTCTCGCAAGCTCCGTGATTGCCCGCGTGCCCGTGCACCCGCCGGGTCCTAGCATGGTCGTGGGTTCTCAACCTCAGGAGTGACTGCGATGAAATTGACGAGTCTAGGGATCGGTCTCGCGGCCGTCGGCTTGCTTGCTTCCTCGGGTGCCGATGGCGGGACCGGTGAACATCAACACGGCCGACGCGACCACGCTTGCAGCCGAGCTGACGGGCGTCGGCCCCGCTCTGGCGGAAGCGATCGTTCGGGATCGCGCAGCAGAACGGCAAGTTCGAGTCGCCGGACGCCCTGGCGCGCGTAAAGGGCATCGGCACGCGGATCGTGGAGATGAATCGCGAAAACATTCTCGTCGCCGATCCGGAGCTCAAACGCTGAGCGCGTAGACGCAGCGAAGCACTCGGCGGCGCGGCGATCCGGGCCGCGCCGTCCGATGGCGAAACACGGCCGCTCAATTCAGGTATCATGAGAGGTATGTTTCGCTCGAGGTGATTGGTAAATGCCGAAGATCCGTACTGCCGTGTTTCCCGTCGCGGGGCGTGGCACGCGATTCTTGCCGGCAACGAAGGCATCGCCGAAGGAGATGCTGCCGATCGTCGACAAGCCGCTGATTCAATATGCGGTCGAGGAAGCGCTCGCTGCCGGAGCGGAGCAACCTGGTGTTCGTCACGGGCTCCTCGAAGCGAGCGATCGAGGACCATTTCGATATCGGATCCGGAGCTGGAACGGCAGCTCGCCGAAGTCGGGCAAGCAAGACTTGCTCGCGCTCGTCCGCAACATCGTGCCCTCGGGGGTCAGCTGCATGTTTCTGCGCCAGGGCATCGCCGCTCGGCCTCGGCCACGCCGTGCTTTGCGCCCGGCCGGCCGTCGGCGACGAGCCGTTCTTCGTGCACCTGGCCGACGACTGATTCACAGCGAGGTCGCCTGCCTCGAAGCAGATGAGCGAGGTCTACGAGCGGCACGGGCACTAGCGTGCTCGGGGTGGAAACCGTGCCGCGCGATCAAACCGGGAGCTACGGCATCGTCGCGGTCGAAACCGAGGATTCCGGCGTCGCAGCGCGTGACAGCGCATCGTCGAGAAGCCGAAGCCCGAGGATGCGCCGTCGACGCTGGCCGTCGTCGGTCGCTATATCCTGACGCCGGCTATCTTCGACAAGCTCGAGCGCACGCAGCGAGGCGCGGGCGGGGAAATCCAGCTCACGGACGGCATCGCGGCGCTTGCTCGAGGACGAGCCTGTGCACGTGCTGCCGTTCGACGGTGTGCGCTACGACTGCGGCAGCAAGATCGGCTATCTGCGCGCGACGGTCGAGTACGCGCTGCGCCATCCGGAGCTCGGCGACAGCTTCAGAGCCTATCTCGAAGGCGTCTGGGAGCGCTGAGCCCTCGGCCGCCGCGACCGGCGCTCTGCGCGGATCTCGGCGTTGTGCTCGCCGAGGCGCGGCGGATAGCGCCGGTAGGTCGGCCCGCTCTGTGCAAAGTGAACCGGAGTCGCGATCGAGCGAACGATGCCGATCAGCGGGTGCTCGAGCTCGACGATCATGCCGCGTGCGCGGATGTGCTCGTCGGTCAGCGTCTCGTCGGGAAAGTTGATCGGGCCCGCCGGGATGCCCTCCGCGACGAAGGCCTCGATCCACTCCGTCGGCATCGCGGCGTCGACGAGAATGGCCTCGACGCAGCTCGATGAGCTCGGCTGCGATGGACATTGCGCTGCGGCATTGCGTCGCGAAGCGCGTCGTCGACCATGAGCGTCTCCTCGACGCCGAGCATCCTGCAGAAGCTTGCCCAGAGGCGTTCGTTGCCGACGGCGATGATCATGGTCTTGTCGCGGGCCCGCACCGGTTGATACGGCGTCACGTCGGATGCGCGTTGCCGAGCCGGGGCGGCCGTTTGCCCGTCGCGAAGTAAGCTCGCCGCCGAGTTGGCGAGCCAGCTGCGTCTGCGCGTCGACGAGCGCGACGTCGATGAATTGCCCTGCGCCGCCGCCGCCGGCGCGTTGTCGCGCGCATAGAGCGAGGCCAGCACGCCGAGTGTCGTATAGATCCCGCCCGAGATATCGGCCATCGGCGTGGGGAAACGGCACGGGCCGCCGTCGCGGGCTCGCCCGTGAGCGCCATGAGACCGGCTTCGCCTTGCGCGATGATGTCGTAGCCGCCGCGATCGGCTTTCGGCCCGGTGTGCCCGTAGCCGCTGATGGCGGCATAGACGAGCCGCGGGTTGAGCGCTTGCAGCGTGTCGGGGTCGAGCCGGCGCGTGCGAGCGAGCTCGATGCGCGGATCGTTGGTCAGAAAGACGTCGGCACGATCCGTCAAGCGATCGTGAGCACGGCGAGATCGTCGGGCGTCTTTGATATCGAGCTCGATGCTGCGTTTGTTGCGGTTGACCGCGAGAAAGTAGGCGCTCTCGCCGTCGAGGAAAGGCGGGCCCCAGCCGCGTGCCTGATCGCCGATGCCTGGCCGCTCGACCTTGATCACGTCGGCGCCGAGATCGCCGAGCAGCATCGCGCAATACGGGCCGGCCAGCGCCTCGGTCATATCGACGACTTTGATGCCTGTAAGCGGTGCTGCGTCGGCCACGAGGTCTCCGGCTTGTGCTCGATAATCGGCGCGTAGTATAAAGGAGCCCTGACATCGCAGCGGCCGAGGAGAATCGCGTGAAGAAAGTTGCAGTCCGGAACATCGACCGAGCCGGTCGGGACGTGGTGGAGGCTCTCGGCGAGCTCGGCGTCGCGACGGTGCACGAGGCGCAGGGGCGCACGCGGTCTTGCTGCAGCCGTACATGCGTCCGATCTATTCCGGCGCCCGTGTCGGCGGCAGCGCCGTGACCGTGCATGCTGCATCCGGGCGACAACTGGATGCTGCACGTCGCGGTGGAGTTCGTGCAGCCCGGCGACATCGTCGTCGTCGCCGTGAGCGCGCGAGAACACCGACGGCATGTTCGGCGAGCTGCTCGCCACGTCGTTCCAGGCGCGCGGCGTTCGCGGGCTCGTCATCGACGCGGGCTGTCGCGACGTGCGCGAGCTCAACGAGATGGGGTTTCCGGTGTGGAGCCGAGCCGATCTCGGCAAAGGGAACGGTGAAAGCCACTGTCGGCTCGGTCAACGTGCCGATCGTTTGCGCCGGCATGCTCGTCAATCCCGGCGACGTCGTCGTGGCCGACGACGACGGTGTCGTGGTCGTCGACCGGCGCACGGCCGGGGACGTGCTCGAGGCGGGGCTCAAGCGCCTTGCGAACGAGGAAGAAAAACGCAAGCGTCTCGGCTCGGGCGAGCTCGGGCTCGACATCTACAAGATGCGAGAGCCGCTCGCCAAGGCCGGCTTGGTGTACGTCGACCGAGAGGCCGACGTCGACCAAGCCTAGCGGCCGAAAACGCGGCCTTGCGCAACGGTCTTCGTAGCCCGGCGGTGACCGCTGCCGGGTCCCGCTGCCGCGCGTCTCAATCGCCGACTGTCGGCAGATACCTCGGCTCGGGAAAAGGGCCGCGCAATTGCTCGTAGACGCTGGCGACCGAAACGAGCAACGCCTCCGCCTGCGGCCGCCCCGTGAAGCTAATTCCGATCGGCAGCTCGGCCGATAGTGCTGCCGGCACGGCGATGCTCGGATAGCCCGAGATCGCCGCAGCGCTCGAGCTCCCGACGCCGAACCGATCGCCGTTGGCGAGATCCGTGCGCCACGCGCGTCCGTTCGTGGGCGCCACGAGCGCATCGAGCCGCCCTTCGGCGAAGGCGGCGGACATCAGCGCTCGGACCCGCTTCGTGCTGGCGGCAACGGCGGTCGCGGTATTCGTCGGAATCCAATCCGCCGGCCTGTGCGGCCTCGACGAGCAGGTCTTGACCGAAATAGGGCATGACCTCGTCGGCGTGCTCGTTGTCGAATCGAACAATCGCGTCGAGCGTCGACGGCCCATCGGTCACGCCGGACAGGTAACGAGCAACGCCGGCTTTGAACTCGCAGAGCAGCACCGTGAGCTCGGCCGCCTGGATCTCGGAATCGATGCCGAGCTTCACCGGGTCCACGAGCTCGGCGCCCGCGCCGCGCAGCACGCCGAGCGCGGCATCGAACGCCGATTCGACTGCGGGCTCGCTGCCCGCACCGTCGAAATCGCGCACGACGCCGATGCGCAAGCCCGCGAGGGAGCGACGAGCCGCACTTGCGGCGGCGGCGGGTGCGGCGTCGCCGTCGCGCATGGCCCGCAGCAGCATGGCGGCGCCCGCGACCGTGCGAGCCATCGGGCCGGCCGTGTCTTGGCTCGCGGCAATGGGCACGATCCCGCGTTGGCTGATGAGCCCGAGCGTGGGCTTGATGCCGACGATGCCGTTGATGCCCGACGGACACACGATCGATCCGTCGGTCTCGGTACCGACCGCAAGCGGTGCGAGCCGCGCGGCCACCGCAACGGCCGAGCCGCTCGATGACCCGCACGGATTGCGATCGAGCACATACGGATTGCGTGTGAGACCGCCGACGCTGCTCCAGCCGCTCGTCGCTTTCGACGCCCGGAAGTTCGCCCATTCGCTCAAATTGGTTTTGCCGAGGATCACGGCACCGGCGCGGCGCAGCTGCGCGACGAGCGGTGCATCGACGGCCGCATGGTGCCGGGCCAAGGCGAGCGAGCCGGCGCTCGTGGCAAGCTTGTCCGCCGTATCGATGTTGGCCTTGAGCAGCACGGGCACGCCGTGCAGCGGTCCGACGACGCCTAGCGCCGAAAAACGCTCGTCGAGGGTTCGAGCGATGGCCAGCGCGTCGGGATTCACCTCGATGACGGCATTCAGGTGCGGCCCGCTCGCGTCGATCGCCGAGATACGGTCGAGATACGCCCGTGTCGCGCGTTCGGCCGTAAGGTCGCCGGCGGCAATTCGGTCGCGAAGCTCGACGGCCGTCAGGCCGATGATGTCCGCGTCCCGCCACTCCGCGGCTCGCAGCGCCGTGGCCGCGAATGCCAAAACGAGCGCGATCGCTTGCAGTAGCCGCACGACGGATCGTCGCCGCTTCAATCGCACACTCCATCGCGTAGACCGGGGACATCGTACCGCCGGCGAGGGGGAGGGAAAACCGGCGGCTGCGGCGCTACGATGCGCGGATGACGGCGAACAAACACCCGCGCGGCCGACCGCGACACGACGACGTGCTCACACCTGCCGAGTGGCGAGTCGTGCACGCGATTCGCCATGGGCTCACGAACGGTCAGATTGCGCAGCGGCGGCGCATCAGCCTCGACGCCGTCAAATTTCACGTTGCCAACGCCATTGCCAAGCTCGGCCTACGCGATCGTCGCGAGCTCGAGCGCTGGCGGGGCGTCCCAAAAGACGCCGCGCTCGCCCGCAAGCGCCAACACAAGGACAGTGCCGTGTCCGTTACGAACCGTCTCGCGCTCGGTCCCATCGGGCAAATTTCGCGCACCGTGAAAGACATCGCGCAAGCGCAGCAGTGGTACGGCGAAGTGCTCGGCTTGCCGCACCTGTACACCTTCGGCTCGCTCGCGTTTTTCGATTGCGGCGGCACGCGGCTGTTTCTGTCCGAGCAGCCCGACGGGCCGTCCCCGGAATCGATCCTGTACCTACGCGTGGGCGACATTCAGCAGGCGCACGACGAGCTTTGTGCGCGTGGCGTGGAGTTCGCGGCCGTGCCTCACATGATTCATCGGCACGCCGACGGCACCGAGGAGTGGATGGCGTTTTTCAATGACCCGGACGGCCGACCGCTTGCGATCATGTCGCAAGTCAAAGCGTAAGACGCAACCGTCGCGGACTCGACGCGTAACCTGTCCGTGCCGGCAGCCCGGCCTATTTGAAATCGAATATGTCTTCCTGGTTGTCGGGGCGCTGCATACCGTCTTCGAAATACTCTTCCCAGACCCGCGCCCACGGCCGGTCGTACCAGTCCGGGATGCGGTATTGGATGACGGTGCCGGCCGGCACCGGTTGCAGTCGACCGTTGACATTCCACAGAGCCTGCTGGCATTCCTTCCACTGGTAGCGCCTGTCGGACTGCGGCCCGTCGAGGTATAGATAAAGCGCCTCGAGACGCAGCGGTGCGACGAACGCCTGCGGGTCGTAAAGAGTGATCTCGAGATGGATGTTGTGCTGCGCGTCGCGCGTGTAGACCTCGACGGCCTCGAGCTCGCTGCTGA
This sequence comes from uncultured Gammaproteobacteria bacterium, assembly GCA_963786385.1. Lineage (GTDB taxonomy): Bacteria > Pseudomonadota > Gammaproteobacteria > Steroidobacterales > Rariloculaceae > FEN-1219. The sequence goes on from CAWAYS010000005.1 coordinate 1,180,452, forward strand.
ACTCGGGCAACGCATGCGACATCCACCAGCCTTGCACGTGGGCCGTCCATGCGACGAGTGTTTCGCCATCCCAGAAGCCGACCGTCTCCCCGTACCACTGCGAGATCAGCGACTGGTGCTTCTGGCCGATGAGAATCTGGCGGAGAATGTTCAGCGCAGTGCCCGAGAGCAGCTGCACGTGGTAAGGCGTCACCGAGATCTGAATGTCGCGGATGGCCTGAGCCCACCAGCGGATCAAGCCCTCGGGGTAGCAGGTCGACGACATCCACTGCGGCGAGTTGGTAACGCCGACGTGGTACAGCGTTTGCGCAAACCGGCGTTGGTATTCCGGGGTCAACATTTGCATCAACGTGCCGGCTTGAACGTTGTTGCCGAAGCTCCACTGCTTCTCCTGCAAGCCGCGGGAATTGTAATAGCCGTCCCAATCCGGCGGCGGGTGGTTGCGATCGTAAACCGTCGGTCCACCGTGCGCTTTCGCCTTCGCCATCAGAGCGTCGTAGTGCTCCTCGGCCGTCTTGTAAGGGTAGGGGCTCGTCAGCTCTTTGACCGAGAGCCCGTCGTTGCAGTCTCCCCACTCGCCGACGAAATCGTGAACCCACATGTCGTCGATTCGCCGCGGCGAATTGCAGCGCGTGTAACGCGGGTCCGCCCAGTACTTGGAATCGAGGTAAAAGTCCTTGGTCGTGAATAGATCCACGGGCAGCGGCTTTACACCCGACGGGGGCTGCCGCGCATCGATCGCCTTTTGCAGTGCCGGGGTGACTTGCGCCAGCGCCGGCAGTCCGAGTGACAAGGCGGCGATCAACACCGCCGATGCGTTGCCGATAAACCTGGCAGTCAATTTCGCTCCCCCTCTTTGGGCCGGCCGACCGCGCCGGAACGGATCCGGTCGCGCGGAAGTGCCACGGCACTCTAGGCCCTCGAGTCTCGGCTCGTGGGCACCGGATGCGTCATGTTGTAGGCGATGGCCCGCCGAAGCAACGCTTTGAAACCGACTCGGTCGAGCTTGCCTCCTTGTCGATTCGCTCGGCCGCGCTCACTGCGCCCCCGTCGGCCAGCTCGGTGCTGCGACGCCGAGCTGCTTCGCGTATTCCTCGTTGAGACGCTGCCAACCGCCGAACTTCAGCGCGTCGCCCGCCACGATGCGGCCGATGGGCGCGTCTGCCAGGAACCGATCCAGCACGTCGAAGCAGATGTGCCAGCCCGCCGCGCCCATCGAAATGAAGCCGCGGTCGATGTTGTGCCAAAGCGTGAGGCGTGTGCCGTCGCCGAAAGGCTCGAGTTGCCAACGGATATCGTTGCCGCCCCAGCTGTACTCGAGCAACCTCGGAGGGTCGGACCGCGTCACGGCTGTCTCGGAGACTTGCGGGGTCGGCGTGCCGACGGTCGAGAGCTTCACGGGGCCGGCCGTCCCGAGGTTCCGGTCGGCGTCGAACGGCGCCCACTCGCGCAGCTGCGCGGGCTCGGTCAGCGCCGCCCAAACCTTCGAGGGCGGATGGCGCAGATCTCGGACGAGAACGAGGGTCCACTCGTCGCCGTCCTTGCGAACCTCGGCCCGGTTGGCGGGACCCGGGGAGTACGTGTCGCGGTTGCTCATCGGCTTTTTCCTCTTGTTCCTTTCTTCGAGCGCGATTGATCGATCCGATCGAGGTGTTGCTCCAGCGCATCCAAGTGAGCCGACCAAAAGCGGCGGAATGGCGCTAACCAGGCATCCACCTCCATGAGCGGCTCGGGCCGGATACGATAGACGCGCCGCTGCGCATCGACGCGCGACTCGACGAAGCCGGCCTCGCGCAACACGCGCAGGTGCTTGGAAACGGAGGGTTGTGCCATTCGAAGCTGCTGCTCGATCTGTCCGACGGAGCACTCCGACGACGCGAGCAGGCTCAGGATTGCGCGGCGATTCGGTTCGGCGATGATGGCGAATGTGGATTCCATGCCACGTATATACCCATAGAGGAATATATGTGTCAAGCCGGGCCCTGTGCCCGCAGGGGGCAACGTCAGCGCAAGCGCCGACGCCGACCGACCTTCACGACGATCGCGTCCGTCGCACGGCGCCGGCAGCCGCCTGCGCGTGGATATCGAACGCGTTTCTTGATAGCTTGCCGCGAATCATCTCGAGCCGAGCGCAGCCGACGACAGCACCAACGCGAGTCCGTCGGAAGCAATCACCCCGGCTCGCAACGGGCCCGGACGTGCCAATGATCTCGAAGCGTCGACTCTCAACACTCGCAGCGCTTGCCGTCATCGGTGGCTACGGCTGTCAGCCGGCGACCGCGCCGCCGAGCGCATCTGAACCGGCTGCACAACCCGGCGATGTCGCTGCGGACGACGTGAACGCACCTCCGACAGCGGCCGATTGGGCCGCGTTGGCCGAGTTGCCCGACTGGAGCGGCACTTGGAGTCCGAACTTCACGGATCAGCGAGCGCAGGAGACCTCGAACATTCCTCCCTGGCGCCCGGAGGCGCAGGCCGAGTTCGATCGGCTCACGGCCGAGCAAAAGGCGGGTCGCCCCAAAGGCCTATTCGTGAATTGCTTGCCCGAAGGCATGCCGAGCTGGATGCTGATCAGCCACAACGTCATGGAGATTCTATTTACGCCGGGCAGAGTCACGTTGCTAGGCGAATCCGACGGCAGCCGCTTGCGCCGCATCTACACGGACGGTCGCCCCCACCCCGAGGACTCGGATCTGACTTTTCACGGGCACTCGATCGGGCACTGGGAGGGGGACACGCTCGTCGTAGACACGGTGGGCATCCTCCCCGAGAGCTACATTGCCGTGAGCGAAGGCGTCGGCGTGCCCAATAACGGCGACATGCACATCATCGAGAGAATCCACCTCACCGGTCCCGACGAGCTCGTCGACGATCTCGAAATCGTCGCCCCGAAGGTGCTGACGGCGCCATGGAAAACCAGGCGCAGGTTCGTTCGTCAGCGCGCTCGCATCTATGACATCGTGGAAGGCGTGTGTTTGCAGGGACAGTTCTCCGAAAGCACCGACGAGAACGGCAACGCGGTATTCGTTCCTATCGGTGCCGCCGAGAATGGCATCCCCGTGGCACCGTCGCAGTAGAAGCGTTATGAAGCGAAATAGACAACTGCTCTCGGCCATCGCTGTGTGTCTGGCATTGGCTCGAGGCGCCTCGGCCCACCATTCCGGGGCGATGTACGACGGCAGCAAACGAGTCACGTTGAAGGGCATCGTGCAGGAGTTTCGTTGGGTCAATCCGCACGTGATCATCGTCGTCGCGACCGAGCCGGCCGCCGACACGGCATCGGCCGTGTGGGCCGTCGAGATGTCGAGTCCGGGCAACATGCGCAGATTGGGCTGGAGCGGAACGACCTTGAAGGTGGGGCAGCCCGTGGAGATTTCCGCGGCACCGCTGCGCGACGGCACGCCGGGCGCGTCGTGCCGAACCGTGACCGCGCTCGACACGGGGAAGTCGATCGATTGCGGTGGCATCCAGGCCATCGAGGCCGGCGAGACACCGAATCTTCCTGCGCGCTAGCCGAGAAAAGCGGCCGACCGACGCCGCCCGACTCACCACGCCGCGAGCGCGAAAGTCGCATGAGAGCAGGGCGTGCCACCGGAAGGGCGCGCGCAGGGGCGATTGGCAAGCCCCAGGGCGCGTTCCCCTGTACACTGGAAGCCCGACCGCCGACACGCTTCCTGTGAAGCTCAAGGGCCCCCCTGAACAATGCCGCCCCTTACCGGGCCGCCGGACTGGAACCGGCTGGCCCAGTGGATCGTCGCCTCAGATTCAGCGGCGACAACACATTTCACGCCGAGCTCAGAGGCCGGGTTAAGGCACACCTGAACGCCACGGGACGCCAGGAACGCGACTGTCCCGAGATGTACGCAAAGACTGCGGTCATCTTCGCAGCCTTCGCGGCGGCCTACGGCTTGCTCGTGTTCGGTGCGACGACGTGGTGGCAAGCGCTGCCGCTTGCAGTCGTCTTGGCGCTCACGATCGTCGCGATCGGCTTCAACGTCATGCACGACGCCAACCACGAGGCGTACTCGGATCGTCGCTGGCTCAACAGAGCCCTCGGCACGAGCCTCGACGTGGTCGGGGGCAGCTCGTACTTTTGGCGCTGGAAGCACAACGTCTTCCACCACACGTTCGTCAACGTCGTCGGCTACGACACGGACATCGATCTTGCCGGCCTCGGCCGCTTGACACCGCACCATCGCCGCCGGTGGATACATCGCTGGCAGCATCTGTACGCGTGGTTTCTGTACGGCGCGATGGTCGTGAAGTGGCAGCTCTACGACGACTTTCGGCTCGTGTGCACGGGGCGCATGGGCGGGCATCACACGCCGCGCCCGAGCGGCTGGCAGTTGCTCGTGTTCTGCGGCGGGAAGCTCGTGTTCTTCACGCTCGCGTTTGCGATACCGCTGGCGCTGCATCCGGTGTGGGCAGTCGCAGCACTCTATGCGGTGACGGCCGTGGTCACGGGCGTCGTGCTCGGCGTGGTCTTCCAGCTCGCACACTGCTTGGAGCAGGCCGATTTCCCGGTGGCCCTCGGCTCGGGCCGCCTAGAAACGCCTTGGGCCGTGCATCAAGTCGAGACCAGCGTCGATTTCGCGCGCCGCAACCGGGCGGCCTTTTGGCTGCTCGGCGGCCTGAACTTTCAGATCGAGCATCATCTTTTTTCCCGGATCTGCCATGTGAACTACGCGGCCATCGCACCGCTCGTCGAACGCACTTGCCACGAGTACGGCGTGCGCTACAAGTACAACGAGACGTTGACCTCCGCGCTGCGCTCACACTACCGCTGGTTGAGAACCATGGGCCGTGCCGAGGAGCTCGCTCATCCGTAACGAGCGCTCGGCGGAATGACCGTATTCGTCGCGGAGTCCGGGATGTGCTAGCTGCGTTCGATTTTGGTTCGCGTCGCCACCGAGTCTTGCATGGCCAGCGAATGGGCGACATGCACGGCCATGCGCTCGAACTCCGAGAGCTTGGCCTCGCCGATCGTGCGAAGTCGATTCTCGCACCAGGCCGCGGCCGCGTGGGCGCTGTCGAGTTGTTCCTGCAAAGTCCTGTCGTCGGCCATGTGCCCGGGCTCCCTGTGTGGTCGTGTGTCTATCATGGTACACGGTCGGCGGGCTGGGCGAGGACGGGCTCGACGGCTGCTACGTGCTCGGCACGAGCGTAAGGCTGCAGGATACGGAGCAAATGAAGGTACTGATTGGGTCCGCGCAAGCGCACTCGCATTTGACTCGGACGACGCGGGCATAGTCGGTTACGGACGAGTACGAACCCATTCACAGATCTCGCCGATGCGCTGCGCGCAGGTTACCGCGGCCGGCGTTTCCCGAAGGCGAGGGGATCCTGTTTATAGAACATCTTGAGCTGCTCGTATAGCTCGGGATGCTTCTTGTGCAGGGCGCCGGGCCGCTCGAAGAACGCCTCGGTGATTACCGCGAAAAACTCGGCTGGATTGGTGGCGCCGTAGCGGTCGATGCTGCTGTGGTGCCCGAGAGCGGTCATGGCCTGCAACTTGCGGAACTCGCCACCGAGCGTTCGCGCCCATGCGATGTACTGGGAGCCCTGATCGAGCAATGGTGCGCCGTCGGCCATGCCATCTTCCTGGTCGAGTTGATGAGCGAACTCGTGAAACACGACATTGTGCCCATCGGCTAGGTCGGCCGCGCTTGCTCGTACATCGCTCCAGGACAAAACGACTACGCCGTGTGTCCAGGATTCACCAAGACGGGCCGACATGCCCTCGACGACAATGCCGTCGGGTAGTACCTCTCTCATGGGCGCGGCGTAGGCATCCGGATAGATCAGAACTGTATACAGACCCGGGTAGTAGTGCGGTGCTTCGTGATGGAGGAGCAACATGCACGCCTGCGCCGCCACGACGACGCGGATCCTGTCGGTGATCTCGAGGCCGCCGCAGCCTTCGAAGGATTTCTCGGCGAGAAAGACGTTCATGTGGCCGAGCAACTCGCTCTGGTCGTCCGGCGAGAGCCGGTGGAACATCTCGAAGTCCTGCTCGACGATCGCGCGCCAGCAGGTGGGGAACGTGGCTGTGCGAAGCCGCCGCCGGCGCCGTTCTCGAAACCAATGCAATTCGTCGAGCTCCCGTTGTGGCTTAGGGGATGTGGAGCTGGCCGCCAGCGGCCGTCCGGCGAATCCAGTGGCGAGCTGTTCGCCGTGGCATCTCGCGCGAGCGTATGTGCTGGAATGGAGGTTGTACAACGGATACGCATCGGGATGGTACTTCGAACCGGCCGTTTGGAGGCGATCTCAACTATCCGGTTCGCACGCGTGCCGGAACACCCGTGCGTGCACGACGACGCGATCGTTGTAGATGATCGCGACCGGCAGTAGGGAGAGGTGGCCCCGGTAATCGAGACAACGGGATAAGTGGAGTCTCCGCCTAACGGGAGCGATCATATCGCTCCGAAGGAAGGAGAATCATGACGAAGCGATCTCGCCGCAATCACTCTGCGGTGTTCAAGGCGAAAGTGGCGCTGGCCGCCGTGAAGGGCGAAGCGACGCTGGCACAGCTGGCTGAGCGCTTTGACGTTCATCCGAATCAAATCACGCAGTGGAAATCACAACTACTCGAGCGCGCCGCGGAAGTGTTCGCCGCCGGAGCGGAGCGCGGTACGGACTCGGAGGCCGTGCCGCTGAAGGATTTACACGCGAAGATCGGCCAGCAGGCACTGGAGATCGATTTTTTAGCCGGCGCGCTCGGGCGACTTCCCGGATCGAGCGCAAAGCGATGATCAACGTCGAGCACGAGCTCAGCCTCACGCGACAGGCCGAGCTGCTGTCGCTGTCTCGCGCATCGCTGTACTACACGCCCGTGGAGGTCTCGGATGCGGACCTGCGGCTGATGAAGCGGATCGACGAGCTGCACTTGGAGCTGCCCTTTGCCGGCAGCCGGATGCTGCGCGATCTGCTCAACACCGAGGGGGTCGAGGTCGGCCGCAAGCACGTCGCGACGCTGATGCGGAAAATGGGCATTGCGGCGATCTATCGGCGGGCGAACACGAGCCGGCGCCATCCCGCCCATCCGGTGTTCCCGTATCTGCTGCGTCATCTCGTGATCGATCGGCCGAACCAGGTGTGGGCAGCTGACGTGACGTATATCCCGATGGAGCGCGGCTTCGTGTATCTCGTCGCCGTGATCGACTGGTTCAGTCGCAGAGTGTTGAGTTGGCGAGTGTCGAACAGCCTCACCGCGGACTTCTGCGTCGACGCGCTCGAGGAGGCGATCGACCGCTTCGGGGCACCCGAGATCTTCAACACGGATCAGGGTTCGCAATTTACCGCCGCGGGCTTCACCGCCGTTCTCAAGCGACACGAGATCCGCATCAGCATGGACGGCCGCGGCGCGTGGCGCGACAACGTGTTCGTCGAACGGCTGTGGCGCTCGGTGAAGTACGAGGAGGTTTATCTGCGCGCCTACGAGTCCGTCTCGGCGGCGAAGGCCGGCATCGGCAAGTACTTCGCGTTCTTCAACACGCGCCGACCGCACACGTCCCTTGACCGACAGACGCCCGATACCGTGTACTTCAAAAACCTGCCGCTCGCGGCGGCAGCTTAACCGTGGGGCTCCACTTATCTCGACCGCGAAAACTGTCTAGAAAAACGGGGCCACCTCTGGGTGCGCTTGCGACGATCTACCGAGATCGCGAGAGCCTGGAGTTCGACCGTGAGCTCGAACGCCGCTAGACGTGACTCGGCGGTTACACACCCTAGTGTGCGCTAGCGAACTGAAGTCCGGGGCGCAGGCGAATAGCCTTTGCACGGCATTCCCGGAGCGCTCAGCCTAAACAGCGCGTGGACACGGCAGTAATCCTCGCTTCCTCGCAGGCTTTGATCTGCGAAATCTCCGGTGTGCGACCAGTCGGACCCGGCCCCTCCCACCGCCGGGGCACGGACACCACCGAAGGAAGCGATATGAAGACCGCTCACATGCCCGATGCACTGAACCAGGCCAGCCTTGCCGAGTTCGCGTCGTTTCAGGGCCGGAGCCTGTACAAGAACGGGCGGATCATACTCATGGTTGGATTTGCACGAGACTCAGGATCTTCGAGAGCGGAGGGAAACGATCGATGTACCGAGTACTGACGACATTCGCCGTGATATTTGGCGCGTTCACTCTAGGTTCTTGTGCCTCTATTAGCGCGAGCAGTGACTACTATGCAGACGCTGACTTCACTGGCTACCAGCGCTACGCCTGGATCAGCGATATGCCTTTCATCGTGCCCCCGGGCTACGATGTTGCCGTGAGTGCGCTGAACCAGCGGCGCATCAAGGAGGCCATTGAAAGCGAGCTCGCGGTTAAGGGCTTTACGCTCGTGGAAGACTCAAGCAACGCCGATTTCGTCGTTTCGGTAACAGTCGGCACCAGAGATCGAATCGACGTCGACGCTTACCCGCTCCGCTATCGCGGTGATTGGAGATGGGGACGCTATTTCTACTATTACGGGTCCCAGGTTGACACACGGACGTACACGGAAGGTACTCTCGCTATTGATCTGTTCGATCAAGCGACAAATCAGCCTGTCTGGCATGGATGGGCGCAGAAGCGCATCACTAATTCCGATCTCGTTAATGCCGGCGAGCAAATTCAAGCCGCCGTACGAGCAATACTCGGCGACTTTCCACCGCCTGGCAGAACGAATCGTGGATGAGCGTGGCACGACGAACGACAAACATCGTTACTCGCCGCGCGTGGGCAATGCAGCGGCGCGCACTGCCGAAAGGCGTGTCGCCTGACCATCGTCCGACCAGACGGAGGTCGACAGTTGACACCGTTGCCCGGAATCCTCGGGACGCCTCTCCGAAGGCGGGTTTTGGTCGACGAGTTAGGCAGGTTAAGATGAAATCGATACGATTGATGATCTACATCATGATGTTTACGCTGCTTATCGGCGGAGGCATCACATTGTTCGCACTTGGTCTCATTCGGTTCTGATCGCAACATGCTCACCTCGCGAGTGCGCCGCAAGAGAAAGGGAAGATTTCCCGGCATCGGCACGCGCGCGAGATCAGCAGAGTCAGCAGGGTCGGTCTCGGCGCAGCTCGGGAAGCCGCAATATACGGGCGCGCTCTGCAAGACCAATCTGCAGCTACGAACAACTAGGAGGTATCAGCCATGTTCCGACGTAATGTGCTTATCGGCGCTTTGATTCTAGCCGTCTTCGGCACCGCCCCCGGGTTTGCGCGAGACAGGCAGCAGCAAAAGGAGGACAAGCAGAAGGCGGAGCTGCGCACGCACGCCGACGAAGCGCTCCAGAAGCTATTCAAACAGGTCAAGGGCTCGAAGGATCTGTACGACAAGGCGGCCGGGTACGCCGTCATCAGCGTGACCAAAGCGGGCTTCTTCGTCAGTGGAAGCGGCGGGTCAGGCGTCGCCGTCGACAAGGCTACGAAGCAGATCACCTACATGAAGATGGGCGCGGCGAGCGCCGGTTTCACCTTTGGCGCATCTAAATTCGACATGGTGTTCTTGTTCCAAACGAAGGATAGGCTCAACGATTTCGTCTCGGGTGGCTGGGATAGCACGGCAGCGGCCAAGGCTACGGCCGGCAAGGACTCTGCCGGCGTTGCATCGGGGTTCTTCGAAGGCCAGGTCATCTACACGCTAAGCAACAAGGGATTGATGGCTTCCGCCGACATTTCGGGCACCAAGTTCTGGGCGGATGAAGACCTGAACGAGAAGTAGCGATGACCGCACCGATCGCGGTCGTGGGCAGAAGCAGGCCCTCGGATGACCCGCGCGTCCGCTGACGTCGCAGCTCTTCCCGCATCACTATGTGCGTTAGCGTACAGACGCCCGTGATGTCGTGAGCGAGTCTTCCCCGCCGGAGAAGGCGTAAGCGGATATCGAGGGAGGCATCCACCTCTCGCAATCAAAGAGTTCCGTCTAGAACCGCCACCACCGAGCGCCGTCCCTGAGGACTTGAGAAGCTGCTCGGGGCTGCACTTGAACCTTACCCCGCGGTACCCGTGTAGGAATCCAAAGGATTGCAGACACATTGCTTCAATCGCAGTCGGATGCACTCGCTTCGAGCGTCAGGGTTACGACGCGACGGAGAGAACGCTGGCGATCTCGGATAGGCTCGCTCGGCGTCTGCTCGACGCCGCACCCGACCCCGTCATCGTCGTAGACGGGAATGGGGTCATCACCTACGCCAATGCTCGAGTACGCGAAGTGCTTGGCTATGAGCCCGATGAGTTGCTCGGGAACACCGTTGAAACGCTCAGAAACCGCTCAAACAGAGACATTCCGTCACGCCGAGATGGTTTGCGACGTCCCGCAGCAAGGCGCGTCGGCCGCGCGATCCCCCTTCGGCGGGCAGCACTCGCCATTGAGCGTTTGCGGCGTGCAGCACCCGGCGTGCTGCAGGCGAGCGTAGACCTCGTGCAATTCATCGGCGGTCTCAACCTGGATGCCGAGGTGCTCGATACCGGCGTCGGCTCCGCGTTGCGAGATCGCGAAGTTCACGCGTGGATCGTCGAGCATCCACTTGGCGTAATCGCTCTTCCGCACCGTCGGCTCGGCGGCGACCAAGACGCTGTAGAAACGGATGGAGTCGGCGACGTTATCAGCGGCGACGTGCACGTGCATGCGCTTCATGGTTGCGTACTCCTTTGCGAGTACCGGTAGTTGTGAGACGTGTAGCTGCGGCGGTGACGTTGCAGTTGCTGCTGCCTTGACAACAGTTCTCGGTCAGATAGCCGACGAGGCTATTCATAGCCGCATATTCGGCGGCGTAGATCAGCGAGCGGCCTTCTCGCCGAAAATCGATAAGGCCGGCGTGCCGGAGCTGGTTCAGGTGAAACGAAAGGGTTGCCGGCGGCAACCCGAGCCGAGTACCTATGTGGCCAGCAGGTAGGCCATTGCTTCCGGCTTGGACCAGCAGCCGAAAGATGTCGAGCCGGCTCTCTTGGGCGAGGGCGGCCAGGGCGGCAATGGTCTCTAACTTATCCATAGTTCCAATACAATGGAAATGTATGCGGCGTCAACCTCTAGGTACTTTCCGGGATTGGCGAGCCGCCGACGCGGCGACACGCTGACTACGCGGGCGATTGAGCGTCGAAAGGTGATAAAGGAAAACATCATGGACAAAGACTACGTGCACGTCGCAACGCGGCCGAGCTCGTGAAGGCAGTGGAATCGACCGCGGGCGCCGACGATATTCCTGCGTTTCTGCGCAATGCGCCGCGCCATCTGTTCTTTACCGGCAAAGGTGGCGTCGGCAAGACTTCGCTCGCCTGCGCGAGCGCGGTCTTGCTCGCGGACGCCGGTCGCCGCGTCCTAATCGTGAGCACCGATCCGGCCTCGAATCTCGACGCCGTCCTCGACACGAAGCTCGCGAGCCAGCCGACGCCCGTCACCGGCGTGCCGACGCTGTGGGCGATGAACATCGATCCGGAAGAAGCCGCGCGCGACTACCGCGAGCGCACGGTCGGCCCGCATCGCGGCGTTCTGCCACCCGGTGAGATTGCGTCGCTCGAAGAGCGCCTGTCCGGCGCCTGCACCGTCGAAGTCGCGGCGTTCGACGAGTTCGCGCTGCTGCTCGGCGACTCCGAACGAACCGAACGATTCCACCACATCATCTTCGATACGGCTCCGACGGGACACACGCTTCGTCTGCTCGAGTTGCCTGCGGCCTGGACCGGCTTTCTCGACCGTGGGGCGGGCGATGCGTCTTGCCTGGGTCCGCTGTCGGGCCTCAAGGTGCAGCGCGAGCGCTATGCGCAGACGGCTGCGGCGCTTGCGGACCCTGATCTGACGGTCATGATCGTCGTGGCGCGCCCCGAACGTGGCGCGCTCGTCGAAGCGGCCCGAACCACGGGCGAGTTGCAGGCGCAGGGTGTGCGCAATCAGTACCTCGCTATCAATGGGGTCTTCCGCGCCGTGGATTCCTCAGATCCACTCGCGGCCGCCTTCGAGCGGCGTGCGGCGGATACGCTCGCGACAAGGCCGGCGGCGCTCACCGACATTCCTCGCGTCGAGCTTGCGCTGCGGCCCCAGAACATCGTCGGGCTCGATGCGTTGCGGCACATGTTTGCGCCGCTTGATCCGGGGCAAGTCTCCGTTTCCTCTGAGGCCGTTGAGGTACCAGAAGGCATTACCGATCTTGCGGAATTGGTCGACACGCTCGGACAGGCGGACCATGGGCTCATCATGGTCATGGGGAAGGGCGGCGTCGGCAAGACGACCGTTGCGGCAGCGATCGCCGTGGCGCTCGCGCAGCGAGGCAAGCCGGTGCAGTTGACCACGACCGATCCCGCGCAGCACATCGCCGACACGCTGCAGGTCGCCGTGCCGAATCTGAAGGTTGATTTCATCGATCCGAAAGACGAGGTGCAGCGTTACCGCGAACGAACCCTACAGTCGGCGAGGGCAAACCGGTCGGCCGAGCAGATCGAGGTCCTTCGCGAAGAGTTGCAGTCGCCGTGTTACGAGGAGCTTGCAGTATTTCTGGCGTTCTCCCGAAAGGTCATGAGCGCCCATCAGGGCTTCGTGATCATCGATACTGCGCCGACGGGCCACACATTGCTGCTGCTCGATACGACAGGCGCCTATCACCGGCAGATGATGCAGAGGACGGAGAGATCAAGCGCGCGGGTTCGTACGCCATTGATGATGCTTCAGGATCGCGACTACACGAAGGTCCTGATCGTCGCGCTCGCCGAGACGACGCCGGTGCTGGAAGCGGCCTCCTTGCAGGAGGACTTGCGCCGCGCGGCGATCGAGCCGTTCGCTTGGGTCATCAATGCGAGCCTTGCTGCGGCGAGGCCGACGGATCCCATCCTTCGTGCGCGAGCCGCCGCAGAGATCGCTCAATTCGAAAACGTGCGCACGCGTTACGCACAGCGGATCGCCTGCGTTCCGTTCCAAGGCGAGGAGCCGATCGGTGCGCAGCGGCTTCTGGATCTCTGTCGCTCGGAAGCGTGACGGGCACGCAGCGGCCCGAACGGAGAAGGCGATCGAGAAGGCCTGCGGCCGGAAAAGTGCGTTCCGTTCCATCAGCCGCGCAAGCTCTATAGCCCGAAGTGGCCGGCATTGCTGCCCCCGCCGATGGCGGCAATCGCCCGCCTTCCCGAGAAGGTTTGCGGGACATCCGGCGAACCGGGCACACGAGCTCGGGGCGCGTCTGCGCGAACCTGCGCCGCTCTTGCTATCGCGGCTCCGCCTCACTGAGCCGATCGGCCGTTCGTCCATCCGACTAGTGTCACGCGCCCGACACAACGCCATTCTTTGCCTTTGGCTACACGCGTCCAGAGCTAGACTACGGCGGATCTAGTGGTTCTGTCGAAGGGGAGAGGCTCGCGTCACGGCGGACTGGTCGCACCCCGCATGGCCGTGCACCAGGACCTTGCCGTCGCCGGCATCCTTCAAGAACCCGCCGGTGATGGGCTACGTCCGCCAGGCCAACATCGCCCACGGCCCGCAGCAGGTGAACAACGCTTCGGCTGCGCCCGATGGCGCCCCGCGCGCGGGAGAAAATCCGAATCTGCAAAGCAAACTATTGGAGGAAAAAGATGGCGAACGGCTGGATGTTGTTTTGCACCGAAAAATGATCCACCAATGGAGTTTTCGGCGAGATTTGCGCCGAACGCTGACCCGGCCCCGCAATCAATAGGCGTTTCCCGCTCAAGCCCTTGGCCAACATTGGCCGGATCGACGGCGAATGCAAATCGCCGGGCGATATTCGCCGCAAGTCAACACACCCTTCACATGCGCGGTGCGCCGCGCAGTTTGCAGAGGAGTGGTTCGGGGCGTGCACGGGTACATTCTCGGCTAATCTGCCCGGAGCGTTTCAATGGGGTCGATCGTTGCCGCGCGCCGCGCCGGCAAGTAGCTCGCGAGCGCCGCCGCGGCCACCAGCACACCGAGCGCCGCGGCGTAGGTCGTTACGTCGAGCGCGTTCACGCCGAACAACAACGACGCCATGAGGCGCGTCAGCGCTATGGCGGCGACGAGGCCGACGACCACGCCCACGGCCACCACTGCAAGTCCCTGGAGCACGATCATTCGCTTGAGCGCGCCCGGCTGCGCGCCGAGCGCGAGACGAATCCCAATCTCCGGCGTGCGCTGCGAAACGAGGTATGCCATCACGCCATAGATGCCGACCACACCCAAACCAAGCGCCATCGCGGCCGCGATCGCGAGCATCACGAGCGTGAACGAAGTGCGCGCCAATGATCCAGCGTAGAGGTCCTCTAGAGTGCGCTCGAGAAACACGGGCAGATCCGCGTTCACTGACCAGATGGCCTGGCGAATCTCACCGACGAGGCTTGCGGTGCCCGCGCGCGCGCTGCGGATCACGAACGCGATGAACGGCACCCCCATCTGCGCCTGCCCGCGGAAGTTCTCCATCCGCACGGGCCAGTAGACCAGCGGTGGCGCGTCCTGGTCCATGCCGTCCTCGTGCACGTCCTGCACCACGCCGGCGACCTCGCGCCACACTCCTGGCGCATCGGGCGCCGACTCGCGGATCCGCTTGCCTACCGCTGCCGCCGGTGCGCCCCAGAGCTCCCGCGCGAGGCTCTCGGAGATGACCGCCACCCTGCCGCCCGAGTCGAGGTCCTGCCATGTGATGTCGCGGCCCGCGATGAGGCGCGTGCCGATCGTCTCGAAATAGCCCGGCGCCACCATCTGGAACCGCCGCAGCGGCGGCGTCGCGCCGGCCACGTAGGTCTGGCCCTCTACGTACAGCGGAGCGCGCTGCGAGCGCCCCTCCATGGGCGCACCGAACGCGAACGACGCGGACTCCACACCGGGGATGTCCGCGATGCGCTCGAGCATCTGCCGCTCCAGCTGCGTGAAACGCTCCGGACCTTGGCCTATGAACGGCGTTAGCGCGACCCGCGAGATCTGCACTTGGTCGGGTCGCGTGAAGCCGGGATCCACGTCGCGCAGCGCCATGAATGTTCGCAACATCAAACCCGAGCACACGATCAGCACGAGAGCGATGGCGACTTGCGCCACGAGCAACATATTCCGCGCTCGGTGGCGCTCGCGACTAGCCGTGACGCTGCGGGCGCCAAGGCCGAGCGGACCTGCGGTGTGGGCCGCGTGCTTCCACACGGGAATGGCGCCAAACAGCAGGCTCGAAATGATCGACGCCGCGATCACGAAGCCGAGCACGCGCGGATCGACAGAGATCTCTTGCAGTCGTGGCAAGCTCACCGGCCCCAGCGCGACGAGCGACTTGAGGCCGACATACGCCAGCGCGAGCCCAACCGCGCCGCCGATGGCGCCGAGCACGCCGCTCTCGACGAACAGTTCCGTCGCAATGCGGCTGCGGCTCGCACCGAGCGCCGCGCGCACGGAAAACTCCTGGCGGCGTGCGTCCGTCCGCACGAGCATGAGGTTGGCGACGTTGGCGCACGCGATCAGGAGCACCGCGCCGATCGTGCCCATGAGCACCCAGAGCGTGCTCGTGATGTTGCCGACCACCGTGTCCTTCAGCGACACGAGCGCGGGCGCCACGCGCCAGTTCGCGAACGCCGCTCGCCCGCCGCCGAAACCGGGCGGCGGCGGCCACGCCTCGAGCCAGATCGGCAGCATGCGTGCGACGTCCGCTTGCGCCTCGGCGAGCGTGACGCCCGGCTTGAGTCTAGCGACGCCCGGAAGCCCGAAGCCGTCGAGAAAGGCGCGCTTCGGATCGGGCCTGAACGGCAGGATCACCTCGGCCTCGGGCACCATGTTCAGGAAGCGGAATCCTGCGGGCATCACGCCGATGATTTGCGCGGGATGGGTGTCGACGGTGAGCGTGCGGCCAACGACGCCGAGGTCGCCGCCGAACTTCCGCTGCCAGTACGAATAAGAAAGGATGACCGGATACGGGCCTTCCGCTGCCGGGCTATCGTCCGCTTCGGCAAACCAGCGCCCGAGAATCGGCTGCACGCCGAGCGCCGGGAGCACACCATACGTGACCCAGCGCGCACGCGCCTGCTCCGGATCGCCGGCGCCGAGCACGGTGGCCCCGCCGTCGTTCCACACCCCGAGCTGCGAGAACGTGCGGTTCTCGTCGCGATACGTAAAGTACGTGGCCACGGACATCGGCAGCGTTCCCGCATTCAAGCCGGGCGCGACGTGCTGGAGGCTCACGAGCTCGCTCGACTTCGGATAGGGCAGCGGATTGATCAACACCGCGTTCACGACGGCGAAAATCGCGGTGTTCGCGCCGATGCCGAGCGCGAGCGTGAGAACGACAGCGGCGGTGAACGCAGGCCGACGCAGCAGCCTGCGAACCGCGTACCGCAGGTCGCGTGCGAGTGAATCGAGCAGGCCGGTGGTGTTCATGGTTGTCATCCCCCCGTATATCGCCAGCAATGACCGTGCCAAGGCCTATCGAGATGCAAGCCGCTGATTCGGAACGCACGTACTCGCACACGCTCACGAACCCCCGAGCGCGCGTATCCCGCCTGCGGAACGGGCTGTCGCGACTCTGGGACGGGATCGGAGCAGCGCGATCGTGCGGCATCCACCTTCTAGATTCTTGGACTACTCGGCCCTAAGGGTTTCGATAGGGTCGATGTTTGCCGCGCGACGAGCGGGCAGGTAGCTCGCGAGCAGAGCGGCTGCGATCACGACAGCAAACGCTGCGACATAGGCGCTGCTAAGTCCCTGAGTTGACTCGCGGCACTGCGAGCTCTTGCCGACGGGCCTTCCCGTGTGCGTACGCCTCATCCCGCCGCCGGGACGGCTCGACCAGCCGTTGTCCACTTATCTGCCCCCCTGCAGCTGTCCAAACGAACCAGGCCAGCTCTGAAATCGCACTTGATGCTTGACTGAGGAAGGGTGGCAATGCCACCCTATACGGCAGTGCACACCGTCATTGAAACGCCAGACTTCGTTTCGGACGCCAAGGGTGCCGGCCTGTCTCGAGAGGAAGTCGAGGCGGTCATACTGCATCTCGGAAAGAAACCTCAGGTCGGTGACAGGATCGAAGGCACCGGTGGCGCACGGAAAGTCCGCTTTGCTGGTCGAGGCAAGGGCAAGAGTGGCGGATACCGCGTCATCAGTTATTTCGGCGGCGATGACGTGCCGGTCTTCTTGCTCAACGTGTTTGCAAAGGGCGAGAAGGTCAATCTGTCTAAGGCTGAGCGCAACGAGTTGAGGAAGATTCTGGCCGACATCGCGGATGTCTACCGGAAAGGAGTGACGAGAAATGTCGAAGGCCGGTGAAAGAATTTTGAAGAGCGCCCGCGCATCGCGGGCTTACGCGCGTGGCGAAGTAACGGAGGGATTTGTGGCACATGTTCCCGACGATATCGATGTGCGCGCTGTGCGGAAGAAACTCGATCTCACGCGCGAAGCGTTCGCCAAGCGTTTCGGTTTGTCGGTGGATGCGGTGAAGGAATGGGAGATGGGACGGCGGAAACCTGAACGTGCGACGCGCGTCCTGCTCAAGGTCATCGATCGTGAACCCGAGGCCGTGAAACGCGCCCTCGAGATTGGGTAGGGATTTGACCGAAGCCGTATTCTCGTGCTTGCCACGAACAGAGAGTGCTGAATCCAGTCAGCGGGAATGTTCGATCAGAGGCGCATGCGCCGCTGGCTTGCGTTCCTAATCAGGTTGAAGGTCGCGCCCCGCATTTCGGGGACGATAACATCCGGCAACGATTACGCGGCAGTACGAATGCTGGTCACCGGCGACGGGTGCAGTTGAGGCCTCAGAGTGTTGGTTTGCACTGAAGACTGAGCCAAAGTGAGGTCAATCGAGCGTGCAAATCAACACACGGGGGTTCAGCTCCGAGATCTTAGTCGTCGTTGGCGGCGATTGGGCGTGGGGCGCAAGAACAACCTGACAAGAGGTGTCAGCTTCTCATTAGATACTTGCGCGAGAGCCACGGCTGTAAGGGCGCTGTAAGTTCGTTCTCGCTGGGGAGGACGATGCAGCGGAACCCCGCGAAACCCTTGTGGAAATTGGCTCCCCGGGCCGGACTCGAACCAGCGACCAACGGATTAACAGTCCGTCGCTCTACCAACTGAGCTACCGGGGAACCGCGCCTGAAAGGCAGGGCATTCTGGAAGAAGCGCCGGGGCAAGTCAAGGCAAGGACTAGCGAATTGCGTTGTTTCTCAGTGAGTTAGCAAAAATCTTCGGCGCCCGCAACTGGCGCAGCGTTAGGCGGCCAAAAACTTCTCGATTCGGTTGAGCGCCTCGTCGAGCGTGGCCCTGGAAGCGGCAAACGAGATGCGCAGATGCGCCGGCGCACCGAAAGCCGAGCCCGGCACGAGGGCGACTCCGGTGGCCTCGAGCAGCCGCTCGCACAGCTCCACGTCCGTGGCCGCGTGCTTTGCGCGCATGACGCCTTCGACGTTCGGAAATAAGTAGAAGGTGCCGTCGGCCGGCACACAGGTCACACCGGGCAACGCGCGGACGCGTTGTAACACGATGCTCGTGCCGCATCTTGAACTCGGCACAGAACTCCCGCACGCACGTCTGATCGCCGCTCAACGCCGCGGCCGCGGCCGCCTGCGAGATCGAGCTCGCGTTCGTCGTGCTCTGGCTCTGCAGGGCCGTCATGGCTTTGATCAGAGGAACCGGTCCCGCCGCGTAACCCATGCGCCAGCCGCTCATCGCATAGGCTTTGGACATGCCGTTCACCGTGAGCGTGCGCTCGTAAAGATCCGGGCAAGCTTCGCGCAAAGCTCGTGAACGGCGTCGGGCCCCAATGGATGTGCTCGTAGATCTCGTCCGTGAGGATCACGACGCGCCGGTACTCGCGCAGCACGGCGCCGAGGTGTCGGTAGTCGGCCGCGGAATACGCGGCCCCGGTCGGGTTGCACGGGCTGTTGAGGATCAACAGCCGTGTCTTAGCCGTGATGGCGCCCGCGAGCTGCTCTGCCGTGATCTTGAAGCCTTGCGCAGCGGTCGTGTGCAAGATCACGGGTTCGGCGTCGGCGAGGCGCACCATGTCGGGATACGAAACCCAATACGGCGCCGGCACGATCGCCTCGTCGCCGGGATCGAGCAGGGCGAGGCACGCGTTGTAGCACGACTGCTTGGCGCCACTCGAGACCAGCACCTGGTCCATGGCGTAGTCGAGCCGGTTCTCGCGTGCGAACTTGCCGATCGACGGCTTCCTTCAGCGCGCGCGAGCCGTCGACGGGCGTGTATTTCGTGTCGTCGTGCTTGAGTGCGTCTCGGGCGGCTTCTTTGATGTGCTCGGGCGTCGCGAAATCCGGCTCGCCGACGCTGAGCACGATGATGTCGCGCCCTTGCTCGCGCAGCCGCGTGGCGAGCGCCGTGATGCTGACGGTCGGAGAAGGCCGAATCCGCTGTAAGCGGTGGGCGAGACGAATGCTCACGTAAACGACCTTTCTAATGCACGGCGGGTCGCTTATCTTAATGGCGGCCCAGCCGGGCACCAAATCGACCTCCGAGCCTCATGACCGATAAGCCGTTTCGTCTAGCGTCCCAGTACTCGCCGGCCGGCGATCAGCCGCAGGCCATCGCGGGCCTCGTCGAAGGCCTGCAGAGCGGGCTCGCGAAGCAGGTCCTGCTCGGCGTCACGGGCTCGGGCAAGACTTTCACGATGGCGAACGTGATCAGCGCCGTGCAGCGGCCGACGCTGGTGCTCGCCCACAACAAGACGCTCGCCGCGCAGCTTTACGGCGAGATGCGCGAGTTCTTCCCGCACAACGCCGTCGAGTATTTCGTTTCGTACTACGACTATTACCAGCCCGAGGCCTACGTTCCCTCGACCGACACCTACATCGAGAAAGACGCCTCGATCAACAACCACATCGAGCAGATGCGGCTGTCCGCGACCAAGGCACTGCTCGAGCGCCGCGACGTCGTGATCGTCGCGACCGTCTCGGCCATCTACGGCTTGGGCGATCCGGAGGCCTACCACGGCATGGTGCTGCACCTCGTGCGCGGCGCGGTCGATCAATCAGCGCGATCTGCTGCGCCGGCTCGCGGAGCTGCAGTACACGCGCAATCCGCTCGACTTGGCTCGCGGCACGTATCGTGTACGCGGCGACGTCATCGATATTTTTCCGGCCGAATCCGAGCGCGACGCGGTTCGAATCGAGCTCTTCGACGAGGAGATCGAGGCAGATCAGCTTCTTCGATCCGCTCACGGGCGAGGTCGACGCACACGGCGCCGCGCGTCACGATCTATCCGAAGACCCACTACGTCACGCCGCGCGAGACGCTGCTCGCGGCCGTGGAGCACGATCCGCGATCGAGCTCGCCGAGCGGCTCAAGCGAGCTGCGCGAGGCGAACAAGCTCGTCGAAGCCCAGCGGCTCGAGCAGCGCACGCGCTTCGACATGGAGATGATCCTCGAGGTCGGCTACTGCACGGGCATCGAGAACTATTCGCGCTATCTTTCGGGGCGCCACGCCGGCGAGCCGCCGCCGTGCTTGTTCGACTATCTGCCCGACGACGGCGCTGCTGTTCGTCGACGAGAGTCACGTGACGATTCCGCAGCTCGGCGGGATGTACCAAGGCGATCGTTCGCGCAAGGAGACGCTCGTCGAGTACGGCTTCCGGTTGCCGTCGGCGCTCGACAACCGCCCGCTGCGCTTCGACGAGTACGAGCAGATCGCGCCGCAGACGATTTTCGTCTCGGCGACGCCGGGACGCTACGAGCACGCGCATGCCGACCAGATCGTCGAGCAGGTCGTGCGGCCCGACCGGTCTCGTGGATCCCGACGTCGAAGTGCGTCCGGCCGGCACGCAGGTCGACGACGTGCTGTCGGAGATCAATGCGCGCGTCGAGCTCGACGAGCGCGTGCTGATCACGACGCTGACGAAGCGCATGGCCGAGGATCTGACGGACTATCTCGCAGGAGCACGGCGTCCGCGTGCGCTACCTGCATTCGGACATCGAGACGGTCGAGCGCACGGAGATCATCCGCGATCTTCGCCTCGGCGAGTTCGACGTGCTCGTCGGCATCAATCTGCTGCGCGAAGGGCTCGACATGCCCGAGGTCTCGCTCGTGGCGATCTTCGATGCGGACAAGGAGGGCTTCTTGCGCTCCGAAGGGTCGCTGATTCAAACGATCGGCCGCGCCGCGCGCAACGTTCGCGGCAAGGCGATTCTCTACGCCGACCGGGTCACGGGCTCGATGCAGCGCGCGATCGACGAGACGGATCGGCGGCGCGCGAAGCAGATCGAGTACAATCGTCGCGCACGGCATCGAGCCGCAGATCGATCAGCAAGGCCGTGCAGGACATCATGGAAGGCGCGCGCGACGCTCGCCGCGCGGGCGGCGCGGCGAGCGTGGCGGGCGAGGGCGGCAGGAGGATACGGGCGCGGCCGCGCGGCTGACGCCCGATCAGGTCGTCGCGCGGATTCAACAGCTCGAGAAGAAGATGTACCAGCACGCTCGCGATCTGGAGTTCGAGCAAGCCGCGAAGATCCGCGACGAGATCAACGACCTCCAGCGCGGCGGGCTCGGCTTCCCCAGCGGGCCACCGAATCGGCCTAACTCCGCGTCCTGCTCGTCGGGCTTGAGTATCGGTGCCCGATGTCTGTATCGTTGCGCCCTCCAGGCGCGTAGCTCAGTGGTAGAGCACCACCTTGACATGGTGGGGGTCGGTGGTTCGATCCCACTCGCGCCTACCAGGATTCAACGAGTTAGCTGGGGCTCTCTTCCGACTGGCGCGTAACCGGCGCGCATCTGGTACCGAGTGGCGCGTGTCGACTTGCGCATTGGCCGCAAGCTCGGGGCGGCGGGTCTGATCGGCCGCACGGTCGCGGGCTTGCTTCTCCTCGCCCTCCGGAGGCAGGGCTCCCCACCGCGGTCGCGGCTACTTTTCTGATCGACGGACTCTGTTCCCGCGCACAGCCCACCTTTACGACTTCCTTACGGCGTCTGCCTCAAACCGTATTGTTTCCATACCTCCTGCGAGGGCTAGCGTGAGCGGCCCACGTTGCGCTCGGATCCCGCTTGCAGATAGCCGTCGTCATTCGCACGTTGGGAGTCGTTGTTGCTGCTTTTCAGCGCAACCCTAATCCCGCCGTTGGCAGTGTCGTGGCTCTATGGGGACGGCGAGCTTCCTCATCTGTCCATCACCTTTGGGGCTGCACTCTCGGCAGGGCTTTTGCTCTGGTTGCCGCTGTCGGGCCGCTCGTATGCGATCCGCAACCGCGACGGTTTCGTGATCGTCGCGGTCATGTGGATCGCGATGAGCGTGCTCGGAGCTCTGCCTTTCGTGCTAGGGCTCGATATGAGCTTCGTCGATGCGTTTTTCGAGGCCACGTCCGGTTACACGACGACCGGTTCGACGGTGATCGTCGGTCTCGACGGCATCGCACCGTCGATTCTCTTCTACCGCCAGGAAATCAACTGGCTCGGCGGCATCGGCGTCATTGTGCTCGCCGTCGCGCTGCTGCCGATGCTGCGGATCGGCGGGATGCAGCTGTATCGGGCCGAGACGCCCGGGCCGGTCAAGGACGAGAGGATTACGCCGCGTATAGCCGGCACGGCGCGTACGTTGTGCGTTCTCTACGTTTGGATGACGGCGGCTTGCGCCGTTTCCTATTGGCTCGCCGGTATGAACGCCTTCGACGCGGTCGGCGCACAGCTTCGCAACGCTCGCGACGGGCGGTTTCTCGACTCACGACGCGAGCTTCGGTTATTTCAACAGCCCCGCCGTCGAGGCCGTCGGCGTCGTCTTCATGCTGTTGGCCGGCATCAACTTCAACGTTCACTTCATGGTGTGGCGGAACCTGCTGCTTCAAAGCGTACGCGTGAGAGCACCGAGGTGCGGGTCTTCTTTTCGTCGCAGCCGCCTCTAATTGCGTTTATCGCTACTCGTGCTCTACGGCTACCGGCGTCAAGGAGAGCGCGCTCGCCGCACTGCGCTCTGCTGCCTTCGAGGTCGCGTCCGTCATCACGAACACGGGCTTTGGCACCGACAACTTTTCCCTTTGGCCTTTGGCGCTGCCGGTGATTCTCATCTTTGCGAGCATCATGGGCGGCTGCGCCGGATCCACGGCTGGGGGAATGAAGGTCATTCGGTTCGTCATCATCGGTAAGCAAGGCGTCGCGCATGTGCGTGCGTCTCATTCATCCGACGCGCGCTACTTGCCCATCAAAGTGGACGGCACGTGTCGTCCCGGAGCCCGTGAACGGTCGGTGTCTGCAGGGTTCTTTGCGATCTACGTCGTCATCTACGCGGCGACGATGCTGTTGCTCATGATGGACGGGATGGACCAGGTCACGGCGTTCGGCGCTGTGGCGGCCTGCATCAATAATCTCGGTCCCGGTCTCGGCAACGTCGCCGTGAACTTCGCCGCCGCCACGCCAGAGAGCAAAGTGCTCCTCTCCCTCACGATGCTGCTCGGGCGCCTCGAGATCTTCACATTTATCGTGCTGCTGACGCCCGAATTTTGGACCAACTGAGCACGCCGGCGGGGACCAGGAAGCGTAAACAGGCGAGGTAGCCTTCTCTCGCAGCGCACGCGGCGTTTGCACTTTCCTTACGCAAGCCGGGGCGTTTACGTATTGCCGGGCTACGCGGCAGCCCTGTAGCTTGATGCCACCTGAACGCTCGACGCAACTGAGGTGTCCCCATGGGAGTCGTCACCGTAGCCGTCATCGCTGCGGCGTTGTTCGTGTACCTGCTGCTCGCGGTGCTTCGGCCAGAGAAGTTCTGACCGATCCTCAGAAGCCCTTCTTTGGAGAGACTCAGGTGACCTCAGCAAAACAACCGATGTCGTTATTCGATCGGAGCCTCATCCTACCGGCCGTGAGCCAAGCGTTTCGCAAGCTCGATGTGCGGCTGATGATCAAAAATCCCGTCATGTTCGTGACCATGGTCGGCGCGACGCTCACGACCGTCGCTGGCATCGCCGACCTCCGCCGACCGCGCTTTCGTGATCCAACTCGCTGTCTGGCTCTGGTTCACGGTGCTGTTTGCCAATTTCGCCGAAGCGATGGCCGAAGGCGCGGCAAGGCGCAGGCCGCCACGCTGCGCAAGGCGCGCAAGGAAACCATGGCGCGCCGGCTTGCGGGATGGCCGCGAGGAAAGAGTTCCGGCGCGGAATTGCTCGAAGGGGCGACACGGTGGTCTGCGAAGCGGGCGATGTCATTCCCGCCGACGGCGAAGTCATCGAAGGCATCGCCAGCGTGGACGAAGCCGCCGATCACAGGCGAATCCGCGCCGGTGATCCGCGAGAGCGGCGGCGACCGCAGCGCCGTCACCGGCGGCACGCGCGTCATCAGCGACCGCATCGTCGTGCGCATCACGATGGAGACGGGGCCAGGGATTTCTGGACCGGATGATCGCGATGGTCGAAGGCGCGAAACGCCAGAAGACGCCCAATGAAATCGCGCTGACGATTCTGCTGTCGGCGCTCACGCTGATCTTTCTGCTCGTCTGCGTGACGTTGAAGCCGTTCGGCGTCTATTCGCGGCACGGAGTTTACCGTGCCGGTGCTGATTGCGCTGCTGGTCTGTTTGATTCCCACGACGATTGGCGGCTCTGCTGAGCGCCATTGGCATCAGCGGCATTGACCGGCTCATTCGCCGCAACGTCATGGCGACCAGCGGCGCGCTGTCGAAGCGGCCGGCGACGTGGATGTGCTGCTGCTCGACAAGACCGGCACGATCACGCTGGGCAACCGCATGGCGACGGCCTTCCTTCCCGCGCCGGACGTCGAAGCCGGAACGCCTGGCCGACGCCGCGCAACTGGCTTCGCTGGCGGACGAAACCCCCGAAGGCCGCAGCATCGTCGTGCTGGCCAAGGAGAAGTTCAAGCTGCGCGGACGCGAGGTGGCCGCGCCCCACGCGAAGTTCGTTCCCTTCACCGCGCAGACCCGCATGAGCGGCGTGGATTTTCCCGCGCTCGGACGGCAGCCGGCGACGCTCCATCCGCAAAGGCGCGGCGGACGCGATGCGCGCGTTACGTGGACACGTGCAGGGCGGCATCTTCCCCAAGGCGGTCGAGCAAGACGTCGAACGAGATTTCCCGCTCCGGTGGCACACCACTGGTCGTGGCCGAGAACCGGGAAGTGCTCGGCGTTGTGCAACTCAAGGACGTCGTCAAGGGCGGCATCAAGGAGCGGTTTCGCGCAACTGCGCAAGATGGGCATCCGCACCGTGATGATCACCGGCGACAATCCGTTGACGGCGGCCGCCATCGCCGCCGAGGCGGGGGTGGACGATTTCATGGCGCAGGCGACGCCCGAGGCGAAGCTCAAGCGCATCCGCGACGAACAAGCCGCCGGCCATCTCGTCGCCATGACCGGCGACGGAACGAACGACGCCCCCGCGCTCGCCCAGGCGGACGTGGGCGTGGCGATGAACACGGGGACGCAGGCCGCGCGTGAAGCCGGCAACATGGTGGACCTGGACAGCAATCCCACCAAGCTCATGGAGATCGTCGAGATCGGCAAGCAACTCATCATGACGCGCGGCGCGTTGACCACGTTCAGCCTGTCGAACGACGTGGCGAAGTATTTTGCCATCCTGCCCGCGCTGTTCGCGGGCATCTACGCGACGCAAGGCGGCGCGCGGGCCGCTCGCCACCTTGAATGTCATGCGCCTGCACTCGCCGGAATCGGCGATTCTGAGCGCGGTGATATTCAACGCGCTCATCATCATCGCGCTGATTCCGCTGGCGTTGCGAGGAATCGCCTACCGGCCGATGGGAGCGGCGGCCGTGCTGCGGCGCAATCTGCTCATCTACGGCCTGGGCGGCGTCATCGCGCCGTTCGTCGGAATCAAAGATCATTGATGTCGATTTTGACGGCATTGCATTTGGCCTGACACGGGAAGGCATCGTATGCCCCTGATCTATTTACTGCTCGGACTCGTTACTTTCGGCCTGCTGTATCGCTTTGGCGGTGGCCGTCGAACGCATGGAACACTGGCGACTAACTCGCACATTTTATGAATGCCATTCTTTTCGTCGCACTGATTGTTGGCGGCACGGCGCTGCTCTCGTGGCCGCTGGGCCGATACATGAAATGGGCCATGGACCCGGATGTGTCGCACGGCGGACTTGCGGGCAAGTTCGACCGGCTGTTTCATTTGTTCGGCGGACGCTTCACCGGCGAAGCCCAGAACTGGAAGCAATACATCGTCTCGATGCTTGTTTTCAACGTGCTCATGTTCGTCGTGAGCTTTGGCATCATGGCGTTGCAGCAGCATCTGCCGCTCAATCCCGGACGGCAAGGGCGCGATCGACCGGCGATCTGCATCTTCAACACGGCGGCCTCCTTCACCTCCAACACGAACCTCCAGCACTACTCGGGCGAGTCACGCTGAGTTATCTCTCGCAGCTCTGCGCCCTGATGTGGCTGCAGTTCGTCTCGGCGGCGACGGGCATCGCTGCGTTGGCGGCGCTCGCGCGCGGTTTGGCGGGCCGCAAGGAGATGGGCAACTTCTTTCTCGATCTGCAGCGCGCCACATTTCTCGTGCTGCTGCCCATTGCCCTCGTCGTGGCATCGCTGTTCGTGCTCGGCGGAATGCCGATGACACTGGCGGCGCGGCGCACGCGACCACTTTGGAAGGCGTCGAACAAATCATCGCGCGCGGGCCGGTGGCGGCCTTCGTGGCCATCAAACAACTCGGCACGAACGGCGGCGGCTTCTTCGGTCCGAACTGCACGCATCCGTTCGAGAACCCGACATTCTGGACGAACATTCTCGCGACTGGTCTCGATCATCCTCATCCCGATGGCCTGCGTGTGGATGTTTGGGCGCATCATCGGACGCATGCGCCATGCGGCGGTCGTTTTCGCGGTGATGCTGGTCTTTCTGCTGGCCAAGATCACGGGCGCGGTCTGGTTTGAACAAGCGCCGACGCAGGCTTTCACCCTTCTGCCGATTGAGCAAAACGTCGGCAACCTTGAAGGCAAGGAACTCCGCTTCGGCGCGAGCGCCGGCCCGTTGTGGGCCGTGCTCACGACCTCCACCAGCAATGGCTCGGTGGACTGCTATGCACGACAGCCTGAACCCACTCACCGGGATGATGCCGATGATCGGCATGTGGCTGAACACGACTTTCGGCGGCGTGGGCGTGGGCATGATCAACATGTTCCTCTACATCGTCCTCGCCGTGTTCGTGGCCGGCATGATGGTGGGCCGCACGCCGGAGTATGTTCGGCCGGCGCATCGAAGCCTACGAGGTCAAGCTGGCGGTCGTCGCGCTGTTCGTCCATGCGCTGTTTATTCTCGCGCCGACCGCGCTGTTCGCGGCGACCCCGTGGGGCGCAGACACGCTGAACAACACCGGCGCGCACGGCTTCAGCGAAATGCTTTACGAATTCAGTTCGGCCAGCGCGAACAACGGCTCAGGGTTCGAGGGACTCGGCGACAACACCGTTCCGTGGAACGTCGCGACCGGACTCATCATGCTGCTGGCGCGTTTCATTCCCATCATTCTGCCGCTGGCGATTGCCGGTTCGCTGGCGGCCAAGCGTCCTGCCGCGCAATCGGCCGGCACGCTCGGTGTCGAAGACGGGATGTTTGGCGTGATGTTGTCTGCGACGATTGTGTTCATCGGCGCGCTGACGTTTTTCCCGGCCGCCGCGCTCGGCCCGATTGCCGAGCACTGCAATTCATGCGATAGACCGACTTGGAGCTAACTGCCATGAAATCATCTCATTACCAGTATTCGCCTTGTCGTTCGTCGACGATGCTTGTCTGTGTGCTGGGATACACCGCCCTCATCCTCGGCTTTCGCGCGGGTCGTGACGCCCGATACCGCGAAGGGCTCTTTGATCAAGCGACAAGGACGGGAAAATAGTCGGCAGCCGCTTGATCGCGCAGACGTTTCACGAGATGCGACTATTTCTGGCCGCGACCTTCCGCGGTCGACTACAACGCCGCCGGCGCGGGCGGCAGCAACAAATCACCGACCAGCACCAATCTGACCGAGCGCGCCGAACTGATCGCCCGCTCTACGAAGCCTCCGTAGAGAAACCGTTGCCGCCTGAGTTGGCGGCAGCTTCCGGCGGCGGACTCGATCCCCACATCAGGGAGCACGCGGCGCTGGTATCAGGCCACGCGCGTGGCTGAGGCCGCGAGGCCTTGCGCGCGGAACGCATCGAGGCGCTGGTCGAGGCACACGCGTTCTCGCCGGGCGGGACGCTCACCGGAGCGTCTGGTGACAGTGCTCGATCTGAACCTCGCGCTCGATGCGCTGGGCCCGAGCCCGGGTGGTTGATCGACGCCGAGCTCGCAGTCGGCACAGCGGCGCCGGCGCATAATGGCGCCGTGGACGCCGCTGTTTGCAAGGATACCGTAGATGTTCACGATGAGCTGCAGGCCCTCCCCGGACGCGCTGCTGGCCGAGGCGCGCAGCGCCGGGCGCGGCAAGCTGAAGATGTTTCTCGGCGCGGCACCGGGCGTCGGCAAGACGTACGAGATGCTGACTCAGGCTTTGCAGCGACAGGCCGGAAGGCATCGATGTCGTGATCGGCGTCGTCGAGACGCACGGCCGCGACGAGACGCGCCGACTCACGCTCAATCTGGTGGCCCTGCCCCTGGCGCGCGTGACCTACCACGGCCGGCAGCTCCAAGAACTCGATCTTGATGCGCTGCTCGCGCGTACGCCCCAGCTCGCGCTCATCGACGAGCTGGCTCACACCAACGTGCCCGGCAGCCGGCACGAGAAACGTTGGCAGGACGTCGAGGAGTTGCTCGCGGCGGGCATCGATGTTTATACGACGCTGAACACTCAGCATCTGGAAACGTTGAACGACATCGTCGCAAAGATCTCGCGGATCACAGTCCGGGAGACGGTGCCCGATCACGTCGTCGATCGAGCGGAAACAGATCGAGCTCGTCGATCTGCCGCCCGATGACCTCATCAAGCGGCTACACGAAGGTAAGGTCTATGTGCCCGAGACGGCGGAACGGGCTTTACAACACTTCTTCAGCCCCGGCAATCTGACGGCGTTGCGCGAGCTCGTGATGCGCACGGCTGCCGAGCATGTCGACGCCGGACGTGCGAAATTGGCGGCGAGCGCGGGCCATCGAGTAACTGTGGCGCACTCAAGAGCGCCTCATGGTGCTGGTGGAAGACTCACGGGAAGGCCTGCGGCTCGTGCGTCTCGGCCGGCGGCTCGCGGGAACCGCACATGCCGCAGTGGCTGGTGGTGCATGTCGCGCCGCCCAAAGCGGCCGCACCGGCCGGTGCCGATCACGTGACGGAGGCATTCGAGCTGGCGGAGGAACTCGGTACCGAGACAGCGCTGCTGACCAGCGAGGACGTGGTCAGAGAGATTCTCGATTGTGCCACAGAGCAAAACGTGACCCAAATCGTCGTCGGCCGATCCGCGCGGCGTTGGCGTTTTCTCACACTGCAAGGCTCGCTCGCGAACGTACTGCAGCGCGAAGCGCGCAACGTGGACATCACCGTTGCGGCCGCCACCGACTCGCGCGAGACGCCCGAGCGCGTGCGGCTCCCGCCGGTGTGCGTCGTGGAGTCATCGAGGCGCCGGCGGCTACGCGACGGCCATCGTGTGGACGGGCGCCTCGGCAGTCGTTGCCTGGTGCGCTCGACCCGTGGCTCGAAACGGCCAATCTCGGGCTCGTATTTCTCACGGGCGTCCTGATCTCGGCGGCTCGCGCGGGTGTCGGGCCCGCGCTCGTCGCGAGCGGGCTCAGCTTCCTGTTCTTCAACTTTTTCCTGACTGAGCCGCGCTACACGTTTTACGTGAAGGACGAGCGCGACGTGCTCACCTTGACGTTCTTCCTCCTCGTGGCGTTGGTCACCGGTTCAGCTCGCCGCCCGCGTGCGAAGGCAAATGGGAAACCATCCGCGCGAACAGTCGGCGTATCGCGTCACTCGAGGACTTCAGCCGCCGTTTGACGGGCATCGTGGGCCGCAACGATTCTCGCTTGGGTGCTCACCGAGTACTTGCGCACGACTTTGGCGGTCGATGCCATCGTCTTGCTGCGCGACTATGCAGCCAGGCTGGCCGTGGTCGCAGGAGACGTCGGCAGAGACGGGCTGAGCGACACGGAGACGGCGGCTGCACAGTGGGCTTACGATCATCGTGAGCCCGCCGGGCGCGGCACGGGGACACTGCCGGCTGCCGGGTGGTTCTTCGTGCCGCTTGTGGGCCGCGAAGCGGCGCTCGGCGTCCTTGCAGTCCGCCCGGCCGGCCGGCGGCGGACACTCGACGCCGAGCAGGAGCGCCTGCTGCTGGCGATGCGCGACCAAGCCGGTGTTGCGCTCGAAAAGGTTACGCTGGCCGCCGAGGTGCAGCGCTCACGGCTCATGACGGAGGCGGACAAGCTGCGCCGCGCGCTGCTGTCGTCGGTGTCCCACGACCTGCGGACACCGCTGGTCTCCGATCAAGGGCGCGACGACTGCGCTCATGGAACTCGACGACGCGCTGCCGGCTGCTGACAAGCGCGAGCTGCTCGAGAACGTGCTCGGAGAAACCGATCGGCTCGACCGCTACGTGCAGAATCTGTTGGACATGACGCGCCTTGGCTACGGGGTGCTCAAGCCACGGCGCGACTGGTGCGACGTCCGCGACATATTCGGCGCAGCCGTGCGCGACCTGAAGAGCGTCCTCGGCGGGCGTCGGGTCACTACAGCGGTGCCGGTGGGCGAGGAGCTCGTCTTCACGGATGCGGCACTGTTGGAGCAGGTGCTCGTGAATCTGCTCGACAACGCCGCCAAGTACTCGCCTACGGGGGCGCCTGTCGATCTCGCGGCGCGCCGGCATGAGGACGTCTACGAGCTAACCGTTTGCGATCAAGGGACTGGGATCCCGCCCGCAGAGCGGGAGCGGGTCTTCGACATCTTTCACCGTGCCCGGGCCGCGGACCAACAGGCCCCCGGCACCGGGATGGGACTCGCGATCTGCAAAGGCTTCGTCGAGGCGCTTGGGGGAACGATCGACGTCACTGATACCGGCAGTCACGGCGGCTCGTGCATCCGGGTTTGCTTGTCGCAGCCAAGCCTCGTGCCGGGGCCTCCTGGAGACCAAGAATGACGGTCGGTGTGCCGCGGGTGCTCGTCGTGGATGACGAGGCGCCGATTCGGAAATTTTTGCGCATCAGCCTGAGCGCGGAGCACTTCGAGGTCATCGAAGCCCAGACCGCAAGTGAGGCTTTGAGACTCGCGAGCAGCCGTAGCCCCGATATCGTAGTGCTCGACCTCGGGTTGCCCGACGTTAGTGGCGTAGAGCTCATCGAGGCGCTGCGCGGCGTCTTACAGGTGCCCATCATTGTCCTGTCGATTCGCGCCGCGGAAGAGGAGAAGATCGCCGCGCTGAATGCCGGCGCGAGCGACTACGTGACGAAGCC
Source organism: uncultured Gammaproteobacteria bacterium (assembly GCA_963786385.1). Taxonomy (GTDB): domain Bacteria; phylum Pseudomonadota; class Gammaproteobacteria; order Steroidobacterales; family Rariloculaceae; genus FEN-1219. The sequence goes on from CAWAYS010000005.1 coordinate 1,211,693, forward strand.
GTTCGCTACCGGTGAGCTCACGGCGCGTTTGCGTGCTTTACTGCGCGACCGTGGGTCCGGGAGATCGCCCGGCACGACATTCGAAGCGGGCTGCGTGCGTGTGGACGTCGCGAAGCACAAAGTCACCGTCCGCGAGGAAGAGGTCAAGCTCACACCGAAGGAATTCGATTTGCTCTCGTTGCTCGTCGTGAACTGCGGCCGTATCGTGACGCATCGACAGTTGTTGACGGAAGTGTGGGGCAAGGGTCACGAGACTGACACGCAGTACTTGCGCGTCTATATCGGTCAACTCAGACAAAAGCTCGGCGACGATCCGGCGGAGCCTCGTTTTATCGCCAACGAGCCCGGCATCGGCTATCGATTCATCGATTAATCGCTCTCTGCTTTGCCCCACCACCGGGGATGGCCGGCAAACGCAAGCCGCTCGGAGGCGCCTGTGGCGGCCGATGGCAAGTGGCACAACCCATATCGGCGATCTGCTCCAGTGCGATGCGTCCGCTGGGTTCAGCCACTGATTTCGGGCGCATGTGGCTCTCGCCTCACGCTGCAGCGGTCATAGAGTGGACGCGGCCCGCGGGCATTTGGCGGGGACCGGCTTTACGGCGGTGGGCCAGCTACGACCGGGCCACGGCGCCCGAAGTGGTTATGGCCTGAGTTAGACGACGGGCGAATCGGAGCGCTCGGTGGTTTAGGCGGGGTGCTCCGCCCCCATCTCCTTGCCTAACGTCAGGCGGCCGTAGGCCGCACCCAAGATGGCGCCATAGACGATGTGCAGCACCAGCGTGGCAACGGGTGCCGGCATGCCGATATTGAGACCGAACAGTCCGGCTCCGGCCATGGGCATGGGAATCACCATCATCAAGATCCAGGCGCCGATCGAAAACACAATGCCTTTCACGACGAAGGTTCCGGGCAGCCGTCCGGCCAAAAGCGCGAAGAGAGCGCCCCAGAGCACTGTGCCGATTAGAAAGTGAATGACCCAGCCCACGAGCGGCGTCATCGGCGTGCCGAGGAGATGCGCGGAGATTCCGGTGAGCATCTGGATGGCATTGACCTGAGGCATCAGGCCCATCGCGGCCTTCATCACCATGACGAGCGAAAGCATCACCGTGGCGATGAGGCCGGCGACGAGACCGGAGTTTATCGAGCGCGTATGCATTGTGGGCCCCCTGTTAGGCTGTATGTCTTCGTTCTACATTCGCGCTTGGGCCGAAAAAGGTTACGGAATTCCCGAAAGGACCTCGTCGACGCTGAAGCCCAGGCCCGCCAAGACGCTCGAGACGACTCGACGCCTTGGCGGGCGTGCTGCGGCCCGAGCCACATCGACCGGCCCCGAGCGTGGTGGGATACTCTGCCGATGTTGGAATAAACGCTCGGGAGACCGAGATGCTCAAGACTAAGGAACTGTCGATCGTCTGCTGCGCGGTCGGGCTCTTCGCAACCTCGTTGCGTGCCCAGGAGCCGCAAGATAAATCGATTTCGCTCACGATCTACAACAACGACCTGGCGCTCGTCGAGCACGTGCGGCCGCTGAAGTTGCCGGCCGGCCGCAATCGCATCGAGTTCAAAGGCGTGTCGGCAGCGATCATGGCCCAGACGGTGAGCTTCGGCGGAGCGCCGGGGCTCGAGCTCATCGAGCAGAACTTCGACTACGACCTGCTCACGCCCGAGAAGCTCATGGAAAAGGCCGTCGGCCAACGAGTGCAGATCGTGCGAACCAATCCCGGCACGGGCGCCGAGACGCGCGAGACGGCCGAGGTGCTGTCTACGGTCGGCGGCGTGGTGCTGCGTATCGGCGAGCGCATCGAAGTGCTGCGGGACGACGGGATTCCGGCCCGGGTGATCTTCGACAAGGTGCCGCCTAACTTGCGCGCGAGCCCTACGTTGTCCGTGCTTGCCGAATCGGCTCGGCCAATCGATGCCGACGTAACGCTCGCCTACCTCAGTCGCGGGTTGTCCTGGAATGCCGACTACGTGGCGATCTTCGACGAGCCGAAAAGTCAGGTGTCGCTGCAAGGCTGGATCACGCTCGAGAACCGCTCCGGCACCACGTTCGAGAATGCGCACACGCAGCTGGTGGCCGGCGACGTGAACGTGGTCGGCAACGAGGCGCAGTGGTGGCAGCGCTTCAACCAGCAACGCCGCGGCAATACCCGCGTGGCGGCGGGCACGGAATCCTCGTCGCGCGAGCAGCTCGCCGATTACTACGTGTACCCGATCGCGCAGCCGACGACGATTGCCAACAACCAAACCAAGCAAGTCAGCTTCCTGACTGCCGATGCCGTGAAGGCCGACAAGGGCTACGAGCAGACCTTCTATGGTTTTCAATCCCTAGAGGAACCGGTTTCCGCCGAAGTGCGCGTACGGTTCTCCAATTCCAAAGCCGGCGGCCTCGGCGATCAGCTGCCGAGCGGCGTCGTGCGCGTTTATGCGCGCGACGCGCGCGGGCAGCCGCAATTCGTCGGCGAGGACCACATCGGCCACACGAGCGCGGGCTCTGATCTTGCGATCAAGATCGGCGACGCGTTCGACGTGACCGTGCAACCGACGTTGCGCCAGACGACTCGCGTATCGAGCCGGAGCACGGACTATTCGATGTCTTACGTCGTACGCAATGCACGATCCGCCCCGACCGTCGTCACGATCCGGCAAGAGCGGTTGTGGCGATTCAACGAAGTGCGCGGGCAATCCATCGAGGGCCGGCGCACGGACGCGAACAGCTTCGCCTGGGACGTTCCCGTCCCCGCCAACGGCGAAGCCGAGCTCACGTTCACGATCCGTCAGCGTTGGTGACGGTCGTGCGTTGGGCGCTGCTGGCGCTCGTGACGGGCTCGCTGGCCGCACCCGTGCGCGCCCAGACACCGGCGACGGTCGTGTCGCCGGCCGCGACGGCCGTGGCCGTGACGATCTACCGCGACGATCTCGCGCTCGTCACCGAGACTCGCGAGATCGACCTGCCGGCCGGTCCCGTGAAGCTCGTGATTCGCGGCGTCGCCGAAACCTTGCTGCCGCAGTCGGCAATCGTGACGGGCGCGCAACGCGCGCTGGCGGAGAGCAATTTCACGTTCGACAGGCTCACGCCGGCGTCTCTGCTCGAGCGGTCCGTCGGCAAGGCTGTGACGCTGACGCGCACCAACCCGCGAACGGGGGTCGTGACGCGCACGCCTGCCACGATCGTCGCGGCGGGCGAGGGCGTCGTGCTGCAAACGCAGGACGGCAGCGAAGCCCTTTATTGCTCGGAGTTGCCGGAACGACTCGAGTTCGACGGTTTGCCGGCCGGGCTCGTCTCGGAGCCCGAGCTGTCGGTGCAACTGGCGGCAGGCAACGCGGGACCGCGGACGCTCACCGTGAGCTATCTCGCGCACGGATTTACCTGGAGCGCCGACTATGTCGCCTCGTTGAACGAGCGCAGCGACCGCATGCACCTCGACGGTTGGATCACGCTGCGCAATGCTACGGGCACGAGGTTCACGCAGGCGCAGGTTCAGGTCGTCGCGGGCCGGCTCAATCTCGTGGCGGCCGAGGATCGGGGCAGCGCGAGCGCCGAGCCCCTCGACCCTGACAAGGCCGACAGCTTCGTCGATGCGCGGCAGGAGGACGTCCGTCGGCAGGCGGAGCAGGACGTCGCGTTGCTCAAAAGCTGTTACGCCATCGAGCCGCGGACGTTCCCCGACGGTCGCGTGCTCAAAGCCGACGTCATGCCGTTCTTGGCGACTCGAGGGGCCGCGCTCGAGGAGGTCGTCGTCACGGGCTCACGACGCTTGGCGAGCCGCGAGCAGCTCGGCGACTATCAGCTTTACCGGCTGCCGACCGCGACCGATCTCGAGGCTCGGCAAACCAAGCAAGTCGCGTTTCTCGGTAAGCAGGCCGTGCGCATAGAACGCTTCTATGGGTTCCGGCTCGCCGATTTCGACGCGACGCCGGACGATCCGTTCGTCATACCGGGCGTGTATTTGCGCTGGGACAACACGGAGCGAGCGGGGCTCGGCGAGCCGCTGCCGAGCGGCCGAGTACGTGTGTTCGAGCCCTACGGAAAGTCCGAGGTGTTCGCCGGCGAAGCCGACGTCGGCGACCGGCCGGTCGGCTTGCCGACCGAGATCGAGATCGGCCGTGCGCTCGATGTCGCCCTCGACGTGCAGACTCACGACGAGCCCGTGGGTCTTCGAGCGGCGGGTGGCCGATGGCGCGTGACGGCCGAGTATCGAATCACCAACGGCAAGAGCGCGCCCGTCTCGATGGAGATTCGCCACGGTGTCGAGCCGCCGTGGACCTCGGCGCGCGTGCGCAAGTCGTCGTTACGCTCGACGAGCAAAAACGGCGACTTCGCGTGGAGATTCTCCGTGCCGGCCGGCGGCACGACCGTGCTGACGTACGAGCTCTCCGCCGTAGATGGCCGCTGACGCGATCCCGCCGCCACGTGGCGGCGAGAATCCGGAGCTGTGACACGTGTCGTCGCATCCGAACCCCGGTCGGGTCTAGTCTTGATGTCGATAGCATTATGTCGATTTGTGGCTGCCTCCGGCGCGGCCGGAACCCTCGCCGATGGATCATCGACATGCCCACCAACACCACATTGGTCATCAACGCCAAAGGCGGCGTCGGCAAGTCGACGATCACGACCAATCTCGCGAGCTATTTCGCCGTCCACGGCGCCGTCACGGCGATCGCCGATCATGATCCGCAAGGCTCGAGTCTCAACTGGCTGAGCCTACGTCCGCCGGAGGCGCCGAGGATTCACGGCGCCGATGCGGCCATACGCGGCGGTGTCGGTCTGCAGAGCATGCGCCGCCACCTGCCGCGCGAAACCGAGCAGCTCGTGATCGATGCGCCGGCCGGACCGTCGCGGCTGCTGCTCCAAGACTTGCTCGCGAAGACCCATTCGATCCTGGTTCCCGTCGGGCCGTCGTCGATCGACATTCATGCGACGGCCAATTTCATCAAAGAGCTCTTGCTCGTCGGCCGAGTGCGGTTCCGCAACATTCGATTGGCCGTGCTCGCCAATCGCGTCCGTAACGCCAAGCCCGTCTACGAGCCGCTCGAGCGATTCGTGGGCTCGCTCGGTATTTCGTTCCTCACGCGTCTGCACGACTCCGAGGTGTACGTCGAGGCGGCGGAAACCGGTCTCGGCATCTTCGAGATGCCCGGAGAGGTCGCCGCGGACGAGCAGCGTGACTTCCTGCCGATCGTTCGCTGGCTGCAAGGCGAAGAGCGCGACGCGACGCACCCCCACAGCAACGTCGTGCCTCTGAGCCACGCCCGCGGCTAGGGCAACGACCTCCCCGAGCGCGCAAGCGCGCCCCGAGAAGCGCTAACATCACGGCTTGACGCTCCGATCCGGCCGGCAAGCCGGGCGGGCGTGAGTCGAGCGATAGCCGGGGGTCAGCATGCAGCAAGTCCGTTATCCCAAGCAGCAGATGCATCGCATCGCCTATACCAAGCTCACGCCCGGCCAGATCGCCGCCAAGCTCGCCGCCGCAGCCGCGGGGCCCCAGTGCGTCTCGAAGCTTGCGGACGAGTTGACGGGGCAGACACTCAAGATCGTGACCGATGGCGGGCCGAGGCTCGACTACAGCTTTGCTGGCGGCAGCCGCCTGAGCCTCTCGGAAAACGGTGCCGGCGCCGTGGACTCGGGCTACGGCGCCTTGACGCTCGATCGGCTCGTGCTCTTCTCGCACATGCTGCCCGGCACGCAACGCGGCTATCACGTGATCGTCGACCGCGACACGCATCTGGCGACCGTTTTCGAGGTGTGGTTCAGCGGCTATGCCGACAACCGCGAAGTGCAGCGCGAGATCTACTACGGCTACGTCGAGCGAGCCGGCCGGGAGCCGCCGCAAGCGCGTCACGCCTTGACGAACCGTGTGGAGGGCAAGGGCTACCATTGGCAGCAAGACAACGGCATCGAGACGCTCGAGTTCTATCCGTCGGCCATTTATTCGAACTTCGTCGAGCTCACGCGCCTGGGCGGCGAGCTGAGTTTCTGCGGGCCGTCCGACTACGTGAAGATCACCGACGATCTGTATGTCTATTCGCGTGTCGAATGCGAGTTCTCGGGCGTGATGACGCTTTATGCCTTCGACGCGAACCGCGTGGAGCAAATCGGCGTGAGGCTCGGCTTCGATGCCGACGACGCGCTCGAGTACTACCTCTTTACGGGCAAAGGCGAATGGCTCGGCCAGATCGCGCAGTTCGAGAAGTTCGGCGACGTCGGCGTGCCCGCCGTCACGGGCGCGAACGGGGCGCCGCCGGCCAAAGGTGCGCGCCGCGTCTATCGGCCTCTGAAGACCAATCCGATCATGACCAAGGCCGAGGTCGACGCGGCTGTCGCGGCCAAGAAATCGGTCTTCGGCACGCCGGGGCCGATGGCCGGCAATCGCTTGCCCACGAGCGACTATCTTGTCGGCAAGGAGCTCACGCTCAGGTTCGACAACGGTCCGGCGGTCGATTATCGCTTCGCCGATAGTCACACCTTGCGGTGGCGTCGGGAAGGCGAGCGTGCGTGGCACGAGGAGCGCTACGAGTCGTGGGAGTCCGCACCCGGCGTCGTCATGTTCGGCCATCTGCTGAGCGGCGCGCCCCGGCACGACAGCTACACGATCGTGGCCGACTTCGAGCACGGCTTGGCCACGTGCCTGCACGGAACGATGGGCACGCCCTATATGGGCAACGAGGCTGCGGCCGAGACCTGGTTCGGCGTCGTCGAGATGCAAGGCCTCACGCCGCCCAAGTATCGACGCCACGGCTACACGGACGAGCTCGTCGGCCGCGCGATCAGCTGGAGCTACTCGCCCGGCTTGACGTCGATGCACCTTTATTCCACGCCGCATTCGCTGTCGTGGATCATCTTCACGGACAGCGGCGCGGGCGGCATGGAGTGGAGCGGGCCGGCGTCGTATGTGAAGATCCGTGACGGTCTTTATCTCGCGTACTGGCTCGAGGAAGCCTGCAACGGCACGCTCGGCATGATCTTGATCAACATGCGCACGATGCACGACTGCGGCGTGGGCTATCACTGCGACAGGGATGGATTGCGACTGAATTCCATGGGCGCCCACGCGCGCCACGCCGGTCGCTTCGACATCAATCGGTTCTATGCGATCGAGACTTGAGGGCAGCGCCGTGAGCAATCGACCACACTCTTCGCGACGATCGTTCATGCGCCGGGCCGGTGCTGCGTTGGCGGCCCCGTTGGCCGTCGGCGGTGCAGCTTCGGCCCTGCCGGATAGGAACGCCGGCGAGCTGGAAATGCGTCTGCGCGCGCTCGAGGATGCAGCTGCGATTCGCGAGCTCAACCGGATTTACGTCGCGCTCGTGAACGACCGTGCTTACGAAGACCTCGCCCGGCTCTTCGATGCGCCCGCACGGGCGCCGGTCGATCGCGACGTCGTGCGGTTGACGTCGGCATCCTTCGGCGACTCGGATGGCATCGACGTCGCAACAGACCGCCGAACGGCCCGCGCGCAGCTGCACTGCGTCGTCGAAACCGAAGCTCCGATCGAAGACGGGTACACGCTCGTCGACATGGCCCGCGCGCAAGGCGAAGGCGTTGTGCGCCGGCGCGAACGCCGAGTGATCGAGCTCAGCTATGTCAACCGGAACGGGCTCTGGAAGCTCTCCGGTTCCATCTTCCGATCCGCGTAGTCCGTCAACTCAAGGAGATCTCCATGCGCCCGCAGTTACTCGCACTGGCAGCCTTCGTTTGCGTCGCTGCCGCAACCGATGCCTCGGCACAGCAAGCCGCCGGACCGGAGCAAACGTTCATCTCCGCGAGCCAGATCACGGCGCTCATCGCCAAGGCCAAAGCCGACCGCAAGGGCGATCAACCGCTCGTCGCGGAGCCGATCCTGTCTCTAGCGCCGTATCGGGCTTTGCTCGAGTATCGGCCGGCACTCGCGCCCGCGGCATTTCACGAGCAAGACGCCGAGCTCATGTACGTGCTCGAAGGTCAGGGAAACATCGTCACGGGCGGCAAGCTCGTGAACGAGAAGCGCAACAACGCGCACAACTTGTCGGGCACCTCGATCGAGGGCGGACATTCTCAGGCCGTCAAGAAGGGCGATTACGTGTTCGTGCCGCAGAACACACCGCACCAGGTCGAGCCGACCGGCGGTGCGCCGATCGTGCTGATTACGATGCACGTGCCGCGCCCGGTCGACTGGGACCGATAGCAACCTAGCCGGGGCGCCGCGGATCGCCGACAATCCGTAGTCGCAACCCTTCGACGGGCTATTTCCCCGATCACGCGTGGGCTGCGCACCCACATCGTTTTCCGCGCTGCGGAATGAATCGAGCTGACCGTAAGGCGGCGTTCGAACGCACGCGTCCGTTGCCGTCCGCGACAGTGGAAGGTCGGGTGCGGACGTTGGCGATCGGCGACAGCACGTCGTCGCGCGTTGCATCCGAAGCGCGAATCGCGGCGTAACCGCGACGGCGAAGAACGAAAGAACGATTACGCAGTCGCCGATCTGCGACGCAATGCGCCGCGAGTCGTTGCGTCGTCGCGATCTGTCGTATGCCGGCGCGCGAGTCTCTCTTCGGAGACTCTTTTCAAGATCATCTACGCACGACGTATAACTCTCGTTTCTCTGCACGAGACAACATCGGAGTACACGATGGTCACGGAAGATCGCGTCGACATCCATTCTCTCGAGGCCGCGACTCATGCGCACCGAATCGTTGGCCCCGTTGGGGCAATGCTGCTTCTTACGGCGACGGCGGCCTTGGCTACCGTGCCGCAGATCGCGGGCACGCCGCCGACCTCCGCGACGGTTGGCGCGGCGTACGCATTTGCTCCGCAAGCAAGCGATCCCGATGGCGACACTTTGAGCTTCGGGATCAGCCACCGGCCCGCCTGGGCTACGTTCGACTTCTCCACGGGCCGTCTCTACGGGACACCGAGAGCCACCGACGCGGGCGACTACGGCGACATTCGAATCTGGGTCACCGACGGGTCGAAGTTCGCGGGCCTTGGCCCGTTCTCGATCACCGTCGGTGGCTTGACGACCAACCACGTGCCGACCATCGACGGCGCGCCGCCGGCGCAAATCACGCAAGGACTCCGGTATTGGTTTGTGCCCAACGCGAGCGATCCCGACGGTGACCAATTGTCCTTCGGCATCAGCCGAAAACCGTCTTGGACCTCGTTCGACGCCGCTACGGGACGACTGTCGGGCACGCCCGGCGCCGCGGATCTCGGTCCCTACGACGACATTCAAGTCTGGGTGACGGATGGAGCCAAGTTCGCGGGCCTAGGGCCGTTCTCGATCGACGTCGTGGCGAGCGCGAGCGGCTCTGCCACTCTTTCGTGGCAACCGCCCACGATGCGTATCGACGGCAGCCCGCTCACGAACCTTGCGGGTTACCGTGTCCTGTACGGGACATCACTCGGCAACTACACGAACGCGATCAAGATCTCGAATCCGGGTGTCACGAGCTATGTCGTCGAAGGGCTCGCTGCGGGGACGTACTATTTCGTCGTTGTCGCATTCGATTCGGAGGGGCTCGAAAGCGGGTATTCAAATGTCGCGCAGAAAACGATCTCGCCTTAAGAAGGCTTTTCCGCGCAACCGAAGTAGGCGCAACACCTAGTCTCGCAGACCCGCAACTGTCTCTGCTCAGAGACGATTTGCAGGTTTTCGCAAGTCGTGCAATATGCGCGCCTCTCCACTTTTCTTTGCTTGGTACTCAAACGAGTGTGCACTCGACCGCGGGGGCCCTTCGCCCGAACGCGGCTTTGCGCGCAGCCTTCATCAACCTCAACGCATGGAGCACAAGACATTGACTACAAGGACTCTCGGCGTGTTCACCGCCCTCATGCTCTGGATCTCGGCGTCGGCTTCCGCGCAAGGCATGAAATGGCATCCCGGGAACTACATCATGCTCGACGGCGAAGCGTCAGAACAAGTACACATGTGGCAGATCGACGAGATCGGCGATGAACCCGCCATCAAAGGCGTTCAAATCCGCATCTGGTGGTATGAGCTCGAACCCCAGAAGGGCATCTACGATTTCTCGATGATCGACCGATACATCCAGCGCCTCAAGGAGCAACCGACTGCGAAGCGGCTCGTGGTGCGCATCATGGATCGCAAGTTCTATACGAGCAGCCGGTACGGCATCGTGCCCGACTACCTCAGAAACGAATCGAAGTACAACGGCGGACTCGTATCGACGAGCACCGGCTTCGCTGCGCGGATCTGGGAGCAACCGGTCATGGACCGGCTGATTGCCCTCTACAAACACCTCGGCTGGCGGTACGACGGCAATCCGTACTTCGAGGGCATCGCTTCCGAAGAAACGACGCTGAGCCTGTCCACATGGCCTGCGAGCTACTCGAACTATGCGCTCGAGACCCAGTACAAACGCCTCGTCAATGCGGTCCGCCCCGCGCTGCCGCATACGAATGTCTTCCTGTATACCAACTGGATCGGCTCGAGCAGCCTCATGGAAGATCTCATTCAGGGGCTCGTCGAGCCCCATGTTGCGGCCGGAGGCTCCAACGTCATTCCCGACCACATGACTCTCGGTCAGAAGGTCTGGACAGGCTGGTACGGAGCCGACTATCGATGGAATCTCGCGATCAGCAACTCGATCGAGGCGGGTGAGCTCGGCGGCAATCTCGGCGATTTCACGCCGAAACAGATCTCGGACTTTGCCTTCAACACGCTCCACGCGCACTACCTCTTCTGGGTTCGCAACACTTGGAGCGGAACGATCGCGCAGCGATGGTATTCGGGAATCTTGCCGTTCCTGCGGACCAATCCTCCCGTAAGAACGCGCTGCCCGGACAGCTACGGAATATGTAATCGCTGAGACGACTCGCGACTGGGTCGCCCCCGAGGCCGGCCCAGTCGCGGCCGGCGGCTCACCGTCGCGGTTCCGCGCGCAGCGAGGCCGTCACTCCACGACGGCTTTCTCGATCATCGTCGGCTTGCTCTGCAGCGAGTCGAGATAGGCCGCGCCGTCTTCCCAGAGCTGCGTCTGATCGAGACCGCCGCTCGGATCTCCGACCTGTGCGAACCGGTCGACGACGTCCATGCCGCTCACGACCTTGCCGAACACCGTGAAGTTGTAGCGCGGGTCGGCGAGCTGGTTGTTCTCTTTGTAGTTGATGAAGACTTGCGTCGAGTTCGTGTTCGGACCCGCTTTCGCGAACGCGAGCGTGCCGCGATCCAGTGAGAACAGCGTCGGGTCGTCGTCGAAGTTCTTGTCCTTCCAATCCTTGTGAGGCTCACGCCAGTTGACGCCGAACTGCGCGACGAATCCCGGGACGACGCGCGAGATCGGCGTGTCGTCGTAGAAACCGGATTTGACGAGCTCGACGAATCGCGCGGCCGCATTCGGTGCAGCCTCGGGGTAGACGTCGATCATGACGTCGCCGGCCGTGGTCTGCATCCGCACGCGCGTGGCCTGCGTGAGCTTCGGCGCGGTCGCCTCCTTGCCGGGCAGCGGCGTGAGATCGACAGCCGATGCCGACGCCGGCGCCGCGCTCGCGGCGGTATCGTGAGTGTCCGCGCTGCGCTGCTGACAAGCAGTCACGGCAGCACCGAGCGCAAATACGACCAAGAAAGCCAGCGAAGAGCGTTTATCGATGTTCATGGAGCCATCTTACAACGTCGGGGAAATCGGGTACGGTATCGCCATGACCGGCGAGGACGCACCGCGGATGGAAGCCGAGCGCAGCCTCGCGCTCGTCGCGTACGTGCTCCATCTCACGGGTGCGATCACGGGTCTGACCAGCATCATCGGCCTGGTGCTCAACTACGTATGGAAGCGCCACCGTATCGGGCCGTTCGAGAGTCACCACCGCTGGATGATCCGGTCGTTCTGGTGGGCGCTGCTCGGCATCGTGATCGGCAGCATCCTGACCTTCGTCCTGATCGGCTGGCTGATCCTCGGCCTGGCGTGGCTTTGGTACGTCTATCGCCACATCCGCGGGCTCGTCAATCTCGTGGGCGGCGCAAGCATGCCCGGTTGACCGGCGGCGCCCAGACGAAGATTCCAAGACACACGAGACTTTCACTAAACTGGGCCTAGTCACTCGGGGATCATCCATGCTCACGCAAGTCACCCAACGCGCCTTTGGACCTGTCGGCTCCGCCTTTAGTGCCTTGTTGATTGCCTGTGTCGCGGGCAGCGCGAGCGCGCAGCCCTACACGACTTGGCGGGAATACGGGGGCGCGGCGGATTCGTCGCAATACTCCGCGCTCGATCAGATCGACAAAGCGAACGTCTCGCGGCTCGCCGTGGCATGGACCTTTCCGACCGGCGAACGAACCTTTGCGTTCAACCCGCTCGTGATCGACCGGACGATGTATGTGCTCGCCCGCGACAACGAAATCGTGGCGCTCGACGCCGCCACGGGCAAGGAGCTTTGGTCGCATCCGAACGAGGGGTCCGTCGGCGCCCGAGGCATGAACTACTGGCAGAGCGCCGACGGCTCGGATCGCCGGCTGCTCTATATCAACGCCGGCTTCTTGACCGCCGTCGACGCGCGTACCGGCAAGAGCGTCGAAACCTTCGGCACCGGGGGCCGCGTCGACCTGCGCGATGCGCTCGAGGCCGACGGCTGGGACACGACGAACGTTCGCCCGCTCACGACGAGCAACCCGGGCCGCATCTTCGAGAATCTCGTGATCGTCTCGCTGCCGGCGCAAGGCGCCGGCTACCGCTCGACGCCCGGGGACGTGACGGCTTGGAATGTCGTCACCGGCAAGCTCGAATGGATCTTCCACAGCATTCCGCACCCGGGCGAGTTCGGTTACGACACGTGGCCGAAGGACGCGTACAAGACGCACGGCGGCGTTCACAATTGGAGCGAGCTCACGGTCGACGAGAACAACGGCATCGCGTTCATTCCCTTCGGCACGGCGCGCTACGATTTCTATGGCGGCGATCGGCCCGGCAACAACCTGTTCGGCAACTCGCTCGTGGCGCTCGATGCGCGCACGGGCAAGCGGCTGTGGCATCGGCAGCTCGTGCATCACGATCTGTGGGACTACGATCTGCCGCAAGCGCCGAAGCTGCTGACGATCCACAAGGGCGGCCGCGCGATAGAGGTCGTGGCCCAGGCCACGAAGCAGGGTTTCGTGTTCGTCTTCGACCGGCATACGGGCGAGCCGATTTGGCCGATCGAGGAACGTCCGGTGCCGAAATCCGACATTCCCGGCGAGCACGCGTCGCCGACGCAGCCCTTTCCGACCAAGCCCGCACCGTTCGCGGTGCAGTCTTTCACGGCGAAAGACATCAACCCGTTGTTGCCGAAGGCCGAGCAGGACACGCTGCGCGAACGGCTGCGCTATTCGCGTAACGAGGGTCTGTTCACGCCGCCGAGCTTCGCCGGATCGATCGAGATGCCGGGTCACAACGGCGGCGCGAACTGGGCGAGCTCCGCCGTGGATCCGATCAAAGGCGAGCTCTACGTGGTCTCGAAGAATCTGCCCGTCATGCTGCATGCGGAGCTCACGGACGAGGATCCGTCGGCTCGCAGCATCGTCGGCTCCGTCGTCACGCCGGCACAAGCCGCTGCCGCACTCGCCGACGCGCAAGCGGCCGCCGCCAAGGGACCGATACGCATCGCGGCGCCGTACGACTTTCTGCGCAGCCCGACGAATGGGCTCGCTGCGATCGGTCCGCCGTGGTCGCACCTGACGGCTTACGATCTCAACACGGGCGAGATCAAATGGCGCGTGCCCGACGGCGGCACGACCGGACCCGGAATCCCGGCCGACTCCGGCGCGCACTATCCGCGCGGTGCGCCGCTCGTGACGGCCGGCGGGCTCGTCTTCGTCGCGACGGCGCAGGACCGAAAGCTGCGGGCCTACGATCGCGACACGGGCAAGGTGCTGTGGGCACAAGACCTGCCCGGCGGGTCGGAAGGCATACCGGCCACCTACGAGGTGGACGGCCGCCAATACCTTGCCGTCCCCGTTGCAGCCGGCGCCGGCCTGTTCCCGCCGACATTCGAGGAAGCGACTCCGCCGCAGCGTGAGTACGTGGTGTTCGCGCTGCCACGCAATTGACGAGTCATCGATGAATCCGGCGCGGTCGTTGTGTGCAGCGACGGAGAACGGACCGAGCGCGGACTCGCAGGCGAGTGGTGCTTCGGCTACCAGCTCGCGCGCGCCGCGACAAACCGGGCGGTCCGCTTATCGTGTGAATGCTTAAGCATGCGCCGCCAACGTTGACCACGATCTCGACGGGCCCATAGTATGTGGCCAGTTATAAAAGCGTGCCAACGCAGCACGCCGGGGGACATTATGAAGATCGACGCACGCCCGCTTTGGGTCAGTATCGCTGTGCTCGTGCTGACGGCCGGACCTTCCGTCTCATTCGCCCAGAAAGGCGCCTTCGGCGGCGGCTACGGCCCGCCGCTCAAAGTCGAGCCGCCGCCCAAGCAATTCGCCAGCTCGGAAGAGCACTACAAATACCTGCTCGAGCAGGCTCACGGCGGCACGAAGCATACGCTCGCTACCGTGCCGCGCTGGGACGGGCTGTGGCAAACCGCCGGCAACACGCACATGGACATGTTCATCACCACCGGCAACTTCGACGGCAAGGTGAGGGAAGGCGTGCTTACTCCGAAGTACGAAGCTGCCTACAAGGAGCGCTGGCGCGAGCAGCAAGAGCTCGGCCAAGTCAAGTACGACCGACTCACCGATTGCGAGCCCCAGGGTTATCCACGATGGCTGCTCGAGCCGTATACGGACGAGTTCGTGAACCTGCCCGAGCAGTCGTACTTCATCAACGACTTTGCGAGCTCGATACGCCGCATCTACATCGGTAAGGAGCATAAGAACCTCACCGGCACGCACTCGTGGTTCGGTGACACGATCGGCTTCTGGGACGGCGACAAGCTCGTCACGAACACGAAGTACCTGTACCCCGCCGACTTCACGCGTTGGTCGCCGATGACGAGCAATGCGTTCGAGTCCGTGGAGGTCTGGCAGCTCAAGCACTATCCCGGCGGCATCGACCGGCTCGAGGTGCAGGTGACTTTCTACGACAAGAACGCCTTCGTAAAACCCGTCAATGCCGTCTACGCATTCAAGCGAGCGACCGATCTCGAGAAGGCCGGGTATCGGGTGATCCATTGGGAGTGCGAGCAGAGCAGTAATTCGTACCTCGACAAGAACGGCCTGACGAACTTCCACTTGCCGGGCGAGGAAGGTTTCAAAGACGCGCGTGGCACCACGCTATTCCCCGATCTGCCGGGTCAGACCCGCGACCCGATCTACAACACCACGCTGCCCACTGCCGCTGAAGGAGTTGCAAAATGAAGCTGTTGAGTTCGCTGTTCGTCGCGCTTGCCGCAACGATTGTGTCGGTGGGCACGGTTCAAGCTCACCATTCGTTCTCGATGTTCGACAAGCAAACGGAGCTCGTCAAAACCGGGACCGTCGTTCGATGGGCATTCAACAATCCGCATTCTTGGCTCTACGTGAACGTCAAGAACAAGGACGGCTCGGAGACGCTCTGGAGCTTCGAAGGCTCCGCCGTCCCGTCGCTGATCCAAAAGGGTGTTACGGGATCGACGTTCGTGCCGGGTGACACCGTCACCTTTATGTATTGCCCACTCAAAGACGGCCGTCCCGGAGGCGCGATCGGTTGGGCCAAGCTCAAGGACGGAACGTTCGTGAGTCCGGCCGATGGCGGGTGCGCAGGCAACGAGGCCGCCATCACCCGCTGGAAAGAGTGGATGTCGAAGGGTTACATGTCGAACAAGGACGCAGAAGCCGCAAGCCATTGATAGCGGCCGCCTCGATTCGAAGTCTTCGGCGTCGTGATACTGGGCAGGTCGGCCCACTCGGGCCGGCCTGCGGGTAACCTACCAGTCTCGACTATCTCCCTGGGGTGCGACGAATGAACAAATGGTTGACCACGCTCGCCTGCGCGGGCCTCACGATCATCGCGACCGCCGGAGCCTATGCTCAGGAGCAGCGCGGCGAGCTCACCGAGCAGCAGCGATTGCGCTCGTTCAGCCCCGGCGGGCCGCTCACGCCGGGCGTCAAGCTTCCGGATTGGCCCGCACCGCCGAACCCGCTCGCGAGCTTCTCTTCGGTCACCGACGCAATGCTCGCCAACCCGAGCCCGAGCGACTGGTTGTCGTGGCGACGCACTCAGGACGACATGGGTTTCTCGCCGCTGTCCAGCATCGATAGGAAGAACGTCGGCGACCTTCAACTGGCATGGTCTCTGACGCTTCCACCGGGACCGAACACCGCGACGCCGCTCGTGCACGACGGCGTGATCTATGTGCATTCGTTCGGCGACAACGTCCAAGCGCTCGATGCGGCCACGGGTGACGAGCTTTGGCACTACGCGCGCAAGCTGCCGAACGACTCTCGGCCGACCGGCAAACGCAATCTCGCGCTTTACGGTGACAAGATTTATGTCGGCACTTCCGACGTGCATGTCGTTGCGCTCGATGCCAAGACCGGCGCTGTCGTGTGGGATCAGCCCATCGCCGAGCCCGGTAGCGGCTTCGGCCTCAGCGGCGGCCCGCTCGCCGCGCACGGCAAGGTGATGCAAGGCGTGAACGGCCAAGCACCGGGCGGCGCGTATATCGTCGGGCTCGACACGGAAACCGGCAAGGAGGCCTGGCGGTTTTACACGATCGCGCGACCCGGCGAGCCGGGCGGCAACTCGTGGAACGGCTTGCCGCTCGAGAAGCGCAGCGGCGGCTCCGTTTGGACCGCAGGCAGCTACGACGCAGAGCACAATCTCGCGTTTTTCGGCCCGGCCCCGACTTACGATACCGGGCCGCTACGCGACCCGGTCAACAAGCCCGGCATTACGAACGACGCGCTGTACACGAACGCGACGCTCGCGATCAACCCCGACACGGGCAAGGTCGTCTGGTACTTCCAGCACGTGCCGAACGACCAATGGGACTTCGACTGGGCGTTCGAGCGCCAGATCGTCACGCTGCCGGTGAACGGCCGCGACCGCAAAGTCGTGCTGACGTCCGGCAAGGAGGCTCTCTACGACGCGCTCGACATCGACGGACATTACCTGTTTTCGATCGACCTCGGCTTGCAGAACATCATCACGGGCATCGACCCCAAGACCGGCGCCAAGCACATCGATCCGAACCTCATCCCGTCACGCGAGAAAGCCATCACCGTATGTCCGCACGCGGGAGCCGCAAAGAGCTGGATTCCGGCGTCGATCAATCCCGACACCAAGGTGCTTTACGTGCCGATCGTCGAATCGTGCATGAATCTGACGCCTGTGCCGCTCGATCAACGCGGTGGGCTGTCCACCGGCGTGAAGTTCAGCATCCGGCCGCGCCTGGACAGCGACGGGCGCTACGGTCGCCTCGAGGCGATCGACCTCAAGACCCACAAGCCGTTGTGGACGCAACGCCAACGGGCGCCGCAGACGACCGGCGTTCTCGATACGGCCGGCGGCGTCATGTTCGCCGGCGCGCTGGATCGTTACTTCACGGCCTACGACGATGCCAACGGCAAGACGCTTTGGCGTGCGCGGCTCAACGACGTGCCGAGCTCGGCGCCGATCTCGTACGCCGTGAACGGCAAGCAATACGTCGCGATGGTCGTAGGCTATGGCTCGCCGCAAACGATCACGTTTCCGATGCTCACGCCGGAGATCGACTTGCCGATCGCGCGCAGCTCGACGATTTGGGTATTTGCGTTGCCGGATCGCTGAGCCGCGGGTTCCGGCCGGGCCCGCAGTCACGCGGGCAGGGGAAGACGAGCAAGACCGTCCGGGCGCCGCTCGCTGCGGCCGCCCGGACGACGTTCGAAGAGCGGGCTACTTCGGCGGGGCGATCGTGGCGGGGTCCCAATGCTCGTCGGCCTTGCCGTCGACGAAGCGCCAGGTGTCGAACCACGACGTGTAGTACTTCTTGCCCGGGTTACGCGGATCGTCGAACACGCGGGGCGTGAGCACGGTCACGTAGTCGTCGTCCGCCATGACGGCGACGACGGGGTTCGTGAGCTTGTCGCACTTCTCCATGGGCTTTTGCTTCAGCACCTGCGTGAAGTAGTAGACCACGCCGTCGCGCCCCGACGCCGCGTTCGGATTGTGCTGGTGATACGCGGCCGTGAGCCACTCGCCGGCGCGGTCCCACTGATGACATTGCAACAGCTCCCGCATGATGTGCAGGGTTGCTTGCTTGTTGCGATTGAGCACCGGGTCCGGATCCTTGAACAGCGACTCGGGATCCTTCACGCCGACGACGGGCTCCTGCGCGGAAACCGCGAAACCCGTGACGACGCACGCCAGCGCGAACAAAGCAGTTCGTGTTTTCATTTGGAGTACTCGCTAGTGTTGTTTGGTGGGCCAATGATCCGCGCAACGTGACTCACGAGTCAAATAACGGCCGCGGTCGGCGCCGAGATCGGCTATGATCGGCGGCGAGGCAGCGTGAAGCACCGAGCTTCCAAGAGACTGCCCGACCGGGGGAGAGCGCTCTAAATGGCTCAAACGATCGACGTCGCCGAGATCATCGACGGCCAAAAGGTCGGCGCGTTTCAGATACGGGCTTTCTTGCTCTGCGCAGCCGTTTTGTTCGTCGATGGCTTCGACGTGCAGGGGATCACGTACGTGGCGCCCGCGATCAGCCAAGCATGGGGTTTGCCGCGCGGCGCTTTCGGTCCGACGTTCAGCGCGGGGCTGTTCGGCGTCATGCTCGGCGCACTGTTGATCGCGCCGCTCGCCGATCGTATCGGCCGTCGCCGCGTCATCATTTATTCCTGCGTTGCTTTCGGCCTTTTCACGCTGCTGACGGTCTGGGCCGACTCGCTCGACACGCTGCTCGTACTGCGTTTCTTTACCGGCCTAGGACTGGGCGGCGCCTTGCCGAACGCCATCGGCCTCGCCTCGGAATACGCACCACGCAAGCACCGAGCGTCGATCGTCATGTTCGTGTCGAGCGGCATATCGCTCGGGGCGATCGCCGCCGGTCGTGCCGTGGCCTGGCTCATAGGGGCTTTCGGTTGGCAATCCGTGTTCGTGGTCGGGGCGGCGTTGCCATTGCTGCTCGCGGCGGCATTGCTCGCCGGGCTGCCCGAATCGCTGCGGTTTCTTGCCGCCATCAAGACGGGGCAGGGCGAAGCGAGGCGGCTGCTCGGCAAGATCGCCCGTGGCCACACAATAGGCGAGCACGTATCGATCACGACCCACGACGGCCACACCAGTAAAGCCACTGTCGCCGCACTCTTCAAGCATGGCCTCGGTCAGCCCACCGTGCTTCTTTGGGTAGCGTTCTTCATGAGTCTGCTGAATGTCTATCTCGCAATTAGTTGGCTGCCGACATCGCTGAACGCCTCCGGATTCACGGTTCCGCAGTCCGCGGTGATCACGTCGTGGTATCACGCCGGTGGCGTGATCGGCACCTACACGCTGGGGTTGCTCATGGACAAGCTCGGCGCGCGCACGGTGCTGGTCTTCGCTTTCGGTCTGGCGTTGGCGGGCTTTTACGCGTTTGCGGCCGCATCGGGCCTGGGTCAATGGAGCACGACGCTGCTGCTCATGGCGACGGGTTTCGGTGTCATCGGCGGGCAGGTGGGTATCGTCACGCTCGCGTCGATGATCTATCCCGTGGCGATCCGCTCGACGGGGCTCGGCTGGGCGCTCGGGGTAGGCCGCGTCGGATCGATCGTTGGGCCGACCGTCGGCGGGTTCATGCTCGCGACCGGGCTCGACGCCAAGCACGTCTACTACGTGTGTGTGGTACCGGCGCTCGTCGGTGCGATCGCCGTTGCGCTTCTGCGTTGGCAGTCGACCCCGACCCCACGGGCAAGCCGCGTCGCGTCGCCGGTTGGCGACGACGCAAACGCATGATGGAATCGTCGCCCCCCACCTATTTTCGAGGAGTCCGCGCCCCGTGAGAAAGGATCTCGGCTTCAAGCGCATCGCAACGGAGGAAGCCTTCGTCACCCAAGACGTCGTGCGCGCGTATCGCGACCTGCTTGCGCGCAACGGATCGACCGACATCGGCTTCAATAGCCTGATGGGCTATTACTTGACTAGCCAAAGCGAGCGCACGAAAGCCGTCGCCGCGCGACTCGAGGATCTCGGCGAGCGCCGGCTGGCCGATATGGATGCCACGGGCATAGATCTGCAGATCTTGTCGTTGACGTCCCCGGGCGTGCAGATCTTCAGCGACACGCCGACGGCAGTCGCTCTGGCTCGCGCGGCAAACGACGAGCTGGCCGCCGCCATTGCTGCGCACCCGACCCGGTACGCCGGCTTGGCCGCGATCGCGCCGCAAGATCCGGCGGCCGCGGCCAAGGAGCTCGAGCGCGCCGTGAGCTCGTTGCAGCTGAAAGGCGCAATCGTCAACTCACACACCCAAGGGGAGTACCTCGACGACTCGAAGTTTTGGGATATCTTCGCCGCGGCCGAGGCCCTGGACGTGCCGGTCTACCTGCACCCCAACACGCCGCCGAACGCGATGATCCAGCCCTTCATGGACCGCGGTCTCGATGGTGCCGTGTTCGGCTTTGCCGTCGAGACCGGTCTGCATGCGTTGCGGCTCGTGGTGAGCGGCCTGTTCGATCGATTTCCGAACCTCAAAATCGTGCTCGGGCATCTCGGCGAAGCACTGCCGTATTGGCTGTTTCGTATCGACTTCATGCACGGGGCGAGCGTACGTTCGAACCGATATGCGAGTCAGCCCAAGCTCCAGCGCAAGGCCAGCGAGTACCTCAAGCACAACTTCTACTACACGACGAGCGGCATGGCTTGGACGCCGCCGATCCGCTACGTGCAACAGGTCATGGGTGTCGACCGTTTGATGTACGCGATGGACTATCCGTACCAATTCGTTCCCGAGGAGGTCAATGTGACCGACGAGTTGCCGATCGGCTACGAAGACCTCAAAGCCTTCTACCAGACGAATGCGGAGCGAGTGTTCAGGTTGTAACGACGCCGCCGGGCTAGGAATCCCGTCACAGTGCACCGGTTGCGCCGGAGGCCGGAAACGGGCACTTTTCGGGAATGCTCAAGGTCTGCCTCACTGCGCTGCTGATCGCTCTGGCCCCGCTCGCCTCGGCCGACACGCCGGGCGAGGTGCAGGTAGGGCAAGTTCTGCCCGATGCACCGATGCAGGGGCTCAACGGTCCGTCGCGGCATTTGGCCGAGTTTCGCGGCCGACCGCTCATCATCAACGTGTGGGCGAGCTGGTGTCCGCCGTGTCGAAGCGAAATGGCATCGCTCGAGCGCCTCGCTTGGCTCGACGACTCGGGGCCGTTCGTGATCATCGGCATTTCCACCGACGACTACCGGGACAAGGCGGAGGCCGCGTTGAGCGCGTCGAACGCGACGATCAGCCACTTCATCGATTCCAACCTGCGACTCGAGAACCTGCTCGGCGCATCTCGCTTACCGCTCACGGTGCTCGTCGGCGCCGACGGTCATGTCCTCGAGAAGGTTTACGGCGCCCGCCAATGGGACGGCCCCGAGGCCATCAAGCTCATCAACGGCGCTTTCGGCACCGCGCTCAAACCGGCGACCCGCCCCTGAGCCACGACTAGCCTAACGGCACGGCAAGCAGGGCGGCCGCGTAAACCTCTGCGCGCCTGATTTCCCCACGGTGTTTACATAACCGTTTGGCAGGCATAGACTCGCCCCAACAGTGATGCAACGTCTGAACAACGAACAATAAGTTGCTGTAACTACGGGGTAAAGGGTACATGGGAGCACAGTCGGAGCGCGTTCTCTCGGCGCCGCCCGCTGAGAAAAGCGCTATCTGGTTGGGGCCGCAACAAGCGGCCGCTTTGGTTCACTTGGCGGCGGTCGCTCCGCTGCGGCTCGTGGTGGGACCCCACTCGAGCGGCAAGTCGACGATCCTCGCGCACCTGCCACGAGTCATGTCCGAGACGGTGGCCCTACCGGTGGCGGGCCCCCAGGAGACGGCCGCAGGCGTGCTCGCAACGCTGCTGAGGGCAGCCGGTCTTGGCGGCCATGACCACTCGGAGATTGGTCAGCGGAACGTCCTCGTTGCCTTCTTTCAACGCCTGAGCCTCGCCGGCAAGCGCATTCTGCTTTGTGTCGACAACGTTACGAGCTTCGCGCCGGCTGCTTGGCGGGAGATCGAGCGTCTGCGACTGTTGCGCATTGGCACGACCCCGGTCGTTGGGCTCGCGATCGCGGCCGAGGACGAAGAGACCGCGAAGCTCCCGCTTCGGGCATTGCTGCGCGGCAACACCGTGAGCACGGTCGAAAATACATTTTGCCTCGCTGCCCCGACCGATAAAGAGGTCACTCGCTACTTGGCGTGGCAGCTCGCGAAGCAGCGTAGCGCCATGCGCTTCTCGAGCGAAGCGTCTCGCCTGATCAACCGGCTCAGCCTCGGGCGATTCGGAGCGATCAACGTCTTCTGCCAATACCTGCAACTCAGCGAGCCGGGCACGCGCGTCGTCGACGGGACAACGGTCAGGAGATCGGCGACGGCGCTCGCAGCGCTACGACGGAAGACAGCCAAGTCGCAGCGGCGCGAACCGAAGCGCGTTACGTCCACGAGCGGCGGCGAGTCTCCGTGCAACCGCCTCCGCGTGGCATTCAAGGACACGTTCATTCGCGAGGTGCCGCTAAGCGGTAGGCTGATGATCGGCAGTGCCGACGACAGCGATCTGCAGCTTCTCGGTCGGTTCGTGAGTCGCCACCATGCGCTGATCGTGCCCACGGGGGCGGATGGCAGCTATTACGTCGCGGACCTCAACAGTGAGCACGGTGTGTCGGTCAACGGCAAGGCCGTGGACCGAGGCGTGCTGGGGGACGGCGACGTCATCGGCGTCGGCCCGTTCCGCATCAAAGTACTACTCGATCGGGCCCGCTCGTCACGCCCCGTGGCACGACCGAAAGATGCCGGCGACACCGAGGTTCGACACAGCGCGTAGCGGGGGAGAGCTTGCGAGCGCCGCCGCCGGATCACCGCGCGTGGAGGGCCGAGGCGTCAATGCCCGGCGCCGAGTAGCTGCGCCTTGTTGGCTGCAAGAAGCTCCCGAATGCTCATGGGCTCCCGCCCGGTGAGCTTGCGAAAATCCTGAGACAAGAAGCTCATTTGGGGCCTGCCGAAACCAGGTCGCGTGTCGGCGCCGCCCTTGACGACCTCGATCGGCTTGCCCGTCACGGCGCTGGCCGCCGCGGCGATCTCGCGCACCCCGAGCAACTCGGGGCCCGTAATGTCGTAAGCCATGTTCTCGTGCCCCGGCGTGGTCAGAACGGCCGCCGCCGCGGCTGCGCAGTCGGCTCGGGTGATGTAGCCGATCGGATACTCGTTCGGCGGGATCACGGCGCGGCCGGCAGCGACCATTTTCGCCGCTTGCGCCACCTGACCGTCCATATAGATGGAGTTGCGCAGCATGGTCCAGGCGAGGCCGCTCGCCTTGAGCAAGTCTTCCGTCTTCTGGTGCTCGGCCGCGAGTCCGGCCATGTCGCCGCGCGTGATGCCGATATACGAGGTGTAGGCGATCTCTTTGACGCCGGCCGCCTTCGCCGCATCGATCGCGCGCCCGAGCAACGCCGACGCCGCTTCGGTCTTCGTGCCGCCGACGCTGATCAGCAACATCCGTGTGCCACCCGCGTAGGCCGCTGCTAAGGACTCGGGCTTCGTGAAGTCGCCGAAGCGCACGGCCGCGCCTCGTTTGGCGTATCGCTCGAGCTTCTCGGGCGTGCGGCTCACGAGAATCAGCCGTGTCGGCGGCACGCCTTTCGCAAGCAGCGCGTCGACCGTGAGTCCGCCGAGGTGCCCCGACGCGCCGGACACGATGATTTTGTCGGCGGCCGTGGTGCCTTGAGCTTCGGTATCGGACAGCGGCGCGACGGCAATCCCGACCCAGCACATCACCGTCAGTAGAACCCACGAGAAGCGGCGCAGCGCCGGGCGGGCGCCGACGGTCGGCGACAAGACAGGACTCGCAGGCAGCGTACAACGCGAAACAGTCATCGGTTCACCCCCAAAGGTCGTTGGTCGATCTGGGACGGCTCGCATCCGGTCCGATAGGCCGCGACCACGGCTCGTCCGCGCCAATGGTAAACCGTGACGGGCATTCGGGACGACCGCTTGGGCGGTTGCGGGTCCGAGTGCTGCCGCCGTGCGCGAACGGGTTGCGAACCGGCGAAGGGGGCAGCGCGACCTTAGACCGTCTCCGCCGGCTCGGTTTCGACCCCGCTCAAGGCCGAAGCCGAAGTTTCGCTCCAAGCCGCGGCAGCCAAAGCTGCGCCAGACAGCTCGGTCACCGAGGGCCGCCATTTGAGCAGCGACAGATTGCCCGTGAAGTCCTCGACGAGCGCCGTGCAGCTTTCGACCCAATCGCCATCGTTGCAATATAACAAGCCGCCAATCTCGACAACGTCGGGCGTGTGGATGTGACCGCACACGACGCCGTCGACTCGAGCCTCCCGGACCGCGGCAAGGGTCGCGTGCTGGAAGCGCTCTATGTAGCGCCGGGCCCCCGGGAAACGAGCCTTCACGTGTTGCGCCAACGACCAGTAGGGGCGGCCACCGAGCTGGTGGAGCCAATGGACGAAGCGGTTGAGCACGAGCAGCGTGCGGCAGGCAAGTCCGCCGAGCAGCACCCCCAAGGATTTGCCCCGCACGACCCCATCGAACTCGTCGCCGTGCATCACGAGCAGCTTGAGCCCTTTGCTCGTCGTGTGGAGCGTCTCGCGTTTCAACTCGATGTTCCCGAACCTCATCCCAACGAGGGCACGCAGATCGTCGTCGTGATTGCCCGGCACATAGGTAACGCGAGTGCCTTCCTGGCTCTTTTTCAGAATCAACCGTACGAACTTCCGTATGGCTCGCGGGCCAGAAGAAGCTGCGACGCAGGCTCTCGAGATCGAGGATGTCGCCGACCAAGTACAGAAAATCGCACTCGACCCGGCGCAGAAAATCGAGCAGCAAGTTTACGCGGCAATCCCGCGAACCGAGATGCACGTCGGATAGAAACACCGCTCGCAGACGCTGGTTGCCGAAAACCCTCAACACGGGACTCCCTCTTGGCCGGAGCGCGCAGTCTGCACGAACGCGGCCGGAGGCGCGTCGACATGTATCCCAGAATCGCACCCGTTTGCGCCGAGCAGCGGCGAACTTCGGGACGGCGGTGGGCGTGACGGCACCGCCCTCCAATGGCTAAGCTACGATCCTGAGTCCTTTGCTTCGACCTTGCAGTGGCTATGCCTCACGACAAAACGGCTCGTTCTTCGGGCTACCGGCTCAGCGGGGTATGGCGGGTATCCGCCGTGCTATTGGTCTGTGCGATATGCCTACTGGCAGCGCATGCCCAAGAGGCGAGAACGCTGGGCCCCCTCGGCGAGAGCCGCGAAGTGACCTACTACATCGCCAACGGAGATCCGGGGTCGACGTTTCGCGAGACCGACAAGCAGTTGGCGAAATGGGCCCTCGAAGCCTGGGAGCGCGAAGGACGCGGCGCCTTTCACTTCGTGCCGGGCTCCGAAGATGCGGCCCTCGTGCGAATCTATTGGGTGCCTGCCGGCGGGGGCGAGTACGGGGAGATGCGTCGAACCTTCGTCGAGGGCAGGCGCGGAGCCGCCGTATTCATCAGGCCGGATACCGATGGATTCGGCGAAGACATCGCCGCGCAGGCACACAAGGACGACCTGTTTCGCGACACGATCGTCTACCTGACCTGCGTGCACGAGCTCGGCCACGCGCTCGGCCTCGAGCACACGGCGAACTTCGACGACATCATGTATTCCTTCGTCTATGGGGGCGACCTCGTTCGGTTCTTCGCCCGCTACCGGGACCGCCTCCATGAGCGCACGGATATCTCGACCGAGTCGGGCATCGCCGCCGGCGACCTAGTCCAGCTCCATACGCTGTATGGCAATAGTTCTCGGCGCTGAGGCTAATCGCGGGCAGGAAAGCGCTCGGCGCCGCACCGCGGGCGGTGGCCCCGTCAGCGTTTAAAGGGGGCCGCCGAGCATCGCGCAGCGGGCGCCGGCGCCAAGTGGCTTCGACGCCGCTCGGCCGGCCTGTCGAACTGCCTGATAGTAAAGGTGTTTGGTCGACGTCCGAGCCTTGTGTCGGATATCTGCACCCCGTAGAATGACCGACTGTCTGCCGCCCGAGCGATCGGCCCGTGCAGGCGACAATGGGACGGCCGTAGCAAGCGCAATGGGAAGTAGATCACTTGCCACTCGCGAGCTGCGGCCGATATGTTTCGAGCCAGTGTGAGGAGCACAGAATCGTCCAAACAAAACGCGTAAGACGCAATGCGGAGATCAACACTTCCGAAGTCCGCGTCATCGGTCCGAACGGCGAGCAGATCGGCATCATGGCGATCCAAGAAGCGCTGCGAAGTGCCGAGAGCGCGGGACTCGATTTGGTGGAGGTTGCACCGAATGCCGAACCGCCAGTCTGCCGAGTCATGGACTATGGAAAGTTCGTGTTCGAGCAGAACAAGAAGGCTCAATCGGCACGTCGTAAGCAAAAACAAATTCAGGTCAAGGAGGTCAAGTTCAGACCTGGCACCGAAGAAGGTGATTACCAGGTCAAGCTTCGTAACCTGATCAAGTTTTTGTCGAACGGCGACAAGACCAAGATCACGCTTCGGTTTCGCGGCCGGGAGATGGCCCACCAAGAGATCGGCGCGCAACTCTTGAAGCGCGTTCAGGGAGATCTGCAGGAGTTCGGTGCCGTGGAGCAACAACCGCTCATGGAAGGCCGGCAGATGGTCATGGTGATAGCACCGCGTAAGCGTTAACTAAAGAATCTGGCGACTACAAAGTGTTCGCACGCCGCGTCGGATGACGACGGTCGGGCGAAACGCCTGCCCAGGCAAAGGCAACCCTGAGGACGGGCCAAAACCGTTAGGAGAAAGTAATGCCGAAACTCAAGTCGAACCGCGGCGCGGCCAAGCGTTTCCGCGCCAAAGGCAATGGCGGATTCAAGGCCGGCCATTCCCATATGCGTCATATCCTCACCAAGAAGACGCCGAAGCGAAAACGCCAACTCGGGCGGGCGATGCAAATCGACGAGTCCGACGTAAAGGCCATTCGCAAGATGCTGCCGTACAGCTAAGGAGAGCACCATGGCCAGAGTCAAACGTGGCGTCATCGCCCGAGCACGGCACCGCAAGGTGCTCACGAAAGCCAAGGGTTACTACGGCGCTCGCAGCAAAGTGTACCGAGCTGCTAAACAAGCGGTCATCAAAGCCGGCCAGTATGCCTTTCGTGACCGGCGCGCCCGCAAGCGCGAGTTCCGTGCGTTGTGGATCACTCGAATCAATGCGGCCGCCCGAGCCAACGGGCTGTCCTACAGCCGGCTCATTAACGGCCTGCAGCGTGCGGCGATCGAAATCGACCGCAAGGTGCTGGCCGACATTGCCGTTCATGACCAAGAGGGCTTTACAGCCTTGGCAACGGTTGCCAAAGAGGCGCTCGCAAGCGCTTAGCTCCGCGGCCGTTAACAACCGAGGGGGGCGACCGCCGTGAGCAGTATCGCTCGACTGCTCGAGGAAGCCGAGTCGGCCGCAGCAGCGGCCGGCGACTTGGCGGCCCTCGATGCCGTTCGCGTCAAATACTTGGGCAAGAAGGGCCTGTTCACCCAGCAACTACGCGAGGTGGGCAAGCTCTCTCCCGAGCTGATCCCTGCCGCCGGCAAAGAGATCAACACGGCCAAGGAGTCGCTCGCGAGCGCACTCGAAGATCGGCGAGCCACGCTCGATCGGGCCCGCCTCGAATCGGAATTGGCCGCCCAAGCGCTCGACGTGACGCTGCCCGGACGCGGAGAGGGTCTCGGTCGCCTTCATCCCGTCACGCGCACGTTGCGTCGCATGATCCGGATTCTCGGCCATGCGGGATTCGAGGTGCATACGGGACCCCAGGTCGAAGACGAGTTTCACAACTTCACGGCGCTGAACATTCCGGAGGATCATCCGGCCCGCGCCATGCACGACACGTTCTACTTGCAGTCCGGGCTGTTGTTGCGTACCCATACTTCGCCCGTGCAGATCCGCGCGCTTCGCGAGCACGGCGCACCCCTGCGCCTCATCGCACCCGGCCGCGTGTATCGTCGCGACTCGGACCTCACGCACACACCGATGTTCACGCAGGTCGAGGGCCTCGTCGTCGACCGCAACGTGAGCTTCGCGAATCTGAAGTCGCTGCTCTACGACTTCGTCTCGAGATTTTTCGAGCGCGACGTGAAGCTGCGGTTTCGACCCTCGTACTTTCCGTTCACGGAGCCTTCGGCGGAAGTGGACGTCCTGGCCGAATCCGGCCGTTGGCTAGAGATCCTCGGCTGCGGAATGGTCCACCCCAACGTGCTGCGCAACGTTGGCTTGGATCCGGATCTTTGGAGCGGCTACGCATTCGGCATGGGCGTCGAGCGGCTCACGATGCTGCGCTACGGCGTGGACGACCTCAGGTCTTTCTTCGACAACGACCTGCGGTTCTTGGATCAGTTTTCTTGACCTGACGAGGCTCGCTCATGCGCGTCAATATCGAATGGCTCAGCGAATGGACCGACGTCAGCGCCGGTCCGGAAGCCGTTGCGGCTGCTCTCACGACCTCGGGGCTCGAGGTCGACGAAGTAGTTCCCGTCAGCGCACAGCTCGACGGAATCGTCGTGGCCGCCGTGCGCAAGGTCGAACGGCATCCCAACGCCGACCGCTTGTCGGTGTGTGAAGTCGACGACGGCGACGAGCTTCATCAAGTCGTGTGCGGTGCCCCGAACGTTCGCGCCGACATCAAGGTGCCATTTGCCCGCGTCGGAGCCAGGTTGCCGGACGGCAGCCAAATCAAGGCTGCCGAGCTGCGCGGCGTGAGATCGCAAGGAATGCTGTGCTCGGCAAAAGAGCTCGAGCTCAGCGACGACGCGGCGGGTCTGCTTCTGCTCGACGACGACGCGGCCGTAGGGATTACCCTGCGCGAGCACCTTCGGCTCGACGATTCGGCCCTCGAGGTCAATGTGACTCCGAATCGCGGAGATTGCTTCAGTGTCGTGGGGCTGGCCCGTGAGATCGGCGCCCGGCTCGGCAACGACTTCCGAAGGCCCGTCACGCGCCCGACACCGCCGACGATCGACGAGACGCTTCCGGTCACGCTCTCGGCCCAAGCACAATGCCCGCGGTTTGCGGGTCGAGTCGTTCGCGGCATCGCCACGAACCGTACGTCACCGCTGTGGTTGCGCGAACGGCTACGCCGTGCGGGGCTGCGCGCCATTCATCCCGTGGTCGACGTCACGAACTACGTGATGCTCGAGCTCGGACAGCCTCTGCATGCCTACGACCTCGACAAGCTCACGACGGGCATCGACGTGCGCCTCGCGCGCACGGGCGAACAGCTGGTGCTGCTCGACGGCAAGGAGCTCACGCTCGACGATGAAGTGCTCGTCATTGCGGACGGCCGGGGCCCTGTCGGTCTCGCCGGCATCATGGGCGGACAATCGACCGCCGTCGGCACGGCAAGCGCCGATATCTTTTTCGAGGCCGCTCACTTCGCGCCGCGCGCGATTGCGGGCCGCGCGCGCCGGTTCGGGTTGCATACCGATGCGTCGATGCGGTTCGAGCGAGGCGTCGATCCGACACAGCAGGTCCGGGCCATCGAAAGGGCCACCGAGTTGCTGCTGCAAATCAGCGGAGGACAGGCGGGTCCCGTAGTCGTAACCGAAGACGCGACACACGTTCCGAATCGAGCACCGATCACCCTGCGCCGTGAGCGGCTCGAAGCACTGCTCGGAATGGCGCTCGGCGACACGCAGATAGAGTCGGCGCTGGAGCGCTTGGAGATGACCGTCGATCGAGGCCCGGGACACTGGCGCGTGACACCTCCCGCCTTTCGCTTCGACCTGGCGATCGAGGAAGACCTGGTCGAGGAGGTCGGACGCATGATCGGTTACGACCATATTCCCATCACGCCCGGCAACGCCACGGAGCAACTGGGCACGGCCACCGAAAAAGTCGTCGACCCCGATCGCGCCCTCGACGTCTTGGTCGCGAGGGGCTTCGCGGAAGTGATCACCTACAGCTTCATCGATCCCGAGCTCGAGGAGGCCGTGAATCCCGGCGCGACCCAAGTGCCGCTCGCCAATCCGATCGCGAGCGACATGGCCGTTCTGCGGCGCTCTCTTTGGCCGGGACTCATCGTCGCCGCGCGCCGCAACCTGGCCCATCAACGCGCCCGCTTCAAGCTCATGGAGCTCGGCCCGCAGTTCACGGCCGAGGCAGGGCGAGTGACCGAAACGGCCGTGCTGGCCGGGATCGCGGTCGGCGAGCGCTTCCCGGAGCATTGGGATGGGACCGCTCCGGAGATCGATTTCTTCGACGTCAAAGGCGACCTCGAGGCACTTTTCGACATAACGGGCCGCGCATCCGAGTATCGATTCGAAGCTGCGACGCACCCGGCGTTGAGCCCTGGGCGCACGGCTCGCATCCTGCGCGGGACGCTGCCGATAGGATGGCTCGGCGCGCTACATCCGACGATACAGGAACGTCTCGATCGCAAACGCGCCGCCGTCGTATTCGCTCTGCAACTCGACCATGCACTGTCGGCGTCGATTCCCAGCTTCGAGCCGTATTCGAAGTTCCCATTCATTCGTCGCGACCTCGCGGTCGTGGTGGATGAGCAAACTTCGGCGGACACGGTCACTGCGACAGTCCGTGCAGCGGCAGGCCCGTTGCTTAAGCGCCTCGTGATCTTCGACGTATACCGTGGCCCAGGGGTAGATTCAAGACGAAAAAGCATCGGGTTAGGCTTGATTTTGCAGGACACATCCCGCACGCTTACTGACGCGGATGCCGACAAAATAGTGCAATCCGCTACGCTCCGCCTGGAGCGTGAGCTCGGGGCCACAATAAGAACTTAACAATACTGACGCCGAACTGTATGGCACTGACGAAAGCTGACATGGCCGAGTCCTTGTTCAATGAGCTCGGTCTCAACAAGAGAGAAGCGCGCGAGCTCGTCGATTCTTTCTTCGAAGATCTGCGTGCGGCTCTTGCTCAGGGCGAACAGGTCAAGCTTTCCGGTTTCGGAAATTTCGATTTGCGTGACAAGAACAAACGGCCTGGGCGAAACCCAAAAACCGGCGAAGAAATTCCTATCACGGCACGCCGCGTAGTGACTTTCAGACCAGGCCAAAAACTCAAGGCGCGAGTCGAAGCGTATGCTGGAACCCGGAAATAACGACGAGCTCCCGCCGATCCCGGGGAAGCGTTACTTCACGATCGGTGAAGTCAGCGACCTGTGCGGCGTAAAGCCGCACGTGCTGCGATATTGGGAGCAAGAGTTTCCGCAGCTGAAACCCGTCAAGCGGCGTGGCAACCGGCGGTATTACCAGCGCCAGGACGTTTTGATCATCCGACAGATACGCAGCCTGCTCTACGAAGAGGGGTTCACGATCGGCGGTGCCCGCCAACGGCTGACCGGCAGCGAGGCCCGAACCGATACGAGCCAGAGCCAGCAGATCATCAAGCAAGTCCGCGCCGAGCTCGAAGACGTGCTCAAGTTGCTGCGGCGTTGAAGCCCGCGCCCAGGTTTGCGCAGTTCACGGGGCTTGGCTTTGCCGTTATAGTTTCCAGTCACGGTCGGGGCGTGGCGCAGCCTGGTAGCGCACTTGCATGGGGTGCAAGGGGTCGCAGGTTCAAATCCTGTCGCCCCGACCAATCTATTCCGCGGCGAAGCGCAGCCGCGGCCGGCGATCCGCTTCTGGGACAAGGCGGCATAGACGCTTTCTGCTCAAGAGGTTAGCGTAACCTCTTAAGAGAGTCTTAAGGTCCCGGCCGTGTCGCGCCACGCGGTTTTCGGGGCCATTGCGACGCGGGCCGGAGAACACTGGTTCTACCCTTCGGGCAGGGTATCTTGAGGGTGTCCCGCAAAAGAACCCGCAGAGGGCGAATCGTTGTTCATCGAGCAATACAAGCTGGAACGCAATCCGTTTGCGCCCGACGTCGCTCGTCCCATTTTCGCTTCTCATTCCATGCGATATGGGGTAGCCAAGCTCGAGGAGCTGGTCAACAAGCAGATCTACTGCCTGTTCCTCAGCGGTCCCGCCGGAGTAGGCAAAACGGCGCTCGTGCGCCAGCGTTTGCGATCAGTGCGCGAGCTCACGGTCAGCTGGATTCGCCCGGGGGCGGACAGCAAGGAGGAGGTTCTCGCGCAACTCATGGAGGACCTCGGCCCCGGTGCCGTGGAGGCGAGCCCCGGCGAGCTCGGGCGCATTCTCGACGTGTTTCTGCGCCACCAAGCGGGCAACGGACGCCACTCCCTGATCGTCGCCGATGCGGTGGAGAGGTTCTCACCGATCGTTTTGCGCGAGCTCGAGACGCTGGCCCAGGCGCGCCTGCGCAACCGACCGATCGTCTCGATGGTGATGCTGACGCGCAACGAGGACCTCCTGACGAGCCTGCTCGCGCAATACGACGGCGGGCCGTTGGCTCGGGCGGCGCACCAGCGGCTCGGCGGGTTCACTCTAGACGAGACTCGAGCCTACGTGCGGACCTGCCTGCGCGGCGCCGGTTGCGATTGGGCCGAAGAGCTCATGCCCGACGACGTAGTCGTAGACATCCAAGCGTTCACTCAGGGCGTCGTCGGGAGACATCAATTCGCTGTGTTGTCGAGCGCTCGACGCGCTGGCCCAGCGCAGCGCCGGCAGCAACCGGCAGCCCAAAGTCACACGCGCCGTTCTAAAAGAGGCGGGCACCGAGCTCAATCTCAGATACGACCCGACAGCCTGGGCGCCCGTCGCGGACGAGCCACTGTCGCCGGAAGCGGTGCATCTGACCGATCCGACCGAGCTCAGGCTCGAAGCGGCCCGCTTGATTGTCACGAGCGGCCGCCAGGTAGTCGCCGAGGTTGCGCTGAATCGACCGCGCATGGTCCTCGGGCGCGACAACAGTTGCGACATCAGTCTCGACAGCCGATACGTGAGCCGCTATCAGAACCTTTTCATGGAAACGTCAGAGGGGTGGGTGCTCATCGACCTCGGCAGTACCAACGGCTGCTTCGTAAACGGCCGTAGGGTTCGTGAGCACCGGCTACGCGACGGCGACCTCATCGCCGTCGGCCACCATCAACTCAGATTCTCGGGCCCTCAAAACAAACTGACGCGGACCGGAGAGAGCCCCGTCTTGACGCTCGAGGGCGGCGAGGACACCTTGCTCACCCCGAGGCCAACGGCGGCAAGGCCGTTGTAGCCTGCAGAGGATGCAATCGGTGCTGAGCGCGGTTGCTAAGTAAGTCGTTCCGATCGAGAGCGCGATCCTCGATTCCGAGCAAGATCGGCTCGGCATTCCGGCGATAGATGTTGACCTTGGCGTTGTAGACGCGCCGCGAAATACCGTGCTTGTCGTTGATCACGATCCGCCGGACGGTGAACTCGCCGTTATTCAAGCGCGTGCCCGTCAGGTAGCACTTGATGGCGTCCACCTTCTCGCCCGAAAGCTCCAACCCCTCGAGCTGCTCGACGGAGCGCGTGGCCATGTCCACGAAATCGATGGAGTCGAGCTTGACCACGCGGCTTGCCCCGACACTTGCTACAGCCATTTCCGTTCGGAACTCGCCGACGAGAATCTGTCCCGGCAGAGCGCGCTCGATCATACGCGCCAGCTCCACCGTCACGTCGCCCACGATGTAGTTGTAGAGGCTGGGGTTCAAGCCTTCCGCTTGATGGAACTCGTAGCTGCTGCCGACGTGAAAGCATGCGCGCAGCTTGGGCACCGTGTTGTGACGGGCTTTCTTGTGGGCGATGGCGTTGTCCGCCAACACCAGCTGCATGAAATGGTAGAGATTGACGTTACCTTCGAGGCTGAGCTCCCGGTTCCAAATGTAGAAACCGTCGCCGGTCGTCGTACGCGAGAAGTCGACGCCGATTCGCTTCGTCAGCAGCTTGCTCTGCGCCGAATTCAGGGAGTAGGAGAGGCTGTTGAGCTGCATCATCTGCTCGAACGGGCTTCAGCAAGCTGAAACCGACGATATCGAACAGGGCGACGCCGCGATCGGGGACGTAGGTAATGCTGTAACGCTTGATCATCTTCTCGACGATCTCGTTCTGCGCCGGCGTGCTCTTGAGCGGCTCGCGCAACGGTACGTGCACGGGCTCGAGCCCCAAAAGCCTCGATACCTTCGCGATCTGAAGCGGTCCTAGACAACGTCGACCCGACAGCAGCGCTTGGAAGAAGTCGCGCCGAGGTTTCGGGGAGGCAAGGTCGGTTGACCCGCTGTCGGTGCGCCCGGCCTCGTCGGTCTCGATCCACTCGGCCACGCCGTAATGCGGCATGACCAGCACGTCCAGTCCGTCCCCGTTCGGACACCAATTCAAAATGACGTTGTGACCGAGGCCCCACTGCTCGTGCAAGCAACGATCCAAGAAGATGAGGTTGCTCCGCTCTTTCAGGCTCATCTCGTCGGTAATCGCGGAAAGCGCGTCCAAATAGCTACCGACGCTCGCAAGCCTGAAGATTCCTGAATCCCGCGGATCCATAGGCTTCTCGAACACAGTTAACGACCTGGATGATACTATTCAAGATGCACATCGCAAAGCGTTCCTAGCGCGATGTTCGATCGGCCATTCTCAGAAGCGGGAGGGGTGACGCGGGAAACGGCCCGGAGACCGCCAAATGGCCACTCGGTTGCCGCGTGGGTAGGCGAACGCCATAATCGCGGGCCGCGTGCGTACCCGAACCGAGCACTTTAAAGATGGCGAACGACCACGATAAGCAAGAACCCGACCGTCGGCCTTACTCCCGAGTCGTCGTCGACGGCGTCGAGAAAGCGCCTGGCCGCGCCATGCTCCGAGCCGTCGGCTTCAAAGACGAAGACTTTCGCAAACCTCAGATCGGCATTGCATCGACGTGGAGCATGGTGACGCCGTGCAACATGCATATCGACGGGCTCGCACGAGAGGCCGGGGCGGGCGCCGACGCCGCGGGGGCGAAGAGCGTGTTGTTCAACACGATCACGGTGTCCGACGGCATCTCGATGGGTACCCCCGGGATGCGGTACTCGCTCGTGTCTCGCGAGGTCATCGCCGATTCCATCGAAACCGTCGTGGCGGCAGAAGGCTTCGATGGGCTCGTCGCCATCGGCGGCTGCGACAAGAACATGCCGGGCTGCGTGATGGCAATGGCCCGCCTGAACCGCCCGTCCATTTTCGTCTATGGCGGCACCATTCAACCGGGGCCGAAGCATCGCGACATCATTTCCGTATTCGAGGCCGTGGGCGGCCACGCAGCCGGCCGCGTCAGCGACGCAGAGCTCAAGGAGGTCGAATCCACGGCCATCCCGGGGCCCGGTTCGTGCGCGGGCATGTACACCGCCAATACGATGGCGTCGGCCATCGAGGCACTCGGCCTGAGCTTGGCCAACAGCTCGGCTCAAGAGGCCGTCTCGAGTGCCAAAAAGAACGATTCGCGACGCGCGGGCGAGGGTGTAGTTACCCTCATCGAGCGCGGCATCAAGCCGTCGGACATCCTGAGCAAGGAGGCGTTCGAGAATGCCATCACGACCGTCATCGCGCTCGGCGGGTCGACGAATGCCGTGCTGCACTTGCTGGCGATCGCCAACGATGCGCGCATCGACCTCACGCTCGAGGATTTCACGCGTATCGGCAAGCGGGTTCCGGTGCTCGCCGATCTGCGCCCGAGCGGCCGCTATATGATGTCGGAGTTGATCAAAATCGGCGGCATCCGCCCGCTGATGCGCACACTGCTCGATGCCGGGCTTCTACACGGCGACTGCATGACGGTGACGGGTCGCACGATGGCCGAGAACTTGGCCGACGTTGCACCCTATCCCGATGGCCAAGATATCGTCCGCCCGCTCGCGGAGCCCATCAAGCCCGACAGCCATCTCGCCGTACTCTACGGCAATCTTGCACCGCGAGGCGCCGTGGCGAAGATTTCGGGCAAGGAGGGGCTGCGATTTGCGGGTAGGGCGCGCGTGTTCCACTCCGAGGAGCAAGCGCTGCGGGCCATTCTCGACGGCCAAGTGCAGGCTGGCGATGTCGTTGTCATACGCTATGAGGGTCCGAAAGGCGGTCCCGGCATGCGCGAGATGTTGAGCCCGACGGGCGCGATCATCGGCCGCGGACTCGGCGACAAGGTCGCCTTGATCACCGACGGACGATTCTCGGGCGGCAGCCACGGGTTCGTCGTCGGTCACGTCACGCCGGAAGCAGCAGTGGGCGGGCCAATCGCCGTCGTGCAGGACGGCGACGAGATTGTCATCGACGCCGAGCAGAAGACCATCGACTTGACGCTGTCGCAGGAAGCGATCGATGCTCGCTTGCGCAGCTGGGTGCCTCCGGCACCGAAGGCGGAGCGCGGTTTGCTTGCCAAGTATGCCCGGCTCGTGAGCTCGGCCTCGGAAGGCGCCGTTACCGACCGGGACTTGCACGAAGCCTAGGGCCCTTCTTATCGTCCCCAGCTATTCAGCATAGAGGCAGACATGTCGCTACATGCAGCACTCGGCGTGAGCCAAGCCGTGGATACCCCGTATCCGGATTCGCCGTGGGTGGTCATGAAATTCGGCGGTCGCAGCGTGTCGACTGCGCAAAACTGGACCATCATCAGCCAGTTAATCCGCGAACGTCTCGAGGAAGGCGTGCGGCCAGTCATCGTGCATTCGGCACTCGTGGGTGTGTCGAATGCTCTGATCGCGCTGCTCGATGCCGCGGCCGGCGGCGAGACAACCGAGGAGAAGCTCGGCAAGATCCGACGCCAGCACGACACGTTGGCCGCGGACCTCGGCGTGGACGCCCGCGTGGTGGATCGGCACTTCGAAAAGCTCGACCAGCTCATTTCGGGCGTCAAGCTCATCGGCGAGGTCAGCCCACGCGTTCACGCACGAGTGCTCGCCACAGGGGAACTCGCGGCCACCGAGCTCGGCGCCGCTTATTTGAAGGCCCAGGGTCTCGCGGCCGAATGGCACGATGCTCGAACCTTTCTCGAGAGCGTGGCCGTCCGCGATCAAACCGAGCGGGCGCGGTACATTTCAGCGCGCTGCGACTTCGCTCCCGACGGCGACCTGCAAGCCCGGTTCGGATCCATAGACGGGATCGTGCTGACGCAAGGGTTCATCGCACGCAACGATCAGGGCGAGACCGTGCTGCTCGGGCGCGGCGGCTCGGACACATCCGGCGCCTATCTCGCCGGCAAGCTCGAAGCGCGCCGGCTCGAGATTTGGACCGATGCGCCGGGTTTCTTCAGCGCCGACCCCAAGGCCGTGCCGTCTGCGCGCCTGATCAAGAGCCTGCACTATCGAGAAGCCCAGGAGATTGCGTCGGCCGGCGGAGGCATCCTCCACCCGCGCAGCATTTCGCCCGTTCGCGCGTCGGGCATCCCGCTGTTCCTCAAGTGCACTATGCACCCGGAGTGGGAAGGCACGGTCATCTCCAACGCGCCCGGCGACGACAAGCCTCAGCTGAAGGCCATCTCCCATCGCGGCGGCATCACACTGATCTCGATGGAGTCGATGGAGATGTGGCATCAAGTCGGTTTCTTGGCCGACGCGTTCGCCTGCTTCAGAGAACACGGTCTGTCCGTGGACCTCATATCGACGTCGGAGAGCAACGTCACCGTCTCGGTCGACCTGAGCGCCAACGTGGCCGACCGCGCCGCCATCGACAAGCTCGCCGAGGATCTTCGACGGCTTTGCCGCGTCAGCATCATCAACGATTGCGCCGCCATCACACTGGTCGGCCGACGTATCAGGACGATCCTGTCCGACCTCGGCCCCGTGCTCGAGGTATTTCAGGAATACAAGGTCCACCTCGTCACGCAGGCAGCCAACGACCTCAACCTCACCTTCGTGGTGAGCTCCGAGCATGCCTATCGACTCGTTCAGCACCTGCACGGCCTTCTCGTGACCAAGTTCAAGGGAGGCGTGTTCGGGGCGACTTGGGACGAGCTCACGACCGGCGAAACCCCGGCACCGGCAGCACCAAAGCCCTGGTGGGTCAAGAAGAAGACCCAATTGCTCGAGATCGGCGCACAGCGCGAGGCCGCCTACGTTTACGATCTCGACAGCATCGCGGCATCGATCGAGTCGCTGAAGTCGCTGAAATCCGTCGACTCGGTCTTCTACGCGATCAAGGCGAACTCGCATCGCGGAATTCTCGAGCTCGTCAATTCCCGCTCGGTCAACTTCGAATGCGTATCGCCGGGGGAAATCGCTCGCGTGCTCGAGGTCGTGCCGAACATCGACCGTAAACGCATCCTGTTCACTCCGAATTTCGCTCCGCGCAACGAATACGAGTGGGCGCTCGAGCAGGGTGTCTGGCTCACGCTCGACAACCTTTACCCGCTACGCGAATGGGGCAAGGCCTTCAAGGGCAAAGAGGTCTTCGTCCGGATCGACACCGGTCAAGGCCGAGGACACCATGAGCACGTCCGAACTGCCGGCGTACATTCGAAGTTCGGCGTGCCGTTGTTCGAGATCGACGAGCTGCTCGATAGCGTCGAACGCACCGGAGCACGCGTCGTCGGACTCCACGCTCACACCGGCAGCGGCGTGCTCACGCCCGACGCGTGGCGGGAGACCGGGCGTGAGCTGCTGAAGCTGCTCGACAGCTTCCCGGACGTGCGCTACCTGGACGTAGGTGGGGGCTTGGGCGTGCCCGAGAAGGCCGGGCAGCCAGGGCTCGACATGGTGGGGCTCGACGCGGCGTTGACCGACGTCAAGAACGGCTGCGGCGGGCGCGACCTATGGATAGAACCGGGCCGCTACGTCGTCGCGCAAGCCGGCGTTCTGCTGGCACGGGTCACGCAGACAAAGGGCAAAGGCGACGTGCAATATCTCGGCGTCGCGACCGGCATGAACAGCTTGATTCGACCGGCCCTCTACGGCGCTTATCACGACATCGTGAATCTCACTCGATTGGGCAAGCCGGCAAGCGAGCTTGTGACCGTCGTCGGGCCGATCTGCGAGACGGGCGATCGATTGGGCTCGGACCGGCTGCTGCCTCCGGCCAAGGAAAACGACGTGCTGCTGATCGCCAACGCGGGCGCCTACGGCTACGTCATGAGCTCGAACTACAACTTGCGAGCGCCGGCCGAGGAGCTGCTGATCTAGAGGCCATCGACGCTACCGCTCCTGGCCGGCGGCACGGATGCCTCACTCGGGCGCGTGGCGGCGCTCGAGCTCCCTCACGACATCGGCGAGCGTCAGTCCGCGCACGGCGAGCAGGACGAGCAGGTGATAGAGAAGGTCGGCGGCCTCGGCCGTCACTCTGTCTCGATCCTGCGCGGCCGCGGCCAGCGCGAGCTCGACCCCTTCCTCGCCGACTTTCTGGGCGATTTTGAGCGTGCCCTGGGATGCGAGTTTGGCGGTGTAGCTCCCTTCCGGCGCATCTTTGAGCCGCTGAGATACCACGGCTTCGAGATCCTCGAGAAATCCGATCTTGCTTGGCACGAGCCCTCCTAGCAGCCGACGGGTCGTATCGCTATCCCGGCCGAGGCCAAATAGCGCTTGAGCTCACCGATCTCGATGGCGGCCGTATGGAAGACGCTCGCCGCCAGGGCACCGTCGACACGCGCGCGCTGGAACACCTCCTTGAAGTGCTCCAGCGTGCCCGCGCCGCCCGAGGCGATGAGAGGCACCTCGGACACGCCGCGCACCGCGGTGAGCTGAACGATGTCGTAGCCGTTACGCACACCGTCTTGGTTCATGCAATTGAGGACGATCTCGCCGGCTCCCCGGTCCTGCACCTCACGGACCCAGTCGAGCGTGCGCCGCTCGCTGGCGCGCGTCCTGCTCGGATCGCCCGTGTATTGATAAACGTGGTAGTCGCCGTCGCGCTCGAGCGTATCGACGCCAATCACGACGCACTGCGACCCGAACCGGCGCACGAGCCGATCGATGAGCGTCGGATCCTCGAGCGCGGGGGAATTGATCGAGATCTTGTCCGCCCCGAGGTTCAGCACGCTTTCGGCATCGGCAATGCTACGGATGCCTCCGGCCACACAGAACGGGATATCGAGCACCTCGGCGACTCGATTGACCCAGCTGCGGTCCACGCTGCGTCCGTCCGGGCTTGCCGTGATGTCGTAGAAGACGAGCTCGTCGGCGCCTTCGTCACGATAGCGGGCGGCGAGCTGCATGATGTCGCCCACGACGCGGTGGTCGCGGAACTGCACGCCTTTGACGACTACGCCGTCGCGAACGTCGAGGCAGGGAATTATGCGCCGGGTAAGAATGATCGCAGCTCCGTGTCGGTAAGTTTGCCCTCGAGCAGGGCTTTGCCCGAGACCGCCGCAGCGACGCCCGTCTCGGCCAACGCCTCGAGGTCCGCGGCGCCGCGTACTCCGCCCGAGGCTTGTAGCGCCAACCACGGCCAGCGACCCGTGCAGGCTCGGTAAAGGGCGAGGTTCGGTCCGGTCATGGCGCCGTCTTTGTCGATGTCGGTGCAAAGCACGTGGCGGAGCCCGGCGCTCTCGTAGCGGCCGATGGCCTGCTCTAGCGTGAGCTCCGACCCCCGGGTCCAACCATGGGTGGCGACGAACGCAGTTCCCTCGCTGCCGAGCTTCACGTCGAGCGCGAGCGTGAGCCTTTCGGCGCCGACTTCCGTCAGCCATTGCGCCGTTTGCTCGGCTCGAGTGACAGCGAGACTGCCGATCACGACGCGATCGGCGAAGCCGAGAGCCCGGTCGAGCGTCTCACGCGTGCGCACGCCCCCGCCGAATTGAATCTTGAGGTCCGAGCCGGCGCGAATCGCATCGAGCACCGCTAGATTGGCCGGCTCGCCGGACGCCGCACCGTCGAGGTCCACAACGTGCAGCCAGCGCGCGCCGAGTCGGCGGTAGCGAGCCGCGAGCTCCACGGGATCGACGTCGTATCGCGTCTCCTGGTTAAAGTCACCTTTGAGCAACCGGACGCACCGTCCATTGCGCAGATCTATTGCCGGAATTAGTTCCATTACTTCAATGTATTAAGGGTCTAATTTAAGAAAGTTGTCGAGCAAGCGCGCGCCGACCCACGAGGACCGTTCCGGATGAAACTGAGTGCCGTAGAAGTTCCGGCGCCGGACGATTGCGGAGAACAGCCCACCATAGTCTGCCGTTGCAAGCGTGTAGTCGCCGGGTGGCGCCGCATAGCTGTGCACGAAATAGGCGTAGGCGCCGCTGTCGATGCCGGACAGCAAAGGCGACGTATCGGTCGGGACGAGCTGATTCCAGCCCATCTCCGGAACCGGCAAATCGGCGCTTTGCGGCAGACGCCGAACCTGCGCGTCGATCACGCCGAGGCAGCGGGCTTGCTCCTCGTCGGAACCGGCGAACAACAGCTGCATGCCGAGACAAATGCCGAGCACCGGCTGCGTGAGCTCCGGCACGACCTCGGCAAGGCCCGTCTCGCGCAGTCGCTGCATGGCGGGCGCAGCGGCCCCGACTCCCGGCAGGATCACGTGAGTCGCACCGCGGACTCGAGCCGGGTCCTGCGTCACGGAGGCATCACAACCGAGCCGCAACAGTGCGAACCGCAGCGACGCGAGATTGGACCCGCACGCTCCGATGATGACCGTGTCGCGGCTCATAGCTGTCCCTTCGTCGTCGGCAATTGCTCACCGTGTCGGACGATGGCCTGCCGCAGCGTGCGCGCGACTCCCTTGAAGCACGCCTCCACCATGTGGTGCGCATTGTCGCCGCGAACCCTCACGTGCACGGCCGCTCTGAGCGTCTCGGCGAGCGAGCGGAAGAAGTGCGGCACGAGCTCGGTCGGCAACTCGCCGACGCGCTCGCGCGGAAAATCGGCCTCGAATACGAGGTAGGGCCGGCCGCCGAGATCGATCGAGACCTCGGCGTCCGCCTCGTCCATCGGCAACAGAAATCCGTAGCGTTGAATGCCGCGCTTGTCGCCGAGCGCCTCGCGCAGCGCCTGACCGAGCGTGAGCGCCACGTCTTCCACGGTGTGGTGCTCGTCGATTTGCAAGTCTCCGCGGCACTCGACAACCAGTCCGAAACCGCCGTGCTTGCCGAGCTGCTCGAGCATGTGGTCGAAGAACCCGAGGCCCGTCGATATCTTCGGTTCCGCTTCACTATCCAGATCGACTTCGACGCGAATGTCCGTCTCTCGCGTCCGCCGGTGCACCGTCGCGACACGCGGGCGATCGAGCGAGCGCATGAACGATTGCGTGCCAATCGGGCGACTGGCCCGAACCGAGAGTGAGCCCCGTCATTCCGAGGTTCAACGCGAGCTCGAGCACGTGCGGGTCGACGCCGACGACGGCCGACCGTTCGCGATTCACCGTCCGTTGAGCCAGGAACTCCCGTACCAGACCGACGCCGGGCAGCCTGCAAGCACAAGCTTCGTCCGCGCGGTGGGCGCACACGAAGCTCGCCGCGAAATCTACGCCTTGCGAAGAGAACAACGCTCCGATGTAGCCGTCCACGGCATCGAACCGCTCGCGCGGGAACTCGTCCGTGCCGAGCCCGGGCTCGTTGCCGACGACAACGAGGTCGTAGCCGGCGCCGCGCAGCTTGAGCAACGCCGGAATGACGCCGCGCACGAGACGCAGTTTCTCGAGAGAATCCAGACGCGAAGACTGAGCCCCCTCGACCAATCCGCCCACGCGGTCGATGATCACGACGTTGCTCACGATTGCGGCTCCGCGCCCGAGACGGCTTGGAGTAGACGATCGTTGTCTTCCGGCCGGCCGACGGTGATCCGTACACAGTTGACGAGCAGCGGATCATCGAAACGTTCGCACGAGAATGCCGGCCCGGCGCGCGGTTTCGCGAAAGCGTTGGCCGTCCAGCGTTCTGACCAGCACGAAGTTCGCGTCGCTCGGATAAACTTTGAGCACTTGGGGAACATCGAGCAACGCTTCCGCGAGCCGCTCACGCTCGCGCTTGAGCAGAATGACCCGCTCCTGCGATACGCGTAGCGAATCCTTCGACAAGGCCTCGAGAACGAGCTCGATCGACGGTGTCGGAAAAGTGTAGGGCGGCAGCACATTCTGCAGAAATTCCACGACCTCGGGCGCCGCCACGACGACGCCGCAGCGCACGCCGGCCAACGAGACGAACTTCGACAGGGTGCGCAGAAGCACGACGTGCTCGTATTTCTCGCGGAACTCGAGAAATCTTCCGCGTCGGCGAATTCGTGGTAGGCCTCGTCGATCGACGAGGAGCGCACGTCCGGCCGTCTCGCGGCAAATCGTTTCTACGTCGTCCCGGCGCATGGATTGGCCGGTCGGGTTGTTCGGCGAGCAGACGAACACGATTTTCGTCGCGTCATCGAGCGCGCCGAGCACGGCGTCGGAGTATCGAAAGCGAAGTCCCGGCTCGTCCAGCAGCGGCACCTGCCGAATGGCCGCACTTGAATCGTCGCATAGAGGCGGTACATGTCGAACGTCGGCGGGCAGACCAGAGATACCGTCCCGGCCGGCGCGGCAGAAACCGCGGATCAAGACGTCGATGGCTTCGCTGCTGCCGCGCGTGACGAGCAATTGGTCGGACGTCGAATCCATAGTACTCGGCGAGCCGCTCTTGAAGCGCGCACGGGCCGCGGCGGCGGATAGATGTTGAGGCCGCGCTCGC
Source organism: uncultured Gammaproteobacteria bacterium (assembly GCA_963786385.1). Classification (GTDB taxonomy): domain Bacteria; phylum Pseudomonadota; class Gammaproteobacteria; order Steroidobacterales; family Rariloculaceae; genus FEN-1219. Next base: position 1,255,162 of record CAWAYS010000005.1, read on the forward strand.
GTCGGGTCGCCGGGCGACCGCCACGGCGACTCGTTGGCATTGAGGCGAATGACAGCCCGGATCGTAGGCAGCCCGGCGTGTACGGATCGGATCGCCCGCAGGTCCGGGCCGTGCAAGATCGAGCACGCTCATGACCCGCCTGCCGGGCTTGCGCTGCCGCGCATATCGGCCAGCCTCGCGGTGACGGCGCGGGCATGCGCATCGAGCCCCTCGAGCGTCGCAAGCGTCGCGGCAATCGGGCCGATGCTCCTGCGAGCCCCTCGCGCGTGAGCTCCTGGACGGTCATCGAGCGCAGGAAATCGCTGACGCCGAGGCTCGAGTAGCGGTGCGGGCGATATCCGTACGTCGGCAGGACGTGGTTCGTGCCGCTGCAATAGTCGCCGACGGACTCCGGCGTCCATGGCCCGAGAAATACCGAGCCCGCGGCGTCGCACGAGAGTCGAGCCACCGCGCGCGGCTCGGCAATCTGCAGAATCAAGTGCTCGGGCGCATACCGATTGGCGATCGTCGAACGCCGTCTCGAGCATCGTCGACGACGATGAGACTCGAATGCGCGAGCGACCGTCGACGGCCGTCCGCCGCGCAAGCCGGGCTTCGTCTGCTCGTCGACTTGCTCGGCCACCGGCGGTGGCGAGCGCGCGACTCGTCGTCACGAGCAACACTTGCGAATCGGCGCCATGCTCGGCTTGGGAGAGCAGATCCGCGGCGACGAACGCCGCGTTCGCGGCATCGTCGGCGATCACGAGCACCTCGGACGGCCCGGCCGGATAATCGCGCGCCGCGCCTGCCGGATCGCGATCGACCTGGGCCTTCGCCTCGGTCACCCAGATGTTGCCGGGGCCGAAGATCTTGTCGACTTTCGGCACGGTCTCGGTGCCGTAAGCCATGGCCGCGATGGCCTGGGCGCCGCCGAGCTTGAACACGCGCTCGCACGCCGCTGATCGCGCGCCGCGATAGAGACGGCGGCGTCGACACGGCCGTCGGCCTGCGCGCGGGCTGCAGAGGACTCGCGTGGGCAACCGGCCAAACGCGCCGGGATGCCGAGCATGAGTGCCGTGGAGGGCAGCGGGGCCGTGCCGGCCGGAACGTAGAGCCCGACGCGCCGATGGGCCGCGAGACGCGTTCGCAGCGAACGCCCGGCGCTGTTTCGACGTCGAGAGCGGCCGCGGCAGCTGCGCTGCGTGAAAGCGTCTCGATGTTGGCCGCGGCCGCGCGGATCGCGTCGCTTCTGCGCCGGCTGTCAGCGCCGGCTCGGCGCCGGCGAACTCGGCCTCGGTGACTTCGAGCGGACGATGACTCGACGCCGATCGATGCTGTGCGTGAGCGCATGCAGCGCCGCGTCGCCTTCGCGACGCACGCGCTCGATGATCTCGGCAACAGCGTTGCCGCAGCGACGCATCATCGCCGAGCGCCGGACGCGTCAGCACCTCGGCGCTGCCGATCCGGAGTCAGCTCGTTCCAGACGTACTGTCTGCATGCGCTTGCGACCGCTCAGGCCAGCATCTTCTCGACGGGCAGCACGAGCATCGAGCTCGCGCCGGCTTCCTTGAGCTGCTCGAGCGTCTCCCAGAACACGTTCTCGCGGCAGACGGCATGGACGGCGACTCTTGTCGTCGCGCCCTTCGAGCGGGATGATCGTCGGCGACTTCGCTGCCGGGCAGAAGCGCCGTGATCTCTTTGAGCGCGGCGCGCGGCGCGTGCAGCATGATGTATTTGCTCTCCTTGACTTGCAGCACGCCCTGAATCCGCAGCAACAGCCGCTGCAGCCACTTTTCCTTACTGGGGCGCAATCGCGACGGGCGTTTGGATCAGTGCGGCGCGGCTCTCGAGAATCGTCTCGGATCCTCGTAAGGTCGATGCGCCTTCAGCGTCGCGCCGCTCGAGACGAGATCGCAAATCAGGTCGGCCCTGCCGAGGCTCGGCGCGATTTCGACGGCGCCGGAGAACTCGACGATCGTGCGCGTCGACGCCGTTGCGGCTGCAGGTAGTCGCGCAGAGATGCGCGGATAAGTCGTCGCGATACCGCTTGCCTTGCAGCGACGCGGGGCCTGCGTAATCGATAGTCCGCCGGCAAGCCGAAAGAGAGCCGGCAGTGGCCGAAATCGAGCGGCGCTGATCTCGCGTGAAGAGGACCGGTCGCGCCTCTGGCGACGAGCTCGAGACGCCATTCCTCGATGATGTTCATCGCCGACGATACCGAGATCGCAGACGTCCTCCTGCACGAGCCGCGGGATGTCGTCGTCGCGCACGAGCAGCACGTCGACGGGCATGTTCTCGCCGTAGCAGATCAGCTGATCTCTGCCGCGCGAATAGCTGAGCCCGCAGCGAGCGAGCAGCTCCATCGAGTGCTCGGTCAAGCCGGCCGGACTTCTGCACGGCGATTTTGATGCGTGCTTCGGCGTGCAAATTCGATGTATCCAAGTTCGTCTCCTCGACTACAGCGGCCGCTGAGTCGCTCGAGCGCGTGCGATAGCCGCCATTGCCGGCGGTCGAGAAATCGCGCGACGCGGCCGATCGTCGTGACCGAGACGCCCGTCAACTCGTGAATCTTGCGATAGGGCAGGCCGTCCTGCCAGGTAGGTGACGACGCGCCAGCGGTCGACCAGCGCTTCGAGCTCGGCCGGCGTGCACAGATCGTTGAAGAATTGCTCGCATTCGTCCTCGCGTGCGCAAGCTCAGAATGGCCCGGTAAAGCTCTTGTTCGGCCCGGGCCACCGTGCGGGCGGATGAGCCGCGATGCGTCTTCATGCGACGCTCCTCGATCCGGTCGTAACGAATTAGTGCGCTAATGTAATAGCGTGTTAATACATTACGCGAACTGCGGACCCAACGTCAATTCGGCGCAGGGTTTGTTGCTATAGCGCCGGCAAGCGCTCGATCACGGCGTCTGCCAAAGGCCACCGTGCCGAGCCATGCGACGCCCCGGGCCCCGCGATATCGCGCGTCCTCGACGCCGGCCTTCAGAGCACTCGCTGACGGCCGTCTCGACGCCGCGGCGGCGGCTTCGGCATCGCAGGCTGTAGCGCAGCATCATAGCCGAGCTCAAGAATCGCGCCGCAGGGATTGGCGACGATCGCTGACCGGCGATGTCGGGCGCCGAGCCGTGGATCGGCTCGTAGAGCCCCGGGCCGCCGTCGCCGAGGGAAGCCGACGGCAACAGGCCCATCGAACCCGCGAGCATCGATGCTTCGTCGGTCAGAATATCGCCGAACATGTTTTCGGTGACCATCACGTCGAAGTCGGCCGGGCGACTCAGCAAGTGCATCGCGGCTGCGTCGACGAGCAAGTGCTCGACTTGAGCTTCGGGAAACTCGTCGCGGAAAACGCGCGTCGCGACGTCGCGCCACAGCCGCGACGTATCGAGCACGTTGGCTTTGTCGACCGAGGTGATCTTGCCGCGGCGCTCTGCCGGCGAGGTCGCGCCGCGACGCGACAGACCCGCTCGATTTCCTGCGACCGTGTACTCGCAGGTGTCGAAAGCGCGCCGTCGGCGGTGCGGCCGCGCTTGCCGAAATAGATGCCGCCGGTCAGCTCGCGCACGACCACGATGTCCACGCCGCTGCAGCCGCTCCGCCTTGAGCGGGGAGGCGGCGGAGAGCTCGGGAATAGTCGTCGACGGGCCGCAGGTTGGCGAACAGGCCGAGTGCCTTGCGCAAGCCGAGCAGGCCCTGCTCGGGACGATGCTCGACCGGGATATCCGCCCACTTCGGGCCGCCGACGGCGCCGAGCAAGCACCGCGGCGGCGCTCTTGCACGCCTCGAGCGTCGCTGCGCGGCAACGGGCTAGCCGACCGCATCGTAGGCCGCACCGCCGATCAGCGCTTCTTCGAACGTCAAGCCCAAGCCCGAAGCGATCCGACACGACCTCGAGCAGTCTGACGGTTTCCGCGGTAACTTCCGGGCCGACGCCGTCGCCCGGCAATACGACGATGCTTCTGGCTCATGCCGTGCGCCTGCTCGAACGCGGCGATGTCGCCTCGCTTGCTCGAGCAGGAATCCGAGCTGATCGAGGCCGTTCATGAGGCAGTAGCGGGAAAACTTCTCGATCGGAAACTCGATGCGCTGCCGTCCGGAAGCTCGATCGTGGCCGACTCGAGATCGATCGTGACCTCAGCGCCGGGATTGCTCGAGGAGCCAGCGATGGCTCGTCCGGGTCGACGATGACGGGCATGAGGCCGTTCTTGAGCGAATTGTTGCGGAAGATATCGGCGATACTCGGTGCTCACGACGGCCCGAAAGCCGAAGTCGAGAGCGCCCAGGGCGCGTGCTCGCGCGACGAGCCGCAGCCGAAATTGTGGCCGCCGACGAGCACGGCGGCGCCCCGACTCTGCGGCTGATTGAGCGCGAAATCCGGCCGCGTCCGAGCCGTCGGGCAGTCGTAGCGCCAATCGTGAGAACAGAGTGCTTGCCGAGGCCGGTCTTGATCGTCGTCGTCAGGAAGCGGGCCGGAATGATTTGATCCGTGTCGATGTCGTCGAACGGCAATACGACCGTCTTCGAGCGAATTTGGTTAATCGGTTCCATCGTTCTCTCAGTTCAGAAGCTCGCGCGGATCGCTGACCGCGCCATTGATCGCCGCGGCAGCCGCCGTGAGCGGGCTCGCGAGTATCGTGCGCGCACCGCTGCCTTGGCGGCCTTCGAAGTTGCGGTTGCTCGTGCTCACGGCGAGCTTGCCGTTCGGCACCGTATCGCCGTTCATGCCGATGCACATCGAGCAGCCGGGCTCGCGCCACTCGCCGCCGGCCGCGCTTGACGATCTCGTCGATACCCTCGGCCTCGGCCTGTCGCTTGACGTCCGCGGACCCGGGCACGACGAGCAAGCGCACGCGATCGGCGACACGCCGGCCGCGCAGCACGCTGGCGGCCAAGCTTCAGGTCGCTCAAACGACCGTTCGTGCACGAGCCGATGAACACGACGTCGACGGGTTGGCCGAGCAACGGCTTGCCCGACTCGAGCTGCATGTAATCGAGCGCCTTGCGAAACGCGGGATCGTCGTGCCGCGGAACGGCCTCGTCGATCGAGATGACCATGCCGGGATTCGTGCCGAAAGTGACCATCGGCCGCAGACCCGGACACGTCGATGTCGACTTGTTTGTCGAACCGTGCGTCGTCGTCGCTCGGCAGCGTCCGCCACTTGTTCACGGCGGCATCCCAAGCGGCGCCTTTCGGCACGAGCGCGCGGCCGGCCATGTACTGATACGTGGTGTCGTCGGGCGCAATGAGTCCGGCACGGGCACCGGCTTCGATCGACATGTTGCAGATCGTCATGCGCTCTTCCATCGTGAGCCCGCCGATCGTGCTCGCCGCGGTACTCGATGCACGTGACCGGTGCCGCCACCGACGCCGATCGTGCCGATGATGCGCAGTATCACGTCTTTGGCCGTGACACCCGCGGGCAACGTGCCGGTCAAGTTGATGGCGAATGTCTTCGGCTTGCGTTGCAGCAGGCATTGCGTCGCGAGCACGTGACCGACCTCGGTCGTGCCGATCCCGAAGGCGAGGGCGCCGAAAGCGCCGTGCGTGCTCGTATGCGAATCGCCGCAAACGATGGTCTCGCCCGGCTGAGTCGCGCCGAGCTCGGGCCCGATCACGTGCACGATGCCGCGGTCGCGGCTCGCAAAGCCGCGCAGCTCGATGCCGAAATCCTTGCAGTTTTGCTCCATCTTGAGCACCTGCTTGGCCGCGGCCGGCTCGCTCACGATCTCCAGATCCTTGAGTGAGTTCACGGGCACGGTCGGGATGGAGTGATCGAGCGTCGCAAGGCTACGGTCGGGCCGGCGTATCGGCAAACCCTTCTCACGCAGCAAGTCGAACGCCTGCGGGCTCGTGACCTCGTGCATCAAGTGCAGGTCGACGTACAAAACAGCCGGCGTCTCGTCGCTCTCCGGAGCGACGACGTGCGACTCCCAAATCTTCTCGAACAGTGATTTCGCGCCCATTACAACCTTGATTTACACCGCGACCGGTCGATCGACCCGTCCGGCTTTCGGCTCGACGATGGGTTCGAGCCAACCCCAACGATCGACGGTCGATCCGTCGAACAACCCGAAAAACAGCTTCTGCAAACGTTCGGTGATCGGTCCTCGCTTGCCTTCGCCGACCGTGATCTTGTCGACCGAGCGCACGGGCGTAATCTCCGCGGCCGTGCCGGTCAGGAATACTTCGTCGGCGATATACAGCAGCTCGCGCGGAATGTTCTGCTCGACGACGGCGATGCCCGCAGCCTCTGCGAGCTTGAAGACGGCGTCGCGCGTGAGGCCCGACAAGATAGAGGCCGCCACGGGCGGCGTGTAGAGCTTGCCGCCTTGCACGAGGAACAAATTCTCGCCAGCCCCCTCGCTGACAAAGCCGGCCGTGTTGAGCGCTAGGCCCTCGGTGAAACCTTGACGCCGCGCCTCGAGCGTGACGAGGCTGCTCGACAAGTAGTTGCCGCCGGCCTTCGCCAGCGCGGGCACCGTGTTCGGCGCAACGCGCTGCCACGACGAGACGCAGACGTCCACCCCTTTCTCGAGTCCACCTTCCCCTAGATACGAGCCCCATTCCCAGGCCGCGATAGATACGTTGGCGGGCTGGTCGATGTTGCCCGCCACGCCCATCTCGCCGTAGCCGCGAAAGGCGATCGGTCTGATGTAGGCGCCGCCCAGCAACTCGTTCTCGCGCACGACGTCACGGCAAGCGGCCGTCAAGGCCTCGAGCGAGTACGGAATCTTGATGCGATAAATCTTTGCAGAGTGGAACAGGCGCCGCATGTGATCCGTGAGCCTGAAGCCCACAGCCCCTTGCGGCGTGCTGTATACCCGGATGCCCTCGAAAACGGACGAGCCGTAGTGCAACGCATGGCTCAGCACATGAACCGTCGCCTGTTCCCAAGGCACCAGATGACCTTCGTGCCAAATGAACTTACTCGTTTTGAGGGGCATCCGTTCGCTCCGCTAAAAGTCCCGTCGATTATATTCGACGACTATCCGTCACCTCGTTCTCTGCCGGTCACTCTTGCAGCCAGCTCATGCGGCTGCGCAACGCCTTACCGACCGTCTCGATGCGTTGATCGAGATCCTCCTGCAGCAGCCGTTTGTAGTTGGGCTGGCCGGCACTGTTCTCCTCGACCCACTGGCGGGCGAACGTGCCATCCTGCACTTCCTTGAGCACCTGCCGCATATTGTCCCGCACGTGCGAGTCGATAATCCTCGGCCCGCGCGTTAGGTCGCCGTACTTGGCGGTCTCGCTGACGAACTGATGCATCTTCTTGAGGCCGCCCTCGTGCAGCAGATCGACGATGAGCTTCATCTCGTGCATGCACTCGAAATACGCGACCTCGGGCTGATAGCCCGCCTCGACGAGCGTCTCGAAGCCCTGAACGATGAGCTCCGTCGCACCCCCGCAAAGCACGGCTTGCTCGCCGAATAGGTCCGTCTCGGTCTCTTCACCGAACGTCGTCTTGAGCACACCACCTCGTGTGCCGCCGATACCATGCGCGTAGGCGAGGGCACGGGCCTCGGCCGAGCCGGTCGCGTCTTGCGCGACGGCCATCAAGCACGGCACGCCCCGACCTTGCTCGTACTGCCGGCGAACGAGATCGCCCGGGCCTTTCGGCGCAATCAGCACGACGTCGAGATCGCTGCGCGGCTGGATCTGCTTGTAGTGGATATTGAACCCGTGGGCGAACAGCAACGTGGCGCCCTGTTTGAGCCCGCCTTCGATGTCTTTGTATAGCTGGCCCTGAGCGAGATCCGGTGCGAGAAAGGCGACGAGCCCCGCACCCTTGACCGCCTCGGCCGGCGTCTTCACGGTGAACCCGTCGCGTTCCGCCTTCGCGGTCGTGGTGCCGTTCGGCCGCAAGCCGATCACCACGTCATATCCCGAGTCGCGCAAATTCAACGCGTGCGCGCGCCCCTGGCTCCCGTAGCCAAGCACCGCAATCCGTTCACCGGTCAACACGCCGGGCTGAACGTCGGATTCCACAAACAGCTGCATCGTTTTACCTCTCGATCTAGAAGACGCCCGCATTCGGAAAAAAAAACCCCGCAGCCTTTCGGGTGCGGGGTTTTTCTAATGAGGCTCCGTCGTCAAGCCAAACGCCCGCACCTGTCGTGATCGTGTACTACCGAAAGGGCGAGGCGCGATTGTCTCATCTCAGTCTGATGAATAGTTAACAGCGGAATGATCTAGAAAAGACCGAAGCATGTCAACGCCTTAGAGCGATCAGCCTCGACACCTCGACGTCTCGCCGGCGGGTTGTGCCGGCACGCGCAGCAATCGACCAATATAGGTGAAGTTCTCGGCGTATCACTATGTTTCCAGTGGGATCCAACGCTCAGGCCACGCCATCGGCAAGCACGCCGAGCGGCGCCGAGAGCGGACGCGAATTCAATCGCGGGCGGAAGTGAGCGGCACGAGATCCGCCCGCTCGATCCGACCCTGTCTGGCACAGCGCCGAGAAACCGATAATACTCACACGCCGGGCCGAGCTGTGCGCGAGGCGCGAGACGGCCCTCACTAGATACGTACGAAACTGAAGGAGCAGAACAACAATGACCATCAAGGTTGGCGACAAGTTGCCGCAAGGCCAATTCACTCACATGGGTGCCAACGGTCCGGAACCCGTCACGACGGACGACTTGTTCCGCGGGAAGAAGGTGGTGTTGTTCAGCGTTCCCGGCGCATTCACGCCGACCTGCTCGGCCAAGCATCTACCCGGATTCGTGCACAACGCCGATGCGCTCAAGGCCAAAGGCGTCGACACGATCGCCTGCATCGCGGTCAACGACGTCTTCGTCATGGCGGCGTGGGGAGAAGCCAGCAAGGCCGGCGGCAAAGTGACGATGCTGGCCGACGGCAATGGCGACTACGCCCGTGCGCTCGGACTCGAGCTCGACGCCACGAAATTCGGCATGGGCATGCGCAGCAAGCGGTTCTCGCTGATCGCCGAGGACGGCGTCGTCAAAGAGCTCAACGTCGAGCCGCCCGGCGAATTCGGCTTGAGCTCGGCCGAGACGGCGCTCGAGCAACTCTAACCGGACGTCGCGTCCAGGGCGTTGAGCAGAGCGGGAATCGCGTCGAACAGATCGGCCGCCAGACCGACGTCCGCGATCTCGAAGATCGGCGCCTCGGGGTCTTTGTTGATGGCCACGATCGTCCGAGCGTCTTTGATCCCGGTCAGGTGCTGGATCGCGCCCGAGATGCCGACCGCGAGATAAAGGTCGGGCGCGATGATCTTACCCGTCTGACCCACCTGCAGATCGTTTGCGACGAAACCCGAGTCCACGGCCGCGCGCGACGCGCCTACGGCCGCGCCGAGCCGGTCGGCCAGCTCATAGATCAGCGCAAAATTCTCGGCACTGCCCAGCGCCCGCCCACCCGAGACGACGCGGGATGCTGTCTGTAAATCGGGGCGATCGCCCGCAGCCGTTTTCAGCTCGACGAAACGCGTATGAGTCGGTAGCGCGGCGGCGGCCGCACGTCGTTCGACCGGAGCCGGATCGCCCGTGCGGTCCTGAACGGCCGTATAAGACGCCGTCCGTACCGTCGCAACGACCACTCGGTCGCTTGCGGCCGAGACGGTGACGACGGCATTGCCGGCATAGACGGGCCGCTGGAACTCGTGCTCACCGAGCACGTGCATGACGTCGCTGAGCTGGCCGACACCGAGCAGTGCTGCCACGCGCGGCATGAGATCCTTACCGAAAGTCGTCGACGGGCCGAGCACGTGCGTATAGCCCTCGGCGGCATCGACTACCTGGGGCGCGAGCATGGCGGCCACCGGCGCTGCGTTCGACGCATGCTCGATGCCGAGCACCGCCGACACGCCCGAGAGCCGCGCCGCCTGCTGTGCGATAGCCGAGCCCGGAACCGTGAAGACCGCGACGGTGAGCGTTTCGGCCTCGAGCTCGCGCGCGCAGCTGACACATTTCGCAGTGCTCGGATTGAGGGTCGAGCCGTCGTGCTCCGCGACGACGAGCACGCGAGCCATCACAGCACCCCCCGTTCGTGCAGCACCGAAACGAGCTCGGCCGCGGTGTTCACCATCACGCCTTTGCCACGCTGCGCGGGCGGCTCGGTGCGCGCGACACTGAACTGCGGGCGGTGCTCGATGCCGAGCGACTCGAGCGGCACGACGTCGAGCGGCTTGGTCTTCGCCTTGAGAATGTCGGGCAACTTCACGTAGCGCGGCTGGTTGAGCCGCAGATCCGTCGTGACGACGGCAGGCAGGTCGACTTCGATCACCTCGAGACCGGCATCGACCTCGCGGGTCACCGTTGCCTTGGCGCCGCCCGCATCGACGTCGAGACGCGAAGCGAACGTCGCCTGCGGACGTCCCCACAACGCGGCCAGCATCTGGCCGGTCTGATTATTGTCGCCGTCGATCGATTGCTTGCCGAGCAGCACGAGGCCGGGCGCTTCTCGCTCGACGAGCACATGTAGCGCTTTCGCGACGGCTAGCGGCTCGAGCACGACGTCGGTCGCCACGAGAATGGCTTTGTCGGCTCCCATCGCGAGCCCCGTGCGCAGCTGTTGCTGACAGTCGGCCGTCCCGACGGTCACGACGACGATCTGCTCCACGGCCCCGCGCTCTTTGAGCCGCAAGGCTTCCTCGAGCGCGATCTCGTCGAACGGATTGATGCTCATCTTGAGCCCTTCCGTAGCAACGCCGGAGCCATCCGGCTTCACGCGCACGCGAACGTTGTAGTCCACGACGCGCTTCAGACCCACCATCACCGTTTTCAAACTCGTGAGACTCCTCAAACTCGATGCGGTCGGTATTTTAGCGGCAACGTCGCGCCGAGTTCGCGAACTGCCGCACCAAGCCGCTACAATCCCGCGCATGCCGGATCAGCCACTCATCGACGCCGCAACGCTTGCACGGAGCCTCGACCGGGCAACGACCGTCGTCGTCGACTGTCGTTTCAACCTGCTCGATCCTGCTGCCGGACGCAACGCTTACGAGCGCGGCCACATACCCGGGGCTCGATACGCGGATCTCGACCGGGATCTGTCGCGCACCCCCGGTGCGGGGGAGGGAAGGCACCCGCTTCCCAACCCGAGCGTCCTGGCCGCGCAGCTCGGGGAGTGGGGCATCGGGCGTGACTCCACCGTCGTGGCCTACGACGAAGGCGGCGGCGCCATTGCCGCGCGCTTGTGGTGGCTCTTGCGGTGGTTGGGGCACACCGACAGCCGCGTGCTCGATGGGGGTTTCGCTGCTTGGCGCGCGGCGGGTCTGCCGATCGAGACGGCCCAGCCGACTTGGGAGCCAGCGCGCTTCGAGCCACAGCCGGCCAAGATGCATTGGATCGCGTCGACAGCCGAAGTCGCGGCTCTGTCGGCGCAAGATCTGCTGGTGGATGCGCGCGGCGCGGCGCGCTTCCGCGGCGAGCAAGAGCCGATCGATCCCGCGGCGGGCCACGTGCCGGGCGCGGTCAATTGGCCGTTCTCCAACGCGCTCATGGAGAATGAAACCTTCCGATCTCCCGAGCAGCTGCGTCACGAGCTCGGGGTACTGCTCGAAGGGCGTGCATCCGAGCAGGTCATCGCAATGTGCGGCTCGGGAGTCACGGCGTGCCATGTGCTGCTCGCCATGCGCGTCGCAGGACTCGGCGACGGGCGTCTCTACGCGGGCTCGTGGAGCGAGTGGATCCGCGATCCGAGCCGGCCGATCAAGACGGGCGCCGAGCCCTGAGGTGCGAGAAAACCGCCGGCCATGCCCTTGGCCTTCCGCGGCTAACGTGATAGATGCACAATAGGTTTTTTCTTTCGGGTATCCACGAGTGTTGCGCCATTCTCACGATGTCGAGACCAGCTCGCAGCTGAAGAACGTCCGCTACGAGATCCGCGGCAAGCTTGCTCGACGCGCTCACGAGCTCGAGCGCCAAGGCTACGAGATCGTTTCGCTGAACATCGGCAATCCCGGCCTGTTCGGGTTTCGCACGCCCGAGACCATGCGGCTCGCAATGATCGAGAACCTGGCCGCCAGCGAACCCTACTGCAACCAGAAGGGCATCTTCCCGGCGCGCGAAGCCGTCGTCATGCAGCAGCAAGCCCGCGGCGTCGTGAACGTGACGGCCGAGCACGTGTTCATGGGCAACGGCGTGAGCGAGCTCATCGATCTCACGCTTCGTGCCCTGCTGAACCCCGGAGACGAGGTGCTGATTCCGAGCCCGGACTATCCGTTGTGGACCGCGGCCACGGTGCTCAACGGCGGCAAAGCCGTCTACTACCCGTGCCCGGAAGAGCAGCAGTTCAATCCGGACGTCGAGGCCATCGAGCGACTCGTCACGCCGCGCACGCGTGCAATCGTCGTCATCAATCCCAACAATCCGACGGGTGCGGTCTACGACCGCGAGCGCCTCACCGCGCTCGCTCGGCTCGCCGAGCGGCACAACCTCGTCATGATGTGCGACGAGATTTACGACCAAATGGTCTACGACGATGCGCAATTCGTGCCCATGGCAACGCTTTGCCAGGAAGCGCTGTGTGCCACCTTCAGCGGGCTTTCGAAGATCTACCGCGCCTGCGGGTACCGCGTCGGCTGGGTGTCGTTCAGCGGCACGGTCGACCGTGCCGAACGCTATATGAATGCGCTCGACTTGCTCGCCGCGCTGCGGCTGTGCAGCAACGTGCCCGGGCAGTGGGCCGTCCAAACGGCGCTAGGCGGCTTCCAGAGCGTCGGCAAGCTGTGCGCTCCGGGTGGACGACTGTATCAGTCGCGCAAAGCCATCGTCGACGGTGTCGCGAAGAGCAGCTTCCTCGACCTCGTGGCGCCGCGGGGATCGATGTACGCGTTCATCGGCGTGGACACGCAGAAGATTCCCGATTTCGACGACGAGCTCTTTGCCATGGAGCTCCTCGAGCAGCAACACGTGCTCGTCGCGCCGGGTTCGAGCTTCAACACGCCGTACCGCGATCACTTTCGGATCACGACGTTGCCGGACGAGAACCGGCTCGGCGAAGTCTTCCAGCGGATCGAGCAAGTCCTCGAGCAGTTGGCCGACCGGCCACCAAAACTCGAATCCGCCTGACATATTTCAAGCATCCTATTGATAGATAATGTCCACTGATCGGCCGACCGGCATTCTGGACGGCCGGCCGATCGTCGTGAGGGACGGACTCGCGGCCCGGCAGTGGGAAGCGTATCTGGCTGCCGACCGGCTCTCGGCCGGCGTCGAAGCTTGGCCCAGCCCGCCTTTGATCGGATATCGGGCATGGCTCTCGCAGCTGCTCCACGACCGTCAGGGCGCCCGCGCCGCCGTCCTGTCACCGCTGCAATCGGTCACCTTGTGGCGACGCATCGTGCACGACTCGGCCGACGGGGCCGAGCTCATCAGCGATCGCGGTGCCGCCGAGTGGGCTGCGGCTGCATGGGCTCTGGCTGCCGAGTGGCGAGTCGACCTGGCCTCGCTCGCACAGACCGCCAGCCTCTCGCATGACGTGCGCGCGTTTCTCGGCTGGAGCGACACCTATCGCACCATCCTCGCCGATCGCGGCTGGACCGATCCCGCGCAAATCGCCGGCGCGCTCACGTCGACAGGCCCTGCGCGCGCGCGGGACACGATCGTGGCCGACGTCGAAGATCTCTCGCCCGCGCGGGCGGGCTTATGGGCGTGGCTCCAAGCCGAAGGCTGCGACCTCGAATTCCGGCCGCTGCCCGACACCGCCGGCCGGGCCTCGTGCGCAGGGCTTCCGGACGTGGCCTCGGAGCTCCGTGCAGCCGCTGCCTGGGCTCACGCGCAGCTCGGGCGCGGCGCGACTCGGGTCGCGCTGGTCGTGCCGGGACTGGGTGAGCGCGCCGAAGAGGTCGCGCGCGTCTTGGCCGACGGCCCATGGAGCCACCATCCCGTGCCGGTTTGGCAGTCCGTCGCGGCTCTCGAAGCGGATGCCACGATCGGTGCCGCTTTGACAGGCGTGGAGCTGATGTCCCCGCAAGCCACCTTCACGACGTTGAGCCGCTGGCTACGCAGCCCATTGTTCGGAGCACCAGACCCGCAGACACGCGGTGCGCGCGCCAAGCTCGAGCTCGAGCTCAGGGCTCAAACACGCTCACAGCTGCCGTTGGCCACGGCCTATCGCAGCGCGGGGCTTGCGCCCTGGCTACGCCAGCACGCGCCCGATGTCGGCGCAGCGCTGGCCGCTGCATTCGGCGAGCTAGAGGATTCGTCTACCGCGTCACCGGGACGATGGGCGCAGCGCTGGCAGCGGGGCTTGGCACGGCTCGACTGGGCAGCGGGCGGAGTCCAGGCGAGCGACACGGCACTGCTGAGCTGGCAGAGTGCGTTAGACGATTTTTCGAGGCTGACGCCCATCCTCGGCAACGTCGATGCGCAAGGCGCGCTCGAGGAGTTCGAGCGCGTGCTGCGGCATCGGCCCGGGACGGGGGCGCTGCCGGCGGCCGGCCTCCATGTGTTCGCCCACCCGGACAATCTCGGTCCCGGCTACGACGCGGTCTGGATGCTCGGCATGACCGATGCCCAATGGCCGGAGCCGATGCGGCCGAATCCTCTGCTACCGCGGGCGCTGCAACGCGAGTTGGACATGCCGTGGTCGACGCCCGAAGACGCACGCCGACGGTCCGCTCGCAGCTTCGCACGACTTCTGCGCTGCGCGCCCGACGTGGTGTTGAGCTGGCCGCAGCGCATGTTCGACTACGAAACGGACCCCAGTCCGGCGCTGCGGCGCGTGCCAGAGCTGCCGGTGAGCCGAGTCGACGAGCTGCTAGAAAACGCGCGCTCGCGACGGGCGGCTACACGGCGCGCTCGCGAGACACGTGCCGACCCTGCTCCCGCGCTCGCGACCAGCACGTTACGCGGCGGCACCGGACTGCTGCGCATGCAAGCACGCTGTCCGCTGCGCGCATTCGTCCAATATCGCTTGGCCGCGCGGCCCGTGCCCGCGCCGGCTCGCGGCTTGTCGTCGAGACTGCGCGGCATCGCAACTCACCGAGCGCTCGAACTGTGGCTCGCGGAATTGCCGCCGCAAGCGCAGCTCGTGGCGAGCGCGTCGAAGATCGACGCCGCCGTGGCGCGCGCCCTCGACGAGGCTTTCGGTGGCGCGCAGTCACGGCTGCGTGCGTTGTTCGAGCTCGAGCGTGCACGCCTCTCGAATCTCCTCACGAGCCTGATCGAGTGCGACGCGAGGCGCCGGCCGTTCACCGTGGCGGCCGTCGAACAGGCACGTGACGTTCGCTTCGCGAACCGGACGATCCGGACACGAATCGACCGGCTCGACCGGCTCGCCGACGGCCGGCTCGCAGTCGTGGATTACAAGACTGGCCGGCGGGCCAGTCCCAGTGAATGGTTGTCGCCACGCTTGCGCGACGCGCAAGTTCCGCTCTACGTCGTCACGGCCGACGCACCTGTCGGGGCAGCAGTCATCGCGAAGCTCGATGCCGGTACCGCGAGCTATTCGGGCTTCTGGCAAAACGACGACTTTCCCGGCAGGGCGAGACGACTACCGGAGCAACGCGACTGGGACGAGCAGATCGCGGTGTGGCGCGCTCAACTCGCGGAGCTCGTCGACGAGTTTGCGCGCGGCGACACGCGGCTGTTCGTCGACGACCTCGATGAAGCACGCGGTGCCTTCGCGCCATTGAGCCGCGTGGCCGAGCAGCTCAGGCTGCATCACGGTTCGCTACCGTCGTGGTAGCGCATGACGAAGCCGCCCGGCGCGCCGCGCTCGACGCCGAGCGGTCGTTCATCGTGCAGGCGCCCGCCGGCTCCGGAAAAACCGAGCTGCTGATTCAGCGCTACCTCGTATTGCTCGCGACGGTGGAGGAGCCCGAACAAGTAATCGCGATCACCTTCACACGGAAAGCAGCCGCGGAGATGCGCCGCCGGGTCCGGCGCGCTCTGGCTGCAGCGCGAGCAGAGCACAGCCCGGCCCATCCCCACGAGGCCCGCACGCACGAGCTTGCGCGCATCGTGGCTGCACGAGACCAGGAACGACAGTGGTCCATCGATGCGCAGCCGCAACGACTGCGCATCGATACGCTCGACGCCTTCAACGTCTGGCTCTCGCAACAGCTTCCGCTGCTCGCGGGTGGCGCCGCCGCCGCCCAAATCGTCGACGACGCAGGCGACTTCTACCGCAAGGCTGCGCGCCGGGTCGTCGATGCGGTCGAGGAGCACTCGCCAGCGGGCCGCGGCGTGCGCGTGCTGCTGCGCAGCCTGGACAATGACTTCTCCATCTTGGAGAGCCTCCTCGCCGGCTTGTTACCGAAGCGCGACCAGTGGCTCGAACGGTTTGCCGGATCGTCGCCCAACGAGTTGCGCGCAACGCTCGAGGACGCCCTGCGAAATCTCGTCGGCGACCAAGTCCGGGCCGTCGCCCACGCATGGTCGCACTCGAGCCTCGACGAGCTCGCCGCGCTGCTCCGCCATGCGGCGCACCACGCCACGGATGCGGGATTACGCGCCGCCGCTGCGCCCTGGCTCGCGCTTGCCGGTCCGCCCGGGCCGGGTTACGAGTCGCTCGCGGCGTGGCGGGGTGCTGCCGCGTTGCTCCTGACTCGCGAAGGCCAATGGCGCCGTCAGCTCACGAAGCAGCAAGGCTTCGGCCCCGATCACGCGGCCGAACGCGCGCGTTTGCGCGCGTTGCTCGCGGCGTTGGCGGTCGACGACCGGCTGCGTGACAGGCTGGCACTGATCGCGGAGTCGCCAGAGCCCAGCTATACCGAGCTGCAATGGGACCACTTGGCGGCTTTGCGGACAGTGCTCGTTCGGCTCGCCGCGGAGCTCAAAGTACTGTTCGCGGATGAGCGACGCATCGACTTCGTCGAGCTCGGCCTTGCGGCAAGACGTGCGCTCGGTGCAAGCGACGCGCCGTCCGACCTGCTGCTCGCACTCGACCGTCGGATTCAGCACGTTCTCGTGGACGAATTTCAAGATACTTCGCAGTCGCAGCTGCACCTTCTGGAGCTATTGACGGAAGGCTGGCAACCCGGCGACGGACGCACGCTTTTTCTCGTCGGAGATCCAATGCAGTCGATCTACCGTTTCCGTGACGCCGACATGTCACTGTTCCTGCGCGCCAAGCAAGACGGCATCGGCAGCGTGCGTCTCGACAGCCTCGCGCTGGGGCGCAACTTCCGCAGCGCACCGGCTATCGTGGAGTGGGTCAACCGCGTATTCGCGGGAGTGTTTCCGGCGGTAGACGACCTCGCGAGCGGTACGGCTGGCTTTCACTCGAGCGCGGCGACGCGCGAGCCCGGGGAAGAACAGACCGTCAACGTCCATGCGCTCGATGAACGTTCGGTGGAAATCGAAACGGTCATCGAGATCTTGCGAGCCGAACGCGCGCGGACTGCAACCCAATCCATCGCCGTGCTCGTCCAAAGCCGTGGCCATCTCGAAGGGCTCCACGAACGGCTGCGCGTGCTCGGCTGGCCCGTGCACGCGGTAGAGATAGACGGCCTCGACGAGCATCAACCGGTGCAAGATCTCGTGGGCCTGACTCGAGCTCTTTTGCACCTCGGAGACCGCGTTGCGTGGCTTGCAGCCTTGCATGCCCCTTGGTTCGGCGTGAGTTGGGCGGATCTTCATGCGCTGTGCGCCGATTCGCCCGACCGAACGATTTGGGAGCTCATGCACGAGACGCCACATATCGAGCAGCTGAGCCCCGACGGGCGCCATCGCATTCAGGTCGCGCGCGAGAGATTTCGTGGGGCTTTTGCCGCTCGCGCCGACAAAACGCTCGCGCGCTGGGTCGAAGACACTTGGACACAGATCGATGGGCCGGCCTGCCTCGACGAGCTCAGCGAGCACAGCGCCGTGGACCAGTTCTTCGCCTTGCTGGCCCGCCTCGAACGACGTGGCGATCTCGACGACACGCAGGTGTTGGAGGCCGCGATCCAACGCGCGCAGCCGCAAAGCGACCCCCCACGCGAGAGCGGTATCGAGATCATGACGATGCATCGGGCCAAGGGACTCGAGTTCGACACGGTCGTCCTGCTCGGACTCGGGCGCGAACCGCGCCCCGATGATCCTAAGGCGCTGTATTGGATGCAGCGCGCGTCGGCAGAGGCGGCGGACGAGTTGATCTTCGCGCCGCTCACGAACGACGATGACGATCGCCGCCTCGTATCCTTCGTTCGCAACACCGAGCGACAACGCGATGCAGCCGAGCGCGCGCGGTTGCTCTATGTCGCTGCCACCCGTGCGCGTGAGCGTCTGCATCTCGTTTGCCAGCTCGCGGGCACGAGAGAGAGACCGGCCGCGAGCACACTGCTGAACTATGTGTGGCCCGAAATCGCCCTCGACTTCGAGCAGCGTTCCGCGAGCCCAGCGCCGCCCCCCTCATCGGGTGTCATCGAGCCCGTGTTGCGGCGCTTGGCCGACATACGATTCGACACGTTCGGCTCGGAAGCGCCGACCCCCCACGCGGAAACGCGTAGCGAAGCGCGGCCCGAATTCCTATGGGTGGGCGCCGCGGCCGTGCATGTCGGCACGGTCGTCCATGCGAATCTGCAACGAATTGCCGAGGAGGGCCTCCCGTCGTGGGATGTCGCGAGAATCGCGGCGCAAACCGAGTCGTTCGCTCGTGAGCTGGAGCTGCTCGGCGTCGAGCCCGAGGAGCTGACTGGCGCCACGACCCGTGTGATCGCCGCTCTCACGGCTGCCGTGACCGATGTGAACGGACGCTGGGTCCTCGGCGCGCACGAAGAGGCCCGCTCGGAGCTGCGACTGACCGTCAACACGGACGCCGGCCTCGAGCACCTGCGGCTCGATCGGACCTTCGTCGACAACGGCACGCGCTGGATCGTCGACTTCAAGACGAGCCGCCACGAAGGCGGCGAAGTCGAAGCTTTTCTCGACTCGGAGGTAGAGCGCTACCGAAAGCAACTCGAACGCTACGCCGAGACGATGGCGAGCATCGACAACCGGCCGATCGAGTTGGCGCTGTACTTTCCTTTGTTACAGGCGCTGCGTTCGTGGCCTTTCGGCGAGTGAGCGGCTCAAAGGGAGCCGGTCAACGTGAGCCTGCGTCGGCCCTGAGCATCGGGCTCCGGCGTCATGATCGACAGTCCTTGCACGAGCGCGCTCGAGGCGTCCGCGCGCGGTTTGATGAGACTGTCGAGTTTGTAGGCACGATTTTCTTCCACGACGACCGAGCCCGTCACTTCGAGCGGTCCTCCCGTGTCGCGGAACGTTCCAGTGATGCCGTCTTCGGGCATGTCGTCGTCGAACGTAACCTCGTAGTTGCCGAGAGGCACGAGTTGTTGGCCGCCGGTCGGGACGAGCGGGGCGACCTCGATTTCGGCCAAGCGCACTCGACCGATCGCTACGGTCGGCCAACCTCGTTCCAGCCTCAACCTCGAGAAGTCCGCATTGGCAAGCCCTTGCATTCCACGCACGGGCAGGACCGCTTGCAGCACGGGCAGCGACGTGCTGACTTTCAACTGGGTGAGCTCGACGGACGAGGGCGTCGCCGCGACCCGTCCAGTGACGAAACCGTCCGTTAACTTCACCTCGAGATCGGCCGTGAGTCGGCCGAGCAACAACGGCAACGGATGCACATGCCAGCGGATGTCGCTGACCGCCAATTGGGCGACCGATCCCAGCGCCGCTCGACCCGTCCAAATCGTTCCCTCGATCCCCGCGAGCCTGACCGGTTCCCGGCCGAACCACGCCCAAGCGGTCGTTGCCGGGAACGATGTGAGTGTGAAGGCCAGGTATGCACCGGCCCCGAGGGCGAGCCAAAACCAACGACTCAGCACGTCAGCTCCTGCGCAGGAATATCTGGCCGCTTACGAGCCCCGGCTCGCGAGAGCTGCTGAACGAAGCCGTCTCGACGACGACGTTGTGAGTCGTTTCGAGCATGATCAACCACGACAAGAGCGAATCGAACGACGCGTTCTGAAACGTCACGTTGATGGCGTCGGCGCCGTCGGGACGCGTACGCGGAAGCGTCAACCCGTTTTGTTGAGCGGTGTTCGTGATCAAGATCATGAGCGTCTGACCGTCGCTGCTGCCGGCGGGCGACGACGCAGCCGAGCCGCTGCCGTCGAGTCGAGCCAAATCGACGAGTAGACGCTGCTGAGCTGCAACGGTTTCGCGCAACCCCGCGGATTCGCGATCGATGGGGCGCAGCACAAACATCCAAATCACGATCACGGCCGCCGCAGCGGCGCCGCCGAGCAGAATGACGCGCTCCCGAGGCTGCAATCCGCGAAACCAGTCCCTCATGGATTGACACCCGTGATCTGCACGCGGCCTTCCACTCCCTTGTCCGTGTTGTTGGTCGACTCGATTTTCGCTGCATAACGGCGAGTGTCCTGCAACGAGCGAGCGAAATCGTCGAGCGCCGACACGTTCGCCGCAACGAGCTGCAAGTCCATCACTCGATTGCGATAGCTCAATGCGTCGATCCGCAAATCGGCCGCACGAGAAGCGGCCACCGCGCCGAGCGTCGGCAGAAATGCGGCGTTGGTCGCCGGCCTCACGCCGGCGTCGTGAAGTCTCTGCTGCACCTGGGCTTGGCACGTGGACAGCCGTGGCGCCGACACGATGCGGCTGCAAGCCGTCGCCACGCTCTCCTGCAACGCATTGGCTTCGCGCCTCAGCGCGAGGTACTCGGCCCCGCGCGATACAACACCGAGCAGCGAGACCGCCAGCAGCAAACCGGCGGCAACGCGCCAAGGTTTCACATAGGCCATCCAATTCGCGCGCGGCGCATAAGCACCCTGCAACAGGTTGGCAGCCGGTCGTTGCGCAAGCGTCGATGCGAAATACGGGAACGCGCCGTCGGCAAGGACCTTGACATCGTAGACCAAGCCTTCCGCCGCCAACCCTGCAAGCTCGCTCTCGAACCGTGCGTGACCGGCCGAGTCGGCGTAGATCAACAGCTGCGCGGTTTCCGGTGGCGATACGTCCGGCGGCCCTTCGTCCTCGACGCTGAGCTCCTCGGTCAAAGTGCGGATCACGCCGAGCACTTCGAGCGCCTCGGTAAGACCGAGTCCCTCGAACACGAACGGGGCTTGCCCGGCCCGGCGGCCGTAGATCCTGTCGTCCTCGATGACCAAGCACAGAGTGCCCGGAATCTCGGGAACGCCTTCGGCCTCGGAGCAAACGACCTGGGGATTGATGCCCGCCGCACGCAGCTCGTCCAGCCAATGGCCGAGTCGCTCGTGGGCGACCACGGTCACGGCAGTCGCGCCCGTGGCGAGCCGGGGCCCGATCGCGAAATGTAAATCCTCGACGTCGTCGGCCAGATAGTCTTCGAGGGAGTAGGGCACGAGCTGACGGAGCCGGGCCTGGCCCGCGGCGGGCAATACGGCCTGCGCCGCAACGGCCTCGGTGCCGGGCACCAGCACGACGGTTCGACGGCCCGGAACGGCGGCTCGCGCCGCGGTCAAAGGCCCGCGACTGACCGAGCTGGAGAGGTGCCCGGCCGAGTCGAGAACGGCCCAAGCCGCACCGGCCGAACGATCGACCATCCGAATGAACACGACGTCGGCCACGCTACTCGACCCCCAGACTGCGAAACAGCGAACGCGTGATGCCGCTGGGATCACGCTGCAATACGGACCGCATGGTGAGCTGATTTGTACCGAGCGTCACTGTCGCGGTCAACAAGAAATGATCGCTGACGCCGTCGATTCGACGGAGGACTTCGGGGGGCACGAGCCCCTCGAACGTCGCATCGATGTCGGCAAAGGCGCCGTCGGCGCGCTGATCCACGAGCGAGGCAGCGGTCGACAGATCGATATCGTCGGACAATGACGCGAGCACGACGTCCGAGGCCGTGTTGACGTTGATCTTCGTGCCGATGGGAAGCACCGTCACGTAGGGGGCCAACCGCTGGTAGATTTCCTTCGTGAACCCGGCCACGGCCATGAGCTCCGATGGCGTCGTGATCATGCCGTTGGCGGTCCGGTACGGCGGATCGAGCTGCGCGTATGTGACGTCTTCGCCGCCGTTCGGGAAGCGCTGTTCCGTGTCCGGGTCCAGCCAATCCACCACTGCTCCGGCGAGCGCGGGATCCAATTCGAGAAGCGTCAACAGCCGTTCGAACTGATGTCGCGAGATTTGATCCTGCTCACCGCGCGCGGTCACGAGGTTGTTGAGGTTGAAACGCCCCTGCAGATCCTCGAGGTGACCTTGTATGACCCCGCCGTCGACGGGCAACGGCGGGAGGGCAGTGGCCCAGACCTCGGACAGATTGTCGCTGTCGGGAGAGTCGACGAGATCTTGGCGTAAGATGTCGGCCGCCCATGCCTCGGCGCTTTGGACGTACATCAACCCCTGATCCGCGGCGAGAGCTGCTTCGGCACGGCGCAAGTCGAGCGTCGACTGGTACATGAGGTTCACTGCGATGATCGTGCCGATCGTGACGACGAGCATCGCGATCAACACGGCGACCCCGCGTTGTTTGCGGACCGTGATCATCCGCTGACCTCCACGACGCGCCAGACTCGGCCGAAGTCCTTGAGGTCGAGCGCAAATTCGATCGCCCGCGGGCGCGCGACGAACCGCTGCGGTCCGCCCATTTCCAGCGGCGGCCAATCCGTGTGCCACTGGCCCGTCGAATCGAGAAATCTCACGCCGACGTCGTCGACGCCGTCGAGCAATTCCTGGCGCACGGGGGGCGTGGACAGCGTACGGTCCATGACCGGCCAATGAATCCTGTAGAGCTTGTCTTCCTCGGCCAGGTAGGCGACCCGCAGCACGGTGCCGCGCGGGAAGCCGCTGGGATTCGCCCAGCCGCCGCGGCTGAACTCCACCGGAAACTGCGCATTCGGGCCGGCGAGCACGGCCGGCATATAGCCTTCGCCGGTCTCGTCGCGCGTCGCTCGCGGCTGGATCTGCGCCAAATCCTGGACCACCACTCGCATGGCGAATTGAATCGCCTGCCACCGCTCGCTGCGCTCGCGGGCCAGCGTTTGCTGGTTGATGACTTGGCTCAGCCCCCCCCAAGCCATGACACCGATGATCGCCACGATCGCCATCGCGACGAGCAATTCGATCAGCGTGAAGCCGCGCTCGCGTCGCAACGAAGCGCCGCTCACGACCGCTCTCCGCCGCCGGGGGCCGACCACTGCAATGGGGCGAACCCGCGCGGGGCAGGCGGCTCGATGAGAGCCGTGACTTTCTGCAAGACGCGCTCGGGATCGTCGGGATGCACGACGGACACGTCGACGCGGCGCAGATTGGCGACCGGGGTCTCCGAGACCTCGACCAGGCAGCGCCATTTCTGACCGGCAAAGTCGACGTCTTCCTCGTCCTTGCCGAGATCCGGCCACGCGTTGGAGACGCTGATCTCGGTCAACTTGTTCGTCGCAATCCAGCTTGCGAGCGTCTTTTGCTCGACGAACGATGCGGCCACGACGTAACGGTTGAGCTGCGAATCCACCGCCATCATGCCGAGCGCGACGATGATCAAGGCAATCATCGCTTCGAGTAGCGTGAACCCGGCGGCACGGTCAATTCGCATCGAAGCCCTCTTGCGCCACGGACATCTTGCCGCTGAGCTCGGCCGTGAGCGTGAAGTGACCCCGACCGGCGTCACGATAAACGTCGGCTTCGAACGGCGTCACCTCGCCGCTCGAAAGAATCATGACTTGCGGCTCGGGGTTGTCGACGTCCTGGTCGCCGAAGTCACGCTTCAATACGACCTCGCGACCGTCGATCACGAGCACGAGAGTCAATGGCTGCTTGAGCTCATGCTCGGCCAAGAGCTTATCGCCGGAAGTCTGCGTCCACGCCTGCTGCTGATAGTCGTAAATGTAGAAACGGTAGCCCGTTTCCGTGAACATCACTCCGTAGTCTCGACTCTGCATCAACGAATCCTCATGCAGCAGGTCCACGAGCCCGCGCAAGCGATTCACTTCCTGCTCGATCTGTCGATCGTTGCCCACGGCCCCCATCGACAGCACGACGGTGCCGGCGATGATGCCGATGATCACGACGACGACTAGGAGCTCGAGCAGCGAGAAGCCGCGGATGCCGGAAGGCGGTCTCGGAGCGTCAGTCGATGTTCCAGTTTCCGATGTCGGCATTGACGCCTTCGCCGCCTTCCTGGTTGTCGGCACCATACGAGAAAAGGTCGAAGTCGCCCCTTTGGCCCGGGGAAACGTAGTGGTAGGTATGATTCCAAGGGTCCGTCGGCAACTTCTTCAACTGCTGTTTCCAGTTGGGAGCGACGGTTTCACCGGGGTTCGTCACGAGCGCCTCGAGCCCTTCCTCGGTGGTTGGATAGCGGAAATTGTCCAAACGATAGAGATTCAACGCCGTCTCGATACCGCGGATGTCCTGCTTTGCTCGGTTGATCGCCGCAACGTCCACGTTACCCATCAGATTCGGCACGACGATCGCAGCGAGCAGGCCGATGATGACGACGACGACCATGATTTCGAGCAGCGTAAAACCGCGCTGCACCTTCGCTCGGGTTGCGTTTATCACCGGCATACAACTACCTTCTCGTGTCGTCGGAACAAGTGCTTGATTCGGGGCCGAAGATAGCACAAAGGTCTTTAAACTCATCGTGAATCAGCCCGTGTTGCCGAAAGCCGACGCACACATATTCGATCGGCTGCGCAGTTGGCGCCTGGTCATCGGCGTCGCCGTCATCTCGACGCTCCTACAGGCGGGCGGCGCCGGCGTCCGATATTGGGCTCGTTACGAGCCGGCCAGGCTCGAGAGCCTCGAGCTATGGCGCCTCCTCACGGCTCACCTGGTGCACCTCGGCTGGGGCCACCTTTGGCTCAATCTGGCCGCCCTCGTACTGATTCAACTGCTGTTCGAGGATGTCCTCGGCCCCTTAGAGTGGGTCGGCACGGCAATCGTTTCCGCCTTCGCCATCGACGCCGGACTTTATTTTTTCGACCCCGAGGTTCAGTGGTATGTCGGGCTGTCGGGCGTACTCCACGGGCTCGTTGCATGCGGCGCTTGGGAGCTGTTGCGTCGCCGTAGCAGTATAGGCGCATTGCTCGCGATCGGCCTGAGCGCCAAGCTGATATGGGAACAGTGGTGGGGTCCCGTGCCGCTCACCGCATCGAGCGTCGGCGGACCCGTGATCGTGGCGGCACATCTATATGGCACCGTCGGCGGAACGCTCGTCGCGTTGTCGTTCGCACTGGCTCGCCGCCGGCCCATCGCCTGACGCCAGCCGCTATACTGGCGACCTTTCATCGGCCGCGAAGGCGAGCAATGGATCTTTCCGCACTGCAACCTTGGCCCGGCATTGCCGGCCGCGTCGCGCTGATCACGGGGGCCTCGAGAGGCATCGGCCGCGCTATCGCGGAGGCCCTCGGAAGACAGGGAGCCACCGTCATCGGCACGGCGACCACGAGCGGCGGCGCCGACGGCATCGGCGAGCGTCTGGGCGCGCTTGGGCTCACAGGGCGGGGCGCGGTTCTCGATATTTCCAACGACGATTCCGTGGCGGCTCTCGTCAAGGAGCTCGAAGAGCGCGAGGGGCCGCCGGCGATTCTCGTCAACAACGCCGGCATCACGCGCGACAACTTGCTCATGCGCATGAAGACAGACGAATGGGACGAAGTTCTGGCCACGAACTTGTCGTCGCTCTATCGACTCAGCAAAGCGTGCCTCAGAGGCATGACGAAAGCACGCCACGGCCGCATCATCAACATCGGCTCGGTCGTGGGTCTCATGGGGAACGCCGGGCAGACAAACTATGCTGCGGCCAAGGCCGGCATGATCGGCTTCACGAAAGCTTTGGCGCGCGAGATCGCGTCGCGTAACGTGACGGTGAACGTCGTGGCACCGGGATTCATCGAGACGGACATGACTCGCGCACTCGACGAGAAGCAAGTCGACGCGCTCCGATCCCAGATCCCGCTCACGAGGCTCGGCACCGTCGAGGACATCGCCGCGGCCGTCGTCTTTCTCGCTTCGGATGCGGGCGGGTACATCACGGGCGAGACCTTGAACGTCAACGGTGGCCTACTCATGCACTGACGGCTGCGGCGCCCGGACAGAACCCTTTGATTGATATACCATTGAGCCCAATCCGCCGCCTGAGGCAATCGGAGCCGAGTGTCTAGCAATGGCTGCTGCGATTCCAATACAATACGCGCCACGCTGGCCGGACCCCTTGGTCCGGCCTCTCAATTAATGAGGGGTACCACAGACATGAGCAGTGTCGAAGATCAAGTCAGAGGAATCATCGCCGAGCAACTCGGCTTGAAGGCGGACGAAATCAAGAACGAGGCGTCGTTCGTCGACGATTTGGGTGCTGACTCTTTGGACACGGTCGAGCTGGTCATGGCCTTGGAGGAAGAGTTCGAGACCGAAATCCCCGACGAAGAGGCCGAGAAGATCACGACCGTTCAGCAAGCCATCGATTACATTCTTGCGAGACAGAGCGATTCATAGTCCGCTGCGCGCCACCGCTCAGCACGCCCCGCAACCCGTTCGTAGCCAGAGGCAGCGACCGTGTCGAAACGACGCGTCGTAGTCACGGGTCTCGGCCTGGTCTCGCCGGTAGGCAATACCGTCGATGAGGCCTGGACGAACGTCCGCGACGGGATCAGCGGCATCTCGGCGATCGATACGTTCGACGTGAGTGCGTTCTCGACCCGCTTCGCGGGGCTCGTGCGCAACTTCGACATCGGCCAGTATTTGGAGCCGAAAGAGGCACGCAAGTGCGATCCTTTCATTCACTACGGTATCGCTGCCAGCGTTCAAGCCGTTAAGGATTCCGGCGTCGAGATCAAAGAGGACGACGCACATCGCTTTGGAATAGCCATGGGTTCGGGCATCGGCGGCGTCAGCACGATCGAGACCAACCACTCGAAGTGGCTCGAAGCGGGTCCACGCCGTATCTCGCCGTTCTTCGTACCGGCCACGATCATCAACATGATTTCTGGACATGTGTCGATCATGTTCGGCATGACCGGGCCGAACCTCGGAATCGTGACGGCCTGCACCACGAGCACGCATTGCATCGGACTCGCCGGTCGGCTCATCCAAAGCGGCGACGCCGATGTCATGTTGGCGGGCGGCGCCGAATATGCAACGACCCCGCTCGGGCTGGGCGGATTTTGCGCGGCGCGCGCGCTATCCACTCGCAACGACGATCCGCAGCGCGCCAGCCGCCCTTGGGATCGAGATCGCGACGGCTTCGTCCTGAGCGACGGGGCCGGTTGCATCATGCTCGAGGAGTACGAGCGCGCCAAAGCGCGCGGCGCGACCATCTATGCCGAGCTCGTGGGTTTCGGCATGAGTGCCGATGCCCATCACATGACAGCGCCGGCAGAAAACGGGCAGGGCGCCTTCCGCTGCATGCAAAACGCGCTTGCCGATGCCGGGCTCGGTACCGGCGACATCGATTACATCAATGCGCACGGCACATCTACGGAGCTCGGTGACGTCGCCGAAACTGTCGCGATCAAGCGTGCATTCGGGGACGACGCGAAGCGGCTCGCCGTGAGCTCCACCAAGTCCACCACGGGGCACATGATCGGTGCAGCCGGCGCCGTCGAGGCCATCGTCACGGTGCTGGCACTGCGCGATCAGGTCATCCCGCCCACGATCAACCTCGAGAACCAGGATCCTGCCTGCGATCTCGACTACACGCCGAACGTGGCACGCGAAGCAAAGCTCGAAGCAGCGCTGTCGAACTCCTTCGGATTCGGCGGCACGAACGGCACCGTTGTTTTCAAGCGCGTTTGACCCGCGCAGATCGTCGATTCACCGACTGACACTCAGCGGCCGTTTCTGCTACAAGAGGGACCTGTCGGGCGGATAACGGTGCTGGGTGGCAACGATGTGGCTCGTTAACGGACGCGCTACAGGCGTCGACCCTGCCGATCGCGGGCTGGCGTACGGCGACGGTCTGTTCGAGACGATGGCGGCCATCGACGGCCAAGTTCGTCGGCTCGAATTTCACCTCGAGAGGCTGACCCACGGCTGCCGACGACTGGCAATCCCACTCCCCGACACGGCCGCGTTGCGGCATGAGCTCGCGACGCATTGCCCGCCGGCAGGCCGGGCCGTCGTCAAGCTGATCGTCACGCGTGGACCGGCAGGGCGCGGCTATCGCCCGCCCGAACATGCCGCGCCTACCCGAATCGTCGGATTTTTCGCGTGGCCGGACTATCCAGCCTCGAATTACGAGCACGGCATCGAAGTCCAAACGCTGCAGATTCGGCTCGGAGAGAATCCGCAACTGGCAGGGCTCAAGCATCTCAACCGGCTCGAGCAGGTCCTCGCTCAAGCCGAGCTCGCCAGAGCCGATGCCCAAGAAGGCTTGTTGCTCGATACCAGCGACAATGTCGTCAGCTGCACGAGCAGCAACGTGTTTGCGGTGCAGGGCGAAGCCCTCGTGACCCCGGACTTGTCGCGCTGCGGAGTGCGCGGAGTCATGCGCCGCGCGGTGCTCGAAGCGGCCGGTGACGTCGGGCTCGAGCCTGTGGAACGCAACCTCTCACTCGGCGAGTTCATCGCGGCAAGTGAGATTTTCGTAACCAATGCGTTGTTCGAAATTTGGCCCGTGGCTAGACTCGACCACCGTCGTCTCGCACCCGGAGCCAAAACCCGTGAGCTCATGGCCCGACTCGGAACCGTCCAGTGCGTAAGCGGCTCTGGCTAAGCTTGCTCGTGATCGGGCTCGTGACCGCCGGTGCTGGCGTGGCCGGCCTCGCTGCCTGGAACGCGCTGCAGCGACCGCTGCCCATCCCGGCAGACGGTGCATGGCTCGAGGTTCCGTCCGGCACGCCGTTGAGACGCGTGAGCGCGGATCTCGCGCAGCGCCACTTGCTTCCACACCCGGCCTTGCTGACGCTCTACGCCAGGATCACGGGCGACGCTACGCGCGTCCGGGCCGGCGAGTATCAACTGGCACCGGGCATCACGTCTGTGACCTTGCTCGGCAAGCTCGTGGCCGGGCAGGTTTACTTACACCAGCTCACGATCGTGGAAGGCTGGCGCTTCAGCGACCTGCTGTCCGCCTTGAGGGCGAATCCGGCAATCGTCGCGAGCGTGCTCGATGGCGACGAGATCATGACAGCACTCGGCGAGCCCGGCATTCACCCGGAAGGGCAGTTCTTTCCGGACACGTATTCCTTTCCTCGCGGCACTCCCGAGCTCGACGTCCTGCGAACGGCACACGTCGCGCTGCAGGAGCGCCTAGCCAAAGCTTGGGCGCATCGCAGCAATGACATTCAGATCAAGACACCGTACGAGGCATTGATTCTTGCGTCGATCATCGAGAAAGAGACAGCTCTGCCGAGCGAGCGCCGTTTGATCTCCGGCGTCTTTCATCGGCGGCTGCAGCGCAACATGCGGCTGCAAACCGATCCCACCGTCATCTACGGGCTCGGCGACGCATTCGACGGAAATCTGCGCCGACAGGATCTCGCACGCGACACCCCTTACAACACGTATACACGCTTTGGACTGCCGCCTACACCGATAGCCCTGCCGGGCGAAGGATCGATCGAAGCCGCCGTCGACCCCGCAGTGACCGACGCCGTGTACTTCGTCGCAACGGGCCGCGGCGACGGGAGTCACGGGTTTTCGGCGACGCTCGAAGAACACGAGCGCGCCGTCGAGGCGTATCTCGAACAGTTGCGCAACTCGTCGGAGTAAGGATGGCTGGCCTGTTCATCACCTTGGAAGGTACGGAGGGCGTCGGCAAGTCGACGAACCTCGCGTTTGTCGAGCGGTACTTGCGTGACCGAGGACGCGAGGTCGTCGTCACGCGCGAGCCGGGCGGCACCGACCTAGGGGAAAAGGTGCGTGGCTGGATCCTGGACGCCGATCATGGCGCTTTGTCGGCAGAGGTCGAGACGCTGCTGATGTTCGCTGCCCGCGCACAGCATCTCGACCGCGTGATACGACCGGCGATCAGCGCCGCGAAGTGCGTGGTCTGTGATCGCTTTACGGACGCGACGTTTCGCCTATCAGGGCGGTGCCCGAGGGGCAGACACCGGAATTGCTGTCAGCGCTGGAGCGCATGTTCAGCAAGGGCTCGAACCCCACCTGACACTGCTGCTCGACGCGCCGCTCGACATCGGCCGCGAACGTATCCGCCACGACGGCCCGACCACTTCGAGCGAGAGGATCGGCGATTTTTCGAGCGAGTGCGCGAGGCCTATCTCGACCTCGCCAAACACCAGCCCACACGAATCAAGGTAATCGATGCCTCGCGGCCGCTGACCGAAGTCCAAGCTTCGATTGCCGGCGAGCTGCAAGATCTGCTCGACGCGGAGGTTGGATGAGCGACGTCGACCCGACACGCGGTACGAACCCTGGCCCACCGTTTGTGTCCGTGGCTACGGCCGCTCCTCGACCAGCTCGACGACGCAAGGGATTGACAGCGACTCGGACACGGCTGGCTGCTCGTCGGCCCACAAGGCGTCGGCAAGCTCAACCTCGCGCTCGTGTTCGCGCAACGTCTGCTCACGGGTACCCGCGTAGAGCCGTCCGATCTGCCGCCGGCCGAGGCCGTCGCCGCGATGCGCGCGCGTCACGAGCCGCACGACCATCACCCTGACCTGCATTGGGTATACCCCGAAGAAGACAAGCGAACGATCTCCGTGGAGCAGATTCGGGAGATCTCGGATGCGCTCGCGCTCAAGTCCTTTCGAGGCAACGCGAAAGTCGTCATCATCGAGCCTGCGGAAGCCATGACGATCCCGGCGGCCAACGCGCTGCTGAAGACCCTCGAAGAGCCGTCCGGCGACACCTATCTGCTGTTGCTCAGCCATCGGCCTGGCCGACTGCCGAGCCACGATTCGAAGCCGCTGTCAGCGCATCAACGTAACCGCGCCCCAAAGTGAGGCCGTCGACCAATGGATTGGGTCGGGCGATGCGACCCGCCTGGCGGGCTTGCGGTTGCTCGGAGGACGAGCCCCACTCGAGCTCGCCGCGTTGCACACGAGGATATATCTATAGATAACAATGAATTAATAGACCTTCTTTCGAAACTTTCTAATGACAAAATCGATCCACAGGCGGTGGCTGATCGGTGGCTCAAGCTCGAAACGGAGCTTATCTTGAATTGGCTCACGAGGGCCCGTATACAGCCTCGATTCGGCTACGTCTGGCCGGCGAGGGATCGACGTCGGTCACAGACCCACTTGGCGCCACGTTGCATAATCTATGGCGGAACCTGACACTGAAAACGCTTTTCGAGCAATACCGCAGCAGTGAAACGCTGTTGGGCCAGTTGGGCTCGGGCATCAACGTCGAATTGGCGCTCAAGGCTTTGCTGGTCGGATTTCAGCCCAATCGAGGACGACCGTGAGCAAGCCCGGACTGCTGACCTTGACGATCAAGGACAAGAGCGCGCTCTACCTCGCCTACATGCCTTTCATCAAGAACGGCGGGCTGTTCATCCCGACGAACTCGAGCTACAAGCTCGGCGACGAGGTGTTCATGCTGCTCAACGTCATGGGCGAAGAGGAGAAGATCCCCGTCGCCGGCCGAGTCATCTGGATCACGCCGAAAGGCGCGCAGGGCAAGCGAACGGCCGGCATAGGCGTCCAGTTCAGCGAGCAGGACCAGGGCAACACCCAAAAGCGCATCGAGAACTACCTGGCCGGCGCGCTCGGCGGCGACAAGCCCACTCACACGTCTAGTCGACCTCGGCTGACGCAGACTGGCAGCCCTTGAGGTTCGTTGCGGTTGAGCCCGCCCTTGAGCACATACGTCTGAAATCCGCGCTCGTTCAGGATGAACGCGCCAGCCGAGCTTCGCCGACCCGTATCGCAGCACACGACGTACTTGACGGCCGGATCCAGCGTCTTGAGCTTTAGACGAATGAAATACAGCGGCACGTTGATCGCGCCCTCGTTGTGATAAGCCTCGAACTCCACGGCAACCGCACATCGAGCCACTTGTCCGCCGTCGGCGACGATCTTTCGGCGCCTGGTCGTCATCGACCCAGTCGAGCATGGGCTCGTTGAGCAGCGTGCGGAAATCGTCCTTGCCGAGCCGCATGAGCGAGCCGTCGGTCTCCATCGTAAACGGTGGCGTTGCGCTTTAGCCTCGGAGATGAGCGCTTCTTCGCCGAAGGTATCCCCGACCTCGAGCTCGGCCAAGCCGGATTCCTTCCTTGTTGAGCGGCGTCTCGCGCGTGACGATGCAGCGGCCACGCGTGATCACGTAGAAGAAATCGCCTTCCTCGCCTTGCTTGATGACGACATCGCCGGCCTTGTAGTTGACTTGCTGCAGGCGCATGAAGATCGCCTGAATATTCGCGGGCGGGATCTTGTGGAACGCCTTCGTCTGCAGCAGCGTCGTCATCCAATCGTCGTTCGAACCAGTCTCGCCGCGCAGCTCGCTGAAACTTCGTAGGAGCCGGTCTGATCCCAAGTCAGCATGACGTCCAGCAGATCGCTGTCGATCGTGATGTACTCTACGGGCGTCACGGCCACCGCCGAATGGCGACGCGGCAGCTTCGGCGATAAAGGGTTGCGGGCGTCTTCGGCGCCGCCGGTGATCTTGGCAGCCGGGTTCGTCGCCTTCGCGAAGCTCGACGCTGCCGGACAGGACGTATACCGTACGCTTCTCCGAGTCACCTTCGCGGAAGAGTGTCTCTCCCGGCTGCGCTTCGCGAACCTTGGTCTTCTTCGCAAGCGCGAACAGGTTGTCCTTCTTCAGGCTGTCGAGCGGCGACAGGGCCTTGAGCTGGCTGACATCGACTTGTTTATTCATCGAAACACGACTTGGACCGCTAACTGCCTGCATGACGAATCTACGTCAGCCGGCGAGTCTAGCACAGGGAATTCAGGGCCCGTTGCGGATAGGTTCACGACTCCTCGATGAGTTTTTGCCACCCCTCGTGGGGTGTGAAGCGCGTCCCAAATCGCTCCGCGAGCCACCTCAACCGATCGGCGACCACCGCGAACCCTCGCTGCCGGGCGTACTGGATGGGCCCCCCGGTAAACGGTGCGAAGCCCGTTCCGAAGACCACGCCCGCGTCCACGAGGTCGGTGTCCTCGACGATCCCTTCGGCATAGCAAGCTACGGCCTCATTGACGAGCGCCAAGATGAGCCGGTCCGCGAGGTCGTCGTCCGGCTCGGGGACTTGTTTTTGCTTGATCGGGCGCCGGCCCTTGTCGTACGCGTAAAATCCGCGGCCCGTCTTGAGCCCGAGCTCGCCCGCGGCCACTTTACGCTCGAGGAGCGGAGAAGGTTTGACCGCGAGCGTCCCGGCGAGGATCTTCGCCACGTGCAAAGCGACATCCAGGCCCACCCGGTCGGCGAGCTCGATCGGCCCCATCGGCATGCCGAAACCGCGGGCTGCGGCGTCGATCGTTTCGAGCGCAACGCCGTCTTCGTGCGCGTACAAAGCCTCGAGCATGTAGGGGGTCAATAGCCTGTTGACGAGAAATCCCGGAGCGCTGCGGCAAGGCAGCGGGAGCTTGCCGATCTGCGTGACGAACGACAGCGCACGCTCCATGGTTTGGGCGTCGGTCCGATCCCCTCTGATGACCTCGACGAGCGGCAAGCTCGCAACGGGATTGAAAAAGTGTAAGCCGACGAATCGACCGGGCTTCTGCAAAGCACCTGCCAGCTCCTCGAGCCTGATGCTCGACGTATTCGTGGCGAGGATTGCGGTAGCTTTGAGCTTCGGCTCGAGCTCCCTAAACAAAGCGGTCTTCGCCTCGGCGTTCTCGATGATTGCCTCGATCACGAGATCCGCGATGCCGACCCTTTCGGCTGCAAGATCCACGGTAAGCCGCTCGATGGCAGCTTGCGCAGCCCCCGGCGCCCGCAGTCGCCGTCGAAACAGTTCCTGCGCGCGTTTGAGCGCAGGCGCGACATACTTCAAGGCCCGGTCTTGCACCGTGACCGTCAGTCCTCGCAGTGCGCACCACGCGGCAATGTCTCCGCCCATGATGCCGCCGCCAACGACATGAACCTGCTCGAAGCCGCCACTCTTCGGTGCGAGGTTGCGCAAGCGCTCTCGAAGCTCGAATACACGCACCAAGTTCTTCGAGGTCCCAGTGACGAGCAATGCCCCGATGGACTCGATCTCGGCACGGTAGGCTTCGGGACCTTGCGCACCATATCGATCCCAAAGGTCGATGATGGCAAACGGAGCAGGGTAGTGCGCTTCGCGCACGCGCCGGCGCACTTGCCGCCTCAGAACGTACGAAAGCACGTGCCGGCAAGGCGTCGTGTTCAGGACGTCGAGATACCAAGGGGCGCGACGTCTGGGCCGGCGAGCCGCCACGAGATCGGCTGCGGCCGAACGAAGATCGCCGGGCGGCACGACTTTATCGATGAGGCCACCCTTTAGAGCTTCTCGAGGCGACAAAGCGCGGCCGGTGAGCATCATATCTAGAGCCGCAAGCGGCCCGAGCAACGACACGGCACGCACCGTTCCGCCGAACCCAGGATGGATTCCGAGCTGAACTTCCGGGAGCCCGAGCGTGCGCTCGTAGCCTCGGCGACGACGCGATAGTCGCAGGCCATTGCGAGCTCGAGTCCGCCGCCGAGCGCGAAGCCGTCGATGGCGGCTACCGTGGGAAATTTGAGAGCCGCGATACGCGCCATGAGCGCTTGACCGCGGCCGGCGACTTCGGTGCCTTGGACCGCGTTATCGAGCCGACCGAACTCTTTCACATCGGCACCGACGACGAACCCCGTCGTCTTGCCGGACTCGATGACAAGACCGTCAACGGTCGAAGCCCCGAGACCGTCTATGATGGACGAAAGCTCACTCGAGAACGTCCTGCGACAGCGTATTCACGCTCGAGTCGGCCCTGTCGAGCGTTAGCCAGCACACGCTGTGCTCGTCGATGTGCTGCCGCCAGTGCCGGAAACTCGTCATGGAAGGTAGATCACGCCGCAACGCGGGCGGACGTATCGACCTCGAAGTCGCAAACGAGCGGCAAGTGATCGGAAAACGTCACGGGCGGAATTGCGAAATTCGTGACGCGGATGCCGCTACCGTACAGAACGAAGTCGAGCTCCTTGCGAGGCGACGTGCTCGGGTAGGAGGGTAGGCTGCCAACGTTGGCGCTTTGCAGCTTCGCGGCCTTCATGAATAAGTAGATCTCGTGCTCTCCCCAAAAGGTATTGAAGTCGCCCGCGATGATCACGGGTTTCGTCGCCGCGACTACGAGATCGTGCAAGTAGTGCAATTGGGCGTGACGGTGTCGATACTTGAGCGAGAGGTGGACGAGAAAAACTGCGCAGTCGTCGAGCTCGAGCTCGATGATGAGGCGCTTGATGCCTTTTTCGAAGTAGTGGAAGCGTTCGCCCCGGACGCGCGGCGCTGCCAGGAACGCGTTGCCTTGCTTGCGGACGATCGGCAAATGCTGATTCAAGGACGTCACACCGTACTTGCATTGATAGACGGAATAGTGCCCGAGCGCGCGCCCGATCGCTTCGGCTTGATTGATGCTGCGCGTGCGGATCGATCCCGTGTCGACTTCGACGAGTCCGACGATGTCCGGATCCTGCGACTTGATGAAATCGATGATTCGTTGCAGGTTGGCTCGATTGCCGAGCAGGTAGCCCATACCCGGCAGCGGCCAATGCAATGCGGACCCGAGTCCGAGCCCATAACGAATGTTATACAAAAGCAGACGCATGCTGTGTTTATCTTACCGGACCGTCAGTGTCGCTTCAGGACAATTTGCCGCAAACCGCCCTCCCGGATCGCTCGGCGACCGTCCCGAATGAAACTGCCGAGATGCCTGACTAGTTGATTGCAAAAACAATGCTGCGGGAGTAGGGTCGGGCCGAGTTTGGCGCATGGATCACCCGGCATGTCGGAAAAGAACCCGATTCGTATTTTCGTCACTCACGCGTTCGCCAGCCACCCCGACTACCACCGAGTTTTTGAATACCTCGAAAGCTCGCCTAACTTCTTCTACGTCAACTGCAGCTCGCCGGACCACCCGCCCGCTGGCGGAGGTAAGGAAGCGATCAAAGAAGAGTACCGGGCCCAGTTGAAGAATGCCGAAGTCGTCGTCGTCCTGAGCTCGCTTTACGTCGACAATGAGTATTGGGTCACGTACCAGATGGATGCCGCCCAGGCCGTCAACCTGCCGCTAGTAGCCCTCAGCGCTTTCGGTGGAACAGCCGATACGCCCGCCGAGCTTGCTAAACGCGCCGCCGAAGTCGTGGGCTGGAACGAACGCGACATCGTAGATGCAGTTCGACGACAGGCTCGCCACGAAGATACCGCGCGCTGGGAAGTCATCGAGTTCAAGCTGTAGCGAGCCTTAGTCAGGCTCGGCGGCACGATGGCAAGAATCGCGTCACCGATCGTTATCGCCCATCGCGGTGCCAGCGGCTATCTACCCGAGCACACTCTCGAGGGCAAGGCGCTCGCCTACGGCCTCGGCGCCGACTTCTTGGAACAGGACGTCGTCGCCACGCGCGACCGTGAGCTCGTGGTGCTTCACGACCTACAGCTCGACGACACGACCGACGTCACGGCGCGATTCCCGGGCCGACATCGAGCCGACGGTCATTGTTACGCGATCGATTTCGACTTGGCGGAACTGCGCACCCTGCGCGTTTCCGAGCGCCGTCGCACCGGGACGCCGGAGCCGCTGTTCCGCGACCGCTTCCCGGGCGGCACGACGCCATTTCGAATCAATACAGTCGAGGAGGAAATCGACTTGGTGCGCGGCCTGAATCGATCGACTGGCCGCTGCGTCGGAATCTATCCCGAAATCAAACACCCCGGATGGCACAGGGAGCAGGGGATCGATTTATCGAAGCTCCTTCTCGCCAAGCTCGCCGAGCGCGGCTACGACAGCACCGACGATGCGGTATTCGTGCAGTGTTTCGACGCAAGCGAGCTACTGCGCGTGCGAAACGACTTGTCCTGTCGGCTTCGACTCGTCCAGCTCGTGGGCACGGAGCCCCTATACGGCGATCTGCTTACGGAACGAGGATTGCGGGAAATCGCCGCCTATGCCGACTGCATCGGCCCCAGCTATTCACAGCTCGTGACAGTCGACGCCGACGACACACCGACTCCGAATGCCGTCACTGACAATGCGCACGCAGCCGGCCTTTCTCTGCACCCGTATACCTTTCGACGCGACGCGCTGCCTCCGTATGCGACGAATCTCGCACAGCTCGTGGCGTGGTTCTTCGCCGAAGTCGGCGTCGACGGAGTGTTTTGCGATCATCCCGACATCGCCGTGCGAGCCCGCGACGCGCTGCGCGAGTCGTCGTCGCCCACCTGAGTCTCGACATGTTGGCGAACGACCGAGGAAGCGCCTGTGAAGGCGGCTAAAACCGTTCCGGCGGGCAAGCGGATGAGGAAGACCGGCCTGGACCGAGTGCCGCGCTGGACCGCACCAGGGCATTGCAGGAAGGTCGGTCCGAGCGCGAAATAGACAGCGATCGGAAAGTGCCCTAGAGTGGTGCTGCGCCCCAAGGAGACTCAGCCCATGAGACTCGTATTGTTAGTCGGCGCGCTGCTGGTGGCCGGTTGTGCCAGCACTCCGGTCAACGACAACCAACCAGTCGCCCGAGCCTGCAGCGTGTCTCAGTGCTTCAGGGAACGTGATATCCGCGACTTCGAGGTCATCGGTCGCACGACGTTGATCGTCTACGTCGGTGCACAGAGGTGTCCTTTCAAAATCGAGCTTCGCGGCACGTTTTGCGACATGACGTTCGCGCCGGATCTCAACTTCCACAAGAACGACATCTCCCAGCGTACGGCGGCAGAGAACATCTTCGGCACTCAAACTTTCGGCCAACAAACGTCTGGCGACGATAGGATTTGCTCCAACGACATCCAAGTGAGCGTCGACGGCGGTGTTTTTACCGAAGGGTCCGCCGACACCGATCAGCTGCCCATCGACCCGACCAACGACAACCGGACCATCCGCCGGATCGAGAGGACGGGCACCGTCGACAGCGAAGGACGACGGATCGATCGATTCGGCAACCGCGAAAGCCTGTGTCAAGTCAGCGACGTCGAATCCTTGACCGACGACAGCCTAGTGGAACTCTACGTGAAACGCGGCGTTGTCCCGCCGCCGCCGCCGATCGGTCAAGGACAAATTACGGTCGGCCCGCAAAGCCCGCCACCTCCGGTCGCTCCGCCAACCGGCGAGTCCGAGAACGCGCCGCCGACGCCTCCGGCAAACGCGGCCGGTCCATCGGCGGCAACCGCGGGGGGCCACGGAGACCCCGAAACCTCGCAAGCAAACTGACCGAAGGTCGACGAGTGAAGGCCGGCGGGCGAAACAACCGACCGCCTCACCTGATTTGGCAGTTCGGCCGCTTGCCGGCCTCGCGAGCGTCGTTGTAGGTCACGAGAGCAGGCGTGATCTGCTTGACGATATCGTTGAGGCGTGTGTCGTCGGAGGGGTGGCTCGACAAAAACTCCGGCGGCGCGCCTCGGTTGGCTGCCGACATGTTCTTCCAAAGATAGATCGCCGCTCGCGGATCGAAGCCCGCCTTGGCCATGTACTGCAGTCCGACGAGATCTGCTTCTGACTCTTGATCGCGCGCATAGGGCAGGCTCAGACCGATAGTCGCACCATCGCGCAACATGTCCGATCGGATGCCCGTGGCTGCGGAGCCCAACAGCACGAGCATGTCGGTCCGCGCTCCCTGCTTCGCGCGCTCCATGACGTGGTTCTGCGTCGCGTGAGCGATCTCGTGACCCAGCACGGCGGCCAACGAATCGGGCGTGTCGGCCACTCGGAGCAGACCGCTCAGCACTGCGATCTTGCCGTCGGGGTTGGCGGACGCGTTGATCCCGTCGTCGTCGAACACCACGACTTCCCAATCCAGCTTCCGGTGCTCTTCGTCGAGCACGTTGATGACGTTAGTGGCGACGCACTGCACATAGCGCTGAACCCGCGTATCGGGCTCCAAGGGCACGTTGCGCTTCATCGAGAGCCACTCGATTCTGGCTGCACGACGAATCTCTTTCTCGGATACGAGCAAACCGGCCTGAGCCACGCTCAAACCCAGAAAACTTGCGCAAACGGCGATGGAAAACCACTTCAAGCGTCGCATATCCAAGGCTCCTCCAGTCGTCCGCCAACGTCTCGGATATCGGGAATCACGGAGCTGTTTGGAAAATAGCACAATGCGCCGCGGCGCGCCCGCGAGCGCCGCGCATAGGCGCCGTCATTAGCCTCTAGGCCATTGTATTTACCGTGTTTTACTCGCCTTGGTCGTCGCTGGCCGCGAGCAACTGATGCCGTGTAACCGGTCGAAACAGACTGGCATCGAGCTTGAACTGAATGAACAAGATTCCATTGAGCGAAGGGTCGCGCTGGTTCGCGTGGGTCACTGTGTCGACGATGCTTTCCGGCATGTAGGTGATATTCACGGCAAAACGTTTCGAGCCCACCGTCATCGCCGGCAAGACGCCCGGGAACGGATGATTGTGATTGACGTCCTCGCGCGTCATGACGAACCCGATCATGCCCAGATCCACGTAGAAATGGTCCTCGAACAACCGGAAACGTCGCTTGAGGCCGCCGCCTGCCATGTATGACGGATTGTCCAGGCTGTCTTTGAAGCCATTGGCCACCGCGACCTTTACCCAGCGGCCGCTCGTGTTGAATTCACGCTCGATCCCCAGACCCCAATTGTTTTCGTTCCAGTGCTGCGATGCGTTGATGTGGACGGCACGTCCGTTGAGCACGACGTCCCACGCGCTGTCACCATAAGCTGGCGAGAGCACCGACCAGAAAACGCCCAGCAAGACGAAATGAAGTGCGCGACGAGTGTTCATGTCGCACGAGGAGCAAATCTCATGCCAGCCATAAAAAACATAGAGTTAAGGTCTATTTCTCACTGGCGCTGTAAAAGATCCCGACGGTGCCGTTGAAAACATTCGGACTTTCTGTGACACAGATCTCATAGTACGCATAATGTATATTATGTTAAATATTGGATGCGCAGTGTTTATGGCCAGATCCACTCGGCGCCCCACGTCCTTCCATACGGCCGAACCCTCCGGGCAACCCCAAAACCGTCGATTTAGTTGACACCCAACCCCACGGTTGCTCGGTTTTTCATTGACCTAACGGGCGTCGCCATTACAGTACGCGGCGTAAGAAGCCGCTATGAACGCCTTAATTCGATTCGACAACGTGTCGGTCTCGTTCGGGGACCAGAAGATCCTCATCGGCGCCTCGTTCGCGATCGAGGCCGGCGAGCGCGTATGCCTCATAGGCCGCAACGGCGCCGGCAAGTCGACGACGCTCAAGCTCATCACCGGCACCGTTGAGCTCGACGACGGCAAAATCGAGCGACCCGGCTCGCTGCGCTACAGTTTGTTAGATCAGAGACTTGCCGACGAGACGGATGAGCCCGTTCGCGAGTTCGTGGCTCGCGGTATGGCGGCGCAACGCGAACGCATCGCGGCATTCGAGGAACTGTCGGGCGCGCGCAATCCGGATCCTGCGACTCTGCGGGGAATCGAAGCGCTTCAGCGCGATATCGAAGCCGGCGGCGGCTGGTCGACCGAGACGCAGGTCGCAACCATCGTGACGCAGCTGCAGCTGCCGGGCGACCTGAAGATGAGCGAGCTCTCGGGAGGCTGGCGACGCCGGGTCGCCCTCGCCCAGGCGCTCGTGTCGAACCCGGACCTACTTCTGTTGGACGAGCCGACGAATCATCTCGACATCAGCACGATCGAGTGGCTCGAGACACAGGTGCAGCGATATAGCGGCGCGGTCTTATTCGTGACGCACGATCGCAGCTTCGTGGAACGGGTTGCGACGCGGATCGTCGACATCGACCGTGGCCAGCTGCGCAGCTGGCCCGGCGGCTATCGGGACTACTTGCAGCAAAAGGCGCGTGCGGAGGACGAGGAAAACCGGCGCAACGCACTGTTCGACAAAAAGCTCGCCGAAGAAGAAGCTTGGATTCGGCAAGGCGTCAAAGCCCGCGAGTCTCGCAACGAAGGCCGCGTGCGGGCGCTCGAGCAGTTACGGGTCGAGCGTGCTGCCCGGATCAAGCGTCCGCGTAGCGCGCGTATTCTCATAAACGAATCGGAAGAGTTGTCCGGCCGAAAAGTTATCGAGGCACGCAACGTCTCGCACGGATTCGGGGACAAGCGGTTGATCGATCAGTTCTCGCTGCGCGTCATGCGCGGCGACCGGCTCGGGATCATCGGCAACAACGGCGTCGGTAAGACGACGCTCCTGCGAATTCTCCTCGGCGAGATCACGCCTGAGTCAGGGACGATCAAGCTCGGCACGAACCTCAAGGTCGGTTATTTCGATCAGCTCCGGCGCGAGCTCGATCCGGATAAGACCATCGCCGAATTCGTCGGCGAAGGACGCGACTACGTCAACGTCCAAGGGCGACGAAAGCATGTCGTCGCCTATCTCACGGACTTTCTCTTTTCGGCCAAGCGCGCGATGACGCGCATCGCCGCACTTTCGGGAGGTGAACGCAACAGAGTGATTCTTGCGAAACTCTTCACCGAGTCCGCCAACCTGCTCGTGCTCGACGAGCCGACGAACGACCTCGACGTGGAAACGCTCGAGGCCTTGGAAGATAGACTCACCGAATACGACGGCACGTTGCTCGTCGTGAGCCACGACCGCCACTTTCTCGATGCCGTCGTCACGTCCACGCTCGTGTTCGAGGCCGACGGCGTCGTCAAACGTCATGCAGGCGGCTATAGCGACTGGCTCGAACGACGTCTCGAGCTCGCCGTTGCGGAGAGCGCACAGGCCAAAAGCGTCTCGCAGCGCGACGCCCCCGCTCGACGCGAAACGAAAACCTCGGCAGCGCCGCGCAAGCTTTCCTACAAGCTGCAGCGAGAGCTCGACGCATTGCCGGATGAAATCGAAGTGCTCGAGGCCCAGCTCGCGAACCTTCGAACGCTCGTGAATCAAACGGACTTCTACCAGCGACCGTTCGAGGAAACCCAGCACGTTCTCGCCGAGCTTCGCGAGACCGAGGGGCGTGTCGAGCGAGCCGTAGAACGCTGGGCCGAGCTCGAGGAGCTTGCCGCGCAGTGCACCGGCGGAACGTACCCGGCGCCGAGCTAGTCGTCGCCCGGCTCGTCGGCCGCGCGCCCGAGGAAATCGAGATTGGCCGCCATGCCCATGCCCCGGTCGGCAACGAGATTCGCCGCACGCTGCACGGCCCCTGCGCCGAAACGCTCCGCAAGCTCGTCGAGCGTGGTTTCGAGCCGCCTCGCGCGGCTCGACGCAGCGTCCGCAAAGTCGAGCTGCCCTTCCCGCTCCCCGGCCGCGAACTCGTACACTCCGAGACCCACGAGACGAAACGGACCCGTGTCGTCGAGCTCGGACAGCAGTGTTCTTCCGGCACGAAACAAGTCGGCGGCAACGTCGGTCGGCTCGCGAAGCAAGCACTGGCGCGTGATCACGCGAAAGTCGCTGCGCTTGAGCTTGAGACGAACGCCGCTTACGCGAACGCCGCGCCCGCGTAGACGTCGCGCCACGGTTTCCGCCGCATCGCGGACGTGTCCTTCGATCTCGGTACGTGCAGTCACGTCGGCCGTAAGCGTACGTTCGCAGCTCAGGCTCACGGCGCTTCGCGAGCCGCTCACGTCGCGCGCGTCCACTGCATTGGCCAACGAGTGAAATCGACGTCCGACACCCCCGAGCGCACGCTCGAGCTCTTCGACGGGGCGGCGCGGCTACATCCCCGATCGTCTCGAAGCCGAGAGCGCGCAATCGAGCGGCCGTCTTCGGCCCGGCGCCCCACAGACTCGAGATCGGTTGCGGCGCCAGCCATGCGACGGCATCACCCGGGGCGACGATGGTCATGCCGTCAGGCTTGCGATATCCGCTCGCCACCTTCGCGACATACTTGGTCGATGAAATGCCGACCGACGCGGTGAGCCCCCTCGTAACTTCCTGCACGGCGGACTTGAGCTTTCGACCAATCATCGCCGGTGAGCCGAACAGCCTCTCGGCGCCCGTCATATCCAAAAACGCCTCGTCGAGGCTCAATGCCTCCACGCGCGGTGAAAAGTCTCCGAACACGCCCATGATCGACTTGGACACTTGCTGATAACGTTCGAAGCGCGGCGGCACTATCAACGCATCGGGACAGAGCTTGCGCGCTCGCATCATGG
The DNA here is from genome assembly GCA_963786385.1 of uncultured Gammaproteobacteria bacterium. Taxonomy (GTDB): domain Bacteria; phylum Pseudomonadota; class Gammaproteobacteria; order Steroidobacterales; family Rariloculaceae; genus FEN-1219. The sequence continues at coordinate 1,298,125 of CAWAYS010000005.1, forward strand.
GCATCGCACTGCCTACGCCATACGGCCTAGCCTCGTAGCTGGCCGTCAGCACGACTCCTCTGGCACTGTTCGGTCCGACGAGAATCGGTCGGCCGCGCAGGGAGGGATCGTCGAGCTGCTCGACGGCCGCATAGAATGCGTCCATGTCCGCATGAACGATGACTCGTGGCCATTTGCTCGTCGAGGTCATTGCGCGGGCCCTTCGCGCAAACGCTCGAGCTCATCGATCGACCTCGGCCAGTCCTGTTTGAGTAACCTCGACAGCGAACGATCGGCCAACAGGCGCCCACCGGTCTGGCAGCGCGGACAGTAGTTCGTCTCGTTGGCGGCGTACCGGATTCTTTGCACCTTCGTGCCGCAAACCGGGCAGGCTCGACCGTAACGTCCGTGTACGGCCATCTCCGGCCTAAACGCAGTGACCTTCTCGGGAAACTCGCCCTGCTCGCTCGGCCCGAAACCGCTCGGTCCACTCCTCGAGCACGGAAACACACGCGGCTCGTAGCTGCGCGCACTGCTGGTCGGTCAGCTTCGACGTCGAGCAAGATCGGCGACAGACGCGCGCGGTGCAGTATTTCGTCCGAATACGCGTTGCCGATGCCGCTGAAGATTCGAGGATCCGTCAACGCACGCTTCAAGGTGTGATTCTCGCGCCGCAACGCGGTAGCGAAACTCGGCGTCCGTCAAGGCCGCCACTTCGCGTCCACCGGGATCGTGCTCGGCGAGAGCATCCGCGCCCACGGACGACATACAGCGATGCGCGTTTCTGAGTGCCGGCTTCGGTGAGCGTGAGTGTTCCGGCATCGAAGCCGAGCAGCAGCAACGTCTGGCGAGACGCACGCTCGGGCCAACTGCCGCGCCAATGCAAACGACCTGCAATCATCAGGTGCAGCACGAACCAGACGCCGTTGTCGAAACCGAACGCTATACGCTTGCCCAAGCGCTCGAGCGCGACCACGCGATGGCCGACGGCCGCTTCGACACCGGGATCCACGCTGCGCAGCAGAAACGCAGACTGGACGTGTGCGCGCTCGAGTGCCTTGCCGAGAATGCGCTCGCTCAGCGCATCGACATAGACGGTGATATCGGGCAGCTCGGGCATCGGGTCATTGGACCACCTGATCGATGACGAGCGCCACCGTTGCGCCTTCGTTGGGCCGCACCTGCGCCTCTGCGTACCAGTCGCCGGTCCGCTCGATCGGCTGGCCCGTAGCTGACAGCCTTGCCATCACGGTCAGCTCGTCGAAATCGCCGAGCGAGCGGCCCGGAATCATGGAATCGGCATCGCTCAGTGTGAACTTTCCGGGCACGGAGCTGACCGGCAAACGTTTGACGGCGACCGGTGGACCGCCGCCCGGCGCGCGCGCGAAGAGAAACAGCATTGCTTGGGGCCCGAGTGCGGCCAACGACCTGCCTTCGCCGAGCCGCACGTCGATCGCGATTTGCGGCCCCGTTGTACTGGCCATGGTCTGGGCGCCGCCAAGAGACGCGAGCTGCCGATGAATCGCGTCGACGACTTGTGCGGGCGGATTCATCTGCAGCAGACGACTCCAGCGGTCGCGAACCTCCGCCTCGCGGCCGCCATCGAGGGACACGAGGCCACCGTACCAAAGCGCCTTCGGATTGTTAGGCTCCGCGGAGAGGACTTCCTCCACTAACGCAGCGGCTTCGCCGCTCAATGCAGAGCGATCGGCGAGCACGAGCGATTCGGCAAATTCGAGCTTCAGCTCGTTGTCGGGATTCGGAGTGCGCTTCCACGCCTCGCGATACGCGTCTTGGCCTTCCGCATAATGGCCGAGCGCAACGTAGGCACCTCCGAGCAAGCGCCAGCCGCGTGCGTCGTCGGGTCGTTGCCGTAGCCGCTCGGCGAGCTGCTGCACGAGACGCTCGTCTTCGGACAGCTTCTGCGCCGCAACCGGATGCCACGTGCGTGACCTGCAGATACAACCCGACTGCGACCGGAACGACTGCAAGCGCGGCGACAAGTCCCGCCGTCGACCATCGCCCATTCGCGCGCCTTTGACGCCAGAGCGGCACAAGGAGGAAACCGACGGCCAAAGCCGCAAGAATTGCGGCCGCGATCCAAAAGCTGCTCATGCGCGCCGCTCTAACCCACGGTGGCCTGCCCGCGGGCGCGGATCACTGGAGCTGCCGAGCTCTCTTCAACGAGTCGGCGACTTCGGGGGGCATGTAGTTCTCGTCATGCTTCGCGAGCACTTCTTGGGCGACGAACCCACCGCTGCCGTCGAACTTGCCGCGGACGACGACGCCCTTGCCTTCACTGAACAGATCCGGCAGCACACCCGTATAGCTCACGGGCAAAGAGTTCGCGTAATCGGTCACGACGAAGTTGACTGTCAGGCTGCCCGGATCCCGCTTCACGCTCTTGTCGAGGACCATGCCGCCGAGCCGAAACGTGCGCTCTTTGGGCGCCTTCCCGGCCACGACGTCCGACGGGCTGAAAAAATAGGAGAGGTTCTCTTGGAACGCCTTCACGGCAAACCCGACCGCGAGCGCCACACCCGCGAGCACGAGCGCGATCAACAGCATCCGTTGTCTTCTCGGCCTCATCACACCTGCCTCACTTTCGGTTGCCTATTCGGCCGGCCCTCGGCCGTCGAATGGCCGTGCCCGCTCGAGCGCGTCCAGGCGCTTGCGCCGGGCCCACCACGCATTCATGACCAACACGGCCAGTGTAATACCGTACGCCGGCCAGACGTAGGCCGCATCGCCGCCCATCGAGAAAAATTCGCTCACCGGGCCTCCGCAGCCAACATTTCGCGGATCCACCGCGCGTCTCGCTCCCGTTCGACAATTTCGCCCTGGAGGCGGTTCAACAGCAGCCAGTAGAAGCAGAACGTGAACCCGAGGACCATGATCAGGAACGGAATCAGCATCTGGGTGCTCATAGAGGGCGCCCCGAGCTTCGAGATCGTGGGGCCTTGGTGCAGCGTATTCCACCAGAGCACGGAGTAATGAATGATCGGCACATTGACGACTCCGACGACGGCGAGGATCGCACTCACGCGATCGGCCTTCTCTCGGTCTTCGAAGGCTGCACGCAGCGCCATGTAGCCGAGGAACAGGAACAGCAGCAACGTCTCGAACATGATTCGCGGATCGCCCCACTCCCAATACGTACCCCAAGTCGGCCGCCCCAGAGGGATCCGGTCAGCAGCGCACAGAAAGTGAACGAAGCACCGATAGGCGCTGCACTGACGGCAACCGCATGCGCAAGCTTCATCCGCCAGATGTAGCCGATGCCTCCCATCACGGCCATGACGACGTAGGCCATCATGCCGATATAGGCCGCTTGCGGGTGGATATAGATGATCCGGTACACCTCACCCTGCGTGACAGTCCGGCGGTGCCACCGCCAAGCCCCAGTAGGATCCCACGCCGATCAGCAAGCAACCGATCGTCGCGAACCAGGGCACGAGCTTGCCCGCCAAGCGGTAGACGAAGGGCGGCGAGCCGAGCAAGTGAAACCAACGTGGTAATCGCATCGTTACTCCTCGACCGTCACTCGAGCCCCACTCGCAGCGCCGCGGCGATGGCGATCGGTCCCAGCGAAACTGCAAGCGCCGCCAAGGCGGCAAGCAAATAAATCGGACCTGCCGTCGGCTCCCCGGCCGCACTGAGATCCGTCGCGCGGGCGCCGAAAATCAACAGCGGTCCGGTCATCGGCAAAATCGAGTAGTCCGACGATAGCGCCGCCTCGCTTGAGGCTCACCGTCAGCGCGGCGCCGAGCGCGACGAGGACGCTCAACGTCGGCGTCGCGAGCAGCAGCGCCAAAGCGAGCGTCGGCAGCGCAACCGTCGGCAAGTAAAAGGACAATGCGAGCAGCGGCATCATGGCAATCAGCGGCAAAATGGTCATGAGCCAATGTGCGGCCACTTTGGCCAACACGGTGACGCCGAGTGGCACGGGGCTCAACATCAATTGCTCGAGAGTGCCGTCCTCGGCGTCGGCCCGAAACAACCCTTCGAGCGCCAACAACGAGGATAGCAGCGCCGAGATCCACAGAATACCGACACCCACCTGTTGTAGGCGCGCGGGATCCGGCGACAGCGCCAGCGGAAACAGCGCCACCACGATAACGAAAAAGATCAGCGGGTTGGCGAGCTCGCTCCAACGGCGAAAGGCCACCTTGAGGTCGCGCACGAAAACGATCGAAAATGGCGTCATACCCTGTCCTAGAGCTCGATGACGAAGGTGCCCGGCGCCATGAACTCCTCGGGCTGATGCGTCGCCACGACCGCGATGCCGCCCCCGCCCAAGTGCCGGCGTGTCCAATCCACCACGAGCGTGCGGCCCGCGCCATCGAGGTTCGTCATCGGCTCGTCGAGGACCCAAAGCTTAGCGCCCGACAGCTGCAGCGTCGCGAGCGCGGTGCGCCGGCGCTGCCCCGCGGACAAGTGCCGCACTCGTGTCTGCGTCGCGTGCGCGAGCTCGAGCTCTGCCAGCAACGCATCGATCGGCGTCGTGACTCGACCACAGCCGGCGGTGAAAGTCGAGGTTTTCGGCCACCGTGAGGTCCTTCTTGAGACCGTCCAGGTGACCGCGGTAAGCGACGTCCCCACGTCGCTCCGAAGGCAGCGCGTGCAAAGGCTCTCCGCCCCATTTGGCCGCGCCCGTCGTCGGCATCGCGAGACCCGCCAACGTCCGCAACAGCGTCGTTTTGCCCGCGCCGTTGGGTCCGATCACCAGCGCGAGCTGGGTCGGCGCCAGGTCGAAGTCCAATGCTTCGAATAGGCAGCGGTCTCCGCGCCAAATGCCCAAATCACGAACCTGCAAACTTCGAGTCGTCGTCAATTCGACCGTCCTGCCTCGTCGGAGTCGGCGATTGTGCCCAAGCCCGGCCGTTTTGCAAGCGAGTAGATCACTATTTTCCTTGTTAGAACAATGGGTAAGAAGACTTTTAAGGATCCAGGCTGAGCTCTTGGCCTCGGTAACGCTGACCGTCCGGGGGTCAAAACGTACGGCAAACCAGCAGTTTACATAACTTTCCTCATGACTTAGACTGCTGACCGCCGTAAGAAAAACACTGACAAATCCTCAATAACTATTTGTAGAAGAAAGGAAACGGCATATGGGAGCTGCACAACTTTTAGTGTCTCCCGCTAGAGTATTCGCGCGACCAACGGCGGATCAGATTTGGCTCGGGCCGGCTCAAAAGTCGGCCCTGAGCCAACTTTCCGGAGCCGCCAAGACGCGGATTCTGGTCGGGGCTCCATCGAGCGGGAAGAGCACCCTGCTCTCTCACTTCGCATCGCAACTGCCTCCGGGCGCCGTTGTTCTGAATTGCCGCGGGCCCAAAAACGACGCGGCCGCTGTCCTGGCGGGGGTTCTGCTGAGTGCCGATCTCGCCCCTTGGGAGCTATCGGAGATCGAGCAGCGAAATCTCTTTACCGTGTTCGTCCACCAACGCCGCTTGCAGGGCCGGCGCGTCGTGCTATCGATCGACGACGCTCATACCTTCGAAGACGCAGCTTGGGAAGAGATCGAGCGGCTTCTATCTTTCAAAGTCGATAAGCAACCGGCCATCGAATTGCTGCTCGGTGGCCCGACGACCCTTGCTGGCCGATTCGACCTCGCGCGCTGCGGCCTCGACCCCCACCAAGTCAAAGTGCACGTGCTCGACGCTCCTTCGGAGAACGACCTCGTGAGCTATGTCGATTGGCGGTTGAACCGCTTCGAGATGGCAGGGCTCGTGGCGGACGACGGCGTACGAACCATCGCGCAACTGAGCAGCGGCCGTTACGCGGCTGTCAACGTCCTGTGTCAGATGGCCTTGCTGCTGTTGCGCCGCCAGGGTGTCGAACGCGTCGACGCCCATCTAGCCAAACAGGCCGCCGCGACGCTCAGTGAACGCCACGCCTCGAAGCTGGACACGCCCGGCGCCACCGACCCGGAGGTGCCGCTCGACATGCCGCCTCAAGGCTATTTGCTCGTCAGTCGCGGCGGCAAGGTGCTAAACCGCGCCACGCTCGGGCAGCGGACACTCATCGGCCGGAGCGAGCACAACGATATCTGCCTACCGAGTCCCTACCTCAGTCGCCATCACGCAGTCATCGTCGGGACTCCGCAGGGTTACTACGTGGTGGACCTCAACAGCGCAAACGGGCTGGCCCTCAACGGCGTTCCAGTCTCGCGCGCGATTCTGTGCGATCAGGACATTCTGACCCTGGGCCCATTCCGTATGAAAGTGCAAGTCCCCGACTGGGTTGCCCATGGATCGCCGTTACCGAACGACGAGTCATTGGCCGATACGGCCCTTATGCCGCCCCAACAGCCGGTCAAGCCCTCCGGAATGCGCCGAGTCAAATAGAGCCGGCGCTCTCCCCCGGGGAGGGGCTGTCGGGGAGCGGAACCGCCCTAGGCGTACCGGCAAGGCCTAAGTGACATATTCCGCGGAATAGTGTGACCCGCTTCACAGTCTTGTCACTAGAAGCGCGCATACTGCGCGTCTTGTTGACTACCCCTAATGACCTGCGAGTTGTTTCGATGAGTACCACGACCGCGGCATGGATCGCCGCAACCAAGCAAGATCCCAAACCGGCCGCGAAAGCCCTAGAGACCGTGACCGGCGGCTGGGACCCGTACGAAGTCTGGCGAACGCGCGTGCTGTTGCCCCGCCTCGAAGCCCAAGAGACCAAACGTCCCGAGCCCAAGGCAGCGACCGTCACCCCGCTCGTGCCCCGTCAGCCCTGAACAGCACCCGCGACGCGGAGCCGATTTTCGGTGGTGCCCAGGGCCGGACTTGAACCGGCACGAGGATTGCTCCTCAGCGGATTTTAAGTCCGCTGCGTCTACCATTCCGCCACCCGGGCGCGGGTCTTCGCGACCCGGATTGTAGACTCAAGTCCGTAGCGACGCATTGCGCGCAGCGGTACGTGGCGCGTGGTGAACGACCTCGATCGCCTCGAGACGCTGTTGCATACGTCCTAACGCCGAGCGGAGACCCGCCTGCGAGGACTCACGTCATGTGAATAGACTTCGTGACGAGACACGCCAGCAGACCTTCGGGGCCGTCTTCGGAACCGTGCCCGCTCTGCTTCACCCCTTGAAACGGTGAATCCGCGGCCGCGAGCCGCGTGGTGTTGATACCGACCATGCCGCTTTCGATCGCATCGGCGATTCGGTTCGCCTGCCGTCCGTTTTCCGTGAACGCATAAGCCGCAAGCCCGTACGGCAAACGATTCGCCTGCTCGACGGCTTCCTCGAAGTCGCCGAAAGGCGCCGCCATGATCAACGGTCCGAAGGGCTCTTCGTTCATCGCTCGTGACTGCTTGGAAACATCGGCCATGACCGTCGGCTGGAAGTAGAAGCCGTCTCGACCGATCCGTTCGCCGCCGGTCAGCACTCGCGCCCCCTCGCCAACGGCTTCTTTGATCATCGATTCGACGGCCGCGGGGCGGCGTGGATTGGCCAACGGACCCATCTGGCTTTCAGCCGACAATCCGTCACCGACGCGAACGCGCTTCGTTCGCTCCGCCATCGCCGCCACGAAGCGCTCGTAGATTCCGCGTTGCACGTAAAACCGTGTCGGCGAAACACACACCTGCCCCGCGTTTCTGAATTTGGACACCGCCAGCGTCTCGACCGTTTTCTCGAGGTCGCAATCGTCGAACACGATCACCGGCGCGTGCCCCCCGAGCTCGAGCGTCGTTTTCTTCACGGTGTCGGCCGCCAAACGCATGAGCTGCTTGCCGACGGTCGTGGAGCCCGTGAAGCTGAGCTTGCGAATCGTCGGCGAAGCCAGCAGGTGGCGCGACACCTCGTCGGGCACACCGAAAACGAGCTGCGCGACACCGGCAGGCAGGCCTGCGTCCAACAATGCTTGCATCACCGCCATCGCCGAGGCCGGCGCCTCCTCGGCCGGTTTCAAAATCACCGAGCATCCCGTCGCGACCGGCGCCCCGAGCTTGCGTGCCGGGTTACCGACCGGGAAATTCCACGGCGAGATGGCGGCCACGGGGCCGATGGGCTCTTTCATGACCAGCGAGCGCATGCCGGTCGGCCGCATGAGCACGCGACCGTAGATGCGCGTTGCCTCTCCGGCGTAAAAATCGAAGAGCCCGGCGGCAGCGAGCGTCTCGAGCCGGGCTTCTTCGAGCGTTTTGCCCTCTTCGAGCGTGGCATTGCGCGCTATCTCGCTCGCGCGTTCGCGAAGCAATTGCGCCGCGCCGCTCAGCACGCGAGCCCGCTCCTCGGGACCGGCCTGGCGCCACACTCGGAAACCGCGCTCGGCGGCCGCCAGGGCCCGATCGAGATCCTGCGCATCGACGAGCGGCAATTCGGCGAGCGCCTGCCCAGTGGCCGGATTCAGTACCGTGTGGGTTCGGCGACGACCGACGTCGATCCACTCCCCGTCGATGTGCAGTCGCAGGCTTGGATAGGACCTGCCAGGGGCGATGTTTCCGTCCATTTTCGCGCTCTCCCGATGCCGTGTGACTTGCGCCGCGACGCGGTTTCGATTGTCCCAAAATTGACCGCCGGGTGCGCGTATAGTTGAATGCTCAGCCGTTTGGCGGGCACGCAGTTTCGGGGAACAGCCGATGGAAGAGCGCGACGACGACGTGGTGGCAAGACGATCTTTGATGGTGGGCGTTGCCGTCGCCGGCCTCATCGCAGGAACGACTGTCGAGGCTCAGAGCCGCGAACGGCGCCGCACTCGCTTCGAGCCGGCCCGGCACGCGCTCGACGCGTGGTTCGACGAGCTACCGGGCACCCATCGCGTTTTCATCGACTCCGACACCGCGAGCGGCGGCGCGGCCGCGCTGGGCTATGCGAACAATCTCTACATCGCGCGCGAAAGCGCGTATGCGGGCGAGCCAGCCGATTTCGCAATCGTCGTATGTTTCCGGCACTTCTCCACGCCTTTCGGCTACGACGACGCGATGTGGGCTAAGTACGGCGAGATTTTTCAATCGCTGATCAAGCTTCCGGACCCACAGAGTAGCGGCGCGCCGAAGATCAACCCGTTGAACTCGGCGGAGCAGAAGGGACTCGACAACCGCGGCATCACGATCGACGCACTTGCGGCGAAGGGCACCCAATACGCGATCTGCAACATGGCGACGCAGTTCGTTGCGAGCGTCGTTGCTCAGCGCACCGGCCAGAAGGCCGACGAGGTTCACGACGAGCTCGTTGCCCACGCCGTCGGCAGCAGCCGTTTCGTCTCTGCCGGCGTCGTCGCGCTCACACGCGCCCAGGAATACGGCTACAGCCTGCTAGTCGCCGGCTAGCACCGCCCAGCGAAGCCATCGAAGTCGCCGCCGGCGGGTCCGCTCCGCTCGCAAATCCGCGATTCAACGCCCCTTCGGCAGGGCATCCGCGGCTTTGCGGGCCGCGTACCAGGCCTGAATTTCTTTGTAGGGACCGTATCGATGCTGCCGTTGCGGGAAGGGAAAGGCATGCGAGCCTTGACGAATCGGGCGGCCGTGAGCACGCGGTGCATGCCGGCGCCGTTGTTGAAGCTGTCCGGGCCCCACAGCGGCGGAAAGAGGCAGCCGTCGTCGGGGCGGCCCGTTTCGAGCCGCGAGCACGAGGCCCACGATCGCGACTGCATCGACGGCGATTGGAAATTCCGCCCACTCCAGGAGCCATCGCGGCGCGTGGGCCGCCAAGCCGGCACGCGGGTATTGAGGCCTGAGCCAGGAAGGATGACAATCGACTCGACACACATTGCCGAGTGGGGGACGCATGGCACTATCGTCGAAGCTGATACACATGAGCCGCTCGGGCGCAGCGATCGCGGCGCTTGCCTGCGTGACCTTGGGGCTCGCGCTTGCGCAATCGGCCGACCTGCCGAATCGCCACGACGCGCTCAAGGGCATCACGACGGCCGGTCAACCGAGTGCCGACGCGCTGGCGGCGATTGCTGCGGCCGGCTACAAGACCGTCATCGACCTGCGAGCCCCGAACGAGGATCGCGGCCTCGACGAGAAAAAGACCGTCGAGGGGCTCGGCATGAGTTACGTCAATCTGCCCGTGAATGGGGCCGGCGGCGTGTCGTACGAGAACGCCAACGCGCTCGACAAGCTGCTGGCCGACGTGCCGAAGCCCGTGCTGGTGCATTGCGCGAGCAGCAATCGGGTCGGCGCGCTGCTCTCGCTGCGGGCCAAGCTCAAAGGCACCGGCAGCGACAAGGCACTCGATCTCGGTGTCGCGAGCGGTCTGGGCAGCCTCAAGCCCGTCGTCGAGAAGAAGCTGGCCGCGGGACACGACTGATCCGGGCGCGAGCTCCCATCGTGCCGTCGCGCAACGTCATGGCTCGCATGGCGCAATCGCGCTACGAGCGAGCACGATGACCCTCACGCGCCGAAATCTCCTGGTTGGCGCGGCCGGCAGCGCGCTCGCGCTTGCGACGCGGCAACGGGCCCGCGCACAAACGGCGAAACCGAACATCGTATTCATCATCGCCGACGACTTCGGCTACGCGGACGCCTCGTGCTACGGCCGTCGAGAATACGAAACGCCGAACATCGATCGAATCGCGGCTGGCGGCATGCGTTTTCTGCAGGCCTACGCGAATTCTGCCGTATGCTCGGCATCGCGCACGGCCATCATCACGGGACGCTATCAAGACCGCCTTCCGGTCGGACTCGAGGAACCCGTATCCGTCCGCGATGACGGCAAGGTCGTCGGTCTTCCGCCCGGCCTGCCAACCCTCCCCGCACAACTGAAGAAAGCCGGCTACGCGACGACACTCGTCGGCAAATGGCATCTCGGCCCGCTGCCGGACTATGGGCCGCTCAAAAGCGGCTACGACCACTTCTACGGCATCCGCCGCGGCGCGTCCGACTATTTCATCCACGACCAAGATCTTTGGTCCGAGGACGTGCGCGTCGACGAGCCCGGTTATCTCACCGACCTTCTCGGTGAGCACGCGTTACAGGCGTTGCGCTCCTACGCGGCAGGCGCGCAGCCGTTCTTGTTGAGCCTGCACTTCAATGCGCCCCATTGGCCCTGGGAAGGCCCCGGCGACGAGGCCGAGGCCCAACGGATCAAGGGCAAGCTCAAGCATTTCGACGGCGGCTCCATGAAGACCTATGCCGAGATGGTCACGCGCATGGACTACCAGATCGGCAGAGTGCTCGACGCGTTGGACGCCGCCGGCATTGCCGACAACACCATCGTTATTTTTACGAGTGACAACGGCGGCGAGCGTTACAGCGATCACTGGCCGTTCACAGGTATGAAGCTCGAGCTTCTAGAGGGCGGCTTGCGTATCCCCGCCATCGTGCGCTGGCCCGTCCGCGTCCCGGTGGCGGTCAACGAGAATCAGCCCATCATTCACATGGACTGGATGCCTACCCTGCTCGCCGCAGCGAGCATCACTCCCGACCCGAGCTTTCCGACAGACGGGCTGAACCTGTTGCCCACGTTGACAGAACACGCTCCTGCGGTGCATCGAACGCTGTTCTGGCGTTACCTGAACCTGTTGCAGGAGGCTTGTCGCGACGGCGATTGGAAATACTTGAAAATCCTCGACAACACGTTCCTGTTCAACGTGGTCGAGGATCCGCTCGAGCGCGCAAACCTCAAGGATCGGCATGCCGACGTCTATGACCGGCTTGTCGGTCAATATCGGGCCTGGGCGGCAACGATGCTGCCGCTCGACCCCGGTGTGTTTGCGGACGGCAACATCGGCAGCCAGATCCCCGACCATTACGGTAATACCAAACTCAAGAATCTCGGACATTCGGATTAGTAGCCCACGACGCGGCGCTAGGCGTTCTCGTCGCCGACCCGAGCGGAGCCCGTCGAGCCGAAAACGTGCGATCATACGCAGTCGGCATGGAATCATGCAGAACAATGATTTGCCTTGTGGAGGAAAAATGTCCGAAAACAATCTGAGCGCTGTGTTGAAAGCGCACGGCAATCCCGTGAAGCTGCTGCGCGATTCGAAAATCGGCATGTACGTGTACCCGGTCGTTGCGCCTGAATTCACGAATTGGCGTAGCGAGCAACGCGCCTGGCGCGAGTCGGCGGTGCTGTTCGACCAGACGCATCACATGGACGAGCTCATCGTCGAAGGTCCCGATGCCGCCAAGTTTCTCGAATACGTCGGCATCAACAGCTTCGCCAATTTCGATCTGAATCGTGCCAAGCATTTCGTGCCCGTCACTCCCGCGGGTCACGTCGTCGGAGACATGATCATCTTCCGCGAGCGCGACGATAAGTTCATTCTCGTCGGCCGTGCGCCGACGGCGAATTGGGTGAAGTTTCAGCAAGCCATCAGCAAGTACAAGGTACGGCTCACGCACGATCCGCGCTCGGACAGCCGTCCGGACGGCAAGGCCATCTATCGCACCCACTACCGCTTCCAGATTCAGGGACCCGAGGCGAGCAAGATCTTCGCCAAGATCAACGGCGGCCCCGTGCCGGAAGTGAAGTTCTTCCATGTCGACTGGATCAACATCGGCTCGCGCCGGGTGCAGGCACTGCGTCACGGCATGGCCGGCGCACCGGGTCTCGAGGTCTGGGGCCCGTATGCGGACAAGCATTACATTCAATCGACGATCGTCGAGGCGGCGCGCGACGTCGGCGTGGACATGCACCTCGTCGGCAGCCGGGCGTATTCGACGAACACGCTCGAGTCCGGCTGGATCCCCTCGCCGCTGCCCGGCATCTACTCCGGCGGCGGGATGCTCCAGGAATACCGGGATTGGCTCGGTGCAGACAGCTATGAAGCAGTGGGCTCGATCGGCGGCAGCTTCGTGAGCGACAACATCGAAGACTACTACGTGAATCCGTTCGAGCTAGGTTACGGTTTCTACGTCGGCTGGAAAACGGACTTCATCGGCAAAGATGCGCTCGTGAAGATGAAGGATCAGAAGAACCGCAAGAAAGTCACGCTCGAGTGGAACCGCGACGACGTACTGAAAGTCATCGCGTCGTCGTTCGACGAGGGCACGCCTTACAAGTGGATCGACTTCCCGCAGCCGAACTATGCGTCGACGAGCGCGGACATGCTCATGAACGACGGCAAGATGGTGGGCATGTCGATGTTCAACGGGTATTCGTTCAACGAGCGCTGCATGCTCTCGCTCGGCGTCGTCAACGACGACGTGGAGATCGGCGATCAGCTCACCTTGATCTGGGGGGAGCCCGAGACGACGGGCAAGACGTCGACCGAGCCGCACAAGCAGGCAGAGATTCGCGTGCGCGTCTCCCCGACGCCCTACTCGCGCGAGGCACGCGAGAACTACGCCGACAGCTGGCGGACGAAGGGCACTGCCTGAGTAGCAAGCTGCCGAGCAACGGTGCGGCCTCCGTGGAGGCCGCACCCTACCCTACCGAGTCCTACGCTTTCGCAAACGCGTCCCGCAACCGAGACGCTACTTCTTCAACTGCCCGAGCATCCGGCGAGCACCGCCGTTCTTCGGGTCGATCGAAAGTGCCTTCTCGAGGCTCGCGATCGCTCCGTCCTTGTCGTTCTTGACCTGCTGCGCCTGCGCCATGACGACATAAGTTTCTGCCGACCGCGGGAACAGCCGGAGGTTCATCTCCAGAAATTTCATGGCTTCGTCGGTTCGATTCCGGACGAGCGGCCGGGCCGTCGCGATGAGACCCGTCTCGCTGAAGTCATAAGCCTGGGCGCCGTAGTACTTCGACTTCAGATCGTCGTACTGCGCCTCTGCCGCCGGAAAACCCTTGTCGGCCGACGTCTTCGCGAGGATCTCGGCCAGCTGCTTCGGCTCCGGCACGCCGCGGTGACACGTGATGCACTGGATGCGCGTGACCTTGTCCGCAGGCATATTGAAGTCCTGTGGCAATCGCGCGTTCAAGTCGGCCGTGATCTTCATCATCGCGCGCGCGAGATTCTTCTCCTTCTTGTCGTCGGAGGCGAAGTCGGGCGGACCACCCTTACCCTCGACGTGGCAGAAGTCGCACTCGACGCCGAGCGCACCTTCGAAGGCTTGCATGACGTTGATGACTTGAGCGCGAGTGAAATCCTTCGGCAACACCTTGAGATTTTTCGGCCCCTCCTGTGCGGGTCCCTGCGCGAAGGCAGCGCCGGCCATCAGCATGACGGCGGCGGCCAGCACGGGACGGCCGAGAACGGACGAAACGGATTTAATCATTAGTTCTCCCCCCTACGGTTATGGATCTGACTTTCGTGGCGGCTTCGGCAAAGCGGCTGCGCGCAAATCTGCCGCGCCCATCTCCTTCCGCTCATCGGCTGTCTTGGGCCGCTTCCGGTTGTCGCCCGCTATACTAGTTCAGCACACCCGGTCTCAAGCAAGAGCCCGGCGGGCAAAGTTGCATGACGGGGATGGCCGATGCCGACAGCCATACCACCCGGCTCGGCCTCGGCAAAGTCCCTGCAGCCCGTCTCGAGGAGAGTACCGAGGCCCTTCTTAGTCCTCGCGGGAATCGCCACCGGTCTCTCCTGGCTGTCTACCGGGCGCTGCAGCTTGCGCCCGCATCGCTCGTCGTGGCCGGCGCCCTCGTGATAGCGAGCGGCTGATCTGCGGCCCGTTCACTCACTGCGCAAGTAGTGCATCGGGCTCCTCGACGCGAAGCGCAGACTGAACAGAAAGGACGTCGAAAGTGCCAGCGACGAGATTCCAAGCGTCGCGATCGCGAACCAGCTCAGCGAGATCGGCACCCGCAACGCAAAGCCTTCGAGCCGTCGCGAGATGAGCACATAGGCAATGGGCCAGCCCGCCAAGCTGGCGAGCGCCAGAGTCGCGGTCAGACGCATCGACGTTCGCAGGGACAGTTCCCCGCGCGACGCCCCGAGCACTCGCCGGATCGCAAAGCCCTTCGCTGCCCGTTGGAGCAAGAAGGCGCACAGACCAAGGCTGCCGAGCACGGCGATCAGGATCGCAGCGCCCACAAACATCAGGATGAGGCGAAGCTCCCGCCGATCATCCGCCGCCTGGCTGGCTACGCGGTCGTCCAAACTCGCGATGTCGCCGACGAAAGCCGGAACGACTCCGTTCCAAATCCGGCCGAGCTCTCGCGCGACGGCCCCCTCATCGGCATTCTCGTCGAGCTTGACGAGCAGATAGCGTTGCGCGTGAAGATTGAGATTCCAATCGTCACGCGCTCTGTAGAGCATCGGCAGGACCTCATTGCGCGGGCCACCGTAGCGCAAGTCGGCGACGACGCCGACGATTTGCATCCGGTAGCGCGGCGACGCACTCGACACAAAACTAACGGTCTCCCCTATCGCGTCCGCGGCCGAGGCAAAGCCGAGCTCCTCGCTGGCAGCGTCGTTGACGACGACGTCGACGACGGGTAGCGGCCCGCCGGACGGGTCGGCTCGAGCTGAATCGGGCAACGCCAGCGACGCATCCCACTGGCCGTGATAAACATCCGCACCGAAGGATCGATCGAATCCGCGACCCGCGAGAACACGAACGGCCAACGCCGGCAGCATACCGAGGTCGACGTCGTTGACCATGATCTGCCGGCCGTCGGAATCCTCGCCACTCCCATGGACGACGCGCTGGCGATTCGTCACGGGAGTCGTCGGCACGGCATTCGCGATGGCCACGGCTTCGACGCCCGGGACGTCTGCGAACCGCGCCGTGAGCTCCCGAAAGCTCGCGTCGCTGCCCTCCCCATTCACAATTAGCCGGTGACGGGCGTCGAACCCGATCGGTTGGTCTTGGACGTACCTGATTTGCGCATACATCGCGACGGCGAAGCAGGCCAACACCGTGGAAATCACGAACTGCAAGGCCACGAGCAGCAGGCGCAAGTGCGCCTTGGAACCCTTGAGAACACTGCCTCCGCCGCGCAACAGCGCATTCGGCTCGACCTGCGCCACGAGCGTCGCCGGCACGAGCCCGGCGCCCGCCCCCACGCCTGCGACCACGAGCAAAATCACGCCGACCGTCGCCGACTGGAACAGGTATGACGCCGCCAACGGTCTATCCATGAAACTGCTCAGAGGCTCCAGTAGCACGGCAGCGAACGAGACGGCAATGACGGCGACCAGCAACGAGCTCAGGGCAGCCTCCGACGTGACTCGGGCCAGAACGTGGCCCGACTTCGCCCCGAGCAAGCGACGCATCGCGAACTCGCGGCTTCGAAGCGACGTTTGAGCGAGCGAGAAGTTGATGAAGTTCAGAGCGGACACCAACAGCAGAACCAAGGCCGCCGATCCGAGGACGGCGAGTTGCACCGGATTGCCTTTCGCAGCGTGATCCAAAAAGGCCGCGTACCCTTCCGAGTGCAAGTAGATACGCCTCAGCGGCTGCAGTTCCACGGGATTAGCCGCTGCATACCGCGCGCCCTGCCGAGACACGAGCAAGTCGTGAACCTCATTCTGTGCGCGAGCCATTGCCTCCGGCGACTGAAATTGCAGATACGTCACGTAGCAATGGCAGTCGGACCAGCCCGTGATCCGCGATCGATCGATTTTGTTCCCTTCGACGATCCGAAAGAACGCCTCCAGCGGCAAGATGAAATCGGGCCGGATATGAGAGTCGCGGGGCCAGTCTTCCATGACCGCGGTGATCGCCACCTCTCTGTCTTTGTCCCCACCGAGACTCAGGCGCCGACCGATCGGATTCGCGCCACCGAAGTACTTGGCCGCGGCCCGCCGCGATATCACCAAGCCGGCCGAGCCATGCAGCGGCGCCGTATCGCCCGCAACGATCTTCACTTGGAATATCTGCAGAAACGCCGGCTCGGCGAAAAACACCAATTCGTTGAAACGTTCTTGGTCTCGCTTCAACATCACGCGCAGGGGCTGCACGCGGGCCATTCGATCTACGCCCGGCAGCCCCGCCGCCGCTGCGTCACCGAAAGGATACGGCAGCGAGACGCTCTTGGACCCATTCGCCGGATCGCGAGTTTCCACGGCGCGCGCTATGCGATCGGCGTTGGTGTTCCAGGCGTCGTAGCCCGCCTCGAACCTGACGAACGCGAAGATGACGGCACTGGCCGTGAAGCTGACGACGAAGCCGAGCAGTTTCAGGGTCACGATCAAGGGATTGCGCTTCTCGCTCCCCCACCAGGTCTTCAGGTACTGCGCGACTTCAGCCATGTAGCTTGCCTCTCGCTTGCTAACCCAAGCCTTGGAACAGTCGGCCGATCTCTCGCTTGACCCATTGATGCGGCGCCGATTTGCCGACCCGCTCGTGGGTGACCAAGCAATAGGCGAGCTTGAATGGAGGCGTATAGGTGGAGCGCAGCGGTTCGAAATTCAGCTCGCGAGTGGCCAGTCCGTTCAACAGCCCTCCTGCGGGCAACAGACAGTCGGTGTGCGAGACGGTGGACAAGGCCACGATCAGATTGTCGGTCTCGTAAGCCGCCGGCCACTGGCTGCTCAACGGTGGTTGCCCGGCGCGGGTCTGAAACATCATGAACCTGTCCATGTCGGGCACACGTAGTGCGACGCGCGGATACCGCAACAAGTCGTTGCGGCTCCATTCGCGTTTGCGCAACGGATGCGCGGCACGCGCGAGGATGACCGGCGTATCCACGTACATCACTTCGGATTGAAACTCCGCAGCGAGCTTCGAGAACTCCAGATTCAGCACGAAATCCAGCTCACCGAGCTCCAACCCTTTGAGCTGGTTGCTGTACTGACTATGCACCTTCAGCGTCATGCCCGGCGCTTGCTCGTGCAGCAACTCCAGCAACCGCGGAACGAGCGTGACGTGCAAATAATCGTGAGCCACGAGCATGAACTCGCCCTTCCAGGTCGCCGGGTCGAAGTCCTCGTTCACGAACAATCCGGCGGCCGTTTCGAGCCAGTCGTGCAATGGCTGCTGCAAGCGCTGCGCGAACGGCGTCGGCACGAGCCCCTTGGATACGCGAAGAAACAACGGATCGTTGAACTGCAGCCGCAGCCGGGCCAGCGCCTTGCTGACGGCGGATTGAGTCAGGTGCAGCTGGCGGGCCGCCTCCGACACACTGTGGGTTTCGAGCAATACCTGCAGCGTCAGCAGCAAGTTGAGGTCCATGCGGGACAGTTGGCGCGTCAACATGGCTAGTGATATGAACCTAGGTCACTCATCGACGGAATATATTTCACTAGGAATCATATCATGGCGGCGCTATCGTACGTCCATGCACAAGCAAACGGCCAGGAGGATACGGAAATGACCATCGTTGCAGTGATCTGCTTGGGTCTGTTGGCTGGCGTTGCGGCTAGCGAAGTCGAAATCGCCTAAAACAACCAGTCGGCGTCCGCGCGAAACGCGAAGCCCCCCGAAGCGTTGCGGACGCCGGCTCCTCTCCCGCCTCTCAAAGCCCCCCCTCAACGCAGTCTCAACCGGGCCCACGAGGAGTTTGCCTCTTCGGCCCCTCCAGACAGGCGTCAGGTCCCTGCCGCCTCGACCGAATCTGACCGGTCACTACCCACACATGAAGACTCGCTAACCAAGTTTCCGCAGGCGTCGATTCGCTGCGTGTGGATGGACTGCGCTACCGAATCGACAGCATCAGCGCTGTGTATCGCGATGGGTGGTGGACGGCAGACCCAAGTGCAATGAGGCACACGATTGCATGTGGGCCGCCGCGTTTCTCCCGTCCCGCTGGTCGTTCCTACACGCCCTTGCCGAGCCGGATGTGGTTCGGCCAACATTGGCTCGGAACAAAGCGTGGAGGAGCGTTGTGGTTGACGAAGGCCTTGGCCAGGTGGCGTTTAGGGCGCATGTGGAGCTTCTGCAGTGGTTCCTTGCCCGGCGCGGCGAAATCGTCGACAGAATAGAACGGCTACTCAACGCCCAGCGAAAGCCGAGTCAATACCTGCAAGACCGCCCTCTTCTGTCTCGCCAGTTTGGCGACTGCTTCTTTACGCTCACTGGAGTGACCAACGACCAGGCTCGCCTCAGAGGGCAACTGGAACAAGCACATTGGGCGAGCGGATTCAGGCCCCGTCAAAGCCCTGGGCTGCACAACGATCTCGTCGATCCGGCCGAGATGATGATGCGCGGTTTCCATTTGTGGGCTCAGACCCGCTGGCCGGGCCGCAATGGTCGCCTTCGATACGCACAGACGCTGTTCAATGTGTACGTGATACGGCGTCTTGCACTGTTGAGTATGCGCCTGTGGGACCCCGGGTCGAGCAGCGCCGGCGAGCGGCTCTCGCAAGTTCAAGGCGCACTCGACGGGCTCTGGCGAATCTCCCCGTCCGATCAGCCGGTGCTAGTGCGAGATGCACGATGGCTGATCCCGCTCGCGCAGAGCCCCACGACCGACGAGCTGGGGGCGTATTTCGACGTTTCACGCCAGATCGCGGAGTCTCTTTCGAAAGAAGACGAGATTGAAATCTGTAACGCCGCCGTCCGAATGAACGGCGGACACCTACGTTCGCAGCTTCGCCACTACTGCACGACCAAAGGTGTGTCTCTCGATGAGAGGAGCCTCGTTCTGACCAGCCGAAAGTCCAACGCCCTCGACTTCGCCCTCGCGATTCAATTCCTCGTGCCCCTCCTCGAAGCCTATGAAGACGCCCAGCGCAGCGGTGATGGTCGAAAGAGGCTCGAATTGGCGGACGCCATTTGTCAGGGCATTTCCCCGGATCCCGACCTCTTCGTAAACCACATCGAGTTGTTGGGCGCTTACAGCATGATCGAGCATCTGTTCACAGAGACCAATCCCGCTGGGCACGCAGTCTACACACCCACCGGGAACCGGCACATTCAACTGCTGCAAGAATACGAGGCACGAATCAGTCGCGTGTCGCAGCCGTTACATGACGATTGCCGGCGCTTTGGGCCGGTCGACGGCGCGTATTCTCCATATGGCGTTCTCTATGGGTTTTCCTCCAATCTGTTGGAGCACATGGCACTCAAGGCCGTCCAGCCCGATGCCGCCACACGCTTCGGCCTAGAAGATATATTTTCTGACGGCGACGCGGACAAGCTCGCATGGGTGAACGGCTGGAGGAAGTTGCCGCACGTCGACCCGGAAGTGGCAAAGTTGTTCGAGTACCCTCGACAGTTCGCCGAAGACATTTTCGATCGAATCGAGGCTGCACTGCGCAGACGCGCTTCCGGTGACGAGGCGAACACCATCAGTCACACCGGACACCTCTTCATTCTGCCCGAAGAAGAGCCGCCGCCCGATCAGACGGGATCTACGACTCCGGATCTTCCGGTCCAGTATGTCGGATCTTCGGATATGCAGGTGGTGGCTGCACGGAAGGCGCATCCTTATGAGCCGATGCAGCTCCTGCATGATCGGCAGGAGGGGTATTTCGTTCTGACCTACAAGACGGCGGGCGGATGGGTCGCCATTTCAAAGGACATTCTCACGGAAGTTCTGGGAGCGGGGCACGATGTGAAAATCGCGGGGCTACCCACCGCGGCAATGGAAGCGTTGGGGTTGATGTGTGGCAAGCTGGCCGTTCTTCCGGAGAAAGCCGCTGCCGCCACCGACTCTCCTCACGAGTATTCGATCAGGCCACGACAGCTAAAGGAAGCTGACTAGCGCCTTGGTCATCGGCCCCGTAGTCTTCGTCCCATAGTCAACCCCGGCTGCGCAGCGGCCTTCACCCGATTCTCGGGGCCGAGCTCACTGGCCGGGCTCAGTTCGCGGCCTTGATCGCCGGATTGTGCCAACTGCCGTCGGCCGTAATCAGCGTATCGGCTTGCTTGGGCCCCCAACTGCCTGGCTTGTAGCGGTGCGCTTCAGAGTGATTCTCGAGGACGGGGTCGACGACCGCCCAAGCCGCCTCGACGGCGTCCTCGCGCGTGAACAGCGCTCCGTCGCCGGCCATCGCATCGCTCAACAGACGCTCATAAGGACTTTCCTCGGCTGGCTGCTCGTCGAGTAGGTAGAGCTCGCGTTGATCACCCACAAACTCTTTGCCCGCACGCTTGACTCGTGCGGCCAGCGCCACTGCAGACTCGGGGGACAGCCTGAAGCGCAGGTAATTGGCGCGGCCCGTCGCAGGTACCGAATCGTCGAATAGTCTTTGCGGCGGAGGCTTGAGCTCAACCATCACTTCGGCCGCCGTGGTAGCGAGGCACTTTCCCGAGCGTAAGTACCACGGCACGCCCTGCCACCGCCACGAGTCGATGTGCAGCCGCAGAGCGCAGAACGTTTCGACGTCCGAGCCTTTCGCCACGCCCGGCTCTTTGCGGTAGCCGACGTATTGGCCGCGTACGACGTCGTCCGAATGTAATGGGCGCATCGCCTGGAATACCTTGGCCTTTTCGGTATGGACCGCGCCAAAGCCCTGATAGGCAGGCGGCTCCATGGCGAGTAGCGCCACGATCTGGAACAGGTGATTTTGAATCACGTCACGCAAACAGCCCGCACTTTCGTAGAACGCTCCGCGGCCTTTCACGCCGAAATCCTCCGACAACGTGATCTGCACGCTGGCCACGCAGTTGCGGTTCCAAATCGGCTCGAGGAAGGAATTGGCGAAGCGAAAATACAAGATGTTCATGATCGCTTCCTTGCCGAGGTAGTGATCGATGCGGAAGATCGAGTCCTCCGAAAATACCGATTGCGCGACCCGGTTGAGTTCCCGTGCCGAGGCCAAATTGCGGCCGAACGGCTTCTCCACGATCACTCTCGCCCCCTCGGCGAGACCCACGGCGTCGAGCCCTTTGATGACCGTCGCGAACAGCGCGGGCGGGATTGCGAGGTAATAGGCCGAGCGGCGGGCTCTGCCCAAAGCCCGCTTCAGCGCCTCGAACGTGGCCATGTCATTGTAATCGCCGCCCACGTACTGAAGTCGCGCGAGCAACTGTTTCAGCGCAGCTCGATCATCGATCGTCCCGGCTTGCTCGATGCTATCGGTAGCGCGCGCGCGCAGCTGTGCTGCGTCCCAGGCGGGCGCGGCAACGCCCACGACAGGCACAGCGAGCACGCCTCTTTTTGCCATCGCATAGAGCGCAGGGAAGATCATCTTGTGCGCGAGGTCTCCAGTCGCACCGAAGATGACCAACGCGTCTGCTGCCGCCGCGCGACGATGCGTGACACTCATGCCGAAGCCCTCCACCCGCAGCTCGGAACTATCGAAGATATCTCCATGGGAGGACTCTTATCATGAAGCCGACAGAAAGAAAATTCTCGGTGGTGCTCTGTATACCAGTCGCCTTCCCAATCCTCGGCGGGGTAACGCCTATCGCAGCGCAATTTGCGCGAAGTCGCTCGTCGATTTCGGCGCGTTCACGGGTACACTGCGTTTTCGATTCTTCCATGCTGTAAGGAAACCTCATGTCCGGCAATCCCGAGGACTCACTCGGCCGCGATGCGCAAAAGAAGGCGCTGGAAAATGCCCCGACCGCACAGCCGCACAGCCGCTCGTTCGCCGTCCTTGCCGTTGCAGTGCTCGGCGTCGTATACGGCGACATCGGCACGAGCCCGATCTACGCGCTGCGCGAGACCTTCGCCGGCAAGGACCCTATTCCCGTCTCGCCCGACAACGTGCTCGGCGTCCTCTCGTTGATCTTTTGGACGCTGATTCTGGTGATCTCCTTGAAGTACATGATCTTCGTGCTACGCGCCGACAATCGCGGGGAGGGCGGCACTTTCGCCTTGATGGCGCTGCTGCATCCGGAGCGTCATCAAGATCGGCTTGGCCGGCGCGCGCTTATCCTTCTCGGCATCCTCGGCGCCTCCATGCTGTACGGCGGCGCAATGATCACGCCGGCCATCTCGGTGCTCAGCGCCGTGGAGGGTCTGCAAGTGGCCGCCCCGAGTTTGGACACTACGTTATTCCCATCACTGCGGGCATCCTGTTCGCACTGTTCGCCGTTCAGCGCCATGGCACTGCCAAGGTCGGCGCGATCTTCGGTCCGTTGACCTTGGTCTGGTTCGCGGTCCTCGCAGCGCTCGGCATTGGCGGCATAGTGCAAGCACCCGAGGTGCTGACCGCCGTCGACCCCCGCCATGCGATCAGATACTTCGCCGCGAACGGCAGGGTCGGATATTTCGCGCTCTACGCAGTGTTCCTGGTCACGACCGGCGGCGAAGCTCTGTACGCCGACCTCGGGCACTTCGGACGCGTGCCCATTCGCAAAGTATGGTTCGCGTTCGTCCTGCCGGCGTTGCTGCTGAACTACTTCGGGCAGGGGGCCCTACTGATCGTTGATCACAGCGGGAGCCTGCATCCGTTCTATCACCTCGCACCGACCTGGGCGCAGTTGCCGCTCGTCTTTCTGGCAACGGCGGCGACTTGTATCGCATCGCAAGCCGTAATCACCGGCGCCTTTTCCATGACCCGCCAGGCGGTGCACCTCGGCTTGTTGCCGGGGCTCACGGTGGAACAAACGTCGGCCACGGCCCGTGGCCAAATCTACATGCCGACGGTCAATTGGTTTCTGATGATCGCCGCTATTGGCCTCGTCGTGGCGTTTCAATCCTCCGGCAACTTAGCGGCCGCCTATGGTGTCGCAGTCAACTCCACGATGGCGATTACCACGGTGCTCGCCTTCTATGTGGCCCGTGAGCGCGGCGGTTGGACGTTGCCAGCCGCCTCCGCTTTTCTCATCGGCTTCCTAGCCATCGACTTGGGATTCCTCGGCGCCAATCTCGTGACGATTCCGGACGGCGGTTGGTTGCCGCTGTTGATCGGGACGATTCTGTTCACCGTCATGACCACCTGGCGCCGCGGCGCTGAGCTGCTGGCCAGACAAATCGCCCACGCTGCCCCTACGCTCGAGACGTTCATCGGGCGGGCCGTCGCCGAGGGAGTCCCACGCGTGCCCGGTACCGCCGTGTTTTTCACCGGCCGGCTCGATCAGACGCCGCCGGCACTGCAGAACCTCGTGCGCAGCACCGGCGTGCTTCACGAACATGTAATCCTCGCCACCGTGGTCGTGGAACCGGTAGCCAGAGTTGAGGCCGCCGAACGCATCGAGTTGACGCCACTCGAGGCCGGATTTCATCGTCTCGTGCTGCGCTACGGATTCATGCAACGCCCCAACATCCCGTCGGACCTCGCCGGCTGTGTCGAGCTCGGGCTAGCGTTGGATCTGACCGAGATTCGCTACTTCGTCGGCGAGGTCGACCTGCTGGCAGGGCGCAAGCTACGTGGCATGGCCGCGTGGCGAGATCGGTTGTTTGTCCGAATGGCCATCAACAGTCAGGACGCCACCAGTGACTACCAAATCCCGGCGGCACAGACCATGAAAGTGGGAATGCAGATAGGCATCTGAACGAATGACGAAGACACCGACGAAATCATCCAAGCGCAAAGACTCTCGAAATTCGATCTTTCCGCCGCGCCCCCGCGGCATGAAAGGCCGTAAAGCCGAGGTAGACACGCTTGCGCGCACCATCGCCGCCACGCGACCCACGCGTATCGCACTCGTGGGCTCGGGCGGAAGCGGCAAGTCCATGTTGGCGGCGGCGCTTGGTCACCGAATGCGCACGGCATTCGGCGGCCGCATCGACTGGTTTCGTTCCGGCAGCCTGGGGCTTTTACACCTTGAACGAAATGCTCGCCCTGCGCTTCGGCACCCGCCGCGGCGAGGGTCGCGAGCAGAGCCTTCGGGAATTCCTGTCGCGCGGACCGGAGCGCCTGATCGTGCTCGACAATCACGAAAACGACACGGCCGTGGCGCGCTTATTCGAGACGTTCGCCGACTCCAAGGCGACCTTCGTCATCACGGCTCGCCGCTGTTTGCTTGCGGGCGTGTTGATCTTCCCGGTGACCGCGCCGCTCGTCACCTCCGGCGAGAGCGCGTTTCCACGTGTTGCAGCGCTCACGCGCCTCTTGCGCTGGAACCCGCTGGCGCTCGACATCGCCGACGGCATCGTCGCGTCGCGCGCGACGAGCGTGAAGGCGCTCGGCCAGTTCCTGCTAGAGGCCGGCGTGACACGCGTGCGTGCGTTGGAGCACGAGGACGACTTGCCCGAGATCGCGCTCCTCGTCGATTGGGCCTGGCAGCGATTGAGCGTCGCCGCCCGGCGAGTGCTCGCCGTGCTCGCGCACATAGAAGGCGATCACGTGGACGCGTCGTCACTGGCCAAGCTTGCACGGGCCCCGCGACTCGGCCCCGCGCTGGCCGAGCTCGAACGCTGGCACCTCGTGCAGCAGCCCGTCCTCGAGCGCTATACGCTGCACGCGGTGGTTCGCCACGCCGTCGCGCGCCGCACGAAGCCCGAGGCGGACCGGGTTTTCTCGCATTACGTGACGCTGCTCGAGCGCCATCCGGAGCGCCTGGATCTCGAGCAATCCCACTTGTTCGCTGCCATGGAACACGCCTACCGCAAGAGCGACATGAACGCTCTGCTGCGAATCGAAGCGCTCGCGCGCAGACTCAACGGCGCACAGAGCTGAGAAGAACGCGGCTGGACGTTGCTGGGGCGCGTTGTGCCGGGGCGATCTGCGCCAGGTGGCGCTGGGTCGCGCGCGCGTCGACGACGCCTTCTATCGGCTCGCAGCGCGCGGGTAGTCGATCGCGATGCCGCGTCCACGCAAGTAATCGTCGTAGCTGCCGTTGAAATCCACCACGCCTTTGGACGTGAGGTCGATGATTCGCGTGGCAAGCGACGACACGAACTCGCGGTCGTGGCTTACGAAGATCACAGTGCCAGGGTAGTTTTCGAGCGCAAGGTTCAGCGCCTCTATGGACTCCATGTCGAGATGGTTGGTGGGCTCGTCCATGACGATGATGTTCGGCCGCTTCAGCGTGATCTCGCCGAACAGCATGCGCCCGCGCTCGCCGCCCGAGAGCTTGTCCACTGTCTTGGCCATCTCGTCTCGGCTGAAGAGCATTCTGCCGAGCGTCGCGCGAATCGTTTGATCGTCGTCACCCCGCCTGCCCCGTGCACGCATCCAGTCGAACACCGTGACGGGCTCCGCGAACTTGTCCGCGTGATCTTGAGGCATGTATGCCACTTCTGCGTTCTCGGCCCACTTCACGGTGCCGTGATTCACCTCGAAGTCCCCCAGAATGCTGCGCAGCAGCGTGGTCTTGCCGATACCGTTGGTGCCGACCACCGCCACTCGCTCACCGGCTTCGATGCGGAGGGTCACGTCACGGAAAACCGGGGCGTCCCCAAAGCTCTTGCTGAGCCGCTCCGTGCTCACCGCCAGACGGTGGAGCTTCTTGTCTTGCTCGAACTTGATGTACGGGCTCACGCGGCTCGAGGGCTTCACCTCTTCGAGCACGATCTTCTCGATCTGCCGCGCGCGCGACGTGGCCTGCCGCGATTTCGAGGCGTTCGCCGAGAAGCGGCTCACGAACGTCTGCAGATCCGCGATCTGCGCCTTCTTTTTGGCATTCTCGGCGTGCAGACGCTCACGCGCTTGCGTGGCCGCCGTCATGTACTCATCGTAGTTGCCGGGGAACACGCGCAGCTCGCCGTAGTCGAGATCTGCCATGTGCGTGCAGACGGTGTTAAGAAAGTGCCGATCGTGCGAGATGATGATCATGGTGCATTTGCGCTCGATCAGCACGCCCTCGAGCCAGCGAATGGTATCGATGTCTAGGTTATTCGTGGGCTCGTCGAGCAGCATGATATCCGGGTTCGCGAACAGCGCCTGTGCGAGCAGCACGCGCAGCTTCCAACCCGGCGCGATCGCACTCATCGGCCCACCGTGCTGCGCCTCCGGGATGCCCAAGGCGAGCAGAAGCTCACCGGCGGCCGCCTCGGCCGTGTAGCCGTCGAGCTGCGCGAACTCGCTCTCGAGCTCGGCCGCGTGCAGGCCCTCTTCCTCCGTCATCGAGGACTTCGAGTAAAGACGCTCGCGCTCCTGATACACCTGCCAGAGCCGCTCGTGCCCCATGATCACGGCGTGGATCACGGCGAATTCTTCGAACGCGAATTGGTCCTGGCGCAGCTTGCCCACGCGCGCGTGGGAGGGCACCGAGACGTTGCCGTGCGTCGGCTCGAGCTCCCCGCCGAGCACCTTCATCAAGGTGGTCTTGCCCGAGCCGTTCGCGCCGATGAGCCCATAGCGATGACCGGTGCCGAACTTGACGGAAACGTCCTCGAAAAGAGGTTTCTCGCCGAATTGCACAGTGAGATTGGCTGCCGAGATCACGGTTGCACTCCAAAGCTTGCGGGGGACTGCGAGCGCGGCGTCCATGCGCTCGGCCGGCAGCAGAAGCCCCTAATACGACGACGGACATCCTGGTCGTCCGTGTGGAGGCTAGGGTCGGAATCGAACCGGCGTACACGGCTTTGCAGGCCGCTGCATGACCACTCTGCCACCTAGCCTTAGGCGGTGTCGGAACGGGTCGCAATTTAGCACAGGATGGGCGCCGGCGGCCCGTTCACCGACCGCTAAAACGCCACTTCGCCGGTCAAGGCGCGGCCTACGATGAGCGCGTGGATGCTCTCGGTGCCCTCGTAGGTGACTACGCTTTCGAGATTGAGCATGTGCCTGAGCGGCACGTGATCGAGCGTGATGCCGGCAGCGCCGAGAATGTCTCGACAGTCTCTGGCGATGTCGAGCGCCATGCGCACATTGTTCCATTTGGCGAGCGACACGCGGGCCCCGCCGCCCTCGCCGCGATCCTTGAGCTGAGCAAGCCGAAACGCCAGCAGCTGCGCTCCGGTCAGGCGACGGCTCGCATCGGCCAACCGGCTTTGGATGAGCTGGGTGCGCGCAAGAGGCTTGCCGAACAGCTCTCGCGACGCCGTGTACTCGAGCACGGCCGCCACGCAGGCGCGTGCCGCGCCGACCGCGCCCCAAGCGATGCCGAAGCGCGCCTGGTCGAGACAGCGCAACGCCGATTTCAGCCCCTCGGCATCCGGCAAACGGCCCGCCTCCGGCACGCGCACATCGCTGAAGAAAAGCTCTGCGGTATTCGAGGCCCGCAAGGAGAACTTCCCAGTGATCGTGCGTGCTTCGAAGCCCGGCGCCCCGCGCTCGACGACGAATGCCCGGACACCGTCCTCGGTCCGCGCCCACACGATCGCGACGTCGGCCAGGCCGCCGTTCGTGATCCACATCTTGCTGCCGTCGAGCACCCAATCGCCGCCCTGGCGTCGCGCAAGGGTGCGCATGTTGGCGGGGTCCGAACCGCCATGCGCTTCGGTCAATGCGAAGCACCCTACCGCGCCACCCGATGCCAACAGCGGCAGCCAACGGGCACGCTGCTCTTCCGAGCCGCAGGCGTGCAGACAGCCCATGACGAGGCTGCTTTGCACGGACACGAGACTTCTGAGGCTACTGTCGCCTCGCTCGAGCTCCTCGCAGATCAGGCCGTAGCAGACGTTGTTGAGCCCCGCGCAGCCGTAGCCTTCCAGGGTCGCGCCGAACAGGCCGAGGTTGGCGATCTCGGGAATGAGCTCAGTCGGAAACCTTTCGCTCTCGAAGCACTCGTTGATGATCGGCAGCACCTGGGCGTCGACGAACTTCGCGGCCGTATCTCGAACGAGACTCTCCTCCTCGGTCAGCAGAGACCGAATGTCGAACAGATCGAGCAAATCTCGAACGTCCATAACAAAGACGGGCGGCCTAAAGCCGCCCGAAAGTACGCCGAAAAGACATTTCGACGTCAGTTCAAATCGTCGATCACCCAAAACCGGGTGCCCGTCACGTCGGCATGCGCCATCAACCCTTTGTCGGTCAGCTGAAAGAATGCGACGCCGTTGATGAAGCTCGAGCGCACGGCGACACCCTCCTTACCCGCCGCGGCCTCCGCCGTGGCGCTGGAGTCCCAACCGCCTTGCACGAAGCGCTCCAGATGCGACTCGTTCTGGAACATGATCACGAGGCTATAGCGCTGGGCGCCGATGCCGAGGCCGATGCCGCCCATCCCCATGCGCATGAAGGTGTGCTTTCCCGTGGACTTGTTGACGACCACACCGGTGCCGCTGCCGCCGGAGACGATGAATCCCGCCTTCGTGGCCGTGAACACCGCATAGCCTGCGGCCTTGCCGAAGAGCTCCTTGGAGTCGGGCTGGGCGGCGAACAGCTCGTCCAATGTGCGTTGCGCGTTGCTGTCGATCTCCTGACGCCGCGCTTCGGCCTTACCGCCTTCCTTTTGGGCGACAGCAGTGCCGAACGTGAGCGTCATAGCCGCAGCAAGCAGAAAAAATCGCTGGATGGACATGGACATCACCTTCCGTTCTCCGAAAACAATATGACATATGGTGCTCGAACGCCGTCGCCCTGGCTAGGCTGATCGCGTCGACGAGCTATTTAGTCGGGCGACCGCGTCGAGCACCGCAAGAAACAATACGGCAACGTCCCATGTCGCGACACCCGTCGCGAAATGCCGACACTTCCCGGCAATGATTTGAATCTACTAAAGAAAATACTATGAGATGACGTAACCCGTGAGCTGATAGCCGATCAGCACAAAGCCCGCGCACATGATTGCGACGTTGGTCGCGTAAGCATGTTTGATGAAGCCACCGGCGCTCCGCCAGGCGTTGAACGCGAGCAAGATCAAGCTCAGCGCAAGTAATTGGCCGATCTCGACACCCACGTTGAAGGACACCATGTTCGTGACCAGCCCGTCCCTGGAGATCGCCAGATCCTGCAGCTTGGTGGCGAGACCGAAGCCGTGGAAGAACCCGAAAACGAGCACGGCGGCCTTCATGTTCGGTTGGAAACCGAGGGCTTTGAAACCGCCGAGATTCTCGAAAGCCTTATAGACCACGGACAGACCGATGATCGCATCGACGATATACGGATTGACGTGCCACCCGCCGAGCACGCCGATCAGCAGCGTTGTGCTGTGGCCGATCGCGAACAGCGTGACGTAGATCGCGACATCTTTGAGCCGGTACAGAAAAAAGATCACGCCGGCAAGAAATAGCAAATGATCGTAACCGGTCACCATATGCTTCGCACCGAGGTAGATATAGGGTCCGATATGGACGCCCGTGCTGCGCAGCAAGAAGTCTTGATCGGCGCCGGCGATACCGTGCGCCCATGCCGCAAGTGAAACACCCGTGCCGACGAGCAGCGCCAGCACACCGACGAGTCGATACATCGTCCCTGCCTTCATGCCCGCCTCACTCGATGGAAATCACGGCCGCGTGTCGCACGTCATAGCGCCACTCGCCGTTCTCTTTGCGAAAGATGTCGGTGAAACGCCGGTGGATGCGTTTGCCGGCGTTGGGCGCACCGGCCCGCGGCACCACGATCTCCTCGCCCATGAGCACGACCATGTCGGGACCGTGCGACGCGGCATAGTCCAGATGTTGCTCCACCGAGGCATAACCGATTCTGCCTCGGGAGAACAAATCGAGCATTCGCTTCCCCGTCACGACCGCGTTTCCCGGCGTATTGGCCACGAACGTCGACGAGTAACGTTCGCTCTCGGCCGTGGGGCCCGTCGTCGTCATTGCCTCGATGCCTTTGCGCCGAAGCTCCAAAACGGCTTGGACCGCCGGATCGTTGGCCCAGGGCTCCGGGTCCGCTGCTTGCACCATTGCCGGCAACACACCGACGACGACGATCGACACCCCAGCCAACCATCCGCTGCGAAGCAGCGCCGCACACCGAAACTCCATTGCTCGTAATCCCCCTTGCGCCGTTGATTCTTGCGCGACGCAGCCGCCGCGACCGTGCGTCGATCGTAGCACCCCGGGTTTGCCTTGCGCGACCTGCGCAAAAGGTCGAGCATGAGCACGCAACAGCGCCAACACGCCTGTAATGTTAGTATTTGTATATCAATAGGTTATTGACTCTATTTGGTAATTCACATGAATCATGAGATGACCGGTGGAGCCGCCATGCTGGCGGCCGCACGAGCCAATGGCCTAACCACGTTGTTCGGATTGCCGGGCGCCCAGATTTATCCGCTGTTCGACGCCCTATACGACACCGACGTTGCGCTCGTCGTCCCACGTCACGAGCAGGCCGCGGGCTACATGGCGATGGGCTACGCCAAGTCGACCGGACGCACGGGCGTGTTCGCCGTCGTGCCGGGCCCCGGAGTCCTCAATACGACCGCAGCGCTGTGCACGGCCATGGGCAACTGCAGTCCGGTCGTGTGCTTGACGGGCCAAGTGCCCTCCGAGTTTCTCGGCAAAGGTCGAGGTCACTTGCACGAGCTCGCGGACCAGCCGGGTACGCTGCGCACGCTGATCAAGAGCGCCGCGCGAATCGATGACCCCACCGACACCTACGACATCGTGACGGCCGCGTTCAAGACGGCCCGCAGCGGCCGGCCGGGGCCCGTCGCGGTCGAGATGTGCTGGGACACGATGGCGCGTCCAACGGCCGTGTCGATCGGCCCCGGCGACACGACGGTCGACGTGCCCGAGATCGATCCCGACTCGATTGCGGAAGCGGTCGCCGTGCTTGCCGCGGCTAAAAAACCCATGCTCATGTGCGGCGCCGGCGCCCAGCACGCGGCGCAGGACGTTCGAGCCCTCGCCGAGACGTTGAACGCGCCCGTCACGGCATTTCGCGGCGGCCGCGGCATCGTCGGCGAGGACCACGCCCTCGGCGTTGCGCCCGTCGCCGCACGGCATCTATGGGACGACGTCGATGTGCTCGTGGGGATCGGCAGTCGACTCGAAATGCCCTATATGCGCTGGCGCGACCCGATGCATTACGAGTCGGCGCCGTCGCAGGGGCCGAAGCTCATACGAATCGACATCGATCCGAACGAGATGCAGCGCTTCAGACCCGATGTCGGGATCGTGGCCGATGCCGCCATGGCGTGCAGGCTTCTCGCGGACCGGTTGGCCAACCGCGCAAACCCGGCCCCGAGCCGGCGCGACGAGATTGCGGCCGCGAAGGCGGCAGCGAGCCGGCTGATCGAGCGAATCACACCGCAGGCGGCCTATCTGGCGCTGATCCGGGAGTTGCTGCCGCGCGACGGATTTCTCGTGCCCGAGCTATCGCAAATGGGATTTGCCACGTACACGGGCGCTTATCCGGTGCTCGAGCCGCGCACTTACGTGTCGGAGGGCTACCAAGGGACGCTCGGCTTCGGCTTCCCTACGGCGCTCGGCGTCAAGGTCGCGAATCCGGGGAAGACAGTCGTCTCGATCAACGGCGATGGCGGCCTCATGTTCGGCATCCAAGAGCTCGCCACGGCAGCCCAGTATCGGATCGGCGTCGTCGTGCTGGTCTTCAATAACGGGTCGTTCGCCAACGTTCTGCGCGATCAGGAACAGCAGTTTGGCGGCCGCATCATTGGCTGCCGGCTGCACAACCCCGACTTCACCAAGCTCGCGGAGAGCTTCGGTGTCGAAGCACACCGCGTCGCAAGCCCCGAAGCGCTGCGGCCGGTCCTCGAGCGAGCCCTGGCTGCCGATCGGCCGATCTTGATCGAGGTCGAAGTCCCCGTCGGCAGAGAAACCTCCCCCTGGCCGTTGATCCACATGCGCGAAGTTCCTGTCGTAAGCACCTGACGTTCGCCGCGCAGAGCCGTCGCCAGCCACACGAGGGGCACCGTATTGCAGCTGCGTTGTCCGCTTCCAAGAAACCGCATCGGCATCGCAAGAATTGGAATCGGCCGCAGAGGAACCGATCTCCTGCGCGCCGCAGACCCGCCACTGCTCCCATCGATGGCCGCGAGCACGCTGGCACGCGGCTTGCACCCTGTTGCCCGTGTTGAGGAACTGCACGAGGCGGTCGATATGAACAAATCAGTCTTGATCGGTTTGGTTCTGGGCTTGGGCATAGCCACCGCCGGCGGCGTGGTTGCCGGCTACAAACTGCTCGGGGACGACTCGCCGTCCCAAGAAAGCACGGCGCCGAACCCGCAGGGGCAAAATTGCCGCGAGGTCCAAGTGACCGAACAGGCAAAACCTAAGGACGAGAAGCGCATCGCCGGGACCGTCATCGGCGCACTCGTCGGCGGTGCCGTCGGTAAGGATGTCGGCCATCGCGACATCACCACAGCTGCAGGCGCAGCCGCGGGTGCGCTGGCCGGCAATCAGATCCAGAAGAAGGTCCAGGAAAATCAGAAAAGCACCAAGACGGTCACGCGTTGTGACTGACCCGAGTAACAAGGGTCGGTGCGCCGCACATAGCGCATCGACCTACCGAAACAGGAGCCTCACGTAATTCGAGACGGTGAGCGATTAAGGTTTATTCTTGTTAGCAAGATTATTTATACTAGAGGGGTTCCGGGGCGCCGACCCTAGAGAAGCTCATACCCCCTTCATGTAGCGCGATCAGCGTCGCGTCCCCGGAACACCTCGTTTCGGCCACCGACTCCGGGGCGTTCAGCTCGACGTGTGCGTTGCGACGACCGTAGCCGCGTCGGCACGCCGCCGGAGCGCGCGCCACCGCGGGCGCACGACGCGTGTCCACCAGACCACGAATCCCGTAACGAACAACACGGCCGGCAAGAGTCCCAGCACGACCCACAGGACCCGCACCCCGAGACCGCCGAAGCGGCCGAAGTGCAACTGAATCAGAGCCAGCAACAGCGATTCGCCGGGCCGGCTCTGATCCGCTACGTCCAGGTCGAAATAGTCGATGGTCGCTTCGAATGGGTCGGGGAAAGCGAAGTACACGGCGGTCAGCGCCCAGAAGAACATGAGAGGAAGCGTCCAGAAGCCGAGGGCGCTGTGCAGCCGCCATGCGAACCGCCTCGTCATCGCAGGACGACCGGTGCTCAGGCTCGACCGCCACCGACGGCGCCCGGGCCACCAGAGGACGATTCCGCTGCCGATAACCACGATGACGAGCGCTCCGCCTATGCCGTTGACTTCGCGACCCATCTCCCCGGCCAGTAAATTGTCGTGCAAATCCACGAGCCACTCGACGACGCGCAAGAATGTCGGATACGTCGAGCCCCTGTCGACGGCTGCATAAGGATCGAAGAGCCTATCCGTCCGTTCGCCGTCTCGCTCGAGCGTGACGGTCGCGAAACCGTCGCGCCGGCGCGGCTCGCGAATCGATATGACGATCCGTCCGGGATAGGCCGCCTCCACCGTGTGCCTGAGTGAGTCGCCGCTGAGCGCAACCCCGATCACGGCCGAAACGGAGCGCGGAACCATCCAGAGATTGAACTCCCGCCGGAACACGACGGCGCTACCGCTCAGGCTGATCACGACGACGTACACACCGAGCACAAGCGCGAGCCACAGGTGCACCTGGAACACAGCCCGGCGCAACGCTATTCGTTGCGGGCGGTCGACCCAGCGCCGCCAAAGCGAGGCGGTGTCCTTGCTCAAGCGTTTGCTCCCCCCGAAAAGATCCCGGCGACTATATACCCCGGACGCTCGCCCATTGCACCCCGTGCCGTTCAAGCAACCTGGCCGCGAACGACGTGCCCGTTCCGCAGTTGCCCGCCGCCCGAGCGTGGTCGATGATGCGCCGATGATATGCGCCCGGAGCTTCATCGCCGCCGCTCTGATCTGTCTCGGGCTCGTCGCCGCGGGTTGCACGAGGCGCGACGCACTCGAGACCCTCTCGGGTGCGGCCCAAGGCACCACCTACACGATTCAGTGGCAAAGTCACGGCAGCTCGCCGGATTCCGACGCCGTCGCAGCCGCCGTCAACGGCGAGCTCGCCCGCATCGACGCCCTGCTATCGAACTACAGGCCGGACTCGGTGCTCGAGCGATTCAATCGTACGCTGTCGTCCGAGGTGCAAGAGCTGCCGGCCGAGCTCGTGCGGCTGCTGAAGCTCGCCGCCGACGTGCACGCTGCGAGCAACGGGTGTTTCGACCCAACCGTTCTGCCCCTCGTACGCCTGTGGGGGTTCGACGGCGACGCGCCGCACGTGCCGGCAGCGGCGGACATCCAAGCCACACTCCGGCAAGTCGGTCTCGACAAGCTGTTGCTCATCGACGCCACACACGTCCGCAAGACCGTGCCGAGCCTCGAGATCGATATGTCGAGCATCGGTCAAGGCTATGCCGTCGACAGAGTCGGAGCGGTGCTCGAAGGTCTCGGCATACGCGACTATCTCGTCGAGATCGGCGGCGAGATCGTCGCGCGCGGCACCAAGCCCGCCGGCCGCCCTTGGCGAATCGGCATCGAGGAACCCCTGAGCCACCGCGAAGTCGTGGCCCGTTCTCTCACCGTACCTCACGATCGCAGGACCGCCGTCGTCACGAGCGGCACCTACCGACACTACTTCGAAGATCACGGACGCCTCTTCAGTCACATTTTGGATCCACGAACGGGGGCCCCGGTCGACCACGGCCCGATGGCCGTCACGGTCGTCGGCTCGAGCCCAACGATTGCAGCACCCTGGGGAACGGCCTTGACATGCCTCGGCCCCACTCAGGGCCGCGCGGTGGCCGAGGCCAACGGTGTCGCCGCCATCCTGGCGAACCAGGCAGACGGGGAAATCCGCGAGCAACAAACGTCGCAGCTCGAGCGCGACTGGCCCGACGCGCTGCACTGAGACTCGCCGGAATCGGCCCTCGCCGGGACTCGTCAGAGCCAGCCGCGCCGCTTGAAATACCAGTACGGCAACAGCGCTGAAAGCACCATGAGCACGAACGCCAACGGGTAGCCCAAAGGCCACTTGAGCTCCGGCATATAGACGAAATTCATGCCGTAGATCGATGCGATCAGCGTCGGCGGCAGGAACACGCCGGCAGCGATCGAGAATATTTTGATGATGGTGTTCTGCTCGATGTTGATCATGCCGAGGGTTGCGTCGAGCAAGAACGTGATCTTCTGCGACAGAAACGAGGAGTGATCCGTCAGCGATTGCACGTCACGCGACAACGTCTTTACGCGGCCGCGCAAATCCTTGTCGCTGCGCCGTTGGGTGGTGAGTTGACCGAAGAATCCCGCTAGCCGCTGTAAGGACAGGAGGCTGTCGCGTATGTTCGAGCTCAAGTCACCCTTACGGCCGATTTCGTGCAGGACCTGATTCAAGTTCTGCGTCTCGTCACTGCGCGTTCCGACCTCGATATCGAAAATGGCGTGGGAAATCGCATCGACATCGCGTTGCGCTCGCTCGAGTATGTCCGCGAGGCGATCGACGATGGCCTCCAGCAGCGCAACGAGCACGGCTTCGCCATTGGTGCAGCCGAGACTCACCTTCGCGGCTCGCTGCGGGAACGTCTTGAACGCTCGCGGCTCGTGGTACCTGACGGTAATGAGCTTGTCGCCCGACAACACGAATGTCACGGGTGCCATCAAGAGGTCGTCGGTGTCGGTCCGTGCCGGGAGCTGCGCGGTCATGAACGCCGCGCCTTCTTCGTAATACAGACGACTCGAGACCTCGATCTCTTCCATCTCCTCGCGTGTAGGAATGTCCAGACCCAACCGGGTTTCGAGAAGTTTCTCCTCTTCCGCGGTCGGGCTGACGAGATCGACCCAGATCGCGCCGCCAAGGTCGTGCAGCGCGTCTTCCAAGACGCGCAGCCGGCCATTGTACGTCTCATAGCCTTGAATCATGTCCGTGCTTCACCCTTAGGCCGGCAGGCTGATTCCTGGCAGCACCTCAAAGGCTTGCGGACACAGGCTGAAGCGGCGCCGGGCCTTCAGTTGTCACTGTAAGTCCGGGGCCGCTGCGGCTGAGGATCAGCTCGCTTGCTTGCGTTGCTCGTTGGTGCTCGCCGCGAGCATCGCATTGCTTTGCTCGTCGAGAATCTGGATCACCGAACGCGATAGCGTCGCGAGGCCAGTGTTGATGAACAGCAGCGGGATAGCGATACCGAGGCCGAGCACCGTCGCGATCATGGCCGTACCGATACCGTGCGCCATGATCTTCGGGTCGCTCGTGCCCGACGCAACGATTGCGCGGAACGTGATGATCATGCCGATGACGGTACCGATGAGGCCCAACAACGGGCCCGCTGCCACGGCCAATCGCAAGAACGACTGAAAGCGCTCGAGCTTGGGAACCTCGCGAAGCACTGCCTCGGAGATTCGCAGCTCGGCAAGCTCGGCATTCTCCGCACGCTTGCCGTCGCCGCGGAAGGCCAGCAGCACGCGCCCGAGGGCGTTGTTCGGCTTCGGGTCGTCGACGTTCTTCAGCTGCGCCGAAACACCGAGCCGCGCAAACACGAGGTAGATCGCCTGGAACAGCGCCACGAGCACTCCGAGAATACCGACGGCGACGATCACGTAGCCGACGACCTCGCCCTGCTCCACGCGTTCGATCGGATTTGGCCGCTCGAGATACAATCCGATCAGCGCACCGCTGGCTGGATCGACGACAGCCTCTTGGTACCCGTCCGTCGGGGCCGCGTCTTGCAGCCGTCCAGCGATCGAGCGGAAATTTCCGGCGAGCTGGCCCGACAACGTGACCAGCGACTTTTCACTCGGCAGATAGCCCAAGAACTCTCCGTTCGAGGTCGCCGTGAACGGTCCGACACGGACCACCTCGCGCTCCTCTTTTGTCGAGTCGGGGTTGAGCACCGCGGCCTTGAACTTCACGACCTTGCCGGCGGCAGTCATCTCGCGCATGAGCTCGTACCACAGGCGCTCGAGCTCCGTAATTGACGGCAGAGCTTTGGCCCCCGCGAGGCGACGCATGAAAGCCGACCTCTCCTCGGTCCCGTCGGTAGGCGTACCGAGCTGTGCGGAGATCATCGAATCGGCTAGGACCGTCGCGGCGTCGCCCGCCACTTGGCGGGTCACACCGAAGAGCTCGCCGAGGTTACCTTGGTGCTGCTGCAGCAGCTCGTTCATCTCGGCGATGCGCTTTTCGTTCTCGTTCCACTCCTTGTCGAGGGCGTTGCTGCGCGCCTCGGCAGTGTTGCGCCGAGCGACCGCATTCTGAGTCGCCTGCTGCTGCTTCTGCAGCGCCGTGCGAAATCGCGCTTCGCGCTGCTGGTTGGTCTTGCGCTCCTCGTCGCGCAGCTTCTGAACCTCCTTCTGGAGGTCGCTGAGATTCACAGTCGTATCTTGAGCGACTGCCCGCCCGCCGACGGCCAATGCTGTCGCCACAATCAAGCACGAAATCACGCCGCCGCGGGCGACCGAGTAGCTTCTCACGACCTCTCTCCTTGCGCCGCCGGCACGGGGACGGTGATCAAGTCCGGCGCTCCCTCCTGCTTCGCGATCTTCAACGCCGCCTCGATGGCTCGAGAATAGTCGGGCGCCGGGACCCACGTTTTCTGCTGGTTATCCCAGTAACCGACTTCGCTGCCGTCGGCGGTGCGATACATCAGAGAAATTCGTCCGAGCCGCACGAAATCGACGTCGCGACCGTCGGCGAGCTTGCCGCTATACGAATCCATCGTACGGCCGTACTCCATCTCAATCTGATAAGCCTCGAGCAATCGGCGAAACTTCTCGGAGATTTGCGCGTCGGGACGCGTCATGAGATCCCGCAAGGTGTCGAGACGCCTCATCCGCTCGTCGTTCAGGAACGGCACGTCCGCCATAACGAACTGCTCGAGCTCCGTGAACATGCGTTGCAGCATCGGTTCGATATCGGCAGCGGTTTGATCGAGTCCCGCGATCTGCTGCTCGAGCGTTTGGATGTCCGACTGCTGGGAGTTGACTTGTCCCTCGATGAACGCGTTGTACCGCTCGGTGATCGCGGCATCCGCGAGCATCTGCGCGTAACGCGCGCCCGCATCCTGCTGTTGGGCCGCCGTAGTGCCCGCGGTGCTCAGTAGCGCAATGGCGCAAAGCCCGTAGCCGACGACCGACGTAAGGGTGTTCTTGTAGTACCTACGCGTCATGCAAAATTCCTAACCCTTTTGAGCTTTGATGAGCTGCAGATAGCCTCTCGACATCTTCGAGTACTTGTCCGCCTTGGCGGACTGCTCGAACCACTTCTGCGCCTCGTTGTACTTCTTCTCGTTGTAGAGCGAGATGCCCATGAGCAACTGGGCGTTGCCCGTATCCCGCAGCTTGCCCTTGTTGAGGCCCTTCTGCAGCGCGTCTTGAGCCGCGGGCCAATCCTCGCGTTGAATCTGAACCTCGCCCAGGCGCACGTAGATGTCGCCCGTACCCGAGAGACCGCCAGCCTTCTCGAGCGGAGCGATGGCCTTGTCGAACTCCCCGGCCGCGATCCAGCAGTTGGCGAGCTTCTCGTAGAGCTTGTCGTCGAGGTTCACGGTCTTGTTGTCGACGGCCTTCTCGAGAATTTCCGCGCCGCGGTACGGCACCTCATTGAAGAGCAGCAAGTCGGCCAGGCGGCGAATGTCGGAGTCGCTGTTCACGAGACCGGCATCGTATGCGAGCTGCATGATGCCGAGCGCGTGCGGATAGTCCTCGATCTGGCCATAGATCGACGACAGCTGCATCCAGTATGTCTTTTTCGACGGCGCAATGGAGATGAGCCGCTCGACCAGAGGAATCGCGTCTTTGAACTGCTCGCGCTGCATATACAGCGCCAGCAACAGCACGATCCAGTTCTCTTGCGGCTTGTCCATGAGCTCGACGGCTTTCTTGGCGGGTGCGAGCGCCTTGCCGAGGTCTTCCATCTGGTAGTACGCGACCGCCAATAGGTAGTAAGCGGCGGAGTTCGGGTTCTGCGCGGTCTTGAACCAATCCTCCAGGGCCGCAGCACCCTCTTTCCACTTCTCCTCGGTCATGTACAGCTGCGCAAATTGGTAACGCGCTTGCGAGACTTCCTGCTCGTTCAAGCCGCCGGCGTTGATGGCATTTTGCAAATGTTGCCGCGCCTCGCCGTATTTCTCTTGCGTATAGGCGATGTTGAACAGGATCTGCTCGACCTTGCTGCGCTCGTACGGGCTCAGCTTGTCGAGCTTCAGCGTGTTGATTTTGGCGAGCGCGCCGTTGTAGTCCTCCATGTTCAGAAGCTCGATGGCTTCGTTCAGGACCTTACCGGTCGCAGCGTCGATCGTGGGCGCCGGTGCCTTGCCGCTGTCCTTGTTGTTTTGCGCCAGGGCCGACCCTTGCCAACCCGCCGTCATGGCGACTGCAAACACGGCAGCCGACATCCAGGACAGTATTCGTTTATGAGTGCCTTTTCGCATCAGTTAGCTCCAACTGAACTCGAAAATTAAGCTCGACCCGCCATCGCGTCTTGGTCGAGCTCAGTTATCCAATTGAAATCGGATGATCGTCTGTATGCCGACACGCTCGACCGCCACGCCGCCTTCGACACGGGGGTTGTAGCGCCAGCGAGAGATCGACTTGAGTGCCGCATCGTCGAAGATGTTCTTCGGATCGGAGTTGACGACCTTCGGGTCCTTGACCGTGCCGGTCGCCGTGATCGTGAACTGGACCTGCACCCACCCCTCGATACCACGCGCAAGCGCCCGCGGCGGATAGTCCGGCGCAATGCGCACGAGCGGGATGACGTCGCGGTCGGAGCCGGCCGACATATTCATGCGCGTCATCGCACCACGCGCGTCGACGACAGGGTTGAACCTCGCGACCGTGTTCTCGACGCCGCCGGCCGAGAACGCCATCTGCGGCACCTCCGGTGTGGGCGGCGGACGTTCGCGCTGCACCTTCTCCTCACGCTTGGTCTGCACCTCGGTATCGCGACGCATACGGGTGAAGTCGATGCGCGTGGCCTCCTTCACGCCGCCCCCATCGACGGTGCGACCGACCAGATGCCACAGGAGCCAGAACACGCTCATCGTGAGCGTGCCGCCGATGACCACGGCTACGGGAAATCGCAATACTGACAACATAGCCACTCTCCTCCGTTATCAGCCGCCAGCGCTGCCGCCACCGCCCGTATCTGCGGCGATGGAGACATCCTTGATGCCGGCCGACCGGACTTCGTCCATGACCTCGGCAACCACGCCGGCACTGGACTTCGTATCCGCGATGATCACGACGGTGTCATCGGGACGCTCGATGTGCAGTCGCTCCATGAGGGTTCGCACATCACGGAGCTCGACGCGGCGCCGGTCCATCCAGATGTCACCGTTTTCGCGAATCGCAATCAGCAGGTTGCCGGAGTCTTCGTGTTCCGCCGTGACTGCCTGCGGCTTCACGACCGTGATGCCGGCCTCTTTGATGAAGGACGTCGTGATGATGAAAAAGATGAGCAGATTGATACAGAAATCGAGCATCGGTGCCAGATCGATGCCGTGCTCCTCGCTTTCCGGCGCATGTCGCCTAGACTGCATGACTCAAACCCCCTCTGCACGCGCTCACTGCGTCGTGCTGAAAGTAATGTTGTAGATGCCCCCGAGGTGCACCTCGTCCACCACCTGCACGAGAACGCCTGTCGGCGCCTTGTCTTGAGCGATGACCAGCACACCGGCGTCCGGGTTGACGGCGCTCATGCGCTCGACGTTGGCTCGAACGGCGCGAACATCGACCGCGCGGTTATCGACCCAAACCTCGCCGTTGGCGAGAATTTGAATCTGAATGCTTTTCGCGTCGCTGTCGCTCGTGTCGAAGTTCGTCGGGCGCTGAACGGTCAAACCCGATTCCTTGACGAACACTGCCGTGATGATGAAAAAGATCAGCAGGTTGATCACGAAGTCGAGCATCGGCGCCAGGTCGATGCCGTGGGATGACTCGTGACCGCCTTCTTGATGTCGTCGCTTTCGCATAGTGTTTAGAAGTTCAGTTTGTCCGCCAGCAACTCGGTTTCACGCGTTGCCCGAGTGCGGAAGTAGTGAACCGGGTACAGCCCCGTGATGCTGACCGCCAGGCCGGTCATGGTGCAGATCATGGCCGCCGACACGCCGCTCGCCATGCTGCGAGCGTCGGCATTGCCGCGTAGCGCCATCGAGTCGAACACCTGGAGCATGCCGGTCACCGTCCCGATGAGGCCGAGCAGCGGCGACATCGGCACGAGCACCTGCATGACCGGGAAGCCGGACGTCATCTTGGTGTTGAGCCTGGAGATCATGGCCTGGCGAATTTGGCGTGCACACCAGGAGGTCCTGTCTTTGCGCGCCAGCCATTCCGCCTGAACCGCCGCGATCTCCTTGGGCAGAACTCTCGCGAAGTACCAGTACCGTTCGAGGACCAGCGTCCAGAGCAGGACGCCGGCCGAGAAGATCCAGAACACGAACGGGCCGCCGTCACGCGACAGCTGGGCGATGCCCTGAACCAGTGGTACTTGATCAAACACGGCGTTGCTTCTCGATGCTTTCCGCCAACATACCCGCGCTTTGCTCGTCGAGGATTTGGACGACCCCGCGCGACAAAGAGTTCAACAGCGCATTCGCGAACAACAACGGAATCGCGATGCCGAGACCGAGCACCGTGGCGATCATGGCTTGACCGATACCGGTGGCCATGAGCTTCGGGTCGCTCGAGCCGGACTCCGTGATGCTCTGGAAGGTGAAGATCATGCCGACGACCGTGCCGATCAGTCCGAGCAGCGGACCGGCAGCGACGGCCAAGCGGAGGAACGGTTGGAATCGTTCGAGCCTCGGCACCTCGCGCAGCACCGCCTCGGTGATTCGAAGCTCCGCAACGTCCGCGTCCTCTTCGATGCGATTCGGATCACCCTTGAACGCGAGCAGCACGCGACCAAGCGGGTTGTTCGGTTTCGGGTGATCGAGATCCTTGAGCTGCGAGCCGACCGAGAGCCGGACCATGATCAGGCTCACGAGCTGGAACAAGAACGCCAAGGCACCGAGAGCGCCGACCGTGATGATGACGTAGCCGACCTCTTGGCCGAGCTGGATGCGCTCCACGAACGTCGGCCGCTCGACGTAAAGGTTCAGCAACACGCCGCGTGCGGAATCGACGACGGCTTCGGCGTAGCCGGACGTAGCCGACTCGAAGCTCTGAGCAATCCCCATGAACTGCGCCGGCAGCTGCCGCGGAAGCACGTTGAAGACACGCAGGTTCGGCAGGTAGGACAGGAACTGTCCGCCCGCGATCGCCGTGAACGGACCGATCCGGACGACTTCCGACTGCACGGACTCGCCGCCGGGCTGCACGACGCGCGTCTGATAGCGTGCCACTTGGCCGCTCGCCGTCATCTCGCGTTGAATCTCGACCCACAGCCGCTGAAGCTCGGCCGACGTCGGCGCCGTGCGCGATGCGGCAAACGCCGCCAGAAACTCGTCGCGCGGCAACTCGCCGGGCGCTACCGGGAACTGCGTCGTAATCATCGACTGACGCAGAGTCGTCGATACGTCGTTCGCCACTTGGCGAGAGAGACCGAACACCTCTTGCAGGCCGAGCGCGCTGGCCTTGTCCCCAAGCTGCATGTTGAGGTTGTTGATCTTGACCTCGTTCGCCGAGTACTGATCCGACAAGCCTTGCGACTTCTTGTCGAGCTCGTCGCGCTTCTTCTGCGCGTCGTCGAGCATCTTCTGTTGATCTTGAGGCGACGCGGAGTTGTAAGCCTGCTGGTTCTTCTCGAACATCTCCTTTTCGTCGGACCGCACGGTCTCGACCTGTTTCAGCAGATCTTCGAGCGAGGCAGCAGAGGCCACCTGCTGCGCCCGCGCAGGCAGGGCGAATTGAAGAGCGGCGAGCGCCGCAAACGGCAATAGGGTTCTGATTCTAATCACGACCGCACCTCCTGCGGCGCCGGGACCGGCACGGTCAACAACTCCGGAGCACCTTGCTTACGAGCGACACGCAGTGCCTGATCGATAGCATCGGTGTAGCTCGCATCGGGAACCCAGTCTCGTTTCGTCTGGTCCCAATAGCCGACTTCGGCGCCGTCGAGCGTCCGATACATCAGCGAGATCCGGCCAAGCCGCACGAACTCGACCGTGCGCGCATCGGCACCCGTGCCGAGCCGGCCTTCGTACGCGTCGAGCGTACGACCGTACTCGAGCTCGATCTGATACGCCTCGAGGATTCGGCGGTATTTCTCCGAGATCGTGATATCGGCGCGAGCCATCATTTCTTTCAAGCTCTTGACGCGCTCGGTGCGCTCGTCGAGCAGGAACGGCACGTCGAGCTTCACGAATTGATCGAGCGTTTCGACCATCTGCTCCATGAGCGGTTGGACTTCGCGATTGGTCGTCTCGATGTCCGTGAGCTGCTTGTCGATCGACGCCATCTCTTCCTCTTGCGAGGCGACCTGCTTGGCGAGTTGCGCGTTGTAGCGCTCGAGACTCTCTGCGTCGGCGACGGCCTGTGCGTACTTGCCGGCCGCGTCTTGGGTCTTGTCTCTGAGGTCGTTGATCGTTTTCTGCGACTGCGCGGCCTGTCGGTCGACTTGCACTTGTGCGGTGAGAGCTTCACTCAACTGCGCACCGGCGGGCGCGGCCAGCACGGCCGACACCATGGCGACCATCAAATGGGCCAGCCGATGGCCGGTAGCTCTGGCTACCTTGTATTTAAAAGGGGTCATGACAACTAGCGCCTCCTAAGAATCGTTTTATCTGCACAAGGTGCATACCAGCCGTTAGAAATCCGTTCGGTGCCCGCAGTGGTCGACTCGCCCCCTACCGACGGGCACTTGCTGGAACGCTTATCCAACCGTAGTTTCATATGATCTATCAAGAAATCTTTGCCGACAACCGCGACAGGACAGCCAAAACCGCCGCCCAGCAGTGCCGGTACTCACTCTCAAAGCCCACAGAATCCCCCCTACAAGTCCCAAGCCCGACTTGTCACCTCGCCCGGTTCACCGGATCGCGGCCCAGAAGCTGACCATCTAATTAGTTATCGCGTTCCGCGTCGACTAGATATTTTGTGGAGCGGGCCGTAGAGGCACCGCTCGCGCCCCTTCGTAAGCCACTGTCTCCACGGACAGCGAGACGTAGTGTAGACAAATGTGCTCACCGATGCATAGCGTTTTTCTGAGCATGCGGTTGAGTCCGAATTCTCGCAATCACCCG
The DNA here is from genome assembly GCA_963786385.1 of uncultured Gammaproteobacteria bacterium. Taxonomy (GTDB): domain Bacteria; phylum Pseudomonadota; class Gammaproteobacteria; order Steroidobacterales; family Rariloculaceae; genus FEN-1219. The sequence continues at coordinate 1,342,558 of CAWAYS010000005.1, forward strand.
AAGTCTCTCGCTCGAATCGCGGCCCCGCCGATGAGTGAGGCACAGTAACGGATCTGGGCGAACCGGGCGGGACGCCGAGGACGCGAGTTTCGCGCACACATTCGGGGCATTTGCGCAGCACGCCGGTTTCGTCGGCAAGCAAGGCGAATCGGCACGCGCACGCCGTAACCCGCATCGAGGCGGACACTCGCAGCCCGGCATGTCCGCGCTCGTGGACGGCGGACTCGCGTGCGCTGCGTGGCGTCACCGCCACGGATGGACATAACGCTCCTTGGACCGCCGCGCTGTCCCCGCGAGAGATCGCCCGCGACAAGCGGCTTCGCAGTGGCCGCAGCGCGACAATGTGGTGCTATATTTACTACCCACGAAACAGTCACCGACTTGGAGCAGTCAGACGAATGACACGACAGACACTGAGCCTGTGGTTGCTCTTCGCAAGCCTCGTGGCCGCGCCGACGCTCGCGCAAGTGGGCCATCCGGCGAAAGGCTCCTGGAGCGGCTACTGGGGACCCACTCGAGCGGATCAGCACCGCATCCTCATGGTGCTCGACTGGCGCGACAACAAAATCAGCGGAACGATCAACCCGGGCCCCAATGCCGTGAAGATCGACGAGGCCGATCTCGACGTCTCCACGTGGACGCTCGTGATCCAAGCGAAAATGCCGACCGACGGCGGACACACGGCGCCGTTCGTCGCGACAGGCAAGCTCGAGAACTTGGGCTCGTGGACCAACCGCACCTATACGGGCAGCTATCGGCTCGGCGACGAAGCCGGCACCTTCAAAATGGCGCTGAACTAGGTTTGTATTTGCGACAGGAGGCTATCCACACATGAAAGCATTAGCGGCAGTGGCCGCGCTCGCTCTGAGCGCAGTCCTCGCGGCAGCACCCGCGCTGGCACATCACTCGTTCGCGGCGGAATTCGACTCGAACGCTCCCATCGATCTCACGGGAACCGTGACCAAAGTGGAATGGGCGAATCCGCATACCTATTTCTTCATCGACGTGACCGACACCGGCGGCAAGGTCGAGAACTGGGCGCTCGAAATGGGCAGCCCGAACGGCCTCATGCGCCGCGGCTGGACTCGCAACTCGTTGCAGATCGGAGACACGGTGAACGTCACCGGCTGGCGCGCCAAGGACGGAAGCTTCAAAGGCAACGCGCGCTCGGTCGTGCTCTCCACGGGTAAGAAGCTGTTCGCCGGCTCGAGCCAGGGCGGCGACGAAACCAAGTGAGCGCGGCCCCGCCATCGGCTTCCGCCATCGCCACTCGCTGAAGTTCAGGAGTCAATCGTGCGCCATCATACGATCGTCAAAGCCGCCGCCTTCGCCGCCATGTCGGCATTGCTCGCCGCAACGGCATCCCGCGCCGTCGCGCAAACCCCTGCCGACCCCGCCAAGCACGCCGAGCCGGCGGCACCGACGCCGCGGCTGCCCGACGGGCATGTGGATTTCGGCGGACACGGCATTTGGAGCTTGCCGTGGATCACGGATTTCGGGAAGCAGCTCGTCGGCGACAAGAAGATACCCTTCCTGCCGTGGACCGAGGCGATGTACGAGTACCACAAGGCAAACCAGGTGGCCTACGATCCGGAAGGGTTTTGTCTGCCGCCGGGTGGCCCGCGGATGTTCGGCACGCCCTATCCCGCACAGTTCATCCAGGATCGCGACCGCATCGTCGTAATCTTCGAAGGCGGCGCCCACGTCTGGCGCGAGATCCACATGGACGGCCGGGCGCTGCCCGACCGCGAGTCACTGAACCCGACGTATTTCGGGTACGCCGTGGGTCATTGGGAAGGCGATACGCTCGTCGTCGAGACCACGGGCTTCAACGAGAAGACCTGGCTCAACTTCGGCGGCTATATGCATACCGACCAGCTCAAGACGATCGAGCGCTTCACGCGGCCGAATCGGGACACGCTGCACTACGAAGCCACGATCGACGATCCCGGCGCCTACGCCAAGCCCTGGACGGTCGCGTGGGACATACACTGGACCGAAGGCGCCGAGCTCGCCGAGTACATCTGCCAGGAAAACAACCAGTTCCTGCTCAAGCTCAAAGACGACTTCGGTAATCCGTTCTTCGAAGATCAGCCCGTCGAGCCCTAGGTCGACCCACTGAGCCCGGGCGGCAGGCGAGCGCCGCCGCGCGGGCGGCTCGCTCAATCCGCCGTCGGGCCCGCCAAGTCGACGCTCGTCGTCGGCGTTTCCCCGTAACGCCCGCGTCCCGTAGCAATGTGCGGCAGAAACATCGCGAGCAACCCGAGCGCGGGAAGAAACGAGCACACCCGAAACACGAATTGAATGCTCGTTGCGTCGGCCAGGTGCCCGATCAGCGCCGCACCGATACCGCCGAGACCGAAAGCCAAGCCGAAGAACAGTCCCGCAACCGTTCCGACCTTGAGCGGCATGAGCTCTTGCCCATACACCACGATCGCCGGAAACGCCGACGCGAGAATGAGCCCGATCGGCACCGTGAGCACAGCCGTCCAAAACAGATTCGCATGCGGCAAGACGAGAGTGAACGGCAGCACACCGAGAATGGACGCCCAAATCACGAACTTGCGTCCGAACCGATCGCCGAGCGAGCCGCCGATCACTGTGCCGATAGCCACGGATGCGAGAAACACGAACAGGAGAATCTGTGCGCTACGAACGGGCACTGCGAACTTGTCGATCAAGTAGAACGTGTAATAGCTCGACATGCTGGCGGTGTAGAAGAACTTCGAAAAGATCAGCGCGACGAGCACGGTGACTGCCCAACCGACCCGACCACGAGGCAACTCGGTCTGCGCCTCGTCCCGCGCCGATTGCGAGCGCATGCGCTCGACCCCGTGGGTCCGATACCAGCGCCCAACTCGCGTGAGCAGCACGATGCCGACGAGCGCCGCGATACCGAACCAGGCGACGCTCGGCTGCCCGTAGCGCAACACGACCACGGCTGCGAACAGCGGCCCGATCGAGGAACCGAGGTTGCCGCCGAGTTGAAACAACGACTGCGCAAGACCCGGATTTGCGCCCGCCGCCATTCTCGCGACTCGAGAGGATTCCGGATGCAGCACCGCGGAACCCGTGCCCACGAGCGCGGCCGCGAACAGCAGGCCCGGGTAGCTGCCGGCGCGTGATAGCAAAACCAACCCGCACAACGACAATGTCATGCCCACCGACAACGAGTAAGGCTTCGGCTTGTGATCGGTGTAGTAGCCGATCACGGGCTGCAGCAGCGACGCCGTCACCTGAAACGTAAACGTGATGAATCCCACTTGCCCGAAGTCCAAACCGTAGTTGCTCTTCAAGATGGGATAAATCGCGGGCAACAGCGATTGCATCATGTCGTTGAGCAGATGACAGAAACTGATGGCCGCGAGAATGGAGAACGCCGTCTCGGCCGAGTTCGTTGCTTTCGCGACGCCGCGAGGTTCGGTCTTGCTCAAGAAGAATTCCGGATCAGGGGTGGGAAACGGCGCGCAGGTTAGCAGAGCGGCCTCCGGCACGGAATCGGCCCGGCGACGCGTATCGCCGCTCGGCACTCTTACCGCTATGCTGCCCGCCCGTGGATCCATTGACTCACACATTTACCGGCGCCGCGCTCGCGCTCGCCGGCCTCCGACGCAAGACGCCGCTCGCAACGGCTGCTTTAGTCGTCGGGGCCAACCTGCCCGACATGGACGGCTTGTGCTACTTCGCCGGCGACTATCGCGCCCTGGCCTTCCGGCGCGGCTGGACTCACGGCGCTTTGGCTCTCGTCGTGTTGCCGATTTTCCTGACTGCGGCGCTCGTTCTGTGGGATCGCCTAGTCCGCCGACGGCGACAGCCTAACGCGCCACCGGTGCGAGCCGGTGCACTGCTGGCCCTGTCCGCTCTCGCGGTCGCGACGCACCCGACCCTCGACTGGCTCAACAACTACGGCTTGCGTTGGCTCATGCCGTTCGATGGGCGATGGTTCTACGGGGACACGCTGTACATCGTCGATCCCTGGCTGTGGCTCGTCCTCGGCGGTGCGTTGTTCTTGAGCACCTCGCAATCCCGACGATCGGCCACCGGCTGGGCGCTGCTATGGATTTTAATGTCGGCGGTCGTCGCCCTCGGCGCAGCACTCGCGCCGCATGGCGTGCTCGCCGTGTGGTTCGCGGCCACGGGGCTGCTGGTCGTCATCCGGCTCACGGGCCTCGTGACACCCGCGCGCGCGCGTCGATTGACGGGTGCGGCGCTGGTCGCCGCCGTCGCCTACATCTTGGCCCTCGGTGTCACGGAACGCGCGGCAAGGGCCGACGTCCGCGCCGCGCTTGCCGGCGTCGTCGCGCCCATCGAACGGCTCATGGTTGCCCCGACACCCGCCGATCCGTTCACGTGGCAGGTCATCGCGGCGACGCGCGACGCTTACTACAGCGGTCGTTTCTATTGGCTGGCGGCGAAAAGGCTCGAGCTCGACGACAACGCAACGCCGCGGCCGCCGAACGATGCCGTGTACGCCGCAGCCGCGAGCACACCGCAAGCACGCAGGTTTCTAACTTGGTCCCGATTCCCTTACGTGGCGGTAGAGGCCGGGCCGAACGGGACGCGAATCGTGCGCTTCTTCGACGCGCGCTACGGTGGAGCCGGCCGTTTGGACGGCCCCACCGTATTTCTGGACGCTCGTCTGATCGCAGTGGAGGTTCACTGAATCCGCGTCATGCCGGGGGGACCCACCACCGCTCTGGACGGAATCGCAGCTACTTCTGGTTCGGATACCAGAACTGCAGGTGGCAGCTCTCGCAGGCCGCATCGATCGTGCCACCGGCCTCCGACAACATGTCGACGTTCTTGGCATCGATGGCCTTCACGGCCTCCATCGCCGCCTGATGCAGGACCTTCGCGTGAGCGACGAATGCCGGGAACTCGCTGTCGTAGAGCTTTTGGATCTGCTCGGGCGAGAGCTCGGCGTCCGGGTTCTCCGATTTCGTGCCGGGCGGCGCGACGCGGCGGCCTGGAATCGCCAAGACATTCGTCGCTTCTGCCAGCGTCACCGCGGCCCAACGTACCTTCTGCCAGTCCTCGTCCGTCTTCGGGTACTTCTCGATCGTGCCCTTCTCGGTCACGTCGACGGACACCGCATCCCACAGGACCTGGGCCGTAGACATCACCATCGAGTCCATGACTTCCACCACCGTCGCTTCCGGAGTGAAATTGCTCGCACTGACATTTTGCGGCGCCTGGGCGTGAACGCCGGTCGTCACGAATACGAGCGCCGCCGATAAGGCCCCGGCCGCCGCCAAGCCGGTTCTCAAGGCCGTACGGCCAAATTTCGGTCTGAATATCATCGAGAGCTCCTCAGAAAGCCAATTGATCGATCCGTCCGCGCCATGCTTGCCGGCCGAGCCGCTCGGACTCGGGTGACGGCGCACCTTCCTCACCCGCCCGCACGGCAACGCGCTACGATCCAATGGTAGCCGTGCACGCCCTCCCGGGAACGTTATTAACAGTTTTAACTGTTAGCGCCGTTACGCGGATATACCTACGACAGTATGAATCTCATCGAGACCGTTGGTTCCCCGCCGTACTGGCTGCGCCGGCTCTCGACCTATAATCGCGCGATGCCCCACACCCTCGAAACCGCACCGAGCGGCCGAGCCAAGTGTCGAGCCTGCAACGGCAAGATCGACCGAGAAACCCTGCGCTTCGGCGAGCGCCACCCGAACGCCTTCGGCGACGGCGAGATGACGCTGTGGTTTCACCCCATGTGCGCCGCGTACCGTCGGCCGGAACCTTTCCTCGAGGCCGCGACCGCGAGCGCTCGTGACGACCTCGGGCCGCTGGTCGCGGCCGCCGAGTTCAGTTTGGCCCACCGCCGATTGCCCCGCCTGACCGGCGCCGAGCGCGCCCCGACCGGGCGAGCCCGGTGCCGCAGCTGCAAGGAGCCGATTGCCAAGGACGCATGGCGGCTCGGCATCGCTTTTTTCGAGGAGTTCCGCTTTCAGCCGGGCGGGTTCGTCCACGCCGTTTGCGCACCGACTTACTTCGAGACCACCGAGCTCATCGACCGAATCCGGCATTTCAGCCCCGCTCTCGACGAGGCTGCGCTCACCCAGATCGGCGCGGTGCTTCGCAACGCACCGGCGGCACCCGAAGCGACTCGAGTAACACCATGACGACACACTCCGGCGCCCGTCGAGGACGCGACGTACTGCAGCGGTTCCGCGAGCAGCCGCCGAACCTTTGGTACGCGGGTGAGCGCGTCACCGATCCGACCACCCACCCCGCCTTTCGCGGCAGCGCAACGACGCTTGCAGAGCTTTGCGACCTGCAGTGGGCGCAACCAGAAACCTGCCTGTATGCGTCGCCGACGAGCGGCCGTCTCGTCGCACGATCCTTCATGCAGCCCAAAACGACCGACGAGCTCATGAGCGTCGGACGCGCCATGCGCGTGCAAGCCGAGCATACGGCCGGGATGTTCGGCCGCGCTCCCGATTACTTGAACCGCGCACTGACCTCATACGCCGCCGGCGCGGAATTTCTGGCCGAAGCCGACCCGCGATTCGGAGCCAATGCCGTCCGGTTGTACGAGCACGTCCGCGAGCAGGATCTGTCGCTCACGCATTCGCTGATTCCGCCGCAGGCCAATCGCTCGGCTGGCCCGGCCGAGCAAGCAGACCCATTCCTCGCCGCTCGCATCAAGTCCGAAACGGACGCCGGCATCGTCATTCGAGGCTGCCGCATGCTCGCGACGCTGCCGATCGCCGACGCCATCATGGTGCTGCCTTCCACTGTGCTCAAGAGCACGGCAGACGACGCACCCTATGCGTTCGGGTTCGTCATTCCGAGCGACTCACCGGGGCTCAAGCTCGTCTGTCGCGAGAGTGTGGACTACGGGCGCACGCACTTCGACCATCCGTTCGGATCGAGATTCGACGAGCTCGACGCAGCGGTCATTTTCGACGACGTGCTCGTGCCGTGGGAGAACGTGCTCTTGCTTGGCGACGTGGAGCGCTGCAACAGCGCGTACTCACGCACGGGAGCCGTGATGAACATGGCTCATCAAGTCGTCGTCAAGAACGTCGTCAAGACGGAGTTCCTGCTCGGGCTCGCATACCTGCTCGTCACGACGATCAGCGTCGAGAAGTTTCAGCACATTCACGAGAAGCTGACGGAGATTTGGGTCAACCTGGAGACGATGAGAGCGTTCCTCAGAGTCGCCGAAGTCGACGCCGCGCTCGACGAATGGGGATCGGTGCGCCCCGCATGGAACCCGCTCGACGCTGCCCGCAACTTGTTCCCCCGTTTGTATCCGAGAATGATCGAGATCATTCAGCAGATCGGTGCCAGCGGGCTCGTCGCAATGCCAACGGAACGGGACCTCAAGAGCTCGCTGGCCGACGACATCAAGCACTACTATCAGGCGGCGCGCGCCGACGCTTTCGACCGAGTGCCGCTGTTTCGTCTGGCGTGGGACACCGCGCTGTCGGCATTCGCCTCACGACAAGTCCTCTACGAGCGATTCTTCTTCGGCGACCCCGTTCGCATGGCGGGCGCGGCCGTCGCCAATCACGCCGACGAGCTGCGCGGCTATGCCGAGCGCGTCCGCGATCTCGTGCGCAGGATGCGCGACGAAGCACTCGGCGATTCGTCCGCCGGCCGCGGCACCTGAGCACCCGAAGGCCGTTGGCCGCCGACCCCATAGAGAACCGCGTGCGAATATCCTATTCTTGAGCGTAACTCGACCGCCGCGCGGAAGCGGCGAAGGAGTCCGAACATGCTCGCGCTCGAGAAACCCGTTGTTTACGTCGTCGCAATCGCCCTCACCGGCCTCGTGCCAGAGCTCGGTTGGGCACAAGGATCACGCACCGGCTCCGGTGCCGGCGAGACGCCCTCCGCCACTCGTTCGGTACCCGCGGAGAGGACGGCCGCGGCCGTCGTGGACTCCAAATGGAAACCGCCCCGCACTTCGTGGGGCGACCCGAGCTTCGAAGGCGTATGGAGCGTCGACGACATGCGCGGCATCCCGCTCAGTCGGCCGGACGACTTCGGCACGCGCGAGACGCTGACGCCCGAGGAGTTCGCCCAGCGCGCCGCACGCGACGAGGGAGGCTTCGACCGAGCCGCAAACCGCGAAACCTTCCTGCGCAACGAATGGGGGACGCGCAGCTTCGGCTACAGCTCGCTCGTGGTCGATCCGCCCGACGGCAAGATCCCCGCGATGACGGCGGCCGGAAAGGCCCGCGCCGGCAATCGCGATCGGGGCACTTTCGGGCCCGGACCGTTCGATACGTTCGACGACTTCACGCTCTACGATCGCTGCATCACGCGTGGCGTGCTCGGGTCCCAATTGCCCGTCATCTACGGCAACGGCCTCAGAATCACGCAAAACCCGAGCGCCGTCGCAATCAGCTACGAGATGATCCACGACACCCGCGTCATTCCCCTAGACGGCCGGCCGCACATCGACGGCAGCGTCGAGCAGTACCTCGGCAACCCGCGCGGTCATTGGGAAGGCAACACACTCGTCGTCGAAACGACGAACTTCACGGACAAGACCAGCATCGGCGTCAACGGTAACGGCACTCGTCACAGCGACCGCCTGAAGCTCACGGAACGGTTCACGCGCGTGGACCCCGAAATGATCGAGTACGTCGCACACGTCGAAGATCCCGTCACCTATACGGCCCCTTTCACGATACGTCTCATGATCACTCAGCAGCCGAACTACGAGACCTACGAGTACTCGTGCCACGAGGGCAACGGCGCCGTCTCGCATGCCTTGAGCGGCGAGCGCGCCTACGACAAAGAGGTCGCGGAGGCAAAGGCAAAAGGCTTGCCCGTGCCCGAGCGCGCGGCGGGGCTCAGCATCTACGGCGCCCCGAAAGAAGGCGCCGAGATCTTCAACATCAACGCCGGCGAATAGCGCGACAACCTCGGCGCATCACTCCGCGCTGGGCGCGCCGACGCCCGAGGAGCCCATGAATAGGCTCGAGCCGTCGGGCAATGTGATCTCGCGGCCGCTTGCGCGGAACGAGCGATCCTTCGCCTGATAGCCCTCGACGTGCACCTTGATGCCGGCCGGCACCGAGTTGCGGTTCCAGCCGTGGCGAATCAACGCGTTCGGCGCTCCACCCTCGACGGCCCACTCCTGCTTCTCCCCGGCATCCGTCGTGACCTCGATATGCAGCCACGAATGCGGGTTGCTGAACTCCATCTTCGTCACGACGCCGTCGAGCGCGATCGGCCGATTGATGTCGAACTCGGCCGCGAACGAATGGTGTGCGCGCACGGGAGCGGCGGCGGCCAACAAAGCACCGGCAACAACGACGCCGATCGAATGGTTACGCATGACGCTGATCTCCTGAGGACTGTCTCACCCTTGATCGCTACCGTAGCGCGACGAACCGCCCGATGCCACAGCCGTCACTTCGGCGGGTTCTTGAGGAACTCGCCGTAAAGCAGCGGCTCGGAAAACTCCACGCACTTGAACTCGAGCAGCTCCGCGTTCGGCTCCGTATGCCGGTGCAACGGCATGGCAATCGTCCACGGCCGTGAAAAGGTCTGCGGATCGTCGATCGTCGCTTCGTACCGAATCTGATTGGCATCCACGAGCGTGTACCGCTCGGTCACCTTCATTGCGTTGCTGTGATAGTTGCCTGCCCGGTCGAACCACGTTCGATCGTCGTTGGCGATCACTTCGACGACTAGCGTATCGCCGTCCCAACGGCCGTTCGACCAGCCCATCCACAAGTCCACGGGCACTTGCTCGAGCGTCCGGATGTCCTTCATGTGAACCGCGCGATTGGCGCTCGCGTACGAATAGGCGAACAAGATGTCGCCGTCGCCCTGGACGATCTGAAACGGATACGGCATGTACGTGGCGCGCGGAATGCCGGGCAGATAGCACGCGGCTTCGGGGTCCGATTTCGGCCAACCGGCACGGTTCTCGTCACGCTTGGCGAGCGCCTCGGGCTTGTATGGAATCGCGCCCTCTTTGACGACGCTCAACCCCGGCGGGATCGCTCCGATCGCACCGAGCCGCCAAAAGTCTTTCAGCGGCGCCGCAGCATGCGCTTCGAGATTCCAGTTTGCTGCATTCATCGCCTGCCAGATCCCGTTGAGGTTCGGGTGAGCGCCGATGCGCTTCGGCATCGGTTGCGCGCCGGCGCCGGCCGCAATCGAGACCGAGGACACGAACGCGAGCAAAGCGATCCACCTGTTCAGCATCTTCGAAACTCCCCCTGCATCGGACCCGGCTGCGGGCGCCGCAGCCCAGTTGTCGATCATAGCGAAAGTTCACCGTATTGCGCACGGTCGCAAATACGGGACGACCTGCAAAACCCCGGCCCTCGAACCGGTTCGCCGTGAATACCTGCGCGACACACGCACCGAGGCTTGGGCAGAGCCTAGGCGCATCCTATACTGAGGATTCGAATTCGGGGGAGGTGCTCCGCACATGAAGTTTAGTTCCGTCCGCCAGATCAGCGCCCGTGTCGTTGCGACGAGCGCCGTCGCTGCGTTGTCGATGTCGATTGCGTTCCCGAGCGTCGCGCAGCAGAAGGTGCCGTTTGCAAACGGCATTCCCGTCGCGCCTCAGGGCCTTGCCAACCGACCGTTGCCGAAACTGCCGATGACCTTCGCGACCGGCGAGGGCCAAACGATCCGCGTCTCGCTCGTCACGAAAGCGCTGTCGTTCCCGTTCAGCCTTGCGTTCCTGCCCGACGGCGCCATGCTCGTCACCGAGCGCGCGGGACGTCTGCGCGTCATTCGCAACGACACGCTCGATCCGAAACCCGTGCCGGGTGGTCCGGTCGCCTACTTCGCCGGCGAGTCGGGATTGCCGGGCGCGGTGCACGGCTACATGGACGTCATTTTGCACCCGCAGTTCGCGAGCAATCGGCTCATCTATCTCAGCTACACGAAGCCCATGGGCGATCACAATATCGTAGCGGTCGCGCGGGCGCGTTGGACGGGGAACGCGCTCACGGATCTGCGCGATGTGTTCGTCTCCGACGACACGACAGGCGGCGCCACGCCGATCGTGTTCGGCACCGATGGCATGCTCTACATCGCGACGAGCGGCGGCGACGCGCAGGACCCGAGCACGACGGCCGGTAAGGTGCTGCGGCTGCGAGACGACGGCAGCATTCCGAAGGACAATCCGTTTTTCGGCAAGCAAGGCTACCGCCCGGAGATCTACTCGCTCGGTCATCGCAGCTCACTCGGTCTCACCATCCGCCCCGGCAGCGACGAGATTTGGCAAAGCGAGAACGGTCCGAACGGCGGCGACGAGATCAACATCATCGAGCCGGGCAAAAACTACGGCTGGCCGCTCGTGAGCTACGGCCGCACCTATCCCGGCCCCTGGCAAGCGAAGCTGCCCACGCACGATGGGTACGAGCCGCCCGTCGTCTACTGGACACCCGCGATCGCGGTGTCCGGGCTCACCTTCTACACGGGTGACAAACTGTCGAAATGGAAGGGCGATCTGTTCGTCGGCGGCCTGCGCTACGGTGAGATCCCCGGCACCGGGCGCCTGGATCGAGTGCTCTTCAACGAGAACATGCAAGAGCTGCGGCGCGAATCGTTGTTGACCGAGCTGCACCAACGCATCCGCGACGTGAAGCAAGGGCCCGATGGGTTGCTGTACGTCGTCACGGACGAGGACGAAGGTGCGGTGCTCAGAATCGCGCCGGCCGACAGCCGGTAGTTCCTGCCTCTTCCGCCGACCTCGACGGCTCGCGTGGCCCCGGCCCGGATGGCGAACCTCCGAAACCTCCTGGCAGGCGTCGTCGCGGTCGGCGCCGCTTTCGTTGCCAACGGATGCCGGATGCAGCGCTCGGTGGCCACGTGCCCGTCCGCGCCGGCCGCTACCGAAAGGCCGTGGCTCGATGCTGCTTATTCGCCGGTCTGTCGTGCCGATCTCGTGCTCGCAACGCTGCCGACCAGCGACGCACGTCTCAAGTTCATCGAAGCCAATGGCTTAGACCCACCGCCCGCCCTCGCCGGGCTCGGGCTGCAAACCGGACGCACCCAAGACGGACCGGCCGGCCTCAACCGCGGCACGGCTTGGCCCACACCGTTGACGCTGGCCGCGAGTTTCGATCCGGACCTCGCCGCACGATTCGGCGCCGCAGTGGGTCGCGAATTTCACGCAGCTGGCCGCAGCGGCATCCTCGGCCCGGCCATGGACATGACGCGCACTTGGCATTTCGGTCGCTCGACCGAGAGCTTCGGCGAGGACCCGTACCTCGGTGCGCGCATCGTCGCGCGCGAGGTCGCCGGCATCCAATCCGAGCACGTGCTCGCCACGGTAAAGCACTTCGCGGTCTACACTCAGGAGCAAGGGCGCCTCGGCGACAATCCGACGGGCGAGCAACCGGCGGTCGATCAAATCGTCGGCGAGCGCGCCATCCGTGAGCTTTACCTGCCGACCTTCGAGGCTGCCGTGGTCGAAGGCCGCGCGGGCGGCGTCATGTGCTCGTTCCCGCGCATCAACGGCACCTATGCGTGTGAGCACCGCGATCTGCTCACGAGTATCTTGAAAGACGAGTGGGGCTTCGACGGCGCGGTCGTCCCCGACTTTCCCGTTGCACAACGCAGCATCGCGACGGCGTTCATGGCCGGTCTCGACGCGGGCGCGACGAGCCCCGCGACACAGGGGGGCGGCTCGGCGAGCACGGGCCGTTTCGCGGGCGAGACGAGCCTGCGCGACGCCGTCGCTGCGGGGATCGTATCCGACGACCGCCTCGCCGATCTCGTGCGGCGCAGACTCGTGCCGGGCTTTCGCATCGGCACATTCGATCATCCGGCAAGCGACTCGCAAAAGGATCCGAGCTCGCCCGAGGCCCGGGCGCTGGCCGCGGAAATCATCCGGTCCGGCGCGGTATTGCTGAAGAACGAAGGCGCGCTGCCGCTCGACTCGTCGGCGCAACGCATCGCGATCATCGGCACGCAGGCGAGCGATGAGGCGGTCGTCGTCGAGCAAGGCTCGGCGTTCGTCGAGCCACGGCATCTGGCCGCGGCGCGCACGGCGCTTCAGACTCGGGCCCCGGACGGAACGGCTCTCGTCTACGAGCCGGGCGACCATGGGCTCGTGGGCCTACCGGCCCCACCGCCCGACCTCCTCCGCGCGCCGGACGCGGAGCCGGGTCTACTCGCCGAATACTATGCCAGCCCGGATATTCACTTCGCCGGCCCGCCCTTCGCCTCTCGCGTAGAAAGCGGCATCGATCTCAACGGCGCGCCGAACGTCGAAGAGCTACCGGCAAGCAAAGCGTGGAGCGTGCGCTGGCGAGGGACGTTTACGCCAAAAGCCAGCGGCGTGCACGAGCTCAGGCTCGAAGGCTCGGGAAGCGCCGAGCTGTGGATCGACGGTCGTCTGCAGGATGCGTTCTACAACTCCGATTTCGGCTCCATCGCGTATGGAGTCATCGAAGCCACGGCCGGCGGCAACGTCCCAATCGAGGTGCGGTATTCACCGCGCGTCACGCTCGGCGACGCAGCGCGCAACCAATTCGACTCGATCTTGGGCACAGTGCTGCGGCTCGGCTACGCACCACCGGACGAGCGCTTTGCGGCAGCCGTCGACGCGGCTGCGAAAGCCGATGTCGCGCTCGTGTTCGCCGGGCACAAAATCGGCGAAGGCATGGACCGGCGGAGCCTGGGCCTCCCCGCGCGCCAGGACGCGCTGATCGCGGCCGTCGCCGCCGTCAATCCGCGCACCGTCGTCGTGCTCGTCACCGGTGGTCCGGTCGCGATGCCCTGGCTCACCGATGTCGCGGGCGTCTTGCAAGTCTGGCTCCCTGGCGACGCTTTCGGCACAGGCGTCGCCGCACTGATCTATGGCGATGCCGACCCCGGCGGCCGCTTACCCGTGACTTTCCCCGCCGACGAGACTCAGGGGCCCGGAACGACTGCAGCCACTTATCCGGGAGAGACGAACGCGCGCGGTGCGCTCGATGCGGTTCACTTCGGCGAAGACCTCGCGATCGGCTACCGGTATTGGGATGCTCACGACCAGACGCCGCTGTTTCCCTTCGGTTACGGGCTCTCCTACGCGCGTTTTGCAGTGGAAGGACTCGGCGTTCGAGCGCCGCCGGGCGGTAGCGCTCAAGTCCGTGCGCGTGTGACGAATACGGCCGAGCGCGCGGGCGTCGAAGTCCTGCAAGTCTATGTGAGTTTCCCGGCCGGCACCGGGGAGCCACCGAAGCAGCTCAAGGGATTCGCCAAGCTATCCCTCGAGCCCGGCGAAACCCGCGAAGTCGACATCGCTCTGGACGCGCGCGCATTCGAGGTCTGGGACGAAGGCCGGCATCGTTGGACGGTCCCGGCCGGACAGTTCGAGCTATTGCTCGGGCGATCCTCGCGGGACATCGTCGGCCGATGGCATTTCACGCCGCACGGTCGCTGAGCACGGATACGGCGGCAAGGCCATGCGTCGACCTCGCCGCCGTTGTGGTCGTGGATCGCTCTTGAGCCCTCAGCTACTGCAGAAAGACGGGCTCGAACGAGAATACGTTGTCCGAATGCGGATCGACGGTCATCTCGATCCAGCTGTTGTCCTCGCTACCGAAGACCTCCACGCGCGTGAAGTTCGCCGTGAGCTTCCCGTCGTCGTCGACCATGGCCTTGTCGATCTTGAAGTAGTGCGAGTCGCCATGCACCAATAGCACTTGACCGGCGAAGTTGCGCGTCTCTTCGACGAGCGTGTTGAAGAAATCGGTATAGCCGTTGTCGGCGTTCAGGCTCGGCAAAAAGCTGTCTTGATAACCACCGTCGCTGAGCTCGAACGGAAAGTACACATCGGCCTGAATCGCGATGACGATTCCAGCGTAATGCCGCCGACGGGCTTCGGCAAATGAATCCTGCAGCCACGAGACATCCATCGCGTTGCGCGCTTGATATTCCGCCGTAGCGGCATCGCAATCCGCTTGCGTGCGCTCCGACTTATTCGTGCACTGCTTCTCGGTCGCGACGAGGTTGTTGTTGCTGCCCGGAATATGCAGGGCCACGAACTCCACTTCGTTGCGCGCGAAGCGGCTGTTCTCGCTGTATGCCTGGCCTAGCATCCCCTGGCGTTTCACGTCGATGGGATGCCTGCCCTGGGTGAAGTTCTTGCTGAAGAAGATTTGACGCAGAAACGCGAGGCGCTCGAGCGGGTCGTAGCCGCCGTTGTTGGTCCGGTGGCAATCGGTCCATTCGTTGTCGCCGACGGTGTACAGGGTGGGGGCGTCGAGGCGGTCGAAAATCTCCATCGGCGCTTGCCCGATCGCGTCATTCGTGCATAGCGTGCTGCCATTCTTCGTGTCGCCGGCGAACAGAGTGAAGTCTAGGTCGTGATCGTTCATCGATTGAATCGTCTGATCGATCATCGAACTCTTGACGTCCGGGTCGTCCGCATAGAACTCGTCACCCCACAGCGCGACTTTGAGGACGTCGGAGTCGTCCTTGCCGTGCCCACCACGGCCATTGTCGCGATTGCCATGGTTGCCGGCGGAGGCCGTCAGAGAAATGCTCGACACGGCCAGAGCAGCGAGCGCCAACGTCAATGATCGCTTAGCCATCGGAGAGATACCTCGTTCGTTGTTGGTGAATGTGCGCGGCATCGTACTGCCGCGATGTGACGGTCGCGTTACGCCACGCTCGCGGAAAAAACGCGGCGCTCGCGCCGGAGACCTGCTCGTGCTCGGCGACGCACTAGTGCGTCACCGAGCACGACGAACGCGATTGCGGCGTCCGTGTATCAGTCCTCGACACGTCCCGCGATCGCCAGATAGCCGACTGCGGCGCTGAACTTCCCGTTGTAGTTCGCCTCCTCGTATCCCTCGAGGACGTCACGCACGACGTCGTGAAGAGGACTCTCCCAATCACCGGGATGCTGGAAGTTGCTCATGATGTAGCTAAAGCCGTTGACGTCATCCACCGCATGCAGGCCGGTCGACTCGGCACCGGCCGGGCACGAGAGGATACGGCTCAGCGTCTTCGTGTCGACGTTGTACGCCCACAGGAAGTTATTCACGTGGTTACCGCTGTCCTCGCCGATGAATAGAGTGCGCATCGCTTCGCTGTACTTTAGGTTGTCGGGATTTGCGATCTTGTCGGGGTTCGCGCTGTTGCCGAGCCCGTCGCGAACCGGCAGATCCTCACCGGCCAATCCTTCCGGGACGGACATGGAAACCGAGACCCACTCGCTGCGAATGTAGTGACCATCCGTGTCGAACTGGCCGCCCTCGAGGACATGCTCGTAGACGGCGCCCGCTACCGGACCTTCCACCTGTATGTCGGTGGTCCCGTCCGTCATGGACTTGTAGATGTAGGACATTGCCGAGTAGGCGCGCTTGTCGGCGGCATTCACGGTCGTGCCTTCCATCTTCGAGAACGCCATGGATCCGCCGACCAATGCCGCATAGCGGTGAGTCTCGAGAAACGCTGCGGCTTTCTCCATACCCGAAACCACGCGGACCCAGTTGTCCTTGCCGTTGTAGCGAATCTTGGAATAGCTCGCGTCGCCCGGATCGCTCGTTGCAACGTCCATGATGTCCGAGGCACGCACTCCGCTGTCGACGACCGCCTTGATCTCGGCGCTCGTGGCGTGACCTAGCTTGATCCACGAAAGGTTGCCCGCGCCCGGCCCGCTGCCCGACGTTTGAGTCCATTTGGCGACATACAGCGTGCCCGCAGACAAGTCGCGCTGACGATCGGCGACGAACATGAACATGCCACCGTTGGTCGTATCGTCGCCCATGAGCACCGTGCGCTCGTCAGGCATGACCTGAATGAGCTCATGGGAAATGCGGCCCAAGCAATAGTGCTTCTTGATGCTCCCCGTGCCGTTCGGATGAACGAACACCTCGGGCACGTGCCCGTAGTCGTAGGGATTGGCGAGACCGGGCGCGCCGAACAGATTCGCACTGAAGGCATCGAGCTGCCCGTTGCTTGCCAACGTCGCATCCGGCTCGTACTCCTCGCTCGACAGATGCGTGTTCCACGGCGACTTACTGGCCCCGCATGTAATCCAAAGTCCTTTCGCGGCCGACGTGTCGACGTTGTGATAGCTCTGGAGACTCAACTGACCCGTGCGTCGATCCTGATCGAGCGTTAGCACGGCGATCGGGGACGGCAGAAGACCGTACATCGAATCGCCGCCGACATTCTTGGTCACGTACTCGAACTGCACCACGGCGAAGATCCGATCGCAGCCGTAACGGCGCGAGTGAGCGCCGTCGAGCTGGATCAGCGACATACCATCGGGGCAATCGGAGAAGAATTGACGCTGATCGAGCGACGTCGTATCGACGATCGGCTGACCGTAGAAGTCGTAGTAGCCGCCGGCGAGGGTCGCGCCACCACCCGTGGCCGGCACGTCGTCGCCGGTCAGGAAGAAGGTTTCATAGGCTAGCGCATACGTTCGGCCCGCCCCTCGGCCAAAGTGCTTGGTGACCGTCGAGGCGACATAGGTCTTTGCCATGCTCGCCGGGTCCGCAAGCGACGGCGCGTCCATCGAGCCGAACGCGAACGTTACCGGCAAGCCGTGCCCGTGATCGCGACCCGGACCGAAAGGGGGAGTAAAGCGCCAGCGAAGATCGGCAGCTTCCGACGTCCCCGCGAACGACGCTGCAAGAGGCAGCATGGAAGCGCTCGCGAGCTGTTTGAGTACCTGACGACGCGAACGGGAAACTGAACTGGACATCGACAACACCTCCGTTGGCTGGTTGCGCTTGTGAATCCCGGGCAGCGCTAGGCGTTGCAGAATCAACACCCGCGCACGACCGACCAGGCCGAGCTTGCGGGTGCTCTATGTCCCTTCTATGAAACGGGCAAGAACGTTTTATTACGGGCGCGCGGCCCGCCTGCGGTCACCGCATCCGAAAGGGTCGGGAGAGACCGACAGCCAAGCCACGATCACGCAGATGAATGACGTTGCTGTCTTCATGGCTCTGCTCGTCTTGTTCGTAGTAGCGGCCGAAAGCCGACACCGACCACTCCCAGCGCGCCCGTTGCACCGCAAACCCGACGGAGAAGTTGTTATTGGTTTGCTTTATCCGCACTTCGCCGCCTTCGTGACGCAGGCTGTTCACTCGCGGCAGCCCCCCGACCGTCGCTGACGAAACAAAACTCCAATCTTGCCCGAGCGGATACCGCAAGTGCAGGCCGACGACGGGCACGGGCAGTTCCTGCACATAGAAGGTCTCACGCGTTTCACTGCCTGCGCTGCCGGCCGCGACCGTGCCGTGAAGAGTGAAATTCAGCAGCATAAAAGTCCCGCCTACGCTGCCCCAAAGTCCACCGCCCGCGGGAAACGCGAAGAACCGTCGGCGGTAGGACCCGTCGAACTCCATGAAATGCGTGTAATCCGTCGCAGTACGCAGCCGACCCGCGGCAATTGTCGCGCCGTTGAAGGTGATAGGCTGCGACAAGACGGTCGTCCCATCCAATGTGTAAGTCGCCACGGAGAGTTGCCACTCGCTGTGCGGTGTGACGGTCTTCGTCGCATCAAACCGAAAGCCGTTTCTGCGGGTCGCGTCGAGGTCGCGAAAACTCAAGCGCGTGCCCTCGATGGCGTTTTCTCGGACCTGAACCCAGCCGCTCGCCCGCGCAGTCTCCAAAGACGCAGCCCAATGCCATCGATCGTCCGCCGCTGCTGTCCCGCCGAACGAGCTCGCCAGAATTACGCCAAGACTCAGAAGCAACACGCACGGTGGCAACATTCGTGGTGGTGCGATCATACGCCCCCCGCGTTTTGAGCGTACACGCGGGCGCGTGGCCCGCGTGGACGCGTCTGGCCCCGCCATCAGTCCTTGCTGCGGTCGGGCCGTGCGTACGCATCGCCGTTCGTGGCGTTCTCCACTTCTACCACCTCCGCAAACCCGTTTCGATCCCGATCGTGCACTTCGACGTGGTCGCCGTTCACGGGGGTCCCACCCTTGAAGACCGTGCCCGCGTCGACGTTGAAGGTCACGCCAAGGACGCTGATCGATACGTCCGGCACGAGACCGTCGGTATCGAGGGGACCTCTGACGGCATACTCGTCGGGCTTGTCTTCTATCTTGAGCGCGCTCGCCACGAACGCGCCCGTGGCATCGAGATGACCGCGCACGCGGACGAAGCTAACGTCCGGCACGAGACTGCTCAAGTCCGCGCCCGGCGTCCTGTTATCGTTCATCAATAGCGTTTGTGAGTCGACGATTACGTCGACCGTGCCGGCAACGGGTGCGAACGACACTGTGACCGTCGTCGTGCCGGCCGACGTGTCAGTCGTCGTACCTGCGACATACCCTTGCACACTCAACTCGTCAGTGCCGTCCGCCTTGCCGTCCGCCCGGATATGGGTGACTTGCAGCACCCCGTCGACGACGGGGCCTTCGACCTCGACGCGCAGCCCGGACGCACTGCCATCAGAGATCGCTGCCGAGAGGCTGTCGGGGCGATAGCTCGTAGCCGACGAAAACTCTAGGGTCGTGCCTCGAATGCTCCAGACGGCACCGTCAAACGCCAGCACACCGCTGATCTCGGCGTCGCTTTCGTTTTCGCCGTGACCGCTGCCGTCGAAATCGTCGTTGTCCTGCAAACGCACGCGGTCCGCAACAAAGTCTTGCGGAAGGGATGTGTCCGGAACGGTCCCTTTGACCTCGACGAGGGCGCCATCCTGCAAGCCGGCTGGAAGGTTCGCGCTGCTCGCCAGCATCACGTTGAGCGTGCTGCCGCTTCGCAAGGTAAGCACGAAGGCCGATCCGTTTAGGTCGGAGACCGTGCCCTTGGCTTCGAAGCTGTCAGCGCCGGCGCCCTTGAGCTCGATGAAAGTGGCGATGAGCGCATCTCCATCATAGTCGCCGCTGACTTCGACATGATCTCCGTCGGCGAGGTCGGCAAACCCATAGCTCGCACCATTGTCGCCTTTGAACACGGTCGTCGCATTCGCGACGACCGGCTGTCCGAAGATCATGAAGTGCTTGATTGTGCCGTCTGCGGGATCGACCGCGACGGCTGCCGCCGGACCGTTGATCTCTTCGTCGTAACGCACCTCGGTGGCCGTGCCCTTGCCCTGATTGTCCCGGCTGCCCTTGACTCGGACGACCATTCCGACGGAAAGAGCCCCGTCATCCGAGGCTGAAGATCCGTTGACTAGATAGCTGGCTCCGTCAGTCGCGTATTCCACGCCGTTGACGAACACGCTCCCAAAAGCATCGATCTTGCCGACGGTAACGACCGATCCCTGGGACCCACCCGGGCCGGCAGCGATCGATCCGTTGCCGCCTCCGCCGCAACCGGCCAAAACAAAGCAGGCCGGCAGGGCCAGCGTGATCACTTTCCAGCCACACTTGAACTTCATGCTTCTCTCCTAACGTCATCCCTTCTCGATCGACGGAGCGCCCGTTGGCGTGACTAAAAGCGGACCGCGAGCTCCGCCCGGGGGCCCCGCGCTCGCCGGTGGTCGCTTGGTTGTCGCCTACAGATCTGCGTCGGGTGCCGTGTGCGCGCCTCTGAGGGCACAGAACCCACTCACCAACCTGCCCTCTAGCGCATCCGTGCACACATGTTAGGTAGACGGCGACGTGCGACGAAAACCGTCGGTAGCCGCGTTTCATTACGAAACCGTAACCCTTCGTTGGCGGCCGCTAACGACGCGATCCACCGCCCGGAACATAGGCGTTCGGACCGAATACTCGGGGCGGCATCTGCGCGGGCAGGCAGTCCTCGAATGGCAACGCGACGGGCGACCAGAGGGCGTGCGCGCTTACCTAGGGTCAGGCACCGGCGATTTCGAACGGTCGAGGTTCATGACCTTGTTCCAGGCGGCGACGAAATCTTGCACGAACTTCCCCTGCGCGTCGGCGCCGGCGTAAACCTCCGCGACGGCGCGCAGCTCGGAGCTCGAGCCGAAGATGAGATCGACGCGCGTACCTGTCCACTTCAGCTCACCGGTCTTGCGATCCCGTCCTTCGAACACGTCGTTGGCGCTCGATACCGGTTTCCATTCCGTGCTCATGTCGAGCAGGTTCACGAAGAAGTCGTTGGTCAGCGTTTCGGGCCGCTCGGTGAGCACGCCGTGCTTCGACCCTCCGAAGTTGGCGTTCAAGGCGCGCATCCCGCCGATCAGCACTGTCATCTCGGGCGCCGTGAGCGTGAGCAACTGCGCTTTGTCGACGAGCAGCGCTTCAGTCGGCACGCTGTACTTGCCCTTGACGTAATTTCGGAAGCCATCCGCGATCGGCTCGAGCACGTCGAACGCCGCCGCATCGGTCTGATCCTCCGACGCGTCCATGCGCCCCGCCGTAAAGGGCACCTTCACGTCGTGTCCGGCCTTCTTCGCCGCCTGCTCGACACCGGCGCAACCCGCCAGAACGATCAGATCCGCCAACGAGACTTTCTTCCCGCCCGTGGCCGCCGCATTGAACTGGCGCTTGATGCCTTCGAGCGCTGCGAGCACTTTCGCGAGCTCGGCCGGCTGGTTAACTGGCCAATCCCTCTGGGGCGCGAGCCGAATGCGCGCGCCATTCGCACCGCCGCGCTTGTCGGAGCCGCGAAACGTCGACGCCGATGCCCAGGCGGTCGAAACCAATTGGGGAACCGTGAGTCCTGACGCCAGGATCTCGGCCTTAAGGGACGCGACGTCCCGCTCGTCGACCAGCGCGTGATCAAGGGCGGGAATCGGGTCTTGCCACAACAGCTCTTCGGCCGGCACCTCGGGCCCGAGATAACGGGCACGCGGGCCCATGTCACGATGCGTAAGCTTGAACCAGGCGCGCGCGAAGGCATCCGCAAGCTGATCCGGATTCTCGTAGAAACGCCGCGAGATTTTCTCGTAGACCGGATCGAAGCGCAGCGAAAGATCCGTGGTCAGCATGGACGGCGCAATTCGCTTCGACGAATCGTGGGCGTGCGGCACCGTTGCGGCGCCCGCGCCCCCTTTCGGCGTCCACTGGTAGGCCCCGGCCGGGCTCTTCGTCAATTCCCAGTCATAACCGAACAGGTGCTCGAAGAAATTGTTGCTCCACTTCGTCGGCGTCGTGGTCCACGTGACCTCCAAGCCGCTCGTGATTGCGTCGACGCCCTTGCCCGTGCCGAAAGTGCTCTTCCAGCCTAGGCCTTGCTCCTCGATCGGCGCGGCTTCGGGCTCGGGACCCACATTCGAAGCAGGCCCGGCACCGTGCGTCTTGCCGAAGGTGTGACCGCCGGCGATGAGAGCCACCGTTTCTTCGTCGTCCATCGCCATGCGGGCAAACGTCTCGCGAATGTCCTTGGCCGCGGCTATCGGGTCCGGCTTGCCGTTCGGGCCTTCCGGGTTGACGTAGATGAGCCCCATCTGAACGGCCGCCAGTGGGTTCTCGAGGTCGCGGTCTCCCGAGTAACGATTGTCATCCAACCAAGTCGTCTCTGTGCCCCAGTAGACATCCTGATCCGGTTCCCACACGTCCTCGCGGCCGCCCGCGAACCCGAAGGTCTCGAAGCCCATCGACTCGAGAGCCACGTTGCCGGCCAAGATCATGAGGTCGGCCCACGAGATCTTACGGCCGTACTTCTGCTTGATCGGCCACAGCAGCCGCCGCGCCTTATCCAGGCTGACGTTGTCGGGCCAGCTGTTGATCGGCGCGAAACGCTGCTGTCCGGCTCCGGCACCACCGCGGCCGTCTCCGGTGCGGTACGTGCCGGCACTGTGCCAAGCCATGCGGATGAAGAACGGCCCGTAGTGGCCGAAATCCGCCGGCCACCAGTCCTGCGAATCGGTCATCAGGGCGTGAAGGTCGTTCTTCACGGCCGCGAGATCGAGGCTCTCGAACTCCTCTGCGTAGTTGAAGCTCTCTCCCATCGGGTTCGGCAGCGAAGAGTGCTGACGCAAGAGCTCGAGCCGCAGTTGCTTCGGCCACCAGTCATGGTTGGACGTGCCACCACCCGCCGTATGATTGAAAGGGCACTTTGCTTCAGTCGTCGAGTTGCTCATGGGCGGCTTCCTTCATCGTTCTCGGTTAAGGCGAATCGCTCCCATGCCAGCCAACGTCACTCGGCTCATGACCTCGTGGCAAGCGTTCGGCAAGGGGTGGAAATCGAATCTCATGCCAGGAGTGTGCCGCGCGAGCACTTATCGTTCCAATGAGTTATTTAGTTGATCATGATCGTGTTTATAAATGGCTCGCCCAATGGGCGAACGGCTCGCAGCGAAGCCGCGCCGGAACACCGCTTTCGATTGGGATGAAACGTTGGGGCGTCGGGGATCCGGGATCCGGGATCCGGGATCGGCCGAGATTAGCCGCTTGGCGCGCCTTCTTGCTGGGCCGCGATCTGCCGCAAAGCCTGTTCGAACACCTGGCTCGGTTGGCCGCCGGAAATCAGGTGCTTGCGATCGATGATCACGGCCGGCACGGATTGGATACCCAGCTGCTGCCAAAAGGCCTCGGCTTGCCGCACCTCGGAAGCGAACTCACCGGTTTCGAGCACCTCACGCGCGCGCGCCGCCGGCAACCCGACTCGCTCGGCGAGCTCGAGCAGCACTTGATGATCGTCGGGGTTGCGGTCCTGGCCGTGATAAGCCGCGAGCAGCGCGTGCTTGAGCGCGCGCTGGCTTGACGGAGAACCTTCGGCGCCGGCCCAAAACAGGAGACGGTGAGCGTCGAACGTGTTCCAGATGTGCGTTCGCTTGCCGAACACGAACCCCTCGGCGGCTCCGCGCTCGGCGATGCGCGCGTGGTTGGCGGCGAGCTCTTCCGGAGGCATCCCGAACTTGGCCGTCAGATACTCCGTCGCATCGACCCCTTCGGACGGCATGGTGGGATTGAGCTCGAACGGCTGCATGTGCAGCTCGACAGCGCCGATGTCGGCGCCGACACGCTCGAGCGCGCGCTCGAGCGAATTGAGGCCGATTGCACACCAGGGGCATGCAACATCGGACACGAAATCGATTCTCACGGCGATGCGCGCACGAGCTCAGTCGCGATATCAGGCGCCTTAAACGGCGTGCAGCTTGCTTCCGGCCAGCGCGACCCCGCCCCGGAAAGCCTGAGCATGGTCGAGATGCTCGACGAGCAGCGTTTTGAGCCGTTGGCCGTCGCGCTTCACGAGCGCATCGATGATTTGCTCGTGCTCATCCATGGACTCGCTCCATCGGGCTTGGGAAGCATCGGCAATGTACGGCGCGCGGCGAATCCGACCGGCCGTTCGGCGGTAGGCATCCGTAATCTCGGGATTACCCCCCGCATCGATGATCTTTTCGTGGATGCGCTGATTGCACAGCAAGAATTTCGGGAGATTGTGCTCGGTGTGGTAAATGCGCATGCGACGGGTCAGCTCGACGAGCTCGGCGATCTGCTCGTCCGTGGCACGCCGACAAGCCAGCTCGCCACCCAGCGATTCCAGCGCACCGATCAGCTGCAGCAAGTTTTCGGCGTCGACGCGCGTGATGGTGCTGACGACCGCACCGCGGTTCGGCATGAGCGTTACGAGCCCCTCGGCGGACAGGATCTTGACGGCTTCGCGCAACGGCGTACGTGAGATCCCGAATCGCTCGGTGAGCAATCGCTCGTTGAGGCGCGTGCCCGGCAGCAGTTCCCCGATCATGATCAGCTCGCGCAATCGGTCCGCGACTTCGTCGTGGAGCGGGCGACGACTGATCACGCCTGTGGTTTTCGCATCATGCATGCAATCGGGCTCAATAATCTTTTCGCGGAAATAGATATTAGCAAAACTGTTTGAATCATGTACGGATTGCCGTTCGCGCCTCCAACAACGTCAACGAACGAACTCGACAGCTTGGGATCCAAAGCATCGACCGGTCGCAAACCAAGCACGGAGCAGCGCTCGAAACGCACCCTATTATTCCTTATATTACATTATATTAGGCCACTTTTCTTTAGAACTACCTTAATACTATGTGACATAAGGTCGGAGCCTAAGGCCGCGGTCCGGCCCGCGCGCGGCGAACGCGATTGGCGGCTCTAGCTCGTGGCCTCGCCGTCAGCCGGCCGTCCAAGCGGGTAGCTTGTCGAGGTTTAGCTTGCTCGCGGCGCGTTCAGGCCCCGCTACTTCGGTAAGCCCTCCTTATACTTGGCCGCGACGTTGGCATCGCACTTCCCCGTGTCCTGCGAGAACTCGAGGTCGGGGCGGTGGTCCCACTGCTGCGTCAACGTGGCCGGCGCCGAGAGATACACCGGGTCTTCGATGGTGGTCTCGTAGCGCAGACGCGTGCGATCCGCCGTGAGCGAGAGCCGCTCGACCGTGTGCTTGCCTGCGCTCGAGGGCACGTTTGCGGCGAGCCCTGACGGGCTGGGCGTGAAGGCGATGGTATCGATCACGAGCGTATCGCCTTCCCAATGGCCGATGGCGTCTCCCTGGCGCGACGGTTTAACGTCGGCCGGATGCTGCGCGCTCATGTGGATGATGCGCTCGACATGGTCACCCGAGTTGTCGAAACGCATGATGACTTCGTCTTTGTGGACCTCGATCGTGCGCAGCTCGTCGAGTATCGCGATGAACGGGGTGGGTTCGGCATAGCAAATCCCATCGGCGACTAGCTTCGCCTCAGCGGCACGCGCTTCCGGTGTGATCGGAAAGCGCGCCATCGCCCCGAAAGCCGCGCCGAGCGCCGCCCGATTCGGCGCCCAGTGACCCTCGAGGCTATCGGCCGGCGTCAGGGTGCGTGTCCGGTGATTCGCTTCGTAGAACGGGTGAATCTCGCCGTCCTGAGTCGTGACGTCGAGGATGCGCACCTGCTTGCCCCAACCGCCGCGATTCGGATTGGCGCGCATGACGACCGGCGTGCCGGGCCCGAGATCCTCGCGTTTGAGGCCATCGACCAGCGCCTGCGTGATCGCGAGCCCTTCGCCTGTTATCTGTACCGGCTTGCCGTCCGGGCCTTTGGTTTCGACGACCAGGTACATGTGCGGGTTCGTCCATTCGAACCGCGCGACCTTGCCTTCGATCAGGATCTCCTTCGACGTGTCGAACAAGGACTGGCTGTGGTGGGCGAAAGCGGGGACGCTCAGGAGCGCGGTTGCGGCGAGAATCGGAGCAAGGGCTGTCAGACGTCTCATTTTGGGAACCTCGGAGCGGCAACGAAACCGAATGATAGAGCCAGTCGCCTCCACAAAGCAGCAAGATCGGCGTTCGCTCCTCTTGCCTGTAATCACCGCGGACCTTCAGCTAATGCATTGACAGACGTCAAACGCCGTCGGTGTGCTGAGGCGACCGGTACTTTTCTTGCCTCAGAGACCTGTCAGAGACCTGGGCCGAGAGAGAAGTGGAACGTGCTGCCACCGGCCGGCGCAGGGCGTACCCAAATACGGCCGCCGTGGCGCTCTATGATGCGCTTGCAGATCGACAGACCGACTCCGGTGCCAGGATAGCTATTCGCGTTGTGTAGGCGTCGAAAGATATCGAAAATGTCCTGGTTCGACGGCTCGATCCCGATACCGTCGTCGGTCACCGTGAATACGGTCTGTCCGTCGATCTCGTGAGCGGCAACCGCGATCTTGGGTCCGCCCGCCGGCTTGCGGAACTTGATCGCGTTACCGATCAAGTTCTGAAAGACCTGCATGAGCTGCGTCCGGTCGGCGACAACGTCCGGCAGGTGACTAATCTCGATAACGGCTCTGCTCTCATTGATTGCTGCCGTCAGATTCTGCAACGCAGCTCTGCATGCATCCATCGCGCTGCACTGGGTCAAAGACAGGCCCTCACCCGCGCGCGAATACGCCAACAGATCGTTGATCAGAGCGTGCATGCGTCTTGCAGCGACGACGATGAAGGTGATGTATTCATCGGCATCTTCGCTAAGCTGACGGCGGCACTTGCGCTCCAGCATCTGGCAGTAGGACGTGACCGTACGCAGAGGTTCCTGCAAATCGTGCGACGCGATGTATGCAAATCGTTCGAGCTCAGCGTTGTTCTGCGTAAGCCGTGCGAGCGCGCTTCGCAATTCGACTTCTTGTTCGCGTTGCTCGGTGATGTCCTCTTTGACCGCGACAAAGTGCGTAATCAGCCCGTGCGCGTCGCGCAGGGGTGACACGCTGGCGCGTTCCCAGAACACATCGCGGCTCTTCGCGCGGTTGCACAGCTCTCCAGCCCAAGGCTCGCCGGCTTCCATCGCGGCCCATAACGAGGTAAACGGCTCAGGATCCGCGCTGTCGTCGCGGGTGATGTCGATCGGACTGCCCACGACATCCGACGAGCTGTAGCCGCTTACAGCCTCGAACCGAGGGTTGACGTATTGGATGTTTCCGGATCGATCGCAGATCGCGACCGAGACCGGACTCTGCTCGACGGCGAGCGAGAGGACGCTCAGGCGCTGCTCGGCGACCCTTCGCTGAGCGCGCTCGGTAGCTTCGCGTAGCTCGCGTTCCACGGCCGGGACCAGCCGCGCGAGCGCGTCCTTGCCGATGAAGTCCTGCGCACCGCGCTTCAGTAGGCTCACGGCGTCTTCGAATTGAACGACTCCGGACAGAGCAATGAATGGGACGTCGAGACCCTTGTCACGCACGGCGGACAGAGCAACGTCCGCCGAAAGGCGGGGCATGTTGCAGTCGCTGAGCACGAGGTCCCAGCATTTCTCCTCCAAGGCCGCCTGAAGGTCCCCCAGCGTATCGACTCGATGGGCTGTAGGTACGAACCCGCCTTTGGAGATCTCCGCGATCAGCAACTCGGCGTCGATCGCGGAATCTTCGACCACTAGCACGTTGATCGGTTGTTTGCTCAAGCGGCTCCTGCCTCGCTCGCGCCGCGGCGACCATGCGCTTTACGAAAATGTGCTATGCCAATCTAAAGTGTTGGGCCGGTGACTACCGAGAACTGGTTGGCGAATTCCAACTGCCTAGCACAATCGCCATAGCAATTCGAGGCTTGCTTGCATGACAAGCGCCGTAGGCTGGCACGCATGCGCGTCGGCGGCAGCCTCGTCAGTCATCCGATCTGGACCTTGATTCGGCTGCTCCGACCGGGCGAGACGCGCGCCGTGGTGGGGCGCGGTCCACACGATCGTCACTGCATCGTTGCCATCGAGAACCCGGTCGCGGCCGCGTTGTTCGGCGTGAGACTCGGGCTCACCTCTTTCTTGATGTCGACAATCAGCTTCCGATAGCCGTCATAGAACGCCCAATCGGGCCGGGCGTGGTACTGAAATTCATCGATATCGAGAAGCCCGCCCGGCGCGCGCCGTGCGCTCCATGCTGAGCTCGCTGTCCAGAAGATCCAGCGCCGCGCATTGCGGCTGCGTAGGGCGACGTCGGCACGCACAACGCACGCCTGAGCTACGCGGCGGCGGACGGCAAATGGGATGTCTCTTTGTTCGGAACGAACCTGACCAACGAGTACCAGCTGAACTCCGGGTTCTTCCACGGCGTCTGGGGCTACGACTTTGCGACCGTGGCTCGGCCGCACGAGTTGGGGGCTTCGTTTACGTTCAGCTTCTAATCACGAGCTTAAGTCTCTTTAGCGAAAACCGGGCGTTGACGGGCAACCGTCAACGCCCTTTTTCTGTGGCTCCCGCAGGGCGCTGTGGGTTGTTGTACATCGATCGATCTGCCCACGGCACCGAATAGCGGCGTCCAGTCACCTTCGCTCAGCCTGCGCTGCGTCGACGAGCAAGATGATCTTCCCTTCGGCATGGCCAGCCATGCTGTAGGCTTGTGCCGCGGACGCGTCCGCGAGCGGGAATGACTTGTCGACGTTGACCTTGAGCTTGCCGGCGCTCGCCAGCGACGCGACTTGGCTATAGATGCGGCGCGCGACGTCTGCTGCACTGCGATAAGGCGCGCAATTCAGCCCCGCTTTCGCGCACTGCGCGTCGAGGTCGTGCGTTCCCGTGCTGATAAACGGGGCGCCACGAGGCAGCGTGCTCATCGCGCGGATCGCGGTTTCCCCACCGACCGTGTCGATCGCGACATCTACGTGCCCGGCCGCAGTTTCGAAATCCACCTTCGTGTAGTCGATCACCTCATCCACACCGATGGCGCGTAAATAAGCGTTGTGTCGTGCCGAAGCCGTGCCGATCACGTATGCGCCCCTGGCCTTGGCCGCTTGCGCCGCAGCACTGCCGACGCCTCCGGCGACGCCGGTGATCAACACGCGCTGCCCTTTCGCGACATCGGTCGCATCGACGACGCGGACTCCGGTTACGGTCGCGATCCCCAAGCCGGCTGCCTCCGCATACGTCATGTTCGCGGGCTTGAGCATGACGTTAGCGACGGCGGCCACCGCATACTCGGCGTAAGCACCGTTGAGAAGACCGCCACGACGGACCGAGATGCCGAATACCGGGTCACCCAGGCTGAAATCGGTCACGCCCTCGCCGAGCGCCGCTACGACTCCGGCGATGTCGCCCCCGGGGATCCGGTCATCCACGGGCGCACCCCCCTTCCAGTCGGCCGGATTCACGGCCGCCGCGTAGATGCGTATCAAGACTTGATCGGCGGCAGGCGTGGGCACCGGCACCGTCCGAAGCTCCAGCACGTCGCTGCCGGCCTTTTGCACAATGGCCTGCTGCTCCTTCGGCGGCGGCGCCTGGGCAGCCGCCAGACAGGTAACGAACAGACCGGCGATCGCCAGACGCGAGAGCAACGAGATGCGTGAGTTCATGTCCTTCCTACCCTTGGGTCTTATCGATTGCTTGTACCGGACGTTTGAGGAAAGGTCGTCGGCAACAGGCTGTAGACCGTCTCCGTGCCGGTGACGAATTGGCCGATCCGCAGATTCTCGTCGTGAGTATGCTGGTTGTTGTCGGCGTTTACCGTCGGAACGGGCACGAACGGCATATGCAAGGCCCCGACCAACACGTCCGTCGGTACCGTCCCGCCCATCATGCGGATGCGCACCGGCGCTTTCTGCGGCTCCGGCGCCGTCGGCGCTTGCAGCGCACGGAGCGCCCAGCGGCTAATCGGCGAATCCATCGGCATGCGCACCGCGCGCTCCCGGACTTCCGGTGAATACCTCGTAGACTTGTTCATCGCTCCATCCTCTCAAGAATGGAGCCTCCGGAAAACCCGGGCCGGTTCACTACCTTAGCCCTCGCCTTTACCGATGGCTCAGGCAGTTTGTTCAGCGACACGACCTTTCGCTTTTCCGACCCAGCATTCTTCGGGCTGCCCGGAGTGCTGGTAGGCCAGGCGCCCGCCGTTGATCCCGTTACAGGGGCACAGATCACGGCTGTGGTGGTGGCCTTTAGGGGCGCCGCGGACGCCGTCGTAGCGGCCGATCAGGACGGTGATGGCATCTCGGACGCCAGCGATAACTGCCCGACCGTGCCGAATCCGGACCAAGCGGACAACAATAACGGCGGCTTTGGCCACGCGTGTGTTCCAACGAACGCGCTTGGGCCCGGTGTCACAGCGGGCGCGGGTTTGGTCGTCGGTACGACTAGCCTGGTCCGCGGCGGCGCGCAGCTCGGCAGCAACGTCTCGATCGGCTCGAATACTCTCGTGGTCGGCACGAGCACCATTGGCAACAACGTCGGGATCGGCTCGGCGAGCCTGATCCTTGGCGCTAACGCTATCGCGGACAACGTCGTGATCGGTAATCGCGTCACGATGTTGTCCGGCGTCGGCATCGGTGCCGGCGCCACGATCGGCAGCCGCGTAATCCTGTGGACGAACGCCGACATCGGGCTGGGCGCCAGCATCGGGAATGGCACGAGCGTCGGCCTCGGTGCTTCGGTCGGCAGCGACGCGCAGGTCGGCAACACCGTGCGCGTCGGTGCCCGCGCCACGATCACGGCAGGCGCCATCGTTCCGGATGGCACCGTAATCAGGGCAGGCCAAGCCTACCCATAGCCGCGGCCCGAGAACGCAGCCTCGCCACCGCGGCGAGGCTGCGTTCTCGGGCTGAGTTTGTCCGAGAAATCGACGGCAATTTAGAGTTGGAACCTGGCTCACAGGAACGAGCTTCGGGCCGGCAGATAATCATTTCATGAAATGGGAATACTTGGGCGACCCTGAGTCTTCAACTCCCCTTTTTGTCCTAGTCGGGAGTTGCTCCTCGCCCTGTAATCCCCCCTGAAATTGGCGGTAGTCGGAAGTAGAATTTTCCAACGAAGGAGATTCTACGATGAAGAAGCCGAAGTTTTCGGAGAGCAAGATCTTTCAGATTCTTAAGGAAGCGAACTCGGGCGTGCCGGTGCCGGAGCTGTGCCGCAAGTACGGGATGAGCAGCGCGAGCTTCTACAACTGGCGCTCGAAGTTCGGAGGAATGGATGTCTCGAACATGACGCGGGCAGAAGCCGCGACGCTCGCAGAGATAATCGCGCTCTTCAACGTATTCGACGAAACCAGAGTTGGTATCTAGCCGCCGCATGAGTGGCGGCTCACGCCAGCAAGCCCGGCTTCAATAGTCGGGCGCTTTTCGCAAGAGCCTGATAGCAAAGCATCGTTACATGGCTGTCACGAGGGCGCATGCTGCCTTCGGGTAGCCCTGGAGCAAGTTCCTGATGCGGTCCAATCCGCTCGTAGCGGTTGTGGATGACGACGAGTCCGTGCGCGAATCCCTGCCGGACTTGCTGCGTGAACTTGGCTACTGTTCCGTCGCATTCGCGTCCGCCCAGGCGTTTCTCGATTCGGACTCGCTTCGAAAGACGAGTTGCCTCATCCTCGATATCGCCATGCCCGGGATGTCCGGGCGGAGCTGCAAGCAGAGTTGCTCAGGCGGGAATTCTCGATTCCCATAATCTTCATCACGGCCAGGATCGACGAGCAAATGCGCGAACGTCTTGTGCAAGGGGGTGCCGTCGCATGCCTGCCAAAACCGTTCAGCGACGAGACATCGCAGGCAGCACTGAAGCTCGCACTCGGCGATCGTTAGAAGATTCCTGCCGCTGAGAGCCGGTCCCGCGAATTTGCCATTGGCCTTTGGTGTGCAGAGCCGCTCTCACGTAAGTTGTCCATTGGGCAAGACTCTACGTGCGGGCGCCTTCATGTTTTGAGTGGTCAGGCCGGGAGTAATGCTCTTCTAACCGCGTGCCGCCAACCCGCTATCATCCGTTGCCGCTGAGCGTCCTGCATCAGCGGCTCGAAGCGCGTTTCGCACCTCCAGATTTTTTCCAGCGAATCTAGGCTGTCCCACACTCCCGTCGCGAGCCCGGCGAGAAAGGCGGCTCCGAGCGCGGTGGTCTCGACGATTTCCGGCCGTTCGACGGGCGCCATCAACATGTCCGCCAGGAATTGGCATAGCCAGTCGTTGACGGCCATTCCGCCGTCCACGCGCAGGGCAGTTTCGCCATTTCCCGCATCGGCCTGCATCGCATCGATCAGATCTTTCGTTTGGTAGCCAACCGATTCAAGCGCCGCTCGGGCAAGATGGCCGTCGGACGCATCGAGCGTCAAACCGCAGATGAGCGCGCGCGCATCCGGCTCCCAGTAGGGAGCGCCCAGCCCGACAAACGCCGGTACCATGTAGACCCCATGGTTGTCGGGCGTACGTGTGGCGAGATCGTGAGTTTCGGAAGCATGGGTGATGATTTTCAATCCGTCGCGCAGCCATTTCACGGCAGCGCCGGCGACGAAGATCGAGCCCTCCAACGCGTAATGCGTTGTGCCCCCCAGCCGGTACGCGGGGGTGGTGAGCATGCGCTTAGTGGAAAGCACAGGCTCTTCGCCAATATTCATCAGCACGAAGCAGCCCGTCCCGTACGTCGCTTTCGCCATTCCGGGATGGAAGCAAGCTTGCCCAAACAACGCAGCCTGCTGATCGCCCGCCATGCCGCCGATCGGAATGGATTTGCCCAAGATCGCGGCATCGCAATGCCCAAAGATTTGAGAGTTCTCCTGCACCTCCGGCAGCATCGAAGCGGGAATATTGAACAGCTTCAGCAAGTCGTCGTCCCATTCTTCGGTCACTATGTTGAACAGGAGGGTTCGACCGGCATTGGTGGGATCGGTGGCATGCACCTTTCCGGCCGTCAGCCGGGACAACAAGAAGGAGTCGATGGTGCCGAATGCCAACTCTCCTCTTTCCGCCGACTCGCGCGTCCCGTCGACATTGTCGAGGATCCAGGCCAACTTCGTCGCTGAAAAGTAGGGGTCGATCAGAAGCCCGCTCTTTCGAGTGACCATGTCTTCCATTCCAGCGCTCTTCAGGCTGGCGCAGAAGTCTGCCGTCCGGCGATCCTGCCATACGATGGCGTTGTGAACGGGCCGTCCGCTCGACCGCTCCCACACCACCACGGTTTCCCGTTGATTGGTGATTCCGATACCAGCGATCTCCGACACGTCGACACGCGCCGATGCGACTACCTCTCGCATCGTGGCGACCGTATCGCGCCAGATGTCCTCCGGATCGTGCTCCACCCATCCGGGTCCGGGGTAGTGCTGTTGGAATTCCCGCTGCGCAGTCGCCACCGGCTTTGCAGCCGAGTCGAACAGAATGCAGCGGGTCGAAGTCGTTCCCTGATCGATCGCGAGTACGTAAGGTGCTTGCGGCACGTTCACTCTCCTGTTCTGCAAGTCGACGATCGGCCCTCGGCTTGATTCAATCGCGGATGTCTCGACTCACTCGCCCGCGAGGTGAAGCTTACGACGGGAAGGCAGGAAAGGCCGGATCAGCCATTGGTACATGCTCGAACCGACCACACCGCCGCATAAGGGCCCGGCTATCGGCACCCACCAGTAGTTGTCGGGCGAAGGAAAGGCTGCAGGCCCCCAGCCAGCCAGATAGGCGAACATCCGCGGTCCCAGGTCGCGCGCGGGATTGATGGGCCAAGCCTCGAGATAGCCCGCCGCGGCGCCGATCATGGCTACCAGCAGTCCGATGATGAGCGCGCTGGAATTGGCTTGCGGCGCTTGCGTGTTGTACTCCTCGGTGATTGCGAAAATCCCCAGCAGCAGAAAACCCGTCAGCACGATTTCATCGAAGAACGCCCGAATCGGCGTGATGTGGGCACCCGGATGGGTAAAGAACACGCCGGCGGCTCCGCCCGCCAGGCGGTCCACTCCGTGGGAGAGATTGTAGGCGTCGATCACGGGCGCGAACATCATGTAAACCACCGCAGCACCAACGAATGCTCCGAAGGTCTGCGCACACCAGAAGGGCAGGACTGTTGATTTGCACTTAAAACTGACCCACTTAGCCTAGGTATTTGCATCTAATTTTGACCCACGTGTACACCCTGATCCTGCTCTGGAGAGCAGGAGATGAAGGAGTGATCGACGTGGCGTTATTGAGTGTGATTCGGCGCTGGCATCTACGCGAAGGGAGTATCGATTCGCGAGATTGCCCGGCGCACCAAGCTCTCCCGGAACACGATCCGGAAGTACCTGGCGAACGGGACGCTGGAGCCGGTGTATCCGAAGCGCCGGAGCCCGAGCAAGCTCGACCCGTACAGCGCGAGATGCTGGCGTCGTGGCTGCTAGCGGGAGTCGACGCGCGGCCGCAAGCAGCGGCGCAACTGGCGCCAGCTCTACGGCGATCTCGTGGCGCTTGGGCTACCGCGGGCTCCTACGACCGGGTGGCGGCGTTTGCCCGAGCGTGGGAGCGCCAGCGCGACAGGAAGCAGGCGCGGACGAGCCGCGGCACGTTCGTGCCGCTGATGTTCGCGCCGGGCGAGGCGTTCCAGTTCGACTGGAGCGAGGACTGGGCGGTCGTCGGCGGCGAGCGGCAGAAGCTCGCGGTGGCGCAGTTCAAGCTGTGCCACAGCCGAGCGTTCATGCTGCGGGCGTATCCGCAGCAGACGCACGAGATGCTGTTCGATGCGCACAACCACGCGTTCGGCGGCTTCGGCGGCGTTCCGAAGCGCGGCATCTACGACAACATGAAGACGGCGGTCGACAAGGTCGGCCGCGGCAAGGCGCGAACCGTCAACGCTCGCTTCCGGGCGATGACCGGTCACTTCCTGTTCGAGGCGGACTTCTGCAACCCGGCCGCCGGCTGGGAGAAGGGCCAGATCGAGAAGAACGTGCAGGATGCCCGGCCACGCATCTGGCACGACGTGCCGAAGTTCGCCGATCTCGCAGGCGCTCAACGCCTGGCTCGAGCGGCGCTGCATCGCGCAGTGGAGCCAGATCCGCCATCCCGAGCAGCCGCAGCGCACGGTCGCCGAGGTCTGGGCAGACGAGCGGACGCACCTGATGAGGATGCCGCCGCCGTTCGACGGCTTCGTCGAGGACACGAAGCGCGTCTCCCCGACCTGCCTCGTGGCGTTCGAGCGTAACCGCTACAGCGTGCCGGCCTCGTTCGCGAACCGGCCCGTGAGCCTGCGCGCCTACGCCGAGCGCCTCGTGATCGTGGCCGAAGGCCAGGTCGTCGCCGAGCACGCGCGCGTGTTCTCCAAGGGCCACGATCGTCCGGCTCGCACGATCTACGACTGGCGCCACTATCTGACCGTCGATCCAGCGCAAGCCCGGGGCGCTTACGTAACGGCGCGCCGTTCGCCGAGCTCCCCGACAGGCTTCCGCCGTCTGCAGGCGATGCTGCTCAAGCGTCCCGGCGGCGATCGGGAGATGGTCGAGATCCTCTCCCTCGTGCTGCATCACGACGAGGAAGCGGTGCTGTGCGCGGTCGAGCTCGCGCTCGAGTCCGGCGTCGTCTCGAAGGAGCACGTGCTGAACCTGTTGAGCCGGCTCCTCGAGGCCGACGCGCCGGCACCGATCGACACGCCGACGCCACCTGACGCTGCTCGAGGAGCCCGAGGCCAACGTCACTCGCTACGATCACCTGCGAGGAGACGGCCCATGAGCTGACGCATGGTGACGACCATGAAGAGCTGAAGCTCCACGGCATGGCGCAGGCCGTCGCGGAACTCGCCGCGCAGCAAGGCCCGGCGTTCAAGCAGGCCGAGCGCGTGCTCGACGATCTCATCAAGGCCGAGGTCGCAGAACGCGAAGTCCGCTCGATCAGTATCAGCTGAAGACCGCGCGTTTCCCGGCGTACCGCGATCTCGCGGGCTTCAAGTTCGAGGAGAGCGCCGTCGATGTCGCGCTCGTGAAGTCGCTGCACGAGTGCGAGTTCATCGAGCAGGCGCACAACGTCGTGCTGATCGGCGGCCCCGGCACCGGCAAGACGCATCTCGCCACCGCGATCGGCGTGCAGGCGATCATGCATCACCACCTGCGCGTGCGGTTCTTCTCGACCATCGAGCTCGTCAACCTGCTCGAGACCGAGAAGGCGGCCGGCAAAGCCGGGCAGACTCGCCAACCGCCTGGTCTACGCCGATCTCGTCATCCTCGATGAGCTCGGCTACTTGCCGTTCTCCCAGGCCGGCGGCGCGCTGCTGTTCCACCTGCTGAGCAAGCTCTACGAGCGCACCAGCGTCATCATCACGACGAACCTGAGCTTCTCGGAGTGGGCCAGTGTGTTCGGCGATCCGAAGATGACGACCGCGCTGCTCGATCGCTTCACGCATCATTGCCACATCGTCGAGACCGGCAACGACAGCTATCGCTTCAAGAACAGCTCAACCCAGACGAGGAGGGATCGAAAGACCAAGAAATCCGACAAACCCTGAGCCATACTCTGGCTCACTGAGGCGGGTCAATTTTCGATGCAAAACCCGGGTCAGTTTTCGGTGCAAAACAACAGTCCAGGCTTTCCGACGCTCGATTCGGCGCAATACCTCCACCAACTCTGTGCGTGCGATCTCGAACACCGGCCGGTGGCCGAGCGACGGAAGGACATCCTTCTTGAAGATCCGATCGATCTGCGACAACGTGCTTTGCCGAGTCGCTTCGAGGCTCAGCGCCTTGAAGTCCCGCCAGCGACGAAAAACGGCTTCGAAGGTGTGCTCCTCGGCGAGGAGCACGGTAATGCGCTCTTGGCGGCGATGCGCGCGAGGATCGATGCCCTGGGCGACGAGGGCGCGGGCATCATCACGCCACTCGCGCGCAATCTTGCCTCGCTCTATAAGTCGACCAGAAGCCCCTGTCATTCAACGGGTTAGGACGCGTGACACACCTTGCAAGGTCGAGTATGGAATAGGAATCGCAGTCTCGATTTGCCGCGCGAACGGAGAAAAAATTTCTTCTTCGTGGCTGGGGGTGGTTTCCAGTGGAACCCACTGGTTGAAAGCCAGGGCCTAAACCCTTTACTTTCAACGACCTGCAGACTTCCGTGGAACTCAGCAGATCAGAAACTGGAGCGGGAAACGAGACTCGAACTCGCGACCCCGACCTTGGCAAGGTCGTGCTCTACCAACTGAGCTATTCCCGCTTGGAGTGCGTTGGAATTCTAAATGAGCCCATTCCGGCCGTATAGCCCGGAACCGGTATTTTCGCCCAAATTTCTATCGGGCCTAGCGAAACAAGCCTAGATCAATGGCGTCGGCCAACGCCCGGTAGCCTGCGTCGCTGCCATGCAGAAAGTCCCCGGCGTGCCAGCCATCCCGGATTTTGGCCGGGTGATTCGGGTCGCGCAGCACCGCGTCGAAGTCGAGCACACCGTCGAATTCCCCGCCCTTGCGGATCCACTCGTTGACGCGCTCGCGGACCGCGTCTCCCTCGGCCGCATAGTAGGCGGCGCCCTGATAGGGAGTGATGGTGGCGCCGTAGACCTTGATCCCGTGGCCGTGAGCTCGGTCGATGATCTGACGCAATCCCTCGATCAAAGCATCCGCCGTGGCTTGGCCCTTGGGCATGGAGTCGCGCATCGCGGCGAGCGGCCCGTCGAATTTGCCGTAGGCGAAACCCAAGTCGTTGACGCCTTCGAACACGATCAAATGCGTAATGCCCGGCACGGAGAGCACGTCGCGATCGAAACGCGCGAGCGCGCTGTCCCCGGCGCCGTCGGCCAAGATCCGATTGCCGCTGATGCCCTCGTTGACGACGCCCGATTGGCGCCCCCCACGCGCGTCGAGGCGGTCGGCCAGCAGGTCCGGCCAGCGGTGGTTGGCATTCGCCGTCGAGCCGATGCCGTCGGAGATCGAATCTCCGAGCACGACGACCGTGCGGCTCGACCGACTGCCATCGACCTCGACGCCGGTCAGAAAAGCGCGCGCCTGCATCGTGCTGACCGGCTCGAACACGCCGGCCGTGAAATCACCGGGCTTGGAGACGTACGCGTCTTGCATTCCGGTGGAGTGGCACGTGCATGGACCTGTGTCACCGGGCAGATAGATGCTCACGGACAACGTCGCCAGCGCGTCGACGGGCAACTCGATCGCGTCGCTCAAAAACGGCGCTCCGGGCGGAATGGTCGCCTTGCCGGCGCCGCCGAAAGTGACGGCCCGATCCGTGCCCGAGCTCAGCGAGCCGTTCGAATCGACGAGCGCCACGTGCACGTCGCCGATCTCGAGGGGCCGCGTGCCGTACTCGTTCGATAACCGCAAACGAAGCCGCGAGCCGCCTGCGCTCAAGCGCACGACTTGGCGAATCGTTTGGTTGGAGAAACTCGGCGCGGCTGGAAACGGCCCGACGGCAACGCTCGGCGCCAGCGGCGAAGCCCCCCAGCTACCGACCCAATTGGAATCCGCACCGTACACCGCGCCCGTAACGGCGAGCGCAAAGCTCAACACCAGCCAATTTCGCAGCGACATCCGCACCTCCTCACCTGTCTCTACGAGCCGCGCGGCCAGCGGGCTCGACTCTCAGTCCGTCTCCCGCATCGCGGGCCATGCGGCTCGAAGATAATCGGCCATCGACCATAGCGTGAGCGCTGCAGCCAGATACAACAGCACTTCACCGGGCCGATAGACCTGCGTGTGCGTGACCGGCAACGGATCGCGATAGAGCATCAACGCGATGCCGATTATCTGAAACGTGGTCTTCCATTTGCCGAAGTAGTTCACCGCCACGTGTGCCCGTGCGCCGATTTGCGACATCCACTCTCGCAGCGCCGACACGGTGATCTCTCGGCCGATGATGATCGCGCCGACGAGCGCGAGCTCCCAACGCGGGTCCGCCTGCACGAGTAGCACGAGCGCCGTCGACACGATGAGCTTGTCGGCCACGGGATCGAGAAACGCGCCGAAGCTCGACGTTTGCCCCAAGCGGCGGGCCAGATAACCGTCGAAGTAGTCCGTGATACCGGCCAGCCCGAACAGCAATCCCGCACCCGGGCGTGCCCATGGAACGGGCAGGTAGAACACGATTACCACGAGCGGAATCGCCACGATTCGAAACCAAGTCAATGCGATCGGCAGATTGAACTTCATTGGAACCCTTCAGCTCGTCCGCTCAATCGGCATGAAAATACTCGTAAATCGTTTCGGCCAAGTGTCGCGAAATTCCGGTCACGCGCTCCAGATCGTCGACTCCGGCACGCGCCACGGCCTGCAGGCCGCCGAACTGCCTGAGCAGCTCGCGCCGGCGCTTCGGCCCCAGCCCGCGAATCTGCTCGAGCGGCGACGCCGTCCGTTGCTTTTGCCGACGCGCGCGGTGGCCCGTGATTGCGAACCGATGCGCTTCGTCGCGAATCTGCTGCACCAAGTGTAATGCGGGCGAGCTCGGCGGCAAACGCAGCGGGCGATTCGCGGCCCGCAACGTGCAGCGTTTCCCTTCCCGGCTTACGGCCCTCGCCCTTCGCCACGCCGACGACAGTGAGCCCGCTGATCGCGAATTCGCCGAGCACCGTCATCGCTGCCTGCGAGCTGACCGGGCCCGCCGTCGATGAACAGCACGTCCGGCATCGGCACGTCGCCGTGCTTCACGCGCGCGTATCGGCGCGTCAACGCTTGCGCCATCGCACCGTAGTCGTCGCCGGGCGTAATTCCGGCGATGTTGAACCGACGGTAGTCCGACTTCAGCGGCCCCTCGGGACCGAACACCACGCAGGAGGCCACCGTCGCTTCACCGCCCGTGTGGCTGATGTCGAAGCATTCGAGTCGCGTCGGCACCGCCTCGAGGTTCAGCGCCTCGGCCAGCGCCTCGAGCTGAATCTCGACGGACGCGCTCGCTTGATAGCGCAGCTGCGCGCCGTGGAGAGCATTCGTCACGGCCATCTCGACCCAGCGGGCCCGATCGCCGCGCACGCGTGACTTGATCGCGACCTTTCGCTTCGTTCGCTCGCTCAGCATGGCGGCAAGCGTTGCGGCCTCCGGCACCGAGCGGCTCACGAGAATCTCTTTCGGCGACTCGCGTCCTCCGTAGTACTGAAGCAGGAACGCGCGAATGATCTCGTCCTCGTCGGCGCCTTTGACGACCTTGGGAAAGAAGTTTCGGCTGCCGAGCGAGCGGCCACCGCGAAAGAACATCACGGCCACGCAGCACGACGCCGCGCTCCTCGGCGAGCCCCACGGCATCGAAATCCCCGCTCGAGCGCGCCATGATCTGCTGCGACTGCACGTTCTTGAGCTTGGCGAGCTGATCGCGGTACTGGGCCGCGCGCTCGAACTGCAGCGCCGCCGCGGCCTGCTCCATGCGCCCGGCCAATTTTTCGGTCACGACGTCGCTGTGCCCTTCGAGAAAGAGCACGGCATGCTCGAGATCGCGCGCGTAGTCGTCCGCCGAGATGAGACCGACACACGGGGCCGTGCACCGCTCGATCTGATGCTGCAAGCACGGCCGGCTCCGATTGGCGAAATAGCTGTCCTCGCACTGTCTGAGCTGAAACAGTTTCTGCAGTTGATTCAACGTCTCGCGCACGGCGCCGGCGCTCGGATACGGACCGAACAGGCGTCCCTTTCCCGCACGCGGACCGCGGTAAAACGACAATCGTGGAAACGCGTGAGACGTGTCGAGCCTGATGTACGGATAGCTCTTGTCGTCGCGCAGCACGACGTTGAAACGCGGGCGATGCTGCTTGATGAGGTTGTACTCGAGCATCAACGCTTCGATCTCGGTGCGCGTGACCGTCACCTCGATGCCCGCGACCGTGCGCACAGCGCGAGCGTCTTTGCGTCCTGTGCCCGGCCCTGAAAGTAGCTGCCGACGCGCCGTTTGAGGTCACGCGCCTTGCCGACGTAGATCACCGTGCCGTGCGCGTCGAGCATACGGTAAACGCCGGGCCTGTGCGTGAGGTGCGCGAGCACGGCGCCCGGATCGAACGCAGCCGGATCGGCTGAGTCCTCGACGC
This sequence comes from uncultured Gammaproteobacteria bacterium, assembly GCA_963786385.1. Lineage (GTDB taxonomy): Bacteria > Pseudomonadota > Gammaproteobacteria > Steroidobacterales > Rariloculaceae > FEN-1219. Next base: position 1,383,424 of record CAWAYS010000005.1, read on the forward strand.
GGTCGCGCGGCTGATCGACGTTTTCGTCAAGCATGATCGGCAAGCTCGAGAGCACGGCGGACGACGACTTCGAACATTGCGCCAGTCAAGCGTCCCGTCTGTGTGTTGTAGCGGCTACAGTGATAAGAATCCACGAGCGAGCGCCCCTGAGGCAATCGGTGCACGCGCCCATGCTCGAACGGGCAAGCATTGAGCTTCGAGCCGTGGGCGCGCAACACGGCGCGGTGCGCGATCGCGCCGAGCGCGAGGATCGTGCCGTCGGGCGGAAACAGCGCGAGCTCCGCGATCAGATACGCATTGCAGGTATCGACCTCGGTCGTGGTCGGCTTGTTCTCGGGCGGCAGGCATTTGACGGCGTTCGTGATTCGGCAGCCGACCAACGCAAGACCGTCCTCGGGACGCCGTGACGCAGGCTTCGTGGCCGCGCCGAGCGCGTGCAGCGTGCCATAGAGCAGAATACCGGCGTGGTCGCCCGTAAACGGCCGACCCGAGGCGTTCGCGCCATGTGCCCCGGGCGCGAGCCCGACGATCAGGAGTCGCGCATCGGGGTCGCCGAAAGGCGGTACCGGGGCGTTGTGATAGCCCGGATGCGACTCGCGCATGTGCTCCAGATAGGCCGCAAGTCGCGGACACCGCGTGCAGCCGGGATCGAAAGCGTCCGGTGCCCAACGCCGCCAGTCGTCCTGATCCCGCCTGCGCAGCGCTCGCCCGCCCGCTGTTCGCGAGGTCGCGATCGGCTAGTCTTCCGCGCGCATGCGGCCGGCGATCAGCATCGCGATTTCCATGGCCTGCTCGTAGTTCAGGCGAGGATCGACCTGCGATTTGTACGCGCGCGCGAGATCCGACTCCTTCAAGCCGCGCGCCCCGCCGATGCATTCAGTCACGTTTTCGCCCGTGAGCTCCAGATGCACGCCGCCGAGGTAGCTGCCCTGCTCCTGATGGATCTTGAACGCGGCTTTGAGCTCCGCACGAATGTTGTCGAACCTGCGGGTCTTCGTCCCGTCGGCCGTCGTCTCAGTGTTGCCGTGCATCGGGTCGCAGACCCAAAGCACGCGAGAGCCCGTAGCGCGTACGGCACGAATCACGCGCGGCAAGTGCGTATCGATGTTCTTCGCACCGAAACGCGTAATGAGCGTGAGCCGGCCCGGCTCGTTGTTCGGATTCAACACGTGCACGAGCTGCTGCAAGTGCTCGTCGGTCACACCGGTACCGATCTTGACGGCCATCGGATTGGCGATGCCGCGAAAGTACTCGATATGTGCACCGGCCATGTCGGCCGTGCGCATGCCGATCCACGGAAAATGGGTCGTCAAGTCGTACCAGCGCTTGCGATGCTGCAAGAACCGCGTCTGCGCCGCCTCGTACGGCAGATGCAAGCCCTCGTGCGACGTGTAGAAGTCGACGCGATGCGTGCGATGCATCGGCTCACCCGTGACGGCCTCGAAGAAATCCAGCGACTCGGACACCGACTGCACGAGACGGTGATAGTCCGCCGCCGCGGCCGACTCGCTCACGAACGCGAGATCCCAGTTCTCGGGGTGATGCAGATCTGCAAAACCGCCGTCGATCAGCGAACGGATGAAATTCAGCGTCATGGCGGCACGCTCGTAGCCGCGCAACATGAGCGAGGGATCCGGCTCGCGATCGGCCGCCGTGAAAGGCATGCGATTGACGAGGTCGCCGCGGTAGCTCGGCAGCGAGACGCCGTCCTTGGTTTCCAAGTCGGCACTGCGCGGCTTCGCATATTGGCCCGCCATCCGCCCCACGCGGATGATCGGCTTTTTCAGGCCCACGAGCATCACGAGCGACATCTGCAGCAGAATCTTGAGCTTCTGCACGACGTTGTCGGACGTGCACTCCTCGAAGTTCTCCGCACAGTCGCCGCCTTGCAGCAGGAACGCCTCGCCGCGCTGCGCGCGGGCCAGCTGGTCCTTGAGGCTCTCGACTTCCCACGTCGTCACGAGCGGCGGCAGCCGGCCGAGCTGGCCCACAACGCGTCTCGAGCTGATCGCGGTCCCGGTACGTCGGCTGCTGTGCCGCCGGGCGGCTCTGCCAACTCGCGGGATGCCAATCGGTATGTGTACGTGCTTGAGTCATCGGAAGAATTCACGCCTCTGCCAACGCACCACTATAACGCGCGGGCTGCGGCTCGCCCAGGCTTTCCGGGCCGAAACGATCAAAACGAACGGCCCGGGCATCCGGGGTTGTGCTGTTATGATGCAGCATCATGCCGGCCAAGCCTCGAATGCCCATCCGGATGGCCACACTCGCCGCAGCCGCCCTCGGGCTGGCGACTTGGCTCGGCGCCCAGCCCGCACCTCGCAGCAACGCCCGCACCGTCACGTTGCTCAGCGTTCGCGACGCCATCGGACCGGCCACCAGCCATTACATTCAGCACGGTATCGACACGGCCGAAGCCGACGGCAGCGCACTCGTCGTGCTGGAGCTCGATACCCCGGGCGGTCTCGACACGTCGATGCGCGACATCATCCAAGCCATCCTGGCGTCGACGGTGCCCGTCGTGACCTATGTCTATCCGCAAGGCGCGCGTGCGGCGAGTGCGGGCACATACATTCTCTATGCGAGCCACGTCGCAGCGATGGCGCCCGCCACGAACCTCGGCGCAGCCACGCCGATCTCGATCGGCGGCCCGAGCACGCCCTCGTCGCCCTCATCGCCGTCGGGCGGCGAGACCGGCAACGGCGCGACTCCGGGGCAGGAGCAACCGGCCGACGACAACGGCACCCCTGCACAGAACGACGCCGGCAAAACTCGGATCACCGGCGCCGACCACGGCCGAAGAGCGCAAAGCCGTCAACGACGCGGTGGCCTACATACGCAGCCTCGCCGAGCAACGCGGCCGCAACGCGGACTGGGCGGAACGCGCCGTGCGCTCGGCCGCGAGCTTGAGTGCGCGTGCCGCGCTCGACGAAGGCGTGATCGACATCGTCGCGACCGACCTCGACGATCTGCTCCGGCAGCTCGACGGCCGCACGGTTACGGTGAACGGCCGCGAACAGACCTTGGCGACGACGGGGCTCGTCGTCGAGCGCCTCGAGCCCGATTGGCGCACGCGTCTGCTGGCCGTAATCACGAATCCGACCGTGGCCTACATCCTCATGCTTCTCGGCATCTACGGGCTAATTTTCGAGGGTTACAACCCGGGCTCCTATCTACCCGGCGTCGTCGGCGCCATATCGCTGCTGCTCGCGCTGTTTGCTTTCCAGATACTGCCGGTCAACTACGCCGGTCTCGCGTTGATTTTGCTCGGCGTCATACTCATGGTCGCAGAGTTCATGGTGCCGAGCTTCGGCGCGCTCGGCTTCGGCGGCATCGCAGCGTTCGTTTTCGGCTCGGTGATCCTCATCGATGCGGATGTGCCGGGCTACGGCATTTCCATTCCGCTGCTCGTATCGATCGCCGGCACCGGCGCTGTCGTGCTCCTCGGAATCATCTGGCTCGCGCTTCGAGCGCGCATCCTACCGGTAGTCAGTGGTGTCGAGGAGCTCAAGAAGTCGACGGCTACGGCAATCGAGGACTTCGACGACGAAGGCCCCGTGCGAGTGCACGGCGAGCGCTGGCAGGCCCGGTCGGCGAGTCCTGTGCGCAAGGGCCAGCGCCTGCGCGTGACGGCCGTCGATGGTCTCGTGCTGAGTGTCGAGCCAGCAACACACCCCCACATCGATCAATAATAAGGAGTCGTCATGTTTGGACTCGGACCGCTCGCTTTCGTCATCGTCGTCTTACTGCTGATTCTGTTCAGCGCATTCAAGATCTTGACCGAGTACGAACGCGGCGTGATTTTTCAGCTCGGCCGCTTCAACGCCGTCAAAGGTCCGGGACTCATCATCGTGATTCCGGTCATCCAGCAAATGGTGCGCGTCGACTTGCGCACGATCGTCATGGACGTACCGACTCAGGACGTCATCTCGCGCGACAACGTATCGGTCAAGGTCAGCGCCGTGATCTACTTCCGCGTGATGGATCCCGAAAAGGCCATCATCCAGGTCGAGAACCGCGTCGAAGCGACGAGCCAGCTCGCCCAGACCACGTTGCGATCGGTGCTCGGCCAGCACGACCTCGACGACATGCTCGCCGAGCGCGAGAAGCTCAATGCCGACATTCAGCAGATTCTCGATCAGACGACGGCCTCTTGGGGCATCAAGGTCAGTAACGTCGAGATCAAGCACGTCGATCTCGATGAAAGCATGATCCGAGCCATCGCCGCGCAAGCCGAGGCCGAGCGCACACGGCGCGCCAAGATCATTCATGCGGAAGGCGAGTTCCAGGCATCGCAACGACTCTCGGAGGCTGCGAAGGTCCTCTCCGCGCACCCTCAAGCCATGCAGCTTCGCTATCTGCAGACGCTCACGGAAATCTCGGGCGAAACCAACTCGCACACGATCGTGTTCCCGGTGCCGCTCGACCTCATCAAGCCGCTGATGGACCAGATGATCTCGAAGTAGCATCAACCCGCCGCGCGGGCCGTCGATTCCACGGCCTTTCGCCAGGCAGTCTCGAGGCGCTTCGCCGACACCGGCATCGCCGTGCCCAGCGACTGCGCGAACAGCGAGACGCGCAGCTCCTCGAGCATCCACCGATACCGCTCGACGGCCTCGGGCCATGGCCAGCCCGGCGGCCAACTGGCTCGCCACTGCACGAGTCGCTCGTTGGCAACGCGCACGGCGGCGCCATGCTCGGCTTGACGTTTGTCGCCGCGTTTCTGCCACCGCGCTTGCGCGGCGCGCAGATAACGTTCGAGTTGTCGGCGCTGCCCGGGCGGCGCGTCGCTCAAGAAGTAAGCGTGAACGAGCTCGTCGAGTTGCGCCGAGATGTCGTCGCGGATCGCCGCCTGAGCTTCGGTCCTCACTTCGGCCTCGAGCTCCCGGCGCAGTCGCCGGTAATGCGGCAGCAAATCGCGCAGCAACGCGCGTAGCTCCTCGGCTCTCGGCACGAGGTCGCCACGCCCCTCGTCGAGGCAGCTCTCGAACGCGGAGCGATTGCGGATGGGCTGCTCGAGCGCAAAGGACTCGTCGGCGCTTGCACACAGAACGTCGTCAACCAGCGCTACCGTGTCCGCGATTCCGTGATACGCCAACACGAGATCGCGCTCGGCAAGGATCTGGCTGCGGATGAGCGCGACTTGCTGTGGCAGCGACTTGAGAAGCAAGCGGCGCACCCCGCGCCGGTGTTGCTCGACGGCCGCCGGCCCGGGAGGTAAGAGCTGCAGATCCACCCGCCCGTCCCGGTCGACGAGCCCCGGATAGAGCGCGAGATCGCGCGGCCGCTGCGCCACGGTGACGACGTCTGGCAAGTCACCGCAATCCCAGGCCGTGAGCCCTTGGCGCCCGTAGTTCGCCCCGCCAGTGACAGTGGCTACAGCGCGGGCGCTGATACCGTGCTCGCGTTGCAGCGCGCGCAAGTCGCGCCCGGTGGCCCGTACGCTGCCGTCCGCATCCACGACGGCGATGCGCATCTTGAGATGCGGCGCCAGTGCCGTCTCATCGAAAACGCTCGCCGCAACCGCCACGCCTCGCGTCTCGAGCAACGCCTCGCACAGCGCGGCCACGAGAGGCATCTGTCCAGCGCGGCGCTCGACTGCGTCCTGCACCGCCACGGCCGTATCGGGCAGCGGCACGAGCGCGCGGCGCACGTCCTTCGGCAACGTGCGCAGCAACGCCGTGATCTTCTCGCCGAGCCAACCGGGCACGAGCCATTCGAGGGGTTCGGAGCGGGCCGTGCCGAGCAATGCTCTGGGCAATGTCAGCGTTATGCCGTCGCTGTCGCTCGCGGGATCGAAGACATACGACAACGCGTGCGGCTGGCCGGCAAGATCGAGCGTCCCCGGGTACAGTTCGCCGGGCAGCTCCGCGAGATCCCGAGTCGCCGCGTCGGCCGGCGTCATGCGCAGGCGTGCGTCGTTCTCAGACGCGCCGCACCAAGCGAGCAGGCTCGTGCGGTCATACACATCCGCCGGTAACCGTGCGTCGTAAAAGGCAACGAGACCGCGCTCACCGACGAACAAGTCTCGCTTGCGCAGTCGCGCTTCCCAACCGAGCACCTTGCGGCACAGCCGACGGTTGCGCGCGACAAACTCGGGCTCTTGCGCACCGCCGAGCCGGTCGGCTGCGAGCGCATCGACAACGAACATGCGCCGTGCGTCGCCGGGCTCGATCTTGCCGTAGTCGACGCGCCGCTCGCTGCCGAGCGTGAGCCCGAACAACATCACGATCTCGCGAGCCGTGACTTGCCCGCGCTCGCCGTCCCAATGCGGATCCAGGTAGTCGAAGCGCACGAGATGGGGCGCAACGCGCAGCGCCCAGCGCGGGTTCACCTGCGCAACCGTCTTCAGGTACTGACGCTCCGTCGCGATGCGCTCGGCCGCGACGAGCCAGCGAGGCCGTTTCCGAGCGACCTGTGTCCCGGGAAACAACGAGGCTCGAGCGTCGCGCATGCCACGATAGATCGTGCCTTCCGCATGCTCGGCGATAAAGTCGATGAAAGCGGCGAGCACGGCCTGATGGATCGCTCGATAGTCGGCATTCGCATCGCGCGTGCGCCAACCGAGGCTTTGCACGAGCTCGTGGAGCTGACTGTGAACGTCGTGCCACTCTTTCAGGCGCGTGACGGACAGAAATCGCTCTTTGCCCCATTGACGCAACGCCCGTTCGCCGTTGCGCCGTTCGCGCCGATAAGCGGCCCAGAGATTCAGGTATGCGGAGAAGTCTGACCGGGGATCGGCGAACTCCTCGTGGGCTCGTCGCGCGGCTTCGAGCTGATCGCCCGGAAACTCGCGCGGATCGATGACCCCGAGCGCCGAGGCGATCACGAGACCTTCGCGCAATGCGCCGTTGCGCTCGGCGACGATCAACAACCGCGCGAGGCGCGGATCGAGCGGGAGACGCGCCATCACCGCGCCGTCTTCGGTCAGTCGACGCTCGCCGTCCACGGCCCCGAGCAAGTACAAAAGCTGATACGCGTCATTGACGGCCTTCGGCGGCGGCGCGTCGATGAACGGGAAATCGTCTATCGATCCCAATCTGAGCGCTTCGAGCCGCAGCAGCACGCCCGCAAGCCCGGTCCGCAGGATCTCCGGATCCGTGAATTCGGGACGCGCCTCGAAGTCCGCCTCGGTGAACAGCCGCACGCAGATGCCCGGCGCGAGCCGCCCGCAGCGCCCCGCGCGCTGCACTGCATTCGCACGCGCAATCGTCTCCACGCCGAGGCTCTGGACACGATGGCGCGTCGAGTAGCGATTCACGCGGGAAAGACCGGAATCGATCACGTAGCGAATACGCGGCACCGTGAGAGACGTTTCGGCGATGTTCGTTGCGAGCACGATCCGCGGCGCCTTGCCGGGATTGAGAATCTTGCGCTGCCGCGCGCTCGTGAGCCGCGCATAGAGGGGCAACACCTCGTATCCGCGCGGCCCGTTACGCGCGAGCGCGTGTTGTGCGTCGCGGATCCAGCGTTCACCGGGCAGAAACACGAGCACGTCGCGAATGTCCGCGGGCACGACCTTTGTCGCCGCCAAGTCGTTTGCGACCGTTACGATCGTCGCCGCAAGCTCTTCGTCGTCGGCTACCGGTCGATAGCGGATGTCGACCGGAAAGGTTCGACCCGGCACGCGCACGATGGGCACGCCGCCGAAATGCGCCGCGAAGCGTTCGGGATCGATCGTCGCCGACGTAATGACGACCTTCAGATCCCGCCGCTGGTTCTCGATACGCTTGAGATAGCCGAGAATGAAGTCGATGTTGAGGCTGCGCTCGTGCGCCTCGTCGATGATGAGAGTGTCGTATGCCGTCAGCAGACGATCGGCGCGAATCTCGTTGAGCAGAATGCCGTCGGTCATGACTTTGACGAGCGTGCTCGGCGCCGTCTGATCCGTGAACCGCACCTGGAGGCCCACGGCCCCGCCGAGCGTCACTTCGAGCTCATCGGCGAGCCGCGACGCAACAGCTTGCGCGGCAATACGCCGCGGCTGCGTGTGGCCGATCGTCCCGAGCACACCGCGGCCGGCTTCGAGACACAGTTTCGGCAGTTGCGTCGTCTTGCCGCTGCCGGTGTCGCCGCACACGACGATCACGCGGTGCTCGGCCAAAGCGCTCAGAATCTCGGCACGCGCCGCCGTGATCGGCAAGCTGTCGGGGTATGCCAACGTGTAGTGGGTCCCGCGTCGGAGTTCGAGTCGCTCTTCGGCCGCCGCTAACGCGTTGCCAAAGCGCTCTTCGAGCTCGCTCGTGGGCTGACCTCTCGCGGCGCGGCGCCGAATCGCCGCCAGCAGCTTCTCGAGGTTTGCACGGTCCGCGATACCGACTGCCGCCGTCCGCCGACCGGCCGTGTCGAGATCCGGACCCTTCACAATCCGCCTGCGCGTGCGAGCTCGATTCGAACCTCTGCACCGCCGAGCGCGGAGCGCCCAACGCTCAAAGCACCGCCGTAGAGCTCGACGGTCTCGCGAACGACTGCAAGCCCGATACCCTGCCCCGGCACCGATTCGTCGGCACGCTTCCCGCGCTCGAACAGCGTCTGGGCATCGGCCGCGCTGATACCCTTGCCGTCGTCACCGATCGCAATCACGAGACGGTCGTTCTCGACGCCGGTCTTCAGGCGAACTCGGCCACGGCAATACTTGTAGGCGTTGTCCATGAGATTGCCGAGAATCTCGGTGAGATCGCCGGGATCACCGCGAAAGGCGGCATCCGGATCGAGCTCGAGCTCGCACACGACGCGTTTATCGCGATACACCTTGTCCAAGGTTTGGCGCAAATCCTCGACCAGCGAGCTCACGGGCGTCGGCTCCATGCCGATCCCCGTGGCTCCGCTCGCCCGCGCACGCCGCAGCTGGTAAGACACTCGCTGATCCATCCGCTCGAGCTCGCGATTCAACGCGCCGAGCTCGGCCGCCTCGCCCCGCACGCCGAGCTCCACGAGCAAGCTGCGCATGGCCGCAAGCGGAGTTTTGAGCGAGTGCGCCAAGTCGTCGAGCGTGTTTCGATAACGCGTGAGCCGCTGGCGCTCCGTGTCGATCAACGCGTTGAGATTGTCCGCCAAGCCCACGAGCTCCGAGGGATAGTTGCCCGTCAGCTGAGCTCGGCTGCCTGCCTCGACCTCTCGAACCTGCCGTTCGAGGCGCCGCAACGGATGCAACACGAACGTGAGTAGACCGCCGATGACGAGCAACATCGTGACTGTGACTCCGCCGAACCAACCGATGAGGTTGCGACGAAACGCGCGTTGACGCGCCTCGTACGGCTCGAGCGAGGCTGCGATTGCCACCGTGTACGGCGCAGAATGCCCGTCGGAGAATTCCCAGCTCACGCCGAGCAGCGCCGTCTCTAGCGGCGGAAACCCGGGCCTGCGCACCTGCTCGTAGCGACGCTCGTTCGGCTGCAACGCGCCATCTGCGGGAAACGAGCGACCGAGCAAGGACAACGACTGCCAGACAGCCTTGCCCGAGCCGTCGAACAGCGCCCCGTAAAGACCCGAATCGGTTACTTGGAATTGAGTACTGATCGCGTCGGGCGGAATCGTGAGGCCGCCGTCGGCCCCGGGCTCGGCCACGGCGATGAGCCCGAGAATTTGCACGTCTGAGCAGCTCGCGCAGGGCGCGCTCCGTGCTTTCGCGAAACGTAAGGTCGAGACCGACGATCGTCACGGCGAACAACACCGTGAGCGCCACGCTGACCCACAGTATGACTCGTGCGCGAAGGGAGCGGACCAGCGCCATGGCTCGTCCGTTAGCTCAAGCGTTTTCCGGCGCGCCGCGCGCAAGCGCGAGCCGGTAGCCTCGACCGCGAAGCGTCTCGATCGGTTTGTAATCGTTCTCGGGGTCGAGCTTGCGGCGCAACCGACCGATGAAAACCTCGATGACGTTGCTGTCGCGCTCCATGTCCTCGTCGTAGAGCGCCTCCGTTATTTGAGTCTTCGACAGAACCTCTCCCGCGTGCAGCATGAGATATTCGAGCAGGCGGTATTCGAAGCTCGTGAGATCGAGCTTCTGCCCCCGCACGGTCACGTCCTGTGTGCGTGTGTCGAGCACTATCGGACCGCATACGAGCTGCGACTGCGCCCAGCCGCCCGCACGACGCAGCAATGCATCGACGCGTGCCAGAAGCTCTTCCACATGGAACGGCTTGACGACGTAATCGTCGGCTCCGATCTTGAGCGCCTCGACCTTGTCCTGCCATCGATCGCGAGCCGTGAGGACGAGGATCGGGTAATCCTTACCGTCCGCGCGCAGCGCTTTGATCAGCTCCACACCGGACAGCGTCGGCAGCCCGAGATCGACGATGGCGACATCGAGCGGATATTCCTGGGCGAAATAGAGGCCCTCTCGTCCGTCCTCGGCGCGATGCACCGTGTAACCCGCCCGCTCGAGTTGCGCCGCAAGCGAGCGACCGAGGTTTTGATCGTCTTCCACGAGCAGCAAGCGCACGATGGCAGTCCGTCGACGAAAGTTACAAGAACGCGCCCGTCTGCGCGTCGATCCTCACGGTGCGGACCTTACCGTCCTCACCGAGAATCCTGATCTCGTGGATCACGCGGTCGCCGCGAGACACGGTCTCGGCCCGCACGACCCGGCCACGATAACGGCTGGTCGCCATGGCGGTCGCTTGAGCAAGCGAGACCCCGCCGCCGCGCTGCGCCATGAAAGCCGTGGGTGGGTCATCGAGGTTCAGCGACGTCGAGAGCTCCCGTTGCGGGCTCGACTGGGCTGCGGTCGGACCCGCGACGAGCATAATCAGAGCCAAGCACACAGCGCCCTCGACTCGCGTCACCCTTCTGCAAAGTCGCAACAAGTTTTTGTTCACGTCATTCACGAGCGTGACACCGAAAATCGGTTGATGAATCCCGCACAGCTTCGCCGCCGGGCGCAGGGCGCGTCAAGGAACGCGACAACCGAATCGCTCGAGCGCGCGAAAAAAGCGGGCGGGCTAGTCGCCCGCCCGAGCCGAGGAGCTGCCAAAGGAATCATTCGCATGGCCGCGATCTCAAAACCGGCCCCGATAGCCGACGGGCCGCACGTCGACCGCGAGACGCACGCGATCGCCCGGAGGTGAGTCGGTCTGCATCGTGTAACGGCGGCCCTGATACACGTAGGTGACGAGGTAACCATCGACACGTTGCTCCGTGTAGTGCTCGTTCACGACTTCGCACCGCTGCACCGGAACCTCGCGAGTCTCACCGGCGCCGTTACGGATTGCGCGTTGGTTCGCGACGGCCGACCCGAGCGCCGCGCCGAGCAAGGTGAGCGCATCGCGGCTACCGCCGCTGCCGAACTGTCTGCCGATCGCCGCACCGACGATGCCGCCAGCCACGGTGGGGCCGGCCACCCCGAACGGATGCACGGGCTCGACTGCGACATCGTCCCAGCACTGCTGCCGGGGCCGGGTCACGACGACGTCTCGTACTAACGGCTGCACGTTGACGACACGGCCGTAGGCGTAGTCGCGACCTTCGTCGTGGCCGTGGCCCGCATGACCGTCTGCAAGCGCGACACTGGTGGCCCCCAACCCCAACGCTGCCGTTGCTGCTATCGACTTGACCCACATGGCACACCTCCTTGGAAACCATGACCCCGTGTTGGGGATCGTGGCTGCAGATTACGGAGGGGGCGATGAATCGAACCTGAATACCAAACGAGCTCAGCGCTGGCGAGCTTTGGCGGCCTCCCAAAGATCATCGAGGTCGGCCGGGTCGAAACCGGACCAGTCCCCGCCGCGCGCTCGAACCGCCGCCTCGACGTCCCGAAAGCGCCGTTCGAAGCGGGCGTTGGCGCCGCGTAGGCAGTGCTCGGGATCGAGATTCCGGTGCCGACACAGATTGGCGAGCGTGAACAGTAGATCACCGAGCTCGTCGGCCGTTGCCCTCGGGTCGTGGTCGCGCACGGCCTCGTCGAGCTCGGCGAGCTCCTCGTCGACCTTCGCGCGCACCCCGTCGATGTCGGGCCAATCGAAGCCGACGCTTGCGGCCCGGCGGCCGAGCTTGGCGGCCCGCGTCAGCCCCGGCAGGGCCAACGGAACGTCGTCGAGGACACTGACGTCGCACCCGGCCGCGGCATCGCCGCCCAAGGACGCCGACTCCTCGGCCCGCTCGGCGCGCTTGATCTGTTCCCACAACCGGGTTTGCGCGGCGACGTCCTCGACGGCGACATCACCGAAAACATGAGGGTGCCGGCGCAGCATCTTGTCGCAGATGCCGTCGACCACGTCGGCAAAGTCGAAAGCCGCCTGCTCCTCGGCGAGCCGCGCATGGAACACGACCTGAAACAGCAAATCGCCGAGCTCTCCTTTGAGCTCGCCGAGCGCCTGGCGGTCGATCGCATCGGCAACCTCGTACGCCTCCTCGATCGTGTACGGCGCGATCGTCGCGAAGCTCTGCTCGCGATCCCAAGGGCACCCGCCCACCGGGTCGCGCAACCGCGCCATGATCTCGAGTAGTTTCTCGATAGAGGTTTTACATGACTGATTATTCATCCGAAACGAGGCTCCTGAAGCTTACGAGCATGGCGGCCGTCGCACCCCAGATCCGGTGCCCCCGATAGTGCAGCTCGTAGGTCCTGAAACGCGCGCCGAAGCGCTCGCGGCGAGCGATCGAAACGTTGCGCGGGTCCATGACGAAGTCGAACGGGACCTCGAACACCGTCGCGACCTCGCGAGGGTCCGGCACAGGCTCGAAGCCCCCACCTGCAACGAAGCCGACCACGGGCGTGACCGAGAATCCCGTACCCGTCAGATGCACGTCGAGGCAGCCGAGGACATCGACGGCCGCCGGCGCAAGGCCGATCTCCTCGTCGGCTTCGCGAAGCGCGGCCGCGATCGGCGTTTCCTCCGAGTGAGCCAAACGCCCGCCCGGGAAGCTCACCTGCCCGGCGTGATCCTTCAAATGGGCCGCCCGCTCGGTGAATAGGAGGGTCAGCCCCGCCTGCCGCTCGAGCAGCGTTAGCAGCACGGACGCCTGGCGCGCGGGCTGATCGAGCAGCTCGAGCAGCTCTCGCGGCGGCACTCCCTCGACGTTTTCGAGCAACCGCCGGCGCGGATCGACGACCAGACGCGGCGCCGCGATCCGGCGCCTGATCAAATCGATCGTCCGTTCCATGGGCCGAGCTCAGGTCAGCGCATGGCCGGAGTGCCCGCGCCTCGTCGCGGCTCTCGGGGTCACCCCTTGATACCGCCCCGAGTGAGCTCGAGCGGATCGAGCAACGTCTCGAGCCGCTCACGTGTCAGGTCGGTTTGCTCGGCGGCCACCTCGAGGATGGGGCGCCCTTCGCGATAGGCTTGCTTGGCCACGGCCGCGCCTTTCTCGTACCCGATCACAGGATTCAGAGCGGTGACGAGAATCGGGTTGCGGCCGAGCGCCTCATCGAGACGCGCCTTGTTGACCGTAAATCCCGCGATAGCCGAATCGGCGAGCACGCGTGAGGCATTGGCGAGCAGCTCGATGCTCTGAAGCAAGTTCAAGGCCACGACCGGCAGCATCACGTTGAGCTGGAAATTGCCCGCCTGACCCGCCACCGTGATCGTGGCATCGTTGCCGATGACCTGCGCCGCGACCATCGCGACAGCCTCGGGAATCACGGGATTGACCTTGCCCGGCATGATGCTGCTGCCCGGCTGTAAGGCCGGCAGCGCGATCTCAGCCAAGCCGGCGAGCGGACCGCTGTTCATCCAACGCAGGTCGTTGGCGATCTTCATGAGGCTCACGGCCGTGGTCTTGAGCTGCCCCGAAACTTCCACCGCCGTGTCCTGGGAGCTCATAGCCTCGAAGTAGCTGGCAGCCGAGTGAAAGCGGATCCCGGTACGCTCGGCCAGCGCGGCGGCCACGCGACCGCCGAACTCCGGATGCGCATTGATGCCGGTGCCGACGGCCGTGGCGCCCTGCGCGAGCCCCGTAAGCCGCGGGAGAGCGCCCCGAAGCCGCTCGGCATCGGCGCGGCATTGAGCTGCCCAGCCACCGAGCTCCTGGTCGAACCGCACGGGCATCGCGTCCATGAGGTGCGTTCTGCCCGTTTTCACGACGCCGGCGAGCTCGCGTCCCTTGCTGTCGATCGTCGCTGCCAGATGCTCGAGCGCCGGCAACAGCCGCTCGGTGAGCTCGATCGCGGCACTCACGTGAATCGCGGACGGCACCACGTCGTTGCTGCTTTGACTCATGTTCACGTGATCGTTCGGATGGACTGCCGATCCGAGCGCCTTCGAAGCGAGGTTGGCGATGACCTCGTTGGCGTTCATGTTCGAGCTCGTTCCGGAGCCCGTCTGAAACACGTCGATCGGAAACTGCTCGCGATGAGCACCCGCCGCGACCTCGAGCGCCGTCGACTGAATCGCCTTCGCAACGGGCCCGGGCAGCAGCCCCAACCCCTCGTTGGTATGCGCCGCGGCCCACTTGATGAGCCCGAGGGCGCGAATGAACGCCGCCGGCATCGCGAGCCCGCTGATCGGAAAGTTGTTCACGGCACGCTGCGTCTGCGCGCCCCACAAAGCTGCGGCGGGGACCTGCAACTCGCCCATACTGTCACGCTCGACACGAAACTCGGCCGCCATGGCTGCTCCTCACATGCTCATCAACAATGGAATCCGAAACGGATTCGTCGGCTGCGGAAGGATCGGAGATCCCCGACGAAGCGTGTATGATGCGCACTCCGAATTCGCTTGTATAGGCTTCAGCGGCCCGTGGATCCCGCTACGCTGACTGCACTCTCACCGCTCGACGGTCGCTACGCGCAAAAGGCCGCGCCCTTGCGGGAGTACCTTTCCGAATACGCGTTGATCCGTTACCGCGTGCTGATCGAAGTGCGGTGGCTACAGCACCTCGCGGACGAGCCGAGCCTCTCGGACCTCGCCACCCTCGCGTCGCCCGTCAAAGACGTCTTGAATCAGATCGTCGACAACTTCGGCATCGACGACGCAAAGCAGGTGAAGACCCGCGAAGCGACGACGAACCACGACGTCAAGGCCGTCGAATACTTCCTGCGCGATAAGCTTGAAGGTGTCTCAGGAAAGTCAGATAACCTACTGTCCTTTCTTCATTTTGCGAGCACCTCGGAAGACATCAACAATCTGGCCTACGCGTTGATGCTGCGCGACGCGAGACAGCGCGTGCTGCTGCCGCTGATCAAGACCGTGATCGCGGAGCTCAGGGTTCAGGCACATCGCTACGCGGACGTGCCGATGCTGGCTCGCACGCACGGGCAGGCGGCTACGCCGACGACGCTCGGCAAAGAGATCGCCAACTTCGTGTATCGGCTCAGCCGCCAAAGCGAGCTTTTCTCCGGCGTATCGATCCGGGGCAAATTCAACGGCGCGGTCGGTAACTTCAACGCCCACCTCGTCGCCTACCCGGACGCCGATTGGCAATCCATCAGCGAACCGCTTCCTGGCGTCGCTCGGCGTCGACACAACACCCTACACGACGCAGATCGAGCCCCACGATTGGATCGCCGAGTATTGCCAGGCGCTCGGCAGGCTGCAACACCGTTCTCATCGACCTTTGTCGCGACGTCTGGGGCTATATCAGCCTCGGGTACTTCCGTTCTCGGCCCGTAGCGGGCGAGGTCGGCTCATCTACGATGCCGCACAAAGTCAATCCGATCGAGTTCGAGAATGCCGAAGGCAATCTCGGCATTGCCAACGAGCTGCTCGGGCTTCTTCGCCGCCAAGCTCCCGATCTCGCGCTGGCAGCGCGACCTCACGGACTCCACCGTGCTCCGAAACTTGGCCGTCGCGCTCGGCCACACGCTCGTGGCGCTCGACTCTTGCCAGCGAGGGCTCGGCAAGCTCGACGCCGACCTCACACGCATCCAGCACGACCTCGCCGGCCGATGGGAAGTGTTGGCGGAAGCCGTGCAGACCGTCATGCGCCGTCACGGCCTCGCGGACGCATACGAGCGACTCAAAGAGCTGACTCGCGGCCGCGGGATCAACCGCGCCGCGCTGCTCGAGTTCATCGCCACTCTCGAGATTCCGGCGGCCGAACGCGACCGGCTGCTCGCGCTCGAGCCCACGGGCTATACGGGCCTGGCGGCAAAGCTCGCACGCGAAATCTAGCACCGCCCGGCGCGGTGAGCGCGCGCAAGGGCCGGCAACCGAGCCAAGGCCCAGCCCGCGATAAAACGTGATCTGCGGCACAGCGGCACTCTGCCCGTTAAGTAAACTCGTGTGCCAGCACCAAAAATTACCCATGGCAGACAGCAACCAGCAAACCAGCAGGACCCGCGGGGTTCGCCAAGTCCTCTCGACGATGTCAGAGGTTCGCGCTGCCGTGGTCGAAGTCACGAGTCTCGCCAATCGTTCCCTGTCGATCCTGACCCACGATCTGGAGCCGGACATCTACGATCACGACGATTTTCTCGAGACGCTGAAACGGTTCATACTGGCCCGCAGCTTCGCGCGCGTACGCGTTCTGATCCACGACCCCACGCGGGTGATCAAAACGGGCAGCCGATTCGTGACGATGGGGCGACGGTTGAACAGTTATATCGAGTTCCGCAACGTGAAGCCCGAATACCGTACGCACGCGGACGCTTTCTGCATTGCAGACGAACACGCTCTCGTCTATCGAGCACGCGCCGAGAGCTGGGAAGGCATGTCCGACACTTACGAGCCGGCTATTGCGCGAATCTACCTCGGCACCTTCGATGCTCTGTGGAACGCGTGCGAGGTCGAAGCGGATCTGCGCCAGCTCCAACTATAGTTGCCGATTTTGGATTATCCTTTTGTCGATCGGTTCGCGCCGCAGCCCAACTTAGAGATCTAGATCGTGATCGACGTTACCGTTGCTGCCGTCATCGAGCGCGAAGGCCGCTTCCTCGTGGTCGAGGAGCTCGCGGGCGGGCAAGTCGTCTTCAATCAGCCTGCCGGACATCTCGAGACCGGCGAGTCGCTCGTCGAGGCAGCCGTCCGCGAAACGCGTGAGGAGACGGGGCACCGGTTCGTGCCGAGCAGCGTTGTGGGCATCTATCTTTGGCAGAGCCCCGAAGCCGACACGACGTTTTTGCGCGTGACGTTCTGCGGCACAGCCGAGTCGCCGCTCGGAGATGTCGAGCTCGACGACGGCATCCTCAATGTCCATTGGCTCACACGCGCACAACTGCTGAGCCGGCAGCCGGATCTACGCAGCCCCATGGTGCTGCGGTGCATCGACGACTACTTGGTCGGCACCCGGTATCCGCTCGGCTGCCTCTCGCATCTCGTCGACACGGCCACCGCCCCCGCCAGGATCGCCCAGGGCTGACGGCCGCGTGCCGCGCGGGGCACTCGCCCGCGCTGTTAGAATTCCGGCATGCTACGGGCCGAGCTCACCGTCGTTGCGCTGTCCGGCGGAGTCGATTCCGCGGTCGCCGCCTTGTTGCTCAAGCAGGCGGGTCACGACGTGCAAGGTCTGCACATGACCAACTGGGAGGACGACGGGTACTGCGATGCCGCGGCCGACGTCCAGGACGCGCGGCGGGTCTGCGAGCATCTCGGCATCCCGCTGCACCGCGTGAACTTCGCCGGCGAGTATCGCGCGCAGGTGTTCGAGCACTTCTTGACGGAGCACGACGCGGGGCGCACGCCGAATCCCGATGTTCTGTGCAATCGCGAGATCAAGTTCGGCGTCATGCGGGCCTACGCCAGGCGGCTCGGCGCGGGCGCCCTTGCAACGGGCCACTATGCCCGTCTCGGCACCTCGACCGGCGAAAGCCGACTGCGGGCGTCGGCCGAGCCAGGCTCGATGGGCGATCTCGCATTGCTCAAAGCGCGCGATTCCGGCAAGGACCAGAGCTACTTCCTCCACGCCGTAGAGCTTGCGGACTTTCGTGATGTGTTGTTGCCGTTGGGCGACCTCACCAAAGCCGAAGTCCGCGCGATCGCGGCACGTGCCGGCTTGCCCGTCGCGACCAAGAAGGACAGCACCGGCATCTGCTTCATCGGCGAACGGCCGTTTGCGCAGTTCTTGGCGGCTTACCTGCCCGATACGCCCGGCCCGGCAATCGACGAGCGGGGCCGCGAGGTTGGCCGCCATCGTGGGCTCGCCTTCTATACGCTCGGACAGCGGCAAGGGCTCGGAATCGGCGGTGTCGCCCAGGCCGGCGAGGCGCCGTGGTATGTCGCCGCGAAGCGATTCGACACGAACGAGCTCGTCGTCGTTCAGGGCCGCGACCATCCGGCGCTGTACCAGAACTGGCTCGCGGCCGACGCCGTACATTGGCTCGGTGCACCGCCGCGCCAGTGGCGCGAAGGCCAGCCACTGCGCTGCTCGGCCAAAATTCGGTATCGCCAGCCGGATCAGCGGTGTACCGCCTTGCGCACGGGGGAGCGCACGCTCGAGGTCAGCTTCGATCAACCGCAACGCGTACCGACGCCCGGCCAATACATCGTGTTTTACGACGGCGACCGGTGCCTCGGCGGCGCAACGATCGAGCAAGCCGGCAATCGCGACACTGAGATCGCGGCGGCGGGATAACGTCGCGCAGACCGCGGCGCCCGGGCAATTCTCGGTATAATTCACCTGGTTCCCACTCTCCCGCCTTTCGAGGTCTTCACATGACAGACAGCTTCGGCGCCCGCAAGTCTCTGGCACTTCAATCGACGAAATATCAGATCTACCGGCTCGATGCCGTGGACGGAGCGATCGACACGCTGCCGTACACGCTCAAAATCTTGCTCGAGAACCTGCTGCGGCACGAAGACGGAGAGAACATCACGGCTGAGGACATTCGCGCGCTCGCTAATTGGGACCCGAAAGCCGAACCCGATCGCGAGATAGCGTTCACGCCGGCGCGCGTGATCCTGCAGGACTTCACGGGCGTGCCGGCCGTCGTCGATCTCGCCGCGATGCGAGATGCCGTGGTCAAGCTCGGCGGTCAAGCAGCGATGATCAATCCGCTCTCACCCGCCGAGCTCGTCATCGATCACTCCGTGCAGGTCGACAATTTCGGCACACAGAAAGCACTGGCAGCGAACAACGCCATCGAGTTCGAGCGCAACAAAGAGCGTTACGCGTTCCTGCGCTGGGGCCAAAACGCGTTTCGAGAACTTCCGCGTCGTGCCGCCGAATACGGGGATCGTTCACCAGGTCAACCTCGAATACTTGGGCCGCGTCGTGTTCGACGTGCCGCGACGGCAAGGATCGCCTCGCCTACCCCGACACGCTCGTCGGCACCGATTCGCACACCACCATGATCAACGGGCTCGGCGTGCTGGGCTGGGGCGTCGGCGGCATCGAGGCCGAGGCCGCAATGCTCGGCCAGCCCGTCACGATGCTGATTCCGCACGTGGTCGGCTTCGAGATCAAGGGCCGTCTGGCCGAAGGGGCCACGGCCACGGATCTCGTGCTGACGGTCACCGAGATGCTGCGCAAACGCGGCGTCGTCGGTAAGTTCGTCGAGTTCTTCGGCGACGGCCTCGATCATCTCCCGCTCGCCGATCGAGCCACGATAGGCAACATGTCGCCGGAATTCGGCAGCACCTGCGCGGTGTTCCCGATCGACGCCGAAACATTGCGGTATCTCGAAGCTTTCCGGACGGTCCCCGGAGTCGATCGCGCTCGTCGAAGCCTACGCCAAGGAGCAAGGCCTGTGGCGCGGGCAGCAGCGTGCCCGCTACAGCGACGTGCTGTCGCTCGATCTCGGAACCGTCGAGCCGAGCATTGCAGGGCCGAAACGGCCGCAAGACCGAATTCCTCTCAAGAGCTCGGGGGAAACCATCGGCAAGCTCCTCGAGGCCGCGGGGAAAGGCACGAAAGCACCCGTGCAAACGGCGTCGACGAAATTCGATCTCGAAGACGGCGCGGTCGTGATCGCCGCGATCACGAGCTGCACGAATACCTCGAACCCGGCCGTCATGGTCGGCGCCGGCCTGCTCGCTCGCAATGCCGCCGCAAAAGGCCTGAGGCGAAAACCTTGGGTCAAAACGAGCCTTGCTCCGGGCTCCAAAGTCGTCACCGACTATCTCGTCAAATGCGAGCTGCTCGACGATCTAGAGACGCTCGGCTTCAACGTCGTCGGCTACGGCTGCACGACGTGCATCGGCAATTCCGGCCCGCTTCCCGACGAGATCGCCGACGCCTTGCAGAAGTCCGACCTCGTGGCGTGCTCCGTGCTGTCGGGCAACCGAAACTTCGAAGGCCGCATTCACCCGCAGGTGAAGATGAACTTCCTCGCCTCACCGCCGCTCGTCGTTGCTTATGCGCTCGCCGGCAACATGAAGGTGGATCTGTACAACGAGCCGCTCGGCACGGATCAAGCACGGCAAGCCCGTCTACCTGCGCGACATCTGGCCGAGCAGCGAAGGAAATACACGATCTGATCGCGGCCAACGTGACGTCGACGATGTTCAAGTCGAGCTATGCGTCGCGTGTTCGACGGCGATGAGAACTGGAACAGTCTCGACGTGCCGACCGGCGAGACCTTCACTTGGCCGACGACTCCACGTACGTGAAGAATCCGCCCTACTTCGAAGGCATGACGCTCGACACGGGCACCCCGCAGAACATCGAGAATGCGCGCGTGCTCGCCGTGCTGGGCGACATCGGTCACGACCGATCACATCTCGCCGGCCGGCAGCATCGCGCGCCGACAGTCCCGCCGGACGTTATCTGGTCGGCCTCGGCGTGCAGAAGAAGGACTTCAACTCCTACGGCTCGCGCCGCGGCAATCACGAAGTCATGGTGCGCGGCACGTTCGCGAACATCCGACTGCGCAATCGCTGGCTCCCGGCACCGAGGGCGGATGGACGATTCACGTGCCGAGCGGTGAGCAGACTGTCGATCTACGACGCCGCGATGCGTTACCAAAAGGACCAGCACACCGCTCGTGATCCTCGCGGGCAAGGAATACGGCGCCGGGTCCTCGCGCGACTGGGCGGCCAAGGGCACGGCTCTGCTCGGCGTGCGCGCCGTGATCGCCGAGAGCTTCGAGCGCATACACCGCTCGAACCTCATCGGCATGGGCGTCGTGCCCCTGCAGTTTCGACGACGGCGAGACCGCCGAAAGCCTCGGCCTAACGGGTTCACGAGAGCTACGACATCGAGGGTCTCGGCCGCGAGCGCGCCGAAGGCGGTCAAAGTCACGGCAACCGCCACGGACGGCAAGAAAACCGACGTTCGAGGCTCGCGTGCGAATCGACACGCCGAAGGAACAGGAGTACTTCATCCACGGCGGCATCCTCCAATACGTGCTTGCGGCAGCTCGCCAGCGCGGATCGCGCCGCGTGACGTGACTATGTGGACACCGACGCTGCCAAGCTGGCTGCAGCCTAGACCGGGCGTCCCGAGCGTGCCGCGGTCGAGGCGGCACACGCTGGCCTGGTCCGCGGCCGCGGCGACCGGCGCGGTGTTGCTGGTTCTGCTCGGGCGTGGGCTGGTATTGGTCGCGCGAGCCCGGCGATTTTCTCGGGTCGACCAAACGGACACGCGCGGCCATCCCACGTCGGTCGGTTACGCCACGGTCGACACGTTGATCCAAGAGATCGACTGGCTGCTCGATAAGCCCGGCGGCTATCTCAGCAACGACGTAATGCCGCCCGGCGTCTGGCTCGACAACATGCCGAATTTCGAGTTCGGCGTGCTCGTCCAGTGCCGCGATCTCGCGCGCGTGCTGCGCAACGACTACAGCCGTTCGCAGTCGCAATCCACGGAGGATGCGGACCTCGCGATTGCCGAGCCAGCGCTGAACTTCACCAACGATTCGTGGATTTTTCCGACCACGGAAAGCAAGTATCGCGAGGCGCGCACGGCGCTCGAGCGTTATCGCATGCGGCTCATCGACGGCAACGAGGCCGACGCGCAGTTCTTTGCTCGCGCCGACAATCTGCGCGAGTGGCTCGCCGTCGTAGAACGCCGGCTCGGCAGCCTGTCGCAGCGGCTTGCGGCCAGCGTGGGGCAGGAGCGCGTCAACACGGATCTCGCCGGCGCGCCGGCGGGCGCAGCGGCGAACGCCGCCGCCGCGCGAGCGTGATCGGTGCAAGACGCCTTGGCTGGAAATCGACGACGTCTTCTACGAGGCCCGCGGCACGGCCTGGGCGCTGCTGCACTTCATGCGCGCGGCGCAGTTCGACTTCGAGCGCGTTCTCGAGGACAAGAACGCCGTCGTCAGCATCCGCCAGATCATCCGCGAGCTCGAGGAAGCGCTCGCACCCGGTCGCGAGCCCGATAATTCTCAACGGCCACGGCTACGGCTTGTTCGCGAATCACTCGCTCGTGCTCGCGTCATACCTATCGCGTGCGCATTCCGCCGTGATCGACCTGCGCGAGCTTCTCGAGCAAGGTTGATCGGCGCGGATCCATCGGAGACGAACTTGCACCTCAAGCTCCTCTTGACCGTTTTCGGCACGGTTTTTCTGGCTGAGCTCGGCGACAAGACTCAGCTTGCGACCCTGCTCTTCGCCGCCAAGTCGCCTACGGCGTTGCTGACCGTGTTCCTGGGCGCCGCAGCCGCGTTGGTGCTCACGTCGGCCATCGGCGTCGCCGCCGGCGGCTGGCTCGCGGCTTACGTGAGTCCGAAGTATCTGTCCTACGCGGCCGGTACCGGCTTTGTCGCGATAGGCATGTGGACTTTGTGGCAAGCCGGTAGCTGACGCACGGACACGATATCGGCGCCGTTGCCGAGCAACCTCTGAAACTGCCAAACTGATGACTTATGGGAAGAATCTTCGAAGTACGCAAGCACACGATGTTCGCGCGCTGGGACCGCATGGCCAAGCAATTCTCGCGCATCGGCAAGGAAATCAACGTCGCGGTCAAAGCCGGCGGCTCAGACCCGACCGCCAACCCGGCGCTCAGACGAGCCATTCAGAACGCGCGCCACGTGAACATGCCCAAGGACAAGGTCGAAGCGGCCATCAAGCGAGCCGTCGGCAAGGACGCGACCAACTACGAAGAAATCATCTACGAAGGCTATGCGCCGCATGGCGTCGCCGTGCTCGTCGAAACGGCCACCGATAACCCGACGCGAACCGTCGCATCCGTGCGTGCCGTCTTCTCCAAAGGCGGCGGCAACCTCGGAACGACCGGCAGCGTCGCGTTTCAGTTTCGCAAGATGGGCGTGTTTCGGCTCGACCCGCAAGGCATCGAACAAGACGACTTGGAGCTCTATCTCATCGACCACGGTCTCGAGGAGATGGGTGAGAGCGTGGGCGAAAAAGGCGAGCCGCAGATCGTGGCACGCTGCCTGTTCCCGGACTTCGGGCGGATGCAAGAAGCGCTGGAAGCACGCAGTGTTGCGCCACTGTCCGCCACGCACGAATACATCTGCACGGCGCCCGTCGAGTTGCCGGAGGATCAAGCCGACGAAGTGCTCGCCATGATCGACAAGCTCGAGCAGGACGACGACGTGCAGAACGTCTATCACACGCTCGTCTGAGGCGACGGCGCGTGTCATTCGTTGAGCCGCCGGCGCGCCGCGGCTCGAGTGCTTCGAGGTGCGCGATATTTGCGCCGCGCGCCCTCGCCCGCTAAGCTCCGCGCGAGTTTCCCGAACGGACGGCGACGAGCGGCACGCGTCCGGAGCCATCGCAAACCCACAGTCTAGGGGCCTTCCATCATGAGCGATGCCAGAGATCTGATCGAGCACATTCTGAATCGACAAGGCCGCGGCCGAGGCGGCGGACCGCGAGGAACACCGGCCGGCGCACCAAACCTCAAGCCGATGCCGATACTGCTCATCGTCGCCGCGCTGATCGTGATCTGGGGCGCCGTGAGCACGATCTACACCGTTCAGCCGGAGGAGCGCGCGGTCGTGAAACGATTCGGCCGCGTCATCGGGATCACCGATCCGGGCCTGCACTTCAAATTGCCTTTCGGCATCGACCGCGTCCAAACCGTCGCGACCGAGCGGGTGTTGAAACAAGAGTTCGGCTTTCGCACCGAGGATGCGAGCCGCGACCGTACTCGCTTTTCGACCGGCAACTACCCGGACGAGTCGCTCATGCTCACGGGCGATCTGAACATCATCCAAGTCGAATGGGTCGTGCAATATCGGATCAGCGATCCCGAAAAGTTTCTCTACGGGATGCGCGAGCCCACGCAGACACTGCGCGATTTGTCCGAATCGGTCATGCGCCGCGTCGTCGGCAACCGCATCGGCAGCGATGTCCTCACGGTGGGTCGAGTCGACATCGCCAACAAAGCGCGCGACGAGATCCAGGAGGCCATGGACAAATACGACGACGGGATCCGCATCATCACCGTCCAGCTCCAAGACGTCGTGCCGCCGGCGAGCGTGCAACCCGCATTCAACGAGGTCAACGAGGCGCGCCAGCAACTCGAGCGCAAGATCAACGAGGCCACGCGGCAGGCGAACGAAGCCATTCCGCGAGCCGAAGGCACGGCCAAGCGTACGATCTCCGAAGCCGAAGGCTACGCCACGGAGCGCGTGAACCGCGCGCTCGGCGAGGCGAACCGCTTCAACGCAGTGCTCGCGGAATACCGTAGCGTCCCCGAGGTCACGCGGTCGCGCTTGTACCTGGAAACGCTGAACCAGGTCTTGCCCAAAATCGGCTCCGTCGTAGTCGTGCAGCCGGGGCAAATTCCGCCGTTGCCGCTTCTCAACCTGCGCGACGCTCAAAAGCTGCCGCAGCCCACACCTCAACGGACGCCTCAAAATACGGAGGCAACCAAATGAATAAAATAGGAATTCTTGCCCTCATCGCCGCATTGGCATTGTTGATCGTGACGCGCGCCGCGTTCGTCGTGGATCAGGCCCAGCAGGCGATCATCGTGCAATTCGGCGAACCGATCGGGGAAGTCATCACGGATCCCGGGCTCCACTGGCGCACACCGTTCATCCAGGACGTTCGACGATTCGACAAACGCCTGCTGTCCTGGGACGGCGACGTGAGCCAGATCCCCACGCTGGGCCGCGAGTTCATCATCGTCGACACGACAGCCAGGTGGCGAATTTCCGACCCGCTACAATTCCTGCGTTCCGTCCGCGACGAGGTCGGCGCGAAGACGCGCTTGGACGACATCCTCGACTCGGTTGCGCGCGATATCATCTCGGGCACGGATCTGGAGGAGATCGTCCGCTCGGCGGACTGGCAGGTCGACGTATCGCAGCTGTCGGACGAGGACGCCGCTGCGCTCGAGCAGTCGGATCTCACGAAGCCTAAGAAAGGCCGAGGGCAGCTGGAGATCGACATGCTCACGGCCGCGAAGCAGCAGATGCCGAACCTCGGCATCGAGCTCGTGGATGTGCGCATCAAGCGGATCAATTACATCGACTCGGTCCGCGAACAGGTCGAAAGCCGCATGATCGCCGAAAGACAAAGCATCGCGGCACGCTTTCGGTCCGAGGGCGAAGGCCGCAGCCAAGAGATTCTCGGAACCATGCAAAAAGACCTGCGCCGTATCGAGTCGGAGGCCGAACGCCAAGCCGAAGAGATCCGAGGTAAGGCGGACGCCGAGGTCACGCGCATCTACGGCCAGGCCTACGGACAAGATCCGGCGTTTTATGCGTTTTCCAAAACCCTGGAAAGCTATTCCACGCTCGGGCCGAACACGACGCTCATGATCGACGCGAATTCCGACTTCTTCCGGTATCTCGAGTCGACGAGGAATCGCTGAGCAGAGCTTGGATACGCTTCAGTAGCTCTCGTCGTCGGACGGAAAGGCACCGTCTTTGACGTCCTCGCGATAGCGACGGAACGCCGTTTCCATCTCGGCGCCGAGATCGGCATAGCGGCGCACGAAACGCGGCCGGAACTTGGTGATGACGCCGAGCATGTCGGGCGTCACGAGGATTTGTCCGTCGCATGCCGCACCGGCGCCGATGCCTATGGTCGGGATCGCCAGCGACTCCGTCACATGCCGCGCAAGCCTTGCCGGTATTTTCTCGAGCACGATGGCGAACGCACCGGCGTCCTCGAGCGCGTGCGCGTCGCGCAAAATCCGCTCAGCCTCCTCGTCCGACACGCCTCGGGTCTTGTAACTGCCGAACTGATGAATCGACTGCGGTGTAAGGCCGAGATGGCCCATGACCGGTATCCCCGCACTGACGATGCGCCGCACGGTTCCGCGATAGCTCTCGCCGCCTTCGAGCTTCACGGCTTCGACCAGCGCCTCCTTGAACAAGCGGCCTGCGTTGCGTAGCGCGTCCTCCTCGCTGATTTGATACGACATGAACGGCAAATCGGCCACGACGAGCGCCCTTTGCGCCGCGCGGCTCACGATTTCGGCGTGATAGAGCATCTGCTCCATCGTCATCGGTATCGTGGTGTCGCGCCCGGCAACGACGTTGCCGGCCGAATCGCCCACGAGGATGACGTCGATATCGGCCGAGTCGAGCATCACGGCCGTCGGAAAATCGTAGGCGGTCAAGCAGGCGATCCGCTCACCCGCCTGCTTCATCTCCTGCAGACGACGAGTCGTCACCTTGCGTCGGTTTCTTTGCGCCATCGCAAGCTATCGAATGGACTACCGAGGCCAAGAATAGCTCACGCAGTGCCCGTACGCGTGCGAGAATTTCAGCATGAGTACAAGCAGTCCGCGCGTCGTCATCGTCGGTGCCGGCTTCGGCGGGCTCTTCGCCGCGCGGGCGCTGTCTTCCGTCCCGGTCAACCTCACGCTAGTCGACCGGCACAACTATCACCTGTTCCAGCCGCTGCTCTATCAAGTAGCGACGGCCGGTCTGCCACCGTCGGACATCGCGTGGCCCATTCGCTCGATTTTGCGCCGGCAACGCAATGCCACAGTCTTGCTCGACGAGGTCGTCGGCGTCGACCCGAAGACCAAGCATGTGGCGCTCCGCGACCGCAATACGTCGGTTCCGTACGACTTTCTGATCCTCGCTCCGGGCTCGACGCACTCGTATTTCGGCCACGAGAAGTGGAGCGGCGTCGCGCCCGGCCTGAAGACGATCGACGACGCGACTCGTATTCGCCGGCGAATCCTGAACGCATTCGAGCGCGCCGAGATGGAGCAAGATCCCGCCGTTAGGGACCGGCTACTCCGATTCGTGATCGTCGGCGCCGGCCCGACCGGCGTCGAGCTCGCGGGCACTATCGCGGAACTCGCACACTACACGCTCGCCGCCGACTTCAGGCGCATCGATCCGCGCAGCGCCACGATCATTCTCGTCGAAGCCGGTCCGCGCGTGCTGTCTGCCTTTCGCGAGCGGCAATCGACGTACGCCGAGACCTCCCTCGAGAAGCTCGGCGTTCAAATCAGAGTGAACGCCGCCGTCACGGACGTCGGCTCGACAGGCGTCACGCTCGCAGGCGAGCGCATCGACGCGGCCACGGTCCTCTGGGCGGCAGGCGTCGCCGCGGCACCCGTAGGGGAGTGGCTCGGTGTGGCGACGGATCGTTCCGGGCGAATCGCCGTCGCGCCCGATCTTTCGGTGCCCGGATACTCGGAGGTATTCGTCATCGGCGACGCCGCGCTCGTCGAGACTGCGGGAGGCGGCCGCGTGCCCGGCGTTGCTCCGGCAGCGAAGCAGCAAGGGCGCTACGTTGCCGGCGTGATCGCCCGCCGGGTCGCGGCCGGACCCGCGCCTCGCGCGTTCCGCTACCGCAATCCCGGCAATCTCGCGACGATCGGCCGCAAGCGCGCCATCATCGAGTTCCCGTGGCTGACGTTGCGTGGCTGGCCGGCCTGGTGGCTCTGGGGCTTCGCGCACATCTACTTCCTCGTCGGTGTGCCGAGCCCGCTCATGGTGTCGCTGCGTTGGCTCTGGGAATACCTGACCTACGGCCGCGGCGCGCGCCTCATCACGGGCGCGGAAAACGCCGACTGACGAAACCGCACGGGCTCATCGCCAGCCCTCCTCGAACGTCGCAAGCTCGTCGGCAAGCCCGTCGCGACCGATGCCGCGCGCATAGGCTACTAGCTTGGCCACGGCATCGGCCGGCAGTGTGAATTCGGGCGAAATGCGGCGGCACTGGCGAACGAGGTCGAGCGCCGCATGCTCGCGACGACTCGCAATCAAGCGTTCGACGAAACGCTTGCCGAGCGCAAGCGCGTGACTGTGATCCTCCCAGGTCAACATGCTGTTGAACAGCCACTGGTAGATATCGAGGCTTTCCCCCTCGGCCGCGGCGAGATCCTTGATCGCGGAGTACCCTTCCGTCACCAGACCGCTGCGAATGGAGGCGTAGGCTCTATCCAAAGATTTTCGCCAATCTGCGTACCGTTCCTGTTCGGCGCGCTCGGCGAAGCGCTCGGACTCGCCGGGCAGATCGAAATCGGCGCCGTGCTCGCGCACGGCCGAGCCGATCAGCGCGAACAAGGCGAGGAAGCTCCAGACCGACAGGCAGTCTCCGATGACCGCGAAAGCGCCGTGACCCAAGCGACTCTCCGCCGTCTCGGCAACGACGACGAGCGCCACGGATATGCCGAGCAGCGCGAGGTATCGCCGTCCGAGCACGTGAATGACCGTTGCGACGCTCTTGGGATTCAATGCGGCCGCCAAATTGTCGGTCACGCCCATCACGGCAGCAGACGCAGGAAACGCTCCGGCCACGGCCACGAAACCGACCCAACGCAGCGCGTCGAGCACGGGCGAGCCCGCGAGCAGCGGCGTCGAACCCAGCAACCAGATCAACGTCGAAAAGAACAGAAAGTGCAGAATCAGCGGCAAACTGTGGAAAGGGTTCAGCGTCTCCGGGCCGGGCGGCGGAATATTCGTCTTGCCATATGCGACGTGACGCAAGAGCTCGTACCCGTAACGCCAAAGCGACAGGCCGACCAGCGCACCGAGCGAAATCCCCATAAAGCCAGCCGCCATCGCGATCCGCAGCAAAATTCCATAAGTCACCGCAACGACGAGGACGGCCGTGTCCGCAAGGGGCCGAAGATTTATCGGCGCCGCCATGGCAGCGTCACCGGCGCGGCGATTGCATATACACCCATAGTGGAATCGCAGCCCATGCTTCGCTCAAGCGACGATCGAGATCGCGATAGGCGGGCTCGAAGCGCTCAACGGCCGCCCAGAATTTTCGCGAATGATCGAGCGCCACCAGATGACACAGCTCGTGTATGAAAAGGTAGCGTACGAGCGTCGGATCGACGAATAGCAGGGCGGCGTTCAAGCTCACGTTGCCCGCGCTCGAGCAGCTGCCCCACCGCGTGCGCTGCAGTCGCACCTGAACGTTGCGCGGCCTCAGGCCGATCGCGCGCGCCGTGTCGAGGAGTCTAGGCTTCAGCTCCGCCCGAGCCTGCGCGAGCAGCCAGTCGCGCAATTGCCTACCGGCCGTGGCGGGCTTCGCGTCGGGGCTGCGCACTTCCAATCGCCCCGCGACAATCTTGCACCGGGGGCGAACGCCCGCATCTTGCCGATACTCGACGAGCCAGTGTCGATCCAGCGCCGCGAGCGCGATTCGGTTCGGGAGGCGCCGGCCGTCGGGCGGACAGCGCACTGCGATTTCGCGACGAGCTTCCTCGATCCACTTCCTATGTCGCGCGACGAAACCGGAAACGTCCGCCGGGCGGGCGCCGACCGGCACGACGAGCTCGAGCGTGTGAGGAGGCACGACACGCAGAATCAAACGGCGGGCGCGGCGGCTGCGACGAATGCACAGCGGCGCATCGATCGGGTCGGCACGCGGCAACGTCCCGTCGAAGAGCCCTAGCTGTTGCGTCATCGGCGATTCGAGCGCGCGTCCACGTTCCTATCATAACGCGCGCGGCCGGCTCGCGGAGCGGCCGCGGCGTCACCGCTGAACGTGGAGCTTCGCACGCAACTTTGCAGCGTAATCGTAGTCCGGCGCCAGCAACAACGCCCGTTCGATGAGATCGCGCGCATCACGGGCCGAGCCGAGCTCGAGGTGGATGGCCCCGAGCTCGGCCAACGCTTCCGCTTCGCCCCAATCCGGTGGATCGACTTGCTTCGTTTGCCAGGCGCCGAATTGCACCACTGCACGATCGAGTAGATCGGTGAGCTGCCCCTGCACGTCGGGTGACGCCGACTCGGGACGAATGCTCAAGCTCCAGGCTTCGACGACGGTGATTCTCGGATTGGTGGGATCGAGCGCGCGGGCTTTGTCGAGGGCCTGCTCGCGACGGTGCTGGTGCAGCAGGCTGCGCATCGGCTCGGTGTGAGCGGCCAGATTTGCGCATGCGGCGACGAGAATCCAACCCTCGGCCGCGCCGGGACCTTTCTCCTCGCGCGGAGCGGTTTTCTCGCATTCGTCGAGCAACTCGCCCAGCGCGGAGCCTCGATCTAACCCGATCTGAGCCAACCGGAATGCCGCCAGCGCGCGGTAGTAGCTTATGCCGGACTCGTCGGGCGCGGCGCGAGCAAGCGCATCGCGCGCGGCCTCGATGAGCCGCGGCTCGTTGCTGTAGAAACCGTACTCGATACGCGCGGCAAGATCGGCGAGATCGACGGACGCGGCAAAGCTCGCCCCAGCCACGGCGCCTCCGAACAGCAGCGCAACACGGACGACTTTTACAAAAGCCATCTGCTCACTGTACTCGGTACCGTTGCCGATGACGTCGTCCGTCGTCACAATCTCGCCCGATGCTCGACCTCATCGATATCGGCGCCAACCTGACCCACGACAGCTTCGATGAGGACCGGCACGCAGTCGTCGACCGCGCTGCCGCGGCCGGTGTCGGACGCCTCATCGTGACCGGGGCGTCGGTCACGGGCAGCGTGCAAGCGGCCGCATTGAACGCAGCATGGCCGGAACGACTGTGGTCCACGGCGGGTGTGCACCCACATCACGCGGCCGAGTTCGACGAGCACAGTCACTCGGCTCTGCGCGCGCTGCTGGAGAACCGCAAGGTCGTCGCCGTCGGCGAATGCGGCCTCGACTTTTTTCGCGACTTCGCGCCGCGCGACGCGCAAAGGCATGCATTTCGGCGCCAGCTCGAGCTGGCTGCGGAGGTCCGTAAGCCGGTCTTTCTACATCAGCGCGACGCGCACACCGAGTTCCTCGAGATACTCGCACCGATGCGCGGGCAATTGGTCGGCGGAGTCGCACACTGCTTCACGGGCGGCCCCGACGAGCTTCGCGCGTATCTCGATCTCGACCTCTACGTCGGAATCACGGGCTGGGTTTGCGACGAACGCCGCGGCTCGGCACTGCGCGAGGCCGTGCCCAAGATTCCTCTGGAGCGGCTGCTGATCGAAACCGACGCGCCCTATCTGCTGCCGCGCGATCTCCAGCCGAAACCCCATGGCCGCCGCAACGAGCCTGCGTTCTTGCCGCACGTCCTCGAACGCATCGCGACTCTGCTGGGAGAATCCGTGCAGAATGTCGCCAGCGCCACGACACGAAACGCGGAGAGCCTGTTCGCCCTGTCGGGCGAACGCTCCTGAGAGACCACAGCGCCTCAGCGCGGCTGCTGCCGCGCACCCGCCGTGACGGGCTCTATGGCCGCCTTCACGCGGTCCCAATGCGGCGCGAACGCATCGAGCAACCGCTCGAGATCCGCCCGCTCGGGCTTTTTGAAGCGATCGACGAGCTCACTGGGCAACAAGACGTCTTTGGGCCTGCCTTTGCTGAAATCCGCCCCGGAGGCAAACAACACGAAGCCGACGACAGGCACGTCTCGCACGAGTTGCTTGAGTGCCGCCACGCGGTCGTACAACGTGCCGAGAGGGTTCGGGAAGGTGAAGCGGCCGCTCTTGCCCATCACGGTCCACTCCTCCATGCGGTCGCTCGCGAAAATCGTGCCCTCGAACTCTTTGATGTCGATCACGACGAGACCACTGCCGGTCAGGAGCAGGTGCTCGATCTGGATCTGCCCCCCCATACCGTCGGGCAGCAGGACGTTGTGCATTCGGTCGATCGCTATGGCCTGGAGCGCCTGACCGAGCATCGGACCTCGTCGCCGTAGCCAGCCGAACTTCCACGCCGCAGCGACCATGCCGAGACCGAGCACCACGACCGCAATGATCCAATATGAAGACATAGCCTGAAGTTAAGACAACAATATACTGTTTTATATTACTTTATTATTCCCAACTATCGAGCTCTGCGGCCAGCCTCGACAATTCGGGCGACAGCTCGACGCTGGCCGAAGGACGCTCGAGCAACTGCGCGAGCGCCTCCGGCACCGGGACCTCGTGGCCGATGATCGGCTCGACGATCGCCTCGAATTTCGCGGGGTGCGCCGTCGCGCTGACGATCCATGGCAGCCCAACCTTGCGCGCCGGAGGCAGGTGATCGTAGACCCAGAAGCCGGTGGCCGTATGCGGGCACCACACTTCCCCGAGACGCTCGTAGCCACTCGCGATCTGCGCGCGGATTTCGCTGTCCGCCACCGGGTACGCCTCGACGGCGCCGCGCAGCGCCGCGAAATCGGGCAGCAGATCGCGTAACCGCTCCATGTTGCTGGGGTTGCCGACGTCCATGGCCGAGGCGAGGGTCTGACGGCTGGCACGAGGCTGCCACTGCCCCGTCGCGAGGTAGTCGGGAATGGTCCGATTCGCGTTCACGGCCAACACGACTTCGCGAATGGGCAAGCCCATTGCCTGCGCCCAAAGACATGCCAAGCCGTTACCGAGATTACCGGTCGGCACGATACAGCCGGCGGGCACGCCGTGCGCCCGGTAGTGCCAAAGGCTTGCCGCTGCGTGATAAGCGGCCTGAGGGAGCAAACGACCGATGTTGATGCTGTTGGCGGCCGACAGCCGATGCCGTCGCGCCAACCCGGGATCCGCGAACGCGGCCTTCACGAGGGCCTGACAATCGTCGAACGAGCCCGTGACTTCGTAGGCACGTATGTTGTCGCCCCAACAGGTCAACTGGTGCCGCTGCCGCGCTGAAACCTGCCCCTTCGGAAACAGCACGCCGACTCGGATCCCACGCCGACGATGGAACGCGGCCGCCACGGCGCCGCCCGTATCTCCCGACGTCGCGACCAGAATCGTGAGCGGCCGAGCGTCACTCCCGGTCAAGGGCAGCGCCCGCTCCATGACCGCCGCCAGAAATCGCGCACCGACGTCCTTGAATGCGGCCGTTGGGCCATGGAACAGCTCCAAGACGGAAAGCTCGTTGGCAACGAGGGTTCGCAACGGCACGGGGAAATCGAGTGCGTCCTCGCAAATCGCGCCGAGCTCGGACGCGAGCTCCGAGCCCTCGAAAAACGGCGCGAGAAGCTCGGCCGCGATCGCCGCAAGGGATTCGCCGCGAAAATCCGCCGCGCTGAACCGCGGTAGCTCTTGCGCAACGAATAGCCCACCGTCAGAAGCGAGTCCCTGCATGATCGCATGCAGCAGTCCGACTTCCTCACGATTACGAGTACTGAAGTAGCGCATCGCCCTATCGCTTCCGACGAGCCGCAGGCAGCTCAGTCTTGATTGCCGGTGAGCATGCTACAGAGTCTAAGCAAATCGGCAAAAATACCAGCCGCCGTCACTGCCGGCCCGGCACCTGGGCCGCGGACGATCAACGGATTGTCGCAGTAGCGCCCTGTCACGAACTGCACGATGTTGTCCGTCAAGCTGATGTTCGCGAACGGATGCGTCGGCGCGAAGCTCCGCAAAGCAACCGTGGCCGTGCCCGCACCCACATCGACCTCTGCAACGTACCGTAGCACCTCACCTTTGCTGTGCGCGGCCTCGACGCGCTCGACCATGGGCGCGTCGAAGTCCGGCAAGCGCGCCAGAAACTCGTCGACCGACGCATTGGCCAACGCGGCCGGCGCGAGACTCTCGACGGCGATATCGGAAAGCTCGAGCGTGAGACCGGCCTCGCGTGCGAGGATGACGGCCTTGCGAGCAACGTCCATGCCCGACAAATCGTCGCGCGGATCGGGCTCCGTGTAACCGCGGGCGCGCGCCTCGCGCACGATTTCCGAAAACGGGCGGCTACCGTCGAAGAGGTTGAAAAGATACGCCAGCGTGCCCGAGAAGATGCCGCTGATACTTCGGATCTCGTCGCCCGTCTCGACGAGGTCCTTGAGTGTTTGGATGACCGGCAAGCCGGCCCCGACCGTGGCCTCGTAAAGGAAGTGTGTGCTCGAAGCGTGCGACAACCGCTGAAGCTGCTGGTAGTAAGCAATGGGCCCGCTGTGCGCGCGTTTGTTCGGAGTGATCACATGAATGCCGCGGCCGAGCCAGTCGGCATATCGGTCCGCGACGGCCTGGTTTGCCGTGCAGTCGATGAGCACGGCATGGGGCAGATAGTCGGCCTGAATGTGGTCGACGAGCCGGGCTAGCTCGAGCGGCTCGCCCCGACCCAGCAACTCGCGCCAATCTTTGAGCTCGATGTGGTGCTCATCGAGCGCCATGCGCTTGGAGCTACCGATAGCCCGCACGCGCAAATCCAGATTGAACCTCTCGTACAGGCCCGGCTGTGCACCGGCGAGCTGATCGAGCAGCGCGCTTCCGACGGAGCCGGGACCGATGACGCCGATCGACACCGTCTTGGCGGACAGATAAAAGCTGCTGTGCACGGCGCGCAGGGCGCGCGTCATGTCCTTGGCGTCGATCACCGCGGAAATGTTGCGCTCCGAGGCCCCCTGCGCGATTGCGCGAACATTGATGCCGGCATTGCCGAGGGTGCGAAAGAACCGACCCGCACTTCCGGGCAAGCCGGCCATGTCGTCGCCGACGACGGCGAGAATGGCACACCCTTTCGTGACTTCCACGCGCTGCACTTGGCCTTGGCTGAGCTCTACGGCGAATGCACGCTCCACGACCCTGCGGACTTGCTCCGCGGATTGCTCGCGGACGGCGAAACAAATCGAATGCTCGGAGCTGCCTTGCGAGATCAACATCACCGACACCGCCGCCTCGCGCAGCGACCCGAACAGCCGGTCCGCGGTGCCCGGCACACCGATCATGCCCGCACCCTCGAGGTTCACGAGCGCCACACCATCGACGCCGCTGATGCCTTTTACCGCCGCTTCGCGATGCGTCGACGACGCGGAAATCTTCGTGCCCGGGTGGCTCGGATTGAACGTGTTGCGGATGTGAATCGGTATCCCGCGACCCACGGCGGGCGCCATGGTCTGCGGATGGATGACCTTCGCGCCGAAATAGGCGAGCTCCATCGCTTCGTTGTAGGAGATCTCGTCGATGACTTTGGCTTCCGGAACGCGCCGCGGATCGCCGCTCATGACGCCGTCCACATCGGTCCAGATGTGCACTTCGTCCGCATCGAGCAACGCGCCGAATATCGAGGCGGAATAGTCGCTGCCGTTACGGCCGAGCGTGGTGGGCAAGCCTTCCCGATCCGAGCCGATGTAGCCCGTGATGACCGCGACACCGCGGAAGCCTGGCGGAAAAATCGCCTGGAGCTTGGGGCGAGACGCGTCCCAATCGACGATCGGGCCCATCTCGCCGTGCTCGATGACGAGCACGTCGCGGGCGTTGACGAACACGACTTTGCGTTCCGGTCCGAGCTCTTTCTGCAGCACTGCGGTCATGAGCCGCGCCGACCAGATTTCGCCGAATCCCGACACGAGGTCACGGCTGCGGTGCGAGGCGGATCGCACGAGCGACAGAGCCTTGAGGATACTCTCGACGTCGCCGAGATCCGCCGTCTGCTGGGCTAGCAACGCTTTGGCCGCGGCAGCGCCGAGCAACTCCGTGCTCGTGCGCTCGTGGCGTTCACGCAGCCCGGCCAGCGCTGCCTCGGTAGGCTCGCGACGCGCCGCCTTGTCGATCAGCCCGAGAAGCTCGTCGGTCACGCCACGCATGGCGGAGACGACCACTGCGAGGTTGTCGCGCTGTTCGGCCGCAATGATGGCGGCGACACGGCGAAAACAGCTCGCATCCGCAACACTCGTGCCGCCAAATTTGTGGACAGTCCAGCCCATTGAAAGGTCTCTCGAGGTTCAGCGCGCCGAGTCAGAGCGCGAGCTCGGCGGGGCGCGAGCATAGCAGAATGGTCAGTGGAATCGAGTGCCGCGCGTCGCACGGCATCGGTGCATGGCGAGCTAGTGTGCCGAATCGAGCTCGCGACGCATGGCGGCAATCGTTGCGGCGTAATCCGCGGAGCCGAAGATCGCTGATCCTGCCACGAATGTATCGGCACCGGCAGCGGCGACGGCGGCGATGTTGTCGACCTTCACGCCCCCGTCCACCTCGAGGCGAATCGGCCGCCCGGAACGGTCGATGATCTCGCGGACTGCCCGAATCTTCGGCAGCGTCGACTCGATGAACTTCTGTCCGCCGAAGCCCGGATTCACCGACATCAGCAACACGAGGTCGACTCTGTCGAGCACGTGGTCGAGCCAGTTCAACGGAGTCGCGGGATTGAAGACCAGACCGCTTTTGCAGCCGACCTCCCGAATCAACTGCAAGGATCTGTCGACATGTTCCGTGGCTTCGGGATGGATACTGATGAAGCTGGCGCCGGCAGCGGCGAAATCCGGAATGATTCTATCCACCGGCTTGACCATCAAGTGCACGTCGATCGGGACTCCGACACCGTGCTTGTGCAAGGCCTCGCAAACGAGCGGCCCGACGGTGAGGTTCGGCACGTAGTGATTGTCCATGACGTCGAAGTGCACGAGATCCGCGCCGGCCGCTGTCACGGCGTCCACTTCGTCGCCCAATCGAGCGAAATCGGCAGACAGTATCGACGGAGCAATCCAGTAGTCGCGCATCTTTATCTCGCCCTCCGACAGCCGCTCGATCAGACGTTGCCGGCGGTACGGTCAGCGGCCACTTTACCGCGCAAGGCCGTGCTGAGCACCAATGCCGCAGCGCAAGCGATCGCGACGGCGAGCAACGCGTGACGGTAGCCTCCGAGCTGGCTTACGTTGGAGCCGACGACACCGCCGATGACCGCGGAGCCCACGAGCTGCCCGACACTGAGGAACAGCGTGAGAAGACCCTGGCCCGCGCCCCGGCGGCTCTCGCCGGCCTCTTGCAGCGTGATATAGCGCAGCGGCGCACCCAGCAAGCCCGACAAACCGAGACCGATCGCGCCGCCGGCCGCATAGAAACTGACGGTGTTCAACGGCAGCCAGGCAAACAGCACGAGCCCGAGCACGGTCAGAGCCAACCCCACCTGCACGACGGGCCGCGGTCCTGCGCGATCGAGCATCCGACCGGCAAGCGGTGCACCGACGGTGAGTGTGAGCACCAAAGGCAGCATCATGAGACTCGCCGTGGGCG
Organism: uncultured Gammaproteobacteria bacterium; assembly: GCA_963786385.1. Taxonomy (GTDB): domain Bacteria; phylum Pseudomonadota; class Gammaproteobacteria; order Steroidobacterales; family Rariloculaceae; genus FEN-1219. The sequence continues at coordinate 1,420,427 of CAWAYS010000005.1, forward strand.
CCGCGACGCTGAGACCGACGACGGCAATGTTGGGCAGAAACACCATTCCGGCCTCGACGAGGCCGGCGGCCAAGGCGATCGCGCCCACGAGGCGTAACTGCGTCGACCTGAACAAATCGGGGTGCAGAACCGGATCGGGCGCCCGCAGCTCGGCCCGCCAGAACAGCGGCACGCCGATCACGACGAGCAACAGACTCGGCCAAACGCGTGCCGAAACCAAGCTCGCGCCGAGATTCGCGGTGTCGAGCTCGCTGATGCCCCAAACGAGAGCTGCGAGGGACAGCGACAAGAACGCCGCACCAGACACGTCGAAAGGCGCTGGCCGCGGCGCCGTGGTTTGCGGCAGCGAGCGAAGACCGGCCACGACCAGACCGGCCGCGACGGGCACATTGACGAGGAACAGCCACTGCCAACCGAACCGCAGTAGCAGCCCGCCGAGCAACGGCCCGAGCAGAAACGCGAGGCCGAATACGGCCCCGATGAGGCCGAGGACTCGGCCGCGGCGCTCGGCCGAGACCGTCTCCGCGATCACGGCGCTCGCGACCGGGAAGATCCCGCCAGCCCCGAAAGCCTGGATGGCGCGACCGAGCAGCAGCACGCCGAAGGACGGCGTCAACGCGACGACCAACGACCCGGCGGCAAACAGGCTCATACTCGCCGCGTAGACCGCACGGCGCCCGCGCCGGTCCGACAGCTTGGCCAGCAACGGCGCGCCGACAAGATAGAAGAGCACGTAGACGCTGAAGACCCACGACAGGGCCCGGCTGTCCACCCCGAAGTCCTGCTGGATCGCCGGTAGCGCCGGACCCACTACGGCGATATCGAGCGCGCCGAGCAAGACGCCGAGAAACAGGATCGTCAAGACGGACCGCGCCGAGGCCATCTAGTGAGCCCTGACCAACAAGCTGTGCAGCGCGTCTCGAAACAATGCGCCACCTGCCGGGTGCCCGTCGTAGACCCGCAGCAACGGGATGGCCGTTCGGGCAATGACCTTGAGGGAGTATTGGGCACTGCCGTTACGCAGCAACTCGGCGCGCTCGGCCTTCTCGAGCACGGCCAGCAATGCCTCGTTCAGCTCGCGGTGCCGCGACTCGAAATGCCGGAAGGTCTCCTGGTCGAGCACGGGGATCAGCAACAAGGCATCGCGATGCGATCCCCAAAGATCGAAGTACATGTCGATGATTCCGTCGATCCCTTCCGCGCCCGCCTGATCGGCCAAGGCTCGAACACCCGTTGTCGCTATCTCAAACACAGGATTAAGTATATCTTCTAATAGATTGTATTTATTAGAGAAAAGTTCGTAAAACGTCGCGCGAGAGATATCCGCTTCGGCGATGAGCTCCTCGACGCTGACGGGCCGCACGCCGCGGCTCGCGAACTGCCGGGCCCCGGCCGCAAGCAAGGAAGCCTTCATCCGCTCCCGGCGCCGTGCGACTCGGGGGCTCGTCGGCACACTGGGCGGCACGGCGGGCGGTTTAGGTTTCACGTCGAAGAGCATACAGCGTCATCTGTTTTCGTACACCTATATTCGCGCAGACACGGATGCTCTCAATGGACTCTCAAGACCAGCCCTTTCAGATACTCGGCCTCGGGAAACTCGAGCGCGATCGGATGGTCCGGGGGCTGCCCCAATAGCTCGAGGATCTGGGCACTGCGCCCCGCGTCGACCGCAGCCCCTGCGACGATCTTTTGAAACAGTGCGCGGTCGACGTGCCCCGAGCACGAGAACGTGGCGAGCACCCCGCCCGGGCGCACGAGCTCGAGACCGAGCAAGTTCACGTCCTTGTAGCCGCGGCTGCCGGCCGCAATCTGGTCGGCCGAGTGGACGAACTTCGGCGGATCGAGCACGACGAGATCGAAGCGCTCACCCGTATCGCGCAGGTTGCGCATGGCTTCGAACGCATTGGCGACCTCGAAGCGGCAGCGATCCGCGACCCCGTTGGCCGCAGCGTCGCGTTCGGCAAGTGCCAACGCGTCGGCAGAGCTGTCGATCAGCGTCGCTTCCACGGCCCCACGAACGAGGCTCGCGAGCGCGAACCCCCCGTTGTAGGCGAATGCATCGAGCACTCGTCCGTCGCTCACATGATCCGCCACGCGTAGCCGGTTCACTCGCTGGTCCAAGTAGGCCCCAGTCTTTTGCCCTGCCGCGACGTCGACAACGACACGAACGCCTGCCGAATCGATCTCGACGGGCGAAACCGAGCCATGCAGCACGCCGCGCCGCGACGAGAGCCCTTCCTTCTTGCGGGCGCCGGATTCCGACCTTTCATAGATCGAGACGGGCCGGCACAACTCCACGAGCCACGGGACGATGATGTCGCGCCAACGCTCGGCGCCGGCGGACAGAAATTGGCAGACGACATGGCCGCCGTAGCAGTCGACGATTGTTCCGGGGAGTCCGTCGGATTCGGAAAACACGAGCCGGCACGCCCGTCGGTCACCGAGCAAGCCGAGCCGGCGACGTGAGTCGATTGCCCGCTCCAGCCGCCGGCGGAAGAATTCCGCATCGACCGGTTCGCCGCGATCGAACGTCCAGATTCGCACGCGAATCTGCGACGTTGGAGAATAGGCGCCGCGCGCGACGAAGTGCCCAACCGCGTCGAGCACGTCGACCGTATCGCCTGCACCCGGAGAGCCGTCGACACGCTCGACGGCGCCGGAGAACACCCATGGATGACGCCGGCGCAGGGATTTTTCCCGCCCCGGTCTCAAGAAAACCACTGGAATCGTCACACGTATCCTTCGGCGGGCAAAACGTCACAGCACACCGGCATTCTAACGCGTCGCACGGGCGACACGACGCAGCGAACCGCGGTTCCTTCGGCGCGCGGCCCGTGCCACACTCGAAAACCACTCCGCAAACGTCCCCGGGCCGGCCAGGAGGCATACATGAGCATCGACAAGCAACGCGTCATCGACCAGCTCAACCGGATTCTCGAATGCGAGCTCGCCGGCGTCGTCCGTTATACCCACTACGCGATGATGATCTTCGGATACAGCCGGATTCCGATCGTCTCGTGGTTCCAAGCCGAAGCGACCGAATCGCTCTCGCACGCGCAGCGGGCTGGCGAGATGGTGACTCGCCTCGGCGGGCACCCGTCGCTTGCGATCGGCCCGCTGCTCGAAACGCATCAGCACGATATCGGCCAAATTCTGCGCGAGACGCTGCAGGCCGAGCACACCGCGCTGAGTCTGTATCAAGAGTTGCTCGAGCTCGTGGCTGGAAAATCCATCTCGCTCGAAGAGTATGCACGCGACTTGATTCGTCAGGAGGAGGACCACCTCGACGCGATCGACAAGATGCTGCGCAAGCCTGGCGACGTCGCCGTCAGCAAGGAAGCGCGAGACCTCGATTGACGCGGCCGCTCGCACCCGTTGCATTGATCGGCGCGCCGACGGACGTCGGCGCCGGCCAGCGCGGCACCTCGATGGGTCCGGAAGCGTTGCGTGTGGCCGGGCTCGACAAGTCCCTGCGTCGGCTGGGCCGAAACGTGATCGATCGCGGCAACCTCTCGGGCCCCATCAACTCCGAAAGACCGCGCGAAGGCGGCTACCGCCACCTGTCCGAGGTTCTCGCCTGGTGCCTGTGCGTGCATGACGCCGTTCACGCGAGCCTCGCGGCCGGGGAGTTTCCGATTCTCATGGGGGGTGACCACAGCCTCGCGATCGGCTCGATCGGTGCCGTTGCACGCCATTGCGCGAACAACGGAACGCCGCTCGCGGTGCTATGGCTCGACGCGCATGCCGACTTCAACGTCGCGAGCTCCTCGCCCACCGGCAACCTGCACGGGATGCCCGTCAGCGTTTTGTGCGGCCATGGTCCACCCGAGTTGCTCGCATTGGGGCACGACATACCGATGGTGCCCGCGGATAGGATCGTGCAAGTGGGGATCCGCTCCGTCGACGAGATCGAAAAGCGGCTCGTCGTCGACTCCGGCCTCGTGGTCTACGATATGCGCCGCATCGACGAGCTCAGGATGCGCACGGTCATGGAGCGCGCATTGAGCTATTTCGCTCACAGCGACACGCATTTGCACGTAAGCTTCGACGTGGACTTCCTCGACCCTGCAATTGCGCCGGGCGTCCCGTCGACGGTGCCGGGCGGGCCCACCTATCGCGAAGCGCAGCTAGCGATGGAGATGATCCACGACTCGGGGCTACTGCGCTCGCTCGACATCATGGAGCTCAATCCGGCGTTCGATGACCGCAACCGCACCGCCGACCTCGCCGTAGAGCTCGTCGAGAGCCTATTCGGCGAGCAAATCCTCGCCCGCACGAGCGGGCCAGCCGGGAAGTACACACTGTGACCTCCACGCAAAGCTTCATCGCCGAGACCGATCGCGTCAGCGCAGCGAATTACGCGCCGTTACCGGTCGTGATCACTCGCGCGGAAGGCGTATGGGCATGGGATGTCGAGGGCCGAAAATACCTCGACTGCGTGAGCGCCTACTCGTCTCTCAACCAAGGTCACCGACATCCGCGAATCGTCCGCGCGCTCATCGAGCAAAGCGAACGCCTCACGCTCACTTCACGCGCGGTGCACAACGACAAGATGGGGCCGTTCCTCGCGAAGCTCTGCACCGTCGGTGCTCTGGAAATGGCCCTACCGATGAACACGGGAGCGGAAGCGGTCGAGACGGCGATCAAGCTCGCGCGCAAATGGGGGTACCGCGCGAAGGGGGTACCCCGAGACGCCGCGGAGATCGTCGTCTGCAGGAACAACTTTCACGGCCGCACGACGACGATCGTCGGGTTCTCGTCCGACCCCCAATATCGCGAGGACTTCGGCCCCTACGGGCCCGGATTCAAGCTCATAGACTTCGGCGACGCCACAGCGCTCGAGTCTGCCATCACGCCCAACACGGTCGCTTTTCTCGTCGAGCCCATTCAGGCGGAGGCCGGCATCATCGTTCCGCCCGACGGATACCTCGCCGCGGCGCGACGTATCTGCACGCAACACAACGTGCTCTTCGTGCTCGACGAGATTCAAACAGGACTCGGCCGCACGGGAAAGATGTTCGCCCATCAGCACGAAGTCGGTGCCGCACCGGACATGCTCGTCCTGGGCAAGGCGCTCGGCGGCGGCGTTTATCCGGTCTCCGCCGTGCTCGCGAATCGGCCGGTGATGGGGCTGCTCAAACCGGGCGACCACGGCAGCACATTCGGCGGTAATCCTCTGGCAGCGGCCGTCGGCGCCGCCGCACTCGACGTGCTGCTCGAGGAGGGTCTTGCCGAGCGAGCCGCCGCTCTCGGCGACTACCTGCGCGACAAGCTCGGGACCTTGCCGCAGCGGCACGTCGTGTCGATTCGCGGTCGAGGATTGCTCATCGGCATCGAAATCGCGGCAAGCTCCGGAACGGCTCGCCACTATTGCGAGCAATTACTCCAACGCGGGGTGCTTTGCAAAGACACCCACTCACAGGTCATGCGCCTCGCCCCGCCGCTCACGATCGAGCGCGAAGAGCTCGATTGGCTGCTCGAGCAACTTCGATCGGTGCTGAAATAGCGCATAATTCGCAACAACCAATGCCCCTCGCTCCGTCGAGCGCGGGATAAGCTCCCAACGCACAACAGGAGGCAGTCCATGGATCTCGGTCTGAAAGGCAAGAAAGCGGCGATCACGGGATCGAGCCAGGGAATCGGCTATGCGATTGCCACGGCACTTGCCCAGGAGGGCTGCAACGTCGCGCTATCGGCGCGCGGCGAGGAGCGGCTCGCGAGCGCCGTCGCCGACATGAAGAAACACGGTGTCGATGCCTACGGCATCGTCGCCGATCTCTCGACCGAGGAAGGGTGCAAGGACTTCGCCGAACGTGCGGCCGCGGAGCTCGGCGGTATCGACATCCTCGTGAACAACGTCGGCGGCATGATTCCCGGCACGTTGGAAAGTTTGAGCTCGGACCAGTGGAACAAGGTGCTCAGCGTCAATCTCATGGCCGCGGTGTACACGACGAAGTATGCGCTGCCGTTCATCAAGCAGGCCGGCAGCGGCCGGATCCTCAACGTCTCGGGCGTGACGGGTAAGCAGCTGCTGCCGGGCGCCTTGACGACGACGATTCCCAACGCGGGCATCATCGCCTTCTCGAAAATCATGGCCGGCGAGCTCGGTGCGCAGGGCGTCACCGTCAACAACATCTGCCCGGGCTTCACGAAGGTCCAATCGTGGGGACCGCGAGCCGAAGCCATGGCCAAGGTACGCGGCGTCACGCCGGAGCAAGTACGTGCAGGCATCGCAGGCCAGACGCTGCTCGGACGCTGGGCCGAGCCGGAGGAGATCGGCGACGTCGCCGCCTTCCTCGTCTCGTCCAAGAACAGCTACATGACGGGAACCACCGTAGAGGTGTGCGGCGGCTTCAACCGCTACATCTGACACCGCGCCACCGCGCGCGGTCGGACGCCGTCTGGCTATGTCTAGGCTAGTAGCGCTACCGAACCGTCAGAAAAGAGCGAAGGAAGTCGTCTGCAGCGAGCTCGACCCAATCGTGCGTTTGTTGCCTCGTCGGCGCTTCCATAATCCCGCACTCGCGCTCGAGAACGACGCGCCAAGAGATCAGCGATAGAAAATAGCGGCTCAACGTCGGCGCATCAAAAGTGTGGTCGACACCGTGCGACCGAAACACTGTCTCCAAAGCCGCATACGCTTCTTCGGGTCCGATCTTGTAATAGTGGTGCCCGACGTCCGGAGAACGCTTCGCCTCGTCGAAAATCAGCCGCCGCAGCGCGAGGGTTCGGTCCGACATGATGACACCGAGAACCGTTTCACCGATCGTAACGAGCGCTTCGCGAAGATCCATCGTCTTAAGCGTCGAGTCGAGACGGCGGAGCTTGTCTTGGTATTCGATGAGCTCGCGTCCGATCACGGCTTCGAACAACTGCTTCTTACTGCTGAAATAACGGTAGATCGACTCTTTCGAAATGCCGGAGCTGCGCGACATCGCGTTGATGCTCGCGCCTTGGTAGCCATGCTTCAAGAAATAGGCCGACGCCACGTCGAGCACCTCTTGCTCTTTGGCTTTCGGCTTGGGCCTGTCCTCCACCAGAGAGCGCACCAAGCCGGCGACGCTCCTCGGCTTATGGTCGCTCTCTCGCCGTTCCTCGGTCTCGCCGGCTTGAACGGCTTGTTTGACTCCCATGTCGGGGCGTGTAGAACTCATCGATCCTCCAGATCGCCCTCAAACGAACATGCAAACGGACTTCAGCTCCGTGTACATCTCGATGCCGACGCGGCCGTGCTCGCGGCCGATGCCTGATTGTTTGAAGCCGCCGAAAGGCATGTTGGCATCGACCGGACCATGTCCATTGACCCACACGGTGCCTGCCCGAATCTTCGGTACCAGACGGTGCACTGCCGTCAAATCGTTGGACCAAACACTGGCGCTCAGTCCGTACTGAGTGTCGTTGGCAAGCGCCGCGACTTCATCGAGATCGTCGAAGCGTTCCGCGACGACGACCGGACCGAAGATTTCTTCCTGAACGACTTTCATCGATCGGCTCACGTTCGCCAGCACCGTGGGTTTCACGTAGTAACCGGAGTGCTCCACGGCATCGCCCCCGGCGATGACCGAAGCACCCTCCTCGCAGCCCGAGCGGATGTAGCTCATCACCCGCTCCTGCTGCTCGCGTGAGACCAGGGGCCCCATCTGCGTGTCGGGATCCAAACCGGGCCCCAGCCGAATCGCGTTCGCCGCCCCCCCGAGCCCTTCCACCACTTGGTCGAAGATCTTTCGATGCACGTAAAGGCGCGAGCCTGCCGCACATACCTGCCCGGCGTTGAAGAAGATCGCGCCGGCCGCGCCGTTGACGGCAGCTTCGATGTCGAAATCCGGCAGCACGATCACCGGCGACTTGCCGCCGAGCTCGAGCGACACGCGCTTCATGCTGTCGGTCGCGACTTTATTGATCAGTTTGCCGACGGACGTCGATCCGGTGAACGCGATCTTGTCCACGCCCGGGTGAGAGACCAGCGCTGCGCCTGTCGTCTCGCCGTTGCCGGTCAAAATGTTCACCACGCCGGCCGGGAATCCGGCTTCGACGATGAGCTCACCGAGACGCAGCGTCGTCAACGGCGTCTGCTCGGCCGGCTTCAACACGCAAGTGCAGCCTGCGGCAAGGGCAGGCCCGAGCTTCCAAGCAGCCATCACGAGCGGAAAATTCCACGGCACGATCTGCGCAACGACACCCACCGGCTCACGCCGCGTGTAAGCGTTGACCCGGCCACCGGGCGGCGCACCGATCGACACATCGATGGTCGAGCCTTCGATCTTCGTGGCCCAGCCGGCCATATAGCGGAAATAATTTCGCGCGGTCGGCACGTCGACGACACTCGCCATGAACTTGGTCTTGCCGTTATCGAGACTCTCGAGCTCCGCGAGCTCGTCGGCGTGTTGATCGATGAGGTCGGAGAGCTTCCACAGCAGCGCCTCTCGCTCCGCCGGCGCCAAAGTCGGCCACGGCCCCCGCTCGAAGGCTTCGCGCGCGGCGGCGACGGCTTTGTCGACGTCTGCCTGATTCGCGTCGGCTACGTTGGCAATCTCGGCACCGGTCGCGGGATCGATAACGGGAATGCGGGCGGACGATCCCGACTCGACCCACTCCCCGCCGATCAGCAGTCTCGCAGGCCGATTCAGGAAGCTCGCAACGGCTGCGCTCGGCGCCGGCTGCTTGGCAATAGTCACGCTCATGGCATTTCCCACCTTAATCTCTGGCTCGGTCTGGTCGCCGCAACACCCGGCGATCGGATCGCCCTCGCTTTGGCCGCACCTGATGCGGCTCGGCGCTTTTTCTCAGGAGCGATCCTTTGGACGAGACGCTACCGAGTGTAGAACCCCGCGCCGAGCGCCGCAAGCGCGTAGCGAATCATGCGCCGCCTCGCAGCTTGAGCAGATCCAACGCGTTCTCCTTCAAGATCAGGGGTCGCACTTCGGGTCGTATGTCGATCTTCTCGAAGTCCGCAAGCCAACGATCGGGACTGATGAGCGGATAGTCCGTTCCGAACAGCACTTTCTTCTTGAGCTGGGTATTCGCGTGCTGCACGAGCTGAGGCGGAAAATACTTCGGCGACCAACCGGACAGGTCTATGTAGACCTGCGGCTTGTGCAAGCAGATCGAGAGGGCTTCGTCTTGCCATGGCCAGGACGGATGCGCCAGCACGATCGGCATCGTCGGGAAGTCGACCGCGACATCGTCGATGTCCATCGGATTGCCGTACTTGAGCCTGATGCCGCCACCGCCGGGCATGCCCGTGCCCATACCCGAGTGACCGGTGTGAAAGAGCGCCGGCAACCCGGCTTCGGCGATGACCTCGTACAACGGATAGGCCATCCGATCGTTCGGCACGAATTCCTGGAACTGCGGATGAAACTTGAACCCTTTGACGCCGTAGTGCTCGATCAAGCGGCGTGCCTCGCGGACTCCGGCCTCGCCGCGCCCGGGATCGATGCTCGCGAACGGGATCATGATGTCCGAATTTTCCGCCGCGACTTCGGCCACCTCTTCGTTCGGAACGCCCTTGATGCCGCGTGTACGCTCACCGTCGACGGAAAAAATCACACAACCGATCTTTCGCTCGCGGTAGTGCGCGGCGATCTCCGGAATCGTCGGTTGGGCGTGCTCGTGCTTGAAGTACTTTTGTGCCGCCTCCTGAAAAATAGACAGCGGCTGCGGATCTCGCAGCGACACCTCGGCGTGCGTGTGGACGTCTATGGCAACGAGTTCGTCGACGTTCATGGATGGGTCATCCTCACTTAGTGCTAGGCCAATATTCCTCGAACCTTCGAAGCGGCCTCGTCGGCCTTCTTCAGCATCGCCTCGAGGTCGACGGGCTCGGGCACGTCCTGCCCACGTCGAACGGCCGGCCTCCCGCCGATCGCGTCGAGCCACCGTTGCAAATTCTCGAGCCCGTCGATGTCTACTCCCGACCACTTGTAGCCGCGGACCCACGACCAATTGGCGATGTCGGCAATCGAATAGTCGCGGGCCAAGTACTCGTGATCGGCCAATCGAGTGTCCAGCACCTCGAGCAGGCGGCGCACTTCGCGCTGGTAGCGCTCGATTGCGTATGGGATCTTCTCGGGCGCATATCGATAAAAGACGTTCGCTTGACCCATCATCGGCCCGATGCCGCCCATCTGAAACATGAGCCATTGAACGACCAGCGACCGGCCTTTGGCGTCCGTCGGCAGCAGTGCGCCCGCCTTTTCCGCCAAGTAGATCATGATCGCGCCGGACTCGAACACCGCGAAGTGGTCATTGTCGTGGTCGACGATGGTCGGAATTCGGCCATTCGGGTTGATCTTCAGATACCAAGGCTCTTTCTGCTCCTTCTTGTCGAAGGAGATCTGACGGACGCTATACGGCAAGCCGAGCTCCTCGAGAGTAATCGAGGCCTTCCAGCCGTTCGGTGTGGCTGCGGTGAACAGTTCGATCATCTCCCTTCTCCGTATTCTCGAGGAACCGAATGATAACCCTAGTTCGAGCGTGGCCCCCCTGCTTCGCGCTGAGAATTTCTCGACGCCGCGGTAGACTAACGGTCTATCGTCGAAACCCGCGCTTGCGGCTGTCACCTACTGCCATGGCCCAGGACTCGATCGCCACGCGAACACTGCGGCGTCCCGCAACGCGGGACATTCACGTGCTCGAAACCGACATTTGCGTGCTCGGCGCAGGGATATCGGGCGTGAGCGCCACGCTCGAGGCCGCGAAGCTCGGTCGCCGCGTCGTGCTCGTCGACGGCGCGCCGGCAATCGGGGGACAAGCCATCGGCTCGATCATCGGTACGATCATCGGCCTGTATAGCCACGGCCCCGGGGCCTACCAGTTGACGCACGGAATCGCGGACGATCTGATACGGGACCTCGCTGCGGAGCGCTCGCTCTCGCGATCTCACGGCTCGACCGTCATGTTTCAGTACGACGAAGTGCGCCTCGCACGTTGGATGGAGCGCCAGATCGCCGATGCGCGGGTCGACACACTGCTCGGTGCGATCCTGACCAATGTCGAGTTCTCGAACAGGCGTGTCCGACACGTCGACTTCGCAACTCGATTCGGCGCCGTGCGCGTCGTCGCCAAAGGTTTCGTCGACGCCTCCGGCGATGCATCCATCACCTACGGCGCGGGACTCGAGGTCCGAGAGCCGACCGCGCCGGTTTACGGCTCGTTGAACTTCCTCATCGAGGATTTCGATCGCGAGGCGGTCGCGACGCTGAGCATGGAAGAGGTTCGCGAACGACTCAAAACCGATGGCGCCCGGTACGGCCTGGTGCGCCACGACGGCTGGCTGATTCCGTTTCCGGGCAAGAACTTCATGCTCGCGAACATCAACCACATCGCAACGCCGCTCGACCCGGCGGCCGGATCCAAGATGGTGTTCGAAGGCCGAGCGCAAGCCGACGCCGTGATCGAGTTCCTGCACGCCGAATTTCCGGCGATCTTCGCGCAGGCGAAGATTCGCGCGTACGGCAATCCCGGCATCCGGCAGACCCGGTGGATCGTGAGCCGCCGCCAACTAACAGTCGCCGACATTCGAACGACCGACAGGCCCGTCGACGCCATCGCACGCTGCGCCTGGTGGGTCGAGCTTCACGATACCCCCGAGCTCGTGCACTGGGAACGGTTCTCCGACGATCACGTGTACTACATTCCGCTCGGTTGCATGGTCCCGCGCGAGGCCGACAACATCGTGGCGGCCGGGCGATGCGTCGATGCCGACACGCATGCGCTGTCGGCCATCCGCGTGATGGGGCCGTGTATCGCCATGGGGACGGCGGCGGCGCATGCGCTGAATCTCGCCGATGGCGCCGCCGTGCATGACATCGACTTTGCCGCTTTGCAGGCGAGCCTTCGCGACAACCTGGACCGAAAAGACTGAACGCACGCGTGTTTGGTTTTGGGAGCTTGACATGAAATTGACCGACGGCGAAAAGGCCATGCTCGACGGTAACGAAGGCAAGGCCAAGCAGAAGGCCATGGAATTGCTCGTCCGCTACGCCGAAGCTCTCGGCGTCGACCGATTCGTCGACGCGACGAACGTCGCCGGCGTACCCGGCCAAGCCAGTGTATTTCTGAGCAACTACTACAAGGACGCCGGCGGCGGATACGACGCGATATTTTCTCATTTCGATCTCGACAGCGACGAGCTCGTCGAAGTACCTCGCGTCGTAACTCACTCCTGCCATCTGCAAGGCGGCTACGATCCCGACAACTGGCAACTGCTCGGTGCATCTCCCGAAGCGGCTCGAGTGAGTCGCGAGAGCGAGGCCTACGCCGTCGGCAAAGGCATCGAGATATTGAAGACGTGCACGCCCTATCTCGTCGGCAACGTGCCTAAGCAAGGCGAGCACTGCGCATGGATGGAGTCTTCGGCAGTCGTGTACTGCAACTCCGTGCTCGGCGCGAGAACGAACACCGAAGGACGTGAAAGCACGAGCGCCGCCATGCTGACGGGCAAGATTCCGGATTTCGGCTTTCATCGCGACGAGAATCGACGCGGCACGCACGCGATCAAAGTCGAGACGGAAATCGAGACGCTCATGGACTGGGGTATGCTCGGCTATTTCGTCGGCGATGCCGTGCAGGAGCACATACCCGTGCTGACGGGCCGCTACGGGCGACCGGACCTGGTCCGTTACAAGCATTTCGGCGCCGCGGCCGCGTCTTCGGGGGGGGTCGAGCTTTATCACATCGTCGGCGTCACGCCCGAGGCACCAACCGAGGCGGACGCTTTCGGCGGCAACCGGCCGCGCGAGACGGTCGTGTACGACGCGGCGGCGCGACGCAAGGTCTACGACAACCTCAACGCGAACGCCCGAAATCCGAACGTGGACTACGTGATGCTCGGCTGCCCGCATGCGGCGCTCGAGCAGATCGAGGAAGCATGCCGGCTGCTCGCCGGACGCAAGATCAGCCCCAATTGCCGACTGTGGATCTTCACGTCACGCGTCGTGCGGCAAAAGGCCGACCGCGCCGGGTTCACGAAGATCATCCGCGACGCAGGCGGACACGTGTTGACCGACACGTGCTCGGCCATCGGGCAGGCACTGCCCCCCGGCACCAAAGTCGCCGCCCTCGACTCCGCCAAGCAAGTGCACTACTTGCCGGCCATCATGGGAATCGAAGCATGGTTCGGCAGCACGGCTGATTGTATCGACGCGGCGATCCACGGGCGCTGGAACGGAGACCTGCGATGAGCGACCGAACGGTGGTGTTGCGGGGCCGAAAAGTCGTCGGCGGCAGGGCCGAAGGCGAAGCATTGGTCACCCGCGAGACGATTTCCGGATGGGGCGGCGTCAATCCGATGCAAGGCACGATCATCGAGACACGGCACGAGCTGCGAGGACAGACGTTCAAGGACAAAGTGCTCGTGTTTCGCGGCGCGAAAGGCTCGTCCGGCTGGTCGGTCGTCTTTCACACCACGCGGCTTACCGGCACGGCTCCGAAGGCCATGATCTTCAACGAGATGACTACGAAAGTCGCCCTCGGTGCCGTCGTGCTTCGAGTCCCCGCCGTGACGGGCCTCGATCGAGATCCGCTCGAGGTCATCGAGACCGGCGACTGGGTCGTCGTCGACGGTGACGCGGGCACCGTGGAAGTTCGCAAAGACCCGCGCACGACCTGAGTGCGACGACTACGGATCCTTGATCAACACGACGCCCCTCGACATCGGCTGCACCTGCTGCTGGTAGATCGACAACCAGCCCGAAGACTTCTTCAGCTGCGGGGCGCCGAGCCGCGCACGGCGGGCCGCGAGCGTTTGCGCGTCGACCTCTAGATCCAGTGTGTAGCCGTCCACGTCGATCGTGATCCGATCGCCGTTCTCCACCAGTCCGAGCGGCCCTCCGACCGCGGCCTCGGGCGAGACCTCGGCGATCGTGAGGCCTTTGTTGCAGAGCCCCGATAGTTGGCCGTCGGACACGAACGCGACGTCGTTCTGCAACTCGACCGAATACAAGGCGAACACGACCATCGACGCGGGACCGGCCATCCCCGGACCACCCTTCGGTCCCATGCCGCGAACGACGAGCACGTGCCCGGGGCGGACTTCGCCGCGCTGGATCGCGGCGATGGCTTCGAACCCGTCGTCGAAGACGATGGCTTCGCCCGAGAATCTGTCCTTGCGGCTCGGGTCGCGCAAGCCGAGCTTGACGACCGCGCTCTCGGGCGCGAGCGTGCCGCGCAATATAACGATGGGCGGCTTATCGGAGAATGAACGAGCGATCGGTCGAATGACTTGCGCGTCGCGGACCTCGACGCCCGACAGGTTTTCGGCCAGGGTTTTGCCCGTCACGGTCAGCGCATCGGTGTCGATGAGCGGCTCGAGTTGCTTGAGCAAAGCCCGCGCACCGCCAGCCGCCTCGAACGCCTCGATGCTGTCGTCGCCGTTGGGACGCACGGCGCTGAGCACCGGAATCTTGCGGCCGAGCTCGTTGAGCAGCCCGAAGACATCGATGTCGAGGCCGCTCTCCACGGCGGTCGCCTGAAGATGCTTGATGCAGTTGATCGAGCCGCTCACGGCGAGCACGGCCGCAACGGCGTTGCGGAACGCGCTCTCGGTCATGATCTTGCGCGGCCTCAGATCCTCCCACACCATCTGCACGATGCGCTCGCCCGAAGCCCGCGCGCAGTCGAACATCGCGGGGCTGTTCGCAGCGACCGGCGCGCTGCCCGGCAGGCTCATGCCGAGAGCCTCGACGACCACGTGCATCGAGTTCGCGGTCGCCATGCCCGAGCACACGCCCGGCCCGCGGATCGCGTTGTCGCTCATTTCCCTGAGCTCCGCGCGGTCGAGCTTGCCGAATTGTGCTTGAACCGAGCCCATGAATACGTCTTCGATGTCGACGTGCTTGCCTCGGTATTCGCCGCTGCGCTGGTAGCCGCACACCACGAGAATCGTCGGAATGTCGAATCGGCCCGCGGCCATCAGATGCGCGGGCGGAGTCTTGTCGCACGAGGTGAGGCAGATCATACCGTCGAGCATCGCGCCTTGAATCGCGATCTCCATGTCGTTCACGACGAGATCGCGACTCGGTAGGATGTACCCGGACGTTGCCGCCGAGATGATGAAATCGCTCGGCGCGGCCGTGCGAACCTCGAACGGTAGACCACCGGCCGCGCGTACGGCTTCTTTCACGACTTTGGCTACGCCGTCGAGATGGCTGAAGCAAATCGCAAGCTCCGACGAGCTATTGACCACTGCAATTTTCGGTTTCAGCAGATCGTCGTCGCTCAAGCCGAGCGCCTTCCATTGCGCACGACGTACGGCTTCGCGAGTCGTGCCGGGCTCGAAATTGCTGCGTAGCGTTCGCTTCGTCATGACGATTCTCCCAACCGAGAAAGCAATGTACGCCCGTCGATCATCTGCTATCTTACCAAACGACTCGGCTCGACTCCGGAAGTTGCAACTCGCATCGCGCACGAGTCATCGCGTTGGCGGTGCGCACCACGATGAGCAAGACAATCGACACTGTGACCCGTCGTCGCACGCTCGATGCCGCGACGACGATAGAGGCCGATGTTTGCGTCGTCGGCGCCGGAATCTCCGGCGTAACGGCAGCGATTCGCGCAGCCCGTTTGGGACACCGCGTCGTGCTGGCCGATGCGGCACAGGCGCTAGGCGGCCAAGCCGTAGGCTCGATCATCGGCACGATCATCGGCCTGTATTCCCACGGCACGAGCCCTTACCGACTGACGCATGGGCTCGCCGACGAGCTCATCGACGAGCTCACGGCGTCCGGCGCTTTGCTCAGAAGGCACAGCACACGCACGGGCACCGTCACGTTCCAATACGACGTCGTCCAGCTCGGCCGTTGGGTCGAGCAAAAGGTTCACGACGCCGGCGTCACGACGTTGATAGGCGCCACGTTGACCGACGTCGACTTCGCCGATCGCCGCTTGCGTCACGCGACGTTTGCGACGCGTTTCGGCACGGTACGCATCGGCGCAACGGGCTTCGTCGATGCATCCGGCGATGCCGTGCTGAGCTGGCAAGCCGGTTTGGCCGTTCGCGAACCGGACGCGCCGGTTTACGGCTCGCTGAACTTCATTCTCGAAGGCTACGATGAAGCGCGTGTTGCACGGATAGATCACGAGCAGATCTATGCTCGGCTGCGCGAGCGCGGCGCGCATTACGGCCTCGTGCGTCACGACGGATTTCTGTTCGCATTTCCCGGCAAGGGGACCGCGCTTGCCAACATCACACACCTCGAAACACCACTCGATCCGCTGCGCGCCGGCGATATGGTGTTCGAAGGGCGCAAACAAGCCGACGCGGTCGTGCACTTCTTGCGCCGCGAGTTCCCCGAAATGTTCGCCAATGTCCATGTGCGCCATTACGGCAATCCGGGAATTCGCCAAACACGTTGGATAGTGGGACGCCGCCAGCTCACACTGACCGACATTCGCAGCGCAGCGCGCCCGCCGGACGCCGCAGCGCGGTGCGCATGGTGGGTAGAGCTGCACGACACGGCCGAGCTCGTGCACTGGGAGCGCTTTCCCGACGGCCACGTCTACTACATCCCGCTAGGCTGCATGGTGCCGCAAGAAGCCGACAACATCGTGACCGTGGGACGCTGCGTCGACGCAGACACTTACGCGTTGTCGGCCATCAGGGTCATGGGGCCCTGCATGGCTATGGGCGAAGCCGCCGCACACGCACTGGACCTGGCCGGCAACGACTCCGTCTTCGAGATAGACTTGAGCGCGCTGCAGCAGCGCTTGCACGACAATCTGGAGCGAACCGACTGACGCGCCGGCCGTTCGGCATCAAAACAATAGACTCACGATCCGGGGGAGAATACGTTGAGCACCACACCGACCGACGCCTCGCGCGCCACGCAGCCGGACCGGTTGCTCGACAGCCCTCGTTACCAATACTACGTGCTCGCGGTGTTGGTGCTCGGTTACGTCTTCAACGTCATCGACCGCGGTGCGCTCGGGATCTTAGTCCAACCGATCAAGAACGAATTGCAGATCAGCGACACGGCGATGGGACTGCTCACCGGCCTCGCCTTCTCGGTGTTCTACTCGGTGATGGGGTTGCCTATCGCGCGCCTCGCGGACCGTTGGAGCCGCGTCAACGTGCTGACACTCGCGATCGCGCTGTGGGCTGCGGCGACGGCCGCGTGCGGCGCGGCCTGGAATTATCTTAGCCTGTTCACGTTTCGCAGCTTGACGGCCGTCGGCGAAGCCGGCGGCTCGCCTCCCTCGCATTCGCTGATCGCCGACTACTTTCCTATCTCCAAGAGAGCCACGGCGCTGGCCGTCTACGCCATGGCGGTCCCAATCGGTACTTCGATCGGCAGCGTGACGTCCGGGTGGGCCAACGTCTATGTCGGCTGGCGGTGGACCTTCGTGCTCGTCGGTCTGCCCGCCGTGCTTGTCGCGTTGCTCGTGCGGCTGACGATCAAGGAGCCGCCGCGCGGCCACTCCGACGGACCGAGGAAGCAACGCCCGGACGCACCGCCATTCCTCGACGTCTTTGCGTTCCTGTTGAGCCGTCGCTCGTTCATGCACATGTCGCTGGCGGCCGCGCTGCACTCGGTCGTCTGGTATTCTGGCAGCGTCTGGAACGCGGCCTTCTTCGTGCGCTACCACGGCATGAACACGGGCGTTGCAGGCAGCTATCTCGCGACGTTCGCGCTAATCGGGGCCATCGGCAGCTTCGCCGGTGGATTTCTCTCCGATCGTTTGAGCACCAAGCACGACGACAAGCGCTGGTACATGTGGGTGCCCGGTATCGCCTGCGTAATCATGGTGCCGTTCCAGTTCGTGTCTTACTTGGCGCCCGACATGAGCCTAGTCGTGCCGTCCTTCTCCATCATGGTCATGCTCGCATCCATGTTTTTCGGCCCTTCCTTCGCGGTCGCCCAGTCGGTTGCAACGGTTCGAATGCGCGCCGTCTCGGCCTCGGTGCTGCTGTTCATCCAAACGATCATCGGACTGACGATCGGGCCGTTGGTCGTCGGCGCCCTCAGCGATCACTTCGCGCCGTCGGTCGGAAACGCGACATCGCTCGCTTACGGTCTCGTGTTCGTGGGCCTGGCCAATCTCTGGGCCGCGGTGCACTACTACATCGGCTCGCGGACCTATCGTGCCGATCTTGCGGACACTGCCGAGCTCAACGCTGCCGAGATGGCCTAGACTCCTCGGCCGGCCGCGGGCCGCAGCGTTCAAGCGCCGCGCAGCGTCGCGACCGGCGACTCGTTGACGACGGAGCGCACGGCCAGCGTTCCGCTGATACCCACGAGCAACGCGCCGCCGACGAGACCGCTCACGAGTAACCACGGGCCGGGAACGTAGTCGAGCCGGAACAGCCGAGTCGCGAGAAAGTAGCCGATCGTGCCCGCGCCCACGGCGGCGAGCAGACCCGCGAGCAGACCAAGCACCGTGAACTCGGCCGCGACACCCTGCAGGACCGTGCTGCGCCGCGCACCGAGCGTACGCAGCACGGCGCTCTCGAACATCCTCTCGTCGCGCGTCGCTTGAACGGCCGCAAGCAAGACCATGACACCGGCGGCGAGCGTAAACAGGAAAACGTATTGGACCGCAAGCGCAGCTCGGTTCATCGAGCGACGAACTTGATCGAGGACTGCGCCGATATCGATGACCGAGATGCTCGGAAACTTGCGCACCAAGTCGACGGTAAGCGTACGTTGCTCAGCTCCGACATAAAGACTCGTGATGTAGGTGTGCGCGAATTCCTCGATCTGACCCGGACTCATCATCATGAAAAAGTTAGGGCGAAACGATTCCCAATGCACACGCCGCGTGTTCGCGAGCTTGACCGTGAAGCTCTCGCCACCGATGGCATACGTAATCTCGTCGCCGATCTTCAGGCCGATGGCTTCGCGCAGCTGCTCCTCGAGCGACAGCTGAGGCGTCGCATCGCCGTTGTCCCACCATTGCCCCGTTACGATCTCGTTGTCGGGGCCGAGCTTGTTACTCCATGTGAGATTTACCTCGTCGTCGAGCTCATGCCGGCCACGCTCTGAGGCAGCCTGAAATTGCGCCGCGGGCCGGCCGTTGACGGCGGCGATACGCGCGCGTACGAGCGGCGTGAATTCCGGCGCCGCGACACCTCGCTGCCGCAAGAACTCGCCGACGCCTTCACGGTCGGCAGGTTGAATGTTGATCAGAAACACGTTTGCTGCCTGTTTAGGCAGCGTGGCCTGCCAGTCGACCATGAGCTGTGTCCTGACCACGGTCAGCAGCAACAACACCATGAGCCCGATGCCGAAAGCCACGACTTGCACGCTGCTCTCTCGGCCCCGTCTCGCGACATTGGCAATCCCGTAACGCCAAGCGACACCGACCCCGCCGCGCACGCGCTGCAAGACGGCGACGAGGCCGCGGCCGGCCAGATAGAGCACGGCAAAACTCCCGATCGCGCCGATCAGCAAGTAGGTAATGAGCTCGAAGTCGCGGAAAAGCACATAGAGCAAAGCCGTGACGGCAGCAGCCGCGATGCCGTAAATCGTGGCGTACCTCAGTCGCGGCGGCTCGAGGTCATGACGCAGCACGCGCGCGGGCGGCACTCCGCCGAGCTCCAGCAGCGGCGGCAGTGCGCACCCGAGGGCAACTGCCAGAGCCGTCAACGGCCCCAACAATCCGCCACGCAGGCTCGGGGCCGGCAGCTGGGCCTCTACGAAATCGGCCAGCAGCGCCGTAAGCCCGAACTGGGCGACGAAGCCGATCGCACTTCCGATCGCTGCCGCTGCGACGACCAAGATCAGCAGTTGGATCAGGTTGAGCCGCAACACGTCGCGATGATGTGCGCCGAGACACTTCATGAGGGCAACCGCGTCGAGCCGGCGCGCGACGAAGCGTCGAGCGCCCATCGCCACGGCCACCCCGCCGAGGAGCACGCTCACTAGCGCCGCAAGCACGAGAAATCTTTCGGCGTTGCTGACCGACGCACGGACCTCGGGGCGCCCGTCTCTGAAGTCCTTGAGTTGCTGCTCCGGCGTCAGTAGCGGCTCGAGAGCAGCGCGGAATGCAGCGATGCTGCGATCGTCGCCAGCGAACAGCTGCTCGTAACGCGCAATGCTGCCCGGCGCGAGCAGCCCCGAGCGCTGCACGTCTGCGAGATTCAACAGTACGGTAGGTGCCACCTCCATGAAACGCCAGCCTTCGTCGGGCCGAAACTCGAGCGTATGAGTCACACGCAGACGAAGACTACCGATCTCGAGCACATCGCCGACCGCGGCACCGAGCCTGGCGAGCAGGCTCGGCTCGGCCCAGACCTCCCCTGCCGGCGGGATTCCGAGCGCATCGTATGGCGGCGCCCCGAGCCTGTCGGCGATCTGGACAGCGCCGCGCAGCGGATACCCCTGGGTGACACCGCGAACGTCCGCCAACGACGACTTATCGCCGGCGAGCACGACGCTGCGAAAGCTCACGACCTGGGCATCCGCGACCGCGTCGCGGTGGGCGAGATCCGTGAAGCCCGCCGGCAACGGATTAATGGATTCGACGCGCAGATCCGCGGCCAGCGCCTCACCGGCCTGCGTAGCCACAGCCTGTCGAACGCGATCGGTGAACAACGTCACCGCGCTCATCGCCGACACCGCGATTACGAGCGCTGCCAGTAGCACGAGGACCTCGCCCGAGCGCCAATCTCGCGCAAGCAGCCTACCGGCCAAGCTCCAGGGCACTCTATTCGCCATCGCGCTCTCTCTCGGACACGGCGGCCCGGGTCGGGAATGAAGGTCGCAGTCGATCGGCCTCTCCGTCACGGCCGCCAACCGCGCATCTACGCACACGTAAGCATAATCGCGGATCAAGGCAAGCGCGACGCCAGCATAGGTTGCGCGGAACGCGGCGTTGACGCCTCGTCGGCGTCCGTGCAACCGGCATTGGGCCGCGGCGGAGAGCGGTCGGTGCTTGCATTCCTAGCAGAGCGCACCATACTTTACGAAAAAGCTAGAGTGACAAACTATCGTGACGTGCATGACCCGCAGGGGGCCGTCACCGGAAGGTAATGCACCAATCCCTGTCCACCTCCTCCGTGCCGAGCTCACGCGCGATGACCAGCTTTACCGCAAAAGCGGTCCTGCAACGCAACTATCTGTTTCGCGGTCTTCCGGAAGCGGCTCTGCAACGCGTAGCCTCATTGGCGACGCGCCGTAGCTACGAGAAAGGACAAATCATTTTCGCCCAAGGCGACGACGGTGATGCCTTGTACGGCGTCGCTTCGGGTCGTGTGCGAATCAGCGCGAGCGGCTCCGGCGGCCAAGAGGTTTTCCTCAACATCATGGAGCCGGGCGATACTTTCGGAGAAATAGCCGTGATGGACGGTTTGCCGCGCACGGCCGCGGCGACCGCACTCGATCAGGCGACGCTCGTGATCGTCAAGCGTCACGATTTCCTCAGGCTCCTCGAGCGCGAGCCACAACTTGCGATCCACCTGCTCAAACTCATGTGCGAGCGCCTGCGCTGGACGAGCGAGCTCGTGGAAGAGTCGGCGTTTCTCGCCGGACCCGCACGGCTCGCAAAACGCCTTCTGATACTCGCGTCGCTACATGGACGATCGGTCGAGGTCGGCGAGCTCGAGCTGCGCATCTCGCAGGCCGAGCTCGCACGTTTTCTCGGTATCTCGCGCCAGATCGTCAATCAGCATCTCAGCGATTGGCGCAAGCACGGATGGGTCGAGCTCGGCCGATCGCGAATCGTGATTCGCAACGTCGAGGCGTTGCGCCTAGTGATTACCGAGACGCGCGACTGACGTCGCGCGCCCTCGGACATTCTCAGTACGGAATACAAACCCACTGACCACCGAGCAGCACCCAGCGGCATCCGAGCGGGGCGGCGGTCACCGCGGCATCCCGCGAGTGCGCGATAACGGGAGTGGAGCGCTCTGCGGCATTGAGCGACAACGCGGACAGTGCCAGAGCGGCCGCGGCGGCGACGATCGCGAGCTTCTTCATGTTCTCTCCTTCGTCTTATGACGCGAGCACATCGCTGCGTCTGCACTCAGATTCGCAGGGAAGGCGGCACGCCGTCTGTCAAGGTTTGGACAATAGGAACGGATTGAGTCGTTGTGTCAGCCGCCTGACAGTTTTTCCAACCGACATCTGCTCGAATACGCGGAGGAAGAACCCACATGAACAGAGGTCGGACATGGCCGTCTCGGAAGACATCCTCAGACTCGTACGCACCGTTGAGCGCCTACCTCGCGAGGACCAAGACAAGATCCTTCGTATCGTTGATCTGCTGTCGTTGGTTCCGTTGAGCGTCCAAAACCGAACGCAACGCATGTTGCGAGAATTGCTCAACAAGCATCCGGCCTCGAAACGAGACTGTGTCGCCGGCGTCGACGAGCTCATCGAGTATCTCGAGGACAATGCGCTGATCTCACGGGAGTATCGGGCCTATTGGAGCGATACGGCCGACACTGTGAGCGGCAAGCGGCGGCTTTCTTGACGCTCCGGTCCGGGGGCGGCATACGCGCCCCGGACCGGCTATTTGACGTCGATGCGAAGCGCGCCGTCCCAATGCTTCGGAGCGTGCGCCATGAAGCCGGCCGCCTGTTCCGCGTAGTACGCACTCGGACCGTCATCGGGAAACGCGCGAACAATGGCGAGGAAAGCATCGTGCGCGTCGCTCCATCGAGCGGTTCGAAACAGCGCTAGGGCGTTCGAGAACTCCTCCGCCAAACGGCGCCCCCCGTCGGCACCGTGCGCCGGCGACAGCTCGTAGAGCCGGACCGGATTCTTCTTCCCGCGCAAGACGAAGGTGCCGACGTCGCGACACGAGGCGCCGGGGGTCTCACGCCCTAGCACGAGCGCGGACTCCGAGACCAGCAAACGCGTCCTCAACAACCGGTTGAGCCCCTGTATGCGCGACGCCGTATTCACGATGTCGCCGATCGCCCGGTACTCGAGCCGTGGCGCCGCCCCGATGTTCCCGAGCAGCATCTCGCCCGCATCCAGTCCCACGCGAGTCGGCAACTGTTCGCCGCTGCGCCGCCGGTTGAATCGCTCGACGGCATCGAGAATCTCGAGAGCCGCGCGACAAGCGCGAGCGCCGACGTCCGCGCTGTGCTCGGCCGTCGCCCACACGGCGACCATCGAATCCCCCGCGGTATCCGACACGAACCCGCCGTGCTGCTCCACGACCTCGAACATCACTCGATAATAGTCGTTCATCAACGCGGCGAGCGCTTCGGGGTGGAGAGACTCCGCGACCGTCGTGTACTGCTCCGCATCCGTGAACAAGCACGTTCCGCGTAACAAACGATTATCCGAGCGTGTTGCCGTCGCGGCACTCGCGAGGCGCCTCACCTCCGCCGCCGGAACATAGTGACTCAGCGCGACTTCTATGCGGTGCCGTTGTCGCGCCAGCTCGCGGTAGTTGATGAACAACACTGCCCCGAGCGCCACGGGCGCCTGAATCGCGGCGGGCACGAGCAACGGTAACCAGAGCGCGTGCATGGCGAATAGCCAATATACGGCAGCGATACCGATACCGACGGCGGCGACGGCGACCGCGATGGCGCGCGAGCTCGATAAAAAGCTCAGCAAGCCCCCGAGCGCGATGCCCCAAAGCAGAACACCCGCCAGCTGGCTGCCTCTTCCAAGCGGCACGATCGAATCCTGCGCGAGCAAGTTCGCAAACGCCGTAGCACCGATCTCCACGCCGCTCAGATTCACGCCCGTACGCTGCGAAAATACGGAGTGAAACAGATCCCCTTGATCGTGTTGGCGCGGATCTAACGACCCGACGAAAACGGTCTTGTTCGTCAAGTCGAGAGGCTCACGCCCCGTCAGCACCGACTCGATCGGAATGGTCGGAATCGAGCCGGCGGGACCGTAGTAATTCAGATAGCGGCTGCTCGGTCCGGCGTACACGCTCACGAGCCCCACGAGTCGAGCAGCGACGGCTCTATCCAAATTTGCCGTTTCGAGGCGCTCCACGACCCTCTGCTGCAGTGACGGGTCGGCTTGGAACGCGCCGCGAATGGCCCGCATCACGGCCGTGAGACGGCGCAGCGCAACGAGCTCCTCGCGCGTGCGCGGCAACACGGCACCGAGCGCGGGGTCGCTTGCAACGAGCACCACGCGCAGCGGTTCGTAGTCGTCCAGAAGGTGCGCCTGTAACGCCGCGAAGGGCAACGAAGGGGTCGCACCGTCCGCACGATCGAAGGCCCAGAACTGGCTGACGCTGAACGGCACGGTCGGCAATACGAACGGCGCGGTCGCCAGCGCACCTGCAGCGAATTCCGACAGCGGCGGCTCGCGCCGGGCGATCACCCCGCCCGCGCCCACGGCCGTGGTGTCCGTGTGCTCGACCAGAATCACGTTGCCTGCAGAGACGATGGCGTTCGCGAAACGTAGATCGGCGCTGCGCTCGCGCGGCTTCGCAAAGAGCAGGTCGAACACGATGACTCGCACCCCGGCGGCCGCCAGCGCCTCGACGAGTTTCGCGTGTTCCGTTCTCGGCCAATCGGTCAGCAGATTGCTTTGGCCGATGGCCTTACCCGAGGCCGGGGAAATGCCGACGACGGCAACCGAGCTCGGCGGCGCGGCAGGTCCCCGCAGCGCGAACAGGAGCCCCAGCCCGAGCGTCTCGTCGAGCTCGAGCAGACGGGGCACGAGGCTCAGAAGCAAGCCGAGCAAGCCGACCCCCAGCCCCAGGGCCGCGGCGCGCCTCAGCCGCGCGGAGCTAGCAACCGGCACGGCTCTCGGACCGCGGCCGCGGTACAATCCGCGGGCTTACATGGAGCGCATGGTTGCTTGACACGTCCCCCCTCGTCTTTAGACTGATCGTTAGCCTTGCATAGCTTTGGCAGGATGTCCCGGCCCCGGTGGGAGCTCGGCCGAATGGCGATGCAAACGAGCCGCCAATAGAACAAGAAGGTCGTTGATGGCCGACTCGCCGAGCCGAAAAATCCCGCCAAACCGGTATGGTCCCCCGTTTCGATATCTCGCGCGAGTGCTCCTGTGCACGGCCGTCGCAGGACTGTGGGCCAACGGCGCCGAGGCTGCGCGCAGCTGCGACGACTGGCACGCGGAATTTGTCTCGGTCGAAGGCGACGTGGAGGTCCAAAGACAGAGCGCGGGCGCATGGATCGCGGTCGACCGCGGCGACCGGCTCTGCACCGAAGATACCGTCCGCGTCCAAAGGAATGGCCGCGCCCTCGTCGACCTGCCCGACGGCAGCACTCTGCGTCTCGACGGAAATACCAGCTTTCGATTGCCCGAGCCCGAAGGCGGAACCGGTACCCTCGTGGACCTGATCCGCGGCGCAATTCACGTCATCAGTCGCGACCCCCGATCCCTATCTTTCCGAACCCCTTTCATGAACGCGGGTCTCGAAGGCACGGAATTCGATCTTCGTGTCGCCGAGGAGCGGACGACGGTGGCCGTGCTCGAAGGTCAGGTGCTGGCCACAGGAACGAACGGCACGATCCACGTGCCGAGCGGACAAGTAGCCTCGGCGGACGCGACACAAAAGCCCGAAAGCAGGCCGGCGCAGCCCATCGAGCTCATGCGTTGGACGTCTTATTACGCCAGCGTGATCGACGGGCCACTGCCGCCTCCCGATGGCGAGCCCACCGGCGCCACGGCGCACGACCCGGCCTTCTTCACGGGGCGCGCTGCGGCTCGCTTGCGCACTGGCCGGTTGTCGGCGGCCGAGGCCGACCTCGCTAGCGCCGAGCGTCTTGCGCCGCGCAGCGCCGATGCGCTCGCATTGCGCACCGTCATCGCCGTCGCCCGTGGCGCGATTCCGGAGGCGATGCGGCTCGCCGAAGACTCTGTAGCGATCGACCCCGCCGGCGCAGCACCGCTGATCGCCCAATCCTACGCGGAACAAGCAGCCGGCGACACGATCGGCGCCTTGACGGCGGCACAACTCGCAGCCCGGCTGCACGCGACCAACGCGATCGCCTGGTCGAGGCTGGCGGAGCTACGTCTTGCCACGGGCGACTTCGAGGGTGCGCTCGACGCCGCGGGTCGTGCGAAGGCGATTCGTCCGCGGCTCGGCTACCCCGATACCGTGATCGGTTTCACCCGGCTCGGCCAGTTCGACACGAGCGCGGCGACGGATGCCTTCCGTCGCGCCGCCGAGCTCGATCAAGGCTCGCCGCTGCCACATCTGGGGCTCGGTCTGACCCTGGCTCTGGAAGGCAACGTGACCGACGCGCGCCGCGAGATCGAGAGGGCCGTTGCGCTCGATCCGGCAAGCGCCACGATGCGCAGCTACATGGCCAAAGTCTACGATACCGAGCACCGCGACAAGCTCACGAGCTCGCAGCTACGGCTCGCCAAGGACTTCGATCCGAGCGACCCGACGCCGTGGCTCTACGACGTGTTCCACGAGTTGAACGCCAATCGGCCTGTGGTCGGGCTGCGGAGCTTGAATGCCGCCATCGCGCGCAACCACGATGCGCCGGTGTTCCGCTCGAGCTTCCGTATGGACGAGGATCAGGCGACGCGCAGCGCCGGACTCGGCCGGCTCTTTCGCGAGCTCGGCTTCGAGCAGCTCGCACTGAACCGCGGCTGGCAAGCCGTGGCGAGCGATCCACGGGACTATGCCGGACATCGGCTGCTGGCCGACGTCTACAGCACGGCCCCGCGGCACGAGATCGTGCGCGTCAACGAGCTGCTGCAATCGCAATTGCTCCAACCCGTCAACCTGCGACCGATCCGGGCCGACCTCGCGTTGCCGAACCTGTTCATCCGCGGCGCCGGCGGCCTCGATCAGCGCTCGTTCAGCGAGTTCAGCCCGCTGCTCACGCAAAACGGCATACGCTTCCAGGCGTCCTCCGTCGTCGCGCCGAACGACACGATCGGCGAGGACCTCGTGCTGTCGGGCCTGCATGATCGGCTGTCCTACAGCGTGGGGCAATTTCGCTTCAAGACGGATGGATTCCGGCCGAACAACGACCTCGACCAGCGCGTGGCGAACGCTTTCCTGCAATACGCCCCGAGCCAGACGACGAGCCTGCAGGCGGAGCTGCGCACAACGCGAACGGAGAAAGGCGACCTCGCGATGTCGTTCGACCCGACACAGTATTCCGCCTCCAGTCGCATCAACGAGGCCGACGATTCTCTGCGGCTCGGACTGCGCCGCAATCTCTCCGCGACCTCGACGCTGCTCGCGTCGGTCATCTTCCGCGACACCGACTATGGTTTGTCGGCCGGGCCCACGTATGAATTCACCGGTCATCGGCACGGCTACAGCGTCGACGTGCAACACCTTCGTGCGAGCGGCCGCTGGCGGCTATACGACGGCGTGATGCTCGCCCACGAAAGCGAGCACAAGACGACCTATATCGCGCCGTCGACCGACGTCAGTGACTTCGTGCTCGAGCAATCGGCGTTGTATGCCTACGGACTCGTCGATATCGCCCCGTCGGCAACGCTGACGCTCGGCGGAAGCTTCAACTCCGTCGACACCGAGGCCGGCACCCACGCGGCGCTGAACCCGAAGCTCGGGATCACGTGGCGACCCACCTCTCGGACGGCGGTCCGTGCCTCAGCGTTCACCACGCTCGAAGGCTCGCTGTCGACCTCCAAGCAAGATCTTCAGCCGCGCCTCGAGCCCGGCCAAGTCGCCGGGTTCAGCCAGTTTCTGCTCGGCGCCAACGGCGACGAAGCTAAAGTGCACGGGCTCGGCGTCGATCATACGATCACGGACAACGTGTTCGTCGGCTTGGAAGGTTCCGAACGGTCCTTCGACCGCGATCTCTACTACTCGGACGGCACCGTAAGACCGTTGAACTTCGACGAGCAGCTTCGCCGCGCGTATCTGTATTGGACGCCGCTCGACAGAGTCGCGTTCAGCGCCGAATATCAACGCGAAGATGTCGACATCGACCACGGGCGTGGCCAATCCTTTTTTCGGGTCACGCAGCTTCATACGCGCCGGCTACCGCTCGAACTGCACTATTTCGCGCCCTCCGGTGTCACGGCCGGATTCAAAGCCTCCCGCGTGTCCCAAACAGGTTGGTTCGATCTCGGAACGGCTCGGCCCGATCAACCCGCCGACACCGCGCCCGGCAGCGACCGTTTCTGGGTTCTCGATGCCTCGCTCGGCTATCGGCTCGGCAAACGGCGCGGGATGTTGTCCTTGAACGTCGCGAACCTCACCGATCGGAAGTTCCAATTTCAAGACACGGACCCCGAGAACCCGACCTTCATGCCCGAAAGAATGGTTTATTTGAGAATAACTATCGCTTTCGAGTAGCTGAAGGGAATGTCGTCCCAAATGCGAGCAAAAAAACAGGCAGTCTCTAGCCGATCTGGCGTAAGATTCAGTCTAGTCCTGGCGCCGGTTACTGCATGTGCACGCAATATTTTCAGGTGCTGTTGTATTCAGGGCCGTTTTTTCGCCCGGCATTAACGAATAACAAGAGGTAACGGTTTCGATGCCATCCCAGAGATCGTCAGAAACGAGTGACTGCAGTGAAGTCGCGGCCTTGTTGCACGACCAATTTTCCCGGCTCACTCGGCAGATGCGCAACATGGATCTGCCACAGGGGATGACCCCAGAGCGGTTGAGCGCACTCGCCGTCATCGATAAGCGCGGACCTATCTCGGTGACCGCATTGGCCGACAAAGAGATGGTTCGACCGGCCACGATGTCTCGGATGGTGTCGGCTTTGGTCGACGAGGGACTCGTCAAGCGAAGTGAAGACAAGAGCGACGGCCGCGGCGTGCTCGTCAGCACGACTCCGAAAGGTCGCCGCGCCTATCATCGTGCCCACCAGCAACGGCTTCAGCAGTTCGCGGAAGCATTGAGCGCACTGAGCCCCGAGCAACTCTCGGCGATGCGAAGTCTAGCCAGCGCGCTGGAAAGCTTGACGGCCCTTTTCGACGGCGAAAGATAGCGATTGGCTTGTGCCGCCCACCCTGTCGGCGCGGCACGTCATGGGCGAGTCGAGCGTCCGTCGATGACGCAACGGACGGTGCCGGCCAAGTCTGCGATCGAGAACGGCTTGAGCAGCGTGGTGGCACCGAGGACATTACCCCGCGCCGCGCTGCCGGCGGCCACGATGATCGCGATGCCGGCCCCCGCGTCCCTCACCCGCGCTAAAGCCTCGTGGTCGGCGGCTCCTTCGTCGACGATCAAGACGCGAAACTTGCCGGTCATGACCTCGTTGCCGAGCGCTTCCAGATTGGCGGCGAACTCGACCGTATAGCCGAGCACCTGCAGCACTTGTTTGATCGTCGTCCTGACCGCAGCGTCCGTCGCCAGCACCAAGACGTGCTCCGTGCCGGTCGGCAGCGTGGATAGCGGCATGGTGCCGTCGTTGCTATCGACCGGCGTCTCAGCCGACTTCGGCAGCAGCAACGTCACGGTCGTACCTTTTCCGACCTGACTCGACAAGTCCACGGTGCCGCCGGCCTGCTCGGCAAACCAGCGGACCATGCACAAGCCCAAACCCGTGCCCCCCGTCTCGCCTTTCGTCGAAAAGAATGGCTCGAATACACGATCGATGACTTCGGGCCGAATGCCCTGACCGTTGTCGGCGACACTCAAAGCAAGGTAGTCGCCAGCGGCTGGGAGCCGCAACGAGACGGCTTCGGTGCGCGACACCACCTGCTCCCGTACTCGAACCGCAACCTTCCCTTTGCCGGCGATCGCGTCGCGGGCATTGATCGCGAGGTTGACGACGACGCTTTCCAGTTGCGCGATGCTCGATCGGATGACACCGCTGCCCGCCCCGAGGTCCGTCTCCAAACCGACCTTCGAGCCCAGTGCACGGCGCAGCAGCGGCACCAGATCGGTCACGACCTTTCTCGGGTCAACGACAGCGGCCTCGACTTGCTCACGCCTAGCGAACGCCAGCAATTGACGAATCAAATCCGCACCGCGCTTGCCTGCATCGCGCGCCGCTTTGAGTTTCGCGAACGTCTGCGGCTTGTCGCGAAGCTCCTCGGCGACCAAGTAGAGGTTGCCGACCAACACGGTCAGTAGATTATTGAAATCGTGGGCAATGCCGGCAGTCAAACTGCTGAGCGCTTCCATACGAGCGCTTTGCTGTACGGCCTTGCGCAATTGCTGCTCACCGCCGCGCTCGGCGAAAAGACCGCAGACCGCTCCATCCTCGGCGCTCCCTAGGCAGCTGATGTCGCCATCGAGATCAACCGCCGCCCCGCGACCGCCCAGACGTGTACGCAGCGGTCCGCCACCCGAGCGCCAAGCGTCGAGCCATCGCTGCCACTCGGATTCGTCGATGAATTCGCAAATGTTCCGCGCGCGCAGCTCTTGCAGATTGGGCACGCCTAGTACGGCGCGCATCTTGCGGTTTGCGCCCAAGACTGTGCCGTCGGGTGCTGCGATTATCGCCGCCGCGACCGTGCTGTTCTCGAGCAGCGAAAACTCCAACTGGTTGAGGTCCGCAAACTCGGGCCGAGTTTGGGATCGACGCATCAGCCCTCTCCGAAACCTTGCGAACGCAATGAAGCACGGGCACGAAGACCCGGAAGCGCTACGCTATTACAAACCGCCTCATACCTGTTTGACTCAATTCACACTTTGGTCGCACGCGATCAGACCGAGAGTTCCCTCACAATGTTCCGGCATCGCGCGGCGTAAGCTATCGCGACAGCAACCGCCGCCCGGAGCGCGCGTTGACGGACACGAACCTCACAAGAACGATAGCAGGCACCGCGACCCTCAAGATCGCAAACATTCGGTCGCTCGACCTGTTCTATACGCCGCTCGAAGAGCGCTTCGAGCGCATCACGCGGCTCGCACGCCGGGCGCTGCAGGTTCCCGTTGCCGCGGTCACCTTGATCAACGACGAAAAGCAGTGGTTCAAGTCGGTGGCAGGCTGGGGAGTTTCGGAGCTGCCGCGCGATCAAGGCCTTTGCCATCTGACAGCAGACGAAAATCGTGTGCTCATGATACCCGACACGCTGATCGATCCGCGTACGGCCGATTGTCCGATAGTCACGTCGGCGCCCAGATTTCGCGCATACGCCGGACATCCGCTCGTCGATGACCACGGTGTGGTCGCCGGCACATTTGCCGTATTCGACGTTCGCCCCCGCCAATTCACCGCGGCCGACCGACAATCCCTGATCGACCTCGCGTCGATGACACAACGAGAAGTTCTGTCCGACCAATTGAGCGACGCACACACTGCACTCGTCGCGAAACTCAGTGTCGCGCGCCGCGAGGCCATGATGGATCCGCTGACTCGTCTATGGAATCGGCGCGGCGCCTCGGTATTGCTCAAGGGTGCATTCGATATGGCCGATCAACGCGGGACCCGCGTGACTCTCGCGCTGCTCGATCTCGACAACTTCAAGCGAATCAACGATAGCTACGGGCATCAAATCGGCGACGAAGTGCTTCGCAAGGTCAGCGCACGCCTCGTCAGCGCCGTGCGGACCAACGACGCGGTGTGCCGCGTCGGCGGCGACGAATTTCTTATCGTCATGCGGGACGCCGACGCCAAGCCCGCGGCCCGCGTCGCCGAGCGAGTTCGACGCGTGATTACCGATGCGCCGATACCGACACGCGACGGCGCCTTGCCGATGAGCGTGAGCGTGGGCTTTACGGTGCGGTGTCCGGACGACTCGCTGTCGGTCGACGAGTTGCTCGGGCGTGCCGATCAAGCGTTGCTCGAATCGAAAGCTGCCGGACGCAACCGCGTTCGAATGACGAACTGATCTCGTTCGCCGAACCGAACGGGACGGGTTTGCCCCGCCCCCGACCGACCGCCGCATCTGACGTTTTGCGGTATCATCCCCGGTAAATACACCCGGCACCGATGCGTGCTCGAGCGCGTCAGCCGGGTCAACTCAAAAGGGGGAATGAAAGTGGCCAACTCCGATGATTCGCGGGCGGACTGCGCTGCGCGGCGCAACTTTCTGAAAGGTGCGGCCGCGGGCGCCGCAACGGCAATCGTCACCGGCCCCGCGCAGGCCCAGCAAACTTCGACCACGACCCGGCGCGCCAGCGTGGCGCGCCCAACGGAAGCCGACGGTCGAGCGGACTACGTCCCGCCCGAGCCGAAACTCGGCCCACCGTTCATCGAGCAACCCGGCTCCGATTACATGGTCGACGTGTTCAAGGCACTCGACTTCGACTACGTAGCAGTGAACCCGGGCTCCGCCTTCGAGGGACTGCACGAGTCTCTGATCACGCACGGCGGCAACCGCAAGCCCGAAATCGTGACCGTATTGCACGAGGAAGCCGGCGCGGCCATGGCCCATGGATACGCCAAAGCGGCCGGCAAGCCGATGATGACGCTCATGCACGGGACGGTCGGACTGCTGCATGCGACGATGGGTCTATTCCAAGCCTGGGCCGATCGAGTCCCCGTATTCGCGGTCGTCGGTCAACCGCGAAATCCCAGCTCGATCATCAATCGTCCGCACAGCGCCCAGGACATGGGATCGATCGTTCGCGATTTCACCAAGATCGACGACCAGCCCACGGATCTCCCACACTTCGCCGACTCGGCCATGCGTGCGTACACGCTCGGGCGCACGCCGCCGATGGGGCCGACATTGCTCGTCGTCGATACCGAGTTGCAAGAGGCGCCCATCGACGGCGCCAAGCTGCGCATCCCGAAGCTCGTGCTGCCGACGCCGCCTGCCGGCGATGCCAACGCGGTCCGCGAGGCGGCACAGTGGCTTGCGAGCGCGGAGCGGCCGCTGATCCGCACTCAAAAGCTCGCTCGAACACAGGCTGGATGGGACGCTCTGCTCGAGCTCGCCGAGCTGCTGCAGGCGCCCGTCGACGTCGGGACTTACGGCTCCTGGCAGGACTTCCCTTCTTGGCATCCGCTATACGGCAACGGCGGGCCCGATTACAAACCCGACGTGATACTCGGTCTCGAGGTCAGCGACATGTCCGCGCCCATTCGAGCGGTGCGCGCCACGGGCGGCAAGACCATCAGCATTTGCTCCGAATACTTGTTTCAGCACGCAAACATCCACGACTACGGGGGTTACTACGAAGTCGATCTTGCGATCGGCGGCGACGGAGAGGCGACTCTGCCCTCGCTCATCGACGAGGTCCGCAAGCTTTCCGGGCGCGACGCGACCCGCACGCGACAAGCCCGCGGCGCGCAGATTGCCGCGGCGCACAAGGCGATTCGCGCTCAAGAGATCGAAGAGGCTCGATTCGGCTGGAACGCAAGCCCGATCAGCGTGCCGCGCATGATCGCCGAGCTGGGTCAACAGATTCAAAACGACGACTGGGCAATCGTCTCGGGCCATCAGTTCACGGGCACTTGGCAACGCCGGCTTCTGAATCACGACAAGCACTATCGCTATAACGGCGATTGCGGCGGCTTCGGCATCGGCTACGACACACCGGCCTCCGTGGGCGGCGCCCTCGGACACCGCGAGCACGGCCGGCTGGCGATCGGCATCGTGGGCGACGGCGATTTCAATTTCGTGGGGCCGGGAGCACTTTGGACGGCCGCGCATAGCAAGATCCCGCTGTTGCTCATCGTGCACAACAACCGGGCCTACCACGCCGAGGTCATGCTGGTGCAGCGCACCGCGGGCCGCCGCGGACGCGGCTCGAGTCAGATGGATATCGGCACGGTGATCCGCGATCCGGCACCCGACTACGCCAAGATCGCACAAGGCTACGGCGTATACGCCGAAGGCCCGATCAGCGATCCCGACGCACTGGCACCCGCGCTCCAACGGGCGCTCGCGCGAGTGCGCGCCGGGGAGCCTGCACTGCTCGACGTCGTCTCGCAGCCGCGTTAGTAAGGAGCCGCCATGCAACCGCATTCGACAAAGCGCTTGAACAACACCGTGCGAGTGCTATGCGCAACGCTAGTCTTGATCGCGGCTGCGGCCAGCGCTCAGCCGCCGGCCGGCAATGCCTCTCTCGCCGGCAACGCCGAACGGGGTAAGAAGCTATTCTCGGACACGTACAATTGCTACGCGTGTCATGGGTTCGACGCTCAAACCGGCGAGCGGCGACTCGTGCCGATGAAGTACACGCAGGACGGCTTTATCGCCTTCGTCAACCGTTCGCCGCTGCCGCAAATGCCCGCGTTCGCCGACGTCCCCGCTCAAGACTTGGCCGATATCTACGCGTACATTCGCTCGATACCGGCCGATGCACCACCCGTGTCGGAAGTGCCGCTTCTGAGCAAGATCCTCAAGCGAAAAATGGACTCGCTCGCCGAAAAGTAGGCTAGCGGGCTCTTGGAAAGAAAAGGCCGGGGCTCATGAGCCCCGGCCTCCCCTTGCAGCACGCTCGACAGTACGTCGGACCGGGGATACCGGATCCGCGTGCTACCCCCCCTGAAACAGAATTAGATGTACTCGCGAGCGCACGCGCGGTCAAGCAGACTGGCCGGTCTCTATTCTGATTCCGGCCCGTCCCGGCCCGATCAGAATTGCCCGCTGCTAAGGGAATTCCCGCCCGTCGGCGAGCCTGACCTTGCGCAGAAAGAATACGTGCGGATCGTCCTTGCGCGGCGACCCGATCGCGGTGAGCCTCGTGCCGGGCTTGATGAGATCCGGCGAAAGACCGATCCGCAGCGCCATGTTTGCCGGCATGCCTTCGACGAAATTCACGGTCTCGGATTCGCCGTTGGCCAACGTTCGCTTCAGGGTCAACGCGATATGCGGATTGCGAAACTTGAGCGTTGCGACCACGCCGTCGAACGTCAACTGTTGGTCGAGATCGTAAACGGCGAAAGAGTGGTGGGCATCGCACGCAGACACCCAGGTCAGCGCTCCGATCAACGCTGCCGCCGTGACATAAATCGTCCTGGCGATTCGCATGGCCTTTCCACGAGGCGCCGGCTCCAGCCGGCCGACTCGCCGACCATATCAAGTTCGGTGCAAGGCCGCTATCGGAGCCGGACCGCACTCGACCCGTGGCGCCCCCCCGGCCCTGCGGCCCCGGCGGGCGGCGCTGGCGCTGGTCGGGAACAGCTCCGGACGCGAGAGGTCAGAATAAGTCGACGAGCAAGGGGGAGCCCGCGCGGCACGCGGCTGAGACCTTGCACAGTACAATACGCGGATGGAGCCCTATGGAGAATAATCGATGACCAACCGCAATAGGCCGGCTTCCCTTTGGGCCGTCGGAGCGTTGATCGCAGCCGCGGCCACTGCGCCGGCAGCAATCGCCCAGGAGCTCACGCCGCCCCCGGCGCCCTCGCCCGAGAAACAAAAGATGATCGATCTCGGTGTCGCGCACAAGACGGCGCGGGGCCTTTACGATTATCTCAAGCAGCAGGCGGGCGGCGGCAAGCCCCTGACTTGGCGCACGATTCCCGATTGGACGGGCCTGTGGACACGCGAAGCGAGCCCATTCTTCTGGGATCCCGATCAAACGTCGATGACGGAGCTGCCCACGGCAAAGATGACGCCGGAGTACAAGAAGAAGCTGCTCGACAAGCTCGACCAGATCAGCAAGGGGATTGAGTTCGATCAACTCAGCAACTGCCAGCCTGCGGGCATGCCACGTTGGCTCGTCGAGCCGTTCCTGCGCGAGAACATCGTCACCCCGAACGAGACATGGCTCGTCACCGAGCAGCAGAACGAGATTCGCCGCGTGTATACGGACGGTCGGGGTCATCCGAGCCCCGACGACGCATACCCGCTTTGGGAGGGTGACTCGATCGGCTTCTGGGACGGCGACCGGTTAATCGTTCACACGACTCAGATGCGCGCCGGCGAGTATCAGCGTATTCAGCCCTTCTACAGCGACAAGGTCGAGACCGTGGAGATCTGGCATCTGCAGGATCCGATGACGATGGTCGTCGAAGTGTGGGCCTACGACCCGCCCGCCCTGGAGGAACCCTGGTACACTAAGCAGGTGTACAAGCGGCTCTCCAACGAAGATAAGAGCCTGAGAATTCGCTACTGGGATTGTTCCGAGAATCAGAACAACACGGTGACAGAGACGAAGAACGGCTCGTCGAATTTCGACAACTTTACGTTTACGAAGCAAGACGACAAGAAGTGAATAGGAGATTTGTCATGAGCAGACCTTTCATAGGAGTGTTTGCCACATTGGTGATGATTGCGGGACCCGCCTTCGCCCACCACTCGGCAGTCATGTTCGATGACACCAAGCAGGTTACCGTCACCGGTGTCATCAAGGAATTCCAATACACGAACCCGCACTCGTGGCTGCTCGTGAACGTAAAAAACGACGACGGCAGCGTCACGACTTGGGGCTTCGAGGCGGAAGGGCCGAGCACGCTGATGCGCGCAGGCATTCGCAAGAGCGACTTCATGCCCGGCACGGAAGTCACGATGACTGGGCATCCGATGCGCGACGGGCGTCCCGCCGCCACGTGGATGAAGGCCGTGCGGACTAAGGACGGCAAGGAATTCAACCCGGGCGCAGGTTTCGCGATCAAGTAGTCTCCAGCATCGCGAACCGAACCGGTCGGGTCTAGCTCCGGCTAGCGGGGCTCGGTACCGACAAGACGGCCCGCTCTCGATGAGAGCCGGGCCGTTTTTTTGCTTCTCGATGCGCGTTCGAGCCCGCCAACGGTGCGGGCTTTCAGCCGGAAGCCGCGGGCCGCTGCACGACCTTGGGGAGTTCCTGCTCGACCGACGGAGGGAAATGCAAATCGATCTGCCGATACGGAACGGTGATGCCGTGCTCACGGAACAATTCCCAGATTCTCAGCAACACCGCACTTTTCACGTTCTGGACACCGTTGTGGGCATCCGCGATCCAGATCCGCAACTCGAGATCTAGCGCGCTATCGCCGAAGGCGATGAGCAAACACTTCGGATCGGGCTCGGCCAGGACCCTCTCCGTCTCTTTCGCAGCAGATAGGCACAGCTCGATGGCCTTGTGCAAATCCGTGTCGTAATGCACAGGCACTGCGATCTTCAGCCGTGTGTAGCTATTGCTGTGGGTCCAGTTCTCCACGCGCTCGGAGATCAGCGTTTCGTTCGGGATCAAGTGTTCCACGCCGTCGCGCGTCACGACCGAAACGTACCGCCCCCCCAGTGCCGTGACCCAGCCGTAGGTGCCCGACACGGCAATGACGTCACCGGGTCGAATGGACTTATCCAACAGCAGCACCACGCCGCTGACCATATTGCTGATGACCTTCTGGAAACCGAAGCCCGCGCCGAGGCCGAGCGCACCGCCGACGACTGCGAGACCGGTGAGGTCGATGCCGAAAGTATTCACGGCCACCAAGATCGCGAAGCCGACGAGCGTCGCCTTCAATGCCTTGGAGAACAGCACTTGCACGGTCGGTGACAACGCGCGGCTCGTGCGAATTTTCGTCTCGATGAGGCCCGTCAGATAGAACGCCAACGAGAGCAGCACGGCAAGCACGACGCCGGTCTTAGCGACCGTGTACAGCGAGATACGCAACGCACCGATACTTATCGCCGCGGAGTCGAGCAGGGTGATCGTGGGCGCGAGCAGATTCAAAATGTTGAGGGCGGCGATCGACCACACCGTCCAGGTGATGACCTTGGCCCACATGGGATTCGGGACGAGTTGCGAGACGAGCCGGATTGCCACCCAGGCAGTAAGCAGGCTCGCCGCGATCTCGAGCACATGATGCTGCCAGCCGAAAGCCCCGGCCGCGAGTATCGTGAGCCATTGCAGCAACAGCCACGTCAGCGGTAACACGAGCGGCAACATGGCGCTCACGAGCGTTGCGACTTGCCGATAGGCCGTCAGGCGCTCAAGCAGGGGCAGCAGCCGCCTCGCCAGCACGAGAGCCGCGCCGAAAGCCGCAGCCACCACGAGCAACTGAACGGCGTTGCCGAGAACGAACACATTGGCCAATAGCCACTGGAAGACCGCATCGCCGATCTCCCTGAGCTTGTCAGCCGTAAATAGATCGTTCATGCCCGACTCCGCACAGGCAGATATACCGTGGGTACGAGTCTAGCGGAGCGCAGCGCCGCGCGCATATGCGCCAGTCCTCACGAAGCGGCACGCGCGCAGCCGCGGCTACTGCGCAACAGCGGGGAATCGATCGGCAATCGGAGGCCAGCGAGATTCACCGGCCTCCGCTCTGAGCCTTCAGCGAGCCGAGCAGGGCTCCGGGTCCCAGCCGCTGCGGTCCTTTTGCTTGCGGAAGTTGCTGCTCGTAATCGGCGATTGCGTGTAGAAGTTCGGATCGTCGACGATGGCCTTCACGACGAGCCACTGCGAACCGTCGGGCTCGTGCAGCAGATCGAAATACTCGGTCAAGACAGCATCAGCACTGTATGGGACGCCGTTCTTGTGCAGATAGCCCTCTTTGAGCCCCGTGGTCACGACCTTGAGGCTGCCGTTGGTCGGGGGCCGGCCGCGGCCTCCGCCTTGGAACACCCACTCCGCATGCGACAGGCCCTGCCACGAAGGCTCCGAAGCCGCCGGAGCGTCGCCGAAATGCAGCAATCGAGTCTGGCGACCCGCGTCGGATTGGATCTCGAGCGTCGAATCGTCCTTCCAGGAAATGCGCACGCGCCCGGGCACTCGCATCAGCGCAGGCGCCCCGTACGACCGACATTGGTTACCGTCCGCCTCGTCCTTGGCCGGATCCCAAGCGTCCGCGATGGCTTTGCCCGCGGGGGTCAGCGGCAAGCCCGGGTAGTCACCGCGCTCCGGGGTCACCATTCGAAAGCGCCAATCCTCCGTCACGATCGACACCCACTGGCCTGTCAAGTCTATCGGTGCCGAGTCACGTGCCGATCGCGGCGGCTGCGGCGCACCCCGCGGCTGAGCTGCGACGTTGGAGGCGAGCGCGGCCAGCAACATGGCGGCGCCGAGAAGTCCAGCAGCCTGGACACCTAGCAGTCGATAGCGGTTCATTTCGATTCCTCGGTCTTTTGGCTGCTCAGACTCTGGTAAGCGGCTTCGATGAACTTGTCCGTCGTCCAGAAGCCCGTAGTCGCACCGTACACGGGATCGTAGTCGAAGGTCGGCTTGGCCGCCTTGACCTGCTCGAGCGTCATGCCCGCGTCGATCATGCCCTGCAGACGGTCGCGGATCACGATCACCATCTCGCGGAAATTCAGCACGTCACCGAGGTTCGACAGGCGTCCGTGGCCCGGAATCACCAAGGTGCCACCGTCTTGCCCGTAGACGGGAATGATCATGTCTTCGAGCCGCTCGAGAGCCTGAACGATGCCTTTGTAGCTTCCGCCCCCCGGGATATCGATGACGGGATAGCTCGTCGTCACGAACACGTCGCCCGACGAAATCACGTCGGAACGATGAAAATACACGACGCTGTCGCTATCCGTGTGAGCGGACGGCATGTGGATGATCTCGATGCCCTCGCCGTTGAAGAACAACTCCTTCTTGTCGCCGAAGAACGTATCGGTGGGCCAACCGTCTTGCGGCACGGCGCCGGGGCCCGTGGCTTGACTCAAGCGCAACAGCACGTTCTCGTGCGCGATGATCGCCGCGCCAACCCCGGAATCCCGAATGGCGCCCAGCATATTGCCGCCTGCCACGGTATTGCCGGCGAGGCGCAGATTGGCATTGCCGCCGACATGATCGCCATGATGGTGCGTGTTGACGATGTAGTGGATCGGCTTATCGCTGATGCCGCGAATCGTCGCGAGAATCTTGTCCGACAGCGGCGCGAACTCAGTGTCGACGAGCAGAATACCGTCGTCGCCGACCTGCATCGTGATGTTCCCGCCCGCCCCGACGAGCATGTAGATGTTGTCTCGGACCTGCAGAGCGTGAACTTCGACGGCGTCGAAGTTCTGCTGTGCCTGGCCAACCGAGCCGAAGCCGAGCCCGCAGCAAGCAGCGATCAGCGCAGCGAAGAAATGTTTGTTCATCGTTGGCTCCAAACTAAGGTTGCGGCATCTTGGCGATTTTCTTCTTGTACTCGGGGTACATCGTCTCGGCGCCGCCCATCGCCGCTTGCTCCGGGATGTGGTGATTGCGCGCGTACTCGATCAGGAACGGATTCTGCCCCGGCAGATAGTGCGGAAAGTACGCGTCCGGCAGCAGCACCTCGACGACGCTCTCGCACGGATAAGCACCGATGCCGCCGTTCTCGGCCATCCTGTAGTCGCGGTTTCTGAAAAACGGCTCCTCGAGGTATTTCGGGTCCTGAACGAAGACGTTCCAGGTCAAACCGTTGCCGTGGCGAATGAAATGCTCCGTGACCGTCGCGCTATCGCTGCGTGCAACGCCGTTGCGGCGCAGCCAGCCCTCTTTCAAGTGCGTCGTCGTGACCTTGAGGATGTTCCCCTCCCACTCGCCCGTAGAAAAGCCCATCGACGTATGCTGGGCATACTCCGGCGGATGCGGGCGACCGTCCATCCAAATCGTGCGCACGGTATTCCAGGCAAAGTGTTGGATATGAACGGCTATCAGCTGCTGCGTGACGAGATCGATGTCGTACCAAATCCGAATGTCGGCGAAGCTGTTCGCGTAGTCCGAGGGATGTACACGGCATTGATAGTCGGGCAGCGACAAGATCGATGCACTCCAGCTTCTCGCGCGCATGCGATCGTTGGCGTTGAGCGGCAAGCCGCCGTAGTCTCCGAGCTCGGGACCCGGAATTCGATCCGGCCAGTCCTCGAAGTACGTGTTTGTCCAAACGCCTTGCAAATTCGCCTGTGCAAACACCTGGCTGCAACCCAACAGCCCGGCGACCAGCAAACCCCAGCCGGTCGCTTTTCCCACAAGGGACGCTCTGCCCATCATCTCGACTCCTCAAGAACGGCGATACCGGCCCCGCGGGACGGCGGAGGTTCCGCAGCCCACACGCCGCCGTCGCGGTCACGCCACGATCCGCGCAGCAACCTATCGCCTAAGGGATCCCCCCACTCGACCCGGCCAAACACCGGGCACAGACCCGAACCGCACTTTTAGGTGGTAGCTATGGTGCGGTTGCGAACGCTGTGGATGATAAACGACGCGTCGGGGGCGCTTCAACGCAACCGCAGAAATCTTGAAGGAGCGTTGAGGCCCGCCTGGTCGCTAGTTCCCGGCCTGCCCGATCAGTAACTCCTCGGATTGATCATCGAGCGACGCTCGCTTGAGCGCAGTCTTCACCTCGTAGCTCTGCTCGGCGAGAAGCGTCACTTGCGTTTCGAACGCCTGGTAACCCGGCAACGCTACCCGCAGCCGATACTTGCCGGCGGCCAGGCGCACACCGTGCCGGTTATCGAACCGGTCCACGTGCCCGACATAGACGCCGTTGACGAAGACCGCAGCGCGTGCCGGGTCGACCGACAACCGAAGTGAGGCCGTCTGCGCCTTGTCGGGATAGGACACGTTGGCCGAAGGCGCCATGGCCACGGTGTACTCCACTCGCTTGCCGGGCTCGACGAGCACGCTGTCGTCGACGTCCCGATAGCCGGCCAGCTTAACGGCAAGCGTATGCCGGCCCGGGACCAGCGGCAGCGCTTTGCGGCCGTCGAGCTCGCGCAAATAGCCTACGTATTGCCCGTCAATCCAAACGCCGGCGTCTCGCTCGACCTTACCCGCCGGCTCTAAGCGAAGCTCTCCGAACGTGCTCTTGTCCGCGACCGCTTCGGCCGCCGCGAGCCACAACGTCCCGAACACGATCAAGCGAAACAGCAAACCCGACAGGCGCATGACCTTTCTCCGCGGTGACTGCAGACCGCGAACATACCGAGCCGTCGGGCACAACCCAACCTGTCGCCGTTTGCAAACAGCCGGACGCGTCGCGGGCCGAGATCAGTCGTCGACCGGCAAGGCGGTTACCGCCTGCGAGGGTTCGAAGGACGCCGGGATCAGTTCGAGGTCTCGCAGCGCCGTCACGGGAGGCTCGAGTTGTGCAGCAGAAACGCCGATCCGCTCCGCCCAACGCGTGAGCTTCAGCCACTGCTCGACGTCGCGCAGCTCCAACCCGTAGCGGCCGGCAATGAGCCGTGCCGCGTCGGGGCCGTTCGACAATTCGCGCGCGGCGCCGAAAACCCCGGAAAGCAGCGCGCGAATCTCGGCAGCGTCCTCGGCAACAGCTCGATCCGAGGCGCAGACGACGAAAGCCGGCCAAGGAGCTACGAACTCACCGACCCGGCGAAATTGCCCCGAATCGACGAGGGGCTTCGTCATGAACTTCTCCCAGAAGAACACATCCGCACGATCTGTGGCGAAAGCGTCGATCGCACCTTCGAGGTTGCCGACGACCACGAGGTCGAGGCTGTCCGTCGGCCACCGCCGTTGCTCGGCGTGCACCGCACACATCAGATGCGAGCCCGAGCCTCGGCGGCTGATCGCGTAGCGAGCCCCCGCGATGTCGGCAACGGTTTCGAACCGCGACTCGGCCGGCACATGGATGCCCCAGACGAGCGGCGAGACGGTGTAGCAGCTCACAATCGAAAAGCCGCCACCGCCGGCGATACCCGCGATCGCGCCCTCGGTCAGCAACATCGCAACGTCGAGCTCCCCCTGTCTGAGCGACGCCGCCATTGCCCCGGAGCCCTCGGGCACATCTCGCCAACTCGCATCGACACCAATGGCCGCGGCGGCGTTCGACTCCAGGTACAAGTGCCACGGCAAGTTGAAGTGCTCCGGAACACCACCAATTCTCAGTTTTTTCATTTTGTTACAGTTCTTTTCTAATGTTCTTGACGACGTCGTGCGTGGGCTTGCGAGCCAGAGGGCCGCCGAACCATCGAGGGCAACGGCGTGCCGAGAGCGGCTGCTGCGCGGCGCGTGACCCGGGGAACTTCAAAAACGGAGTCGATCTCGGCCGATCAATTGCAGTGTCAGATCTCGGCCGCGGGCGCGATCACCCAGGAGTACAACGACTCGGCGTGCTCGGGCAGCTCGAGATGCCCCGGAGCGGTCGTTCGGCGCGAGATGATCTCGCTTTTACCGGTCGGCATGCCCATGGCCACCTCGGCCAGCGCTTCGCTCCAGGCCGAGCGGCCGAGCGCGGCTTGCGCTGCCGACAACACACCGGCAGGACCCGAGAGCTCGTGGCGCAGGACACCCGAGTCGGTCGGCGTGTGCACGGCACGAAACACCACGCGCATTCCCTGATCCCACGCGAGTCTCTCGAGGCAGAACAATGCGCCGTGCGTCGTGAGGCCGGCAACGGCCGCGGGCCCCGAACGCCAGCGGTCGTGCAGATCGTCGTACCAAAATCGCGTCATGTCGCCGTCCATCGCATAGGTCGGCACACTGTCCTGCTCAGCCCGCCGCGCGAAGGCCACGCTGGCCGCTATCCGCCGGTCGTAGAGCACCTTGTAGAGCATGACGGGATGACTGCCGGCAGCGGCCTCCATATCCGGGGGCATACCCGCTGCGCGGGCGGCCTGCGCGGCCAGCGGCCAGGCCGAAGCAGCAATGCCGATCTGCAAGAACTCTCTGCGGCTGGTCATGCGCGTTTTCCCCTCCATCCACGAGAGCCGGACGATACCGCGACCGGCATTGACGCAACCGCCTTGCGCGGATTGTCCCAATGATACGTCGTACAGGTTGCCTCGCATACTCGCGCCCCTCCCCCCCGGACGCGCCTCGCCGTGCTGCTACAATCGCCCACGGCGGACGACAGCAAACACGGTGATCCTCAAATGACGGCAAACCCGTCGAGGGGCCCCGACGCCCCTATCGACCCCGACGCCTATAACCGGGCCGCCGACGAGGCGCACCTCGCACCGCTTTGGACGTTTTTCAAAACCTGGTTCTCGCCCGAGCCGCGCGTGGACGCCCTGCCCCATCTATGGCACTACGACGGGCTTCGACCGATGCTCATGGAGTCTTCGCGTGTCATTAGCACTGCGGACGCTGAACGTCGCGTGCTCGCGCTCGAGAATCCCGGATTGCGCGGCCGACACCTCGCGACCGACGCGCTGTACGCAGGCCTGCAAGTCATCATGCCCGGCGAGGTAGCGCCGCCGCATCGGCATTCTGCCGCCGCCTTGCGCTTCATCATCGAGAGCGACCGGAGCTACACGTCGGTGGCCGGCGAGCGAGCCTACATGGAGCCCGGGGACTTCGTGGTGACGGGATCCTGGGCCTGGCACGAGCACTGCAACGAGGGCGCAGCGCCGACCGTTTGGCTCGACGTGCTCGACGTTGCGCTCGTGCGCATGCTCGGCGCCGGGTTCTCGGAGCGATACCCGGAGGCGAGATTCCCGACACTCGCACCACCGGGCGACAGTCATTACCGTTACGGCCGAAATCTGCTACCGGCAGGGTACCGACGAGACGCTGCGGCATCCCCGGTATTCAGCTACCCGTATGCATACGCGCGCGAGGTCTTGGAGCGACTCAAGCGGAATGAAGAG
Organism: uncultured Gammaproteobacteria bacterium; assembly: GCA_963786385.1. GTDB lineage: Bacteria > Pseudomonadota > Gammaproteobacteria > Steroidobacterales > Rariloculaceae > FEN-1219. Next base: position 1,464,565 of record CAWAYS010000005.1, read on the forward strand.
TGGGACCGGCTCCATGGACTGAAAATGGAATACGTCGATCCGACCACGGGCGGCCCGGCCATTCCGACCATCTCGACCTTTCTGCAACTCGTGCCCGCGAGCTTCGTAACGCAAGCTTACCGCACGACTTCCAGCGCCGTGTTCGCGGTGATTGCGGGCCATGGAGAGGTCACGATCGGCACCGGCGACGTTGCGTGCAAGCTCAGATACGGCCCGCGAGACCTCTGGGCAGTGCCGAGCTGGCAGCCGCTGACGATTTCCGCCGCCGAGGAAACGATCGTCTTCAGCGCCTCCGACGAGGCCGTGCAGCGTAAGCTCGGTCTCTGGCGCGAGCAAAGCAGCGGCTGAGACGCGTGCCGCCCCCGATCACGCATCGGCACACGACCAACCCGCACCGTTCGCTTCTTGCACGCAGACCGGTGGAGCCCGACCGCTCAGGGACATCGGCGAGCGTTTCAGTGACAATGGCCGCTGCGACGTCACTCGCCGTTCGTCGTGGACTCTTGATCGAGCACGCTGCTCCGCCGAGCGCAGTCGTCATTCGAAGGGGGATTCGAAAATGAAGCACGGAACGTCGCTCATTGGTTTATTGCTCACCGTCGTCGGCCTCACGGCGGACGCCGCAAGCCGTCAGTTCGTGCCGGTCACGGACGCCATGCTCGAGAACCCCGCCCCGGCGGACTGGCTCATGTGGCGTCGAACTTACGACAGCTGGGGTTACAGCCCGCTCAATCAGATCAATCGGCGTAACGTCGCGAAGCTCACCTTGGCTTGGTCGATCGATTTGGCGCCGGGCCCGTCTCAGGAAGGCATTCCGCTCGTGCACGACGGCGTCATGTACTACCCGGAACCGATGGACGTGATCCGGGCGATGGACGCGGCCACGGGCCGATTGATCTGGGAGTACAAACGGGCTCTGCCCGAGGACGTCGGCAAGTTCGTACCGTTCCCGCAGACCAACCGCAATCTCGCGATCTACGGCAAGCTCATCATCGACAACGGCTCCGACGACTATGTGTACGCGGTCGACGCCGTCTCGGGCAAGCTTGCGTGGGAAACCCAGATCTTCGATTACCACACGCACCCCGCCAAGCAAGGGTCCGCGCCGCTCGTCGTCGACGGCAAGCTGATTTCCGGACGCAACTGCATGCCGCAAGGCGGTCCGGAGACCTGTGTCATCACGGCGCACGACGCGCGAACGGGCACGGAGCTGTGGCGCAAACGCACGATCCCGAAGCCCGGAGAGCCCGGCAGTGACAGCTGGGGCAACGTGCCTTACGAGAAACGCTGGCACGTCGGCGCATGGATGATCCCGAGCTACGATCCCGATCTCGACCTCGTCTACATGGGCACGTCCGTCACCGCGCCGGCGCCGAAGTTCATGCTGGCGGGCAACGACAAGAAGTACCTCTACCACAACTCGACGCTGGCCCTGAGCCCCGAGACCGGTGAAATCAAGTGGTACTACCAGCACGACGTCGACCATTGGGACATGGATCATCCGTTCGAGCGCCTGCTCGTCGATACGGCCGTGGCGCCGAACCCCGCCGACGTCCCTTGGATCAATCCGCGTATTCGCCCCGGCGAGAAGCGCAAGGTCGTCACGGGCATTCCGGGCAAGACCGGCATCGTCTACACGCTCGATCGGGCGACCGGCGAGTTTCTCTGGGCCAGGCCAACGGTCCGACAGAACGTCGTCGAGAAGATCGACGGCGCAACCGGTGCGGTCACGATGAACCCCGAGACCGAATTCACGGGACCCAATCAAACGGTGTTCGTATGCCCTACCTCCGACGGCGGCAAGAACTGGCCTGCCGGCGCGTACAGCCCGCGCACGAAGACGATGTACTTCCCGATGCAAAACACTTGCATGGACTCGAAGTCGATCGCTTCCGAGCCCAAGCCGGAACTCGTCTATGCGATCAACAACCACACGATGATTGCGCCGGGCACGGACGACGTGGGTACGGTTCAAGCCATCGCCGTCGAGAACGGCAAGACCGTGTGGAAGCACGACCAGCGCGCGGGCGTAACCGGTCTCGTGGCCACCGCCGGCGATCTGGTGTTCGGCGGTGACGTGGCCGGTAAATTCCGCGCACTCGACGCCGAGACGGGCAAAGTGCTGTGGGAAACGGACCTCGGCTCCCAGGTGACGGGGCACCCGATCACATTCGCCGTCGATGGTAAAGAATATGTCGCCGTGAGCACTGGACGATCCAACCTCACGGGCGGGCTCGCGAGGCTCACGCCCGAGCTCGCGCCGGACGACAACCGCAACCGGCTGTTCGTGTTCGCGCTGCCGGGCCGTTGAGGCCCGGCGCATGGGTCATTAGATCCCCGGGCGTTCGGGGCGCTCGATGACGATGGTTTTCAAAATCTCCTCTTCGATCGGCAGATCGGCATCCCCCGTCGGCAAGCCGTAAACGCTCAGCACATAAGACAGCACGGCAGCATAGTCTTCGGGCTCGAGCGAGGACGGGTCGTCGTCCGGCATGTTTCCCCAGATGAAGTCGAAGACTTCCCAGACGGTTTTACCGTCGGCGTCCTTCTCGAGATAGGCATCGGCGCCCACGAACTCTTCGATCTCGTGACAGTTCACGCAGATCGTCGTGAAGATCCGACGGCCGCGCGCGACTTGTGCGGCCGAGAACACGCCGTCGCGGACGCTGCGCCGAGCGTCGCTTTGCGCCAGAGAGACCGCCGCGCAGACTGCGGCCGCCGCGGCGAGGGCCAACCCGCCGGTGCGAGGAGCGAGTTTCAAGAGGCCGTCGGTGCGGCCGGCGCGAGCGCACCGCTCGCGGCCAACTCTTCGATAAAGCCGAAAGCCGTCGGATCCTCGATCCGCTGCGGATAGAGTATTCCGTCGAGGTGATCGCACTCGTGCTGCACGACTCGAGCGTGAAAGTCCTCCACGTGCCGATCGATCGGAGTGCCGAACTCGTCGAAGCCCCGATACCGGATTCGCCTGTAGCGCGGCACGAGACCCCGCATGCCGGGCACGCTCAAGCAACCCTCCCAGTCCGCGACGCGCTCGGCGTCGAGCGCGGTGATCTCCGGGTTCACGAGAACGGTAAACGGCACCGCTTCGGCATCGGGATACCGTGGATTGCTCTCGACGCCGAAAATCACGACCCGCAGCGGAACACCGATCTGGATCGCGGCAAGCCCTGCGCCGTCGGCCGCCTGCATCGTCTCGAGCATGTCGGCAATCAGGGCATGAAGCTCGTCGGTATCGAAACCCGTCACGGGCGCAGCAAGCTGACGCAGCCTCGGATCACCGAGACGCAGAATGGGTCTGATTGCCAAGTCGCCTCCGGGCTAGAGCCCTCGCCGTCATAGTCCTCGGGAGCGCGGCCCCGGCGCGGTTCTAAGCCACGGGCCGGCGTGCCTGACCGAGATTGCATGACCGCCGCAAGGTCCGCTAGACATCGCGGCGACAATCTGCGGCCGACCGGCGGCCTGCCGGAACGCGCGTTGTATCGTTGCTCGCGACGCTTGTCCCCCCGAACCTCGTCAAGAGCTCACGCCTCCCGCGCGCCGGATCCGCGCTCGCCGCAATCCATTCTAGGGGCTCCGAACGGCACCGTGAAGCGTTAAGCTAGGCGGCTATGTCCCGACAAATCTTGATCATCGGCGCCGGGATCGGCGGACTGACGGCTGCGGCCGTGTTGTTGCAAAGAGGATACCGGGTCCGCGTGTTCGAGCAGGCGCCGGTCCTGGGCGAGATCGGTGCCGGCATTCAGATCAGCGCCAATGCGTCGCGCGTGTTGCACCACATCGGCCTCGAGAAGGCACTGGCCGAGGTCGCCGTAACGCCTGTCGCTTTCCACTATCGCCTCTATAACAACGGCGATGTGCTGCATGAAATCCCGCTGGGCGCCACGCACGAGCGCAACTACGGCGCCAAGTACTATCACTTGCACCGCGCGGATCTGCATTCGATCCTCGCGGCGCGGGTCAGCGAGCTCGACCCGGGCGCCGTCGTGCTCGGCGCGGCTGCCGAGCGGTTTACGGAAACGGATAGATCGGTGACCGTCCATTTCAAGGACGGCACGAGCGCTGCCGGCGACGTGCTGATCGGCGCAGACGGCATCAAGTCGGCGTTGCGCGCGCAGATAGTGGGCCCGAGCAGCGCGGAGTTCACGGGCTACGTGTCATGGCGCGCCGTCGTTCCGAGTTCACGCTTACCGCGAGACTTCATGCCTCGCATCTGCACGAATTGGGTCGGCCCCAACGCCCACGTCATCGTGTACTACCTGCGTCGAGGCGAGCTCATCAATTTCGTCGGCCTCGTCGAGGACGACACTTGGCGCGACGAATCTTGGACGGTGAGATCATCCTGGGACATTCTGAAGTCCGACTTCGCCCCGTGGCATCACGACGTTCAGATCCTCATCGACGCGATGGACAAAGACCAGTGCTATCGCTGGGCGATGTACAACCGCCCACCGGTGACCGGCTGGAGCACCCGCAGGGCCACCCTGCTCGGCGACGCGGCTCACCCGACGCTGCCCTTCATGGCCCAGGGCGCTGCCATGGCCATCGAGGATGGCGCGATCCTCGCCCGCGCGCTCGAGTCCGCCGACACCGTGGCCTCCGGGCTCGATGTGTACGCCCGGAGCCGGTACGCGCGCACCGCGCGCGTGCAGACCGGATCCGACGAGCTCGGCAAGCTCTACCACTTGCGAACCGAGGCGGAGCTGCGCGCTGGATTCGCGACTCGCGACATCGCCAAGGAGCGCGGCGAGTGGCTATTCTCATACGATCCGCTGACCGCGCCGCTCGACCTGCCCTGACGGCCGCCGGCGGATCGACTGCCCTAAAACGGTGCTGCCGGCCCGGACCACCGGGCCGAGGCGCGCTCGTTCGCGACAGCGCCCCCGGCGTTTTGCATAAGTTGTGACCTGGGTTTAGGAATCGGCCCCGGCTCATCGGCACACTTGGGGCTTCTCCCTAAACGAATGCCTCGCAGGGTGCCATGTACCAAGCCCACTTCGGTCTCAAGAAGAGTCTTTTCGACGGCGGCATCGCTCAAGAAGAAGCCGTGTTCATGGGCCCCCGCCAGCAGCTCATTGCAGCCAACTTCAGGGTTGCGCTCACTACGCTCGACTCCGCGATCGTCCTGATCGGCCCCGCGGGAGTCGGCAAAACGACGTTGACGGCCGCAGCCCTCAGAGCGACCAGCACGCGCCTTGCGCTCGGCTGGTTGACGAGCGTCCCAGCCAACGCGCACGAGCTGCTGGAGCTGTTGCTCACGGAGTTCGGTTTCAACGCCCACCGCGTCGGTCGTGTCGAGCGGCTGCAGATGTGGCGCCAGTTTCTCAATGAGACCGCTGCAACGAATTCGCGCGTGTTCGTGATCGCGGAGTGCGCCGAAGAGCTGCCGCAAGAGCTGCTCCGTGCGCTCGACGCCTTGACGGCAAGCGATGCTTGCGGCTCGCCCGGCGCGAATCTCGTCTTGCTCGGCCACGCCGTGCTCGACGACCACCTCAGAGCGCCCGTGCTCGACTCGCTGCGCCAACGCGTGCGACTGCGCCAAAAGCTCGAACCCTTCGGCGTCGACGAGCTACGCGACTACCTGCGCCACCGCGCTGCGGTCGCCGGCGGGACGTTCGAGCAGGTTTTCGCGGCCGACGCGGCTGCCGCGTTGCACGAATTGAGCGGCGGCGTGCTCAGGGTCGCAAACAACATTTGCGAGACGGCTCTGACCATCGCCGCGACGCGCCGCGAGCCTCGGCTGACGGGCCCGCTGCTGCGGCGTATCGCATCGAGCCTGTTCGGTCTCGAATCGCAGGCCCGGCCCGTACCGGCGGAACCGGTTGCGGCGCCGACTCCCGGCGTGGCACCCGCCGCGATCGACGCACCAATCGTCCCGCGCGTCGTGACGGCTCAGCCGCCACCAAGCCCCGCTCCCCCGAAGCCGGTCGAACCAGCACCGGCGCGCTCGCAAAACACTGCCGTAACTGCCGCTGCAACGCCGGCGACAACCGCTGCTCCGCCTCCTGCCGCGCCTGTCGTTACGCCACCTACACCCTAACGCCCGTCGTAACGCCCACCGTGACGGTTGCGCCACCGACACCGGCGCCACAACGCGCAGCGCCGGACGCACCAGACACCGCGCCCCGAGGCCGCACGTCGGCCGAGTCGACACCGATCGCCGCAGCCACAGTTACGAATCCGCAGGCTCAATCCCGCCCCCCGACCCCGAGCCCTGCCTCGACCCTGGCTCCGGCCTCGGCCGTGGCCTCGAGCTCGATCTCGTTGCTGACGCCGACCATGCCGCCTTCGGCTGCGAGCTCCGTGCCACAAGACGCGCTTCCGCCAGCCGTGAACTCGCCTCGCACGGTCGGGATGACCCTGGAACCGACGGGCAGTTCGTCGCCGGCCGCTTCGCCGCCCGCGACCGCTTCGGCAGACTCGACCGCGATGCCCTCCGCCATGAAACCGGCGACCTTGGCGCAGATCACCGACGATGCCGCCACGCATACGGACCTCGACCCTGTCGACGACGAATTCGCCGTCGACACTGTCACCGATATCCCGGAAGTGCCGATGGCCGACTTCCCCGTCTTGACGGACGCCGTCGATGACCAGGATTCGTTCGGCACCGACACCGCTGTGAATCTCGACGTCGATATCGACGTCGAGCTGGTCCTAGACGGTCCGCTCGCGGTCGACGACATCGTCGCCATCGAATCGACTGCGGACACGCCGGCCACACTGGCTCGTCCGGCGCTCGACACGAAAGTGCCGGTCCCACGGTCCCAACCTATCTGGCCCGCAGCGGCACAGAGCCCGCCACTCGCGGCACGCCCGACGCCCGCACAAACCGCAGAGCCCGCTACCGCCCCCCTCTCCAATTCTGCGCAACGCGTCGACGAGGAAGAAGAGCTGCATCAAACCCAGACGATGCGCGCGCTCGCAAGCGCCAAGACCATCGACGACATCAGCAGCTCGATGGCCGAGACCCTGTTCGGCGAAGCCGACTTGGACATGCTCAGCGCCGCGCTGGCCTCGGCCGGCTGGCCCGACAACGAGAAGGTTCCAGTAGACGACTCGAAAGTACCGGCCTCTTCGGAGCCCATCGTCGAAGACGAGCTCGACATCTTCGGTTTCAGTACGCCGGGACCTCTCGAGTTGCTCGACGACGACGGTCAAGACACCAAGACGCCCGACCAGCGCAAAGTCGCGACGCGACGCTGAGAGTCAGGGTTTTCCCTATACGATAGTTAGCATTGCCAATGATATCATCGTGATGACATCACGGCGCTGCGAATTCCTTCCAAAACGTGACGAGCGTTGCCAGAATCGGAAGGCAAGCAGAAGGCACACCGCCTAACCACGTTGTCATGAGGTTGTCACCATCGGGCCCGAGACAAGGACGATCCGAGCTCTTTTCCGGGGCCCCAACGTTGCTATCTGGCATCGAGCCTCGATGCTAATATCGCAACCGGCCTACATTTCCTGGGACGGCAATAAGGTGCGGCCCGTCGGGCACGAGAGCGCCCAACAAGCCGCGGCAGCATGAAGCTAGACTACGAGCGATTGATTCTCGACGAGAGCCCCGATGCTTGCATCGTAACGACGGCTGCTTCCGAAGTGCTTCACTGGAGCCGTGCCGCCGAAAGCTTGTTCGGCTACCCGGCCGTCGAGGCAATAACGCAGACGCTTCCGGACCTGATCGTCCCCCCCGATCTTCGCGACATCGAGCAAGCGAGGCTCGAAGAGACCCTGCGTACCGGGCTGTGCACATACGAGGCCGTATATTCTCGGCGAGACGGCTCACGCCTCTACCTCGATGTCTCGAGCAAGCTCGTGCAAGGGACTACGACGTCGATCTTGCGCACATACAAAGACGTCACGGATCTGAAGCTGCTGCGCGACGTGAAGTCGGTCGAGGCCAAATACCGAGACCTGCTCGAGTCCACGCCCGACGCCATCGTCATGGTGAATCCGGCGGGCCGGCATCGTGCTCGTCAATAGCCAGGCCGAGCGCCTGTTCGGATACGACCCGCGCGAGCTGCAAGGTCAATCGGTGGAGATACTGCTACCGAGCCGCCTCGGCGCCGCGCATGTTGCCCACCGCAGCAACTACTTCTCACAGCCGCGCACGCGCGCAATGGGCGCCGGGCTCGAGCTATACGGCCGCCGCAAGAACGGCGACGAGTTTCCGGTCGAGATCAGCTTGAGTCCGCTTGCGACCGACGAAGCCACCCTCGTCATGAGCGCCGTGCGCGACATCAGCGAGCGCAAGAAGGCGGAGCAGAAGTTTCGCGGGTTGCTCGAGTCCGCACCGGACGCCATGGTCATCGTCGACCGCAACGGCCGAATCAACCTGGTCAACACGCAAGCAGAGCGGCTGTTCGGCTTCTCGCGAGAGGATTTGCTCGGCCAAAGCGTCGACGTGCTCGTGCCGGAGCGTTTCAGGGGACGGCACCCCGGTCACCGGTCCGCGTTCTTTGCGGCGCCGCGGCCACGCGCGATGGGTGAAGGCCAAGAGCTGCTGGGCCTGCGCCGCGACGGGACGGAGTTTCCGGTCGAGATCAGCTTGAGCCCGCTCGAAACCGAGGAGGGCGTGCTCGTCTCCAGCGCGATCCGCGACATCACCGAGAGGCGCCGCATCGAGCGCACGCTGCACGACAAGAACCTCGAGCTCGAGAATGCGGCCGCGGCAAAGGATCGGTTTCTCGCAACGATGTCGCACGAGCTGCGAACCCCGATGAACGCCATCATCGGCTATGCAGGCACGCTGCTGATGGGGCTGCCCGGCCCTCTCACGGCCGATCAGGCGCATCAGCTGGGTATCATTCAATCGAGCGCCAAACACTTGTTGTCACTCATCAATGACTTGCTCGATTTGGCCAAAATCGAGTCCAACAAGATGAGCGTCCAACTCGACGAGGTCGACTGTGCCGAAGTCGTCGAGGAGGTCGCCACCACGCTGCGCCCACTCGCGGCGCGCAAGAAGATCGACTTCGATGTCCGGACTCTGCCGGACGCGCCGACGATTCGAACCGATCGCCGAGCGTTGAGCCAAATCGTGATCAATCTCGTGAACAATGCCATCAAGTTCACCGAAACCGGGTCGGTCATCATCGAGCACAGCCGTTGCCGCGACAACGGCACGCCTTACCAGGCCGTGTCCGTTATCGATACGGGCTGCGGTATCGCGCCGGCCGATCAAGCGCGGTTGTTTCATGCCTTCACTCAACTCGATTCTTCGTCGACTCGGCAGCACGAGGGCACGGGCCTCGGGCTACATCTTTCGCAGAAACTCGCCGAGTTGATACGCGGGCATATCATGTGCGAAAGCAGTGTCGGCACCGGCAGCACGTTTCAGTTGTTCGTTCCGGAGGCCTGAAGGAATGGCGAAGCTGTTGGTCGTAGAGGACAATCAGGTCAACCTGGAGCTCATGAGATACCTTCTCGTTGCATTCGGCCACGACGTCATCGCCGTCGACAACGGCGAAGCCGCGCTCGCGGCGCTCGAGAAAGCGAAAGTGGACCTCGTGGCCTGTGACGTGCACATGCCCAGGATGGACGGCCTTCAGTTCCTGAAGACACTTCGCGCCCGGCCCGAGCTCGGCGTCATGCCGGTGGTGGCAGTCACGGCATCGGCCATGGTGGGCGATCGCGAGCAATTGCTGTCGGCCGGTTTCGACGGATACATTTCCAAACCCATCGATCCGACCAACTTCGTGTCCCAGATCGAGGACTTCCTCCCTCGTAGCCCTACTCCCGCCTTCGCCGGCAGCTGACTCGTGGCGGACATACTCATTGTCGACGATCTGCAGCTCAACCGCGAGTTTCTCGCGACGTTGCTGCGCTATGCGGACCACGAAGTCCGCGAGGCCATGAACGGCGCGGAAGCGCTCGAAGCAATGCACGAAACGCGCCCCGATCTCGTCATCACGGACATCTTGATGCCGTTGATGGACGGCGCGGAGTTCGCGCGACGTGTGGCAGCAAATCCCGAGTTGGCGAGCACGCCGATCATTTTCTACACCGCGACCTACCGCCTTGCCGATGCGCGCGAGTTGGCAAGCGCATGCGGAGTATCGACCGTCATCGGCAAACCATCCGAGCCCCAGACCTTGCTCGACGCCGTGCACGGTGAGCTCGGACTGCCGCTGAGCACGTTCGAGCCGAGCTCCACGGACGGAGCCGACGAGACGCAGCCGGCTACCTCGATGCGTCGCCTCCAAACCGAATACATGCAGGAGCTCGCGGGACTGCGCGCTCAAATCCAAACCTCCGTCCGCGACCTCGCGCCGCCACTGAACGGCGAGGTCGAGCAACGCAGGCAGATCGCGACGCAAGTCGACGATTCGTTCATGAGAACGCAGGCGCTCAGCATGCGTCTCGCGACTTTGGTCGAGCTCGGCATCGACCTCGCAGGCCGCGAGCTGCCGGCCGAAATGCTGTCGATCTTCTGCCGCGCCGCATGCGACGTGCTGAATGCGAAGATCGGAGTCGCGTGCATCCTCGACGAGTCCGGAGGACTCAGGGAATTCGCCAGCTGCGGTCTCACGGCCGATCAGACCGCGACGTTGCGCGCAGAGCTCGTCCCGACGGCAGGGCTGTTCGGCGAGCTGCTGCGCGACGGGGAGCCGCGTCGGCGAGCCGGCATCGCCAGCAACGCCGAAATCGGCCTACCTGCCGGCCATCCGCGCATCGGCGCCCTGCTCGCGGCGCGCGTGGCTTCGAAGCACCGGAGCTACGGCTGGTATTTCGTCGCGGACCGAATCGGCTCGGGAGAGTTTCCGGCAGGCGACGAGCAAATCGCCGGCATCCTCGCCGTACAACTTGCCACCGACTATGAAAATCGCGTCCTTCTCGATCGAGTCAGACGCCACGCCGCATTGCTCGAGGTCGAGATCGGCGAGCGCAAGGAAGCCACGGGCCAACTGCGCGAGAGCGAGCTGCGGTTCCGCCAGCTCGCCGAGAACATCCGCGAAGTATTCTTCCTGCTCGACGCCGAGACGGGTGAGATGCTTTACGTCAGCCCGGCCTATGCCGAGGTTTGGCAGCGCAGCGTCGAGAGCTTGCTGGCGCAGCCGCAATCCTGGCTCGACGCCGTGCATCCGGAAGATCGCGCTCATGCCCTACGCCACTTTGCGCAGACGCGCACGTCGGGCGAGTTCAACTTCGAATATCGACTGCTTCGACCCGACGGCACCACTCGCTGGATCAAGGCTCGCGGCTTTCCCATTCGCGACGGTGCCGGTGCCGTCTACCGTATCGCCGGGATAGCCGAGGACATCACCGAAGCCAAAGTGCAAGACCTCAGCATTCGCCGCCTCTCGCGCATTCTGAAAGTGCTCAGCAGCATCAACTCGGCGATCGTCCGCACACACGAGCGCGAGCCGTTGCTGGACGAGGCATGCCGAATCGCAGTCGAGGAAGGCGGCTTCCCGATCGCCTGGGTCAGCCTCATGGAGCCGGAAGGCATACGCGTGGCCGCATCCCGTGGACTCGACGAGCGCACGCTTGCGGATCTCGAGACCTACCTGCGCGACGGCGACATGGAGCAATGGAGTCCGGCGCGCGAAGCATTGCACGCACGGCAAGTCGTCGTACATCGCGAGTTGCGCCAGACTCTCAACGAGGCGATGGGACCCGTAGCCAAACTCGCCCTCGAACGCGGCTATGGCTCCGTCGCAAGTCTACCCTTGTTGCCGAACGACGACCTCGCGGGCGTCATGGTCTTATATGCTACGGAAGCGGAGTTCTTCGACGACGAGGAAATCGCGCTGCTCAACGAGCTTGCCGGCGATATCGCGTTTGCGCTCCAGTACATAGAGAAAGAGGAGCGACTGAGCTACCTTGCGTACTACGACTCGCTGACGGGCCTACCCAACGGCATACTGTTCCACGAGCGCCTCTCGCAACTCCTCGAGCGTCATCCCAAAAGTGCCGCACTGTTTCTCTTGGACATCGACCGCTTCACTCAACTGAACGACTCGCTCGGCCGGCACTCGGGCGATCGGTTACTCGTGAAGCTCGCAGAGCGCCTCAGAGAGACCGTTCCGGAGCCGAACTATCTCGCTCGCGTCGGAGCCGACGCGTTCGCCGTGGCGACGGCTTCGCTGCGACACGAGACGGAAGCCGGCACGCTTCTGCAAGAGCGCGTCCTCGCTGCCGTGAGTCGGCCGTTCGACCTCGACGGCACGGAGCTGCGAATCTCCGCACGCGCCGGAGCGGCCGTCTATCCGGCCGACGGTCCGAACGCGGAGACACTGTTCAAGAACGCCGAGGCAGCACTCGTCGAGGCCAAGACCTCGAATGCACGCTACCTGTTTTATTCCCCACAGCTCAATGCGCGCATCGCCGACGATCTGGCACTCGAGCAACAGCTGCTCGCCGCGCTCGATCGCCAGGAATTTCTCGTCTACTACCAACCGAAGGTCGCCGCCAAGAGCGGGGAGCTCGTCGGGCTGGAGGCCTTGCTGCGTTGGCAAAGCCCCGAAGGCGGCATCGTCGCGCCCGACCGATTCATCGGCGTGCTCGAGGACACGGAGCTCATCATCGATGTCGGCCGCTGGGTCGTCGAGAAGGCCTTGAGCGATTTCGTCGCTTGGGAAGCAAAAGGGCTGCGCGCGCCGAGGATCGCGATCAACGTCTCGCCAATCCAACTGCGCTACGCCGATTTCCCGGAAATGATCCTTTCGACACTGGCGCGCATGGACTTCGAAAAGCCGCCCATCGAGCTCGAGATCACGGAAAGCGTCATCATGGCCGACATCGAATCCAACACCGAGCGGTTACAGCAACTCAACGAAGCCGGAGTCACGATCGCCATCGACGACTTCGGCACCGGCTACTCGTCCCTGCGCTACCTTGCGAAGTTGCCCGTGGACACTTTGAAAGTCGATCGATCGTTCGTGGTGGGGATGGCCACCGACGCCGATAGCATGACTCTGGTCTCGACGATCATCGGGCTCGCTCATTCGTTCGACCTGACCGTGGTCGCCGAAGGCGTCGACTCCGAGGAGCAGGCGCACCTGCTCCGCCTCATGAAGTGCGACATGCTGCAAGGCTATCTGTTCGGCAAACCGCTACCGGCGGCCCAAATAGAGAGTCTGCTCGCTCAGAGAGATCAATAGCTCTCTAGGCGCGCGGATACCCCAGTCGTTCCAGCGCGACGCGCACGTCGTCGAGAATGACGGGATCGTCGATGGTCGCAGGCATCGTCCAGGGCTCGCCGTTGGCGATTCGGCGCATCACGCCGCGCAACACTTTGCCCGAACGCGTCTTCGGCAACCGCTTCACGACCGCCGCGGCCTTGAACGCGGCCACTGGCCCGATCCGCTCCCGGACGGCCGCGATTGCCTCGGCAATGACGGCCTCCGGCGCCCGCGAGCATCCGGCGTTGAGCACGAGGAACCCGACCGGAATCTCGCCTTTGAGATCGTCGTCCACACCGCACACTGCACATTCGGCCACATCGGGATGCGCGGCCAACACTTCTTCCATCGCCCCCGTCGAAAGACGATGACCCGCAACGTTGATGACGTCGTCGGTCCGCGCCATGACGAACACGTAACCGTCCTCGTCGATGTAGCCCGCATCGGCCGTCGAGTAAAACCCGGGGAACGCTGCGTAGTACGATGCCGTGCAAAGCTCCTCGGCCTCCCACAGCCCAAGGAACGTACCCGGGGGCAGGGGCAAGCGAACGGCTAGAGCCCCGACGCCGCCGGGCTCGACGTTCTCGCCCTCGGTATTGAGCACGCGGACGTCGTAGCCCGGCACGGCCTTGCCGGCAGCACCGGTGCGGATCGGCACAGGCTCCAGGCCGCGACAGACAGCCGTGATGGGCCACCCCGTCTCCGTCTGCCACCAGTGATCTACCACCGGCACGCCGAGATGCTCCTGCGCCCACCGCAGCGTGACGGAATCGGTTCGCTCACCCGCAAGATACAGCGCGCGCAAGACCTTTAGATCGTAACGCGCTACGAGACGACCTTGCGAGTCCTCGCGCTTGATGGCTCGCAGCGCCGTGGGCGCCGTGAACAGCACGCGCACGGCGTGCTGCTCGATGACGCGCCAAAATGCGCCCGCGTCCGGCGTGCCCACGGGTTTGCCTTCGTAAAGCACCGTCGCGTTGCCGTTGAGCAAGGGGCCGTAGACGATGTACGAGTGCCCGACCACCCAGCCGATATCGGATGCGGCCCAAAACGTTTCACCAGGTGCTGCGTCGTAAACGTTGCGCATGCTCCATTGCAGCGCGACCGCGTGACCGCCGTTGTCGCGCACGACGCCTTTCGGTCGCCCCGTCGTACCCGACGTGTACAAGATGTACAAAGGATCGCTCGCCGCCACCGGCACGCAGTCGTGCTCGCGAGCCGCTGCCACCCATTCATCCCAGTCGAGCTCACCGTCGAGCGCAGCAAGGCACTCTGGGCGCTGCAAGAGGACACACCTATCCGGCGCGTGTCTGGCAAGCTCGAGCGCACGGTCGAGCAACGGCTTGTATTCGACGATCCGATTGACCTCTATGCCGCAAGACGCCGACAGCACGACCTTCGGACGGCAGTCGTCGATCCGCGCGGCGAGCTCATTGGCTGCGAACCCGCCGAACACGACCGAGTGCACGGCGCCGAGCCGTGCGCAAGCCAGCATCGCGAACACCGCCTGCGGGACCATCGGCATGTAGATCACGACCGTATCGCCACGTCTCACTCCGAGACCGTGCAAGGCGCCAGCAAGCCGCGCAACCTCGCGGACGAGCTCGGCGAACGTGTAGCTCTCGCACCGTCCGGTCACGGCACTGTCGTAGATCAATGCCGTAGCATCACCGCGCCCCGCTACGACGTGTCGATCGACTGCGTTGTGGCAGGTATTGAGCTCGCCTCCCGCAAACCAACGATAAAACGGGGGCGCGCGGGCATCGAGAACTCGCCGCCAAGGCTTGGACCACGCGATATCGGCGGCGGCTTCAGCCCAGAACGATTCCGGATCGCGCAATGCGGCCGTATAGACATCGGCCAGGCGTCGTCCATCTGCCGCCATGGCTGTCCCTCGTCAACGACCTCGCCGCTCGATGGGGATATACGCGCGGGCAGGTGGGCCGACATAGTCCGCGGTCGGTCTGATGAGCCGATTGTGGGCTCGCTGCTCGAAGACATGAGCCGTCCAGCCGGTTATCCGAGCACACACGAAGATCGGCGTGAACAGCGCCGTGGGAATACCCATGAAGCGGTACAGCGGCGCACTGAAAAAGTCGACGTTCGGAAACAGCTTCTTCTCGCGCCACAACAATGCCTCGATGGTCTCTGCCACCGGGTACAGCACACGATCCCCCGTTTCGGCTCCGAGCATTGCGGCCCACGCTTTGATCACGGCACTGCGCGGGTCGGACTTGCGGTAGACGGCGTGCCCGAAGCCCATGACCTTCTCCTTGCGCTCGAGCATCCCGGCAACACCGCGCTCTGCCGCGTCGGGCGTATCGAATCGCTCGATGAGCTCCATCGCGGCCTCGTTGGCACCGCCGTGCAACGGCCCTCTGAGCGTACCGACGGCTCCGCAGATCGTCGAGTAGAAGTCGGTCAACGTCGCGGCCGCAACGCGCGCCGCAAACGTCGAAGCATTGAACTCGTGCTCTGCGTAGAGAATCAGCGAGACGTCGAGTGCGCGCGCATGCGCGGCGGGCGGCTCCACACCATGCAGCAGCCGCAAGAAATGTGCGGCCGTGCTCGTGGCATCCGTCATCACGTCGATGCGGCGACCGTGCTGCGAGTAGTGGTACCAATACAGCAGCATGCCGGGCAGCGCGGCGGCGAGGCGAATCGCCACGTCTCTTTGCCGCCCGAAGTCGCGTTCCGGCTCGATCGTGCCGAGCATCGAACACCCCGTGCGCAGTACGTCCATCGGATGCGCGCTCGCGGGAATGCGCTCGAGCACGTCGCGCAACGGCTCGGGCAAGCCGCGCCCCTTCGTCAGCTCTCGCCGGAAGGTAGCCAGCGCAGACGCGCTCGGCAGCTCGCCGTCGAGCAGCAAGCAAGCAACCTCCTCGAAGGTCGACTGGGCGGCAAGCTCGCCGATGTCGTAGCCGCGATAGCGCAATCCGGCGCCCTCGGCCTCGACCGTGGATATCGCAGTCTCGCCGGCCGAAACACCGCGCAATCCCCCTGGCTTCTTCTCGTCTTTCATCGCCGCCTCTTTCTGGACCGTGTTTTCGTCGGGACCGCGCGCGCTTGCTTTCTCGATGGTGTCGCCGGCTCGGGCGAACGCGCGAACAGCTCGTCGAGCTTACGCTCGTAGGTCAGGTAGCCGAGCACATCATAGAGCTCGTCGCGCGTCTGCATCGCCTCGACCATCGACGCCTGAGTGCCCTCCTCGCGCAACGTCTGGTAAACGGCGATCGCCGCCTTACTCATCGCCCGAAAGGCCGACAACGGATACAGAACCAGCCGCACGCCGGCGCCCGCGAGCTCGCGGGCGGTGAAGTACGGCGTCATCCCGAATTCGGTCAGATTGGCGAGCACGGGCGCGGCGACGGCACGCGTAAACGCGCGATAGTCGTCCAGCGTCCGCAATGCCTCTGCGAAAATCATGTCCGCGCCGGCTTCGACGTATGCGCACGCTCGATCGACGGCTGCCCGCTCACCCTCGCGTGCGAAGGCATCCGTACGCGCCATGATCACGAAAGACTCGTCCGTGCGCGCATCGACGGCGGCTTTCAGGCGATCGCACATCTCGGCGACTGACACGGTGGACTTGTTCGGACGATGCCCGCAACGCTTGGCTTGCTCCTGGTCTTCGATGTGCATCGCGGCGACACGGGCACGAATCATCTCTCGTGTCGTCCGCGCGATGTTGAAAGCGGACCCCCAACCGGTATCGGCATCGACGAGCAACGGCAAGTCGGTGGCCGACGTGATTCGACGAGCATCTTCGATCACGTCGTTGAGGGTCGTGACACCCAAATCCGGCAAGCCGAAAGAAGCATTCGCGACGCCGGCACCCGAAAGATAGAGCGCCCGAAAGCCCGCTCGCTCCGCCAATAGCGCGCAATAGGCGTTGATTGCGCCAGGAATTTGCAGGGGTTTCTCGCGCGCAACCGCCTGTCTGAATTTTCGGCCCGGGCTCATTCTCTCAATCGCGCTAACGGATCCACAGATCCACGAAATCCTGAACGCGCATCTCTTCGAGCGCCGATTGATCCTCGCAGGCCGCTTCGATCCGGCGGCATTGCTCGCCGACGTAGTGAGTCGCAAGGTTGCGGCGAAACTTCTCGACGAGGCGCGGCAATCCCTCGGACCGGCGGCGGCGGTGCCCGATCGGATAGTCCACGCGAACGCGCGCCGTGCTCGAGCCGTCCTTGAAGAACACTTGAACGGCATTCCCGATCGCACGCTTGTCCGAATCGAGATAGTCGCGACTGAACTCCGTGTTCTCCGAGACGCGCATCTTCGCGCGAAGACGGTCGATGCGCTCATCGGTCGCGATCTCGTCCTCATAGTCGTCGGCCGTGAGCCTGCCGAAGATCAGCGGCACGGCCACCATATACTGTAAGCAATGATCTCGGTCCGCCGGATTCGCAAGCGGACCGGTCTTGTCGATGATGCGCACGCCCGCTTCCTGAGTCTCGATCATCACGGTCTCGATCTCGTCGATACGCTCGGCGACTTCCGCGTGCAGACTCAACGCGGCCTCTACGGCGGTCTGGGCGTGAAACTCCGCGGGAAACGAGATCTTGAAGAGCACGTTCTCCATGACGTAGGACCCCAGCGGCCGCTCGAGCTCGAGGGGCCGTCCGTCGAACAGCACATCCTGGAAGCCCCAGCTTTTCGCCGTCAGCGCGGACGGGTAGCCCATCTCACCCGCCAGCGCCATGAGAGCGAGCCGGACGCCGCGCGCAGCGGCATCGCCGGCCGCCCAACTCTTGCGCGAACCCGTGTTCGGCGCATGCCGATATGTTCGGAGCGCCCCGCCGTCTAGCCACGCGTTCGAGACCGCATCGACGATTTGCGCCTGTGTGCCGCCGAGCAAGTTCGCTGAGACGGCTGCGCTCGCGACTCTCACGAGCAAAACGTGATCGAGTCCGACGCGGTTGAAGCTATTGGCAAGCGCGAGGATGCCTTGAATCTCGTGTGCCTTGATCATCGCCGTCAACACGCTCGACATCGTGAGTGCGGGCCGATCCTCGCTCACGCATCGACGGCTCGAGTAATCGGCGACGCTCAAGATCGCTCCGAGGTTGTCCGACGGATGACCCCATTCGGCGGCGAGCCAGGTGTCGTTGAAGTCGAGCCATCGCACCATCGCACCGAGGTTGAACGCCGCCGTGACGGGATCGAGCTCGAACCGCGTGCCCGGCACGCGCGCACCGCCCGGTAGATCCGCGCCGGGCACCACGGGCCCGAGCAGCTTCGTGCACGCGGGGTAGCCGAGCGCGAGAATCCCGCAGCCGAGCGTATCCATGAGGCAGTAGCGCGCGATACGTCGAGCCTCGGCGCTTTGAGCGTCGAACTCGGCTACGTAACGGGCGATCTCGGTCAACAAGCGATCCGAAGCCGGGCGTGCGGTGTCGCGGCTGCCAATCAGACTCATTCGCAGGGGCCCTGTGCTCTGTGCCAGACTTACCGTCAATATAACAGTTCGACGGCGACCGACGACCGACGCCACCGAGACACCCGACCTCCTATGCTGAGTTATCTGCACGGTTTTCATGTCGGCAACCATGCCGACGTGCTCAAGCACACCGTGCTCGTGAGCGCATTGACGCGGCTCGTTGGGAAACCGAAGCCCCTGCGCTATATCGAGACGCACGCCGGCGGCGGCGCATACGATTTGCGCTCACCCGCAGCGCAACGGAACCGCGAGTACGCGAGCGGCATCGGCCGCGTGTTCGCCGCCGCCGACGCGCCCGATGCGGTGCGGCGACTCGTCGACCTCGTCCGTGCTTTCAACGGCGGCGGCGAGCTGCACCGCTATCCCGGCTCCCCGACGCTCGCGCGCACGGTGCTACGTCCCGACGACCGGCTTTGTCTGTTCGAGCTTCATCCTGCCGAGCACGAAGCGCTCTTGCGCACCGTGGCCGGCGACCGACGCGTGAAGGTGCTGCGCGAGGACGGTCTCGCCGGCTGCATCGGTCTCGTGCCGCCGCCCGAACGGCGCGTGCTCGTTCTCATCGATCCGTCGTATGAGCTCAAGAACGAGCACGAGCAAGTCGTCGATGCGGTCACCAAAGCCCACAGGCGCTTTGCGACCGGAGTCTATGCCGTGTGGTACCCCGTGATCGATCGATGGTGGGTGGATCGCTTCGAGCGCGCGATGCGCGCTTCCATCCATGCGCCGATGACACTCTTCGAGCTTTGTATTGCACGCGATTCTCGCGCTCGCGGACTCACGGGCAGCGGCATCATCGTGATCAACCCGCCTTGGACGTTGGAAGACGAGATGCGCTCGGCCCTGCCGTGGTTGGCGCGAGCGATGGGACACGACGAAGGCACGTACCGCCTCGTCAAGACCGAAGTCGACTAGGGCAAGGTCGGAGCGATGTAGTCGAGCGTGTAATTCAGCACGAAAACCAGGAACAGCACGAGCGGAACGTGCACTGCGAATTGCAGCATCGAATAGCCGACGATGTCGCGCGCCTTGAGTCCGAGGATACCCACGAGGGGCAGCATCCAAAACGGATGGATGAGATTGGCGAGCGCTTCCGTCGCGTTGTAGGTTTGGACCACCCAACCAAGATGGACGCCGAGCGAGTTTCCGGCCTCTAGCAGATACGGCGCCTCGATGAGCCACTTACCGCCGGCCGACGGGATGAACACGCCCAGCAGCGCGGAATAGATCCCGACCATAACGGGAAATGTGTGCTGCGTGGAGATCGAAACGAAGAAGTGCGAGATCTGCGTCGCGAGGCCCGAGTCGGTCAGCATGCGGACGATGCCGGCGTACATCGGATATTGAATCAACACGCCTCCGACCGGCACGACCGACGCCGCGACGGACTGCACGAAAGATCGCGGCCGCCAGTGCAGCAGCACGCCGACCATGAGGAACAGAAACACGTAGTGGTCGAGTTGCAGCAGCACGCCGAAACCGTGCGCCGTGACCTCGCGAGCGAGATAACCGAAGCCGAGCAAGCAAACCACGATCGTCAACAGAGGACTGTACTCGAGCCACTCGCCCGGCGTCTCGCGCTTACCGATATGGCTCGTCGCCGGCGCGTAGCCCACGCCCATATCGGTCATCGAGCGCGCCTGCGACTCGCCCGGCGCAGAGTAGTATGCGATGGCCATCGAGACGACGACGAGAATCGCGGCAACCGTCAGGCTTTGCCAAAGGCCGAGCGTCTGACTCAACGGAATGACCCCGCTGATGCGCTCGATGGCATCGGGCAAAGACGCCGGCGCGGCCATGATCAAGGCCGCCGACGAGGACAGTCCCAGAGCCCACACGCTGCCGACACCGAGATAAGCCGCCGCACCGATCGCTCGGTAGTCGGATCCTTTGACGCGGTGCGCGACTTCGCGCGCGAGCAACGCACTGAAGATCAGACTGAAGCTCCAAGACACGAGCGAGGCCAACATCGAGAACAGCCCCACGTACGCAGCCGCGCCGCGCCCCGTTTTCGGCAGTGCCGCCAGTCTTCTCACGACGGCATAGACAGGCGGAGACGTCGCCACGGCATAACCCGTGATCACGATCATCGACATCTGCACCGTGAACGTGATGAGGTCCCAGAAACCGGTCCCGAAACGCTGGGCCGTGTCGAGAACGGAATTACCGGCCAGCAGACAGGCGGCAAAGACGACCGCGACCGCGGCCAGCGCGAGCGCGAACGCATCCGGAAACCATTTCTCGAACCAATCGGAAAGTCGAAGCCCGACCGAGGCGAGCAGCGAGTTGTCTTTCTTTGCGGCTGCGTCCGTCATTGGGGCGCGAATATAACGAGATGAGGCGCCTCACGCCACCCGTGGGTGGGCGCCGTACGCGCCGGATCAGCCCGTCGGCGGCATTGCAGGATCCGCTGCCGCGCGAATGGCTGCGCCGGTCCGTTACGCCAGCGAGCAATACTGCCGGTTTGAGTCGCGCGGTGCCGCGAGCTCGCGCACGTGATCGACACCGCGCGCGACATCGGCGAACGTGCCCGGCCAACCGCCTCCCCGGCTGCCCGATGCGCCGGTATTCGACGACCCAGGTCGCAACGGCGGCTCGGCGCGTGAGCGCGTCCGCCAGACTCTCGACGTGCCGAAGATCGTATTCGGCGAGCCAGCATCCACCATGAATGACAATCACTACTGGATGCGGTCCGCGCGCGCGGTATGCGCAGTACACCGAATTGCGCGGAGGATTCCCGCCCGTAAGGGATCCTCTTGCCCGCGGACTCTGGCTGTCGCGCAGCGAGGTCTTCCCGCGTGACTTGGCCGGTCATCGCGCGCAAAGCCTACCCGACGCGCGCGCAATCGTCGCGCTGAGCGGTGGCAGCCACGCGCTGTCCGGCCGCCCGAACCGCCTCGGAACACTCGAAGTGCCGGCCACGAGGGGCGCCAAGCAGCACCGATGTGGACACGCGCATTGGTGCGAGATACGCTGCGCGCGGCACTTAGCGACTGTCGGGGGAATAATCAGTGGGATTCTTGACTTGGCTCGAAGGAACCGAATTCGCCGATTGGGTTCGGATGTCCCAGCTGGGCTATCCGGCCATGATCACGTGTCATGCCATCGGGATGGGTATCATGGTTGGCCTGGCTGTCGCACTAGACATGCGTTTGCTGGGCCGTTTCAAGGGCATCCCGCTGACGTCCCTGCACCGTTTCCTCGGCGTCGCGTGGGTCGGTTTCGGCATCAACTTCTTGTCGGGCGTGGCTCTTTTTGCCGCCCAAGCGACAATGTACGCCACGCACGTCATCTTTCTCGTGAAGCTCGCCTTCGTGTTTCTCGGCGCGATTACTGCGGCCATGCTGCAGTCTTCGGTGGGCCGCGATGCCGTGAAGTGGGGGAATGCCGTTCCCGGCAACATTCGAGCCATCGCGATCGTTTCGATCGCGTTCTGGACCATCGCGATCACTGCGGGACGCCTCACCGCCTACATTTGACCCGCCCTCGCGACGCGACGACGCGCGTCGAGTAGAAAATCGACTGCCGGACTCGCACGGCCCCGCACGGGGCCGCGCCGCCATTGGGCTACCGCCGAAATCGATTAGAGCGACTCGATGCGACCCGTGCTGTCGCCGAAGCTGTCCTGGTGAATCTCGAACTTGTCGAGGGTGCTCAACAGCAAATTGCCTGTCGGGACGGTCTGGTCTGGAACGGCAGGTGGCGGTGCCCTATCATCCTGGCCGAAGCTCCACCGATCGACACGTGCGGCACGTCGATAAAGCAGGTGCTGGTTGGAGTTGCCCATGTTCGAGCCGTAGAGCACGAGCGCATGATCGAGCTGCCGCCGCCTTCCGGAATCGATTGGAGCCTCTCGACGAAGTAAGCCGGCGTCGGCACCTGGTAGTGGTTCACTTCGATTCGGCGCGATCCGCCTTCGGGAAAAGCAGAGGCGACGAAATGATCCGCCCCCGTTACGCCGGGCGGATTTTCGGAGGATTGCGACCACATGCCGCTCGTGAGGACGACGTGCTTACGAAACGGCTCGAGCGGCTTGAAAATGTAGGAAAAGGCGAAGCCCGGCTCGAAGCTCTCGGGCACCCAGTAGCCCGCCGCCGCAAGTCGCCGGCGCCTTGACACCGTAACGGCTGCGCGCGCGGGCGACGAGAGCACCCGGCACGTGGTTCTCGATCAGCGACAGCAAGATGGCGACGTAGACGGATCCACGAGAGCTCATTGATCAAGCAGGCCGCAGACCGAGAATCTCGCGCGCTTGCGCCGGCGTTGCGACCGGCCTACCGAAAGAGCCGGCGAGCTCGGCCACGCGAGCAACGAGCTGCGCGTTGCTCGCGGCCAAACGCGATTTGTCGAACCGGACGTTGTCCTCCAGGCCGGTGCGGCAATGCCCACCGAGCTCGAGCGACCATTCGTTGACCGGCAGTTGATATCGTCCCACGCCGGCCGCGGTCCAAGTGGCACCCGGCAACACCCGCTCGAGCTGCGCGATCTCGAATTCGAGGACCTCTCGGTCGGCCGGCAACGCGTTCGGCACTCCGAGCACGAACTGCACGTGCACGGGCGGCTTGAGCAGACCGGCCGTCACGAGATTCGCCGCGTTGTACAGCATGGCGAGATCGAAGATCTCTATCTCGGGCTTGATGTCGTACTCGAGCATCGCCGCAGCGAGATCGACGATGAGCTGCGGATGGTTCTCGTAGATCATCGTCTTGAAGTTCACCGAGCCTGTCGACAGCGAAGCCATATCGGGCCGATGAAACAGCATGCCGCCCCGCTCGTTGCCCGAGCCGCTTCGGCCGCCCGTGGAGAACTGCACGATGAGATCGGGACAGTGCTTGCGTATGCCCTCGAGAAATCGGCCGAATCGTTCCGGGTCCGATGTCGTCGTCCCGTCGTCGTTGCGCACGTGGACATGAACGAGAGCAGCGCCCGCCTCGTAGGCGGCATGCGTCGACTCGATCTGCTCCGGCACGGAAATGGGCACGGCGGGGTTGTCCTTCTTCTTCGGCACCGAGCCCGTGATCGCGACGGTGATGATGCATGGCGTAGTCATGGGGTCGATTCCTCGGGCGCGGCTCGGCGCCGCGGTGACGTTGCGCGCATTCTAGATCGTCGTTGGGCCGACGACTATGGTGGATCTGGCTTGCTAAACGGCCGGGCACCGCTATGCTCGTGTTCTTTTGTCGACGAGAGGTCAACCGATGGCGACACTCAACCTGGCGAAAGCGAACGAAATCATCGCCAATGCACTCAAGAAGGCCCGTGAGATGAAGATCAATCCGGTGACCGTCGTCGTGCTCGACGACAGCGGCAATCTCAAGGCCATGCAGCGCGAGGACGGGGCAAGCATGTTCCGCCTCGACGTTGCCACCGGTAAGGCTTGGGCCGCCGTGGGCATGGGGGCCTCGAGCCGCGCGCTCGCGGCGCGTGCCAAAGACAATCCGAACTTCTTCATCACTCTCGCGGCGACGGCGCACGGGAAGTTCCTGCCGCAAATCGGCGGCGTGCTGATTCGCGACGCGAGTGGCGCCATCATCGGTGCAGCAGGCGCAAGCGGCGGCACGGGCGAGGAAGACGAAGCGGTCTGCGCCCACGGCATCGAGCAGGCCGGCTTCACGGCGGACGCCAAGCCTTAGCGAACCGGCATGCTCACCCCCGCCGGGTCACGAACCCGGCACGGGGCTCCCGAGCGAGGGCGACTGGCCCGGGGGACGCAACATGCCTAACATGCTCGGTTTTCGCCGGCCGTTCGGGCCAGAGCCGCTTACCAATGCCTGGGATTGTCCTCGAGCACAAGTACCGAGTCTTCCTGGTTTGCGTCATCGGCATCTTCATAACGGTTTTCGACACGAGCTCGTCGATCGTGGCGCTGCCGACGATCGCACACGAGTTCGGCACGGATTTGCCCACGGCCCAGTGGGTGATCATCGGCAACGGTCTCACCATCGCGGCACTGCTCGTGCCCATGGGACGCTTGTCGGATCAGCTCGGCCGCAAGCGAATCTACGTGCTGGGTGCTTTGATCTTCACGGTGGGGGCCGTCGTGGCTTCCTTTGCCGGCTCCGTCTATCACTTGATCGGTGCGCGCATCGTCGTCGGCGTGGGCTCGGCCATGACGCAAGGAACGGCCATGGCGATCCTGGTCGGCAGTTTCGAGGCACGTGAGCGCGCGAAGATTCTCGGCATGCAGCTCGGCTTCGTCGGACTCGGCCAGATCGCAGGTCCCGCGACCGGCGGGCTCGTCGTCGGTGCCGCCGGTTGGCGCATGCTGTTCGCGATCACGGCCGTGGGCATGCTGCTCATCGCGATCGCATCGCAGCGAATCTTGCGCCGGCGCCCGAAGCGACCGAAAAGCGAGGCGCCGACGTTCGATTATGTCGGCGCAGTGCTCTTCTCGACGTTCCTCGTCGCGCTGTTGCTCACGCTGACGCTCGGGCCGAGCCACGGCTGGCTCACCCCCGGCACTATCTCCGGAGCTTTGACGGCCACACTGGCGCTCGGCGGCTTCGTGGCCGCCGAGCGACGCACGCCGGCCCCGATTCTCGACCTAGGGCTCTTCAAGATCGGGCAATTCGGCTTCGGCGCGCTCGCGGCGGTCGTCACGTTCATGGGTATTTCGGCCACACGATTTCTCGTCCCGTTCTTTCTGCAAGGCGTGAAAGGCTACGCGCCAGAAAAGGTCGGCCTCGTGATCGTGCCCGCCGCGCTCGTAACGGCCGTAGTGGCTCCGTTCGCGGGCCGGCTCGCGGATCGATGGGGCATACGACTGTTCGCCAACATCGGCATGGGCGTCGCCGCGCTCGGCTTCGCGACCTTCGCGTTGCTCCATACGACGACGCCGGTCGGCGTCGTCATCGCGGGCCTCATGATCATGTCGCTCGGCATGTCGCTGTTTGGCGCCGCCAACTCCGCATCGATTCTCAACACCGTCGATGCTGCAGCGCACGGCGTCACTGCCGGAGTCGTGAATCTATGCCGCAACTCGGGCAACGTCATCGGGATTGCATTCGGCACCGTCATCGTGACGGTCACGATGGGCCGCGCGGGCTATGCGCCGTCCTTCGCTGCCGTCGATCCGGCCGCGGATCCGGGAATCCTCGCGGCGTTCACGAAAGGCATAGATATCGCCGCCGCACTGTTGACGGTCATCGTGCTCGCCGCGCTCGCCGTGCTGATCGGTTGGTCGTGGCGAGCTCACACGCGCACACGTGCGGCCCGGGCGTAGCGCTCGACCCGACCGGCACCACGCCGTCTTCGGCTTCGACACAAGACCGATGATTGCACACCCGGCAGGGTTAGACCCAGCCGAAGATCAAAGCACCGTACAGCGCCGAGAACATGGCAGCAAATGCGGCGCTCGTCACCCAAAACAGCGCCACCCCGAGCTTGTTGAGCGTCGAAGGCTTGCCCTTGGCCAACGACGAATGCCAAAGCGCTAGATTCACGGCGGCCATCGCGAGCCACGGCAAAAAAAGCAGCGCCACGCTAACGGGTGTCACGACGAGCCGCGTCGAGCGCAGCCAAAGCAGCTCACCGGAGCATACGACGGCGGCAACACCGCTGCCCAGGATGAGCCATCCTCTACGCTGACTCGAGTTCGACACCCAACCCCCATCACCGCGCCCAACGAACTCGACGCGTGCGGCTACCTTACACGTTTCGCCCCGCTCGGCGCACGAAGTCGACGCGCCCGTTCGGGCGCAGAACGGTCCAATCTGTCAGCGCACCGCGACGACGCGGGCTATCGTGTCATGCGAGCTGCGCGCACGAACAGCAGCGCCACGCCGGTCAGTACGGCCATGTCGGCCACGTTGAAGATCCCCGTGCGCAGCCCACCGAGGCCGACGTTCAAGAAATCGACGACGTAACCGCCATAGGTGATTCGATCCAACAAGTTGCTGAGCCCGCCTCCGGCCACGAGCGCAAATGCCACGGCTCGCAGCTTGCCGGCATCGCTGTCGAGAATTGCATAGACCGTCAAGGCCGCGAGCACTATTCCGACTCCGAGGGTGAAGACCAGGCTTCGCACCCCATCCGGCAGCGCAGCACCCAAGCTCAAGAACGCGCCGCGGTTCTCGGCCAGTTGCAGCCGCAGCAAGTCACCGGCGAGCTTCAGCACCGGAGCACCAGACAACAGCGACTTCGCAATTGCCTTGGTCAGCTGATCGCAGCCCACACAGGCAACCATGGTTGCGAGCACGATCGCGAGGCGTCGTCGCCGAGTCACGCGGCGTTCACCCGCGGTTCGATTTCGGAAGCTCGCCGTGAATCGCGTCTCATGGACGACTCACCGTCCGCGCTCGCCGCAACAAGAACGGTCTGCCGAACGCTGCGATCGCACGAGCACGGCCAAGGAAACAAGCCCGGGCGCGTCTCCTCGGACGGTCACGACGACATAGACGATCACCACGACGACGATTGCCGACAGCACAGCTCGCGGCAGCGTCCGCTGCGGCGCCGCGATGTCCTCATAGTCGTAGGTGACGAGCTGGAATCCTTCATAGGCCATAAACACGGATGCGGCGCCAAACAGTGCGCCCGTGAGCCCGGCGTCCGGAACGTTGCGCGACAGCGCCGCGGGATCCCATTGCAGAAGACCCCACGTCGCAAGTCCGACGAGCACGACGAGCTTGAACCAAACGAGAAGAATCTCGACGCCACCCGCCTCGGCCACACCGCGCAGATTGAGGCCCATGAATAACACGACGACACCGGCAGCCGCGGCCCGCGCAAAGACCGGACCGAAGCCAAATACGTGAGCGAAGTATTGACCGAAAGTGAAGGCATAAACTGCGTTTGTGAGCACGTAACCGACGATCAGTATCCAAGCGAGCGTGCCGGCGAATTCCGCTGCACCGATCTCTCGCAGGAACGTGAACGCGCCGCCGCCCTTGTCATAATGACCTGCGAGCTTCACATAGCTGTAGCCCGAGGCTAACGCAATCAGGCCCGCCGCCGCGAAGCTAAGCCATGCCCACGCGCCCGCGATCGAAATGACGACACCGAGCGTCGAGAAAATGCCACCGCCGATCATGCCACCGACGGCCATCGACCACGTGCCGTTGAAGCCGAGCTTCGACGACTCGACGGAGTCCACCACGCGCGTCAATCCGAAGGCGACGCGGCGGAGCCGGCGAGAATTCCGCCATCGATGTTGAGCTCCGCCCCGGTCACGTACGCCGCTTCGTCGGCTGCGAGCAACACGGCGAGCGCGGCGACTTCGCCGGGTTTGCCGAAGCGCTTGAGGGGCGTATCGCGGACGAACTCACGCATTCGTGCTTCGCGGTCAGGGCCATCGCCGAGCATCGGCTCCCACATCGGCGTCAGGATCGCAGCCGGATGAATCGAATTGCAGCGGATCTCGAGCCCCTCTTCGGCACAGTAGAGCGCGACCGTCTTCGTATGGTTGCGGATCGCGGCTTTCGAAGACGCGTACGCGGCCGCGCGCGGAATCCCGACGAGACCGGAGCGCGACGACATGTTGATGATCGAGCCCGTGCCATGACCGCGCATGGCTCGAATCGCGTATTTGCAGCCGAGGAAAACGCCGTCGAGGTTGGTTCGATGAACGTCGCGCCAATCCTCGAGCGTGGCGTTCTCCGGATCGTGCGGCCCGCCGCCGCCTTCGAACCCCGTGACCCCGGCGTTGTTGACCGCGACGTCGAGGCGCCCTTGCTCCTCGAGGATCTGCTGCATGGCCGCTTGCCAGTCGGCCTCGTGACGGACGTCCAGATGCAAGTACCGCGCGGCCGCACCGAGCGAGGCCGTCGCTGCCACGCCGAGCTCATCGTCGATGTCGGACACGTAAACGAGCGCGCCCTCTGCGACGAACGCACGCGCGATCGCCTCGCCTATCCCGCGCGCCGCACCCGTGATCAAGGCGACCTTGCCCGATAGCCGGCTCAACGCTCTTCCTCCGCGATTGCCGCACGCAACGACTCGATCAGCCGAGATCGCTCATCGGTCGCGAGGTACAACGAAGACACGGACAGGACCGAGATCGAGTCCCAGTGCTCGTTCGCCGCTTCTCGTGGCGCGTCGGGCGGGCAGTCGATTCCGGCGACCAAGCGTTCCCAATCGGCGGCGCTCATACGCAACGCTACTCGAGCGCGAGCGCAACGAGCTCTGCGGGGATGTCGTGGCCTACGGCAACCACGATGTACTGCTTGCCGTCGACCATGTATGTCATCGGCAAGCCACTGGTCGCGCCGGGGAGCTGGATCTCGGCGAGGGTCGCGCCGGTGGCTTTGTCGAGAGCGCGCAGAATCGGCGCGCCGTTGTAGCCCTCGCCCGCGAACAGCAACGTCTTGGTCACGAGCAGCGTCGCGCGACTCATCTTGCCGGTTCGCGGAATGTCGACGCCCGCGAGGGCCGGGTTGCTCTTCACGTCGTCGGGCGTGTCCCCGTTCGGGATCATCCACGCGTGGTTGCCGGTATTCATGTCGATGGCCGTGATCCGGCCCCAGGGCGGCTTCACGAGCGGCAAACCCATGACTTTCGGCGCATCGCCGTTGACGAAAAGATAACGGACGTCGGACCGGTCGCCGGCCGGGCTCACGGCGAACACGCTCGGGTTCGTCACCGAGCCGACGTAGAGCATCCCGGTCTCGGGATCGACGGCTCCGCCCTCCCAGTTCGCGCCACCGCCATAGTGGGGCAGCACAAGCGCACCACGCGTGCCGTCGGGCGCCTTTATGAGCGAGGACGGCGTGTACATCGGCCCCATCCGCAAGTCTTTGACTGCTTCGAGCGCGGCTGCCTTGATCGCAGGAGTGAAATCCACCAGATCGCTCGCGACGAATCCTTGCCGGTCATAGGCCGCGGGCTTGGTCGGAAACGGCTGAGTGGGCGCCGTTTGCTCGAACGGCACGTCGGACTGCGGCACGGGCCGCTCCTCGAGCGGCCACAGCGGCTCGCCGGTTTCTCGATTGAAGGCGTAGGCGAACGCCTGCTTCGTGAGCTGGACGACGGCTTTGATGCGCCGGCCGTTCACGGTCACGTCGAGCAGAATCGGTGATGTCGGGTTGTCGTAGTCCCAGATGTCGTGATGGACGAGCTGTTGGTGCCAGACGCGTTGGCCGGTCTTCGCGTCGAGCGCGACGAGGCTGTTCGCGAACAGATTGTCGCCGTGGCGCTCCCCGCCGTACATGTCGCTCGTGCCACCTTCGACGGGCAAATAGACGAGGCCGAGCTCGGGATCCGCCGCCATCGGTGCCCAAACACCGGCATTCCCCGTGTAGTCGGCGGAGCCGTCCTTCCAGGTGTCGTAACCGAACTCGCCGCGGGCCGGAATCGTGTGAAATGTCCATTCGAGCTTGCCCGTACGCACGCTGAACGCTCGCACGTCGAGCTTGGTCTGAGTCTTGGAGTTCGGCCGTGCGCCGATACCTCCGGCAGGCCCCACGATGACGGTGTCGCCTACGACGAGCGGCGGGGACGACGAGCCTGCCTCGATGTTGCCTTGCGGCCCTCGCAAGCCTTGTCTGAGATCGACGAAACCCGCCTCGCCGAACTCGCGCTTCGGCAGACCCGTGCTCGCATCGAGCGCAACGAGAAAGAAACCCGGCGTGACGACGAGAATGCGCTCGTCGTCACCGTCGCGCCAATATCCCACGCCGCGACCTGAGTTCTTGCGGGGCGCAGCGCGGAACCGATCGCTCTCCTTCGGCCGCCAAACCCATAGGGTCTCACCGGACTTTGCGTCGATGGCGACGACATTGCGCGTCACGCCGGCCGTCGCATACAACACGCCGTCGATCATGAGCGGCGTGTTCTCGCTCTTGAGCTCTGGATTCGGGCCGAAATTGCCGCCGTACCACCGCCAAACGATCTTGAGATCCTTGACGTTGCGTGCGTTGATCTGATCGAGCGGCGAGTAGTGCTGGCTCAGCAAGCTACCGCCATACACCGGCCACTCGGCCATCCGCCCGGCGGCAGCATCGGGCTGTGCACGCACCGTGCCGCTGCACGCGACGGCCGCCGACAGCAGTAACGACGCTCGTGCGAGTTGCTTGCGCATCGAATCCCCCCGGGAGGAAAAGCGAGTGAGCCGGGTCGTCGGCCCGGCCCGGCTACTCTAACCAGTCTCCGGGCCGTGCTCCACCCCGACGGGGGCCGTCGCGCGGACCTGGGCAATGAGTCACGGACACGCGCTCGCGAGACCCTTAGTCTTCCACAATCCTCGAACTGCGCGAGACGCCGATGCTCGAGCGACCGACGGCCGTCGCTTGCCTACTACTCGCCGCCGCTACGAGTCATGCCGACGGCCAACGAGATAGTCACCGCTGGATCGTGGGCGGGGATGTCGGGCTCGCGGCCGCAGCCACGAGCCTCGAGTCCTGGATCGACGGCGGTGTCGGCAAGCTGCGCTATTCGCGTAACCAGCGTGACGTGTCGACGAGCCGCTGGTACGCCCAGTACAGCGGCCGTCTGAGCACCACGTGGATCTTGCAAGCGGCCGTCGATGCAGTCGACGACGCTTCGAGCGGTCTAGGCGTCACGGAAGCGTACGTCGAGTGGCGGCCAGTCCCGCGCTCGCCGAACCGTCAACGCGTGAAGATCGGCTTCTTTCACGGGCCGTGGTCACTCGAGAACACGGGGCCCGCTTGGAGCACGCCGCTCACGCTATCGGCGTCCGCCGTCAACACGTGGCTCGGCGAGGAAGTGCGTCCCCTCGGTGCCGAATGGTCCCTGCAACGCCGATTCGGCGCGCGATCGCAGCAGCAATTCACGGCGCTCGCGGCCGCCTTCGAAGGCAACGACCCGGCAGGATCGCTGCTGGCGTGGAAGGGATGGTCGCTGCACGACCGGCAGAGCCGCTTCGACGACAAACTGCCGCTGGCGACGCTACCGCTGTTGCGACCAGGCGCCATGTTCGAACAGCAAAGCCCTTACGTGCAGCCTTGGCGCGAGATCGACGGCCGTGCGGGCTATTACGTCGGCGCAGCGTGGCGCACCGGCCGCCGCGCCGAGATCACGCTCGCACACTACGACAACCGCGCCGACCCCACGCAAATCGACGCAGGTCAATATGCCTGGCACACGCAGTTCGCGCAGATCGCTACCCAGATCGAGCTGCCGGCGGGCATCGGAGTGCTCGCTCAGTGGATGCGCGGCCGCACGGCCATGGGCCCCGTACTGACCGACGCGCATGCCGTCGACGACGAGTTTGCCGCCGCTTATGTGCTCGCGACGAAACGCTTCGGTCCGCATCGGCTCACGCTGCGGCGCGACGTGTTCGACGTCGGCGATCTCGATCGCGTACCGAGCGACGACAATACCGATTCGGGCGATGCCTGGACGATAGCCTACCGCTACGAGTCGTCGGCACATTGGTCGGTAGGCGCAGAGTGGTTGCGCGTCGCGTCTTGGCATCCGGCCTGGCAGTACTTCGGTCTTGCGCCGAGCGCAACGGAAAGGCTGCTGGAACTGCGTGCAATCTTGCAGTTCGGACCGCTCGCGAAACGCGACTGACGAGCCAGGCGTCGGACGCCCCTTGGTCGCGACTCAGTTCAGGTCGAGCGCGAAATCCTTGAGCAGCTCGAGCGGCACGATCTCGAGAGCGCGCTCGTGCGTGCCTTTGAGGAAAACGCGCGGCGCCATGCCGTGACGGTGCGCTTCGAGCCAACGGGCGGCACAAAGGCACCACCGATCGCCGGGTTTGAGCCCGGGAAATTCGAATTCGGGGTGCGGGGTCGACAGATCGTTGCCGCGAAATCTCGAGAACTCGAGAAAGTCCTGCGTGACTTCCACACAAACGGTGTGCGACCCGACATCCTGATCCGAAGTATTGCAACAGCAGTCACGAAAAAACCCCGTAACGGGATTGTCGTTGCACGCTTGAAGCCGCTCACCGAACACATTGACCGACGGATCCATGGGCAGCTCTCCGGCCTCAGCGCTCGGCGCCTTCCACCGGTGCCACACCCGCCCCCGACGAGTCCAGCGACGAGCGAACGCCGAGCCGGATGAAGGTCGCCTCCGTCGGCGCCTGAAAGAATTGGAATCCTTCGCGATTGCTCCACGCTTGTGGACCGCCGAGCTTGCGGCCTGCCTTGAGCGTGGCGTCGTGGATCGTCGTGACCATCTTTTCGTAAGGCGCCTCACCCTGCCGGGTGCCGGAGAAGCTGCCGAGATCCGTGCTGGCCGCGAACACGACGTCGACGCCGGGCTCGCTCGCGATCTTGTCCGCGATCGCGACACCCGGCGGCGATTCGATCATCGCCACGATCATGACGTTATCGTTGGCCGTCGCACGATAGTCCCTGCCCCACAGGGCTCCGTATTGTCCGTTGCCCAGGCTGCGCTTGCCGAGTGGCGGATACTTGGCGTATTGGACGGCCGAGTGAATCTCCTCGACCGTGTCGACGAGCGGCACGATCACACCGAGCGCGCCGACGTCGACGGCCTTCTGGATGTCGCCCGGCGTTGCGTCCGGCACGCGAATGAACGGAATCGCGGGCGCGCCGCGGCAAGCCCAGATCATGCGCGCGACTTCGTCGTACGTCAGCGGGCTGTGCTGCATCTCGATCCAGAGGTAGTCGAATCCCGAATTTGCCATCGCGCAGTAGATGGAAGGATCCGACGTCGTCACGGTGCCGCCGAACACCTTTTCTCCACGCGCGAGCTTCTCCTTCACGGTGTTGTAGATGCGCGGCGCCCCCTGCGCCGACACACCGGTCGCGAGCGCGAGCCCGAGGACCGCAACCAGCGCTGACGTAACCACCCGTGCTGCCGCCACCCTATGACGCTGATTCATCCGAAACCTCCCGTGTCAAAAAACCCGACGCGACCTGTGCCGCAAGCGTGTCAAGGATCGCTCCGCCTGCGTTCAACGAGCATAGGTGCGGTCGTCGCGAAGCGTCAATGGTCGGCCGGCAGCGACGCGGCGCGAATCAGCTCGAGGAACTGCTCGCCGTAACGTTCGAGCTTGGCTTGCCCGACGCCACCGACGCTCAGCAGAGCATCGTTGTCCCGGGGCCGACGCGCTGCCATTTCCAGCAGCGTGGCATCGTGAAAGATGACATAGGGCGGTACGTTGTGTTCCACAGCCAACACGCGCCGCCGTTCGCGCAGAGCATCGAACAAGGCGCGATCGGCCTCGGCCAGAGGCACTGCCGCAGCGCGAGTCCTTCTTGCGCAAGATGGGATCCTTCGCGTCTTCGCGCAATCGCAGCACGAGCTCCCCGCGAAGCAGAGCACGGCTGGCGGGCGTCAACGCCAACGCTCCGAAGCGCTCGCTGTCGACCCTGAGATGGCCTTGCACGACGAGCTGACGCACGATCGAGCGCCACGTCTGCACGGGCACGTCGGCGCCGATCCCGAACACGGACAGGTGCTCGTGGCGATGGCGCTCGATCTTCTCCGTGCGCTTGCCGAACAGCACGTCGATGACGTGCGCGGCGCCGAAGCTTTGGCCGGTCCTGTAAACGGCAGACAAGAGCTTGCGCGCGGCTTGCGTGGCATCCCAAGTCACCGGACGTTGCTGACAATTGTCGCAGTTGCCGCAGTCGGCGTCGGGGCCGCCGCCTTCCCCGAAATAGGCGAGCAGAGGCCGGCGACGACACTCGGTGACCTCACACCACCCGAGCAGCGCATCGAGCTTGTGACGCTCGTTGCGCTTGTACTGCTCGCCCGCCTCCGAAGCGTCGACGAGCTGACGCAGCTGCACGACGTCCTGCAGACCATAGACCATCCACGCGTCCGCCGGCTCGCCGTCGCGCCCCGCGCGACCTGTCTCCTGGTAATACGACTCGATACTCTTCGGCAAATCCAAATGGGCGACGAAACGCACGTCCGGCTTATCTATGCCCATGCCGAACGCAATGGTTGCAACGATAATCACGCCCTCTTCCACGAGAAACCGTCGCTGATGCGCCGCGCGCACGTCTGCGCTCAGGCCGGCATGATAAGGCAGCGCGTCGAACCCTTGCGCGCGAAGCCAGTCCGCGGTGCTCTCCACCTTCTTCCGTGACAGACAATAGACGATGCCCGCTTCGCCGCGGCGCAGCGCGAGAAATTTCATGAGCTGCGCACGGGCATCGGCTTTCGCCTGAACCGCATAGCGAATGTTCGGCCGGTCGAAGCTCGAGACGAACACGGCCGCGGCGTCGAGCTCGAGACGATCGACGATCTCGGCGCGGGTCGGCGGCGTTGCCGTTGCCGTGAGCGCCATGCGCGGGACACCCGGAAACCAACGCTCGAGCTGTCCGAGAGCGAGATAGTCTTGTCGAAAGTCGTGCCCCCACTGCGAAACGCAGTGTGCCTCGTCGATCGCTACGATCGACAGCGGAACTGCCTGCAACAGAGTCAACATCTCGGGCTGCACGAGTCTTTCGGGCGCCACGTACAGTAAGTCGATGGTCCCGCGGCGCAGCTGCTCGACAATCGCCGCTTGCTCGGCCCGGCCGAGCGTGGAATTCAAGAATGCGGCTCTGACGCCGAGCTCGCGCAGCGCGCCGACTTGGTCTTCCATGAGCGCGATCAGCGGCGACACGACGAGCCCGACACCGTCACGTACCAGAGCCGGAATTTGATAGCAAAGCGACTTGCCGCCGCCGGTCGGCATCAGCACGAGCGAGTCGCGGCCCGCAACCGCGGTCGCGATGATCTCGCGCTGATGGCCGCGAAACTCGGTGTAGCCGAACACGTCGCGCAGCACGTCCGCAGCACGAGCCTCGAGGGATTGGCTAGGGGCGAATGAAGTCGACATCGTTTCATGATGCCACAGGGGCGGCGGCCCGCGGCCCGGCACAAATCGGGCCGCGCGCCGGAATATGCGCCGGCGGTTGGCCTAGCGCCCGGCGCGGCGCCACGGTTGTACCGAAGCGCAATATTTGATGGTATATAGCGATGCATGAACGACAAGAACGCTCCGCCGAAACCCTCCGAGCCCCCTCTCGTCACGCGAGCCTCACCGATTCGCCATGCGCGGCGCGGCGGAACCGTGCGCCGAAAACTGGTCGCGGCCGCAGCGCTCTTGCTCGCCGCGCATGTCGCAGCCGCGCAAGACGGCGACGGCGGATTCTCGTTCAGCGGCACGCACCGCAGCCGCTACGAGAGAGTCGCTCCGCAGTTCCGATCTGGCTTGAGCGATAGCGACCAGGCTCTGGCGATGCAAACGACGCTGCGGTTCACGGCTCGCCTGCCGCGACTGGACGTCGTGAGCGAGATCATGGATTCGCGCGAGCTGCTCAACGACTCGGGGTCCTTCGTGAGCGCCACGGGCATCAATGCGCTCGAGCCCGTCCAAGCCTATGTCGCGCTGCATGCCCGCGGGCCCGGACACCGCGGCGCGAGCACCGTGCGAATCGGGCGCATGACTTTCGATCTCGGCAAGCGCCGGCTGCTCGCTAGAAACCGCTACCGCAACACGGTAACGAGCTTCGCCGGGGTCGACTGGCAATGGCACGACGCGCGAGGTCGCTCGGCGCGCGTGTTTTACACCGAGCCACTGACGACGCTGCCTAGCGCACGCGCGGCACTGCTGGACAACGAGCCCGGGCTCGATCACGGCTTGCGCGATTCGACGCTTTGGGGACTGTTCTACGAGCCCGTGCACGGCCCACACGGCGACACGCTCGAGGCCTATGCGCTGTCCTATCGACTTTCTCCCCTCGACCCCGCGGCGCGATCGAGCCTCATGAGCACCGGCGTACGCGCCTACCGTGCCGCCGAGCAAGGTCATTGGAGCTATGAGGTCGAGGGCGTGCTGCAGCGCGGGCAAACAGGCGGCACGATCACGGGCATCGCACGCGACGACCTCGACGTGCACGCGTATTTCCTGCATCTGGAGCTCGGCTACACGTTCGACAGCCGCTGGGCACCCACGCTCACCGCCCAATTCGACATCGCCAGCGGCGACGAGGATCCGCTCGATGCGCGCAGCGAACGCTTCGACACGCTGTTCGGCGCGCGCCGATTCGACTTCGGACCGACCGGCATCTTCGGTCCGTTTGCCCGTAGCAACCTCGAGACTCCCGGTGTTCGGCTCACATTTCGGCCGCACCCGCGCTGGCAGGCGATGATCGCCTATAGAAGCTACCGCTTGGCTTCACCGCGCGATGAGTGGGTCGGCTCGGGTTTCGTCGACCCGACCGGCCGC
Organism: uncultured Gammaproteobacteria bacterium; assembly: GCA_963786385.1. Lineage (GTDB taxonomy): Bacteria > Pseudomonadota > Gammaproteobacteria > Steroidobacterales > Rariloculaceae > FEN-1219. Next base: position 1,501,238 of record CAWAYS010000005.1, read on the forward strand.
TCGGGCAGCGCGCTCGGTCGCGAGCTCGAAGCACGCTTCGTCTGGGCTGCGATCGAGGATCGGCTCGACGTCGAAACCGGCGTGGCCAAGCTCACTCTCGGCGAGTTTCCCGCGACGGTCGAAGGCGCCGCGGGGCGCGGCGACCCGGGCTACTTCTACGCCGCGCTCACGACACGCTTTTGAACGGCTACCGCCGCGGCACGCGCGAACCTGCCCGGAGACACTAGACGCTCCCGATGAACTCGCGCATGCGCTGTCGGGCTGCCTCGTCGGGCAAAGGCCCCGATGCCGTCATGGCGTTATCTGCCATGTGCTGCGGATTCGCCGTTTCGGTCAGCACACACGTCAACAACGGATTCGCGAGGATGTATTTGAGCGAGAATTCGGCCCACGTCTTGCAATCGAACTCCGCGGCCCACGCCGGCAGCGCCCGCCCGGCCAACCGGTCGAAGTATGCACCGTTCATGAATGGACGGTTGATCACGATCGCCGCACCGCGGTCCGCCGCCAAGGGCAACAAGCGCCGCTCTGATTCGCGCTCCGTGAGCGAATAATTCATCTGCACGAAGTCGGGCCGTTCGCGGCCGAGGAACTCGGCGAGACGCTCGTACAATCGCGCATCGGCCACCGTGACGCCGATGTACCGAGCCAGGCCAGCGGCCTTCCACTCTTTGAGCGTGGGCCAATGCACGTCGAGGTCGGTCAGACTGAAAATCTGCACCAGGTCGAACCGATCGCGGCCGAACAGCCGTTGGATTTCACGAAACTGCGCGATGCCGGCTTCCTTACCGGGCCGATCGATCTTCGTCGCCAGGAACAGTTCGTCACTGAGACCCGGCGTATTCACGACGCGGCCGAAGGCTGCATCGTTCTCGGCGTTGCGCGGCCAGGTGTCGACGAGCTTACCGCCACGCTCGACGAGCGTCCGCAACACGGCCGCGAGAGGCTCGGGTCCGTTCGTCGCGATCTGCTCGACGACTTTGCTCGAGCCGAGCCCGATCACTGGCAACATCTCTCCCGTGCTCGGTATCGGCCGCTGAGGCATACGGCTTTGCGCCCAAGAGATTCCGGGCAGGACGCTCACTGCGCCAAGTGCGGCGCTCATGGCCACGAAGTCGCGCCGGGTGCCGAGTGGATTCATCACGGGTCAGTTACGCATCTCGTTGATGAGCCCATCGAGAAGGGTAGCCTGCATCGTACTACACTGGTCGCAGCGCCTCACGAAGGACGCCGCCGCACGGTCGCGGCTACCGAGGAGCGGCGACGAACGCGACGAAGCCTTGCAGGAACTTACCGAGTTGCTCGCGCGCCCGCTCATCGACGAGCCTGCCCTCTGCGTCGAACGCGTCACCCGCATGCGAGACCAGCAGCTTGCCGGCGCTCCAAAGCTCGGTGCCGAGTGTCTTGAGGACGGGTAGCCAAGCCGCCTGAGAGAGCACCGTGCCGAAGCCTCCCGGTGAGGCACCGATCAATGCAACCCGGCGGCCTCCGAACACCCACGGAATATCGGCGGGCGGACGCGACAACCAGTCGATGGCGTTCTTGAACACGCCCGGAATCGAGTTGTTGTACTCGGGGGTCACGAGCAGCAAGCCGTCGGCATCGGCAATCTGCGCCTTGAGCGCCGTGACGGCGGCGGGCAGGCCGTCGCGCGCTTCGATGTCGGCGTTGTACAGCGGGATGCCGTCGATCGCGCCCGTCACGAGCTCCGTGCCCTCCGGCATGGCGGCGGCCGCGGCTCTCAGCAACGCGCGATTGAACGAGCCCTGCCGCAGGCTGCCGGCCACACCCACCATCTTCGTCATCGAACACCCATCACGAATCGACTTGCTCCGGAGTCTAACGGGTCGATCGGCGAGCCGATAGGCGCACCCGTTGGAGGCACTCGTTTCCATTAGAATGCTCCACCATGCAGTTCCAGCGTCTCGCACCGTCATGAGCACCGCCTCTCCCGAGCAGGACCCGTCGAGCCCCGCCGGCAGCATCCTGGCGAGCCTCTACGAGCTGCGCTCCCGCTGCGCCAAAGCGGGGATCGGCCTGCTGGCCGTCTTCTTGTGTCTCGTGCCGTTCTCCCAGCGCGTGTTCGAGCTCATTTCGGCGCCGATCATGGCCAAGATGCCGGTCACGGGCACGTTGATCACGCGCGACATCGCTTCGCCGCTGTTCACACCGCTCAAAGCCACGTTTTGGGCCGCGCTCTTCATTACGATGCCGCTGCTGCTCTACCAGCTTTGGCGGCTCGTCGACTATTGGCTGCCGCGCCACACGCGACGCTTGGCGCTGCCGTTCATGATCGCGAGCATCGTGCTGTTCTACGTCGGTGTCGCGTTCGCCTTCTTCTTGGTGCTGCCGATGGTCTTCGGCTTCTTCACCTCGGTGGCGCCACCCGGTGTCGCGATCAGAACCGACATCAAAGCGTATCTCGATTTCACGATCGGCATGCTCTTTGCCTTCGGCCTCGCATTCCAGGTGCCGATAGCGATCGTGATTCTCGTTTGGACGGGCGTCGTGCGGCTCGAGGCGTTGAAGGCCGCTCGCGTATACGTATTCCTCGGCACTTTCGTGGTCGGCATGTTCCTGACGCCGCCCGATATGTTCTCTCAGACCTTGCTCGCGGTGCCTATGTACGCGATGTACGAAGGCGCGATTCTCTTCTGCAGCCAGTTCATCCGCCAACCTCGGGGGGAGCCGGCCGACGACGGCGACGACTCGGAGAAGTCCTGACCCGCACCCGGCCGGATTCGAAGAGCGATCAGCGCGGCAAGCGTATCTCGAAGCAGTGGTGAACTTTCGGGTTGCGCGCGTAATCGCGCGGAATCGTCTCCGCCGTCACGTCTCGCACGTCTAGATCCGTCAGTCCGATCGTGTCGAGCTTGAATTTGCGGAAGTTGTTCGAGAACACGATGAGTCCACCCGGGGCGAGGCGCCGCACGACGCGCCAGACCAAGTGCGCGTGATCGCGCTGCACGTCGAATTCCTTGGCCATGCGCTTGGATCTGGATCGCGTGGGCGGATCGAGAAACACGAGATCGTAGCGCTCCGTGGACGGCTCTTCGAGCCAAGCGAGCACGTCGTGCTGCAAAACACGATGACGCGCCGCGTCGCGGAACCCGTTGAGCTCGAGATTGCGCCTGGCCCAGTCGAGATAGGGTCTCGACATATCGACCGTCGTCGTCGAACGCGCGGCGCCGGCCGCCGCATAGACGGAAGCCGTCCCCGTGTACGCGAATAGATTCAAGAATCGCTTACCCGCCGCAAGGTCACGAAGCCGCCTACGCGTGAGCCTATGATCGAGAAAGAGACCGGTATCCAAGTAGTCCGTGAAATTGACCAGAAAGCGCAGTCCGCCCTCGCCCACGGTTCGAAACTCGCGACGGGCCTCCAGCTTCTGATACTGCGCGCCGCGGCGCTGGCGAGCCCTCGTGCGAACGAAGACATCACCGGACGGCACACCGCAGATCTCGGGAACGACGGCGAAGACTTCTTCGCGTCGGGCTCGAGCCTTCGCGGCATCCACGGTCGGCGGCGGCGCATACTCCTGCACGTAGACCCATCGTGCCGGCGAACCCGGCGGCATCGCGTCGTCGGCAGCAGCCGCGGCATAGATATCGATCGAGAATGCGTACTCCGGCATGTCGGCGTCGTAGACCCGATAGCACGTTACCCCCTCCTCGCTGGCCCAACGCCCGAGCGTTTCGGCATTTTTCTGCAAACGGTTGGCGAACATCCCGGCCCCGGGCCGCGCGCGCGCCGCCGCCGCATCGAACGTCGGCAGCGCCCCCGGAGCGCGCTTGACCGTAAATGCTTTCGGTTCGACATCGAAGCGCAGCAAACGGCATTCTATCGGTCCGTTGAAGAGCCGATGCGTGCGCTTCGCGTGCATCCCGAGCTCACGGCCGAGCGCCGCATTGCCCGTGAGCACGGCCGCCTGCCAGCCCTGGTACCGCTCGCGCAACACCGTGCCGAGCAGCGCGTACAATGATGCGAGCTCCCGCTGATCGCCGAGACGCTCCCCGTACGGCGGGTTGACCACGAACAGTCCGTGAGCCGTGGGTGCCTTCGGCAACTGCTCGAGCGTGCAGCGCTCGAAGGCGACAACGCCGTCGACCCCCGCGCGCACGGCGTTCTCGCGCGCGGCGGCGACGGCCGCGGCCGATCGATCGTAGCCGCGCAATACGCAGCCATCGACAACCGCCGCAGCCCGGCGCTCGCGTGCTTCGGCGAGCAGGGCCTCCCAAAGTGGCGCATCGTGCCCGCGCCAACCGAGAAAGCCGAAATAGCGACGCAACAGTCCCGGCGCGACATCCGCCGCGATCAGCGCAGCCTCGATGACCAGCGTCCCCGAGCCGCACATCGGATCCACGAGGCCCACAGGAAAAGTGTCGCGCGCGGCGACGAGCTTCTGCCACCCGGCACGCAACACGATCGCCGCGGCCAGATTTTCCTTGAGCGGTGCGGCACCTTGCGGCCCGCGATAACCGCGCCGATGCAGGCTCTCACCGGACAAATCGAGCGCGACTGTCGCAACGTCGCGATCGAGATGCAGATTGATCCGGATGCTCGGCGCATCGACGTCGACCGAAGGTCGAGACCCGGTTCGATCGCGAAACTGGTCGACGACCGCGTCCTTGACCTTCAGCGCCGCGAACTGCGTATGAGCGACGCGCGACTTGCGGCTCGTGCAATCGACCGCGAGCGTGCCGTCCGGTGCGAGATGCTCGTCCCAGGCGACACCGCGAGCGCCCTCGTAGAGCGCTTCGGGCGTCGGGGCCGGAAACTCGGCAAGCGGCAACAGCACGCGGTTCGCGACGCGCGACCACAGGCACATCCGATAGGCCTGCTCGAGCGTCGCCTCGCAAGCCACCGTCGCCGCGTGCACGCGGGGCGACGCCGACACGCCGCACGCCACTAGCTCCTCGGCGGCAAGCTCCGCAGTGCCCGGGGGCACCGTCACATGGAGCCGATGTGGAACGGTCGAGGCGCTCAGGGCTCTAGGCTTCCGGGCCGAGTGGCCCCGGGCTGCCGAGACCCGGCGCCATGAGCTGGTCGTCGCGCATATCCTGGGAGATCTGCGGTTGACCCGGCGGATGTTGCCCAGCGGCCCGCGTGCGCTCGTTCATCTGGTAAATGTTGGCCGCGGCCTCCAAGTCCGCTTCCGATGCGACCGAGGCCATGATCTGGCGATCACGCAAGAACGCTTGCGCATCCGCCACGAGCTCCCGGCTCAGCTGCGTATCTTCCTCCATACCGAGCACGAGCCGCGGCTGCTCGAGATTTCGCGAGCCACTCACGGTCAGCGTGCTGCTCCGAATGCGGCTCACGAGCAGCCAAGGCGTGAGGCTCGAGCGAACGACGAGATTCTCGGAGCGCGTCGAATCGTAAATGCTCATGCCAGTTGCGATGCGCGACTCGGAAAACGTGCCCGTGACGGCGAACGCGATGAGGTCGGACTCGAACTCGATCTCCGACAAATACGACGTCGACGTGCGCGCAATCATCTGCCCGAGTATCCACAGCAACAGCGCACCGACGAGAATCTCGGCGATGACGGTCGCCGAATAGCGTTCGAGGCCGAGCAAGACCGCAAACACGGCGACGCCCGCTCCGAGCAAAAGCGACTGACCGGCAACGATACCGGCTTTGATCACCGGATCGGCGCGCCGGTCGGCGACCGGCCGCGGCTGAATCTCCTGGACCGTGCGCCCTGTGAACTCCCCTTTGTTCTGCGTGCCCTGCGGCGTGAGCTCGGGCACGTCGTTCTCGTAGATGCGATTCGGGATATCCTCGAAACGGTGCTTCGCCAGTGTCATTTCGATCGCCCGAAAGATGTCCATCGGATGCACCGACTCCTGCCAATGCTCCCGATACTCAGACACCAAGGTCGACGGCGCGTCGCCCGGTGCGCGGCGCAACGCGAGCAACAGGCTGTAGCCGAGCGCTGCGGCGCCGAGGCCGAGCGTCAGCACGAACCACGGGAACGGCGCGATCGGCAGCGCCGGCAGCGGCCGCACACCGTTGAGCCAGACCAACACGACGGGGGCGAACACGGCCACGGCGACCCAGAGCACGAGCGTGCCGACGCCGAAGCGCAGCACGACCCCTTGGTAGCCGCGCGCACTGCGTAACGCCTCGCGGAACCAGATGATGACGAGCAGCGCCGTGACCACCGCCACGAGCCAGGACATGATCGGCGTGCCGGCCATCGGCACGAGTCCCGTCACGCCCGAAAACCATGCGAGGCCGAGCAGCACGAGCATCACGACGCTATACGCCGCCGCGACGAAACGCGACGCGGCATCGTTGCGCAAAGCGTAGGGCAGAAAGATCAAGTTGCGCGCGAACGTGTGCAGCAAGCGCGGCAACCAGCCTTCGGGCTCGCGAAACGTCGGATTCTTCCGGCCGAGCAGCATCTCCGCCAGCACGACCGGACTGTAGATGCTGCGAAAGCCCGTCGCGCCGCCGGTCGCCGCGCCCGGCATGACCGACTGCTCCGACGACGTCGCGGAGGCCAGGTCCGCCGGCTGCCCCCGGCCCACATAGAAGCGAAAGATCTTGAACAGACCGACGTAGGTGGCGAACACGCCGAAGCCCAGCAGCACGAGACCGCCGAGCATATCCGCCACGCCGAGACTACGGTCGCCCGCGTCCACGAGCGCACGTACGTGCAACAGGCCGTAAAGGCCGAGCACGATCAAACCCGCGGCTCGAATCGTGTAGACCACGCCTTCGAACCGAAACGGATTCGGGATATCGATCTTTTGGGAACCATACTCGTACGGCATGGCGTATTCCTCGTTTGTTCTTGTTCTAGGCCCGAGGGTTGCCATCGTACGGCAACGCCCCGGGCGGCGCACGGTCTAGCGCACGTCGCCGAAGTAGCGCCGCCGCAAGTAGTCGACGTAATGCGGCTCGGCCGCAGGCGTATCACGCAGTCGCCGATAGACGTCTTGATACGTCACGGCCGAAAACGAAAGCTCGGGCGCGACCGCTGCCGCAAACTGCTCGAGCTCCGAGCCGTGCTGAGCACTTTCGCGGCTCGGCCAGTCGTAGTACGCGTAGCAGAGGGAGAACTGCCCCGTCCCCGAAACCGACAGTCCGAGAGCGTGCTTGAGCAGTTGCGCGGCATGCAGATACCTGAACCGCTCGGCGCCCGTTTGCAAGGCTTCGGCCAGCGCCTGGCAACGCGGCAACCCGCTCTCGGCCCACAGTGCCCTCCCCGGCGGGAAATACTTGTCTTTGAATACGGCCTTGTTGCGCGGCCGCCGCGTGAGCCACTCGCTGAACTTGCTCTCGACGGCGATCTGCCGGCCGCCATCGAGCAGTAAGAGCAGGTCCACGGTCGGCGGCTCGCCGGCAAGGCCGGTAGGAAAGCGTGCCTCGAAGCGCAGCCGCTCGCAGCGACCGGCGAATCCGAGCGCGGCGACGAGCGGCGAGGCATCTTGCCCGCTCCAATAATCGAACACGTTCGCGACCAGCGCGGCCGACGAATGCAGCGCATGGAACTTCGGCGGTTGCCGCAGGCGCTGCGCAAGCTCCGGGCCGTCGGTGAACGACGCCCGAGCGTCGCCGGAGAGCGGCGCGCGCAAGTTGTCTTCCAGTCGGCGCACGTAGCCGCGCCCGTCGCTGCCAACCCCTGCACCTTCGGCCCAACGGCGCTGGCGGCGCTGTAAATCCTTCTTCGCCGATCCTGTAGTCATACCAAAGCCATGCTGCGCCTCGTCCGGACGGCCGCCAAACCCGCGGCCCCACTGCTGGGATAGTGGCCGGCCAATGTCCGCGAAACAATCGGGCTCGCGCTTGACCTGCGGAAATTACGGATGCACCCATATGGTGCGACGTCCCTATACTGTCCATTCGCCCACGGGAGATGAGAGACGGTGAGACCCCCCCTACAAGGCCCGGCCTCGGCTGCCGTACGCCCGCCCGCGTCGCGCCGCGCCCAGACGTGGAGCGGTGTCGCACTCGCTCTGAGCGCCGCGTCGCTCGTTGCCGGCTGCAGCCCTAAAGACGCCCCGACGCTGGCCGCCCACGAAGTCTCGCAGCCCGAGGGCTGGGACGCCGATCTCAAGCTCGAGGTCGCCAAGGATCTCAATCCCGACCCGCACATCGTCGAGATCGACCTCGAAGCCAAGATCGCCGAGGTCGAAATTCTCCCGGGGCTCAAGACCAAAGCGTGGACCTACAACGGTGGCGTTCCCGGGCCGATGATCGTCGCCAACGTGGGCGACAAGCTCATCGTCCACTTCAAGAACTCGTTGCCCGAAGAGACGACGATCCACTGGCACGGCCTACGTGTGCCGAACAACATGGACGGCTCGCCCGGACTCACCCAAGACCCGGTCCCGTCCGGGGGCGAGTTTCGCTACGAGTTCACGCTGCCGGACGCGGGCACGTACTGGTATCACCCGCACGTGAATTCTTCCGGCCAGGTCGGCCGCGGTCTGTATGGGCCGATCCTGATCAAGGACCCCAAGGATCCGAAGGCGTTCGGCGACGACCTCGTGCTCGTCGTCTCGGACATGAGCTTGGACAGCGACGGTCAGCTGCTGGCGCAAGACAACGGCGGCAAGTTCGGCGACCTGTTCGGCCGCGAGGGCAACATCCTGCTCGTCAACGGCAAGGTCGTCCCGACCCTCAAGGTGCGCAAGGGCAAGCAGCAACGTTGGCGCATCATCAACGCCTCGCGCGCTCGCTACTTCAACGTGCGCCTACACAATCACCGCTTCATGCGACTCGGGGGCGACAACGGGCTCGCCGAGCGCTCCGAAGACGTTTACAGCCTGCTCGTGACGCCCTCGGAACGCGCGGACGCAGTCTTCACGCCCGCCAACGAGCCCGGCACCGAGGACATGATGCGCTGGTCGCCGACGGATCGAGGCTACGGCAGCATGTTCAACCGGGCGCCGGAGAAGATGTTGAGGATCGTGACCGTGGACGAGCCGCCCGTGACGCCGGAACCCATCCCGACGCATCTGCGCGACATCGAGCCGATCGATATCACGGGCGCCGCGGAACGAACCATGGAGCTCACGATCAACCTCGACAACAACGACGTCGTGATGGGCATCAACGGCGTGCCCTACGGCCACGACAAGCCATTCGAGGCTACCGTGGGCGAAACCCAGGTGTGGCACGTGATCAATCACACCGTGTTCGCGCACCCGTTCCATTTGCATGGTTATTTCTTCCAGGTGCTCGACGACACGCGCGTGCCCGAGTGGAAGGACACGATCAACGTGCCGGTCGACGCGCAGGTAGATCTCGCCGTGCGCTTCGACGACCGGCCCGGCATGTGGATGCTGCACTGCCACATTCTCGATCACGCCGAGGTCGGCATGATGGGACACCTGCACGTGGCGCCGCGACCGGGCGACCCGTCGTCGGAAGGTGGCGGCGACCACACGATGCCCCATCACGCGGCGAAGCCGTAGCAGCGTCGGTGCCAACGCCGCAGCATGCTTGCGAGTGTCAGGGTGGCAGCGTCGTTGCGGGCAAGATCTGCGAGGCCGTTTGGGTGAAGTGCTCCGCCGAATCGCCGAGCGAGAAATCGTAGTCGCCGGCCGCGATCTGCCACTCCGATGCGCTCGTATCGAAATCCGCAAGCAAGCGCGGATCGACCCGCGCGCTGAACTGCTTCTGCTCGCCCGGCTGCAGCAGCAGCTTGCCCCAAGCCACGAGCCGTCGCTCGGGCCGCCCGGCTCTGCGCGTGAGATAGATCTGCGCAACGGCATAGCCCGCCCGCTTTCCGGTATTACGGACTTCGAAACTCACGACGAGATCGCGCGAGCCGGAAATCTTCAATCCCGAGTAGCCGAAGGTCGTGTAGCTCAGGCCGTAGCCGAAAGGAAATCGCGGTCTCATCCCGCGCCGAGCGAACCACCGATAACCGACGTCGGCACCTTCGGGATAATCGACGACAAACGGCTCGTTGGCTGACGAACTCCATCCCGGAATCGCAGTTCGAGGCAGCTGTCCCTCGGAGACAGGGAAAGTCACTGGCAGACGGCCGCCCGGCTCCACGGCGCCGAACAGCACATTCGCGATCGCCTCGCCGCCACGCTCGCCCGCGTACCACGCAGCAACGACGGCGCCCGTCGCGTCTAGCCACGGCATGAGCACGGCGCCACCGGTTTCGAGCACGACGACAGTGTGCGGGTTGGCGGCCGCGACCGCGTCGATCAACGCGTCTTGCTCGCTCGGCAACGAGAGATCCGGTGCGTCGGCACCCTCGGTCATCCACTGTGTGGCGAAGACGATCGCGACGTCGGCGCGGCTCGCGGCGGCCGCCGCCTCGGCCGGGTCACGGCCATCGACGAACTCCACGTCGGCTCGCGGAACCATGGAGCGAATCGCGGCGAGCGGCGAAGACGGATGCAGCACCATCTGCCGCGTGCGTCCGCGACCGTCGTTCACGGGCACGGTCGGCAAGGCACCGCCGGCGCCATGAACTTGCGAGGAACCACCACCCGAGATCACCCCTTGATCGGCGAAGCCGCCGATCACGGCCACGCGGCGCACATTGCGCGACAGCGGCAACGCGTCGTTCTCGTTGCGCAGCACGACGATGGACTGTTCGGCCACTCGGCGCACTTCGGCAGCATGCGCGGTGAAGTCGATCGACCTATCGATCGACGATTCGTCGAACAGACCGGCAGCGAACATCGAGCGCAAGATCCGGCGCACCATGTCCGAGATCCGCGCTTGCGTCACTTCCCCCGCAGCCATGGCCGCGTCCAGCGGCGCCTCGAAGAAAATCTCCGGGTCGATCGGCTCGCCGGACTCCTGATCGAGGCCACGCGCGGCGTACGTCACGTCGTGCACGGCACCCCAGTCGGACATGACCCAGCCCGGAAACCCCCAGTCGCCCTTCAACACGTGATTGAGCAGAAAGTCATTGCCACAGGCGTAGTCGCCGTTGACCTTGTTGTAAGCGCACATGATCGCACCCGGATGCGCGCGCTCGATCGCGAGCTCGAACGAGAGCAGATCCGATTCGCGCAGTGCGGCCTCGTCGATTCGCGCATCGAGCACGAAACGTCCCGTCTCCTGAGCGTTGAGCGCGAAGTGCTTGAGCGTCGAGATCACGTGCCGGCTCTGAATGCCGCGCACCGCCTCGCCCGCCATTGTGCCGGCGAGCAGCGGATCCTCCCCGAAGTACTCGAAATTGCGGCCGTTGCGCGGGTCGCGCGCGAGATTCATCCCGCCGGCCAACACGACGTTGAACCCCTTGCGCCGCGCTTCGTCACCGAGGACCACGCCGCTGCGGTAAGCGAGCTCAGGGCTCCAGGTCGCCGCAAGAGCGAGAGTGGCCGGCATCGCCGTGGAACGATCGCCGGGTCGCGCGTTGCCGGGATTGGCGATCCCGAGCCCCGCGTCGGTTTCCTGAAGCGCCGGCACACCGAGGCGCTCGATGCCGGCGACGAATCCCGCGGAGCCCAGCGCTCCCGGCGGTAGCGGCTTGCCGCGAAACGCCGTCCCGACCCGGCCGTTGATGAGCCCTCGCTTCTCGGCCGGAGTCATGGCCCGCTCGAGCAGCGTCGCCCGCTCGTCGGGGGTCAGCTGCGGATTCATCCACGTGCGCTCGGCAGGAGGCACGGGATCGGCCCCCCGCACCGGCATCGCGACCCAAAGCGCGACGCTGCCCAGCACCGCTCCGACAGCCAAACCCCTCGACTTGCGCATGCAGCTACCTCCGACGACCCGCCGACTCCAAGAGTCGTCCCCGGATTTCCGTCCTAGCCAACCGGGCGCAGCAGAAGACCACAGGGGCGGGCGGCGGACAAGGGGTCCGCAGTGATTCCGATTCGCACAACAGATGTCAGCGGCGCGGCAGCGGCCGGTGATTGCGCAGCAAGCGCGCAAACTCCTCGGATGGAATCGGCGTGCTGAAGTAGTAGCCTTGCATCTCGTCGCAGGCGTGTTGACTCAAGAAGGCTTGTTGCTCAGGCGTCTCGACGCCCTCGGCCACCACCGTCAGGCTCAACGTCTTACCCATCGCGATGATCGCCTCGGTGATTGCGCGGTCCTCCGGGTCGGACGGCACCTCGCGAATGAAGGAGCGATCGACTTTGAGCGTGTCGATCGGGAATCGTTTTAGATGAGCGAGGGAGGAGTAGCCCGTTCCGAAGTCGTCAATCGCGAGGCGCACGCCGAGCGCCTTGATGCGCGCCAGCACTTCGACCGCGCGCTCGGCGTTGTGCATGATCATGCTCTCGGTCACTTCGAGCTCGAGCAGCTCAGGATCGAGACCCGTTTCATCGAGAACCGACTCGACTTCGCCCGTGAGCCCTTCGTCGCCGAGCTGGCGCAGCGAAAGATTCACGGACATACGCACGGCCGGAAGCCCCGCACGTTGCCATGCAACGCTTTGCTCGCAGGCCGTACGCAGCACCCAGCGGCCGATGGGCACGATGAGACCCGTCTCCTCCGCAAGGGGAATGAACTGTGCCGGCGGAACGTTCCCGAGATCCGGGTTGCGCCAACGAAGGAGCGCCTCCACGCCGGTGATGACGCCCGTTTGAAAATTGACCTTCGCCTGGTAGTGCAGTGCGAGCTCGTTGCGCTCCAGCGCTCGTCTGAGGCTCGTCTCGAGCGCCAGCCGCTCGATAGAGTGCGCGCGCATGCTGCGCGTATAGAACTGGTACGTGTTCTTGCCTTCTTCCTTCGCGCAGTACATGGCCATGTCGGCGTGTTTCATAACGGCACTATCGTCCTGCCCCTCCGTCGGATGCATGCAGACGCCGACACTCGCCGTGACGCGGCATTCTTGCCCGAGAATGACGACCGGGCGCATGACCACCGAGAGGATGTTACGCGCGATCGCTGCGACTTGGGCCGCTTCGCTGACTTCCTGCACCAGCACGACGAACTCGTCGCCGCCGAGCCGCGCAACGACGTCGCTCGCGCGCATCGTCTCGCGCAGCCGCGCTCCGATCTCCCTCAGCAGCACATCGCCTGCATCGTGACCGAGTGTGTCGTTGATGACCTTGAAACGATCGAGATCAATGAACAGCACCGCGAACTCGCGGTCGTAGCGGCGCGCCGTTTCGATCGCGAGACCGAGCAGCTGGGAGAACATCGCGCGATTCGGCAGTCCGGTGAGCCCATCGTGGGTTGCGAGGTATTGGATTCGCTCCTCGGCACGCTTGCGCACCGAGATGTCTTCGACGACGGAGATGTCGTAAAGCGCCTCTCCCCAGCGACTACGCTTCGAAGCAATCGTGAGTCCTACCCACAAGGGCGAGCCGTCTTTGTGCAGATAGCGCTTTTCGAGCTTGAAGGACTTGATCTCGCCGGCTCGAAGCTGGTCCCGCAGCTCGTCCGTCGCCGAGACATCGTCGGGGTGCGAGATCTGCCTGATGGACCGACCGACGAGCTCCTCCTCGGTATAGCCGAGCATCTCGCACAGCTGCGGATTGGCATAGATGAAACTGCCGCCGAGATCGACGTGTGCGATACCGATCGCCGCGAGCTCCATCGTCGACGAAAAGCGCTCCTCGCTCTCGCGCAGACGGTGCACCGTCGGCCGCACGTTGGCAGAAGTGCCCTACCGCATAACTGAGCCCGCGCAGCGCCCGGAGGAAGCGCGGATCGGGCGCCGCGACTCGGTCGGCGTAAAAATCGAGCACACCGAGCACGGCGCCGCCCGCGCGCACGGGAACGACGAGACCGGTACTCCAGGCAGTGCCGCTCTCGCTCTCGCTCGTGCGCGGATCGCGCGGCACGTCCGCAATCCAGACGGGGTGATGGCTTTGTCCGAGCCAGTCGGGCAAACCCGCATCGGGATTGAGCGTCGAGCACGATTGCTTGGCGAGATCTTTGGACCATGCGGCGACGCGCCGAAGCTTCCCGGACCGATCGTCTACCACCCAAAAATTGCCCGCGCTCCACCCGTCGGCCTCGCAAACTGCCTGCACGACACGCGGCATCGCATCTCCGAGCTCGTTCGAATCACTGAAGATGTTCGCGATTGACTGATCGAGCTGCTGAGGCCGTTCGAGGCGACGTTGCACCGTCACGTCGACGGCCACACCGCGAAACCCTTTGAAGTGCCCTTTGGCGTCGAGCATCGGTGTGCCGCTGAAGCTGATCTCGCGCAGCCCCGATGCGGCGTGCGCAATGCCGACGACGATGTGGCGGAAGGCCTGATGGGACTCGAGGGCCGCCCGCTGCTCCTGTGCGTTCGCGCTCTCGTCGACGACGACCTCTCCGGCCTCCCAAAGCGTCTTACCCGGCAGATCCTCGAACAGCAACGCGCAACCGCTGCCTTCGCGTGCACGACACACGGTGAAGCGCAGTGTCGCGTCTTGCTCCCAGTAAAGATCGACGGCGAGATCGAGCAGACATTGCACGCGATCGTCATCTAGACGCGCGCCCGCGCGCGGCTTGCCGCCGGTCTTACCGGTCTTGCGGACAAAGTTAGCCGCTGGAGTTCGCTTGGTCGCGCCCATGGACGTCCTCGATTACCGTACCTGACGGCGCCGGGATCCATCCTCGCAAGTCGCCGACCGCTCGGCGCTTTATCGAACGCCACACCGCGGCCGTCAATCGGCGCTTCTCGAAGGATATTGGTCTCACCCCTGGGATGGATGTTGAGCGTTTCTCACTCGTGAGACGAAAAGGAGGACACAGTTCACGTTGCGCGCGCTTCGCGACGTGCAGGCGCTAGACCGTTCGTTCTCGGGCCTACTGGGCCACTCTCCACGGCGACACGGTGGGCCATTTTGCCAGGTCGGCTTTGGCCCAGGCTGTCGTCTTGTCCGTGTGACACGACGTACACGGATTCGGCACGCCATATCGCTCGGTCTCGCTCGGCGAGATGAACCGAAAAGTGTGGCTGCGCACCTTGAGGTCGGCGATCTGGTTGGCGATCTTCGGCATGTGACAGTCGATGCATTGCGCCTTTTCGGCGCTGTGTTGACTGTGCATCTTGTCGCGCGGGCCGAGCGGAGACTGCGGACCGTGACAGGACAGGCACACCGCGCTCGCGGGCTTCAGCAGCTCGGCATAGTTCTCGGTGCCGTGCACGTCGTGGCACGAGAAGCAAGTCACTCCGTGCGTGTACATCGCGCTTTGAACGAAGTCGTTGCCCTGCATGCGGTTCTTGTGGGCCGAGCCTTCGGGCCAATGCGTGAACGATTCTTCGCCGAGCTTGTGCTCCTCGAGGATCCAGTAGTCACTGAGGCGCTTGCCCGGCCGATACCCGACGGGCCAGTCGTAATACACGCCGTCCAGCGGCGTTTGGATCGGCCGCCCCTGCGAGTGACACTGGACGCAAACGTCGTTGGCGCGCACGAAGTCGAGCTTCGCGGGATTCACGATGACGGAGTTTTTCGGATCACTGACGTGTGCGGCCCCGGGACCGTGACATTGCTCGCAGCCGACGTTCCATTCCGTCACTTGCTTGGTCTTGACGTCGTAGTTCGTCGAATGACAGCCGTCGCACAACGGTCCCGTGGGCCGCTGCATCTGATCGTCCGGATAGTACTGGACCCACCAATCGCCCTTCGGGCCCGGATGGTAGGGCCGCCAGACCTTGTTCTTGATGTCCCACTGCACGGGGTAGACGAAGTAATCGTCGCCGCGCTTCGTGAAGTAGCGCTGCTTCCAGACGCTGCCGTAGGTGAACGTGACGTCCCGCTTCGAGAACGTGACGAGCGGACTGGACTTGGAGAAATCGCCGACGATCGCTTCGGGATGCTGCTTCACGTCGATCAAGATGTTGGCCATCGGTGTCTTCTTCCACCGATCGTAGATCGCCGTATGACAGTCGCGGCACGCGGCCGAGCCGACGTAGCCCCCGGTCTCGGCGTCGGCGGGCCGCTGCGCGCGAGCGGCGACCGCCGCAAGCGCGAAAACGCCCACCGCAACGGCTCGAATCGTCTTTGCTTGCATGTTCCCCTCCCATCCGCGAGCCTCGACGGTTTACCGTCGGGGCAAGTGCCCATCGTACACGCTCGGGCCGGGCGCGGGCACCGAGCAGCGCCGGCCGATCGGCATCTTGGGGTTCATCGTGAGGTTCGTGTCGGCGTTTCCGACGCTGCTCGTCGTGCCGACCGACGATGCATTGCTCGCCCGCGGCTCGATCGACCACGTCGCAGGCCACGAGCGCGCCGCGCCGCTCGGGCGAGGTCCCTGCGCCGCGACGATTGACGCCCGGACGTTCGCCGCCGACGTTAAAAACTGCTGCTACTTACGCGGTGGCAACCCGACTTGCCGCAGTCCATCTTGCTCGAGCTCGGTGTACCGCCGTGGCCCTTCTTGTACTGACTGAGGTGACAGACGGCGCAAGTCGACCCGTAAGTAGCGTCGGGGAATGTCGAAATGTTCGCATTGGGAACCGAATCGCTGTGACATTGAGTACACGACGTCACTTTCTTCGTGCTGTGATCGCCGGGGTAGCCACTACCGGTGTGGTGATAGCTGACCGTCGTCCAAGCCGTAGTGCTCGTATGACACGAAGCGCACGCCGCTACGGATGTGACGAAGTGACTCGACGATTTCGTCGTGGCGACATGGGCGGTGTTAGCTACCGTCATGATTGCCGTCGTGACAGCTCTCGCATGCTTCGAACGTGACCACCGAATGGTCCATCGTCGCATTCGCGAAGGTTCCGCCCGCATTCTTGTGGCAGGCGTAACAATTGACTTCCGCTCCTGCGTTCACGATCGGAATGTGCGGCTGCGGATTCGGATCGTCGGTGACGTCGATCACGCTCGGAGTGCCGGACGCATGGCAGCCGGAAGCCGCGCAACCGGTCGTCACGCCCGTGTGATCGAACCCGCTCGAGGCGTCGGCAAACGTGGCGGTCGTATGGCATGCGCCGCAATCCTGGTTCGTCGCGAGATGCGTGAACGTGCCGAAATTCGTCTTACCGACGGCGATGTTGTCGTTGTGGCAGTCCATGCACTGGCGCCCGACCATTTCCGGACCGCCGTGATCGAACGTGCCGCCGGCGAACGACGCTGCGGCGGGGGGATAACCCGCGTGGCAGTTCAGGCAATCGCGCGTCGTCGGCACATGGTTTTGGGTCTTGCCGGTAGCCACGACGCCATCGTGACAAGTCGTGCAAGCCAGCCCGTGGTTGACACCGCCGGTATTCAATGTCGCGTGGTCGAAGCCCGCGACGAAACTACCGCCGGCCTGATGGCACTGCTGGCAGTCGTCCGACGTGGCCGGATGCGTCGGGCCTTTGCCGATCGGCTCGGCCGTATTACCCGCCGCGTGGCAGTCCACGCACGCTTGCGCTTTGACGGCTGCGTCCTGATGGTTGACGGGATCGGTTTCGAGGAAGTTGCCCGTCGTCGTATGACAAGCATTGCACTCCCAGCCGTTCGCGTCGACGGTGGTATGCACGGAATCGCTCGGATGACTCGTGGCGAGATAAGTCGCGTTGTCGTACGAGCCGTTGTGGCAACTGCGGCAACCCGTTGTGTACGCCGGGTGCACCGTATTCACGAACGGATCCGCCCGGGTGAAGCCGCTGACGCTCGAACCATTGATGCCGGGGCCGTTGCTCGTATCCGTGTGGCACGTGCTGCAATCGGCCGTGGTCGGAATGTGGCCCGCCGGCTTCGAGATCACCATGACGCCGTCATGCGATTTGCCGTCATGGCAGCTCGTGCAGTTGTTCGTGATGCCTGCCGCGGCATGGTCGAACGTCGACAGGGCGAAGCTGCTGAATCCGGTGCCGTGACATACCAGGCAATCTTGCCCCGTCGTCGGCAACGGCACGTGCGTCACGGACTGTCCCGTCGCCGCCGATCCGTCGTGACAGGAACCACAAGTCGGCGTTGCCGAATTGCCCACGATGGCCACGCTGGAATGGTCGTATCCCGCACCTAGGAAGTCGTCTCTGTGCGGGTCGTGACAGTCACCGCAATCCTGCGTCGTCTGCAGATGGCCGAGGGGCTTGCCCGTGGCCACCGTATCGTCATGGCATTCCGCACAACTCGTGTACGGCGCCGGCAGCGTGATGTTGCCGACCGTGCCGAAGCCGCTGTGATCCACCGTCGCCAGCGCGAAACTCCCGCCGGCTTGGTGACAGTCACCGCAACTTTGGGCCGCCACGGCGGCATGCAGGTCCACGAGGACTTGCGGCGTCGTGGGTGTGCCCTGAATGGGCAGCGTCACGGTTGCCCCCGTCGAGTCGACGAAGCTCCAGTCGTGCGCGCCGTCGTGGCAAGCCGTGCAGCTTTGGCTCGTGACGGTGCTGGAGGTATGGTCGACGAATCCGCCGACGAACGTCGACGTGTTGTGACAGTCGCTGCAGTCGGAGCTCGGCGCCGTGGGTATGTGACCCTGAATCTTGCCCGTGGCGCTCAGACCATCGTGGCAGGAGCTGCAGGCTATCGGGTGGCGCGCCAGCACGCCGTGATCGAACACGCCGCCGAGGTTGTAAGTGTCCGTGTTGTGGCACAGATCGCATGCCTGGGTGATGTTGCCCGTGACGGGGTGCGGGTTCGGCGCCGAATTCTTGCCGGTGATCGGGACGCCATCCGACATGACCTCTGGCCGTCGTGGCAGCCGGCCTGGCCGCAAGTGCCGGGCACGACGACCTTGGCGTCGGAGTGATTCGGGAAAGGCGTCTTGAATGTCGCGGTCGTATGGCAGGCATTGCATTCGACGGAAACGCTCGGATGCCCGGTCGGGTTCGGATCGGAGTCGGTGCCGGTCGCGACAGTGCCGTTGTGACACGTCGAGCAGCCATCGTGATGTTCGTGTGATCGAACGTTCCGTCCGGATTCAGCAAGACGAAACTGTCGTCGTGTGACAGTCGCTGCATTCTTGTGTAGTGACGAGGTGATTGGCCGACTTGCCGGTGGCAGTCATGCCATTGTGACAATCGCTGCACACGCCGAATACCTCGGTGTGATCGACGAAGCCTACGACCGTGAAGCCCTCGGGCGAATGACAGGTTTGGCAGACGATTGCTCGTCGCAATATGCGTGCTCGGCTTACCCGGCACCGTCGAGTTCGCTGCGCCCGAGTGACACTGACTGCACTCGCTGGCGAGTCCGCCGTGGAAGTGGTACGGGCACCGCGGAGGTATTGACGGCCAAGTTCGGATTGATCGTGGCGTCGTCGAGCGCGACCACCAGAGCCACCGCACGAGGGCTCGATCTCCCCGCCGGCAGTGACCACGAGCTGCACCGCGTAAGGACCCGCCATGTCGGGAACGAACGTCGGCTTGGCCGTGTCCGCACCCGACAGCTGCACGGTACTGCCTGCCGGTTTGGACACGAACGACCATGCGTAACTCAAGGGGTCGCCGGTCGAGGAGCTCGACTTGCTGCCATCGAGATACGCCGTATACGGATCGGCACCGCCATTGCAGGACAATGTGGGCGGGGCCCTCGTGTAGGCCTCCCCGTTCAACAGCGTCTCGCACACGCCTCCGGCATCGGCTTTCAAGAGGATGGTGTCGGCACTCGGTGGTGGCGGGTTCGGGGGAGGGTTGGACCCTCCGCCTGAGCTCGAGGAGCCCCCACCGCCGCAGCCGGCCATAAACATGGCCACAATCAGCAGCAATGCAAACGCGATCGGCGTATGCGTCGGCTTCCCGGACTTGTCCGGGCGGTTGTGCGCGGCGTTGGTCATGGCACGCTCGACGTTCTTCATCTCAATCGCTCCAGCCTCTCGCGAGGTTCCGGGGTTCCCAGGTCGCTCAAGACCTGGCCGGCGACCACGCAACGGTCGTATGGCAGTCATTGCAGGTATCGCCACTCGGAATGTGATCGGGCGACTTACCTGTCGCGGTGACGCCGTTGTGGCAGCTCACGCAGGTGCCGAGCACCTGCGTGTGATCCACACGCTGCGTCGGCGAGAACGCCACGGTCGTGTGGCAGTCCTCGCACATGTTGGTCGTGTTGATGTGCCCCGCATTCTTGCCGGTCGCGTCCACACCGTTGTGACAGCTGACACAGTTCCCCGTGACGCCCGTATGGTCGAAGCCGGCCGGAAGCCAACCGGTCGTACGGTGACACGCGTCGCACTCGGCCTGTGTTTGTGGATGGCCGGGCGGCTTGCCCTCGCTCTGCACGTTGTTGTGGCACGACGAGCAGTTGCCGTAGATCGAGTCGTGGTTCATGCGCGCGAGCGGAACCCACGACGTGGTCCGGTGACAGTCGTCGCAAGCGTCCGTGGTGAGCGGATGGCTCGCGGGCTTCGCGCTCGCCTGAACGCGCCCTCCCAGACATGTGGCAACCTCGACATTCGATGGGGGTTCCCTGGAACACGCCGGCCACGTGGCAAGTCTCACAGTCGATCGTCAGATGAGCCCCGTCGAGCCTAAAACCGGTCGTGAAGTGATCGAAGCTCGAGTTGAACGAGGACTGCGCCACCGCGCCGAGCGGCGTGAGCAGCGTAACCAGCAGAACTGCGAACAAAACCTGCTTCATGAGTGCGCGCTAGTCCTCCCTAGACCGGCTCGCGTGGGCCCGGCGCAGCAAAGACGCTGAGCCGGATGTGGGCATTTTTGTCTCATATCCGCGACCCGGCAACCCGTCGCCATCGAGAGACAGCCGCCGACACGTCCCAAGCGGCAGCAAACCTGGCCCATCCGTTGAACCCGACGTTATGTCAACGAGGCCGCCGGGCGCTGCGGACTGCTCAGCAGCGCGACATGCGCGGAGCATCGCATGGGGAATGTCGTTCCGGGCCAACGGCAATCACACATTCAGGATGACTGCGGCGCTCTCGCGCGGGGCTCGCCGCCTGCGACCGAAGAACCGCCGCGCGGCCTGGAACCTGGACCAACATGCCCCGATCGGGCCTCGGAGCGCCGCCGACGCGGCATGCGCGGCGCGGTATGTTCATGCATCATACGGCCTCGGGGGACCTAGCCTGTCCGAGAAAGTCATCACGATGCCGAAGCCACGATATCTTCGACGAGCCTCGGGGCTCGCCTTGCTCGCGACCGCGTTCCTGGCCGTCGCGCACTCCGCTGCCGCCGCGCCTGCACCGGGCGATTGGCCGATGTACGGCCACGACTACGCCGGCACGCGCTTCTCGCCTCTCAGCGAGATCAATCGCCGCAACGTTCGACGACTGACCCAGGCCTGGTCCGTGAACGTCGAGCGGCCGCCCGTCGGCGACGACAGCAGCCTCGGTCCGGCAGGCAATCCACAAGCGACCCCGATCGTCGTCGAGGGCGTCATGTACCTGCCCGTGCGGGGCAACGAGGTGGTCGCGCTCGAAGCGAGCACGGGCCGGGAGATCTGGCGCCACACCTTGCACTCGCCGCTCGGCACGACCGCGCGCGGAGTGGCCTATTGGCCAGGCGACAGCGATCTCGGCCCGCGCATTCTGCTCACGGCGGGGCCCACGCTCGTCGCGCTCGACGCACAAACCGGCAAACCCGCCGCCGGGTTCGGCCGCGACGGCATCGTCCAAATCGCCGTGCCGTGGAACGGCGTGCCACTGATCTATCGCAACGTCGCGATTCTCGGTGCGACCACGAACGAGGCTCAGCTTGCCGAGCCCGGCGACACGCGCGCGTTCGACATTCGCACGGGCGCGCATCTGTGGGACTTTCACACCGTGCCGCTGCCCGGAGAGCTCGGTCACGACACCTGGCTCGACAACGGCTGGCGCCATCGCTCGGGCGTGAACGTCTGGGCGTGGTCGATGACGCTCGACGAGCAGCGCGGCATTCTCTACATGCCCGTGGCCGGACCTGCCGCGAACTATTGGGGCGGCGATCGGCCCGGCGACAATCTATTCGCGAACTCGATCGTCGCGGTCGATGCCCTCACGGGGCAATACCGGTGGCACTTTCAGACCGTGCATCACGATCTCTGGGATTCCGACCTGCCGAATCCGCCCGTGCTCGTCGATATCACGGTCGGCGGCCAGCGGATTCCGGCGCTCGCGTCGGTCGGCAAGACGGGCTGGATGTTCATCCTGGACCGCCTGACCGGCAAACCCGTCTTCGGCGTCGAGGAGCGCCCCGTCCCGAAAGGCAGCGTGCCCGGCGAGTGGTACGCGCCGACGCAGCCGTTCCCCGTCAAGCCCGCCAAGCCGCTCTCGCGCGTCGAGTTCGTCAAGGAGCGCGACATGGTGCGCCCCGAGGACACCTCTCCTCAGCACGTCGCCGCTTGCGAAGCGCTTTGGGCAAAGAGCGGTGGCTTCTACAACGCCGGCCCGTATACACCGTTCTCGTTCCACGCACCGGGCGATCCGCCCAAAAGCACGATTCAACTGCCGGGCGGCACGGGCGGCGTCAACTGGGGCGGCGCAGCCGCGGACCCCGCCACGGGGTACGTTTTCGTAAACGCGCACGACACGTCGCTCGTCGGCTGGCTCGAGGAGAAGATCCCCGGCAAGAACTATGGCCGCGGCACCTCCGCCGCGACGACGCCCTACGACCGGGCAAGCGTCAACGGCGCCGGTCCCTACTTTTCGTTCAGCGCACCGCTCAAGGACGAAACCGGCAAGACGATCGCGACGTTGCCCTGCTACCGCCCGCCCTGGTCGCGGTTGACCGCGGTCGATACCAACACGGGCGAGATCGCCTGGCAAAGCACGCTCGGCATCACCGAAGCGCTGCCCGTATCGAAGCAGCTCACGGGCGGCAGCGGCAGTGCCGGGCCGAGCGCAACGGCCGGCGGCCTCGTATTCGTCGGCGCGACGAGCGACGATCGCTTGCGCGCGTTCGACGCGAAGAACGGCAAGGAACTTTGGTCCGTCAAGCTCGGCGCGCAAGTCAACGCGAACCCGATGAGCTATCTCGGTAAGGATGGCAAGCAATACGTTGCCGTCGTGGCAGGCGACACGCTAGTTGCGTTCGCGCTGCCTTGAGCCCCGTCGGCGGACGCAGCCGCCGACGTCGCGAGCTGTTCTCGGCTCCATGTTTCTTGCGAGAAATCGGCCGCTGGCTATGAGAGGATTCACTGCCTAAGATCGAGGGCGGGCGGGTTCTTGCGCAAT
The DNA here is from genome assembly GCA_963786385.1 of uncultured Gammaproteobacteria bacterium. Classification (GTDB taxonomy): domain Bacteria; phylum Pseudomonadota; class Gammaproteobacteria; order Steroidobacterales; family Rariloculaceae; genus FEN-1219. The sequence continues at coordinate 1,524,167 of CAWAYS010000005.1, forward strand.
CCCGACCCGCCACAATAGACGGCCGACGCGCCGCGGGGTTTTGGGGGACGTCTTGATCAGCTCATCGAGGAAAACCGCTCTCCTTGGGGGGACGCGCGGGCGCCGATCTCTTCGGGGAACCACGGCATGAGGCGCATCGGATTCTGCGCGCCGCTCCTGTTGCTCGGCGCAACGGTCTCGGCGCAACCGCGCGCCGACCGCGACGTCGAGCTCGGCCTGCTGCCCGTGCAGGGTAACGTGTACATGCTCAACGGCGGAGACGCCGGCAACATCGCCGTTCAAGTCGGGCACGACGGCGTCATGCTCGTCGATGCGATGCGCCGCAGCTCGCCCAGCGAATCGCGGCCGAGATCAAGACCGTTACCAGCGAGCCCATCCGCTACATCATCGATACGAGCGACGATCTGCACCACGCTGCCGGGAATGCGGCGCTCGCGGCACTCGGAGTGTTCGGCGCCACCAACGCACAGCGACGGCCGGGCGCCACGATCGTGTCGCACGAGAACGCGATGCTGCGGCTCACCCAGCTTGCGCGCGCACAGAAGAACCCCTTCCCGATCGAGGGCGTGCCGCTCGACGTCTATTTCCTGCCGTTCAAGGACGTCTACTTCAACGGCGAGCCCGTGTTCATCATTCACGAGCCGAATGCGCACACGGACGGCGACAGCATCGTGTTGTTCAGAAAGTCCGACACGCTCGCCGTCGGCGACCTCTTCGTGCCCGACTCCTATCCCGTCATCGACGTGCCGCGCGGCGGCAGCGTGAACGGGCTGCTCAAAGCGCTCAACCACATCCTCGATCTCGCCGTGCCCGAGCACCTCCAGGACGGCGGCACGCGCATCATTCCCGGCCGCGGACGACTCTGCAACGAGGCCGACGTCGTCGAGTACCGCAACATGGTCGCGATCGTTCGCGACCGCGTGCGTGACGGCATCGACAAGGGCATGTCGCTCGAAGCGATCCAAGCGTCGCACCCGACCGTCGACTACGACACCGAGTACAAGGGGTCGGGCACGGCCTTCGTCGCATCGATCTATCAGAGCTTGAAAGCGACCGAGTGAGACCATGAAATTCTCGCGAGTATCGATACTTCTGTGTTGCGCGCTGCCGCGCTGCCGGCGCTGTCGCTCGCGCAGGGCCGCCCGCCGGGCCCGCCCGCCGGGCCGCCGCAAGCGCCGCGCGAAGCCGCGCCGGTCGATCTCACGGGCTATTGGGTTGCCGTGATCAGCGAGGACTGGCGCTGGCGCATGGTCACTCCGCTGCGCGGCGACTTTCAGAGCATTCCGCTCAACGCCGAAGGCAAACGCGTCGGTCTCGAATGGGATCCGGCGGCAGACGAGGCCGCGGGTCTACAGTGCAAGTCCTACGGCGCACCGGCACTCCTGCGAATTCCGGGCCGCGTGCATATCACGTGGGCCGACGATCGGACGCTGAAGATCGAGACCGATTCGGGCGAGCAAACACGGCTGCTGCACTTCGACGGCGTGCCGACGACGACGGAGGCGCCGAGCCGGCAAGGGTACTCGGTCGCGAACTGGGAGAGGCCGGCCCACGGGCGCTTGCCGCCCGAGGGGATTCCGATCTTCTCCGGGACCACCGGTCAGCACGGCCGCTCGCTCGAGGTCGTGACGACGAACTTGCTGGCGGGGTATCTGCGCAAGAACGGCCCGCCGTACAGCGAGAACGCGAAGCTGCAAGAGTACTTCGACTATCACAAGGAGCCCAACGGCGACGAGTGGTTCACGGTGACCACGCTCGTCATCGACCCAACCTATCTCGAGGGACCGTTTCTCACGAGCAGCGACTTCAAGAAAGAATCCTCGGGCAAGGGATGGGATCCGATGCCCTGCACGGCACGATGAAGGAGAGCATCATGAAGAGGCTCATTCCGCTCGCGGCGCTCGTACTCGTGAGCCCTACCGCCTTTGCGCAGATGGATTTCACGGGCGAGTGGCAGCCCGCGTATCACGAAGACGCAGCTGACCGGATCCCGGGCCCGGAAATCGGCGACTACATGGGCTTACCGCTCAACGATGCTGCCCGTGCACGAGCCGACGCGTTCGACGCCGACCGGCTCTCGATGGTCATGCAATATCAATGTCGTCCGCACTCCTCCGACTACGGTATGCGCGGTCTCGGCAACCTTCGCATCACGAAGAAGATCTCGACCGACAACCAGAAGCTCATTGCATTCGAGACGTATATGCCCGCGTGGGGCAGCGTGAGAACCGTTTGGCTCGATGGGCGCCCTCATCCGCCGGCATACGCCGAGCATACCTTCCAAGGTTTCTCGACCGGTGTGTGGGACGGCAACCAGCTCACGATCACGACCACGCATCTGAAAGAGAACTATCACCGCCGCAACGAGGTGCCCGCAGCGATCAGCGCACCGTCACCGAGCATTGGATTCGTCACGGCGACATCCTCACGGTCGTCACGGTCGTCGACGACCCGGTGTTCTTCACCGAGCCGCTCGTGCGCAGCCAAAACTGGTTCCTCGATCCCGGCCAGCAAGTGCCGCAGTTCTACTGCGAGTACGTGACCGAGCTGCCGCCCGTCACCGAGGACAGCATTCCGCACCACTTGCCGGGCACGAATCAGAACCTCGACCGAGATCGCGGGCATTTACGGCTTGCCGCCCGAAGTCCTGCGCGGCGGCGCCGAGCAGATGTACCCGGAGTACCGAAGAAGATCCCGCCGCCGCCCGAGCCGCCGCCCGCCATGTGCGAGCGGATGTGCAACTGCGTCGGCTTTCGTCAGTGCCTGTAACCAGATCTCTGCAAAGTGCCGTCGCTCGAGACGGCGATCGAACCGACAACGACACCAGGAGAATCCGATGATCAACAGAAAATACGTAGGCGCGGCGCTCGCGTTGCTTGCGCTCGGTGCGTCACCGGCGTTCGCCCAAAAGCCCGCCGCAAACATGAGCTTCTTCGTCACGAGCAGCAATCCCGGCAAGGGCGGCGATCTCGGCGGCCTCGAAGGGCGCCGACGCCTACTGCCAATCGCTGGCCGACAAGGTCGGCGCCGGCAACAAGACCTGGCACGCGTACTTGAGCACCGACAAGGTCAATGCCAAAGATCGCATCGGCAACGGGCCCTGGTACAACTTCGAGGGCAAGATGATCGCCAAGGACGTCGCGGATCTGCACGGCGAGCACAACATGATCAGCGCCGCGACCGCGCTCAACGAGATGGGCAAGAAACCGAACTATCTCGGTGGCAACCCGCCCGCCCCTCTCGCCCAACCGCTCGAGCACGACATGATGACCGGCACGAAACGAGGACGGCACGGCGACGGACATGACGTGCAAGAACTGGACGGACGGGCGGGGACGATAGCAAAGCCACGCTCGGCCATGCGGATCGGCTCGGCCGCGATCCGGGCGTGAACTCGTGGAACGACGTCCACCCGTCGCAGGGCTGCTCGCTCGAGAAGCTCGCGCCCACGGGCAGCGCGGGCTTGTTCTACTGCTTCGCCACCAACTGAGTCTCGACTCCAATTCCCGTCACGTGTGCCCGCTTCGGCCATCGCCGAAGCGGGCATTCCGTTTGCGACGCGCCGGAGCCCGCCCTCACTGCGCAGGCTGATACCACTCGCACGTGACGCGCGGATTCCAATCGGCGAACGTCCCCGCAGGGTTGTCTTTCCACGCCCAGATGTGCAAGTCGTAATGAGCCGGTGCTGCGTAGCGATTCGGCTCTTCCTCATAGTTGAAAACTTGGCCCTCGAGCACGGGCGGCCCGGCATTGCCCGCATGCCACGGCTCGGCAAACGTGATGTACTCGACGCCCACGAGGCGCATCGCGCCGCGCGGCAGCGGCTCGTAGATAAGCGCCTCCGGCTGTGTCACGTCGAGCGCACCATCGCCGACGAGACCACCATTGATGTAGTGCACGCCCATCGCGCCACCGTCCGGGCCACTGACGCAGCCTAGAAACGGTTGGTAGCCCGCGGCCACGGCCGCTTGGACGTCCTGGTAGCGCGCGGTCGCTTGCTTGACTGTTGCGACGATCGGGGACGCCCGCTGTCCCCATTGACCAATCGCCCCCCAATCATCGGCGACGCCGGCGCTGGGCACCGCGATAGCGAGTGCGACCAGGCACAGTCCCGAACGTAGTATCGTCATTGCAATCCTCCTCGGTCTTCGCATTCGACTTGCATGGGGGAGTCTGCTGAGACCGGCACAGGCGCACCATCGCCACGAATGACTACGGCGCCTGCGTACCGAGACACCGCCATCGCCAGAATTGGTGAGAAGGCGCCGCAAGTACTCGCTCTAACGAAGACCGCGCGGCGAAGACGCGGCCGGGACACACCATTCGGCCGGGCCGTGCAACTTTTCTTGCACCGGCTGCGTATTGGTCAATGAGGCCTTCTATCGGCCGGGAGAAGCGCCGCGCGTCACGAGCGCGGCAAACACTGACCTAAGGAGTCTACGATCCATGCCACACCAATCGATAGCGCGATCCCTCTTTCGTGGATCGCCGATGGCCGAATCCATCGTCAAGGCCGGCGCGCTGCTGGCGTGCGCGCTGCTGGGCGCCTCGCTTTATTCGACGGCCGCCGATGCCAGCGGCTTTCGTCACGGCTTTCTGAACCACCGGGCAAACGCCGACCGCGGCGGCATCGTCTACGTCATGACCAACGCCTCGAGCGGCAACGAGATTCTCGTATTCGTCCGCGATCACCGCGGCCGCCTCGCGGCATTGCCGCGCGCAACCGCCTCGACGGGCGGATTGGGCGGCAGCATCACGGCCCCGGTGGATCCACTCGGCTCACAGGGCGCGCTCGTCTATGACGAAGCCTCCAACCTGCTGTTCGCCGTCAACGCCGGTGACAACACGGTCGCCGCGTTCGACACCGGCCCGATCGGACTGCCGCTGCGCTTGAAGACGGTCGTCGCGTCGGGCGGATTCATCCCCGTGAGCGTAGCCGTCAGCGGCGACCTTCTGTACGTGCTAAACGCGGGCGGGACAGCGTCGGTCACGACGTTCGCCATCGGCGAGCACGGCGATCTGACTCAGATCGGCGCGCTCGACCTCGGCGTCGCGCCGACGGCAACCGAGCCACCGTTCGACCAGGTTCCCGCACCCGGCCAAGTGGGCGTCGACACGCTCGCGCGGCACTTGATCGTCACCCATGCGGGCGGACAAGAGCTGCTCACGGCCGAGCTCGATGACGACGGCGTGCCCATGGCACCGCTCGTCGCCACATCGACTCCCGGCGCGGGCACATTCGCTTTCGGCACGACTCCCTTCGGCTCGACACTCGTCGCGGAGGCCGCCACGGGCTCCGTGTCCGCCTTCGATCCGCCGGCGGCGAACCAACCGCTGCGTGGTGACGGCCAGCGCCGTGCCGACCGGCGGCGCCGCCACTTGCTGGATCGTCGTGCAGGACAACGGATTTGCCTATGTGAGTAACACCGCATCGAACACGCTGAGCCTCTATGGCTACACCCGGACCGGGAGCCTGGCCCTCGTCGAGCCGATCGCGGCCACGACCGGCGGTGCGCCGATCGACCTCACGCTCGCCAACGACGGCGCCTTCCTCTATTCGCTCGATGCCGCGAGCGGGGAGATCTCGGGATTCGCAGTCGACGCCGACACGGGCGCCCTCACGCCGGTCGAGACCGAGACCGGATTGCCTGCCGCCGCAGGCCTTCAGGGGATTGCTTCGCGGGATTTCTAGAGGACAATACGGCGGCCCGCTGTCGAGCGTGTATGCCGAAAGCGGGCCGCCGATCACGATCGTGATCGGCGGCGCACGTAAGGGACCGGATGACGACTACGATATCGGAATGCTCGTGACGGACACCGCCGGCGACGAGCAACGTTGGTCGGAGTATATGGCTGCCGCCCACCGGGGCGACAAGCGCCTCTACGAGCGGCTGCTCGGCGAGCTCGCGAGCGCGATCGACAGGTACGTGAAAAGCCGGTTCGGCAAGCTCTCGTTCACGGAGGATTGCGTCCAGGAATGCTTGCTCGCGATACACAACGCACGGCACACGTACGATCCGGCGCGCCCTTTTCGGCCGTGGCTCTTCGCCATCGTGCGCAACAAAACCGTCGATTTGCTGCGTCGCTCGTACGCAGGTGAGCGCATGCCCGTCGAGCCGATCCACGCAGGCCTCGCCGCCGAAGGCGCGAGCCCGGACGCCGAGATCGAGGCCGGCGACATCCTTGCGAAGCTCGACCCGCAGTTCCGCAGCGCCTTGACGTTGACGAAGGTCATCGGCTATTCCGTGGACGAGGCTGCGCAGCGCAGCGGCATCTCGTCGACGGCCATGAAGTCGCGAGTGCGCCGCGCCGTTCGCGCAGCGGCATTGCTACTCAAGGCCGAGAGCGACCGAGAATGAAGCAGAATCGCCAGAGCCTCATCGACGATCTCGTGGGCGATCTGAAGCCCGTGCAACGGCCGGGCCGTGTCGCGCGCAGCGTCGGCAGCTGGCTCGCCGTGGCCGTCGTCTACAGCATCGTGATCGTCATCGCCACGGGGCCGCTTCGACCCGGCGCACTCGGCGATCTGCTGAGATTTCCCGGCTTCGCGCTCGAGACATTGCTGGCCGCTACCGCGATCGGAACGCTGGCCTACTCGACTGCCCGGAGCGCCATTCCGGGCGAGCCCAAGCCGATACGCGCGCTGCGTTGGTCGTTGCTGCCGCTCGCGGCGTGGGTCACGTTCTATGTCGTCGGCTTGCGCCATCCCGTGCATCCCGTGTCGACGCTCGGCAGCAGGAACGACTGTCTATGGCAAGTGGTGCTCTTCAGCCTGCCGACGCTCGCATTGATGCTTTGGGTTGCTCGCCGTCAGTTTCCGCTGCGGCCGCGGCTCACGGGCCTGTTGGCCGGCGCGGCCGCGGCCGCGATTCCGGCCGAGCTCATGCAGTTCGGCTGCATGTACGTGCCCGAGCACATCCTCACGCACCACATCGCCCCGATTCTGGTCACGGCGGCCCTCGGCGCGATCGCGGCGCCGCTGATGCTCAAGATCAGAGCGGCGGTGCCGCGGCGCCGTGACGTGTCGATTCACTGACGCACGCGACGACCGCGTTGAGCGAGAGCTACTTCGGCTGCTGAATCAACTCGATCCGGTTACCGGCGGGATCCATCGCAAAACCGATCACGATGCCGGTCTTACCGAAAGGTCTCGGCTCGGCGTCCACTTTGCCGCCGGCCGACTTTACGGCTGCCACCGTGGCGGTCATGTCCGTCACGTTGAAGATAATGTGCGGCACGGGATCTTTTTCGTCCGTCGCCGCCCTATGCATGATCACGACTTGCGCGCCCTTGTTCGCCTTCGCAGCATCGGTCGTCGCACCGAAGTTCATCATGATCTCGACGGCATTCGGCATTTGCAGGCGATTGACCTCCTTCAAGCCGAAGGCCGACTCGTAGAACTTGGCAAGGGCCGGCACGTCTTCGCCGCCGACTCGCGCCGCATTCAACGTGACACCCGCACTCGCCGCAGCAGCGGCGCACATCGAGCCCACGCCGATCAGAATCTTCACGACATTGTTCATTTCTTCGTTCCCCCGAGGAGTGATCTTCGCGCGCAGCATCATAGCGCGCGGCTCGTTGGCCGGCCACAAACCCGCGGAAACGACATTTCAGGGCCGCCACAGGTTATATTCCCCGAGATTCTCGAGGAAGAGTGACCCGCATGCGATTCGGCATCTTCGATCACATGGACGACAGCGGCGTGCCGCTCGCGCAGCAGTTCACGGAGCGGTTGCAGCTCACCGAAGCCTACGATCGCCTCGGTTTCTACGCGTACCACATAGCCGAGCATCACGGCACGCCGCTCGGCTTCGCGCCGTCGCCAGGCGTGTTTCTCGCCGCTGTCGCCGCTCGCACGAAGCGCTTGCGCATCGGGCCGCTGGTGTACTCGTTGCCGCTCTATCACCCGATTCGGCTGCTCGAGGAGATCTGCATGCTCGATCAGCTCAGCGGCGGGCGCTTCGAGCTCGGCGTCGGGCGCGGCGTCTCGCCGATCGAGGTCGGGTTCTACGGCGTCGATCACGCCGCCGGACCGCGGCAGTTTCCCGAAGCCCTACGACTCGTCAAACAAGGGCTCGCGAACCAGACGCTGACGTTTCATGGCGAGTTCTACGACTTCGACGACGTGCCGATGGCTTTGCAGCCGATCCAGAGGCCGCATCCGCCGCTGTGGTACGGCGTGGTCTCGCCCGAGACGACACATTGGGCAGCGCTCGAAGGCGCGCACATGGTCACACTCGTGCCGACGGCACCGGCCAAAGCCATCATCGATCGCTATGCCACCGAATGGGCGGAGCTCGGACGGGCCCCGGCCGACATGCCGATGCGCGGCGTCTCGCGGCTCGTCGTCCTAGCGGAGACCGAGCCCGAGGCACTGCGGACCGCGCAGCGCGCGTATCGCTCGTGGCTCGGGCACATGCGCTATCTCTGGGACCGACACGGCGTGGCGTTTCCGCTGCAGTTGCCGCCCGAAATCGGCCCGATGCTCGAAGCCGGAGCGGCGTTCGCGGGCACGTCGGCCGGCTTTCGGCAGTACGTGGACGATCAAGTCGTCGCGATCGGCGCCAACTACGTCGCGTGCGACGTGGCTTTCGGTGACATCACGCTCGACGAAGCCCTGCGCACCACCGAGCTCATCGGGCGCGACCTCATCGGCTGATCTGCGCTACCGCGCCGGCTTCATGACGGCACCTGTCGTAGCTCGGCGCAGTTGCTCCCGGCGCCGAAAACGCTGGGCGGCTTCGGCGCGCTCTTCGTCGCTCATGAGATAGTCCGGCTTAGCCTCCGCGAAGAGATCGTCGCGCACCGGCCTGGAACAATTCGTCATCGGCATGCCGGCAAGACCGCGAAGAGACGGCAGCACGAACAGATTACTGCCGCGGAACGTTTGATAGCAGTCGTCCGACACCCAGCGCACGTAGTCGCCGGTCACCGTGCGCTCGCTCATACCTGCGCGACCCTTTGATGCCGAGTCGAACGCCGTAAGCGGTGCTTGCAGTCCCGCTTCGCGGCGGCGAAACGCTTCGGCGTCGTCGAAGGCTTGCTGCTCGCCGCGCGTGCCGGGAAATAAGAAAGATCGATACCGACGCTCGCGGTCTTGCCGCCGCAAAACGCTGGCCACGGCGTCTCGCCGCGCCCGCGACAGATCGGTCCGCAGTCCTGGCCTCGTAGAGTCGACAGCCGGCGTGCCCGAATCATCCAGAGCCGACGGTACCGGCGGCCCGGTCGGCGGAGGTGGCCGGCTCGGCTCATTCGGCCTCGGCAGGTCGCTCGGCCGCACACGGCGGCGGGGTCGGGCACGATGCCGGCTCGTCACCGGACTCACGAACCGCGGCCGGCGACGTCGACTCGACGACGCGGGGATACGCCGACTCGAAGCGAGCCGGCGGCGTCAGCCAGACGATGCCGTCGACCCGCGAGGCCGTCTTCAGGTGCGCTCCCTGCGCGCAAAACGAGAGGGAACCCGCGACGAGCACCCCGAGCAAATGCACAACCAAGGACAGGCAGACATCTGGTTCGACGCAAACGGCACGCACGTAGCCCCGACTGCACGGCATGCTGACGATTCTAGACTGTGCTCGGCCGGGCGAGTTCGGGCTTAGGTTCCGGCAGCGCTCCACCAAGATCGGCCGTCTCCATATGTCGCGTTAGTTCCACAATCGGATAATCGATATGGGAGCCTGAGGACGGGTACGCGTCATGACGAGTAGAGCTGGTGGCAGACTACACAGCGCTGCTGCGCGACATGCAAAGCGACATCCGCGGCACGAATCCCGAACGCGTGAAGGCGGGATACCAGCCGATCGAGCTCCTCGGCTGGGCAGAGTCGCCCCACTACGAATTCGACCAGGGCAAGCGCTACGACCACTTCGACGTGAGTATCGACAAGGTGGCCGTCTACGGCATCGGCGCACTGATCGCCGGCAAGGTCGCGGCGAAAGCAGGCCTGCTCGCGGGCGGCTTGCTATTACTGAAAGAGTTCGGCGTGCTCTTGCTCGCGGGGCTCGCGGCAGTCGGCCGTGGGCTCAAGACCTTGTTCGTTCGGGGCTAACCGAAGAACAGGCCGAGCTGCGCAAACGCGCGAGGGTCGGTCACCGCCACGAAAACGAGGCCACTCAGCGCGCCGCATAGATGCGCGTCGTGATTGATGCGGCCTTGTTGATGGCGCGCGGCCCAGTAGGAGTACGCCACATAGCCGATCGCGAAAAGCGGCGCCGGAATCGGCACCGGCAGGAACATGATCATGAGCGTCGTGCCCGGAAAATACACGATGTAGGCAAACAGCACCGCAGAGATGGCACCCGACGCACCGAGCGAGGCGTATTCGGGATGCTCTTTGTGCTTGAAATAAGTGCATGCGTGACTCGCGACGAGCCCGACGAAGTACAGGGCGAGAAACGCGATCGTGCCCACCGCCCGCTCGAAGCCAAACGCGAAATAGTAGAACGTGATCATGTTGAACAGGAGGTGGCCGAGATCGGCGTGCACAAAGCCGCTCATATAGATCGTGTCGTACTGGCGCCGCCGTAGGAACCAATACGGCCGAAATAGGCTGCGCTCGATGAGCTGTGGGGCCGCGTAGAGTCCAATGAGACTCGCGGCCAGAGTCACGACGAGAATGACCGCGGCACCCGGCTCGGCCAGCCCGTTCACGAGCACCCCGATGCGACTCGGCGCCGCTGACAGAGGCACGCGCTCGGCCGCCGCCGCCTGAGTATTTCCTGTTCCACAGAGTTACCCCGCGCGCTCAGCGCACTGCTGCAAATTCCCTGGCTGCGGCCGACCACTGGGGCGCATGCCGCAACGCGTCCGGCACGTCCTCCGGCGCGGCCACGACCTGCCACATCGCAAGATGGCGCTCATCCATGAAACGCTCCGCTACCGTGCGCTCGAGGAAGCCCAGCAACGGATCGAAATACGACTGCGTGTTGACGAGCACGATCGGGTGCGTATACAGCCCGAGCCGCTTGAGCGTGATGGCCTCGAACAACTCCTCGAGCGTGCCCGATCCGCCGGGCAACGTGACGAGGCCCTGGCTGCCAGAAAGCATCATGTGCTTGCGGATGCGCATGTCCTCGACGACGTGTAGCTCCGTCAGATTTGGATGCCCCCACTCGAGCTCCATCATGAACTTCGGCAGAACTCCCGTTATTTTGCCGCCGCGCGCTACGACACCGTCGGCGAGCGCCCCCATCGAACCCGCCGCACCGCCGCCGTAGATGACCGAATAGCCGGCGTCGACCAGCACTTCACCCAGCCGTCGGGCCGCTTGGTGATAGACGCCGGCGCATGCACGACTCGACGCGCAGTACACACAAATATTCTTTCTCGCGCCTACAGACATGCCCGGACCCCGGCTCGATATGGCCGCCATGTGTGAAGAGCGCAATTCTACGCGGATCTGCCGGGGAACCGAGACGGGTTGTCGTTTTCGCTCGTCGAGCGAACCACGGGACTACACAGCCGGCGCGGCCGGCTGCGTTCTCCGACACGTATCGCGGCGGGCCCCGGCGCGCTATTGACCGAGCTTCATGCGCAGCGCCACATACCATTCCCGCGGCGGGTTGTACGTGCCCACCGTCTCGCCCTCTCCGCCGTTGAACGATCCAACGGTAAGGTAGCGTTCGTCGGTCAGGTTCGTGCCGCCCAACGCGATGTCGTACTTGTCGTTCGGGGCGGTGTAGTGCACGACGGCCGAGACGTAGTCCGTAGCAGGCCGGAAAAGCAGCGGCGTGTTCGGCGCGTCATTGAACATGGAAGCCGTATGCGTATAGTCGACGCCGACCGTCACTTTGGCGGAATTGCGCAGAGCGAAATCGTATTGCGGGCTCAGCGCGTACTTGGTTCTCGGCGTCTTCGGCAACTTGTTAGCCGTCGTGAAGCCCGGATCCGCAATTGTCACGGCCGGATCGATGCGATCGTACCGTGCGTCGATATATGCTGCCGTCACGCCCAGCGAGAAGCCCTTCCCTATCAAGGCCTGCATCTCGACTTCCGCACCCTGCAGTGTAGCGTCACCGGCGTTGTGCAGCACCGGGGAAGGCCCCTCCTGGAAGTTCAGCTGAATCCCCGTGTATTTGCTGTCGAAAAGCGCCGTATCGAGCTGCAGATGGCGATCGAGCAGCTGCGTCTTCCAGCCGAGCTCTAGCGCCTTGTTGAATTCTGGGCCAAAGGCTGCATCGGCGATATTGGGCAGCGGCGCGGACAGTCGGGTGGTCCAGCCGCCCGCCTTGAATCCCTTCGAGTAACTCGCGTAGAGCATCGAGTAGTCGTTCACGTGATATTGCACGCCCGTCGTCGGCGTATAAACGCTGTACTTCTGGGTTTGAGTACCATCCGGGAAGTATCTATTCGGCTGGCCCGGCGTCGGAAAACCGAGCGCCTCCTGGCACGTGACACCGGCCGGTATCTGGTCACTCAGCAAATCGTGCGCCGACCCTGCCGGATCGTAGCAGCCGCTGACCTTATAGCTAAACCCGTCGAGGTCGGACTGGCCGCCTATGAACCTCTTGTCGTCCTCCGAGTAACGCTCGCCGGCCACGAACGTCCACTTGTCGCCGAGATCGTAGGTCATGTGAAAGAAGGCCGCGTAGGACTTCGTATCGACGTCGTTCGCAACGTCATAGATGTAGAGAGATCCGCCGAAAGGCACGTAGTCGTGAACGAATCCGCTCTCTTTGAAAAAGTACAGGCCGACGACATAGTCGAGGTTGTCGTTCGCGGCCTTACCGTTCAATTGGAATTCCTGACTGTACTGCTTTTGCTTCTGGTGGTCCGTGACCTCCTGGATGGATTCCGGAGTACCGTCGAGATCCACACCCACACTCCAATCGATCGCCCGTGCTCCGGTGATCGACTTGAACGACAGATTTTGGGCCAGTGACCAATCGATCGTCGTAGATCCGCCATACGCGTTGTACCGCGCGAAACTCGGGCCGTTGGCATAGCGTCGTGTCGATGCTGCCCGTTTGCGTGTTGGCGTAGTTCCAGTACAGCCGCGGCGCTGGACCCGAAGGATTGCCCACCGAGCCGTACGGCACGGGACCGCCGACGTAGCCCGCCCCGCCCAGGGGCGCGCCGCCCGGCGCGAGTTGCGCAGCCCCCGCCGCGGGCGGATAGGTCGCGCGCGGACCGCACACGCCGGTCGACCCGGTATTGAAAATGCCGGGCGCCGCCACGCCGTTGATGACTCGGCCGAAGGCCGGATCGTTCGGATCGTTCAGCGTGCCGGCTGGCGTGCCAATGCACAGATTGTAGATAGCCCCGAGACCGCCGTAGCCGTTGGGGATCGTAGTGACATCGAGCACGGTGGTCGGATAGGACGACTGATCTTGTCGAGAGTAATCGGCTGCAAAGGTGACCTTGACGGCGTCCGATGGAGTCCACAGCGCTTTGCCGCGCATGACCTGAACGTTCTGCCCACCCTTCGCATCGGAGGTGGCGTAACCGGACTTCGGGAAAGCCGTTTGCTGGTCGACGACGAACGGAATCGTCCCCATTTCGGTCGTCGCAGGATACGGTATGACGCGTTGATACCCATCGCGCTCCTGCGAGGACACGCTCAACGTCGTCAAGAAATTGCTCGAGAACGGAATGTCCGCCGTCGCAGCGATGTCGCGACGATGGAAGCTGCCCGTGATGGCCGTGCCGATGAAGCGCGGCTCCGTGCCAGGCACGTGTGTGACGATGTTGATCGCACCGCCGATCGTGTTGCGGCCGAACAATGTGCCCTGCGGACCCTTGAGAATCTCGATTCGATCGACGTCGAGCAAACTCTGGTTCGCACCGATTGTACGGGCCAAGTACACGCCGTCGAGGTAAACGCCGACGCCGGGGTCCAGGTTGAATGCAAAGTCGTCCTGACCGATACCGCGTATCGAGGCCGAAAGCACCGAGGTATCGCCCGAGAACGGTGAGCCGGCGTCGAGATTGACGTTCGGCGCTAAGCGCGTCAGAGCACCGACGTCGCCCAGACCTTTTACCTGCAGCGTCTCGGCCGTGTACGCCGAGATCGAGATCGGTACCTGTTGGATGTTCTGCGATCGGCGCTGCGCCGTCACGATGATCTCTTCCAACTCGTCACCAGCGGCTAGCACGTTGCCCGATGCAACGACAGCGGCTACCGCGAAGGGTAAAACACGCAGTCGAAAGCTCGAGTGCCCCAATACCGTAAGCCTCATGCGATCCTCCTGGCTGATGTCTGTTGGTGCATGGCTGTCGCGCGCGCCACGCAAGCACCGTGCGAATACGCGCGTGATAATCGACACGACGCACGACTCGGGCCGGATATTCCCTGCTCTGGGCAGCGGCTGCAGCGGGAGAGGAACGATATCGGCCTTTCCCCCGTCGTCCGCGCTGCGACGAGCCGACATGCCCCGCAAGCCGTCCTCAGCGCGATACGCGGCCCCTTGCGAAACGAATCCGACTTCTTTATATTAGTTTTCTCTAATTTCTATGATTCTTATATAGGACATGGCCGCCCCGAGAAAGAGCCTTCGAGCCGCCGCAATCGACGTCGACGGCATGAGGCGTCACGCCGAATCGGCCGCGGGCCTATTGAAGGCCCTCGCCAATCCTCACCGGCTCCTGCTCCTGTGCTTGCTCGCCGACGACGAGCTCTCGGTGGGCACGCTCAACGAGCGAATTCCGCTCTCCCAGTCGGCGCTCTCGCAACACCTCGCCGTACTGCGGGCCGATGGTTTAGTCGAGACTCGGCGCGAAGCACAGACGGTGTTCTACCGGATCTCCGCTGGACCCGCGCTCGACGTGATCAAGGTGCTCCAGCTGCACTTTTGCAGCGCCACGGTCCTCTCGAAACGGAAGTAAAGGTCGCAACCATGTCGCCTACGGATCTGACGATTCCAAACCTCAAACAGCTCGACGACGACGTCTGGACTGCGGGCCAACCGACTCCGAAACAGCTCGCCGAAGCCAGAGAGGCGGGCTTCAAGAGCGTCATTACGCTTTGCCCCAGCGCCGAATGCGGTTGGGACGAGCGCTCGGCCGTCGAGCAACTCGGCATGCACTACGCATGCGTACCCGTCACCTCGGGCGGCGACTTGACGGCAGCCGCTGCGCGGAGACTGCACGACGAGCTCGCTGCCTCGCCGAAACCGGCCATCGTGCACTGCGGCAGTGCGAATCGCGTCGGAGCTCTATTCGCGCTCAAGGCCCACTTCGTCGATGGACAGGAACCCGACGCCGCGTTGGCGCATGGCCGGCGCGCCGGCCTAATGGGCCTCGAGGCCACGGTGCGACGGATATTGAGCAGCTGATCGTGAAGCCCGAGATCAAAGAGTTCTTCCACGCGCCCACGAGCACGTTCTCGTACGTAGTCTTCGAGAGCCAGACGCGCACGGCGGCGATCATCGACTCGGTGCTCGATTACGACAACAAGTCCGGCAGAACCGGCACGGTTTCGGCCGACGGAATCGCAGCGTTCGTCGAGGCCAACCAACTGTCCGTGGCCTGGATTCTCGAAACGCATGCACATGCCGACCACTTGACGGCCGCGCCGTACTTGCAGCGGAAGCTCGGCGGCAAGATCGCCATAGGACAAGGCATCCGCCACGTCCAAGCCACGTTCAAGAGCATTTTCAATCTCAAGGACCTCGACACGAACGGCGTTCAGTTCGATCACCTGTTCGACGACGGTGAGCTCTTTCGGATCGGCGCGCTGCAAGGCAGGGTGCTCGCCACCCCCGGGCACACGAGCGATAGCGTCAGCTACGTCATCGGCGACGCCGTGTTCGTCGGCGATACGCTATTCGCACCCGACTACGGTACGGCTCGCTGCGATTTCCCCGGAGGCGATGCCAAGACGCTATATCGCTCCATCCGGCGTCTTTTCGGCCTGGCCGATGAAATGCGAATGTTCCTTTGCCACGACTACCCGCCGGGGGACCGGCCACCCGAGCACGTGCATTCGCTACGCGAGCAGCGCTCCAACAACGTGCACGTCAACGATCGAGTGGGCGAGGCCGAGTTCGTGAAGATGCGCACGACGCGCGACGCCATGTTGCCCATGCCGAACCTCATCATCCCCGCCGTGCAGGTCAACATTCGTGCGGGGCAGATGCCGCCTGCGGAAGACAACGGAGTGGTGTATCTGAAGGTTCCGATCGATCTGCTCGGCCCGGCCGGCTGAGACCCGCTGCACCGCCGACGCGGATCGTTCCATCCAGCGGAACGCCTCGTGCTCGGATGCTGTCTACGTAGGTGTATTATGATCGACAGCTGAAGGTATCGAAGGCCGTAGCTGCCTTCGCCGCCTCACGCAAGACCAGTTAAGGAGCAGACAGATGAAGCACCAGGCTTTCAAAGCGGTCGCATTCGTTGCAGCGGTGCTCTTGGCCGGCTCAGCGTCGGCTCAACACTCGAAATCCGCGTCCACGGCCGACAAGGACGTAGGCAAACCGACCCTGAACAAGTGCGTCACGATGCCTCCGGTCGACTTGTCGGTGTTGAACGACGGGCACGTTTATATTCGCACGCGTGGGGGTAACCACTATTTGCTCACCACGAACGAATGCAAAGATCTGCAACACAGCTACATGCGCGGCGAGGTCGAGCTCGTGCCGTACGGCCACCGCGTGTGTCAAAGCGACGGTTCCTATCTCGTCTACCGCACGGCGGGGCACGAGTCGCCCTGCCCGATTCTGACCATCGACCGAGTGACCAATAGAGCCGAGGCAAGATCGCTCGCCACCGGCGACCAATCGCTCATCCAAGTCGAGAAGGCAACGACGCCGGATTGATTCTGTCCCGGCGCTCACGAGCCGCGTTCCAGCGCCGCCCGTTATACTCGAGCTCACGCATACGACGGGGGGGGTTGGCGTGCGACGCAGCGAATTCATCAATAGGCTCATCGTGCTCGCTCTCAGCGCACAGGGAGCCACCGCGCTGAGTCAGCCTCGCGATGCGGGCATCGATGCCTTCCTCAACGCCGCAGCCTTCAACAGGCGGCAGGCCACCGAAGCGCAAGAGAAGATCGCCGCCGGTTGGCGCGACGGGGACGCGGCAATGCTCGTCGACCTCCTCGACGTCGTGGAGCGCACGCGCGATCTCAATCCGCGGACCTTCATGCCGCCCGAGCGATTCGCGCGCTTCATGGAGGAGCAGACGGGACAGAGCTTCGGCGAGGACCTCGACGGCTGGCGCCAGTGGGTGTGGAGCCGGCCCTACTCGCCGCATGCCGACTACGGCGCGTTCAAAGGCCGGTTGTACGCGATGCTCGACCCGCGGTTCGTGGCCTTCTTCCGATCGGACGCCGCCCCACGGATTCGGCTGGACGAGGTCGAATGGGGCGGCGTATCGATCAACGCCATTCCGCCGCTCGATCACCCGAAGCACGTACCGGCTGCACAAGCCACGTACCTCGATGACGACAACATCGTCTTCGGATTCTTCCTCGACGGCGAGGCACGCGCGTATCCGAAGCGGATACTCGGCTGGCACGAGCTCGCGCTGGACCGCGTCGGCGACCGAGATCTCGTCATCGTCTACTGCCCCTTGTGCGGCACGGTGATTCCGTTCGACGCGCGCGTAGGCGGCAAGGTGCTCACATTCGGCACGAGCGGCCTGTTGTATCGGTCGAACAAGCTGCTGTTCGACAACGAGACTGCGAGCCTATGGTCGAGCATTACGGGCGAGCCCGTCGTTGGGCCCCTGGTCACACTGAACCTGAGGCTCTCCCCCCTGCCCGTGGTGACGACGACTTGGGGCGAATGGCGCACACGACACCCCGATACGCTCGTGCTGTCGATCGACACGGGCTACCGCCGCGACTATTCGGAGGGCGCGGCTTATCGAGCCTACTTCGCCACGGACGAGCTCATGTTCGACGTTTCTCGACACGACGCGCGGCTGCCCAACAAGGCGGAGGTCCTCGTCGTCCGCTCGACGACGTCGCCTTTCGACGTGACGCCGGCTCAACCGACCACGACTCCGTTCGCCATTTCGACGCGGCTGCTGGCCGAGCATTCCGTCTTTCATACCGTCGTGGACGACACGAACATCGTCGTCGTCACGTCGCCGGGCGGCGCGAATCGCGCCTATGCAACCGATGGATATCGCTTCGCCGATACCGACGGCACGGACACGCTGCACGATACCGACGGCCGAGAGTGGAGCGTCCGCGAGGAATTTCTGCAGGCGACGTTCGATCCGAGCTTGCGCTTGCCGCGCGTCTCGACACATCGGGCGTTTTGGTTCGGCTGGTACGCGCAACACCCCGACACCGTACTGATCGAGTAGCGCGCCGCAGTCCTAGGCGTGCGTCACTCGCGCCGAGCCCGGCCATGAGACCGGGCTCTGCGCGGTTCTTCGCATCAGGTAGGTAGCCGCCCGGTGCTTTGCCCGATCGACTCCACGTCGGCACCGGCGAGATCGGCCAGCGCGACGAGCAGATTCGCTGTCGGCTCGTTGTTCTTCGCCGCAATGTGGCGATTGCCCGGCAAACGCCCGTTGGCCCCACCGAGCAACACGGCCGGCGCGTCATGACGATCGTGCACGTTGCCGTTGCTCATACCCGCGCCCCAGTAGACCACGGCCGAATCGAGCAACGTGCCGTTCCCGTCGCGCGTGTTGCGAAGCTTGTCGATGAACTCGGCGAACTTGAGTATCTGATAGCGGCCGATCTTCGCGTACTTCTCGATCCCTTCCGGCTTGTCGCCGTGATGAGAAACAGGATGGTGCGGCTCGACGACGCCGATGTGCGCATAGCTGCGGCTGCTGCCCTCGTGACCGAGCATGAATGTGAATACACGCGAGATATCGCCCTGGAACGCGAGATGCAAAAGGTCGTAGGTGATCGTCATGTGATCGTCGAACGACTCTGGAATGCCGATCGGCGCCGCGGGGGCATCTTGCAAACTGTCCGAGCGCACCTCCATCTTCTGCAGCTGCTGCTCGACGCGCCGCACGTTGGTCAGGTAGTCCTCGAGTATCGCGTTGTCGGCCGCACCGAGCTTGCGTTGCAGCTTCGACGCCTCGTCCAAAACGGAATCGAGCAGGCTCTCCTTCTTACGCAGCCGCGCCAAACGTTGCTGCGCCGTGCCCGGGTCGCCGAACATTCGTTCGAATGTCACTTGCGGGTTGATGCCGACGGGCAACGGACTCGTGTCGTCCCGCCACGAGATAGCGTTGAAGAACACGCACGGGAAGCCGTCGCAAGCACCGGCGGCCGTGCCCATGTCCTCCGTGCCGACCTCGAGGGAGCGCAGCGGCGTGTCGCCGGCCACGGCATCGGCGATATATTGGTCGACGGTCTTCTTCGATTCGATCTTGCCGTAGTCACCGGCGTGCGCAACGGGCCCTACTCCGTTGAGCCACGCCGCACTCGCGCCCAGGTGCACAGAGCCGTCGGGAGCCTTGAGCCCGCTGAAGGTGACGAGGCGCTCGCGATACGGCTCAAGCGGCTGCATGATCAGCTTGAACTCGAAGTCGCTGCCGGTGGTATCCGGATGCCAGAGCTTCGGATATACGCCGTTCGGCATGTAGATCGCACCGAAACGAAACGGCGATTTGCCATCGCGCTCCTGAGCGAACGCGGGCACCATCGCGTCGAGAAACGGCAGCGAGACGACCGTGCCGAGCGCGCCACGCAGAAACGTGCGCCGATGCAAGTGCTTCTTCGTGATGAACATGGGCTACTCCCGGTTTTGCGCGACCTTCGCGGTCGTGTCTGAGACATCAGGCTTGGTACGCATCTGGAAAGGCAAGCTGTCGACGATGCCGAGGACGATCGCCATCAGCCGATAATCGTCTTTCGCCGCGTTGCGCACGATGCGCCGGATCTGCGGCATGTCCCGAGCCTCGAGCCCGCGGCCGAGCGCGTAGATCATGAGCTTCTCGGCTACCGTGCCCGCGAACACTTCGGGCCGGGCGAGCAGCGCGTTGCGCAGCGCAACCGGACCGTCGACGGGCGTGCCGTCCGCCAGCACGCCGGCCGAATCGATGTCGAGCCCGTCCCGCGTCTTGTCCTGCCACCGGCCGACGGCATCGAAATTCTCGAGCGCAAAGCCAACGGGATCGATGTTGCGGTGACAAGCCGCGCACGTCGGATTCGCGCGATGGAGCTCGAGCTGCTCGCGAACGGTCGACGGGCGATCTTTCGGCGCGCTGGCTTCCAGCGCCGGCACGACGGGCGGCGGTGGCGGCGGCGGGCTGTTCAGGAACGTCGTGAGCACATACTTGCCGCGAATGATCGGCGAAGTGCGAGTCGCCGCCGACGTCAACGACAGAATACTGCCGTGGCCGAGCAGACCCCAGCGATTCGGGTCTTCGAGCTCGACGCGGCGAAACCGCGTGCCGTAAACGCCGGGGATACCGTAGTGGCGTGCGAGGCGCTCGTTGACGAAGGTGTAGTCGGCATCGAGCAACTCGCGCACGCTGCGGTTTTCGCGCAGCACGGTTCCGAACAGCAGCTGCGTCTCGCGTCGGAACGCTTTGCGCAAGTTGTCGTCGAAATCGGGGAACAGCAGCAGATCGGGTTTCACACGCTGCTCGAGATTGCGCAGCTGCAACCACTGGCCCGTGAAATTCGCCACGAGCGCATCGGCCCGCGTATCGGCCACCATCCGCCGCACCTGCGCCTCCAGCACGTCGGGCTTACGTAGCTCACCGGCCTCGGCGAGATCCAGCAGCTCGTCATCCGGAATGCTCGACCAAAGGAAGAACGACAGGCGCGACGCGAGCTCGACGTCCGAGATCCGGTGCATACCGCCAGCCGGCACGTCGGCCGAGTCCGCTTCCGCGCGGAACAGAAAAGAGGGGCTCACGAGGATGCGTGCGAGCCCGTCGCGAATACCGTGATCGAAATCCGCGCCGTCGGCTCTCGCGCTCGAGTAAAACGCCATCGGCGCCGCGATGTCGTCGTCGGCGACCGAACGGCGAAATGCGCGCCGCGCGAGCGTTGCGAAGATCTTCTTGGCGCACACCGGCTCGTCGACGGCCTGCGTAGGATGGCAGACGAAGATCCGCTCGCGGCTCGGCGTATCGCTCACGCCGCGAACATCGTACGGACCTTCGATGATCGCCGTCTCGAGACGCGGCAGGCCCGACGGGTTATGAGCTTCCTGCGAGGCTCGCAGCGAAGGCTGCCAAACGTCCTGCCGGACACCGGGCCGCTCGGCCCACGTGAACCCGACGTCGTGGGGCCCCGCGGTGATCGGCAATCGCGGCGACGTCATACGCTCGTCGATCGCCACTTTCGACTTCAAAATGTCGGCCGCACTCTCTTTGTGATCCTCGACACCGCCGATGGGAACGGAATACGCCTGCTTGCCGTCGACCGTGATCACGAACGTATCGGGTGTCTCGTGGCCCTCGACGCCGACGTAACCTTCCGCCACGGTGCGTAACAAGCGTCCCGACAGAACATAGTCGGCGTCGGCCGGAAAATTGTGGCGCACGACGACGCCGCCGCGAGTGCCGAGCGGCAAACCTTCCACGTACTGGTCCTGCGTGACTTCTACGGGGATCTTGTATGGCGTCGCGCTCGGCACGGCCTCGGGGTTGCCGACCGCGAGATCGCTGACTCGCAAAGCGACGGTCAAGTACCGCTCCAGCAGCAGCGGTGACGTCGTAAGCACGGCCGCGATGTTGTCGAAGCCGAAGTCGCCGCCGTCGCTCGGCAGCAGCGCTTCCATGTCGACCTCGATACCGAGCAGATCTCGAATAGCGTTGGCGTACTCGGCGCGATTGAGTCGGTGCAACGGCGTCGAGCCCGCGAAGGGTCGAGCCTCGGCGGCAGCGTCGAGCGTCGACGCCAGCGCCGCAACGAAATCGGCGCGGACGGTCGGGTCGGGCTGGCGCTCGCCTCGCGGCGGCATCATCCCGACCTCCAGCTTATGAATCGCGGCCTCGAACATCTCGGCCTTGGCGACCACGTCCGCCGGATGTACGTGCTCGAACGAGATTCCGCCCGTGAGCTCCGCGTCGTTGTGACAATCGGTGCAGTACTTGCCGAGAAGCGCCCACTGTTGCTCGAGTCGCGCTTCGGGCGAGCGATGCATGGACAAATACGCGGCCCCGCCCACGGCGAGCACGCCCGCGGTCACGATCGAAACGAGCCGCAAGCTCAAGCGCCGCTCCTCTCGCTCTTCGCCGTCGCTGCTGCCTCCGGCTTCACGGACGAAGCGGATCTTTCCTGCACCAATTCGCGCAGCAGCGAGACGACCTCCTCTGGCGAGGCCTCCTCGCGGTCGCTATGCGGACCAAACGGATTGCTGTCATCGGGGGGCCGCAGACTCTCGGCCAGCTGCAATGCCGTCTTTCCGGCGCCGTCGCGCGCGGCGAGGTTCGCGCCGTGCTCGGCCACTGCGCGAATCGTTTCGAGATCGCGGGTCGCCACCGCCACGTGGAGCGCGGGTGCGCCGTCGGGCGCCAGCACATTCGGATTCGCACCCGCATCGAGCAACACGCGCACGGCGTGCGCCGGCTCACGATCGGACGGCTCGCGAAACGGCGGCGGCCCCTGGCGCGAATAACCCGGGCCTGCGGAAAGCGGCACGCCGCGACCGCCATTCATTGCGACGATCAGCGCGGCTCGGCCAACGTTCGCGTTTGCGCGCGGCCCCGGCTTGTCCGCTTTCGAAGGCGTCCATGCCAGATCGGCACCGTGTGCGATCAGCAGCTTCAGGGCTTCGACGTCGGCAGCGACGGCCGCCCGATAAAACGGCGAGGCGTTCGCAAAACTATCGCAGCACATGGATGCCGAATGCATCTGACCGACGAACGCCTTGTTGGGATCCGCGCCTGCATCGAGCAGCAGCGCGATGAGATCGAGCGCCGAGTGCCGGTTGTCGTGATTCGGGCGCAACCGCGAGCCGTCATGGGCATACCAATCAGTCGTCGCATCGCGCATCTCGACGGCATGATAGAGCGAGCCGTCGTCGGGATCCGCGCCGAGCGTGAGCAGGGTCGCGGCGAGGTCGAAGCGATCGTTGACGATCGCAATCATCATCGCGCTCGCGCCATCGCCGTTCTTCAAATCGAGACCGGCACCGCCCTCGACGAGCCGGCGGACGACGTCTTCGTGCCCCTCGCGCACGGCCAGCATGAGCGCGGAGAGTCCGCCGCTCGGATAGTCCGCGTTCTTGCGCTCCGTGAGGCTGCTCACGCGCGCTTGAATGTTCGGATCCGCGCCCGCGGTAAGCAACGCATCCACGACGGCCGCATGACCCTCGACTGCAGCCCACATCAACGCCGTCTCACCGAGCACGGACTCGACGGCGTTAGGGTCCGCTCCACGCTCGAGCAACGCACGGACGGCATCGAGGTGCCCGGTCCGCGCGGCAGCCATCAACGCGGTCTCGCCCGCCGGATGTGCGAGCTTCGGGTCGGCGCCGCCGTCGAGCAGCGCTTCGATGACCGCGGCGTCGCCCGTGCGACTCGCCTGCAACAGCGGCGTGACGCCGTAAGCATTGACAGCGTTCGGATCGGCGCCCGCCGCGAGCAGCGCTCGCACCATAGCGACGTTGGACTGATAGGCAGCCCAGAGCAGCGCGGTCGAGCCGTCTTCGGCGGCCGTGTTTACGTCGGCATGGCCTTCGACGAACCGCTGAACGGCAGCGAGATCACCGACTCTGGCGGCCTCGACAACGGTAATTTCGGCGGCGCGAACCGCCGCGGCCTGCCAAGCAAGCACTGCGATCGACACCGTAAGCGACAGCATCGGCGTGTTGCTGACGCACTTCCCCCTTCGTTCACCCCTGCGCATCGGTCCTCTCCCCCTCGATAAGACCGCGAATTTTTTCTTGCAGGCCGAGACCGAATCCCCAAACTCCGATCGGTCTCGTCGGTCGGAGGATAACCGCAACTGTCCGCCAGCGCCAGACACTGCCTCCGGGTCATGCACTCGACAGCCTGCGTGGCTCCGGCCGTCGCGTCTCTTTCTCTGCACCGGTAGCTTCTCATCGCCTGCTTGCTCCCGCTATCAAACAGGCGCTGACTGCCGGGAACATCGTGGACCACGGACCCACGCCGAGCCCGTGCTCCATCCCGCCTCACTCATCTTGCCGGACACGGAATCTAACTCGTTATTGCCTATAACGATCCAATCCACTAGCATCGATCTGGGGGACGGTGTCTACCAGGGACGGAAAAGGCCTTTAAGAGCCTTGCATTGTCCCGTCAGGGGTAAATCGAGGACACAAATCCGCAGTGCGTTCCGCACTCGTAGGGGGGGGATTATTTATGGCTAGTAGCGCGTTACGTGCCACGGTAGTGGCTGCGCTCGTGGGCGTGGTTGCCGCAATGGGCTCCGGCCCGGCGCGGGGTCAAGGCCAGCTGGAGGAAATCGTCGTCACGGCCGAGCGCCGCGTCAATACGGAGGCGACGACGGCTATCTCGGTCGAAGTCCTGACGGACGACTTCATCGCCGAGAACCAGATCAAAGACATCATCGACCTGCAAAATGCCGTTCCGGCACTGCAATTCTTTCAAAACGGCTCCTACGTTCAAGCGAATATTCGCGGCGTCGGCAATCCGTCGAGAGGCGGGCCGAGCGAGCAGGTCGGCGTGCCCGTGTTCTTCGACGGCGCCACGCAGGGCGAGGAAATGGGTATCGCGAGCGGATTCTTCGACGTCGCCGGCATCGAAGTGCTCAGAGGTCCCCAAGCGACTTTCGTCGGGCAGGCAGCGGCCGGCGGCGCGATTCTGATCAACTCGCAACGGCCGAACTTCGACGGGTTCAATGGTTACATCGAAGCGACGGCCGGCGACTACAATCGGCGAAAAGTCTTGGGCGCAGCCAATTTGCCACTCGGCGAAAAACTTGCCGCGCGTCTCGCCTATATGAGCGAGGATCGGGACAGCTTCTACACCAACGTCTGGGGCCAACAAAGCGCGGGTGCCGGCGAGCAGTGGGTGCCGGGTGACCAGCAAGACCAAAACTATCGCTTCAGCTTGCTCTGGGAGCCGACCGACAGGTTCAGCCTCTGGACGAAGTACGAGAACAGCGAGCTGCACACTTACGGACTCACGCAGCAACCCGAATCCGAATTTCTACATAGGCTTCCGCGACGACGACAACGATCCGACGACGCCGTCCATACCGGTGAAGACGTACGCGCCTCATGCGCCGGGTCCGGCGCCCGGCACGGGCACGGACATCAACGGCGTGATCTACGGCGGCATTCCGGGACCCGGCGGTGCCGTCTACGATCCGCCCGATCCGTTCACGCTTGCCGCCCTGCCCGGCCAAGAGCGCAACATGACGGTCAATCGCGTGTCCGTCGAGGCGAACTGGCAACTCGCGGGCGGCATCACGTTCCGTTCACTGTCGAGCAACATCGAGTTCAACCGAACGCAGAACGAGAACGGCGACAGCCATGTCTACGAGTCGTTGACCGGGTGGCAGCTCGGGCCAGGTATGCAGACCTGGTCGCAGGAGTTCAACCTGATCTCGCCCGAGGGCAACAAGCTCGAGTGGCTAGTGGGCTTGTACAAGAACAACCGCCATACCGAGTTGCATCTGAACATTCCGTTGAACGCCCCGTGCGGCTGGCAGTACGACGGCGGCTGGACGCCCTGCCCGACGAGCTTCGTGCCCGGCGTGTCCCGTCTGATGTGGACGTCGCTCGACGACGTAGTCCACCAGGCCATCTTCGGACAGTTGAACTACCACGTCACGGACAAGATCGAGCTCACACTCGAGGCGCGGCAAAACGAAGACAACAACCGGCAAGTCCGCTCCACGTTCGTGACGGCCGACCTCGCACCCACGGCGGCACATCCGGTGCCGTGCACGGGCAACGTCGAAGGCCAGATCTACTACTGCCCACCGGGCGGCCAGCCGAATCCATACGACCCAACGCTGGACCCGTACATTTGGAAGGGCGATTTGCCCACCTACAAAGTAGGGGTGAACTGGGAGCCGAAGGACGGGCACTTCATCTATGCATTCTTCGCTCGCGGCTACAAAGCCGGCCAATCCGTCGTCACCGGCTTCCCGTTGATCCACGAAGAGGTCGTAGACGACACCGAGTTCGGCTGGAAGGGCACGTTGCGTCAGGGCCTGTATGCCGAGCTCGGCATCTACCATATGAACTACAGCGGCATGCAGCTCGGCGCCTTCCAAACCACGGCGCAAGAGGGCCGCAACGCCATCAAGAACATCGGCGATTCGACGATTCAAGGCCTCGAGGGCTCGTTGCGAGCCGTGTTCGGCGGCTTCGGCATCAACGCGAGCTTCGCCTACAACGACTCAAAGCTCGGCGAGATCACGACCATCGACCAGCGCGCGTTGGCGTTCCTGGGCCTGGCCAACAATGCCACGTATCCGGGCGATTCGAGCAAGGGCTGCGTGCCGGCCACGGCCACGATCGGTCAGTGTGTCGACTATTCGCCCTACGCGGTCACTTACACGGGCTCGCAGAATCCGTTCTCGCCGAAGATCACGTACTACGTCAGTTTCGACTACGGCGTGAACCTCGAGGGCGGCGGCGTGCTGACGCCGTCCATATCGCTCAACCACGCCGACTCGGCCTACACGAACACGCTGCAACGACCCGACGACAACTACTATCGAACGGGCGCGCGCGACGTGTGGGGTCTATCGCTGTCGTACCAGAAAGACCCGTGGGACGTTCAGTTCTTCGTGAACAACGCCTCGGACGAGCTCTATATCGAAGGTCATTCGACGAGCGGCGCCTCGGTGCTGTATGGCGACCCGCGGACTGTGGGCATCCGCGTGAGGATGAACTTCTAGCGGCGCAGACTCTAAAGCGAGCAAGAGGAGTGACCATGGGCTGTCGGCGCAAGTCGACAGCCCTGTTTTTTTCGCATCGTGCCGGCGCGCGTCCGGGGCGAGGCTCGAGCTCGCACATTCGCTTGACGCCGTCGAGCACCGATTCTTGTAATATCCGCCGGAAAGCACGAACGTGCGCGGTGCCGCGCGAAGTGGGCACACGACACAGAGGAGACGCCCATGATCCGCCTGTCACGAGCTCTCGCCGCCATCTGCCTCGTCGCGTTATCCGCCGCGATTTCGGCGTCGCCGTCCGTGTACCCGACGGGCACGACGATCTACGACCCGGCCAAGACTTGGAGCGGCTACACCGTGCTCTCCCCGCTCAGCACGCAGGCCGCCATCGTGATCGACATGAACGGCAACGTCGTGAAACGCTGGGACGGTTACAACGATTCGGCGGGGGGCCCCGCTCGGATCTTGCCGGGCGGCGGCATCGTCGCTGCGGCCGGCGTGCGGCCACCGCACCAGGAATCGCTCGAGCTCGTGCAGCGTGACTTCGACGGCAACGTCGTCTGGCGTTTCGATCACAACCAACGAATACAAACGGACGACGGCAAGACGATCTGGTCCGTGCGCCAGCACCACGACTGGCAGCGCGAAGACTTTCCGGCGGGGTACTACTCCCCGGACGCCACACCGGCAGTCACGGGTAGCAAGACGTTGATCCTGACCCATACGAGCCACAAGGTGCCCGCCGTGGCCGACGTCACGCTCGAGGACGACCGGCTGATTGAAGTCTCCTGGGACGGCAAGATCGTTTGGGAATGGATTGCGTCGGCGCACATCGACGAGCTCGGCTTCGACGAGGACGCACGCGAGGCTATCCGCTCGGGCGCGGATTTCAACGCCCGGCGCGGCAGCTACGACTGGCTGCACATCAATTCGGCCACCTACGTGGGACCCAACCACTGGTTCGACGATGGGGACAAACGGTTCGCGCCCGACAACGTGATCATCAGCAGCCGACAGGCCAGCTTCGTCGCGATCGTCGCGCGGGACGGCTCGATCGCCTGGCGCATCGGTCCGGATTTCCGCGACTCGGACGCGCTGCGCAAGATTCGCCAAATCATCGGTCAGCACCACGCTCACTTGATCCCTAAGGGTTTGCCGGGCGCCGGCAACCTGCTCGTATTCGACAACGGCGGCGCGAGCGGGTACGGCGCCGGCACGCCCGTGGCGCCTAACGGGTCGGGCATCTTCGCCCGCGCCAACTCGCGCGTGCTCGAGATCAACCCCGTCACGCTCGAGCTGGTGTGGTCGTACGTGGCGCCGGGCCAGTTCTACAGCTCCAACATCAGCAGCGCGCAACGGCTGCCGAACGGCAACACGCTGATCACGGAAGGTGCGCCGGGCCGGGTGTTCGAGGTGACGGCCGACGGCAAAATCGTGTGGGAATACATGAGCCCTTTTTTCGGCGACGGGCCGCGGCGATCTAACGCGGTCTATCGCGCCTACCGCGTGCCGTACGACTGGATTCCGCAACTGCAAAAGCCGCAGGAGCGCGCCGTGACGCCACCGGCACTCGGCGACTTCAAGCTGCCCCGATAGCCGATAGTAAGGAGATCCAACGTGCGCTCATGCCGTCCACAGCTGCGCGTGACGACGCGGACGACCGCGTTGGCCGCCCTGGCCCTCGCCTTCGGCTTCCAAGCTCGAGCGCAAACGCCCATCACGAGCTGCGACGCCGCGGGCATCGGAGCGACGAAGCTCGCAGCCGACGGACCGAAAGTCGCCATCTCGTCCGTCTCGAGCGCCACCGCAGGAGCCGTGCACTATTGCCTCGTGAAGGTCCTCGTGCCGGAGGCGATCAATATTTGGGTCGGCCTCCCGACGGACGGGGCGTGGAACGGACGCTGGCAATCGGTCGGCGGCGGCGGTTACGCGGGATCCGTCGCGGCGCCCGACGCGGCGCTCAGTGCAGGCTATGCCGCGGCTGCCACGGACACCGGGCATGCGGGTGGGCGGGCCGATCTGTCGTTTGCGGGCGCCGACGGCAGCTTCGGCATGCTCGAGCCCGGCAAGCCGAACGAGCGAAAACAAATCGACTTCGCCTACCGGTCCGAGCATTTAATGGCCGTGATCGGCAAACAACTCGTGCAAGCGTTCTACGGCCAAGCACCGAAGTATTCGTATTGGAACGGCTGCTCGACGGGCGGCCGGCAAGGCCTGCGCATGGCTCAGGATTATCCGACCGACTACGACGGCATTCTGGCCGGCGCGCCCGCGATCCATTGGGACCGCTTTCAAGCCGGACAGATCTGGCCGCAAGTCGTGCAGCTCGCCGACAACGGCGGTCCGATCGGCGGCGGCACGCGCGAGGTGCTCACGGCAAGGGCGAAGCTTGCGACATCGAAGGCCGTGGCCGCTTGCGACGCCGCGGACGGCGTGACCGACGGCGTGCTGACCGACCCGCGCACATGCACCTATCGCGTCTCGGAGGATCCGACGATCACGTTCGACGACTGCCCGACGTTCGACGGCACGTGTTTGACGCCGAAGGAAGCCTCGGCCATCGACAAGATGTGGCAGGGGCCCGTGGCCTGCGCGGGCGACAAGTCCGACGGCGCGTGCGCAGTGCCCGGCGTTGCGACTCGCGATCTCGACGGCCCCGGCAACAAGCGGCTCTGGTATGGCCAAACCCGCGGCACGGATCTCGTCGCGCTCGGCGGCCCGCTGCCGTTCCCATTGGCCACCGAGCAGCCCAAGTATTGGGTGTATCTCGATCCTGCTTGGGACTGGCACGCGCTCGACTACGGCAACTACTTGTCCTTCTTCAAAGACACCGTTGCGCGCGTCGGACCGCTCATGGCGTCGGACAATCCGAATCTCGCCGCCTTTCGCGACCACGGGGGCAAACTCGTGCTTTGGCACGGCTGGGCCGACCAGCTCATCGTTCCCGAAGGCACGATCGACTACTACGAGGCCGTGACGCGCACGCTCGGCGGCGGTTACGACGACACGCAGAAGTTCGCGCGCCTGTTCATGGCGCCGGGCGTCGCCCATTGCGCGGGCGGCGACGGTCCGCAGCCCCAGGGGTTATTCCAAGCCGTCGTCGACTGGGTCGAATCGGGCAAGGCGCCCGACAGAATCCTCGCTACGAAGCAGATTGCCGGACACACGCAAAGCCGCCCGCTGTGCCCCTATCCCGCACAGGCTCGTTGGACCGGTCGAGGCAGCAGCGACGATGTCGCCAACTTCGTTTGCAGCGAAATCGGCCGCACCGAGTGAGGCGGCGACCCACCACGTAGCGAGCACCTCAGAACGGCAGCCCAACGTAGTTTTCCGCCAGCGACCCGAGCGCTCGTTCCGAGGACAACAGATACTCGAGCTCCGTCCGTTGGAGCTTGCTCTCGTATGGGCTGCGATCCGGAAACGTATGCAGGAGCATCGTCATCCACCAGCTGAAACGCTGCGCCTTCCATACGCGCGCCAAAGCGTTCGCGGAATAGCGCTCCAGACGCGCGTCGTCGTGCGCGAGATAGTGATCGACCAGTCCGTGATAGAGGTAGTAGATGTCCGACGCGGCACTGTTGAGCCCGCGCGCACCAGTAGGCGGCACGATATGAGCCGCGTCGCCGGCGAGAAACAGGCGCCCGTAGCGCATCGGCTCGGCCACGTAACTTCTAAGCGGCGCAATGGACTTTTCGATCGAAGGACCCGTCTGCATGCGCTCGGCGATGCCCGCCGGCAATCGGCGTTTGAGCTCCGCCCAAAAGTCGCCATCCGACCAGTCCTCGACGGAGTCGCTGAGCGGAACTTGAATATAGTACCGGCTCAACACCTGTGAACGCAGTGAGCACAACGCGAAGCCGCGATCGTGCTTGGCGTAGATCAACTCGGCCGACACGGGCTTCGTGCGGGACAACACGCCGAGCCAACCGAAAGGATAGGCGCGCTCGTATTCGCGCAGCACATCGTGCGGAATCGCCCTTCGGCTCACGCCGTGGAAGCCGTCGGCGCCGACGATAAAATCACAGGCGATACGCACAGTCCGCTCGCCGTCGCGATAACTCACGGAGGGCGCGTCGGCCGCGACGTCGTGAAGCGCCACGTCCTCGACGTTGTGGATCACGGCGCCTCCCGACCGGTCCCGCGCCTCGTAAAGGTCGCGAGTGAGCTCCGTCTGTCCATAGACCAGGACCGAGCCGCCGCCCGAATACTCGTGAAGGTCCACGCGATCGAGTCTGCCATCGTGCGCGATGGCGAAACCCTCGTGGATCTCGCCTTCGCGATCCATGCGCTCACCGCACTGGGCTTCGCGCATGAGCTCGGCGAACCCGTGCTCGAGAACGCCCGCGCGGATACGACCGAGCACGTATTCCCGTGAGTGCCGCTCGAGCACGATCGTCTCGATACCCTTCAGGTGAAGTAGCTGCGACAGCAGCAGGCCGGACGGCCCGCCACCGACGATGCACACTTGCGTTTTCATCTCACCAACCTAACCGTCGCGCACGAGCCGCAGAATGGACAGGCCCGCCGCCGTCTTGTACAAATCGAACATGTCACGCGGCACTGCTATCCCGAGCTACAACCTCTTCGGGGAGGCCGGCGACCTGCCCGACGTCGCGCACTGCGAAACGATCGAGGCACGGTCGAGACTGCACGACTGGGAGCTCGCACCGCACCGGCATGCGCGCTTGCATCAAGTTCTGTTTCTCGAAGACGGCGGCGGGCGCGCGACCCTGGACGGCCAAGATCGCGCGCTCGCTCCCATGACGCTCGTCAACGTACCGCTCGGCCATGTGCACGGGTTCAAGTTCATCCCGGGCACCGCGGGACTCGTCGTCACGCTCGCAGCCGAAACACTCGATATCGTGCTGCAATCCGCAGAAGGTTTGCACCACGTGCTGGGGGCGCCCGCAGTCTTCCCGGCCGAATCCGCGTGCGTCGCGACCCTGGAAGAGATGGCTCGCACGTTCGCGAGCCGCGGCTTCGCCCGAGCGCAGATACTCCGCTCGCTGGCGGGACTTCTGCTTGGACAGATCGCTCACAGGCTCGTCGAGACCGAAAGGGTCACCGTTGCGACCGCTACACGCGGACTCTTGGCGAGATTCGAGACCTTGCTCGAGCAGCACTATTTGGACCATTGGACCGTCGCCGACTATGCCGGCGCACTGGCCGTCTCGCCGACGCATTTGAGCCGCGTCACGCGAGCCGCCAGGGGCCGCCCCGTCACGAGAGTGATCCGCGAGCGGCTCGTTCTCGAGGCGCGTCGGCACCTCGCCTATACGCACCTGTCGGTCGCCACCATCGCCTACGCCCTCGGCTACCGAGATCCGGCGTACTTCAGCCGAGTCTTCTCGCACGCGACGGGCCTCGCCCCGAGCGAGTTTCGCTCGTCCGTGTCGCAAGGCGTCGCACCGGGCGATGAGCACAACACGCCTCCGCCGCCATAGAACCGGCAGTTCGTTTCGAGCGAATCACAAGTTTTGTTGTCCAACGTCGGGGCGTTGCATAACGCGGCTGTGCGCGGCGACGCGAGTGGTTACAATGGCGCGGGGCGCCTTCGGCCCGTGCCGATCGCAAGGAATTTTGGGGGATCTGAGAACATGAAGTCATTTTCCTGGTTGGCCGTGGCCGCCATCGCGCTGACAGCAGCGACATCGCTTCAAGCGCAGTTGGTCGTCGACCCCGGCTTCAAGAGTGTGGGTCGCGGGTGGCCGCTCAAGGCGGACGCACGTGAATATCAAGAAGTCGGGCCGCGCTTCGCGTTTCGCGGCAACCAAAACCGCGACTACGGCGGGACCGCGCGCGACGGTGCCACGCCCCCGGGCATCAAGCCGTTACCCGTCGATATCTTCACGACCAAAGACTTCTACAAGGACAAGGCGTTGTGGACCGATCCGCGTTACTACCGCTGCAACAGCACGATCGGCATCGAAGCCGAGTCGGGCGCTGTCGGTACCCCGCTGATCGTCAACAACGATCCCTCGACTGCAGCTTGGGGCCATTGCGAGCGCGACTACCCGCGCGAGGCGATCGTGAGCCCGTACCCGTTCAAGACCGCGCAGGAGCACTATGAGGCCCTGCTTGCCGAGACCAAGAAACGCGGCGGACCAACGAAGCCGACCTACGAGTCGATCGCCGATTGGACGGGCCGCTATCAACATCCGGGCCGCGATCCCGGTAACCAATACTGGTACCGCGGACATCACAACCAGATACCGACGCTCCTGTCGCTGCTGACACCCGAATATCAGAAGCGCTTGGTCCAGCAGACCTACCACGAAGGTCACGGCCAAGCGCAGTGGCCTTCGCAGTATTGCTGGCCGGAAGGCTTCATGCGCCGCTGGCACGAAGCCGCCGTGTGGGAGCACCAAGTCATCGCCACGCCCGACATCGTGCAGATGATCGCCGGCGTCGCGCGCAACTTCGTGACGAATATCTACATCGGCAAGCAGTTCAACATGGACGGCGTCGTGCCGCATCTCGGCGCCGAAGTGCCCCGTTGGTACGGCGAGACGGTCGGCTTCTGGGACAAAGACTCGCTGATCACTTGGACATCCAACATTCAGGGCTGGATGGTGCACGGCGAGTTCGAGTTCTCGAGCAAGCTGCAGACCATCGAGATCTACACACCGATTCGCGACGACCAGGGCAAGTTCCTCGGACTCAGCCACGAAGCGATTTTCTACGACCCCGAGGCACTCGTTGAGCCCGTGCGCATCGTGCGTCAGCTCATGAAGATGAGCACCGTCACGGATGGTGATCCGTTCGTCTTCATCGAATGCGTGCCGACGATTTACCCGGTGGAAGGCAAGCCGACGCCCGTGACGCCGGGCGAGACGATCAAGCTCGAGATCCCCGACATGTACGGGCGACCGTGGGCCCACATCTGGGAAGAGTACTTCGAGAAGGGTATGGACATCCCGCAGCCCAACGAGGATATCTTCAACTTCAACTAGCTCGGCGGCTCACTCGCGTCGAAACGACCCACTTCGCCTCTGGTCATGTCGCACATGCCAGAGGCGAAGTTCTTTTGGGAGCAGCGTGCCTCCGGCGCTTCAGCAACAACCCGAGGTCGCAACCGCGTCGGCGACCGCGTCGAACGGCAACTCCCCGCCGCAGCCGGGGAACAATCCGTAGTGATGCCGAAAATCGCCAACGAAATCGAAATGTTCTTTGAAGCGTGTCTCGTGCAGCATTCTCCATGTGTTACCGCACACGGGAAAAACACGCCCCGCCTCGATCGAGTGATGGTTGTCGAGCACGAATCGGTCGGCGCTATTCGGAATGCTTCCTCGATAGACGACAGCTTGACCGTAGTCCTCGCAGGCCGTCTCCAACTCGTCGATCTTGAACAGGCGATACGTCGCCGAGAAGAAGCGCGCGCCCCCGAGACGTGCCGCCAGCCGGGCATCGCTGACGTCGATGGGCCGTGCTCCGACGAGACGCGGATCGCTGAACTCACAGTGCTGAGCCAACCGCAGAAAGTCATTCCAATAAAGCGCGCCGCCGAGACACTCGCCGTAGAGCACCGGATCGGTGCGCAACGACTCCGACAGGCGCCGGTCGGCATACACATCGGAAAAGTAGAACTCGCCGCCCGCCTTCAGATACCGCCGAACTCCGCGTAGGACCGCGTCCTTGTCCGGCGACAGGTTCACGACACAGTTCGACACGACGACGTCGAAACTCGCGGGCTCCAAATCCAGCTCGTCGAGCCGCTCGATATAGCCGCGCCGGAACGAGACGTTCGAGAAGCCGAAACGCTCGGCATGCTCGGCCCGATAGCGCTCGGCCACTTCGAGCTGCTCGTCCGTCATGTCCACACCCACGACCTCGCCGCGCGACCCGACGAGCTGGGCGAGCGCGTACACGTCGCGGCCGGACCCACAGCCGAGATCGAGAACCCGGCAACCCTCGAGCAGCGGCGGACACACGAGCCCGCAGCCATAGTAGCGGTCGACGACGTCCGGATGGATGCGACCCAAAAGCGGCGCGAGCCATGCCGGCACCTCGCCGAGCTCACAACAGGCGGTGGTTTTCAGGTCTCGCGTGGACTGCAGCGTGCGGCCGTAATATTCCTTGACGGTTTCGAGCATGGCGAGCGATCTCCCAAACGGCGCACGACGCCGCGCCGTATTTCGTGTCAGTAAGCTACTCGATGTGCCCGTCTCGGGCCAGCCTCGAGCACGCAAAGCACCTCAGCGCCAGCGGGCTCCCAAAACCCACGCCACGAGGCTCCAACGTGTGCCACGAACCACGGGCGCCACCCGATGCAGCACGAAGCTCGGAAAGGCGATCAGGGCGCCCCTCGCCCGCTCGACCCTTTGGGGCCGATTGAGAGTGAAGAGCTCTAGGTCTCCGCCCTCGTAGTCCTCGGAGCGCGAAAGCTGTATCGAGATGGAAATCTTACGCAGTGGCCGAAAGCCGGCGAAGTCGGTGTGCCAATCGTAGAATCCTTGATCCGAGCTATCGTAACGAGCCAACTGGATGTGTCCCTCCACGCCCGAGATGTCGATGCCGAGCCCGCGCCGGTTGATCTCCTGCGCCACCTCCCAGATGCGCTCGTACAGCCAGCGGTATTTTTGCTCCATGCCGAGGAACACGACCTGCGAGCGTCTAACGGTCGCGTTGGTATCGCCGGCGCCGAGCTTGGCCTCTTCGAGCAGCGGCGAGTGGTCGACGATCAAGCCGTCCATCTCTGTGTCGCTCAGGAACCCCCTGGCGGTCGCAACCATTTGAAACGGCGGTAAGGCTTTGTCGTCGGTCATCTTCAGGTCCGTCCACACGGGTCCGGCGGCGCGCGGGCGAGCACCGGCGGCGCGCTCGGTGTTCGCGCAAGAGACTAGCCTCAATCCATCGCCGCGGCCACTGGATCGACACGCCCGCCCGTGACGCAAAGGGCGACATGGCGCAATGCGCGGGCTACAGTTCGACTCTCGCACACGATCTTCTCCGAGCACGACGAACGGGAGATTTCATGAAGCGCACGATATCGAGCTGGATTGCACTCTCCGGCGCCTTGCTCGCTCCCGCTATCGCATCCGCGCAGATCTCGTGCACGCGTGGCGGTTTGCAGTACGCGACGACGGCAGACTTCCGCGGCAGCGCCGGTCAACGAGTCCGGCGATAGCCAGCCGAGCGCAGAGTCGCTGGATCGATCGCGATTCACCGTGTCGAGCGCGCAATGACAGACTACGTCGGCCTCCACCGTCCGTTTTGTCCCGACGGACAGGCCGCGGCACATACGTCGAGCAATGCGCCCTGCGAAGAGAGGTCTCGGCCTTTCGTGCTTGCAGCAACGATTCTCGCTTCAGCCATGGCCTTCATCGACGGATCGATCGTGACGATCGCGCTACCGGCCCTGCAGACCGATCTCGGCGCCTCTTTCGGCTCCGTCCAATGGGTCGTCAATGCGTATGCCCTGCTTCTGGGCGGATTGATCCTCGTCGGAGGCGCGGCGGGCGACCGTGTCGGCAGGCGACGTATTTTCGTGACCGGTCTGCTCGTCTTCGGCGTGACGTCTCTCGCCTGCGCGGCTTCACCGTCGATCGAATGGTTGATCGTCGGACGCGGCATTCAAGGCGTCGGGGCGGCACTGCTCGTCCCACAGAGTCTCGCGATCCTCGCCGCGGCGTTCCCGAAAAACATTCGGGGCAAGGCTATCGGCATCTGGGCCGCAGCCTCGGCCGTCACGACCGCGCTCGGCCCCCCGCTCGGCGGCCTGTTGATCGACGCCGTCGGTTGGCGCGCGGTGTTTTGGATCAATCTGCCGCTGTGCGCCGCCGCGCTGTGGCTCACCGTGGCTCACATCCCCGAGAGCCGCGATGAGACGGCGCAGGGACCGCTCGACTGGCTCGGAGGCACTTTCGGTATCGTCGGCTTCGGCGCCGTCACGGGCGGACTCACGTTTCTCGCCGAGCCCGGCCACGCCGCACTCGTGCCCACAACTCTGCTCGGCATCGGCCTCATCGGCTTGCTCGCGCTGTGGCACACGGAACGCTCCGCGCCGAATCCGCTGGTGCCGCTGTCGCTGTTCACGTCGCGCGACTTCACCACGGCGAATCTCATCACCTTGCTGGTCTATGGTGCGTTCAGCGCCGTGCTATTTCTGCTGCCTTTCGAGCTCATCGAGCGTCGTGGCCTATCGGCAGTTGAGGTGGGTCTATCGCTGCTGCCTTTCGGACTGATCGTCGGCGCGCTGTCCCGTTATGCCGGTGCATGGGCCGACCGCGCCGGACCGCGCTGGCCGCTTACGCTCGGCTCCGCACTCGTGACGATTGCCGCGGGAGGTCTCGCCGCCGGCGTCGAGAATTTCTGGGCGGGGGTCTTGGCACCGGTTTTCGTGATGTCGCTCGGCATGGCCGCAATCGCTGCGCCGCTCACGACGACCGTCATGAACTCGGCCCCGGACCATCGGTCGGGCGCGGCATCGGGGGTCAACAACGCCGCAAGCCGGCTCGCGGGCCTCTTCGCCGTGGCCGGTATCGGCGCCGCCGCAAGTGTCGTCTTCTTCCACGAGGCCGCTGCTGCGGGACTGGCCACGGCAGCGCTGCGGTTCGGCGAGTTGCCGCCCCTCTCCGATCCGAGTCGGAGGGTCCTCGAGGCTGCCTTCGTCAAGGCCTACACGGTTGCGATGACGAGCGCAGCCGTATGGGCCCTGCTGGCCACGTTGCTCGCGGCATTCCTCGTTGCGAGCCGGATCACACGCGAGCCGGCGTAGCGGAACGCCCACGATCTCGATACGAAAAGGAACTCGATAGGAAAAGGAAGGGTTCGCGGCGATCCGCCGCTGGCCGCTTCTCGTTGGGCCGCGGCGCCGTTTGCGCCGTCGGCGTCGAATAGTGTGGCTTAGTTCCCCGTCGCTTTGGCGGATTGCTTGGACTCGAGCTCGGTATTCGGGGTGCCCGTGTACTCGCCTGGAACCTGCGGCGGTTGCACGTGAATACGCTCCTTGAAACGCCAGCCCTTCGACGTCTTCACGTACGTATCCTGGTACCCGCCGTCGTAACCGCTGTGCTTGTCGTCGACGAACTGGCCGTGCTTTCCGGGGTAAAGCAGATACGACTTACCGACGGCGCCGTCGGCGGTCGGCTCGATGACGAGGTTCACGAGGACGTGGGTCAGCGGCAGCTTTGGAAACGGACAGCCTCGCCCGTTTCCTCCGGCCGCCTTGGCGAGCTCGTCGCGGCCCTGCCATCGCTTGCCGTCTTCGCCGCTGATGAATACACCGTCGGGCGTGTACAAGTCCGCGTAGTCGAAGCCGTCGTGGCTACAAGTATCGATGGCCCACGCGTACTTGTGATTGAGCTGCTCGATCTCGATGTAATCGAGCGCCGTGAGCTTCATGACAGGCCCCGTGTTGCGGCTGGCGTCTTGGGCAGAAACGCCCGCCGACGCGAGCAGCGTCGCGGCGCCGATCAGAACGATGGCGTGAATACGCATTGGATTGTTCTCATTTGTTTGCTGCGGTCTTATCGATTGCAGTGGTCTGCGGCGCCACACCGTCGCCGGGCTCGAGCAACTCGACGAGCGCCTCCGGGGCGGCCTTCCTGAACTGGGCCAAATCCAACGGCGTCTGCCCCTTGTCGTTGCGCGCGGTGCGATCGGCACCCGCCTCGACCAGAAAACGCACGATCGTCTCGGACTTGCGATTCTGCACAGCGGCGTGCAACACGGTGTTGCCGCTGTCGTTCTTCGCGTTGACGTCTAGACCGAGATCCATGAGCAGCCGCATCGCTGCGACGGCATCTTCCTCGGTGCCTTGGTCGAACGACGGCGCGGCGGGGCTGCCGTTACGCCAGCCAAGACCGGCGGCGTACATGAGCGCCGTCGAGCCGTCCGGCATCGTGTACTTCGGATCGGCGCCGGCCTTGAGCAGCAGCTGCATCACTTCCATGTCGCCCGACTTCGCGGCGCGCAAGAAAGGCGTCGCGCCCTTGCCCAGGGAAAAGTCACCGAAAGTGTGCTGGCGCTGAATGATCGGCTTGACCAGCTTGGCCTGCGGATCCGCGCCGTGCTCGAGCAACTTGCGCACGACGTCGACCGCCGACAACGAGCTGTGCGGCAGCGGATTCGGCCGGCCGTGACCGACGGCGAGCCGGTGCATGTCGACCGCCGCGTACAGCGCGCCCATGCCGCTCGTATCCACGATGTTCGGATCCGCACCCGCATCGAGCAGCATCGCTGCGAAGTCGTACTGGGCGTTGATGATCGCGACGACGAGCGCAGTGGCGCCGTCAGGATCGGCGGCATTGAGATCGGCGTGGGCGTCGATCAGCGCCTTGCCGGCATCGAGCGCATTCTGTCGCGCGGCATACATGAGCGGCGTCCAGTTGCCGAGCGACAGCATCGATTGCCCCCAGCGCCGCTTTTCGAACGATTCGAGCGCCGAGCGCTCGTTGACGTCCTCGCCGTGGGCCACGAGCGTTCGGACGGTATCGGCATGGTTCTCGGCCGCCGCCCACATCAATGCGGACTCGCCGTACCAGCGCTCGCGCGCACCGACGTCCGCGCCGTGGTCTAGCAGGACGCTCACGGCATCGGCATTGCCCGTGCGAGCGGCTGTCATCAGCACGGACTCGCCTTCCAGCAACGCCGCATTCGCGTCGGCACCGGCGTCGAGCAGGATCTTCGAGGGTCGCCGCATCGCCATTGACGGCGGCAAGCTGCAGCGGCGTCACGCCGTAGCGGTTCGCGGCCTGCGCATCGGCGCCGGCGTCGAGCAACGCCTTCACGAGAGCCCGATCGCCCGAGCGCACGGCCCAATGCAGCGCCGTCGTGCCGTCTACCTGCGTGGCTTTGACATCGGCATGCGCCGCAATACGCGCGAGCGCCGCATCGTGGTCGCCATTTTGCGCGGCCTCGATCAAAGACAGCCCGGCTTCGGCGGCGGTCGCGGCGAAGCCTGGCCATGGGTGGGCCACGAGTCCCGCGACGAGCACGCCGCAGAAAACGCAGGCACGAATCATGAAACGAGCTCGAACCGGTCCGTGCTTTCGCCGAAAGTCTCGATCTGGCTGCCGAACATCCCGGCAACGCCGAGCCAGACATTCGCGATGGACGACCACTCGGGCGCGATGACGTAACGGTTGCCGCGCAGCCGCCCGCCGGCACCGCCGAGCACCGAGAAGCCGAGCGGATAAGACGAGTGTGCTTGGCTGTCGCTCATGCCCATGCCGTAAGCGATCAGTGAATGGTCGAGAATCGAGCCGTCGCCTTCCTTGGAATCGCGGAGCTTGCCGAGGAACTCGGCGAACAGCCCCGTAAAGAGCGCGTTGATCTTCCTGTGCTGGGCCATCTTGTCGGCTTGCCCGCCGTGATGCGAGATATCGTGATGCGTCTCTTTCGCGCCGAGCTCGGGGAACGTCCTTTGACTCGCCTCGCGGCCCGTCATGAACGTGAACACACGCGTGAGATCCGCCTGATAGGCGACGGCGAGCAAGTCGAACATGAGTCGCATGTGCTCTTCGAACGTCTCGGGTATTCCGATGGGTGCGGCGATCGCCTCGACGTCCTGCGAGCCTCGCGCCATGGTCTTCTGGATGCGCCGCTCGATCTCGCGAACGTTGCCGAGATAGTCGTCGATGCGCTGCCGATCCGGTGCGCTCACGTCGCGAGTCAGGGACCGTGCCTCCGCCGTCACGGAATCGAGGATGCTTGCGTCCTCCCGCGAGCGCCGCGCGCGCTGGGCCGGAGTGCCGGCCCGGCCGAACAGCCGCTCGAAGACAACCCGCGGATTGATCTCCATGGGCAGCGGCTCGGTCGCGGACGCCCACGAGATCGTATTCATGTAGACACAGCTATAGCCGGGCACACAGCCGCCGACGTAACCGGAGAAGTCTTCCGTCGCGAGCTCGAGCGACGGGAACGGAGTCTCTTGGCCGATGTGCTTGGCCAGCACTTGGTCGATCGTCACGCCGACTCGCACGTCTTCGGCCTCCGTCTGCTTCGCGACGGCGCCGCTGAGCCAACCCGCGGAGCTCACGGCGTGGTCGGTGACCGACGTGCCGCCCGGGCGCGAGATGTTGTTGACGATCGTCATTTGATTGCGAAAGGCGTCGAGCGGCTGAAGCATCGGCTTGAGCGTCAGCGTGCCTGCGGGTCCGTCGGGAATAAAGGACTCGAGCGGCTTCGGATTGCCGTTTGGAACGTAGACACCGCCGAAACGCAACGGCGCGGGCGGCGCCGCGGCCATGGCCGGAACCATGGCGTCGAGGAACGGCAAAGCAACCGTTGCTCCGATGCCGCGGAGGAAGGTTCTTCTCGGAAGTGACTTCTTGGTAATGAACATGGCGACCTCCTATGATCCCGCAGCGGGTTCCTCTGACTTCACGCGCATCCTAAACGGTGCGCTATCGACGATTCCGAGCACGATGGCAGAAAACCGGTAGTCTTTCGGCTCGGCATCTCGGAGCAATTGCCGAACCACTGGCATATCGTAGTACTGCAGCCCGCGTCCGAGCGCATAAATCATCATCTTTTCCGTGAACGTGGTCAGGAACACTTGCGGATCCTTGAGCAAAGCTTCACGCAGATCGCTGACGCCGTCGATCTTGGTGCCATCCACGAGCTGACCGGCCGCATTGACGGGCAGGCCTGCCTCTTTCGTGCGCCACGCGCCGGTCGCGTCGAAGTTGTCCATCGCAAACCCGAGCGGGTCCATGACCTTATGACAGCTCGCGCACGCCGGGTTCTTCCGATGGGCTTCCATGCGCTCGCGAACCGTTTTCGGTGCCGCGCCCGGCTGAGCCTGGAGTGCCGGCACGTTGGGCGGCGGCGGCGGCGGCGGTGTGCCGAGCAAATTGTCCAAAATCCACTTGCCGCGCACGACCGGCGAAGTGCGGTCGGCATGCGACGTGGCCATGAGCACACCGCCCTTCCCGAGCAAGCCGCGGCGTGCGGCCATGTCCTCGCCGAGCGTGACGCGGCGAAACTGGCTGCCGTAGACGTTGGGGATGCCGTAGTGGTGCGCGAGGCGCTCGTTGACGAACGTGTAATCGGCCGTCATGAGATCCAGGACGTTCCGGTCCTCGTGCATGATGCTCGCGAAGAACAACTCGGCTTCACGCCGTAGCGCCTCGCGCAAGTTGTTGTCGAAATCCGGAAATTCGTCCGAGTTCGGGTGGATGTTGTTGAGGTTTCGAAGGTGCAGCCACTGGCCCGCGAAATTCTCGACGAGCGCGTTTGACCTCGGATCAGCCAGCATGCGTTGGACCTGAGCCTCGAGCACGTCGGGCTTGCTGAGCTCGCCCTGCTCGGCCAGGTCGAGCAGCTCATCGTCGGGGATGCTGCTCCACAAGAAGAACGACAAGCGCGACGCCAGCTCGACGTCGCTGACCGTATAGGCTTTGCCCGGCGCGAGATCGGCGGGCTCGGCCTCGACCCGGAACACGAACGACGGACTCGCGAGGATACGCCGCAGCGCGAGTTGGATCCCCGTGTCGAACGTGCCGTTAGCCCGTCCTTTCTCGAAGAACGGCATAATTCTCTCAACGTCGGCGTCCGTCACCGGACGCCGATAGGCGCGCCGTGCGAGCTTCGTGATGATCTCGCGCGCGCAGCGCGGCTCGTCCTTGGTCGTCTCCGGCACGCAGCTGAAAACACGCCGGCGACTCGGCGTATCGCCCGAGCCCGTGGCATCGAACGGCCCCGTGATCGTCAGTGTCTCGACGTGCGGTCGGCCGGTCGAATCGTAGGTATCGGCGCTGCTTCGGCCGAAAGGGCGCAACCGATTCGTGCTCTCGCCGATCTTGCGAACGAACGTCGCGGTCACCTTGTGCGGACCGGCTCGAACCGGCACACGCACGTGCAGCTGGGCATCGACTGCGTCAGAGCGCTGCGTCACGGTCGCGTCGTCGGGCAGCACCGGGGCGTTGCTGCCGCCGATGTCCTTGAGCATCACGCGCTCGCCGTCGACGGCGATCTCGATCTGATGCTCGTGCTCGAGGCCGCGGATCATCGACAAGTTGTTGCGCAGCAAGGCAATGGAGAATTCGTACTTCGCATCGAGCGGGAAGTTGTGCTCGACGGCCATGCCGCCGACCGTGCCGAGCGGCAGCCCTTCGATATGCTCGTCCTGGGATTGGTCGCCGGCGACCGAGTAGGTCTTCGCGCCCAGGATCGTTGCGGGGTCCCCGACTGCGAGCGCGCTCACGCGATCGGCGGCCGATAAATAACGTTCGAGCAACGTCGGCGAGAACACGAGCAGGTCGCCG
Source organism: uncultured Gammaproteobacteria bacterium (assembly GCA_963786385.1). Taxonomy (GTDB): domain Bacteria; phylum Pseudomonadota; class Gammaproteobacteria; order Steroidobacterales; family Rariloculaceae; genus FEN-1219. The sequence continues at coordinate 1,567,085 of CAWAYS010000005.1, forward strand.
ATGTTGTCGAAGCCAAATGCGGAGCTATCCGGCGGCAGAAGCTCCGAGACGTCGATGTTCAAACCGACCAGATCCCGAATCGCGTTCGCATACTCGGCCCGGTTGAGCCGGCGCAGCGTCGGCGGACCCGGAAACGGCTTGGCCGTGCGGTCTAGCGAGGTCTCCAGATAGCTCGCCAACCCGTCGTAAGTCGCGCTGTCGGGCCGCGGTCCGCCGGCCGGCGGCATGGTGTGCGTGCGCAGCTTGCGAACGACGTGCTCCCAGACGTCGGGATGGTCCTGGACCTTGCCCGGATCGAGCTTATCGAACGACAAATTCGCCGTGTAATCGATAGGATTGTGGCAGTCCGCGCAATAGTGTTGGATCGTCTTGGAAACATCGGCTGCCGTGGAGACGCGGTCACCGGTGGGTTGGCATGCCGCGAGGAGCGCCGCCGCCGCCGGCGCGAGCACGCGAAACGCCAGCAGGGTCGCAGACCGGACGAGTGGCGACGGAGCCCTTCACCGGCCGCCCTCGAGGCACGCTCGATCGCCCGATGTGCTGGGATTTCTCGGGATGGTGTCGCTCATCAGTCTTCGTCGTTCACCGGCTCGATCAGGTGGTGGACCCGATCCGCGCGCCACTGTCACATGGCAGCGCTGGCGTGCCCCCGCTACCATTCCGCTGGAACATCGAAGCGATAACCAACTCGAACGGTATACGATGTATACAATATGCTTCATGGTCTGTCTTCGCAACGGCGCAGGTCACTTATCGGCACCGTCCAGCCGGCTTTTTCGGGGCGCGGCGCCCCGTCTCGGAAGGTCGGGCAACTGCCGATTGACACTTGACGTATAATGTATACGCTTCTGTTAGGCGGGGGAGCCAATGCTGATTTGTACCTTAGTATATTGTAGGTTCGCGCGAGTTCACGAACTCGCAGCGGCGAGAACCCCGCCTCCCTCCCGGCCGACCCACGAGGATCCGCTCGATCGTGTTTAGCCGAGCTGCCGTTGCCATTGTCGTGCTTGCCGGTGCCGCCGCGCCTGCCGCTTATTTGTTGCACAAACATTTGGACGCGACGGCCGCCGCCGACTACGGCAAATTCGTCGATCACTACTGCTTCAACTGTCACAATCGCGACGACTTGACCGCCGGGCTTTCCCTGCAGGGTCTCGATATCGCCCAACCCGGCGAGAACGCCGACATCTGGGAGAAAGTGATCCGCAAGCTGCGGGTCGGCATGATGCCGCCGGCCGATGCGCCGAGGCCGCCTTCGAAGGAGCGAGAGGCGTTGGTCTCCTGGCTCGAGAACCGGCTCGACGACGCGGCCGAGCCCGATCCCGGCCCCGCGCTCGTTCGGCGTCTGAATCGCGCCGAGTACCAAAATGCGATTCGGGATCTCCTCCACCTCGACATCGACGCCACGGCCTTGCTGCCGCCCGACGACTCCGCGTACGGATTTGACAACAATGCCGAGGCGCTCGGAACGTCGCCCGTGCTCGTCGAACAGTATCTGAGCGCCGCGGGCAAAGTCGCAGCGCTGGCGGTCGGTGACCCCAGCGCGGGTCCGGCCGCGCAAACGTTTCGCGTCCGCCAGGATGCGTCTCAGAACGTGCACATCGCCGGCATGCCGGTCGGCACCGAGGGCGGCGACATATGGCACGTCGACCTGCCGCTCGACGGCGAGTACCAGCTCAACGTGCGCTACTTCAAGTCCAATCTCGGCGCCATGAAGGGACTCGAGACCGCGCACGAGGTCGAGATCGCCGTGGACGGTGAGCGCGTGCACGTCGCAACGATCGGCGGGCCGGAAGACTTCGCCGCGCTCATGCACAACATTACCGAGGCCGCCGAGGTCGTGGAAGCCCGAAGCTCGGCGACCGTGCCGCTTACGGCGGGCCCGCACGACATCAGCGTAGGCTTCGTCTACCAGGGGGAACTGGAGACGACTCGGCGCCTCGAGCCTTTCGTGCGCAGCTCCCAAGACATCCTCGACGTCACGGGCCATCCGCACATCCAGACCCTCACGGTGACCGGTCCCTATCACGCATCCGGCTCCGGCGAGACGCCGTCGCGTCAGCGAATCTTCGTCTGCCATCCCGAGACGGACGGGTGGTCGGCCGACGCCCCGAGCACGGCGTCCGAGAGCGAATGCGCGCAGACCATCCTGTCCCTGCTCGCGCGCCGCGCCTATCGGGGCACGGTAACGCCGCGAGACATGGACAGCCTCATGGCCTTTTACCAAAAGGGCCGCGCCGCGCACGGCTTCGAGGGTGGCATCCAGACCGCGGTCGAGCGCTTGCTGGCCAGCCCGAAGTTCACTTTCCGTATCGAGCACGATCCCGAATCGCTCGCGCCGGGCACTGCGCATCCCGTGTCGGACGTCGAGCTCGCCTCGCGTCTCTCGTTCTTTCTATGGAGCAGCATTCCCGACGACGAGCTGCTCGACGTGGCCGACAAGGGCAAGCTCAGCGATCCCAAGGTGCTCGAGGCTCAAGTCCGACGAATGCTCGCCGACTCCAAGGCGAGCGCGCTCGTCGACGATTTCGCGGCCCAGTGGCTCTATCTACGCAACCTCGCGAATTTCGTGCCGAATTCGGTCGGCTTCCCGAACTTCGACGACAATCTGCGCCAGGGATTCCTGACCGAGACCAAGCTCTTCTTCAACAGCATCGTGCGCGAGGACCGCAACGTGCTCGACCTCATGACCGCCGACTACACGTTCCTCAACGAGCGCGTCGCCAAGCACTACGGCGTGCCCGGCGTATACGGCAGTCACTTCCGTCGAGTCGTGCTCAAGGACGAGAGGCGCTGGGGGCTGCTCGGGAAAGGCAGCGTCCTGATGGTGTCTTCCCACACGGACAGAACCTCCCCCGTCGTCCGCGGCAAGTGGGTGCTCGAGAACCTGCTCGGCACACCGCCGCCGGCGCCGCCGCCCGACGTGCCACCGCTCAAGGACGTCGACGGCGACAATCTCACGGTCCGCCAGCGGCTCGAAGCACACCGTCAAAACACGGTATGCGCCTCGTGCCACGCGCTCATGGACCCGATCGGGTTCTCACTCGAGAATTTCAACGCCGTCGGCGCTTGGCGCGACCAGGAGGCCGGCACCGACAGCCCGGCCATCGACGCGAGCGGCCAGCTCATGGACGGCACCCCGGTCAACGGCCCGATCGAGCTGCGCGAGGCTCTCGTTCGACAGCCGGAGATTTTCGTGTCGACGCTTGTCGAAAAGCTCATGATCTACGCATTGGGGCGCGGGCTGACCGCACATGACATGCCCGTGGTGCGCCAAATCGTTCGCGATGCGGCGCGCAACGACTACCGTTTCTCTGCAATCATGCTCGGCATAGTCGACAGCGTCCCGTTTCGCATGAGGTCAAAGCCCGCTACGGGGAGTTGACGGAAACCGTTTAAGGAGTACAGCGATGGCCTATCTGACCCGTAAATCCATCTCCCGTCGCCACGTGTTGCGCGGTGTCGGCGTCGGCCTCGCACTGCCCTTCTTGGACGCGATGCTGCCGGCGGTCGCGAAACCGGTACCGACGCCGAAGCGTTTCGGTGCGGTCTTCGTGCCGATGGGCGAGCGACCCGGCTACTGGAAACCGTCCACCGTCGGCATGAATTGCGAGGTCTCGACCATCCTCAAGCCGCTCGCCCCTTATCGTGACGAGCTGACCGTCGTCTCCGAGCTCGCCAATCCCGTGGCGGGGCACGCCGTCACGGTCGCCTCTTGGCTATCCGGCACCATCCCGAAGAGAACCGTGGCGGAAGACGTGCGGGCCGGCATCACGATCGACCAGGTCATCGCGCAGCACATCGGCCGAGACACCGTTTTCAAATCGCTCGAGGCAGCCACCGAAGACTTCAGCGGCTACATCGGCGGCTGCGATCCGGCGTACGCCTGCGCGTACGTCAACACGCTGTCGTGGGCGTCCGCGACCGAACCGCTGCCCATGGAGATCAATCCCAGGCGCCTCTTCGAACGCTTGTTCGGCCGTCCGGGCACGCCCAAGCAGCGGGTCGAAAGGATGCAGACCGGACGCAGCATCCTCGACGCCGTCGAGGGCGATCTGACGTCGCTGACGGGCAGCCTCGGGTTGGCGGACCGCCAACGTCTCGGCGACTATCTCGACAACGTGCGCGAAACCGAAAAGCGCATCGAACGAGCCGAACAGCAAGCGAGCGTCAATCTCGACATTCCCGATGCACCGGTCGGAGTGCCGGACTCGTTTGCCGAGCACGTCGGGCTTCAATTCGAGCTGCTGACACTGGCGTACGCGGCAGACATGACCCGGGTTTTCGCCTTCATGATGAGCCGCGACATCACGCAGCGCACGTACCCGGAGATCGGAATCACCGAGCCGCATCACGCGATGTCCCATCACGGCGGCAATCAGGAAAAGATCAAGAATCTCATCAAGCTCAATACCTACCACATCACCCTGTTCGAAAAGTTTCTCGCGCGGCTCAAAGCCACGCCGGACGGGGACGGTTCGCTGTTGGATCATTCCATGATCCTGTACGGCAGCGGCATGAGCGAGAGCAACAATCACGATCCGCACGATCTGCCGACACTGCTCGTGGGCGGTTTCGGCGGTCGCGGAAGCCGCCACGTGAAGGCTGCGCCCGAGACTCCGGTCGCGAACTTCATGCTGTCGCTCGGGCAGCACTTCGGTGTCGAGATGGATAACTTCGGCATCAGCACGGGCACGGTCGACATCTAGGCCGTCTGGGTCGCGCTACCGCCAACGCATGACTATCGGACATTCAATGCAAGACTCACTCCTCGGCGGCCGAGAACGACGCGCCGGCGCGCGCGGCCGCCGCAGTAAAGCCTCTCGTTGTGCCGTTGCGATCGGCGTGTTGTTCGCAAGCGCTGCATGGTCTGCCTCCGGTCTGGATCTGACCGAAGCGGTCCGCAACGGTGATCTCAACAGCGTTCGTGCGCTGCTCAAATCGGCCGACGGCGCCGGACAGGACGTCAACGGCGTCGGACGCGACAGCATGACGGCCCTGTTGTGGGCAAGCCAAGCGAACGATATCCCGATCGCGCGGCAGCTGCTCGATGCCGGGGCCGACCCCAACCTCGCGAACCGTTATGGAATCACGCCCCTGTGGCTGGCCGCGACCAACCGCAGCGCCGAGCTCGTCGAAGCGTTGCTCAAGCATGGCGCCGACGCGGCGCATGCACTGCCGCACGGCGAAACCGCGCTCATGGCAGCCGCGCGATCCGGCGATCCGAAGTCCATACAGCTACTGTTGCAAGCCGGCGCAAATGCCAATGCCGGCGAGTCGTCATTCGGTGAGACGGCCTTGATTTGGGCCGCCGGAGAAGATCACGCGGACGCGATTCGGGCCCTCGTGGCCGGCGGGGCCGACCCCAATGGGCGCTCGAAGGTTCTCGATGTTCCCGACATGAAGTGGCAGCAGGTCGGGATGGTCTCGACGAGACTGCCCGTCGGCGGCTGGACTGCGCTCATGTATGCCGCCCGCCAAGACTCGCAGGCCGCCGTGAAAGCACTGGTCGAAAGCGGCGCGAACTTCAACGCCCAAGATCCCGACGGCTCGACCGCGCTCGAGCTCGCGATCATCAACACCCACTACGATCTGGCCGCCCTCCTGCTCGACGCCGGCGCCGACCCGAACGTGGCCGACAGCACCGGCATGGGTGCGCTCTATACGGCCGTCGACATGGTCGATGCGGGGCGCTTGATCGGACGGCCCAAAGTTCCGAGTCTCGACAAGCTTCATGCGATCGACGTCGTCCGGCTTACGCTCGAGCACGGCGCCGACCCGAACGCGCGCCTGAAGAGTCGCATCTTCGGACGTCACCACGACTTCAGCGACTTCGCCTTGGGCGCAGGCACCACCCCGCTGATGCGGGCCGCGAAGGGCCACGACATCGAGTTGATGCGTTTGCTGATCGACGCCGGCGCCGATCCGAAAGCGACGATGGACGACGGCGGGAATCTCGTATTTGCCATGGCATCTGCGCGGTCGGCGCGCAGCGACGAAGACGCCGCGGCGGAGAGCGAAGCGCTGCGCTTCGTTCTCGACACCGGTGCGGATATCAACGGTGCCGGGCCGAAAGGCCAGACGCCGCTTCACGCGGCCGCTCGCGCCGGCAACGAAAAGCTCGTGAGCCTGCTCGTCACGAACGGCGCCCGTCTCGACGCGCGCGACGCGGACGGGCACACGCCGTTCGACATCGTCTCGCAACCCGGTCGAACGCATAACGACGCGGTAGCGGCTCTGCTCCAACAGCTGGCTCAAGCTCAGTAGCAAACCAAAGCCTCATTGACGACGGTTCGCACCTACTCGGCGCTGGCGCGACCGTCAGCCATCGTCGCAGCCGAACCGGCTGCCGACGGCCACTGAAAGTCCACGAGGAAGCCGACCATGAAGCTTGCCCACGCATTCGCCCTGTCCGTACCGATCTTCGGTGTGACCGGACTTGCGCTCGCTCAGGCACCGAAACCGGACGGTGCCGAGGTGTTCCAACGAATTTGCGCGGCGTGCCACGTCATGCCCGCGCCCGACTCGCGGGCACCGGATCGGGAAACGCTTGCCCAGCTCGCGCCCGAGGCGATCGTCACGACGCTGACGACGGGCAACATGTTCCGTCAAGGATCGGCTCTGACGATTCCCGAGCGCCGGTCCGTCGCCGAGTATCTCGCCGGTCGGCCACTCGGTACGGCGCCTCCCGCATCGAACATCGGTCGTTGCGCGAGCGTGCCGCCGCTTGCCGATCCACGTACCGAGCCGGCGTGGAACGGTTGGGGCAACGACGTCGGCAACAGCCGTTTCCAGACCGCCAAAGGTGCAGGCCTGTCGGCACGGAAGGTGCCACGTCTGAAGCTCAAGTGGGCTTTCGGCTTTGCCGGTGTCAACTCGGCGCGCTCGCAGCCGGCCGTGGCCGCGGGGCGGCTGTTCGTCGGCAGCGAGAACGGCGACCTCTATGCGCTCGATGCGAAGACCGGCTGCACTGACTGGACCTTCCACGCCGAGCGGGTATCCGCACGGCCATCTCCGTCGGTCCCTACAAGAGCGCCACGGCGTCGGGCTATGCGGTGTACTTCGCCGACATGGGCGCGACGGCGTATGCCCTCGATGCCTCGACGGGCAAACAGCTGTGGCACATCAAGGTCGACGAGCACCCGTACGCGGGCTCGACGGGCTCGCCGACGCTGTACGACGGGCGTCTGTATGTGCCGACCTCGGGCGTCGGCGAGGAAGGACGCGGCGGTCAGGCCGGGTACGAGTGCTGCACGTTTCGCGGCAGCGTAACCGCGCTCGATGCCAGCACGGGTCGGGTGATCTGGAAGTCCTACGCGATTCCCGAGGCGCCGACGCCTCGCGGAGACAACGGTCAGGGCGGCCGCACGTGGGGACCCTCGGGAGGCGGTATTTGGTCGGCGCCGACAGTCGACGCCAAGCGCCATGTTATCTACGTCGCGACCGGCAACGCCTATTCCGGACCGCAAACGCCGACGACCGATGCCGTGCTCGCGCTCGACATGCAGACGGGCAAGATCCTATGGTCGACGCAGCCCATCGCGGAAGACGTGTTCGCAGGAGGCTGCCCGCGCGACAAGAACACCGCAAATCCCAACTGCCCCGAGGAGCTCGGGCCCGACGCGGATTTTTCCGACTCACCCATTCTCGCGACGCGATCCTCGGGCAAGGACATCCTCATCATCCAGCAGAAAGCCGGCATCGCCTACGGTTTCGACCCCGACGCGCGCGGCGCGCTGGTCTGGCAATACCGCACGGGCGACGGCAGCAGTCTCGGAGGTCAGTGGGGCGGCGCGGTCGACGGCAAGCGAGCTTATTTCGGCGTCGCCGACACGCTATCGCCGAAGCCCGGTGGAATCCGGGCCGTCGACATCGACACGGGCAAAGAGCTGTGGTCGAGGGGGCCGGCCGACAAACTTTGCGGCACGCAACACGGGTGCAGCTCTTCACAAGGTGCTGCCGTGACTGCGATCCCGGGCGTCGTCTTCTCGGGGTCCAGCGACGGCGGGCTGCGAGCTTACGCGGCGAAGGACGGAAAGCTGATCTGGCAATTCGACACCAATCAGACATTCGAGACGGTCAATGGCGTACCGGCACACGGCGGGGCAATGGACGGACCCGGCGCCATCGTCGTTGGCGGCATGCTCTACCTCAACTCCGGTTACGTCAGTCTTATCGGGCGACCCGGCAACGTGTTGCTGGCATTCTCGATCGAGTGACGAACTTTGACCATCGCCCCCCGCACTCGATTGCCGCCCGGCGGATTGCTCATCGAGTCAAGGATGTTCCATCCATTGACCAAGAGATACTCACGTGTGAGACCAGTGTCGTAGTCGGTCGACCTTGTCTGGTAGAATCACTTACCACCCAAGCCGAAACAGGCACTCCCCTGCCATGAGCGAACATTGGCGCGCCAGCGGCGCGAGCACGAGAAAGGCTCGACCTTCGAGTGCGATCGTCGCGCGTCCATTGCACGTCGAAGTGGCCGAGCGCCTGCGCGAGCTCATCACCGGCGGCGTTCTCGCTCCGGGAACCAAGCTGAACGAGCGAATGCTCACCCAGCGCTTCGGCATTTCGCGAACGCCGCTACGTGAAGCGATCAGAATGCTGGCCGCCGAAGGGCTCGTCACGCTGTTGCCCCATCGCGGCTCACAAGTGACGGTCATCACCCGCCGCGACGCTCAACATATGTTCGAAATCATGGCGGTCCTCGAGTCGTTGGCGGGCGAGCTCGCCTGCCAACGCGCTTCCGAAGACGACCTTCGGTCGATCACCATGTTGCACGAGGAAATGCGCAGCCATCACGCAAGCCGCAATCTGGCCGAGTATTTTCGCTGCAATCAGGCCATTCACCACGGAATCGTCCAGTCGACGCGCAACAAAGAGTTGGCCGAGATCTATCAGCGCGTCTCCGTGCGACTGGTCGGCGCTCGTTACATGGCCAACTACTCGCGTCAGCGCTGGGACCGCGCCATGCACGAGCACGAGCTCATTCTGCAGGCGTTGCTCGCCCGTGACAGCGAGCGTCTCAAGGAGCTGCTCGCAACGCACCTCACGAACAAGCTCGATGCGATCAAGGCACGGCTCCCCGATGACGAGCAGCAGACCGCCGAAAGCAATGCAGCCTTGCCGACCGAAAGGCGGTCCGACGTCGGTTAGCTGACCGTCACCCCATCTGCGACCGGTTTCGTACGAATTGGGAAAAGATCCACTTCTCGCCCCGAGTGGGCGGGCGACCGCTGTGTAGCGTGCGCAGATTGGCTTCGCCGCTCTCGAGGGTGTTGACGAACAGAAGCCCCTCCCCCCGCTTGCCCGCGTGACTGAAGTCGAGCTTCGGAAAGACGGTCTCACCACCCTCGTAGCCCGCGTTCAGATAGACGAGAAACGTGACGATTCGATTCCCCATGCGACGGATTTCCTCGTCGTAGTTCGGGTGACCGGGATCGACGAAGTCGTAATGGTCGTCGATCGTCTCGCCGACGGCGTAGTGCAGCACCGTCGGGGCCTCCATGTGCATCACGGGTTGGCCGCAAGCCACGGCCATGCGCGCTTGCACGAGGAGGTGAACGAGATCCGCATCCATGACGTGGAAGATCGCGGACGAATTGGTTCGCGACTCGTCGACGAAATCGGTGTGGGTGTAAGCGTCGTACACGCGAGCACGCGCAAGCCTCCCGCGAGCACGCTCGATGAGCCAGGCACATACGGCATCGCTCACGAACGCCGGGAAAGCACAGATACGCGGATCCTCATGCAGCTCGGCCCCAGCCGCGGGGACCAGCAACCGTCGAAGTCGGGCATCCTCGGCGAGTAACTGCGTCACGCGACCGGCTTGCGGCGCCGGACCGGCCCGCAGGCCCGCATCGTCGACACCGACCATCGACGCGAGGACCTGAAGCTGTCCGCGCGCTGCGTCCCAGCCCCGCTCGGCGGCCAGACCCAGAAGCCGGATCGCCGCGCGCCAATCGGGCTTGCCCTCACCACCGGCCGCCGCGATGACAGCGAGCCGATCGGCGGCTTCGGCACCGCCCAGGTTCACGGCATCGCGGAGCAGGCCGATGCCTTGCGGACGCAAACGAGGCGCCCGGTCCCCCACGATGATTCGCTTCGCGAGCTGCGTGGTCGCCTCCACGTCTTGTCGCTGCGCGGCGAGCGCGAGCTGATTGATCGCGTCGTCATGACGCCCTTGCGCATCGAGCTCGTTGGCTTTGGCTACGTCCGGCGAGTGGACTTTGGCGTTCATTGCGTTGCTATTCGCAGCTTCGAGCTCAAGGCGCCGCCTTCAGCCGCGAATCGTTCGAGCCGCCCGGGCGCACGGCAGTGAAATTTCGTGGATCGACGCCCTGCCGCGGCGCTGTCGCAACCTGCCGTAATGCTTGCTCGGCACGGGCTCGAAGCTCTCGACCGGCATCGACCTTCGCGTACTTGAAGCCATAACCATTGAGGATATCCAGCCACGATACCTCGTTGAAAGCCCAGGCAAACGTTTTGACCCTGTTCGACGCGTTCGGCATCTCCTTCGCGTAGAGGGCGAGCCGGTGCATGAGCCGCTCGGGGTACTCGCGCGAGGTCTGGTAACGCCAGAATTCGCTATCGCGCCGAGCCGAAAGCAGGTAATGCGCGTCGATAAAATCGTGGACGTCGTAGATATAGCCGAGCATGAGCGCGTTGTACTTGGCACAGACGTCGTCGCCGAAGTATCGGGCCGATAACAGACGGCCCAGCAGATCCGCGCAGCTTATCGTCCAGTTCAGTCCCGTGGCTTCGAGCGGCTCGACGAAGCCGGCGCTGAGGCCGATCGCGACGACGTTTCCGACCCATGACTCGCGCAACGTATCGCGGTCGAACGAAATATGCTTGACCTCGACATCGCGCATGCGCTCCTCGCCCCAGTAGGCGCGAAAGTTCTTCTCGGCTTGCTCGGGGGAGCAAAAGTCGCCGTGATACACGTAGCCGCTGCCGATTCTCGAGCGAAGTGGTATGGACCAGGTCCAGCCATACTCGTGCGCATGCGCTCGCGTGTAGGGATGCGCTTCGGAGGCCGGATCCTCATACGGAACATTGGCCGCGACGGCACGGTTGACGTTCGCCTCGTACGCGAGATTGGCGGGCTGAGCGATCTTGCTCAACACGGCGCGCGAGAAACCCGTGCAGTCCACGTACAGATCGGCGGAGATCTTCTTGCCGTCGTCGAGACTCAGGCCCGAGATCCTCTCCTCCACCACCATGGCTTCGATGCGATCCGACTCGATGACCTCGACTTTGGCCAGGTAGCGCTCCAAGTAACGCGCGAGCTTCACGGCATCGACGTGCAGTGCCAGTGCAGCCTCCGGAGCGATCAAGTTTCTCTCGACGCACGTCTGGTAGGACGTATGCACGCTCGTGTAGTAGTCGGCGTGACGGTAGCGCTGCGGATCTTCGAGAATCAGTTGCTGATAATGGTGCGCCGCGGTGTAAGGCCCGCTGTCCGCCATCGGCGTGAACGGATGCCAATAATGCTCGCCAACGACGTTCCAGTCGCGGTAAAAAATACCGCACTTCATCGTCGCGTCGCTGGCCACGCAGAAGTCGCCGAGATCGACGCCGGCGGCCTGCAGCCTCATGGGCAAGTCCGGCTGCGTCGACTCCCCCACGCCAATCGGCTGGTTGTCGCGCGGGCGCACGAGCCGAATCTTCAAGAACGGGCAAGCGGTCGAAAGAACGAGCGCGGTGAGCCATCCGGCGGATCCGCCACCGACGATCACGACTGAATTGACGGACTGAAACATCTGCACGTGGCCCTTGAGAACCAAGGATCGCGCCCGGCCTGGGCTACGCCAGCCCGTGTCTGAGAGTGCTGCCGGCGTTGTCGGCAGAATGGGCGCGGCCCAGGATTTTGCCTGGGCCGCGCCGCTGCTGCAACGTTAGAACTGGATCTTCACTCCGACGTAGGCGCGACGCCCGAGCACGTCGTAGTAGCCGGCGATCGTCTGGTTGCTGTTGCTGTCGTTCGGCAGCGCACCGACGATGGCGGGATCCGTATCGAACAGGTTGTCGATACCGCCGCGCAGCTGGTAGCGCTCGTTGAACGTGTAGCTCGCAAACATATCGAACTCGCTGTACGACTTGGTCGGCAGGAAGGCCGTGTTCTTGTCGTTCACGTACGCCGCGTTCTTGACCTCGGGCAAGTACCGCATGCGCAGCCCGACGCCGGCGTTGCCGCCGCTGAAGCGATAGTTCACGGTCGAGCTGAGCTTCCAATCGTACTCGCCACCGTTACCGAGCGTGCCCTTGTACTCGAGCTTCGGATCGGTCGCCGTGGTCTGCGTGTTGTAGTAGTCGAGGTAGGTCATCTGGTTGCTCAAGGACAGGCTGCCGCCGTTCTTCAAGTCCTTCGTCCAGTTTACGGCCAGATCCGCGCCGGCCGTCTCGATGACGCCCGTGTTCAGATACAGCTCGTCGACCGTGCCTCTCGCACCCGTGCCCGCGTCGCGGCGGATCAGCGAGCAGAAGCCGTTCGGATCGTTGATCGAGTACGACGGATTCGACACGCCGTCGGCGTTGAAGCACTTCGAGTAGATCGTGAAGCCGTCGAACGTGCCGATCGCATCCTTGATCTCGATGTTGTAGAAGTCGATCGACGCGGTCAGGCCCGGCAGCTTGTCCGGTCGCTGGAACACGAACCCGAAGGTCCAGGTCTTCGCCTCTTCCGACTTCAAGTTCGGGTTGCCGACTTGCACGCCGTTGATGCCCGTGAACGGCGCCTGTCCCTGGAGGTAAGTATTGGCCTCCACGCTGCCCGGCGCGCCGAAGTCCGACGTGGTGTTGCCGATCAGCGCGGCGCACAGTTGCTGCACCTGGAGCTGGTTCGGATTCGCCGCTACGTTGCCCCAAGTGACCGTCGTGTTGACACCGCACGGGTCGCCGCTGGAGAACGTGCGCTCGAAGAACGTCGTCTCGGCCTGGAACAGCTCCGCCGTGTTCGGCGCACGGTTCGCGCCCTGGAAGCCGCCGCGCAGCCGCAGCCAGTTCGTCGCCGAATAGTCGAACAGCGCCTTGTACGTGCCGACCTTGCCCGCCGCGCTGTCGTAATCGGAGTAGCGGTAGCCGAACTCGAGATCGAGCTTCTTGGCGACAGGCACGCTCAACTCGCCGTAGAGCTCCGACACTTCCGTGCTGCCCTTGGTGGGATTCGACACGAAGATGCCGATGGGCCAGTCAAAGACGAAAGACTGCGGATTGCCGGGCTCGTACGTGAATGCGTTGCGTCGATGCGTGGCGCCGGCCGCGTACCGGAGCTCGCCCGCCTTCATGTCGAGGAGCTTGCCCTGGACGTTGCCCTCGAAAATGTCCTGCGTGATGAGCGTTTCGGACTTCGTCGAGCCGAGAATGGCGTTGATGCAGTCTTGACTCAGCGAGGCTGTCCCGCCGTAGTAGATCGGCAGCCCGCTCGTGCAGCTCAGCTGATAGTTGCCACCGTCCGGCGACGCCAGCGTGAGATTCTGACCGAAGTTCGGTGCCCCCACGACTGCATGCCACCGCTGGAGCGAGGGCAAACCGTAGTAGATGTTGAGGGCATTCGTCGAGCCGCTCGAGTAGTAGACCTCCCAGGTCGTGTCGCTGTTCTTCATCGAGCCGTCGAGACCCGCGACGATCTGGTAGGCGTCGCTGCTGTTGGTCGGACCGAAGTTGCCCAAGAAGTCCATGCCGCGGTTCAACTGCCAATTGGCCGTGTTGTCGGTTCGCGAGTCGAGCAGCGTCTGCAGATTGGTCGGCATCTGCGTGTTCGGGTTGGCGGGGTCGTTCGGAATCGAGCCACCCCACGCGCCGCCGACGGCCGGGATCGGGCCTGCCGAGAACGTGTGCACTTCGCTGCGGCTGAAGTTGGCCTGGACGAACGCGCGCAGGTTGTCGGTGATGTCGACATGGCCCTTGGCGAACGCCGATCGGCGCGTCATCGGTGACTGCAGCGGGCCGTCCACGTAGACCTGCTGGAGCGCACCGTTCGCGTTCTCGACGAGGCCGTAAAAGCCGTCACCGGTGTCCGGCTGATTGAGCTGCGACTGGTCGAAATTCCACGTTTGACCCGTCGACGAGCGCGCAAACAGCGAGCCGTCGTGGTTCGCGTAGAACGTGAGGCCCGCGGTTCCGAGCGTCGGAGCGCCGTTGGGGCTGTTCTGGAACAGCGTGTTTATCGTGGCCTGCGAAGGTGCGTTGTTGTTGTCTACCGCGTAACCCGGCATCGACGGGAAGAACGTCGACAGCGGGTTCGACGGATCGTGCCAGCCGTTCGTGTAGAAGCTGCGGTTCTTCTGGTAGGCGACACGGCGCTCGTACCATTCCACGCCGAGCAGCAGGTTCGATTTGCCGCTGTCGCTGTTGATGCCGACGAGGCTCGAGAAGCGCGTTTCTTCGCCGTCGCCCGCCGACGTCGCCATGGTCTGGGCATCCATCGCGATGCCCTCGAAGTTGTCCTTCAAGACGAAGTTGACGACGCCGGCCAGCGCGTCGGCGCCGTACACGGCCGATGCGCCACCCGTGATCGTCTCGACGCGCTCGATGGCTGCCGCCGGGATCGTGTTGAGGTCGACGACGAGGGCCGCGTTCGCCGGCTGCGCGCGGCGGCCGTCGATGAGCACGAGGGTTCGGTTCGTGCCCGTGCCGCGCAGGTTGATCGTGCCGACGCCGAGCGAGCTCGTGGGCGACGTCTGGATCTCACCTTGCGCGCTGAACTGGTTCTGCGCGGGCGTGAACTGCGGCATTTGGTTCAGCACGGACTCGACGCTGAGCGTGCTCGAGTTGTCGAGCCGCTGCGCGTCGACCGTCATGATCGGAGTCGGAGCTTGGAGGTCGCGGCGCACGATACGGGAGCCCGTGACCACGACTTCATCCAACGACTGCGACTGCTGCGCGAAGGCGGAATGCATTCCACCCGTGCCGAGAATTGCCGAAATCGACGACGCGAGCACCGTGAGTTTGGTGCGGTTGCTGGTCGACGGTTGCGCTCTTTTCATTCTGATCCCCCTAGGGTTTTGCCTCAGCCACGCTAGCGCACGGCGAGTTCACCTAAAAAACTACCTTGATTTAGTTACGTCACGCCCCTGGAACGGCGTGCTCCCCGTAATGTTCACGCCGAGACGCCTAATGTATACGGTATACGACTGTATCGCCCCAAACAAGTGGGGGTGGGACGCCCTCACACTTAGAAGCGATCTAAGCATGAGCGGACAGGCGCACCAAATTGCAGCGCATCGATGGCGTGCCTGACCGCAGGGTCACAGCCGCCTATTTCACACCCGCATCCGAGCGATAGACCGTACGGGCCTTCTCGATCAGAGGTGCCGGCATGACGGTCGCGCGGATCTTGAACGGCACGTGGTCCTCGACCTGCGCCTTCGCGGACCGTTTGTCTTCGCCCCACACGAGCGTCACCTCGGTGCCCGGCTTCGCAAAGGCCGCGTCGATCGTGCCGAGCGACAGGATTCTGCGCTCGTTGGCCGAGTAGCCGGTCCACGTCGAAACGCCGACGACGTTGCCGTTCGCTTCGATGCGGTCGGCGTGAAAGGTATCGTAGAGCGACATCGGCAGATTGATGAACTTCGCGCCCTTCCCGTCGTGAAACATCGAGCCGTACGCGGCAGCGGTGTCGTCGCCGTTCCAGACGAACGTGACCTTCTTGCGCCGCTCGGTCGTGCCGTCGGCCACCATCTTCTCCAGCGCCTCACGGCCGATGAAGTCGTGATCGAAGCTCACGATGCGACCGTAGTCGAGCTCGTAAGGCGTGAAGTAGTAGTCCTCGATGTCGTCCGAGTAGAAGCTGCCGCCGAGCGGCGCAGTCGTCTCGTAGGCTTTGTCGGTGAGCCACTCGCGATAGGGCTTCATCTTGTCGCCCGAGTAGATGGCCGGCAGCGGGCGCGGCAGCCAACCCGACTCGAGCGCGTTCGTGTGGTAGGCGCGGCCGCCGACCTGGACCAAGCCGTGCTTCTCGCCGGCCGCGAGCAACGCCGCTTGAACGGCGTCGTTGTCCGCCCAGGGCCCCCAGATCTCGAATCCGGGCTCGCCCGCCATGCCATGGCGCAGCGCGCGAACGTGTTTGCCCGCGATCGTCAAGTGCGTCATGTGGAAGAACCGCACCTTGGGCGGCTCCTGACCCGTCGCCTCGCGGATGACTTCCATCGCCCCGGGACCTTGGATCTGATAGCGATACAGAACCGGATCGCCCTTTCGATACAAAGAGTTATCGTCGCGCCAGATCCGCACGTCGTAACCGCCGGTAACGGCGTGATAGTTCAGCCAATTGATGGACGGCGGAATGCCGACGGCCTGAAATTCGTCTTCGTCGAGGTGGAAGAGAATGTTGTCGCCGATGACGTAGCCGTCGTAGTTGACGGCCACGAACTGCTTGGCCATGTCGACCGGAAAGTTTGCAACGCTGTTCACGGCGAGGCGGCTGATGAGCTTGAGCGCATCGGGGCCTTTGATGTTCAGGTCCGCCATGTGGTGCGACTGATCGTACAGCACCGCCGTGCGGCGCCAGGCCAACTGCTCGTCACGCCAGTTCGTGAACTCCGCGACCACGCGCGGCACGATCGCCGGCGGTGTCTTCGATTCCCACAACAGCTTGACTGGGCTGCCTGCCTTCTGGATCGCCTCTTCGAGATTCTTCACCATCGTTTACTCCAAACTTTCCGGATACGGCGACGCTGCATTCGCGACCGCGGCGCCATTCTACTTCATGAAATCGAACCTGCTACCTGAGAATCAATCGAGATCACCGGCTGGC
This sequence comes from uncultured Gammaproteobacteria bacterium, assembly GCA_963786385.1. Classification (GTDB taxonomy): domain Bacteria; phylum Pseudomonadota; class Gammaproteobacteria; order Steroidobacterales; family Rariloculaceae; genus FEN-1219. The sequence goes on from CAWAYS010000005.1 coordinate 1,583,847, forward strand.
GACTCGTCGGCGCAAGAGTAACGGTCGGTCTGTGGGAGACGCTGCGCCCCCACGCTCACGCTATTCGGGCGTCCTGAATAGCCGCGCCTGGACGTTCTCCATCGATTGCGACAAATCGCGGCTCTCACGATCGAGGATATGCGGCTCGAAGTCTTTCCAGTCGCAACGCTCGAAGAATTCCTTCATGGGCCCCTGACGCACCCATTCGTTCACGCTTTTTCTCCGGCCCACCCAGGAGGTGGAAGGCTTTTTCGGAGAGTCTAGCCGACGGGCCGCCCTCGTTCGAGCGTCGGTCGTTCGAGCCACTGCGTCTTCGAGCGCATCCGCGGCGCGCTCCGCCCGATCGACGACGGATTACTGCGTCAGCGTCCCGCCACCCTCGCGGCCGCGGCGTATAGCCTCCTGCGCATCTCGCATGGCAGCCTCGCGTTGCGCGTTCGTCATGCAACGCCGGCGCCTGACGTGCGATCCGACCGTAATCTCTTCACGGCAAACCAGCTTGGCCGCCGATTCCCGACGCGCGTTGGTATCCGCTGCGGCCGCACCGCGGGCGTTCTCTAGCTTGAGTTCGGCAATGTCGCGCAAAACTCCATCCAGATCGGGGCGCGTGCGGTAGGTCGGCTCCATGTACCGCAATCGAATCGTGCGGCTGCGATCCAACACGTAAAGCACCGGCCTCGGAACGCCATATTGCGCGCTGCCCACAGGGTACTGCTCGTCTCGGATCCCGAGCTTCAAATTGATGTCGCCCTTGGGATCCGCAAGCATCGTGTAGCCGATGTGCTGTTGCTCGGCGAAGGCCGCGATGAGCGGGACCTCATCCACGCTCACCGATACGACGTTGAGACCGAGCGTCTCGAATGCCTGCAGATGCCGATTCACGTCGACGAGCTGACCCTTGCAGAACGGACACCAATCCGCCGAGCGCACGAAGAATACGGCGAGGCCCTTCTCGCCCATGAGCGAGTCGAGGTTGCGGTGTTGTCCGGACTGGTCCGCCCTATCGAGAGTGTCGGGAAAGGTCTCACCGACCGCAGGTCCGGGATCGGCCGCCAAAGCGACGCGTAGGCCGACCAGTGACACGAGCACGACGGCGCGAACTATGTGATTCCACATTTCGAACCCTCCCGGATCTCCGAGTCTTGGCATTGGAGTATCGGAAGGGAACAACCGGCCGTCAACCCGAAAGCGCGCGCAGTTGCGAGCGCGGCTTGACTGACCCCAGAGCCACGAGTCGTGTGCGTAGCACGTGCCGTGAACTCGCAACGGCCCCCAGCCCTACTTCGGAACGACGATGTCCGGAAGCGGACTATCGGCGACTTGCTTCGCGCGTGCGTCCGGCACTCCGAGCGCACGCAGCAAATGGTACGCGATCGATTCGCGGCTGTGATTCGCTGCTGCCGAAGCGGAGCATGGTGCGCACGGTCGCCAGGACCGTGCCCGTCATCAGATCGCGGCCGACCGTGGCGTTCGGCACGTCGAACTCCCCTGCCTCTATGCCTTGCGCGATGGAGCGGTAGCACGCGTCCCACGACTCGGCCCCGAAAGTCGGTCCAAACGCGCTCAAATGCACCATCGCCCATCCCCACGCGGGATCGCGCCAGGCGTGGTTGAGGTAGTGTTGAATGGCGGCATTGGAGCCCTCGGCGTGACCGCGCGCTTCGTCGAACGTCGAAACGAGCGCCAGGTTGAGCTCGTGACTGAGCTCGATTGCGAGGACCTCGAACAGCTGCTCGAGGCTCGTAAAGTAGTTGTAAAAGGTTCCGCGGGAGATCTGGGCTGCGGCACAGATCTCTTCGATCCGCACGGTGAGGCCGTTCTCGTTCCCGATCAGTCCGAACGTCGCTTCGAGAATCTTCTTCCGCGTGCGCTCGCGCTTGCCGCCGAGCTTCGGCGCGGGTCGCTCTGGAAGCGCGCCGCTGAGGGCGAGCCGCAATTTTCGCAGGCACAGACAACCGCTAACTCCTCTTTTAGAGCTCCACGACTCCGGTGGAGTTCTCGAGCTTGCCGAGATCGAGTCCCGCGACTTGGCCGAGCCCGGCAATGAGGTTCGCCAACGGGCGTCGGATCCGGAGTGGCAATGTGCCGCCCGCCCTTCAGGCGACCCCGCCGCCGATCCCGCGAGCATGATCGGGATCCTGCTCTGATCGTGTTTGTCGCCGTTGCCCATGCCCGACCCGTACATGACCATCGAATGATCGAGCAGCGATCCGTCGCCGTCCGGCGTGGCTCGCAACTTTTCCACGAAGTCGGCGAACAGCGAAAGGTGATACGCGTTGATCTTCCCGTATTTGCGCATGGTCTCGGGGACGTTCCCATGATGAGAGACGATGTGATGCGACTCGGGGACGCCGATCTGCGGGTAGCCGATGCTGCTCGCTTCGACGCCTTTCATGAACGTCGCTGACGCGAGTGATGTCGGCTCTCCATGCGAGCGCGATGAGCTCGTACATGACACGAACGTGCTCGTCGTAAGTCGCCGGTATGCCGGCCGGCGCATCGGGGGTGTCGGCCGCGGTCGCCGCTCGCTGTGCCGGCGGACTGGATGCGCTTTTCGACGTCGCGGATGTTCTCCAAATACTCTTCGACGGTCGAGCGGTCCTGGGGCGCAAGTTGGCTGTTGAAGCGGCTCGCCGATGAAATCACCGAATCCAGGATGCTGGCTTTGTTCTTCAAGCGCGCCGCGCGCTCCTCGGCCGAGCCGACGTCGCCGAACATTCGCTCGAACACGCTCTGCGGGTTCACCTCCATCGGCAGAGGCGACGTCGGCGTTTGCCACGCCAACGTGTTCATGTAGATGCAGCTCCAGCCGAATTGGCACGAGTTCGACGCGCTGTTGATGTCCTCGATCCCGAGCTCGAGCGAGCGCAACGGCGTGTCGCGTCCGATGGCGTCGGCAATGTGTTGATCGATCGTCTGACCGGCCTGCACGTCCGCGCCCTGGGTCTGCTTCGCGGACCCGCCGCTCAACCACAGGGATCCGATGACGTGGTGTCCGAACGGGTCGGGAGCCCGGAGCCCCGTCACGAGGTTGATGTGCTCCCGCAACGGGACGAACCGCTCGAACAGCGGCGGCAGCTCGAGCTGGCCGGCCGACGCCGGCGTCCAGATCTCCGGCCGCACACCGTTCGGCACATAGACTGCGCCGAACCGAAGCTGAGGTGGCGGCGCGGCGCTCGCGGCAGGCACCATGGCGTCGAGCAAGCGGCAGGCCGATCGCGGCACCGAGCGCGCCACGCAGCACGGTGCGACGCGAAAGGTGTTTCTTCGTGATGAACATTAGTTCGACCCTCCTGTCGAGGTCAGCGGACGCCCGAGCATCGGCGACCGTCTGCGTTGCGCTCGTCGGCAAGTGCGCCTTCTGCTGAAACTGGGGGCTGCGCACGATGCCGAGCACGATCGCGCTGAACCGGTAATCGTCGCTCGCGGCTTCGCGCACGATGCGGCGCACGGTCGGCATGTCCTCGGCCTCGAGACGGCGCCCGAGCGCGTACACCATGAGCTTCTCGGTGAAAGTCGAAACGAAGAGCTCGGGGCGGCTCAAGAGCGCTTCGCGCAAACCGCTCGGCCCCGAAACGGCAATGCCCCCCGGCAGCGTCGTCGTCGGCGTCTATCGGCTGGCCCGAATCCGTCTCGCGCCATCGGCCGACCGGATCGAAATTCTCGAGAGCGAGCCCCGGAGGATCGATGATCGAGTGACAAGCGGCGCAAACGGGATCCTTCCGATGCTGCTCGAGGCGCTCGCGCACGCTATGCGGCGTGCTGCTCGCGGTGCTTTCGTCGAGCGCCGGCACGTTCGGCGGCGGCGGCGGCGGCGGCGAGTTGTACAAGACGCGTCATGATCCACTTGCCGCGGAATACCGGCGACGTGCGGTTCGCGACGGACGTCTGGAACAGAATGCTGCCCTGGCCGAGCAGCCCGCGGCGATTCGGGTCCTGCAGCTCGACGCGACGAAACGCGTCGCCGAACACGCCGTCGATGCCGTAGTGCTCCGCAAGCCGTTCGTTCAGGAACGTATAGTCGGCTCGGAGCAAGTCGAGCACGCTCGCATCCTCGAGCAACACGGACTGCAGAAACAGCTGCGTCTCGTGCAGCATGTCGCGGCGAAGGTTGTCGTCGAAGCCCGGGAACTTGCGCGCATCGGGAGACTTCGAATTGATGAGCCGAAGCTGCAGCCATTGCTCCGCGAAGTCGGTCACGAGCGTCTCGGCACGCGGATCGGCGAGCATTCTGTCGCACTTGCGCTTCGAGCACTTCGGGCTCGCGGAGCCGGCCCGCGATTGCGTCGTCGAGCAGCTGCATCGTCCGGAATGCTGTTCCAGAGAAACAAGGCGAGCCGGGAGGCGAGCGTGACGCCGTCGTCATGCTTGCATCGCTTCCGGAGACGCGGCGTCCTCGGTCAACGCCGTGGTACAGCAGAAACTCGGGACCGCTCAGGATTCTCGCGAGCCCGAGCTGGATGCCGGCTTCGAAATCGCGGCCGTTGTCGCTGCCGCTCGCGTAGATCTCGCGCAGAGTTTGGCGATCCTGATCGTTCAAGGGCCGGCCATAGGCGCGGCAGCGCAAGGCGGCCGAGGATCTGGTCGGCGCAAGCGCGTATCGCTGATGCGAAGCGCTCGGCCGGCAAGTAAAGATGGCTCTGCGCGTCGGCCGTGTCGCCGGGCCCGGTCGACTCGTACGGTCCGGCGACGAGCACGCGGGTGATGATGGGCCAGCCATAGCCATCGTTGCCGATCGGCAGGTCGGCTTCGGTCGGATCGAGGATGCGCTGCTGCGAGCGCGAAGCTCTTCATGGCGAACGTGACGCCGACGCGATGCAGCCCGGCGCTGACCGGCAGACGCACCGGAAGCCGCTCCCGCACTTGCGTCGTCGCGCTGCCGATGTCGCCGATTCGAGAGCGCGTCGTCTTCCACGCCCCCGATCTCGGCGGTATGAACGACGACACCGTCGATCAGGATCTGCAGCTCGAACGGCGTCTCGAACCCTTCCACGCCGCGGATCGTGCTGCCCGTCGCGTTCCACAGATCCGGGCGGATCTCATACTCGGCATCGGTCGGAAAGTAGTGCTCGGCGACGAGCCCGCCGCGGGTTCCATAAGGCAAGCCCTTCGATCCAGGTGTTCTGCGACAGGTCGAGCCGCGGCCGGTACTCCGTCGCTTGCGGCGAGAGCTTGGTGTCGCCGACCGCCATGGCGGCCACGCGCAGACCGACCGTGAGATAGCGCTCGAGCAGCAGCGGCGAGGTCTTCAGCGTATCTGAGACGTTGTCGAAGCCATCGCTCGCGATCTCTGCAGGCAGCAGCGATTCGACGTCGATCGGGAAACCCGAGCAAGTCCCGGACGGCATTGCCGTAAGCCGCGCGATTCAGCCGGCGTATCGGCGCGCCGGGCGGCTTCGGCGCGGTCGCGTCGAGACTCGTCTCGAGATAAGACACGAGCCCCGCCACGGCTTCGTCGCTCGGCCGCGGCTCGCCGGGCGGCGGCATGAGCCCGGCGTTGAGCTTGTGAATCACCTTTTCCCATTTCCCGCGCTGCGCGCCCGGATCTATGAGGTTCGGATTCTCGAGCACGAGCCCGGCCTCTTGTTCCGCCAGGCTGTGGCAGTCCCCGCAGTACTGGCCGACGGTGGCGTCGTGCTCGGCGGCCATTTCCTGCTTCGATGGCGTGCACGACATGAGCGACGCGGCGGCGAGAGCCGCGATCGAAAGCACGACCGCAACGTTGCCAGAAACTTCTTCTCATCGCGCGGCCGTCCTTTCGCCTTCCTTCTCGTGCGCGCCGAGCTCGCGCAGCGCGGATGCCGCGGCCGTGATCTCGGTCGGCGGCTTGGCCCGCAGCTTCGACGGGTAAGTGGCCCAGTGCGTAGTCGAGTGGCGTATAGCCTTCGCGATCCGCGACGTTGAGGTCGACCCCTTTCTCGGCCATATGCTTGATGACGCCGGGATAGTTTCGCAAAGCGGCCATGTGCAAAGCCGTCGCGCCTAGATCGTTCGCGATAGTCGGTTTGACGCCCTGATCCAGAAGAAAGTCGATCGCAGCGATCGCCTCGTCCTCGGTCGGGCGACGGTCGGCCTCGATGAACGCGGGAAGCTCGGGGCCCATCATCACGGCGACCAACGTATTGATGCCGCCGCGCTTCTCGTCATGCATCGAGGGATCCGCACCGCCCTCGATGAGCACGCGCATCGCGTCGACATCGGCGGACCGCGCGGCGCGAATCAGGGCAACGTCGGTGATCTTCGGCGGGGGCGGCCCGAATCGCGAGTCTCGATCGAGCAGCGGCTGCGGCAGCCGGTCCATGAGATCGGCGCCGTGCGACAGCATCGACTTCAGCAGCTCCAGAGAGCCCTCGGCACCCGTCGGCACTTGGATCTCGCCGACATAGTTCACGCGGTTGCGCGCCTCGACTACGCTGAAGAGGCCGCCGCCGTCGGGATTTGCGCCCGCGTCGACGAGCACCTTCGCCGCGTCGAAATGCAGATTGTTCAGCGCAATGACGATCGACGAGAAACCCTCCGGGGTCTTCGCGTCGAGGTCGGCCCCGCCTTTGATCAGCTCGCGCAAAGCAGCAACGGCCCCATGTCGGGCCGCAAACATCACCGGACGTCAAACCGGCCGCGGGAATCTCGACGAAGTAGCGAACGGCCGGTCTTGCGCTCCGGCAGCGCACTCGGCGGCGTCCTGGCGTCGACGTTCGCGCCCGCCGCGATCAATGCGGCCGCGACCTTGTCGCGATCGTTCGCGGCCGCGTACATGAGAGGGGTCTGACCTTGCCAGCGCTCGACCACGTTGACGTTGGCGCCGTGCTCGAGCAGAAGCGTCACGGCGTCCACGCCACTCGTCCGCGACGCGAGCATGAGCGGTGTTTCGCCTTCGGGCAGCGCAAGATCGACTTTCGCGCCGCCGTCGAGAAGCAGCCGGAGCAGACCCGTGTCCGCGCGCAGCGCCGCTTCGTGCATCGGGCCTACGCCATACCGGTTGGCGAGATTCGGATCGCCCTTCGCGTCGAGCAGCGCTTGCACGCTGTCGTTGTCCGCGAAATGGGCGGCATAGACCATCGGCGTCGAGCCGTCGGCGGCCCTCGCGTTGGGGTCGGCGCCCGCCGCAAGCAGCGCGCGGACCTCCGCGGGATTGGCCTTCTGCGCCGCCGCCAACAGCTTCGCGTCGAGATCGCTCGCGGCCGACGCGCCGAGAGACACTATCAAGAGCGCCGCGAAAGTACCCATCTTGGACAACGTTGCCACGATTCCCCCGAGTCGAACTGTGAGCGTCAACCTTCGACGGCGTTGCCGAAGTCGTCGGCGGCCGGGACTGATCCGTGGTCGGAGCTTCCAGCCCCGGGAACGCGCGTACCAGCCACTGGAGTAGAGTATTGATAATTTGACAAATCGTCAATAACGCGCCGCCCATTCGGCGATATCCACCACACTCGAGCCCGCTCGCGCCGCGCCCGAACATTCAGACGACTCGAGGTCGCAACGGCCTGCCTGGTGCACATTCCAAACTGGCGCGATCCCAGTTCCCTAGAGTCGCGGCGGCCCCATAAGCCCCCTCGAGGAAGCTCATCAGGGTCGACTCCGGCTCGTCGGAAAGTCGCACCGCGTCATAAGGCAGGATGAACTCGCCGAGGACTTTGTCGAAGAACGCTGCATCGGGCACCGCGCGTGCATCGGCGAACCCGACGGGCGCCGGATACGCGTAGGAATAAAAAGCCGGATAGTCGACACCGTTCCCGCCCGGCCAAAAACCAGCCGAGGAAACCTCGTGACTGTACGCTTCGCGCGTGACGGCGTCCGGCAACTGCGGAATGCCGCCGGGATGCATCGGCGCTCGACGCCCGGAAAAGCGCGTCACCGCTAGATCGAAGCTACCCCAGAACAGGTGTATGGGACTCACCTTGCCGAGGTAGGCAGTGCGAAACTGCTCGAACACGGGGGCAACCGAGGCAAGCGCATGAAAGTATCGAGTCACCGCGTCCACGTCGTACGGCCGCGGCTTTCGATCCTCCACGAACGGGATCGGATTCGGCAGCTCGTTCGGGCGGCCATGAAAGACCGGCGTGCCTCCAAGCGATCGAACGAGCCGCACGAACCGGGCGTGAAACTCCGCGACCGACATCGCCTCCAAGTCGAACGCTTCACGCCCTCCGCTCGTAGCTTCGCCGACGACTCGGTGATCGAGTAAATCGAAACTGATTTCTATCCCGCCCGACGTGTCGGGGATACGCGAGCTCGTCAGACCTCGCCCGTTCACGTAAAAGACGGCGTGCCAGGAATGGTTGAGCCAAGGCGTGCGCGCGAGCCGGTACTTGCCGACGATTTGGAGAAACAGATGCAGCGCATCGCACGTGTCCCGCCAAGCCGGATAGGGGATCTCCGGCCAACTGCGCGAGTCGCTTACTAGGCTAGCGTTCATTGGCGCAACTCCGGATACCGAGCTATGGGAATCTGAGCGAGACACGCAGGCCGGGCTGCGCGTCTTCCAGCACGAGGTCCGCGGCGTGGAAGCGCGCGATGGCAGCCACCATGCTCAAGCCCAACCCGGACCCCGGCGTCGTCCGGCTGGCGTCGAGCCGCATGAACGGCTTGAGGACCGTTTCGCGCGCCTCGGGGGGAATTCCGCGGCCGTTGTCACTCACCTCCACTCGCGGCGACCCGTGGTCCGCAGAAACGGTCACTTCGATACGCGTTCCCGCCGGCGTATGGCGCATGGCGTTTTCGATGAGATTCGCCAGGGCCTGGGCGAGCAGGTCTTGGTCGCCGACCACCTCGCAGGGCTCGATTGCGGTGATATCCAAATGGTGATCGAGCTCCTCGACGTCGGGCCGATAAGCATCGGCGACTTTCTCGACGATCGCCGCAAGGTCGACGGGCTTGAAGCGCTGCTTGGCGGCTCCGGCCTCGATCTCGGAAAGCCTGAGCAACGCGTCGAAGACCTTCAGTATCTCGGCGACTTTCTGCTGGGCGCCTTCGATGGCCTCGATACGAACGGGCGGCGCCGCGTCGGCGTCGGCCTTGGCTTGCTCGAGATGCTGTTGAAGATGCGTGAGAGGAGTTCGCAAGTCGTGAGCGATGTCGCGAGAAACTCGCCGAACGTCACCCACGAGCTCCTCGATGCGATCGAGCATCGTGTTGACGCCGAGACCAATGCGCTCCACGTCGCTCGTGACGTCGGCGCGCGCGGGAAATCGGGCCGTAATCTCGCCCGCGGCCACTTTCTCGAGCGTCGCGTCCAACGTCTCCATTCGGCGTAAGATTCTGCGCGTCGCCAGCACGCCCACCACGAGGCACAGAAGCACGGCCGCGCCGCCGATCGACCCAAGCGTCGTGAACACGGCTTCCTGCACGGCGCGCGCGCGTTGCAGGTCGTCTCCGACCGACAGCCTGATCCCACCGGGCAAGGTCTCGGTCAGAATCAACATATCCTCGCGCCGCTGCCCGCCGGCGGCCCCACCGCCGATTGCAATGTGGTGCCAACCGCTCGGACCGTCCATGTTGGGAAAGTCGCCGGCCAAGCGGTCGCCGGCACCGTCCGTGACCCAGTACTCGAACGCACCGGGATGCTCGGCGCGCGCCTTGATGGCCGCAATGGCCGCCTCGAGTCCCTCCGACTTCAACTCGGTCTCGATGGCCGTCACCTCGAGCTCGATGTCCTGCCGCAACTCGGCTTCGGCCGTGTTGCGAGCGGCGAACCGAATCAAAATTCCGACGAGAACGAACGCGGCGACGATCAGCCCGGAATAGACGAGGGACAACCGCACACTGGTGGAGCGGAAGATGTCGCTAGTCAGCACGAATCACATATCCGGCGCCACGAATCGTCTTGATCAACGGCGGGTCGCCGCCGCGATCGATCTTCCCCCGTAAGCGGCAGATGTGGGTCTCGACGATGTTCGTTCCGGGATCGAAGTGAAAGTCCCAGATGGCCTCGAGCAACATCGTGCGCGTGACGACCGACCCGACGTGCGTCATCAAGTACTCGAGCAACTGGTATTCCCGAGGTTGTAGCTCGATCGGCATACCGGCCCGCGTCACCTTCCGTTTCGGACGGTCGATCCGCAGATCTCCGACCATGAGCTCGGGTGCCTCCTCGCGAAGCGGTGGCCGCCGCAACAAGGCGTTGATGCGTGCATTGAGCTCCGCAAACGAAAATGGCTTGGACAAATAATCGTCGGCGCCCGCATCGAGCCCGTCGACACGATCGGCGACGGCGTTGAGCGCCGTGAGGAACAGCACCGGCGACCGCGAGCCGGCCGCGCGCAGCGCCTTGACCACCGCAATGCCGTCGAGCCCGGGGAGCATTCGATCGACGATCAACAGATCCGGGCGCAGCTCCGTGGCGAGATGCAATCCGTCGATGCCGTCGCTAGCCACGTCGAGCACGTGACCCTCCTGGCGAAGGCCCTTGATGATATGGGTGGCCGTTTCGGCATCGTCCTCTATCAAGAGTATGTGCACGCGATGCAGCCCTAATCCTCACCCGGCTCGTCGACGAATAGCTGCACTTTACCAGAGTGACGGAACGCCAAAAGCAGGGGCGGCAGGAGCAGCAGGCTCAGCACCGTGGACGTTGCGAGTCCGCCCAGGATCACCTCGGCCATGGGGCCCTGCACCTCACGTCCCGCCTCACCCGTGCCGAGGGCGACGGGCAGCATGCCGAGCGCCGTGACGAGCGCCGTCATGAGGATCGGCGTGACGCGTTCGGACGTGGCTCGTAAAACCGTTTCGAGCCCCCACGGCGCGCCTTCGTCTTTGACGAGTTGGTCCGCGTGCGAGACGAGCAGAATCGCATTGCGGGCGGTAATGCCGAACAGCGTGACGAAGCCGACGAGCCCGCCGAGCGAGAGCACGCCCCCCGTCAACGCCACGGCGGCAATGCCGCCGGCCATGGCCGAAGGCGCGCTCGAGAGAATCAGCGTCGCGGGCCGCCAGCCGCCGAAGGCCAGCACGAGCAGCGCGACGACACCGAGCGCGGCCACGGACACATTGATGAGTAGCTCGCGTCGCGCCGCCGCCTGCCCTTCGGCAACGCCGGTGTATTCCAGATACACGTCGGTCGGCAAGTCGACACGGGCGGCGACGGCCTCCTGCACGCGCCGCGTGAAGCCGGCGACATCCGATATGTCGGTGTTCGCGGTGACGACCTGTCGGCGCCGGCCGCCGTCGTGCGAGATCGTCGAGCGATTCGTCGTCAACGACATCGACGCGATGCTCGACAGCGGCGATCAACGCGCCGTCCGTGCCGCGCACGGTGATCCCGCCCGCGGCTTCGGGATCGGCCGCGAAGGACGACGGCAGCACGCAGAGCCACGTCCGTGATGCGTTGGCCATCGGTCACCTGGGCGATCGATCTGCCCTGATAGGCGGCTTCGATCGCATCGTAGGCGTCGTTCAGGCTCACGCCGCGTCGCGCCAACGCGCGCCGGGTCGAGCCTGATGGCCAAACTCGGCGCGCCGGGCGGCGTTTGCACTTGCACGTCGACGAGCCCGGCACGCTGCGCACGACCGCCGCGATGTTCGCCGCGACGCGGTCGAGCGCATCGAGATCGGGTCCGTAGGCGCTGATGACGAGCGCGGCCGTCTCACCCGACAGCGATTCGCCGATTCGATCGCCGAGGAAAGTCAATGCTTCGGTTTGCAGTGCCGGGGTAGGAGTCGAGGACATCGCGGATCTCGCCGAGGAATGACCTCCTCGTCCGCGCCGCTGACCGGCTTCGAGCTCCACGTGCATCTCGCTCACGTTCGGCGGAAAGGTATCCTCGGCCGCTTCGGCCCGCCCGATCTGCTGCTCGACCGTCGCGATGCCGGGAATTGCGAGCAGGTCGGCCGTGATCGCGCCGGCCGATGTCGCGCATCCACGCGATCGACGCGCCGCTCGGACCGCTGACCGACAACACATAGTGGCGTTCGCGAAACGCCGGCAGGAGCTCGCGCGCCGAGCAAGAAGAACCCGATCACGGAGCCGACGCCGAGCACGGCCGTGATCACGAGACGCGAGCCCGGGCCGGCCGGCACAGCGGCGCGCAGCACTTTCGTGTGCCAGCGCTTGAGCAGCTGCCAGAAGTCGCGGTTCTTCGCGGCGGACGGGCGTTTCTCAGCAGCAGGAAGGCCAGCGCCGGCGTCACCGTGACCGCCACCAGCAGCGAAGCGAGGGTCGCGAGCAGGAACGCCAGCCGCGAGCGGCGAGAAGAACGCGCCCTGCAGGCCCGATCAGAAACAGCACGGGCGCCATCGTCAGCGCCAGCACGAACGTGGCGTAGACCACCGGTGCGCGCACCTCGACCGCGGCCGCGACGATCACGTCCTTCGCCGGCACGTGCGTGCGCTCGCGCAGTCGTCGCAGGATGTTCTCCGTGCCGATGACCGCGTCGTCGATGACCACGCCGAGCGCGACGGCCAGTCCGCCAAGAATCATCGTGTTGATCGTCTGGTGCAGCAGCGTCGAACACGACCATGGCCGCCAGCAGAGACAGCGGGATCGAGACGAACGCGACGAAGGCAACCCGCAAGTCGCGCGTGAAACCGAGCAGCACGACGGTGATCAGAATGGCGCCGAGAATCAAATCGCCGCGAATTCCGGCCAGCGCCGTCTCGATGAAGTTGGCGGGACGGTGCAGCGCCGGGTAGAGCGTCACCCCCTGCGCGTCGAGCGCGGGCTTGAGCTCGCTCAGCGCGGCCTCCACGGCGTGCGTCACCGTAAGCGTATTCGCACCGTATTGGCTCGACAGCGTCAGTAGCACCCCGGGCCGGCCCATGACCAACGCATCGCCGAATTTCGGCGTCGGCGCATCGACCACGTCGGCGACTTGCCCGAGCGTGATCGGACCGGCCGGGCCGGGGGCGACGACCGCGCTGGCCAAGTCGTCCGCCGAGATCGCGGCGCCGCGCGGCTCGATGAGAATCCGCTGCGTCTCGCTGTCGACGTAGCCGCCGCCGCGAATCGCCGTGGCCGCGCGAATCGCCTCGATCACATCGGGGAGCACAATGTTGCGCGCGAGAAGCTCGTCCTCGTGGACTCGCACCTCGATGCGGCGCAATTCTCCGCCGAAGATATTCACGCGCGCCACGCCCTGCGTGGACAACAACCGCGGCCGCACGGTCCATTGTGCCGAGGTCGCGCAGCTGCATCGGGGTCAGCGTGTCGCTGACGAGGCCGATCTTCAAAAGATCCATCGTCGAGGAGGTCAGCGGCGATATCGACGGCGCCCCGACACCTGCCGGCAGCCGGCTACTCACTTCGCTCAAGCGCTCGGCCACGACTTGTCGCGCTCGATACGGATCTTCGCCGTCGCGGAAAGTCACGTCGACGACCGCCAAACCTTGAATGGAACGCGAGCGCACGGCCGCAACGCCGGTGGCACCGTTGATGGCATCCTCCAGCGGTCGCGTGACGAGCAGCTCCACTTGCCCGGCCGTGAGCCCGGGCGCTTCGGCCTGCACGCTCGCTTGCGCCGGCACGAACTCCGGAAACACTTCGAATTCCGCTTGGGTCAGCAGAAAGGCGCCGTAGACGACGAGCAGCGCCGATAGCAGCAGCACCAGCCGCGGGAAGTCGAGCGATTTGCGGACGACGGCGTAGAGCATCGACGTCAGTCGGTCTCGGCCGACTCGTCGGCACGCTCGAGCGCGAGCAGCGATCCCGCGCCGTGTTCCACGACTTCGACGCCGGGCGCGAAACCTTGCATGACGAACCAGCCATCGTCGATCGGCACCCCATCGAGGACCTGTCGTCGCACGAAGGCTTCCTCGCCGGTGCGCACGTACGCCCAAACCGCGCCGCTGAGCCTGATCAAGGCCGACCGCGGCAAAACCACGCCCGTGCGTGTCTCGGGAGTCTCGATGCGGCCGGCAAAGACGCGCCCCGGCCGCAGATCCGCAGCGGACGTGCCGTTGACGACGCAGTACAACCCGATCGTCTGCATACGCGGATCGGCCGCCCCCGACAGACCCAGAGTCTTCGCGGCGATGGGGGCTCCGTCGGCCGACGTCTCGACGAGCACTTTGCCGACGAGGCCGTTCGGATTTTGCGGGGCATCGGCTCGGAGCAGCGCGGCTCGCCCATCCGCAATGCTGGTCAGCAGCGCGTCGCGATCAGCCGCGGACTGCGCTGCGAATGCCACGCCCCATTCGAGCTTGAGCCGGTGCTCGAGCAAAGTCACGGTCGAGGCGTCCGCCGCGGCGCGCGCACGCGCAGCCTCCAACGCTTGCTGCGACGCACTCTGGTCTTGCGCGGCAAGGCCCGCCGTCCGGCGCAGCTCGTTGGCCGAGGATGCGGCAGCGGCAGTGGCCGTCGCCAGGTCGGAAATCAGCGTCGCAAGCGGCGCGGGATCGATTACCCGAACGATGGCGTCCACCGAGTCGGCAATCTCGCGCACGCCGAGCACGGTGCCCGCAATGCCCATCTTGGTCTGGCTGGCGGCGGGCATGGTCACGGGAATGTCGGTCGGCGCGGGCACGTCTTGCGCCCAGCCGGGCGACGCGGCGAACGCCAGCAACAGCACGAGTCGTTTCATGGGGCGTCGTCCTTCGGAGGTGTAGTGAGGTTCGACCCGATCGCGATTTCCGGCCCGCGCAGGGGTTGGCGCAACGCGTCCTCGAGCGCGCCCTCTGCTTGCAGCACCGAGCGAACGGCGACGATCTCGTCCAGCTCGGCGGTGAGCAGCCCGGCTTGCGAAGCGGCCCAGTCGGCACGGTCGATGCTGCCGGCGGCAAACTCGCGATCGGCTTGTTCTGCGAGCGCTCTGGCGGTGGGCAGCGTCTGGTTGCGGACGAGGTCGAGGACCGTCAAGGCGGCCCGGTAGTCGGCATCGGACTGCGAAATGCTCGCCGTCACCGCGGCGACGGCCGCTTCCAATTGGCGAGCCGCCTCCGCGCGGCGCGCTTCGGCGGCAGCGATCGTAGCGCGCCCCCGATCACGCGAAGGAATGGCCAATCCAAGCGCGAACGGGAGCTTGCGCAGCCCGCGTTCCCACGTATAGCCCGGCCCTACGCTCAACTGCGGATACTGCGAGGCCACGGTGATTTTGAGCGCGGCTTCGGCCCGGTCGTAAGCTGCCGCGGCGGCGAGAATCTCGGTGCGCGCTTGCAGCGCAAACGCCATCTGCTCGTCGGTGATGGGCGGCACCGGCACCGGGTCCTCGGTCCCGAAAGGCACGATGCGATCGAGGTCGATGGCTTCGATCGGCACGCCGAGCGCCGCCGCGAGATCGAGACCGGCGCGAACGATACTGGCGCGTGCGGTGGCTTGCGTCTTGGCATCGTTCGCGGCATCGGCCCGCACACGGTCGAGCTCGAGTCGGGAGACTTCGCCGGCCGCGACGCGGCGGCTCACGGCCTCGAACTGGCGCTGGCGAAGCGCGACGAGCTCGCTCGCGAGCGTGGCCTCCGTCCGCCACGTGGACCGGGCGTCTAGCGCCCGGCGAACACCCATGCGCAACGACCAAATCGCCGCACCGTAGTCGAACGCGGCGACACGCACGGCGACGTCCGCCGCGTCGATGCGCCCTTGCCGTCGACCGCCTCGGTCCAGCAGCAGATCCGACGCGACGCCGTACAACCAATGCGACGCCTCGGTGGGGTTGAAAGCGTACTCGGCCGTCAGCGTCAGCGTCGGTCCCGGCGCGATGCGCGCGGCTGCGGCCTCCGCTCGCGCGGCCAGCGCGGCGGCACGCGCGCGCGCCAGATTCGGATTCGTCGTGAGCCCCGCAGCGAACAGGGTCAATCGATTCCACTCGTCGTTGCGCCACTCGTACGCCGGCGCGATGCGCGCGAGCTCGGCCCGGACGGCATCGAGGTCGATCGTCACGGCTCGCTGTTCGGCAGCGACGGCGGGGACATCGATCGGCGCAGCGGTGTAACTCGCACACCCGGCCACGAGGCAAGCGACGGCTAGAAGCACCGCGAACGCCGCACTGGTGTTTGTCGTCACGGGCCGGGCGAGCATGACGGCACGGTAGCACCGACTACATTGCAGCCTGATTGGACGCAGATTGGGAAATCCCAATGTCCCCACCTGCGCTCGAAGTACTCGCCCCGATGCCGGTCGCGGCGAATTGGCCGAAGGGTTGCGCTGTGGATCACACGTCGCGCAAGCCGATCGAAGGCTCCAGCTGCGCCGCGCGCCGGCCGCCGAAAGCGGCGGCAATGGCCGCCGCCAGCACGGTAATCGCGAGTGCGGCGCCCAGGTGCCACGCGCGCAGCCGGCAGACAGGCTGGCCGCCGCCGATACTCGTCCGCGAGCAGGCCATTCAGGAGGGCTTGAATGACCACGAAGGCCACAACGCTGAGCAGCCATGCGCCGACGGCCGTAAGAACCGCTTGCAGAATCGGGAACCAAACGATCTCTTTCGTGCGGAATCCGCTCAGGCGCAGCACACTGAACTCCCGCTGCTTGCGGTCGATGTTCGCCCAGACACTGGTGGCGAACGATAGGCCGAAGCCGGCGATCGCGATCGCCGCAATGATCCAGTACACCGCGCTCAAGTTGCGGTCGAGGGTTTTCACCAATGAGATGTCCGCCACGCTCGTGCGCACGTCGATGCCTTGTTCGCGCAGCTCGCGGCGCAGTGGCGCGACGTCGTCGAGATTGCGCGCATACAGACGAAATCCCGCGAACGCGCGCTCGTTGGAACGCGGCGCCGATCCGTCCCAGCCGAGCGCCGGCACGGCGCGCCCATCCAGAAAGTCTTCCACCGCCGCAATCAGCTCGCTCGACACAAAGACGCCATCGCGGGCAAACGCGCCGGCGGGTGCCACGCCGATGACCGCGAGCGGTAGACGCACCGACTCCTGCCTGTCATGCCGCGTGCGTGCCACGATGCCCTCGACCTTGCCCCCCACGTCCACACCGAGCCGCTCGGCGGTGCTCGCAGCGAGCACTGCGGTGCCGTAGCCGGACGGCGCCGGCGTACCGTCCGCGAGCACGGGATCGCCCGGGGCGGAGGGCACGAGCTCGACATCGATGATCCGGCCCACTGCGCTGTCGGGCGGCGCGTAGCTTGATGCTGGCGGCAAGCGAGCGCGTTCTGGGCACGACGAACGCGACGTCGGGACGCGCGCGCAGAGCGCTGAACCAATCCGGTTCGAAGGAGCCGCTTGCAAGCGGCGTGATTTCCCGATAGCGCGGATTCTCCGTGAGAGGATCGAGCAGGTTCGCGATGATGCCGTACTTCAAGCCGAACAGCACGAGCAGCGGAATCAGCACGGCCGCGAGCGCAAGCACCGCGCACGCGGAGAGGATCCATTCGTGCCGATAGTCACTGAACGCGAGCTTCGCCACGAGCTGCAACCGGCGAAGCGCGGACTCCGGTGCCGGCCGATGGGCGCGCGCGCCGTGTCCGCTCATCGCTCGTGCCGGAATCAGGCCTTGCCATGCGCCACCGTGACCGTCGTCGAGCGGTCGTCGTTCGCAGCAACCTGCAGCGGGACGAGCGTGAAGCCCATGTGCCGTGCGAGCGCCTGCGCGTGCGTCGCCATCAACAGCGTGACGTCGAGCGCTTCGGCCAGATCGACGAGCAACTCGACGGTCTGCTCGGCTTGCACAGGATCGAGGGCCGCCGTGGGCTCATCGGCAATCACGATAGACGGCTCGTGCGCCAGTGCGCGAGCAATCGCCGCGCGCTGACGCTGGCCGACGGACAGGCTCGCGGGCAGCTTGTCGAGCTGGGCCTCGATCCCGAGCCGAGCGGCGAGCTCGGCGGCGACTGTCGCCGAGCGGCAAGCCGAGCAAGCGCAGCGGCAGCGCGATGTTGTCGCGAACGGTCAAATACGGCAACAGGCCACCGTGCTGGAGCACGTAACCGATATGGCGGCTGCGCAACTCGCCGAGCTCGTCGGCGCGATTGCCGCGCCAAAGCGCGTCGATGTCGCGCGCTTGCTCGCGCGGCTGCGGTGCGAACGCGAACACCCGACATTGACTCGGCATCAGGATCATCGCGAGCAGCTCCAGCAGCGTGCTTTTGCCGGAGCCCGACTCACCGATCAGCGCGATTTTCGCGCCGCGCGAGACGTCGAGCGCGTCTATACGAAGAGTGGAACTGCGTGCCGCCTGCACTGTAAGCTCTTCTCGACATCACGCAGCGTGAACACCCCGTTCGGCTCAGGGCAGCGCCTCCAGCAGCAACGGATACACAGAGTCGCCGTCCACGGGACCGCCGTCGAGCGATACCCACAGATCCAGATTGTCGTGCAGGGCTTTGTAGTAGGCGACTTTGCTGTCGAGCTGATTGATGAACTCGAATTGCTGCTCGGCCGACCACTGCTGCCAGCTACTCAGATCGAGGTTCATGACTTCGCTGTGGTAAGGCAGATCCTCGATGTACTCGCGCATGTAGCCGAGGTCGGCCAGGCTCGCGGTGTCCGTTGCGGCCGCGGCCTTTTGCACCGCTTGCGGATCACGGCTGACGATCGCGGCTAGGCTGCGCAGCTCGTCGAGGAACGATTGCGGCGCCAATGCGCCTTGCTCGGCGCGCTCGAGGATTCGCGCGAGCACGTCGTGCAAGTCGCTGAGCTGATCGCGCGTCAGCAGCACGCGCACGTCGACGGCGCGCTCTTTCGGGTCGGCGGGGTCGCGGTCGACCATCCAAGCATTGAACAGCGCGGGGGCCGAGTTTGGATCGGCATTCTGGCGCAGGTAGTCCATGCGCAGCGCATAACCCAGCCGCTCGACCTTTTGCTGGAACGACTGTAGCTCACCGCCATCTGCTCCAACCGACTTCCAGGCCGACTGCAGCGGTTGAAAGCCCGACGCTGCCGCTCTTACCTGGGTCGTGAGCTGCTCCATCATGGCCTCGAGAGCAGCCCCGAAGCTCGCCACATCACCCGTCTCGACTGGATAGTAGAACGAGCCGATATTATCGACCTGCGATAGCGCGCGGTATTGCTCCTCGGCGACCTCGTGGTCGTTCGCTTTGGCGCCCGCAGGCGTTTGCAAGTGGATGACCCAAGGCGCGATCTTGCGTGCCGCGAGCTTGGCCCGCAGCGCGGCCGTGTCCAGACCCGTCGATGACAGCGGGTCGCCCGCTAGGCGGGGGCCGGCATCGGTGATCAAGATCACGTAGCGGGCGAAGTTGCCCACTCCAATCGATGCCATCGACCGCTTGCATGAGGCCGGCGTAAGGATCCTCGTCGAAGCCCTCGCTCGACGTGGTTGCCGCCTGAACGTCCTTGACCTGAGCCAAGAATCGTTGGCCGCTGCCGGTCAAGTTCGCGAACACCTTCGACACATAGCCGAGTGCCGGCACGGCCGAAGTGCTGTCGCGAAACGCCACGAGCCCGTAGGAGACCCGGTCGGAGAGACCCGCCTCGTCGATCTTCCGGTAGACCTCGCGCATGATGTCCCGCGTGCGCTCGATGTACGGCTGCATCGACTTGGTCGTATCGATGACGAACACGATGCCGGCGCGATACGGGCTCTGAGCGGCCGAGGAGCGTAGCGGCACGCTCGCGACCTGTAACAGCCGCGCCGGTGAATTGCCGACGAGCACGTCCTCGTGGCTCAAGATCGGCACCAGGTAGAAGTTGCGGCGAATGTCGATGAACGCCGGCGGCTGGATCGCAGCAACGGGCGAATCACTCACGTTGCCGGCAATCGCCTGTTGGCGAAGCATCTCGTAGGCGGCGACGTCGCCCTGCTCCACGAGCTTCTTGAGCGGGTCGCGTTGCTCGAACAACAGCACGCGCGGCTGCTTGGCCGGATCCTTGAAACCGACCGTCAATGCTTGGCGCCACTCCACGGTCTGTTCGGCCGGCAACCAGCCATCGACACGGCCGTTGCTATCGGTGCCCACATGCAGCCATTCGCGACCGCCGACGGTCTCGCGCGCATACACGTAGAACACCGTGAACGGTGTCGTCGGTTGGGCGTCTTTGGTGTCGCTCCCGATGGCGTCGACGAGAATCGCTCCGGGAACGGCGATGACTCTCTGATACAGCGCGTGCTTGCCTTCGAGCGTCAGCGGCCGCACCGACTGTTGCGCCACGGCGCTGTGGATCGGCGCGGCGGCCGCAAGCAGCGCCCCGATCAGGCCGAGCGCCGCGGCGAAGCGAGCACGAGCGCAGCCGAGTCGTTGGGCCGGGCGCCGGCATGTGCGCATCCGCTTCTCGGTCGTGGTCATTGCCATTGGAGCAACAGCCTCTCAGCTTCGGAATTGCCATTGGCCGCAGCCTCCTTGGCCCATGCGTGCAGTTCCTCGAGTCGCGCTGCCGCCGGCTTCGAGCCATGCGCGAGCGCTGCGGAATACCACTTGTAGGCCTGGAAAGGATCGGGCTCCGGCAGCAAGCTCGATTCGCTGGAATGATGATTGGGATCGTTCATCGTCGCCAGCGCGAATGCCGACGGCGCGTGGCCGCCGCGAGCCGCATAAAAATATAGCAGCTGTGCGTCGGCCAAATGGCCGCTCTCTTGAAACGCCTGCGCGCGTTTGTAGGCCTCCTCATAGCCTGCGGCACCATCCTTCTCGAGGTTGCCCAGGAGCGCGCGCGCTTGTTCTGCGCGTGCGTCGCCCGTAATGGCGTTGTCTTGGTCGCCCGCTGGCCAGCGCAGATAAACGGCTGCGCCGATCACGGCAAGCGCGACCACTGCGAGAGTGCCGGCTAAGAGGTTCTTGCGCATCATCGCCTCTCTAGGCCCCCGCAATCGGATGGCCCTCAACTAGCCTAACGCAACTTTGCCTGAGCCGAAACGGAGTGATCGGTCGGAGTGAGGGGTATGATGAACGACATCGCTGCCCAAACGGCGGCGCCGGTTTGGTGCGCGCGCGCGGCGGACTGAGCGCGACATGGACACGAACGAGCGAAAGCCGGGGACCGAGGAGCGCAGCGCGGGCCGCGGCAGCGTCACTGCGCTGCGCGTCGGCATCGTCGTGGCCGCGGCCGCGGCCGTCACGCTCACTCTTTACGCCGTCGTCGCGCCGATTTTGGCTTCGTGGCTCGCACAGCGCGCTCTCGAGCAGTTCGTTGCACGCGCGCCGGGCCGCACAGCGAGTGTCGGCAGCCTTCGTTTCAATCCGTTCACGCTGACTCTCGAGCTGACGAATATCGCAAGCTCCGAACCGGACCGAGGCCTTTCGTATGCGGCCGAGCGCGTAAGCATCGACTTCGACGCACGCACATTGCTCGAGAGCCGACCGGTGCTCGACGCGTTGAAGGTGACGGCACCTCACCTCGAGCTCGATGCGAACGCGAAAGCAATTCGGCCGCCGGCGTGGGCGCGCCTTCTCGCTGGCGCGCGCATCGATCGGCTCAGCGTCCAACGTGGCGTGCTCGCAGTCGGTCCCGGCCGCGGCGGCGAAGCCTCTGACTGGAAGCTAAACGACATGTCGATCTCGGCCGACGCCCTCGATGCCCGCGCAGGTGCCGGCAGATTCTCGATCACGGTTGCCGACGCGCTCGGTGCAAAGCTCGATGCGGAAGGTTCCGTCTCGGACCACGGCGCGGCCGGGCACGCGACGCTGAGCCACCTCGACGCCAGCCGCATCATGCCCCGTCTCGGCATCGCGACACGCGGCGCCAGCGGGCAGGTCACACTGCATAGCCAGTTCGCGGCCGAGCTCTCTGGCCGCACACCCACTCTCGAGCTCACTGGCGCACGAGCCGAGATGCAAGACATCGAGTTGCGCGTGCAGCCAGGCTTGACGATCGTCGCCACGCAGCTGGTGGCGGATGCCGAGGCGACAGTGCCGCTTACGGCCCCGGCCTCGGCGACGGGCGAGATGCGCATGAGCGACGGCTCATTCGCGGTGATCGACCGTCGAGTCGACCCGCCCATGGACATGGATCTCGTCGACGGCAGTGTCACATGGACGACTGCGGCCTCGAGCCCGCCGACCCTCGTGCTTCAGGCACGTGCGGCAGCAAGCGTCGGAGGCACTCTCTCGTATACGCTCGAGCGGTTCTCGCCCAGCGGCGCGGCGAGCCGTATTCGCCTGCGGTTCGACGATATACCGACCCATTCGCTCGAGGCATACGTCAGGCGCGCGTTGGGCCGCGGTGTCGCAGGCGGGAGCATCGATGCCGACGTCGAAATCGCGGGCGGTAAAGGCCGAGCGCGGATCAAAGCACGCGGGCTTCAGCTGGCGCCCGACGCAACCGAGCATTCGACGGCACTGGCGCTCGCCTTACTCGAGGATCCCGACGGCGTCGTCGCGCTCGATACGCCAATCGACTTCACGCCGGCGCCCGACCGGCCGGCCGGCCTTGCCGTCGCCGACACGCTCCATGCGCTGCTCGCGACCGTGGCCAACGCGCCTTACGCGACGCTCGCCGCCGTCGTCGGGGTAGATCCAGACGCATTGCGGGCCGTCGATTATGAACCGGGGGCCGCGATGCCTTCGGCGACGGGCGGCGACATGCTGGCCGCGCTTGCCGCTGCGCTGCTGCGCCGACCGCAGGTAGGCATCGAGGTCGCCGGAGGGTTCGACGCACAGGCCGATCGCCGAGCGCTCGCCGTTCAGCAGATCGAGCTCCATGTCGCGCTCGCGACCGCCGGCCCGACGCGACGTGCCCGACCGGCGCCGGTGGATTTCGCTTCGCCGCGCGCGCAAGACGTGCTCGACGAGTTTGCGGCACAGCGATTGCCGGCCGCGCAGGTGGCAAGCATCGCAGCGTCGTTCGATTTGCATGCGGGCGCAGCGGCCGATGCACCCGCACGCGTCGGCTACTACCGCGCGATCTTCGCTGGGCTGGTCGCGCATGAGTCGATTCCGGACGGCGCGCTCGACGGCTCGGGCGTTTTCGAGCACAAGCCGTCGCGAATGCGCTCGTCGCGAGCGGCGTGGCGGCCGATCGAATCGCGATCGGGGCCGGCGATGCGCTGCTCGAGTCCAATGTCGCTGGCGTTTCCGTACCGATCGTGCTCGAGCCATTGGCCGGCCTTGATGCGCCGGAACCGGGCCGAGAGCATCGTTAGGCAGATCACTGGGCTGACTTCTATCGTGCTGACGGTGGTGGACTTCATCCATCCTGACCGCGGATGAGCCCGACCCAAGACGAAAGTTCGAGTCGTTCGTCCGCCTTCTCTGACCTTGAGGGAGGGTCTGAGCCAAATCCGGCGGCAGCGGGCCCCCTGTGCCAGCTATGTCATAGCGACTAAGCCTCGGGATGGTCGCCGAATGCGAACGTGGCGCTCTAGCCCTATCAGCAGCACGGTCGTGGCCACCATCGCCACGGCCATCGCGGCAAGACCCGCCGAATAGGTGCCGGTCGCGTCCTTCGCGACGCCCCATGCGTACGGACCGCCAAATGACCCTATCTGTGAAACGGTGTTGATTGTCGCCCCCCCCAACGCGAGCAGGCGGGGGTGCAAAAGGTCCGGCCAGAACATGGCGCATGTCAGGACCTGGGACCACGCGCAGATGCTGAGGATGAAGTAACCCCCGATCGTGAACGCCGCTGAGCCGTGAACCCAGATCATGGAAATCCCCGCCGCCATCCCAAGCGCGCTCGCGATGGCGAAAGAGAAGCGTTCGCCACGGCGATCCGAAAACCACCCCGTCAGCAGCATCGCGACGATGCCCAGTACGCCGCCGGCGCTGACGACGTAGCCGATCTCGTATTCGTCGAGAGCAGTGGTCGCCTGGAGCAAGAGAGGAGCGTTGACCGCCATCGTGATCCCAACGCCGGTGATGAGTGCCCCGATCAGCGATATCTGCAGCACGATTGGGTTGCGGATCGTGGAT
Organism: uncultured Gammaproteobacteria bacterium; assembly: GCA_963786385.1. Lineage (GTDB taxonomy): Bacteria > Pseudomonadota > Gammaproteobacteria > Steroidobacterales > Rariloculaceae > FEN-1219. The sequence goes on from CAWAYS010000005.1 coordinate 1,607,522, forward strand.
AACAGGTCGTGACGAACTGGCGATCCGATCACTGCCGATTCGGTTTCGAGCGTGCGCTTGAGCCATGACTTTTCGTCTGCTGTTAGCCAACCGACCGAGGCAGGATCATTCGGCAGGAAAAACCAAATGGCGAGGCCGATGAACACCGCCGGCAGGCCTTGTAGCGCGAGTAGCCATTGCCATCCATGAAGCCCATAGAGGCCGTCCATCGACAGCAACATTCCCGAGACGCTGCCGAGAAGCACCGAGGCGAGCGGGCCAAAGATATAGAAGCGGCTGATCGCGCGGCCTCGAAACTCCTTTGGAAACCAAGTGCCGAGGTAAAAGATGACGCCCGGAAAGAAGCCGGCTTCAGCCGCACCTAGCAAGAAGCGGATTGTGTAGAACTGCCACGGCGTGCGCACCCACATCGTCGCGGTCGCAAGCAGGCCCCAGGTCACCATGATCCGCGCGAGCCAACGGCGGGCGCCATAGCGGGTCAGCAACATATTCGAGGGGATTTCAAACACCGAGTACGCGAGGAAGAATATCCCTGCGCCTAGACCATAAACGGTGGCACTGAAGCCCAGCTCGCCATTCATCTGAAGAGCGGCGAAGCCAATGTTGACCCGATCCATGTATGCGAACAGATAGCCGAGCCCGAGCAGCGGCAGGATGCGTATGCTGGCTTTGAGGACAGCGGAGCGGGCGACGCCCGGGTCAGCGAGAGGGATCGTCCGGCGCCCTGGCCTCTCTGAATTTGCCGTGCCGGGCGATCCGGTCTCGTCAAGAGCTGCCAACCCCAGCCTCCTCAGCCCAAGGCCGCCAAACGGCGGCATGGAGGTAAGCATTCTCCCGGCGACCCCGGGGGCGGCGCATTGGAGAGACGTTCGAGCGCCCTGCTTTCCTCACCCCAATTCAGAAAATTTCGCATGGTTGGCTCCGGCCGGGCAGACAGCATCCTAACCCCATGAGGGATCGCAGGGAACCGGACTGGAGTGACAGGCGCTTCTGGGCGAATTTGCTCAAGCAGGTCAGAACGCGCACGCGGGGAAGCGCCGATGCAGAGGACTTGTTGCACAGCGCGCTCCTGCGGTGAGCTTCGAGGGTCGGCAGGATCTGCTCGGCCATTGCTCCGGACGCATCACAACGCACTACTCGGCGGCAGAGCTCAAAGGCTCAAGGTGTTGTGAGACTCACGCAATTCACGCAAAACTCACGTGAAGCTCAGCGAAGACTAAGTGCAGTTCGGAAGTTTCGATCGTGGGCCGTGCAGGAGTCGAACCTGCGACCATCGGATTGAAAGAGCGTCTAGCGCACCAATCCGCGCGACGGCACACACAATCGCGAGCCATCTCAACAAATGGGTCGATTGCCGCCGCGACGCGGGCACGGTTCACACTACTCTGTTGCAGCGGACGGTCTGGAGGGAACGTTCTTCGTCTCACGAATAGCAGACGACCGGGCTTAGGGCGACGTCCCGCGTATGGTTGCATTCTGTTCTCCGAGCAAATTTAACGCGTTCGAAGATGCACAAAAGTCCACGGTGGTGTGCCAAGACTGTGCCACCGACAATTTGGCGACGAGTGAGGAATGGGCAGAGAGCCACGTTGTCACCGGGTTTGATTGGTGGGCCGTGCAGGGGTCGAACCTGCGACCATCGGATTAAAAGTCCGGTGCTCTACCAACTGAGCTAACGGCCCGTATCGTTGTTCTGACGGCGTGCAAGCGCACGCCGCGCGCGGGGGCGCCATTATAGACCGGATGGCTGCTCGCGAGCACCGGTTTGCCGGCAATTGAGACTCACTCCCTGGCACGCCCTGCGGCAATGCCCGCTAATGCGTCCCACACGGATTCGCACGATGGCCTTGAAGAGAAAGGACAAGATCGGCGCAGGCTGCCTGTCGCTGTTCGCACTGCCCTTCGCGGGGGTCGGCGTGGCGGCGATCTACTATATCGGCTCGATGCTGTGGGCGTGGCAACGAATGGCGAACTGGGTGCCCGTGCCCACGCAGATCGTGCGCCTCGACCTCGAGAGCCATCAGGACGAGGACTCCACGACCCACAAGGTCGTCGCGCATTATCGCTACGCATTCGACAGGCAGCGATACGAAGGCGATCGAGTCGCGATCTCGTCGATGGCCGACAACATCGGCGACTTCCAGGAGACACTCTACCGGCAGCTGCAAAACGCCGAGGCGCGCGGCAGCGCGTTGGCCTTGCGCGGCATGCAAGCGGGCAACAAGCTCTACTACGACTTGCGCGTCGAGACACACAATCGTCGCAACCGCACCGCGGCCACGTCGATCCCCGACTTTTCCGTCGCCCATTGGCTCGCCGAGCACTGGATGGGACAGCGAGAGCCCGCGGCGGGCGCCGCGGGGTTGCTCAGCGAGGCGCGGTCCAGCCGTTCTCGGCGCCGTGCGGCAGGTTGAGCATCACGGCACGAATCTCGCGCAGCTTGCCGCCCGTCACTTTGAAAAATTCCGCAAGCAGCAGCGTCGTGGTGTCCGGCTCCGCGCGGCGGAACATGGCGAGGCCGAGCACGGTGCCGTGCTCGACGTCGACGACGGGAAAACGCCGGTCCGTGACTTTGAGCCCTTTGTAGGACGCGCGCTCGAGCTGCAGGTCGGGGCTCCACGTGTGCCGCTCGAGCAACGGGTGCTCCTTGACGTTCGTCGTCTGCAGACCGTTCTCGAAACGTCTCATGCCGGGCGCGAACGGCGCCTGCACGAACTCGGAAGTGCCTTCCGTATGCACGGCGTTGAAGTACGCTCTGCCCGCGGCGATGAGCTGCGCTCGCGAGCTGCGCTCAGGTCGCGGAACGGTCTCGGCGTATAGACCCGACAGATGCTCGAGGGCCTGCGGCGCAAACCAGCGCTGATCGCCGGCCCGGACGACGAAGGTCTCGATCTCCGAGTACTTGCGATTCACGATCTTCACGCGCAGGAACATTTGCGCGATGCCTTCGTACTCGTTGAATGCCGTGAGCGCTGCCGCACCGCCCGTCTCGGGGTCCAGCATGTAGTCGCGATAGCTCGTCGGCGTGCCGGCCGTGAGCCAGAACCCATCGCCGAGATCAAGCACTCGGCCGTTCTCCGTGTACTTGAAGTCGGCTGCGACGGGCAGCTTGGACGGATCTCGATGGACGAGCGCGTCGAAGTATGCGTCGACGAAGCCCTTGAGGCACGCGCCGTCGCAAGGCGCCGCGTCCTGGGCGGCGGCGCCACCGGTTACGAGGCCGCCTGCGGCTGCCAAACACAAAACCGAGAACACGCGAAGCGCTGATGCGACTGGCATCCGATCCCCCTCCCATAGCCCGATGACTGGCGCCGTCGATCATACTCTGCCCGGGCGCGCCGCGGCGACGAACGTTTGCCTCGCCGGCAATTGCCGGCTATTGATCTTCCGCTATTGACCTCCGGCCAATGACGTCCCAGCTATCGACGTCCAGCTATCGGTGTTGATAGCGCGTGGGATCTTCCACGCCGGCCTCGGCGAAGCCGGCCGCGCGAAAGCGGCACGAGTCGCAGCGGCCGCAAGCTCGGCCGGCGTCGTCGGCGCGATAGCACGATACGGTGAGCGAGTAATCGACGCCGAGCTCGATGCCGCGCCGCACGATGTCGGCCTTGGAAAGCTGCACGAGCGGCGCGTCGATCGTCACGTGCCCCCCCTCGATGCCGCGCTTGGTGGCGAGATTGGCGAGCTTCTCGAACGCCGCGATGAACTCGGGACGACAATCGGGGTAACCGGAATAGTCGACGGCGTTCACGCCGATCACGATGGCGTCGGCCTCGAGCACCTCGGCCCACGCGAGCGCAAGGCTCAAGAACACCGTGTTGCGGGCCGGAACGTAGGTCACCGGAATGCCGTCCCCGCCGCTCTCGGGCACTTGGATCGACGTATCGGTCAACGCCGAGCCGCCGAGCTCGCCGATCGGCAGCGTCATGACGCGGTGCTCTTTCGCCCCGAGCGCGGCCGATACGCGCGCACCGGCCGCAAGCTCCGCCCGGTGACGTTGCCCGTAATCGAAGCTCAGCGTGTAGCACACGTCGCCGCGCGCCCGCGCGAGCGCGAGAGCAGTCGCGGAGTCGAGCCCGCCGGAAAGCAAGACGACCGAGCGTCGGCTCATGGCTTCCTCGCGCTCGGGCTGTCGCCGCGCCCTTCAGCGGCCCGGCACATTGCCCCAGAGGATCTTGTGCAGTTGCAGCTGCAACCGCACGGGCAATCGATCCGCAAGCATCCAATCGGCCAGATCGCTTGCCGGGAGCTGCTCGAAGCTCGGCGAGAAGAACACGGGACATCGAAACGCCGGCGAGTCGCTCGTCGAGCACCTGCTTGGCCCACTCGTAGTCGGCGCGGTCGCAGAGCACGAGCTTCACCGCGTCCGCATCCGTGAGCCGCGAGAGGTTGGCCCAATGGTTCCTAGCCGCTTCGCCGGAGCCCGGCGTCTTGATGTCGACGACGCGATGCACACGCTCGTCGACTTCGCCGATGTCGTGCGCACCGCCCGTCTCGAGGGACACCTCGTAGCCGGCATCGCAAAGTCGCTCGAGCAGCGCGAGGCAGCGCGGTTGCGCGAGGGGCTCGCCGCCCGTCACGCAGACATGACGAGTGCCGTGGCGGGCGACGTCTGCTTCGATCTCGTCGAAGCTACGCCATTGCCCGCCCGTGAACGCGTAAGCGGTGTCGCAATACGCGCAACGCAAAGGACAGCCCGTAAGGCGAACGAACACCGTGGGCCAACCGCTGAAGCAGGCCTCGCCTTGAAGGGAGAAGAAGATCTCGGCGATCTTCAGCCGCGGGCTCGCGATCTCCACTGCGCTTGCCGAAGCCACCGCACTCAACCGCCCTCTTGCGTGATCTTCTCGAGGCGTTGTGAGGCGAGCCGAGCGGCCGTGGTATCCGGAAACTGGCGCATCACCTCTTGGAGGGCCGTGCGTGCAGCGGCTTTGTTCTTGAGCTCGTAGTTGCAGTAACCCACTTTGAGCAGCGCATCGGGCATCTTCGACGACTGCGGATAGTTGTCGATGACCTTCTGGAACTCGGGCAGAGCCTCGGCGAATTGGCGTTGGACGTAATGCGTCTCGGCTAGCCAATACTGGGCATTGTCGGCCAACGGGCTTTGCGGAAACGCGGTTAGGAAATCGGCGAACGCGTGGCGCGCATCGTCGTAACGGCGCGCTTGAATGAGCTCGAACGCCGCTTGATACGTCTGCTGATCGTTGCCGGCCGGCCTCACCGGCACTGCCGTAGCCGGCGTCGGCGCGGCCGACGTCGTTGCCGAGGAAGCACTCGCCTGTGCCGCCGGTGCCGACGCGGGTGCCGCTGGGGCAGCCGGCGCGATCGCACCGATCCGCTGCTGGGACTGCTCGAGCGCCTGCAGGCGGCGATCGACGTCCACATAGAGCTCGCGCTGCCGATCCGCGCTGTTCTCGGTGTCGTACTTGAGCGTCTCGACCTCGCCGCGCAGCGTCTGCACGTCGGATTGCACCTGCTGCAAGTCGGTGGCGAGCTGAATGAGGCTCTCGTTCTGCACGACTTTCTCGATGCGGATCAAGCGCGCTTCGAGATCGTTTAATTTCAGGTACACCGGATCGTCGGCCGGCGAGAGCGTGCTGCATCCGGCCAACGTGGCCATGGCTGCGAGTGCCGCGATTGCAGCGATGGGCAGAAGCGGTTTGTTCACCGTGTCACCTCTTGGATCGGCGAGCGGATCGCCGACCGCGTTTGATTACCGATAGACGATTTCGACGCGCCGGTTCAAGCGCCACGACTCCTCGTCGCTGCCGGTGGCGGCCGGACGCTCCTCGCCGTAGCTCACCGTCGTGATCTGATCGCTCGAGGCACCTTGCAGCAACAAAGCCCTACGTACGGCTTGAGCGCGGCGCTCGCCGAGCCCGATGTTGTACTCGCGGCTGCCCCGCTCGTCCGTGTTGCCCTCCAGACGCACGCGCGCTTGGGTATTCTGCGCCAAGTATTGGCCATGCGCAGCCAGCATCGCATTGAACTCGGGCTTGATCTCGGCTTGGTCGTAGTCGAAATACACGACGAGCTGCTGCATGAGCTCACGGCGCCGCGCCTCGACCGGCGACACTTCGATGCCACCGCCGCCGGCGGAGCCGGAAGTGGTCGCATTGCCGCCGCTCGAGCTCGCACCCGCGCCGCCGTCGGCTCCGAGATCAGGCAATGTGTTCGATCGGTGACAGCCCGCAAGCATCAACGCCGCGGCTGCACAAAAGACCATCAGAGCGCTCTTCATGGAAGTAATTCCTCGAAAATAGAAATGAAAAAACAATGACCTATAGGATACTTCAAGACGTCGTCCCAAGTTAGGGCCGCGGATACGGTCCCCAGACGGGCTCGCGTACGTCACCGGCCGCCGAATCGATCTCCTGGTGAATACGTCCATCCGTGGTCACCGACGCGAGCACGCCACGGCCGCTCTCGCGCGTCGCGTAAATGATCTGTGCACCGTTCGGAGCGAAGCTCGGCGACTCGTCGAGGCGTCCCGTGGTCAGCGTTTGGAACACCTTGCTGGCGAGATCGAGGATACCGATTCGGTACGTGTTGTTCTGGCCGTAGACCTCGGCCACTTGCTTGCCGTCGGGCGAGACGCGCGCCCGCGCGTTGTAGACACCTTCGTAAGTGATCCGCTCCGGGCGTCCACCCGGCTCGGCCGCCACGCGATAAATCTGCGGCCCGCCGGCACGATCCGACGTGAAATACAGGAACTTGCCGTCGGGCGACCAGGCCGGCTCCGTGTCGATGGCGGCGTCGCGCGTGATCTGGCGCAGGACCTGCGTCGCGAGGTCGAGCGTGTAAACGTCGAGATTACCCTCATCGCGCGACAACACGAGCGCCAGCGTGCGCCCGTCGGGCGAGAACGTCGGCGAGCCGTTCACGCCGGCGCGACCCGAAACCTTCTCGCGCGTGCCCGTCCGCAGCGTCTGCACGTAGACGGCCGACTGATCTCCTTCGAAAGAGACGTACGCGATCCTGCGGCCATCGGGCGACCAGGCCGGCGACATCAGAGGTTGCGGCGAATCGGCCACGGTTTGCCGGTTTTCGCCGTCCGCATCGGAGACGATCAAGCGGAAGCGGCGGGTGCCGTCCGGCCGGCGCTCCTCGTTCACGTACGCGATCTGCGTGCCGAACACGCCCGGAATGCCCGTGAGCTTCTCGAAAATCATGTCCGAGATCCGGTGCGCCATGGCGCGCAGCTCCGCGCGGCCGGCCGACAGCCGAAAACCGAGCAGCTGTTGACCTCGCAAGATGTCGAAGAGCTCGAAGACGGCCGTGTATCTGTCCGGGCCGTCTTCGGTCAGGTTGCCGATCACGAGCACGTCGACGTCGAGCAGCTTCCAGTCCTGAAAACGAACCTGTGTGGGCTCCGTCGGACGCGACACCATGTCGCTGACCGGGATCGGCGCGAACCGGCCGCTGCCTTGCAAGTCCGCCGTCACGACGCCTGCGACGTCATAGGCCGGCGCTCCGCTGCCTTGCCACCCGAAAGGCACGATGGCCATGGGCACCGGCCGCTCGACGCCTTTCGTGATCTGAATCCGCAGCTGAGCTTGCACCGGCGCGCTCGCCACGACGGCCATCGTCCAACACGCGGCCAGCATGCCGAATCTCGTAATCCATCGACCGAGCGGTGCAACCCCTCGACCGTCAATCTTCCACACGCGTCGCCGCATTGCGTCTCCTATCGAATTCTTGGGCACTGGCTGGTCTTCCTCAAATGTCGGGCTTGAACGTCACGATTAAATTCCGCTCGAACAACGACGGATCGGGCGGCTTCGGCAACGGCGACGCTCGGCGCACGGCCGCTTCGATCGAGCGCACGACGGCATCGTCACCGTTGCATTGACCCACGCGCACATCGATGACGTCGCCACTCGGAATTTGCACGACGTTGACGACGCATTCGAGCCCGGTCTTCGCGCTGGCCGGCGGAATCCAATTGCGCTCGATCTGATTCTCGATGAGCCGCACGTATTCATCGAGCAGCCCGGCCTGCTCGGCCTTGCGTCGCTCACCTTCGGCCGCGAGCTGCTGCTGGAGCTCGGCCTCGAACTGCTTCTGCTGCCGCTCTTGCGCAGCGCGCTTGGCCGCCGCTTCGCGTTCCTGCTTCTCGCGCGCCTCGCGTTCGCGCTTCTCCTGGGCGAGCCGCTCTTGCTCGCGCTTTTGCGCCTCGGCCTTCTCGCGCGCTTCTTTGGCGGCCTGCTCCTTCTTGCGCTGCTCCTCGGCTACTCGGGTCTTCTCGCGTTCGGCAGCAGCGTCGCGCTCGCGCTGTTTTTCGGCCTCGGCGCGCTGCTTTGCCTCCTGGGCCTCGCGGGCTTGCTGCGCTTCACGCGCCTTGCGCTGCGTTGCCTCTCGTGCAACGCGCTCGCGGCGGTCCTGCTCGTGCGTCAGCACGGCCGAGTCGACCAGCACCCCTTGAATCGGCGCGGCCGCGACGGGCCGATGCTGCATCGACGGCCACCTGAAGCCCATCGTCAGCGCCGCGACGACCGCAACGTGCAGCGCGATCGAGAGAACTACGGCTTGCTGGCGCACGACCGACGTCATCGGTGTATCAACGGCCTCCGGACTTGCGTTTGTCGTCGTTGCCGAGCGGATCCGTGAGAAAGCCGATCTTCGCGGCACCGGCTTGCTGTAGCAGCGTCATACCCGTCACCACGCGACCATAAGGGACGGATTGATCCGCTTTGACGAGCACCGGCGTCTGGGCGTTGCGGCGAATCACGGCCGAGACGCGCTCGATCACCGTTTGGTCGTTGACCGGCGACTCGGGATCGTCGCCGATATTGAGAAAGAAGTTGCCTTCGCGATCGACGCTCAAGACGAGCGGCTCGTTGTCCTTGAGAAGCTCGGGATCGAGGGCCTCGGCGGCCGCGCGCGGCAAGTCGACGCTGATCCCCTGCGTCAGCAGCGGTGCGGTGATCATGAAAATGATCAGCAACACGAGCATCACGTCGATATACGGCACGACGTTGATATCGGCCATGAGCCGATGCTTGCGTGCGCGGCTCATGCTTCGGCTCCCGCGCGCTCACCCAACCGGCCGCCGGCGGTCCGGTCGGACGCGGTCGCCGTCGGCTCGCGCCGGGCCGCGCTGCGTTGAAAAATCGCCGACAGCTCTTCGGAGAACGTGTCGTAGCGAACCTCGATTCGATTGACGCGATCGGCGAAGCGATTGTACGCAATGCCGGCCGGTATCGCCGCGAACAGTCCCATGGCCGTCGCGATCAGCGCCTCGGAAATACCGGGGGCGACCAGCGCAATCGTCGCACTTTGCACGTTGCCGAGCGCGTGGAACGAATTGATGATGCCCCACACCGTCCCGAAAAGACCCACATATGGGCTCGTGTTCGATACGATCGCGAGAAACGCGAGGTTGTTCTCGAGCCGATCCATCTCCCGCAGCTGCGACACGCGCATCGCGCGCCGGGCGCCTTCGACGAGCATCTCGGCACCGAGGTCCGATTCCTGCTTCAAGCGCCCGAACTCGCGAAAACCGGCCTCGAAGATTCCGGCCATGCCGAGAGGGGTGGCCTCCGAGCGCGCGATTTCTCGATAAAGCGTGTTGAGGTCTCCGCCCGACCAAAAGCTCGCCTCGAACTCCGCTGCCGAGGTCCGGGCAACCTTCAGCACACGCCGCTTCTCGAAGATCACGGCCCAAGACGCGATCGACGCGATCAGCAGACCTGCCATGATGACCTGCACCAGCGGGCTCGCGTTGAGCACCAACTGCAAAATGGATAAATCGGTATTCATTCTTGGAACTCACTTACAAGCGCCGCGGGCCAGCGGCGGGGACGGCCCTCGCGTATATCCATACAGGCGACTTCGGCCAAGCCCTCGCAGACGATCTCCCCGTCGGGCTCGGCCCGCCGGATGACCTGCCGGAACCGCAGGCGCGCGCCGCGCGCCTCGACCACGGCTGCGGACACGTACAACATGTCGCTCAAGCGCGCAGGCGCTCGGAACCGGGCTTCCACGGCCGCCAGCACGAGCGCGATGTCGTGCTCGACACGCAGCTCGTCGTGATCCACGCCCAAGGCCCTGAGCCACTCCGTGCGGGCCCGCTCCATGAACCGAAAGTAACTCGCGTTGTACACGACGCCCTGGGCATCGGTGTCCTCCAAATAGACTCGAATGGGCAGCACGAATTCGCTCATGCAAGTCGCATGCCCCCCCCGGGCCTACGAGTCCTCGAACAGCCCCGGCGTGTCGGGCTGGGTGCGGTAAGCGGGAATGGCCACGCCAAAGTGCGCATAGGCCGAGCGCGTCGCGATACGCCCGCGCGACGTTCGCTGGAGAAACCCTTCTTGAATCAGATACGGCTCTATCACGTCCTCGAGCGTGCCGCGCTCCTCGCCCACGGCGGCGGCCAGGCTGTCGATGCCGACCGGACCGCCGTCGAACTTCTCGATGACGGTCAGCAGCAGCTTTCGGTCCATGCTGTCGAAACCGTGCGGATCCACCTCGAGCAAATCCATGGCCGCGATGGCAACGTCGGAATCGACGGCGCCGTCCGCGCGCACCTGAGCGTAGTCGCGCACTCGGCGCACGAGCCGGTTCGCGATGCGCGCGGTGCCGCGCGAGCGCGTCGCGATCTCGCGCGCACCGGGATCGTCGATCGGCAAACTGAGAATACCGGCCGTACGCTTCACGATCCGCGCAAGGTCGTCGATGGAGTAGAAATCCAGATGCTGCGTAATACCGAACCGGTCGCGCAGCGGCGAGGTCAGCAGACCCGCGCGCGTCGTCGCGCCGACGAGCGTGAATTTCGGCAGATCGAGCTTGATGGAGCGTGCACCCGGCCCCTCGCCCACCATGATGTCGAACTGAAAGTCCTCGAGCGCGGGATAGAGCACCTCCTCGACGACGGCGCTCAAGCGATGAATTTCGTCGATGAACAACACGTCGTTGGGCTCGAGATTCGTCAACAGCGACGCGAGATCGCCGGGACGCTCGAGCACTGGCCCGGATGTCTGGCGCAAATTCACGCCGAGCTCGTTCGCGATGATGTGCGCGAGCGTGGTCTTGCCGAGTCCCGGCGGGCCGAACAGCAATGTGTGATCTAACGCCTCGCGGCGCTGGCGGGCGGCCGTGATGAAGATCTCCATCTGGGCCTTCACGCGCGGCTGGCCCACGTACTCGTCGAGCCGACGCGGCCGTACGGCGCGGTCGAAGGCTTCGTCCTCCTGCGCGCCGATCGGCGTAACGACTCGGGCTTCCTCGCTCATCGCTCGCTCATCTTATACACGCGCCGCAGGCCCTCACGAATGAGGTCTTCGGTGCTGAGGGTATTCGCGTCGAGATCTTTGAGCATCTTCGTCACCTCGCTCGGCTTGTAGCCGAGCGCGAGCAGCGCGTCGTACGCCTCGCCCGCGGCCTCGGAACGGGCTGCAACGGTCCCGGCTTCGGGCTCGACGGCCTCGGGCAGCCGGTCCGCCATCTCGACGAGCAACCGCTCGCCGGTCTTGCGCCCGACACCCGGAATCCGCGTGAGACTCACGAGATCCTTGCTCCGCACACACTTGTAGAAGCCTTCCACGCTCATGCCCGACAACACGCCGAGCCCGATGCGTGCGCCGATGCCCGACACCTTGAGCAAGCTTCGAAACAGCGCCCGCTCGGCCTCGGTGAAGAATCCATAAAGCGCATGCGCATCCTCACGAATCACGAGATGCGTCACGAGGGTCAACGGTTGCCCGGACTCCGGCAGGCGGTAGAACGTCGACATCGGCGCCTCGAGCTCGTAACCCACGCCGCCCACATCGAGGGTCAGCGACGGCGGCCGTTTGCTGATCAGAGTCCCACGCAAAAAGCCGATCACAGAATCCTTCCGGTCATAGCCCCGCCACCGCGCGCTCGACGACCGATCTCGCCGTGCGCTCGTTCGCGTGGCAAATCGCCGCGGCAAGCGCGTCGGCGGCGTCGGGTGCAATCTCCTCCCGCACGCCGAGGATCATCCTCACCATGCGCTGAACCTGAGACTTCTCGGCGCCGCCCGTGCCGACGACGGCTTTCTTGATGTGCCGCGCGCTGTACTCGTAGATGGGCACGTCGGCCTCGAACGTGGCACAGATCGCCGCGGCGCGCGCTTGACCGAGCTTGAGCGCGCTGTCGGCGTTGCGGCTCAGGAACACGCGCTCGATCGCAATCTCTTCGGGCTGGTATTCGCGGACGATGTCGGCCATCCGGAGGAAGATATCCTTCAGGCGTCCGCTATGATCGCCGCTCGTGCGGATGCTACCCCAGCGGATCGGCGTGGTGCGGCCGCCGGCCGCCTCCACGATTCCGAAGCCCGTGATCTGCGAGCCGGGATCGATACCTAGAATTCGAACGGCCGTGACTCCGCCGTTCGCCCACTTGCCGTGACGCACCATGTCGCTCGGCTCCTGCCGCACCGACCAATGCAACCCGTCCGCCCCCCACCGGGCCGGCCGGATTGCTCCCGAAACCCCTGCAACTCCGACGGTGGATGTTACCCACCGCGGCCTATGATAACGGCAGAAGTCGGCGAGCGTTAGCGGTTGATGCCGTGGATGGCGCGCTTGTCGACCGCGAGCGCCGCTTCGTGCAGCGACTCGCTGAGCGTCGGATGCGCGTGGATCGTGCGCTGCAGATCTTCGGCCGAAGCCGAGAACTCCATCGCGAGCACGGCCTCGGCGATGAGCTCGCCGGCCATCGGGCCGCAGATGTGCACACCGAGGATATCGTCGTGCTCGGCATCTGCAATGACCTTGGCGAGACCGATAGCCTGCTGCATGCCTTTGGCACGTGCATTGGCCGAGAACGGGAACGTGCCAACCTTGTACGGCCTGCCGGTCGCTTCGACTTCGCTTTCGGTCTTGCCGACCCAAGCGATCTCGGGCGCCGTGTAGATCACGGACGGAATGGTGCCGTAATTCATCTCCGACACGTGACCGGCGATGAGCTCGGCGACCATCACACCTTCCTCCATGCCCTTGTGCGCAAGCATGGGGCCGCGAACCACGTCGCCGACGGCCCAGACTTTCGGCACCGACGTGCGGCAGTGCTCGTCGACCTGGATGAATCCCTTGTTGTCCAGCGTGACACCGACGTTGTCCGCGAAAGCGCCCGCCGTCACGGGCCGGCGGCCCACGCAGACGATGAGCTTGTCGACCTCTATGTCCTGCACGGCACCGTCCATGTCGTAACTGACCTTGACGACGTCGCCTTGGACGGTGGCCCCCGTGACCTTCGCACCGAGGCGAATGTCGAGACCTTGGCGCTTGAGATGCCGCAACGCCTCTTTGGCGATCTGCTGATCCGCCATGTAGAGGAACGTATCGAGCGCTTCGAGCATGACGACCTCGGAGCCGAGGCGCCGCCATACGCTGCCGAGCTCGAGCCCGATGACACCGGCGCCGATCACGCCGAGTCGCTTGGGCACACCGTCGAACTCGAGCGCACCCGTCGAATCCACGATCCGCTTGCCGTCGAACTTCGCCATCGGCAGCTCGACCGGCGTCGAGCCCGTCGCGAGCACCACATGCTCGGCCTCGAGCGTCTGCACGCCTTCGTCGGTAGCGACCTCGACGCGATTACCCGCCAGAAGCTTGCCGCGACCTTTGATGCCCGTGACGCCTGCGGCCTTGAACATCATCTCGATGCCCGAAGTAAGCTGCTTCACGATGCCGCGCTTTCGCGTCTGCATCACTCCGACATCCATGCTCAAGCCCGAAGCGCTGATACCGTGCGCCGCGAACTCCGACTCTGCGCGGTGATAAAGCTCGGTCGACTCGAGCAGCGCCTTCGACGGAATACAGCCGACGTTGAGGCACGTCCCGCCGAACAGGCGAACGCCTTCCTCGTTCTTCCAGTCGTCGATGCACGCGGCACGCAGCCCGAGTTGAGCCGCACGGATAGCGGTCGGATAACCGCCCGGGCCGCCGCCGATGACGACGACGTCATACTTGTTGTCGCTCATAATCGTAATTGAATCAGAAACCAATCAAATTTGCAGAAGAAGCCGTGCGGGATCTTCGATTTGTTCTTTGACGTGAACCAAGAACTGCACGGCCTCGCGGCCGTCGACGATCCGGTGATCGTAGGTCAACGCAAGATACATCATCGGCCGCACTTCGACTCTGCCATCGATGGCGACAGGACGGTGCTGGATCTTGTGCATCCCCAAAATGCCGCTTTGCGGCGGATTCAGAATTGGCGTCGACATCAACGAGCCGAAAATGCCGCCGTTCGTGATCGTGAAGGTGCCTCCCGTGAGATCCTCCATCTGCAGCGTGCCGCTACGGGCGCGCTCCCCGAAGTCGCGAATCGAATGTTCGATTTCGGCAAAGCTCATGAGCTCGGCGTTGCGCAAGACCGGCACGATGAGGCCGCGGTCCGTCGACACTGCTACGCCGATGTCGAAGAACTCGTGATAGACGATGTCATTGCCGTCGACGGAGGCATTCAACAAGGGATACTCACGCAGGGCTTCGATACACGCCTTGACGAAAAACGACATGAAGCCGAGCTTGATATCGTGCCGAGCGACGAACTGCTCTTGGTGGCGCTGCCTGAGCTCCATGACGGCGCTCAGATCCGCCTCGTTAAACGTCGTGAGCATTGCGGCCGATTGCTGCGCCTGCAGCAGCCGCTCCGCGATCCGCGAGCGCAGCCGGGTCATCGCGACGCGTTGCTCCGTGCGGACGGGGCCGCGCGGCGTCGGCTCCGCGGCGCCCGGCTCATTGCCGAAGTCCTCGTGGCCGAGTCCGACCGTAGTCGCGCGATGATCGGCGATGTAGTCGAGCACGTCGCCTTTGGTAATCCGGCCGGCACGGCCCGAGCCTGAGATCGAGGTCGGGTCGAGGTCGTGCTCCTCGACGAGCTTGCGAACGGCCGGTCCCATCTTGTTTGCGTCGCCGCCGCGCGCCTCTTGGGCGGGTGTCGCCGCAGGCTTAGGCTCGGGGGCCTGTTTTTCGGAAACGGGCGCCGACGACGCAGATGCCGCCGCGGGAGCCGTGTTCTTGGCCGGCCTCGCAGAACTCGCAGGCTCGGCCGCCTTCGGGGCAGCGGTTTGCGCCGCAGCCTCGGCACCGGACCCCGGCTCGAGCACAGCCAGCACTTGGCCGCTCGTGACGACGGCGCCGTCGGCGGCGACGATCTGTTTCAACACACCGTCGGCCGGCGCCGGAACTTCGAGCACGACTTTGTCGGTCTCGAGATCCACGAGGTTCTCATCGCGGCGAACGGCCTCACCCGGTTTCTTGTGCCACGCGACGAGCGTCGCGTCGGTGACGGATTCGGGAAGTTGCGGGACTTTGACTTCGATGCTCACTGCTCGCTCACTACTCTCGTCAACCCCCCGGAGTGGTGACTTCAGGCGCGCTTGCCGACGGAAACGGCCGTGCGCTCACGCGCCGACGACGCCAAAGCGGCAGACACGAGGGCCTGCTGCTGTCGAACGTGCAATGCGTGAATACCCGACGCGGGTGCGGCGGCGCCCGGCCGGCCGGCGTAGTACAACTGCTGCCGGTCGCCGAGCGATTCCTGAAGCCGGTGACGGATCTGGTACCAGGCGCCCTGATTTTGCGGTTCTTCCTGACACCAGACGATTTCTTTGGCGTTTTTGTAACGGCCGATGACCCGAGCATACTCTTCGATCGGGAAAGGATACAGCTCTTCTATCCTCACGATCGCCACGTGCTCGAGCTCTTCGTGCCGGCGGTATTCCGCCAGATCGAAGTAGACCTTGCCGCTGCAAAACACGATACGCTCAACTGCATCGTCGTCGATTTGCTCGACCTCTTCGATGATCGGATAAAAACGTCCGATCGAAAGATCCTCGAGCGTCGACACGGACAATTTGTGTCGCAGCAAGCTCTTCGGCGTCATGACGATGAGAGGCTTGCGCAACGGTCGCAGCAGCTGGCGCCGCAACAGATGGAACATCTGCGCCGGCGTCGACGGCACGCATACTTGCATGTTGTGCTCGGCGCATAGCTGCAGGAAGCGCTCGAGCCGAGCCGACGAATGCTCGGGCCCTTGTCCTTCGTAGCCATGAGGCAGGAACAACGTGAGCCCCGAGAGCCTGTTCCACTTCGCCTCACCGGAGCTGATGAACTGATCGATGACGACTTGAGCGCCGTTGACGAAATCGCCGAACTGCGCCTCCCAGATGACTAAGGAATCCGGCGATGTCGTGCTATAGCCGTACTCGAAGCCGAGCACGGCCTCTTCAGATAGCAGCGAGTCCGTGACGGTGAAAGCGTGTGCGTTCGACGAAACGTGTTCGAGCGGCACGAACGCCTCGCCATCGGCTTGATTCATGAGCGCGGCGTGGCGATGAAAGAACGTGCCGCGGCGGGAATCTTGGCCGATCAAACGCACGTGGAAATTCGCTGCGAGCAACGAGGCATAGGCCAGGTTCTCGGCGAATCCCCAGTCGATCCCGAGCTCGCCCACGGCCATACGGTGGCGATCGTCGACGATACGCTGCACGCGCGGATGGAGCTTGAAGTGCTCGGGCACGGTGTTGATCAACGCGGCCAGTCTTTGCACTTCGGCATCGGGCAGTCCCATGGCAACGGAATCGCCGAGGGCGGCCTGTTGGTAGCGGCTCCAATCGACCGTGTACTGGTTGCCTATCATGCCGAGCGCGGCTTGGTTCGGGTTGCGGCCCTCGTCGAGCGCGTCGCGATAGCCGTCGGCCATCTGCTCGACGGTCTCGGCACTCACGACGCCCTGCTCCACGAGCTTGCGGCTATAAAGCGTCCGCACGCTCGGGTGCTCGCGGATCGCGTTGTACATGACCGGCTGCGTCGCGGCCGGCTCGTCGGCCTCGTTGTGCCCGAGCCGGCGATAGCAGACCAGATCGATCACCACGTCCTTGTGGAACCGCTGCCGGTAGCGCAGCGCCAAGCGCACAGCGGCCACCGCCGCTTCCGGATCGTCGCCGTTCACGTGAAAGACTGGGGCCTCGATCATCTTGGCGATGTCGGAGCAATACGTCGTGGACCGACAGTCGCGTGGGTCCGACGTCGTGAAGCCGATCTGGTTGTCGATGACCAGGTGCACCGTGCCGCCCGTGTAAAACGAGCGCGTCTGCGACATCTGTAAAGTCTCGGCAACCACACCTTGACCGGCGAACGCCGCGTCGCCGTGGATCAGGACCGGTAGAATTTTCTCGCCGAGCGCGTCTTCGCGCCGATCCTGGCGCGCGCGGACCGACCCTTCGACGACGGGGTTGACTATCTCCAAATGCGACGGGTTGAAGGCCAGCGCGATGTGAACGTTGCCGCCCGGCGTCCTGATATCGGCCGAAAAGCCCATGTGGTACTTGACGTCGCCGGAGCCTTTGATCGCCGCGAGGTCGTACTGGCCCTCGAACTCGGAGAACAGCTCGGGCGGTGACTTGCCGAGCACGTTCACGAGCACGTTGAGCCGCCCACGGTGCGCCATGCCGAGCACGACTTCCTCCACACCCTGCTCACCGGCACGCTGGAGCAAATCGTCGAGCATCGGGATGAGGGTTTCCCCGCCCTCGAGCGAGAAGCGCTTCTGACCGACGAATCGCGTGTTGAGGTAACGCTCGATCCCTTCTGCGCGTGTGAGGCTATCCAGAACCGTGTGCTGGTCGTCCGGGCCGAAGTCCCCGTGCACTCGGCTGGCCTCGAATTGCTCGCGCAGCCACAAACGCTCGCGGGCCCGCGAGATGTGCGCGAACTCGGCCGCAAACTTGCCGCAATAGATTTGTTTGAGCAGCGCGAGAATCTCGCGCAACTTCATGCGGGCATGGCCGGTCCCGGCCAGCCCGCCGGTGTGAAACTCCCGATCCAGGTCGCTGTCATCGAGCCCGAGGAAGTCGAACGAGAGCACGGCCGGGACCGGACGCTCCCAGAGGCCGAGCGGGTCGAGGTCGGCGATCTGATGGCCGCGCAGGCTATAGACTTGGATCAACCGGGATACGGCTGCCTGCTTCTCGATGGCCGGCTCGCCCTCGGCGGACTCAACGACCGGTGCCCCCTCCAGTGTCCGCTGGCGTAGCCGGCGGCCGACAGCCTGGACGATGGGTCCATGCGCCACATCGGTACCGTCGGCACCGAAGGAGCTGAAGTATTGCCGCCACTCGGCCGGAACGCTGCCCGGCTCGGCAAGGAATTGCTCATAGAGCCATTCGACGTAGGTCGCGTTGGCTCCCTGCAGTGGCGACGTCTCGTACTGACGCTTGAATGCTGTGCTCATGAGCGCCGGCTCGGGGGGAAGTGCGCAAACGATTTTGCTGCCCGCGAGTCCGAAGGCGCGCGTAGTGTAGCCAAACGGGGATTAAGTTCAAACGCGTGATTTCACAGGTTCGAATGCAGCAGCCACCACTCGTAGCCGATGAGAGCCACGTAGGCAAGCAACAGCCAGTGCATGACCGTGCCCACGCGCACGAGCCGAAAGACTCGCGCCCTGGCCACGGCGACCAGCACGAGGATGCCCGACCCCGTCAGGCCCATTTTGATGACGGCAAACAGCTTAGGGTGGCCGTCCAGGACGAACGCCAAAATAGGGTTGGCCTCGTTGGCCCCTACGGTCATGAGAGTCAGCGTGAGAAACGCGTCCGCCACGCTCAACAAGAGGATGGTCACGGCCAGAAACAACAGATGCGGCTCGTGCCAGTCGATGAGCGCATCCTGCTCGTGCGCTCGCCGGCCACCGCGGCGGCGTGGTGTAAAGCCTCCTTTTATAAAGGTTCGCAATGTCATACGCCGCCTGTCCGGTCCCTGGCGGCGCTCGGCCCCGACCACACCCTGCCTCTCCCGAACTGCCTGGGCGCTCTCCGTGCTCAAAGTCATGCGGTGTTCCGTATCCCGATAAGCCAAAGTCGTCGAGTGAGAATAATGCAAAAAGCAGGCCCGAACCGCTTCGGCCGCGCCGTTGCCCGCGGCATCGCTCTGTCAAAGCCTCCCCGCCCAGAAAATCGTAAATAAATCCGACGCTTTCACGCAGTTCTTTCTATTTTACTTAATGTGACTACTCGTCTTCGGTGGCGTGCAGGAGATACGCGATCAGATCTCGCCGGTCATCGGCCGAGCGGTAACCGGTGAAGCCCATCTTGGTGCCGTCGACGAAGCTCGCTGGATCGGCCAACCAGCGCTCGAGCGTGTCGGGCGTCCAGACGATGCCCGCCGAGCGCAGCGCCGCCGAGTAGTCGAACCCCGGCACCGAGCCCGCCGCGCGCCCGAACACGCCGTGCAAGTTCGGCCCGACGATCGTGTCCTGGCCTGCATGGAACGTATGGCACGCGGCGCACGCCAAGCTCAATAGCTTGCCTCGGCCGAGATCGGCACCGGCGTACCGCGGGTCGTCGAGGTACTGCGCGGCCGCTCTGGTCTTTTCGGCCCCGGCCGCCTGCGGGCCGGTTGGCTCGCTCCACGCGGGCGCCGTCGGCTGCGCCCGTGCCGTATTCGGCGCCGTAGCGGCCACCGTCGGCGGCGCACCCGTAGCTGCCGGACCGGCAGCGGGCCCCGCCGAGTCGCAACCTGCGAGGCACGCTCCGACCAAGACCACCGCTGCGGCCGCCGGCACGACCCACCTCACGAGACCGCCGCCTACCACTGCCAACGCACCGCCATCTGGACGACCACATCGGGTGCCGTGCTGACTTGCAGATCCTCGACCACGGCGAAATCGACCACCGCCCGCGACCCGCGCCGTAACCAGGCTCCGATCGTGGCCTCGATGGCGTTCGCACCGATCTCCTCGAAGCCCGAATCATAGAACGGACTGTGAAAATCGATCTGCGCCTTGACTCCCCATTTCGGCCAGAGCTTCCAACTCCCGCCGACCAGCCCCGTGTATACCCACCGATTTTGGGCAAACGGAACCGTGTCGGCATCACCGGCATACAGCAAACCGACCCCCCAGTAATAGCCGGCAGGCCGGTTGCGGACAGTCAACGCCTGCGAACGCAGCAGCGTAAGCGACAGATCCGTCGATCCGCTGCCGGCCAACATTTGCTCTTTGCCGGTCGGCAGCTTCACGGTTCCTTGGACGACGAACTTGTCGCGCGGGCCGATCGTGCGGCCGAGCTTGAGCTGGACGTCACCGAGCCCGGACTGCGGGTGATCGAGCACGAAGAGCTTACCGTTGGGATTGCCGACCTCGAACAGCAGAGCATCCTCGGGCCGCGCATTGCGCCCCCCGTCTGGCAGATGAAAGAACGAGTGCCACGCGTCGATCAAGTTGTCGAGCACGCCGCCGCTGATACGGAAATAGGGCACTTCGACGCCGAAGAACCAGTTCTCGCCGACGCTCTTGTCGAACCTGAGGTTGGTCCGCAATGTCTCGCCGTCGAGCACGAGAAGCTCGGGACCTCGCTGCGAGAGCCGGTAGTGGTTGGCCAAGTCCACGTTGAGACCGAAGCGCGTGCCGCGGACGGAGGTATCCCAGGCAGGCAAGCCGAACACGGCGACGAGTGGGTTCAGGTTCCTGATGTGCAGCGGATCTGCTTCTTGCGCGTGGCTTGCACCGCAAGCGACCAATGCCGCCAGGAGCGCGGCCGCCGGGGCTGGGGTCAAAAACATTCGCACCGGAGGCTCACCGTGAAATCTTTTGCCTTGCAGGCGGTCTGAAGCGGGAACGGGAATCCTCAATCGGACGGGCCAGGCTCATGGGCGCGGGCATTGTAAACAGCTTTTCGAGTCCCGCTCCACCGTCCCGAGGCGTTTCGCTCGGCGCGAGCCAGCCTGTACCATGTACGCCCTATTCCGGCACAGCCCGCGGACGTTCGAACTGCGCATGAGAAAAATGACCTTCAAGCTTCTTGGTCTCGCGGTGATCGCGATCGGGCTGTCGGGCTGTAACGGCGGCCGCAAGGCGCCGCCCGACACGATCGTTCGCGCCACGAATGTGGTGCCGTCCTATGCCGGCGCCGGTTTCCGACGCGCCGAAGCCCCGGACGGCACGCTGGTTTCACTCGCCTACAAAGGGTCTGCGCAAGCCGTATACAACGAGGACACCTACGACTTCCACCTCGAAGCTCAGCACGCCGACGAGGCGACCCCGACGCGCATCGTGAACTTCACGAAGCAAGTGCTGGCCGGCACGACGTACGACTTCGTATTCACCGAGGCGGCCGGCACGCCGGGTTACACGATTCTCGAAATGCCGACGCCCGGCACGGACGCGACGGACGCCGAAGTCATCGGCCTGCACGCCGCCGACGGGACTCCGAGTGTCGATGCCTACCTCGTAGCGCCCGGCACGGATGTGACGGCCGGCGTCACGCCGTGGGGAACGGTCGGGTTCGGCGAGACATTGCCCGTGCAAAACGTGGCAACGGGCCAATACGAGCTCGTGCTGACCGAAGCCGGCAATCCGGCAAACGCGCTGCTGACAACCGGCGCATTCACGCTCGCCGCAGGCAGCACCACCTCGTTGATCATTGCGCCCGAAGCCGGCGCCGGCGTCGCTACGCTCAGCGTCCTGTTCGTGCAAGACTCCAGTCAAATACTGTACGACAAGGACGTCCAGGCCGGCATCCGCGTGATCAACGCCGCGACCGACAAGGGCGCGCGCGACGTGGTCGTCAACGGCGACTACACGACACCGCTTTTTCCCGCCGTTGCTTTCGGCACGCAGAGCGCCTATCAGAACGTCCCCGTGGGCACCGTCCAACTCAACGTCACGCCCGCGGGCAACTCGGGCTCCATTGAATTCGATCAGGCGCTCGAGACCAGCCCGTCGCAGCTTTACACAGTGCTGTTCGCGGGCGACGCGGGTACGCTCACGGAGGTCGTCGTGCCCGACGACCATCGGCCTATACCGGGTCAAGCGACGTTTCGCATCTTGGACGCGGCGCCGCAGTTCACGACACTCGACTTCTTCCTCGTAAAACCGGGCACGGATATCACTACCGTGCTCCCGGCCACCACACTGGCCGCGCCGGGATCGTTTGCGTTCGGCCCCATAGCTCCCGCAACCTACGACCTCGTCGTTCGCGACACCACGAGCGGCACGATCGTGGCAGGCCCGCAATCTTTGACGTTCGACTCGACGAAGTTCTATACGGTGCTCGCCGTCAACGGCGCGTCGTCATCGAGCGCCGACGTGATCTTGCTCGACGACTTCAACTGACAGCGTGTCGGCACGGACGCCAGGCGTACGTCGACGCACAAACGGGCGCGGCGGTCTTCTACGGCATCGTGACCTAACGAACTCGCCCTGCCCGCTCGGGCGTGAAGTCGGAGGGTGAGAACGCCGGGAGCACTGGTGGTGCTATGTCGTGCGGCTGAAAATCGAGCAACAGCACTCCGGCTGGGGCAAAGGGCCGGGTTCGTAACCGCGCCGACTCGAAACAAGCAAGATTCAACGCGATTTGTAAACAAGCACGGCGACGCCTATCGCCAATACGAGCAGCGTGAGCGCCTTCCAAGGACTCGACGCGATCCACGCGCTCAAAAAAGGCCACCACTCTTCCATGCGTCGATCATACGCTTCGACGGGCGTATCGCGACGCCGTCGCCGGTCGATCTCGGCGTCTCGGCGGCAGGGTTCGCCCGACGTTGACCCCTACTGCGACTCATGCCACGCTGCCGCGCACGCGCCGGAAGGTTCGGAACACTGCGGCCCGTCGCGTTGTTGCATGTTGCAAGGGGCCGGCCCGGCAAGCCTTCGAGGTGTCTTTCGGTCACGACAGGAGCACGACATGGACAAGTGGCTGGCCAAGTGGAATGACGACGATGACGAAGCGTTCAACGTTCCCGAACCCGACGAGGCCGACGACTACGGCGAGACCCACGTCTTGCCCGACGAGGACGAAGACGAGGACTACGATTCGGAGGACGACTTCGACGAAGAAGAGGACGAAGACGACGAATGACGCAATCCTCGGAGCACCGCTCGTCCTCCGGGCCCCGCGATTGCCCGGCTCCGACATGCAGGCTGTATCATAGGCACAGCCCCCGTAGTTCAATGGATAAAACGGTCCCCTCCTAAGGGACAGCTGTAGGTTCGATTCCTGCCGGGGGCGCCACCCGAACCAGCGCTTGCGACGCAACGTTTTTACAGCCGAGAATATACCTACCGACCGGCAGTTGCTGAACGCGCATGCCCATCGTCATCCTCTCTGTCGTGATCCAAGTGATCGCCATCGTGCACGTGCTGCGCACGGGGCGCGACATGCGCTGGATTCTTCTGATCGTCTTCTTGCCGATGATCGGCACGCTCGTTTACCTGATCATCGAGGTCTTGCCTTCGCTCAAGCACGACCCGACGGCACGTCGTGCGCTGCGGCGCGCGCGCGCCGCGATCGACCCGAACCACGGCGTGCGCGAAGGCTCACTGGCCTACGAACGGAGTCAAAGCGTAGAAACGGCGAGCCGTTTGGCAGATCAGCTCGTCGAGGCAAACCAGTGCGACGAGGCGATCCGTGTGTGCAACGAGGCCAGGAAAGGACTGTTCGAGGACGACCCCAAGATTCTATTGTCACTGGCGAACGCCCAGTTCGGCGCGGGTCTGTACTCGGCAACGGTCTCGACGCTCGACTACTTGCGCGATAAGAACCCCGGCTTGCGCTCCGCCGACGGCCACCTCCTCTACGCGCGGGCGCTCGAAGAAGGCGGCGAGACGGATCGAGCGCTACAAGAGTACGAAGCGCTCGCAAAGTACTACCCCGGCGCCGAGGCGCGAGTCCGCCAAGCGCTGCTCCACAAAAGACTCGGCCACACGGACGAGGCCTCCCGACTGTTGGCGGAGCTGCTCGACGACGCGCGGCTGGCACCTAAGCACTTCCGGCGCAGCCAACGGGAGTGGATAGACCTCGCCAAGCGCGAACGAGTCTGAGCCGCGACCGCGACGCCGGACAGCCGAGCGTATCGCGCCGTCCTTGACCTCATCGCGGCCTTTGCGTACCGTCGATTCGCATTCGTGACCGTATGTGGGGGAGTTCGCAATGACCGCGTCGCGTCGAGAGTTCCTGAAGCTGGGCACCGCCCTAGCAGCCGCAGCAGCCGTCCGCACCACTGCGTCCGCCAAGGACGATCCGACGGCCGGATTGATCTTCCCGCCCCTAAATTACCCCATACCGCCCGACGCCAAACGCCTGTTCCCAACGGGCATTCGGTTCATCGGCAACGGCGTCGGACTTCCGGGCGGCATGACGATCAAAGGCTACGAGGAAGCCATTCCGCGCGTCTTACCTCGAGCTCAGGATCTCGCGCGCGAAGGCGCCAACCTGATCTCCGTCTTCGGGTCGTCCATCACCTTCTTCCGCGGTGCACAGTTCAACAAGGAGCTCACCGACAGGGTGACGGCGGCGACCGGGCTCCCGGCCACGACACAAAGCAACGGGCTCGTCGACGGGCTCAACCATGTCAACGCGCGTCGCGTGGCGATCGCGGCCGCCTACACGGATGCGGTCACGGAAAGGCTCAAGGTCTTTCTCGAGGAGCACGGCTTCGAAATCGTCGCCGCCAAGGGGCTCGGTTACGAGCGCATCCCGCAAGGAGCCGCCACCCAGGACATCTTGCACAAGCTCGGCGTCGCGGCGTATGCCGAGTCGAAGAAGGCCGACGCGCTCGTCATGTCCTGTGGGGCGCTCAAGACGCTCGACTTGATCGTCCCGCTCGAAGCCTCGATCGGGGCCCCTGTCGTGTCGTCGACGCCGCACGGCCTATGGCACTGCGCGCGCATGCTCGGCGTCGACGCCCGCGTCGAGGGCTTCGGCATGGTGATGGCTGCGTAAGACAAGCCCAACGGCCGACGGCGCAAAGCGCCGCTCACCAATTGTTAGCGATTTTCACCACCGCGGGCGACACCCGCGCTCGCCACGATTTCGACGACGTCTCTTTCTGAATCAAAGACTTCAGCGACTCCGTGAGCGGTCGGCACGCTCCTTGCTTAAGGCAAGGCGTACACCCACCGATTGGAGTCCGAAGATGAACTACCTCACTGGCATCACTCTCGCCGCCACTGTTCTGTGCTCCGCGGGTGCGCTCGCCGAAGACACGTTGGCGACCGGGAGCAGCGGCCAGGTCGTCGTCGCCCTCGCCGATGGACCGATCGCTCGCACGAGCGACGTGACCGTCCTCGAGCGATATGTAGGCCGCTACGAAACCGACAACGGCGCGAACGTCCTCGTCGCGCTCGATGGAAAGATGCTGACGATCGAGATGCCGGAGAGCGGGGGACTCGGTCGAGCACGGTTGCTCCCAGTCGGCGCCGGCGAGTTCTCTCTCGAAGGCTCGTCGGCTCGAGTGAGCTTCGAATCGGACGCGGCCGGGTCGGTAGCAAAGCTGGTCGTCCACGAGGCGGCGGGCGATACGCCGGCAACGAAATGCCCGCCACGCCACGGCATCGTGTCGATCTACGACGTGGATAGCCCACCGAACGCTGCAATCGCATCGAACTAGCGGCCTTGCGCCGGGCGGAGCGACAAGGACCTCCGCCCGGCCCTTCCATGGGCGACAATCGAAAACTCTTTCCGCCCATGGACCGCGGTCTGCTCGGAGTCGCCGCCGGCGCGGGCTTCGCAATGCTCGGCCGCCGTCGCTGGAAAGACTCCCCACGAGCACCCGGCACCCCTAAAATGACCCTCGAGCTCGCCGCAAGGCCGGCGAGGCTAAAAACTAGAAACAACTCGAATAAACAACTCTAACAAGCTGAATAGAATAGAGCATTAATCCTCTTGGGTCTGGTCGAGCACAGACTCGCCACGTCGTCGAGGATTCTCGGAGGGGGGACTCATGACCGGATGGCTGTCGAAGGAACGCATCGTCGCGCACCCGGGCTTCAATCGTTGGCTCGTACCGCCGGCCTCGATTGCCATCCACTTATGCATCGGCTCGGTCTATGCCTGGAGCATCTACAACCCTGCGCTGGTTCGAGCGCTCGGCGTCGTGGTCCCGGCAGCGGACGACTGGAAGCTCTCGAGTGTCGTGTGGATCTTCACGGTCGCCATCGTGGTCCTCGGACTCGCCGCGGCGGTGGCCGGCAAGTGGCTCGAGGACGTCGGGCCTCGCAAAGTCGGCGTCGTCGCAGCCGCCTGCTGGGGTGGCGGCTATGTTCTCGGCGGCATCGGCATCCTGCTGCATCAATTGCCGCTCGTATACCTGGGCTATGGCGTGATCGGCGGCTGCGGCCTCGGCCTCGGCTACGTCTCTCCCGTCAGCACGCTGATCCGGTGGTTTCCGGATCGACGCGGCATGGCCACGGGCCTCGCCATCATGGGCTTCGGGGGCGGCGCGCTCATCGGCGCGCCGCTCAAGCGATTTCTGATCAAAGCCTTCTACCAGGCGCCCGACTACTTGGGTCCCGTCGATCAAGTCAACCTCGTTACCGAGGCGGGCCGGAGATTCGCCGAGATCGGCGGCCAG
This sequence comes from uncultured Gammaproteobacteria bacterium, assembly GCA_963786385.1. Taxonomy (GTDB): domain Bacteria; phylum Pseudomonadota; class Gammaproteobacteria; order Steroidobacterales; family Rariloculaceae; genus FEN-1219. Next base: position 1,633,849 of record CAWAYS010000005.1, read on the forward strand.
ATGCGCGAGGTGGTCGTCGCAGGCGTAAGCGACGTCGCCAATATGATCGTGCCCGGCCCGACCGGCGTTTACGTCGTGGGCACGGGCAACGTCGGCGTGGCGGAGACGTTCGTTACGCTCGGCTTCGTCTATTTCTTCGTCATGCTCGTCGCTGCTTTCTCGTATCGCGTGCCGCCACCGGGCTGGCAGCCTGCGGGCTGGACGCCGCCCGACGCGGCACACCGCGCACGGCGCATGATCAGCACACGCGACGTGCATATCAATCAAGCGCTCAAAACGCACCAGTTCTACCAGCTGTGGATCGTGCTTTGCTTCAACGTTACGGCCGGCATCGGCGTGCTCAGCGTCGCCCAAACCATGATGACGGAGATCTTCGGCACGACGCTGCCGAACATCGTCGACACCGGGTTCGCGACAACCTATGTCGCCATGATCAGCGTATTCAACATGCTCGGGCGCTTCATTTGGGCCAGCGCATCGGACTACATCGGACGGCGCAACACGTACTGGATCTTCTTCGCGCTCGGCATCGTGCTTTACCTGTCCATCCCTTTGACGGCGCAGCGCGTGAGCGTGTCTCCGTCCATCGTTTGGCTCCTGTACTTCTATGCGGCCACGATGATCATCTTCACGATGTACGGCGGCGGGTTTGCAACGATCCCTGCGTACCTCGCCGACGTGTTCGGCACGCGCTACGTCGGCGGGATCCACGGCCGACTTCTGACCGCCTGGAGCACGGCCGGATTCCTCGGGCCCGTGGCAATCACGTCGTTGCGAGAACGCTCGATCGGGACCGCCATCCACGACCTCGCATCGCGAGTCGATCCGGAAAGATTTCGCCTCGCTTTCGGCGCAGGCCTCGATCAACTCGACTCGCTCGTGGCCAGTCAGACGGTCACTATCGGCAAACTCATGGAGATCGCACCTGCGGGCACGATCGATCCGACGCCCGGACTCTATAACCTCACGATGTATCTGATGGCCGCCCTGCTCGCGATTGCGCTGGTCGCCAACGCCACACTGCGCCCTGTCGCAGCGAAGCACCACCTGCCGGACGCGCAGGCGACCGACTCGACCTGATGGTTTTTCGTTAGACTCTGCGTCTGTTACGCCGTCGAGGAGAGCTCGAGTGAAATCCCTTCATGTCGCCGCCTGCGCGGCCGCTCTCACGCTCGCTATACAAGCGTGCTCGCCCAACGAGACCAACTCCACCGCTCCGGCGGCAAACACCGCAGCGGCGAGCCCCTCGCCGACCGTTGCGCCGCCCGACGGGTTGATGACCCTCGACACCCACGTCGACATCCCGCTCGATTTTGCGACCGACGCCGTGGATCCGCTCGATGCCGACCTGCAGGTCAATCTCGAGAAGATGCGCTCGGGCGGACTCAATGCGGCGTTTTTCATCGTCTACGTCGGCCAAACGGCACGCACGCCGGAGAACTATGCGCAGGCGCAAGCCGACGCGATGACCAAGTTCAAGGCGATTCACCGGATGACCGACGAGCTTTATCCCAATCTGATCGAGCTTGCCTATTCGCCCGATGACGTGGAACGCATTTTCGCTGCGGGCAAGCTCGTGGCCGTCATCGGCATCGAGAACGGCTACGTCTTCGGCAAAGACCTCGATTTGCTCGATCGGTATTACGAGCTCGGAGCACGCTACGTTACGCTCGTCCACAACGGCGACAACGATCTCGCACACACGGCCCAGCCACGCCCCGATCTCGGGGAAAACCCCAAAGGCCCGGACACGGGCGTGACGGAATTCGGCGCAGCCGCAATCGCACGCATGAATCGGCTCGGGATCATGGTCGACGTGTCGCACGGTTCGAAGCAAACCGCCCTCGACGCTATCAGACTGTCGAAAGCACCCGTCATTGCATCGCACTCGGCGGTCCGCGCCCTCACGGATCATCCGCGCAACATGGACGACGAAACGCTGCTTGCATTGCGCGACAACGGCGGCGTGATTCAGATCGTTGCGTTCGATCCATACGTCAAATACCAGCCGCCCGAGCAAGTCGCGGCCACTCGCGCTTTGCGGGAGCGGCTGGGGCTGTCGCCCCCGTTCGACATCGAGAAGCTGCCGAACGAGCAGCGCATCGCATACGAGCGCGGCATGGCGGACATTCGGCAGCAGTGGCCGCCTGCCAACGTGAAGGATCTCGTCGATCATATCGACTACGCGGTGAAGCTCATCGGCATCGACCACGTCGGCATCAGCTCGGACTTCGACGGCGGCGGCGGCGTGATCGGCTGGTCCGATGCCAGCGAGACCCAAAACGTGACGCGCGAGCTGCGCGCTCGCGGCTATAGCGACCCCGACCTTGCGAAGCTTTGGGGCGGCAACCTGCTGCGCGTCTGGCGCGAGGTCGACCGCACGGCCGCCACCCTCAAGGCTGCCGACGAACCCAACCGCGACTAGCTGCGCCGCGGCCGGCTCCGATCAGCCGAAGTGACCTACTTGGACGAGCCCGAAGCGGGAACTGTCCACGTGCTCGTCTGACGCAGCACGTCGGCCACGCGGCCCGTGCGCTTCAATTTGGTCGGGTGACTCGCGTAGTACCGTTTTTCGAACGGCTCTCCGGGCTGGCGAAGAATGACGCCGAGCGCGACGGGAAACTCCGGCCCCTCCATCGCGAGCAGTAATTGGGCGAGCAGCCGATTGGTCTCGTCGTGCACGAGAACCTCTTCCGGCGTCGTCTTCGCGTCGATGACCTTCAACGACATGGACTTCGCGTCGAACGAGAGCCCTTTCCCACCGCCCTCACCGAACACGAGCGGATCGCCATGCTTGACATGCAGCTGACGGTCGGCCGCCTTGTCCCTCTCGGTGAACGAGTTGTAGACACCATCGTTGTATACAATGCAGTTCTGGTAGATCTCGACGAACGCCGCCCCGTCGTATGCGTGCGCCGCCTCGAGCACTCCGCCCAAGCCTGTCTTGTCGACGTCTATGGCGCGAGCGATGAACTTGGCGCCCGAGCCCAGGGCAAATGCGCCGGCAGACACGGGAGCGTCGAAGGAACCGTACGGGCTCGAGGGTGTTCGCGTCCCGAGCCGCGACGTCGGCGAGTATTGGCCTTTGGTGAGGCCGTAAACCTCGTTGTTGAACAACAGAATCTTGAGGCCCACGTTGCGCCGCAGCGCGTGCATCAAATGGTTGCCGCCGATCGACAAACCGTCGCCGTCGCCGGTCACAACCCAAACGTCGAGCGCAGGGTTGGCGAGCTTGAGGCCCGTCGCCACGGCAGGCGCTCGACCGTGAATGGTGTGGAAGCCGTAGGTCTCCACGTAGTACGGAAAGCGCGCCGCGCAACCGATGCCGGACACGAATACGGTTTGCTCCGGCGCCGCCCCCACGTCGGCCAGCGCGCGTGTCACGGACTTGAGCACGGCGTAATCGCCGCAGCCCGGGCACCAGCGCACCTCCTGCGACGACGCGAAATCCTTGGCCGACAATTGCGCGCTCATGCCCGCTCTCCTCGAATCGCTTTGGGCGCCGATCGCACCGCCGGCTTTGCACCGAGCAAACTGCGAATCTTCTGCACGAGCTCGGAAATCAGAAACGGTTGACCCGTGACTTTGTTGAACTGGACGGTCTCGACGCCGAGCTTGTCGCGCAGCAACGTCGCGAGTTGTCCCATGTTCATTTCCGGCACGAGAATGCGGTCGAATCCCGCCAGCAACTCGCCGAGGTTGGCCGGCAGCGGACTCAGGTACCGAATGTGGATATGACTCACGCGCTCGTGCGCAGGTATCGAACGCACGGCCTGATAGAGAGCCCCATAGGTCGAACCCCAACCAACGACGGCAAGCGAGCCCTCCTTGGATCCGATCTCCACATCCTGCGGCGGTATGAACTTCGCCACTGAGGCCACCTTGTCGGCGCGCAGCTGCGTCATGGCCTGATGATTGCGCGCATCGTACGAGATATTGCCGGTGCGCAAATCCTTCTCGAGGCCACCGATTCGATGCATGAGTCCCGGAGTGCCGGGCGTGACCCACGGCCGACCGAGACTTTCTGGATCGCGATTGAAGATCACGGCGCCGACCTCTTCGCCGACGTTGTGCGGGCCCGGCGCGTGCGTGGCGATCCTCGGTATCGCATCGAGATCGGGCAAGCGCCACGGCTCAGCGGCGTTCGCAAGATAGCCGTCGCTCAGCAGCATCACGGGCGTCATGTGTCGCAACGCGATGCGCACGGCCTCGATCGCGACTTCGAAGCAGTCGCTCGGCGAGCGTGCGGCGAGCACGGGGATCGGCGCGTCGGCGTTGCGCCCATACACAGCTTGATAGAGGTCCGATTGCTCGGTCTTCGTCGGCAACCCGGTGGACGGTCCGCCGCGCTGCGAGTCGACGACCACGAGGGGCAACTCGGCATTGATCGCAAGACCTATGGCTTCCGTCTTGAGCGCGATGCCCGGCCCCGAGCTCGATGTCACGCCGATGGCACCGCCGTACGAGGCCCCGATGGCCGCGCACACTGCCGCGATCTCATCCTCGGCTTGGAAGACGCCGACGCCGAGCTCGCCGAGCCTGGCCAGCTGATGCAGAAGCGGCGATGCGGGAGTGATCGGATACGAGCAGAAAACCACGGGTCGGTCCGCAAGCTCGCCACCGGCTGCCAGACCGAGTGCAAGCGCTTCACTGCCGCGGATTCCGCGGTACTCGCCCGGCGGAAATTGAGCAACGGCAGCCCCCACGTGCGGCACGGCCGCCGAAAGCTCAGCCGTTTCGCCGTAGGCGTGCCCTGCGCGCAACGCCGCAAGATTCGCGTCACGAATCGTCGCGTCTTTGGCGAAACGCTTCGTGATCCAAGCCTCGATGGTCCCTACGTCTCGATTGAACATCCATTGCACGAGACCCAGGGCCCAGAAGTTTTTGCATCGTCCCGCATCGCTCTTGCTCAGACCAAAAGCCGCCACGGCCTCGAGCGTGAGCTTCGTCATGTCGAGCTCGACGACTTGATAGCCGTCCAGCGTGCCGGTCGTCCGAGGATCTTCCTTGTAGCCGGCCTTCGCGAGCCCACGACTCGTGAAGCTGTCCGTGTTCAGCACGATGAGAGCTCCGGGGGCGAGCAACGGCAGGTTCACCTTGAGCGCGGCGGGGTTGAACGCCACGAGCACTTGTGGCGCGTCACCGGCCGTGGTGATCGGGCGAGTTCCAAGATGGATCTGATAGGCGGAAACGCCGAAAGTCGTGCCAGCCGGCGCCCGAATCTCTGCGGGGTAATCAGGAAAGGTCGCGAAGTCGTTGCCGGCGAGCGCCGTCGCTGCCACGAATTGCGTGCCCATCAACTGCACGCCGTCGCCGGAGTCACCGGCGAAACGCACGACTATCGACTGCGATTCCATGATGTTGGCGTCACTCATTTGGTCATTGCCGTCCGTTCGTCACCTTGCCGCGACCCGACGATACCCACCGAGCGGCCGCTGCCGGGCGGGCAGCTTAACACCGGTCGAGGAGCATCGTTGTGGCCGGGAGCTCAAGCTCAGCTGCGTCCGTCGGGCCGGCCGTCGCGGCGTTCGTTCGCACGCCCGAAAAGGTTCGCGAATCTGCCCAGGGAGCAAGCGAGAATGTATTATAGCCGGCCAGCCGAACAGTCAGGCAATTCAAGTGCATAAGCATATTTCACGATCTCAGATCGAAGCGTCGGTGGCGGCATGCCGACCGTGACTTATATAGAGCCGAGCGGGAGCCAGCGCGTCGTCGAGGCGCCGACCGGCACGACCGTCATGGAGGCCGCGATCGACAACGACGTTGCGGGCATCGTCGCCGAATGCGGCGGTGCGTGCTCCTGCGCCACGTGCCACGTCTACGTAGACCCCGAATGGCTCGAGAAGTTGGCCCCCCCGGACTCCCAGGAGGACGGTATGCTCGACTGCGTGCTCGACCGGCGAGCCAACAGCCGGCTGAGCTGCCAGATCGTCCTGAACGATCAGCTCGACGGACTCGTGGTGCGAGTCGCAGACGAGCAGATCTGAGCGGACCGGGAACCTCGGCACGAGGCTTGGACCCGCGGCGCTTTTATAGGACAATTCCGCGCCTTTGAAACCGACCCGTGCGGGGTATAACCCATGACCTTCGTCGTGACCGAAGCCTGTATCAAGTGCAAATACACCGACTGCGTCGAGGTGTGCCCGGTCGACTGCTTCCACGAAGGCCCGAACTTCCTCGTGATCGACCCTGAAGAGTGCATCGATTGCACGCTTTGCGAGCCCGAGTGTCCCGTCGAAGCGATCGTATCCGAAGACGATGTACCAGATGGGCAGGAGCAATTCCTCGAGCTCAACGCGGAGCTCTCGAAGAACTGGCCAGTGATCACGAAAGCCAAGCCTGCACCGGACGACGCCGACGACTGGAAGGACGTCAAAGAGAAGCTCGAGTACCTCGAACGCTGACCTGCGTCCTTAGGCTTGCTTCTTCAGCGGGAAGAAGTTCAGAAGGAACTCGACGAGACGCTGGCCGAAGCCTTTGGCAGGCTGCCGGCTCAGATGCGCGTCGCCACTCGACCACTGCAACCAGCCCTGATCGTCCATCGTGACCCGCCAGGCGTTCTCGGGCGCCATGTCGCGCTCGATCAGCGCGCGTAACCGCCGTGCAAGCTCGTTGCTGTATCCGATGACGCCGATTTCCGTGTTGATGATCATCGACCGGGGATCCACGTTCGGCGAACCGATGAAGGCGACTCGATCGTCGACGACGACGGCTTTGGTGTGCAGACCGAGCTCGTGCGGCTCGGCCGGCGCGGTAACGTATTCTTCGATCGCCCGCGCTCCTTCGCGCAGCTCGTAGAGCTCGGCCCCCGAGGCAAGCAGCTCGCGTCGCCATCGTTTGTAGCCCGTGTGCGCCACCGCGTGATTGTTTGTGGCCAGAGAGTTCGTCAAGATCGCCACGCGGACGCCGCGAGCGACGAGCCCACGAATGAGCGCCCGAAAGTCCGCGTCTGGAATGAAATACGGCGAACAGATCAGGACCTCGCGACGGGCACTTTCGAGGAACTGTTTGAATTCGGGGTACAGACGCCCCTTGGAGTCGTCTCGCCCCGCGGGATCGTAGAGCAAATCGGCCGGACCCGCCGCGAACGAGTCCACAAGGCCGTCGAGGTAGGCTTGCCAACCGACTGGATGCAGCGGAAAGCTCCTTAGCCAAGCGGCGTCGGCTGCCACGCTCGCCGTGATCCTGTCTCGTGCCTGCTGCAACGGCGCGTCTTGTTCGGCCGGCGGCGCGAAGAGCCCCACCTTGTAGACGATACTGCTGTTCCAATAGGCATCGAAGCTCGACGAAACGTCTGCAGCAGCTTTCCCGGCCAAAAGCACATCGAGATCGTCTTGCACGAAGGGCTCGTCGAGACCGAAATAACGATCGCCGATATTGCGTCCTCCGATAATCGCAAAGCGACCATCGGCGATGTACGTCTTGTTGTGCATGCGCCGGTTCAACCGGCCCATGTGAAACAGAAACTCCACCGCCCTGCTGAAGCGCAAACGCCGGCTCACCCACGGGTTGAACACGCGCACCTCGATGTTCGGATGGCCGTCGAGCTTGAACAGATCGCTGTGGCTCGCCGAGATGCTGAAGTCGTCGAGCAAGAGCCGCACTTTGACTCCGCGATCCGCCGCCGCCAATAGATGCGCGGCGAGCAAGTAGCCCGTCGCGTCCTGCTGCCAAATGAAGTATTGAATATCGAGCGTCGACGACGCGCTGTCCGTGATTGCGAGCCGCGCATCGAGCGCGAGCCGGTTTTGATCGAGCAGCCAGTAGGCAGAGGCGCCCGGCGCGAGACGCGCTTCGACACGTCTGTCCGTATCGGCCAGCAGACCCGTGGCGGCCGGCGGCAATGCTTGCTCCGCCGGGATCGCTGGCACTTCGGGCAACGTGCTGCAAGCGCATAGTGATGCGCCGACGGCCAACGTCGCAAGCGGAACGGCCACCCCATGCGAGCGGCGCAAGACGTGTACAAGCCACGCGAAGGCCGACTTGGGCCACGAGGACATGGGACCGATCGAGGTCAACGGGAACTGCCTGCTCGGGGCCTTCCCCCCTTGGAGATGCCGTCCGCCGCGCCGCGCCGCACGGCCGCCGAACGACGTCGCCGCGCGGCGCCATCGCTGGACACGCGCCCTGTGGGCACGATGGTCGCCGGTTCGGCAGGATCCGATAAATGAGTCGTCACGTCGTATTAGTACCGCCTAGCCCAACGAAAGATCGCTGCATCGAAGCAGCGATGGAGATGGTACCCCTCTCGTACGGCGAGATCTGCCATCCGGTTCTGGCGTTGTCTATACTAGCGCGGCAAACGACGGCGCGAGTACCTCTTGGGGGAGAAAATTCGCGACGGGTAGTCGAAGTCGAATCGAAAAACTCCGCGACACCGACGATACGCTCGGACGCTAGCCGGCTCTCATGCTCGCGGCAGTCGCTTAATCTAAGGAGAGTTCCATGGGTGACAAGCGAGACTTGTATGTCAACGGCCAATGGCAAGCAGCCGCCGGCAAGAAGACTTTCCCCGTCTACAATCCATCCAACGGCGAAGTGTGGACACACGTCGCAGACGCCAATCGCGCCGACGCGACGCGCGCCATAGAGGCCGCAGCGCAAGCGCAGCCCGCGTGGGCCGCACTGCCCCATTCGGAACGCGCACGTTTGTTGTCGAAGGTCGCCGACGTGCTGACCGCACGGCAAAAGGAATTCCAAGACGCTCTCGTCGACGAGGGCGGCTCGTGGATCGGCAAGACGATGTTCGAGACCGGCTACAGCATCGGCGTATACCGCGCGGCCGCAGCTGCAGCCTATCAAGTGACGGGCGAGATACTGCCTTCGGATCACGGCAAGCTCAGTCTCGTGGTGCGCGAGCCGCTCGGCGTCGTCTCCGTGATCTCGCCATGGAACTTCCCGTTGATCCTGTCGTCGCGCGGCTTTGCCGTCGCACTGGCCGTCGGAAACGCCATCGTGCTCAAGCCGTCCGAGGAGACGCCCGTCGCAGGCGGTTTGCTCATCGCGGAGGTGTTGGAGGAAGCCGGCATACCCAAAGGCGTGTTCAACGTCGTTACTTGCTCGCGCGACAATGTCGCCGAGGTCGGCGACGAGCTGATCTCCAATCGTCTCGTTCGAGGCGTGAGTTTCACGGGGTCCACGGCCGTGGGCAGCAAAGTCGCCGCCAAGGCCGGCGGGTTGCTCAAGAAATGTTGCGTCGAGCTCGGCGGCAAGGATGCGCTCATCGTTCTGGATGACGCCGACATCGAGCAAGCCGTGAACGCGGCCACCTTCGGGTCGTTCATGCATCAAGGCCAGATCTGCATGTCGGTCGAGCGGGTCATCGTCGACAAGTCGGTGGCGGCCGAATTCACGGAAAAGTTCGTTCAGAACACCAAGAAGCTCAAAGTCGGCAACCCCCGCGAGATGGCGAACTGCATCGGACCGATCATCAATCAGAAGCAGCTCGACAAGATCCGCGAGCAGGTCGACGATGCCGTCGCCAAAGGCGCGAAGCTGCTCTGCGGCGGCAAGAGCGACGGGCTGTTCTTCGAGCCGACGGTACTTTCGGACGTGAGCCGCGACATGAAGATCTTCCGCGAGGAGACCTTCGGTCCGGTGGCGCCGGTGCTCGTGGTCAACGGCGTGGACGAAGCCGTCGAGGTCGCCAACGACTCCGACTACGGACTTTCGGCGGGCATCATGACTCGCAACGAAGAACGCGGTCTCGAGGTCGCTCGCCGCTTGAAAACCGGCATGGCGCACATCAACGACAGCTCGGTCAACGACGAGCCGCACGTGCCTTTCGGCGGAGTCGGTTGGAGCGGACTCGGCCGGCACGGCGGCCGCGCGGGCATCGACCAGTTCACCGAGATGCGCTGGATCACGCTCGAGCGTGGCGGCCGACACTACCCGCCGCCGTTCTTGATGAACCCGGGTCACTGATTCGCACCTGTGCACCGGTACTGCCGGCTGCCGGTTTCGTTTCGATACGAGCAATCCCCGACACCCGTCGGGGATTCCTTTTTTCCTCGCTCCATGGACAGCGACGCACGACCCTTGAACGGGCACTGTCACCACTCGAATCTTACGTACCCATAGCGCGCCGGCTACCCCCGGTCTGGGTCATTGGCGTATACTCCGACCCCACCTCAACGCTAGGCCTAAGGCGCTGATTAAAGTAGGAGAACAACACAGATGCCAAGAAAAGTAGTCGACCAAATCCTCCCGACGACGATGGTCGGGTCATACCCCCGGCCCCACTGGTTCAAACATCAGCTGCTGGGCCGTGACGTGCGCGTTGCTTTCAAGGAAGTCGAGCACGAAGAGTCCTATACGGACGCCGTTGCCACGGTGATTCGCGACCAGGAGGAAGCGGGTCTCGACGTCGTCACCGACGGCAACATGTGGTACGACGAGTACGTCGGCGTCATCGGCTCGTTCTGCTGGTATCTGTACGAGCGTATTCCCGGCTTCGAGCCCACCCGTAACCCCCACCCGTCGGTGGTCAACGCAGGCCCGAGCGCCGGCAAGACCTTCCTCGACGACTGGGGCGGCGTCATCAACGACGGGCCCGTGGACAAGAAAGGCGATGCGCTGCGCTGGCCGGATCTGTATCAGATCGCCAAGAGCCATGCCCATGTCCCCGTCAAGGTGTCGATCGGCGCGGGCCCCGCGAACCTCGCCTGGCACGTGTATTTCAACGACAAGTCGTACTACAAGACGCCGAAGGACCTGACGTTTGCTCTTTGTCCGATCTTCAACAAGGAGATGAAGGAGCTCGTGAAGCTCGGAGCCACCTATCTGCAGATCGAGGATCTCGGCGCTTGGTTGCCGTTGTTCTCGAACAACCAGGACGACTACAAGTGGATCCGCGAAAGCATCGAGATGATGTGCGACGGCGTCGACGCGAAGATCGGCTGGCACTTCTGCTTCGGTAACGCTTGGGGCAACGACATTCTCAGCGCCAACTTCCCGCAGGGCTACCAGACGGTGCTGCCGCACTTCTGGAACACGGAAGGCGTCGATGAGTTCGTCCTCGACTACGCGAACCGTGACATGGACGGCATCGACTTCCTCAAGAACTGCCCGAAGAACAAGGGCGTTCAGGTCGGCGTGCTCGACATCCGCACGAACATGGTCGAGACGCCGGACGTGGTCGCCGACCGTGCCCGTACGGTGCTCAAGCACCTGTCGCCCGAGCAGGTCACGCTGAGCACGGACTGCGGTATGAAGCCGCTTGCGCGCATGATCGCGAAGATCAAGCTCCAGGCTTTGGCCGAGGGCGCGGCGATCGTCCGCAAGGAGATCGGCGCCTAACCGCTCGAGCCCGCGAAAACACGCTGGCAAAGCAAAACGGGCCGGTGGAAAACCACCGGCCCGTTTTTTTGTGCCGTCACGAAGCGCAGCGCGATGCGCGCCTCGAGACCTCTCTCTAGGACAGGCCGACGATCTGTCCGTTCTCGTCGATGTCGATGTTGTCCGAAGCGGGCTTCCTCGGCAGTCCCGGCATCGTCATCATGTCGCCGCCGAGCACGACCATGAACCCGGCGCCCGCACTCAGGTAGACGTCGCGCACGTTGAACACGTGGCCGCTCGGCGCGCCGCGAAGCTTCGGATCGGTCGAAAACGAGTATTGGGTCTTCGCGATACACACCGGAAAACGGCCGAAACCGTCTTCCTGAAACCTATCGATCTTCTTGCGGACCGCCGTATCCGCAACGACTTCGCTCGCGTGATAGATGCTCTTGGCCACTTTGCCGATCTTCTTCCACAGCGGCTCCTCGTCGTCATAGACGAACTTGAGCGTGCCGGGTTTCTCGTCGACGACTTTGACAATGGCGTTCGCCAGGTCGATGGCGCCTTTTGAGCCTTTCGCGAAGTGCTCGCACACGATCGCTTCCACGCCTTGCTCGGCGAGATGCTTCTTGATCATGTCGAGCTCGCGGTCCGTGTCGCTGCCGAAGCGGTTCAAAGCAACGACGACCGGCATGCCGAAATGGTCGCGAATATTGGCAACGTGCCGGTCCATGTTCGCCAGCCCCTGCATGAGGGACTTCGTATCTTCGTTGTTGACGTCCGCGATGTCCGCACCACCCGAATACTTCAGCGCCCGCGCCGTGCCCACGAGCACGACCGCCGACGGTCTGACACCGCTCAACCGGCACTTGATGTCCACGAACTTCTCGGCACCTAGGTCCGCACCGAATCCTGCTTCGGTCACCACGTAGTCGGCGAGCTTCAGTGCGGTCCTCGTCGCGAGCACCGAGTTGCAGCCGTGGGCGATGTTCGCGAACGGACCGCCGTGCACGAGCGTCGGCGTGTTCTCGAGCGTCTGAACGAGGTTCGGTTTGATGGCCTCCTTCATCAGGACCGTCATGGAGCCTTGCGCATTGACGTCCCGGGCAAAGATCGGCTTATTCTCGCGAGTGTAGCCAACGATGATCCTGCCGAAGCGCTCACGCATGTCGTTGAGCGACGTCGACAAACACAGAATCGCCATGATCTCCGATGCGGCCACGATGTCGTAGCCGGATTCTCGCGGCACGCCGTTGGCTGTGCCGCCGAGGCCGTTGATGATGTGCCGCAACGACCGGTCGTTCATGTCGATTACGCGGCGCCACGTCGGGCGACGCACGTCGAACCCGAGCTGATTGCCGAAATAGATGTGGTTGTCGACGAGCGCGGCGAGCAAGTTATGAGCGATGCTGATCGCGTGGAAGTCACCGGTGAAATGGAGGTTGATGTCCTCCATAGGTGCAACCTGGGAGTGACCGCCGCCGGCGCCGCCGCCTTTTACGCCGAAGCATGGCCCCAAAGACGGCTCGCGCACGCAGATCATCGCCTTTTTGCCGACGGCGTTGAGCGCATCGCCAAGACCGACCGTCGTCGTCGTCTTGCCTTCGCCTGCCGGCGTCGGGGTAATGGCAGTGACGAGAATCAGCTTGCCGTCCGGTCGATCCTTGACCTTATCGAGCAAGGCCGACGACAGCTTTGCTTTGTAGTGGCCATACGGTTCGAGATCGTCCGCATCGATCCCTAGGCGATCCTTGGCGAGATCGATGACTTTTCTGAGTTTCGCCCCACGAGCAATTGTCAAATCGTCTTTCATGGTTTTGTCACTGCCGGTTGAGAAGCAAAAAGTGCCCGGCCGCGATTTGCGGCCGGGCTCCTGGAGCGCCTAGTAGCGATAGTGATCCGACTTGTACGGGCCGGACACCGGAACGCCCAAGTAGTCCGCCTGGAACTTCGACAGCTTCTCGAGCTTCACGCCGAGCTTGTCGAGGTGCAACCGGGCGACCTTCTCGTCGAGATGCTTGGGCAGCACATAAACACCGAGCGGATAGTTGCTCGTGTTCTGGTACAGCTCGATCTGGGCGAGCGTCTGATTCGTGAAGCTACTCGACATTACGAAGCTCGGATGGCCCGTGGCGCAACCGAGGTTCACGAGCCGGCCTTCGGCCAGCAGGATGATGCTGCGACCGCTCGGGAACGTGATCTGATGCACCTGCGGCTTGATCTCTATCCACTTGTACTTCTTGATCTTCTCGACCTGGATCTCGTTGTCGAAGTGACCGATGTTGCAGACGATCGCATTGTGCTTCATCTGCTTCATGTGCTTCTCGGTGATGATGTCGACGCAGCCCGTCGTCGTGACGAAGACGTCGCCGATCTTGCACGCTTCCTCCATCGTCATCACGTCATAGCCCTCCATCGCGGCCTGCAGCGCGCAGATGGGGTCGACTTCGGTAATGATCACGCGAGCCGACTGCGCGCGCAGCGACTGCGCGGAGCCCTTGCCCACGTCGCCATAACCGGCAACGACTGCGATCTTGCCGGCCAACATGACGTCGGTGGCGCGGTTGATGCTGTCGACGAGGGAGTGGCGACAGCCGTACAGGTTGTCGAACTTCGACTTGGTGACCGAGTCGTTGACGTTGATCGCCGGGAACAGCAGCTTGCCGCGCTTGTGCATTTGATAGAGCCGATGCACACCGGTCGTCGTCTCCTCGGACACACCGCGGATCTCGCCCGGCATGTTCGCGAAGCGCTTCGGGTCCTTCTTGACGGACTTCTTCAGCTGAGCAAGCAGCACTCGCTCCTCTTCGCTCTCGGGCTTCTTGTTCAGGATCGCCGGATTCTGCGTGGCCTGATAGCCCAAGTGCACGTAAAGGGTCGCGTCGCCGCCGTCGTCGAGAATCATGTTGGGGCCCTTGTTGTTGCCCCAATCGAGCGTGCGGTCGATGAAGTCCCAGTACTCTTCGAGTGACTCGCCCTTGTAGGCGAACACGGACGTGCCGCGAGCCGCGATGGCCGCCGCTGCATGATCTTGCGTCGAGAACACGTTGCAGCTCGCCCAGCGAACCTTGGCGCCGAGGGCCTGCAGCGTCTCGATCAGCACGGCCGTCTGGATCGTCATGTGCAGCGACCCGGTGATGCGCGCGCCCTTCAGCGGCTGCTTCGCACCGTACTCCTCGCGGGTGGCCATGAGACCGGGCATCTCCTGCTCGGCCAACTCGATCTCTTTGCGGCCGTACTCGGCCAGCTTGATGTCCTTGACGTAGTAGTCCTTGGTGACGGAACGAAGGGCTCGTGCTGCCTTCTTGGCCATAATCGATTCACTCCTATGATTGATTTCTCAGTTATAAATTTCGGCCGAATCCGGCCCTGAAACTTTCCTCGAACTGCTTGCGCGTCAAGCTTGGATTCTGAGTGCCTTCACGCTCGATCATGTCCGTGCGTTCGTCGGCCGAAACCACAACGGGCTTCGCGGCATTCGCGTCGGCGACCTTGGTTGAACTCCGCTCGGCTCTCGCGCCGCTGCTGCGGGACGAGGAACACCATCGGCGATTCCTCGTCCCGCTTGCGGCACAGCGCTACTTGCAGTCAGCCTTCAAAGCCGCAGCGCGGTCGGTCTTCTCCCAGCTGAACCCTTCGCGACCGAAGTGGCCGTACGCAGCCGTCGCCCGGTAAATGGGCTTCAGCAGGTCGAGCATCTTGAGGATGCCGTAGGGCCGCAGATCGAAGTGCTTGTGGACAGCCGCGATGATGCTGTCCTCCGACACCTTGTTCGTGCCGAAAGTCTCGACCGTAATCGAGGTCGGCTTCGCAACGCCGATCGCGTAAGAAACTTGAACCTCGCAACGATCGGCCAGACCGGCCGCCACGACGTTCTTGGCCACGTAACGGCAGGCGTACGCCGCCGAACGGTCGACCTTCGACGGATCCTTGCCGGAGAACGCGCCGCCGCCGTGGCGAGAGAAACCGCCGTAGGTATCCACGATGATCTTACGCCCCGTGAGACCGCAGTCGCCCATCGGACCACCGATCACGAAACGACCGGTCGGGTTGATGTGGTAAGCCGTGTCCTTGTTGACCCACTTCGACGGGATGATCGGCTTGATGACCTCCTCCATGATCGCTTCTTGCAGATCCTTCAAGGAGATGTCCGGGCTGTGCTGCGTCGAGAGCACCACGGCGTCGACTGCCACGGGCTTGTCATCCTCGTAACGGAACGTGACTTGGCTCTTCGCGTCCGGGCGCAGCCACGGCAGCGTGCCGTTCTTGCGCACTTCCGCCTGCCGCTCCACGAGCCGGTGCGAGTAGATGATCGGCGCAGGCATCAAGCTGTCGGTTTCGTTCGTCGCGTAACCGAACATGAGGCCTTGGTCACCGGCGCCTTGCTCTTCGGGAGCCTGACGATCGACGCCCTGGGCGATGTCGCCCGATTGCTTGCCGATGGCGTTCAAGACGGCGCAAGTCGTACCGTCGAAACCTTTGTCCGAGTGATCGTAGCCGATGTCCAGGACGGTCTGGCGAACCAGAGTTTCAGCTTCGATGACGGCGTTAGTCGTGATCTCGCCAGCCACGATGACCATACCAGTCTTGATCATCGTCTCGCAGGCCACGCGGCTGCGAGTGTCCTGCGCGAGAATCGCGTCCAGGATCGCGTCGGAAATCTGGTCGGCCATTTTATCCGGATGGCCCTCAGAGACGGACTCCGATGTAAACAGGAATGACTTACTCATGGTTCGCTACCCTACTTTTATATACACATCCACTAAGAATTCAGTTCACGTCTTCAACCCGAAAGCCGTCTGCCTGGTTGTTCAAGACGAACCGCCCCGAAAGCACCGTATTCACCCAACGTGCCGTTTTCGCGACACCGCCAAAACAGAAGAAATGCACCTTGGCGAGCCTCGAGGACGGATTACTTGCTCGGTGGCGGGCAAGGTGGGTGATCATTTCATCCGGCGTCTGCGTTCGCAGTAGGTTCGCCATGGCCCCGGTTCTCGTCATCAGCATGCGCGCGGACGATCCGATCCCGCAAAGGGCTGCGAACTTCACGAGTTGGCGCAGTGACGCCGGGCCCGCCACACCGACATGAATGGGCAGGCTGATGCCCTCTGCCGCCGTGCTCGACTCCCACTCGATGAGTGCGTCTGGGTCGAACCCGAACTGAGTCACGTTGCGCATCTTGAAGCCGGCACCGGCGGCGAACGCCGCTTTCCCACGCAACGCCTGAGCCACACGCTCGGCGCCGATCGCCGTGCTCCCTTCGGGATGCCCCGAAACGCCGACCTCACGAAAGCCGTGCTTGTCGAACAAACCCGTCTCGAGCACTTCGAGACTGCTCTCGAACGCATTGTTCTCGACGGCGATATCGCCGGCAACGACGAGCGCCTGATCGACGCCGATCTCGCGCAGCTTGCCCAGGGCGCGGTCCAGTTGATCCCGGCTCTCGAGCTTGCGCGCAATCACATGCGGCACGGCGGTGAACCCGAGCTGCTGAATTCTTGCTGCGAGATCGATCACGTCGTCGAGCGGAACGCCCGGAACGTGCGCCACATACACGCTCGTCCCGGGTTTCAGCTCTGCCGCAATCGCATCGAGCTTGCCCGCATCATGCGACGTCACTTCGATCGAATAATCGTTGAGGAAGTCGACGATTTGCTGCTTCAGCTCTTCGTTGGCCATTGCGGTCTCGGTTGATTGAACGGCGTCCTGCACCGTCGTCTCCATGACGGGTGCCGGGTCCTATTGCTTTCGGGAAACGACGAAGCTCTCGTCGTTGAACCAAAGGCCTCTATTCTTCTTCAAGACCTTCGAGGTCGCCTGCAGATAACTGCCGGCGCGAATCACGGGATCGAGACGCTCATCCTCGATTTGACTGACGTAGATCGAAGCATTCCAGGCTGCAAACAGCGTCGACGTGCCGATGCTCTGCTGAACTTCGCTCGGCAACGTATGCATTTCATAGCGGAAGATCGCCTTCGCGTCGGAACCCGCGACGAAATTGTAGTTCCGCGCATCACGGCCCAAGTCGTCGCGAAGCACTTTGATGAGCTCGTGGCGATTGACCTTGAACGGCTCTTCCGTCGGCCAGATCTCCTTTACGAGCTCCTGAGCGGGATCTTTGCCGCAAGACTGAACGGCGAGCAGACGGCCACTCGGCCCCAAGGCGCGGACGAGCGGACCGAGCACCTTCTTGACTTTGAATTCGGCGCTCATACGCGCACGCCACGGCTGGGATGCGATGACGAGGTCGTAGTTCGCCTCGACCTGCCCAGGCTTCGGAATTACGCCGTCGAGCAAGAACGAGTGATCCTTGCGGTAGATGACGAGCACCGACGGGCGCACGTACATCGGATTACCCGTCTTCTCGCTCGACTTGACTTGCCAACCGTCGACGAGGAACGGGTCGAGCGCGCGCAGCTGCTCGCCGTACTCGTACGCCGAGCCGCCCTCGAGCGCGACCTCGCGCCAGTTCAAAGCAGCGGCAGCCTTTACGTCTCGCGGCCGCAACCACGGGGCCTCGGCGTAGTAGAGATTCGTGATGACGATAACGCTCGCCGGATGCTCTATGAAACGGTCCGGCAGCTTCTCGAGGGACAGACGCACGTCCTCGAGGCTGATTTCTTTGCCGGCGATCAGAAACGGCATGATCGGGAAACGACGATGCATCGCCCGCATAAGGTGGCTCAGCACCGTGGCGTCACCCATGCCCGCATCGAACAGGCGTAGCGCGGGAGGCGTGGGCTTCAGGTGAGCAAGCTCGCGGGACGCGCGCTCTGCGACCTTCCACTTCTCGTTGGTAGTGTTGACGAAGGCCAAGTACTTCTGACGGTTGTCGTAAAAGCGAAACGGCCGATCATCGGTACCGCTTGCCGCTTGCGCTGCCGTCTTGCTGGTTGCGGCCTTCGGGGCCGAGGAGCTTTTACGCTTCGAAGTCTTCCCGCTCATTGTTATGCCCTTTGTTGTGTCGTGCCCGGCGTCGGCCGCCCCACCGTTGGTAGCGGGCGTCGGTTGATACTCGCTGATGAACCCGCGAATCTTGGCAGCCGTCTCGAGAGTGACGTCCTTGCCGTTGCGTAGCCTCACGCAAAGCTTGCCGTCATTGACGACTTGCTTGCCGAAGGTGGACTCTGCAATACCCCACCGGCGACAGAAAGACTCGATTTCACCCAGCAGAGAGTCAGCCGTGTTGTGCAACTTCCGAACGCCCCCGAACGATGGCTGCTCTGTCATGTTTTTAGAGCCCGCGTACGATACGCTTTCGGGCGCGGCTTTGCAATCCGCTCTGCCCATCTTTCCTGGTAGATTCAATGGTGGGCAGAATCCCACTTGGCGCGCTGGCCACGCCACTCGCTCGCCTCACGAAGCGCTACTGCGACCCGCCATCCGCGCGGGCTCGAGGCCGAACCGAAGGCGTCGGACAAGCAACCACGGCGACAATCCCGCGATGATGCAAGCACGCGTGCGAACCGAACGGTTCGGGGACAGCGCGGCCTTAGCAGGCGTTCCCGAGCACCCGTATACTGTGCGCCGCCCATCGAGCGGCCGGCGCTGCGACGCATCGTGAGCGACTCGCATTCATAAAAGGCGGGTGCCGCGTGCCGCTGCCCACGGCGACAACTACGAAAAAAGCGGAAAGGGGTAACTCAGCTCATGGAGCTTCTACAAACACTCAGCACGCAGGCGGCGTTCATCAACTCCCAAGTTATTCCTTGGGTTTTGCGGCTCGTGATGATCGGTCTCGGCCTGTCGCTCACCCCGGCCGATTTCAAGCGCGTCGTCATGTTTCCGAAAGCCGTCTCGATCGGCTTGACCGCTCAGCTGATCGGCGTCCCGTTGTGCGCCTTCTTGCTCGGTTACCTCTTCAACGCCCCGTCTGCAATCGCGATCGGCTTGGTGATACTTGCGGCATGCCCGAGCGGCGTCACGTCGAACGCCTACAGCTTCGCGTCCCGCGCGGACGTACCGCTGTGCGTCACGCTGTCCGCGATCACGAGCGTCGTGACGGTCTTTTCGATCCCGTTCTTGATCAACTTGGCGCTGCAAACGTTTCACGACCCGGGAGAGCTCACGTCCTTGCCCGTGTTCAACATGCTTCGCGACCTGATCGGCTATACCCTCTTGCCGCTCGTTGCGGGGATGATCATTCGCGGCACGTTTACGCGGTTCGCAGAGAGAGCCGTAGAGCCCATTCGAAAATCGGTCCTGTGGCTGATGGTCGCGGTGCTGGTGCTCGGAGTGGTGTCGAGCTACCAGGAGCTATTCAATAACTTCGCAAGCGCCGGCGCTCTGGTCCTCACGATGAACGTACTGACGATGGGCCTGGGCTTCGGGCTCGCGCGCTTGTTCAAGCTGCCTACGCCGCAGGTCGTAACGATCACGTTCGAGGTCGGCGTGCAAAATCTCGCGCTGGCCTTTGCGATCACTTTCACAATGCTACGCCGTCCCGATCTCGCGGCGGCGGGGCTTCTGTATGCGGTTGTCATGCCCGCAACGGCGCTCGCGTTCATTTCGATCGCACGGCGCATGATCGGTGTCGAGCCGCCGCCCTCGACCGCGCGCACCTCGGAGGGAGCGCATTGAGGGCTGAGTCCTGCAGGGCCGCAATGACCCTTCCCCGACCGAACCGGACCGCCCCGTTCGACTCGATCGTCGTAATGGTGCGACATCGGCAAGTCTTCGTGACAAACGGCGCCGAGAGCCAGTTGTGGCGAGGCCGCATCCAATTGCTCCGGTACGGAAATTCGCCTACTCTTAGGCGCGCGCCGTATGACTCGTTGCATCGGCAGCGCACCAACAGTCGTCGACAAATTTCCGCGACCAGCATTCGACCGGAAGATCGCGCGGGTCGCGAGCGGCGTGCGCGTCTCGAACGGCATCGTTCAGACGAACTTCATCAGCAGAGGTGATTCATGGCCTACATCTTCAACCAAGACGAGCTACCCCGCCTGCTCTCCGTAGTGCCCGGCAGGGAACGCGTGTTCTTCGTCAGCAAGGAGCTGACGGATATGGACGATATGCTGGCGGGCGTCATGTACTACGCCGATGGCGCGTCCTCGCCCTACCACATGCACAAGAATTGCGAACACTTCTATTTCATCTTCGAGGGCCAAGCGACGATCGAGACCGAGGACGGTACCCAGGACCTGGAGCCGGGCGATCTCGTATTCATCCCGGCCGAAGAGAAGCACAGGCTGCGGTCGAAGGGACCGCTGTTCTATTTCGAGTTCCAAGCGCCGAACCGCTTCAAGACGACGATCCTCGACGGGACGAAAGAGGACCTGTTGTGGGAGCGCCGCGACGGCAAGGTGTGGGTGCAGAGCTGAACCTGAGCTCGCGCTCAACCCACTCGAGGCAATAGAAGACTCACCAATTCAGGACTGCTTCAATCATGTCAACAACCCATATTCAAACGAACAGCCTGCCCCGCACCAGCGTCGCGGGCCAAGGCCAATTCGCCGAAATCTTGAACAAGGACCTTTGCGGTGCCGAGAACGTCGTCGGCGCGTTGCGCTGGCTCAACCAAGGCGACGGCTATGCCGCACAGCCCCTGGCCGATACGCATCAGCTGCTTTATCTCATGGAAGGTGAAGGCGTCATCGAGCTCGACAGTAAGAGCTACGATCTCAAGAAAGGCTGCGGCATCTATCTCGGCCCGCAGGAAACGGCAAAGATCACGCAGCGTGGAGCCGGTGTTCTCAAACTGTTCCACCTGATCGTCCCTCATAAAGAGGACCAGTAAGCAGCGCCGCCTGCTTGCTGGCCTGCGGGCTCACCGCTACCATGTCCGGCGTAAGATCGTTGCGTGTCGGTTCGAAAACGATCCTGGCTTCGGCTCGACGAGGCAAAGCCTGAGCCGGCGGCCATCCGGGCCGGGTGCCGGCGCGACCTGCGGTCTTTGGGGGGAGTTGTTCTCAGGAGGTAGATGTGAAATTCAAAGCGATAATGTTGGTCGCTGCGGCTGGGCTCGTGACCGCATTGACCGCCAGCGCACACCATTCGTTCACGGCGACTTACAACGAGAATAAGACCGTTAAGATCGAAGGCGATCTCGTGCAATTCATGTTCCGCAACCCGCATGCTTGGGTGCACATCATGGCACCGGACGAAAACGGCGTCATGCAACGTTGGGGCGTGGAGTGGGGCGGTGCAGGCGCGCTAACCGGGCAGGGCGTCACTCGCGACTCGTTGAAGCCCGGCGATCACGTGATCATCACCGGGAACCCGGGCCGCAATCCGATCGACCATCGCATTCGCATGCGCAGCCTGCTGCGACCTTCCGATCATTTCGGTTGGGGCTTCGAAGGCGAGACCTTCGACTAAGTCTCTCGAGTCATCCGAGTGCGGGCCCGACCCGGGCCCGCACCGTTTCCGAATACGCCACGCCGGCGCCAAGCCCGCCATCGCCTTGCGACGTGCCGCATGCAGTCACGCCGCATGCGGGGAACCGAGGAGAGAGGTCAAGCATCAGACATCGCACGAGCGTCGGCGTCCGCACGCGCTGCCGCGACGAGCGCCGTTGCCGATTTGCTCGGCTCCAAACTCATGAGCAACTTCCTGAGCAGATCCGCGAGACGCATTTGCTCGCGATCCGTGAGAGTTCGGCCCAACAAGACCGTGTCGAACTCGCGCACGGCCCGCTGAACATAAGTGATTTTTTCCTCGCCCTCCTCCGTCAGCCGCACGAGGCTGCGACGCTTGTCACGGTGATCCACCGAGCGAGATACCAGTCCTTTTTCTTCGAGTTGTTTGAGTATCTTCGTAACGCCGCCCGGGCTCAGGACCAGGGCCTCGCAAATCATCGTGGGAGTGATCGCGTGCGGTTCCGGCTCACGCCGAATCACTCGCAGGACGACGAATTCGGCGCTGGTGAGGCTGAACTGCGCCAAGAACGTTTGCATCGTTTCCGTATGCCGAAGCGCCGAGTGATACAGACGCAACATGACCTCTTCGCTCGGCGAATAGCCTTCCGGCCAGTTCTCCTTGAATAACGACAGCAGCTCTTCAGATGTTCTTCGCGTCATCGGTTCCCCTCCCGATAAACAAACGGCGCACGGCCCGGACCTCGTCCGCGCCGTGCGCCGTGACCGTTCGTCCCCGCGCTTGCGCCTCAGTCGAAGGTCTGCCCCTGCTGACCCCAGCCGAAGCCGTCGGAGGGACGCAACAAGGTACGCATGCGAATGCGATGGTCGATCGCATTGCGGCCCGGGTTCCCGGTGATGATCACATGATCACCGGGCTTTAGCGACTCGCGTGTAATGCCTTGATTCGCCAAGGCCCCGGCACCGCCCCACTCCACACCCCAACGTTGCATCACGCCGTTTTCGTCCGGCGCCATGACGTGCACGAAGGCATGCGGGTTGCGGAACATGAACTGCACGAGATTGCCTTCGATCGTGACGACCTTGTTCTCGTTGTAAGTCGCCGTGAACGAATGATGGGCCTGTGCGGCTCCCGCCATGACAGCCAGACCCAGCGAGACACCCAGGAGCTTCCATTTCATCGCAGGCCTCCTCATAAATGACCGTGCAATTACTTTACTAGAAAAATACCTCGATGCAAGGGCGCCTCGTCGAGGCCGCGTACGTAGTTTCCGAGCCTGCGGCCGGGGCTCCGCCCCCCAAGTATCCGCGGCACGTTGAGGCGCCCCTAGAAGGACTTCGGCATGCCGAGAACGTGTGTCCCGACATAAGACAAAATCAGGTTCGTCGAGATCGGTGCGACCTGATAGAGCCTGGTCTCACGGAATTTTCGCTCGATGTCGTACTCCTCCGCGAACCCGTAGCCACCGTGGGTCTGCAGGCAAACATCGGCCGCCGACGACGATGCGTCCGCTGCCAGAAGCTTGGCCATGTTGGCTTCTGCGCCACACTTCTCACCACGTTCAAACAGATCCGCCGCGCGTCGCACCATCAAGGCAGCGGCCTCGGTCTGCACGTGAGCACGCGCGATCGGGAACTGAATTCCCTGGTTCTGTCCAATCGGCCGACCGAACACCTTGCGGTCCACGGCGTAAGCAGAAGCCTTGCCTATGAACCACCGCGCGTCGCCGATGCACTCCGAGCCGATCAGAATGCGTTCGGCATTCATGCTGTCGAGCACATAACCGAAGCCCCGGCCCTCCTCACCCACGAGGTTTTCCGCCGGCACCTCGAGATCGTCGAAGAACAACTCCGTCGTCGCGTGATTCATCATCGTGGCAATCGGCTTGATCGTGAGGCCGTTACCAACGGCAACGTTGAGGTCCACGAGCAGCAGCGACATACCATCAGTGGGGCGCGCCGCTTCCTCCCGCGGCGTGGTTCGCACGAGCAACAACATGAGGTCGGAATGCTCGGTGCGCGAGATGAAGACTTTCTGACCGTTGACGATGTATCGGTCGCCGTCGCGCACGGCAGCGGTTCTGAGTCGAGTCGTATCCGTGCCGCTCGTGGGCTCGGTCACGCCAAAAGCCTGCAGCCGCAACTCGCCGGCGGCGATGGCCGGCAAGTAGCGCTGCTTTTGAGCAGCGCTGCCATGACGCAGCAAGGTACCCATCGTATACATCTGCGCATGGCAAGCGGCACCGTTGCAACCGCTCTTCTGGATCTGCTCGAGCACCGCGCATGCCGCGGACAATCCGAGCCCCGCCCCGCCGTATTGCTCAGGGATCAGAATCGACAAGTACCCGGCCGCACCGAGAGCGGCGACGAACTCGGTCGGGTAGCGACGTTCGCGATCGATCTCTCGCCAGTATTCACCCGGAAAGTCCGAGCAAAGTCGGGCAACGGCGTCTTGGATATCGGCGTGTTCGAGCATCGGCGGTCCAAAGGGCCACAAACGAGTAGTGATACCGCGGATGGCCGCAGATGCGCAACACATAGCCAGTCGGGGGAGAGAACCCGGCGCAGAGGCCGCCGGGCTTTGGGGGGACGTTATTATCGGTAGACGCTCAGGCGGCCGCTCTGCGAACGGCCGGACGAGGTAGCGCTGCCTCTGCAGACAGACGTTTCGCGGTTACGAGCACGACGCCACCGGCGGACACGTCGTACGTCGCCGCGTCCTCGTTGGGGTCTTCACCGATCACCGCGCCATCGGGGACTTCGCAGCCACTATCCACGATCGCGTTGCGCAAACGGCAGTTGCGCCCGATCGACGCGTTGGGCAAAACGAGCGATCCTTCAACCCTCGAGCCGTGGCCGATCTCGCACTCCGGAAACAGCACCGAGCGCTCGACCTGGCCCGCGACGAGGCTGCCCGCGGCAACGATCGAGCGAGTCGCCGAGCCGGCGCCCAGAAACCGAGTAGGTGCCCGCGGCGGCTGATGCGTGAGAATCGGCCAGCACTCGTCGTGCAGATCGAGCTCGGCGAAATCCTCGAGCAAATCCATATTCGCCTGCCAATAGCTGTCGATCGTTCCGACGTCTCGCCAATAGGCCTGGCCGGCCGCGTCGTCACTGCAGAACGAGTACGCGAGAACGCGGTCGTTACGGACCATCGAAGGCAAAAGGTTGCGTCCAAAATCGTGACTGGAGGACGGATCGCCGGCATCGTTTAACAGCGCTTCGAAGAGAAAGTCACGGTTGAACACATAGATCCCCATGGAGCCCAAAGCGATATTCGGTCGACCTGGCACAGCTTTGGGATGTTCGGGCTTCTCTCTGAACTCCTCCACCCAACCATTGGCATCTACACCCATAACTCCGAACCCTCCGGCTTCGCCCACCGGAACTTCGACACACCCGACCGTCACGTCAGCGCCGCTCGCGGCATGCGTCTCGATCATCGGCCGATAATCCATTTTGTAAACGTGATCGCCCGCGAGCACGAGCACGTAGGCCGGGACGCGCTCCATGACGAGCTCGATGTTCTGATAGACCGCGTCCGCGGTTCCGTCGTACCAACGCTGCCCCTTGCGCTGCTGCGCGGGCCAAAGCTCCACGAACTCGTTGAGCTCCGGCCGCAGGAAATTCCAGCCCTGCGCGATGTGCTGAATCAGCGAGTGCGCCTTGTACTGCGTCAAAACGCCGATTTGACGGATGCCGGAATTCACGCAATTGGAGAGAGGGAAATCGATGTTCCGGTACTGGCCGCCGAAAGGCAGCGCCGGCTTGCAGTCCCAGCGCGTCAGGTCACCCAAGCGCGTCCCGTTACCCCCCGCCATGATCACGGCGAGCGTTCGCTTGCTGGGATCTTTGATATAAGTGCGGCGGTGACTGACGGACATGACGACTCCCTGGTTTTCCGCTCTATCCCCTGATTGGTTGCCGACGTTCCGCCGGCCCTCGCCCAACGATAAGCACGGATCGTGCCAGCCCTGTCGGCGAGAGCAACCCTGTGACTGCGCGGTCCTGCCGTGGGCTTCGTCCCGAGTCGCGCACCAATTCAGTGCCGTCGTGCAAACACCGCGCGCCGCGCGAGCGACGTTGGTGCAGCCAGACCCGCGCCCGCGCGACGATCGTGTACCATGCTGGCTCTCGTCACTGTCGGCAGCGTCGACCAAAGCACTCGGACAACAATGGTTGGAATGTCGCTGCCGTTCCGCGATGCACCCGCCGCGATCTGCGTGCTGAGGCTCTCGGCCATCGGCGACACGTGCCACGCGGTCCCCGTCGTCAGAGCGATCCAGGCCGCATGGCCCTCCACGCGCATCGCTTGGATCATCGGCAAGACCGAGCATTCGCTGCTCCGAGGGCTCGACGGCGTCGAATTCGTCGTGTTCGACAAATCCCGTGGGTGGCGCGGATACTTCGACTTGCGCCGGGCCCTGTCCGGCCACCGTTTCGACGCTTTGCTCGACATGCACGCATCGATGCGAGCCAATATCGCCAGCCTGCTCGTCGATGCCCCGATCAAGATCGGTTTCGACCGAGCACGCGCCCGCGACTATCAGTGGCTGTTCTGCAACCGGCGCATCGATGCGCAACCGGCCCAGCACGTCATGGACGGCTTGTTCGAGTTCGCCGCCTCGATCGGCGTTCCCCGCGGCGAGCTGCGCTGGGACATCCCGCTGACGCCCGAGGATCGCACCTTCGCCGCCGCCGTCGCACCGAAAGATCGGCCGATGCTCGTATTGAGCCCCGTGACGGGCCAACGCTTTCGCAACTATAGAAACTGGCGAGTCGAGTGCTACGCCCGGATCGCCGACTACGCGAGCGAACGTTTTGGCGCGAGCGTCGTGCTCACGGGCGGCTCGACCGACATCGAGCGCAGCTACGGCCGAGACATCTCGGCATTGTGCAAGACGGCGCCGCAGAATCTGATCGGCCGGACGACGTTGAAACAGCTTCTCGCGATCATCGAGCGCGCGGCAGTGGTGCTGTGCCCCGACTCCGGTCCCGCCCATATGGCGACCGCGGTGGGCACTCCGGTCGTCGGTCTGTATGCAACCTCGAACCGCTTGCGCACGGGTCCTTACCTGAGCCAGCACCTGGTCGTCGACAAGTACGCGCAAGCCGTGGAGCGCGAGCTCGGCAAACCGGTGACGAGTCTGCGCTGGGGTGAGCGCGTCCGCGACCCAGAGGCAATGAGCCTGATCGGCGTGGAAGACGTCACGGCGAAGCTCGACGACGCGTTCGCGCAGCGCGGTATCGAGCCGCGACGGCAAATACTAAGGAGCAGCTTCGACGAGCTGCGCAACGGTCTGCCGTAGCGACACGTCTATGATCTCGTCTACGGCCACGGACTCGACATCGACGCACAAGGCGATACACTCGCTGTCGGCAGCACGACCGGCAATCTCTGGCTCGGCGCCGACCGGGGCGACACCTGGCAGCAGCTCAGCGGCAGCCTGCCGCCGATTTGCAGCGCGCGATCCACGGCTTAGCCGTCGCTGGGGTCGCGCTCCCCGGAGAAACGACGGCATCGAACCTTTGGGGGACACATGTCGGTAACCAAGACCCTGGCGGCCTACGTCGTCGGGAGCGATCTCTCTTCCATCCCAGCGGATGTGCACAGCGAAGCCAAGCGGGCCATTCTCAATTATCTCGGCTGTGCGCTCGGCGGCAGCATCGAGCCCGCGCTCGATGTCGCGATTCGCACGCTCGCTGCGTTCTCGGGCGAGCCGACGACCAACGTACTCGGCCGCAGCGAGCGATTCGATGCGTTGCATGCGGCGCTGCTGAACGGCATCGGCTCGCATGTTCACGAATACGACGACACGCTGCCGAAGAACTACATTCATCCGAGCGTACCCGTGGCCTCCGCCTTGTTCGCCTACGCCGGCGCCAATCGGATCTCGGGAGCGGATTTCATTCATGCGTTCATTCTCGGCTTCGAGGTCGAGTCACGCATAGGCAATGCCGTGTACCCGGCACATTACGAAGCCGGCTGGCACATTACGTCCACGACCGGCGTTTTCGGCGCGGCAGCCGCCGTCGGCAAGCTGCTGGGATTGAGCACGCGTCAGATGGTTTGGGCTTTCGGCCTTGCGGCAACCCAAGCCGCTGGCATCCGCGAGATGTTCGGGTCGATGGCGAAGTCGTTCCAGCCGGGGCGGGCCGCGCAAAACGGCTACACGGCAGCGCTCCTCGGCGGCGCCGATTTCACAGCCGGAGAACGCGCGCTCGAGGGCCCGCGCGGCTTCGCTGCGGTCACGGCCGCCGCATACGATCTCGACAAAGTCACGGCCGGACTCGGCACGGACTTCGAGCTGCGCGACAACGCATACAAACCCTACGCTTGCGGACTGGTCGTCCATCCCGCCATCGACGGCTGCAGTCAACTGCATCGGGAGTTCTCCCCCACTTCCGAGTCGATCGAAGCGGTGCGCATACGCGTGGCGCCACTCGTGCTCGATCTTTGCAACAAGAGCGAGCTGAGCCGAGCGCTGGAAAGCAAGTACTCCATTTATCACGCTGCGGCAATCGGTCTCGTACGTGGCAAAGGCGGGCTACAAGAATTCACCGAGGAAGCGATTCGCGATCCCGAGCTCGCCCGCGTGCGGGCCGTCACCACTGCCACTGCAGACCCGGCGATCACCGAAGACCAAGTGCACATCGAAGTCACCCTGAGCGACGGACGCACACTGACGAAGTTCGTCGAGCAATCGCTCGGCAACGTCCACCGACCGCTCGACAACCAACAGCTCGCGGACAAGTTCTTCGATCAAGCCGTCCTGGCGCTGCCGGAGTCCCGTGTGGAAAGCCTGATCGCCGATTGCTGGCGTCTCGACGCACTCGACGACGTTGCAGACTTGGTACGACGCACGGCGCCCGAGGCATCGGCGCGCCCCCGGGGCACGAGCGGGTGAGCCCGTTGCGCACGCTCGTCTACACGGGCTTGGCCAGCGTGCTGGCGCTCTTGGGGGGGTGCGGCGGTGCGCCCGCCGGCACGGAGGTACGCATTCCGATCGGCGCGGGCGGCGTCGGTTTCCTGCCGCTGCTCGTCATGAAGGAACACGGGCTCATCGAGAAACATGCCCGGGCCGCTGGAATCGACAACCTGACTGTAAGATGGATCGACCTCGGTGGACCGGCGGTCATGAACGACGCGCTGCTCTCTGGCTCCGTGGACTTCATCGCGGCGGGCCCGCCCGCATTCATTACGCTGTGGGACCGCACGCGCGATTCGGTGGCCGTCAAGGGTCTAGCGGCGATGGCATCGCTGCCGATGTACTTGAACACGACATCCGAACGCTTGCACACGCTCGACGATCTCTCGGAAAAGGACAAGATCGCCGTCACCGCCGTGAAGGTGTCGATTCCGGCCATCAACATGCAAATGTATGCGACCGACCACTACGGTGCGGACTCCGCCGGCCGTTTCGACCGCTACACCGTCACGATGACGCACCCGGACGGCGTCGTCGCGCTCTTGTCCGGCTCGAACCAGATCGACGCGCACTTCACGTCGCCGCCGTTTCATCAGCGCGAGATCAAAGATCCTCGCGTGCACACGGTCATCACCACGGACGATATCCTCGGCGGCTCCACGACGTTCACGATGCTTTCGACGACCAGCCGGTTTCACGATCGCGAGCCGAAGCTCTGTGCGGCCGTGTTGGCCGCGCTGACGGAGGCGAACGAAATGATCAGAAGCGATCCGCGCGCCGCGGCCCAAACGCTCTATGCGGCCGACTCGGGCGCGGGCTTCTCTGTGGACGAGCTCGTCGAAGTGCTCGACGATCCGTCGATCAAGTTCACGACGACGCCGACGAATGTGCTCAAGTACGCGCGGTTCATGAAGTCGATCGGCTCGATCGAGCACGAGCCGGGCTCCTGGAAGGACATGTTCTTTCCCGAGATACAGTCCGCGCCGGGCAGCTGAGCGACAGCAGCGAAGGGGGACGCGGAATGAGCACTCAGGCAATCGAGCCGCTGCTCGCCGTCCGCGGCGTGACGCTGCAATACCGCACCGAGAACCAGCTCGTCACGGCGACGCACCGCGTCAGCTTCGACGTGCTAGCGGGAGACCGATACGTCGTGCTCGGCCCTTCGGGCTGCGGCAAGTCGACGCTGCTCAAAGCCGTCGGCGGCTACCTGGAGCCGGTCGAAGGCGAGATCCTGCTCAATGGACGGCCGATACGCGGCCCCGGGACCCGACCGAGCGCTCGTGTTTCAAGAGTTCGACCAGCTGCTGCCGTGGAAGACCGTCCGCGACAACATCGTGTTCGCGTTGACGGCCAGCCGCACGCTGGCGCGTGGACCGGCCGTGGAACGCGCGCTGCACTTCATCGCGAAAGTGGGTCTCGACGAAGTTCGCCGACAGTTATCCGCACACGCTCTCCGGCGGCATGAAGCAACGCGTCGCCATCGCGCGGGCGATGGCGATGGAGCCGAAAATCTTGCTCATGGACGAGCCGTTTGCGGCTCTCGACGCGCTCACACGGGGTCGTATGCAGGAAGAGCTGCTGAGCCTATGGGAGGACACGCGGTTCACCGTGCTGTTCGTGACCCACTCGATTCCCGAAGCGATCCGCATCGGCAACCGCATCCTGCTGCTCAGCGCACACCCGGGCCGCGCCAAAGCCGAGATCGGTTGCAGCGGCAAAGACGAGGCCGACGCCGGCGGCGACCTGCTGTCGGCGCGCATCGAAGCGACTTTGTTCGAACGACACGGAGGACTCGGCGATGTCTGACGTCGACCGCCCCGACATCGTCCACGAGCTCGACGCCGACGTCGCGAACCTTCCGGTTGCGGCACAGCCGTTGAGCCTCGCCGCAAAGCTCTATGCCAACGGCGCGGCGCGAAAGTCCATCGTGCTTGCGGTCCTGGCTTTGGCGTGGGAGCTGTACGCGCGCCAGCTCGATAACCCGCTCGTCTTTCCGACGTTCTCGAGCACCGTCGCTGCGCTCGTCACCGGACTGCTGTCGGGCGAGCTGCCCCGTGCAGGTGTCTATACGCTGACACTACTGTTGAAAGGCTACGTCGCAGGACTCGCCGTCGCGGCATTACTCACGGCTTTCGCCAGCGTGTCACGGATCGGCGCCGATCTCCTCGAGACTTTGACGGCCATGTTCAATCCGCTACCGTCGATTGCGCTCCTGCCGCTCGCGCTCATTTGGTTCGGGCTCGGCAACGGCAGCGTGATCTTCGTGCTGATTCACGCCGTGCTCTGGGCGGTTGCGCTCAACACGTTTCGGGTTCAAGAGCCTCAGCCCGACGCTCAAGATGGTGGGCCGCAATTACGGCCTCTCGCCACTGGCATATATCGCGAAGATTCTGATCCCCGGCGCCTTCCCCAGTATTCTGACCGGACTCAAAGTCGGTTGGGCGTTCGCCTGGCGCACGTTGATTGCGGCCGAGCTCGTCTTCGGCGTGAGCTCCGGATCCGGCGGCCTCGGTTGGTACATCTTCGAGAAGAAGAACCAGCTGCTGATTCCACAGGTCTTCGCTGGGCTGCTGACCGTGATTCTTTTCGGCCTATTCGTCGAGAACGTCGTCTTTCGCAGCATCGAGAAACGAACGGTCAGACGCTGGGGGATGCAAAGCTGAATGCGGTGCGGAAGACACGTATCGACGGTAACGAGCGGTTCGCGCAATACTTCGACTAGGCCGAGCAGCATCGCGGAACTGTCGGGTAGAGTGGGCGCTCTACTCATTATTGAGTGTCGATGCGGTACCGCCGGCGACGGACGAAGGCCGGGGACGTCGGGCCGACAACCGTGAGGATTGGCGCCTACACTGAGTTTTGGTTAGTATTTTGGCTGGTTTTCAACCACTTAACGAAATGTTTTCGTTCTCGGGGGCGAGTGCCGAACGCGTGCGATTACGGCCCAAGCCCCTTGCTCACGCAGTCGCTTCGCGCGACGACGACCGTCGAGCCGCATAACGGGGAGTAGCACGATGCTGATCACCAAGAAGCACCTTCCGCGCCGCACCTTCTTACGAGGCTTGGGCGCGACGGTAGCTTTGCCTCTGCTCGATGCCATGGTCCCGGCGTTTGCGAGCAACGCGAAGCAGGGCCCGCGACTCGGCTTCGTCTATGTGCCGCACGGGGCCGTGATGGCGCGATTCACGCCGGACGCGGTCGGCCGTAACTTCGAGTTCAAGGACATCTTGAAACCGCTCGAGCCGTTTCGCGATCGTCTGAACATCGTGAGCCAATTGCACCATCGCGCGGCCGATTCGACCGCCGTGCATTCATTGAGCCCGACGACTTGGCTCAGCGGCGTCAGGCCGAAGCCCACGCAGGGGGTGGATGCGTATGCCGGCGTCACGGCCGATCAAATCGCGGCCGCTGCCATCGGACAAGAAACGCTGTTGCCCTCGATGGAGCTCGCGACGGAGGATCACTCGGGCCTGATCGGCGCCTGCGATCGCGACTACGGTTGCATCTACATGAACACGCTGTCGTGGCGCACGCATACGACACCGATGCCGATGGAGATCAATCCGCGCAAGGTCTTCGAACGAATGTTCGGCCAGGGCGACAGCGTCGAAGCACGTCTTGCGCGGCGCAAGGAGGATCGCAGCATCCTCGACGCAGTGACCCAGCAGGCGACGGGGCTCCAGCAAACCTTGGGGGGCCACGACCGCAAGAAGCTCGACGACTATCTAGAAGGCGTGCGCGAGATCGAGCGGCGACTGTCCCGCGCGGAATCGCAAGTGGCACAGAATCCGGATCTCGTTATTCCGGAAGCGCCGCCCGGGATTCCGTTCGCTTATCCCGACCATGTCCGGCTGATGTACGACTTGCTGGCCCTCGCCTACCAGGGCGACATCACGCGCGTGTTCACGTTCATGATGGCGCGCGAGGTCAGCAATCGCACGTATCCGCAGGTTGGCGTCACCGAGGGCCACCATGCCGTGTCGCACCATCAGAACAAGCCCGAAAAGCTCGAGATGAACGCCCGGATCCAAAACTATCACGTGGGACTGTTCGGCGAATTCCTCGCCAAGCTCGACTCGATCGAAGACGGCGACGGCACGCTGCTCGACAACACCATCCTGCTGTACGGCAGCAACATGAGCAACAGCAACCAGCACGATCATTACCCGTTACCGGCGTTGACGGTAGGCGGCCGCGGCCGAATGACGGGCGGCCAGCACATCATGTGTCCCGAGCACACGCCGATGACGAATTTGCTCGTGTCGATGCTCGCCAAGGCCGATGTGCCGCTCGATCATCTCGGCGACAGCACGGGCGTCATCAGCGAGATTTAGCCTGCGGAGGCCTCGGCATGTTGCGTGACTCGTTTCGCGTGATTATCGGCATGGCGCTCGCCGCGGCGGCATCCAGCGCCGCAGCCGAGACCCCAGCTCTCGTGCAGGCTGCAAAGTCCGGCGACCATACCGAGGCCGTTAGCCTCATCGATCGAAAGGCGGACGTGCGCGCGACCGAGGCCGATGGCACCACGGCGTTGCACTGGGCCGCCCGCCAAGACGACGTCGATCTCGCCGATCGGCTGATCAAAGCCGGAGCGGACCCCAAAGCCGCGAACCGCTATGGCGTCACGCCGTTGTATCTTGCGGCCGTCAACGGCAGCGCGAAGATGATCGAGCGTCTGCTCGCAGCCGGCGCCGACGCCAACGAAGTCGGCACGGAGGGTGAGACCGTGCTCATGACCGTTGCCCGAGGCGGCAACGTGGAGGCCGCCAAAGCGCTGCTGCAAGCCGGCGCCGAAATCGACGCGCGTGAGAAATGGCATGGTCAGACGGCGCTCATGTGGGCAGCCGCGCAGGGTCATCCGGCGATGGTCGGCGAGCTGCTCGCGCACGGGGCCGATGCCAACGCTGCCTCGAGCGTCGAGGAGTGGGAGCGGCAACGCACGGCGGAGCCGCGTGATAAATGGCTGCCCCCCGGCGGGCTCACGCCGCTCCTTTTCGCGGCTCGCGAGAACTGCCTGGCCTGTCTGCCGATCTTGATCAAGGCCGGCGCAAACGTGAACGCAACGACCCCCGACGGCATCAGCGGGATCGTGCTCGCCTTGATCAACGGTCACTACGACGTCGCAGGCGCGCTCGTCGAAGCGGGCACCGACCCGAACCTCGCCGACTACACGGGCCGTACGGCGCTGTATGCCGCGATCGACTTCAACACCATGCCGGCCTCCAACCGGCCCGCACCGCCGCATGTCATCGAGAACAAGCTCAGCGCCCTGGACGTCGCACGCATGCTGCTCGAGCACGGCGCCGACGAGAATGCCCGGCTCAAACGCCTGCCGCCTTATCGAGCCAAGCTCGACCGCGGCAACGACGGCATGCTCGGCGCCGGCACGACGCCGTTTCTGCGCGCCGCCAAAGCCGCCGACCTGCCCGCGATGAGATTGCTGCTCGAGCACGGCGCCGACACGACGCTGGCCCCGACCCGCAGCGGCATCACGCCACTCATGGCCGCCGCCGGTCTCGGCACCACCGAGCAGGACACGACCGGACGATACAAGACCCAAGTGCAAGCGATCGGAGCGATTCAGCTCCTGCTCGATCGCGGCGCCGACGTCAATGCGCGAGCCGCCGATGGACGGACGGCCTTGCACGGCGCCGCGTTGCAAGGCTACGACGACGTGATCGAGTTCCTCGCCTCCAAAGGCGCCGACTTGCAGGCCAAAGACAACAAGGGCTTCTCGGTGCTCGACACGGCGCTCGGACTGGCCGGAGGTTTCGGCTTTTCCGGGCACGAGGGCGTGCGGCGCGAAGGGACCGCCGCCCTGCTGCGTAAGCTGATGGGAGACTCGGCGCCACCCGAGGCGCCGTCCGCTGCGGCAGGCACAGCATCCAATTGAGAATCACTTGCGGCACGGCCGGTCCGTGTGACGCGGCGCCTTGCAAACAAGGGTGCCAGCACCCATAGTCTTGTCCGTGCGCGGGGCTGAGTGCGGCGCCAACAGGGGGAGGACGGTGTGCCGCTCGACGGCGCGCCGATATAACAATAACGAGAGACGATACTGTCGCGGCCTTACTTTTGCCGACATTTCGCTCGGAAGCGTTGCGGCAAGAGGCGCGTCCCACAACACGGGCGAGGAAGTATGAAGTTTAGCGGTTTACTCGATCTTTCGGTCATGGGCTACATCGTCGTAGCGCTCGCGCTCACGCACATCACGATCGCAGGCGTTACGATCTTCCTGCATCGTTGCCAGACGCATCGTGCGCTCACGTTGCACCCCGCGGTGAGTCACTTCTTCCGCTTTTGGTTGTGGCTGACCACCGGCATGGTCACGCGCGAATGGGTCGCGGTGCATCGCAAGCACCATGCAAACTGCGAGACCGAAAGCGATCCGCACAGTCCGCAGGTTTGGGGCATTTGGCGCGTACTGTTCGGCGGAGTCGGGCTCTACCGGCGCGAGACGCAGATCGAGGAAACTCTCGAAGCGTTCGGCCGCGGCACACCGGACGACTGGCTCGAGCGGCACGTGTATTCCCATTACCGCTACTTCGGCCTGTTCGTCATGTTCGTCATCGACGTTGCGCTCTTCGGACTCGCCGGCATCGCCATCTTCGCCGTGCAAATGGCTTGGATTCCGTTTTGGGCTGCTGGCGTCATCAACGGCGTCGGCCACTATTGGGGCTACCGCAATTTCGAGACGCAGGACGCGTCGCGCAACATCTTCCCGTTGGGCATCCTGATCGGCGGCGAAGAGTTTCACAACAATCACCACGCGTACCAATACTCGGCGAAGCTCGCGAACAAGTGGTGGGAGCTCGACATCGGCTGGGTCTACATTCGCCTATTCGAGATGCTCGGACTCGCGAGCGTGAAGCGAGTAGCGCCGCGCACGGGCTTCGCGATGGGCAAAACCACGATCGACATCGACACGCTGCGCGCCGTGGTCTCGAACCGCTTCCACGTGCTCACGCTGTACGGCCGTCGCGTCATCGCGCCGGTCCTGCAAGGACTCCAAGTGCATGCCGAGGCGGAAATTCCTCGGCAACGGCTCGGCAGAATTCGCCGGCTCATGATTCGCGAAGACGGAGCGCTAGGCAAAGACCCGCGCGCACGCGAGTGGCTCGAAGCCGCTTTGCAGCGCAGCCAGACGTTGCGCACCGTTCACCAGTTCACTCAGCAACTCAAAGCTCTGTCGAGCCAGGCGGCACGCAACGACACCGATCGGCTCAAACGTCTCCAGACATGGTGCGCCGAAGCGGAGGCGAGCGGGATCCGCGCTTTGCGCGACTTCGCGTTGCAACTACAGGCCTATACCGTACAAGCCGCCTGATCCTTCGCTAGGTCGGCTCGGGATCCGCCGGAGGAAACGGCTTAGTCGGCGCACTCTTGGCGGCGCCGAATGGTCGAGAACGTCGGGGGGAGCTGCGATGTCGTCCACGGAGATTCTTGGGCTCGCAGGCATGGCGGTCCTGTGCGCAGTCATGGTCTTCGCCGACCATGCCGGGGCGACCCCCGAAGACAGCATGACCCGCCTCGCCGCGCTGGAAACGGAGCTGTCCGGGCTCGAGCACCGCGCGCAATTGCTCGAAGACACGAAAGCGATCAAGCGGCTGCAGCGTGCCTACGGCTACTACGTCGACAAGAAGCTCGGCGACCAAATCGCGGCTCTCTTTGCGGACGCCCCCGATACCACGGCAGAGCTCGGCGGCTCCGGCGTCTACGTCGGCAAGACACGAATCGCAGAATTCTACGAGCGCGTCATGGGCGGTAACGGGCTCAAGCCCGGACAGCTGTTCAACCACATGATCCTCCAAGGTGTCGTGCACGTCGCCGACGACGGCATGACTGCCAAAGGGCGGTGGCGCGCGTTGATCGAGCTCGGCGAGCATGGCAAGAGCGCCACGTGGGTCGAAGGGCCTTACGAGAACGAATACGTCAAGGAAAACGGTACCTGGAAATTCCATAAGGTGCATTGGTACCAAACGGTCGCGGCGCCGTACGACCCGGGCTGGCACAAGGCTCCTCTGCCGCTCGATCCGCCGCTCGCCGACTTTCCGCCCGACCGGCCGCCGACCGAGGTATACCGGTCATATCCGTCCGCTTACCAGCCCCCTTATCATTACAAGAATCCCGTGTCGGGCCGCTGCGAGCCGGGCGTTTGCAACGCGACGGACACGAGCCAGACGGCGGCGGGCGCCGCACCACCCGCACCGCAGCAAGATGCGGCGCCGGCCGGCGACCCGATGCAGCGCGTCAAGGCCGCGCGCGAACGTCTCGCCGCGATCGCCGACCGCGCCGAGAAGATCGACGACATCAACGAGATCGAGAACCTGCAAAACAGCTACGGCTACTACACCGACAAGATGCTCTGGGAGGAAGTGCTGGACCTGCTCACGGACGACGCGACGATGGAGATCGGGCCGAGCGGCGTCTATGCCGGCAAGAACAGCATTCGAAGATACCTCTACAGCTTGAGCGGCGGGAAGCAAGGCCCACTCGAAGGAATACTCTTCGAGCATCTGCAGCTTCAGCCGATCGTCACTCTGGCCCCCGACGGACAATCAGCCAAGGGACGCTGGCGCACCTTCATCATGACGGGCACCTACGGCGCGGGCTCGGGCGGTAACTGGGGCGAGGGTCCGTACGAGAACGAATACGTGAAAGAGGACGGCGTCTGGAAGATCAGCAAGATCCACTGGTACGCCACGTTCTTCGCGCCCTACGAGGGCGGCTGGCTCAACACCGGCAAGCAAGCCGTCGAAGACTATGCAATGGGCCGCGGCGTCGAGCCGGACCGGCCCCCGAGCGAGCGCTACGAGCCGTATCCCGGCGTCTACGTGCCACCGTTCAGCTTCCAGAACCCCGTGAGCGGCCAGTGAGAGCGCAGATGATGAAGAAAGGCGCTTGCTTGCCGGCGAAAACGACAGCCCTGCTCACGGCCGCTACGCTGCTCTTGACGGGCTGCAATCGCAGCGCCGGCAACGACGCGGCAGTCGCCGCAGCCGTCAACGATCTGGAGCAAGCCGTAACCGCCGCCAAGATCGAGGTGGGTCGTCTCGAGGACTTCGACGCGCTCGAGAATCTCGCCGGCGCCTACGGTCACTATGTCGACAAGTCGCAACAGGACGATATCGCCGACCTATTCACGGCCGACGGCGTCGTCGAGATCCTCGGCCGCGGCGTGTTCATCGGCCAAGACCGCGTTCGCGAATACATGCACAATCTCGGCCCCGTCGGGCCGCGTGACGGTGCGTTGTTCAACCACATGCACCTACAGCCAGTCGTCGACGTGTCGCCCGACGGGCAGACGGCCTACATGCGCTCGCGGTTGTTCGTCATGTTCGGCATTTACCCCCGCAACGCCCAATGGGGGTCGGGCGTGTACGAAAACGTGGCCGTAAAGGAAGACGGCATCTGGAAGCTCAAGTATCTGCACGCCTACCAGACGTTCTACACCAACTACGAAGACGGCTGGGCCAAGCGCCCATCCGGCATCTTCGCGCCTTACGAGCGCCTACCGCCGGACCGGCCGCAATCGGTGCCTTACGATCCGTACCCTGCCGCATTCGTGCCGCCATTCCACTACCGCAATCCCGTCTCGGGCCGCGCCGATCACTATCGCGATCCGCAGTGGCACGACACGACCCCGGAGCCGACCCAATGACTCGGATCAAAACCGCCGTCGCAAGCTTGATTGCTGCTTCGGCACTGCAACTGGCGCCCGCCCTCACCGAGGCGCAAACGTCGCCACCGCAGGCTCCCCATGCCGGCAAGTTCGAGCGCGTAACCGTTCACGGCCAGTCGTTGGTCGGCAATCTCGAAGGTGACTCGGCCGACCGCCAAGTATCGATCTACCTGCCGCCGAGCTATTCGAGTGCGCCCGACCGGCGCTACCCCGTGCTGTATCTGTTGCACGGGTTCACGGACTCGGACGAGAAATGGTTCGGGTTGCAGGGCGAGCACTTCGTCAACGTGCCGGACGCCGTCGATCGCGCGTTCGCCAGCGGAGCGCACGAGCTCATCGTCGTCATGCCGAACGCGTTCACGAAATACCAGGGCAGCATGTACTCGAACTCCGTCACGACGGGTGACTGGGAAGCTTTCGTCGCGAAGGACCTCGTCGCTTACGTGGACGGGCATTATCGAACGCTCGCAACTCGGCAAAGCCGCGGACTCGCAGGGCACTCGATGGGCGGCTACGGTACGGTTCGCATCGGGATGAAATACCCCGAGGTGTTCTCGAGCTTGTACGCGATGAGTCCATGTTGCATGGCACCGTCGATGAGCCCCTCGCCCGAGATCGCCGCCCGCGCGGCCGCCGTGCGCACCGATGCACAGATCGCCGCAGCCGATTTTCCGACGAAGGCGATGCTTGCCTCCGCGGCCGCGTGGTCGCCCAATCCTCGAGATGCGCCCCGGTATTTCGATCTACCCGTCGATTCGGCGGGCAACGTCGTACCGAACACGGTGGCCGAATGGGCCGCCAACGCGCCGTTGACGCTCGTCCACCAGTACATACCGAGCCTCAAGCGCTACGACGCAATTGCCGTCGACGCAGGCGACGACGACAAGGGCATCGCAGCCACGGTGCGTACGCTCGACGCGATCCTGAGTAGCTACGGTATAGCGCACGATGCAGAAATCTATTCCGGTAACCATGTGAACAGGATCGGCGAGCGTCTCGCGACCGAGGTCCTACCGTTCTTCTCCGCCCACCTCCGATTCGAGTGAGGCGCCGGCGGGCGAATCTCGGCGGAACACGGTAGACTGTCGCCAAAACAGCTGGGGGGAATTCACGTGTCAACGGCCACTCCGCCGGAATGGCAACCGCCGTCCGGTAAACGCCTCGCCCTGAGCGTAATCGCAGCGGCAGCCGTCGCGGTCATCGTGCTGGCGACCGTGGTTCTGCCGGCCGAGTACAGCATCGATCCATTGGGCGTCGGTCGAGCGCTCGGTCTCACGGCCTTGCGCGCACCGGCGCGCGCGTTCGAAGTCACCGACGTGCTCGGCGGCAATGAGAACGTCCGCGAGGTCGAAGTCCCGGACTTCGGCGAGCCCGTACCCCTGCCGAACCCTGCCGTGCATCAAGAGGAAGCCGGCCCCGCCGCGACGCGCGTCGTCGAGCTCACGCTGCCGCCCGACGGCGAGACCGAGATCAAAACGGTGCTCAAGCAAAACAAAGTCGTTCTGTATTCCTGGAAGGTCGACCGCGGGGCGATCTACAGCGACTTCCACGGTCACGATCCCGCTGCGGGCGACGAGTTCTTCGTCCGCTATCGTGAGGATCAGGAGGGCTCGGGCTCCAGCGGCTCCCTCGTCGCACCTTTCGGCGGCGAGCACGGGTGGTACTGGCTCAACTACAACGAGTTTCCGGTGAAGGTCACGCTGACCGTCACCGGCTACTTCGACGATATCGTCGATTACGGCATTCACTGAGAGACTTCGATTATGTGGCAGCAGCAATACATGCCTCTGGCGGATAGCCTTGCTCTTTCGACCTTCGCAGCGGCCATCCCTATCTTCGTGTTGTTGCTCATGATCGGTGTCTTCCGCAAGCCGGCGTGGATCGCGGGGCTGTGCGGACTCGCGGCCGCCGCCGTCGTCTCGATCGGCGTCTACGGCATGCCCGTCGGGCTCGCCGTGAGCTCGTCGCTCTACGGCGCCGCTTTCGGCTTGTTCCCGATAGGCTGGATCGTTTATTGGGCCGTCGTGCTTTACCGTTTGACGCTCGAGACGGGCAACTTCGAAATCATCAAGGACTCGATCGGCGGGCTCACATCGGACCGCCGGCTGCAGGCGATGCTCATTGCCTTCGCTTTCGGCGCGTTCATCGAGGGCGCCGCGGGATTCGGCACACCCGTGGCCGTGGCGGCGGCGATGTTGACCGGGCTCGGCTTCTCGCCGTTCTTCGCGGCAGGCATCTGCCTGCTGGCCAACACGGCACCCGTCGCTTTCGGCTCGATCGGCATTCCCGTCATCACGCTGGCCGGCATCACGAACCTTCCTGTTGGCGAGCTCAGCGCTTGGGTGGGTCGCTTATGCGCCCCGATCTCGGTCTGTATCCCGGCCTATCTGATCCTCGTGATGGGCGGATTTCGGGCCCTCAAAGGGGTCTTGCCTGCCGCCGTGCTTTGCGGTCTCGCCTTCGCGTCGGTGCAGTTCCTAATGTCGAACTTCGTGGGCCCCGAGCTCGTCGACATCATGGCGGCACTCACGGCAATTCTCGCGCTCGTCGCGCTGTTCAAGGTTTGGCAACCGAGCGACAAGTTCGTGCTCGAGGGCGAGCATCAGGCCGTCGTTCAACCGAAATCGCACGGCTTCGGCCGGACCTTGCTCGCCTGGTCGCCCTACCTGTTCTTGGTCGCATTCGTGCTCGTCTGGGGTTATCCGCCGTCCAAGGCCGCGCTCAAGACGCTCGACGTCATGATCCAATGGCCGGGCTTGCACAACCAGGTCATCCGCGTTGCTCCGATCGTGAGCACACCGACGCCGTATCCCGCCATGTTCACGTTCGACTGGCTCGCAGCGGCCGGCACGGCCTGCGGTCTGGCTTCGATCGTCGGCGCCGTCGTGCTCCGCGTCTCGGTCGGCAAATACCTCGGTATTCTCGTGAACGTTGCGAAGCAGCTTTCGTTCTCGCTGCTCACGATCGCCAGCGTCGTCGGTTTGGCCTACCTCATGAACTACAGCGGCGCGACGGTGACTCTAGGGTTGGCATTCGCCGCTACCGGCGCACTGTTCCCGTTCTTCAGCTCGCTGCTCGGCTGGCTCGGCGTGTTCTTGACCGGCAGCGACACGTCTGCCAATGCGCTGTTCGGAAACCTGCAGGTCGTCACGGCCAATAGCCTCGGGCTCAACCCGGCCATCATGGCGGCGTCCAACTCCGCGGGCGGCGTGATGGGCAAGATGATCAGCCTGCAGAGCCTCGCGGTCGCCGTCGCGGCAACCGGCATGGCGAGATCGGAGGAAGGAAAGCTGTTCCGTTTCACGATCAAGCACAGCGTGCTGCTCGCCTGCACACTCGGCGTGCTCGCAGCGATCTACGCCTATCTCTGACGAGGCCCAGCGAACTAGGTATTGAATGCGCGGTCGGCTTTGGCCGCGAGGTAGAAGTCGCTGTCGGTGAGACCACCGATCTTGTGCGTCCAGATCTCGACTCCGCAAGAGCCCCACGCCACGTGCAAATCGGGGTGATGGCCCTCGCGCTCGGCGATCTCGCCGACCCGGTTGGCGAACGCGAGTGCCGTCGCGAAGTTCGAGAATTCGTATCGGCGCTGCAGATGTCCCGCGTCGTTCAGACGCCAACCGGCGTCGAGCTGCGCGAGTAACGCGCGGACCCGTTCGGGCGCCAAAGGCGGCACGCCGCCGCGACACGGAATGCATTGCTGATCTGCGAGTCCCATGAGCGCCTCCTGCATGATTCGTCGAGGCGACATGATGCCGCCAACCGGCCGTCATCTCCAGCCGCACACCACCGCACAGACGCGGATGCAGTCGAGCGGCACGACGACCCTGTCGAAGTCAGCTGAGCGGCAGGACGTCGCCGAGCGCCGGTATCCGCGCTTGGACGCCATAGTCTTTGCGCAACCGCTTCGCGAGCGCTTCTTGCGCGCGCGGCTCGCCGTGCACGAGCACGAGGGGCGGCCGATCCTTGAACGCACCGTACCATGCGTCCAGTCCTTCCTGATCGGCGTGTGCCGACAGGCCACCGACGGTGTGTATCTGGGCGCCGACCCGGATCGTCTCTTGTAAGAGGCGCACATGCTCGGCGCCATCGACGATCCGGCGCCCGAGCGTGCCTTGCGCCTGGAAACCGACGAAGATCACGTGGCACTCCTTACGCCAAAGGTTGTGTTTGAGGTGATGCATGATCCGGCCGCCCGTGCACATGCCGCTTGCGGCGATGATGAGCGCACCGCTGTCGATCTGGTTGATCCGCATCGACTCTTCGGTCGTCATCGAGGTCGTTACGTTCGGTAGCGCGGGCCGGCGACCTTCCGGAAAGAGCTTCGTTTCGTACAGATGTCGGTACCGCCAATATAGCTCCGTGGTTTCGATCGCCATCGGACTATCGAGATAGATCTGCCAACGCTGAAGCTGCCATTCGTCGCGATGGGCTTCGAGCAAGTAGAGCAAATCCTGCGTGCGGCCCACGGCGAACGCCGGAATCAAGATATTGCCGCCGGCATTGGCGGCGCTCTCGAAGATTTCGCCGAGCTCCTGGACCGTGCTCGCAAACGGTCGGTGATTGCGGTCGCCGTAAGTGCTCTCCATGAGCACCCAGTCCGCCTCCTCGATGCGTTTGGGCGGATCCATGACGGCCGCATCCCCGTAGCCCAAATCGCCGCTGAACACGACTTTGCGCCGGACGCCCCCTTCCTCGAGCCAAAGCTCGACGATGGCCGCACCGAGAATATGCCCGGCCTTGCTCAACCGCACGTCGACACCCGGCAGGATCGTCTGGCGCACGTCGTACTCGATCCCGCGAAACTGACCGAGCACGGCATCGGCGTCGGCCCGCGTGTACAGCGGCTCGACTTCGGGCAAGCGCTTACGGCGGCGTTTCTTGTTCTCCCATTCGGCGTCCTTCTCGTGCAAGTACCCCGAGTCGCGAAGCATGATCTCGCACAGCGCGCGGCTGGCCGGATGGGTGTAGATCGGGCCCGTGAAACCCTGCTTGCATATCAGGGGCAGACGCCCTGAATGATCGATGTGAGCATGGCTCAGCACCACCGCGTCGACGTCTTTTGCGTCGATATCGAGCGGCTCGCGGTTACGCGCCTCGTCCGTATGGCCACCCTGAAACTGCCCGCAATCGAGCAGCAACGACTTCCCGCCGATCCGTAGCAGATGACAAGAACCGGTGACGGTACCGGCGGCACCGAGAAATTTGATTTCCATCGCTTAGATCAAGGTCCGCAGTTGGTCGTGATGAGCGGCGTGCCGTTCGCGGCATGCCAATCGAGGATGATTCGCCAGATCTCGTCGGCCGTCTCGGCATAGTGAAACAGCTCACTGTCTTCCGCGTCGATGACGCCTTCGGCGACGAGAAACTCCGCGTCGAGCACGCGCCGCCAGTAGCTCTCGCCGACGAGCACGACCGGCACGGGGTCGATCTTGCGCGTCTGCACGAGCGTGAGCGTCTCGAACACCTCGTCGAGCGTTCCGTAGCCCCCCGGAAATGCGACGAGAGCGCGCGCGCGCAACAGAAAGTGGAGCTTGCGCATCGCAAAGTAGTGAAAGCTGAAGCACAACTCCGGCGAAATATAGGGATTCGGGTACTGCTCGTGCGGCAACGCGATATTGAGCCCAATCGACTCCGAGCCGACGTCGTAGGCGCCGCGGTTCGCAGCCTCCATGACCCCGGGCCCGCCACCCGTCATCAGCAGCACGCGACAGTCCTCACTGTGTGAGCGGCAACCACCCACGAGCCGGCCGAGCTCGCGCGCCGTATCGTAGTAGTGACTTTTCGCGAGCAGACGCTCGGCCACGGCGAGCTGGTGCTTGAGCTCGGGATCGTCGGGCGAGCTCGCCAGCGCCGCGAGCAGATCGTTCACCCGCCGTCGCGCCGTTCTCGGCTCCCGGATCCGAGTGC
This sequence comes from uncultured Gammaproteobacteria bacterium, assembly GCA_963786385.1. Lineage (GTDB taxonomy): Bacteria > Pseudomonadota > Gammaproteobacteria > Steroidobacterales > Rariloculaceae > FEN-1219. The sequence goes on from CAWAYS010000005.1 coordinate 1,677,963, forward strand.
TGCCGAACACCACGATCGTATGCTCTACGCCATGCTCGGCGAGCAGAAGCTCCGCTTTCAGATAGTCGATCTGGAGGCGTACGCCGCGAGTCTCGTCGAGATTCAGAAAGTCGACGTCGCTATCGGCCTGCCGATATGTCGGGCTGTCGATCAGCGCGCGTACGCGCGCGGGTGCGTTCGGATCTTCCTCGGCCGGTTTCGGCCGCTGCCAGGGCAGCGGCTCACGCCGGGGGTGCCGGCCGTCGTGCGACGGCCCGTCGGGCGACTCGTCTCGATCCTTCACGGCCGGCTCACAACCCGCGGCCGCGCTTGAGCCGCTCTATCTCCTCGAGCAGCTCCAAGGCAAGCGCAGCCCCCGGCAAGTTGACCTCGAACTCGCGCTGCAAGCGGATGACGCGTTGAATCCTCGTCACGGCAAGCCCCGAGAACCGCCACTGACCGGGCTCGTCGCCATAGGGCTCGACGACACCCTCCTGCACGATCTCGACGACGAGCGCTTCCCCGACATCGCAAATTCGGCACAGCTCCTGCATCGAGAACTCGATGCTCTCGTCGAGCACAACGCCCTTGATCGGCTCGCTCATGGGTCAGATCTCCAAGGCTTGGCGTGGGTTCATGGCCAGCCGCGTGGCCATTTCCTTGTACAACTCTTCGTCCGCGGCCGTTTTCGCAGGTGGCACCACGATCTTGAGCACGACGAATTGATCGCCCGCGCTGCGCCCCGGCAGACCGCGCCCGCGCAGCCGCAACTGCTGATCCGTCGTGGCCCCTTTGGGGATCTTCAAATCCACTTTGCCCGCAAGCGTCGGCACGCGCACCGTCGCACCCAGCGCCGCTTCCCAGGGCGTAATCGGCAAATCGAGCCAAACGTCGCGGCCTTCGACGCGAAACCACCGATGTGGCGCCACGTGGATTTGCACGAAAAGGTCACCGGGCGCCTCCCCGCCCACACCCGGCTCCCCGCGCGCCGGAATCCTGAGCTGTTGGCCTTCGGTGACACCGGCAGGAATGTGGACATTGATCTTTTGCGTCTGCGGCTGAGGACGGCCACCTTCGCCACGCTCCACTCGTTGGAGGGACAACATGCGCTCACCGCCGTGGAACGCTTCTTCGAGCGTGATCTCGACCTGCACGCCCGTGTCGAATCCGCGCCGCCGAAACCCGCCTCTTCCGGCACGCGCGCCCAAGCCACCAAACAAATTCTCGAAGAAGTCACTGTGCGCGCCCGAGGTATCCGGCTCGAAATCGAAGTTCCAATTCGGCGGCGGCTGGAAGTCCTCGCCCTGCGGTCGCTTACCCAGATCGTCGTAGGCCGCTCGCTTCTCGGGATCGCGCAAGACCTCGTAGGCCTCGCCGAGCTCCTTGAAGCGCTCCTCCGCATTCGGCTCCTTGCTCACGTCGGGATGATACTTTCGCGCGAGCCGCCGGTACGCGCGTTTGATCTCGTCGGCCGACGCCTCTCGGCCGACACCCATGACTTCGTAATAGTCCTTGTACTTCACGCAATCGACCGCCGTATACGAACCCTAAGACGCACCGAGCTCCTCGAGCATGCTGACGAGATCATCCGCGTGCTCCTCCTCCATTGCGAGGATGCCCTCGAGCATACGCCGCGTCGTCGAATCGTCATTGCCGACGTAGCCGATCATCTCGCGGTAGCTGTCGATCGCGATACGCTCGGCAACCAGATCCTCTTTGATCATGTCGATGAGATTCTCTCCCTCCACGTACTCCGCATGACTACGGCTCGCGAGTCCCTCGGGCGAGAAGTTCGGCTCGCCGCCGAGCTGCACGATGCGTGCTGCGATCTCATCCGCATGAGCTTGCTCCTCGTTGGCATGCTGCAGAAACTCCTGCGCCACGGTCTGCCCTTGTAAACCGCTCGCCATGAAATGGTGCCGGCGATAGCGCAGCACGCAGATGAGCTCGGTCGCGAGCGCCTCGTTGAGCAGCTTCAAAACCGTCTTGCGATCCGCATGGTAGCCTTCGGTGACGGCACCGCGCTCGATGTGCTCACGTGCGCGCTTACGTAGCGTTTGAATATCGGTCAGGAACGTCTTCTTGGCCATTACGACTCCTTTGTTTTCGGCGCTTTCGGCGCTTGCGGCGATTTCCGCGCGAGGCAACACCCCTTGCCGTCGCCCGCAGGGCCGCAAGTGCGATCCGCCTCGCGAATGGTGGTATGTTACACAAGTAACCATGCTACGGACCCAGCTCGTCGGGAGTCTCATCGCAGCGCTCGGCGTCAGCTTGAGTGTATTGGCCACCGGCCACGCGCTGCTACACAAGCGGCGGCCGCAGTCGGCTTTCGGCTGGATCGCCATTTGTTTCACGCTGCCGCTCCTCGGCCCCCTGCTCTATTACCTCTTCGGCATCAATCGCGTGGCCGCGCGGGCGCGGAAGCTGTTCACGGGCCAGCCCGAAACGCTCTGCCCGATCACGTTCGCCGCCACCGCCCCCCCGGGATTCGAAGCGCTCGGACGACTCGGTCTCGCCGTAACGACCCTGCCGCTCGTGGGCGGCAATTCCGTCGAACTGCTGCATGACGGGAGCGCCGTGTTTCCGGCCATGCTCGAGACGATTCGCGAGGCGCGACACCGCTTGTACTTTTCGACCTACATTCTAGACACCGGCCCGGCGGGCCGGGAGTTCGCCGACGAGCTCGCTGCCGCGACCCGGCGCGGAGTCGACGTGCGCGTGTTGATCGACGGCGTGGGCGAGCTGTATTCCTGGCCGCGCGCCCGCCGCATGCTCGAACGCGAGGGCGTGCGCTGCGCGCGTTTCTTGCCACCGCAACTGTGGCCGCCATCGTTCAGCATCAACCTGCGCAATCATCGCAAGATTCTCGTTGCCGACGGCCAAGCGGCTCTCACGGGGGGCGTCAACATCCGTGAGCGTTACCTGACGTTGCCGGGCGAGGATGCGCCGCGCATTCGGGACATGCATTTTCGATTCCGCGGCCCCGTAGCGACGCAGATCGAAGCCGTTTTTCGTCGCGACTGGCAATTCGTTACGGGCGAGATCGCTTCGCTCGACGTCGTCGATTTCGAACGCTCAGGCGAGGCCGTTTGCAGGGCCGTGGCCGAAGGCCCCGATACGGACCGACTCACCGAACTGCTCGTCGGCGCCATCGGCAACGCGAGCCGGCGCATCTCGATCATGACGCCGTATTTCCTGCCGCCGCGCGAGATGATCGCGCCGCTGCAGGCCGCCGCTCTGCAAGGCGTCGACGTTTCGGTGATCCTGCCGGCCGAGAACAATCTGCCGTATGTGCACCGGGCCACGCGACATATGCTGTGGGAGCTCGTTCGGCGCGGCATCAACATCTACTACCAGCCGCCGCCTTTCGTTCACAGCAAGATCTTCTACGTCGACGACGACTATGCTCAGATCGGCTCCGCAAATCTCGATCCGCGAAGCCTGCGATTGAACTTCGAGCTCAACGTCGAGATATACGACCACACGCTCGTCGCGCAGCTGCACGATCACTTCGCGCGCGTGCGCGACCGGTCACGACAAGTGACGCTCGAGGAGCTCGACGGGCGTCGCTTGGTCACCAAGCTCATCGACGGCGCCGCGTGGCTTTTCGCGCCCTATCTGTAGGCACGGCAGCCCCGGAATCGAGGGCTTCTTGCAGGCGCGCGGACGGCGGCGGCACGAGCAGCACATCGCACGACAGATCGGCCGCGACGCGCTCGGCCGTGCTGCCGAGTAAGACTTGCTCGAGACGGCCGCGCCGCAACGAGCCCAGCACGACGAGGGTCGCGCTCTGCTCGGTCGCGGCCTCGACGATTGCGGCCGAGGGGTCGCCCGGGACGAAGTCGACGGGCATGTCCGCCGCGCCGTGGCTTGCCAGCAAATCACCGACCATGCGACGACGCCCGGACACGAGCTCGTGCGCGTCGTAGAAAACCCCGGGGGCCATTTCGACGGCCGACACGAGATCGAACTGCCGCGGATCCGGAACGGCATGCACCGCCCGCAACGTCGCATCGAATGCGCGGCTGAAACCGAGCGCCGCTTCCAGCACGGCATCGTCGACACCGCTCTCGCGGGCCTGAGGGTGCAGCGGATCGACAGCCGCAAGAACCCTCGGATATCCGTCGAAAACGGGATCCTTCACGAGCAGCAGCGGACAAGGGCTCAGGCGCATGAGCTGCCAATCGGTATCCGTGAGCCGCGTGCGCAGCGCCGGATGGCGCTCGTGGGCACCTATGACGAGCAGGTCCGCGCGCCACTCGTCCGCCACACGCAGCGCGCCCTGATAGGCGGGTGCGTCCCACAGCACGCGCGTGCCGACCTTCGCACCCCAGTCACGCAAGGACTGGGCAAGCCTCTCGAGCTCCACACGCTCACGGTCGAGCATGCCGGACTGCGCGGCGAACGCGCCGGCCTCCCGCTGCTCGAGCCGAAACGCCACCTGCGAGTCGAACACGCAGCTTACGAGCAGAAGCTCCCCGCCAAAGTTGCGGGCAAGCGCCCGAGCATGAGCGGCGGCCAGCGGCAAACCCGGCTGCCACGGCTTGAGCGCTACGAGCACGCGTTTGCAGGCGAAACCCGGCATCAATCCGCCTCCCGATCAGGCGTGCAGCAATGCACGCCGGCTGCGCCTTCCCGCGCCGTCAACACGGCCCCGGTCACCGGATTCGGTCGAAACACCGTGCAGCCCTTGAGTCCCAGCGCGTGCGCTCGCTCGTAGATGCCGGCAAATCTTCGCGCGAGCCCATATCGACGGGGCATTGATCGTCTTCGAGATCGAATTGTCCACGAGCGGCTGCAGCGCGCCGAGCATCTGCAGATGCGCATCGGGATCGAAGCTCGGCCGGCGGTCACGAAGCTCGACGGCAGCGACACCGACGCCGCGTCTCGTCGCCAGAGCGCTAAGCGAAATCATCCGTCCCAAAGGTGCGCCTCGGGCAGCCCTTCGAGCGTCGAGCACGCGGCGCTCGCTCTCGAGCGCGTAAGACGGGCTCGATGCCGCTCGAAACGTTGTTGGCGAGCAGGCTGATCGTGCCGGTCGGCGCGATCGCGAGAGATGGCTGTTGCGTATCCCCGCGCGCGATCCCGTCGCGGATGCCGCGGGCAGCGTGCGGACGTAACTCGGCGCCAGAAACGCATCGCGCTCGAAGCGCCGCAAAGGCGCCGCTCTCCTCGGCGAGCGCGGTCGAACTCGCGATAGGCCGCGTCGCGGATCCGTTGCAGTGCCTCGTGCGCCGCGGCGGCCGCCCGGCGTCGCTGTCGTAGCCCAGACCCAGCATGATCAGCGCGTCGCCGAGACCCGTGAGGCCGAGCCCGATCCGCCGCGTCGCATGCGCCTGCTTACGCTGCTCCGCCAGCGGAACTCGAGAGGTCGATCGACGTCGTCGAGCATTCGCACGTGCCGATACGGGCCGCCGCCTCGAGCGCCTCGAGATCGATCTCAGCGCGCTCCGAGAACGGCTCGCGCACGAAAGCGCAGAGATTGAACGAGCCGAGATCGCAGGCGCCGTTCGCCGGCAGCGGGAATCTCGCCGCACGGGTTCGTCGACGTGAGTGCTCGCAGATAATAGAGGTTGTTGAGCGCGTTGATACGGTCGACGAAAAGCACACCGGGCTCGGCGGAATCGTAGGCGGCATCCATGATCCGGCGCCAGAGCGCCGTCGCGGCGACGCGCTGCGCACACGCGCAAGAAACGGCACCGGCGGCGACCGGGCGCAACCGCTTCTCGCGCGGCCTCGGCATCGGCGCTCTCGGCCGGGAACACGAGCGGCCAGTCGGCGCCTGACTCGAGTGCCGCCATGAAATCATCGGTGACTTGCACCGACAAATTGAAATTCGTCAGCGCGGCTCGTCTCGCGCTTCGCATCGACAAACTCCTCGATATCCGGATGATCGCAACGCAGCGTGCCCATCATCGCGCCGCGTCGCGCGCCGGTCGAAAGCAGCGTCGCGCACATCGCGTCCCAAACGCGCATGAACGAGACTGGGCCCGATGCGATAGTGCCGCGATGCGGCGGCCGGCTGCCGCGAGGTCGCAGCGTCGAGAAGTCGCAGCCGATTCCGCCGCCCCACTGCATCGTCGAGCGCGCTGCGCTTGAGCTGCTCGAAGATTCCGTCGACCGAGTCGTCGATGAAATCCATGACGAAGCAGTTGAACAGCGTCATTTTGCGGGCCGTGCCGGCGCCGGCGAGGATGCGACCGGCCGGCAAGAACTTGAAGTCGTCGAGTGCCCGGCGAAAGACCGCGCGCCAATCGATCCCTGCGCCTTGCTCAACGCCTGCAAGCGCTGCCGCCACGCGGTCCCAGGTGTTCGCGACACTGAGCTCCGGACGTGCACCGTCTGGACCGTAGCGATACTTCGAGGCCCAGATCCAGTGCGAAAGCTCGTTTTGCTTCGGCTCACCATCCATGCTTGTCCACTCGTTCCGGAAAACGTGTACCAGCGCAGCAAAGTCGGCGACGCTCCGCCACTCGATGGCTCGACGCTGCGTTCCTCTTGTTTGGCTGCCACTCGAGACCTCCTTGTCTACTTGTCGGGATCCACCTACGTACGCCGCGGCGAGCTATTTCGACGTTCGATACCCCGGGGCGAACCCAAGGCCACCGAGACGATGACGCTATCAGCAACGCCGGCGCATGCGGATCAGTAATTCCCGAAGAACCGTGCGGGAAACTGGACGGTTCACGGAGCCTCGGCTCTGCGCGATGCGGGCCCGCGGCGTCGAACCTGGACACCACGACGCGATGCTAAGCTACCGGCTCGAGCCGTCGGTCCCGCTCTCGTCACGTACACGGGCCCTGGCGACGAAGGGACGAGACCTCCGAGCATGCAACGGCTAGCGCTTTTCTTGTGGCTCACCCTGTCGGCCGTCGCCGGCAATGGGGCTCCTCGCGTCTCGCCGCACGAGGCGCTCGCCGACTACGTCGCGAAGGCCGATGCGAGCTACGCGTGGCACGTCGTTGCTCGTTACTCGCCACCCGGCGCCGACGTCGTCGTGCTACGGCTCGTATCTCAAACCTGGAAAGGCATCGTCTGGAAGCACCAGCTGTACGTCATCAAGCCAAGGAACGTGGCGGCGGACACGCGTCAAGGGCTGTTCGTCGTCAGCGGCGGGCGTTGGCGCGAAAGCTACGAGGCCGAGCCGCCCGCCGCGCTGCCGGACGACGCGAAGGTGTTCATCGAGATGGCGCACCGACTCGGCAGCGTCGTGGCTGTCTTGAGCCAGGTTCCGTTCCAACCGATGTTCGATCTTCGCGAAGACGATCTGATCGCCTACACGTTCGACCGCTATCTCGCGACGGGCGACACCGAATGGCCGTTGTTGCTGCCGATGGTCAAGAGCGTGAGCAGAGGGATGGACGCGACGCAGGCCTTCATGCAGCAAGAGTGGCATGCGGCGCCGCAGCGCTTTACCGTGCTCGGCGGATCCAAGCGCGGCTGGACGACGTGGCTCGCGGGAGCCGTGGAGCCGCGTGCAGCGGCGCTCGTCCCGGCCGTAATAGACGCACTCAACTTTGCCGAGCACATGCCCTATCAAAGCACCGTGTGGGGAGCGCCGTCACCGGCACTCGAACCTTACACGAAACGCAATCTCGTGCAGGTGCTCGGCTCGAGGCAAGGCCGCGACCTGCGTGAGATCGTCGATCCTTGGACATACCGAAAACAGCTCACCCAACCCAAGCTCATCGTCGTCGCCACCAACGATCCCTACTTCCCCGTCGATGCACTGAACCTTTACTGGAAGGGCTTGCCGCCGCCGAAGTACATTCTGTACGTGCCGAACCAAGGCCACGGCCTCGACGATCTCGGTCGCGTGATTGCGACTTTAGCCGCAGTGCATCGCAGCAGCGCCGACGGCGCCGCCTTGCCACAGATGCACTGGGAGTTCCAGATTCACGATCACGCGCTCAGGCTTTGCATGCGCGCTTCGCCGCTACCGAGCGACGTCGTTGCCTGGCACGCAAGGTCGCCGAATGCGGGCTTCGTTGAGGCAACCTTCGAGCCGCAGCCCGTCACTGCAACCGACGGCACGTTCGTCTATGAGCTCCAGTGGCCGACGACGGGCTACGGCGCGCTGTTCGCGGAAGCAGCTTTCGGCGAGGGAGCAGCGCGTTACACGCTATCGACGAATCTGCGCGTGACGGACTCCACCGGGCGCGCGCCGAGCCCGCTCACCGCCATTCCCGGCGAGCGCGGAGTCTGTCCGCGAGGCCGCTGAGCTGATAGGCCCGAGCGCGATCAAGAATTGTCGAGCACATCGAGCGGGATTTGATGCTGGCGGGCACGTTCCTGCATCTGCTGAGTGTGCTCCGTTCTGCAACCGCTCGCGTTCCTGCGCGCTCGTCGCCGCCTGCAACCGCTCACGGTATTGCGCTTGCTCGCGCTCCGTCATGAGCTGCTGCCCATAGACGGGCGCCTGCAGATCGACACCGAGCTCGCGAGCCCGAGTCCGGACCATCTCCTGATGCTCTTGGCGCAATTGGATCTTGGCTTGCTCGGTCCGCGCAGTGCGGACTTGGTTGCCATAGCGCGCCTGCTCGCGCGCCGTGAGCAGGTACTGACCGTACAGGGGTGGATCGAGGTCGATGCCGCGCTCACGCGCGCGTGCTTGCATCTGCTCCTGATGCGCCGCGCGGACTTGCGCCCATTCGCGATCCGACGTGGCCGCGCGCAAGCCGTCCCGATACTGATCGCGCTCTGTCGCGCTCATCAAAGCCGAGCCGTAGATGTCCCGATCGCGCAGCCGATCCTGATCCTTCAGATGCGTCGCATCGCGATCCCGGTCCTGCTGCCGATCGCGATCGGCAGCGTCGCGGTCCTGGTCGCGATCTCGGTCCCGATCGAATGCCCTATCCCGGTCCAGGCTTTGGTCGCGGTCGAGCTGCTGAGAGCGCTCGAGGGTCGGCGTGCGAGTGCGATCCTGATCGCGCTGCTGGGCGCTCACGCTCGTCGCACCCAACGTGACCGCGACGGCCAGCAAGCCCAACGTTCCCCGAGTAGTCCTGTTCATCACTGCGTCTCCTCCTGTGAGTTACGCGTGAGAATCTAGGGGTTTCGGTGGGCAACGTAGAATTCGTAATGATACGAGTTAGTACAATTACCTGGCAGCCCGCGAGCCTCGCGAGCCGCGAGACCTCGGCCCGAGTCGCCAAATTACCGCTCACGGCATCTATTGACCCGCCGCTCAGCGGCCGACGCGACGCAACAAGTCGGAGATCTCGCTCCAGGCCTTCTCGGCCTGCTGCCGGGCCTTGTGACCGGCGTGCTCCCCCTGCTCGCGGACTGTCTTGATTTGCTTGCGCAACTTGTCGCGTAGCTTGCCGAGCTTGTCGACGTCGGTTTGCCACTCGGTACGCGCTTCCGCCGAGAGACTCGACAGCTTGCGGCGCAGCGCGGCGAGCTTTTCGTTGGCCGTGGTCAAGCCCGCTTCGAGCCGCTCGAGCACGTCGTCCTCGCTCATCGCCTGAATCCTGGCATCGACCTCGGCTTCGGCCGCCGTCCAGTCCTCGATGGGGTCGCCATCGTCGAAGCCGCGCCTTTCGGCGCGGAAGTATGCCGCTTCGGCGATCATTTGCCGTCGCTGGTTGGCGCTTACTTTGCGTGCACGTGCCATGGAGCCTCCGCAGGTTGGGGTGGCCGAAGATCCGAACATTCTGTACGAGGCTCGGGTACGCCGACATAGGTAGAAGCGCGTACGCACGGCGCCTCGGCGGATGCGCGGCCTGGTATCGCCAAAGCGCATGAAGCCTGCCGATTCGAGCCGCGGGGCCCGTTGGCTACGTAAATGTTCGTATCGCCGCCGGTGCCGTCACCCGATACCGTGACTCGACACTCGAGGCAACCTGCACGATTCGATGAACGCCCCAGTCATTCACAAGGGTCGGATCACGGCGCTCGCGCCGAATCTCACCGACTACCGCGAAACGTCACGGACCTTCCGTTGGGAGGCTGCGCGCGCCGAGCTCGACGGCTTGCCGGGCGGCCGGGGTCTCAACATCGCGCACGAAGCCGTCGATCGCCACGCGCTCGGTGCGCTGAGCGGCAAGGTCGCGCTGCGGTGCCTCGCCCGCGGCGACCTCGGCACGAATGCCGCGAGCGATTGGACGTACTCGCAGCTTGCGGCCATGAGCAACCGGTTCGCGAACGTGCTACGCACGCTCGGCGTCGGCCCGGGCGAGCGCGTCTTCGCGCTCATGCCGCGCGTGCCGGCTTTGTATATCGCGGCTCTCGGCACGCTCAAGAACCTCTCTGTCTTCAGCCCGTTGTTCCCGGCTTTCGGCCCCGAGCCGATTCACACGCGCATGAGCATCGGGACCGGCAAGGTGTTGGTGACCACGCGCGCGCTCTACGAGCGCAAAGTGGCGGGATTGCGAGCCTCGCTGCCGGACCTCGAGCACGTCCTCATCGTCGATCACGATGCGCCGGCTCCGGACGGCGGCGGCGTGCAGGCGCTGTGGCCACTGCTCGAGACGGCGGACTCGGCGTACGAGATTCCCGCCACCGATCCGGAGACGCCGGCGCTGCTTCACTTCACGAGCGGCACGACGGGCAAGCCCAAGGGCGCGATTCACGTCCATGCGGCCGTCGTGGCGCACCACATCACGGGCCGCTACGCGCTCGATCTGCATACCGACGACGTGTACTGGTGCACGGCCGACCCCGGCTGGGTGACGGGCACCTCGTACGGCATCATCGCGCCGCTGACCAACGGCGTGACTATGATCGTCGACGAAGAAGACTTCGACGCCGCGCGGTGGTATCAGGTCTTGCAGGACCAGCGCGTCAACGTCTGGTACACGGCGCCGACGGCAATCCGCATGCTCATGAAAGTCGGGCCGGAGCTGCGCAAGCGCTTCAACCTCGACGCGCTGCGCTTCGCCGCCAGCGTCGGCGAGCCCCTCAATCCCGAAGCCGTCGTCTGGGGCAGCGAGACGCTCGGCCTGCCGTTTCACGACAACTGGTGGCAGACCGAGACGGGCGGCATCATGATCGCGAACTTCGCGAGCGCCGACATCAAACCAGGCTCGATGGGCCGACCGATTCCGGGCGTCGAAGCCGCAATCGTGCAGACGACCGACGACGGCGTCGAGCCGATCGGCACACCGGAAACGGTCGGCGAGCTTGCGCTGAAGCCCGGCTGGCCGTCGATGTTTCGCGGCTACCTCGGCGAGCCCGAGCGTTATGCGAAATGTTTCCGCTCGGGCTGGTACCTGAGCGGCGATCTCGCACGCCGCGACGCCGACGGCTACTACTGGTTCGTCGGCCGTGCGGACGACGTAATCAAGTCGGCCGGGCATCTGATCGGCCCCTTCGAAGTCGAAAGCGCGCTCATGGAGCATCCCGCCGTGGCCGAGGCGGCGGTCATCGGCAAGCCGGACCCGACGATGATGGAAGTCGTCAAAGCGTTCGTCTCGCTACGCGCCGGCTTCACGCCCGACGAGACGCTGCGCCGGGACCTGCTGGCCCATGCCCGTCGCAAGCTCGGCCCCGCCGTCGCGCCGCGCGAGATCGAGTTCAGCGCCAACCTGCCGAAGACGCGTTCGGGCAAAATCATGCGCCGGCTGCTCAAAGCACGCGAGCTCGGCCTGCCGGAGGGCGACACGTCGACGCTCGAGCGTGCGCCGGAGGCTCGGGCCCGATGAGCTCGTCCTCCCCCGCCTTGTCGCGCGAGCGCGGCCTGACCTTGCTCGGCACGATGCTGAGGATTCGTCGCTTCGAGGAGAAGTGTATCGAGCTCTACAGCGCAACCAAGATCCGCGGCTTCTTGCACCTCTACATCGGCGAGGAAGCGGTCGCGACGGGCGCAATCGGTGAGCTCGCCCCCGGCGACGCAGTCGTCGCGACCTACCGCGAGCACGGGCATGCGCTCGTGCGCGGCGTGCCGATGCGCGCATTGCTCGCCGAGATGTACGGCAAAGTCGAAGGCTGCTGCCACGGGCGCGGCGGCTCGATGCATATCTTCGACGCTCGCACCCGTTTCTACGGCGGTAACGCGATCGTCGGTGGCGGCCTGCCGATCGCGGTCGGGCTCGGCCTGGCCGCCAAGGTCGCAGGCAACGACTCCGCGACCGCTTGCTTCTTCGGCGAGGGCGCCGTTGCCGAAGGCGAATTTCACGAGTCGCTCAATCTCGCCGCGCTTTGGAAGCTGCCCGTGCTGTTTTTGTGCGAGAACAATCTCTACGCGATGGGCACGGCATTGAGCCGTTCCGAATCCGAAACGCATATCGTGCGTAAAGCTGCCGGCTACAACGTGCCGGCCGTCGTCGTCGACGGCATGGACGTGCAGGCCGTGGCCGGAGCCACGGCCTCGGCGGTCGCTGCAATCCGCCGCGGCGAAGGACCGCAGTTCATCGAGTTCTCGACCTACCGGTTTCGCGCCCACTCGATGTTCGACGCCGAGCTGTATCGCGAAAAAGCCGAAGTCGAGGAATGGAAGAAACGGGATCCGATCGTAGTGCTCGAGACGGCGCTGCGCGCCGCAGGTCACGTAACGGACGCCGATATCGCAGCATTGGAGCAAGGGATAGACGAGGAGATCGCGGATGCCGTGGCTTTCGCCGAGCAAGGAAGCTGGGAGCCTGTCGAGCACCTCGCCGCGGATGTCTATACGCGCGTGAGCGCCTCATGAGCGCCACCGAGAATCGCGCCCCGCCGATCACCTACCGCGATGCGATTCGAGAAGCGCTGCGGGAAAACCTCGAGCGCGATCCGAGCGTCTTGCTCATGGGCGAAGACGTCGGCCGCTACGGCGGCTGCTACGCGGTGAGCAAAGGCCTTCTCGCCGAGTTCGGCGAGGAGCGCGTCCGCGATACACCGCTGTCGGAATCGGCCTTCGTCGGCGCGGCTATCGGCGCGGCACTCGGCGGATTGAAGCCCGTGGTCGAAGTCATGACCGTGAACTTCAGCTTGTTGTGCATCGACCAGATCGTGAACAACGCGGCAACGATCCGGCACATGTCGGGCGGGCAATTCTCGGTGCCCGTCGTCATCCGCATGGCGACGGGCGCGGGGCGGCAATTGGCCGCCCAGCACTCGCACAGCCTCGAGAACTGGTATGCACACGTGCCGGGCTTGCGCGTCGTCTCGCCGGCCACGCTCGACGACGCACGGTGGATGCTCGGAGCCGCGATTGCCGACCCGGATCCCGTGATCATCGTGGAGCACGTCATGCTCTACAACATGGAAGGCCGGCTGGATCCGACGATCGCCGGCGTCGATCTCGATCGAGCCGCGATCCGGCGACCCGGCCGCGACGTCACGCTCGTCACCTACGGCGGGTGCTTGCCGAAGACCGTCGCGGCGGCACAGCTACTGGCCGCGCGCGGCATCGACGCCGAGGTCGTCGATCTGCGGACGTTGCGCCCGCTCGACGAAGCAACGGTCCTCGAGTCGGTCCGCCGCACCCGGCGCGTAGTCGTCGTCGACGAAGGCTGGCGTAGCGGCAGCCTCGCTGCCGAGGTTGCGGCGCGCATCGCCGAGCAGGCGTTCTATGACCTCGACGCCCCGCCGGCCCGCGTCTGCAGCGCCGAAGTTCCCATTCCGTACGCCAAGCATCTCGAGGACGCCGCCCTTCCCCAACCGGACCGGATCGTCGCCGCGGTCGAAGGGCTCTTCGGTCATGGCTGAATTTCGAATGCCGTCGCTCGGCGCCGACATGGAATCCGCCACGCTGACGGAGTGGCTCGTGAAACCCGGCGACAGCGTGAGTCGCGGGGAAACCGTGGCGGCCGTCGAAACGGCCAAAGGGATCATCGACATCGAGATCTTCGAGGCCGGTGTCATCGACGCGTTACTCGCGGAGCCCGGGACCGTGGTACCGGTCGGCGGCGTGCTCGCCACTTACCGACCTGCGGAAGGCGCCGGCGCAGCGAAATCCGGGCCGACCGCCACGGCGAGCGCTTCGTCCACGAGCCCGGCGCCCGTACCGCCCGTACCGCCACCGATTCTCGAATCGACACCGACACACGACGTCGAAGCAACCGGACTCGCGCCGCGCCGGCTCGCGTCCCCGGCGGCCCGCAAACGGGCAGCGGAGCTCGGTATCGATCTAGCCGCGATCCGCCCGAGCGGGCCCGGCGGCGCCATCACGTTACAAGACGTCGAGCGAACGGCACCTGCCGCGCCTGCCGAGCGCCCGCAAGACATGCGTGCAGTCATCGCCCAAGCCATGAGCCGCTCGAAGCGCGAGATTCCGCATTACTATCTTGCGACGACGATCGACATGACGCGCGCGATGCGCTGGCTCGAAGCGTGGAATACGTCCCGGCCCGTCACCGATCGCCTGCTCTACGGGGTGCTGTTGCTAAAAGCCGTCGCGCTAGCGCTCGCCAAAACGCCCGAGCTCAACGGCTTTTGGCGTGACGGGCGCTTCGAGCCGAGCGCGGCCGTGCACGTCGGCACGGCCGTGCGCCTGCGGCAAGGCGGTCTCGTGGCGCCGGCACTCGCCGATGCGCCACTGCAGCCGCTGCCGGCGCTCATGCGGCAACTTCAAGACGCGGTTTCGAGGGCTCGGGCCGGGCGCTTGCGCCGCAACGAGCTCACGAGCGCCACGATCACGATCAGCAGCCTCGGCGAAGGCGGCGCCGACACGCTGTACCCGATCATTCACCCGCCGCAGGTCGCCATCGTCGGCTTCGGCTCGCTCGTCGAGCGACCATGGTGTGTCGACGGCAGGGTCATCGCGGCACCCGTCATCACGGCGAGCCTGGCAGCCGATCACCGCGTAAGCGACGGCCATCGCGGCAGCCAATTTCTCGTCGAGGTGAGCCGCTTGTTGCAGAGCCCGGAGGAGCTATGAACGCGAAGCCAGACGAGACAACGATTCGCGCGGCAGTCCTCGAGGCGCTGGCCGACGTCGCTCCCGACATCGAGCCGACGACGCTCGACAGCGGGAGACCGCTGCGAGAGCAAGTGGACTTCGACTCGATGGACCAACTCAACTTCGTCATGGCGCTGCACTCGAAGTTGGGGGTGGACGTGCCGGAAGCCGATTACCGGGCGCTCGGCGGCATCGATGCCGCGGTTGGCTACCTCCTCCGGCGGCTGACCGGAAGTCGGTCGTAGCCCCGCAGATTCAGGAACTTTTCCACCGGAAGAGCGACAGATGACGAGCAAGATACCCGAGCTCGGTGCCCAGGATCCGCAGCGGCAGCGTGCTGCTGCAATGTGACGACGGACTCTGGGTGCCTGCGGGCCCCGGAGATGCGACCCGACCCTAGAGAAAGAACGGAGAAGGCCCTATATGGCGCGCGACCTCGAACCGAGAGTGGGCAAATGGTACAAGCACCTGGACAAAGGCCAGCTCTTCCGCGTCATCGACGTGGACGAGGACAACGACACGATCGAAGTGCAGCACTTCGACGGCGATCTCGAGCAATTCGAATCGAGCGAGTGGTTCGAAATGGATCTCGCACGCGCCGCGCAGCCCGAAGACTGGACGGGTCCCGTCGACGACATAGAGCGTGACGACTTGCCCGACAGCGAAACATCCACTGCGGATCGCGATTGGCGGCAGTCCCTCGACGAAGAGGACGAGCAGGACGAGAGTCTCGAGGACGAGGACGAGGACAAGGACCAGCCCGACGAATGGGACGACGACGAGGCCACGGAAGACTACTGAAGCTCCGAGGCCCTATCCGCGGCCGTGCGCGGCCACCGCGCGGACTCGCTCGGCGCTCGCAAGGGCGTCGAGCACCTGCGCGTCCGTGAGCTGCGGAAACGCCTCGTACCACGCGCCGACACCGAGATACGGCTCCGGCATGTGCAGCACGACGACCCGGTCGGCCACGTCCTCGAGCCGAGCGACGGCATCGACCGCGCTCGTGGGCGCGGCGACGATGACCCGCCGCGGCGACGAGTTGCGTGCCGCAACGACGGCGGCGTTCATCGTCGCGCCCGTGGCGATACCGTCGTCGACGATGACCACGGTTCGGCCGGCGAGATCGGGTGGCGGCTTGGCGCCGCGATAAGCCTGCTCGCGACGCGCGAGCTCGGCGAGCTCGCGCGCCCGTGTAGCCGCGATGTCCTCCTCGTCGAGGCCGAGCTCACGCAAGAGGCTCGAGTTGTACACGGTCACGCCCCCCAACGCGACGGCTCCCACGGCAAGCTCCGGATCGAACGGTGCACCGAGCTTACGCACGACGAGCACGTCCACGGGCGCATCGAGGGCCGCTGCGACCTCGCAGGCAACCGGCACCCCGCCGCGCGGCAATCCGAGCACGAGCACGGGCCCCGTCAGGCCGAGACGGGCAAGTCGTGCACCGAGCTCATTGCCCGCCTCCACTCGATCGTGAAAGAGCTTCATGCCCGCGCCCTGCAGGGCAGCGACCGCCGACTCACGCGCCCCCTGACGCCGACTTCCGCGCTCATCGTCACTCCAGATAGGCCTCGGCCGCATAGCGGCGCATCATCCGATGACTGTGAAACAGCGAAGCGTTGCGCGAGATCGCGCCTTTCATGACCCTCAACCAACCGTCGCGCCGGGCATACAGCGGCAACACGACGTCCTCGAGCAGCGCGTAGAGAGCCGCCGCGTCTTCGCGATGCGACTCGGTGTCCGAGACGTCGTCCCCGATCGCCCAACCCGTCACTCCTTCGATGTGCCCCTCTTTCCACCAGCCGTCGAGCACGCTGAGATTCGGCACGCCGTTGAGCGCGGCTTTCATGCCGCTCGTGCCCGAAGCTTCCAGCGGCGGCTGGGGCGTGTTGAGCCACAGGTCCGCACCCGACACCATCGTCAACGCCGTCGCCATCGTATAGTTCGGCAGATAGGCCATCTTGATCGAGCCGCCGAGCGCCCGCATGAATCCATGCAGCGACTCGATCGATCGCTTGCCTCCTGCGTCGCGCGGATGGGCCTTGCCGGCCAGCACGACTTGAAACGGCCGTTTGCCGTGAATGGCCCTGAGCCGCTCGAGATCCGTGAAAAACAGCTCCGGACGCTTGTACGGCGTCATGCGCCGCGCATAGCCGATCGTCGGCACGCTCGGATCGAGGTCGACGCCACATTCGGCGTGAACTGCAGCGATCAGCGCGGCCTTCGCCTCCATGTGCGCCTGCCAAATCTGCTCGTCCGTCAGCCTCGACTCGGCGCGGAACAGTACCTCGGGCTCGAGGCACCAGCCCGGCAGGTGGGCGTCGTAAAGCCGGGCGAAAGCCGGATGGGCCCACGTGTGCGAATGGATGCCGTTGGTGATCGCCGTGACGCGATAACCCGGGTACATGTGCTTCGTGGTCTCGGCGTGGCTCTCGGCCACCCCGTTGACGTATTGGCTCAAGTTCAGTGCGAGTTGCGTCGTATTGAGCTCGGTCCGTCCGGCCAGTTGCCGCAATGTCTCCGCGTCGATGAAGTCGTCGAGCAGGCTTTGGACGAGATCGTACGGAAACCGGTCGTGGCCGGCCTCGATGGGCGTGTGCGTCGTGAAATGACACTGCGCGCGTGCGCGCGGAACGTCGTAACGCGCTTCGCCGGGCCGGCGCGCGTCCTCGTCGTACGCGGACTGCGACAGCAGCTCGAGCGTGAGCAGCGCCGAGTGACCCTCGTTCAAGTGATAGGCGCGCACGTCGAAATTCAACGCTTCGAGCATTCGCACGCCGCCGATGCCGAGCACGATCTCCTGGCACAGCCGGTACGCGAGATCGCCGCCGTATAGGTAATGCGTGATCTTGCGGTCGTCCTCGCGGTTCTCGGGAAAATCGGTGTCGAGCAGGATTACCGGCTCGCGTCCGCCGCCGACACCCTCCACCACGTAGAGCCAGCCGCCGATCCACACCGTGCGCCCGTCGATCGCGACCGACACCTTCGCCGGCAGCGGCTCGGCCCAATGCTCGGGCTGCCACGGATCGGGCTGCTCGATCTGCCTGCCATCGGCATCGATGCTCTGGCGAAAGTAGCCCTCCCGGCTCACGAGCGTGACGGCTACGAGGGGAATTCTGAGGTCGGCGGCCGAGCGCAGCGTGTCGCCTGCCAGCACGCCGAGGCCACCGCTGTAGGTCGGAATCTCGCTGCGCAGCGCGATCTCCATGGAGAAGTACGCCACGCGCGGGTGATGCAGAAACTGTTGGAGCTTCTCGCTGTTCAAAGTCTTTCGAGAGAACCGGCCCGAGTCATGAGTCTGCGCGATCGGTGTCAAACTGCAATGGTGGAAAGTACCGACATGACCACGCCGTGCAAGGCGTAGACACTCCGACGAGGCGTGACGGAGCAAAGCCAGTGGACGTAGGCATCCCCAAGGAGACCAAGGACAACGAAAACCGCGTGGCCCTCACGCCCGACGGTGCCGCGGCGCTGACGGCCGCGGGCCACCGCGTGCTCGTCGAGCGCGGTGCGGGGCTCGGCTCGGGCTTCGCCGACGAGGCCTACGCACGCTCGGGCGCGACACTCGTCGCGGTGGACGATGCTTGGGCCGCAGCGCTCGTCGTCAAGGTCAAGGAGCCGACGCCGGCCGAGTACGCTCATCTGCGCGGCCAGGTCTTGCTGAGCTACCTGCACTTGGCCGGCTCCGAGGTCGCGCTCACGAACGCGCTGCTCGACAGCCGCACGACGGCCGTCGCCTATGAGACCGTCGAGGACGTCGCGGGACGTTTTCCTCTGCTGGCGCCCATGAGCGCGATCGCCGGCGCCATGACGCCGGCCGTCGGCAACTACTATTTGCAAAAGCCGCAAGGCGGCCGCGGCACATTGCTCGCCGAAGTGCTCGGACGCACCAACGGCAACGTGCTCGTCCTCGGCGACGGCACGGTCGGATGGCATGCGGCCCGCGTTGCGGGCGGCATGGGTGCGAACGTCGTCGTGCTCGGCTTGCGTGCCGAGCGCGCCGGCGATTTCGAGGAGGCCGCTGCCGGCATTCGTTTCGAGCACTCATCGAGCGAAGCGCTAGAGCGGCACCTGCCCGAGACGGACATGCTCATCGGCGCCGTGCTCAATCCCGGCGCGCGCGCACCCCACGTCGTGAGCGAGACCATGGTCCGCAGCATGCCCGACGGCGCCGTGCTCATCGACGTGAGCATCGATCAGGGCGGGTGCATCGCGACGTCCCGCCCGACCACCCACTCCGATCCCGTGTTCGTAGAGCACGGCGTCACGCACTACTGCGTCACGAACATGCCCAGCGCCTATCCGCGCACGGCGACGTTCGCGCTCACCGCCGCAACGCTGCCATACGTCTTGCGATTGGCGAACGACGGACCGACCGCGGCGCTCGAGGATTCCGGCTTTTCGCGCGGCGTGCAGACGCGCGACGGCTTCGTGACCTACGAGGCCGTGGCGAAGTCCCTCGGGCTCGAAGCGAAACTCCGCCCTTTACGCAACTGACGAGCGCCGCCTAGCGGCCCTTCGCCGGCAGCTCGCAGCGGAAGTTGGCCGCGTCGTCCGTGCTGCCGTGCCCCGTGTACCGCGCGACTTGCGGGTAGGGGCAAAGCGGCCGCGAGCGAGCGACAGTGTCGCCGCCGACGATCTTGCGTGCCACGATGGAGTCGGGTGCTTTGCCCTGCTCTACCCAGTCGACGATCGCGCTCACGGCGTCGTACTGGTCGGGACCGACCCCGCCCGAGCAGTGAGTCATGCCCGGCACCATGAAAAGCCGCAGGAAGTCCGGCGTCTGCGGGCCGTTCTTCGCGACGGCCTGCTCGTAGTAATGCACGCCGGCAAGAGGCTGCAAAACTTGATCGGCCCAGCCATACGTCATGATGAGCTTACCGCCACGCATACGAAACGAGCCGAGATCGGGATTAGTCGCGTTGACGGTCTTGCCCCAACGGTCCAGCAGGCCGACGTCGCGATCGAAATCGAACGATCGATAATCGTAGTCGGGCTTCGGCGGTGCGAAGACGAGATAGCGCATAGTCGCCTCGGCGAGCCCGAAGTCCGCGGGCTTGGCGTCGGGGCGCCCCGGCACGATGAGATTCGTCCAACCGCTCGTCGGCGTGCCGTTCGGCCCCGGCACGAGCGCTTCGCTGCCCGGCATGTAGCCCGGGAAGACCTGCTTGCCGCCGCTCACGGGACCGCCGTAAATCTTCGCGAACGTCCGTGCTTGGGCGCTCGTCAGGCAGCTCGGCGAATCCGTGCCCGCGACACAGCTTTGCACGTCGCGCGCCGGGTCGAAGCTACAGTTGCGCGGATCGTCGATGAGGCCGTCGGCGAGGCCGTCCACGGCGTCGCATTTTTGCATGACTCGATTGGCGACGAGCGCAAGCTTCTCGGCCGAGAGCGGCGCTTCGTCGAGTGCGCGCTGATTCCAGATCGCCCCGATCGTGAATCCGGTCTGATCCACCCAAGGGGCATTCGCGACGATGCCGTCGAAATCGTCGGGGAACCGCTGGGCCTCGACGAGCCCTTGGCGGCCGCCGTTCGAGCACGAATTGAAGTACGCGCGCTCCACGGGCATCTCGTAGTAGGCCGCCACGATGCGTTTCGCCGTCGTCGCCGTGAGGTGCACGGCGCGATAGGCATAGTCGATAGCCGTCTGCGGGTTGCGCAGCACGAACGTGCCCGGCGCGCCCTTGGTCGCGTCGTGACCCGTATCAGTGCTGACCATGACGAAGCCGTGCGCGAGCGCGGCGGCACGCTGCGCGGCCCGACCCGGCCCGTCGGGCTGCTCGCCGGCGAGCCCGCCGTTGCCGATCATGTATAGGCGCCCGTTCCAGCGTTCCGGCAGGTTCACCTCGAAACCGATCTCGGGAGAGAGCACGCCGCTGACTCGGCAATGCGCGGGCGCCGTATCTGTCGCGGGCATGACGGCCGCGGTGACCGACACGGCCTCGTCGAGCTTCAACGACGACAACGATCGGCACTGCGCCTTCGGTGCGGCTTGCGTGCTCGTGTACGCCGTCCGCGCTCGCGCCGCGTCTGCAAAGGCCTGCGCGTGAGCGACACACGCCGCCCCGAAAGTCGCGAGCCCGAGCCCGATGGCTATCGCCTCACGCCGCGCCCGTCCGCCACTCGAATGCTTCATACGAAAACCTCTCTTCCAAAAGACCCTTCGACCACGACGGTCAGCGCAGCAAGCCCAACTCGATAGCGTCGCCCATGGCTTGGTAGCCACCGTCGCCGGGATGCAGATGGTCGCCCGAATCGAACGCGGGTGCGAACTTCGTCGGCGCCGACGGGTCGCGCGCGAGCTTGTCGAAGTCGATGACTCCGTCGTAAGCGCCGCTCGTGCGGATCCATTCGTTGAGCGCTTCGCGCTTCTTCTCGCCTTCCGGGGTGTAGTATCCGGCACCCTCGAACGGCGTCAGCGTCGCACCGTAGATCTTGAGCCCGCGCGCATGCGCGCGCGCGATGAGCTGCTCGTGCCCCGCGATGAGGTCCTCGACGCTAGGTTTCGCATTGCCGCGCGCGATGCCGATGTCGTTGATGCCTTCGAGCACGATCACGTGGGTGACGCCCGTTTGCATGAGCACGTCCCGATCGAACCGCGCGAGCGCGCTCACGCCCGCGCCGTCGGCGAGCACCTGATTACCGCTGATGCCGGCATTCACCACGGCGATCGGCGCTCCCTTGCGAGCGGCAAGACGCCGTGCGAGCTCGTCGGGCCAGCGGTTGTTGGTGTCGACGGTCGAGCGCGCCCCGTCGGTGATCGAGTCGCCGAAAGCCACGACGGCATGAGCGGCCGCGGAGGCCGCGACCTCCACGCGAGCGATCAGCAACCAAGACCCGGTCTGCGACTCCGCCACGAGGTTCGGCTCGCCCGTATGGTTCCCGGTCGCGGAAATGTAGCTCGTCTGCGACGCCCCGTTGTGCGTGGTCACGGGCGATGGACCGATGCCGAGACTGCCCGGCACGTACAGATCGATCGCGAGGTCCGAGACGGGCCCGACGCGCAGCTCGACCGGGTCGCTCAGCAAGACGGCGCCCGGCAGAATCGTCGCTGTCTCGCGGCCGTCGAACTTCAACCGATGGACCGAATCGGCGACGACGGCGGCTTCCTTGCCGTGCAGCGCGACGGCCGCCGCACCGATCTCGATGGGCTCCGTACCGAAAGCGTTGCTGAGCACGACGCGAATACGATCGCCTCCGATGCTCGTGTGGACGATCTGACGCAGCGTTTGATTGTCGACTTTGGCGGGCGGCGGGAAGCCGCGCCGCGGCGGCGGACTGTTCGGCCCGGGCAGCGGGCGCGCGACGAGCGCCGTGGCCCAAGTCGCAACCCAATGCTCGTTGCCGCGCGGCTGCGCGACGACGGGCACTGTGACGAGCAAACAAACGACGACGAGCAACTTGCGTGCGAGCGCAACGCGACGCGCATTGAGCATCATGAGGTCCCCCCGGAACGTTTGGCGTTGTTAGATTCGACGGCAGCCCCGATTGGACACCTCCGACGGCTCGAAAGCAACGACGCGCTAGATCTCGATGTCCGTCGCCAAGACCACGACGCGGCGCGTCGGCATCCGAAAGAACTCGGCTGCCTGCGCGCTGCGCCGGTGCAGATAAGCGAACAGCCTCGACTCGATGCCGACCAGCCCCGGCCTCGGCACGGCGCGCACGAGATGCCACCCCAGGAAGAACGTGCAGTCGATGTCCACGACTTGGAGGCCGCGTTGGCGGGCACCGCGCAGCGCTTCCGTCATGTCCGGCGTTTCCATGAAGCCGAACTTGGCACGCACGCCGTAGACGCCGGGCAGTATCTCCTCGATGGACGCACGCAGGGCGCGATCCTGCCGCGGCCGACGGAGAATCTCGAAATTCAGAATCACGATCTGCTCGTGATAAACGTGATTGTGCTCGAGGTTGCGCAACAGCGCTGTCGGCACGAAGCCCGGCTGGCTCACGAGAAACACGGCCGTGCCCGGCACGCGCGTGGCATCGCCGAGCAGCTGCGGCAACTCCGTCCACGGCACGGCGCGCGCGCGCAGCGCCTGGCGCAAGCGCGTGCGCCCGTCATGCCACGTCATGAATAGCCCGAAGATCAGTGTCGCCAGCGCCAGCGGTGCCCAACCCCCGGTCGGAATCTTCGTCACGTTACCGGCCACGAAGGCGAGATCGACGGCCAAGAACGAACCGAATACCGTAACTGTCTTCCACCGCGCCCACCCCCACGCTTTACTCGCGACCACGGCGCCGAGCAGCGTGGTGATCAGCATGGTGCCGACCACGGCCGCCCCGTAAGCGGAAGCCAACCGGCTCGAAGAGCCGAAACCGATCACGAACACTATGACGGCAGTGAGCATGATGCCGTTGGCGGCCGGGACGTAGATCTGGCCGAGCTCGTGCACCGAGGTTTGTTGAATCCGCACACGAGGCAGCAAATCGAGCTGCACGGCTTGACGCGTGATGGAGAAGGCGCCCGAGATCGTGGCTTGCGAGGCGATCACGGTCGCGGCCGTCGCGAGGATCACGAGCAACGGCAAGAGATTCGCGGGCGCGAGCGCGAAGAACGGGCTCGACACCGCGCCGCCGGCGCCGGCGCCGAGCAGCAACGCGCCTTGGCCGAAATAGTTCAGCAGCAATCCGGGCCACACCACGGCGAACCATGCGAAGCGCACGGGCCCGCGACCGAAGTGACCCATGTCGGCATACAGCGCCTCGCCACCCGTGAGGGCGAGGAATACGGCGCCGAGCACGGCCAACGCCACGCCGGGCCGGCGCGCGAGAAGCTCGACGGCATAGGTCGGCGACAACGCGTAGAGCACTTCGGGGACGCGCACGATGGCGAGCACGCCGAGCGTGGCCAAAGTGCCGAACCACAGCACCATGATCGGCCCGAACAACGCACCGACGCGCGCGGTGCCGTAGCGCTGCAGCGCGAACAACGCGACGATGATGCCGAGCGTGACCGGAATTACTGCATGCTCGAAGCTCGGGCTCAACAGCTCGAGGCCTTCGACGGCGCTCAGCACGGAAATCGCCGGCGTCAATAGCGCGTCGCAGTAGAAGAGCGCCGTGCCGAGCACGCCGAGCGCGATCAAGCGCGTCACCCATGTGCCCGTCATGCCGAGGTGCTCTTGCACGAGGGCCACGAGCGCGAGAATGCCGCCCTCGCCCGCATTGTCGGCCCGTAAGATCACGACGACGTATTTGATCGAGACGACGACCAGCAAGCTCCAGAAGATCAACGACAGCACCCCGAGCACGTTGGCGGGATCCGCGCTGCCGCCGGCCGCCGCCGTGGCTTCCTTGAGCGCGTAGAGCGGGCTCGTGCCGATATCACCGTATACGACGCCGAGCGCGCCGAGCGTCGCACGCGCCAATGCGCGAGGATCTCTAGGCTGCATCGACGAAGCCAAGCTTGATCATGGGAGGAGTTGGAGTGCCGAGGCGCGTGTCTGTTTCTTCGGGTGTTCTCAGACCGGGCGCAATCGCACGGCACGGCGCGAAACTTCGACGCGCAGCGCCGGCTCGGTCCGGCGGCGAAATTGTACGCCCGGCCGCGAACGAAACGTTAGCACACGCCCCCTCGCTCGAACGCTCGAGAACCGCCAAAGGCCGGAATCCGGACCGGTGAGTTCGTCGGTGGAGTCGTCGCCTACGGCACGGCGGCCTTCGCGCTCATGACGGCGGCCGACTGGCGAGCTCGGCGGACATTACGAGAAGCTTTGGCGCCATCAATCCGGCGGCTTCCTCGCGACCGATTTGGCGTCGAATACCGGCGGGGACGTCGAATTCGCGGCGCGGGCGTGAAGCACGCTTGAACGCGCCTGCCTATGAGGCCTTTTCCCGCGTAGAATCCGTGCGCTGAGGATTGATGCTTGGGGGGGGAGACCACGATGAGAACACTTAGAACGATCGTCCAGTTCACGACCTGCGTCGTGCTGGCGGCGGCTGCCACGACAGCCTTCGCGCAACCGGCGGCCGTCTACCAGCAGACGACGTACAAGGGCCGCGAGATCGGCAAGCTGACCGGCGACGTCTACTACGCACGCATGGACGACTACGTCTCGGCGTTCATGGTCACCTCGGACGGCATCGTGCTCGTCGAGCCGATCGGCACCGAGTTCGCTACGTGGCTCAA
This sequence comes from uncultured Gammaproteobacteria bacterium, assembly GCA_963786385.1. Taxonomy (GTDB): domain Bacteria; phylum Pseudomonadota; class Gammaproteobacteria; order Steroidobacterales; family Rariloculaceae; genus FEN-1219. The sequence continues at coordinate 1,702,892 of CAWAYS010000005.1, forward strand.
GAAGGAGCTCGCGAAACGTTTCAAAGTGCCCGTGAAATACGTGATCTACAGCCACCATCACGCCGATCACGGCTCGGGTGCCGCCGTCTACGCCGACACGGCAAGGATCATCGGCCACGAGAACATGCTCAAGCATCTCGCCATGCCGCCCGCGAGCACGCCGTTACCCGACAACGTCCGCTCCCAAGACGCCAACGGCGACGGCAAGATTCAGCAATCCGAGGCGCAAGGCAACATCAAAGCGATCTTCGACGCTTACGACGACGACGGCGACGGCGTGCTGTCGGGCGCCGAGGTCACGCGCGGGCCGTTCCGTTACGTCCGCCCGCCCGACCTCACGTACACGGAGCAGGTCGACATCAACTTGGGCGGCAAGCGCGTCGAAGTCATCCCGATGCCGACCAACCACGCCGACGACAATACGATCGTGCGATTCGTCGACGGCACGAACGTTCTGTTCGCGTCCGACTGGATCACGGTCAACCGTGTGCCTTTCGGACCCGTCGCCGCGTGGCCCGACGAGATCGCGAAGATCCGCCACGTCGCGGGCATGGACTTCGAGTACTTCGTTTGCAGCCACGGCAAGCTCGGCAAGAAGTCCGACGTGATTGCCAACCTGCTGTATCGCGAAGCCGTGCGCGGCGAGGTAGCGAAGGCCATCGCGGAAGGCAAGACGCTCGAAGAGACGCGTGACAGCGTGCTGATGCCGGACTATGCGCAGTGGGAGTTCTACGCGCAGCAGCGGCCGCTCAACGTGATCGGCGCGTACCGCTCGTTGACCGGGACGAACTGACCTGATCTCGGCCGCCGCGCAATGCGTGGCGGCGCAGCGTCTCGGCCACGCAGCATGCGAGCTTTTGCGCCGTCGGCAGGTGCAGAAACTCGTTCGGGCCGTGCGCGTTCGACTCGGGACCGAGCACGCCCGTGATCAGAAACTGCGCGTCCGGAAACTTCCCGCCGAGCATGGCCATGAACGGGATCGAGCCGCCTTCGCCGAGGTAGCCGACCGGCGCCCCGAAATACGCTTCCGACGAGACCGCGAGCGCTTCCTCGAGCCACGGCGCGAGCGTCGGCGCGTTCCAGCCGTCGGCGGAGTCCGCATCGATGAAGCGAACGCGCGCGTTATAGGGCGGATCTTCGGTCAGCAGCTTTGTCACGCGTTCCCGAGCCTCGGCGCCCGACACATTCGGCGGCAGCCGCAAGCTCACGCGCACGGCCGTGCCGGGCCGCAGCACGTTGCCGGCGTTGCCGAGCTCCGGCAGGCCGGCCGCTCCCGTGATCGCAAGCTGCGGTCGCCAGCTGCGATTCAGGATCATCTCCACGGGATCGCGTGTGACGGGCTGCGTGCCTTCGCACCACGGGTACTTGTCCCACACGCCGGCGCCGAGCACGTCGGCCGTGATTCCGGCCTGCGCGATGCGCGGCTCGGGAATCTCCGTGTACAGCCAATCGGGCACGATCTCGCCCGTCGTTTCGTCCTCCAGACGGCTCAGGAGTGAGCGCAAGATGCGGAAGCTCGACGGCACGATGCCGCTTGCGTCTCCGGAATGCACACCCTCGCGCAGCACGTCCACGTGCAAGCTGCCGGTCACCATGCCGCGCAGCGACGTCGTGCACCAAAGCCGCTCATAGTCGGCCGCGCCGGAGTCGAGACACACGACGAGCGACGGCGTGCCGATCCGCTCGCGCAAATGCTCGATGTAGTGCGGCAAATCGTAGCTGCCGCTCTCCTCGCAGCCTTCGATGATCACGACGCAACGTGCGTGCGGAATCCGCTGCTGCTGGAGAATCTCGATCGCCGCGAGCGATGCGAACGTGGAATAGCCGTCGTCGGCGCCCCCGCGGCCATACAGCCGGTCGCCGCGCAGCACGGGCGTCCAAGGACCCAGCCCTTCGCTCCAGCCCGTCATCTCCGGCTGCTTGTCCATGTGGCCGTAGAGCAGCACGGTGTCGTCGACCGTACCCGGGATTTCGATGAAGAGCAGCGGCGTGCGCCCCGGCAGCTGCACGACTTCCAGCTGCATGCCCTCGAGCGCCTGGCGCCGACACCAATTCACGATGAGCTCCATCGCGCGCTGCATGTGACCGTGCCGTTGCCAATCGGGATCGAAGCTCGGCGACTTGTTCGGAATCTTGATGTACTCGACGAGCGCGGGAACGACTTCGTTGGCGAAAAGATCGCTCACCTGCTTGCGCGCGCGCGGGGGATCGATGCGATTTTGCTCAGTCATCGCGCAAGTATAAGGGATCGTAAGCGCGTTCCAGGTGTCTCAATAAATACATGGAGGTGTCGTATGCACGAACATATATCCGGCCTTTGGACTGCTCTCGGAGCAGTGGCGGTGACGGCCGGCATCGCCAGCGGCGCAGTGTTCGCCGCGGAGCAAGTGCGCTTCAGCGGCGGAGGGACGTCTACCGAAGTGACGGTCATCGCGCCGCGAGTCATCGTCCGAGACGTCGGCCATGACGCCGCCGGCGCCGCGACCGAGGAAGTGTCACTCACGCGCCGCGTGACCTACGCGGACCTCGATCTCAACAAGCAAGCGGACGTCGACAAGCTCGAGAAACGCATCGACGACATGGCTCAGGTGGCTTGCGATCAGCTCGCGGCTCTGTACCCGCTCGCGGGACCGGACAGTCCCGATTGCGTGCGCGAAGCGATCGACGGCGCCATGTCGCAGGAGCACGCGGCCGTCGACGCGGCAAAAGCGTCCCACTGAGAACACGGCGGCTGAGGGCCGACGGCGCCCTCGGCCCGACCCGGAAGGCGAGCACGACTTCTTTGCGAAGTCGACCAATATTGCGTTTACATTCGATGTGGACGCGCAAGGACGGGGAAAGGCTGTTACGTTTCGCCAGTACGACCGCGTTCTGCACGGCATGCGATTGGATGATGAAACGGCCAAAACAATTCAACAAGAGAGCTCGCGATCAGACGCCCGCGCCGGGAGGTGAGAAAGCAATCCGCAAATTGTTCAGCCCTCATGACCGGGTCCGCGTTGAGGTCGGCACGACAAAGCGGACATTCACGCGAGAAGGCATGTCCGCTTTCGGCCAGAAGCGGACGCTCTACGCGCTGCGGTTCCGGTTGCTGCGAAATAGCCCGCAGATCGCACCGATGATCGCGTATGCGCCAAACAACCACACTACTAGCTCCGCTGTCAGGCCGACAACGAGAAACGCAATGAAGCCGACGCGTCCGCCAATAAAGTATATGGCCATTACGTAACACACGGCTGCAAGCACGAAAAGGAACAAAGTGTGTCGAAAGAGTCCAGCCATGAGATTCGCCTCTTCTTCAAAAAATAGGAATGGCCACTTCGGGTCGGTTGCGGTCCATCGGCTCACGCCAGAAATATAACAGCCGAGCGGCCGCTTTCCACCCCAGACTCGCCGTTAAGCTACGTTAACGGAAGCCCCTCCGGCTGAGCGGCCGTTTCCGAGTGCGTTTGCGACACTCGTTTTGCGAGGAGCGCCCAAGGCTCTGTGGGGCAGCATCCGGCCAGATTGAGACACTCCGCTACCGGAAACAGTTGCGTCGCTCTACCAAGCGGCAGAGACAAGATAGGCAACGACGGAAGCGATATGAAACTCATCGAAGATCATCGCATCCTTGAGTGGGCGTACTCGGGTAGCCGCGACTTCGAGCTTGCGAACCCGGATTTTCGTGCTGAAGCCTTAGCAGCGGCTCGCGTGATCATGCGCAGCGTTCGAACGCGAATCGAGCAGCCACTCTTAACGGAGATTAACCTTCGCAAAGCGGACATTCACGGCTAGAGTGGGGACTTGCGCAATCGACCCAAAACGGTCGTTGGACGAAACGAAGTATCGAGTGGCGACTGAACGATACGACAAGTTCTGGGCCCACTATCTGGGCACTACTCCTGCGGAGCTCAATACGCCGGGCACGTCGATCGCCGCACATGTCGGCCTCAAGGGCTATAACGGTATCTGGTTCTTTCGCCGCAATAACCGGACCATTGTTTCCGCGCCGCTCGATTGGGTCCCGCTCTTGCGGGACCGAGTTCGGTCGATTGATGGCTCGCCGTTAGACGCGTCCCTGTTCGATGAAGTCCTCGGGGAACACGTCGAACGAATCGTCGGTCCAGCGTTTCAGGGCTACCTCGCGACGTGTCCCTCTTGTCCGAACGAAACCATCCGTGTTCATGCGGTACGCCCAAATGACGGCTCCACGGTCGAATCCTTCAGGGCCAGATGCGGTGAGAGTGAGTGGGATTACTCGGGTCTACGGGAAGCGACCAATTATTTGTCAGCGGTCAAAGATGGCGATCGGGTCGTCTGCTTGGCAGGGTACAGAGCATGGACGAAGGATGCGGGAGATGTATGCGTCCTCACGGAAGACAGCTACCGGGGCAAAGGATTCGCTACGGCCGCGGCATGGTCTGTGGTCAATCGTGCCGTTCAAGAGGCCAGGCTCCTCCTCTATCAGACTCTCGTGTCTAACGTGGTTGCAATCAGGATAGCCGAGCGAATAGGTTACGGGCTCTACGCGACGCACATAGCCGTAAGCCTGCGCTCAAAACAATGAACTACGACATTCACGACGATATGACGCAGGAAGAAGCGCGGCTTATTCGCAAAGGCCTCTCTGAGTTTGCAGACCGGTTCACCGAGCCCCGCAACTACCGAGAATTTGCCCTCGTATTGCGCGATGAGAAAGGTAATGCCTGCGGTGGAATCATGGGAAATACTATCTGGGACTGGCTTCGAATCGACGTGCTTCGGGTTCCCGATGAGCTACGCGGCAAAGGTTACGGGCACCAGTTGTTGGATCGAGCAGAACAATTAGGTCGAAGCTGCGGTTGTAACTTTGCCATGTTGGACACGTTCGAATTCGAGGCCCGCGACTTTTATGAAGCCCATGGTTATGTTGTTCGGTCGCAAACCGACGGCTTTCCAACTGGGCATACGCATTACCATCTGACCAAGGTGCTGTGAAAGACCGCTTGTGGCCGAGAGCGGAAGTAGATTTCTAAAACGTTTGATGAACAGCCTTTACGTTTCTGATCTCGACGGTACTTTGCTGGGCAACGACGGCACTCTATCGAACTTCAGCCGAGCGGCTTTGCAGCGTCTGCTGAAGGAAGGAGTTGCATTTTCCGTCGCGAGCGCGCGAAGCGCAGTCTCGATACGTCCGATGCTAACCGGGTTACGCCTCACGTTGCCCGTGATCGAATTTAACGGCGCTTTCTTGTCAGATCTTGAGAGTGGTCGTCACGAGCTCGTCAATTCCATCGAGCCTGGCATAGCTCAGGAGATATACGCGTTGGTCAATCGGTTTGGCCGATCTCCTTTCGTGTCCACGTTCAATGGCGAGTCGGATTGCCTCTATTACGGTGAGACCAAGAACGAGGGTGAGTGCTACTACGTTTCCAATCGGATTGAGAGCCAAGACCATCGCCTTCGACACACAAACGATCTGGCAAGCTCCTTAACCGAGCAGGTTATCTGCCTCACGGTAATCGCCGAGGTCGAGCCGCTTGCTGATCTACAGATTGCCATCCGAGAACAGTACGGCGATCACGTCGAGATTCATCTGTTCGAGAATCAGTATTCGCCGGGTTGGTTTTGGCTGACAGTCCACGATAGACGCGCAACGAAAGACCAAGCCATTCGACTAATGATGGATTCGTACGGCCTAGGTGAACACGATCTCGTGGTTTTCGGCGATCAAACCAACGATATAAAGATGTTTCAGATCGCTTCGGAGGCTGTTGCGGTCGCTAACGCTCATCCAGATGTTAAGCGTTATGCAACGCGCGTTATCGGGCCAAACCACGAAGATAGTGTCGTGAAGTATATCCGTAATCGCCATGACGAGAGGCGCAGAGCGAGCATCGATCCCGGTCGTTGATGATCGACAGCGGAAGAATTCTGGGCGTTCAACTTGCGCCCATTCCGCGGAACGGAACGTTTGACCCCGTTCTCATTCCGCCGGCTTGGACCCGATCCTAGCCACCTACTACAGGAGCATTCGAAGTCGGACGACCGCGCGGCCGCGTTTTTTTGCCCGGATATATCTATACCCCCCGGCTGCCCCGAAACTGTCGCTAACCCCCTGAAATGAAAATATGGAGCAGGCAGAATACTGGATATAATAACAGCTATAGTGCGCACCGCAGGAAACTAAGCCATGCCCACTGCCGCAACCTCCACGCCCCCTCCCCTCCAATCCTCTCGCCACTCCCGTCTTGCTCCCACCGATCCCGCGTCGCTCGCGTCGCAATCCATCGACGAGCTCGATTCTGCCATCTGCCGACTTGCGCGACAGATGAACGCGGAGAGCTACCGTTTGCTGGTGCTCGTGCGCGCGCTCGACGAGCGCATGGGCTGGGCGAAGTGGAGCTTTCCGAGTTGTGCCGAATGGCTGGCGTGGCGCTGCGGGCTGTCGCTGTCGGCTGCACGCGAGAAGGTGCGCACGGCGCATGCGCTGCGCGATTTGCCGCAGATCTCGGCGGCGTTTCGCGATGGACGGCTGTCCTATTCCAAGGTGCGCGCGCTCACTCGTGCCGCGCGCCCGCACGACGAGGACTTGTTGCTCGCCTACGCGCTCCAAGCGACGGCCGCGCAGGTCGAGGAGCGTTGCCGGCAGATTCGAAATGTCGCGCCGGAATCCGTCGATGTCGCGCGCCGGGCATGGGAGCGGCGTTCGCTGTCGGTATGGAAGAACGCCGCAAACGGCACCCTGCGGGTAAGCGTCGAGCTGCCGATCGAGGATGGCGAGCTCATTCTGCGTGCGCTCGATCGTGCAGTGGACGCCGGCGAGGTCGCGCAAGGACCGGAGGTCGGGGCCGACGGTTGGCGCGCACAGCAGGCCGACGCGTTGGTGGCCGTCGCGCGTGGCTATCTCGAGCCGCGCTCCGCGCATCGACACGCCTGCGCGGATCACCATCAAGTGGTCGTGCACGTCGACGAAACGGCCCTCCGCGGAGGGACGGGCCGCGCCGACCTGCCGCTCGAAACCATCAGGCGGCTCACGTGCGATGGCCGCTTGATCGCCGTCGTCGAAGACGAGAGTGGCACGCCGGTGGCCGTTGGGAGGCGACGCCGCACGATCTCGGCCGCACTCAGACGCGCACTGTGGTCGCGCGACCGCGGCTGCTCGTTTCCTGGGTGCGAGCGCTCCCGCTATGTGGACGCTCACCACATCACGCATTGGGCAGACGGCGGCGAGACGAGTCTCGAAAATCTCACGCTGCTGTGCAGCTATCATCATCGGGCGTTGCATGAAGGCGGATTCAGAATCGGCCACGACACGGACGGCTCGCTCTATTTCCGGCGATTGGACGGACGCGTGATTCCGCGTTTCGGGTATCGAAGCATCGATTCGATAGACGACGGCTATGGAGTAGAATCCGCAAGATTGCCTGCCCGGCAAGATCGGCGACCCTCATGAGACAACCAACACCGGCTGCTTCGCTTCTTCTGACGCTTTGCCTGGCTCATGCCCCTGCGGCCGTGCACGCACAGACGCTAAAGCCCGCGCTGCCGCTCAAAATCGCGCCCGTCAAAGACAACCTCTACCTGATCTCGGGCGAGGGCGGGAACGTGGCCGCGTATGTCACGGGCGCCGGCGTGATTCTCGTCGACGACATGTTCTACCGGAACTACGACGACATCCTGGCCAAGGTCGCCTCGGTGACCGACCAGCCGATCGTCTACGTGCTCAACACGCACCAGCACGACGACCATGCCGGCGGCAACGCCAAGATGCTCGGCATCGCCAACGTCATCGCTCAGGACAACGTGCGCGCCAATCTGTCTCACATCAAGCAGCCGTACTACGAAGACACGCCGGGCACGCCGATCGGCTTGCCGAACATCACGTTCGGCGACGAGATCGTGGTGCACCTCGGCGGCAAGGAAGTCCGCGCGAAGTACTTCGGCCGCGGCCACACGAGCGGGGACGCCGTGATCTACTTTCCCGAGCTCAAGGTCGTGCACACGGGCGATCTCTTTCTCGGCCGGAGCGCGGCACAAGTCGAGTCCGCCGGTAGACCGCCCGGCGTGAACATCTACGTCGATTACGCCCAGGGCGGCAGCTTTCTCGATTGGACGGACACGCTCGACGGCGTGCTCAAGCTCGACTTCGACACGGTCATACCCGGCCACGGTCCCGTGTCCACGAAAGCCGACGTCGTGAAGTTTCGCTCGGATCTTCAGTCCATGCGGGACCGGATTGCCGCTTTGATTCGGGGCGGAGCGACGAAGCAGCAAGTGCTCACCGTTTTCGAGATGGACTACGGTTGGCGCTCGACGGGCTGTCCGCTGACACCGCCGACGCCGGGCTGCCTGCAATTTCAGCAGATGGACTCGCTCATAGACGAGCTGTCGCAGTAGAGTCAAGCCGTCCTCCGCTCAAGTCAGCGAACCCATGTCGACAGACCCCAGCACCGAGCCGGCCGCGCTTACGGCCAAAGATCTGTATACGCATTGCCGTCCGGATGTTTTCGACTTTGCGACGACCGCTGAGCTACCGGACACGGAGGTGACGGTAGGCCAATCCCGCGCGCTCGCGGCACTGGATTTCGGCGTGAGAATCCGCGATTACGGCTACAACCTGTTCGTGCTCGGCCCGTCCGGCAGCGACCGGCACCGAATCGTCGAGGACTTCCTGCGCGCGCGGGTGGCCGGCGCTCAGACGCCCGACGACTGGTGCTACGTCAACAACTTCGAGGACGAGCGCCAGCCGATCGCGATTCGGCTCCCCGCGGGGCGCGGCACGCAGCTGCGCCACGACATGCAGCGACTCGTCGACGACCTGCGCGCAGCCATCCCGGCCGCGTTCGATTCCGACCAGCACCGCACCGGCATCGCCGAAATCAATCAGGAATTCGAGGACCGTGTGCGCGGCTCTCTCGACCACTTGCAGGAGCAGGCAAAGCAACGCGACCTCAGCCTCGTGTCGACACCCCACGGTTTCGCGTCTGGCGCCGACGCGCAAGGCGAGCTGCTTTCGGACGAAGCGTTCGAGCGGTTGCCCGACGACGACAAAAAGCGCCGGTCCGAAGCGATGGAAGCGATGTCGGCGCTGCTGCGTCAGCACGTCGAGCAACTGCCGCACTGGCATAAAGAGCGGCGCGACAAGATCCACGCGCTACAACGCGATTTGATCGGCTTGGCCGTCGACCAGCTCATCGACCAGATCAAAGTCGAAGTATGCCGCCGTGCCCACGCTCGAGACGCACTTCGAGGCACTAAGTGAAGACGTGCTGGAGAACGCCAGGGACTTTCATCCAGTCCGACGATGAGCAGGCTCAACTCGGCGGCGCAAGCGCGGCACCTTCACTCGCGCGCTACGAGGCCAATGTGCTCGTCGGCTCATGCCGCGGACGACGGACGGCCGATCGTTTACGAGAACAACCCGAGCATCCAAAACTTGGTCGGCCGCGTCGAGCACGAAGCGCAATTCGGCGCGCTGACGACGAACTTCACGATGATCTTGGCCGGCGCACTGCACAAGGCCAACGGCGGCTACCTGATTCTCGACGCCGAGCGGCTGCTCGGCGAGCCGCTCGCTTGGGCCGCGCTCAAGCGCACGCTCGCGGCGCGCGAGGTCAAGATCGAGTCTCTCGGTCAACTGCTGAGCCTGGTGAGCACGGTATCGCTCGAGCCCGAGCCGATTCCGCTCGACGTGAAGGTCATCGTCATCGGCGAGCGGCACGTTTACTACTTGCTGGCCGAGTACGACCCCGAGTTCGCGGAGCTCTTCAAGGTCGCCGCCGATTTCGAGAATCGACTCGATCGGAACGACGAGAACGTGTACCTCTACGCCCGCCTGCTCGGCAATCTCGCGCGGCGCGAGAACCTGCGGCCGCTCACGCGAGCGGCCGTGGCCCGCACGATCGAGCACAGCGCTCGGCTGCTCGGCGACGCTCACAAGCTCACCACACGGCTGCGCGACGTAGCCGACATCGTGCGCGAGGCCAATTTCTGGGCGGCCGAGGACGCCGCCTCCGCCATCGACACCGGGCACGTGCAAACGGCTATCGACGCACAAGTGCACCGGCTCGACCGCTTGCGGTCGGAGATCCACGAGGAGATCGCCCGTGGCGACATCCTCATCGACACGGACGGCGCCAGAGCCGGTCAGGTCAACGGCCTGTCGGTACTCGAGGTGGGGCACTTCAGCTTCGGCCAGCCGTCGCGCATCACGGCCAACGTGCGCGTCGGGGACGGCTCGATCGTCGACATCGAGCGCGAGACGGAGCTCGGCGGCGCGATCCACTCCAAGGGCGTGCTGATTCTCTCGTCCTACCTGCGCACGAGATACGCGGCCGAAACCCCGCTGTCGATGAGCGCTAGTCTCGTGTTCGAGCAAAACTATGGCGGCATCGAAGGCGACAGCGCGTCGGTGGCCGAAACCTGCGCTTTGCTGTCGGCGGTCTCGGGCGTGCCGATCAAGCAGTCGCTGGCCGTGACGGGCTCAGTCAACCAGCACGGCCGTGTGCAAGTCATCGGCGGCGTCAACGAGAAGATCGAAGGCTTCTTCGACGTCTGCAACGCGCGCGGCCTCACCGGAATGCAAGGCGTGCTGATTCCTCGCGAGAACGTGCAGCACCTCATGCTGCGCCACGACGTGGTCGCGGCCGTCGCCGCGGGGCGTTTCAGCATCTATCCGATCACGACGGTCGACGAGGCGATCGCGCTGCTGACCGGCGTGGCGGCCGGCGAGCGCGATGCCGCCGAGCGTTTTCCGCCCGAGTCCATCAACGGCCTCGTCGAGCACCGACTCAAACGGCTGGCGGAAATCCAGCGCGACTTCGATCGGCAAAAGCACGGTGGCAGGCGCTGGCTGCGTAGACATCACCGACACCGTCCCGAGCCGGACGGAGACGGCGAATGAACCTTCCCGTGACGACAACGTCTCGCGTCGTCGTCGCCGTCGATCGCGGCAACGAGCAGGGCTTCGTGCTCGAGCTCGCCCGGCAGATCGTGCCGGCGGCCGCGCTCGAGATGCTCGGCCTATACGTCGAGAACGCGCGCCTGCTCGAGCATGCGAAGTCGCGTTTCGCACGCGAGATCATGCTGAGCGGCCGCGAGCGCCCGCTCGAAGCCGCGGCGCTCGAACGCCAGCTGCGGGCCGAAGCGACCCGAGCGCGCGCGCAGTTCGAAACCGCCGCAGCCCGAATCGGCGTGGCGCACGAGTTCCTAGTCGCTCGCGGCAATGTCGCGACCGAGCTGCTGCGACACGCCGCCGAGGCGGAGGGACTGATCGTGAGCCTGGCCGAAGACGCGACGGGCATAGGGACCGGCCTCGCGGCAGCCCTCGGCGAGTTGCTGGCCGCACCCTTACCGCTGCTTCTCATCGCCCGCCCCGGTTGGCTGCTCGGCGAGAGCATCGCCGTCGTCGTCGACGAGCACGGCGCCGAGCAAGAAACGCTCGCGGTCGCCGCACGGATCGCACGCCTGAGCCGGTCGCCGCTGGTTGCGCTCGCGGCCGCCGGCAAGCCCCTCGAGTCACTGTCTCGAAGCGGGCCGCGTGGGACGCAGACCGTGATCATCGGTGAGCTCACGACCGCCAACGTGGTCGCCGCGGCTCGCCAGTGGCGGGCTCGACTCATCGTCCTGCCTGCGTCCCTGGTTCAACCGGGCTTAGCCGCCGACCTCGTCGCACGGCTGCCCAGCGCACTGCTGATCGTCGGCGCGAAAAGACGCTGAGCCACTGCGCGTCATTTGCCCTTGCCCTTGCCCTCGGCCGCCTTGAGGGCCTCGACCGAGCTCGGATCCACGAGATCGAAAGGACCGAGCAAGCACGACTGGGTCGGAGTGAAACCGAACCCCCAGCGCTCGAGCACGGTCACGACATCGGTATCGCAAAGCTGCGACAGCACGACGCGGTACATGAACGGATTGCCCTGCGAGAGACTCGGGCACGCCTGCGGCAGCCGATTGCGGTAGATGCTCCGATTCTTCATATAGAACAGGATATTGCGGTCGCCGACAATCTCCGTATGGTCGATGCGATTGAGATCGACGCAGCGCACGTTTGCCGGCGGTGGATCGCTCTGCGCCTGCGCCACACCGGGCAGTGCGCCGATCACGGTCGACAGCCACGCCGAAGCGATTATCCAAACAGTATTTCGCGACATATACCCACCCTCCTCAACCGAAGCTACGCTTCGCGTGGCCGCACTGCAAATCAGGGAAGACCGAGAGCAAGCCACGCGTTACGTCGCGTTCCTACCGAGATATTCCACGTGCACGTAGCGACCAAGATGCACGTCGTAGAGCAAATACCAGCCTTGGTGATCGGGATCTTCGTAAAACACGAAATCGTCGCCGCAGTCCGCGCACCACTGACTCCAGATCGGCCAATCCCAATCGGCAACGCGAAATTGGTAGTCGCCCGGGAGCCACAACAAGTGCCGGTCGATGTCGACCTTGGCAATCCCGTATCGATACCCCGGGCCCGAATGCGCGAAATGCCCGTACAGAAACGGCGTCACGAGCGCGTAACGCGGATCGTCGGGCCGATCGTGGCCGTACCAGTGGTTTTGATTGACGTGCGGCGTGTTGTCGATTCGGCTGCCTGGGCCGCGCTCGGCCTCAGGCTCCGTGCCGAGCGCACGTTTCATGGGCGCTGGCGGAATCTGCCCTTGGTTAGCCCGCGGCCGCTCGAAGCGGGCCGCGGCCGGCGCGCGCGCCGTCGCTGCTCTAGCCTCCGGCAGGCCGGCCGCTTGCGCGCCGCTCGTCGCCAACGCCCAGGCTAACCCCAACGCGAGCATGCTTGTCGAAAAAGTCTTCATGGCGACTCTCCCGTCGCGGCCTCATCGGCGCGTTCGCTCGTAGGCCACGACCAGCGAGCTGTCTTTCGGGATCGGTTGCGCCGCGGCAACGCGTACGGAGCGCCCTTCGAACGTCGCGCATTCGCCCGGAACCAAAATGCTGTCGTTGCCGTCGTCGAGCACCTTCAGTGCCACGTTGTCGTGACCCGGCGCGAGACAAACCCTGTGGCTCTCGTCCGCCTTGGTTTGTGTCAACGTTTGCGGCTGACCGTTCTCGATCGTGAGCCGGCCCGGCGTCCACAGTACCGTGTCCGTCGGAATTTCGGCGCTCGCGGCGCCGGCGATACCTGCCGATACGATCGTCGCGGCGAAGATGTGGATAGCGTTCATGTCGATTCTCCTGTCGATATCAATCGTCCTTGCATCTACTGACACGACGGCCCCACCGGAACGCATATTCCGTTAAAGATCGTTCATGAAAGGTGGCTCGCGGAATACGCGTCGGATCGACAACGTCTATGGGGTAGGACGTCAAAATCGGAGGACCGATCATGAAGACGATTACGAAATCTGCCGTTTGCGTTGCAGCGATCGGCGCATTGGCTACGGTCAGCGGCGCCGCGCTTGCGCAGGATGCTTCCCAGAAGACGCTCGACGAGATTACCGTCGTTGCACCGCGCATGGTCACGCGCAAAGTAGTTGGGCACAGCGACGTCGGCGCCAAGATCGAGCTCATTTCACTCACGCGGCACGTAAGCTACGCCGATCTGAACTTGGCGCTGCACGCCGACGTCACGACGCTGCACAAACGCATCGACGACATTGCAGCCGAGTCCTGCAAGCAGCTGGCGCGAATGTATCCGCTATCGGATCCGCATACGCCGAACTGCATCAAGGAAGCCGTGGCGAGCGCCAAGTCACAGACCGACAAGGTCGTGGCCGACGCCGAGAAGCGCGGCGCCTGACCGGCCACGCCGCCGGCACGGCGTCACGTCACGATGGCAACCGCGCGCTTCTAGCGCGAGCTTGCCTGCGACACGGACGCGTTGCCTGCACCAGCGTCATCCGTCCGGCACGCGTCCAGGGGCGGGGCTCTGTTCCACCAACCCCCGCCCAGCGCCGCAAACAAAGCGGCCGTATCGGCATAACGCGCTGCTCGCGCCTGTGCGAGCGCGAGCAGCGACTGCTGATAGTCGCGCTGCGCGGTCAACAAGGCCAGGCTGCTGACGGCGCCGAGTCTAAAGCGCTCGGTCGCCCCCTCGAGACTCGCGCGTGCGGCGGCCTCCGCCTCGGCCTGGGCGCGCAGCGTCTCGGCGTCGCCCTCCACGGCCCGAAGCGCGTCGGCAACGTTTTGCAGGGCCAGCAGCACGGTCTGCTCGTACAACGCGACCGCTTGGTCGTAAGCATCGACGGCCGCCGCCTGCTTGGCTCGAAGCGCCCGTCCATGGAACAGCGGCTGAAGCAACGAGGCGCCGATGTTGTACACGGTCGACGAGCTTGCGAAAAGATCGCGCAGATCGGTGGGCTCGGAGCCGTAGGCGCTCGACAGTGCGAGCTTCGGGAAAAGATTGGACGTGGCCACTCCGACCTCGGCCGCCGCCTGCTTGAGCAGCGCTTCGGAGCTCAGCAAATCGGGGCGCTGCATGAGCAGCGCGGCCGGCAGGCTGACCGGCAGCTCTTCCGGAAGCTGTAGCTCATCGAGCACGAATTGGGGCAGGCTCGTGTCGCTGGGCGGCTTGCCCGCAAGCACGGCGAGTCTATGGCGCGTCTGCTCGAGGGCCTGTTGCAGTCCGGGCAACACGGCGCGCGACTGGGACAACAGCGCGCGCTGCGCGAGCACGTCCGTTACGACGATGACGCCGGCGTCGAGCTGCTGTTGCATGGCGTCGAGCTGAGCTTCCTCTATTTGAACGATGTCCGTGCTGGCCTTGATCTGGGCGCGCAGCGACGCTTCCCTCACGGCCGCGATCACCACGTTGGCCGTCAAAGCGAGATACGCGCCCTCGAGCTCGAAACACTGGTATCGAACCTGCGACTCGCCCACCGCGAGCTGACTGCGGATACCTCCGCCGAGGTTCAGCGTGTAGCCCACGTCTACCGATGCATCGAACAAGTTGAACACGTTCGCGGGCACCTGCGGCTGGCCGAACAGCGCCCCCGTGATGCGTTGCCGTGTCCCGGACACGCGTGCATCGACGCTCGGCCGCAGTGTCGTGCCGCGCACGGCGAGATAGTTTTGCATCGCGGCTTGCAGGGTCGACTGCGCTGCCGCCAAGCCCGGGCTCCCCGATAATGCGTCGCGAATGAGTCCGTCGAGCTCGTCGGAGCGAAATACCTGCCACCACTCCGCGGGGATGTCGCGCCCCACCACGAACTTCTGCCCGGCTCCTCCGGCAACGTCGGCGCTCGCCGTAGAATCCGGCAAGGGACTCGGTGTGTATGTGGACACGTCCGGCGGCTTCGGCGCACGCAACGACGGCGGCGACGCGCAACCGGCGACACCCGCCAGACACGCTGCCAGCAACACCGTCGAGACTCGACGTGCCGACGCCGATCGCGCAAAGAAAAGGGTTCGCATTTAACTCGCCACACTCACAAACCGGTTCCGAGGGGGCTATCGTAAACCAATAGCGGCTCGGCCGGACGAATGCGAATTCCGCGCCGCGTCACGTCTCGGCGGCACGCCCCAAAGCCGCGAGCACGGCCCGCCCGATCGCCAACGTCTCGCGCACGGTCACGACGCGCACGTCGACTTTGGAGCTTCTCGTGGAAATTCGACCGTCGCAGCCGATGCAGCGTTCGTTGGCGTCCGCGTCGATCTCGACACCGAGCCACTCTAGCGCCGCGCAAATTCGCGCGCGAATGAGCGCAGAGTTCTCGCCGATACCGCCGCCGAAACCGATGGCGTCCAAGCCGCCCATCACCGCCGCGTAACCGCCGAGGTACTTGCGCACCCGATGACAGAAGACGTCGAGCGCGAGCTTCGCGCCCGCGTGCCCGTCGCGTTCCAAACCGACGAGCTCGCGGACGTCGTCACTGCAGCCCGACAGCCCCAAGAGACCGGAGCGACGATTGAGGTCGTCGTCGAGCTCGTCCGCGGTCCGGCCCCCGCGGGCGACATGCAGCACGGCGCCGGCATCGACATCCCCCGAACGCGTTCCCATGACGAGCCCCTCGACGGGCGTGAACCCCATGCTGGTCTCTACCGGCCGGCCGTCGAGCTGCGCGGCGATCGAGCAGCCTTGACCGAGCTGCAACGTGAGCATTCGACGCGGCATGCCGCCCCCGACCGCGGCCAACCGCTGCGCGAGGTACTCATGCGCAATCCCGTGAAAGCCGTAGCGCTTGATGCCGTAGCGCGCGACCCAATCGCTCGGCACGGCGTACACCCGCGCACGCTCCGGTAGCGACCGAAAGAACGCCGTGTCGAACACCGCGACGGCCGGCACCGTCGGCCAGCGAGCAGTCACGGACTCGACGACCGCGATCGCGGGGCCATTGTGCAACGGCGCGAGCTCGGTCAGCGCGCGCAGTCGCGCCAACGCTGCCGCGTCGAGCAACGTCGGCGCCGTGAAATCGTCACCGCCGTGCACGATGCGATGGCCTACGCCCATGAGATTCGACGCGGACAGGTCCACGTTCGAGTCTCCACGCTCGAGCCGGTCGAGCGCGAGCTCGGCGGCATCGCGATGCGTGTGGGCCTCGACGCGCTCGTCGCGACCCGCGACGCTCAGCGTGGGCGCCGCACGCCCGATGTCGCGAACACGGATCTCGAGTACCGACTGCCAGCCCGTGCCGGGATCGAGCAGCTCGATCTTGAGCGACGAGCTACCCGCATTGCAGGCGAGCACGAGTCCCGACGTGTCTCTCGAGCGGATGGAAGCCTTCGGCATACGGATCTTTCGGGCGCGTCAGCAAATGCGCGGCAGCTGCTCGCCGCTCAGCATGTCGATGACTCTCGTGGCGCCAACGAGAGTGCGGCTCGACACCTGTCCCGCCGGTCCGTCGCGCACCTCGCCGATGGTGCAGGCATCCCCGGACACGGCATGCGAGCGCAAGATCTCGAGCGCTCGATCGGCGTCCGTCGCCGCCACGAACACGACGAACCGCCCCTCGTTGGCCACGTGCAACGGGTCGAGCCCGAGCAACTCGCACGCGGCAAGCACGTCGTCTCGGACCGGCACGTGCGCCTCTTCGATCGCCATGGAGAGCGCGGCGGTTTCGGCGATCTCCACGAGCGCGCTGGCGAGCCCGCCGCGCGTGAGATCTCTGAGGCAGTGAACGTCGACGCCGCCTTCGAGCAGCGCGAGCGCGGGCTCGGCGACGGGCGCACAGTCGCTTTCGATCGCAGGCTCGAAATCGAGGCTCTCGCGTGCGTTGAGCACCGCGATCCCGTGCCGCCCGATGTCGCCGCTGACGATGATGACGTCGCCGCGCCGGACTCGGTCGGGGCCGATATCGACGTCATCTGCAAGCCTGCCGACACCGCTCGTGTTGACGAACATCCCGTCGGCCATGCCGCGGTCGATGACTTTCACGTCCCCCGTCACGATCTGCACACCGGCGCGGGCGCATGCTTCGCGCATCGACAGCACCACACGACATAGCACGCTCAACGCGAGGCCCTCTTCGAGTATGAATCCCGCACTCAGATAAAGGGGCCGCGCGCCGCACATGGCAAGGTCGTTGACGGTGCCGTTGACGGCAAGGGTCCCGATGTCCCCACCGGGAAAGAACAGCGGTTGCACGACGTAGGAATCGGTCGTGAGCACGCAGCGCCCGCCGACGTCGAGCGTCGCGCCGTCGTGCCGGCGCTCGAGGTGCGGATTGTCGAAAGCCGGGCGAAACACGGAGTCGAGCAGCGCCGCCGTGGCGCGCCCGCCGCCGCCATGCGCACGCTTCACGACCTCCGCACCGTCAATCGGCAACGGACAGCTCACCGCAAATTCCGTCGGTGCCGACACGGCAACTCAGCCGGCCGCGGCCGCCCGGCCGCGATATCGGTAGTAGGCGGCGCAGGCCCCCTCCCCGGACACCATCGTCACGCCGAGCGGGTGCTCGGGCGTGCACCGCGTGCCGAAGGCCGGGCATTCCGTGGGCTTGCGCTCGCCACGCAGCACGAGCCCACTCAAGCACTCGCTCGAATCGGCCGAACCTGCGACGACGCGGCCGAACCGTTGCTCGGCATCGATTCGTCGATACTCGGGCTTGAGCCCCAAACCGCTGCGGGCGATGTCGCCGATGCCGCGCCAGCGCCGTGGTACGACTTCGAAAACCTCCTCCATCATCTCTCGCGCGCTTACATTGCCTTCGCGCCGGACGCAGCGCCGATATTGATTCTCTACCTCGCTGCGTCCTTCCTCGAGCTGACGAACGCACATGAGCACTCCTTCGAGAATGTCGACGGGCTCGAACCCCGTCACGACGATCGGGACACCGTGACCGCGCGCGATCGGCTCGTAGGCCGAATAGCCCATGACCGTGCAGACGTGCCCCGCCGCAAGAAACCCGTCGATCCGGTGCCCCGGCGAAGCGAGAATCGCTTCGAGCGCGGGCGGTACGAGCACGTGACAAACGAGCATCGAAAAGTTTTCGAGACCTTCGAGCCGAGCTCGATAGACGGCCATCGCGTTGGCCGGCGCGGTCGTCTCGAAGCCCACACCGAAGAACACGACTTGCCGCCGCGGCTCGGCGCGCGCGATTGCGAGCGCGTCGAGCGGCGAGTAGACGACGCGCACGTCCGCACCGCCTGCCCGGGCGGACGCGAGATCGCCCCGTGTGCCGGGCACGCGCAGCATGTCACCGAAAGAGCACAGCGTCACTTGCGCCAATGCCGCAATCTCGACGGCCTTGTCGACGTACTCTGCGGGCGTCACGCAGACCGGGCAGCCGGGGCCGTGCAGAAGCGTGACGTTCTTCGGCAGCGCATGGTCGAGCCCGTACTTCACGATGGCGTGAGTTTGCCCGCCGCAAACCTCCATGAGCGTCCACGGCCGTGTCGCAGTGCGCGCCACCGCGCCGGCCAAGCGGCGAGCGAGCACCGGATCGCGATAGATCTGCCGCAACTTCACGCCGAGCTCCGAGCAGCCGCGTCCTGTGCCACGAGCCCGTCGATACGCTCGAGCTCCATGGCGAGACGCTGCGCTTCGTCCGCATCGATCGTGCCGATCGCAAAACCGACGTGCACGAGCACATAGTCACCGAGAACGGCGTCGGGCACATAAGCGAGATTGACTTCCTTGGTCAATCCACCGAAGTCGACGCGGCCCGAGCGCGTGACGCCCTCACCCGCAACACTCACGATTCGACCCGGAACGGCTAGGCACATGCGTCGGCTCCTCCGTCGACATAGCTTGCGGCAAGCGCTTGGCCGAGCGCGAGGCCGCCGTCGTTCGGCGGCACACGCTCGTGCCAGCGCGGCTCGAAGCCCGCGGCGCGCAGCGCTCGAGCGGCCGCAGTGGTCAGATAAGCATTCTGAAAACAACCACCCGTCAAGACAACGGTCCGCTCGCCGAGGGCGACAGCGACGGCCACGATCGCCGCAGCGAGCCCGTCATGGAAGGCGGCCGACAAGGCCGCGACCGGCAGCCCGGCACTGTGTGCCGCAATGAGCTGCTCGATCGCCGGCCCCCAGTCGACGATCCATCGGGTCTCGGCGAACGCATCGCCCACCTCCCGCAGCGCGAAGCCGCCGGCACCCGTGCCGCCTGCAGCGCCCCCGCCCCCGCCCTCGCCCTCGAGCGCCCATTCGAGCATCGCGGCCGCCTCGCCTTCGTAGGTCGCCCATTGGCAAAGCCCGACGATGGCCGCCGCCGCATCGAACAGCCGCCCGGCGCTCGACGTTAGCGGCGCATGGGTGCCGCGCGCCAGCACTCGACGAAGCACTTGCCGTTGCCGGGCAGTGAACGAGGCGACCGGCGCCAGCGTCACGCGCTCGAACGCGTCGGCCCCGTAAATCTCGTACAGCACGCCGAGCGCCGAGCGCCTCGGCTCGCGGACGGCTTGGGAGCCTCCCGGCAACCGAAACGGCCGCAGGTGTGCCACTCGCCGATAGCGCCCCGCGTGCACGCGCAGAAACTCGCCGCCCCACACGGTACCGTCGGACCCGTAGCCCGTGCCGTCCCAGGCGACGCCGAGCGCAGGGCCTACGAGCCCATGCTCCGCCATGCAGGCGCATACGTGCGCCACATGGTGTTGAACCCGCGCAACGGGCAACCCGCCGCGCTCGGCGCGACGCGTGGAGAAGTAATCCGGGTGCAGGTCGCAAGCCAACAGTTGCGGCTCGGTCGCGTTGAGGTGCAAAACGTCGTCGATCGCGCGCTCGTAACCGCTGCGCGAAGCGGGTGTATCGAGCGTTCCGAGGTGCTGACTCAGCACGATGTCCCGACCGGCGGTCACGGCAATCGTGGCCTTCAGATGCCCACCGAGCGCGAGCACGCCGCCGCGGACGTGCGCATGCCGAATTCGGGTCGGCGCATAACCTCGGGCGCGGCGCAAGAACATCGGCCGGCCTGCGGCCAACCGCACGACCGAGTCGTCCACAGGCCGCAGAATCGGCCGATCGTGCACCAAGAAAACGTCGGCAACCCCTGCGAGCCGCTCGAGCGCATCGTGCTCGTCGAGCACGATCGGCTCGTCGCACACGTTGGCGCTCGTAGCCACGATGGGGCTTGCGAGCTCGGCGAGCAACAGCTGGTGCAAAGGCGTGTACGGCAGCATCGCCCCGAGACGTGGATTGCCGGGTGCGACGGCGGGCGCAATCACACGCGCCACGCGCGCTTCGTCGCGTCGCGCGACCAGCACGATCGGCGCCTGCGGCCCCGCCAACAGCGCGATCTCGGCGGGGTCCGGGTTGCAGTAGATCGACAGGATCTCGAGTGACGGAAACATCGTCGCGAACGGCTTGCGCAATCGTCGCTTGCGCTCGCGCAGCCGCGCGACGGCGCGCTCGTTGCACGCATCGACGGCGAGATGAAAGCCGCCGAGCCCCTTGACCGCCACGACGCGACCTTCGCGCAATGCCACAACGGCCGCCGTGAGCGCTGCGTGCCGCCGGCTCAGTACGCGGCCGGCCGCATCCCACAGCGACAACTGCGGCCCGCACGCTGGACACGCATTGGTCTCGGCGTGGAACCGGCGGCTACCCGGATCGTCGTACTCGGCAAGACATTGCGCACACATCGGAAACCGAGCCATCGAGGTCCGGCTACGCTCGTACGGCAAGCGTTCGATGATGCTGAACCTCGGGCCGCACTGCGTGCAGCTCGTGAAGGCGTAACGAAACCGTCGATCGCGCGGATCCGAAACCTCCGCAAAGCATTGCGCGCAAGTCGCGAAGTCGGGCGGCGCAGACGTCGTAATCGCCTCGGACGTGCCGCTCGGCAGAACCCGGAAGGCGTCGTCGCCGGACGCAGGCACCTCCTCGACGCGCACGTCGTCGATCACGGCATTGGCCGGCGCCGCGCCGCGGATCGTCTCGAGCAGGCGTCGCACGGCGCCGTCGGCACCCTCCGCCTCGAGCACCAGGCCGTCACCCGCGTTCATGACCCAGCCGGCGAGCCCGAGCGAGCGCGCTTCTCGATAGACGAACGGCCGAAAGCCCACGCCCTGGACGATGCCGCAAACGACGACTCGACGGCGTACCCGCTCGGCGTGACACTCGACCGCAACCGACTCGGGCACGGCGATCAACTATCGAGCTCGACGCTTTCGAGCAGGACGTCCTGCGCGTGCGCATCGCCGATATCGTCCGATACGGTCACCGCCAACGTCGCGCCCTCGGCACAGGTCCCGGCCGCACTCGTCTCGAAGTGCTCGGCGAAATGCTCGGCCGACATGTGACTCAGCGCACCGAGCCAAACCGACACGCGCACGACGCTCGCCCCCTCGGCTTCGGCGATCTCTTCGATCTTGGCCATGAGATTGCGCATCAAAGATGCTTCGTGCATGACTTCACACTCCCTCGCGCACCGCGGTTGCGGCCGGCGCAGCGCCCATCTCGAGCTCCTCGACGATTTTCTCGGCGACGTGCTCGGCCGCCCGGCGCATCGTGGCCGACAGTGGCTCGCCCGGCTCGACGGTGTCCACCTCGATCGCATATACGACACAGCACCGCGGCAGCTCGCCGAGCGCCCGCGCAAGCTCGATCGCTTCGGCCGGACCGAAACCGTGCGTCGAAACCTGCAGGCAAGCCTGCGGTAACGGCGCCGCGGCGCAATCGAAACGACGGATCGTACCGGCCGGGGCACCGGACACGGCAGCGTCGACTAAGTAGGCGGCGGCCACGGTCTCGAAATAGCCGAGCAGCTCCGTCGCCTCGCCGCTCGACTCGAGCACGCGAACGTCGTCCGGCAAGCGGCCGCGCACGAGACGAGCCACGCACGGCCCGGCACCGTCGGCGCCGCGATCCGGATTGCCGATGCCGATCACGACTCGGCCGCCTGCTGCCATGAAGGACTCCTCAGCCACGATCGACCGTCGAGCTTCAGGAAATGCGCGGCACACGAGATGCACGGATCGTAGTTGCGCACGGTTTGCTCGCAGCGCGAGCGCAGCTCCGCGTCGGGCAAATCGAGCGACTCGCCGATGAACGTCTTCAAGTCCTCTTCGATGCTCGCTTGGTTCTGAGACGTCGGCGGTACGATGCGTGCATCGGCGATGCTGCCGTCGTCGGCGATGCGATACCGGTGGTAGAGGATGCCTCGCGGCGCCTCCGTGCAACCATAGCCCGTAGCAGCGCACGGCTCGACGGCGACCGCGGGCTCGTCGGGTCGCTCGTAGCGAGAAATGAGCTCGAGCGCCTCGTCGCACGCGTGCAGAACCTCGACGGCGCGCACGACGATGCTGCGGTACGGGTTTCGGCATTCCGGCCCGAGCCCGGCTTGCCGCGCCGCACTTGCGGCGTTGACCGACAACCGATCGGAATTGAGGCTGTAGCGCGCCATCGGCCCCACGAGATAGGCGCCCCCGCCGATGCGCCGCGCGTGCAGCGCCGTCGATCGCGCGACGTGCAGCTCCTCGAAGTGCTCGTCGTAGTCGCGTACGGCAATGTCCAAGCCCTTGTTCGAGACGAGGCGGCCTTCGTTGTGCGGATACTCGTCGGCGGGCGACCGCAACGCCACGAACTCGTAGTCTCTCTCACAGTCCGGGAAGTCGAGATCGCCGGCCCAGCGCACCGTGTCGAGCTGCAATCTCTCGCGCCTTGTCGAGGCGGCCGGCCAAAGCGCCGAGCTCTTGGCGCGTGGGGACCTTGTAAAAGCCACCGACGCGAACGTTGATCGGATGGATTTCGCGCCCGCCGACGAGCGTCATGACCTCGTTGCCGATCTTCTTGAGCTCGAGCCCGCGTTTGACTATGTCGGCGTGCTCGCGGGCCATGTCGATGGCGCTGTCGTAGCCCAAAAAATCCGGCGCATGCAACATGAAGATGTGCAGGCTGTGACTCTCGAGCCACTCGCCGCAGTACAGCAGTCGGCGCAAGTCTTTGATCGGTTCCGGCACGCGGACGCCGAACGCGCTCTCCATCGCTTGCACTGCGCTCATTTGATACGCGACGGGGCAGATCCCGCAGATACGGGCGGTGATGTCGGGCGCCTCCGAAAAGGCTCTGCCGCGCAGGAAAGCCTCGAAGAACCGCGGAGGCTCGAAGATGCCGAGCTCCGCGCTTTGCACGGCGCCGTCGCGAATGACGATGCGAAGAGAGCCTTCGCCCTCGACGCGCGCTAGATAGCCGACTTTGATCGTCTTAGTCGTCATGACGCTCGCTTTCTTCGCGAAAGGCCGGCGCGTCGGCGTTGAAGGTGCGGTAAACGCGCTTGAGCTCCTCGCGCGTAACGCCGAGTTTCGCGAGCCGGCCGCTCAAGGAACGAGTATTCGGCGTTTCCATGGGCCCGTAGCAGCCATAGCAGCCGCGATCGTACGACGGGCACAGCGCTCCGCAGCCCGTTTGAGTCACCGGCCCCAGGCACGCCGTGCCGCGCGCCACCATGACGCAGACGTTGCCGCGTAGCTTGCAGTCGACACAAACGCTGTGCGCCGACACGGTAGGCCGCCGCTCGGTCAAAAATGCATCGATGACTTCGAGCAGCTGCCGCTTGTCGATGGGACAGCCGCGCAGCTCGAAATCCACGGCGACGTGCTCGGCGATCGGCGTCGACGTGGCCAGCGTCTCGATGTAGTCCGGCCGCGCATACACCGCGCTCATGAACTCCTTCACGTCCGCGAAATTGCGCAGTGACTGAATGCCGCCGGCCGTCGCGCATGCACCGATCGTCACGAGGTGCCGGGAGCGGCGTCTCACGTCGCGAATTCGGTCCGCATCGTCCGGCGTCGTGATCGACCCTTCCACGAGCGAGAGGTCGTAGCGGCCTTTCACGGTTGCACGTCGCGCCTCTTGGAAGTAAGCAATGTCGACGAGGCCTGCCACGGTCAACAACTCGTCCTCGCAATCGAGCAACGACAGCTGGCAGCCATCGCATGACGCAAACTTCCACACGGCGAGCCGGGGCTTGCGCTTACCGGCCACTCAAATCTCCTTGACTGCCAGCAAACGCGCCACGCGGTCGTAACGAACCACGGGGCCGTCCTTGCAGACGAAAGTCGGGCCGAATTGACAATGCCCGCAGTGCCCTACGGCGCACTTCATGTTGCGCTCCATCGACAGATAGATCGCCTCGTCGGCGAGGCCCCGGTCTTTGCACGCCGCCGCCGCGAATCGCATCATGACCTCGGGCCCGCAGACGAGCGCGACACTGCTGCGCGGATCGGGCGCCCGGCGGCCCAGAAGCTTGGTGACCACGCCGACGTGACCATGCCAATCGCCGACCGCATGATCGACGGTGATTGCAACGTCGATATGGCCGTCTTTGTGCCACTGCGTCAATTGCTTCTCGAACAGCACATCGGCAGGACTGCGCGTGCCATAGAGCAGCACGATTTTCCCGTAGCTCCGGCGCCTTGCAAGCAGTCGATACAGCGCCGGGCGCAACGGCGCGAGCCCCAGACCGCCGGCCACGATGACGACGTCCGCTCCCGCGACTTCCTCGAGCGGCCAACCCGTGCCGAATGGCCCGCGGATGCCGAGGACCGCGCCGGGCCTGAGCCGATCGAGCCCTCGAGAGACGGGACCGACGGCTCGGATCGTATGCACGAGACGATCGCTGCGAGCGGGATCGCCGCTCAAGCTGATTGCGGATTCGCCGATACCGAAAGCGTAGAGCATGTTGAATTGGCCCGGCGCGAACGCCCACTGCTCGGCCGCCTCGGGGGCCTCCATCTCCAGCGTCCAGGTATCGGCCGTCTCTCGCCGCCGCGCCAGCACACGCGCCGGCACCGGCACGGACGCATCGCGCGCGCGCTCGTTTCTCACGCGTCAGTCCTTGCAGCCGTAGACATCGAGCACCTGAAAGCGCGTCGCTTGCAGACGCTCCACGAGCACCGGCACGAAGCGCTTCATGAAGGCATACCCGAAATCGTGGTCGTTGTCGCATGCGTCCCGCAGACAGCGCGCGTCGACGGCCACGGCCCGGATCGAGTCCAGCGCCTTGGCGTCGTAGGCCCAACGATACGGCGGCACGAGCCAAGACAATCCCACGACTTCGTTCTCAGCGAGCGTCTGAAACGTGAGCGTACCGCGCCCGGGAACCTCGACCTCGAGTGCGACGCGCCCTTCGCGAATCAAGTACAGCTGCTGCGCGGGCTCGCCCTCGTGAAACAGATACGTGCCGGCGTCGAAACTCACCTGGCGGGCACACCCGAAAACCAAATCGCAGGCGGCCGTGTCGAGGCCATCGAGAAACGCGTGCGCTTTGAGAATCGCGCCGAGATCGTCAGTCATCGCCGACTCCTTCAGAACTGCTTTGCCGGATGGCCGCCACTTCCTCGGTAAGGTCGATGCCAACCGGACACCAGCGTGATGCAGCGCCCGCAACCGACACATCCGGACGAGCCGAATTGGTCGTGCCAGGTCGCAAGCTTGTGCGTGAGCCATTGCCGATATCGGGAGCGCGCGGTGCGCCGCACACTGCTGCCGTGCAGGCTCGAGAAATCCATCGTGAAGCACGAGTCCCACCGGCGAACGCGGCCCGCGGTCTCGGCGCCGAGGTGAGTCTCTTCCTCGGTCGTCGTGCAGAAGCACGTCGGGCACACGAGCGTGCAGTTGCCGCAAGTGAGGCAGCGATCGGCCACGTCGTCCCAGCGCGGATGCTCGAGATTTCCGAGCAAGACCTCGCGCACACCGTCGGCCTGCAGTTGCCGCCCCATGCTCTGCGCCGTGCGCGCGACGACGGCCCGTGCCGACTCGATCTCGCCGGCCGATGCTTCGCGGTGCGGCAACTCGGCAAGCACTGCGGCGCCGAATTCACTGCCGGTCTCGACCACGAAGACATGGTCGCCACTGCCGGCGAGCTCCGTCAACGCGAGATCGAAGCCGGCATCGGCCCGCGGCCCCGTGCCCATCGACGCGCAAAAGCACGTGCCGCCGGCCTGCGCGCATTGCACTGCGACGACGAAGTTGTCCTGTCGCCGCGCTTCGTAATGAGCGTCGCGATAGGCTCCGCCGAGCAGCACATTGTCTTGAATGTCCATCGCATGCAGATCGCAGGAACGAACACCGATGAAGGCGCGTTTCCTCGGCTCCGTGACCTCGGGGACGACTCGAAAGCCGTCGCCGACACGCTCCGCATGCCAGAGCCTTTGCACCGGCGCGTGCAGGAGCTGCTTCCAAGAGTGCTGACCGACCGCGTAGCCGAAAAATGCGTCGTCGTCGCGCCGCTCGAGCCGGTAACGCCCTCCGTCCTGCACGTCGGTCCACCCGGCCGGCAAGTCGGCGATGCCAGCGAGCTGCGCATGGACGATCGCACCGTCACGTAACGTCGGACCGATGAGCTCGTAGCCGCGACGCCCGAGGGCATCGAAGAGCGCTGCGAGCCCGGCGACGTCGATAGTCGCGGCGCCAGCGTACACGTCACCTGCTCGGGAGACGCGGGCCGGCCTGCCGGTGGCGCCCATGCTCAGCGGTGCGGGAAGACGGGTGTATGCGGCTCGGCGCCGTCGACGACTCCGTGCGCGGCCCTCACGTCGGGCAACAGCAAGCACAAGCGTTTCATAGCGTCACCTCGAGTTCGCTCGAACGGCACGACCCCGCCCCCAGCCGCGGGGCCATCCTCGAACCATACCCAACAATCCGACTGAATGTGTCGTTCCACTGCGATGCCGGCCCGCCGATGTGCGTCGCCGACCCTCGAAAAACGTACCGCTAGCCGCCGTTTGCCGGCGGCTTGACGACGAGCACGTCGGCGCCGCCGTGCTGGAGCACGCGCTCGGCCGTGCTGCCGACGAGCAGCTCGCGGATGCGTCCGCGCGCCACCGCGCCCATGACGACGAGATCCGCTTGCCCCGCGTCGACGAGATCCTCGAGCACGGCATGGGCGGCACCGATCTCGAGGCTTACCGCGCCGGCCGGCAAGCCCGCGGCCACGACGATCTCGCGCACCGCTTCGCGCCGCCGGTCGTCTAGCCGCGGATCCACGGGCGGCAATGTGCCGAGGTCGGCGCCGAAGTAAGTGATCGGCGTGTGACAGTAACGCACGGTCAGCGCCGCGCCCGTGCGCCGCTGCAGCTCGGCGGCGAGCGCCAAAATCGCCGCGTCGAGATCGGCGGGCTTCGCATGCTCGTGAAACGGATCGACGGCGGCGACGATGTTGCGGTACGGCTTCGAACCGTCCGTTCTCACCATGAGCGCAGGCGCCGGGCACGCCAGCACGAGCTCCCAATCGCCGTGCGTCAGGCCGCCGTCGGGGCCGTGCTGCGGTGAAGCCACGAGCAAATCCGCCTGCGTCGAGCGAACCTCGTCGGCGACGACGCGATGCCAGGGATGATCCCAGACCGCGCGTCCCGACACCGAGCGCCCGGCCGCGCCGAGCCGACCGGCAAGGAACTCGGCGCGCTCGCGGCGCTCGTCGAGGACACGCCGCCGAAGCGGCTCATAGATGGCCTTATCGCCGAGATAGGACTCGAGCAGCGGCTCATAGGCGACGTCGAAAACCTCGATTCCCGCCGTATCGCCGGCGACCTGCCGCACGCGACGCATGACGGGCTGATCGGGGTCCTCGGAGCCGGGCACGACGATGATCTTGGCGAACATGCAAACGATTCTAGTCTGCAACGACGCGGTCTCCATTCGCATTACTACGTACCACGCCGCACGGGCGGCCTGCCGCCGCGTCAATCGTGACGGTAGAGCCAACCCAAGCGCACGAGCAGCTTCTCCGCCTCGACGGCAAAGAACACCACGCTCGCGATGGCCACGCAGAAGCCGAGCTCGCCGAGAGTCAGCGCCTCGGTCTTGAAGATCGGCTGCAGCCACGGCGAGTACACGACCGCAAGCTGCAGCGCAAACGTCGAACCCACGGCGACCAGCAACGGCCGATTGCTCAACAAGCCGATGCTGAACAGCGATTCGTGCTCGGAGCGCACTGCGAGCACTTGGCTCATCTGCGCAAACGTGAGCACGGTGAAAACCATCGACTGCCAATGTGCAATGCCCGCTCGAATCGCCCACGCTTGCGTGAAGAGCGATACGCCGCCGATCAGCAGCCCCACCCACACGATGTGCTGCCAAAGACCGCGCGCAAAGATGCTTTCATTCGGAGCGCGGGGAGGCCGCGCCATGATGCGCCGCTCGGCCGGCTCGACCGCGAGCGCAAGACCCGGCAGTCCGTCCGTCACGAGATTGACCCACAGAATGTGAATCGGCAGCAGCGGAATCGGCAGGCCGAGAAAGGGTGCGAGGAACAAGGTCCAGATCTCCCCCGAGTTGCCGCCCATTACGAAGCGAACGAACTTGCGGATGTTGTCGTAGATGCGCCGGCCTTCGCGCACGGCGGAAACGATCGTCGCGAAGTTGTCGTCGAGCAGCACTAGATCGGCCGCTTCGCGCGCGACCTCCGTGCCGATCTTGCCCATCGCGACGCCGATGTCGGCGCGCTTCAGCGCCGGCGCGTCGTTCACGCCGTCGCCGGTCATGGCCACGAGCTCGCCGGCCTCTTGCAGCGCATCGACGATTCGAATCTTTTGCTCGGGTGTCGTGCGCGCATAGACGCGCACGCGCTCGACGGCCGCGGCGAGCTCATCGGGCGACAGTGCGGCAAGCTCACGACCCGTGAGCACGTCGTCGTCCGCACCCACGATACCGATCTTCAAGGCAATCGCGCGCGCCGTCACTGCGTGGTCGCCCGTGATCATGACGGGCGTGATACCGGCCGAGCGGCACGCCGCGACGGCCGCAGCCGCGGCCTCGCGCGGCGGGTCGAGCAAGCCCGTGAGACCGGCAAATATCAGATCGCGCTCGACGGCCTCCGAAGCAAGATCCACCGGCACGTCCGCGAGCTCTTTGAACGCGAACGCGAGCACGCGCTCGCCGCGCGCGGCGAGCCTGTCGACCTTGGCACCGATCTCGGCGGCGACGGGCTCGTCGCCACTCGGGCCGCGCTGCGCGACGCACAGCGGCAAGACGGACTCCGGTGCACCTTTGCACAGCAGCAGCACGCGGTCGCCGTCGCGATGCAGCGTGCTCATCCGTGCGCGCGCGGCGTCGAAAGGCAGCTCACCCACGCGCGGGTAGCGCTCGAGCCAAGCGCGTACCGATGCCGGCGGCAGCGCCGTCAACAGCGCAGCTTCGGTCGGATCACCGACCGGCGCGCCGTCGGCGCCGAAACTCGCGTCGTTGCAAAGCGCCATCGCGAGCTCGAGCTCCCGCCAACCGGGCGCGGGCTCGCCGACGACTCCCGCCCGTGTCTCGCCGGCCGAGTACGCGCTCTCGACACGCATGCGATTCTCCGTCAGCGTGCCGGTCTTATCGGTGCATATATACGTGACCGAGCCCAATGCCTCGACAGCCGGCAACCGGCGTATGAGCGCGTGTTGGCGCACCATGCGCGCCGCACCGAGCGCAAGCGAGATCGTCACGACGGCCGGCAGCGCTTCGGGTATCGCCGCCACCGCGAGACTCACGGCCGTGAGAAACATCGTGAGCGGCGGCTCCCCGCGCAGCCAGCCGACGACGAACAAGATCGCGCAGATGCCGAGCACGCCGAGCGCGAGACGGCGACCGAACTGGGCGAGACGGCGTTGCAGCGGCGTGCGGCCCTCGTCGGCCGACAGCAGCGCCGCGATGTGCCCGAGCTCCGTGCGCATGCCCGTGGCGACGACCACGCCACGGCCGCGGCCGTGCGTAATCAAGGTGCCTTTGTAGGCCATGCCGGTGCGCTCGCCGAGCGGCAAATCGCGGTCGTCGAGCGCCGCGCTGCCCTTCTCGACCGGCACCGACTCACCGGTCAATGCGGCTTCCTCGGCCTGCAGGCGAGCCGTCTCGACGAGCCTGAGATCGGCCGGGACGACATCGCCCGCGTCGAGCAACACGATGTCGCCCGGCACGAGCTCCTCGGCCGCAACGATGAGCGCGGCGCCATCGCGAATCACACGCGCCGTATGCGCCGCCATACGTCTGAGCGCCGCCATCGCGCGTTCCGCGCGAAACTCCTGCACGAACCCGATCACCGCGTTGAGCACCACGATCACGACGATTGCGATCGAGTCCTCGAGGGCGCCGACGAGACCGGCGACGATCGCTGCCGCGAGCAGCACGAGGATCATGAAATCGGTGAGCTGTGAAGCCAGCATGACGGACCAATGCCGGCCGCGCTGCGTTTCGAGCACATTGCGGCCGTGATCGGCGAGACGTGCACGCGCCTCGTCGGCGCTCAAACCACGCGTCGAATGGCTGTCGAGACGCTCGAGCACGGCCCCGTGCGCGAGCGTATGCCACGCGGGGCTCGAGCGCCGCGACCCCGGTTCGCGCTCGCTAGGACGCATCGAGATAAAGGTAGAGCGTGTTCAGCAAGTAAACCGCGATCAGAAACAGGCTCACCCAGCTCACGGTTTGGAATACCCGCGACTTCGGCCGCAGCATGAGACCGACCGTCGCGATACCGTTCATCATCATGGCCGAGAACGCCGACGCCGCGTGCACGCTGGACACGCCAGTGAACAGCGGGCCCGGCGTATAGAACGCGTCGTCGACGGCCAGAATCACGATGTTGAATAGATTGCTGCCGAGCAGCCCGCCGATGGCCATGTCGACGGCACCGAGCCTGACCGCGGCAATCGTGACGACCACCTCGGGCGTCGACGTAACCGCGGCGATGAGCAACGTGCCCACGAAGCTTTGCGTCCACCCCATCTCGGCGGCTAACCGGTCGCCGACGAACGGCAGCCAAATACCGGCCGCGACGACGACGAGCGCCGCGGCAGCATAGCCGAAGATCGCGCCCTTGAGCGTGAGATCCGGATGCGCGACCTCCTCTTCGACGAACTTGCTCACCTGCTCCCGCTCGTAGCGGAACAGCGCACGAACGGCCAGTGCATAAATCAACACGATCAACGGCGAGTAAAGCCCGACGTGCCAGAACACCGGGGCGCCCGGTTGGCGGTACAACAGTAGATTGAACCCTGCAAAGCCGATCAGCGCCGTACCGAAACCCGCGCTCACGATGTGACCTTGACGTGCGCGCGTGTATACGGGCTCGCGCCGATAGAGGAAGTCGAGCACGACGAGGATCAGCAAATTGAACACGCACGAGCCGATGACGTCGCCGACGGCGATGTCGGGCGCCGCGGCGGCGGTCACCGACGAGACACCCGTGGCGAGCTCGGGCAACGACGTCACGATCGCAATGAGCGCAAGCCCGACCCAGCTGCGCGAGATCCCGGCCTTCTCGGCGATCGCATCGCCGTAGCGGGACAGCTGGAATCCCGCGAAGCCGATCACGAGCAAGCAGCCGCCGAGCTCGAGCCACGTGCCGATCACGCTTCTTTCTCCGCACCGCGATGCAAACGCGCGACACCTGTCTTACGGCGCTCGACGTGCTGAAAGCGAACGTGCATCATGGTTGCGAGTAGACTGAACCGGTC
The DNA here is from genome assembly GCA_963786385.1 of uncultured Gammaproteobacteria bacterium. Taxonomy (GTDB): domain Bacteria; phylum Pseudomonadota; class Gammaproteobacteria; order Steroidobacterales; family Rariloculaceae; genus FEN-1219. The sequence goes on from CAWAYS010000005.1 coordinate 1,734,610, forward strand.
TCGCAAACGCAAGACCCGAGAGGCTACGTACTACTACGTAGTGACCCGCCCGGGTCGGCCACATAGAGTCGAACGAGTAGAGCCGGTTCCGGCACCGAATCTCGAGGGCCCGCGATGAAGATCGTGCACACAACGCTGCGAGAGGATTTTGGCTTGCTGGACCCGCGCCTCGTTCGGACCGAGTTGCTTGCGGAAAACGGCATCCATTCCGTGGCCTTCGAGCCCACCAAGCACGGCCTCAGTATCGAGTACGACCCCACCGTTTTGAACGAGCGCGACTTGCTCGACATTTTTTGCCGGCACGGAGTGTATCCGGAAGCCGTGCCGCCGCGCGTGGATGCAGAGACCTCGCGAGACGATTAGCGGCGCAAGGCCGGCGCGGTTTTCCACCCTCGCCGAGCTCGTCGGCGCGTTTGCGGTGCGCGGCGACCGGCCCGCGATCCACACCCTCGGCGACGAGCTGCGAACGCTGAGTTTCGGCGCATTGGCCGAGGACATCATCCACGCCGCACGTGGGCTCAAAGCCCGTGGCATCGGACGGGGGCGCATGGTGCTGCTGTGGGCGCCAAACTCACCCGAATGGGTCGCCGCGTACTTCGCCGTCATCCGCGCAGGCGCAACGGCGATCCCGTACGACCCCCAGGGAACGCCGGCCGGCGCAGCCGGCATCGCTGCGCACGCCTCGCCGGCCCTGATTCTCACGACGGCGGATCGGGCAGCCCAACTGCAACCGCTGATCCCGGCCGGAATCGATTGCTTACTACTCGACGCCGACGCGGCCGGCGAGCAAAGCTGGCGGCAGCTGTGGCGCACACCGGTGACGGACCTGCCGACCATCGCGCCCGACGACGTCGCCTCGCTGCTTTACACGTCGGGTACGACGGGCACGCCGAAGGCCGTTCCGCTCACGCACGCCAACCTCGCCGCCAACCTCACGGCACTGCTCGAAGCACAGCTCGTGCGCGCCGACGATCGCGTGCTGCTGCCGCTACCGCTGCACCACACCTATCCTTTCACGGTCGGGCTTTTGACCGTGCTCGCGACGGGCGCGGCCGTCGTCTTTCCGGCCAGCGTCACGGGACCGGAGATCGCGCGCGCCGCACGAGAGACGCGCGCCACTGCCATGCTCGCGGTGCCGAGACTTTGCGCCGCGCTCTGGGACAGCGTCGCGACGACCGTCGCCGCGCGCGGAGCGTGGGCGCGGCGCGCGTTCGCTGCCCTGCTCGCACTGAGCGCAACGTTGCGGCGTACTTGCCGCGTCAACGTAGGCCGCTGGCTTTTCGCTGCCGTGCACGAGCGGCTCGGCGGCTCTTTGTCCTTGATCGGTTGCGGCGGCGCCAAGCTCGAGCGCGAGCTCGCTCGACGGCTCGACGCGCTCGGCTTCACCGTACTGACGGGCTACGGGCTCACCGAGACATCGCCCGTGCTCACGTTCAACGATCATCGGCATGCGCGCGCGGGCACCGAAGGGCGGCCCCTGCCCGGCGTGGAGCTCAAGATCCAAGCGGTACCGGAACAGCGTCACGGCGAGATTCTCGCGCGCGGCCCGAACGTGTTCGCCGGCTACTGGAACAACCCGCAGGAAACGGAATCCGCATTCGCCGCGGACGGCTGGTTTCGCACGGGGGACCTCGGGTGGGTCGATCATCGCGGCTACTTGCACGTGGTCGGTCGCAGCAAAGAGCTCATCGTGCTGCCGGACGGGAAAAAGATCTTCCCCGAAAGCCTCGAGAAGGCGTACACGGCGTCGCCCCTGTTGCACGAGATAGCCATCTTCGAGCACGAGGGCGCACTCGTGGCGCTGATCGTCCCCGACGAACGCGCGCTGCGAGAGCAAGGAGCGATTCGCGAGGCCAGCCTCATCCGCGAGCAAATAGAGGAGGTCGGCGCGCGCCTGCCGCCCTATCAGCGCCTCGCCGACTATCGCATCACACGCGCCGCGCTACCGCGCACTCAGCTCGGCAAGCTTCGCCGGCACTTGCTCCCGGCGCTGTATCGCGAAGCCGTGCGTGGCGAGGCACCCGCGCCGGGCGAACCGTCGGCCGAAGATCGCGAGCTGCTCGAAACCGATCTCGGACGCGCAGTTTGGGCATGGCTGCACGAGCGCTATCCCGATCGGCAGCTCGCGCCGGATACCAGCCCGCAGCTGGACCTGCAAATCGATTCCCTCGAGTGGGTCACGATGACGCTCGAAATCGAGCGACGGTTCGAGCGCCAGCTCAGTGGCGAAGCCGTGAGCCGCATCCTCACGCTACGGGACTTGCTGCGTGAGATCGACGCCGCGCCGGCCGCAGGATCGATGCCGACGCGCGAATCGTCGTTCACACCGCCCGGCCCCGGGCTCAGGCTCGTCGGCGCACTGTTGCTCGTTACCGTTCGCATCTCTATGCGCCTGCTCTTTCGCCTCCACGTCGAAGGCACCGACCGCCTGCCGCGCGACAGGGCGCTCGTGATCGTGCCGAACCACGCGAGCTACCTCGATCCGCTCGCCATCGCGGCAGCGCTGCCATGGCGACAACTGCGCAACACTTATTGGGCCGGCTGGGTCGGCGTCATGTTCAAAGGCCGTGTCGCGCGATTCGTGAGCCGCGCGACACAAGTGTTCCCGGTCGATCCGGATCGCGATCTCGCGGGTGCCGTTCGGGTTGCACGCGAGCTGTTGCGCCAAGGTCGCTCCGTCGTGTGGTTCCCGGAAGGCCGTCGGTCGCCGACCGGCAGAGTCGGCACGTTTCAGCCCGGCATCGGGCTACTGCTCGACGACGCTAAAGCCGATGCCGTGCCGACCGGAATCCGCGGCTCGTTCGCGGCATGGCCTAAGCAACGCCGGTGGCCACGTCTCGTTCCGATCACCGTCCGCTTCGGGGAACCGCTGGCGCTCACCGCCGGCGGTGAGCCCGAAACCAAGCGCGCTGCGCTCGAGCAGGCCGTACGAAGCCTAGTCGGCGACCTCGATCAGGCCCAACCCTCCGGCCACACGGATACCTCATCATGACGTCAGCGACGCGGCCCGACGGAGCGCTGCGCCGCAAGGAGCGAAACCCATGAAAAGCGACGACGAACGCCACGAAACACTCAACGACGGCAGCGAGGTGATCGTGCGACCGATCCGGTTCGCCGATACCGCAGCGCACGCCGAGTTCATCGCGAAATTGTCCGCGCCGAGCAAACACTTCCTCTTTCTCGGTGGCGTCGCGCGCATGAGCGACGCGGCTTTGCGCCAGCTGTGCGATCCCGATCGGACTCACGACATGGCCTATGTGGCGGTCGTTCACCGCGGCGCCACGCACCGCGAGATCGGCATCAGCCGTTATGCGGGCGCCGATTCAACGCACGGCGCCGAGATCTCGATTGCCGTGGCCGACGATTGGCAGCACCGGGGCCTCGGCCGCCGGCTGCTCGAAAGGCTTATAGAGCATGCGCGACACCGCGACGTGAAGCGTCTCTACTCGATCGATGCCGTCAACAACGATCGGATGCGCGAGCTCGCCCGTCACCTCGGCTTCTCCGAGCAACCGGATCCCGACGACGTGCACCAAGTCGTGTACTACTTGGAGCTCGACCGATGATTCGCCTCTGTCCGCAATGCCGAGCCAAGAATCGCGTGCCGGCGGCACGCTTGATCGACAAGGGACGCTGCGGCGCATGTCATGCGACACTGCAGCCCGTCGCGGAGCCCCTCGAAGTCGATCCGTCCGCCTTTCGCGAAGTCGTCGACCATGCCACCGTGCCCGTGCTCGTCGACTTTTGGGCCGCCTGGTGCGGGCCATGCAAGATGGCAGCACCCGAGGTGCGCCGGACCGCCGAGAACATGAGCGGACGGGGGCTCGTGCTCAAAGTCGACACCGAGCAATATCCCGACCTTGCCGCCGAGTTCGGTGTACGCGGCATTCCGAATTTCGTCGTGCTCAAAGGCGGCGCAGTGGTCGGCCAGCACGCGGGCCTCGTCGATCACAGGCAGATGCAGCAATGGCTCGAAGACGCCGGACGGCTGCGCTGAAGCGCGGCACGTCGAGCGACGAAGTACGTAGATGTGCGAGGATCGCGGACCGACCGACGTACGCTATGCTCCAGCTTTCGTGAGCCGCGGGGACCGAGAATCGTGAGAAACGCCCAATCGCCTGTGCCGCAGCGTATGCTCGGCGCGCTTGCCGCCACCTTGCTGATTTTGCCTCTTGCCGCTCGCGCGGCCGACGAGGATTCGGGAGCCATGCTGTTCGCTAATCACTGCGCGGCCTGTCACGGCCCGCAAGGAGAAGGCGACGGCCCGGTCGCTAGCGTCATGCAGATCACCGTGCCGAACCTGCGTACGCTCCAGCAGCGCAACCACGGCGCCTTCCCCGACGAAGACGTGGCTCGCTACATCGACGGCCGGGAGATTCCCGCTTCCCACGGCGACCGCCAGATGCCGATCTGGGGCGACGTGTTCAGCGCTCAGGCCAACGATGGCGCGGGCGAGCGGGAGGTCAAGGAACGCATCGCGGCGATCATCGCCTTTCTCAAGAAGCTCCAGTACCGCTGACACCGGCAACGGCCGGATCGAGCTTGCCCACTGCGCTCACGAGCTCGGCGAGTGAGCGCATTCTGAGCTTGCGCATCACGCGCGCTCGGTGCAATTCGACGGTACGCTGGCTCACGCCGAGATCGAGTGCGATGACTTTGTTCGCTTGGCCGCGCACGACGCGCCACATGACTTCGGTCTCGCGCGGCGTGAGAGCGGCGAGTCGCTCCCTAATCGCTTCTTCCTCTGCGCGGTGTGTGCGCTGCTCGCGATCCTGTGCCAATGCCTTGTTGATGCGATCGAGCAACTCCTGATCGCGGAATGGCTTTTGGATGAAGTCCATGGCACCGGACTTCATCGCGTTGACGGCCATGGGCACGTCACCGTGCCCCGTGATGAAGATGATCGGGATCTCCGCCCCTTTCTCGTTGAGCCGCTGCTGCAACTCGAGACCGCTGAGTCCCGGCATCCTGATGTCCGCAACGAGACAAGCGTGCTTGCCGGAATCGTAGGCTTCGAGAAATGCGAGCGCCGATGGGAACGCTTGACTCGCAAGACCCACCGAGCGCAACAACAGGCTCAGCGAGTCCCGAACGGCCGGATCGTCGTCGACCAGGTATACGAGAGGGACGTTCTTCGTCGCTGCGTGGCTCATCTTCTCTCCAATTGCGCGGGCAACTCGACGACGAAAATCGAGCCGCCCTCGGGGTTGTCGTGATATGACAACGTACCGCCGTAAGACTGGACGATCGTCCGGCTGATCGCGAGCCCGACGCCTAACCCTTCGCGCTTCGTCGTCACGAACGGGTGGAAGATGTTGTCACCGAGGTGGCGCGACACGCCGTGCCCATGGTCCGTCACGGCGACGCGCACGCCGCCGTCGGCTTTCTGCTCGGTCGTAATGAGGATTCCGCGCTCCTTGTGCAGGCCGCCGCGCATCGCGTCGACCGCATTTCGCGTGAGATTCAGCAGCACTTGCTGCAGCTGGACCTGGTCGCCGTTGACCTGTGGCAGGTTCTCGCCGAGCCGCATGTCGACGCGGATACCTTCGGCTCGCGCGTCGGCCTCGATGAGATTCAGCACTTCGACGACGAGCGCGTTGATGTCGAGCGGCTTGGTCTCGATTTCCTGCTTGCGAATGAATTTGCGCAGGTTCTCGATGACTTGCCCGGCACGGCGCGCCTGCTCGTCTACTTTCGTGCAGATGTCTTGAAGCACGGTTATGTCGAGTTCATCGTGGCTCAGCATGCGCTTGGCGGCCTGCGCATACGTCGCGATTGCACTGAGCGGCTGGTTGATCTCGTGCGCGATGCCGGCCGCCATTTCGCCCATGAGGTTGAAACGACCCACGTGGGCGAGCCTCCCCTCGAGCGACCGCGTCCGCTTCTCGGCCTCGCGCTGCCGAGACATGTCGCGAATGACGCCGACGAATCTGCGCCGGCTACCGTCCTGAGCTTCGCCGACCGACAGCGCGATCGGAAAGACGCTGCCATCCGCGCGCTTGCCCTGCGCTTCGCGCCCGATGCCGATGATCTTGGCGTCGCCGGTCTCGAGGTAGTGCTTGAGGTAATCTCCGTGCCGGGACCGGTGTGGCTCGGGCATCAAGATCTCAACGCCCTTGCCGATGACGTCGCCGGCCTGATAACCGAACAGCCTCTCGGCCGCCGCGTTGAACGTGCTGATGGTGCCGCCATCGTCGATGACGATGATGGCGTCCACGCAGGCGTTCATGAGCGCTCGCAAATCGGCGGAATCCATCGAATATTGATCGCTACCGAGCACTGTCGCTGCCATACGTAGTTTCCGAGAGCCCACTAGGGATCGCTCCGATTCGCCCGTTGCACGCGGCTGAAGTATAAAGGACGCTATCTCGCACACCAGACCTAGAGACTCCATATGACCGACACCCCTCGCCGCCTTCTGGTCGTGATCGACCCGACGGCATCTGCCCAACCTGCGCTCGAACGCGCGGCGTGGCTCGCCCAAAAGCTCGGCGCAACGGTCGAGTTGTTTATTTGCGATTACGATCCGAACATCGCCGACGCACGAGCCGTCGACGCCGACGCGCAGAACCACGCGCGCAGCCAACTGCTCGGGACGCGGCGGCAATGGCTCGCGGAGCTTGCGAAACCGCTGGCCGACGGCGGGCTCGAGGTCAAAACCGACGTGCGGTGGGACTACCCGCTCTACGAGGGCATCCTACGCAAGGCGGCCGACAGCCGCGCCGACATCGTGGTCAAAGACACCCACTACCACTCCGTGCTCAAGCGCTCGATCTTCTCCAACACCGATTGGAGCCTGATCCGTGGTTGTACCGCCGATCTGTTGCTCGTGAAGCCGCACACCACGCACCGGCCGCCCCGAATCGTCGCCTCGATCGACCCCCTGCACGAACGCGACAAGCCGGCCGAGCTCGACCGCAAGATCCTGGCGGCCGCCGCCGAGCTGCGAGACGCGCTCGGCGGGCAGCTGCATGTGTTCCATTCGTTCGACATCGCCCCGATGCTGGCGGCGTCGACCGACTCGATGACGATGCCTATCGCGCTGCCCGTGCGCGAGCTCACCGACGCAATGCGCAAGGAGCACAGCGAAGCCGTCTTCGCGTTGACGGACGCCTACGACGTGCCGCGCGGCAACATCCACGTGCATCAAGGCGGCACGCGGCAGCTGCTCGTGACGCTCACGGAACAGCTCGAGGCCGACATCGTGGTCATGGGAGCGGTTTCGCGCAGCGGCTTGCAGCGGCTGTTCCTCGGCAGCACGGCCGAGGACGTGCTCGACAAGCTCGGGTGCGACTTGCTCATCGTCAAGCATACCCGTGCCGAGCCCTGAAGGGAGGGCCGTCGGCCGCCCAAGGCCTACGAGCCGGGCGACTATTTCTTCGGCGCCGAGTCCTCCGCTGCGGCGTCCTCGATGTCGCATTCACCGATCAACAAAGGCCGAATGTCGGCCACGACCTGCAGCATGAGCGCATGCAGCGTCTCGTGCAGCGTGCGATTGATTCGCTCGGCGGGGCGGCCGGAAACGATGTAGCTCTCGCCCGACGTGACACCCGAGTCGTATACCTTGTCCAGCACGAGTGTGCCCGCACGGTTATAGCCTCTCACCGCGAACGAGATGGACACCTCGGGAGTGATCCAGGCCTCGCCGCTTTGGCCGTCGAAACCCTGGTCGATCACTTTCGTATAGCTGTAGATGAACTGCTGCATGTCGCCCTGCAGCGCCAGCACGTAGTCCGTTTGGCCTTCGAGGCTGTCGACGAAATCCACGCCGTACGCAAAGCAATCGCCGAAAACGTCCTTGGCGATGTCTTGAACGATCGCACCGATCGGCACCGTAAGCGTCGTGAAGTCGCCCGTCGTGGAGCTCGGGTGACCCTCGTAGACGAATTGGCGCTGGTCCTCGGGCATGATGATCAGCAAACGGCCCTGAGCGACGTAGGGAGGCTTGTCGTTCGGCAGGTACTCGGGCCGGTAGCCGACCTCGTAAGCACAGCCGGCCAGCCACGACACCGCGGCCACGAGCCCGATCAACTTCATCACCGGCGCGGTGCGCCAGACATTCCTGATTACTTGCACTGACTACTCCATTCTCGTATCCGGCCCGGCCGCACGGGCGAGCAGCCCGAGCACCACGAAACCTCGCAGACGCCATCGCGCGACCGGATCACGTTCGGCCATCGGCGTCTCAGTGCCGCGCAGCTGCAAGCTCACGCTCCGACCGCAGGCCCAGTTTGCGCATCACCATCGCCGCGGGGCAAAAGCCCGTGAACGACTGCTGGAATAGGTTCGCCCCGACGAAAACCGTCAGCCACACGAAGCCCGGGTGCACCAAGTAGGTCAAAGCGACCGACAACAGCACCATGAACCCTGCGAAGGCGGAAACTCCGCGCTCGATAGACATGCCTATCTCCCACTTGCCCCGGGGCGGACCCATGCGCCGACGGGCTCTTTCGATTGGCCAGTTTAATGGCGTAAATGGGTCCGGCTGCAATTGCGGATAGTACTGATCGGTTGCTTGGAGACTACGCATTGCCGCGGGCCCGGTCCCGCCCTTTACTGACTACCCATGAAACGTTCAGCACGGGAGTTCGCGCAATGAGTCGGATCGTAGTAATCGGCGCCGGCACCGGCGGCGTGCCTGCAGCCTATGAGCTGCGAGCGGCGCTCGACAAGGAGCACGAGGTCGTGCTCGTCAACGCGTCGAGTCGCTTTCATTTCGTGCCGTCCAACCCATGGGTCGCGGTCGGCTGGCGCGGGGCCGATGACGTGAGCGTGGACCTCACGCCGTACATGGAGAAGCGCGGCATCAAGCTCGTCGCTCAGACCGTTGCCAAGATCCTGGCGGATCAGCGCAAGCTCGAGTTCGCCGACGGCTCGACTCTCGACTATGACTTTCTCGTGATTACGACGGGGCCGAAGCTCGCGTTCGACGAGATCCCGGGCTTCGACCGCGCCAGCGGCAACTCGCAATCGATCTGCACGCTCGATCACGCGCTCGAAGCCCACAAGAGCTATCAAGCATTCCTCGAGGACCCGGGCCCGATCGTGATCGGCGCCGTTCAAGGCGCGAGCTGTTTCGGTCCCGCCTACGAGTTCGCGATGATCCTCGATGCCGATCTACGCAAGCGCAAGATTCGCAATCGTGTGCCGATGACCTACGTCACGAGCGAGCCGTATATCGGTCACATGGGGCTCGGCGGCGTCGGCGACTCGAAAGGCCTCATGGAATCGGAGTTCCGCCAGCGCCACATCCAATGGATCACGAATGCCAAGGTCGACAAGCTCGAGCCCGGCAAGATCACGGTCACGGAGCACGACGAGCACGGTCAACCGAAGGGCCAGCAAACGCTCGACGCGAAGTTCTCGATGCTGCTGCCTGCTTTCAAGGGCGTCGACGCCGTCGCGGGCGTCGAAGGGCTGTGCAACCCGCGCGGATTCGTCATCGTGGATCAATATCAGCGCAGCCCGAAGTACCCGAGCATCTATTCGGCCGGCGTCTGTATTGCCATCCCGCCCGTCGAGAAGACGCCGATTCCGACCGGTGCGCCGAAGACGGGCTACATGATCGAGTCGATGGTCACGGCCATCGTCCATAACATCGCCGCCGCGATCAAAGGGCAGCCGCAAACGGCCAAGGCAACGTGGAATGCGATCTGTCTTGCCGACGCCGGCGACGAGGGCATAGCATTCGTGGCGCTTCCCGAAATTCCGCCGCGCAACGTCACGTGGGCCAAGAAAGGCAAATGGGTGCATCTGGCAAAGATCGCGTTCGAGAAGTACTTCCTGCACAAGGTCAGGAGCGGCAACACGGACCCCGTCTACGAGCGGTACGTGCTCAAGACGCTCGGCATCGAACGGCTGCAACACTAGCGGCGGACATGCGAGGGAACGCCATGACCGCCGGCTCGAGGCGGCGACGCGTCGGTGCGAAGGGTGCGCTCGCCGCCGCAGTCGCGGTCGCATGGCTTGCGAGCCCCGCCGCCCGCGCCGCGGAGACGCTGCCGGAGGCGTGGGCACTGGCGCTCGACGCCGACTCGAGCCTCAAGGCTGCCGCGAGCCGCATCGAGGCCGCCGACGAGACGCTCAAAGCCGCGCGGGCCGGACGGCTGCCGAGTGTCACTGCGAGCAGCGTGCTTACGCGCTTTCGCGATGCTCCGCAGTTCGATTTCACTGCCATCGGAGTGCCCTACCCCGTGCCGCTGTTCGACGGTGCGAGCTTCACGATGTCGAGCGCGCAGATCTCGGTACCGATTTACACGGCCGGCATGCTCGGCGCCGGCATCGATGCGGCTGGCGCCGGCGTTGCCGCAAGCACGCACGCCGCGGCGAAACTGACTCAGGACGTCAAGCTCGCGGTCGCCGAGGCCTACATCGGTGTCCTGCGCGCAGCGAGCTCCCTCGACGTGGCCAAGGTCAACGCGACGAGTCTCGTCGCGCATGCTCGTGACGTCGAAGACATGCAACGCAACGGCCAGGTGCCGCGCAACGACCTGCTCGCCGCCCAGGTCGCACTCGCCGACGCCGAGCAGCGCCAAGTTCAGGCCGAAGCGGCGCTCGACATCGCGCGCGCGGCCTACAACCGCCAAACGGGCCGGCCGCTCGACGGCGCCGTCGAGCTCGACGAGGCGCTCCCGAAGGTCGACTCGACCGTGCTGTCGAGCCCACTCGAGACGCTCGTGGCGATGGCGCACGACGCGCGCGATGAGCTCGCGGGCCTCGAAGCCAACGCGGCCGCGCTGCAAGCCCAGTCGACGGCAACACGCGCGCAGCTCAAACCCCAACTCAGCGCCTCGGGCGGCTACACGTCTTTGCAGAACGAATTCCTGAACCGCCAGAACTTCTGGTCCGTCGGCGTGGGCGTTCGTTGGAGCTTCTTCGACGGCGGCAAGACGCGCCACACGGCCGATGCTCTCGGTCTCCAAGCGCGGGCGGCGACCGAGGAGCAAGCCAACCTCGCGACGTTGATCGAGCTCGAAGTTCGCAGCGCTTGGCTCAACGTGCACGAGACCACGCGACGCGTTGGAGTTACGGAGACCGCGGTGATGCAGGCCGAGGAGAACGTGCGCGTCGTCAACGACCGATACCGCAACGGCGAAGGCACCAACACGGACGTGCTCGACGCCGAGGCGCTGCGAACGCTGAGCCACAGTAATTTCGACAACGCACGCTACGACGCCGCGCTCGCCGAATTTCGGCTCGCGCGCGCCGTGGGAGCTTTATGAAATGAGTCGAGAAACAGCAGCCTACAAGCTCGGAGCGCGCGCACTCGCTGCGCTCGCGCTCGCCGCCGCCCAACTCGCGGCTGACGCCGCCGTGCCGTTCGCGACGACGCCCGTGGCATTCGAGAAAGCGCCGCGCGAGCGCATTTGGGACGGTACGGTCGAAGCCGTGAACCAGGCTACGGTCTCGGCGCAAACCTCGGGCCGCGTCGCCGAGATCCTTTACGACGTCGACGACTTCGTCGAAGCGGGCTCCATCATCATGCGGTTCACGGATACCGATCAGCGCGCCGCCCTGAAGAACGCACAGGCGGCCTTGCAAGAAAGCGAGGCCCGTTTCACTCAGGCCGAGAGCGAATACCAGCGCATCAGCACGATGTTCGACAACGGCACGGTCGCGAAAGCCAGGTTCGACCAGGCCAAAGCCAACTACGAGGCGGCCAAGGCGCGTCTGGACTCCGCACGCGCCGGCGTCGCCACGGCCGAGGAACAGCTCAATTACACGCTCGTCCGAGCGCCTTACGCGGGCATCGTCTCGCAACGTCACGTGCAAGTCGGCGAGACCGTGCGCCCTGGGCAACCGCTCATGAGCGGGCTGTCGCTAGAGCAACTGCGCGTGAGCGTCGACGTGCCGCAGAGCATGATCGACCCCGTACGGCGAATCGGCCGCGCGACCGTCTATGCCGACGGCAAGGAGATTCCCGGCGAAAGCCTCACGTTCTTTCCCGTCGCGGACCCGGCCGCGAACACGTTCCGCGTGCGCGTGAACTTGCCGGCCGGCAGCGCAACGCTGTACCCCGGCAGCTTCGTCAAAGTCGGCTTCGTCGTCGGCGAGACGCAACGGCTGCTCGTGCCCCTCGCAGCCGTGGTCCACCGCAGCGAGCTCACGGCCATCTATGTGGTCGACGACCAAGACCACGTCGTGCTGCGGCAAATCCGCACGGGTCGCGAGCACGGCGACCGAGTCGAGGTGCTCGCCGGGCTCGCGGCCGGCGAAGTGGTCGCGACGGACCCCGTCGGCGCCGGCGTCTATCTCAAACAGCAAGCGGGGTCGTGAGGCCGTCATGAGCGACCCATCGAAGCTCGGGCTCTCGGGCCGCATCGCGGCACGCTTTCAAGACTCGAAGCTCACGCCGCTGCTCGCGTTGACCGGGCTATTGCTGGGGCTCTTCGCCGTGCTCGTGACGCCGCGCGAGGAAGAGCCGCAGATCAACGTCACGTTCGCGAACATTTTCGTGCCGTTTCCGGGCGCGAGCGCGTCCGAGGTCGAGAGCCTCGTGGCCGTGCCGATGGAGCAAGTGCTGGCCGAGATCGAGGGCGTCGAGCACACCTACTCCGTGTCACGCCCCGGCATGGCCGTGCTGACGATCCAGTTCGAGGTCGGCCAGGAGCGCACGGCCGCCATCGTGCGGCTCTACAACGCCATCTTCTCGAATCAAGACTGGCAACCGCCCGGCAGCGGCGTGCTCCAACCGCTGATCCGGCCCATGGGCATCGACGACGTGCCGATCGTCGGCGTCACGCTGTGGACCGAGGACCCGACGCGCGCCGCTCACGATCTGAAGCGCGTAGCCCACTCGCTCGAGGCCGAGCTCAAGCGCGTGCCAGGCACGCGTGACGTCTACACGATCGGCGGGCCCGACAACGTCGTGCACGTCGAGCTCGACCCACAGCGGCTCGCGGCCTACGGGCTCGCGCTCGAGCCGCTCAGGCAGACGCTCGCGGCGAGTAACGTCGTCGCGCAAGCCGGCTCCATCGTCGCCAACAACTCCGACATTCCGGTCACGGCAGGCACCTTCCTCGCCGGGGCCGACGACGTCGCCGACCTCGTCGTCGCCGTACGGAACGGCAAGCCCGTGTATCTCGACGACGTCGCCGACGTGACCGCAGGACCCGACCAGCCCGAGAGTTACGTGAGCTTCGGCACGGGGCCGGGCGCCGAAGAGCTCGGTTTGAAAGCCGGCATCGAAGCCCCGGCCGTAACACTCGCGATCGCCAAGAAGCCCGGCACGAACGCCGTCCTGATCGCAGAGCAGATCGAGAAGCGTCTCGACGAGCTGCGCGGCACCTTCATTCCCGAGGGCGTGCACACCACGATCACGCGCAACTACGGCAAGACGGCCGACGACAAAGCCACGACGTTGATTCATAAGCTCATCTTCGCGACGAGCTCGGTCGTGCTGCTCGTCGTGTTCGCGCTCGGCTGGCGGGAGTCGATCATCGTCGGCTCGGCCGTCGTCATCACACTATTCGTCACGCTGTTCGCGTCCTGGGCCTGGGGCTTCACGATCAACCGCGTATCGTTGTTTGCGCTGATCTTCTCCATCGGCATCCTCGTGGACGACGCAATCGTGGTCGTCGAGAACATCCACCGGCACATGCAGCTCGGCGCGAAGAGCTTGACGGAAGCGATTCCGCGCGCGGTCGACGAAGTCGGCGGGCCCACGATTCTCGCGACGTTCACGGTCATCGCCGCACTGCTGCCGATGGCATTCGTCACGGGCCTCATGGGCCCGTATATGAGCCCGATCCCGATCAACGCGAGCACCGGCATGTTGTTGTCTCTCGCGATCGCCCTGGTGTTCACGCCTTGGGCAAGCCGCGAGCTGCTTTCCGCGACGCACCACGCACCGCACGTCCACGGAGCGTCGTGGCTCGACAGGCTCTTCGAACGCGTGGTGGGACCGTTCTTGCATGGCAAGGCCGGCGCACGCGCGCGACGGAATCTATTCATAGGCGTCAGCGTCGCGATCTTGGGGGCCGTGAGCCTCGTCGTCTTCAAAGCCGTCGTGCTCAAGATGCTGCCGTTCGACAACAAGTCGGAATTTCAAGTCGTCGTCGACATGCCGGAAGGCGTCTCCGTCGAGCGCACGCAGCACGTGCTCGACGAGCTCGCGGCCGAGGTGCGCAAAGTGCCGGAGGTCAGCGACTACCAGGCCTATGCCGGCCTCGCGGCGCCGATCAATTTCAACGGCCTCGTGCGCCAGTATTATTTGCGCTCGGGCGCAAACGTCGGCGACCTCCAAGTGAATCTCGTCGACAAGAAACACCGCGACCGTCAGAGCCACGAGATTGCACGTGAGCTGCGTCCGGCGCTCGCCGCGATCGGCACGAAATACGACGCCTCCGTCAAAGTCGTCGAGGTGCCGCCCGGACCACCGGTTCAGGCGCCACTCGTGGCCGAGGTCTACGGACCCGATTACGCCGGTCAGCTTCAAGTTGCAGCCGAGCTACGCGACATCTTCGCTTCGACCGCCGATATCGTCGACGTCGACGACAGCGTCGAAGCCCCGGCCAAACGGCTCGTGCTCGCCGTCGACCGCAACAAAGCAGCGCTGCTCGGGATACTGCAAGCCGACGTGACCCACGCGCTTGCGACCGCCCTCGGCGGTGAGGACGTGACCTACGTGCACGACGGCCACGGCAAGTACCCCATCCCCGTGCGACTCGAGCTGCCCGTGGCCGACAAAGCCGAGCTCGACAGCTTGCTGCAGCTTCGGCTCGCGGGACGCGACGGCAGGCTGGTGCCGCTGTCGGAGATCGTGGTCGTCGTCGACAGCCAGTGGGAGAAGACGATCTACCACAAGGACCTCTTGCCGGTCGTGTTCGTCACGGGCGACATGGCAGGAAAGCTCGACAGCCCCCTCTACGGCATGTTCTCGCTCGTGAGCCGGATCGACCAAGCCGAGCCCGGCGGGCACAAGCTCGCTCAGCACTACATCGCGCAGCCGCAGAATCCCTACGACTACAGCCTCAAGTGGGACGGCGAGTGGCAGGTGACCTACGAGACGTTCCGCGACATGGGACTCGCATACGCGGTCGGGCTGATCCTGATTTACTTGCTCGTCGTTGCACAGTTCGGCTCGTACTTCGTGCCGCTCGTGATCATGGCGCCCATTCCGCTCACGATCATCGGCGTGATGCCCGGGCACGCGCTGCTCGGCGCCCAGTTCACGGCGACATCGATGATCGGCATGATCGCGCTCGCGGGCATCATCGTGCGCAACTCCATCTTGCTCGTCGATTTCATCAATCAGGAATACGCGGCAGGGTCTCGCTTCGAGACGGCCGTGCTGCGCGCGGGCGCCGTGCGTGCGAAACCGATCGTGCTGACCGCGCTCGCGGCCATGCTCGGCGCCTTCTTCATTCTGGACGATCCGATCTTCAACGGTCTGTCCGTGTCGCTGATCTTCGGGATTCTCGTATCGACGTTGCTGACGCTGATCCTGATTCCGGTTCTCTACTACGCCGCACGCTACCGCACGTACGAGGCCGAATCCGAGCCCGGCCCGTCGTCGTCCTAGCGCGATGGACGAGCCGCTGCTGTATCGGCTCGGCGTTGCGCTCGGCATCGGCGTCATCGTAGGTCTCGAGCGCGGCTGGAACACTCGCGCTCAACACGCCGGCATGCGGCCTGCCGGCATTCGCACTTTCACGCTCGCTTCGCTGTTCGGCGGCGCGCTGGCGGCCATGTCGCCGCCCGACGGCTATGCGCTGCTCGCCGCCGGCACGCTCGCAGTCGGCGCGCTCGTGGTGGCCAGCTATTTCGTCACGGCGCGCGAGAACCGTGACTTCGGCCTGACCACGGAGCTCGCGCTGCTCACGACTTACGGGCTCGGGGCCATCGCCGTTCGCGGCGCGCCGTTCGAGGCCGCGGCCGTGGGCGTGGTCATGGCGCTCGCGCTCGGCCTGAAGACGGAAGTGCATGCCGTTATCGCGCGTCTCGAGCGCCGCGAATTGCTCGCGACGTTGCAGCTCGTCGCCATCGCGGCCGTGCTCGTGCCGCTACTGCCCGCGCGCGACATGGGTCCCTGGCAAGCCATCAATCCACGCGTGATCGGCATGTTGTGCCTGTTGATCGCGGGCGTGTCCTACGTCGGCTACTTCGCCGTCCGCATGTTCGGCGCACGTCTGGGCATCATGCTCACGGCGTTGTTCGGCGGGCTCACGTCGTCGACGGCCATCACGGTCGCGTACGCGCGCCGCGCGCGCGAGGCCGCAACGAACGCGCCGATACTCGGCGCAGGCATCGCGATCGCTGCGGCCACGATGGTGCCGAGGCTTGCCGTCGAGATCGCCGCAGTCAACACCCCGCTCATGACGATGTTGTGGCCGACCTTCGTGGCGCTGGCTTCGATACCGCTCGCGGGCGCACTTTGGATCATGCGCTCGGCGCGCAGCGCGCCGAGCGCCGAAGTACGACTGACGAATCCGCTCCAGCTGCAATCCGCGCTCGGTTTCGGCCTATTACTCTCGGCATTGTTCATCGCGGCCGAAGCGCTTCGGCGGCAGGCCGGCGACGCCGGCGTCTATGCCATGGCTGCAACGGCCGGACTCGTGGACGTGGACGCGATCGGTCTCACGCTGGCGCGCGCGGCCGGTCGAACGCTCACGGCCGAGACGGCAGCCCGCGCCGTCGTGCTGGCCACGCTCGTCAATACGGCCGTCAAGGCCGCGCTCGCAGCGGTGCTCGGCGGCACGCGTTTGCTGCGCTCCACCGCGACGATTCTCGGCGTGGCGCTCGCGGCCGCTGCCGTCACCGGCGCCGTAACGCTCCGGTAGCCTTGCATCGCGATAACGGGCGGTCTAGGCCCGGCGCTTGCCCCGTCGTCTCCTGCGCGTAGAATCCAATCGAACGCACGGAAGACGGTGGGTCATGGATCTTTCTGGCGAACTTGCGAGAACACTGCTCGAGCTCGCCCCCGATGCCACAGTCGTCGTCGATGCGAGCGGCACGATTGTTTTTGCCAACGCGCAGATCGAGCAGACGTTCGGCTATAAGCCGATCGAGCTCATCGGATCTTCGGTCGAGAAGCTGCTCCCGCAGCGCTTCCGAGACGTACACCCCGAGCACCGAGCGCGATTCTCGACCACGCCGAAGCTGCGGCCGATGGGAGTCGGCCTCAAGCTTTTCGGTCTCCACAAGTCCGGGCACGAGTTCCCCGTGGAGATCAGCTTGAGTCCCGTGGCGACCCTGACGGGGTTGATCGTGGTCGGGGCGATCCGCGACGCGACCGAGCGCAAGGACGCCGAGAACTACCTCACCGAGCAGAACCGCGCCAAGAGCCGCTTTCTGGCCGCCGCGAGTCACGACCTGCGACAACCGCTGCAAACCCTCAATCTGCTCAACCGAGTCGCGACACGCCAAGCCGGTGACAACGACACGCTGCTCGAGATCCTCGAGCGTCAACAGCGCGCACTCGATTCGATGTCGGGCTTGCTGGCATCCGTGCTCGACATCAGCAAGCTCGACAGCGGCGCAGTGGTGCCGCACGTCGTCGACTGCGCGTTGCGTGACGTCTTCGAGCGTCTCGTCTCGGACTTCGAGCCACAAGCCGCGACCAAAGGCCTCGAGCTCGTCGTCGCCCCCACTGACGCCGCCGTCCGCGTCGATCCCGAGCTATTGCGCCGACTCGTCGGCAACCTGGTCTCCAACGCGATCCGCTACACAGAGCGCGGTGAAGTGCGCATATCGGCCGCACCGCGTGCCGACGACGTCGAGATCGCCGTGGCCGATACGGGCATCGGCATACCGTCGAGCGAGCGCACCCGGATCTTCGAGGAGTTCTATCAGATCGATCACGGCAGCCAGCGGCCCGAGGGACTGGGTCTCGGCTTGTCGATCGTGAAGAGGCTTGCGGCGCTGCTCGATGTCGAGATTACTCTCGATTCGGAGGCTGGCCGAGGAACATCGATCGCGCTGCGGGTTCCGGCCGGCACGGCGCCGGCGGCCGAGATTGCCGCAAAGAAAGAGCCGCTGCCGAGCACCGGCGGCCACATCCTCATCATCGACGATGAGCAGGCCGTCGCCGACGCCACGGGGCTGCTCCTGCGCGTCGAGGGCTACGACGTCTCGATCGCTAACGGCGAACAGGAGGCTCTCGAGCGGTTCGAGAATCGGACACCGGAGCTCATCATCTCCGACTACCAGCTGCGCGGCGGGGAGACGGGCTTGGCCGTCGTCGCGACACTGAGGTCGAAGTTCCGATCCAACGTGCCCGTGATCTTCGTCACGGGCGACACGGGGCGATCCAAGCTCGACCCGTCGACGATCGACAACGCACGCGTGCTCAGCAAGCCGATCCGCGCCGACGAGCTGCTGCGCGTCGTCCAGCAGACACTCGTCGGGGACGGTCGCCGCGGCGGGGCTGCGCGCCGCTAGCGGGTAGTTAGTTCTACGTATAGGCGCGACGTCCGGTGACGCCAATACTTACCTTATGCGCTCCAGTCGCATGAAGCCCCTGCCGGTACGGCGCGTGCGCCGCGGTAATCCGTTGCTGCAAGAAGAGGTCCACGACCCTTACCGCAGCAAGGCCAAACAACGCACTCCGGTACGCTGCGAGCACTGCGGCGCAACGTACCGCAACGGCCGGTGGACGTGGGACCGGTTGGCGAAGGCCACCATCGGGCGCTGTCCGGCCTGCCGGCGCATCGCCGACCACTACCCGGCCGGCGAGCTCACGCTGTCGGGCACGTTCCTCGTCGAGCATGCGAGCGAGGCGTTGCGCATGATCGACAATATCGCGCGCGCCGAGATGCGCGAGCACCCACTCCATCGAGTGATGGACGCCGGCCGCACACCGGACGGTATCATCGTAACGACCACCGACATCCACCTACCGCGGCGGCTAGGTCATACCTTCGAAGACGCCTGGGGCGGCGAGCTCGACACGCACTACGACGAGCAGGGGCACTTCGTTCGCGTCCGTTGGACGCGCTAGCGGCGAGCCGTCCGCCGCCATCGCGCCTGCTACGCCGTGTCCGCAGCGGCAATCGCCTGCAGGCGCTGCAGATCCGTCAGCACGAATAAACCCTGACTTCGCCCGACGACGCCGTCGTCTTCGAGCTCGCCGAGCGCAATGCTCACGGTCGGGCGCGACGCGCCGATCAGCATCGCGATATCGGCATGGGTCAGCCGCAGGCCGATAGTCGGGGCGGGTGCACCATCGCCGAACTCGTGGGTAAGCTGCAGCAGTACGTGCGCGACTCGCGAGCGCACGCTCTTGAACACGAGATCCTCCACCTTCGACTCGATCTGCTTAAAGCGGCCTTCGATCTGCCGGGCGATCGAGAAAACGACCGATGATTTGGTTCCGATGGCCTTCACGAAATCGTCACGTTTGACGCGCATCACGCGCGACGGCTCCACGGCCGCGGCGAAACTCTCGCGCGGCCCATCGGCGAACGCGGCAAGCTCGCCGAAAGCTTCCCCGGGGTGGATGTAACCGAAGGTGACCTCCTCACCGCGCGTGGACGTGCGATAGATCCGCACGAGCCCGGAGACGAGCACGAAGACGTCGTCGGGTTGGGGGCGCGGCATGAAAATCACCGCCCCAGGCGCATAGTCCGCGAGCTCCGCGCCTCCCGTAAGGTTGGACACCGCGTCGTCGGACAGCTCTTTGAGCCAATCCACACTTCTCAAATGCCAAAGCTCGACCATTGCGCCCCTTTTTGTTAGCTGGCGAACAGAGAAGGCAGAACTCGTTACGCATAATCCCGGATGCCCGTTCACGACCGACCCAGAATCACCGGACGAGATGCCAATCAACCCCGTTAAGCTCGAGGGGGCGCCGAATTTCGCGCCCGACGCCATGGTAATCGTCGACGACGACGGGCGCATCGTCTTTGCGAATCGTCGAGGAGAAAAATGACCCGTAACGATTCCTCGACCGTCGTCATCGTGGAGGATGACGGTGCCGTTGCGTCGGCTCTGGCCATGCTGTTCGAAGTGCTCGGGTATCGAACGGTGGTCGGCACCGATGCCGCCCGCGTCCTTGCCAGCTCGGTCCCGACCACGAGCCCGCACTCGTGATCAGCGACTATCACCTCGATCGAGGGGAATCGGGCACGTATGCGATCGTGCGCGTGCGCGCGGCCGTGGGACGAGAAGTGCCGGCCATCTTGATGAGCGGCGACACGTCCGGCCGCGTGCGAGCGGAAACCGCATCGCTCGCGAACTGCGTGCTCATGACTAAACCCACCGACACCGATGAGCTCATCGAAACCGCCGAGCGTCTACTGGCCGGCCGGGCCCGCGACTAGGCCGGCGAGGCGTGTCACGCGACCTTGATGCGGTGCTGCAGCTCGAGCTGGCTTGCGCGTTCGAGCATGTCGGCGGTCACTAGGACGACTCCACCCGGAGACACCTCGAAGCGCTGTGCGTCCGCACGCGCGTTCTCGCCGATCACCGTGTCATCGGGTAGGCGCACGCCGGAGTCGATGATCGCACCGCGAATCCGGCATCCGCTGCCGATCTCCACCTTCGACAACACGACGCTGGCGTCCACGGCCGAGCCAGTCCCGACACGGCAGCCCGTCGACAACAGGGATCTGTCGACGGTGCCGGCCACGCTGCAGCCGCCGGAAACGATCGAGCGCCGCGCCGCACCCGCACCGAGAAACCGCGGCGGCGGGCACCGCGGCTGATGCGTCCACAACGGCCAGCACTCGTCGTATAGATCGAATTCCGGGTTTTCTTCGAGCAACTCCATGTTTGCCCGCCAATAGGCATCGAGCGTGCCGACATCGCGCCAGTAGGCTCTTCTACCGGTGCACGGATCGCGAAACGGATGCGCGAGCACACGCCCGTCGCGAACCCCCTTCGGCAACACGTCTTTGCCGAAGTCGTGCGCGGATTCGGAATTCGCCGCGTCCGCGGCCAGCCAGTCGAACAACAGCTCGCGGCTGAACACATAGATCCCCATCGATGCGAGCGCCGTCCTTGGATCGCCGGGCAACGGCGTAGGACGTTCGGGCTTCTCTTCGAATCGGCTCACCCAACCCGCGGCATCCACCGCCATGACACCGAAGTCACGGGCGGCCGCCGTCGGTACCTCGACGCAGCCCACCGTGATATCCGCGCCACTCGCAACGTGTGCCTCGATCATCTCGCAATAGTCCATGCGATAAACATGGTCGCCGGCCAACACGAGCACGTGGCTCGGTGCGAGCTCGTCGATGAGATCGATGTTTTGGTATACGGCATCGGCCGTGCCCACGTACCAGCCATTGCCTCGCCGCTGCTGCGCCGGCCAGATCTCGAGAAATTCCCCGAGCTCCGGACGTAGGAAGCTCCAGCCTTGCTGCGCGTGCTGTATCAGCGAGTGAGCTTTGTACTGCGTCAACAGCGCGATCCGGCGAATGCCGGAATTCACGCAGTTCGAAAGCGGGAAATCGACGTTGCGGTATTGGCCGCCGAAAGGCAGTGCGGGCTTGGCGTGCCAACGAGTGAGATCGCGAAGTCGGGTGCCGCTGCCACCGGCCATGACTAGCGCGAGAGTGCTCGCACCGATGCCCCCACCTCCACGACGCCGCCCCGTCGTCACTCGGACTCCTCTTTTGCACCGGAAGCTGCCAGTGAAGATATTCGACGCCGCTCTGCAAGAAAAGTTCGTAGTTGTGCGTATGCGTCGCAGAAAGTGACGCGTCGGTAACTTTACGGATGTTCGCCGTCGACCTGAGTCTTCATACTGAGTCCAAATGCAGACACTCCGAGCACCATCGATGCAAGCGGGTGACGTCATGACGCGCAGGGTCATGGTCGTGAGCCCGGAAACGACGGTCGAGGACGTCGCACGGCGCATGCTGGAACGCGGCGTGAGCGGGTTGCCCGTCGTCGACGGCGACGGAACGCTCGTCGGGATCGTCAGCGAAGGCGATCTCGTTCGACGATCGAGCGCCGGTATGCGGCACACAGGGGCCTGGTGGCTCGAGGCATTAACGGCGCCCGTCGAAGCCGCGGAGCACTACCTGACACGACGACAGCGCACGGCGCGCGACGTCATGTCGAGCCCCGTGTGGACCGTCGACGAGCACGCCTCGCTCGGCGAGATCGCCGAATTGCTCGAACGGCGGCGCATCAAGCGAGTGCCCGTGCTGCGGCGCGGTGAAATGATCGGTATCGTGAGCCGGGCCGACTTGCTTCACGGCCTCGCCACGCAGCAAGCGCGCAAACGCGTACGCGCCCGGGATCGCCGGCTGCGGCAGACGATTGCCGAGCGGCTCAGAGTCGACGCCGGCGTGGACGACGAGACGTTGAACGTGACCGTGGCCGAAGGCACGGCTCACCTGTGGGGCTCGGTACGCTCGCAACGCGACCTCGATGCCGCGGAGCTCTATGCGGCCGGCGTGCCCGGCGTGCGCAGCGTCAGGAACCACGCGCGAGTCACACCCCGCATGCAGCCGCTCGGCGCCTAGCGTCGCTGCTCAGCCACCGCGCGAGACGGGCTCCGCCGTCATGCGCAGCTCGTCCGTGCTCGCGAGCCGAGCGGGCCGCGGCAGCGTTTCGGCGGCTGCGATACTGCGCTTCACGCGCATGAAGCTATCGGGCGCCACCGACACCGAGTCGATTCCGGCAGCGACCAGAAACTCGGCAAAGCCCGGCCGGTCGCTCGGCGCTTGGCCGCACAGCCCGACTTTGCGGCCGTTGTCGTGCGCCGTCTCGATCACCGCCCGGATCATTCGCGTCACGGCCTCGTTCTCCTCGTCGAACAGATCCGCAAGACGCGCCGAATCGCGATCGACACCGAGCACGAGCTGCGTGAGGTCGTTGCTGCCGATCGAAAAACCATCGAATCGCGCTGCGAATTGCTCCGCCAGGATCACGTTGGCCGGAATCTCGCACATCACATAAACCTGCAGACCGTTCTTGCCGCGCGCCAACCCCTGATCGGCCATGACCGCGAGCACTCGGTCGGCCTCCGACGGCGTCCGACAGAACGGAATCATGACGATTACGTTGGTGAGCCCCATTTCGTCACGCACCTTGCGCAGTGCCCGGCACTCGAGCACGAAGCCCTCGCGATAGTCGTCGCTGTAGTACCGGCTCGCGCCGCGCCAGCCGATCATCGGATTCTGCTCTTGCGGCTCGAAGCTCGTCCCGCCGAGCAGGCTCGCGTACTCGTTCGTCTTGAAATCACTCGTACGAACGACCACGGGTCGCGGGTACTGAGACGCCGCGATACGAGCGATGCCGCTCGCAAGCTTCGTGATGAAGTAGTCCCGCTTGTCCCCCCAACCGCGCGTGAGCTTGTCGATTGCGGCCCGATCGCGCCGCTTGCCCACGGCATTGGGGCGCACGAGCGCCATCGGGTGGATCTTTATCTCCTGGCCGATGATGAACTCCATGCGCGCGAGGCCGATGCCGTCGGCCGGCAGCGGCCACCAGCGCAGCGCGGCGTCCGGGTTCGCCATGTTCAGCATGACCTCGGTTCGCGTCGACGGAATCGCCGCGAGATCGAGATCCTCGACCTCGACGTCGGCGGCGCCCGAGTAAACGAAGCCGGTCTCCCCTTCCGCGCACGATACCGTCACGATCTGGCGGTCCTTGAGCACGCGCGTGGCGGAGCCCGTGCCGACGACGGCCGGCAAACCGAGCTCGCGGCTCACGATCGCCGCGTGCGACGTGCGGCCGCCGTGATCCGTGACGATGGCAGCGGCCTTGCGCATGACCGGCACCCAATCGGGATCCGTCATGCGCGCCACGAGAATGCTGCCGGGCTCGAAACGATCGACATCGTCCGGGCTCTTCAGCTGGCACACCTTGCCCGTCGCGACGGCCGCGCCTATCGCGGCGCCGGCGACCAGCTGCTCGCCCTTGCGCTTGACCGAATAGGTCTTCAACTGCGCGACTCGGCGATGTGTCTGCACCGTCTCGGGCCGGGCCTGCACGACATACAGCTCGCCCGTTCGGCCGTCTTTGGCCCACTCGATATCCATGGGCTTGCCGTAATGCGCTTCGATTTGCTGCGCCCAGCGAGCCAGATCGAGAATCTCCTCGTCGGCCAGAACGAATGCATTACGATCGCGAGCCCACACGCGTTTCGACCGCGTCGGCGTGTCTGCGCGCCGGCCGTAGACGAGCTTGTGCTCCTTGCGGCCGAGCTTGCGCTCGATGACGGGCTTGAGCTCACCGCGAGAGAGCAGCGGCTTGAACACGCGATACTCGTCGGGATCGACGGTACCCTGCACGACAGTCTCGCCGAGCCCCCAGCTCCCGTTGATCACGACGATGTCGGGGAAACCCGTTTCCGTGTCGATCGAGAACATCACGCCCGCCGCACCGAGATCGGATCGGACCATGGGCTGCACGCCGACGGACAGCGCAACCTTGGACTGCTCGATCCCTTGGCCTTCCCGGTAGCTGATCGCGCGATCCGTGAACAGCGAGGCGAAGCAGCGGCGACAGGCATCGAGCAACGCCTCTTCGCCGCGGATGTTCAGGTAGGTGTCTTGTTGGCCGGCGAAGCTCGCCTCCGGCAAGTCTTCGGCCGTGGCGCTCGAGCGTACGGCCACCTCGGGTCCGCCGCCATCGTCGAGCAGCGCGCGGTAAGCGGCACGCAGATCGCCGGCCAGGTCCGCCGGCCAGTCGGCCGCGAGGATCAGACCGCGAACGGCCCGACCGGTTTCCTCCAGGGACGCCGAGCGGTCGACGAACCGGTCGATGGCCGCGGAGATTTTCCCGCGCAAGTCGTTGGCATCGAGAAACGCCCAATACGCCGCCACCGTCGTTGCAAACCCGCCCGGGACACGCACGCCGGCCGGCTGCAACGACCGAATGAGCTCACCGAGCGAGGCATTCTTGCCGCCGACCGTTGCAATGTCGCCGAGCGTAACGCTTTCGAGCGGGACGACGAACGGGCTCGGCTCGAAGGTCACGACATGTCCTAGCGACGGCTGCGCGCCGCGCCGGAACCCACTTGAATCGAACGCAGATAGTCGACGAGCTTATTGATCGTCTCGCGCGCCTCGTCTTGCGCGACGCGATCCGCGCCCTCCTCGACCCAGAACTCGTAGCCCCACACGGGCATCACTCGCGTGCCGTGGGCCGCCACCGCAACGCCGCGCCCGTCGACCGTCTCGCGGACCCGCGCGGCCGGAAACTCACCGTATCGGCGCGTGATCAACGTGAGGTCGGGCACCATGGCCGCAAGCGTGCGCGCCACGGGTCCGTCGCCATGCGCCCCTTCGCCATGGCAGCTCGCGCAGAAACGCTGAAACAGCTCCTCGCCCGTATAGTCGGCCAAAGACACGGCCTCGAAAGCGCGCGCGGTCAAAGCCGCTCCCGCGATCAAGGCTCCTATGACAATTGCCGTTGCAATCCGCATTTCTTCGACGCCTCCAGTCAGTTCGCATCCTGCGCCGGCGCATGCAAGCGCGCCGGCTTGACGATCACGAGGTCGCACGGCAACCGATCGAGCACACGCTCGGCCGTGCTGCCGATGAAAAGTCGATCGAGCCCACGGCGCGATATCGCGCCCATGACGACGAAGTCCGCGCCCTGCTCGACGGCCGCGTCCTGAAACACTTCGGGCACGGGACCCTCGACGAAATGCACGTGCTCCGGGGCGACTTCGTGACTTGCCAGGAACGTCGACAGCGCCTCGCGGTGCCGAGTCAGCACTTTGGCCGTCACGTCCGGCGGCAGCTCGATGCCGACGGGGAGCGCCGCCGCATGCAGCACGTGGAGCTCACCCTGAGTGAGCCGGGCCAGCATCGCTGCGAAATCGAAGATGCGGTCGTCGAGGTCGGCAGGCTCGTCGTGCTCGTGCATCGGATCGACGGCCGCAAGCACTCGCGGCGGATCGTGTAGCGCGCGCGCCTTGACGAGCAGCAACGGCACGGGACAGTCGCGGATCAAATGCCAATCGGTGTTCGACAACAGCGTTCGTTGCAGCAGATTGTGATGGCGAGTGTCCTTGGCGACGAGCCAGGGCTTGCTCGCAACGACCTTACGCACGATGGCCCCATCGAACGGATGGTCCCAGGCAACGTCGACGCGCACGGCAAGCCCACGGTCGCGCAGCGGCTTTGCGAGCGCGTCGAGCTTGTTGCGATGCCGAAGCAACAACTGCTCGCGCACGCTGGGCTGCGGGATCCAGACCGTTGCCACGTAACCGGCGTCGATATCGGGATCGTAGTCACAGGCGAACAGCTCGATATCGGCGCCGTAGCGCTCGGCAAGCCACCCCGCGCGCTCGAGCACGGGCTGCTCGTCGTCTGCGTTCAATTCGACTACGACCAAAACCGTCTTATCAGCCACTTCTCGAGCTCACAACCGCGCGACGAGTCAGGTTCGCGCAACCTCGGCGGGGCCGCCATTGCGGGATGTACCTACGCAAACCCCGGACTACGGTCGCAACGTGACACGCACGACACCGTCGCCGTCGCCGGGCGTCTCGGTGAAGCCGAGCGAGCGGGACAGCCCGCGCATCACGGCGTTGTCCACCAGCACGTCGCCCCAGACTTCGGCGATTCCGCGCGATCGAGCATAGTCGACGATCCGGTGCATGAGCAGCGTACCGAGCCCGCGGCCACTGAGCGGCCGGTCGACGACGATGGCGAACTCGGCGCGCTTGAGGTCGGGATCGGCGACCAGCCGCACGACGGCATGAATCGGTGACTTGCCCGGAATCCCGGGATCGGCCAGCACGAGTGCCATCTCGCGGTCGTAGTCGATCTGCGTGAAGCGCGCGGCCGTGAGCCTCGGCAAATCCTTCATCGGCACGAAGAACCGGGCTCGAATGTCCTCCGGGCTCAAACGTGCGAATGCGCCACGCAATGCCGGCTCGTCCTCCGGCACTATCGGTCGCAGCAACAACGTGCGCCCGTCGGACACCTCGACCGGTTGCTCGAGCTCTTTCGGGTACGGCCGAATGGCGAGGCGATCGCGCACGGCGGCCCGATCCGTGCAGACCTTGATGCGCGCATCGAGCGCGATGACACCCTTTGGGTCGGCCACGAGCGGATTCACGTCGAGCTCGAGGACCTCGGGACAATCCACGAGCAGCTGCGCCACACGCGTCAACACGAGTGCCACCGCGTCGATGTCGACGGCCGGCACATCGCGGAAACCGTGCATCTTGCGCGCCACGCGCGTGCGCTCTATGAGCTCGCGCGCGAGGCGCAGATTCAGCGGCGGCAGCTCCACGGCCGTGTCGGCCGTGATCTCGACGGCCGTGCCGCCCTCGCCGAACACGATCACGGGGCCGAAGTCTCCGCCCGTTGCTCCGATCAGCAGCTCGAGCGAGTGCTTACGCTCGATCATGGGCTCCACGACGAACCCTTCGATTTCGAGATCCGCACGCGCCGCGCGGACGCGAGCGAGCATGCGCTCGGCCTCGACCGCAACCACGCTCGGCGCGAGATTGAGCGCGACGCCGCCGACATCGGATTTGTGCAACACCCCGGGCGCCACGATCTTCAAGGCCACCGGCCGGTCGAAACTTCTCGCCGCGGCCGCCGCCTCCTCGGGCGAGCGCGCTTCGACGGCGGCCGTGCACGGGACGCCGTAGGCCGCCAGCACGCCTCGCGCGGCGGGCTCCGTAAGCCACGGCCGGCCGGCCTCGATGGCTGCGTCGATCGTCCGGCGCGCGGCCGCGGTATCGGGCGTAAAGAGCTCCGGCAACGACGGCGGTGTCTCGACCAGCAGCTCCTGGTTGTGCCGATAATCGACGAGCTCCATGAAAGCGCGCACTGCCTGCTCGGGCGTGTCGTAAGTCGGCACGCGCCGCCGCGCGAGCTCCGTGCGCGCGGCGGCGGCGCTCGCGGCACCGAGCCAGCTCGTGAATACGCTTGCCCGCGGATGATGCTCGAGCACGTCGCCCACGGCACGCGCCACCTCCACGCCCGGCGCCACGGCCGTCGGGCAATGCAGCACGAGCACCGCGTCGTGCGCCGGATCCGCGAGCACGATCTCGAGCGCGGCCGCAAACCGCGCTGCGTCGGCGTCGCCGACGACGTCGACCGGATTGGCATGAGACCACGCGGCGGGCAGCAGCTCGTCGAGCCCCGCGAGCGTCTCGGGCGACGGCGCAGCGAGCACGCCGCCGCGATCGAGCAGCGCGTCGGCAGCCATGACGCCCGGGCCGCCGCCGTTGGAGACGATCGCCAGTCTCGGCCCACTCGGCTGGCGCGCGAGCGCGAGCGTCTCGACGGCGTCGAACAGCTCCTCGAGCGTTGCGACTCTGAGCATGCCTGCGCGCCTGAACGCGGCCGCGTAATGACTGTCCTCGCCGGCCAGCCGGCCCGTGTGCGAGGCCGCGGCGCTCGCGCTCGCCGCGTGGCGACCGCTCTTGACGACGATCACGGGCTTGGTTCGCGACGCGGCCCGGGCCGCGGACATGAACTTGCGCGCATGCGTGATCGTCTCCACGTAGAGCAGCACGGCATCGGTTCCGCGATCGTTCGCCAGATAGTCGAGCATGTCGCCGAAATCGACGTCGGCCATGTCGCCGAGCGCGACGACGTGGGAGAAGCCGATGTCGCGGGCAGCGGCCCAGTCGAGCACGGACGTCGCAATGGCGCCGGACTGCGCGAGAAACGCCACTCGACCCGGCGCCGGCCGCAGATGCGCGAAGCTCGCATTGAGCCCGAGACCGGGCACGAGCACGCCGAGCGTGTTCGGTCCGACGACTCGCAACAACGCCGGTTGCGCCGCCTCGAGCACGGCTTGCTGGAGTTTTCGCCCTGCTTCGCCTTGATCCGCAAAGCCGGCCGAGACGATCACCGCGCCGCGCGTGCCGCGCGCTGCGAGCGCGGCGATGAGCTCCGGGACAGCGGCCGGCGGCGTGGCAATCACGGCAAGATCCGGCGCCTCCGGCAAGCTGGCGACGTTCGGATACGCCGGGCGCCCGAGCACCGTCGCGTGACGCGGGTTGACCGCGTAGATCGAGCCGGCGAACCCCCCGCCGAGCAAATTCTCGAACAGCCACCGACCGATCGAGCCCATCCGCTCCGAGGCACCCACCAAAGCGACCGATCGAGGTCGAAACACGGTGTCGAGATTGCGTATCGTCATAGCGACTCGAGAAGCGACTGGCCTTTGCGCACGGCGGCGCTAGGGAATATACGTATTACGAGGCAAGAAGCACACCGCGAAGATGTGTCACGAAAAACGGGAGGCTTTATGGCAGTCAACACACTGTGCAATCACAACGTCGCGACGGTCGAAAAGGACGACGGCATCGTCAGCGCCGCGGTCAAGATGCGGGAATCGCACGTTGGGGACTTGATCGTCGTGGAGCACCGCGGCGGACACAGGGTGCCGATCGGGATTCTGACGGATCGCGACATCGTCGTCGGCATCGTCGCCAAACAGGCCGATCCGAAAGAGCTCACCGTCGGCGACATCATGAGCGATGCGTTATTGACCGTGAATCAGGACAATGGGATCGAATTCGCGCTACGCGAGATGCGCCGCGTCGGTGTTCGCCGCGCACCGGTCGTCGGCAACGACCGCGAGCTCATCGGCGTGCTCTCGATCGACGACGTCATCGATCATCTCGCCGTCGAGCTCGGCCACATCGCCGAGATCGTGCGACACGAGCAGCGCGAGGAAACTTCAAAGAGGCCCTGACACCCGGCACACACCTCCCCTCAGCGCGCGTAGGACCGCCGTCCATCACTGTCGCCGCCGATGCCCGCTCCGACGGTCGGGACCGAGCGCGTAGCGAAATCGTCAATTCTTTCCTTTCGGCGCGGCCTCGTCCTGCTGAGCCTGAATCTGGCTCATCATTTGCTCCATCATTTGCTGCATCCACGTCATACGCTGCTCGAGCATCATCGAGTGATTCTGCATTTCCCGCATGCGGCATTGCGCGTCGTCGTCGGCGCACCGAGTGCCCTGCCCCGGACCAGCCCCCGGCGTCATCATGTGACCCAGCATCGACATGCCGTGTTGCATGCTCAGCACGTGCTCGCGCATGAGCTTTTGCCGCTCGGCCGGGTCCTTGACGTCGTGCATCTGCGCCATCAGCGCCCGCATTTCAGCCACCTGTGCCTGCATCTGCTGCATTTGTTGAATCTGCTGAGGGTCGTGCATCGGCATGTGCGGCATCTGTTGCGCCTGCGCCCCTTGCACCCCGCTTTGCGGCCCTTGGCCGCCCGCGCCACGCCCCGGGCCTTGCGCAGCCGCCGTCCACGCCACGACCGTAAGAGCCATCAACCACATCGACTTCATCTTGCCTACCTCGCTTGTTGTCGACGAACGACTGTCCTCCATCCCGCAAATCGCGCTTGCCGGCCGCCGGTCAGCGCGGCCGCAGCGGTGGTGTGCCCA
Organism: uncultured Gammaproteobacteria bacterium; assembly: GCA_963786385.1. Taxonomy (GTDB): domain Bacteria; phylum Pseudomonadota; class Gammaproteobacteria; order Steroidobacterales; family Rariloculaceae; genus FEN-1219. Next base: position 1,764,886 of record CAWAYS010000005.1, read on the forward strand.
GTGCTAGAGGCTCCCGGAGCTTGAGGATCTGGCGGCTCTCGTCGGCCGCGACGATCTCGATCGTGACGAGCCCGCGCAGCGTCTCTTCCACGAAGACATCGACCGGATGCTGGATGAGGTGGTCGACGCCGTCGAGCGCAATCTCGAAGACGTCGGTGACGGGCTCGTAGACGACACCCCGCAAAGGCAGCCACCGCGCTTCCACGTGGTCGCCGAGATCGAGCCCGACGACCTCGAGCTCCGCCTTGTTGCCCGCCAACCGCTTCGACACGCGATTGCAGTAGTCCGCCACTCGAATCTCGCTATTCGCCGCGCAGACATGCCGCTCGTTTCCTCCGCTTTCGCCGGCAGTAAAGTGCACAGCTGCACAGCGCGACTATCTCGGAATGTACTTACGGCTCGTGCACGGAACGATCGCAATGACGCGATAGCGACATCTACGTATTCCGGCGAGCGCCTCCGCTACGGAAAATACCTGCATCGAGGTCAGCAAGGCGGCTCCCATTTTGTATTACATCGTCGATAGCAAGAAGCCCGTCAACGACGCGGCAGCCGACCTCGAAGCCGCCGTCAAGCGGCACGGATTCGGTGTGCTGCACGTCTACGACTTGAAGCAAACGCTCAAGAACAAAGGCGTCGACCTGCCCATCGAATGCCGCATCTTCGAAGTCTGCAATCCACAGCAAGCCGCCAAGGTGCTGGCCGCCGACCCGGATCTCAACATGGCACTGCCGTGCCGGATCTCCGTTTACGAGCACTCGGGCGGCACGCGCATCGGCACGATCAAACCGGGCGAGCTGCTCGGCCTATTGACGACCAAGACCGAGCTCACGGGCGTCGCCACGGCGGTCGAGGCTGCCATCAAACAAATGATCGACGAGGCCGCCGCGAGCTGAAGGACGAGGCACACGGCGGCGAGAGCCGGTCATTTCGGGAGACGGGGACGATGAGCCAGAAGATTCCGGGCACGACCATTTTCGACGGCGCGCAAGCCCTCAAAGGCTACGCGCTGAACAAGATGTGCTACTCGTTCAACAGCGCGGCAAATCGAGCGGCCTTTCTGCGCGACGAGGACGCGTACTGCGAGAGCTTCGGCTTGACGCCTGCCCAACGCGACGCCGTGCGCCGCCGCGACGTGCTCGCCATGATCGAGCAAGGCGGCAACATCTACTATCTCGCGAAGCTCGCGGGAATCTTCGGCCTCAACGTGCAAGACATAGGCGCCCAGCAGACCGGGATTGCGGTCGAAGAATTTCGGGCCAAGCTCCAGGCAGCGAGGGACTAGTCATGGCACGTATCGTAGGAGGCATTTACACGTCGCACATTCCGGCCATCGGCAGCGCTATCGCGCGCAGCGCCGAGCAGGACCCATACTGGAAACCGTTCTTCGACGGATACCCCCCCGTGCGCAGTTGGCTCGACAAGGTCCGACCCGACGTGGCCGTCATGGTTTACAACGACCACGGCCTGAACTTCTTCCTCGACAAGATGCCGACGTTCGCCGTCGGCGCCGCGCCGCAGTACCTGAACGACGACGAAGGCTGGGGGCTACCGACGCTCGCGCCGTTCAATGGCGACCCGAAGCTCTCATGGCACGTCATCGAGTCGCTCGTGGCCGACGAGTTCGACATCACCTCGTGCCAGGAGATGTACGTCGACCACGCCTTCGTCGTGCCCATGCAGCTGCTGTGGGGCAACGACCGTCACATCCGCACGCTGCCCGTCGCGATCAACACGGTCCAGCACCCGCTGCCGACCCCGCACCGCTGCTATCGTTTGGGCCAGGCGATCGGCCGAGCCATAGAGTCCTACCCCGAGGATCTTCGCGTCGTCGTGGTATCGACGGGCGGGCTGTCTCATCAACTCGACGGCACGCGTGCGGGCTTCATCAACAAATCCTTCGACCTCATGTGCCTCGAGAAGATCGTTGCCGATCCCGAAGCGCTGACGAAGCTCTCGATCGAGAAGCTCGTCGCCGAGGCGGGCACTCAGGGGGTAGAGCTCATCATGTGGCTCGTGGGCCGCGGGGCACTGACGGGCAAGGTCGCCGAGCTCCACCGCCACTACCACATCCCCGTGTCGAACACGGCCGCGGGGCTCTTGCTGCTCGACAACGCCGCGTAGGCCTTCCGACCCCGCCCGAATCGTTCCGGGCCCTCGCTAAAGTCTGCCGCCGGCCGGCCGACAACTGTTCCGGTCGACTTGACATATGACGGGACACGACAGCCATGGACGGACTCGGCGGCATCAACCTACTCGCATACGCTTCCGCGACATCTCTAAAATACCAAGCAGATTCATCTAGTTCTGCTGGTAATGTAAACCATGATGCGAGCTCCCCGCGCCGGTGGTCGTCGGGCTGGCACCACGGTCGTCACGTCCATCACGGCCATCATGCCCATCGAGGCCATGTCCACTCGTCGGATTCCGCGCCGACGCAAACGAGCGCAGCGACAGAATCGGCCCCGGCCCAGAGCGACGCTGCGGCATCCGCAAGGCTGACCTACCGCCGCACCGACAAGGCCGCCATTTACATTCAGACGCAGGAAGGCGACACGGTCGCCCTCAAGATCAAGTCACGCGACGCCGTTGCGGCCGAGGTCGGCAACGGCAGCTCCGGCGACACGCCGTCGACCGAGCTCACCGTGGCCGGCAGCAGCAGCACGAAGGTCGCGATCTTCGTGCACGGGAACCTCAACGCCGACGAGCTCGCGGCCGTTCAGAACGTGGTCGATCAGGCCGCAGCGCTCAGCGATCAATTCTTCTCCGGCGACACTCAAGGCGCTTTCGCGGCTGCCGCCAACCTCAACGTCGACGCGAGCCAGCTCGCCAAGGTGGGCTTGCGTCTGTCGGTCCGCGAGCAAGCGACCTACGCTGCGATCGCGAACGCCCAACCGGCCGCCGGGCAGACTTCCACGGCGTCCGCGGCCTCGACCGACCCGGCAGCGGCCAGCGCATCACCGGCCCCGAACGTGAGCGCGGCAGCCCTTGCTGCGGCCCCGCCGGCCGAAACGTCGACCGATCCGACCAGCACGAGCCCGGCCGCGGACCCGCAAGAGCCCACCGCACTGCCCGCAGCCTCGACGGCCGATCCAAGCCCAAGCGACTCGACCGTGCCGGCCACACCCACGGCGTCCACGGACGTGGCCGCCATTCTCGGCACCGTCGCGAACTTTCTCCATCAGCTTCTAGACGCGTTGAGCCCACCTCCGGCCGATACGGCATCGACCCATGCGCAGTCATCAAGCGCGCTAGATTTCTCTTTGAAAATCAATATATTTCAATCTATTCTTCTTACCGTATCGAGTAATGAGCCGGCCACCGGGACGACCACCGACGCGGCTGCCGGCGCCGCCGCTGCCGGCGCCGCCGCGGACTCTCCGGCAGAAGCACCGGCCGACGCAGGCAGCGCACCGGTTGCGAGCCCGACGGCAACGGGCCTGCTGTCCGACACGCTCGACGCCATCGCAGCTCAGCGTCAGCCGCCGCTCGACGCCGTCGCCTGACCGCCCCCTCGCCCGCCGGCCTTCCGCGCCCCCCCCTGGGCGACCGGTCCAGCGCTAGCCGGCGCCCCCCCCACGGGCGTCATTTCGGTGGCGCTTCGCGTTCCCGGCCCAGCCCACTATCATGACCGGAATAGAAAGAGGTCCGCTCGGGCTCAACAGGGGGAATTCATGGTTGTGCGTCGTTGTTCCGGCCTGCGCCTGCAGGTCGCCGCTGCCTCGCTTCTCGTGCTCGGAGCCTGCTCGCTCGCTGGCGCCGCCGAGCCGACCGACTGCACCCGCCTCGGATCCTTCACGCTGCCCGGCACCCATCTCACGATCACGAAGGCCGAGCACATACCTGCCGGCCCAGGCCCGCGAACGCCGGGGCAAGCCGAGTACCAAGGGCCGTTGCCCGCGCGTTGCCGAGTAGAAGGCGTCATCGATCAGCGCACCGGCGTGCGCGGCGTCACCTACGGCATCGACTTCGCGCTCGCGTTGCCCGACGACTGGAACGGCCGATTTCTGTTCCAAGGCGGTGGCGGGCTGAACGGCGTCGTGCGGCCGCCGCTCGGTGCCGCGGCTGCCGGCGACAGGCCGGCGCTCGTGCGAGGGTTCGCCGTCGTGAGCAACGACACAGGCCACGAGGGCGCCGTCTTCGACAGCAGCTTCTATGCCGATCAGGAAGCCGCGATCAACTTCCTCTATGCGGCGAACGGCAAAGTCGTACCGGTTGCCAAAGCGCTCATCGACGCGTTCTACCATCGGCCCGCCGAGCGTTCGTACTTCGTCGGCTGCTCCACGGGCGGCCGCGAGGCGATGATGATGTCGCAGCGCTACCCGAGCTTTTTCGACGGCATCGTCGCCGGCGCGCCTGCCATGCGCACGGGCTATTCGAATCTCGGCATGCGTGCCGTCTCGGTCGCACTCGCGCCGGCCGCGAAACGCGATGCCGACGGCAAAGTGATCCCGGGCAGCGCGCTATCCGAGGGCGACAAGCGCTTGATCGTCGACGGTGCACTGGCCGCCTGCGACGCCAAGGACGGTGTGACGGACGGCCTCATCGAGGACCCGATCGGCTGCGATTTCGACCCGGCCGTGCTCACGTGCAAGGCTTCGAAAACCGACCAATGCCTCACGCCGACCCAAGTGTCGGCCGTCAAAAAAGCCATGGCCGGACCGAAGAGCGTGACGGGCCGGCAGGTGTATCCCGGGTATCTCTACGACACGGGCATCGGCACGACGGCCCGCGGCGCAATTCCCGGCGTGCTCAACGGGGCACCGAGCCCGGTCGGCCCGAACCCGCCGCCGACCGAGCAAGACGTCGACGCCGAAGCCGCCGCAGCCGCTTCCGAGCCCTCGGCTTTCGGCAACACGAGCCTGTGGACCAACCTCAGCACATTTCGAGGACATGACGGTAAGCTAATGTTTTACCATGGTGTAAGCGACCCTTGGTTCTCGGCGCTCGACACCGTGCGTTACTACCGAGCGCTATCGGATACCAATGGCGGGCTCGATGCGACGCGCGACTGGAGCAGGCTCTTTCTCGTGCCCGGCATGGGACACTGCAGAGGCGGCGAAGCGACACTCGACCAGTTCGACATGCTCAGCGCAATCGTCGACTGGGTCGAGAACGATCGTGCACCGACTCGCGTAACGGCTACGGGAACGTCGTTTCCGGGCCGCAGCCGCCCGCTGTGCCCATATCCCGAGCACGCCCAATTCACGGGCCGCGGCGATTCGGAGAAGGCAGAGAGCTTCGAGTGCCGCTGATCTTGGCGCCGTCCACCACTCGAGGCAGCGGGGGCGCAAAAAAAGGGCCGGAGGCTCGCGCCGCCGGCCCTTTGACGCTTACGAAGCGAGTCAGATCGAGAAGCCTTCGTCCCTGAACGGCAAGGTCCGCAAGCGATGGCCTGTCGCGGTGTAGATCGCGTTGGCAATCGCCGGCGCGGCCGGCGGCAAGGCCGGCTCGCCGCACCCGGTCGGCGAGTAATCCGACTGGATGAAGTGGGTCTCGACCTCGGGCGCCTTGTCGATGCGCACGATCGGATACTTGTCGAAGTTGCTCTGCTCGAACTCGCCCGTTCTCGAACGTGATCTGCAGGCCCATCGCCGTGCTCAGACCGTCGACGATCGCACCCTGGCATTGGTTCTCGGCGCCGCTCAAGTTCACGATCGGGCCGATGTCGGCCGCCATGTAGATCTTGTGCACCGTGATCTTGCGGTTGGCGTCCACGCTCACGTCGGCCACCTCGGCGAAGTGCCCCAAGTGGCTGTAGTGGAACGCGAGCCCCAGCGCTCGGCCCTTCGGCATCTGCTTGCCCCAACCGGACTTCTCGGCCACGAGCTTGAGCACGTCGGCCGCACGGCCGGTATGCAGAGAGCGCGTGTTGCCGGCCACCGTGTAGCGCGGATCGCCCATGATCTCGAGCAAGAACTCCAAGTGATCGCGACCGGCGGCCACCGAGCACTCGTGCAAGAAGCTCTGCACCGCGAACGCGATCGTATTGGAGCCCGGTGCACGCCACGGTCCCGTCGGAATCTGCGACGAGATATACGACTGCAGCATGCGGTTGTCGGCAATCACGCTGGCCGGGAACTCGCCCGGCGACAGATTACCGGCCGTGACCGGGTTCTTGCCGTCGCGCGAGAACGTGATGAAGTGCTGCTGCCAACCGGACAGCTTGCCGGACTTGCTGACGGCGCCCTTGAACGAATGGAAGCCACCCGGACGGTAGTAGTCGAACGCCATGTCGTCTTCGCGCATCCACTGCACTTTCACGGGCACGCCGCCGGCTTGCTTGGAGATCGCAACGACCTCGCAAACGCTGTCGTTGGCGAGGCGCCGGCCGAAACCGCCGCCACCGCGCAGCTGATGCAACAGGACCTTGTCCTTGGGCAAGCCCGTAAGCGCAGCTATGGCGTCGACAGCCGACTGCGGCGTTTGTGTGGGCGCCCAAATCTCGACCATATCGCCCTTGAACCACGCCGTGCAGTTCTGCGGCTCGAGATCCGCGTGCGACACGTAGTGGACCGTGTACATGCCCTCTACGGTCTTGCCGGCATCGGCTGCGGCTTTGTCGAAGTCCCCACCCTTGCCGAGCACTTGCGCGGCAGCCGGCTTCTCGGCGAGCTCCTTGGCCTGCGAGACGGCTTGGGTCCAGCTGTCCTTCGAAGCCGTGCTTTCGTCCCAGTTGATCTCCAACTGTTTCTTCGCCTGGAACGCCGCCCACGTCGTGTTCGCGAGGATCGCGACACCCGACATGACGGCAGCACCGCCGGGATTGAACGCCACGCCGTCGCCTTGCGCCTCGACGATGAAAGCATCCTTCACGCCGGGCAGCGACTTGACGTGATCGAGGTTCGCCGACTTCGCGCGACCGCCGATGGCCGGCGACTTCGTGAAGCTCGCATAGACCATGCCCGGCAGCTTCTGATCGATACCGAACAACGGCTGACCCGTCACGATCTTCTCGTTGTCTACACCCGTAATGCGCTTACCGAGCAACCGATACGACGAGCGCGGCTTGAGCTTCACCGAATCGGCGCTGGGCACGGGCAGCGTGGCAGCCGTGGCCGCGAGCTCACCATACGAAAGGCTGCGGTTGCTGGCGCGATGCATCACGTGGCTGTTCTCGGTCGTGAGCTCGGACTCCGGAACGCCCCAAGTCTGAGCGGCAGCGGACACGAGCATCGCGCGCGCCACGGCGCCGGCCTTGCGCAGCGGATCCCAGTTCAGCGGGATCGAGGTCGAGCCGCCCGCGAACTGCGGGCCGTAGCGCGCGGCGTCGATCTCCGACTGCACCACCTCGACGTTGTTCCAATCGGCATCGAGCTCCTCGGCCAGAATCATGGGCAGCGAGGTCTTCACGCCCTGACCGACCTCGGGATTCTTGGCATAGAGCACGATCGTGCCGTCGGACTTGATTTGGATGTAGGGGTTCGCCGTGAACGTGGTCGAAGCGCCGCGCGATTGCGCAAGCGCCTTGCGAGCCCCCGGCCCCATCGACAACGCGAGCACGAGGCCACCGCCGGCCACACCCGTCAACTTGATGAACGTGCGGCGGTTCAGACGCGCTGCTTCTTCGGCCCGCTCCGTTTGAATCTTCTGCATAAACTCCGGAACGTACGGATCCGGAGTGAAACGTGTGTCCTTAGCGCTCATGACGCACCCCCGGCCTTGGCGAGCTTCGCCGCAGCGTTATGAATCGCCTTGCGGATTCGGTTGTAAGTGCCGCAACGGCAGATGTTGGCCGCCATCTCGGTGTTGATCTGCTCGTCGGTCGGGTTCGGCGTCCGCGCGAGCAGGGCGCTCGCGTGCATGATCTGCCCAGCCTGGCAGTAGCCGCACTGCGGCACGTCCTCTTCGATCCAGGCCTCTTGCACGGCCGTCAACGTGCCGTTGACCGCCAAGCCTTCGACCGTGGTGATTCGCTGGTTTTGCACGCTCTCGAGCGTGAGCTGGCAGGACTGCACGGGCGCACCATTCAAGTGCACCATACAGGCACTGCATTGACCGATGCCGCAGCCGTACTTGGTGCCGACGAGACCCAAAGTGTCGCGCAACACCCACAGCAGCGGCGTTTTCGGATCGACGTCGTCCGGGACGTCGTGCGATTGGCCGTTTACATTGAGACGCATGGAAGCCTCCTAAGCCGTCGGAAGTGAAATTCGCCGATTGGACGGGATCCTGAATAACCTGGAAGTCTCGATCAATTCGGCTACGCGCGCAACCTCCTCGCGCCGCGACGAGGCCTGCGCCGGAGCGCGCCCTCCCTGTGCGCCCCCGCGCCCTCCCTCGAGCCCCCCCAACCTAGTCCCTTTTCCAGCGCAACCGACACGCGGTTTTCGGTAAAATCCGCCGTCGCGATATCTCTGTCTCATACTGCACCGGCCTTTCGCGGTAGCTCTCGAATCGCTGTTCATCTCACATTCGCTGTATATATCCGTATATATAAGGAGACCAGTCTCATGACCACGCCCGTAAAGTTTGCGCCGCTATTGCTTGGGATAGCGTGCGGCGCGTTCACGGCCGGCGCCCTCGCTGCGCCCGTCGCCTACGACATCGATCCGAGCCACACCTACCCGACCTTCGAGGCGGATCACATGGGCGGCCTGTCGTTTTGGCGAGGCAAGATCAACAGTTCCTCCGGCAAGATCACACTCGACAAGGAAGCCGGCACGGGCACCGTCGAAGTCACGATGGATATGAAATCGATCGATTTCGGCAACGATGCGCTGAACGCGCACGCGCAGACGCCCGACCTGTTCGACACCGCGAAGTATCCGACCGCGACGTACACCGGCAAGCTCGTAGACTTCAAGAACGGCTTGCCCACCGCGGTCGAGGGCACGCTCACGTTGCACGGCGTTTCGAAGCCCGTGATGCTCAAAGTGAACAGCTTTGCCTGCAAGCCCGATCCGCGCGCGGGCAAAGAGCGCTGCGGCGCGGATGCATCTGCAAACATCAACCGCGACGAGTTCGGCGTCGACTTCGGCAAGAACTTCGGTTTCAAGATGGCCGTTACGCTGCGAATCTCCGTCGAGGCGTTGACCGCGACCTGACATCGCGCCGGCAGAGGGCGTCGTCGGGCGCCCTCTGCCGACCCTCTCGGGAGATCCACGACTCTCGAGCTCGACCCGGCCGCGTACCGCAGTCACTTCGACCACTCCAGTCCGCTCGAGTCGCGATCGCACGATCGAACTCCGGCGCGCACGCGCTGACGACAACGTCGTTGCCGACAGCGCAACTTCGCGTTCCTCTCACTGGCTGATGAGTCACGGCTCATGCGATGCATGAGCTTTGGTGTTTCGTCCGCGTAGCGCACCAACAGCGACCAACCAAAACGCGACTGCGCACGCTCACTGCGCAAACTTCGTAACGCGAGCGCGCATGCCCGCGAACAAATCAGCGCTCCACCTCAATGGCACAAACATTGCTTTAGCCAAACGACGCAGTCGAAACGCGTCGACAACAACAAGCAACTGAAACTTTTGTGACCACAGAGCGGGAAAGGAGATCCTCGATGAAGAAGTTTTCATCCAAGGCCGGGTGCTATGTCGCCCTCCTTGGCGGCTTGGCCGTGGCGCTGCAAGCGCAAGCTTCCGGAACGATCCAGATCGACGAAACGCACTCGGTATCGATCGGCGGCGGAATTCGCGCTGGCTTTTCGTCCACCACCAACGGCGCGCCGAACGGCACGGACGACTCGAAAAGCTTCTCACTGCAGAGTGCTCGTCTATATCTGAGCGGACAGGCATCCGACAAGGTGAAATTCACGCTCAATACGGAGTGCAAGGGCTGCGTGTTCGGCTCCAACGACGCAGCGGGCTCCGGCGGCGACATCGACGTGCTCGATGCAATCGCCCAAATCGAGCTGTCGCCGCAGTTCAACATCTGGGTCGGCCGCATGCTCACGCCCGCGGACCGCATCGAGATGAACGGTCCTTACTACGGACTCTCGTGGAACCAATACACGGTGCCGTTGCTGCCGTCGGATCAAACCGGCCAGGCCGGACTGCTCGGCCGTGACGACGGCGTCACGATCTGGGGCGCATCGGGCAAATTCCAATATGCATTCGGGCTCTTCGACGGCGTTGACGGCGGCCCGAATCAATCCGACAACATGCTGTTCGCGACGCGCCTCGCGTACAACTTCCTGAGCAAAGAGTCGAACCCCGGCTACTACACGAGCAGCACCTACTACGGCACGGGCGGCGACATCCTGACACTCGGCCTCGTGTACCAATCGCAAGCCGACGGCACCGGCACGGCCGCGTCGCCCGGAGATTTCAGCGCAACGATCCTCGATCTGCTTTACGAGAAAGCACTGAGTGGCGGCGCCGCAGTGACCATCGAAGCGGAGTACAAGGACTTCAGCGCCGATTTGACCCCTGCCGCGCTGGCGAGCCCGAACTGCTTCTGCCTCTTCGACGGCAACGCGTACTTCGTCACCGCGGCATATCTCATCGGCAGCGGCGGCACCGTCAAGTGGCAGCCGTATTTCCGTTACACGTCGAACGAACCGAGCTCGGGCACCGACAGCGACCTGACCGAGCTCGGCCTCAACATGGTCATCAAAGGCCACAACGCGCGCATGAACGTGAGCTACACGAGCGGCGACGCCAATCTCACGGGCGCACCGGGCCCGGACGCCGACACGATCTCGTTCGGCGTGCAAGTGCAAATCTAATCACACAAGGAGGGAAACCATCATGACATTCAGAAAGATACTACGGGCCCCCGTGATCGCGACGGTGCTGGCCGCGATCGTGGCCGGCGCCGCGCACGCTCAAGACACGATCAAGGTCGGCATTCTGCATTCGCTGTCCGGCACGATGGCCATCAGCGAGACGACGCTCAAAGACACGATGCTCATGCTCATCGCACAGCAGAACGCCGAAGGCGGGCTGCTGGGTAAGAAGCTCGAGCCCGTCGTCGTGGATCCTGCCTCGGACTGGCCGCTGTTCGCCGAGAAGGCACGCGAGCTACTCGAAGTGCAGAAGGTCGCCGCCGTATTCGGCTGTTGGACGTCGGTGTCGCGCAAGTCCGTGTTGCCGGTATTCGAGGAGGACAACGGACTGCTCTTCTACCCGGTCCAATACGAAGGCGAAGAGTCGTCGAAGAACGTGTTTTACACGGGCGCAGCACCCAATCAGCAGGCGATTCCCGCCGTCGACTATCTCATGAACGACGTCGGCGTGAAGCGCTGGGTGCTTGCCGGCACGGACTATGTGTATCCGCGCACGACCAACAAGATTCTCGAGGCTTACCTCAAAGCCAAGGGCGTGAAGGCCGAGGACATCATGATCAACTACACGCCTTTCGGCCATTCCGATTGGCAGTCGATCATCGCCGACATCAAGAAGTTCGGCTCCACCGGCAAGAAGACGGCCGTCGTGTCGACCATCAACGGCGACGCGAACGTGCCGTTCTACAAGGAGCTCGCGAATCAAGGCATCTCCGCCGAGGACATCCCGGTCGTCGCGTTCTCGGTCGGCGAGGAAGAGCTTTCGCGGCGTGGACACGGCTCCGCTCGTCGGGCACCTCGCCGCCTGGAACTACTTCATGAGCGTGCCGTCCGACGCGAACGACAAGTTCATCGCGCAGTGGCACAAGTTCATCAAGAACCCGAAGCGGGTCACGAACGATCCGATGGAAGCGCACTACATCGGCTTCCACATGTGGGTCGAAGGCCGTGAAGAAAGCAGGTACCACGGACCCGACGGCCGTGCAACAAGCGATCATCGGCATCTCGGTGCCGAACCTGACCGGCGGCATCGCCACCATGATGCCGAACCATCACATCACGAAGCCCGTGCTGATCGGCGAGATTCAAGCCGACGGTCAGTTCGACGTCGTCTTCCAAACGCCGGGCACGGTCGTCGGCGATGCTTGGTCGGATTTTCTGCCCGGCTCGCGCGATCTCATGTCCGATTGGTTGCCGCCGTTGTCTTGCGGCAATTACAACGTGAAAACCGGCAAGTGCTCGGGACAGAACTACGAGTAACCACTCAGGCAACGGCCAGGCGGCGAGGCTTCGGTCTCGCCGCCCTTCCGAAGGAGCTCGACGTGACGAACGTCGAGACGAATGCCCGACCGCTGCGCCTGAAGCTCGTCGCGGCGATCGCCCTTCTGACTTGCACATTGCTGGCAACCGCGGCCGAGGCCGCAAGCAACCAGGACTTCGAGGCGGCACTGTCCGCACTCGCGACGGCTCGGTCGTATCCGGACAAAGAAGCTGCCGCGACCGCCATCAGCGCGAGCGGAGACCCCCGCGCCGTAGCCGTGCTCGCCGCGCTCATCGACGGTCAGATCTACACGGGCCGCAACGACAACCGTGTCGTGATCGGCACGACCGTCGACGGCGGCTATGCGGTGCGCGACGCGCTGACCAACGAAGATCTCGGTGTCGTTGGCCGGCGCGACGTGAATCGCGTCACCGTCAACAACCAGCTGCGCGGCAGCGTCCGCGCGCTGCTCGCCACGCTGAAGGTCGGCAGCACCGATCCCAAGCAGCGCATCGCCGCCATCGAGGAAGTCGGGCAAGCCGAGGATCCCGCCATGATCGCGACCCTCGAAGCGCTGCGCGCGAAGGAAAGCCGCAGCGACGTGATCGCGGCTATCGACACGGCAATCGCCACGCTCAATCTCGACAGCGCGGATCCGGGCGTGCGCCTCGCGTCGATCCGGCATCTCGGCGCCGATATGAGCAGCCACGTGCGTATGAAGCTCACGAATCTCGCCAACGACGAAGCGCTCGACGAGCAGACACGCAGCGCCGCGCGCGACGCGCTTGCCCACATCCACGAGCAAAGTCGAGCTCTTCGAGCTGATTCAGACCGCGTTCTTCGGGCTGAGCCTCGGCTCGATTCTCGTGCTCGCGGCCATCGGTCTCTCCGTGACTTTCGGCATCATGGGTGTCATCAACATGGCGCACGGCGAGCTGCATGATGCTCGGCGCCTACACCACCTACGTGGTGCAGCAACTGCTGCCGAATGCGATCGGCTTGTCGGTCTTGATCTCGATCCCCGCCGCCTTCGTCATCGCCGGTCTCGCCGGTGTCGCGATCGAGCGCGGCATCGTGCGCTTTCTCTACGGCCGGCCGCTGGAGACGCTGCTCGCGACTTTCGGCGTGAGCCTGGTGCTCCAGCAGAGTGTTCGCACGATCTTCTCGGCGCTGAACCGCTGGGTCACGACGCCAGATTGGATGAGCGGCTCGTGGGAAATCGTGCAAGGGCTCGCGATCACGCTTCAACCGGCTTTACATCACTCATTTTCAGCGCTGCTCGTTTTCGGCGCGCTGCTGCTCGTGCTCCGGCGCACGCGGCTGGGCCTCGAGATGCGCGCCGTCACGCAAAACCGCGCCATGGCCAAAGCCATGGGCATCCGTAGCGATCGCGTCGACGCGCTGACTTTCGGCCTCGGCTCGGGCATCGCCGGCATCGCCGGCGTCGCGCTCTGAGCAGCTCGACGAACGTGGGTCCGAATCTCGGGGCAGTCGTTATATCATCGATTCGTTCATGGTGGTGGTTTCGGCGGAGTTGGCAATCTTTGGGGCACGCTGGTTAGCGGCATGACGCTGGGTATCGCGAACAAGCTGATGGAGCCTGCGGGGCGCCGTGCATGGCGAAGATCATCGTGCTGGTCTTGCTGATCGTGTTCATTCAGAAACGACCGCGTGGCCTCTTTCCGCAGAAGGGGCGCGCGCGGAGACAGTGATGCTCCTGATTACACTGAATCGGTAACGAGCGCGGCGGCTGGTCGCATACTGGCCGTGCTCGGCGTGCTGGCCGATGGCGGTGCCCGTGCTCAACCTGCTCGTGCCCGAGAGCTCGGCACTGCACGTGCCTACGTACACGGTGACCCTGCTCGGGAAGTACCTGTGCTACGCGATGCTCGCGCTGGCGGTGGATCTCGTCTGGGGTTACGTGCGGCATCCTCAGTCTTCGGCCACGGGGCCTTCTTCGCGCTCGGCGGCTACGCCATGGGCATGTACCTCATGCGCCAGATCGGCACGCGCGGTGTCTACGGCGATCCCGATGCTGCCGGACTTCATGGTGTTTCTGAATTGGCACGAGCTGCCGTGGTACTGGCACGGTTTCGGCCACTTCTGGTTCGCGATGCTCATGGTGGTGGTCGTCCCGGGGCTGCTGGCGTTCGTCTTCGGCTGGCTCGCGTTTCGCTCGCGCGTGACCGGCGTGTACCTGTCCATCATCACGCAGGCGCTGACCTACGCGCTGATGCTGGCGTTCTTTCGCAACGAGATGGGGTTCGGCGGCAACAACGGCCTCACGGACTTCAAGGACATCCTCGGTGTCGACCTTCAAGCCGACGGCACGCGCATCGTGCTGTTTCTGGCGTCGGCGCTCGCCCTGGCCGGCGGGTACCTCGCGTGCCGCTATATCGTGACGTCGAAGCTCGGCCGTGTCGTCGCAGCCATTCGCGACGCCGAGGACCGCGTGCGGTTCATCGGCTACCGGGCCGAGCGCTTCAAGCTGTGGGTCTTCACGGTCTCGGCAGTGCTGGCCGGCATCGCGGGGGCACTCTACGTGCCGCAAGTCGGCATCATCAACCCGACCGAGTTTCAGCCTCTGAACTCCATCGAGCTCGTCGTGTGGGTTGCGGTCGGGGGTCGCGGCACGCTGTACGGCGCAGCCATCGGGGCCGTCGTCGTGAACTACCTGAAGTCGACGTTCACGGCCGTGCTGCCCGAAGTGTGGCTGTTCGTGCTCGGCGCCCTGTTCGTGCTCGTGACCGTCGCCTTGCCGAAGGGACTCGCGGGATTGGCCGGCCGGTTCAGGAGAGTCAGCCATGCTTGAAGCCGCAGGTCACGCCGCGGCAGGCGACGAGGCCGCCGCTGCCCGACATCCGGCGCACGACTGGATTCTTTATCTCGACAAGATGTCGGTCAGCTTCGACGGTTTTCAGCGCGCTCAACGACCTGAGCCTATACATCGAGCACGGCGAGCTGCGCTGCATCATCGGACCGAACGGCGCCGGCAAGACGACCATGATGGACGTGGTCACCGGCAAGACCCGGCCCGACGAGGGTCAGGCGTTTCTTCGCCGGCGACATCGATCTGCTGAAGCACAACGAGCCGGAGATCGCGAACTGCGGCATCGGCCGCAAGTTCCAGAAGCCGACCGTGTTCGAGCAATCAGACGGTCCTCGAGAACCTCGAGCTGGCCGGTTTGCCCGACAAGCGCGTATGGCCCACGCTCGTGGACAAAATCGGTGCCGAGCAGCGCGAGCGCATGGCCTCCACGCTCGACGTGATCGGCCTGTCCGGCGAAGCGACCCGCGTCGCGGGCGCGTTGTCGCACGGTCAGAAGCAGTGGCTCGAGATCGGCATGCTGCTCATGCAGAGACCCGCGCCTGCTGCTGCGTCGACGAGCCGGTGGCCGGCATGACCGACGCAGGAGACCGAGACGGACCGCGGAGCTGCTGGTGTCGCTCGCCGGCGACGCATTCGGTCGTCGTCGTCGAGCACGACATGGAGTTCGTGCGCTCGATCGCGCGCAGCGTCACCGTGCTGCACGAGGGCCACGTACTCGCCGAGGGCACCGATGGATCAGGTCCAAAACGACCCGCGCGTGATCGAGGTCTACCTGGGTGCATAGGCCGACAATGCTGACAAGTCACGAGTCTCAATCAGTCGTACGGCCAAAGCCACACGCTCTGGGACATCGCTTCGACGTGCCGCGCGGCTCGTGCGTAAGCCTGATGGGCCGCAACGGCGTGGGTAAGACGACGCTGCTGGAGTGCATCATGGGCTTGATCGCGACGGACTCCGGAACGATCGAATTCGACGGGCGCGATATTTCGAAGCAGAGGCCCGAGGCGCGCGCGCCGCTCGGCATCGGCTACGTGCCGCAGGGCCGCATGATCTTCCCGCTGCTGACGGTCGAGGAAAACCTGCGCATCGGCTTGCCCGCCGCGCGAGCACGCAACGCCGCGTCCGGCAGCGCCGTGCCCGAGCGTGTCTACGAGCTCTTCCCGGTGCTCAAAACGATGCTCAAGCGCCGCGGCGGCGACTTGTCGGGCGGCCAGCAGCAGCAGCTCGCGATCGGCCGCGCGCTGGTGCTCGAGCCGAGCCTGCTCATTCTCGACGAGCCGACGGAAGGCATTCAGCCGAACATCGTCAACGAGATCGGCGACGTCATCCAGCGGCTGAATCGCGAGCTCGGCATGACGGTTCTGCTCGTCGAGCAGAAGCTGCCGTTCGTGCGCCGCGTCTGTGATCGGTTCTGTATCATGGACAAAGGCCGCGTGGTGGCCGCCGGCGAGATGCACGATCTCACGGACGATCTCGTCCGAACCTATCTGTCGGTGTAACGGTCATGAACATCAGCGGACTCGCCCAACTGTTCCTCGGCGGCACCGAGCAAGCCATGTTGCTCGGCACGTGGTTCGGCTTGCTGCATTCGTTCGACGCGGACCACCTCGCGACGCTAGGCGGTCTCGCGGTGAATAACCGCAAGCTCTCTGCGACGGGTTACGCGCTACGCTGGGCTCTCGGCCATGCCGTTGCGCTCGGCACAATTGCCGCGTTCGTGCTCGGGCTCGGTTTGTCGGGACTGCTCGACGTAACGGCTCACGGCGACGTCTTGGTGGGTGTGGTGCTGCTCGGTATCGGGACGCGCGCCGTGCACGCAGTTTGGCAGCGGCACCGCGCGGCCGGGGCAACCACGGTCGAAACCGATGCGTCAGCCGCGCCTGCAGACCATGCAGGGCGGCTGCACTTCCACCTCTTTGCGCCCTACCACACGCACTCCGGCGCCGGCCGCTCCGGTCGCGCCGGCGTTGCGCTCGGCATATTGCATGGCGGTGCGGGCTCCGCCGCCGTGCTGGCTTTGCTGCCGCTCACGCAGCTGCACAGTGGGCTCGAGGACGCCGTGTATCTGCTGTGCTTTTCGCTCGGCGTCGCGGGCGGCGCTCTGACGTTCGCCGCACTCTTCGCGCGACTCGCCGCGCGCACTACGGCTGTGGGCACCACGATGGCGTCCGCGTTTCAGGCAATCGTCGGCATGCTGGCGATCGGCACGGGCACCCTGCTGCTCGTGGAGATGCTGTATGGCTGCAGCTGAGCCGCTGATCGGTCCGAGCCCCGCGAGCTGGCAGGGCGCGCTCGCGCTGCGTTTCGCCGCGGCCGGCGCGCGCACGGTCGTCGCGACACGCCGCCACGAAGGTCCGTTTTGCATCCAGCGGCCGTTCTACCCCGACGACGGCGTGTGTCACGTCTATTTGCTGCACCCACCGGGCGGGCTCGCAGCCGGCGATCGCCTCACGCTGCAAGCCGCCGTGGACGCCGGCGCCGCGACGCTGCTCACGACACCCGCGGCGACCAAGTTTTACAAAAGCGACAACGCACCGAGCATGCAGTCGCAGTCGTTGTCCGTCGCAGGCAATGCGACCCTCGAGTGGCTGCCGCTCGACACGATTCTGTTCGGCGGCAGCCGCGCCGAGGTGCGTACCGACGTGGAGTTGCACGAGCAAGCGCGGTTTTTCGGTTGGGAGCTCATCACGCTCGGCCGGCCACTGTCCGGCGACGATTACTTGGGCGCTCGATTCGATCAACGCACGAGAATTTGTGTTGCCGGCGAACCGCTGCTCACCGAGCGGCTGCGCTGGCGAAGCGGCGAGACCATGCTCGATGCCGATTGGGGGCTTGCAACGTTCAGGGTGTGCGGTGCGCTTTATGCCTACCCGGCAGACGACACACTCCTTGCGGCGACCCGGGAGCATTTGCGCACCGCCGCCCCCCTCGAGCGAGCCGGCGAGCGAACGGCGGGGACACCTCCGGGCACTCGTGTAGGCGCGCCCGGGTCCGCCGGGCGCTATGCGGCAACCTTGCTAGGCCGACTGCTCGTGGTCCGCGGTCTCGCCGCAGCCCCCGAGTCGTTGCGCAATACGTTCACCGGGCTGTGGTCGGCGCTGAGGGCCGACGTCGTCGGACACCGCGCATGCCCGCCCCGAATCTGGCAAACCTGATCGAGGTACCGATGGAGCTCACCCCACGCGAGAAGGACAAACTGCTGGTATTCGTCGCCGCGCAGCTCGCAGAGCCAACGCAAAGCGCGCGGCGTCAAGCTCAACTACCCCGAAAGCGTCGCGCTGATCTCGGCAACGATTCTCGAGGGCGCGCGCGATGGGAAGTCCGTCGCTTCGCTCATGAGCGAAGGCGCCACCGTTCTCAGCGCGCGCCGACGTCATGGCGGGCATCCCAGAGATGTCTCACGGAGGTTCAAATCGAAGCCACGTTTCCGGACGGCACGAAGCTCGTGACCGTGCAGAACCCGATCGTGTGAAGCGATGATTCCGGGCGAGTACCTCATCGACGACGGCGACATCGAGCTCAACACGGGCCGGGCCACGCTGACGCTCAAAGTCGCGAACACGGGCGACCGGCCGATCCAAGTCGGCTCGCACTACCACTTCCACGAGACCAACGACGGCGTTGAAGTTCGATCGCGACGCCGCGCTCGGATTCAGGTTGAATATTCCGGCGGGCACGGCCGTACGATTCGAGCCCGGACAAGAGCGCGACCGTGGAGCTCGTGGCCTACGCCGGCGAGCGTATCGTGCACGGGTTTCTCGGGCGCGTGATGGGCGCATTGCCCGCCGCACCCTCGGCGCCCGGCAAAGGCGAGCCGACGTGAGCAAGATCTCACGCGGCGCCTATGCCGAAATGTTCGGGCCGACGACGGGCGACCGCGTTCGTCTCGGCGACACGGATCTCATCGTCGAGGTCGAGTCCGATGCGACCGTATACGGCGACGAGGTGAAGTTCGGCGGCGGCAAAGTCATCCGCGACGGCATGGGTCAAAGCCAACGCGTGTCAGGCGGAAACCGTCGATCTCGGTCATCACGAACGCACTGATCCTCGATCATTGGGGCATCGTCAAAGCCGACGTCGGCATCAAGGACGGACGGATCGCGGGCATCGGCAAGGCAGGCAACCCCGATACGCAGCCCGGCGTCGACGATCGTGATCGGGCCGGGCACGGAAGCCATCGCCGGCGAAGGGCAGATCCTCACGGCCGGCGGCATCGACGCGCACATTCACTTCATTGGCCGCAGCAGATCGAAGAGGCGCTGATGCACGGCATAACGACGATGATCGGCGGCGGCACGGGCCCGGCGACCGGCACGAACGCAACGACGTGCACTCCGGGGCCTTGGAACATCGCGCGCATGCTCGAGGCGGCCGACGCGCTCCCGATGAACCTCGGATTTCTCGGCAAGGGCAACGCGAGCCTGCCCGAAGCGCTCGACGAGCAGGTCGAAGCCGGCGCCATGGGGCTGAAGCTGCACGAGGACTGGGGCACGACGCCGGCGGCGATCGACAATTGCCTGAACGTGGCCGAGCGCCACGACGTGCAAGTCGCGATTCACACGGACACGCTCAACGAGTCGGGCTTCGTCGAGACGACAATCGCGGCGTTCAAAGGGCGCACGATCCACACCTATCACACGGAAGGCGCCGGCGGCGGGCACGCACCGGACATCATCAAGCGCTTGCGGCGATCGCCGAACGTGCTGCCGTCGTCGACGAACCCGACGCGGCCCATACACGGTGAACACGGTCGACGAGCATCTCGACATGCTCATGGTCTGCCATCACCTCGAACCCGGCATTCCCGAAGACGTGGCGTTCGCCGAGTCCCGCATTCGGCGCGAGACGATCGCCGCCGAGGACATCCTGCACGACTTGGGCGCATTCTCGATGATCTCCTCCGACCGCAGGCGATGGGCCGCGTCGGCGAAGTCGTCACGCGCACCTGGCAAACGGCGCACAAGATGAAAGTGCAGCGCGGCGCATTGGCGCCGAGACTCCGAGCGGCTCACGATAACTTTCGCGTCAAGCGCTACGTCGCCAAGTACACGATCAACCCGGCACTCGCGCACGGCATCGCCGATCACGTCGGGCTCGGTCGAGGTCGGCAAGCTCGCCGATCTCGTGCTGTGGAAGCCTGCGTTCTTCGGCGTCAAGCCGTCGATGGTCATCAAGGGCGGCTTCATCGCCGCGGCGCCCGATGGGCGATCCGAACGCATCGATCCCCACGCCGCAGCCCGTTCACTACCGGCCGATGTTCGGCTCCTTCGGCCGCGCGATCGCGAGCACGTCGCTCACGTTCGTGTCTGCCGCGGCGCTCGCCGCCGGTATCAAGGAGCGTCTCGGACTGACCAAGACGCTCGCCGCGGTCGGCGGCACGCGCACGGTGCGCAAGGCCGACATGCGCCTGAACGACTACGCACCGCACATCGACGTGGATCCGGAAACGTATCGAGTGCGCGCCGACGGCACTGTGCTCACGTGCGAGCCGGCCAGCGTGCTGCCGCTTGCGCAGCGTTACTTCTTATTCTGACCGGACGAGCTACCGCTGACGACGAGGAAACCGACATGACCGCCGAACCGCATCGACGCCTCGACAACGTCGCGACGCTCGCGATACCGTTGCTGTTGCTCGTCGAGCACATTCCGGCGCACACCGCACGGCCTCGCCCGCCGCGGCCCACGCCGCCGCCGACCGAGCGCGACTCCACGACGAACGCTCGGGAACGCCTCGTGCTGCCGTTCGAGCGTCGCGAGAAGGCACGGCAGCGCGCGCGGCTCGAATCGGGGCGCGAGGTCGGCATTCGTCTGCCGCGCGGCACCGTGCTGCGCGGCGGTGACCGGCTGCGCGCCGCCAACGGCTTGCTCGTCGAGATCGTCGCCGCCCCCGAGCGCGTCTCGACTGTGCGCTGCGCGACACCGCGCGATCTCGCACGCACGGCCTATCACCTCGGCAATCGCCATGTCGCCCTCGAGGTCGGCGACGACTGGGTACGCTATTTGGCAGATCACGTGCTCGACGCAATGATCGAGCAACTCGGTCTCGCCGTCGTGCACGAGCTACAACCGTTCGAGCCCGAAGCCGGCGCTTACGGCGGTCATTCTCATGACCCTGCGCACGGCGCGCCGTCCGAGCATCGGCACGCGCCGGCGCACACCCGCTCTCACCCGGGCGAGCACGAGCACGAACACCACGTCGGCAGGCCGCGAACGGAAGAAGAGGACGCGACGTGACGAGCGCCATGCTCAAGCTCTGGCAGCTCATCAGTCCGACGTTGCCGGTCGGCGCCTACAGCTACTCGCAAGGCCTCGAGCTCGTGATCGAAGCGGGATGGGCGCGCAACGAAGGCGCGCTGCTCGCCTGGATCGCGGGTCTGTTGCACCACAACCTCGGATTCACCGATCTGCCCGTGCTCGCACGCGTGCACGGTGCTTGGAGCGAGAACGACACGGCGGCCGTGCAGCGCTGGAGCCGCGAGCTTGCGGCCATGCGCGAGACGGCCGAGCTCAGACTCGAAGACTCCGCGATGGGTCACGCACTCGCACGGCTCGTGACGAGCCTCGGCACGACCTTCCCCGCTGCGCCGGCCGGACTGCCCTTCCCGTGCGCCTTCGCCGTCGCCTGCGCAGCCTGGCGCGTGCCCGTCGAAGACGCGGCGCACGGCTACGCCTGGGCATGGTGCGAGGCCCAAGTCGCCGCCGCCGTGAAGCTCGTGCCGCTCGGTCACACCGCCGGACAACGCATGCTGCTCGCACTCGGCACGAAGATTCCCGGCGTCGTCGGCGCCGCGTTGGCCCTCGACGACGCCGAGCTCGGCGCGAGTCTGCCCGGTTTCGCGCTCGCGAGCGCGCTGCACGAGACCCAATACACCCGTCTATTTCGTTCGTGAGGAGAACCGCAATGAGAGACAACGTTCTCAGAATCGGCGTCGGCGGCCCGGTCGGATCGGGCAAGACCAGCTTGATCGAAGCGCTGTGCAAACGCATGCGCAACCGTTACCACATCGCCGTCGTGACCAACGACATCTACACGCAAGAGGACGCGCAGATCCTCGTGCGCAGCCAAAGCGCTCGAGGCCGAGCACATCATCGGCGTGGAGACCGGCGGCTGCCCGCACACGGCCATTCGCGAGGACGCCTCGATGAATCTCGCAGCCATCGATCTGACTGACCATGCGCTTCCCGACGCTCGACTTCATCTTCGTCGAAAGCGGCGGCGACAATCTGGCGGCCACCTTCAGCCCCGAGCTCGTGACCTGACCATCTACGTGATCGACGTCTCGGCCGGCGACAAGATTCCGCGCAAAGGCGGCCCCGGCATCACGCGCTCGGACTTGCTCGTCATCAACAAGATCGACCTTGCGCCGATGGTCGGCGCGTCGCTCGAAGTCATGCAACGCGACACGCTCGAGATGCGCGGCGAGCGCCCGTTCGTGTTCACGAACATCAAGGAGCGCGACGGGCTCGACATCGTCGAGGAGTTCATCGTGATGGCGGGCATGCTCGAGGCGGCCTGATCGAATGCAGCCCCTCAGAGGCCCATGAGCTCCTTGACGTACTTCGCAGGCGGCGACCCGAAAGACAACAACCGGTCGTGAAACGCTCGCCAGTCCGTGATTGGACCGTGCTGGGCCTCGTATGCCTCGCGGATGCCGCGGACCTCGGTATAGCCGACGAAGTAGGTGGACAGCTGTGTGGAAGTCAGCATCGCACGCCGCCACTTGCCGGCGGCCTCGCCCTCCTCTTGGAAGCCTTCGTTCATCATGAGATCCATGGCCTGCTGCTCGGTCATACCGGCCGTGTGGATCTTCTGATCGAGAATCGCGTTGATGATCGTGCGCAGCAGCATCTTCAGCTGCTGCATTTCGACTTGCGGCCCACCGTAGCCCTGCTCGGCCATGAGACCCTCGGCGTACACGGCCCAGCCCTCGATGAACGATCCACTCGAGAAGATTGCGCGAATCTTCGTCCGCGCGCGAAATTCGTTGGCATGCGCGATCTGCAGATAGTGCCCCGGCATCGCCTCGTGCACCGTGAGATCTTGCAACATGTAGTCGTTGTATTCGCGGTAGAACGACTCGACGCGCTCGGCACTCCAACCCTTGGGCGTCGGCGAGATCGCAAAGAACGTCGCCCCGCTCGTCTCCAGCGGTCCGGGCGAGTCGCAATACGCCACGGCGACGCCGCGGTCGAATTCCGGCATGACGATGAGATCGATCGGCTTGTCGGGAACGGTCGCAAGCGCATGCTCGCGCACGAATGCCGTAGTCGCGGCCAAGCTTCTTCGGGCCTCGTCGACGATCGTGGCGTCCGTCGGCCGGTCGGCCGCGAGCCGGTCGAGCACCGCTCGAATGACGAGCTTGCGATCGGCGAGCTGCGCCGGCGTCGCGTCCGGCGCATACGTGCGATAGAGAGGCAATGCGGTGTCGTACATGACCTGCTGCGTCGCCGCGAGGCTGCGCTCGGCGCGGTCCAAGATCTCGGCCGGCGACAAGTTCGAGTCGAGCACGAAGCCGAGCTTGCGGTCGAACTTCTCGGCACCGAGCCGGAAATCGCCGTTGGAGCGCGGCAGCAAATCGCTCTCGAGCCATCGGCCGTAGTCTTGCAACGCCGTGCGTGCGAGCGTTCGTGCCTCGTCGACTTCCTCCCTTGCGGCCGGCGCTCGCTCGAGCAACGCATCGAGCGCCGCACCGAGCAGATTGATCGTGCCCTCGTTCTGCGCGATCGCGGTCTGCGTATGCACCTTGGGCGGGTTGCGCAGATTCGCGCGCGCGGCCGCCACGACGGACGGCACGGCTCGGAGTCGGGCCGCGAGATTGCGCAGCCGCTGCGGCAACGGCGCAAAATCGCGCGACATCAACGCATAGAGCGCGCCGCCCACGTTGTAGCTCAGCGGATTCCACTCCTGCTCGCGCAGCGTCTCCATGCCGAAGATCGAGCGTTCGATGCGGGCCTCGAGAATTCGGTAGTCCACTGAATTGGCCGCCGACAGACCCGCGGCGTCGATGCGGCCGAGCTCGCGCCGGTAGCGCCGCTCGCGCTCGAGATTGCGGCGAATGCCGTCGGCCGAATAATCGTCGAGGCGCGCATCGTAGCGATGATCGCCGAGCGCGGTGGCGTACTCGGGGTTCATCGAAAGCAAATCCTCCACATACGCGCCCGCCACCGTTTCGAACTCGGCGTCTTGCGCCTTGGCACCGCCCCCGACGAGCGTCGCAACAGCGCCGAAGAGCGCGATCGATGCAATCTTTCTCATGCGTGCCTCCGAACCGGCGGCCGACCGGCCGGCCGCCGCGCGCTCGACCCGATTGTAGCGCGCGGATGAAGGCGAATGACGAGCCGAGCGGCCCATCGCTTGGCGCATTCACCTGAGCCCTCGCGCAGCGTCTCCCCCACAACGAGGGGCTGCTTGAAGCAGCCCGAACGAGCAGCGAATGAAAACGTGACCAACGTCGCGCCCTCACCCCTACGACCCCTAGTACATCTACGTATCACGGTCGCCGAGTCGCTATTTCATACTGCGCGGCGCAAAGCTTTGCACGCGTTTCGGGAGGAATCGCCAAGCATGGACAGCGCGAACACCTACAACGATACGGTGGTCCGGCAGTTTTCCGTCATGACGGTGGTGTGGGGCATCGTCGGCATGACGGTCGGCGTCCTGATCGCCGCTCAGCTCATCTGGCCGGCGCTCAACTTCGACACCGCCTGGCTAAGCTACGGACGTCTGCGCCCGCTGCACACCAACGCCGTGATCTTCGCTTTCGGCGGCTGCGCTCTGATCGGCACGTCGTACTACGTCGTGCAGCGCACCTGCCACGTGTCGCTGTTCATGCCGAAGCTCGCGAGCTTCACGTTCTGGGGCTGGCAAGCCGTCATCGTCGCCGCGGCAATCACGTTGCCGCTCGGCATGACGCAAGCGAAGGAATACGCCGAGCTCGAATGGCCGATCGATCTGTTGATCGCCGTCGTCTGGGTCTCATATGCGGTGGTGTTCTTCGGCACGCTCGCGAAGCGCCGCGTCAAGCACATCTACGTCGCCAACTGGTTCTATGCGGCCTTCATCTTGACGATCGCGCTGCTGCACATCGTCAACAGCATCTCGGTTCCGGCCGGCTCGGACGAAGAGCTATCCGGTCTACGCAGGCACGGTCGATGCGATGGTGCAATGGTGGTACGGCCACAACGCGGTCGGCTTCTTCTTGACGGCCGGCTTCCTCGGCATGATGTACTACTTCGTGCCGAAGCAGGCCAACCGGCCGATCTACTCGTACCGCCTGTCCGTCGTGCACTTCTGGGCGCTCATCTCCATCTATATGTGGGCCGGCCCGCATCACCTGCACTACACGACGCTGCCCGATTGGGCCCAGTCGCTCGGCATGGTCTTCTCGCTCATGCTGCTCGCGCCGTCCTGGGGCGGCATGATCAACGGCATCATGACGCTGTCCGGCGCGTGGCATAAGCTTCGCACGGACCCGATTCTGAAGTTCCTGATCGTCTCGCTGTCGTTCTACGGCATGTCGACGTTCGAAGGGCCGATGATGTCGATCAAGACCGTGAACGCGCTCTCGCATTACACGGACTGGACGATCGGCCACGTGCACTCCGGCGCGCTCGGCTGGGTCGCGATGATCTCGGTCGGCTCCGTCTACTCGATGTGGCCGCGCATCTTCGGCCAGAAAGCCATGTACAGCACGCGGCTCATCGACGTGCACTTCTGGACCACGACGATCGGCGTCGTGCTCTACATCGCCGCGATGTGGATTGCCGGTGTGATGCAGGGCCTCATGTGGCGCGCCGTCAACGACGACGGCACGCTGACCTACAGCTTCGTCGAGTAGCTGCAGGCCACGTATCCGTTCTACGTCGTGCGCCTCGCGGGCGGCGCTGCTCGTGCTCTCGGGCATGTTCATCATGGCGTACAACGTCTGGAAGACGGCCGAGCTGGGCAAACGCATCGCGCCGGTGCCGGTGCTCGAGCCCGCTTGAGGAGCCGCGCATGAAACACGAAGTCATCGAAAAAGCGCCCGGGCTGCTCGGCGTCCTGATCGCGATCACGGTGAGCATCGGCGGCCTCGCCGAGATCGTGCCGCTCATGATGTCGGCGCCGGCCACGAGCCCGCACCGGGCGTCGAAGCCCTGCACGGCGCTGCAAGCTCGCGGGCCGGGACATCTACATTCGCGAAGGCTGCTATAACTGCCACTCGCAAATGGTGCGGCCGTTTCGCGCCGAGACCGAGCGCTACGGCCACTACTCGCTCGCCGGCGAATCCGTCTACGACCATCCGTTCCAGTTCGGCTCCAAGCGCACGGGGCCCGGATCTCGCGCGCGTCGGCGGCCGCTATCCCGACGAGTGGCACCGCGTGCATCTGAACAATCCGCGCGACCTCGTGCCGGAATCGAACATGCCGCGCTATCCATGGCTCGCCCAACACCGTGCTCGACGGTCCGACGGTGCGAACGGCACTGAAGGCGCTGCGCAACCGTCGGCGTGCCGTACACGGATGCCGACATCGAAGGCGCGCGCGGCCGCGGTTCAAGGCAAGACCGAGCTCGACGCGCTCGATCGCGTACCTGCAGGGCCTCGGCACGGCCGTCGAAGCGAGAGGCAATGACATGGACATCGGAACGTTTCGCGGCATCATGACGGCCGTGCTGATGGTTGCTGTTCATCGGGCTCGTCGATCTGGGCTTACAGCCGCGGCCGGCACGAGGAGTTCGACGCCATGGCCAAGCTGCCGCTCGGCGACGATCGCGCGCCGCCGCCCGCCTTCGGAGGATCGGTGACATGTCGACCGGTTGGAGCAATTTTCGTCATCGTGCTCGTCGTCGGCAACATCGTCGGCGCCGCATGGCTGATCACGCTGGTCGAGCACGCAGGGCGCCGGCGGAAGGCGCAACGACGGGCCACACCTGGGACGGCGACGTCGTCGAAGGCAACAATCCGCTGCCGCGCTGGTGGCTCGGTCTGTTCTGGATCACGATTGCGTTCGCGCTCGATCTATGTCGTGGCTTACCCGAGCTTCGGCGACTTCTCGCTGCTGGGTTGGAACCAGGTCAAGCAGTACGACGAGGAAATCGCGCGGGCCGAGGAGATTTACGGCAAGCTGTTCGCCGCGGTTCGCGGCCACGCCGATCGAGGACGCTGAGCAGGAACCCCGCGGCGCTCAGCGCCGGGCACAATCTGTTCGTGAACAACTGCGCGCCTGCCACGGCTCGGACGCGCGCGGCGCGCGCGGCTATCCGAATCTCACCGACGAGGAATGGCTCTACGGCGGCACGCCGGCACAAGATCGCTAGCACGATCGCAAGGCGGGCACACGGGCGTGATGCCGCCTTTCGGCGCGGCGCTCAACGGACGACCAACGCGACTCGTAGCCGACTACGTGCTCGATCTCGCGGGCCGCGGCGGCGATCCCGTGCGCGTCGCGCAAGGCAAGAAGCTGTTCGTCGACCTACTGCTCCGCATGCCACGGCCCGACCGGGCAAGGGCAACCAGCTGCTCGGCGCGCCGAAGCTCGCGAACGAGATCTGGCTGCACGGCTCCGGGCCGCAGCGCGATTCTACGACGTGATCACGAACGGGCCGCACGAGACATATGCCGCCGCAGCGAGCCCGTGCTCGGCGCCGACCGCGTGCACGTGCTCGCGGCCTACGTCTACAGCCTCTCGACGGAGGATTGATGCAATGGATGCCGACGCGCGGACGACCGCAGCGGACCCGACGAACGGCACGAGAGCTCGCTCACGAGCTGAATCGGCGCCAGCGCGACGTGTTCGTCGTCGGCTGGTGCTCGTTCCTCGTCGGCCGCCGTCGGCACGATGGTGCTTCTTCGCATGGGTCGACCCGCTATGGATCTCGCCGACGTAACGGAGCTGCCGCTGCCGGTCGACCGCATGACGGGTTATGCGGTCGGCTTCTTCTTTCTCTGGATCGCTCGGCGCGGGCTCGGCGGCGCTGACGGTATATTTGATCCGGACACGGCACGGCCACCCGCCGCCGGCGAAGGACTGACGCCATGGCCGAAGCCGGCCAAATCTCTGTACGCGAGCGCCGAGAAGATCTACCCGCGCGAGATCGACGGGCTTTTCGCGCGGCTGCGCATCGCGCGCATGATCATGCTGCTCGGCGCCTACTACGGCGCGGCCTGGCTGACCTGGGACGGCCGCCAGGCGCTGCTTGTTCGATCTGCCCGCGCGCAAGTTCTATGTGTTCGGGCTCGTGCTTGTGGCCGCAGGACTTCTTCTTTCTATCGTGGCTGCTGATCATCGCGGCGCTGTCGCTGTTCTTCTTCACGGCGCTCGCCGGCCGCCTCTGGTGCGGCTATGCGTGCCCGCAGACCGTCTGGACCGAAGCGTTCCTGTGGATGGAGCGGCTCACCGAGGGCCGCGGCGCGGCGCGGCGCAAGCTCGACAAAGGCCCGTGGACGCTCGAGAAGATCTGGCGCAAGACCGCGAAGCAGGCGCTCTGGGTCGGCTTCGCGCTCTGGACCGGCTTCACGTTCGTCGGCTACTTCACGCCGATCCGCGAGCTCGGCCACGAAGGTCGTCACGCTGTCGCTCGGCGGCTGGGAGACGTTCTGGGTGCTCTTCTACGGCTTCGCGACCTACGGCAACGCGGGCTTCATGCGCGAGCAAGTCTGCAAGTACATGTGCCCGTATGCGCGCTTCCAGAGCGCGATGTTCGACCGCGATACGCTGATCATCTCCTACGATCCGGCAGCGCGGCGAGCCGCGCGGCTCGCGCCCGCGCGGCGAGGATCCGAAGATCGCGGCTCGGCGACTGCATCGACTGCACGAATGTGTGTGCAGGTCTGCCCCACGGGCATCGACATCCGCAAAGGACTGCAGTACGAGTGCATCGCCTGCGCGGCCTGCATCGACGCCTGCGACGGCGTCATGGACAAGATGCAGTTATCCGCGCGGCCTGATCCGCTACTCGACGCAGCACGCGATGGAAGGCAAGACGCACGCAAGGTTCTGCGCCCGCGCGTGTTCGTCTATGCCGACGCTGCTCGACGTGCTGTGCGGCGGACTTCTCGCCGCGCTGTCGTTGCGCACGCCGATCGAGCTCGACGTGATCCGCGATCGCAATGCGCTGTATCGTGAGTCGCGCCCCGGCTACATCGAGAACGTCTTCATCGCTGCGCGTCATCAACAAGGACCAGCGCCGCGCACGTCTACGAGCTCGCCGTGTCGGGCCTGCCGACGCTCGCGCTCGAGACCGATCCCGCCTCGTCCAGGTCGGCGCCGGCAGGTATGTGCACGATCGCCGCCCGCGCGCTCATCGAGGACGGGGCTGTCGGCGAGCGGCGGTCACGATGTCATGTTCACGATCACGGCCGTCGACGACCCGAAGCTCACGACGACCGAGAGAGGCCGGTTCTTCACGCCATGACCGAGCCACACGCGCCGCAGCGTCCCTGGTACCGCGAAGGCTGGGCCGTGGCTACTCATGCTGCCGCCGTTCGCGTCGGTCGTCGTCGGTGTCGTGATGCTCTACCTCGCCATCACGTGCCGAACCCGCTCGTCGTCGACGACTACTCGAGAATCGAGGAGATCAACGAGCGAACGATTCGCCCGCGACGCGACACGCCGCCGAGCTCGGCATCAGCGCCGACGTCACGTTCGAGACGGCCACCGACGGACGCGTCGACGTCGACGTCTCGGTCAAAGGCGCGGGCAGCTTCGCGCCGCCGCAAACGCCTCACGCTGCGTCTACAGCACGTCGCCAAGGCCGACGCCGATCGGCAGCTGCGACTCGAGCGCAGCGGCGGCAAGTACTTCGCGGCGACGACGCTCGCCGTCGGCCGCTACGACCTCGAGATCACGCCGGCCGACGCATCGTGGCGTCTGGCCGGCCCCGTGCCCGGCGTGCCGAGCAAGGCACATCTCGTCCCGGCCGCCGCCGCGCAGCCCGGAGGCTAACGCGTGAGCGGCTGCTTTCACTGCGGCCAACCCATTCCCGTGGGTGTCGATCTGAGCCTCGTCGTGCACGGCCAACGCCGGCCCATGTGCTGCCCCGGCTGCCTCGCCGTGGCCGAGCTCATCGAAGAGCAAGGGCTCGCGCGCTTCTACGAGTTTCGCAGCGCGCCGAGCGTCAAGCCGCGTGAGCGCGGGCGCGGCGCAACCGCGAGCGAATGGAGCGTGTGCGACCGTCCCGAGGTGGCCGCGCGGCTCGCACCGCGCCGTCGACAGCGGCGTGAGCGAGCTCGCCTGCAAAGTCGGCGGCGTGACGTGCGCCGCATGCGCTTGGCTCATCGAGCGCGGCGTGCGCGGGCTCGACGGCATCGGCGACGTGAGCGTCAACCCCGTCTCGGGCGAAGCGACGTATCCGTTTCGAGCCCGCCAAAGTGCAACTCAGCGCCATCTTCGACACGCTCACGAGCCTCGGCTTCGAGCCGCGTCCGGCGGTCGCGACCGGCGCGGCGCACGAGCAACGGGAAGCCGTGCGCGGCGAGCTCAAGCGCCTCGCCGTGGCCGGCCTCGGCTTCGCCCAAGTCATGACGCTCTCGCGCCGCGCTGTACCTCGGCGCGTTCAAGCACATGGACGCGACGCTTCACGAGCTTCTTCGTGCTCGCGAGCATGCTGATCGCAACGCCCGTCGATGCTCTACTCCGGCGCGCCGATCTTTCGCGCCGCCTGGACCGTCGCTCAAGCACGGCCACCTCGGCATGGACGTGCCCGTGAGCCTCGCCGTCGGCATCGCGCTCGGCGCGAGCCTCGTCAACGCGTTGCGCGGCAGCGGGGCCCGTGTACTTCGACTCGGCGACGATGTTCGTGTTCTTTCTCACGCTCGGGCGCTTTCTCGAATCGCGCGCACGGCACAAAGCCGTCGGCCTCTTCGACGCGCTCGCCGATCTCAAGCCGCTCGGCGCGACACGGCGACGCGGCAACACGCTGGAGAAGATCGGCACTATCGAGCTCGCGGTCGGCGATCACGTCGTCGTCGCGCCCGGCGAAGCCGTGCCGGCCGACGGCACGCTGCTCTCGGCGCGCGGGTCGTTCGACGAGGCACTGCTCTCGGGCGAATCGCTCGGCCGCGCGCGCGAGCGGGGCGACGCCGTGCTCGGCGGCAGCCTCAACGTCGGACGCGCACCGGTAGACGTCGCGATTACGAAGGTCGGTGCCGACACCTATCTCGAGCGCATCGGCAGCCTGTTGAGCCGCGCGATGGCCGACCGGCCCGACTTCCTGCGCCTGGCCGACCGCTGGGCCGCGGCGTTCGTCGCCGTGCTGCTGGCCGCGACGGCGCTCGTCGGTGCCGCCTGGCTCACTGTGGCGCCAGAGCGCGCGCTCGAGGTCGTGCTCGCGATGCTCGTCGTGACGTGCCCGTGCGCGCTGTCGCTCGCAGCGCCGACGGCTTTCGCCGTCGCGCTCGGCCGGCTCGCGCGATACGGACTGCTGCTGCGCTCGGCACGCGTGCTCGAGCGGCTCGGTCACGTCGACGAATGGCTGTTCGACAAGACCGGCACGTTGACCGAGGGCCGGATCACGGTCGCGCGCGTCGAAACTTTCGGCCGCCTCGATTCCGCTGCCGTGCTCGACATTGCCGCCGCGCTCGAAGCCGGCATCGAGCACCCAATCGCCCGCGCGCTGCAAACGGCCGCGCATCGACCGGCGCCGGCCGAAAGCGTGGAATACCGCGCGGGCTTCGGCGTCACGGGCGTCGTCGCGGGCCGTCGCTACCGGCTCGGGTCGGCTCAGCACACCGGCGCGCCGGCGGCGATGCAAACGTCGGCCCAGTGCATCTACCTGGCCGACGACGACGCGCTGCTCGCGCGCGTCGAGCTTACCGATACGCTGCGTCCGCAAGCCAAGGAAACGGTGGCCGCACTCGCGGCCAACGGCGCGAACGTCATGCTCGTAAGCGGCGACGCCACGGGCGCCGTTACGACGGCTGCGCAAGCGCTCGGCATCGATACGTATCACGCCGAGCAAAGACCGGACGACAAGCTCGCACTGCTCACCCGACACCAGCACGACGGGCACGTCGTCGCGGCCGTCGGCGACGGCATCAACGACGCGCCGCTGCTCGCGCAGGCCGATGTCTCCGTCGCGCTCGTGGCCGGCAGCCAGCTCGCGCAAGCCAGCGCCGACATCGTGTTCACGGCCGACGACCTCAGACTGCTCGCGAAGCTACCGGACTGGGCCGCGGGCACCCGCCGCATCGTGCGGCAGAATCTCGGCTGGGCCGTGCTCTACAATCTCGTCGCCGTGCCGCTCGCGGCGCTCGGCGTGCTCGCACCGTGGATGGCTGCGATCGGCATGTCGTTGAGCTCGGTGATCGTGGTCGGCAACGCGCTGCGGCTCAATCGTTTGCTCGCGCCGCGCGCATCCACGGCTGCCGAGCAAGCCGCGCTCAGACGCCTAGAGCACCAGGAAGCCGCATGAACATCCTGTTCGCACTGATACCGCTAGCCATGCTGCTGCTCGTGGTCGCCGTGGCCGCATTCTTCTGGGCCGTGCGTTCCGGACAATTCGACGACCTCGACACGCCGGCCGTACGCATCCTGCTCGACGACCCGGACGACCCGAATGGCTGAGTTCGACGTCGGCTTGCTCGTGGCGGCCTGGCTGACCGGCCTCGCCGGCGGCGGCGGGCACTGCATCGGCATGTGCGGCGGGATCGTCGGCGCGCTCGGGCTGCGACAGCGACCCGGCCTGCAAGGCTTCGGCGTGCTACTCGGTGCCCATCTCGGACGCGTGCTCGGCTACTCGGCGGCCGGCGCGATCACGGGCTTTCTCGGCGCTGCCGTTTTTGCAAGCGCGCTGGGCGCGCACGGCATTGCGGTGCTGCGCATCGCGGCGGCGGTGCTGGTTGCGATCATCGGGCTGCAGTTGCTGCTCGGGCGACCGCTGCTCGTTGCCGCCGAAAGACTCGGCGCGCGCTTCTGGCGCCGCATCGCCCCGCACTTTCGCGGCTTACTGCCGCCGCGCGATCCGTTGCATGCGCTGCTCGTCGGCGCGCTATGGGGATGGCTGCCGTGCGGACTCGTCTATACGGAGCTCTCCGTCGCGGCGGCATCGGGCGGCGCATTGCAGGGCGCGCTCGTCATGTTCGCGTTCGGCCTCGGCACTTCCGTGAGCCTCAGTGCGGCGAGCGTGCTGCTGCAATCGCTCGGCGTCGGCAAGCTCTCGCGCCAACTCAGCGGCGCGCTGCTCGTGCTGTTCGGCGTGTGGATGATCCTGCCGTTTATTGGCGGACATAACATGCTGGCGGCGGAACACGTACATCACATGGCGCCTTAGCGCCTGCATCTCGGCGTCCCACCGCTGCCCCGCCCTCGCCCCTAGACAGCGAAGCCTGGCCCAGGCACTTCGCTTGCACGGTGTTGCGGCTCCGTTAGCCGTTTCCGTTCTGCTACTATTCGGGAATATCCGCAATCCGCCATAACAACGGCGCGGCCTTCAACGCCTCGAGATGGAATATGGCTAATATCTTTACCGTTGTAACGGCAAATATCTGGGGTAGATTTCTAAGTTAGGCGCAAGTCATGCGGCAACGCGTTGTATCGTGGGTGGCCACCGCAAGCATGATTCTCGCGGTCGTAGCGTACTATCCGAGCGCAGCCGCGTTCACCCCTGCATTCCTGCTCTCTCTTGTCGCTGCAAGTGGAGCCTTGGTGGCAGCGTACTTCGCGCGCGTGCGTACCGCGATCGCAACATTGGCAGTAGTAGGCGCTACGATCCTCGCTAGCCCCGTATTCTTTCCGTCATTCGCGGAACCGCATGGGGCCCGGCTGATTCTAGGTTTAGCTGTTGTCGTCTCGGTCATTGGCTTCATTCTATTTTTGGACTTCAGGAGGCGTCGTGCCGGCGCCTAACACCCAGATGCAGCGGACCGTGAGGGATAAAGTGCCACTTTCATACGAGCGGCGTGCGGCCGCTGATCTGGGACGTTAGGCGGCACAAGTCAGCGCTTTCGGTGATTGGAGGTATACGGCTGATCGCGAAGCCACAGCGGATGCGTATCGCCGCATTGCGATGGGCGATGCTGTTCGCTGCGGGTGCAGCGGATGCCGAAATTTCATTGCAGTTCGTGAGCAAGTATTGCCGAGCGAATTTGTTGCTCTTCTTAAAGAACTCGGAATCGATTCCACAAAGGAAGGTGAAGTGTACACGGAGGGTGCGGCCGGCCCTGGGGCACACTTTTATGGCGGTTGGTACCACTTTGTCGGCGAGTTGGAAGTAACGGGCGATTTTCCGCCGGTGGAGTATGCCGGTGGATTTATCAGTTATATGTGCCACAAGTCCGCGCCATGCCCGCCTGAGCTAGACGGACTGCGCCTTGTTCAACTGGAATTCCGGGCGCAGAACGTGCCGTGGGTAGTTGCTGATGAAGAGCCCTTCTGACGCATTATATTGGTGTCTGTGGTACTCAATAGAATGGTGCGAAGGTACTGAAACGTGATCGAACTTGGTTCAATTGAGGTTAGCGCAGTGCCGCCTAACAAAGGGACGCAGCTGACAGTCAAAAGTGTCACGCCCTTTGCATTCGCAAAGGGCGCGCCACTTTTCCCTGCAGCTGATCCTCGACGTTCGGCGTCATGGTGAGCGTTCCGCAAACGTCTGACACGCACGATTTGGGCAGTCGCGTCATCAAGGTCGATCACGCGGGTGAGCATGGAGCCGTCTGCATTTACTCCGGGCAGATACTGATGGCGCGGCTCACTGCGCCAGGACTCGTTGCGGACCTGCGCGACTTCAGGTCGCATGAATTGCGGCACCGCGAAATCTTTCGACTTGAGCTCATGCGCCGGGGCCGCCCGCGCTGCCGGAGCTACTGGTTGTGCGGGGTCGGTGGCCTCGTCTTAGGCGTAGTAACGGGTCTTTTCGGTGCGAGCGCCATTGCTGCCACGACGGTGGCCGTCGAGCGAGTCGTCCTTCGACATCTTGAGCATCAATTGGCCCTCTTAGCGTCCACAGATCCAGTTGCTGTCGCGGCAATCTCTGCGATCGTTGCTGACGAGCGCGAGCATCATGATCGATCGGCGGAGTATGCTGCGGCGGCCGGCCGTTTGTGGTCGCGGGTTCTAATGCCTGTGGTTTCCGCCTCGACGGAAGCTGTAATTTGGCTAGGTATGCGCGTATGACGCATAACAAGCGCATGCAGCGAGCGCGCGTTATGGATAAAGTCGTTCTATGTTTAGGGCATCGGCGCGTCGCTGATGCGCGGCGTTATGCGGCTTCGCGTGACGCTTGCCGCGCGTCACGTGACGCGTTACACTCTATCGGTGATCAAGACGTTTGCCGATCGCCGGACCCAGGAGCTTTACGGAACCGGTAGCGCGAAACGGTTTCCGCCCGATGTCGCAAAGCGAGCGGCGCGCAAGCTCGAATATTTGGATCTGGCTACGGGCCTTAATGATTTGAAGGTGCCTCCCGGTAACCGGCTGCACGCGCTTGAAGGAGATCGAAAGGGGCAGTATTCGATCTCCGTAAATGATCAATGGCGAATCTGCTTCCGGTTCGTCGATGGTGACGCATACGACGTTGAGATCTGCGATTACCACTAAGTGCGGGGTTAGCTATGAGCATTTCGAACACAAAAGGAATCAATCGCAGGCCCACTCACCCGGGCGAGATGCTGCGGGAAGACTTTTTGCCGGAGTACGGGCTCACTGTCGCTGGCTTAGCAGAGGCGGTGGGTGTCTCGAGGCAGTCGATCAATGAGCTGCTGCGGGAGCGTCGGGCCATCAGCCCGGACATGGCGTTGCGCCTGGCGCGACTCTTCGGCAACTCAGCAGAGTTTTGGTTGAATGCGCAGCGCGCGGTGGACTTGTGGGACGTGGCGCAGTCCATTAAGAAGGATGTCGCACGTATCAAGCCCCTGAGCGCCGCATAACAAGCAAATGCAGCGAGCGCGCACCGATCATAAATGTGTTCTGAGTTACGCGCATCGGCGCGTCGCTGATTTGCGGCGCTATGCGGCTCCGCTTCAGCGGCGCGTATTTTTCCGACGGTTTCGCAGCCCAGGCTAACGTGATCGTGGAAATCGACCAGCACATTGACCTGGCGAGGGAGCGTCCGCTGACGATCAACGATATCGGACTCGGCGCCAATCCAGATGCCGAATCTGTGAAGGCATTCTGTGACGCGTTTGCTCAGCGTCTAGTGGCACGATACGTTTCAAACGAGCTCTCATGGTCTGACGCTGACGCCCTTGCGAATCACTATTTCAACTTGATGGTCCAACACTGCGGTAGCCGGATGCCGGACTACGCATGGGAAGTGTATCTGGCATTCGATGAAGCGGAATTCGGTGATCGGGGCGACACGTTCACGCTCAGCCGGCTAGCGGAGATTAAGACAAAATATGGGCGCCAATAGTGAGGCAACGGCTCTGCCGCATAACAAGCGACTGTGTTGCCGCGTCAAGTAGTAGCGGCGTTCCAGGGCGTGTTGTCAGCGTCTGGCCTTACCGAAGGTTCACTCGGCATCCCGCTCAGCCAGTTCGTCTGGCTGAGCGTCGCGTATACCCTCACGGCGGACTGTTTATGAAGAGTCCCTCAGAACACAACGACTGGATGCAGCGGACCTGCTAAACGAGCCGGTTCTTGCGCCTCAGGAGACTCCATTGAACGTCAGAATTGCAAAGTCCGACGCAGACGTCGAAAAGATCAGCGTCGTATTGAACGAGCTGCGAACCGCATTCGATCTCCCGACGCTGATCGAGCAAGTGAAGAGGCAAATGGCCTCCGGCTATCAAGTTGCGTACGTCGAAGCCGATGGCGAAGTGTTGTGCGTGGCGGGATTCGTCGTCGGCACCAAGCTCGCTTGCGGGAAGCACATCTACGTCGACGACCTGGTAACGGCCGAGCGACATCGGTCCCGAGGAGCTGGCGCAATGATGATCTCTTGGCTCAAGTCACACGCCCGGCAGCTCGGCTGCAATCAGCTGCACCTCGACTCAGGCGTGCAGCGCTTCGACGCTCATAAGTTCTACTTACGCGAGGGATTCAAGATCGGGAGCCATCATTTCTCCATCACCGACCTGCGCGAAGACGCATAATCTCCAGAGGCCGAGGTCGGAGATCATCACGCGGGCTACGGCAACCGTTCGCGTCCTAAGACACACGGCACGAGACGCTTCCCCTGCACTAATAGCAATCAACATCCGACGAACCGTGGGTGATTACGGTGCATTCTTCACGCCCTTCCAAAGGGCAAACGCTGCTGCCCGAAAACCGGAGCGCAGCAAAAACAAGCACTAAGTCTTTCGACCATCCTTTGGTACGAGTCTTGCTTCCGAAGCACGCCTCCGAAGCGCAGCGCGTTGAGTGCAACTCACGCATCGCGACGGTAACGGTCTTGCGGCTTACAACAACACTTCAGAAAGGGAATCAAGGATGTCGAAACCTACGAGTGCTTCATGGTCGAAGATTGTGAGTCTGTTAGCTATAACGGGATCGATGATTGCGTTGGCGACGCCCCCCGTAGGCGCGCACAACTTCCTGCACGGATTCGGGTACGGGCTGTTCAAGTTCAACAAGAAATACGATAGTCACTACCATCGAAAGTACTGGTACGAGCATGGCCACAAGGTCCTCGATCTCGAGAACCTTACGGGCGACGAAGCGATCAAGATGATGGAAGCCGGCGAGCTGACGTCGGTCGAGCTCACGAAGGCTTACCTCGAGCGCATCGAAGCACTGAACAAGCGCGGCCCCGGCCTGAATGCCGTCACGCAACTGAATCCGGATGTTCTCAAAGAAGCCGCGAAGGCCGACCGCGAGCGTGCGATGGGCATCGTGCGCGGGCCGGCGCACGGTTTGCCGATTTTGCTCAAGGACCTCATCGACGCCACGCCGATGTATACCTCGGCAGGCAATTACTCTTTGCGCGATTCCTATCCGCCCACCGACTCGGGCATCGTCAAGAAGTTGCGCGAGCACGGCGTCGTGATTCTCGGCAAGCTCGGCCTATCGGAGTTCGCCAACAGTTTCGGGCGCCAGCCCTCGGGCTTCGCGAATCTGACGGGTCAAGTGCTCAACGCGGTCGATGCCGATCAGAATCCTAGCGGCTCCTCGTCCGGCACGGGCGCGGCCGTCGCGGCGTCGCTGTCCATGCTCGGCATCGGCACCGAGACGTCCGGGTCGATCATCAGCCCGTCACGCTCGCAGGGCATCGTCGGCCTTCGCCCGACGGTGGGCCTCGTGCCGGGCTACGGCATCGCACCCATCTTGGCCTCGCAGGACACGGCCGGACCCATGACGCGCACCGTTACCGAGACCGCCATGACCTTGCAGTCGATCGCGGGCGCGGATCCCGACGCGGATGCAGAATATGCCGCGGTCTTCGGCCCGGACTTCCACGAAACCGGCGTGATTCCGCCTTTACCGGACCAGATTCCCGACTACATGTCCGCGCTCGATCCGTATTTCGTGGCCGGCAAACGCATCGGCTACAACGGCGACCTCGTCGACGCCAACGGCGACAAGACGCCGGTCGGGCTCGCGTACGACGCGCTCGTCGCAGCGGGCGCGATCATGGTGCCGGACGAAGTCATCACGGCGACGAATCTCCCCTCCGTGCCGAGCGGCTACGAGGCGCACAAGACCATCGACGAGTATTACGCGCGACTCGGGCCATCGGTGCCGATTCACTCGTTGGTCGAGGAAGTGGAGAAGAACAACGAAGAGTCCGATCAGGCGCTCAAGTTCGGTAACGTTCGGCATCTCGACGAATCGCTCGTCGACATCACGCCGGGCGGGGAGAACGAGATCCAGTTCCGAACCAATCTACCGCTGATCAAGGCGGCCTATCACAAAGCCATCGACGACATGCTGAACATGGGCACGCCGAACGATACCAGCGACGACGTGATCGCCGTACTCGGCACCGTGTCGCGCGGCGCCCAGGCCGGATATCCGCAGATCACGATCCCGATGGGCTACGACGACGAGCGCCGTCAAACGAGGAACACCTATGTCTACGTGCACGGTGGCGCTTACTCGGAGCGGGATCTCATCGGTGTCGCGTACGTGATCGAGCAGGCCACGCTGCTACGCCAGCCGCCTAGCGAGGTCAATCCGAGCATGTATCGCTGCGCCAAGACCGTGCCGGCGCCGCCCTACTCCGAGCGCGGCCATTGCAATCCCGACTACGACACCGTCATGGCGCTGGTCGGCAAAGCGCCGACGCTGCCCTTCGCACTCGAGACCGAATCGGTGGCCAGTCTGCAAGCGCGCCTGAAAGCGGGCAGTCTCACGTCGGAGACGCTGACGAAGGCCTACCTCGCCCGCATCGCGCTCACGAATGCAGAAGGCCCCGCCGTGCAAGCCGTGCGCGACATCAACATGCATTCGATTGCCGAAGCCAAGAAACGCGACGTCGAGCGCGCCCTCAAGCACGGCAGGGTCGGGCCGCTGTTCGGCATCCCCGTGCTGCTGACCGATGCCATCGACGCGGCCGGCTTGCCGACGACGGGCGGCTCGATCGCGCTCGAGGACTCGATGCCGCGCAAGGACGCCG
Organism: uncultured Gammaproteobacteria bacterium; assembly: GCA_963786385.1. GTDB lineage: Bacteria > Pseudomonadota > Gammaproteobacteria > Steroidobacterales > Rariloculaceae > FEN-1219. Next base: position 1,804,184 of record CAWAYS010000005.1, read on the forward strand.
CGCTCGTGGCCAAGCTCGAAGCCGCCGGCGCCATCGTCCTCGGCAAGACCAACGTCACGGAGTTGAATGGCCTCTTCGACGGCAACATGCCGGAAGGCTACTCCTCGTTGGGCGGTCAAGTGCTGTTGCCATCGGATACCGACAAGACGCCGGCCGGGTCTTCGGCCGGCGCCGCGGCCGCCACGGCCACGGGCCTCGCAGCACTGAGCATCGGCACGGAGACCTCGACGGACACGGCGCAGCTGATCGCGCCCGCGGCCGTGGCCGGCGTCGTCGGGCTCAAGCCGACAGTGGGTCTCGTGAGCACTGACGGCGTCATGCCGGTTGCGTCGTCGCAAGACGCCGTCGGGCCGATGACGCGCACGGTGTACGACGCGGCCGTCGCATTGGCAGCGATGACGGCTGCCGGACACGACGATTCCTGGTTCAGCCCGAGCTGGTTCTTCGGTCCGAAGTGGTTGCACAAGCCGAAGTGGCCACCCGTCCCGGCAACGCCGGACTATGTTTCGGGCCTCGTGCCCGACGCATTGAGCGGTAAGCGCGTTGCGGTGATCGACAGCGGCGACGCTACGTACCAAACCGCCGTCGAGACGTTGGCCGCCATCGGAGCGACTCCGGTGATCGTCGCGATCGATAGCCCGGATCTGCCGAGCGTGGTCATGACCGAGTTCAAACGGGACTTGAACGCGTATCTCGCACACGCCTACGGCTATGGGCCGAAGTCCCTGCAGGACATCATCGACTACAACGCCTCGCACCCGGTCGAAGGCCTCAAGTACCAGCAAGGCGAGCTGCTCGAGGCCGAGGCGGTGGACCTGACGGATTCTGCGACGGCCGACGCCTATGCGGCGGATCTCGCCAACGGCCAGTCGACGTCGCAGGCGCTGATCGATGCGGTCTTGAGCAACGGCACACCCGACGATCCGAGCGACGACTTCGACGTCATCATGGTACCTAGCGGCGACGGCCTCGTGGAGACGGCCGACGTGGCCGGCTATCCCGTGCTCACGGTTCCGGCCGGCGAAGGGATCGACCAGCAGGGTCGCAATCCGATCGGCGTGATCTTCGTCGGCGGCGCCTTCAGCGAAGACACCTTGCTCGCGGCGGGCTACGCGTTCGAGCAAGGCTCCGCCTACAAGCGTCGCGCACCGAGTGTCACCAACCCGAGCATGTTCCGCTGCGTGCCGGGCAGTGCCTTCTTCACGGCGGAGCTGTGTCATCCGGGAGATCGACTGTATCCTCTGTGACGCGCGGCGCCCGAGCTTCTCGGGCGCTCGGCACGGATGGATGAGAGCCGGCCCGACGGGCCGGCAGCCAAACGACAGCCCCGGCGGGATTCCCTCCCGCCGGGGCTTCGGTCTCGAGGAGCCCCGATGCCCAAGGTCGATATCGCCGCCGTCACCGCACGCAAAGGCTCCGGCTATCCCGCACCTTTGGACGCCCCATGCGCCAGCCGCGTCCGCCGACGGTTAGGCGACGCCGGAGGGTTGCAAGACTTCGGCGTGAACCTCATGACGCTGCCGCCCGGCGGCTGGTCGAGCCAACGGCACTGGCACAGCCACGAGGACGAGTTCGTCTTCGTCGTCGAGGGCGAGCTCACGCTCGTCGAGGACGGCGGCCGGACGCTGCTCCGGGCCGGAGAGTGCGCTGCCTTTCCGAAAGGCACGGGCAACGGGCATCACTTGATCAACGACTCGCCGACCACAGCTGTCTATCTCGAGATAGGCTCGCGACACCCGGACGACCTCACGACGTGCGCCGATGTCGACATGATGAGCTCCAACGCCGACGGGCGGTTCGTGCACAAAGACGGTACGCCCTACCCGTAAAACGCTGACCGTGGAAAACGCCGACGAATGGTGGGAGCACATCGAGCGAGAGGGCTTGCGAGAAAAGTACCCCAGCATCATGGCCAAGCCGCCGATGATGCAACCTTGGGGGCTTCGCGTCTTGTACTTGAGCGACCCCTCGGGCGTGCTGTGGCACATCGCCGAGCAGCGTGAGACATTGATGAAAGCCGTTTGACATCTCATGCAGCGGAGAACCTCGCCCACAACGCCCGGCCGCGACTCGTGATCCACGAGCTCGAAACGCCGCGCCTGCGTCTTCGCCAATGGCGTACCGAGGACCGCGCGCCATTCGCCGCGCTCAACGCCGATCGCGAGGTCATGGAGTTCTTTCCGACACCCCTAGATCGAGCCGCAAGCGACGCGCTGGCCTGCCGCCTGGAGAGGTTCATTGCCGAGCGCGGTTGGGGACCGTGGGCCGTAGAGTCCAAAAGGTCGGGCGAGTTCATCGGGTTCGTCGGACTGTCGATTCCGTCCTCGGATCTCCCGTTGTCGCCGTGCGTGGAAGTCGCTTGGCGGCTCGCGCGACCGTTTTGGGGGCAGGGCTTCGCGACCGAAGCCGCTAGGCACGCATTGCAACTCGGATTTGAAACCCTCCAACTGCCCGAGATCGTATCTTTCACCTCCGTGCTCAATACGAGATCGCGCGCCGTGATGGAGAGGCTGCAAATGGCGGAAGACACCGAGACTTTCGAGCACCCCGGCGTTCCCGTAGGCAGCCCACTGCGAACTCATTGCGTGTACCGGCTTTCGAGCGCTCAGTGGAATACCATCACCGGTCGGGCTGTCGCGGCGAACTAAGTCGAAAAAGGACTACGTCATCATGAAAGCCACGTGTTTGTGCGGACGAGTTTCGTACGAGATCGAAGGCCTTGTGGATGAGATCTGCCGCTCATGACGTCCACGGGTCACGCGTCCGCTTCTCGCAATGCCCTCGCCCTTCGCTCGAACGATTCGGACGAGCGTTTCGGCCTCGCCGTCGACGCGCTGGCCCAGGGTCGGATCGTCGTGCTAGACGAGACACTGGCCTTGCGCTGCGGAGCCGGCGCCGTCCACTGCGAAGTGATCGACCCGACGCCTTCGGCTCACCGGTGCGCCAACGAATACGAAGTGCTCGTAGAAAACGCTCGCCACATGCTCGAGTCGTCGCGGCTCAACCGCCTGCTCCCGAAACTGCCTAAACAGTGGTCGGTCGTGGACGACAGGGGAAGTCATCCGTTCGTGGCATGGCGCCCGCGCCTGCAAACACCCTAACCCCTGAGGAGAACAACGATCATGCGCTACGACTTCCCCAGCGCCATCCCGGAGCTGCCCGTCAGCAACGTCGATACGGCAGCCGCCTACTACGAGCGTTGCCTGGGGTTCAGGAAGGACTGGGGCGGCGAGGAGCGGCGGAATCGCGCAGGTCTCCCTCGGGCGCTTGCCGAATGTTTCTGACCAGACGGCGCTTCAGAAGGGAACGCGGCAACGCTGCGCCCGTGTTGTTCTGGCTCAACTTCAGCAGCAGATCGGAGATCGATGACTACACCGGTACATGGAGAGCCAGCGAAGCGCGCGTCGTCTCGAATCCGGAGTCAAGCCGTGGAAACTGCACGAGTTCACGCTCGCCGACCTGGACGGCAATATGTTTCGAGTCTTCTACGATTTCTCGTGGGAAACCAGCACGGCGTAGCAAATGCCACCGCGGCACAGCGGTGCGAAGGCCGGCCGGCGCTGCAATCGTTTTGCACGATGCGCCGCGCGATGCAATCATGTACCGCGTCGTCCGTCTCACCTCGAGGATCCCTGCGTGAGCACGCCTTTCTCGCCTCTCAGTGCGCCCGAGCGGCCGGCGTGCTTTACTTCGTCATCATCGCCCTCGGCCTCTCCAGCGAGGTCGTGGTGGACAAATCTCATCGTTCCCGGAGATGCGGCCGACAACAGCCTCGAACATTGTTGCTTCGCAGGGGCTGTTTCGTTTCTCGTTCTTCGCGGACTCGATCGTGTTCCTGAGCGACGCGGCATTAGCCGTGCTGCTGTATTTGATCCTGCGGCCCGTCAACCACACGTGGCGATGCTTGCGGCGGCTTTTCGTCTCATACAAACGGCGGTTCTCGCGCTCAATCTGCTCAACCAGCACACCGCGCTGCTGCTCTTCACGGGGCCGACTATGCGCCGCTGCCCGAGTCGCAAAGAAACGCGCTCGCGTATCTCATGCTCGACCGCCATGGGCATGGCTACGACTTGGGACTTCTGTTCTTCGGCGTTCACTGTCTGCTTCTGGGCTATCTGGTCGTCAAGTCGACATTCTTGCCGAAGACTCTGGGATGGCTGCTCGTCGGTGCGGCGTTGGCGTACCTCATCGGAAGCTACGTTCGATTTCTGCGCCCGCGCTCGTCCCGCAGGTCGCTCCTATCTACGTCGTCGCCATCGTCGCGGAGCTCAGCCTGTGTGCTTGGCTGCTGATCCGGGGCGTCGATGGCCAACGCTGGGCCACGATCAATACGGCCGCATCGACGCCATAAGCTGGGGAGAATCGTATGAAGAGCTTGGCCATTTTCGCGCTCGGCGTCGTCGTCGGCGCAGCAATGCTGCGACCGGGCTTGGCGCAAAACAGCCAGAAGCACGGCCTCAACCACATCGGCATCCGCGTGCGGGACTACGACAAGGCCATGGCCTACTACACCGGAGCGCTCGGTTTTCGCGAGGCCTACACCGTCAAGAAGCCCGACGGTAGTCCGCTACTCACGTATCTGCAGCTCAATCGCGACACCTTCGTCGAGCTGATCCCGGCCGGCCCGAAAGAGAGCACGGGCATCACGCACTTCGGCGTCGAGGTTGGGGATCTGCAAGCCACCGTCGCGCGGCTGCGCCAGCACGATGTCGATGTCGCCGACCCTGCGCTGACGCCCGCGAAGGCGCTGTACACGCGCATCAAAGACCCCGACGGCGCCGAGATCGAGGTCATGGAGTTCGGCCCAGACGCGCTGCAGCGCAAAGCCATCGACGCGTGGAAAGACTAGCTCGATACGCGTTGCTTCTGATCGCGGCACCGCTCGCGGTGCACGGCGCCTCGGCCGACAAAGCCGCGCTGCTCGACCAGCTGCACGTGGCTCGTGACCTCTGGCAGCACGCGGGCTCGATGGACTACTCGTTCACGATCGCCAACGGCTGTTTCTGCTTGCACCCGTTGTACGCGGGCCCCGTCAGGGTCGTGGTCGCCGGCGGCGAGGTTCGCAGCACCGTGTACGTCGGCAAGCCCTGGGACGACTACACGACGGGCGAGTCCGTATCGCCTACCGAAACGCCGCTTGCGCGCACCATTCCGCAGCTCTTCGACGACATCGACAATTTGATCGCCGTCTCGAACCCCGCGTTCGTGCAGGCCTCGTACGATGCCCGCGACGGACACCCGTTGCTGTTCGCCTACGACGATCCCGCGCTAGAGGACGAGCAGACCTACATCACCGTTACGAGCTTCGAGCGCGAAGCACGCTGAGCACGAGAACACCATGGAACAAACGGCCATATTCGCACCGTTCTTCGCGATGCTGTTGTTGACACTCGCCGTGTGGATCTACATGTACGCGCGCCGCATACCGTTCATTCGCTCGACCAAGCTCTCGCCCGAGCAACTCACGCCGCTCGAGCTCGCACGGTTGTCCCCGCCGGCCGTCTCGACCCCGTCGGACAATCTCAAGAATCTGTTCGAGCTACCGGTCGTCTTCTACGCGCTCGTGCTCTACCTTTATGTCACGCACGAGGTCGACGCGCTCTACGTCGCGACGGCTTGGGTGTTCGTCGCGTTTCGCGTGCTGCACAGCGCCGTGCACTGCACAGTGAATATCGTGCTGCTGCGCTTCGCGCTGTACTGCGTCGCGGCCCTCGCGCTGTGGCTCATGGTGCTGCGCGCGGCCTGGCAGCTCGTCGGCGCCTGACACCCACGCCCCTCTTGGAAGCCAAGCCGTCTCGCGCTTCAATAGAGCGATGCTAGAGCTTTATCATCACGGCTCCTCGGCCTGCGCCGCGAAAGTACGGTTCGCGTTCGAGGAGAAGCGCCTGCCGTGGACTGGCCACTATGTCGATATCCTCGAGGGCCAGCAGTTCGATCCCGAGTTTCTCGCGCTGAACCCCAAAGCCGTCGTGCCCGTGCTCGTGCACGACGGGGTCGTGCTCACGGAGTCGACGGTGATCTGCGAGTACGTCGACGAGGTATTTCCGGAAATCCCGCTCATGCCGCCGACACCGCTCGCGCGCGCGCACGTGCGCGTGTGGACGAAGGCCGTCGACGAGGAATTGCACCCGGCTTGCTCGGCCATCACCTACGTCGTCTCGCACCGGCACACGATCCTGCGCGGCGGCGCCGGATCGTTCGAGGAATTCCTGAGCCGCGGTGCGCACGAAGGCGTCGCGGCGCGCGCGCTCAAATGGCAGTGGATTCAACACGGACTCGAGGCACCCGGCGCACTCGACAAGATCAGGCTCTACTTGGCGTATCTCGACAAGATGGAGCAGGCGCTAGTCACGTCGACCTGGCTCGTCGGTGAGTCGTTCACGATGGCCGACGTCGCGATGGCGCCGTACGTGAACCGGCTGGCCGCGCTGTCGATGCAAGCGCTGTGGACTGACGGCCGGCGGCCCCGCGTGGCGGAGTGGTTCGAGCGCGTGCGCGCCCGTCCGTCGTTCGAGCCCGCATTCCTCAAGTGGATGCCGCAAGGGCTCGCGGCCGAGATGGCCGCCAACGGTGCGAAATCTTGGCCCGAGGTGCGCTCGGCGCTGGGTCTGTAGACCTACACTAGCCAAGCGACGGACTTGAGCGCGACAGCTCAACTCCGACCGCGGCCCGCCCATCGGCGATCCGCGCCTCTGCCAGGCACCACCCGTGCCCTACCAGCGCTTGTCTATCGGCTTGCTCGTATCGGCCGTGATGTTCAACGTCGCGCAGTGGTGGTACGAGAACCCACCCTCGCGCACGCCGGGATGCTCCGCCATGAACTCGATGATCTGCAGCGTGCAGCCGTCGCAGTCGATGTTCGGAATCTCGATCTCGGTTGCCCAGTTGCCGGTCGCTTTCTCCGTGTGCGGCCAAAGGCCGTCGACGAGCACGGGCGCCTGCGGCGGGTCTTGAATCGCGGCCGACAACGATCGCGGACCGCGCTCGGTGTCGTGCGTGGTGACGGCCGGATCGGCCGGCAGACTCTCGCGCGTACGCGCGAGCGCGATGCGATAGTGGCCGGGGTGAAACACCGTCTCTTTGACGGTGACGTCGAGCGTCTGCCCGCCCTTGACGCGCGTGACTTCCCCGCTCGGCGTGCCGGCATCGGCGGACGTGCCGCCGCAAGGCGCGATCTTCTGCGGATCGCCTTTGTCGCTCTCCACGAGCCAAGAAGCCGGTGCGAGCAGCTTGAAGTGCGCACTCACAGGCGCCGACAGCGCCATCACGGCCATGACCCACAAAGAACGGTATCGAAAACTGCGCACGATCTTTGCTCCGGCTTCGACGTTGTCGACAAGCCGGCGATCATACGCGGTAACGCAGGCTACTTCACCGTGTAGCCGCGGCCCTCGAGGCAGGCGCTGATCGCGCGCCGGTAACTCGATCGCTGCAAGGCCTTTTCGGCTTTGCTGTCTGCGATCTGCTGCGACTGACGCTGCGCCTCTTCGCGCGCCTGCCCTTCGGCTTCGAGCTGCCCGCTTTGCTCGACGGCCGCGCCCGCAATCGAGCCGACGACGGCGCCGATCACGGCATTCTTGAGCTTGTCGTCGCCGTGCCCGAGCACGGCCCCGGCAATCGCGCCGGCAGCGGCGCCTTTGCTCGTGGCACCGGTCGCTTTGTTTTCCGGCACCGGCACTTTGACCACGCGCGGCGGCTCGGCGCCGAAGTCGGTCGGATCGAAGCCCGACTCTTGCACGGCCCAGCGATGACATTCGTAGCGATCGGTCGCGAGCTGCTCGTTGCTTTGGCCCTTGGCCGGGTACACGAACAGATCCTGCGCCACGGCCGGCAAGCTCAGCAGCACAGCCGCCGCCAACGATAAGATCGCGAGACTTCGGTTCTCGACACGCACTTGTTGGACTCCTACTTGACCGTGTAGCCGCGCCCCTCGAGGCAAGCGGACATTGCGCGCCGATAGTCACCGGCTTTGTCGACGGACGGACTTTCGGCGGTCGGATCGAACCCGGTCTGCTGCGCGGCCCACACATAGCACTCGTAGCGGTCGCGGTCGCGCTGCTCGTCGCTCTGCCCTTCTTTCGGATAGACGAACAGCTCGCTCGAACCCTGCTTGCTGGCTTCAGCCACCGCCGCCTCGCCGCCTTGCGGTTGCGCGACGACGACGTAGGCCTGATCGCTCGGATCCCACAGGTAATAGGTGAAGTTGGCGTAGAAGTAGCGCCGCGGCCCGAGGAAGAAGCTCACATAGCCGACCGGCAAGTGTCGAACGCGTGCGCCGAAAGGCGCATCGACGACGACGTACACGCCCGATGGCATCCAACGATAGAAGATGCCGGAGTAGTAACGGTAATCGTAGCGACCGAGGTGAAAGGCCTCGGTGCGCTCGGGCAGAACGCGAAACGACCGACCGATGGGCGGATAACGCACGGCCCAATCCCGCCGTGCCTCGGTACGAACTTGAGGCCGCACCTGCTGCGGCGCGGCCTGCGGCCGCGACGGTGCGTGCGACTGGGGAGCCGGGCGTGCCGGCGGCGGCTGCGACTTCAACCGTCCATGGTGCGGCCGGCCCTGATTGTCCTGCGACTGCGCGGCCGCCGGGTTGATACAAGCAAGCGCCACGAGCGCCGCCGCGACGGCACAAGCCGCAACGACGAACCTTTTCGTGCTCATCGAAACTCCTTCTTCTCCAAGCGCCAAGCAAACAACGCACCGGCGCCGCGCCGGGTTTACAACTCGCTCACCGACTCGGCGCATCAAGCCTGGGCCGACCGGTCCCCCGGGTCTACTTCGGAATGCGCGTATGCCGCGCCCGCTGGACTCCCGTTCGCACATGACCGTCCGGAACCTATGCGGTAGAGTCCAAGCAAATCGACTTCGGGGGACGAGCAATGAGCGCGAGAACCATTTGGCTGGCCGGACTGGCCGTGCTTGCCTGTGTGAGCACCGCGAACGCCGAGGACAAGGTGACCGCCGGCGCCGCGTCCATGGAGCCGCCCACACTCGTCTCGCTCGGCATCGACTGGCGCATCGACGGCGACGACAACCGCAATGCGAGCGTCGCCGTTGCGTATCGGCGCGCGGGCGAGGCCGAGTGGCACCAGGGCCTGCCGCTCATGCGGCTGCAAAACGAGCAGGTGAACGGTCGCGTCGGCGGCCCGAGCTTCGTCGACGGCGAGCACGCCGCCGCAGAGCGCGGCCGCGCTCGCCGGCGGCAGCACGGCCCCGGCCGGCGTGCCGGCATCGGGCGCGAGCCCGTTCGCGTTCAGCCCGTTCTCTTACGTCTCGCCGAACATGTTCTCGGGCAGCGTCTTCGATCTCGCGCCCGACACGGACTACGAGGTCAGAGCTCACGCTGTCGGATCCCGACGGCGTGTCCGGCGAAGCCGAACGCACACTCACGGCGCACACGCGCCCGGAGCCGATGCCGGCCACGGGCGGCAAGGTCTACCACGTGTATCCCGTGGGCTACAACGGGTTTCGCGAGGAGCCGTCGTTCACGGGGCTCATGGCCGCGTACTACATGGCCGCCGCGCACTTCGACTATCAGAACGCGTATCCGCCGCGCGTGCAGCCCGGCGACACGATCCTCGTGCACGCGGGCGTCTACTTGAGCGACCGGCACCACTACATGAATCGCGCGCCGGCAGCCGGGTATCTCGCGCTCGGCACCGTGTTCGACGGCACTTACTACCTCACGCAAAGCGGCACGCCCGACAAGCCCATCGTGATCAAGGCCGCCGGCGACGGCGAGGTCGTGTTCGACGGCGACGGAGCGCAGAACCTCTTCAACCTCATGGGCGCGAACTACAACTACTTCGAAGGCATCACGGTTCGCAACACGAACGTCGCGTTTTTGCTCGGCATCAAAGGCATCGCGGGATCGAGCGGCTTCACGCTCAAGCATTCGCGCATCGAGAACGTAGGGCGCGCGATTCAAGACGACTGGTCCGGCTCGAAGAACTTCTACATCGCCGACAACATCTTTCTCGGCCGCCACGATCCGGACAAGATGATGGGCTGGAACGGCGCGATCTGGCAGAAACTGCCCGGCTTCCCCGAGCGGCTCGACTCCGAGTACGCGATCAAGGTCTACGGCCAAGGCCACGTCGTCGCGCGCAACTACATCGCCCACTGGCACGACGGCATCGACATGGCCACCTACGGCAATCCCGACGGCACGCCGCAGCCGATCGAGGATCGGTTTCCGATGTCGAACGACTTCTACGAAAACGATATCTACAACATGGGCGACAACTGCATCGAGACGGACGGCGGCGGCCGCAACATGCGAGTCTTTCGCAACCGCTGCGTGAACACCGCACTGGGTGGCCTCAGTGCGCAACCGATCTTCGGCGGTCCGGTGTACTTCATTCGCAACATCGTCTACAACGGCCCCGGTGCGGGGTCTCTCAAGTTCGTCTCCACGCCCACGGGCGTGCTGACCTACCAGAACACGTTCATCGGCGAGGTGGCCGTGCCCGGGCCCGCCGCCAACGTCCACTTCCTCAACAATCTGATTCTCGCCGAGGGCGCGGCGGAGCCCGTGTTCAACGTCGGCACGTTCACGAACTACTCGTCCTCCGATTACAACGGGTTCCGGCCGAATCCCGGCGCCGCGGCATCGTTCCGCTGGGCGTCGCCGCCGTTCGACGTGCGCTCCGACTACATCGGCATGCCGGTCTCGCGCAGCTACAAAACGCTTCGCGAATATCAACGCGCGACCGGACAAGACCGGCACAGCCGGCTCGTCGACTACGACGTGTTCGTGAACGTGAAGCAGCCGGACTTGAGCGATCCGCAGCGGCTCTACGATGCGACGGTGCTCGATTTCACGCCGCGCGCGGGGTCCGCGGCCATCGACGCCGGCACCGTGTTGCCGAACATCACGGATGGCTATACCGGCAAGGCGCCCGACCTCGGCGCGCTCGAGCGCGGCCGGCCCGCGCCGCGCTACGGTCCGGCGAGATAATTCGCCATCTTGCGGGTCGGCGGCGTGTGTGCGCACCGCGCCTGGATCACGTACCCTACCTGCTTTTCGGCGAGTCGGAGATCTCAATGGCCACGCAAGATACCTGCTGCACGATCGTGCCCTACTTCAAAGTCCACGAGGGCAAGCTCGACGCGTTCAAGAAGCTGTGCGAGCGATTCGTGGAGAAGACGAGCACCGAGCCGAAATGCCTCTACTACGGATTCAGCTTTCACGATGACGAGGCCCTTTGCCGGGAAGGCTACGAGGACGCGGACGGTTTGCTGGCTCACGTGCAAAACGTCGGCAAGCTGCTCGAGGAAGCGATGACGATCGCCGATCTCACGCGATTCGAGATTCACGGCCCCGAGGCCGAGCTCGCCAAGCTGCGCGAGCCGCTCGGCAGCCTCAACCCTGCGTTCTTCGTGCTCGAGTACGGCTTCCGTCGCTGACGGCTGCCGACTCGCAAGACCTGCCCGAGAGCCGGGACGCTACCGAAGTCACTGCCAATGCCTTCGGGCTCGTCGGCCGCCGGCCGTTCCTCGGCCGCGACTTCCGACCGGCAGACGAAGCGCCCGGAGCGGCACGCGTCGCGATCTTGAGCTATGGATTCTGGCAACGACGTTACGACGCGAATCCCTCGATCGTGGGCCGTGTCGTGCGCATCGAAGGCGCGCCAGCAACGATCGTCGGTGTGATGCCCGAGGATTTCGCGTTTCCGCAGAAACAAGATCTGTGGCTGCCACTCGTGCCGACACCGGCACTCGAGCAGCGCGACAACCGCGATCTATGGTTCGCCTTCGGGCGCCTCGCGCCGGACGTGACGCCGCAAACCGCGCAGGCGGAGATCGACACGATCGGCCGGCGCCTCGCGACCGCCTATCTGGATACCAATCGCGACTACACGCCAGAAGTGCGAACCTTCAACGAATTTTTCGTCGGGCCGCAGGAGAACCGGCTCTACGAAACCATGTGGGGCGCTGTCGGGCTCGTCCTTCTGATCGCATGCGCCAATCTCGCGAACCTCATGCTCGCGCGAGCGCTGGGCCGCACGCGCGACATCGCCGTGCGTATCGCACTCGGCGCGGGACCGTGGCGCATCGTGCGAGCCGACCCTCTTGCCTACGGCGCCGCGTGCGGCGTGCTGCTGATCGCTGCCGCGCTCGGTTGCCTGCTACCCGCTCGCCGCGCGACGCGGGTGGATCCCGTCATCGCGCTGCGGCAGGACTGACCGACCGAGCCGCACACCGAGCGCGACGCTCAGCGCACCTCGAAGGCGAGCAGCACGTTGCCGGCCGTCGCGCCGCTGCCGACGGCGTAGCCCGAGCCGACATAGAGGATGCCGTCCACGACGACCGCGCCCGACGACGCGATCGCGCCGCCGTGCGCCGCGACCTTGTTGACCGTATCGAACGTCTGGGACGTGTCGAACTTCCACAGCTCCTTGCCGTCGTCGGCCGAGACGGCGTAGAGCATGCCGTTGGTCGAGCCTTCGAACACGACGCCGGGAATGACCGTCGGCGCGGCGCCGAGTGAGCTCGTGCCATTGCCGGAAGGCGCCGCGGGCTTGAACGTCCAAACGGTGTTGCCGTTGGCGGGATTCACGGCCGCGAGCCCACCGCCAGCCATGCCGTAGTACACGTGCCGGCCGTCCGCCGCCCCGCCCCACACGATCGTCGCGCCGACACGGCTCGTGCCGTTGATCGGCGCGCCGGTCGGATTCACACGATAAAGCAGCTTGCCGCCGTTGTCGGGGTCGAGCGCAAAAACGTCCGCCGACTTCGTGCCACCGAACAGCACGCGCTTACCGGTAGGCGTCGTCGTCAAGATCGGTGAGTTGCCGATATCCATGTCCGGCCCCAACGGATCGGGGCAGGCTTCGCTTTTCTCGGGCCCGTTGCAGCCGCCCATGAACACGTCGTTCTCGGTCGCTTGATAGGACCAAAGCAAACGGCCCGTGTCGATGTCGACGGCCATGAAGCCGTCCGTGGTCTTCGGCGACGGAGCCGTCGTCGCGTCGCCCGTGCCGAAGTACACGGCGTGGCGCGCGGGATCGACCGTCGGCGCGTTCCACACGGCCCCGCCCGCGGGCCTATAGAGCGTCACGCCGTTCGCCATGGTTCTATACGGCTTCGGCGCTTCGGGCACGACGTAGGCTTTCCAAATTTGCCGCCCGGTATTCGCATCCAGCGCGACGACGCTGCCGCGCGACGTGCAGCATGGATAGTTCGGGTTGCCGCTGCTGAACTCCTCCGACGACGACACGGGCACGAACAGCTTGCCTTCATAGAGCTTCGTGCCGGCTGTGATGCGCGCAATGAAATGATCGTCCGCGCTGGTCTTCCACAACAGCTGGCCCGAGTGCGCATCGAGTGCGTACACGTTCGCGTGACCGTCACCGAAGTACACCGCGTAGCGTGCCGGCGCATGCCCTTCGACGGGTCCGACCATGGCCGCGCCGCGCACGATGGAGCCGGCCTCGAACGACCAATACACACAGCCCGTCTGCGCGTCGAGCGAATAGAAGTAGCCGTTGTCGCTGCCGACGAAGATGCGCCCGGCCACGATCGTCGGTTGCGCATTCGACGACACGCCTGCCGGATAGCCGAAGGCCCATTTGAGCCGCAGCCGCGGCACGTCGCGTGCCGAGAGGCCGGCGACCGCCGCGGATTGAAAACGCGTGTTCGCCTGATCGGGGCTCCAGCCGTTCCAAGTGGGTCCCGCCGCAGGATTCGCGAGCGGCGGATTGCTGCTGCACGGATTCGGCATGTCTTTCGCGGCACCCAGGCTGCCGCTGCCGAGCGGCCGGCCGCTCATGAACTCGGCGACGCCGCGTTTTTGCTGATCCGTGAGCGCTTGCCCTTGCGCCGCCATGAGCCCGCCGGGCAGCAGCGCGTTGTAGATCTTCTCGGGCGGCATCTCGCGAATCGCTTCGGGGGACGGCGCGCGTTCGACCGCCGGGTTACCGTGACAGCTCGTGCATTGCGTCTGGAACACGGCGAAACCGAACTCCGTGCCGGGCGCCCCACGCGCGGGCGGCCGAGCCGGCGGCGACTCCGTCGCACGAGTCTTGGGCGGGGCATTGCCTGCCGTCTCGTTTCCGGTGCTTGCGCACCCGCCCGCGACCAAAGCTCCAATGACGATGGCGGTGTACGCCGCGGTATGAAACGAACGCTGCATGACGATCCCCCGTGCGTGGAGCGCGGAGAATATCACGCCGGCAGCGTGGTGCGGTCTCCGGCCTCCGCGAGGAGGCCGCGCAGCTCCGGCAGGCACGACCCGCAATTCGTGCCGGCGCTCAGCGCGCGACCGATATCGTCGGTAGTCACGAGCGCCTGCGTCCGAATCGCTCTCACGAGCGTTGCGCGCCCGACGGAAAAGCACGAGCACACCACGGCCCCCGTCTCGGCCGCACCGTTGACCGCCCGGCCGGCGAGGACGCCGAGCCGGTCCGTTTCGCTGAGCGGCGCGGCGAACAGACTCGACAGCCAGCCGCGTGCCGGCAGTGACGTGTCGGTCGCGACGAACACGCAGGCCTGCAGACGACCGCCCTCGACACGTGCGCCGCGATACCGGCCGCGCGCGGGATCCGTCAGCTCGATGCGCGCCTCGACGGGCCCCACTATGCGCTCGGCCCACCCTGACCAGGACTCGGGCATACGCTCGCCGGCAAGCTCGTAACGCCAGTAGCCGTCGCCGCGTGCGCGTGCGACATAGCCGTAATCGGCGACGTCGATCGGTGTGCGCGTCAACACGAAGCCGTACCACGCCGGCCGGTAGCGGCTCAACTCGACGGCGCCGTGCTTGAGCTCCGGCTGTCCCGACACGGGATCGGTGTGAGCGGCGAGTAAGCTGCAAACCCGTGCGGCACTCGCGAACACGCCGTTCCAATGCATCGGGACGAAGACTTGCCCGGGGGCAACGGCGTCCGTGAGCTCGGCGCGAACCACGATGCGGCCGAGCTCGCTCGTGACCTCGAGTAGATCGCCAACGGACACGTCGAGCGCCGCCGCGTCGGCCGGATTCACCTGTACGAAGGGCTCCGGCTGGTGCCCCGTGAGGCGCGAGCAACGGCCCGTACGCGTCATCGTGTGCCATTGATCGCGAATGCGCCCGGTATTGAGCACGAAAGGACGCTCCGCACTCGGCACGGTTCGCGGCTCGACGGGCGCAGTCGGCACGAACTGCGCCTTACCGCTCGGCGTGAAGAACCGCCCGTCGGCAAACAGTCGTGCCGAGGCGCCGTTCGCCCGCGCCGGCCATTGCACGGGCTCCAGCGCCTCGTACCGATCTTCGTCGAGATCGGCCAGTGCGCCGATGTCGAAATCACGCGTGCCGTCGTTCTCGAAGGCCGAGAGCTGCGCATGCTCGCGAAAGATTTCTGCCGGCGAGTCATAGTCGAATCCGTCGGCGAAGCCCATGCGCTTGGCGACCTCGCAGACGATCCACCAATCCGGCCGACTCTCCCCCGGCGGCGTGGCAAACACGCGCTGACGAGAGATGCGCCGCTCGGAATTCGTGACCGTTCCCGATTTCTCGCCCCACGTGGTCGCGGGCAAGAGCACGTGGGCGTAGGCGGTCGTATCGGTCTCGCGCACGCAATCGGACACGACCACGAGCTCGCAGCGCTCGAGCGCGCGGCGCACACGATCGGCATCCGGCATGCTGACGGCGGGATTCGTCGACATGATCCAGACGGCTTTGACGCGCCCGGCATCGATGGCGTCGAAGAGCTCCACGGCTTTGAGCCCGGGCGCCGTCGCGATCCGCGGCGACTGCCAAAAGCGTTGCACGCGCGCCGTGTGCTCGGGCTCGAAATCCATGTGCGCGGCAAGCTGGTTCGCCAGTCCTCCGACCTCGCGCCCACCCATGGCGTTCGGTTGCCCCGTGAGCGAGAACGGGCCCATGCCGCGCTCGCCGATGCGTCCCGTCGCAAGGTGCGCGTTGATGATCGCGTTGACTTTGTCCGTGCCGCTCGAGGACTGGTTTACGCCTTGCGAGAACAGCGTCACCGTGCGCCGAGTGCGCGCGAACGCGCGATAGAGCTCGGCTACGTCGGCCTCGGGCACGCCGCAAGCCGCCGC
The DNA here is from genome assembly GCA_963786385.1 of uncultured Gammaproteobacteria bacterium. Lineage (GTDB taxonomy): Bacteria > Pseudomonadota > Gammaproteobacteria > Steroidobacterales > Rariloculaceae > FEN-1219. The sequence continues at coordinate 1,820,234 of CAWAYS010000005.1, forward strand.
CACGGCCGGGACCGACGGCGCCGTGTCCAGAGCCACACGCATCGCGGCGCCGAAGCCTTCCGCGTGAGCGTCGAGAAACTCCCAGTCGAGCGCGTCTTCGCGGCGCAAGTAGTTCAACAGGCCGTTGAACAGCACGACGTCCGTGCCGGGCCGAATCGGCAGATGCCGATCGGCAATGTCGCACGTGGCCGTGCGGCGCGGGTCGATGACGATCACTTCGAGCGACGGATTGCGCTGCTTCGCCGCGGCGAGCCGTTGGTAGAGCACGGGATGACACCACGCCATGTTCGAGCCGACGATCAGCACGAGCTCCGCGTCCTCGATGTCGGTGTAGTCGTTCGGCACCGTGTCGGCGCCGAAGGCGCGCTGGTAGCCCGCCACGGCCGACGCCATGCACAGGCGCGAGTTCGTGTCGATATTCGCCGTGCCGATGAAGCCCTTCATGAGCTTGTTCGCGACGTAGTAGTCCTCGGTCAGCAGCTGCCCGGAGACGTACAACGCGACGGACTCGGGCCCGTGCCGCGCGATCGTGTCGGCAAAGCCGCGCGCGACGACATCGAGCGCCGTGCTCCAGCTCGTTCGTACGCCGTGAATTTCCGGGTGCAGCAGCCGGCCGTCGAGGTCGAGCGTCTCGCCGAGCGCGGCGCCCTTCGAGCACAGGCGGCCGAAGTTGGCCGGGTGAGCGGCGTCGCCTTTGATCTGGACTTTGCCGTCGGCGCCCGGCGCCGCCGTGAGCCCGCAGCCGACACCGCAGTATGGGCACGTGGTGCGCACCGGACTCGAGCGCAATGCGCCGGCGCCGTCCATGCTCAGGCGCGCTCGAAGACCGCGAGCACGCGGGTCTCTTCGACGACCGAACCCTGCGCCGTTGTCCGCGTCGGCGCATCGTCCGCCGGGCTTGCCGCGCACGCTTTCTCGGCCTCGGGCACGGCGACCAGCACGCGCTCGGCTTCGACACGCACTTCGTATGTGCGCGTGCAACCTCGATCCGCGCCGGTCGCCTCGCCGCTCGCGAGATCGATGACCCAGTCGTGCAGCGGGCACGTCACACGCTGCGCGTGCACGATGCCTTGCGACAACGGTCCGCCGCGGTGCGGACAGCGATCGCGAAGCGCAAACACGCGATCCTCACCCGTTCGAAAGATTGCGATCCGCTCGCCCGCGAGCTCGATGACGCGGGCGCCGCGAGCGGGCAATCCGGCCAGCGGGCCGATGTCGATCCAGCTCATGGCGCCGCCACCCGATCGCCGCTGGTACGGACTCGAGCGGGCCCGAGCGGCGTGAATTCATCGGCGTCCTTGCCTTGCGCGCGCTCGGCCCAAGGGTCCACCTGCGCGTATTTCTGCGACTCGAGGAATCGGGCCGCAAGGGTTTGTCGCCCCGCCGCATCGTCGACGATTCGCGAGCGCACATAGGTGAGGCCCACGCGCTCGATCCACGGCGCCGTGCGCTCCAGATATCTCGCCTCCTCGCGGTAAATCTGCAAGAACGCGCAGCAGTATTCGAGCACTTGCTCCTCGGTCTGCACTTTGCACAGAAAGTCCGTGGCGCGAACTTTGATGCCGCCGTTACCGCCGACGTGCAGCTCGTAACCGGACTCCACGCACACGACGCCCAGATCCTTGATCGTGGCTTCCGCACAATTGCGCGGGCAGCCGGACACGGCGATCTTGACCTTGTGCGGGTGCCAAGAGCCCCACGTCATGCGCTCGATCCGTATTCCGAGGCCCGTGGAATCTTGCGTGCCGAAGCGGCACCACTCTTTGCCGACGCAGGTCTTGACGGTCCGCAACGCCTTGCCGTACGCGTGCCCCGAGACGAAACCCGCGGCCGTCAGGTCGCCCCAGATGCGCGGCAGGTCTTCCTTCTTTACGCCGAGCAGATCGAGCCTCTGCCCGCCCGTGAACTTCACGGTCGGGACGCGGTATTTCTCGGCCACCTCGGCGATCGCGCGCAGCTCGCCCGGCGACGTGACGCCGCCCCAGATCCGCGGCACCACCGAATAGGTGCCGTCGCGCTGAATGTTGCCGTGCGCGCGCTCGTTGATGAAGCGCGATTGCTTGTCGTCCTCGTATTCGCCGGGCCATGCGCACAGCAAATAGAAGTTCAGGGCGGGCCGACACTTGTGGCAACCGTCCGGCGTCTTCCACTCGAGAAACCGCATGACGGCCGGGATCGTCTTCAAGCGCTCGCGCACGAGCGTCTCGCGTACCTCTTCGTGCGTGTGGATCGTGCAGGGGCACAGCGGCCTCTTGGCGGGCGACTCCGAGTAGTCGCCGCCGAGCGTGTTGGCGAGTAGTTGCTCGACGAGGCCCGTGCATGACCCGCAGGAGGAGGAAGCCTTCGTATGGGCACGGACCTCGTCGAGCGTGAACAGGTTCTTGGCCGTGATCGCGCGCACGATGTCGCCTTTGCAGACACCGTTGCAGCCGCAGATCTCGGCCGTGTCGGACAGGCCCGTCACGCCGTCGGCGCCCGACAGTCCCGAATCGCCGAGGTGCGCTTGGCCGAACAACACGTTCTCGCGGAAGTCCGTGACCGACGTGCCGTCGCGCATGAGTTGAAAATACCAAGCGCCGTCGACGGTATCGCCGTAGAGCACGGCGCCACAGATCTTGTCGCCGCGCAGCACGAGCTTCTTGTAGACACCGCGCGCGGCGTCCTGAAAGATCAGCTCGTCGGTATCGTGACCGCCCGCAAAATCCCCGGCCGAGAACAGATCGATGCCCGTGACCTTGAGCTTCGTCGACACTTGCGATCCCGAGTAACGGCCGATACCGAACTCGGCAAGGTGGTTCGCCACGACTTTCGCCTGCTCGAACAGCGGCGCGACGAGCCCGTAACACGCGCCGCGATGCTGGACGCACTCCCCGACTGCGTAAATGCAGGGATCGAACGTCTGCATCGTGTCGTTCACGAGCACACCACGCTCGCAGACGAGCCCGCTCGCCTTGGCGAGGTCGACGTTCGGACGAATGCCGACGGCCATGACCACGAGATCCGCGGGCAGCTCGGTGCCGTCGGCGAAGCGCACGGCTTCGACACGATCCTCGCCGACGATTGCCGTCGTCTGCGCCGGCATGTGGAACTTGAGCCCGCGCGCCTCGAGCGAACGGCGCAGCAAACCGCCGGCCGAGGCATCGAGCTGGCGCTCCATGAGCGTCGGCAGCACGTGCACGACGGTTACGTCCATGCCGCGTTTTTGCAGGCCGTATGCCGCTTCGAGACCGAGCAGCCCACCACCGATCACGACGGCGCTCTTGCGGGCGCGCGACGCCTCGATCATGCGATCGACGTCGGCGATGTCGCGATAGCTCAGCACACCGTCGAGCTCTTTGCCGGGCAGCGGCAGCACGACGGGATTGGATCCCGTCGCAAGGATGATCCGGTCGTATGGCACCTCGCGTCCCGACGCGCCGACCACGCGCCGGCGCGCCCGATCGATTCGCGCCACGGCCTCGCCCGCGTGCAGCTCGACACCGTGCTCGGCGTACCACTGGCGCGCATTGAGCATGATGTCGTCGATCGTCTTCTCGGCCGCGAGCACGGGCGAGAGCAGAATGCGGTTGTAGTTGCCGTGAGGCTCCGCACCGAACACCGTGATGTCATACAGGTCCGGCGCGAGATCGAGCAACTCCTCGACCGCGCGCATACCGGCCATGCCGTTGCCGATCAGCACGAGCTTGCGACGGCGCGAGCCGCCGTTGCGCGCAGGCCCGTGGCCGTTGGTGTCGTTGACCGTCTTACCGTTTACCGTAGTCATTGCGCGTCGACCCTCAGAACGCATAGTCCATGGCCACCCAGACCTTGCTCGTGTCCGTCAGCAGCGCGTCGGCCCGGTAGTCGGCATATTTCAGCGTCAACGCGAGCCGCTCGGTCCGCGCCACGAGCTGCAGATCGAGCTCCTCGCCGTAGTGGGCATGGCCGGCGTCGGCTGCGAAATCGTGAAACAACGCGAGCGCGCCGATGTTCTTGAAGCGGCCGCGCTGTCCCATCGGGTACGAGAGCTTCACGTATTTGTCGGCCATGCCGGCGGCAGGCGTCGCGAGGAACTTGTCCGCCCAGCCCTGGAACGCATGCAGCGTGGCAAGCGGCGTCGAAAACGCGGTCGCGCCGTCGCTGCCGAGCAGCTCGTAGCCGAGACCGATGCCGATTTTGTGCAGGCTGAGGCCACCCTCGAGCAAGTAGTAGCTCGCGCGGTAGTCGGCGGGATTCGCGGCCGCGTCGGTTTGGCGCGCCATCGACAGGGTGTACGTGGCGCCCATGTTACCGATAGCTTTCGAGCCCGAGAGGCGAACGCCGTACGAGTTGCTGGAGGCGGCCGCGGCCTCGTCGATGTCCAAGTAGTAGTCGAACAGCGTGAGCGTGCCGAAGGCAAGCTTGCGGCCCAAGCTCGCCAGCACGATATCGCCGTGCCATCGCCCTGCCGGCGAGTCGGGCCCGAACACTCTGTTGACCTGGTCGGCATACGTGAGATCCGCCTTGAACGCCGAACCGGCGAGCTGGGCTCTAACGGCATCGAACGTTTGCTCGTTCTGGCGCCAACCGACGTTGCCGACGAAACGCGAGTCGTCGAGCACGATGCGCTGGCGGCCGAAGGTCAACGCCGCGCGATCGAGCGAGTGATTGACGATCGCGAAGCGATTGAGTGCGACGAAGCCTGCAGGGTCGGCCACGACGGGATACTGCGTGCGACCATTGGTCGTGCTGTTGTAGTCGCCGACCACGTCGTCGACCCAGACCGCCTCGGCCAGTAGCCGCGTCTTGTTCAGAGGCGCCGTGACGAATCCGGCCCGCAAACGGCTCGTCACGGCGTCGGCCGTCTCGGCAAAGCCGGTCTGATCGACGGACTCGTACCGGAACCGGTAGTCGATGTTGAAATCGGCTTGCCGGAACGCCTGCTCGACGCTATCGACGGCGTCCGCAGCGCCGGCCGCGGCGGTCCATACGGCAGCCAACCCGCCGAGCAACGCGGCCCGGCCGAATACCCCAACGTTGCGCATCATGATCAACGAACCTCCGTGCATTTGGATTCCCATGACGACATCCCTTCGCCCCGCCCCGACGGTCATGCCGCTTCGGCGGCCGCGGCTTGCTGCCGCTCGCAGCCTGCCAAGAACTCGAGAACTTCCTCGCGATACGCGTAGTAGTCCGGATGCTCGAGCAGCGCCTTGCGCGAGCGCGGCCGCGGCAACGTCACGTCCATGACCTTGCCGACGCGGGCCTGCGGACCGTTGGTCATCATCACGACGCGATCGGCCAGCAAGATCGCCTCGTCGACGTCGTGCGTGACGCAGATCGCCGTCACGCGAGTGCGCGCCCAAACCTCCATGAGAAGCTCCTGCAGCTCCCAGCGCGTGAGCGAATCGAGCATTCCGAAAGGCTCGTCGAGCAGCAGCAGCTTCGGGCTCAAGGCGAACGCGCGCGCGATCCCGACGCGTTGGCGCATACCGCTCGAAAGATCCGCGGCGAGCTTGCCGCGGTGCTCGCCGAGACCGACACGCGTAAGGTAGTACTCGACGATGTCGGCACGCTCGGAGCGCGAGGCATGCGGATAGACTCGGTCGACCCCGAGCGCGACGTTGTCGGTCGCCGTGAGCCACGGGAAGAGGCTCGGCGCTTGAAAGACCACGGCGCGATCGGGTCCAGCGGCGGCGACCTCGCGGTTGTCGAGCACGATGCCCCCGCCCGTCACGTCGGCGAGCCCGGCGGCCATCGACAGGACCGTCGACTTGCCGCAGCCCGAGTGACCGATCAGCGCAACGAACTCTCCCTTGTCCATTTTCAAGTCGAACCCGTCGACGACCGTGAGCGGCCCGCGCTTCGTGGGATAGGTTTTCGACACCTGAAAGAACTCGACGTAGCGATCGCTCGTATAGCCCTTCGCAGCTTTGACGTAGGCTCGCGGCGGCTCCTTCGAGGTCATCGGCAACACGTTCGGCAGCGTCACGCGCGTCTCGGTGCCGGCCGTCTTGGTGCCGTTGACGTCGAGCAGATATCGCGTCACGGCCGCCCGCAGCCGACGAAACTCGGCATCGTGATTCATGACGCTGCGATCGCGCGGACGCGCAATGTCGACCGTGAACTGGGGCCCGAGCGTTGCGCGCGGGCCGGGCTTGAGCGGGATGATCCTGTCGGCCAGCAAAATCGCTTCGTCGACGTCGTTGGTGATGAGCACGACGGTCTTTTTGTCGCGCGCCCAGATAGTCTCGATCTCGTCTTGCAGCTTGGCTCGCGTGAGCGCGTCGAGCGCCGAGAGCGGCTCGTCGAGCAGCAGCATCTGGGGGCTCATCGCGAGCGCGCGCGCCACGGCCACGCGCTGCCGCATGCCGCCCGAGAGCTCTGCCGGTCGGCGCTCCGCGGCATGCGTCAATCCGACCATGTCGATGTAACGCTCCACCACTTGCTCGCGCTCTGCGCGCGATCGACCCCGCATGACGGCATCGACAGCCAGCGCAACGTTGCCCTTCACGGACAGCCACGGCATGAGCGAATAGCTCTGGAACACGACGCCGCGCTCGGGTCCCGGCCCGCTCACGGGCCGATCGTCGAACAGCACCCGGCCTTGCGTCGGCTCGGTGAGCCCTGCCATGAGCGAGATGAGCGTGGACTTGCCCGAGCCCGAGAAGCCGACGATGGCGACGAACTCGCCGGCCTCGATCTCGAGATCGATCCCCGTGAGCACGGGCACGGCTTTCGGCCCCTTGCCGAAAGTCTTGCCCACACCTTCGAGCCGCATGAGCGGTCTCGAGTCGGCTGCAACGGCACGCCCTTCGCTCGTCGAGATCATCTTTGCGTTGTCCGTGAGCATCATCGGCTCGCCGAGTGCGTGAACAGCGCCTGCAGCGCAAGCATGATTCGATCGAGCAAAAACCCGATGACGCCGATCGTGAGCACTGCGACCAAGATGCGCGCGAGCGACGACGACGAGCCGTTTTGAAACTCGTCCCAGACGAACTTGCCGAGCCCCGGGTTCTGGGCGAGCATCTCGGCCGCGATCAGCACCATCCAGCCGACACCGAGCGATAGCCGCAGCCCCGTAAAAATCAGCGGCAGCGCCGACGGCAGCACGATCTTGACGATCTTCGTGAACCACGGGAGCTGCAAAACGCGACCGACGTTCATGAGGTCCTTGTCGATGCTCGCCACCCCGAGCGCCGTGTTGATGAGCGCGGGCCACAGCGAGCACAGCGTGACGGTGACAGCCGAGTTGATGAACGACTTCTGGAACATCGGATCGTCGCTCACGTAAAGCGCGCTCACGACCATGGTCACGATCGGCAGCCACGCGAGCGGCGAAACGGGCTTGAAGAGCTGCACGAGCGGATTCACGGCTGCGTTGAACGTCTTCGAGAGCCCGGCCAAGACGCCGAGCGGCACGGCCACGAGCACCGCGAGCACAAAGCCCGTGAATACCGTCACGAGGCTCGTGAAGATTTGATCGAAGTACGTGGGCTTGCCCGTGTACTGGCGAATCCGCACCTCGGCGTTCGGGTCCGCCTCGAGCCGCACCTCGTTGCGCGCTTCTTGACGTGCATAGAAGTCGGCGCGCTTTTGCCGCTCGGCACGGTGATCCGCAACGAGAGCCTTGGCCTCCTCCCACACGGCCACGGGCCCGGGAATACCGCCCAAGCTCGTATCGATGCGGGCCGCCACCTGCGACCAGCAGAGCAAGAACACGCCGAGCGCCACGAGCGGCACGCCGAGCTCACGCCATAGACACTTCAGCTGCTCGGCAGGATCCTCACCGACCGCGAGCCGCATGATCGGCACGGTCCAACCGAGACCGAGCAGCGAAAGATACGCGCCGGCCCGGCCGACGAAGCCCTCGAGGCGCGCGCGGATCGGCGCCGGCGCCTCGCGCTCGATGACGGCGCTCACGACGTTGGCTCGTGCAGACATGGGACGACCTCCGGATTCCTTTCCCGACTCATTTGGCGGTGATCAATTCGCTTACGGCTTTGTCGTTCTTGCCTTGCAGCCCGATGGGAAAGCTCGAGAGATAGGCGTTGGGCTTTTTGCCGTCGAAGACGACGCCGTCGATGAATTCCGACTGCGGGTCGCGATACCCGTCGCTCGTCCACGGGAAGTCCTTTTCCGAGGCCTTGCCTTCCTCGACGAGCATGCGGGCGGCTTTGAGGTAGATGTCCGGCCGGTAGACCTTGCGCGCGATCTCGTCGTACCAGCTGTCGGGCTTGCGCTCCGTGATCTGGCCCCAGCGGCGCATTTGCGTCAGATACCACACGGCATCCGAGTAATACGGGTAGTTCGCGAAGTAGCGGAAGAAAACGTTGAAGTCGGGAACGGCGCGCTTGTCGCCGCGCTCGTACTCGAACGTGCCCGTCATCGAGTTCGCCAGCACCTCGCGATCGGCGCCGACGTATTCCGAGCGCGAGAGAATATCGACCGCCTTGTCGCGATTCGCATTGTCGTTCTGATCGAGCCAAATCGCGGCGCGAATGAGCGCCTTGATCACGGCGAGATGCGTGTTCGGGTTGGCCTCGGCCCATTCGCTCGTGACGCCGAAGACCTTTTCGGGATTGTTCTTCCAAATCTCGTAGTCCGTGACGACCGGCACGCCGATGCCCTTGAAAACGGCCTGCTGGTTCCAAGGCTCACCGACGCAGTAGCCATAGATCGTCCCGGCTTCGAGTGTCGCGGGCATCTGCGGCGGCGGCGTCACCGACAACAACACGTCGCCGCCGACCTGACCCGTGATGTCGCTCGCCGTGTAGTAGCCGGGATTGATGCCACCGGCCGCGAGCCAATAACGTAGCTCATAGTTGTGCGTCGAGACCGGAAACACCATGCCCATGTTGAACGGCTTCCCTTGCGCACGGTAAGCGTCGACGACGGGCTTGAGCGCATCGGCCTTGATCGGATGCACGGGCTTGCCGTCCGGTCCGATCGGCACATGCTTCTTCATCTGTTGCCAGATGTCGTTCGAGACGGTGATGCCGTTGCCGTTCAAGTCCATCGAGAACGCCGTGATGACGTGTGCCGACGTGCCGAACCCGATCGTCGCCCCGAGCGGCTGCCCCGCGAGCATGTGGGCGCCATCGAGCTCGCCGTCGATCACTCGATCGAGCAGGACCTTCCAGTTCGCTTGCGGCTCGAGCGTGACGAACAGCCCTTCGTCCTCGAAATAGCCGAGCTCGTACGCGACGGCGAGCGGCGCCATGTCGGTGAGCTTGATGAAGCCGAACTTGAGCTCGTCCTTCTCGAGCGGCAGCTGTCCCGCCTGCGCAGCGGCCGCGATCCCGAATGCCGTAGCGGCGAGCACCGCCGTCAACCACGTCCCTACCCTGGTCTTGAAATTCATCCGTGTGTCCCTCCTGGTTGCATCCGGCTCGTTCGATCGCACGAGACGTTGCAAACGACCCAAAACAAAAACGCCGCTGAAAGGCTCCGGAAAAACAATCCCGAAACTTTCAGCGGCGTTGCTGTAGGCCCTGCGTTGGACCCTTGGGCGCCGCGCGCGTAGAAAAACAGCGGCGCACCGTTGCCTTAGCTAGTACAAGTCTCGTGCCAAATCTGCGGCCACATCGCCGTTGGGCGCTAACCATTTGAATCGGCGTGGGATTCGTCTACGCGTGCCGCCCAATTGTGTCGTCGCGCAAACAATCTCGTGCGCCACGATGGAGCAAAGCGCGATTCGCAACGCTGCGATCTGGTGCGAAAAAACGGGCGCCGTCAGGATTCCGTAGACGTGGGAGCAGCGATGAACGGCGTGTCGATCGAGAAGCGATCGAGATACGCTGCGACGTTCGTCGGAGTGAACGCGACGCCGTCGAATGCCGGCGGAATCGGTTGGGCCGCACTCGCGCGCAGGTGCTCCTTGAACAGCTCGCTGCGAAACACTCGACCGGCCGCCGCTTCGCTTGCCTCGCTCGGCGGTAACTGGCCCCAACGCACCATCTGTGCGTAGATCCACAACGCCTCGTCGGGGCGCGGCAGATTTGCCGCTTGGCGGTAGAAGTACATGAAGTCCGCATCCTCCGTCTCGTGGGCAGAATCCAGACGCAACCGTCCGCCGAGCGCCGACGCGATCAGCTCGGCCGGCGCGCCGACGTATTCAGGTTGCGCGAGCAACGCCGACAAGGCCGCATGATTTCCGGCGTCGTCGGCCCACGCCGCGGCGTTCAGCAACGCGCGAAGCAAGGGCTCGAGCACGTCGGTTCTGGCCGCCATCGCCGCGCGCACAGCAAGCACCTTCTCGACGCCGCGCGGGAACAGCTGCGCCTTCGTCGCCACGATTCGCCCGATCCCCCGAGCGACCGCCAGACTGTTCCACGGCTCACCGACGCAGAACCCGTCGACTTGCCCGGCAGCGAGACTCTCGACCATCAGCGGCGGCGGAATGGAGACGAGCCGGACGTCGCGATCCGGATGGATGCCGGCTGCCGCGAGCCAATAGCGCAAGTCGAAGTTGTGACTCGAGAACGGGAACACCATCCCGAGCGTGAGCGGCCGTATCCGCAGCGCCACGGCCTTGGCAAGCGCCTCGCCCATCGCTTTCGGCTCGAATGGGACTTGCGCGCCGACCGCGGCGCACATCTCCTCGTAGAGTTTGCGCGACACCGTGATCGCATTGCCGCCGCGGCTCAAAACGAACGGCACGGCGCAATCGACCTGCACGTGGCCGACGCCGAGCGACGACGCGATCGGCAGCGGCGCGAGTGCATGCGCGCAGTCCACGTAGTCCAGATTCAAGTGATCGCGCAAGCTGGCCCACGAAGGCTCCCGGATCAAGTCGAGCTGTATGCCCTCGTCGCGTGCGAACCCACATTCCTTGGCCGCCACGAGCACGGCGCAATCGACGAGCGGGACGAAAGCCGCGGCAACACGATTACTCATCTGCACTCCCCGGCCCGAGCAATGCCGCCGCCGTCACCAGCGACCGCGCGAGATCCACGATTTTGCGGTTCTGGTTCATCGCCGTGCGCCGCAGCAACGAATAGGCTTCGTCCTCCGACATCCCCCTTTGCTTCATGAGGATCGCCTTGGCTTGCTCGACGAGCTTGCGATCCTCGAGCGCCGACTTCGCCTCGCTGAGCTCCTTTTGTAGACGGTCGAACGCATGGAACCGGCTGATCGTGACGTCCATGATCGGCTTGATGCGCTCCTTTCGAAGACCGTCCACCACGTAGGCCGAAACGCCGGCGTCGATCGCCGCCTGAACGGAAGCGCTGTCGGACTTGTCGACGAACATCGCGATCGGCCGCTTGGCCAGTCGCGACACCTGAAACATCTGCTCGAGCGTGTCGCGGCTCGGGTTCTCGAGATCGATGAGAATCACGTCCGGATCGATCGACGCGATGCGCGGCAGCAGCTCGAGCGGATCGTGGCTGACGTGGTGCACGATCACGGCGCTCTGCGCATCCGCGCCGGTATGGCTCTCGCGCAGACCCTCCTCGAGGATCGCCGCACGTACGGCGCTCGCGTCGATAATCAGGATGCGCAAAGGACGTTGCGTCAAAGGCGGTCTCTACGTTCGAAATCGTATCCGCCGACGGATGCAAGAAGCGTGCGCAGCCGGAAACGCCGCAAGCTCGGCGCGCGACGCACCAGCAAGGCACGCGCACGACGCGCTCTGCCCCATGAACGGGCATGCCGCAGGGCCGGAAGTCGGCTCGAGCTCGCGGCGCCAGCGTGCGGCGGCCGCTCAGACCGGCGCGCCGAGCCGTTCGATGATCTGGTCGCTGTCGAGACCTTCTATCTCGACCCGTTTGCGACTCGAGCCATGCCCCGCGACGATCTTGACCGCACCGCGCTTCACACCGAGCGCCTCGGCCAGCAAGGCTTCGACGGCCGCATTGGCGCGACCGTCGGTCGGCGGGGCCGCGACTCGAACTTTTAGGGCACCGTCGAGCCAGCCCGCGACTTCGTCGCGCGAAGCACGCGGCACGACCTTGAGCGTGAGACGAGTGACGTGCGAGGGCGATGCACCGCTCATCAGTGGGAGAGGTAGGCCGCGAGCGCCTCGAGCTCCTGGTCGCTGATCTCGGTCTTGCGGAAGAACGGCATGACCGAAACGCCGTTGCGGACGAAAGTTTTCACGATCCCGGCGTCGAGATCCGTGCGTTTTTCGAGCTGCGCGGGCTTCGCGCCCTTATACAGAGCCTGGAGGGCATTCGTCCCCGGCTTGCCGGGCCCGTCGCCGTGACAGGGCTGGCACCACTTCTCGAATACGGCCTTCCCTTGCGTCGGCATGTCCTGCGCGCTTGCGGGCGCTGCGGCCAGCGCCGCCGCCAAACCGACCGTAGCTACTGCGAACACGTAGTTGCGCCGACTCACTTGCTGCTCCCCCACTTCAACCCTTGCGCAGATGCTTCGGCCAAATGCCGTAGCGGCCCGCCGCCAAGATACCGTTCGGATCGACGGCATCCTTGAGCGTCTGATGAAAACGCCTGAGCGCATGATTGTTGAAAGAGTACGTGTCGATCACGGCGTCTTGGTAGGCCGGCGGCGTTCGATATTCGCCCCACCCATGCTCGGCGGCGATTCGCACGAGCCGCTCGAACTTCTCCCGGTTGCGCCGGTTTGTCTCGGCGTCCTCGGTTACGGGGAAACCGAACAAGATAGATGAAGGCACGGTTCCAATAAGTCGTCGGCAAACTGAACCCAACCGCGCTGATCGGCAGATCGAGCTCCTTCGCGGCTTCGGCGAATACACGATTGGCTTCGAAAATCGCTTCGCCCCGAGCGCGGGATGATCGGCGAGAACCACATGTGGCCGTGCGTCGGGTTCGGGTTGGTCTCGGTGCGGGCACCGATCGAGAACATCGTGAGGCTCGGAATCCCGAACTCGGGCAATGTCGACGAGCGCGAGCCGCTCGGCCTGATTGCGCGTGATCGTCCTCGATCTCGGCGGCCGACAGCGGGAAGTGGTAGGTCTCGCCGTTCTCGAACGTCGCACCGGGGATCGCCGCGAATTTGTCCTGCGCAGTATTCCCAATTGGCTTGAATCGCTTTGCGCGGACCGTAGAACTTGACCGTGCAGCTCCAATAGCCTGTGCCTTGGCGCTGCGCATACGTCCTCCAGATCCTCGGTCGACGCGCCGCCTCGACGAGGTCGCCGAGCTCGACCGCCGACGGGACTGAAGAACCCGCCGAGCAACGGACTGCCCAGTTGCGGCATGCCGTTCACGACGCCGCTGTTCTCGAGAAAGTTCAGCATGTCGACGAGCGGGACGAGGTCGTCGTACTTCGGCACGGAAACGACGCCGGTGAGGTAGGCATCGGGCTCCGGCATGAGCCAGAAACCCATTTTGGTCACGACGCCGAAATTCGATTGCGAGAACAATCCGTCGATCCAAGGCCCCACGCCGAACTTGTACTGCTGCCAAGTCTTGGAGTTCGGCAAGGCGCCCATGCCGGTGCGTAGCAACTCGCCGTTCGCCAGCACGACCTCCATGCCGCAGTGCGCATCGAAGTGGTTGCGGAACGTCGTCTGCGTGTAACCGCCACCGTGATCGAGCGCGTTGCCGACGAGACTTCCCCAGCCCGGGTCGGGACAGTCCATCCAAACCTTCAGCTTGTTCTCTTGAATGTAGCGATAGAAGTCGAAGTAGCTCACGCCCGGCTCGACGAGCGCCGACGCGTTGCGCTCGCTGACCTCGAGTATGCGGTTCATGCGCTTGAGGTCGAGCACGACGCTGCCCGACAGGTTCGGCGCCGAGCCGCCATAGCCCAAATTCTTACCCGTGGAGATCGGATAGATCGGCACCTTGTACGTGTTCGCCGTGCGCACGACGGCTTGCACTTCCTCGACCGACCGGGGTGCGACCGCAGCCGAGGCAAAGCGCTCCTCGGGCTCGCCCCTGAACGGTGAGTATGCGTCGCGGTAAAGAGCGACGTCCGCCTCGCTCGTGAATACCCAGCTTTCGCCCACGGCCATTTCGAATTCTTTGAGCGCCTTGTCGAAATCGCGCTGACTCACGCCTGGCGGTGACGCCATGAGTCCCCCCCCTATCGGTGATCACCCGATTCTAGCGCCGCGCAGTGGGATATCCGAGTCGACAATCAGTAATCAACGCCGCTGCGCGGCACGCCGTCGCGCAAGCATCGCCGACGATTGTATATTTCTGACTGATCGGTTACTTTTTCGGTCGTCGGCGTTGCTCGGTTTGGTGTGGTAACTGACCGTTGCGCCGAAGTGAAACGTCCTGAGTCCGCAGCTCTGCGCGTCCCAGGAGGCGCCCCCTCTCCGCCGATCGGGGCGCGCAGAGCACGCGATACTGTTAAAACGGCCTTCGCAGCAGGCTACCGTCGAGGCGTCATTCGCAGCTGCGAAAGCGCTGTCCGTTGCGCGAATCTCCCTGATTTCGCATACATTCAAGTATCATTCGCGACTATGGGAAGACGCAGACAAGTCAGCGATCGGCAAATTACCCAGGCCGCTCGCGAGGTATTCCTCGACCGCGGGCCGAAAGCGCCCGTCGCAATGGTCGCCAAGAAGCTCGGCGTCTCGACCGCGACGCTGTTCCAGCGCACGGGATCGAAGCAACAGTTGATGCTCATGGCACTGCAGCCGGAGGTTGCGGTCATGACGGGCCTCGAGCGCGGTGTGCAAACGGACATCCCGGCCCGAGATCAACTCGCTCACGTGCTCGTCGAGATCAACGAGTACCTCGGCGCCGTCATCATGGGTTCGCTCACGCTGCGCGCCGCGCATATCGCAGCGACACTGCCGGAGCCCACGCCTTATCGGCTGCGCGCCCGCCTAGCCCAGTGGCTTAGGCAGGCCGCCGACCAAGGTCTGCTCAACGTCCGAGACGAGGACACTACGTCCGACGTGCTCATCGGAGCGCTCGAGGCACGGCACATTCACGCGCACATGCAGCAAGAAAGGCTGTCCGCGAAACAGCACAAGGACTTCATCCAATCGATGATCGCCGTGCTGTTCCCGGTCCGAACCTGAAGCAGGCACCGGCCTGCCGAAAAAGAAAGCGCGCCCATCGCTGGGCGCGCCGTCCTCGAGTTCGAGCGCGGCCGCGGCTCGAAACTCATTCCCCCCCTGACAGCTCGTAGGAAACTCCCGGCGACTCCGTCGCTGCTTGCGACCGGGACCGAAAGCGCGTTCGCCTATGCGCCCCCACGCATCACGGCAAACGCTTTGCTCATCGAATAACGGCGCGCGGCGCTGGGTCGTGCCCGCATCAGGCCCATGCCGGCTTTGCCGATCCGTCCCTCTCACGCGCCGCGCGGTCATCGGCGCGATGGATTTTTCTATCTCTGGTTATTCGAGTCTTTGTTGCCCGCATCCGACAAGGTCGATGCGAATCTCTCTATTTCGATACTAATCGCCGATTCGAGTACTGGCAATACCTTCGTCACCTGTATCGTTATCACCACAATTACCCGGAAGGCCGGCAGCCGATCACCGCGCGGCCCGAGGGTCGGACCGCTTCCGAGGCGATGCTCAAGTCGGGCACACTGCGAGTTTTGCCCATCACCCAACCCTAGGAGCCTTTTGATGACTGAGCATAGAGATGAATCGATCGACGACCTGTTTGCTCGTGGCTTGAGCGTGCGCCGCGAGGTGCTCGGACCGGAGTACGTCGACAAGTCGCTGAGCGCCGCGAACGATTTCATGATGGCGTTTCAGCAGATCACGACGGAGTGGTGCTGGGGATATGCTTGGACACGCTCCGGCCTAGATCGCAAGACGCGCAGCCTCATAAACCTGGCGATGCTCACAGCGCTCAATCGATCGCCCGAGGTCAAGCTGCACGTTCGCGGTGCAATCAACAACGGCGTCACGGTGGATGAAATCAAAGAGGTACTCGTGCACGCCACGGTGTACTGCGGAATCCCGGCCGGACTCGACGCATTCAAGGCAGCCAACGAAGTCTTGAAGGAAATGGGCGCGGTGTCCGAGAAATAGCCGATCCCCTTCCCGGCGCCCTTACCGGTCAGTATCGGTAAGGGCGCCTGTCGGGTGCGCTGCGGCGCGCCTGACGGCGCGAACCCTAGGACGTCGGACACATCAGCGGCGTCCTCTCCCCGAGGAAGACTCCGCCCAGGCTTGCCAAACGGCACTTCGTCGCTATCCTGCTAGCCATCACCGCGGGACCCGAACGGCGTCTCGCCGAACAACGAGCACCAGCGGAGCACCGATGACCGAATACGTCGCCCACGGCACGATCAAGATCGCCAAGCCCCTATACGATTTGGTTCGCGATGAGATCGCCCCCGGCACGGGAATCTCGGCGGATGCCGTGTGGTCGTTGCTCGACGAGGTCGTCCACAAGATCGGCCCGCGTCACCGCGCGCTGCTGGAGCGGCGAGACGCGCTGCAAGCGCAGGTCGACCAATGGCTCACTGCCCATCGCGACGAGGCCATGGATCCGTCGGCAACGGCGCAATTTCTGCACGAGATCGGCTATCTGGTGCCGGAAGGCGACGATTTCGCGGTTTCGACGGCCAACGTGGATCCGGAGATCGCGACCCTGGCCGGCCCGCAGCTGGTCGTGCCGGTCGACAACGCTCGCTACGCGCTCAACGCGGCCAACTCGCGCTGGGGCAGCCTCTACGATGCCCTGTACGGCACGAACGTGATCCCCGAGGAAGACGGTGCCGAGAAGGGTCACGGCTACAACCCGGCACGCGGCAAGCGCGTGATCGAGTGGGCCAACGCCTTTCTCGACGAAGTCGCGCCCCTCGCAGGCCGGGCCGTGGAACGACGTCGTGGGAATCGAAGTCGCCGGCGGCAAGCTCGTATGCACCCTGGCAGGCAGCCGCACGACGGGGCTGCGCGACGGCGAGAAGTTCGTAGGCTTTAGGCGGCACGGCGACACCGTGAACAGCATTCTGCTGCGCAACAACGGCCTGCACATCGACATCGAGATCGACAGCAATCATCCGATCGGCAAAGCGCATGCGGCCGGCGTCAAAGACGTCGTGCTCGAGAGCGCCGTGTCGACGATCATGGACTGCGAGGATTCCGTCGCTGCCGTAGACGCCGACGACAAGACCGTCGTCTATCGCAATTGGTGCGGGATCATGCGCGGCACGCTGACGACACAGTTCCGCAAGGGCTCGAGCCAGGTCGAGCGGGCCTTGAACGCCGATCGCACTTACACGGCACCGGGCGGCGGCACACTTACGTTGCCGGGCCGCAGCATGTTGCTGGTCCGGCACGTCGGCGCGCATCTTCTCACCGATGCAGTGACCGACGCCGAGGACGTGCCTGTTGCCGAGACGTTTCTCGATTGCGTGATCACCGCCCTCGCGCGCCCTGCACGATCTGAAGCAAACCGGCCCGCTGCGCAACAGCCGCAGCGGCAGCATGTACATCGTCAAGCCGAAACAGCACGGTCCCGACGAAGTAGCGCTTTCGGTGGAGCTATTTGCGCTCGTGGAGCAAGGCCTCGGCCTCGCGCCGAATACGCTCAAGATCGGCATCATGGACGAGGAGCGGCGCACGACGGTGAATTTGAAGGAATGCATCCGCGTGAGCCGCGATCGCATCATCTTCATCAACACTGGATTCCTGGACCGCACCGGCGACGAGCTTCATACGCACATGGAAGCCGGCCCCGTCATTCCGAAGCCCGAGATCAAGAACGCGCGTTGGATCTCGGCCTACGAGGACTGGAACGTGCTCGTGGGCCTCGAAGTCGGCCTTCCCGGACACGGGCAAATCGGCAAGGGCATGTGGGCCATGCCGGACGAGATGCGCGCCATGCTCGACACCAAGCAAGCTCATCCGCAAGCCGGCGCGAGCTGCGCGTGGGTGCCCTCGCCCACGGCCGCGACGTTGCATGCGATTCACTACCACCGCGTCGACGTCGCCGCACGGCAGAAAGAGCTCGCAGCGAAGGGCGCGCCAATGGACGAGCTGCTCGAAGGGATCTTGACGCCGCCGCTCCTCACGCGCGACCTGACGAAGCAAGAGATTCAGCGCGAGCTCGACAACAACGCCCAAGGCATCCTCGGCTACGTCGTTCGCTGGGTCGAGCAAGGCGTCGGCTGCTCGAAGGTTCCGGACATCAACGACGTCGGTCTCATGGAGGACCGCGCGACGCTGCGCATCTCGTCGCAGCACATCGCCAATTGGCTGCATCACGGAATCGTCGACCGCGCCCAAGTCGTCGCCACGCTCGAGCGCATGGCCGAAATCGTGGACCGGCAAAACGCCGGTGATCCGCGCTACCGCGACATGGCGCCGGATTTCGAACAGAGTGTCGCGTTCCAAGCGGCTCTCGACTTGATCTTCGACGGATTGAAGGAGCCGAACGGCTACACCGAGCACACCCTCACGAGACGGCGGCGCGAGTTCAAAGCGAAGCACAAGCACTGAAGCGCTCGCGAGCGGGACCCGACGCGAGTCACAGTCCGCCGACAACGAGTGCGGCGAGCTTGGCGTAGTCGCCGCCGAAGTGGTGTCCGCCCGGGAGTGCGTGCACCTCGAACTCGGGTTGCACGACGGTCGGGCATAGCGAGTCGCTCTCGTCCCGACCATAGAGGCACAGCACGTCGGTGTCGGCCAGCTTCTCGACTTCCGGCCGAATCGGCGCGCCGTCGTTATCGGCACCGAGCCAGTTGCCGAGATGAAACTCGAAGGACGCGTTTTGACCGGGACCGAGCAGCGCCAAACGCGCGACGAGCTCACGTGTCTCTCTCCGGCAGCCTACTGACCGCAAACGGCAACACGTCGGCGCCTTGCGAATACCCGATCAGCAGGACACGCGACTTCTGCCACGCGCCCGCGTAGTAGCGAACGATGCGCTCGAGGTCTGCCGCGAGTCCCTCTGGCGTGCGGGCTCGCCAGAAGTAGCGCAACGAATCGAGACCGACGACCGACACTCCCTTGGCCGCGAGCTCGTCGGCGAGCTCGCGGTCGAGGCCGGCCCAGCCGCCATCTCCCGACAGCAAAACCGCGAGCAGGTCGCGATCCCCTGTCGCACGCATCTCGACGATCGGCAAATCCGCGAGGGGGGCCGGCGGCGCCGGTGCGGCAGGCACCGCCGCAGCCAACGTTCCGAATGCTGCGAGATACTGCGGCATCCAATTCGCCTGCACACCGAAACCGTGACCGACTTTCGGCAGCTCGACGAGCGTGCCTTCCGGCACCTGCTTCACGAAGGCCCTGGCCATCGTGAGATCGCACACCTGGTCGATTTGACCTTGCAGCACGATCCACGGCGTCCGGCCCGTCGACGTCGGCAACAAGTCGAAGTTCTTGCCGTCAGGCGACTTCGAGTAATGCAGATCCTCGCCTTGACACAAGCGCTTACTCAGATCCAGGTCCGGGCAGAAACCGAGCGAGAGCGCGCCGCCGAAAGTGCCGGGCGGCGCTTGCGTGATCATTGAATACGCGAGTGTGGCACCAGAGGAATACCCGACCAGCAACGGCGTGTGATACGCCGGCAGCTGCGCGAAGCCTTGGACATAGTGGCTCAGATTTTCGAGATCGCCGTCCGGGTAAACGCACGAAGCCGAGTCGGTCTCGAGCGCCGCGAGAAATTGCGGCACGCTCACACCGGCCACCATGACGCCGCGCGAGACGAGCGCCTGCGCCATATCGAGCACACCGAAGGACCAGCCGCCGTCGCCCGACAAAAAGATCACGAAATCTTTGACGGGTCCGTCGGGACGATACAGCGCCACATCCTTGAACCGCCCGTGCGAGATGCGCTCCTGACCGCAGGCCGGCGCAGCAGCCGCAACCGCGACAGCCAGGAGTACAGCGACGGATTCGAGGAACAGCGACCCCCTCAGCTTTTCAGCTGGGCGTCGAGCGTAATCGTCAGACCATTGCGCAGCAAATTGGACACGGGGCACTTCTTTTCGGCCTCCGCCGCGTATTCCTTGAAGGCGGTTTCGCTCATCCCCGGAACGCGCCCTTCAGTGACGAGGTGCATTTTCCCGATCACGCCGTTATCGAACGTGACGGTGGCTCGAGTCGCGATCTCGAGCGGTCGGTGTCCTTGCATACTGAGGTAGTTGGCAAACGCCATGCTATAGCACGCGGCGTGTGCCGCGGCGATCAATTCCTCGGGATTGGTGCCACGCGCGTTCTCGAATCGAGTGGCATACGTGAACGGCACTTCACGCAATACGCCGCTCGGCGCACTGATCGCGCCGTTACCGGATTTTAGATCTCCACGCCACAGACCCGATGCCGTACGCTCGATTACCGCCATGCTCGGCTCTCCTCGCGCCTTCCCGGTCCCACCGTAGCACAATGCCTACGGACCGCCCCCGCAAAAAAAGAAAGCCCGGGCGAACCCGGGCTTTCAGCGTAGTCTGGAGATTCCGAAAGGGGGAGAAATCGCCAAACGGTCGTGATGTTGCGCCAGAGAGCCTGGCTCTGCCAGTCAAGCTCGAATACTAGCAGTTACAGCAATACCATACTTGAGAATGGCGGACAGATAGCAACTAATGAGCGACGCGCGCGGCGATTGCCCACGTAACCGGCGACCCCTGTTTCTTCCCGCGCAAGAAACGGGAACAGGCGCGTCACATTCGCAGCGCCCAAGGGCCAGGCCACGTCAGCGCAAGATACTAGTACTCCGACTAACATCAGTCGCGGCGAGCCTTCGTAGTCGCGCGGCTGTCGCGCGAGCCTCGCCGCGCCTCTCGCCTTTGAAGGATCGAGCCCATACACTCCCAGCCCCTTCTGCCACAACAAACAGTCCGCCATGCAGCGAAGCACGCAGAGAATTCTCACAACGCACGTCGGCAGCCTGATCAGGCCCGCCACGATAGCCGAGCCCCCGGGCGACGACCCCGCCGACGTCGCGGCCTGGAACGCTTCGCTGGCCGCGGCCGTCAAGGATGTCGTGAAGAAACAAGTCGACATCGGACTCGACGTCGTCAACGATGGCGAGTTCGGCAAGTCGAGCTGGGCAGCCTATATTCTCGAGCGCATCAGTGGCTTCGAGCTTCGCCCGTCGCAGCTGCAGCCGCTGCACTGGCTCGGCCGCGACGTCGAGCGTTTTCCGGAGTTCTTCGCCCAGGAGATGCCCTTCGCACGCGAAGGCCTACCTACCGAGGCTTGCGTGGCTCCGATCGCTTACCGCGACGACAGCTCTTTGAACCGCGACATCGACAACTTGCAATCGGCGCTGCGCGAACAGCCAGGAACCGAAGCCTTCATGACGGTGGTAGCGCCGGCCAGCACGGCCTACAACGGCGTCAACGAGTTCTACGCATCGGATCGCGAATATGTGTTCGCGATCGCCGACGCGCTGCGGCACGAATACCGCGTGGTTTACGACGCCGGGTTCGTCGTGCAAGTCGACGACGCCGTGCTCGCGAACATGTACGACTATCTAGTCCAGCAAAGCCCCGAGCGCTACGCGGAGTGGGCCCAGCTACGGGTAGACGCGCTCAATCACGCGCTCGAAGGAATTCCCGCCGAACGGGTCCGCTACCATGTGTGTTTCGGTAGCTGGCACGTGCCTCATGTCGCAGACGCGCCGCTCGAAGCGCTCATCGACTTCGTGCTTCAAGTCAATGCCCAGGCGTATTCGCTCGAAGCAGCGAACGCCCGTCACGAGCACGAGTGGCGCGTGTGGCGTAATGTCG
The DNA here is from genome assembly GCA_963786385.1 of uncultured Gammaproteobacteria bacterium. Taxonomy (GTDB): domain Bacteria; phylum Pseudomonadota; class Gammaproteobacteria; order Steroidobacterales; family Rariloculaceae; genus FEN-1219. The sequence goes on from CAWAYS010000005.1 coordinate 1,841,774, forward strand.
AATTGCCGGCGGACAAAATTCTGATCCCCGGCGTCGTCACACATCACACGACAACGGTAGAGCATCCGCGGCTCGTGGCCGACCGAATCGTTCGATTTGCCGAGCTCGTCGGCGCGGACCGTGTCATCGCGGGCACGGATTGCGGCTTCGCCCAATCGCACCACATCCAACGAGTGCACCCGTCGATCATGTGGGCCAAGCTGGAGGCCCTCGTCGAGGGCGCCAAGCTCGCGACAAAAGAGCTCTTCTGAGATGTCGCTCCTTGCGTCAGTTCGGCTTGGTCAAGCGCCGGGCCGCTGACGCAGCGTGGCGAGCGGCCGGTCGCACGCGCGCCGATTGGTCGTGCAGCGCAGCGACGCGCGACGCGCTTGCCTCGTCATACGGCACGAAAATGACGAGCCTCAGCGCGGGGCTGCCTTCGGGCACGTAAGAGGAGTGCTCGAATGTCATGCCGCCGTATTGCGGGTGCTCCGCAACGGCCTCCGACCTTCCCGTAACCTCGGGACTCGGACTGTTCCAAAGACGCCCGAAGATCGGGCAGCGCGCCGTGAGCTCGGCAATGAGCTCCTCGAAGGACGGGTCACCGGCCGACTGGCTGTAGTCAACGCGAAATTTCGACAGCACGCGCCGTGCCATGACCTCGTAGGAGACGGGATCGCGTTGGTATGCAGCGTCGTCCACGAGCAGGATTCGCAGTAGGTTGCGCTGCTCGGGCGCCATCTTCGCATAGTCGCGGAAGACTCTCGCCGCAAGGTCGTTCCATGCGATCACGTCCCAGCGCATCGTCATGACGATGGCCGGAACGGCCAGCGAATCCAGCATACGCGTCAACGTCGGACTGACCTCTAGCGCGTGCGACAACACGGGCGGCGCCGGGCGGTGCTGAACCAGCGCGAACAAATACTCGCGCTCGTCGGCGGTCATTCTCAGCGTCGTGCATATGCGTTCGAGCACTTCGGCCGAGACTTGGATGTCGCGTCCTTGCTCGAGCCACGTGTACCAGGTGACGCTCACGCCGGCCAAGGCCGCAACGTCCTCGCGCCGCAATCCCGGGGTGCGCCGCCGATTCGTATCCGGCAATCCCACCTGAGCCGGCGACAGCCGGGCCCGGCAACTCTTGAGAAAGTCGCTCAGTTGTCGACGCTGTGTATCCATCAGCACTACCCCCTTTGGTGGCGGCATTTTTCACCTACGGCGCGAAATTCGCAAACTGCCTCTCGTGGGGTCCTCGACGACGAACGTCGCATTCACACCACACTCAACACCAGGCAACGCGAAATACCCAGGTATGTTTTCCACTATCTCTTTTGGTGACAGCATCTCTCGGCCCGGGCAGCGCACCGCAGCACTATGCTAGTAGTCAGGACAATATCAAAAAACGCTCCGTTGTTAAGCCCAGGTCGTTCCGCTACTTTGCGGCGCTTCCATGCTCATCTTTGCTGCCACGGCAATAGAGACTCGCACGCAACACATCTCGAGAAATCACCAAATGCTACGAGCGACTGCTGACAAGGTGTTGCCGACGGCGATCACGGGCTCGCTGCCGAGGCCCCCATCGCCGCCAAAAAAAACCTCAGCCCCATGTGGCGATATACCTGGGCGAGCGAGCCGTGGCGGGCCTGCATCCAAGACGGCCAGCAAGAAGAGAGCCGCGAGGTAAGGCCATCAGTCGCATGAGCCAACCGACGTTGCTCACCGCGACCGACAGTCAATCGCAGTCGGCCGATCGCGCCGCGACCGGCCCGACGCGGCGCGCGGCCCGCGTCGGCTCACGTGCCCGCACGCGGATGCTGACCGACCTCGTGCACGCTGTCCTCGCGCCGAGTGCTGCGCTCAAGCCCCTGCCGCTGTCGAAGGTTTATGGCGTCAGCACGGGAACGATGCGCGAAGTGCTCGTGGAGCTCACGGCCATGCGCATGGTCGTGCGGGACCCGATCAACGGCTTTCGCGTGGCACCCGCGAATCAAAACCATTTCTTCGAGCTCGTAGGGACGGCGACCTGGCTCGAGGAGGTCGCCCTGCGTGAATCGATCGTCAACGGCGACCACCAATGGGAAGACGCTGTCCTCGGTACCCATGCCGCTCTCGCACAGAGCCCGCTGCCCACGTGCAGCGCGACGGGCAACCGCCTGGCCGAATGGGAGGACCACTTGCTCGACTTTCACGCCGCGTTGGCGTCGGCATGCCGGTCTTCGATACTCAGCGGCTACTGCGCACAGCTCCAGCAACATCTGCTGCGCTACCGCAACCTGGCGGCCTCGGCGCTCGAGCATCATGCCGACGAACGCGGCGGACTCCTCGCGCTTCGCAACGCCGTCCTGGCACGCGACGTCGATCTCGCGATCGAAACGCTGCGCGTACTCAACAAGGACCTTACGCACGCCGTCCTGAAAGCGGGCATACTGTATTGACACAGTCGTCGGCGCGTGGCGCAGCCACGCGAACAACCGGCTTACGCGCAACTCCACCCCCCGAGACGGCGGCGCCGTGGGTTAATTGGCGCCACGAGTTTATTTGAGCACAGAGTCCATCAAGCTCGTTGCCGTCGATCTCGACGGCACGCTCGTCGATTCCGCACCGGACATCGCCTATTGCCTCGGCCAGGCGCTCCAGGCGATCGGCTACCCGGCACCGGGCGAAACGCTCACCCGCACGTGGATCGGTGACGGACTCGAAATGCTGATCGCGCGCGCTTTGGCGCATGCCGCCGGCGGCATAGAGACGGCTGGGCCGGAGCTTCAGCGCCGGACACTGGCGGCATTCCTGCCTTGCTACCGGGACAACCTGTTCGTGCGCAGCCGGCTATACGCGGGAGCGGCCGAGACGCTCGACGAGTTATGCAGCCGTGGCATGCGCTTGTGCTGCATCACGAACAAGCGTTGCTCGTTCGCGGAAGAGGTCTTGCGCCTCGCCGCCGTGCGCGACCGGTTCGATCTCGTGCTCGGCGGCGACAGCCTGCCCGAAAAGAAACCGAGTCCCCTACCGCTACAAACGGCGGCGCAAGCACTCGACGTTTCGAGCTACGCGGCACTGCTCGTCGGCGACTCGCACCAAGATTTGCGAGCCGCGCGCGATGCCGGATTCGGCTTCGTCTGGGCGACCTACGGGTACGGCGCGATCGATGCCGAAGAGGCGGCACCGTACCGAGCCATACGCAGCTTCACCGAGCTCACGTCACTGCTTGGCGCCGCCGGACTCGTCTGAGCACCCGGCATCGCCCTCACTTCGCGGCCGCTTTGCGCTCCTCGACGCGCGCCGCGCCGGCTGCGATCGCCGGCCGACAATGGCATGATGAATCGTCTGCGGCCTGGTATATTTTTGCCGCAATCGGAGCGGGACGGGAGCGTTGCATGGAAACAGTGTTTGCCACGGAGCTCACGGCACAGGCTACGCGACCTCGCGCGGCCATCCGCACGCGCCGAGCACGGGGCGTGCTTCCCGGAGTGCTCGTCACGGTGATGTGCCTCAGCGCGTGCTCGCGCACACCCGAGCCCGAGCCGCTCGCAGCCGGCGGTGCCTTCGATTTCGCAGGGTGGGATCAGTACCTCGGCGGCGCGGATTCTTCCCAGTACTCGTCTCTCAAGCAGATCGACAAGTCGAACGTGATGCGCCTGCACATCGCGTGGACGTATCCGACCGGCGAAACGTATCTCTTCAATCCGATCATCGTCGACGGCGTCATGTACGTGCTCGCCAAGAATCGATCCATCGTGGCGCTCGATGCGGCGACCGGGCGAGAGATTTGGACGCATCCGAACGAGGGTAGCGTCGGCACGCGCGGCATCAACTATTGGCAGAGTTCCGACGGCAAGGACCGCCGGCTGCTCTATCTGAACTCCGGCTACTTGACTGCGATCGACGCAACGACCGGCAAAACGATCACAAACTTCGGCGACAACGGCCGCGTCGACCTGCGCGTGGGCCTCGAGGGCGACATTAGCAAGATTAGACCGCTGCAGACCAACAACCCCGGGCGCATCTTCGAGGATTTGATCATCATGTCCTTGCCGGCGGGCGGTATCTCCTATGCCTCCTCGCCTGCAGACATCCATGCTTACAACGTGCGCACAGGCGTGCTCACGTGGGTGTTCCACACCGTGCCGCGACCGGGCGAGTTCGGTGCCGACACGTGGCCGAAAGGCAGCGACGAGTACGGTGGAGTCCACAACTGGAGCGAATCGACGGTAGACCCGGAGCTCGGCATCGTCTACATCCCGACAGGCACGGCGCGCTACGATTTCTACGGCGCAAACCGCGAAGGCGAAGACTTGTTCGGCAACAGCCTCATCGCACTCGATGCGCGCTCGGGCAAGCGGCTTTGGCACTTTCAGACCGTGCACCACGATCTGTGGGACTACGACTTGCCCACCGCACCGAAGCTGCTCACCATTCGGCGCGACGGGTTGAGCATTCCCGCCGTGGCACAACCGAGCAAGCAAGGCTTCGTCTACGTTTTCAATCGCATCACGGGCGCACCGATCTGGCCGATCGACGAGCGGCCCGTGCCGCAATCCGACACGCCCGGCGAGCACAGCTGGCCGACGCAACCCTTCCCCACGGCCCCGCCGCCGTTCGCGCGTCAGTCGTTCACCGAGGCCGACATCAATCCTTACATCTCGGAAGCGGACCAGCAGAAGGTCCGAGAGATCTTGCACCATTCGCGCAACGAAGGGTTGTATACGCCGCCGAGCTTGCAAGGCACGATCATGATGCCGGGCCACAACGGCGGAGCGAACTGGGGCAGCTCGGCGGTCGACCCGCTCGACGGCCGGTTGTTCGTGGTGTCCAAAGAGCTGCCGACGACCGCGAATTTGCGACTGCCCGAGCCGTCGGCGGCCGGCGGTGCGCGAACGCCGCCGCGGCCGCCGCCAAATGCGGGGCCCGACTTCACTCCGTACACCGTGCCGATCGACTTCATGCTGCAGAGCAACGGGCTGTCGGCCATCGGCCCGCCTTGGTCGCAGATCACGGCCTACGATCTCAACGAAGGCACGATCCTTTGGCAAGTGCCGGACGGCGAAGTCAGCACATTGGCAGCGGACGGCGTTACGGGCACGGGCAGTCACGCGCCGCGCGGCGGCGTCGTCGCGACGGGCGGCGGACTGCTGTTCATCGGCACGGCCTCCGATCGGGCACTGCGAGCCTACGATGCCGACACCGGCAAGGTACTGTGGAAATTCGACTTACCGGCCGCCACCGAGGGCGTGCCGGCCGTCTACTCCGTGAGCGGTCGTGAGTACGTTGCGATCGCGGTGGGCGGCAACGGGTTGTTCAGCCAGGGACTGCGCCTGCCGGAACCCGGGCCGAGCCAATATATGGTGTTCGCCCTGCCGCAATAGACCTGCCGCCGACGAGCGGTGGCTACATTCCGACGAGTGGCCTCGATCCGACGGGCGGTACCTGGCGGTCGACGGGCTGCGGCCTCCGTCATGCGTTCTCACGTTAGAGTCTTCGTGTGCCGTAGCGGCACGAAGAGGAGACACACGATGAACGGCGAACGCACCCAAGCACGCCAGCGCACTACCGGTGCGAAGGACCGCCGCTACCAAGGCGAGATCGACGACAGCGACGCACCACCCGAGGCTACTTTGAAATTCGAAGGCAGGATCGGCGTGGCCGACGACGATCGCGGCAGCGATCCTTACAATCACACGGGCCGGTTCAAGCGTCTCGTTCGCTGACGCGCGTGTTGCCGAAAACGACGCTTTACCGGCGCGTGCAGGCGGATTCTACGTGAAGAAGCATCGATACTCGTGCCTGCCGCGTGTGACGCGGTAATCCGCGGACAAACGCATCTGCCACGACGTCTCGTCGAGAAGACTCTTCACACGGCGATCGAGCCGGCGCGGAGGACGTCTCGGTTGCGAGGGTGTATCGTACCCAACCAGATTGGCCGGACATTCTGGGGAAGCTGATGAGAGTATTTTCTGGTTGGACGGTTGCTGGTCTCGCCGTGCTCGGACTCGTAGGTTGCGGTAACTCCTCGGCACCCGATCACCGGCAGCAATCGAGTTCGCCGTCCCCACCGCAAACTGCATCGGCCAGTTCACCGGCCGCCGCCGATTGGCCGATGATCAATCGCGATCTTGCCGCCGACCGTTACTCGCCGCTCGACGAGATCAATGCCGGTAACGTCTCGGAGCTTGCGCGAGGCTGGACCTTTCGGTTGAACGGCAATTCCACCGCCGTGCCGATCGTCGTCGACGGCGCGATGTACGTGCCGAGCCGTGACCGCGTGGTCGCCCTCGACGGTGACACCGGCGCGACGATCTGGGAATACAGCCGGCCGACACCGGACGCGGGCGCAACGAGCGCGGGGCCGGGCGGCGGCGCACCGACGGTGTCGACACGCGGCGTGAGCTATTGGCCGGGAAACGGCACCGACGCGCCGCGCATTCTGTTCATGAGCCGAGCGAACCTCATCGCCGTGGACGCCGCGACCGGCAAACCTGCACAGGGCTTCGGCGTGAACGGTGTCGTCGATGTCGGCGTGCCCTACGGCGGCACACCGACGATCTACCGCAACGTGGCAATCATCGGTGCCGCGAGCGGCGAGGTGCCGCAAGGTCCTGCCGGAAACCCGCGCGCATTCGACGTGCGCACGGGCGCAAAGCTGTGGGAATTTCAAACCGTGCCGAAGCCCGGCGAGCCGTACAACGACACCTGGGGCGACGGTTGGAAGGATCGCGGCGGCACCAACATGTGGGCGTTCGCCGCACCGATAGACGCCGAGCGCGGAATCGCCTACCTACCGATCTCCGGCCCGGCACCGAACTACTATGGCGGCGATCGCCCCGGCAACGACGTTTTCGGCAACTCGATCGTCGCCGTCGATGCCCGGACGGGCAAATACCTTTGGCATTTCCAAACGGTGCACCACGACCTGTGGGACACCGACATGCCTTCGGGCGGCGGTCTGTTCGAGTTCGACAAGGACGGCGTGCGTATGCCGGCCATCGCGCAAGTCGGCAAGTCGAGCTTCCTCTATGTGCTCGACCGTACGACGGGCAAGCCACTCATCGACGTCGAGGAACAACCCGTGCCAAAAGGGGACGTGCCGGGTGAGTGGTACTCCCCGACCCAACCGATTCCGGCCAAGCCGCCATCCCTGGCACGCACCACCTTCACCGACGCAGACATCGTCACCGCCGAGGATACGTCCCCCGAGCACGCGGCCGCGTGTCGTGATTACATGAGGCGCAGCGGCGGCTTCTACAACGCCGGTCCGTTCACTCCGTTCTTGTACAAAGCACCCGACGCGCCGCCGAAGTCGACGATTCAGCTCCCGGGTGGCACGGGCGGAGTGAATTGGGGCGGCATGGCCGTCGATCCCACGACCGGCATCGTGTTCGTGAACTCACACGACACATCGCTCGTCGGCTGGGTGCAAAAGAAAGATCCGAACGTCACCTACAGCTTCGAGGCCGTGGGGTCCAAACAACCCTACGATCGCGCGAGCATCGGCGGGGTTGGTCCGTTCTTCACGTTCAGCGCTCCGCTGAGCGGACAATACGACGAGAACGGCCGCCCGGTCGGACCGAGCTTGCCGTGCAACCGACCGCCATGGAGCAAACTCATGGCGGTGAATGCGAACACCGGCGAAATCCTCTGGCAGTCGACGCTGGGTCTCAACGAAGCGCTGCCGCCCGGCAAGGAACTCGTCGGCGGGAGCGGCAGCGCGGGCCCGTCCGTTACGGCCGGCGGCCTCGTATTCGTGGGAGCGACGAACGATCGCCGATTTCGAGCTTTCGATGCGAAGAGCGGTGCGGAGCTTTGGAACACGATGCTCGACAACGTCGCGAATGCGAATCCGATGAGCTATGCGGGCAAGAGCGGCAAACAGCGCATCGCCGTCGTCGCGGGCGACGAAGTCGTCACGTTCGCGCTTCCTTGAGCGCGGCACTGCGCTCGCACGCAGCCGCGCTACAATCGCCCGCTCATCGGCATCGTAACGCAAGAGGTCGCCAATGCGTGTCCTTCGTCACGTCGACGCGCGTGCATTTCTCGAGCGCGCGGAACATTGGCTGCTCGAGGCCGAGCTGGAAAATGCCGTCGCTTTGACGAGTGCCCGGCAGGCAAAGCACGACGATTCGCGCTACCAAAAGCCCGTCTACTGGGCAACGATCGAGGAGGACGGCCAGATCGTGGGCTACGCCTACCGGACACCGCCCTATCGGCTCGGCGTGTCCGCGCTGCCGGAGCCCGCCATCGCTCAACTGCTCGCCGATGTCGGCAGCGTCTATCCCACGTTGTCGGGCGTGAGCGGACCGGAGCCTACGGCCTCGCAGTTCGCTACCGCTTGGACGCTGCCGCGACGGCTGACGACCGTCACGATCTTGCGGCAACGGCTCTACTCGCTTGCAGCCTCCCTGACGGCACCGGAGAATCCGGAGGGTCACCTGCGACTCGCGACTCCGGCAGATGCCGCCCTGGCCCGAAGATGGGGTGCGGCATTTCTTGCCGAAACGGGGCTCGCGCAAGTCGACGTCAAGCTGTTCGGCCAGCTGATTCAGGCGCGGCAACTGTACTTTTGGGACGACGACGAGCCGCGCTGCATGGCGGGGCCCATTCGGCAGATGGCCAATGGCGCCGTGATCGGGATTCTCTACACACCGGGCGAGTCTCGACGCCGCGGCTACGCCAAGACCACGCTGGCCGCCCTGGCGGCGACACTGCGGGAAGGCGGCCTGCACCACTGTTACCTTTACGCGGACCCGACCAACACGGGCGCCGATGTCGCCGCACGCAGCATAGGATTCGAGCCGGTCCTGGATTCCGCCGACATCGACTTTCGTTGACTCCGGGCCGCTGGTCGAGCTGCGGAGCGCTCTCAACGAGAGCTAGCCGACGTTTTCGGCCCGGGCGCCGAGCGATAGCCGGTTGCGGAAGAACTGCGAGACGATCCACTTCTCGCCGTTGTTCGGCGGAAACCCGGCATGGACCATCCGAAAGTCCGGGGCTCCGGTGGGCAACGCGTTGGTGAAGAACAGACCTTCGCGTTTCGTGCCCTTGTGGCGCACGCCGAGCTGGGGGAAATCGGTCTCACCGCCTTCGTAGTCGTCGTTGAGGTACAGCAAGAACGTGATGATGCGCTCGCCGTAGCGCTCGATGTAGTCGGCGTAGTTGTCCGTGCGAACGTTGACGAAGTCGTAGTGATCGGTGATCTGCTCGCCGGGCGCGTATTGCAGAACGGTCGGCCCTTCGGCGTTACGTACCGGGACGCCGCAAGCTACGGCCATGCGATGCTGCACAACCACGTGCACGAAATCGATGTCGGCGAGATCGAACGCGGCGATCGAGTTGCTGCGCATGTGATCGACGACGTCGCCGCCTTGATTGGGGTCGTAGATCAAAGCCCGACGGAGCCGCCCTGCGGCACGACGCTGCAGCCACTCGCAAACGGCGTCGGTGGCGAGCTCCGGGAACCGCCGGATGAGCGGACCTCCGTATAGTGTCTCGCCGTCGGGCGCCGTGAGCCAAAAGCTCAGGTCGACGCGCTGCGCCAGATCGCGCCAATGCGAACGCGCATCTTCCGTCGGGATGCCCACGAGCGCTCGGATCTGCCCTTGCGCTTCGGTGGACCCCCGCTCGGCTGCCAGCACGAGCATGCCGAAACCCTCGCCCCAGCTCGGCTCCATGTGGGCGCCGAGCGCCGCAAGCGGTGCGAGCCGAAGCGCAGCTTCGGCGCTGCCTGCGACCAACGCCTCGTAGAGAAAGCGGACGGCTTCTTTCGGCAGATAGGGCGCGCGGTCGCCGGTCAACAATCGCTTCCCCAATTCGACGGTCGCACCCAAGTCGCCGTTTTGTGTCGCACGTGCAAGCACGTCGACGGCTTCGTCGTGGCGACCCGCCGCGTCGTGCTCGGCCGCCAATTCGAGATCGCCGGTCATACCGTACCTCTCGGGAACACTTCAGCGCACGGCCCCGCCGTTACCGCGCGAGGCCGCAGTATACCGGCACGGCGACCGCCCGTACTTCACGCGCCGCCCTCCACACCTATCCCGGCGAGCGCTGGAGGCAGCGGCCCGCCCGTCGCCCAGTCGAGCAACTCGACCGTGTGCAAGACCGGCAGCTCGGTTCCGGAGGCAATTTGCACGATGCAACCGACGTTGCCGGTCGCGACGGCTCTGGCACCCGTGCGCGCGATATTCGCGGTCTTTCGATCCCTGAGCTGCGCCGCGAGCACCGGCTGCAAGACGTTGTAAGTACCCGCCGAGCCGCAGCACAAGTGCGCTTCCGCGATTTCCGCGATCGTGAAACCCGCGTCTCGCAGCAGGTCGCGCGGCGGCGCCTCGACGCGCTGCCCGTGCTGCATCGAGCACGCCGAGTGATAGGCAACTTTGAGCCCGGCCGAGACGCCGGTCGGAGACGGCAGGCCAAGCTCGACCAGCACTTCCGTCACATCTCGTGCCAGCGCACTGACGGCCAGCGCCCGAGCGGCAAGCGCAGGATCGTGCTGCAGCGCGAACCCATAGTCCTTGACTTGGGTTCCGCAGCCCGACGCGTTCGCTACGATCGCATCGAGACCTTGGTCCGACATTTCCGCCTGCAGCCGGCCGATCAGCTCACCCGCCAACCCTGCGGAGTCGCGCTCGCGCCCGAGGTGGTGAACGATCGCACCGCAGCAGCCGGGCACCGTGACCACTTCCGCACCCGCGCGCTCGAGCAACCGGATCGTCGCGGCGTTGATCTGCGGCGCGATGACCGACTGCACGCAACCCGTCAAGACGGCCACACGCGCCCGTCGTGGCCCGGAGGCCGATGCTCGCGACGCGCCCGGTACGGCCGTCGTGCGCACCGGAGGTGCGAGCGCGAGCATGGCCCGCCAACGCGCCGGCATGAACCTTGCGATCGGTCGCGCGACTGCGGCCAACGCGAGCGCCGCCTTCAGCCGCGCGGGATAGGGCAATGTCGCCGCCAGCAGGGAGCGCAGCACGCGGTCGCCCAACGGCCTGCGGAACGTTCTCTCGATGTGCGCGCGCGCATGATCGACGAGGTGTTGATAGTGCACGCCCGACGGACACGTCGTCATGCACGCTAGGCACGACAGGCAACGGTCGACGTGCCGAACGACCTCGGCCGTGGCCGGCCGCGAGTTCTCGAGCATCTCCTTGATGAGATAGATGCGCCCGCGCGGACTGTCGAGCTCGTCACCGAGCAGCACGTAAGTCGGACAAGTGGCCGTGCAAAAACCGCAGTGCACGCACTTGCGCAGAATCTGCTCGCTGGCGGCGATCGCGGGATCCTCTAGTTGCTTGGCACTGAAGCGTGTTTGCATGGTTACGTCATCCGCCCGGGATTGAGCTTGCGCTTCGGATCGAAGGCGATGCGCACGCGCTCGGCCGCTGCGGCCAACGGTGCGGGCAGTGGGTGGAACACGGGGATCTCCGCGCGCGCCTCCGGCGGCGCTTTGAACAGCGTAGCGTGCCCGCCCCGAAGAGCACTTCGAACTCGCACGGCATCGAGCTCTCGATACGCAGCCCAGATCAAGCCGCCGCCCCAGTCGAGCAGGCACCGGTCCGGGTGCAGACGCGCGAGCGCGCCGGCCGCCTCGCTCGGCGGCACGGACAGCCGCCAGACGATCGGCCACTGTGCAAGCGCCTCGACTCCGCCGACTGCCCGCCAAAGCGCTTTCGAGCCGTCGGTGTCGATCTCGACGGCCTCGGGGCCGCCGAGATCTTCGAGCAGCGACTCAACGCGGGCGTCGACCGAGCCCGCGAAACCCTCGAGCCTGAGCGACACACCGCGCTCGGGGTCGAACGCGGCGCTCGAGACCTCGTTCGCCGAGCCGAGTGCTCTTCGCATGATGTCGAATGCGTGCTCGGCCGTGCGCGCGGGCACGATCAGCGTGCGCTCGACCTCCGGCGCGGGCGCGACACGCATGGTAATTTCCGTCAGCAAGGCCAGTGTTCCCCACGAGCCCGCCAGCAGCTTCGGCAAATCGTAGCCCGTGACATTCTTGACGACCTTGCCGCCGGCCCGAAAGCGCTCGCCTCGGCCCGAGACGGCCTCGAAGCCGAGAAAATGATCGCGCGCCGCACCGGCGAACACGCGCCGCGAGCCCGCAAGGTTCGTCGCTACGATGCCGCCCAACGTCTGTCGGCCCGGCACGCCGAGCAGCCGGCCGAAGTCGGGTGGCTCGAACGCAAGCCGTTGGCCGTTTTCCGTCAGTGCGCCAACGACGTCGGCGAGAGGCGTGGCCGCACGGGCAGTCAGCACGAGCTCCGCAGGCTCGTACTCGACGAGCCCCGCAAACGCTTCGAGTGCGAGCCGATCGGCGTCCACGGGCCGGCCGAGCGAGCGCTTCGTACCCCCTGCCACGGGCTCGAGCGCTCGAGGGTGGGACGCCACGAGCTCGACGAGATCGGCGGTGTCGCGCGGCATGAGTAGCGCTTTGGTCATCGGCACACGCTGAGTCGTGCCGGTCGACACCGAGCCGCGCCTCCCATCAGAAGCGAGGCAAATCCGGAAAGCGCTCGTGCCCGGCATGCACGTGCTCGCGGCCGAGCTCGGCACAGCGGTGCAGTGTCGGAAAAACCTTGCCGGGATTGAACCGCGCTTGCGGATCGAAGGCATGTTTGACACGGTGTTGCACGCCGAGATCGGCCTCGTCGAACTGATAGGTCATCAGATCGCGCTTCTCGAGGCCGACGCCGTGCTCGCCCGTGAGCACGCCACCGACGTCGACGCACAGACGCAAGATCTCGAATCCGAACGCCTCTGCTTTGTCGATCTGACCCGGCTCGTTGGCATCGTATAGGATCAGGGGATGGAGATTGCCGTCTCCTGCATGAAACACGTTGGCGACGCGCAGACCATAACGCTGCGACATTTCGCTCATCGCTCGCAGCACGCGCGGCAGCTCGCGGCGCGGAATCGTTCCGTCCATGCAGTAGTAGTCCGGGCTGATACGCCCGACCGCCGGAAACGCTGCTTTGCGCCCTGCCCAAAATGCGAGTCGCTCGGTCTCGTCGACCGATGCGCGCACACTCACGGCGCCGTGATGGCTTGCGATCGCTCGCACGCGCTCGATGAGAAAGTCGACTTCCGCCTGCGGGCCGTCGAGCTCGACGATCAGCAGCGCGTCCACGTCCAACGGATAGCCTACGTTCACGAACGCTTCCGCCGCGTGAATCGCCGGCTTGTCCATCATTTCCATTCCGGCAGGAATGATGCCATCGGCAATTATCGCGGCGACGCACGCGCCGGCGGATTCGACCTCGGCGAATCCGATCAAGAGCGCGCGGGCGGTCTGCGGGCGCCTGAGAATTCGCACGATCACCTCGGTCACGATGCCGATCAGCCCCTCGGAGCCGATCGTGAGGCCCAGCAAGTCGTAGTGACCACTGTCGAGATGCTTGCCCCCTAGACGCGCGATCTCGCCGTCCGGCATCACGAGCTCGACGCCGAGCACGTTATTGGTCGTGAGCCCGTACTTCAGACAGTGGACACCACCGGAGTTCTCGGCAACGTTCCCTCCGATCGTACAGGCGATCTGACTGGAAGGATCCGGTGCGTAGTAGAAACCTTGCCCCGCCACGGCGTGAGTGATCGCGAGATTCGTCACGCCGCATTGCGCGACGACGCAGCGATTCTCATAGTCGACCTCGAGAATCTTGTTGAACTTGCCGAGCGCAACGACGATCGAGTCGGCGGCCGGAATCGCGCCGCCCGACAACGACGTGCCCGCGCCTCGCGGTACGATCTTGACGCCCTCCCGCGCGGCAAACGCGAGAACCGACGCCACCTCCGCCGTGGTTTCCGGCAACACGACCGCAAGCGGAGCCTGACGGTATGCCGTAAGCGCATCCGTCTCGTAGGCGGCGAGACGATGCGTATCCGCTATCACGTTACCGGGGGCCACGAGCTCGCGCAGAGCGCGCACGATCTCGTCGCGGCGCGCCAGCAGATCCGGGTCCGGCGTCGGTAAGCACAGCATGCGAGGATTAAACACCAAACGCCGCGCCGCCGACAGACGAAAACGCCGCTTCGGCTCGACGGCCGGACCGATCGGGTGCGCAGCGCCGCTCGGGCCGCGCCCCCCCGCGCCGGATACCTTTATCGGCCGCACCCGTTCCGGGCATACTCGCAGTCGGTCGCGCTGCGGTAGCCCATGACGTATGGACCAAGTCAATTCGATTCAAACGATCGCCCAAGTCATCCAGCTCGCGGTCGCGCCCGTGTTCTTGCTCGCCGGCATCGGCGGCCTGCTCGGAGTGCTGTCGACGCGACTCGGCCGCATTATCGATCGGGCCAGAATCATCGAACGGCGGATTCCGCAAGCACAGCACGAAGATCAACGCCAGCTGCTGCGCGCCGAAACGACGGCGCTGTGGACTCGCATCGACCTCATCAATTGGGCCATACGCTTGTGCGTGAGCGGTGCATTGACCGTGTGTCTGGTGATTGTCACGCTGTTCGTCGGCGATTTCGTGAGCTTCAACCTGTCCGCAGTGATCGCAATCCTGTTCGTGATCGCCATGCTGCTGATCATCTCGGGCCTCGTCTTCCTGCTGCGCGAGGTGAGCGTCGCCACTCGCCACATGCGCCAAGGCATGGAGATCGCGCTCGAAGATAGACCACCGCAGTCGTCCGCATCGGGCGCCTGAACGCGAGCAACCCGAGGCACGCGATGCAACTCCTGCGCAGGTACTTGATCCTCTTCCATCGCTACCTCGGCATACCACTCAGCTTCATGTTCGCGATTTGGTTCGTGTCCGGTATCGCCATGATCTACGTCGGCGGAATGCCGGAGCTCACGCCCGAGGAACGCCTCGCGCATCTGCCGCCACTCGACCTGGCCGCCGTGCGCCTCACGCCGGCGGAAGCCTCGCGGCAGGCCGAGCTCGGTATCGACCCCGACGTCGTCACACTAACCACGGTCGAGCTGCGCCCGGCGTACCGTTTCGCGGCACCGCCCTTCGGCACGACGACCGTGTTCGCCGACGACGGCGGCGTGCTCGAGCCGCTCGACCCGGCGGCGGCTAGAAGCGTGGCGGCGCGATTCCTGGACATGCCGGAGACGAGCGCTGAGCTTTGCAGGTACTTTGTCCGCCCCCGATCAGTGGACACTGCTGCTCGGGCGCGCACTTGCCGCTCGACGAGTTCGTCGCCACCGATGCGGCCGGCAGCGTCGTTTACGTTTCGCCCGAAACGGGCGAAGTCGCGCTCGTGACGACGCGTCGCAGTCGCGCGCTGGCTTGGATCGCAACAATTCCGCATTGGCTTTACTTCACACCGCTCAGAAACGATCAGCCGCTTTGGTATTGGACTGTCGTGTGCCTCGCAACCCTCGGTTGCGTGCTCGCCGTGCTCGGCCTCGTGCTCGGCGCCGTGCAGTTTCGCAAAACCACGCCGTTCCGGCTCTCGTCTTCCATCCGTTACACCGGGTGGATGCGCTGGCATTACATCCTGGGCGCCGTGTTCGGGCTGTTCACGCTGACGTGGGTATTCAGCGGACTGCTGTCGATGGAGCCGTTCGCGTGGACGAACGCCGAAGGGCTCACCGTCCGCGCGATACGTTCAGCGGCGGACCGCTCGATCTCGCCGCGTTTCCGATACCGGCGGCGGTCGACTGGACGGCCCTCGCCGGACGGCAAGAGACCCAAGGAAATCGAGCTTCGACGCATCGAAGATGAGCCTTACTTTCTGGCCCGCTACACGCAGAAGCATCCGACGGCCGCCGAGCCCGAGCGTCTCCATCAGCCTTACCTCGTGTCGACGGCCGACGCTCAGCAACGATTGCTCGTGAATGCGCGAACGCTGCAGGCGCGCTCCGAACCCTTCAGCGTGGACTCATTGCTCATGCGCCTTCGCGCGGCCCTGCCGGACGAACAAGTCGCCGAGCAAACTTTGCTCGAGGACTATGACGACTATTACTACTCTCGTAACCGGCAAGCACCGCTACCCGTGCTGCGAGTGAAGTTTGCGGACCCCATGCGCACTTGGATCTATGTCGATCCGGCCCTCGGCCGGACAGTGGCGACCGTTCATCGCTTGAGTCGACTGGAACGCTGGCTCTACAACGGCCTGCACAGTCTCGACTTCGCTTTCTGGTACCGGCGCCGGCCGCTTTGGGACGTCGGCATGGTGATTCTGCTGCTCGGCGCGCTCACGGCGACGTCGATCGGCCTCGTCTTCGGCGTACGACGCGCAACACGTGATCTCAGCCGAGCGCTGACTCGGAGGTAGAGGACGCGTTCTGGGCGGCGAGCCAGTCGCCAATCTCTGCAGCCGGAGCAGGACGGCGCAAGAGATATCCCTGCGCCATACCGCAACCGAGGTCGCGTAGCATTTCGAGCTGCTCCGATGTCTCGACACCTTCGGCCACGGTCTTCAGCCCCAAGGATCGCGCGAGCGTGATGGTCGCTTGCACGATCACTCGGTGGCTTCGATTCGAAGTCATGTCGCTCACGAAAGTGCGGTCTATCTTCAAGACGTCGACCGGCAGGCCGGTAAGAACGCGTAGTGACGAATGTCCCGTGCCGAAATCGTCGATGGCCACCGTGACTCCCGCCTCGCGCAATCGCGAAAGGTTGGCATGCGCGCGTCGCGGATCGGCCAGTAGCGTGCTTTCGGTCACCTCGATCTCGAGACGTTTCGCGTGCTCGCCCACGAGATCGAGCACTTTGTCGCTGAAATCCGGTCGATTCAGCTGTAGAGGTGACGCGTTGACGGCGACTCGAAAATCGCCGGTCGCCGCGGCGAACCATCCGCTCGCCTCGGCCATGGCCTGAACGATGACCCACCGCCCTACCTCGTCGATCAAGCCGAGGGACTCGATGATCGGCACGAAAACGCCAGGCGGCACGACGCCGTGCTGCGCCGAACTCCAACGCAGCAACGCCTCCACTCCGTCTGCAACGCCGGTGGCAATCTCGACCTTGGGTTGGTACTCCAACCTGAACCCCTTGTCGGCGACAGCGCGGCGGAGATCGTTGATGAGGCTCAACCGCTCGGTCGCCCCGGCGCTCATGTCCGGCCTGTGCCGCGAGTAGGTCTCCCCGGCTTCCTTCGCGTGGCCGAGCGCCGTTTGAGCGCGTTGCAATAACTCGTCGGCGGTCGTTCCATCGTCCGGAAACTGCGCGGCCCCGGCTCTGACCGAGATCCGCAGGTCCTGGTCGTGAACCTCGAAGGGCTCATCGAACAGACGCGTCACTCTCGCACCGAGGGCGTTGAGCGCATCGGTGTGTGCGTCGACCGACGCAACGGAAAACCGGTCCCCGCCGAGCCGGCACAGCAGGCTCTCCTCGCCAAACTCGTCCTTGAGGCGCTGCGCGATGAGCCGAAGTACCAAATCACCGGCCTGATGCCCGAGACCGTCGTTGATGATGCTGAGATTGGCGACGTCGAACACGAGCACGGGCAGCACGCTTCCGGAGCACAGTGCCTGCTCGACCTCGGCATCCAAGCGCTGCACATACGAGGACCTGTTGGGGAGCGCCGTCAACGCATCGAAGTACTCGAGGTACTCCGCGCTCTCCTTGCTCTGCAAGTACTGCAGCGAGAAAGTGATATTGGCATCGACCTGCTCCAACAACGAGAGCTCGGCGTCGCCGAACACCCCGGGCTCGTCGGAATGCAGCTCGAGCACGCCGATCATCGTGCCGTCGACCATCATCGGCAGCGCGATCACTGCCCGCACGCCGCGCGCGAGCAACGACTTCCGGTATGCGCGCGCAACGATCAGCGCGCCCGGCTCGTCGAGGTCACGAACGATGGCCGGCTGACCGGTTGCGAGCGCCTGGGTCATCACCGACTGCTCGCTCGGCAGCTTGCCGGTTATCGACCATTTCTTGCCTTCGGCGCTCACCGTACCGTAGGAGCACACGACGGGCTTGGCCCCGGCCCGTGGAGGCAACAAGTAGATCGTCGCCGCCACGTAGCCACCGACCGTAACAGCCAGGTGACATGCTTCCTTGAGCAGCTGATCACGGTCGCGAATTCGCATGACGGCGGAGCTCGCCCCGCTGACGAAGCGTAGCGAGCGATTCAGCCGCCGGATCCGCGATTCCTGAGCTTTACGCAGCGTCACGTCGCGGTCGATACCGCGAAAACCGCGCAACGAGCCTTCGTCTGCGAAGACGGGCACCATCGTCCGCTCCAGATAACGAAACTTGCCATTCTTGTGCTTCCAGCGAAGCGTGAGAGGCTTCTCGAGCACCGATCGCTGCTCGAGCTCGGCCATCGTTGCTTGGAGCTGAAGCTCGTCGTCCGACTGCACGAGCTCGCTCGCGCTGCGGCCGAGAATCTCGTGGTTTCCGTACCCGAGGATGCTCATCACACTCGGACTCGAGAACGTGAAGCGCCCGTCCGCGTCGCACTCCCATATCCAGTCCCGCGACGTGTCGATGATGTCCTGCAATCGAGCCTCGCTGCGCCGGAGCATGGTCTCGGCCCACTCCTTGGCGCGGGCCGCCTCGGCCTGCCGCAGAGCACTCCTTATGGACTGCCCTAGCCGGCGAAGATTGTCCTTGAGCAAGTAGTCCACGGCCCCGCGCTTCACGGCGTCGATGGCCACCTCCTCCCCGATGGTCCCCGATACGAAGATCAGCGGCACGGAGGGAAGCTCGCGACGGACCGTCTCGAGCGCCGAATAGCCGTCGAAACCGGGCAGGCAGAAGTCCGACAAGACGACGTGAGGATCGAATTCGCGTAACGCCTTGAGCAGCGCGCGCTCGGAAGATACGACGCGCAACTCGGCCACAAGCCCGTCTGCGGCGATTTGGCGCTGGATCAACTCCGCATCGAGGGGGTTGTCCTCCACGAGCAGCAGGCGCAGGACCTGGCCATGGCTGAAGCGCGAACCGTCGGCTCGACTCACTTCCACTCCGAAACGCCCGCGCCGTTCATGCGTTTGCCGTAGACATATCCCGAGTATTTCCAATCGAGCGCGCCGGACAACGACACCGACAGCGCACACGAGGTCGCAGCCGAATGATCGGTTCGAGCGCCTTAAACTTGAGACTATTTGCTGTCCCTACGCATATTCTCTCAGACGGCATTGAGGAGACGCCGCGTTGGCGTGTAGGGGAATTCCTGGGTACCAGGATGTGATGCCAGCCGCGGCGCGACCGGGCGCTCGCGCGCTACAGTTGCCTCTTGCTGCGCCGACGCGCGGCCATTCACCGCAACCGAAGAGTCCCCACGTGGCCAATCACGACGCCGACAGCGAGCATACTCCCGGCTCGGGCTGGACCCCGACCGACATGGCCGAGCTCATTCGGGCCGTCCACAGACTGACCGCGACACGCGACATTCAAGCCATCGTGCGGACCGCCTGCGGTGCCGCGCGCAAGCTGCTGCGGGCCGCCGGTGCGACGCTCGCGCTGCGGGACGGCACGGACAGCTCGTACGTGGAGGAGGATGCCATGGCACCGCTCTGGAAAGGACAGCGGCTACCATTGAGCCGCTGCGTGAGCGGCTGGACGATGCTACACGCACGTGAAGCGCTGATCGAGGACGTTCACGGCGACGAGCGCGTAGCCGACGACGTTTACGCGCCGACCTTCGTCAAGAGCATGGCGATCGTGCCGTTGCGCGCGGCTGATCCCATCGGCGCACTCGGCGTGTATTGGTCCGTGCCGCACCGGCCCGGCGGAGAGGCACTCGCCGCGCTACGCGCCTTGGCCGATACGGCCGCCGCGGCGATCGAGAGCGCGCAAGGTTATGCGCAACTCGAGCAACAGGTGCTCAAACGCGCCGCGGAGCTCGACGCGCTCAATAACGATGCCGAGGATTTCGCGCGCGCCGTGTCGCACGATGTACGCGCCCCTATCCGCGCCATCTCGAGCTTCTGCACCATGATCTTTTCCGATCACGAGGCCGAGCTCTCCGCGGAAGCACGGCGCAAGCTCGAGATCGTGACGAAGGAAGCGGACCGAATGGCATTGCTGATCGATGCGCTCGTCGGCTTCTCTCGACGCAGCCGCAAGCCGTTGCAGCCGACTCGTCTCGACATGACGGCCATCGTTCGAAGATCGTTCGAGCGATCGGCCGAACGACGCGACAGCCGGGCAATAGACTTTCGCATGACTCACCTACCGCCGGCCATCGGCGACGAAGGGTTGATCGAACGCGCATGGACGGAGCTGCTCGCCAACGCATTGAAGTTCTCCGCGCATCGCACACAGGCAATCGTCGAGGTCAGCGGCCGCGAGCACGGCGACGAGGTGCATTACCGCATTCGAGACAATGGCGCGGGATTCGACGCCCGATACAGCGACAAACTCTTCAAGTTGTCGCAGCGACTGCATCGGGACAGCGAATTCCCCGGCGCCGGCATAGGGCTTGCCCTCGTGCACCGAATCGTCACCCGGCACGGTGGCCGCATTTGGGCCGACGGTGCGCCCGATGCGGGCGCGACCGTCGAGTTCACGTTGCCGAAAGGCTAGCCAGCGCGGACCCCATCACCGGCCGAGACCGGATCCTGCCGGAAGAACGCGGCAAGCTGTGCATAGACTTGCGGATACGCACCGGCCAAGTCATCGGGAACGTCGAAGAACATCTCGCAGCACACCGCGAAAAGTTCGGCTGGATCCTCGGCGGCATACGGGTCGAGCCACGGCTCCTCGCCCCTGTCGAGCTGATCGACCAAATCGTCATAAGCATCCTCGAAGGCGGCGCGCCAGTCGGTAAGACGCATGCCTGCATGCAACGGCGGCACACCGTCCGCCTCGCCGCTGAGCATGTCGAGCTTATGAGCCAGCTCGTGAGCGACGACGTTGAAGCCCTCCCCAAGCCCGCTCGCCGCGACTTCGCTCCACGCCAGAACGACCGGTCCTTGCTCCCATGCCTCGCCGCTCAGCACGTCGTCGCCGATGTGCACGATCCCGTCCTCGTCCTCGTATCGCCGATCGCGCACCACGAACTCGTCGGGATAGACGACTACGGCGGCGAAGTTTGGGTAGTAGTCGAGACCGAGATCGAGGATCGGCAGACATGCGAGCGCGGCGATCTTGAGCCGCTTCGCATCGTCGAGCTCGATACCGCCCGCGGGTTCGAAGTGTTTCTCGTGCACGAACAGCAGCGTGAGCTCGCGAAGCCGCGCGAGCTCCTCGGCGCTGCGCCGCTCCAGCACGGGCGTGGTCGCAAGTAGCGCGGCCCACAGCGCCTCGGGAATCGAACGGTTCGCGAGAACCCGACGACGACGCCAACGCTTGAACAATATCTTGCCGCGTGGCGCAGCCGCCAAGCCCCGGCGGGCTTGCGGGCAGGCACGCCCTCCTAAATGTCTATCCCAAGTGCTTCTTGAAGAAGGCGATCGTGCGATCCCACGCGAGATCGGCCGCCTTTTCGTCGTAGCGCGGCGTCGAATTGTTGTGAAACCCGTGATTTACGCCCTCGTACATGTGCATTTCGTAGCTGACGCCGTTCATTTTGAGCGCTGCTTCGTAGTCGGGCCACATTGCATCGATACGCTGATCGTTGCCTGCAAACTGAAGGAGCAGCGGCGCCTTGATCTTAACCACGTCGGCAGCGGCCGGCGCGGCACCGTAAAATGGCACACCGGCTTGCAGGTCCGGACCAAGCGCGACGGCCAGATTGTTGACCATCCCGCCGCCCCAACAGAAACCCACCGCGCCGAGTTTGCCGTTCGACAGCGCGTGCGATTTCAGCCAACGCGCGCTGTTGATCATGTCCTGGCGCAGCTTGCTTTGGTCGAGGCTCGCCTGCAGCGAGCGACCGTCATCGTCGTTGCCCGGGTACCCGCCCACAGGCGACAAGCCGTCCGGTGCCAAGGCGAGGAAGCCGGCCACCGCGACACGACGCGCGACATCCTCGACGTATGGGTTCAAGCCGCGGTTCTCGTGTATCACGAGCACGGCCGGGAACCGCCCCTCGGCCTTCGGCCGAACGAGGTAGCCGCGCATCTTGCCCGATGTGCCGCCCGGCGACGAATAGTCGACGTACTGCGCTTTGATACGGTCGTCGGTGAACGAAACCGTCTCGGCCTCCGCATAACGCGGAAATAGCGCCTGCGCCATCGCAAGAGCCGACACGCCGCCCACGACGATCGCGCTCGCGCGAGCCAAGAACTCGCGTCGGTCGATCCGCCCGTGGCAATACTCGTCGTACAAATCGAAAACACGTTGGTCGATATTCTGTTTCGTGGCCATTCCCCCCTCCTCGCCTCTCGGCATCGCTTGTCACCTTTCGGCAAAGCCACGCGCCGAACCGAAGCTCACATCGGTGGTTTCACACCGTTGGTTTCGGCCACGATCGCGATTGCGCTGTCGCGCCCATCGGGCTGCGCCGCCGCAAGTGCGAAAACGGCCGCGCCGGGCACGAGCAAAGAGCCATCGCCGGCCGTCAGCGCAACGATAGCCGTCTTCTTCGTGACGTTCACGTCCACCTCTCCGCCCGGACCGCTGCCCTGGCTCGTCGCGTATTTCAAATGCAAGGTGCGTCCGCGGCGCTTCGAGGCCTGCCCCGTAACAGCCGCATTGGTCATCGTGCTTTCGGGCAAATCCCACGCGTAGTGACCCTCCCCGGCGCCGCGCATCGCCTCCGGGAAGATATGCACTTCCGTGGCTTGCCAACGGCCGCGCGCGTCCTTGACAGCCGTCGTGCCGATGAACGTATCGTCCCCGATGTCGGCGACGGATTTGCGCTCCACACCGTTGATACCCGTGCGCTGGCCCACCAGGAGCGTCACGGCGCCATGTGCGGTATCGATCGTCAGCGCTTGGCCATCGAACGACTGCACCGTGCCGCGCACGCGAACGGGCTCGGGCTGCTGCGCCCACGACACCTGCGTCGAGAAGGACGCGGCAAGCAACGTGACGACTCGTGCGAACTGATTCATAGTCTCGCTCCTGGTCGAATTCGGTCGAATTTACCCCGACTGTCGTCGCGGTGTCGACGTGGACTGGCGAACGCGCCGCGAAATCACGCTTCAAACGGCCGGCTCCATTGGCGGTCAAGGCGCCGACGCGCACCGTCTTTGTGCATGCACACGGCTCAACCGTGAGTTCCGCCGACGATGCAGCATTTTGTGACGACGGACCGAGAACAATTCGAGACGACAGGCTAAATCGTTCGGGATCTTTGCCGACCTTGATCACGATGAACGTCCCGAAGTCCGTACAGCATGTTCCTCCGCTCGTGGAGGATCCCTCCCCATCCGCATCTGCCGCACGGCGACCCGGCGCAGCGCCCGCGCCGGGGCATGGTGACACGGGCGAGACGGCCAGAATGCTCGAGACCTTGCTCGGCAATCTCGACGGCATGGTCTACCGCTGCCGTGACGACGCGAATTGGACGATGGAGTTCGTGAGCGAAGGCTGCTTCCGCGTGACGGGCTACCATCCCGGCGATCTGCTGTTCAATGGAAGACTCTCCTACGAGGAACTCACGCATCCCGACGATCGCGAGCGAGTCAGAGTCGCCATCCACACCGCACTCACCGAGCGGCGCCGGTTCGAAGTCGAGTACCGCATCTTGCACGCCGACGGCGCCGTGCGCCGGGTATGGGAGCGCGGCATCGGCATTCGCGACAGTGCGGACAACGTCGTCGCCCTCGAAGGTATCATCGAGGACATCACGCAACGCACGGAGGCCGAGCGCGCCTTGCGCGAGGCCGAGAGGCGCTATCACAGCCTGTTCGAGAACGCGATCGAGGGAATCTTCCGGACCGCGCCGGACGGGCATTACCTCGACGCCAATCCCGCGTTGGCACGCATCTATGGCTTCGACTCGCCGGGCGAGCTCATGCGGTCGCTGCGCGACATTCGCAAGCAACTGTACGTCGACGCGTCGCGCCGCGAAGAGTTCATGCGCATCGTTCGAGCGCGAGGATCGATCAGCGGATTCGAGTCCGAGGTGTACCGCAAGAACGGCGACGTCATCTGGATTTCGGAGAACGCGCGCGCCGTCTTCGGCGCCGGCGGCGAAGTGCTCCACTACGAGGGCACCGTCGAAGACGTGACGGAGCGGCGTCTTTACCAATCACGCATAGAGCAGCAAGCCAACTACGATACGCTCACGGGCCTGGCCAACCGATCGCTGCTCAACGACCGCCTACAGCAAGCGATCCTGACGGCCGCGAGCTACGGCACGCGGCTAGCCGTGGTCTTCGTCGACCTCGATCGATTCAAATTCATCAACGACAGCCTTGGGCACCACATCGGCGACCAGCTGCTGCAAGCTATGGCGGAGCGCTTCAAGTCCTCCGTGCGCGATTTCGACACGATCGCCCGACTCGGCGGCGATGAGTTCGTGCTGCTCATCAACGGACAAGGCGAATCCGACGCCGTCGGAATCGTGATGGAACGCCTGCTCGAATCGATCTCGAAGCCTTGGCGAACGGCGCACGGCGAGTTCGAGGTAACGTGCAGCATCGGCGTAGCGCTGTATCCTGACGACGGGTCCGATGCTCACACCTTGCTCAAGAACGCCGACTCGGCGATGTACCGAGCCAAGGAGCACGGGCGCAACAACTACCAGTTTTTCACCGACGAGCTCAATCAGCTCATGAAAGAGCGGCTCGAGCTCGAGGCCAATCTACGCCGTGCCGTCGAGCGCGAGCAACTCGACTTGCTCTATCAACCTCGCATCGACTTACGGACGCAGCGCATCGTCGCCTGCGAGGCGCTCGTTCGTTGGGAGCTGCCCGGACGCGGCACCATCGAGCCCGCTCGGTTCATCCCCGTCGCCGAGGAAATCGGCTTGATCGCCCCCATCGGCCGCTGGGTTCTCGAGACGGCCTGCACGCAAAACAAGGCGTGGCAAGACGCGGGCTACGTGCCGTGCGTGATCTCCGTGAACGTGTCTCCGCGGCAGTTTCGCCGCGACGATCTCGTGCGGACGATCGCCGAAGTCTTGGCGGCCACGGGCCTCGAGCCGCGCTATCTCGAGATCGAGATCACGGAGAACATGGTCATGCAGGACGGCGAGCAAATGGTCGATACGCTGCGTGCGATCAAACAGCTTGGTGTTCAGATCGCCGTC
This sequence comes from uncultured Gammaproteobacteria bacterium, assembly GCA_963786385.1. Taxonomy (GTDB): domain Bacteria; phylum Pseudomonadota; class Gammaproteobacteria; order Steroidobacterales; family Rariloculaceae; genus FEN-1219. Next base: position 1,866,725 of record CAWAYS010000005.1, read on the forward strand.
GACGACTTCGGCACGGGATACTCGAGCCTGAGCTACCTCAAGCGGTTCCCCGTCGATCGTCTCAAAGTCGACCGCTCGTTCGTTCGCGACCTCGGCACGGACCCCGACGACGCGGCCATCGTGCGGACGATCCTCACGCTCGGGCACAACTTGGGCCTCAAGGTCGTGGCCGAAGGCGTCGAGACGGCAGAGCAAGCCGCCTTCCTCGAGGCCAACGGCTGCGACGAGCTGCAGGGGTATTATTTCTCCCGCCCCGTCTCGAGCTGGAAGCTGCGCAAGCTGCTCGGCAGCGCGCAACGCTAGGCACGGCGAGAGACCGCCGTCAGAATTGCCGCCAGCAACCGCGCCGGACTCGGAGGACAGCCCGGGACGGCGACATCGACGGGAATGACGTTGGCGACACGCCCTCGGCTCGCGTAGCTCTCGCCGAAAATACCACCCGAGCAGCCGCAATCCCCCACTGCCACCACGAGCTTCGGATCCGGCGTCGCATCGTACGTTCGGCGCAGCGCCGCTTCCATGTGCGCGCTTACGGGGCCGGTGACGAGCAGCAAATCCGCGTGACGCGGGCTTGCGACGAATCGGATTCCGAGACCTTCGATGTTGTAGATCGGATTGTTCAACGCGTGAATTTCGAGCTCGCAGCCGTTGCACGAGCCGGCGTCCACGTGGCGGATGCTCAGCGCACGGCCGAGCACGGCGCGGATCTTCTCCTGTAGAGCCTCGCGAACCCGCAGTGCTTCGTCGCCGGCGGGCGGGGGCTCCGTGACGAGACCGGTGCGGATGATCTTGCCGAGAGTTTTCAGCATGCCGGGCCTCTCATAGGTCGTGCCCGCTGTACGACAAGTTGAACGACTTGTTGATGAGCGGAAAGTCGGGAACGATGTTGCCGACGATCGCGTGCTCGAGCACCGGCCAGTTTTGCCACGACACGTCGTGCGGATGACAACGCCGAATCGCGCCGCCCGTGCCCGCTTCGAGCGCAACGAAAACCGGTCCTCGCCACGCTTCCGCTAGCCCGACGCCGAGTGCTCCGGCCTGCGGCTCCGGAACGGGCAAGGCCGTGGGTCCGACCGGCAGCCGCGCGGCGATCTCGCCGATGAGCCGCGCCGACACGGCAATCTCGTCGAATCGAACCATCACGCGCGCGGCGACGTCGCCATCGGCATGCACGACCTTCTGTGGCTCGAGCTCGACATACGGAGCACAGGGCAGATCGGCTCGCACATCGAAAGCCTGGCGGCTCGCGCGTCCGGCGAGCCCGATCAGACCGAGCCTTGCGGCGAGCTCGGGCGTCACTTGCCCAGCCGTCACGAAACGGTCCTGCACGCCGGCGTGATCGGCATAGATCGCTTTGAGCTGCAGCGTTTCCGCCGCGACCGCGTCGACGCAGCCCACGAGCGCTTCGAGATCGCGCATCGACGGATCCACGGCCACGCCCCCCGGCACCACATAGTCGAGCAGATAGCGCTGCCCGAGGGCGGCTTCGGTGGCCCGCAGTAGGATCTCTTTGAGACGCGAAAAATGCGCGAGTCCAATGGCGAGCCCCGCATCGTTGCCGAGCGCGCCGAGATCACCGAGATGATTCGCGATTCGCTCGAGCTCGAGAGCCAGCGCGCGCAGCCAAGCCGCGCGCGGCGGGATCGACGCGTCCGCCATGCCCTCGAGCGCCTGACAATAGGCCCAGGAGAACGCCACCGCCGAGTCTCCCGAGACGCGCGCGGCGAGCCGGTGACCCGCGAGAATCGGCAGCTCCCTGAACCGACGCTCGATGCCCTTGTGAACGTAGCCGAGGCGCTCTTCGAGCCTGAGCACCTTCTCGCCAACGACCGAGAACCGGAAGTGACCGGGCTCGATGATGCCGGCGTGCACGGGCCCGACGGCGATCTCGTGCACGCCCTCGCCCGCGACGCGCACGAATTCGTAGTCGTCGAGCGCCGGCTCGTCGGCGCGCATGAGCTGCGCGTCGCGCAGCGGGAATTCGTCGGCGCTCCACGCGGCATGGCGCAACCACGGCCGACGATCGACATCGCTCGATGCGACGCCCGTCAGATCGTAGGCCGCCCGTTGCAGCCGGATCGCCGCGGGGAACTGCTCGTGCAAGCTCGGATACGTCTCCTGTTCGGCAACCTCGTGCGCGATCAGCACGCCACCACCGTCGGCCAGCAGGAACGACGCACGCACCCACGACGCCGCCCCGGGCTCGAGCCCCGGCGTGATCCACAGGGCGAGGAGCCGTCCGCCGCCGGCCGCAACCCGCTGCGTCGCGCGCGACCACTCCTCGCGATCCAGCCGCAACGCGGTGAAGCCCGGCGCGCCCGCGACGGGCTGCGCACGTTCAAGCCAATGACGTAGCGGCACGTTACTGCCCTCCGATCAGCCGCGTCGCGGCCTCGTACCAATTCGCAAGATACGGTGGAATGTAGAGGCCGAGCACGAGCACGAGCGCAAGGTGTGCGAACACGGGTAACAAGGCCGGTGGGTGAGGCAGACGCTTCGCCGTCGTGTCGCCGAACACCATCGACTGAACGCGACCGAAAATCGCCGCAAAGGCGACGGCAAGCGCAAGCAGCAAAATCGGCGTCGCCCAAGGTTGCTCGCGCATCGCGGTCGTCAAGATCAAAAACTCGCTCGCGAACACGCCGAAAGGCGGCAGGCCCAGTATCGCCAGCGTGCCGAGCATGAGCCCCCACCCCACCGTCGGGCTCACGGTCACGAGACCGCGGATATCGCTCATGATCTGCGTTCCCGTCTTCTGAGCCGCATGCCCGACCGCGAAGAAGATGGCCGACTTCGTGAGCGAATGAACGGTCATGTGCAGGAGCGCCGCAAAGTTCGCGACCGGGCCACCCATTCCGAAGGCGAACGTCACGATGCCCATGTGCTCGATCGACGAGTACGCAAACAGGCGTTTGATGTCTCGTTGCCGCCACAGAAACAGCGCCGCCAACACGACCGAGGCGAGACCGAAGCCCATGAGCATGGCCGAAGGCAGCTGCGTCTTTAGCGAGCCCTCCACGAGCACTTTGCAACGCACGACCGCATAGATCGCGACGTTCAGCAACAGCCCGGACAGCACGGCCGAAATCGGCGTCGGACCCTCGGCATGTGCATCGGGCAGCCAGTTGTGCAGCGGTGCAAGGCCAACCTTGGTGCCGTAGCCGACGAGCAGAAACACGAACGCGAGGCCGAGCACGGCAGGCTCGAGCCCATCCTTTACGGCGTTGAGGTGAGTCCAGAGCAGCGCATCCACGCCGCCCCCGAGCGCTTTTTCGGCTGCGAAATACAGCAGAATCGTTCCGAACAGCGCCTGCGCAATGCCGACGCCGCACAGAATGAAGTACTTCCAGCCCGCTTCGAGGCTCGCGCGCGTCCGATAGAGCGTGACGAGCAAAACGGTGGACAACGTGGCTGCCTCCATCGCAACCCAGAGGATGCCCATGTTGTTCGTCGTCAGCGCGAGCAACATCGTGAACGATGAACAGCTGGTACATCGAGTGATAAAGCCGTAGCCGGCCCGCCGTGACACGGCCGTGCTCGACCTCGATACGCATGTAGGGACGCGAGAACAGCGACGTCGTGAACCCGACGAATGCCGTCAGCGTCACGAGAAAGACGTTGAAGGGATCGATGAAGAACTGCTCACCGCCCGCGAGCAAGCTGCCGCGCGCGATGACGCGAGCCGTAAGCATGCAAGCCGCCAAGAACGTCATGCCGCTGAGCACGGCGTTGAGCCCGGGAGCGTAACGGCGTGCGCCAACGGCACCGAGCAGCGCGGCCCCGGCAAACGGCACGACGAGAAGAAGCGCGAACTCCATCAGCGATCTTCCCTCAGGGATTCGAAGTGATGCAGATCGAGGCTGTCGAACTGCTCGCGAATCTGGAAGAAGAACACACCGAGCACGAGCACCGCCACCAAGACGTCGAGCGCGACACCGAGCTCGACGATCATGGGCATACCGTAAGTCGCGCTCATGGCGCCGAAGAACAGCCCGTTCTCCATGGACAAGAACCCCACCACCTGCGACATCGCCTTGCGCCGCGTGATCATCGTCAGAAACGCGAGCAGCACGACGGCGACGGCGACACCGATGGAGCTTCGCGTCGCGGTCGCCGCAAGCGCCGAGATCGGCTGAGCGAGCCCGAAAGCGAAAATGACGATCAGAAGGCCGATCAGCATCGTGCTCGCCGCGTTGATCATGGGCTCGGTATCCCAGTACACGCCCAGACGCTTGATCAACCGGTTCAACAGCCAAGGCAGGAATAGGACTTTGAGCCCGAGCGTGAGCGCGGCCGAGGCGTACAAGTGCCACTCCCCGGTCCGCCAGGCGACGAGCAATGTCGCGATGCAAAGCACCGCTCCCTGCCAGGCCAGCAACGTCACGAGACCCACGACACGCCGCTGCGACAGCATCGCAAATGCGATCAACAGCATGAGCGCGGCGCAGGTATTCAGAAGCTGCAAGTCCCAAGATGCGTCGATCACTTCAGGCTCCGAGCAGTAGATGAACCAACATGCCGAGCACGGCGAACAAGAAAGCGGTTGCGAGGAATTCCGGCGCGCGAAATACGCGCAGCTTCGCCGATACCGTCTCGATGAGCGCGAGCGCAGCTCCGGCCACGAGCAGCTTGCCCGCGAGCAACGGAATCGCAACGAGCAGCGCGGAAGGGTCCGCCATTTCCTCGGCGAGACCCCATGGCACGAACAAGGCGAAGCCGATACAGGCGTAATTGAACAGCTTCAGCGCGGCCGCCCATTCCATGAGCGCGAGGTGCCGAGCCGAGTACTCGAGCAGCATCGCCTCGTGGATCATCGTGAGCTCGAGATGCGTGGCGGGGTTGTCGACCGGGATCCGGGCGTTCTCCGCCAGCAGAACCATCGTGAATGCGACGCCCGTAAATGCCAGGCTCGGATACAGCCCGATCGCCTGTCCCGTGAGATGCTCGGAGATCAGCGGCAGCGAAGTCGTGGTCGAGATCAAAGACGCGACGAAGACGATCATGAGCAGCGCCGGCTCCGCCAAGAACCCGACCATCATCTCGCGGCGTGCGCCGAGCGTACCGAAAGCCGTTCCGACATCCATCGCGGCGAGCGCCATGAACACGCGAGCCGTCGCGAGCAGACCGACGAGCGCGATCGCGTCTGCCGCCACGGTGAACGGCAGACCCGTACCTACGGACGGGACGACCGCCGCGGCGAAAGTCATCGCACCGAAGACCACATACGGTGCGACGCGAAACAGCGGCGACGCATCGTGGGCGATCACGGCTTCCTTCGAAAAAAGCTTTCGGATCGTGCGGTAAGGCTGCAGAAGGCTCGGTGCGCGCCGGTTCTGAAGCCAAGCGCGGCACTGGTTGATCCACCCGACGAACAACGGCGCCGCAACGATCGCGACGACCATCTCGAGGCACTGCATGAGAAGATCGATGGCCGTCACGCGAGCACCACGGCCAGCAGCACGAGCAAGGTCACGAAGCTGTAGACGAGATACGTGGCCACACGACCCTGCTGCAACCAAGCGACCGCATTCGCGGCCGAGCGCACGACGTTGCCGAGCGGCGCGTAGAGCGCGAGCCACAACCGGTCGGTGACGGTAACCCGATACTTCGGCGCCCGATCGAACGGCGTCGGCAACTCACGCTCGATACGAAAGAACGGCTGAAAAATATGGCGGATCGGTTGACCGAATCCCTCCGCCGTATCCTGCAACCGGGGCCCGGTCCTGCCGAAGCCGCAATCCCACGGCGCACTGCGACGCACGCGGCCGCGGTAGATCGCCCGCACGGCGTACACGCCGATGAGTACGACGCCGAGCACGACGAGCAGAAACACGACCGGGCCGTAGCTCGCGCGCGTGCCCGTGAGGGGCGCGAGCAGCCACCAGCTGTCGGTGTACGTGCCGAGCTCGGTCCCGACCAAAAGCGCAGTGACATGATTGAGCCCGTGGAGCACTTGCACGGGCAGCAGACCGAGCAAGACGCAGCCGGCCGCAAGCCAGGCGAGCCCGGCACGCTCGAGCCAACCGCAATCGCGCGCTTGGTCCAGCGCCCGCTCCCGATGCTGACCGAGAAACACGACACCGTAGAACTTGACCATTACGTATGCGGCCAGCGCCGCCGCCAGGGCCACCACGGCGGCACCGAGCGGCAACAGCATGTTGATGAATGCGCGCGGGATCTCGTCGGTGAACAGAAACGCCTGCAACAACAGCCATTCGGATACGAAACCGTTGAGCGGGGGCAAACCCGCGATGGCGAGTGCTCCGATCAACGTGAGCCAGGCGACCCAAGGCATGCGTCGCATCAACCCGCCCAAGCGGCCGAGGTTGCGCTCGCCGGTCGCGTGCAGCACCGCGCCCGTCCCGAGAAACAGCAACGTCTTCATCACGGCATGGTTCAAGCAGTGATAAAGCGTCGCAACGAGTGCGAGGGCTGCGAGCGTCCCCATGCCCACGCCGGAGAAGACGAGCGCAAGCCCGATGCCTGCGAAGATGATGCCGATGTTCTCGATCGAGGAATACGCGAGCAGTCGCTTCATATCCACTTGCACGGCCGCGAACACGACACCGTAGAATGCCGTGAAGAGCCCCACGCCGAGCACGACGAGCCCCCACCACCAGAGCGGCGCCCCGAGCAGATCGAAAGACACGCGCAGCACCCCGTACACGGCGGTCTTGAGCATGACACCGCTCAGCAGCGCCGAAACCGGCGACGGTGCCGCGGGATGCGCCTCCGGCAGCCACACGTGCAACGGCACGAGCCCGGCCTTGGCTCCGAAGCCCAATAGCGCGAGCAGGAATGCGGCGGTGGCCGAGGCGGGAGTGAGATCCGCCGCTCGCATCGCATCGAACGTAAACTCCCAGCGCCCGCCTTGCAGAACGCCGAAAGAAAGCAAAATCGCGAGCGCGCCGACATGGGCGATCAGCAAGTACAAAAACCCCGCGCGACGAATCTCGGCGAGGCGGTGCTGAGTCGTAACCAGGAAATACGATGCGAGCGCCATCGCCTCCCACGCGACCATGAAGGCGTAGGCGTCGTCCGCCAACAGCACGAACCCCATGCTCGCGAGGAAGACGTGGTATTGCAGGCACAGCAGGCCCGGTGCCGTGCCGTCCCCGCCGCGGAAGTAACCGGCGCCGAATACGGATGCACCGACGGCGCCCATACCCAGCAACGCGAGAAACACGCCCGACAGCGCGTCCAACCGCAAGTGAAACGGCAGTGCGGGCAATCCGACCGGCAGCACGACGCGCTCCACGGGGCCCGCGACGGCCGCCACGCCGGCGGCAAGAACACCGAGCCCGCACAAGGCACCGGCCAGAAACAGGACGCGGCCGGCAAACCGAATGCTGTTCGGTCTGAGCAGCCCGGCCGACCCGATCAGCAACCAGGCGATGAGCAGCCACAGCAACGCCGTCAACGGCGTCACCGGCAGCATCGAGCGCTACTCCAGTTACTGAAGATCGGGGTGAGACCTATTCCAATTCGAGCTGGAAGCCGCGCGTTCCAGGGCGGCCGACGATATGAAGTCGGCGAATGATAATCCAATGAACTGCCCAGTTTCACGGCTTTGACCGGCTTGGGGCTGACGGGCATGTCGCGCCGAGCCGCGCTCTGCCGCACAATCGGGTCCTCCGCGCTAAGCTCGCCCCGCGTCGGGCGCGAGTGTCTGTGATGCAATTCAGAGCCGAGCCCTTGCACCGAGGGGTACGCTTCCTGGAGCACCGCCGGCGAGCCCCGGGACCGACAGCATGACAGAAGACACACAGGACACGACGAACCCCCAAGCCGAGGGCACGGTGCCGCGCGCGCCCCGCGTGGAGGGCGACGCCAAATCAGTGCGGCGGCTGCAGCAAGAGCTGGCCGACGAAGTGCAGATGTCCGTCGAGCTGCGCAAAACGCTCGACAAGCTAACGGACAAAGTCGCCCAGCTCGAATCCGGCTTCGAGAGACGCATGGCCGAAGCGCGGGCCCGCAACGAAGCCGCCGACGCCAAGATCGCCGAGCAACGCGCGCGGCTGGAGTCGCTCGGCGCAGGACGCGAAGAGACCATGCGTGCGCTCTCGGCGACACGCTCGGAGCTCGAGCGTATGGCCATCGAGCGCGACGAGCTGCGTAAGCAGCTCGCGCGAATCGACGGTCTGCAGACGGAAACGATCGCCTTACCCGAAGAGGCCGAAGAGGGGCAGCAGATCCATGCAACGCTGCCGACGATCGAGGAGCTCATGGCGAGCCTCGGCGCCGTCGCGGACGCGACGGGGACGGCCCACGACGTGTCGCATCTGCACACCAAGGCCGAACAGGTCGACGACGATTCGCAAGAGATGATCTCGCCGGAGCTCGTGTTCCCGGAGCAATTCGGCGATACGCCTCACCGCGACATGGCCGACGAGCATCTGGGACGCGTTTCCAAAGTGCTGGTGCTGCTCGATGCCGAGCCGCCGAGGAAATATCCGCTATACAAGGACGTCATGACCATCGGCCGAGCCGATTCCGCGGACATCCAGATCAACGGCGACTTCATCAGCCGTGTGCATGCGCGCGTCCTGGCGACCGAAGCCGGCACGATCATCGAGGACGTGCACAGCAAGAACGGGATTCGCGTGAACAAAAACACCGTGCACCGCCAAAACCTGCGTCACGGGGACGTCATCGCTTTCGGCAATCTTCGCTTCACGTTCATCGACACCGACGCTGTCGGTCAGAGCTGAAGCGCACGGCGGCGAGGCAGCGGCGGCGCACCGAACCGCCGCACCCCAGCAAGCCTTACTTCGGACGGCCCTTGTAGCCCTGGGCGAGCATGTCGATGCGATAGATCGTCATCGCCGTGTTGCGGATGCCTTCCGGCGTCTCCCACGCCTTGCCATTCGGTCCGATCGCACCCATCTGCGGCACGAACAATGTCTTCTTGTCGGGCCCCGAGAACGCGAGCGTGATCGGTCGGCGAGGCGTCGGAATCACGCCGAGGTGCTCACCGCGCGGCGAGAACACGTGGACACCGGCCGCTCCGGTGACATATAGGCGCGCTTCGGAGTCGACGGCCATGCCGTCGGCGCCGTTGTCGCCGACCAGCGTGCCGAATACACGCCGATTGTGAGCCGAGCCGTCGTTGCGCACGTCGAACGCGAGCACTTCGGTGTTGTTGGTCACATAGAGCGTCTTGCCGTCGGGGCTCAGCATGAGGCCGTTCGAGCGCAGGTTCTGATCCTCGACCGTGCTGACCGCGCCGGTCGCCGTGACGTAGTAGAGCCCGCCCGACGTAAAGTACGCGCCGCCCCTGCCGTCCGTGATGAGATCGTTCGGCCGGCCCAGCGTTCGACCGTCCGGGAAGCTGTTCGCCAGAACCTTCCGCTCGGGGAACAACATCGTGATCATGGTGAGCTCGTTGCAGCCTGGCCGGTCAGTGTTGAGCGGCTCGGTGCAGGTTCGCTCCGCGGCGAAGATTCGACCTTGGCTGTCCATCGAAACCGATCCCGCGCCGCGCGTGTGCGGCACGATCACGTGCTCCGTGCCGTCGAAGTCGAGCTTGCGGATCGTGTCCGTTTGCTCTTGAGCGAAGATGACGCCGCCGTCGGGCGTACCGACAATACCGTCCGCGGTGACGAAATCGGCCCAAAACAGGTCCCATTTGGCGCCCGCGGCGATGACGCCCGGAATGGCCGTGACGTTCGCCTGGCGCTCACCGGGCAGCAGCGACTGCGCCCGGGCCGAGACGGCGACGATCGTCAACACGACGGAGCAAAGAAACGCGGCAATTGTTCTGGTCTTCATCACAGTCCCCCAACAGCAAAGAAAGCAGTCATTCGGCAAGCGACGCCTCGGCATGGTGAGCGCACGTCGGTCCGGCGCACGCCTCGGCCGGGATGCTAGACCTGCGGGACGGTCGCAGTCCACCGCAGGCCCGGTCCCGGCCGGCGGCCGGCGGCCGCTCGACGCCCAATCAGCGCGCCGCGACGAAGCCGTTCACGCCCCCTGGGCCGAGCCGCTCGGAAGCCGGCAGGGCAAGACCGCCGGGGGTGGCCCGCGCACCCGCCTCACGGCCGAGAACGTACGAACGCCGGGACGCTCTCGGACAGCGCCGAGGCGGGCTTTAACCGCCGCCGCTGTGATAAATTGTGAGTGGTCCGCGGCGGTCCGCAAGGCCGCACCGTCGCCGCCAAGGGGGAGAAAGATGACTGGACTCCGCAAGCTCGTGGTCGCTGCCCTGCTCATCGCGCTGCCGATCGCGGCCTTTTCGCAATCGGCCGACGAGCGCCGCGAGAAGCTCAAGAACATGATTCCGGCGCATCCCGGTCAGCTCGGCGCGCTGGCACCCGACAATCTCTCGAAGCCACGGCCGCAACCGCCGTTCGACCTCACGGGCACGTGGTTCGTCGACCTCAGCGAAGGCTTCAACCACTTCATGTTCGGCCCGCCGTACCCGAAGTTCATCGGCCAGGCCAAGCTCGACTTCGAGGAAGGCCAGCGGATGCGGGCCGAGCACAAGTCCTACCGAGACGCGATCGGCCAATGCTTCCCGGCAGGGATCCCAATGATCATGACGCGTGTATGGCCGATCGCGATGGTGCAACTGCCGACGGTCATCTACATGATCTCGAACTTCAACAACAGCTTCCGGCAGATCTTCCTCGATGGGCGCGATTACGCCGACCCGAACCTCGTGATCTATAGCTACAACGGCGAGTCCCACGGCCATTGGGAGAAGGACGCGCTCGTCGTGGATAGCCGCTACATCGAAACGTATAACCACTACATAGACACGGGCATTCCGATATCGGACGATTTCAGGGTTCAGGAGCGCATGCGTTTGCTCGAAGACGGCCAGGTGCTCGAGATCGAATACATCATGACCGACCCCAACAACTGGGTCGGAGAGTGGCGCAACACGAAACGCTGGCTGCGTGTCGATCACACGGACATCGGCGAAGTCGAGTGTTTACCCGATCTCAACGACAACCTTCCGAGCACACAAGCCGGTCGAGTTGGACTGGAAAAGTGACGATTTCGAGGAAAGAGCGATGAATACGATCCGAAAAGTTCTGTTCGCGGTGGCCGGCACCGTCGCCGTCGGTAGTGCTGGGACGGCAGTCGCGCACCATTCGACAGCAGCGTTCGACACCGCCAAGGTGATCAAGATCGAAGGCAAAATCACGCAGTTTCGCTGGATCAACCCGCACGCTTCGATCAAGATCGACGGCAAGGCCTCCGGACCGGGCGCCGAGGACGGCCTGTGGACGGTGGAGATGACGGCGCCGAACATCCTCATCAACGAAGGTTGGACGCGTAACGCGCTCAAAGTCGGCGACGAGGTCACGATGTACGTGAACCCCTTACGCAACGCCATCACGCTCAAAGACGGCAGCCAGGGATCGTTGTACATCGGCGTCGTGCTCGCCAACGGCAGCACGCTCGGGCGCGTGGACGGCAAAGGCGCGGGAACCGAGCGCTGACGCTCGGCAGCCGGCACCGCCGGCTTGCAGCCTCGGCCAGGCCCGCGGCGTCCAGCCCAACGGCAGCCGGCGCCATTGGAAGGCCGTTGGGCGCGTTATAGAATCCGGCGCGACGCCTTAGCGAAGGTTTAATCCGAGCCCGCCCGCGGACGCCATGGAGTCCGCTTCGCGTGCCGACCATAGGAGCATGGTGACTTACCTGCAAACGGGCTGGCACGCGGTTCTGACATCGCCGGGCTTTTGGATCGTGGCGCTGTTCACCATCACGGCCACCTATATTCAGCTGCGCGGCCGCGTGCGGCTGAAGCTGCGGCGGCAGGTCTTCGATCATTCGACCTTCACGTCGCCTTACAACACCCTCATGTATGCGTTCTCGGCCGCGCCGACCACGCCGTATATCGACGTGGCGACATTCCCCGAGCTCAAGGCGCTCGCCGACAACTGGACGCTGCTTCGAGACGAAGCGCTCAAGCTCTTCGACGAGGGCCACATCAAGGCGGCCGAGAAGCACAACGACGCGGGCTTTCGCACGTTTTTCCGAACCGGTTGGAAGCGCTTTTACCTGAAGTGGTACGACGATGCGCTGCCTTCCGCCAAGGCACTGTGCCCTCTTTCGGCCGAGCTCGTCGCCAAGATCCCGTCCGTGAACGCAGCCATGTTCACGTTACTGCCGCCCGGCGCTCGGCTCGGCGCGCATCGAGATCCGTTTGCGACGTCGCTGCGGTATCACCTCGGGCTCATCACGCCGAACTCCTCGGACTGCTACATCAACGTCGACGGCGAGCCGTATTACTGGAAGGACGGCGAAGCCGTCATGTTCGACGAGACATACGTGCATACGGCCGAGAACCGCACCGATCAGACGCGGTTGATTCTCTTGTGCGACATCGAACGGCCGCTGTCGAACGCCCCGGCGCGCTGGCTCAACAGGCTCGTCGGCCATGGCATGGTCCGCACGGCCGCGTCGCCGAATCAAGTCGGCGACAAGCAGGGTGTGCTGAGCACGTTTTTTCAATACGCGCACATCGTGCAAACCTACGGCCGGCGCGTCAAAGAGTGGCACTACCCAACGTACTGGGTCCTCAAGAAGGCCCTGTTGCTCGGCGTGCTGTACGTGATCTTCTTCTGAGCGCGAATCGTCCTCACGTCCTCGCCGCGAGATCGACGAACACGTCCTGCATGGCCCGCACGCGCGCCAGATACGCCGCGACGTCGTGGTCTCCGCAGCGCTGCGACGGCGCGAGGTACAGACCGCGCCGCGCATAGACCTCCCCCGCGCCCGCACCACACAGGTGAATCAAGGCCGCAAGCCGCTGCCGTTGAGCCAACGTGGCACTCGGGCCGCGGTGACGGGCGAGAATCGTCGTCACCTGCCGATCGAGATAAGCGGCTGCGAGCTCGATCGCGTGCGACGGCACGACACGCGTGTACAGACCGTTGAACCAGCAGGACCGGAAGGCATTCCACGGCCCCTGCTCGACGACGACGTGATCGTGCACGCAATATCGGCGCGCAACGGCGAACGTGCCGTCCGTCATTTGGTACATGCCGACGGCGCTCGACGCCGGCCGGTAGATCTCGAAGGGCTGGCTCGTCAACGTCCAACGCCAATACGTTCGCACCACGGGGTTGCCCGAGCCTTCCACTTGAGCCAGCGCCGCGAGCAAGTCCGCCGTGACGACGGGCGTCGCATGAGCCTCGAACAACGACGCGTAGGTCGCCCAGGTCTCGGCCGGCGACTTGTACAGCGTACCGCTGACGGGAAAGAACAGCTCGGAAGGCTTGCGCACGACCTGATACGCCAAGTTCACGGCGAACCAAGCCGCAATCACGAGCGCAGCAGCGCCTGCACCGAGCAGCGGCGGCGGCATTCTCCGCAGGCGCGACCACAGTCGCGGCACGCGTCGACGTGCGAGCGGCGCGGCACGCGCCGTACGGCGTTTACGACGCTTGCCCCGCTTGCGCGACCTGCCGCTCACGAGCGCCGTCGCCTACCGTGAGCGGCGAGTTGCCGCGCACACCGAGCGCGGCCCACCGACCGGATTTCGGGACGATTCGGTCCAACACTGGCTTTCGGAGCTATCATAAGCACTTAGGCGTTCTGCGCCGGCGGTTCGGGGGCGCCGACTCCGCCACGATACACGACCGAAAACCCGACTCGCACCACCGAATGAGGACCCGCTTTGTCTAAGCCGACATCTGCGCCGAGCCCGGAACCTCTGCCACCCTTCCTGCCGTTTTCCCGCCCGTCGATCACCGCCGAGGACATCGCAGCAGTGACGGCAGTGCTCGAATCGCGCTGGATCACGACCGGCAGCCAATGCGCGGAGCTCGAGCGCCGATTCGCCGCCGCCGTCGGAGCCGAGCACGCGATTGCGCTGACGTCCGCCACGGCCGGCTTGCACCTTGCGCTGTTGGCCCTCGGCATCGGCCCGGGCGACGAGGTCGTGACGCCGTCGATGACGTGGGTGTCGACCGTCAACCTCATCACGTTATGCGGGGCCACGCCCGTGTTCGTCGACGTCGATCGCGACACGCTCATGACGACGGCCGAGCACATCGACGCGGCCATCACCGAGCGCACCAAGCTCGTGATTCCGGTCCACTATGCCGGCGCCGTCGCCGACCTCGATCCGATCCGGACCGTGACCACCGATCGCAAGGTCGCGCTGATCGAGGACGCAGCGCATACGGCGGGCGCTGCCTATCGCGGCCGACCGATAGGCGCCGAGGGCACGGCGATTTTTTCGTTCCACCCGATCAAGAACCTCACGACGGGAGAAGGCGGCATGGTGTGCACGGACTCTGCGGACCTTGCCGTGCGCATTCGCCGGCTGCGTTTCCACGGTCTCGGCGCGGACGCCTTCCAACGTGAAACCCAAGGCCGCTCCCCGCACGCCGAGGTCCTGGAGCCGGGCTTCAAATACAACCTGCCGGACATGAACGCGGCGCTCGGCATCAGCCAGCTTGCGAGGCTCGCGGCGATGAATGCCCAGCGGACCGCCCTGGCCGAAAGGTATCTCGAGCTACTCGCGGACGTAGACGGCGTGTCGCCGCTCAGCGTACCCGACTACCCGCTCATGCATTCCTGGCACCTGTTCATCGTCCGCGTCGATGCCGAGCGATTAGGTATAGACCGCGATACGTTCATGCTCGAGCTCAAAGAGCGTGGTATCGGCACGGGCGTGCATTTCCGCGCGGCGCACGAGCATAGCTATTATCGAACCCACCATCGCCCACGCGTACCGCTACCCAACACGGAGTGGAACTCGGCGCGAGTTTGCTCGCTGCCGCTGTTCCCGGACATGACTCTGGCCGACGTCGACCGAGTGGTCGAGGCCATCCGCGCCGCCATCGACGAGGCACGCCGATGAAGCTGCAGTGCGTATCTCTGGTCATTCCGGTCTACAACGAAGAAGCCAACCTTCCGGAGCTCCTCCGGCGTTGCACGACGGTCGCGAGCGCGTTGCCTTACGAATACGAGCTCGTTCTCGTCGACGACGGCAGCAAGGACGGCTCCTCCGGCCTCATCCAGGCTGCGGCGGAGCGCGATCCGGCGCATGTCGTCGGCGTGCTGCTCAATCGAAACTACGGCCAGCATTCGGCGGTGATGGCCGGCCTCGCGCAAGCTCGCGGCGACGTCGTGGTCACGCTCGACGCCGACTTGCAGAACCCGCCCGAGGAAATCCCGAAGCTTCTCGCTGAAGTCGAGCACGGCTGTGACGTCGTCGGCGGCGTGCGCCGAATGCGCAAGGACTCGATGTTCCGTGTCGTGGCGTCGCGCTGGATGAACAAGGTCATGCGGCGCATCACGGGACTGCAAGTCACGGACTATGGCTGCATGCTTCGCGCGTACCGGCGCGACATCGTCAATGCGATCCTGTCGTGCTCCGAGCACAGCTCGTACATCCCCGCGCTCGGCAACAGCTTCGCCGCAAACTTCGCCGAAGTGACCGTCGAGCACGCGGAAAGGCGCGAAGGTGAATCCAAGTACAGCGTCTGGTCGCTCGTGAACCTTTACTTCGACTTGCTCGTGAGCTCCACGACCGTGCCGCTCAGGATGCTGAGCCTCACGGGCACCACGCTCGCCGGCGCGGGCGTCGCTTTCGGCTTCCTGCTACTCGCCTTGCGAATCATCAACGGGCCGGACTGGGCGGCTCAGGGCGTGTTCACCGTGTTGGCTCTGCTGTTCGTGTTCCTCGGCGTGCAATTGATCGGCCTCGGACTCCTCGGCGAGTACCTCGGTCGCGTGTCGCGCGAGCTGCAAGGTCGCCCGCGCTACCTCGTGCGCGAAGTCGTCGGCACGGGTCGAAACGTAGCGGCGCAAGAGACGGTCCCCGCGGCTTGGGGTTCCGCGCGAGAAGCTCGGCCGTGACGCGGCGCGCAACGGCCGCCGCTTTCGGCCTGCTGCTCGTCGTCAGTTTTCTCGGTGTCACGCGGGACCTTTGGACTCCCGACGAGCCGCGCGAAGCCGAAATCAGTCGTGAAATGCTGCTCGCGCCGAGCCCCGTGCCGACGTTGAACGGCCAGGACTTCCTCGAGAAGCCGCCGTTGTATTACTGGACCGTGGCCGGCGCTTTCGCGCTCACGGGCGGGCCTTCGGCCGCGACGGCTCGAGCAGTCAGCAACATCGCGAGCTTTCTGACGCTGGTGCTCGTCTTCCTTTGGGGCAGGCGCACGTTCTCGGCGGGCGTCGGACTCGCCGCCGCCATCGGGCTCGCGACGTGCGAGCAGTTCATGATCTCCGCGCACTGGGTGCTCATCGACCCGATGCTCATGCTGTTCATGACCGCCGCGACGTGGGCGGCGTCGGACCTTGCGCTCGGGCGCGCGGACCGCAAGTCGCCGTGGATCTTCTACGTGAGCCTCGCTCTCGCGCTTTGGACCAAGGGATTGATCGGCCCCGTCCTGATTGCGAGCGGCCTCGTCGCCTACTGTGCAGCGGCTCGTAGCCTGACGCCGATTTGGCGTCTGAAGCCGATTGTCGGCAGTGTCGCCATGATCGGCGCCACGGGCGTCATCGCAGCGCTTATCTACTCGCATTCGGGCACGGCCGGAGTCCGCGAGTGGTTTTGGGTCAATCACGTGCAAAGATTCATCGACCCCTCGCACACGGGCACGGGGCACGATCAGCCCTTCTACTACTACCTGTCGGCGTTGCCGATCGCCGTCTTCCCGTGGTGGCTGCCGTTCGCCGACCTCTTCCGTCCGAGCCGCTGGCGCGCGAGCTCGGCGGCGTTCGCATCGCGCCCCGCAACCTGGCGCGAGGACCGCGTGTTTCTCGGCGCGCTGAGCCTCGGCATGATGCTGATCCTGAGTGCATCGGCGACGAAGCGCGGAATTTACCTGCTGCCCGTGCTGCCGCCGCTGTCGCTGCTCATGGCCGCACACGCCGCGGCCTGGTGGCAGACCCGCTCCGGCACGCTCGCGAGCAGCGCCGCTTGGTGGCTGCAGGTCGCATGCGTCGTCGGTTTCGCGGCAGGCCCGACGGCCCTCGTGCTTGCGTACTTGCGCAGCACCGACACGCTCGCGCTCGCTTATCTCGCTGCAATCGCCGCGCTCGCCGTCACTGTCGTCGTATTGACTCGCCGAGGCTTGCGCCCGCCAGCGCTCGGCGCGTTGGCCGCCGCCGCGCTGGCGAGCGCCTTCGGCCTGCTCGTCGTGGCCAGCGGCCTCGGCGCGGCACAGAAAGACATGTCGCCGTTCGTCTCGTGGGTCGACGAGCAGGTTCCGGCCGACGCGCCGCTGTACGTCGTCGGCGACGTCGACGAGACGGTGCTCGGCATCGTGCCGTTCGTGACGGGCCGCGACGTCACGCCGATCCGCACCGCGGACGTTGCTCGGCTCGCGCCGGGCTGGATCCTCGTGCAGGACAAAAACGGCGGCCGCACGGCACCGAGCTTCGCTCCGGCCTATCGGCGGCTCGACGAGCGAAATTTCGGGCCCGGCCGCTACGTCGCGCTCTGGCAGCGAGCGCCGGATCGCCACGTCGAGGAGATTCGGTAACGAGCACGCCCGCTGCACCCGTACAATAGCGGTCGTTCAACGCGAGATTCACAACACAAGGCAGCGTAGACAGCTATGCGAACCATCGTTCTTGCCTATCACGAGATGGGCTGCGTAGGGATCGAATCCCTGCTGGCACACGGCTTCGACATCGTCGCCGTGTTCACTCACGTCGACTCCAGCAACGAAAACCTCTGGTTTCGCTCCGTCGCCGAGCTCGCTGCGCGCCGGAACCTGCCGGTGTTCGCACCGGAGGATTTGAGCCATCCCCTGTGGCTCGACAAGATTCGCGCGCTCGAGCCCGAGGCGCTGTTCTCCTTTTACTATCGTAAGCTCGTCTCGAAGGATCTGCTCGCGATCCCGACCGCCGGCTGCTTCAACCTGCATGGCTCGCTGCTGCCGAAATATCGCGGCTGCGCGCCGGCCAACTGGGCCATCCTGAACGGCGAGACCGAGACCGGCGTAACGTTGCATCACATGACGACGCGCGCCGATGCCGGTGATATCGTCGGGCAACGCCGTGTGGCCATCGAGCCGGCCGACGACGCCGCGACACTCAATCGCAAGCTCTCGGAAGCGGCCAAACCGCTGCTCGACGAGCTGTTGCCGCTCATTCGCGCGGGGAAAGCGCCGCGCACACCGCAGGACGACTCGGTCGCGACCTATTTCGGCCGCCGCTCGCCGAAGGACGGAGAGATCGATTGGGCACACCCGGCGCAGGAGATCGCCAACCTGGTTCGGGCCGTAACTCGCCCTTATCCCGGCGCGTTCACGCACAGCCGCGGCGCGCAGGTGTTGATCTGGGAAGCCGAAGCATTGCCGCAGAGCGCAGCCGGCCAGCAGCCCGGCACGATCGTCTCGGCGGATCCTTTCGACGTGGCTTGCGGCACGGGCACGCTGCGCATCAAGTACGGCCAACGTCAAGGCGGCATGTATTGCAACGGCCCGCAGCTCGCAAGCGACCTCAGTGTCGTCGAAGGCTTGCGCTTCGAGGCGCCGCGCCGCGCCGGCGCCAAGCGCAAGCGCAATACCCAGGTCCTGATCCTCGGCGTCAACGGCTTCATCGGCAATTTCTTGAGCGAGCGCCTGTTGTCCGAGGGCGGCTACGACGTGCACGGAATGGACTTGAACGACAGTGCCATCAAGCGTCTCGAGGCGCACAAGAACTTCTACTTCCACGAGGGCGACATCTCGATCCATCGCGAATGGGTCGAATATCACATCCGCAAGTGCGACGTCATTCTGCCGCTAGTGGCGATCGCGACACCGATCGAGTACACGCGCAATCCGTTGCGCGTGTTCGAGCTCGACTTCGAGGAAAACCTGCGCATCGTTCGCTACTGCCAGAAGTACCGGAAGCGTCTGATCTTTCCGTCGACGTCGGAGGTCTACGGCATGTGCGACGACGCGGAGTTCGACGAGGACAAGTCACGCCTGATCTTAGGACCCATCAACAAGCAGCGCTGGATCTACTCGGCCAGCAAACAGCTGCTCGATCGCGTCATCTGGGCCTACGGCCAGCAGCAAGGCTTGCAGTTCACGCTGTTCCGGCCGTTCAACTGGATCGGACCGCGCCTCGACTCACTCGAAGCCGCCCGCATCGGCAGCTCGCGCGCGATCACGCAGCTGATCCTGAATCTCGTCGAAGGCACGCCCTTGCTGCTGATCGACGGCGGCGCCCAGAAGCGCTGCTTCACGGACGTCTCCGAAGGCATCGAATGCCTGTTCCGCATCGTCGAGAACAAAGACAACGTATGTGACGGACAGATCTTCAACGTCGGCAACCCGGTCAACGAGGCCAGCATCCGCGATCTCGCCGAGCTGCTCGTCGCGAAGTTCGAGCGCCATCCGCTGCGCGACCGTTTCCCGCCGATGGTCGGCATCCGGGCCATCGAGAGCAAGTCGTATTACGGCGAAGGCTACCAAGACGTCACGCACCGGCGCCCGAGCATCAAGAACGCGAACAAGCTGCTCGGCTGGCAGCCCGTGATCCCGCTGGAGGAATCGATCGAGCGCACGCTCGACTACTTCTTGCGCGACCACCTCGACGCCGGCGACCCAGCGCAAGCCGTTAAACCCGCCGCACGCGGCCGCACCACGGCCGTATGACGGTCGCGCTCGGGCTGCGCGTCGACGTCGACACGTTTCGCGGCACGCGCGACGGCGTGCCCCGCCTGCTCGAGATGCTCGGCGCACACGGTGTGCGGGCGACGTTCTTTTTCTCGGTCGGGCCGGACAACATGGGCCGTCACGTCTGGCGGCTGTTGCGTCCCACGTTTTTCGCCAAAATGATTCGCTCGCGCGCGGCGAGCTTGTATGGCTGGGACGTATTGCTCGCCGGCACGTTGTGGCCAGGCCGAAAGATCGGCGCAGCGTGCGGCGACGCGATTCGAGCGACGGCCGACGCCGGTCACGAGGTCGGCCTCCACGCCTGGGATCATCACCGCTGGCAGGCCAAGGCACCGCGCCTGTCCGTGCCGGCGCTCACGAGCGAGCTCGCGCGCGGCATGAATTCGCTCGGCGACTTGCTCGGTCGCGCACCCGATTGCTCGGCCGCCGCGGGTTGGGTCTGCAACGAGCGCGTGCTCGAGGCAAAGCAGGTTCTCGGCTTTCGCTACAACAGCGACTGCCGCGGCCGCAGCGTGTTCGTGCCGACGTGCGACGGCAAGCGTTTCGCGCCGCAAGTGCCGACCACGCTGCCGACCTACGACGAAGTGATCGGCCGCAACGGCGTCACGGACGCCAACTACAACGCGCGCCTCCTCGACGCCTTGCGTCCCGACCGCCTCAATGTGCTGACGATTCACGCCGAGGTGGAAGGGATCGCACGCACGACGCTGTTCGCCGAGTTTCTCGAGTCGTGCAGAACACGAGCCATCCGGCTTCAGCCGCTCAACGACGTGCTCGCCGACCACATGCCGAGCGAGCCCGACACGATCGCGCAGGCGCCCGTGCCGGGTCGCGACGGCGACGTCTGCTGGCAACGCTCCGCACTGCTCCACTGACGGGCCCGTGTATCCCGAGCGCTACAACACCTTCGGTGCCTCGCGCGGACCGGGCTCACGCGCCGCTACGATCGCGCTGGTCGCGCTGTTCGCCGCCTTGTACCTACTGCCGCTCGGAGTCCGGCCTCTGCAGAGCCCCGACGAAGTCAGATACGCGGAGATCGCGCGCGAGATGCTCGCGACGGGGGATTGGATCGTCCCTCATCTGAACGGCGTGCGGTATTTCGAAAAGCCCGTGCTCGGCTACTGGCTAAACGCGGTCTCGTTCGCGATCTTCGGCGAGACTGCCTTCGCCATCCGCCTGCCCGTGGCACTGGCGACGGGCCTGACCGCACTGATCTTGCTGTCTTTGGGCCGGCGGTTCCTCGGCGCCGCGAGCGCGAGACTCGCCGTCGGGATCTTTCTCACGACGTTCATGGTGGCCGGGCTCGGCACGTTCGCTCTGCTCGACGCGTTCCTCGCGTTGTTCCTCACGGCAGCGCTGGCTGCGTACTATCGCGCCATCGATACCGTACGGCGGCGCGAGCGCACACTGTATCTCGCACTGTGCGGCGCGGCCTGCGCCGCGGCCTTTCTAGTGAAGGGATTCCTCGCGCTCGCCATTCCCGTCATGGTCGCGGCCCCGTATCTGGCCGCCCGGCGCGAGTGGCGCACGCTGCTGACGACACCCTGGCTGCCGGTCGCCGTCGCGGCCTTGCTGATTGCGCCATGGGCCTGGCTCGTGCACCGCGCGGAGCCGGACTTCTGGCACTACTTCTTCTGGGTCGAGCACGTGCAACGCTTTGCCGGCGAGCATCCGCAGCACGAACAGCCCTTTTGGTATTACGCGGCCTATCTGCCGCTCATCGCCTGGCCGTGGATCGCGCTGCTACCGGCGGCCGTCGCCGGCCTCGCGCGCGGCGAGACACACAAGCGCTTCCTCGGTTACGTCGTGACGTGGGCCGTCGTGCCCTTCGTATTCTTTTCGCTGTCGAAGGGCAAGCTGCCGACCTATCTGCTGCCGTGCCTCGGTCCCCTTTCGCTGCTGCTCGCGGCAGGCCTCGAGCGCTACTCGGCCGGAGGTCCGCAGCGTGCATTCAAGATTGCCGCCGCCGTCCTCGGCGCCGGCCTGCTCGCGCTGCTTGCCGTGGTGCTGGTCGCGCAGAGCCGCGCGGAGCCCGTCTACGCGCCGGCCGAGACCATGCGTTTCGCCATACTCACGGGCGCGCTCGGCATCGGCGTGGTCGGCGCTCTCTTCGCGATGCGCGCCCGGCCCGGCACCGGCCGGCTGCTCGCGATCGGCTGCACGGGCGTCGCTCTCGTCGCGCCGCTGCAAGCCGCGCTGCCGGAGCGCCTGCGCGAGAACTTCGCGCCGAGCGTGGCCATCGCCGCCTTCGGCCCCGTGACGCGCGACACGTTACTCGTTTCCGATGCGCCGCTGTTCGGCAGCGTCGCCTGGGCGCTGCGCCGCGACGACGTCTACGTCGTAAGCCCCGGCGAGATCGAGTATGGCCTCGGTTACCCCGACGCACGCGGTCGGCGCCTCGACAGCGGCGATCTCGCGCGACTCATCGGCACCGAATCGCGGCCGACACGAGATCTTGGTCGTTTGCGAAGCCGGCACGGCCGACGCACTGCGCGAGCCGAGTTACCGGCACGCACACAGCGCAGCGAACGCGGCAAAGTCGTGTTCCTACGGATTCCGCCCGCATGAGCCGCCGAGCCGTGAACGTCGCGATTGCTCTTTCTCGCCGTCGCCGCGCTCAGCGCGGGGCAAGTCCTGCAAAAGATCGGGGCTGCGCGCCGCCTGGCGGGTAAGCGCACGCCGCTCGAGTGGCTCCGGGCGCTGTTCTCGCCCGAAATCGTGGCCGCAATCGCGTGCCTCGCGACGGGCACCGCGCTGTGGCTCGCCGTTCTCTATCGCATGGACGTAAGCCGTGCGTTCCCGTTCTTGAGCCTCGGATCCGTCGTCGTCGTGGCCGCCTCTCGCTGGCTGCTACGCGAGCGCGTGTCGATCTATCGATGGGTCGGCGTCGCGCTGATCACGGCCGGCATCGCCATGGTGGCAAGCACATGAGCGCGACGCGCATCGTAGGCCTCGCGTTGCTGTGCGCGTCGATCGTGCTGTCGGCCGCCGGGCAGCTCGCGATGAAGGCCGGGATGATCGCGTTACACGGCGGCCATGGCGGCGCGATCGAGACGGCGGTTTGGTGGACGCTGGGCGGCCTCACGGCCTACGGATGCTCGATGCTCGTCTGGCTCGGAGTGCTCGTGCGCTACCCGCTGAGCTATGCCTACCCATTGCTCGGCTTGAGCTATGCGCTCGTCTATGTCGGCGCAACGCACTGGAGCGTGCTCATGGAGCCCGCCACGCCGCTGCGCACGGCCGGCACGGCGCTGATCATCGCAGGCGTGGCCCTCGTTTCGGCCAGCGGCGAGCGCAAGAACTCTCCGTCGCGCCCTGCCGCCGAGGGCTAGCGTCGTCGGCCGCCATCGTCGATCTCGACCCCAATCGCTTGCCGGTGTGTCGTACACTGCACCTCGATAGGTCGCCCGGTATTGAGCGCATGCCCCCTGCCACACAGTTTCTGATCGGCGCCAACGTCGTCGTTTTTCTGCTGCAAATGTCGATGGGCGACACGGCCACGGTCTGGCTCGCGCTCTGGCCGCTCAACTCCTCTGCCGTGTTCGGCCCCGGTATCGGCTTCGAGCCGTGGCAGCTCGTGACCTACTCGTTCCTCCACGGCGGTTTCGCGCACATCTTCTTCAACATGTTCGCGCTGTACATGTTCGGCAGCACGCTCGAGCAGCTGTTCGGCACGCGCTGGTACGTGGCACTGTACTTCGTGTCGGTCGTGACGGCCGGAGTCGCGCAGCTCGGCGTCAGCGCGCTCATGAGCTCGCCGTATCCGACACTCGGCGCGTCAGGCGGTGTGTTCGGTTTGCTGCTCGCCTTCGGCATGTACTTCCCGCGCCGAACGATCATGCTGATCTTCCCGCCCATACCCATGCAGGCGTGGCTGTTCGTGACGCTGTACGGCGGACTCGAGCTATTCCTGGGCGTCACCGGCACGCAAGCGGGAGTCGCCCACTTCGCCCATCTCGGCGGCATGCTCGGCGCATTTCTCATGATTCAGTGGCGGCGCGGTCGGCTGCCGTTCGCAAACCGACGGCGGCGTTGACCCGAGTCCCCGCGCCGCCCGGCCAAAACGACGGATAAGCCGCCAACGTCCGAAGCGTCGCACCGGGGGCATCCCGAGCTGCAGTCGAGCGACCGCAGCGCCGCTCAGGTGCCCGTAATGTAGCTTTGCAGCTGCGCGATCGTGAACTCGTGATGCGCGATCGTTGCCTTGACGAGATCGCCGATCGAGACGAGGCCCACTACGCGTTTTTGCTCGACCACCGGCAGATGCCGGACACGCTTGTCGGTCATGAGCGCCATACACTCGTCGATGGAACGATTCGGCGCGACACAAACGACGTGCGACGTCATCACGTCCTTGATCGGCGAATCCTTCGACGAGCGGCCCGCCAGCACGACTTTGCGCGCATAGTCACGCTCGGTCAGGATGCCGACGAGCTTGTCGTCGTCGAGCACGAGCACGGCGCCGATGCCTTGTTCGGCCATCAGGCCGAGCGCATGCAGCACCGTGTCCGTGGGACTGACGGACCAGACGGAGTGCCCCTTGGATTTGAGGATATCTTCAGCGGTTTGCATCGATCTTCCCTCCCTTCGGACTCCTGTCTTCGAGAATATAACAGGGCCGGCACCGACGTACCTCGCGCCGGACCGAGGGCACCCGGCCCCGGGCAAAGCGGGGCCGAGCCGCAGGTTTCTCGGCGCTCAGACCGAGGGCGTCATCAAGGTCAGATGCGCCTTGAGTGTCTCGACTTCGTCCTCGAGGACGCGGACGCGCTCCGCAAGGTCCGCCACCGTGACTCGATCGCCTGCCGGCGCGGCAGCCGCCGCGTCGCGGGCCTCGCGTGCATACTCTTCGACATCCACAGGGCCGAAAAACAAATGCATGTATTCGGAGTCCTTGCGTCCGGGCGCGCGCGGCAACTGCACGACGAGAGGATCGCCGTCGCGCTCGGCGAGGCCGTTCAACGCGACGACGACGGCAGAGTTGTCCTCGAACGTGTGCAAGCGCCCGCTGTGGGCGCGCAGCTCGCCCGGTGTCTGAGCCCCCCGCAGAAACAGCAGACAAATGATCGCGAACTGACCCGCATCGAGCTGATACTCGCTGAACGCCGTATTGCACAACCGTTGCCGGTACTTCTCGACACCGCTCTTGAAGTTCTCCTCGAGGCGCACGAGATGCTTCGCCTGCAGATCCCGCACCGTGCGCTGCACGGCACCTTGATCCAGCGACACTACCGGATTGCGCGAAGACTTCTGGTTGCAAGCGTTCGTCAGCGCGTTGAGCGTGAGCGGATATTGATCCGGCGTGATGACGGATTTCTCCATCAGGCAGCCGATCACTCGGGCTTCGTCGGCAGTCAGCGTCGGCAACATGGTGATTTGTCTACGTCCGCTTCTTGCGCAACTCCGCGAGCGCCAGCCGCTCGTCCTTGTTCGGATCGTTGACGACGCGAACGTTGTCGTCGAATACCATCGTCGGGTACGTCGATGCATCGAACGACGGCCAGTGCGGCATGTCGGCATGATCGGGGCTGCCGGTGCGGGCGAACGCGGCCCATGCCGCACTCATGATGTGACCGAGCTTGTAACGCTCCTGCGCGGAGCCCGTCATCGAGGCACCGAGATCCATGTTGTAGAACACGAACGGAATGTCGAGCGTGTGGTACGCGCCCATCCGGTCGTTATGCACGGGCGAGTACCAGTCGAAGAAGTATAGATAGCTCGCGGCCGTGCCTTGCTCCTGCTTGAGCCGGCACAGCGCTTGCGCGTTCCAGCGCCGCGTATCGTCGGACTCGGCCATGAGCCATAGCATTTGGTTGCGGGACTTCGGATGCAGGCGCTGATAGAGGCCGAGCAGCTTGCGTCCTTCGGCAGGGTCGTTGTTGGCGAGCCGCTTCGTGAAGCGGTCGAGCATGTCCGCATCCGAGAGGTCGTAAGGCGGCGGACCCACCCAGCCGTTCTCGGTCTCGACGGAGCCCGCGATGAGCGGCACGTTCGCCGAATAGGCCGGCGCGGTCGGATCCCATTGGTTGCGCGGCAAAATATGCCCGTCGATGACCGGACCGTTGCCCAAGCCCTGGATCCTCGGCTCGCTGTAGTAAGCGTCCTGGATCTGTTCGGGTCGTGAGATCGTGGAGCTTGTCGAGCTGGTTTTTCTTGATCCCGAGCTTCGCAATGAACCGCTCGGCGCCGGCCGTCGCGTCGGACGCGGTCTGACCGCGGAAGGCCGAGCCGCTCTGCGCGATCGCGCGGTGAAAAAGACCCTTGGCGGAGGGCATCGCCATGACCGTGGTCGTTTTGCCGCCACCGCCCGACTGGCCGAAGATCGTGACTCGATCGGGATCGCCGCCGAAGTTCTCGATGTTGTCACGGACCCACCCGAGCGTCGCGACGAGGTCCTGAATGCCGACGTTCGTCGACTGCGCCCACTTCTCGCCGCCGAGGTCGGCGAGGTGCAGAAAGCCGAAGATGTTCAGACGATGATTGACCGAGACGACGACCACGTCTTCCTTCTTCGCGAGGTTCGTGCCGTCGTAGAGCAGGTAGTTGCCCGAACCGGCCGAGAACCCGCCGCCGTGCATCCAGACCATGACGGGGCGCGCGGCATTGTCGAGGCCGGGCGTGAACACGTTCACGGTCAAGCAGTCTTCGCTTTGCGGGGTGTGGCGGTTGAGCGCCGTCACGACGGGCGCCGGCTCCTGGGCATCGGGCGCAACGGGCGCAGCGAAGGTAATCTCGAAGTGATCCTTGACGCCCGACCACGACGCGGGCTTCTGCGGCGCCATGAAGCGATTGGCGCCGCCGGTCGGCGCGCCGTACGGGACGCACCAGAATTGATGGACGCCCTCCTTGAGCAAACCGCGCACACGGCCGGCCTGAGTCTTGGCAATGCCGCCGACCGTCGTGAGGCGCCGATCCTGCGCCAGCACGCTGAACGGCGCGACACCGAAGGCCAGACCCGCCGCAGCCAGCGCGCCGGAGCCCAAGAAAAGACGGCGGTCGAACTGCGGCCCGGCCGGAATGCGTTTGGAAGCCATGGATTCCCCCTACGTGCGTCGCACGAATTTGCTCGAGGACAGCACTATACGACACCTTCGCGACGGTGAACGAGCCGTCGCTTCCCGTGCGCCGAACCGAGCATGTTCGGCGTGACCGGCAAGAGGCAACATCAGCCTTGCCACTCCTAGACAAACAACGGCTGCGGCACGATAGTCTGAGCGGGCGTGCTCACCCCGAAGTAAGCGAGGAACCGAAGAGCCGAATTCGAAAGCAGCACGGCATCAGGGGCAACAGTCATGACTCAACCGATGATATTTCCGCTGTTCTCCACGCCCTTGTATGTCAAGAACGTAGGAGATTTCGAGCGGCCCGACCTCCGGGCACTGGAATATACGAACACAGATCCGAATGGGGGATTCTTCCACTTTCTGAGCTCGACCGACAAAGACGTGCTCGATCGTCCCGAGTTCGCCGACGTTCGTCGCATCGTCATGCACGAGGTGAACTTCTACGCGAGGGAGATTTTCGTCGTGAGCAAGAAGATCGAGTTCTACATCACGAACTCCTGGATCAACGTCTACCGGCGCGGCGATCAAGCGGGCGCGCACATGCACCACAACTCTCTGATTTCCGGCGTCCTCTATCTGCAGGCCACGGAGACCGGCGGAGACATCGTGTTCCATCGGGAAGTTCAGACCCTCGTGCCGTTCCCGCCCTCCCTCGATCTCGACATGGACTCGTTCAACATTTACAACTGCAAGAGCTGGGGCTACAAGCCGAAGACGAACGACATTTGCCTGTTCCCGTCCGTCGTCTCGCATTCCGTGGAGCCCAACGACTCCGACGAAGAACGGTGGTCGCTGGCCTTCAACGTGTTCGTCAGAGGCGATATCGGCGCGATGCACAAGCTGCACTTGAGGTGACGGCGCCGGGGCGCGACGCACGACGCATACCGCCCGCACCCCGCTGCGGACGACTCCGTTCCCTATTCCTTCGATAGTCTCCGCGAGTACCGGCCCGCGCGGCTCGAAGGTTGTTGCGCAATGACAACGTAGTACTATTAATGCTATGTCACATTACCTACTGTTAACGATTTCCAATCTAATGCAGAGTCGAGAGAGCCGCTGTTATGGTCAATTCAGCGGCACGGGGGAATGACGCTTTTTCGCAACACAGGTTCTCTGTAGGCGTCCGTCTTTCGGCGAGCGCCGGCTTTAGCGTTCTAAACCACAAAACGGGGGGGTCACCATGGGTCGCGATATTCGCGAAGCACAGGTTCTGAATCGAACCGTGCTGGCATCCACTATTTCCGCTCTTTTAGCGGGCGCAGGCACGGCACACGCCCAGCAGTCCGGGCTCGAGGAAATCACGGTCACGGGCTCGCGCATCGTGCGCCGCGACCTCTCGGCCGCAAGCCCGATCGTCACAGTCGACGCACAGCGCCTCGAGAACTCGAGCACGATCAGCATCGAGAGCGTGCTCAACCAGATGCCGCAGTTCGTGCCCCAGGACACGCAGTTCGACCAGGGCATCCAGGCGGGCCCGACGGCTTCGCTCGGTATCGGCAGCGTGAACCTGCGCGGTATCGGTCCGAACCGCACGCTCGTGCTCATCGACGGGCGCCGCGCGCAACCGTCGAATGCGGCACTGATCATCGACACCAACTCGATCCCGTCGGCCGCCATCGAGCGCGTCGAGACGATCACGGGCGGCGCCTCGGCCGTGTACGGCGCCGATGCCATGGCCGGCGTCGTGAACTTCATCCTCAAGAAGGATTTCGAAGGCGTCGACATGGACGTCCAGACCGGCATGACCTCGCAAGGCGACGGCGAGGAAACCAAGTTCAGCACCTTGCTCGGCGTGAACTCCGGCGACGGCAAGAGCAACGTGATGCTCGGCGTCGAGTGGTACAACCGCGGCGCGGTCCTGTCGAAGGATCGGGACTTCTATCTGAACGGCTGGTTCGATCCGGGCAGCGACGCACCGGGCTTCATTCATCCGCCTGGATACTCGCCGGCATCGGCCGTGCTCGGTGTATCGAACGTGCAAAGCGGCGGCCTGCCGACCCAAGCTGCCGTCGACTCGATCTTCTCGAATGGCGCGCAATACGCGGGCTACTTCCCGTGCGCCAGCTACGCCACGTACAGCGACTGCACCGCGGCCGCGCCCGCAGGAAGCTGGACGGCCAGCAATCGTTCGGAGATCTACTTCAATCCCGACGGCTCGCCGTTCGTGCTGGCTGGCGCCCATGGCTACAACGGCCCGCTCGACAGCCCGTCGAGCCAAACCGCGAACATCGGCGCGGGCTACGCCGGCATGCGCCTGCAACCGAACGGCAATCTCGGCCAGGTCAGCTACGCGGGACAGGCCTCCTCGCCGCTGACGCGCCGCTCACTGTTCGGTCGGGCCACGCACGACATCAACGACAACCTGACGGCCTTCGCCCAAGCGAACTACAGCAGCGTCGAGGTCTCGACGACGGGCGGTTACCCGCCCGCGATCACGGTCTGGTCCGCGCCGATTCCCGTCGATGGACGGCCGATTCCGGCAGCGCTGCAGACGCTGCTCGACTCGCGCGACGATCCGACGAATCCGTGGACGCTGTACCGCGTGATCGACTTCCTGCCTGATACCACGCTGACGAAGAGCTCGAGCGACGTGTTTCAGATCCAAGCGGGCGTCCAAGGCCAGTTCAGCAACCGCGACTGGACCTGGGAAGCGTACGTGTCCTCCGGAAACACGAACATCACGAACTTCTTCTACAACACGCCGTCGTTGCAGCGCTATCAGTACCTGCTCAGCGCGATCCCATCGCCGGGCGGGACCCCGAACGGCACCTGGGGTGTCGGCTCCTTCACGTCCGGCCGCAACTACGTTCAGACTTGCGACAGCGGCTTGCCGATCTTCACCGACAGCTCCACGCTCGGCGCGGGCCAGGTATCTCCCAACTGTGTCGAGAGCATCTCATCGAAGGCGCGCTCCATTCAAAGAGTCGGGCAGGACATCGGCGAGTTCAACCTGCAGGGCAAGATCACCGACATGAAGAACGGTGAGCTGCGCTTCGCTCTCGGCGCGAGCACGCGCAAGAACACGTACTCGTTCGATCCGGGCGAGACGAACGATCGCGAGTCGGTCATCGAGAACCCGATGAGCATCTTCGCGTCGAACAACACGGCCGGCAGCACGAAAGTCAACGAGATCTACGGCGAGCTGCTCGTGCCCGTGACGCAGAAGTTCGATCTCGAGTTCGGCTTGCGCGAGTCCGACTATGCCGACTCGTCGATCGGGACCACGGACACGTCGAAGGCGCTGTTCACGTTCAGAGCCACGGACAGCCTGACGCTGCGCGGCGGCTTCCAAAGAGCCGAGCGCGCGCCCAACACGGCGGAGCTCTTCCAGGGCGTGGGCTTGGTCGTCGTGCCGTTCTCGCCGAGCGATCCGTGCGATTACACGACGACGGCGACGTGGGGTAACGTGGCCGGCAACCCGGATCGAGCGGCCGTCCAGGCTTTGTGCGCCGCGATCATCAACAACAGCGATACCGACCCGACCAACGACAACATGTCCGCATGGGCCCAGGATCCCGATAACTACGCGCGTCCGGGCAACCCGTTCTTCCCGCTGGAGATCGAGCTGCGTCAGGGCAACCCGAAGGTCAAGCCCGAGAAAGGCGACACGTTCACGTTGGGCGCCGTGATCCAAGGCCCGGGCAAGCTCGACGGCCTGACGGCATCGTTCGACTACTACAACATCGAGATCACCGACGCGATCGCACCGCTGAACTCCTTGTTCGCGTATCAGCAGTGCTTCAACGCCGACGGCTCGAGCAATCCGACGCTGGCCTACGACGGCAATCCGTACTGTGCGTTGATCCTGCGTAACGTGGTGTCGGGCGAACGTTCGTCGGTCGATGCTCCGTTCATCAACACGGGCAGCTTGAAGACGAGCGGTCTCGATATAGCGGTGAACTGGACCAAGGACATCGGGCGCGGCTCGTTCTACATCAACGCGCTCATGACGTACCTCGACAAGTACGATGTGCAGGACTCGCCGACTACTGCGGTCGTCCACGAGAAGGACACGCTCCAGACCTTGGACGGCGGTCAATTCAGGTACAAGATGACGAACACTTTCGGCTACAACTTCGCCGGCGGCAAAGCCAATATCGGCCTGCAATGGCGATACCTGCCGAGCATCAAGGACGAGTCGGCAGCGCGCGTGCCGAGCACGAACGTGTTCCCGGTCGGCTCGTACCAGTCGTTCAACGTGTTCGCAGGCTACACCATCAACGACAAGATGGATCTGCGCATGGGCATCGACAACCTGACCGACGTGCAGCCGAATATCGTTGGCGCTCGTCCGGGCGACGGTAACGCAGAAATGACGCGCGCGGACTACTACGACGTCCTAGGGCGACGCATGTACGTCGGCGTGAGGTTCAACTTCTAGTCAGTCTTGCGCCGCTGGCGCAGCAACGGCGAGCCTTTCAGGCTCGCCGTTTTTTTTGCTCCACTGTTCGGAGAAACAGCGGCTTAGGGCCGGTCGCCAGTTCGCGTCTCACCGGCGGCATCGCTGGGTGGCTCGTCCCCCACCTCGGCGGGCTCGACCTTGACCGCCTCGCGCCTGCCACGGTGGTGACCGCGGCGGTCCGACTCGGTAAGAGCCTTGAGCTCCGCGACCTCGTCCGCCGTCACCGAAACGAACCTGCCGAGCGCGCACACGGCCGCAGGCGTGAGACTCGGGCCCTGCATTATGACGCGCTCGTTGGTAATCGGATTCGTATACGCCTGGAAGGTGCTGCCGGCCCGCTGCAGCACCGTGAAGTGCGCACCGCCGCAAAGCTTGCTGTCGGAATAGCTCATGGCGAGCGGTGATCCACGATGCAAGCCGAGGCACTGCTTCGGCAATCGATTGTTGAACGTGCGCCGATCGCGCATGACGAACAGGATGTTGCGGTCGTCGAGCACGCTGGTGGACCGAATGCTCGAGCGGTTCAGGCACAGCGGAGTATCGCTCGTGCCGTCCTCCCCGCCGAGCGCCGCGCAAAACGGAGTGGCGAGTAAGACCGCCGTTAGGACCGTTCGTCGCGCTCGCCATACACCGGACAACGTCATAACCCACCTCTATGGCCTCGAGGCTCGGCCCCATAAGACGCCGACCGGCCGATTCAACGTTGGTTGCGGCCAGTATGCAGCTTCGCTCCCCGAACCCGCAAACACCCGTGCCGACCGCGGCCCGCGGGGGCCGCCGTACCCCACTACGGCCGCACCGAACGCCGACTGTAGTGCCCCTACAACGTGCGAATGCAGCCTCTAGACATCCGTCGCGTTAACGGTACCACCCTGTACGCCCTGCAGAATGAGGGTCATGCGCCCCAGCCGCCTGAACGCAGCATCTGTTTACAGGCCGTGGCAAAGCGTGCAATTATTGAGTGACTGATCAACTATAAATATCGGTTTCGAGACTGTTGGTTGTTTGATCTCAGAGTACGAAAGGCGTCCGGCCTCGCATCTGAAGTGACCAAAAAGCAACACTGTGAGACGGTCGACTCGAAGAGAGTGCGACCGCCAGTGTGGCCCGGGATCAAGCCACTGACGTCACCTCGGCAATCGAACGATTGCCGGGAATCGGGGGATTAGCTTTAGCCACTGCTTAGCTTTAGCCAACAGAGAGGGGAACATCATGCGCAGAAGAAATCCGCATTTCCTTGTCGCAGCAACGCTTGCCGGCTCCGCCGGCATCGCTGCGCAAACCGGCTGGGCGCAAAACGCCGGTTTGGAGGAAATCGTCGTCACGGCCACGCGCCGTGAAGTGAATTTGCAAGACGCGCCCGTCGCCGTCACCGCGTACAGCGGCGACGCGCTCAACGTTCAGAACATCGAGAACGTCCAAGACTTGACGGCCGTGGTGCCGAACGTCCTGATCCGCGGTGGCGCGGGGGGCGTCTCGGGCACCGCGATCAACATGCGCGGCATTCCGAACGTCGGCACCTATGTGGACGACGTCTGGCAGGTCTCCGCCGCAGGCCTGCTGCAGCGCCAATTCGTAGAGCTCGACCGGGTCGAAGTGCTGCGCGGTCCGCAGGGCACGCTGTACGGTCGCGACTCGACCGGCGGCTCGATTCATATCTACACCAAGAAGCCCGCCACCGAGTTCGGCATCGACGCCAAGCTTGGCATTGGCGAGTTCGAGCGCCGCGACGCGAGCGTATCGGTCGACATTCCGTTCAGCGAGAACGTGCTCTCGAAATGGACCTTGGCCAGCTACGACCGCGACGGCTATGTGCACAGTTTGACCACGGGCCTGAATACCGGCGCGCTGCAAAACAAGACCGTCAGGGGTGATTTGGTTTGGAACGCGTCGGATAAAGCCAGCGTGCGGTTCATCCATCAGGAAGACAACCAGATCTCCACCGATGCTCGCATTCAAAACTTCATCAACTACAACGTGGCCTACGATCGCGGCTATCAAGTGGGGCTCGCCGAAGCCTACGACATCGCGAGTCGTGCAATCGGCGGCCCCGGGTTCAGCCCCCAGAGCTACGTGGCGGGATACCCCGGCGGCGAGCTCGGCAAGTTCGAGAGCCGACTGGCATCGCGAACGCCGAACCGCAATAACCAGAAGCAGGACACGATCAACTTCACGTACGACTTCAGCGACAAGCTGTCGCTGAAATACGTCTACGGCAACACGAGCGTCATCGGGTCGAGCTATATCGACTGGGGCGGCTCTGCGTACAACTTCTTCGTCAACTACACCGTAGCCAGCAACGACTTCTCGAGCCACGAGCTGCAGCTGTCCGGCAACTACGACCGGGTTCACTGGACGGCGGGCGCGTTCACGTGGGATCAAACAACGGCAAGTCGTGGTCCGGAGTGGTCGATGGCGGACTGGGTTCAATCGACCCCCGCCGGCGTTCTTCAGCAGTACGACTACAACGACGTGTTGGCGAGCGCTGCTTGTCAGATGACACCGGCCGATCGGGGTGTGGGCGCCAAGTATCCGAACGGTTGGCCGTTCCCGTGCGATGCGGCGGGCGGCTTCGGGTGGGTGGGAATCTTCGCCGGCTCCAACAGCACCAACGGTATCGACGGTTCCGATCGAAGCAGCGGCTCGACTCAGACCGGTCATGCGCTGTTCGGCGAAGTCACGTTCGACCTGACCGACAAGTGGGATCTCACCGTCGGCGTGCGCGACCACAAACAGACCAACACGACGTACCGCAAGGATCTTCTCGCCGGTTATGCGCTCGGCACGACCGAAAAGCGGCCGATCATGCTCGACACCGAGTTCGCCAGCATGACGCGGGCACTCGCAGCACCGATCGACCCGACGACCTACCAGGACGTGACGGACAAGAAGACGACCTATCGCTTCTCGACCAGCTTCCACCCGACCAAGGACATCATGGTGTACCTCGGGCATAGCGAAGGGTTCAACTCCGGCGGTTACGGTCAGCTCGTCGACTCTCTCGGACCGTACTCGTTCACGTATAAGCCCGAGACCATCAAGAACAACGAGATCGGCATACGCAGCGACCTGTTGGGCGGCAAGATGCGGCTCAACGCCACGGTGTTCAACACCGACTGGCTCGACATTCAGCTGGCCGCATCGGTCATCGACCGCGCCACGGGCCTGCCCGTCACCGAAACCGCCATCACGAACGCGGCGTCGGGCGTGGCGAAAGGCGTGGAGCTCGAGCTGAATTGGGCGCCCACCGACCACGTGCTGGTCGGCGCCAACCTCGGGTTCCTCGACACCCAGTACAAGGACATCGCCGCGGGTGCGCAGATCACGACCAACACCGAGTTCGGTGGTGCGCCGAAGGAAACGCACAACCTGAGCTTCCAGTACCGCTGGGATCTGAAGGGCGGCAGCGAGCTCACGGCCCGCGCTCAGGCAAACTACTGGGGCCGCTACTGGCGCAGCACGGTACCGAGCTACCGGGAGGATGCTTACGGCTCGGACACCACGGCGGGCGACTTCTGGACCACCGGCATGCGACTCACTTACACGCCGGCAGCCAAGAACTACGAGATCTCGCTCTGGGGTAACAACCTCAACAACGCGTACAACGTGAACTCCGGCTTCATGGACTACATCTGGCAGTTCGATTTCGCCGGCGTCGACGCGCCGCGTGAGGTCGGTATCAGCATGAGCATGAAGTTCTAAGAGATAAGACCTACCTCGGCCGCGCGCGAGCACGATCTCCTCGTGCTCGCGCGCTCATTCTCTCGAAGACATCGGGGCACGCGCACGCGTCGCGTTTGCCCTCACCCGGCGGGGCGCGCGATAATCGCGGCTCATTCCCTCCGCTTCGAGACCCTCATGATCACGATCGTAACGAACCACGGCGACATCACTATCGAGCTGTTCGAAGAATCAGCACCGATCTCCAGCGCCAATTTCAAGCAGTACGCGGCCGACGGCTTCTACGCCGACACCGTCTTTCATCGCGTGATTCCGAACTTCATGATCCAGGGCGGCGGAATGCCCGCGGATCTCAGCCGCAAGCCGACGCTCGCGCCGATCAAGAACGAGGCCAAGAACGGCGAGAAGAACGTGCGCGGCACGCTCGCCATGGCGCGCACGGCCGACGTCGACAGCGCAACATCGCAGTTCTTCATCAACCTGAACGACAACTCATTCCTCGATCACGGCAGCCGCGACTTTGGCTACGCCGTCTTCGGCAAAGTGGTCGACGGAATGGACGTGGTCGACGCCATCGCCAAGGTAGAGACCGGCCGGCAAGGCGGGCACCAGGACGTGCCGGTCGAGCCGGTCACGATCGTCGAAGTGCGTGTAGAGGACTAAACTTCGGCCGCGAAGAACGCCGCCGCTAGAACTCCGTTCTGCCTACGCGGACCCGGCCGCGCGGGGCGGAGAAGATCGCTCCCGCCGACACCCGGCTGCCGCGCACGACGATCACGACATTGTCGCCGGCCTCGATGCGCAAATCGTCGGCCGGGTGCGGGATGCTCTGACCGCCGGCGCGATCGATCTGGACGACGAAGAATGCGCCCTGCCCGCGGCGCTCGGCTTCCCCGACCGTCGCCCCCGTCAACGCGCCGTCGGCGACCGCCGTGACGCCCTCGAGCTCGAGACCGAACTCGTGCAGGTCGCGCTTCATCGTCTTGAGCCGCGGCGACGCGTCGACGAAACGCTCCGTCGCAGGATAGAGAATCATCTCCGCAATGCGTTCCGCGCCGATGTGCGTCGGCATCACGACTTTGTCGGCCCCGGCGTGCAAAAGTTTCTTCTCCGTCGTCGGCACCTCGCCGCGCGCAATGATCTCGAGCGTGTCGTTGAGGTTGCGCGCGCTGAGCGTGATGAAGACGTTCGCGGCGTCGTCGGGCAGCACCGTTGCGACGACGCGCGCGCGATCGATGCCCGCGGAGCGCAGCGCCGTCTCCTCCGTGGCATCCGCCGTAACGCAGAGGAACCCGAAAGCCTGAATCGCTGCAATCTTGCGTGCATCGCGCTCGATGACGACGAAGCTCGCCCGCGCTGCCTGCAAAGACGTAGCCAGCTGCTCGCCGATGCGGCCGAAGCCGCAAATGATCACGTGACTGTCCAATCGGTCGATTTGCGTTTGCATGCGATCTAGCCCCAATACTCTGCGTAGCTCGTAAGCGGTGAAGGTTTGAATGAGCGCGCCCGTGAGCACGATCATCCCCGTGCAACCGAGCACGATCGTGCCGATCGTGAGGTCGCGCAAAAACGGCGTGTCGATGGGATGAACCTCGCCATAGCCGACCGAGAACACCGTGAGCGTCACCATGTAGACCGCGTCCCCGACGGTCCAACCGGCCGCCACGTACCCGCCGCTGGCGGCCACGAACACCACGGCGACGAATACGAGCGCGACGAACAGATTGCGCAACGGCGAGCCCAGCACGTTGTCTGCCCTGGACGCGACTGCGTTGCGCCTGGCCGTCTGTAAGGTCACCGGCCTCCTCGGGAAGATCGGCCCTTCGCTACGGCGCTCGCTACGAGCATCGGCCGCGCGTCCAAAGTTTTCTGTAGTTGCGTCGCCGCCAGCGTTGCAAGGTCAACCGCCACAGCACAGCCGCGTTGTCGCCGTGATCGACCGGTGGCGGAGAAACCTGCGTATTTCGAGACGTCCGGTCCAAGACCTGCTCGACCACTTGGCAAGGCAGCCACCGCACGCTGCGCCTTCGGCGGCTTGGAGACTACAGTCATGAATGCACTGAGACCGACCGTATTGGCAATCGTCCTTTTGCTGCCCGGCGCCGGCAGCGCCCCTCGCGGATCCGACAATCGCAATCCGCCGCAAAATTAGCGTCAAGGCCGATTTTCGGCAGGCTCGCGCTGTGCCTGCTCTTCGTACTCGTTGAGCCGGTTGTAGAGCGTCTTGAGGCTGATGCCGAGCGTTTCGGCAGCAGCCTTCTTGTCGCCGTCGAAATGCTCGAGCGTCTTGAAGATCAGCTCGCGCTCGACTTCGCGAATCGCCCGACCGGCCTCGAGCCCCGCGTGGCCGTTGTCGTAGGTCGGGCCCACGACATCCGTATCGGCGGTGATCTCGCCGCCGTCACCCGCCAGCAGATAGGCGCGATGCACAACGTGCCTGAGCTCTCTCACGTTGCCGGGCCAAGAATGCGTCTTGCACCAATCGATGAAAGCATCCGAGGCTCGTCTCGCATCGCTGTATCGCGCGTTGAGCTCGTCGACGAAGTGATCGACGAGTAGGCGGATGTCCTCCCCGCGGTCTTTGAGCGGCGGCAAAGTGATGACGAACTCGCTGATCCGATAGTAAAGGTCTTCCCGCAAAGCGCCGTCACGCACGAGGCCGGACAGATCGCGGTTCGTCGCAGCGAGCAGGCGTGCGTCGACCTTGGTCTCTTTCTCACCGCCGACGCGCACGATCTCGCCCGACTCCAAGGACCGCAGCAGGTATGTCTGCATATCCAACGGCATTTCGGAAATTTCGTCGAGAAACAGCGTACCGCCGTTGGCTCGCTCGAAAACGCCGGCATGACGGCGCGTCGCGCCCGTGAAGCTGCCCTTCTCGTGCCCGAACAGCTCGCTTGCGACGAGCTCTCCAGCTAGCGCTCCGCAGTTGGTCGGCACGAAACGGCCGCTTCTGCGACTGACCCGGTGCAGCGCCTTCGCAACGAGCTCCTTGCCCGTCCCGCTCGGCCCCACGATGAGCACCGTGGCGTCCGTGGGCCCGAAACGCTCGATGGATTCGTAGACGCGCCGCATGCCATCCGTTTCGCCGATCAGCAAACCGAAGTGCTTGCCTTCTGCGGCCCCGTCGCCGGCCGACTCGGCGGCCTCGACGTCTTCTACGAGCCGAAGAATGTCCTCCACGCTCACGGGCTTCGTAAGATACGTGACCGCGGGCCCCGCTAAGCTCTGGATGTGGGCCTTGATCGAAGGATGTCCGGTGACGAGCGCGACGAGCGCCGAGGACTCGGCATCGAACTCGTCGAGCAGCTCCAGCCCGTTACCGTCCGGCAACATGAGGTCGAGCAGAATGAGATCAGGCTCCCCGCCATGCAGCGCCTCGCGCGCTGCCGCGAGGCAGTTGGCCGTAACGACCTCGTGGCCGCAGCGGCGTAGAGATTCGCTCGTCGCTTGACGAAAACGCGGCTCATCGTCCAC
Organism: uncultured Gammaproteobacteria bacterium; assembly: GCA_963786385.1. Classification (GTDB taxonomy): domain Bacteria; phylum Pseudomonadota; class Gammaproteobacteria; order Steroidobacterales; family Rariloculaceae; genus FEN-1219. The sequence continues at coordinate 1,904,935 of CAWAYS010000005.1, forward strand.
GAGTAACACGCGACTCATTCAGGACATGGTACACGACTCCGCGCGTACAGAGGACAGCAAAGCGGACGTGCCGTTACGGTTGAGAAAAACTTACTCCGCGCTCAATCGACCGTTCCGCCGAGGCTTGTAGGAATTACAAACGACCCACCGCCGAGCCGCGCACGGCGCTAGAAGGCCCTTCCCTGCCTGCGCCCGCCACGCACGAAACCGCCGTGGGATGCTCGTCGCGGCAATCTACCGATGCTGCGCGCACGCAACGCGAGCGCATGCGTGGCACACCAATTGCACCGCTAAACCCAGAGCCCGAAACACAAGAGTGAAGCCATCATGACCACGAGAGATGAATTATTGCGTGCCGCAGGCAAGATGCGTTGGCGGCCTCACGACATCATCGAAGACCCCGAGCTCACCACGACACAGAAAGTGCGGCTGCTCGAGAGCTTGGAGCTCGATTTGCGGGAGCTCCAACAAGCCGCCGAAGAAAACATGCCCGGCATCGGCAGTGAGTCCGCCGAGGTTGCCGAGCACCTCAGCGAGATCAGAACGGTCCTGCGCTTGCTGCGGCACTGATCGGCCGCGGCGCCTCGAAAGACGGAAACCGTCGTGCACCTCGGTGCCCCGGCGGCTAGACCGCGATGAGCTCCGCGCCGGACTCGGCCGGTGGCGGCGAAAGCTCACTCAAATAACAGTCGACCCAATGGTGAACGTCGTGCACCCGGATGCGCTTGCGCAGACTCCGCATGCGCGCCGCCCGCTCGTCCGAGCTCATGCGATAGCCCCGATGGATCGCGTCACTCAAACCCTCGACGTCGCAGGGGTTCACTCGAAGGGCATCGGCACCCAGCTCAGCAGCAGAGCCCGTGAACTCGCTCAGAATCAATACGCCGGGATCGACGACCTGCGCCGCACAATACTCCTTGGCAATCAGGTTCATGCCGTCCTTGACCGACGTGATCAAACACATGTCGGCAGCACGGTAATAGGCGCAAAGCTCGTTGCGCGGCAACGACTGGAAGTAGTAATGAACCGGGATCCAGCCAGGCTCGCTGAACTCGCCGTTGATCTCGCCCACGGCGCGCTCGATGCGCAACCGCAGCGCTCCGTATTCGGCGACTTTTTCGCGGCTCGGCACCACGTACTGCACGAGCGTTGCCTTACCTCGCAGCTCTGGGTATTTCTGCAGCGCATAGCGAAAACCCGCCAGCTTTTCGAGCAATCCCTTGCTGTAGTCGAGCCGGTCGACACCGAGCAAGATCTTTCGATCCCGATTCTCGATGCGCAACTGCCGGGCGAGGCTACCCACGGCGTCGCTCGCCGCAAGGTCCGCGAACTCGTGAAAATCGATGCTGATCGGAAAATGCCCGACCTTCAGATTCGAGCTCGGCTCCGCTCTGCGCGCCGATCGCCCGGGCAAACGCTGCGCGCCGAGCATGTCCGCCCGGCACTCGAAAAAGTGAGCCTCGTCGCGCTCGAGCTGAAAGCCGATCAGATCGTACTCGAGCAGGCTATCGAGAATACGTTCCCGCCAAGGCAAGCGGCGAAAGATGTCCGGCGTCGGAAACGGAATGTGATTGAAGAAGCCTACCTTATTGGACACGCCGAGCTCGCGGAGCTGCCGGCCGACGTCCATGAGCTGATAATCGTGAACCCAGATGACGTCGCCCGGCCGTGCGATCTCGGCGGCCCGCCGCGCGAATTTCCCGTTGGCTCGCGTATAAGCCTCCCAATAACGAGGATCGAAATTACAAAGATTGAAGCAATCGTGAAATAGCGGCCATACGACCTCATTGGCAAACCCGCGATAGAAGTCTTTGATCTCGCCATCGTCCAAAAATACGGGAGACAAGCTGTAGCGCCAGTCGGCGCACGCTTCATCCAACGTTGTCTCGATGCTCCCCGGGGATCCGCCGGTCGTTCCGGCCCAGCCGATCCACACCCCTCCGCGTTGTCGCAACACGGGACCAATGGCGGTGACCAGCCCGCCGGAGGACGGTATGACGTTCCAGCTGCGCGCCGAGCTGCGCTTGAGCCTGACGGGGAGACGGTTGGAGATGACGATGAGTCGGGGTTGCGTGGGTTTCATTGGTCGGCTTTTTAGCTCTCTATGGGGTAGTGACGAGCGATTCGATCATTGGCGATTGAGCAAAATGTGTGCCACGGCGCCCGAGCCCGTGTGCGGCGGCGGCGTATTCACGGGCGGCCGAATCGGCCGCATCGCGAGTACGTCCTACATGACGAGCGCGTGAAAGCCTTACAACGCAACGGGGTGCTTCTTACTAAGGCGGTGCCTCCCGACCGCTGCGGGACACGGCCGAATCGTGCTGCACGCCGATTCGTTACTGGCATGAAGCTTGCTGCATCGAGGCAACGCAACGAAAACTCGGAGCTGAAGATGACTTTGAGGGTCAACAGTCTCGGTCCGCGAACGCTCGAGATAGAAATCCGTGACAAGCTCGAGAGCCGCGACTACGAGCAGTTCGTGCCGCTGGCCGAGCAACGAATCCAACGGCACGGCAAGATCGGAATGGTCGTGCACATCGCGAACTTCGACGGCTGGTCGCCGCGCGCTTTGTGGGAAGACTTGAAGTTCGACGCCAAGCACTATCACGATTTTGCCCGCGTGGCGCTCATCGGCGCCGATACGGCCGACAAGCGTTGGCTCGCCACGCTGGCCAAGCCGTTCACGGGCGGCGAGGTTCGGTTCTTCACCGAAGGGCGAATCGACGACGCGCGCAGCTGGGCGCAAGACTTGCCGAACTGACGCCGTCGCGCCCGTGAGCGATGAATCGCATGCCGCCCGCGACGCCCCGGTGAGCATCGGCCGCCGCGTTGCGCCGGCCGATCAAGCCATCGAAGACCACGCCGCCATCGGCGATTGCCGCAGCGCAGCGCTGATCTCACGCAACGGCGCGGTGAACTGGCTCTGCTGGCCGAGTTTCGGGGCCGACGCGGTATTCGGCGCGATCCTGGATACGACGTCCGGCGGGTTCTTCGAGGTCACGGCGGAAGGCGCAACCGAAGTCGACCGCCGTTACGTCGAGGGCACGAACGTGCTCGAGACCGACTACACGACGCCGACCGGACGCCTCCGCGTCACGGACTCGCTCACGCTCGGAGCCGATTCGCTCGACGGGCTCGAAGCCGAGCGCGAACTGTTGCGGATCGTGGAATGCGTGGACGGTACGGCCACGATGCGCGTCACGTATGCTCCGCGACCGGGCTTCGCGCGGCGTCTGCCGAAACTGCGGGCGAGCGGCCGGAGCGTCGTCCACCGTACGTCGAGGAAGCTGCTGTCTTTGCAGACGACGGCGCCGCTTGCGCTCGACGCGGACGGCGCGGTCGCGCGAGGACGCTTCATCATGCACCGAGGGGAGAAACAATATCTGTCGCTGACCCATACGGCCAACGACATCGGCGTGCTGCCGCCGCTCGGCACACATGCCGAGCGGCGTTGCGCGGCCACGATTCGCTGGTGGAAAAGTTGGTCCGATCGCTGTCTTCGCGACCTGCCGTTCTCGGACGCCGTGGTGCGCAGCGCATTGACCCTCAAGATGCTCGCATATGCGTTGTCGGGCGCCATTCTCGCAGCACCGACCACGTCGCTACCCGAATCCGTGGGCGGGCAGCGCAACTGGGATTACCGATTTTGCTGGCTGCGTGACGCGAGCTTGACGCTGCGTGTCTTCATCGACCTCGGCTACGAATACGAAGCGCAGGCGTTTCTCGACTGGCTGCTCCATACGACGCGGCTCACGCAACCGCGTCTCGACGTGCTCTACGACGTGTACGGAAGGCGTCCGCCCCCGGAACGCACACTCGCGCATCTCGCCGGCTATCGCGCATCGCGTCCCGTCAGAGTCGGCAACGCGGCCGCGGATCAGCTGCAGATCGACGGCTACGGCGCAGTGTGTTTGGCCGCACGCTACTTCGTCGCGCGCGGCGGACGGCTCGATCGCGTCGAGAAGCGACTGCTGGCAGGCTTCGGACGAATCGTGACGAAGATCTGGCAGGCGCCCGACAACGGCATCTGGGAGCTACGAGACGATCGCAGGCACCATACCTATTCGAAGCTCATGTGCTGGGCGGCGCTCGACAGTCTGCTCGAGATGGATCGGTTGGCCGGTCTTCCCGTACGTCGCTCCAGGCTCGAAAGAACGCGCGAGTCGATCCGCGATTGGATTCAAACCCAGGCATTCGACGCCGACCGGAACACGTTCGTGTCGCGCCCGGGCGTGCAGTGGACCGACGCGAGCTTGCTGGCCATGGCGCGCACGGGGTTTCTGGCACCGGACGACCCGCGAATGCGCGGCACATTCGAAACGATGGAGAGCACGCTCGGCGCGGGGCCGTTGTTATATCGGTATCCCGCGGGTGTCGATGGATTCGACGACCGCGAGGGCGCGTTCGGGCTCGCCGGCTTCTGGGCGGCCGACTATCTCGCCCGCTGCGGGCGTGTCGACGAGGCCGCGGCGAGAATCGAGCAGCTGCTGGGGTTTGCCAACGACGTAGGCCTGTTCAGCGAGGAGACCGATCCCGTCACGGGCGCACATCTCGGCAACTTCCCTCAGGCGTTCACGCACGTCGGGTTCATCGGTGCGGCGGTCAGCCTCGGCAAGGCCATGAAGGCGCAACGCCGATGACCGCGACCACCGCACTGTTCTGGGGCCTGATCGGGAGCGCGTCGGCGATCACGGTCTTCGAAGTCAGCCAAGGCCTCGGGCTGTCGCGCCTCAATCTGCCGCTGCTTTTCGGCTCGTATTTCACCGATCGGCGCACGTGGGCGAACGTCTGGGGGCTGGGGTTGTATCTGTGCGGCGGCTGGGTCTTCGCGCTCGTTTACCTTTGGGTCTTCGCCGAGCTCGGCATCACCACGCCGGCCGGCGCCGCAGCGCTCGGGCTCTTCCACGGTCTGTTCCTGCTCACGGTCGTGATGCCCGTGCTGCCCTACGTCCACCCGCGCATCGCCACGGAATACGACAGCCCGACGAGCGCCCGGCGGCTCGAGCCGCCGGGATTCGCGGGACTCAATTACGGCGCCGGCACGCCGCTCACAGCGCTCGTCGCTCACACCCTCTTCGGGCTCGTGATCGGAATCGGCTACTTGCATTCGTGAGACCGAGCAATCGCTTCGGCGCAGCCACACACGCTTCGTACCCATAGCTAGGAGAGCCAACAGTGCAGAATCTGAATATCGACTTCCAGGCCTATCTCGAAACGCTGGGACACTGGCTCGTCACTACAGGCTTACAGCTCGTGCTCATCGTCGTGGGCCTGCTCGTGGCCCAAAAGGCCGCAGGCTTGATCATCGGCCGCGTGCTCGACGGCGTCGGTCGCCGCAAGGAGGACGTGGAATACCAAAAACGCACGGATACGCTGAAGTCCGTCGTCCGATATCTCGCCTCCACCGTGCTCTTTGCCGTGGCCGTCATGATGATTCTCGGCCAGCTCGGCATCGAGATAGGCCCGATTCTCGCGGCCGCCGGCGTCGTCGGGTTGGCCGTAGGCTTCGGCGCACAGAACCTCGTGAAGGACGTGCTCGGCGGCTTCTTCATTCTGCTGGAGGATCAGATCAGGGTCGGCGACGTCGTCGAGATCGCCGGCCAAAGCGGGCTCGTCGAGCAAATCAGCTTGCGGCTCGTGACGCTGCGCGACCTGGCCGGCAACGTCCACTACATCAGAAACGGTAACATCGACGTCGTAACGAATATGACCAAAGAGTACTCGCGCTACGTATTCGAGATCGGCGTCGCGTATCGTGAAGACGTGGACGAGGTCATGAACGTGATCGCGAAGCTCGACGAGGAGCTGCGGGCCGACCCCGATTTCGCCGACGACATTCTCGCGCCGCTCGAGATCCTCGGCGTCGACGCGTTCGCCGATTCCGCCGTGATCATCAAAGCCCGCACGACGACCAAACCGATCCAACAATGGCGCGTCGGCCGCGAGTTCAACCGGCGCATGAAACGACGTTTCGACGAGCTCGGCATCGAGATCCCGTTTCCGCACGTCACGATCTATGCGGGTCAGGAGAAAACCGGCGCGGCACCGCCCATGCATGTCCACGTCGACGGCAATGGCGCGCTGCGCGCCGATCTCGACAGCTGAGCGGGCGCGGCCTCCGCGCGGTCCGCAACATTGGCCCGCGAGAATCGCGCAGGCGTCGCCGAGGACGCTCAACGCACGCGGACGGCGCTCGACCGGCCTGCCTCGCTCGACGCCGCGCGGTCGTCGTAAGTGGCCGACTGCGGCCCGTCTAGCCGCCAGTTCAACCGTGCGAGGCTGCCGGGCCGAGGCTCGCCCCATGCGCTCTCGATGCGATCCCCGTCGACGACGATCCTGAGATCGACGTCGTCCCGATGCGCGCGCCGATCGGCACGAATCGCTTCGAGCACGCCCCCGTCGGCAAAAACCAGCAGCTCCCAAGGCTCCCGATCGCAGCCGGTCTCGGGCGCCGCCAGTACCCACACTTGTTGAATCGCGCCGTGCTGCTTGCGCAAAGCGTCGACGTACATACCGAGCTCCTCGGGCAGCGGCGCGGGTTTGTTGCCGACCGGCATGGCCGGATCATGCATTTTGGTATTCATAGTCAATCCGACTTTGACCGATCGCGGAAATTCCCGACAAACACACGGTGGCGACGAGCGGCAGGTGATCGGAGGCGAGCGCGGCAACGGTCGTCCGCACGGCAGCAACCTTCGTGAGCAAACCGCGCGGCACCGTCCAGATGCGATCGAGCGCGAGCAACGGCCTGCCCGCGGGGAACGTACGTGGCGCCCGATCGCGCTCAGTGGGCGCACCGAGCATGCGCAGCACCTCGGACCCTCGGCGCCACGTGTTGAAGTCGCCCATGAACACCGTCGGACCCTCGTGGTCTGCCGTTTGCTGAAGAAGTGTGGCGGCCTGGGCACGGCGCTCCATGCGTCGGAGCCCGAAATGCGCATTGACGATCTGTAGCCGCAACCCTGCGCAATTCACGAGGGCGCAGATCGCGCCGCGTGGCTCCTGGCGGGGCTCCACGGGGAGCTCGATGAGGCGGGCCCGTTGGATCGGCAATCTCGTGAGCAACATGTTGCCGTAGCGGCCACGCTGCTCGACGATGTTTGGCCCCGCGATGCATGCCATACCGCTGCGCTCGGCGAAGTACTCGAACTGATCGATGCGCTGCGCGTCGAGCCGGGCGTCGACCTCTTGCAGTGCGACGATATCGGGTGCCAACACTGCGAGGACCTCGAGAATACGCTCGGGCTCGTAGCGGCGATCGCGCCCAACGGCCGAATGGATGTTGTACGTCACGGCCGTGAACACGCCACCGGCACTCGACTCGGGAGTGCTCATCGGCCCTGCCCGCCGATGCCACGCCGCTCGAGCTTGGCGGCGATGCGGTGCAGAACGACTCCCACGCCGACCCAACCGAGTCCGAGCACGGCCAGCAAGACGAAGCGGCCAACCGACGGCTCGCGCAAAAAGCGGCCGAGCTGCCCGCCCATGAGCGTGAGAATCAGGATGCCGGGCGTCATCCCGAGCACCGTGCCGAGCGCATAGTCGCTCCAGCGCACGGGCGATGCGCCGGCCAACAGATTGACGACCGTGAACGGCGCGAGCGGAACGATCCGCAACACGGCTATGGCCAGTACGCCGCGCCGCGCCAGGCGCTTCCCGACGCTCGCCACGGCACGGGAGGCCCAGCGCTCCAGCGGTCTTCGGCCCACGGCCCGCCCGACGGCAAAGGTCGCAGCCGCGCTCGCATAGGTGCCAAGCACGGCGTAGGTGAAGCCCAGCCACGGCCCGAAAGTCAGGGCCGACGCGAAAATCAGCACGGTCACGGGGAAGGCGATGAGTCCGGCGCCGACGAATATGCCGAGGGCCGCCAACAGACCCAATCCGCCGTCGGGCACCGCGCCGAGCCAAGCCGAAGCGACGTCAGGATCGACGAGCTCGCGCAATCCCGTGAAGCGCCACGCCAGCGCCACCCCGACGATGGCCGTGACACCGAGCGCAACCTGCACGATCGCCTTCGTCGATTGCTCCGGCGGCACGGTGCGCGCAACGGGCACGAGCCGGTCGAGAAGCTCCGGCGGCGTAAGTGGAGCTTCTAGATCTGCAAGCTCGGGCAGAAGGTCGTCGGCGTCTCCGACGCTCGACGGCTCGTCCAGCTCCACGAGCGATCGGTCCTTGCCACGAAGCTCGGTAATCGTTGCCACGATCGAGCCATGCTCACGCATCGCACGGGCGACCTCCGACTCGTCCGTACCCAAATGTTCCGCGAGCAAGCGATTGCGCAGTGCCGCCGCAGCGCCGCGGTCTCGCTCGCGGCGGCAATCGATGAGCGCATCGCATTCCGAATCCAAGCCCATCGACCGGTTATTGAGATTGGCGGAGCCGATGCGGACCCAACGATCGTCGGCGATCATGACTTTCGCATGCACTTTGAGCTCGTCGGCCGCGACACCGGGGACCCGGGGCGCGAGAACTCGCAGTCGCCCATAGGTATCGGCAGCGCGCAGACGCGCGACGAACTGCCGGCGTCTGATGCCCATCGTGTTCTGCTCGAGCCAGCTCCTGCTTGCCGCGCGCGTCACGAGCACGATTTCGGGCCCCTCCTCCTCGGCGAGGCGAGCGCCCAGCGCATCGCATATTCGGTCCGCCGTCAGGTATTGGTTCTCGATGTACACGTAGTGGCGGGCGCTCGCGATCGTGTCGACATAAAGATCGCGGACCTCTCGCACATCCTCCGTTCCGTCGTACGCCGCTCGAGTTCTAGACAGGCCGACATCGACATCCGACCACGCCGGCTCGACGCTCTCCGGCCAGGGATCACTCGATACGTCGGCGGTCGAGTCCAGCGGCACACGCACGCACGATACCCACCTCGCCCGGCACAACTCGCCGAGCGCCGCCGCGGCCTCGCCGTCGACCACGAGTTGAACGTCGTGGAACGGCCCATAGCGCTCGCCGTTCGCGAGCACGCGACGCGAGTCGTCCGCCGCGTGCGCAGGCGTGTCCCATCGTCCCTCCGTAAGATCGATACCGCCGATGAATGCGACGCGATCGTCGACGGCGACGACCTTTTCGTGGTGCGACGCGCCCATCGGCAACCGATTGTCGAGCGCAAGCTTCACGTTCGCCGGCATCGACCAGTCGAGCACGGCTTTCGGAAACGGCAACCGGTCGGCCGAGTACAACACCGTGAAATCCCAGAGCAGTATCCGCACGTCGAGCGCCGGGTTTGCAGTGGCGAGATCGAACAGGACGTCGCGAAGAGACTCCGGAGCGTCCGGATCCAATCGCATGAAGGCATGAATGTCCCAGCCGACGATCAGCACCCGTTCGCGCGCGCGGCGCAGCGTCTCGCGCAACGCCGAAAAATAGGCCGCCGCGTCCACGAGCGCCGCGGCTCGACCGGCCCGTGCTATGCGCCAGCAGTTACGCCCCGGCTGCAACAGCGACGGCTCGAAGCCCGCGAGTCTCGGCGCGCTCATCTGAGCCTATCGAATCACCCCGCGCGCACCTCGGGTGCGCGGGCGGACGCGATCAAGGACTCTATGTCTTGTCGCTGCAATGTTTCATGCTCGAGCAAAGCGGCTGCGAGCATGTCGAGCTCGTGACGGTGAGCTTTGAGCAGCTGCGTAACACGCTTCTCGATACCGCCCACGAGGTCGCGAATCTCGGCATCCACGACCCGCGCGGTGTGCTCGCTGAAATCGCGCTGCTGGGCCATCTCCCGGCCCAAGAAGATGTGCTCCTCACCGCGGCGAAAAGCCACGGGTCCGAGCCGTGTGCTCATGCCCCATTGCGAGACCATGCGACGCGCGAGTCGCGTGGCGTGCTCGAGATCCTGCTCGGCCCCGGAGCTCGTCTCGCCGAAGACGATCTGTTCGGATATTCGCCCCCCGAGCATGACGCCGATACGGTCCTTGAGGTAGCTTTCGCGCAGACTGTGTCGCTCCTGCTCCGGAATCTGCTCCGTGGCGCCGAGGGCGCGACCGCGCGGAATGATCGTGACTTTATCGAGCGGATCGGCTTGCGGCAAAAGACTTGCCGCGAGCGCGTGGCCGGCCTCGTGGCAAGCGATGAGCTGTTTCTCGGCCGAGCTCAATGCGAGCTCGCGCTTACCGCCCAGCACGACGCGGTCGCGGGCTCGGAGCAAGAGCGCCATCGTCACCGACGCGGCGTCGTCCCGCCCCGCAAGCAACGCGGCTTCGTTGACGAGATTCTCGAGGTCGGCCCCCGAGAAGCCCACGGTCAGTGCAGCCAGGCGGTCGAGATCGACGTCTTCTGCCAACTGCACCTCACGTGCATGAATACGGAGAATCGCCTCCCGTGCCTTGCGGTCGGGCAAGTCGAGCGCCACTTTGCGATCGAACCGGCCCGGACGCAGCAATGCGGGATCGAGCACGTCCGGCCGATTCGTCGCCGCCAGCACGACGACGGCTTCGTGCGGCGCAAAACCGTCCATCTCGCTCAGGATCTGATTGAGCGTCTGCTCGCGCTCGTCGTGACCGCCACCGAGCCCCGCGCCACGCGCTCGACCGACGGAGTCGATCTCGTCGATGAAAATGATCGCCGGCGACTCACGCTTTGCGCTGTCGAACAGATCGCGAACTCGCGACGCGCCGACGCCCACGAACATCTCGATGAACTCCGAGCCGCTGATGCTGAAGAAGGGTGCCTGCGCTTCACCGGCGACGGCACGGGCCAGCAGCGTCTTACCCGTGCCCGGAGCGCCCATGAGCAAGATACCTTTCGGAATCTTGGCACCGAGCCGTCGATAGTGAGCCGGGTCTTTGAGATAGCCCGTGATTTCGCGCAGATCCTCTTTGGCACCCCGCAGGCCCGCCACGTCGTCGAACGTCACGTTCACCTCGCGGCGGCGAAAGCGTTTCGCTCTCGACTTGCCGAAGCCAAACAGCCCCCCCGCGCCATCCGCACCGGACATGCGTTCGCGCATGCGCCGGCTCACGAACCAGACCAGCGCACCGATAGCGATCCACGGCAAGAGACTCACGATCAGTCCCCACCACCAACTCATCTGTTGCGACTGCGCGCGAACGTCGACGTCGTGCTGCTCGAGCAACGGCATGAGCCCTGGATCATCGATCGGCGGCAGCGTGGTCACGAATTGCAGGTGTGTCGGGGACTGGGCCTGCTTCCCGTTGCTCGATGCGCTCGTCTCGTTCTTGAGCTCGCCCGACACGCGATCGCCGGAGAAACTCACGCCGGTCACGGCATCGTCACGCACCTTGGCCTTGAACTCGGTGTAGGTCAGCGGCTGCGGCGCTTCGGCGCTTGTATAGACCGCCCAATACCAACCCAGGGCAATTGCGACGAGCAGCCAAAATGCAGTGTGCCGCCATTCGGGCAACCGGCTCCTGGACTGCCCCGGGGCCGGCCCGGGTCCACGCCGATCGCGATCGTTGTCGCCTCTGGAGTCATCCTCTGGCATCACGCCCGCCTTTCTCGCCGCCGTCGCGAGTCGAGCTCCTCGAGCAGCGCATCGAAGGGCTTCACGAACTTGTCGATGCCTTGCTCGAGCAACCGCTCGGTGACTTGCGCGAAATCGATGTCGAGCCCCGCAAGCCGGACCATCGTCCCTTCGGCCTCTTCGACATGCTCCTCCAGCGTCGGGCGCACGCGGCCGTGATCGGCGAACGCCGAGATCGTGGGCTCGGGCATCGTGTTGACGGTTGCCTTGCCGATCAAAGGCTCGACATACATGACATCGCTGTATTCGGGGTTCTTGGTGCTCGTGCTGGCCCACAGCAAGCGTTGCACGCGCGCGCCGCGTTGCTCGAGGCCTTGCCAGCGCTTCGTTGCCGTCAACTCCTTGAAACGGTGATAAGCGAGCTTTGCGTTCGCGACGGCCACGAGTCCCCGCAAGACTCGCGGATCCTGCCCCCCGCCGCCTCCGGCCGCCGCCAGCCGGTCGAGCAGCTCGTCGACGAGCACGTCGATTCGGCTCAGGAAGAAACTCGCGACCGAGGCCGGAAACGCGTCCTCCTTGCCGTCGGCTTGCCGGCGCTCGAGTGCCCGCATGTAGGCCTCCGCGACGGCCGCATAGCGCTCGACCGAGAACAGCAGAGTGACGTTGACCGAAATACCCGCGTAGAGCAGCTCCTCGATCGCCGTGAGGCCCGGCAAGGTGCCCGGGATCTTGATGAGCAGGTTCTTGCGACCGACTGTGGCATGCAGCCGTTTGGCCTCGTCGATCGACCCCGACGCGTCGTTCGCGAGATGCGGCGACACTTCGAGGCTCACGTAGCCGTCGAGACCGGCGGTTTTCTCGTAGACCGGCGCGAGCACGTCGCAGGCTCTGCGGACATCCTCGGTCACGAGCGTCTCGTAAATCTCGACGGCCGAGTGGCCGCGTGCCGCCAATCGGGCGATCTCGTCGTCGTAGTCGCTGCTGTCGGCGATCGCCTTGTGAAAGATCGACGGATTCGAAGTCACGCCGCGCAGACCGCTCTCGGCCGCGCGGCGCTGCAGCTCTCCGCTTTCGAGCATTGCCCGCGTCAAGTTGTCGAGCCAGTAGCTCTGGCCGAACTCCTCGAGCATCAAGAGTGGATTCATCGCGTCTTCCCTCGTATCTTCTTGCCGCGAGTCGACCAACGACTCGGCGACTCCAAACCCTACGCTGCACGAAACGCGCCAACGATGCGATCGCCGTTTGGATTCCGGCCGCTGCGCTTCGCGCTCGCCCGCGCGCGTTCATGCGTGTAAACCCTGCATGTGCGTGTAAGCCATGCAACGGTTCTATTGGCGCACGGCGCCGGACATCACGCAAGTCGCGGCTCGACGCCGTGGCACAGATCTTGCTCCGCCTTGGGCACGTCGAACTTTCGAGGAGATCGGACGCAATGAGCGCAAGCCCGTCCCCAAGCGATGGCAAAAATAGCTTCGATCTGCGCACGGACTCCGGCACGCGGACACCCGGGTACTTGCGGTGGCGGTTGATCGATCTCGCGGAGATTCTGTCCGCGGAGATCGCTATGTTGCGCGCCGACGATGCGACGCCCGCGCCTCGGCGCGCCATCGACGCTCGTCACCGGCGCCGCCGACAGGATTGAACGCCGCCCCCTGCCGCCTCGGCGCTTCTGTGGACTGAAAGTGACCGATCAAGTCGCGAGCCGCTTGACCGATCGAGATATCTACCTGTTCAAGGAAGGTACTCACTCGGCACTCTACGAGAAACTCGGGGCGTTCCCGGTCGAGCGCTCGGGCGGCACGTGCTTCTCGGTCTGGGCGCCGAACGCAACCGAGGTCTCGGTCATCGGCGATTTCAACGATTGGGCGCCGGAACGAGCCCCTCTGCACGGGCGGTCCGACGGCTCCGGGATCTGGGAGGGCTTCGTGGACGGGGCTCGACCCGGTCATCGCTACAAGATTCACGTGCGCTCGCGCTACGGCGACTACCGTGCCGACAAAGGCGATCCGTTCGCGACGGCCTGCGAGATGCCGCCCGGAACCTCGTCGAGGATCTGGGACTGCGCCTACGAATGGGGCGACGATCAGTGGATGCAAGGCCGCGGCGCCCGGAACGGGCTCGACAGCCCGATGTCGATCTACGAACTCCATGCAGGCAGCTGGCGCCGCTCGGCGGACGGCGCACCGCTCGGCTACCGCGACCTGGCACACAGTCTCGCCGACTACGTCACGACGACGGGGTTCACGCACGTGGAGCTGCTGCCCATCATGGAGCACCCGTTCTACGGTTCCTGGGGCTACCAGACGACCGGCTACTTCGCGCCCACCGCGCGCTACGGCACACCGCAAGACTTCATGTATTTCGTCGATCACCTGCACCAGCGCGGGATCGGCGTGATACTCGATTGGGTGCCGTCCCACTTCCCCGGCGACCTGCACGGCCTTGCCTACTTCGACGGTACTCACCTTTACGAGCACGCCGACCGCCGACAAGGGTTTCACCCGGAGTGGAATAGCTACATCTTCAACTACGGGCGCAACGAGGTCCGTGCGTTCTTACTCTCGAGCGCCCGCTTCTGGCTCGACCGGTATCACGTGGACGGCCTGCGCGTCGATGCCGTGGCCTCGATGCTGTATCTGGACTACGCGCGCCGCGACGGCGAGTGGATTCCGAACGAGCACGGCGGCAACGAGAATCTCGCCGCGATCGATTTCCTGCGCCAATTGAATTCCACGGTCTACGAAACGCATCCCGACGCTCAGGTCATAGCGGAGGAGTCCACGGCTTGGCCGATGGTCTCCCGGCCCGCCTACGTGGGCGGCCTGGGATTCGGAATGAAGTGGAACATGGGCTGGATGCACGACACGCTCGAGTACCTGGAGAAGGACCCCATACACCGCAAGCACCATCACGACCAGCTCACGTTCAGCCTCTGTTATGCGTTCAACGAAAACTTCGTGCTGCCGCTGTCCCACGACGAGGTCGTCTACGGCAAGCGCTCGCTGCTCGGCAAAATGCCGGGCGACGACTGGCAGAAGGCAGCGAACTTGCGGCTCGGGCTCGGCTACATGTACGCCCATCCCGGCAAAAAGCTGCTCTTCATGGGCGGAGAGTTCGGTCAATGGCAAGAGTGGAATCACGAGGAACAGCTGCATTGGGAACAATGCGACAACATGCCCCACAGCGGAATTCAGCGATGGATGACCGACCTCAACGCGGTCTACCGCAGCCACCCCGCGTTGCATCGTCGCGATTTCGATGCCGACGGATTCGAATGGATCGATGTTCATCACTGGGAAGAAAGCGTGATCGGCTTTCTGCGCAAAAGCCCGGCGCCGGGCGCACCGGTGCTCATCGTCGCCAACTTCACCCCGATACCGCGGCGCAACTACCGCCTCGGCGTACCGCGTGGCGGAATTTGGCGAGAGCTGCTCAATAGCGACGCCGAGCACTACGGGGGCTCGGGCGTCGGCAACCTCGGCGCCGTCGAGGCGGCGCCCGTACCGGCACACGGCCAGTATCACTCTCTGACACTCACCTTACCGCCGCTCGCGGTGCTGTACCTCACCCCGGAAACGCCGGCGGGATGAGCGACATGGAGCACTCCACAGGCACGGACGGCCGCAAGCGCGCAGTGATCGAAAACGTCAGGCCGTGCGTCGACGGCGGCCGCTTCCCGATCAAACGCACGGCCGGGGAATCAGTGACGGTGCGTGCCGATATCTTCACGGACGGGCACGACAAGATCTGCGCGTTGTTACGGCACTCGCGAGCGGGCCGGCGCGAGTGGCAAGAGACACGTATGACGCCCATGGGCAACGATCGCTGGGAGGCGACCTTCGTCGTCGAGGCGCTCGGGGGCTACCGCTATACGGTCGCGGCTTGGGTCGACGCCTTCTTGAGCTGGCGTGCCGAGCTGGAGCGACGAATCGACGACGAAGACGTCCGCATCGCGCTCGAGGTCGGCGCGACACTCGTGACGGCTGCCGCCAACCGGGCAGGCGGCGCCGACGCGCGAAAGCTCGGTGATTACGCCGCGCGATTGCGGCGCGTGGACGACGATCTGTCGGCGCGCAAAGCCGCCGCCTTCGAGCCCGAGCTCGAGACGCTCATGCTCGAGCACGCCGATCGCACCCTGATGAGCGCACACGAACGCGAGCTGGACGTGCTCGTAGACCCGGAGCGGGCGCGCCACGGCGCCTGGTACGAGCTCTTTCCGCGGTCCTTCGGCGGGCTTCGGGGCAGCATGGACATGCTCGGCTATGTCGCCGACATGGGGTTCGACGTCGTCTACCTGCCGCCGATTCATCCGATCGGCGAGACCAAGCGCAAAGGTCCGAACAACACCCTGCAAGCGAACGCGGACGATCCGGGCAGCCCCTGGGCCATTGGCGCCGATGTCGGCGGCCACAAGGCCGTGCATCCGGATCTCGGCACGCTCGAAGACTTCGACGCCTTCGTAGCAGCCGCCGAGAGTCGCGGTATCGATGTCGCCATCGATATCGCGTTCCAATGCTCGCCCGATCATCCGTACGTACGAGAGCATCCCGAGTGGTTCGCCCGACGCCCCGACGGCTCTATCCAATACGCCGAGAATCCACCGAAGAAGTATCAGGACATCTATCCGTTCGACTTCGCGACCCGCGATTGGCAAGCCCTCTGGCAAGAGCTCCTGAGCGTGTTTCTCTTCTGGGCGGACCACGGCATCAACATCTTCCGCGTCGACAACCCTCACACGAAGCCCTTCCCGTTCTGGGAGTGGATCATCGGCGAGGTCAGATCCCGCCACCCAGAGGCGATCTTCCTGTCCGAAGCCTTCACGCGGCCGAAAGTCATGCACCGCCTCGCGAAGCTCGGCTTCACTCAGTCGTATACGTACTTTACTTGGCGCAATACGAAACCCGAGATCATCGACTACATGCGCGAGCTCGCGCACGCCGACGGCCGCGAATACTTTCGACCGAATCTGTGGCCGAACACGCCGGACATTCTCAACGAGTATCTGCAGTTCGGCGGGCGACCTGCGTTCATCACGCGGCTCGTGCTGGCCGCCACGCTCGGGGCGAGCTACGGCATCTACGGCCCGGCCTTCGAGCTCGCGGAGGCGGCGCCACGCGAGCCCGGCAGCGAAGAGTATTTGAATTCCGAAAAGTACGAGGTCCGCCATTGGGAGCTCGATGCGCCGGCAAGTCTGCGCGAGATCGTCGCGCGCATGAACAGCATCCGCCGGGAGAACCCGGCGCTGCATTGGAACTGGAACCTGCGCTTCCATCCCATCGAAAACGGCGAGCTGATTTGCTACAGCAAGGCCACGACCGATCTCGACAACGTCATCCTCGTCGTGGTCAACCTCGATCCGCATCATCGTCAATCAGCATGGCTTACGCTGCCGCTCGAGGACCTCGATCTCGCCGAGAACGAGCCGTTCCAAGTCCACGACCTGCTCACGGGAGCGCGTTTCCTCTGGCACGGATCCCGCAACTACGTCGAGCTCGACCCTCGCGAGTCGCCCGCGCACGTCTTTCGCGTGCGCCGGCGCCTGCGCACGGAGCGCGACTTCGCATACTACCTCTGACTTTTCGACCATGGCTGCACGCAATCCGACACCCCTTCTCGACACCGATCCGCTCTGGTACAAAGATGCGATCATCTACCAGCTTCACGTCAAAGCGTTCCAAGACAGCAACGGCGACGGCGTGGGCGACTTCCCGGGACTCACACAAAGACTCGACTACGTCGCGAGCCTGGGAGTCAACACGATTTGGTTGCTGCCGTTTTATCCCTCCCCAATGCGCGACGACGGCTACGACATCGCCGACTACGACGGCATCTATCCGCCGTACGGCACGCGCGCCGACTTTCGGCGCTTCGTTCGCGAAGCGCACCGGCGCGGCATACGCGTCATCACGGAGCTCGTGATCAACCATACGTCCGATCAGCACCGATGGTTCCAGAGAGCGCGCGAAGCGCCACGCGACTCCTCGAAGCGCAATTTCTACGTCTGGAGCGATTCCGATCAACGCTACGCCGACACACGAATCATTTTCACGGATACGGAGAGCTCCAACTGGGCCTGGGACCCGATCGCGCAGCAATACTACTGGCACCGCTTCTTCTCGCATCAGCCGGACCTGAATTTCGCCAATCCGACGGTGCTCAAAAGCCTCGTGCGAATCATGCGGTCGTGGCTCGACATGGGCGTCGACGGCATGCGACTCGATGCGATCCCTTATCTGTGCGAACGCGAAGGCACGAGCAACGAGAACCTGCCCGAGACCCACAAGGTCGTGAAGCGCATCCGCAAGGTGCTCGACGAGCACTACGACGATCGCATGCTGCTCGCCGAAGCCAATCAGTGGCCCGAAGACGTGCTCGAATACTTCGGCGACGGCGACGAGTGCCACATGGCGTATCACTTCCCCCTCATGCCACGCATGTACATGGCCATCGCGCAAGAGGACAGACACCCGATCGTCGAGATTCTCGAGCAGACGCCGGCCATCCCGGACTCGTGCCAGTGGGCAATCTTCCTGCGCAACCACGACGAGCTCACCCTCGAGATGGTGACCGACGAAGAGCGCGACTACATGTACGAAACCTATGCGCGCGATCCACGCGCGCGCATCAACGTCGGCATTCGTCGACGACTCGCACCGCTCCTGGACAACGACGTGGACAGCATCAAGCTCTTGAACAGCGTGCTGCTGTCCATGCCCGGATCGCCTATTCTTTACTACGGCGACGAAATCGGAATGGGCGACAACATCTTTCTCGGCGATCGCAACGGCGTGCGCACACCGATGCAATGGTCACCGGATCGGAATGCCGGCTTCTCGAGCGCCGATCCGCAGCAGCTGTACTTACCGCCGATCATGGATCCGATCTACGGCTACGAGGCCGTCAACGTCGAAGCGCAGGCGCGGGATATGTCGTCTTTGTTGAATTGGACTCGGCGTCTCATCGCGGTACGCAAAAGCTCGAAAGCACTGAGTCGTGGCGCGCTGACCCTGCTTGCCCCCGGCAACCGGCATGTGCTCGCGTATCTGCGCCGTCACGACGGCGAAGACGTCCTGTGCGTGGCCAATCTCGCCCGCACCGCCCAACCCGTCGAGCTCGATCTGTCGGCTTTTCGACGACGCGTACCCGTCGACATGATGGGTCGCACCCCCTTCCCCCCGATCGGCGAGCTGCCGTATCTGCTCACGCTGCCGGGCCGGGCGTTTTTCTGGTTCCGTCTCAGCGCCGACAGCGAAGTGCCCGAATGGCACGTCGAGGCACTTCCACGTAACGGTCTCACTACGCTCGTGGTCGGCGACGACTGGACCGGCGTTACGCCGCCGGCTCAGGCGCCGGCGGAAAGACGCAGCGTCGCGATCAGCACGCACGACCGGTTCGTGAACCACGTGCTGCCGTCGTTTCTCGGTGCACGCCGCTGGTTCGGCGGCAAGAGCGCCACGATTTCACGAATCGACGTCGCCCGCAGCGTGCCGTTGACCGCGCCGCAAGGCGGTGTCGTCTTACTTTCGGCGCGCGTCACCCTCGACGACGGCTTGGAGCAACGCTACTTTTTGCCGCTCGCCCTCGCCTGGGGATCGGATCACGAGCCTCGAATCCGCGAGCTGTTGCGAACGGCGCTCGCGCGCGTGCGCGACAGGGCCCGCGTCGGCGTGCTCTACGAAGCATTTCGGGACCCGGCCTTTTGCCATTGGATCGTCGGCGAGATCACGCGCGGTGCCGAGCTCGATTGCGGCGGATCGACGCTGAAGTTCACTCCGACGGCGGCGGCCGCCGAGATTCTCGAGGAGGTCGACGGCGCTACATTGCGCGTGCCGCCGGGCGAAAGCAGCAACACCATCGTGCTTCTCGGCGACAAGGTGTTCCTGAAGTTCTATCGCCGCGACACGCCGGGACTGGCCCCCGAGCTCGAGATCTGCCGGTTTTTGACCGAGCGCACGGACTTTCGCAACTTCCCGCGCCTCGCGGGCGCCGTGGAGATCGTGACCGACGGCGAGCCGACCGCACTAGCGCTCGCCCAAGAGTTCAAGCGCAGCCAAGGCGACGCGTGGCGTTACGTGACGCTGTACCTGGAGCGATTTCTCGACGAGTCGCGGCTGCGCCCTCCGGAGGAGGTACACGCGACGCTCGACGAGCTGCACGCCGAGCACGAAGCCCTACTCGACACGCTCGGGCGGCGCACGGGCGAATTGCACCTCGCATTGGCCATGCCGACCGGCGACTCCGCCTTCGAGCCCGAGCCCATCGGCACCGCCGACCTGGAAACCTGGGCCGCCGACGTGCGGCGCGAAGCCGAGCAAACTTGCGATCGCTTGATCGCGTCGCTCGACGGTCTGGATGAGACCACGCGCAGCGTTGCGAAATCGCTGCTCGAGCGCCGCGACGAGATCCTCGAGCGCCTCGACGCCGAGAGGCTGCGCGGAGTGGCCGGGCACAAGACACGTTATCACGGCGACTTTCACCTCGGCCAAGTGCTCGTCGCGGAAAACGACTTCGTCATCACGGATTTCGAAGGCGAGCCGTCACGCACGCTCGCGGCGCGTCGCCGCAAGCACAGTCCATTGCGCGACGTGGCCGGCATGCTGCGTTCACTGCACTACGCCGTGCAGTCGACGCTGCGCAAGCTCGGCGACGTCGAAGTCGCCAAACACGCGCGCCACGAAGAATTCGCCGCCGACTGGTACGGTCGCGCCGTCGGCGCGTTCTTGCACGGCTACTCGTCCGCCATCGGCGACCACGCCCTCAACGGCTCGTCGCTCGAGGACTCCGCACCGCTGATCGACATCTTCGTGCTCCAAAAGGCGCTCTACGAGATCCGCTACGAGCTCGACAATCGGCCGAGCTGGGTAGCACTGCCGATCGCAGGCGTGCTCGAGGCGCTCGAGACGCCGGTCGCCGTGCCGCCGCGCACCGCGGACTGAC
Source organism: uncultured Gammaproteobacteria bacterium (assembly GCA_963786385.1). GTDB lineage: Bacteria > Pseudomonadota > Gammaproteobacteria > Steroidobacterales > Rariloculaceae > FEN-1219. Next base: position 1,925,294 of record CAWAYS010000005.1, read on the forward strand.
TGCATGCGCGAACGCCATGCCGTCAGCGTCTGGCCCGGCTCGCCCTACCCGCTCGGCGCAACGTGGACGGGAGAAGGCGTGAACTTCGCGCTATTCTCCGAGCACGCCGAACGTGTCGAGCTCGTGCTGCTCGACACGGCCGGCCGACGTCAAACGGCGAGCATCCTGCTCACCGAGCGCACCGACCAAGTCTGGCACTGTTTCTTGCCGGAGGCGCGGCCCGGCCAGCGCTACGGCTATCGAGTGCACGGCCCTTACCGGCCCACCGAAGGCCTACGATTCAATGCAAAAAAACTCTTGCTCGACCCATACGCAAAGCAGGTCGCCGGCACGTTGCGCTGGAGCGACGCACACTTCGGCTACCGCATCGGCAGCCCGCGCGAGGACTTGTCCTTCGACCGGCGCAACGATGCCCATGGCGCGCAGCACGCACGCGTCGTCGACGAGGCGTTCAGCTGGGGCGAGGACCACTCGCCGCGAGTACCGTGGCACGACACGATCATCTACGAGCTCCACGTGCGCGGGTTCACGAAGCTGCACCCCGACGTGCCGCAAGAGCAGCGCGGCACCTATGCCGGTCTCGCAAGCTGGCCCGTCATCGACTATCTAGCCTCACTCGGCGTCACGACCGTAGAGCTCATGCCCGTGCATGCGGCCGTCGACGACCGCCATCTCGTCGAGCGCGGATTACGCAACTATTGGGGGTACAACTCGATCGGCTACTTCGCGCCGGAGTCACGGCTGGCGGCAAGCGCAGATCCCGTCACGGAGTTCAAGACGATGGTCAAACGGCTGCATACGGCCGGAATCGAGGTCATCATCGACGTCGTCTACAACCACACTGCGGAAGGCAACCATCTCGGCCCGACGCTGTCTTTCCGGGGCGTCGACAACACGGCGTACTACCGCCTTGCTGCCGGCTCGCCGCGCTATTACATGGACTTCACCGGCTGCGGCAACACGCTCAACATGCGCCACCCACGAGTGCTGCAGCTCATCATGGACAGCCTGCGATACTGGGTGCTCAACATGCACGTCGACGGATTTCGCTTCGATCTCGCGTCGGCGCTGGCGCGCGAGCTGCACGAGGTCGATAGACTATCGGCATTCTTCGACATCATTCACCAAGACCCCGTGTTGTCACAGGTGAAACTCATCGCGGAACCTTGGGACCTCGGCGAGGGGGGCTACCAAGTGGGCAATTTCCCGGTCGGCTGGACCGAATGGAACGGCCGCTACCGGGATGCCGTACGCGCATACTGGAAGGGCGACGGAGGCGTTATCGGCAATCTCGCGTATCGCTTGACGGGTTCTAGCGACTTATACGAGAACGGCGGGCGGCGGCCCTATGCGAGCATCAACTTCGTGACCTGTCACGACGGCTTTACGCTCGCGGACCTCGTCTCCTACGGCGGCAAGCACAACGAGGCCAACGGCGAGGACAACCGCGACGGCGAGAATCACAACCTGAGCTTCAATTGCGGCGTCGAAGGCAAGACCGACGACCCGCGAGTCAATGCGCTGCGCTCGCGCCAGACGCGCAACCTTCTCGCGACGCTGCTCCTGTCGCAGGGCGTCCCGATGCTGCTGGCCGGCGATGAGCTCGGCCGCACACAACGAGGCAACAACAACGCGTATTGCCAAGACAACGAGCTGAGCTGGGTGGATTGGTCGTTACGCGATCGCAATGACGCACTTTTGAAGTTCGTGAAACGCCTGATTGCGCTGCGCCGGGACCATCCGCTATTCCGCAGAAGACACTTCTTCGACGGCCGCGCGTTGAAAGGAGTCGCCGCGCGCGACATCGTTTGGCTGAACCCCGCCGGAGGAGAGATGAGCGACGAGACGTGGTCGAACGACTTTGCACGCTGCCTCGGCGTGATGTTCGGCGGCGACGGGTTGCGTGCCTCGGACCGGCGCGGTCGAGTGCTGGTCGACGACGACTTTCTGCTGATGCTCAACGCGGCGGCAGAGGACATTGCCTTCGAGCTGCCGCCGGCACGAGCCGAGCGCCCGTGGGAGCTCGTGCTCGACACTCGGCACGAGCACACTGCCGCGGGCGCGACGCACGAGCCCGGCACTGCCTACCGGCTCGAGGCGCAGTCGCTGGCTCTGCTCACGGTGCCTAGATGAGTACGCGCCGACACGGCATGCCTTTCGGCGCGCAACTCGAGCCCGGCGGCGTCCGTTTCAGACTGTGGGCACCGGCAGCGGCGCGCGTCGAGCTCGTGCTGGCCGCCGAGCAATTCGCCATGACCCCCGTCGGCGATGGGTTCTTCGAGCTCACCACGGCCTCAGCGGCGGCCGGAAGCCGATACGGATTCCGCATCGATGGCCGCGACCTCGTCGTGCCGGATCCGGCGTCGCGCTCCAACCCCGAGGACGTGCACGCGGCCAGCGAGGTCGTCGACCCGGCAGCGTTTCAATGGACCGACGACGCGTGGCGCGGCCGGCCCTGGGACGAATCCGTCGTTTACGAGCTGCACGTGGGAACGTTCAACGCGAGCGGCGATTTCACGGGCGTCGAGGAAAAGCTGCCTTACCTCACCGAGCTCGGCGTCACGGCGATCGAGCTCATGCCCGTCGCCGAGTTTGCGGGCGTGCGGGGCTGGGGATACGACGGCGTGCTGCCGTTTGCGCCCGAATCCGGCTACGGCGGCCCCGAGCCGCTCAAGCGACTCATCCAAGCAGCGCATGCTCACGGCATCATGGTGCTGCTCGACGTGGTCTACAACCACTTCGGTCCCGAGGGCAATTATCTGCACCTTTACGCACCGCAGTTCTTCACCGACCGCGTGCATACGCCATGGGGGCAAGCGATCGATTTCGAAGGCGGCTCGAGCGACGTCGTACGCGATTTCTTCGTACACAATGCGCTGTATTGGCTCGAGGAATACAACCTCGACGGCCTACGCATCGACGCCGTGCATGCGATCCACGACCGATCGTCACCCTGTATTCTCGAAGAGCTTGCCGACCGCGTCCGCGCAGCGACACCCTCGGAGCGCCACGTGCATCTCGTTCTGGAAAACGATCGCAACGAATCTCACTACTTGCGCTCTCCCGCGCGCGGCGAGCCGCCGCGCTACCGCGCCCAGTGGAACGACGACTTTCATCATCCGCTGCACGTGCTGTTGACCGACGAGCGTGACGGCTACTACGCCGACTACGCCGACGATCCGCTTGCGCAGCTCGGTCGTGCCCTGGCCGAGGGCTTTGCGTTTCAAGGTCAACGCTCCGAATATCGTGACGCCGCTCGCGGCGAGCCGAGCACCGACTTGCCGTCGAGCGCGTTCGTCGCGTTTCTGCAAAACCACGACCAAGTCGGCAATCGTGCGCTCGGCGAACGGTTGCCGGCGCTGACGGCACCGGGCCCTCTCGCGGCCGCCCAAGCGCTGCTGCTACTCGGACCGCAACCACCGATGCTGTTCATGGGCGAAGAGCTCGGCGCGACCAGCCCGTTCCCGTATTTCTGCGACTTTCCGGCCGAGCTCGGCGAAGCTGTCGCCGCGGGGCGCCGCCGCCAATTCCGGCACTTTGCGGGATTCGAAACGGCCGCTGCGCGCGAACGCATTCCGCACCCCAACTCGCCCGAGACTTTCGCCGCGGCACAGATCGATTGGTCCGAGGCGCAGAGCATGCCTCACGCGGCCGAAGTGGCCCGCTACCGCGAGCTCTTGCGATTGCGACACGAATGGCTCGTTCCGCACCTGCCAGCGCTCGCGGGTAAGGCCGAAAGGCGCGAAAACGGGCTCGATATGCATTGGCGGCTCGCGTCCGGTGCTCACTGGCGGCTGGTTGCGAACTTCGACGAGCAGTCCATCCTGCTCGACCGACCGGCAGGCAGTTGCATCTATGGTGCAGCAACCGGCGCCGTGGACGACGCGACGATTACGATTCCGGGCTGGTCCGTCGCCGCGTTCTTGGTCGAAGCGTGACCGCGCCGACCCACTCGCCCGAGCTGCGCCGATCGCTCGTCGTTCCTTCAGCTACCTACCGTCTGCAACTCAACGCCTCGTTTACCTTTGCCGACCTCGAGCGGATCGTTCCGTACCTCCACCGACTCGGCGTGAGTCATTGCTATCTCTCGCCGTACCTCCAAGCACGGCCCGGCAGCGCGCACGGCTACGACGTCACGGACCACGCGGCGATCAACAGCGAGATCGGCTCGCGGGCCGATCTCGAGCGCCTCGCCGCCACGCTAGCGGCCCACGGCATGGGCCACATCGCCGACGTCGTGCCGAACCACATGGGCGTCATGGGCGCCGACAGCGCTTGGTGGCTCGACGTGCTCGAGAATGGCCGCGCATCGCAGTATGCGGAGTATTTCGACATCGACTGGCACCCGGTACGGCCGGAGTTACGCGACAAGGTGCTCGTACCCGTCCTCGGCGACCACTACGGCACGGTTCTGGAGAGCGGCGAGCTCGCGTTGCGCTTCGACTGCTCCACCGGAAGTCTCGCGATTCACTACCACGAGCACTTGCTGCCTCTCGATCCCAATACCTACCCGGCCGTGCTCGCTCGCGAGCTCACGACTCTCGCCGCGCAGCTCGGCGACGAGGACCCCGACTACGCCGAATACTTGAGCATCGTGCACTCCTTCGAGCACTTGCCCATGCACCGTGAAACCGACGAGGCGCTGGTCGCCGAGCGACAGAGAGAAAAGGAAGTCGCCAAGCGGCGCTTGGCCGAGCTGTGCGCCCGCAGCGCACCGGTGCGCGCGCTCGTCGAGCGCAACTGCTCGCACGTCGGTGGCCGTGTCGGGCATCCGGGGACGTTCGCTGCGCTTCACGAGGTGCTCGAACGTCAACCCTGGCGCGTTGCCTTTTGGCAGGTCGCCGCCGACGAGATCAACTACCGACGGTTCTTCGACGTCAACGACCTCGCTGCCCTACGGATGGAACGACGCGACGTTTTCGAGGCGACGCACGCGTTGATCGCGAACATGTATCGCGACGGAATCGTCGACGGTTTGCGTATCGATCACCCCGACGGACTGTACGACCCCGGCGCCTATTTCCGCGATCTACAGAAAGCCCTGACCGGAAGTGCGAGCGACACGAACCCGTCACGAACGGCATTCGTGGTGTGCGAGAAGATCCTCGCTGCCCACGAGCACCTGCGAGACGATTGGGTCGTGCAAGGCACGACGGGCTATGACTTCTCCGCGCTCACGACGGGCCTGACCGTGTATTCGCCGGCCGAGCGCGCTTTCGATCGCTGCTACCGCGCGTTCACCCACGACCATACCGCGTTCGACGCGCTGCTATACGAGTGCAAGCGGCTGGTAATCCGAGTTCATCTATCGAGCGAGCTCACGATGCTCGCGAACCTTCTGAGCCGCATCGCGCAAGACGACTGGCACACGCGCGATTTCACGCTGAACGGACTCCGCGATGCATTGACCGAAGTCGTCGCCTGCTTTCCCGTATACCGCACATACATTACGAAAGACGAAGGTGTTGCCGACGACGACCGCAACCACGTCGAATGGGCCGTCTCGTGGGCCAGGCAGCACGATCAAGGCACGAACCCGGACTTGTACGATTTCATTCGTTCCCGGCTGTTGCTCGACTTGCCGCCCGAGATGCCTCCTACGCGGCGGCTGCGCTGTGAGCGATTTGCGATGAAGTTCCAGCAGTACACCGCGCCCGTCATGGCGAAGGCGCTCGAGGACACATGCTTTTATCGCCATCCGAAGCTCGGATCGCTTTGTGAGGTCGGCGCCGATCCGCGGCGTTTCGGCGTATCGATCGCGGCGTTTCACCATCACAATCGCGCGCGCCAGCGGCGTTGGCCGCACAACCTGCTGGCCGGCTCCACGCACGACAGCAAACGCAGCGAAGACGTTCGCGCGCGCCTCAACGTGCTCACCGAGATGCCCGACGAGTGGGAGCAAAGGCTCAGGCGCTGGCGGCGACTAACGCGTCCCATACGCCGCCGACTCGGTGACGCGGCACCGACGCGCCGCGACGAGTACCTTTATTGCCAGACCTTGATCGGCATCTGGCCGCTCGCGACACCCGACAACGCAGCGCTCGACACGCTGGCCGATCGGCTATCGGCCTACATGCGCAAGGCCGCGCGCGAAGCGAAAGAGCGCACGAGCTGGATGCGCCCCGACGCAGAGTACGAGGCCGGCCTCGAGCGCTTCGTTCGCGAGTCACTCGACCCGGCCGGCGCTCACGCCCTCATCGCCGACGTCGACGAGTTCGCCCGGCGCATGACGCCATTCGGTTTGCTCAACAGCCTCGTGCAGACCGCGCTACGGCTGACGTCGCCCGGTGTGCCGGACGTCTATCAAGGCGACGAGCTATGGAACTTCAGCCTCGTCGATCCCGACAACCGCAGACCCGTGAGCTACGAACATCGGCATCGGATGCTCGATGATCTCGTCGACCGCGAATCCAAGGAGGGTCGTGCGGCACTTGTCGATGCATTGGCGCGCGGGATCGAAGATGGGGCCGTGAAGCTCCACGTCGTTCGTACGCTGCTCACGCTTCGCGCAGCTCACCGCACTCTGTTCGATCACGGCGAGTACGTGCCGCTCGGCGTGCAAGGACCTCGCGCCGAGCACGTTTGCGCCTTCGCAAGGCACCATGCGGAGGAGCGCATCGTCGTGGTCGCCGCGCGCTGGCTCGCACGCCTGGACTCTAGGCCAGGCATCGCGCGAGCGGCGGCCGCGGATATCTGGCGCGACACGACGATTACGCTGCCGACACCGACAGACACGCTCTACGACGCGTTGACGGGACAGCGGCTGTCGAGCCAGAGCGGCGAGCTGCGGGCTGCGGACTTGCTCTGCCCGCTGCCGGTCGCGGTGCTGATCACGGACTCGGCCGCCGCCTGCAGCGATCGAACGTCACGCAACCAAGCGTAGATCGAGCGGCCGAGCCCCTTCGAAGCGCCGACCGACGTCGGTCCAGTTCACGAGCTCCCAAAATTGCTTGGCCCATTTGGCCTTCTCGTTCCGGTACTGCAGATAGTAAGCGTGCTCCCACATATCCAGGACGAGCAGCGGCACGGAGCCATTGCCGAGATTGCCCTGATGGTCGTAGATCTGCTCGACGATGAGCCGCTGTCCCACGGGCTCGTAACACAGCGCGCCCCAACCGGAGCCTTGAATGCTCGTTGCGGCTCGGCTGACCTGCTCGCGTAGCGCGTCCGTGCCGCCGAAAGCGTCTTTGATGGCCGTCGCGAGCATGCCGCGCGGCTCGCGCTGTGTGCCTATCGGTGACATGTTGCGCCAGAAGATCGAGTGCAGGACATGTCCGGAGAGATTGAAGGCCAAGTCCTTCTGCAGCTGATTGATGGATGCATAGCTGCCGTTGGCCCGCACCTCCGCCAAGTTGGACAAGGCTCTATTGGCACCATCGATATAGGCGGCATGGTGCTTGCCGTGATGAAGCTCCAGCATCTCGCCGGAGTAGATCGGCTCGAGCGCATCGTAAGCGTAACCCAGCTCCGGCAATGTGTAGCGTTTCGGCTCGGTGTTCATGATTGACTCCTCTTCTGTGGCTTACTGTCCGTCCCGCTCGAGAGGAGCAATATCCGTGCCCGTCGTGGTCGACACCGAAAGGCGATTTGGATCGCACTCGCATGTGGAGATCACGTGCAACGCCACGAGATATTCATGTAAGGATTACATGAGCGCACGTCTGGCACACATATTGCTTCATTCGAGCAAGGATCAGCACAGGAGTCAGGCTCATGCCTACCGTGGAAGACATCATGACCGTCGGGTGCGAGTGCGTCAGCGAGCACGACTCGATTCGCTCGGCGGCGCAGCAAATGCAGCGGCTCGAGGTCGGTGCCCTCCCGATCTGCAGCGACGACAACAAGCTCATCGGCATGCTCACGGATCGTGACATCGTGCTGCGCGTCGTGGCCGCGCGGCTCGACCCGGCGACGACGACGGCGGGCCAATTCGCCGACGGCGCTCCCGCCTACGCGCGAATGGATCAGCCCGTCGAGCAAGCCATCGAGACCATGGGCAAGCGCAAAGTGCGGCGTCTGCCGGTCGTCGACGACGACAACACTCTGGCAGGGATCCTCAGCCTAGGCGATCTCGCATCGGCCGTCGACGCGCGGCGTTCGGGCACTTTGCTGCAGCAAATCACGCGTCCCTGAGGATTAGAGAATCAGCGCTCCCAGAAACGGCGCATCGCGATCGGTATCGTCGTGGCGAGATCTTCCTGCTTGATCGGCTTCACGAGGTAGCCATAACTGAAAGCCTTCGAGGCCTCGTCGATCAGCGAATCGTCGTAGTACGCCGATACGAACAGAAACGGCACCTCGACCTCGCTCGTGATCGCGTGAGCTGCCTCGATCCCGTCCATATTCGGCATCCGAATGTCGGTCACGACGAGATCCGGCTGCTCCTCGAGGCAAATGGCCACGAGCTCGCTGCCGTCGGCCGCCGCGCCGACCACCTCGTGACCCACGCGGCTCAACACTTCGCCGTAAAATTCACGCATTCGCTTGTCGTCGTCGGCAACGACGATCCTGAGCTTGCGGATCGGCTCCGCCGGCACGGGTCGCCCCGTCTTCTTGATGCTCAAGACTCGCCCCCTGCGAGTCGAGCCGCCGGCGGCAACAGAATCTCCACGCGCGCCCCGCCGAGCTCCGAGCCACCCACCCGAATCTCGCCGTCGTGCTCGCGCACGATTCGCCTCGCGATTGCCAGGCCCATGCCGGTCCCGTCGGGTTTCGTCGTGTAGAGCAAATCGAAGATACGGTGCCTGCTCTTCTCGGGAATGCCGGGCCCCTCGTCGTCGATCGAGACTCGCAGCACCGGCCTCTGGGGCGTCCCGGCCGACGCCAGATCGACGACGATGCGACCACCGGCAGGCGACGCCTGGATCGCATTCTCGAGCACGTTCCTGAGTGCCTGGCCCAAGCGCGTCGAGTCGGCGCGCACTTTCGTCTTTTCGCCCGGATCCGGCGCAAGCGTCCAGGCGAGGGCCTTCGGTGCCCACTGGACCCGCAGCTGCCGCCACGTTTTCTCGATCAGCTGCCGCAGGTCCACGATCTGCAGACGCAACTGCAGCGGCGCCGCGAAGCTTCGCACCTCTTCGTAGAGGCGCTGCAGTTGATCCTGCGCCTCCTGCAGGTCGTCGACGAGCTCGTGCACCTCCTCGCCGCTTCGCAGCCTCAGCAGCGTGAGGCACGACTGCATGCGCTGCAGCGCATTACGGCTTTCGTGAGCCAACGCGGCCATCGTCTCGCCGATCGCTGCGAGTCTCTCGGTCTCGAGGATTCGCTGCTGGGCAAGCCGTATCGGGCGAAAGTCACGCACGACGAGGACGTATTGCTTGCGCTCGTTCTCCAGCGATTCGCTGACGGTGATGTGAACCGGAAAGTCGCCACCATGACCATCCTCGATCTCGGCATCGATACCGCCGCTCGCGACGCTGCGCTGGACGAGCTTTTCGAGCGGGCCGATCCCGGCAAGAGCGGGTAGCAAGTCGGCGACGGGCCGTCCTGCAACGCTCGCAAGCTCGACGCTGAACAGCCTCTCGGCAGCGGTGTTTATATCGAGAAGCGCGCCCGTGTCGGCCAGGATCAGCACACCATCGGCCACCGCATCAAGCACGCGGCGCGCGCCGAGCGATTGGAGCGCGGCACGCTCGCGCAAAGGCTCCGCGGGATCCTTCAACTGCTTGACTGCCCCCATCGTTTTCGCCCCGTGACGGCCGCAGCACGCGCCCACGACAATCGAGTGCAAGCCGCGTGCCAGTACCTTAGGGCACCGGCACGATGCTACACCACACCACTGCGGCCCACGACCGTGGATGAACGAGTCGATCCGTGAACGTTTGGCGAGGGCATTGCAATTATTTCAACCCGGTCACCTTCGAACGTATCTCCTGAGCCGAAGAATGCGCGTGCGTTCGAAGCCCCGCGGGTTTGTCCGCCAGCTCCCGCTCGTAACCGATCACGGCGCCGAGCACTGCAGCGACGACCACCTTTGCAACGATTACGAGCTGCGCCGTCCAATTCATCGTCAAGACGTCCATCGTCGCCTCCAATCGCAACGCGACAGCGGTCGCCGATCCACGCTGCAACATGCGTGCCTCGGACCGCCGAGCTGGCACGGAGCTTGCTCCTCCCTGTGTGTCGGACAACGCGCATGGAACGCACGGCAGCCGAAGCGTCCGGCACGGTGCCGACGCGACTGCCTCGCGACACCGTTAGCGGCTCGTGCCGCGGAGGGACTACGTTGACGACTCGTGGAACGCTATTGCTGATCTGCTTCTCGGATGAGCGTCATCCGCAAGTCGTGGTGCGCGCGGACGAGGTCGCCCACGCGCTGCACCTCAAGATATTCGTCTATTTTCCGGTTCTCGAGCGCAGCCTCGCGGCTGTCGTTCCCGGCACCTGGGCCGCAGCCGAAGACGCACGTGAATCGGAGTTCAAACGCGCCTACGACGAGCTGGAGACGACGATCGATACGCTGGCCGCGCATGGGCACGAGGTGGACGGCCGTGTCGAATGGCGGCGCTCGCCCGCTTCCGGTGCGCTCAACCTCGTACGCGAGCTTTCTCCGCGTCTCGTCATGCTCGCACCGAAGCGGCACGACAGACTGGCCAGCCTGCTACTGTCCGACGACGATTTCGAGCTCATCCGCCTGTGCCGCTGCCCGGTCTGGCTCGCGCGGCGGTTTCCGGCACGAGGCGGAACGATCGTTGCCGCAGTCGACCCCACTCACGAGGGGGATCGCGCCTTCGCGGTAGATCACGCCGTACTCAGCGAGAGTTGCTACCTGGCACATAGCCTCGGCAAGAGAGTCAGCGCCGTGCACGCCTTTTCCACGCCGCGGCGATTAGGCAGCGTCGTCGAGGCAACAGCGCCCGCCGCGCTCGATCGACAATCGGAACGAGCAGGCATCTACCACTTCGAACAGCTGCTCGAGCTAGCCCAGCTGCATGCGCTCGAAGCCGCCGATCTGCACGTTCTCGAGGGCGACCTCGTCGACGTCATGCAGCGAATCGAGCAGACTCTGGACGTCGATGTCGTCGTGATCGGCGCCTTGTCGCGCAACCGAGCTCGTCGCATGCTGATCGGCGGCACGGCAGAAGAGTTGCTGCGCTCGCTCGCAACCGACGTCGTGGTCGTCAAGCAATAAACCTGCGCAAAAGTGCACCTTTCGGTGCAAGTGTTACAAGAATCTCGCCCGTAAGCCGCGTGCCTCGTTGCGATACGCCTGGCATGCGATTTGCTCCATACGAAGCAAGGAGCCTAAGTGAACAGGAGGGGTTTCATGACATTGATCGTACGTATCACATCCGCCGCCGCAGGCCTTGCGCTTGCCGCAGTGACGCTTCTTTCGGGCGCAGCTACGACGCCCAAACCTTCCGACGCCGCTATCACCGACGCGATCCAGCACGAGCTCGCCCACGAGGAAGTCGTGCCGTTCAATCGCATCGACGTCACTACCGAAAACGGCATCGTTACGCTGACCGGTAGCGTCTCGACGCTCGCCGCACGAATCCAGGCCGAGCGCCGCGCGAGCATCGTGCGTGGCGTTCGGAGCATCATCAATCATGTCTCGGTCGACACCACACGAAGTGCGGAACAAGTCGCCAGCGACGTTCGATCCGCGCTCGCGGACGACCCTGCGACCGACGCTTACGAGGTCGACGTGCGGGCCGACTCCGGCGGCACGGTCACGCTGACGGGCGCAGTCGACTCTTGGGCCGAGAAGAAACTCGCGGAGACGGTCACCACGACCGTTCCGGGCGTCACGGCGGTGGCCAACGAGCTCAGCGTCGATCCCGCACCGCCCTTTGGCGGCGAGGGCGAGCTTGCCGACGTCATCCGGGGGCGCTTGCGCTGGGACGCGCGGGTCAACGATTCGTTGATCCGGGTGATCGCAATGGACGGTGGCCGTGTGCTGATCTCCGGCACCGTGGGCAGCTTGGCCGAGAAACGCCTCGCCACCGAGCTCGCGCACGTACAGGGCGCTCAGAGCGTCGATGCCAGTCACCTCGAAGTCAAACCGTGGGCACGCGACGACGAGGTTCGCCGTGGGGTTCACCCACCCGTCTCCGATAAGGACATACGCACGGCCGTCATTCAAACATTGAAGTTCGACCCACGCGTGCTCTCCGCGCCGATCGACGTGCGCGCGGAGAAAGGGACGGTTTGGCTGGACGGTGCCGTCGACAATCTTCTCTCGAAGCGAGCCGCGAAACGCGATGCGCAAAACACACTCGGCGTCGACCGGGTGATCAACTACTTGAAAGTGCGCCCTGACGTTTTGAGCGACACAGCGATCGCCGAGCTCATCACGAACGCGCTGCGCGGCCGCGGCCTGCTCGACGACAACGACATCCACGTGAGCGTCAAGGATCGACGCGCCCGACTGACGGGCGACGTGGGCGACTCCTTCGAGTACTGGCAGGCGGATGCGCTCGCGAGTCGTGCACGCGGTCTCGAAGAGCTCGAGAACGACGTGACGGTCAGAGGACGTACACCGCTCGCGGCCGAGTACCCCTACTCGCTCTATCCCAAAACCTACTACATGCCGGAGGTGCCGCACGACTATCGAGTGCCCACCGACCGCGAGATCTACGATGCGGTCGAGTCGGAACTGTTCTGGAGTCCGTTTGTCGACTCCGACTCCGTGTCGGTCGACGTCGAAGACGGCGTCGTCACGCTCACGGGCAAGGTCGGCTCGCGCCGTGAGCGAGAGCTGGCGGCCGACAACGCCATCGAGGGTGGCGCACTCGCCGTAGACAACAATCTCGCGATTGCGAACTGAGTTATCGCTTACCGAAGGCCGACGGAGCAAACAAGGATGGAGGGTCGCCCATGAAAGCATTGTCGAAAAAGCGCGACGACAACGTCGCCGACAGTCAACGACGGATGCTGCTGCGCACTTCTATCGAGTCGGCCGTGGCTTTGTCGGTCTGCTCGGCCGTCGCCGCCCCGGCGACGGCCGCCGACGAGCCGCTACCCCACGTGACGCTCGACGACCCGCAAGCCAAGGCGCTGCAGTACACCAACGATGCGACGCAAGCCACGCGCCCCGACAAGGCCGGAGTCAATGGCGCTGACCAGTTCTGTCACGACTGCCAATTTCTGCAGGGCGACCGCGGCGAGTGGCGGCCCTGCCAAATCTTCGCAGGTAAGGCCGTGAACGAAAACGGCTGGTGTATTACGTGGATGCCGAAGTCCGGCTAGGCTAGGCCAGGCCGTCGCTGAAAGGTCCGCGAAGGGTTTCATCGACCACTGTCATGATGTGATCGAGCTTGCCCCGCTCTAGCGCACGGCCTTGCCCGTCGCAGAGCACGAACGCATCGAGCTCGCGGCTTCGCTCGATGCAAAACAACCTCAGTTCGTGGGCTCCGCCGCAAAATAGCTCGAAAGCCACATCGATACCGCGGCACCGAGTCCAATGCCAGCGCGTCGCGAATCCGTGTACGATCAGATACGCGCCAAAGCTCTCCAAGCGGGCCTGGTCCTCCTTGCCGATGAAGTTCTCCGGCAGTCTCACGATCTCATCGGCCACCACAGCCTCCTTACGTTACATCCTCGGCGGATCGACGACAGTTTCGACCCCTCGCGGACGCTGCGAGTTTCGCCGCAAGCAACGCGACCCGAAACCATCGTATCCAGTGCTCGGACGCGGTCTCTGGACGGACGGTGGTCGTAACCCTATCCTTTCCCGATGCTCGGTAAGACTCGCTTCCGACGGCTGCTCGGCACCGGCCTGACCGTGGGCGGTATCGGCATGGCGGCGGCCGTCGGCTTCGTGATCCAGCACGCGCGAACGGAGCACGCCAAAGCTCAGTGGACCGAGCTCAAAGCCTATTGCACGGACTGTCACAACTCGGCCGAAGCCGCCGGCGACATCGTGTTCGAAGGCGTTTCGGCCGAGGCCGTGCCGCGCAAGCCCGCAACGTTCGAGAAGGCCGTGCGCAAACTGCGCGGGCGGCTCATGCCGCCGCCGGGGAACCCCCAGCCGGACCAGAAGCTCGTCGACGGCTTCGTCGCTTGGGCAGAGCATGCGATAGACACGGAGGCCACGGAGCCGAGGGCCGGCCACGTACCCGTCCAACGGCTCAACCGAACCGAATACGCCGCGAGCGTAAGAGCGCTGCTCGACGTCGACATCAACGCGGCCGACTATCTGCCGAACGAGATCGAGGTCGACGGCTTCGACAACATTGCGGCCGCGCTGAGCGTGTCGCCCGCTTTTCTCGAGCAGTACATCAGCATCGCCCGGCGCGTCGCACATCTCGCCGTCGGGGCCACCAGCCCGAAACTCGAAAGCGCCTATTTCCCGCCTCCCGACGGCGATCAGGACGGGTACACGGACGGCATGCCCCTCGGCACGCGCGGCGGTACGCGCTTCGAGCACGACTTCCCGGCCGACGGCGACTACAAGATCACCATCACGGATCTCGACGTCGGGCTTTATCCGCGCTCGATCGAGACACGGCACACGCTCGTGATCTTGCTCGATCGTAAGGAAGTGTTCCGCGGCGAGCTGGGCGGCAAAGCCGATCTCGCGCTCGTGGACCATGGCGGCGCGCCAGCCCGCGCCGAGATCATGAAGCGCTTCGCCGACATGCCCGTCCCGATCAAGGCCGGCGTCCACGAGATCGTCGTGACGTTCGTCGAACGATCGCGCGCGGCAACCGACGAAGAGATCTACGGCTTCACGCCTTATGGGGGATTCAGCTTCACGGGACAGATGCGTGCGCCGCGCGTCATCGGCGGCATTCAAGTCGTGGGTCCATTCGATGCGACGGGCGTCTCGCATACGGCAAGCCGCGACAAGGTTTTCGTCTGCCAACCCGAGACGGCCGGCGACGAGCGCGCCTGCGCCGAAAGGATTACTGCGAATCTCGCCCGCCGTGCATTCCGGCGCCCCGTCACGCAGGACGACGTCGACCGACTCATGCCCTTTTACGACGCCGGCCGCGCCGGACCCGGCAGCTTCGATGCCGGCATCGAGCAAGTCGTGGCGGCCGTGCTCGCAAGCCCCGACTTTCTTTATCGGGCCATCGCCCTGCCAAAGACGCGGCCGACCGCAGGCCGTATCCGCTCTCCGATCTCGAGCTCGCATCACGACTCTCCTTCTTCTTATGGAGCCAGGGACCCGACGAAGAGCTGCTCGCCAAGGCGACGGACGGCTACCTGCACGACCCCAACGTCCTGAGCGCCGAAGTCCGGCGCATGCTGGCAGACCCTAGAGCCGGCGCCCTCGTGACGAACTTCGCGCTCAAATGGCTCAACGTGGACGACCTGCACGCCGTCGTGCCCGACGAGCGAATCTTTCCCGATTTCAGTGACGCGCTCCGCGACGATTTCGCCCAGGAAATCGAGCTGTTCCTGCGCAGCGTGCTGCTCGACGACAGAAGCGTGCGGGATCTGTTGACGGCCGATTACACCTTCTTGAACGAGGAGCTCGCACGCCACTACGGCATCACGAGCGTGCACGGCCCGCAGTTTCGGCGCGTGCAGCTCGACGATCCGCGTCGCTTCGGTCTGCTCGGCAAGGGCGCCGTCCTGCTGCGCACGTCGTACGGCGACCGGACTTCGCCGGTGCTTCGCGGCGCGTGGGTGCTCGACAAGCTCATGGGGACTCCGCCGAACCCGCCACCGCCGAACGTCAATACCGATTTGACGCAAAAACAGGGCGAAAAACCCAAAACGCTCCGGGTGCGCCTCGAGCGGCATCGCGACAACCCCACCTGCAACGGCTGTCACGGCGTCATCGACCCTTACGGACTCGCGCTCGAAAACTTCACCGTCACGGGCCAATGGCGCGACGTCGATGCGGCGGCCGACGCAGCCATAGACGCGAGCACCGTGCTGCCGAGCGGTGCGCCGATCACGGGTCCCGTTCAGCTACGCGAGGCCCTGTTGCGACGCCCCGACCAATTCGTCCAAGCGCTCACGGAGAAGCTCATGATGTATGCGCTCGGGCGCCAGCTCGACTACTACGACATGCCGCAAGTTCGCGCCGTCGTTCGCGAGGCCGCGCAACACGATTATCGCTTCTCGGCCATCGTGCTCGGCATCGTTGCGAGCGATTCGTTTCGGCTGCAGGCGCCGGCCGCCTCGGACGGCGCCGTCGAAGACTCAGGTGGCCGCGCGCTGAGCGGTCACAGGCTCGATATATTCAGGGAGTGAGGTTCATGTACCTGACGAAAAAACACCTCTCTCGTCGAACCGTGCTCAAAGGCGCGGGCGTAGCCGTCGCGCTGCCGTTGCTCGATGCGATGATTCCGGCCGCCACGGCGCTTGCCGACACGGCCGGCGCGCCGAAGCTCAGGGCCGGATTCTTCTACATCCCGCACGGCGCGATAATGTGGAACACGGCGCACGGCAAAGCCATGGACCATTGGTCGCCGAGCGGCGCCGGCGGCGACTTCCGGTTGAGCCCGATCATGGCGCCGCTCGAGAAATACAAGCACCTCGTGGCATCGTTCGGCAATCTCGAGAACAAGGCCAACCACAACTCGGTGCATGCGCTCGTTCCCGCGACGTGGCTTTCCGGCGTGCGGCCCAATCAGGACGTAACCGGCGCCGACATGGCGCCGACGATCGATCAGATGATTGCCGAGCGGATCGGCCAAGAAACCGCGCTGCCTTCGCTCGAAGTCGCTTCCGAGACGACGACCCAGGTGGCTGCATGCCCTTCGGGGTCGGCGTGCTACTACAGCACCACGCTGTCGTTTCGCAACGCCACGTCGCCTTTGCCGATGGAGTTCAATCCCCGCAAGGTCTTTACACAGCTTTTCGGCGAAGGCGATACGCCGGCCGAGCGCACCGCGATAACACACCAGACGCGCAGCTTGCTCGACCTGATCTCCGAGCGCACGACGGCGCTTACAACGCAGCCTCGGCGCCAGCGACCGCGTGCTGCTCGACGGGTATCTCGACACCGTGCGCGAGATCGAGCGACGCGTCGAGAAATCCGAGCAACGCGATCTGTCCGGCATCGAGTTGCCCGAAGCGCCGATCGGCGAGCTCGACAAGTTCGACGACCAGGTCAAGCTCATGTTCGATCTCGTCGCGCTGGCTACCAGGCCAACCTTACCCGTGTCGCGTCGTACATCATGGTTGCGGAAGGCACGAACCGCACGTACAACCACATCGGCGTGCCCGATGCATTCCATCCGCTTTCGCATCACGCGAACGATCGCGAGCGGCTGCTCAAGCTCGTCAAGATCCAGACCTATCACATGCAGCGGTTCGCCGACTTCGTAGACAAGCTCGCGAGCATTCCCGACGGCGACGGCTCGCTGCTCGATCATTCGATGTTTCTTTACGGCTCGAACATGAGCAACAGCGACCGGCACAACAATTATCCGTTGCCGAATATTTTGATCGGCGGCGCGTGCGGCTCGCTCAAGGGCGGGCAGCACATCGACCTCCCCGAGCACACGACGCTCACCAACTTGCACCTGACCGTGCTCAACAAAGTCGGATTCGAGCTCGAGAGCTTCGTCGACAGCACGGGCGAGATCGCAGGGGTTTGAGTCAAGCACGCCATGCCGCCACTTCCGCCGATCGAAGAACGGTCCTCAAAGGCGCGCTCGCGGCGCTCGTGGGCGGATCGATCCTGTCGCTACCGAGAGCGCAGCCGTGCGCAAACGAGGCCGGTCGTTGCGCCGTTGCACGACGATCTTTCCGTCGTCTCTGGCGCGGGCGGCAATGTGCTCGTGCTCGCGACCGAGGCCGGACAAGTCCTCGTCGACAGCGGCTCCGCCGCCCAAAGCGACGCACTCGCCGCTGCGCTCGGCGCAGCTGCCCGGCGCCGAGCACCCCCACACGCTGTTCAACACGCACTGGCACCTCGAGCAAGTCGGCTCGAATGCGCGCCTCGGCCGCGCCGGCGCGCACATCGTCGCGCACGAGAAGACGCGGCTTCGGCTCGCGACGGGTTACTACCTACCCGAAGAGGACCGCTACGAGCCTCCGCTGCCCGAGGAAGCCGTGCCGTCGGAAAGCTTCTTCACGACCGGCACCATGACGATCGACGAGCGGCGCGTCGACTACGGCTATCTGCTCGAAGCGCACACCGACGGCGACATCTACGTGCACTTCCGGGACGCGAACGTCATCGCCGTAGGTGATGCCGTCTCGCCGGCACGCGACCCGGAGCTCGACTGGTTCGGCGGAGGCTGGCTCGGCGGCCGCGTCGACTCGCTGAAGCTACTGCTGGACGTCAGCGACGGCGCAACGCGCTTCGTGCCGAGCTACGGCTCGGTCATCGGCCGCAAGGAAGTACAAGCCGAGCGCGACATGATGCTCGAGATTTTCGGACGCATGGTCGATCTCGTCCGCAAAGGCGATAGCGCCGAGGACATCGTCGCCGCCGGCGTGATGAACGGCCTCGGCCGCAAATTCGACGACCCTCTGAAGTTCGTGTATGCGGCACACAAGAGCCTATGGGCGCATCACAACACACTGTCGCCCGACATCGTTTGACGCACATACCGGAGTGATCGACGCCGATGAGACGATGGGTTTCTACGACGATCGCGCTGCTCGCCGTCGCAAGCACTTCGGCCGCCGACGACTCGTTGGCCGACCTCGTTCAAGCAGGGCATCGGGACGAGGCGCTGAAGCTCATCCGCGCCGGCGCCGACGTGAACGCGGCACAGGGCGACGGCACGACACCGCTGCACTGGGCCGCATACCGCGTCGACGTCGAGCTCAGCCGCGAGCTCTTACAGCGTGGTGCGAAGGCGAACGCGCTCAACCACTATGGATCGAGCCCTCTCGCCGAGGCCGTCAAGGTCTCGAGCACCGAGCTCGTCGAGATGCTGTTGGATGCCGGCGCCGATGCCGAGTCGAAGAACGAGGACGGGATGACCGTGCTCATGCTCGCGGCTCGCGCAGGCGGTCTCGATACTGCAAAGCTGCTCGTCGAGCACGGCGCCGACGTGAACGCCGTCGAGGAATGGCACGGGCAAAGCGCGCTCATGTGGGCCGCGGACAGCAACTACCCCGGCGTCGCCGAGTACCTCATCGCCAAGGGCGCCGACGTGCACTTGCGCGCGATGACCAACGAGTGGGACGCGCAAATAACGTCCGAGCCGCGCGCCCAATATCGGCCGACGGGCGGCATGACGCCGCTGCTCTATGCGGCCCGCTCCGGCTGCACGCGTTGCGTGGAGGCGATGCTCGCGGCCGGTGCGAATATCGATCGTCCGACGCCCGACGGCATCACGCCGCTCATGATCGCGATCGACAACCGGCGATTCGATACGGCGAAAGCGCTGCTCGAGCGCGGCGCCAATCCGCACGTTTGGGACTGGTGGGGCCGCACGGCGCTGTACATCGCCGTCGATATGAGCTCCTACAACTTCCGGCGCGCTTCGGCCGAAGGCCAGTCGAGCGCCACGGCAATGGACATCGTCCGGCAACTGCTCGCCGCCGGCGTCAACCCGAACCCTCAGCTCAACATGCATCGGCCCGGACGCGGCGGTAACAGCGGTCGCTTCGTCGACGATCTGCTCACGACGGGCGCCACACCGCTGTTGCGAGCCGCCATCGGCCACGACGCCGACGCCGTGCGCGCACTGCTCGACAGCGGAGCGCTCGTCGACTTGCCGAACGTGATGGGCGTGACGCCTCTCATGGGCGCGGCCGGCATGGGCGTCTCGCAGCGCGACCGTCGCCTCGATCTCGACGGCGATATCGAAGACCGCGTGATCGCAACGCTCGACCTACTCTTGGCGGGGGGTGCCGACGTCAACGCCAAAGTCGCCGACATTCACGGCCGGACCGCACGTATCGCGCGGCTCAGCACGATGTCGGAGCGCGAAGGCCAGACCGCGCTGTACGGCGCCGTGAAGTTCGGTTGGAGACGCGTCGTCGAGTATCTCGTCGCGCACGGGGCGAACGTGAACGTCACGGACGCGCTCGGCAAGTCACCGATTGACGCCGCGCTCGGCAAGACCGGCGGCCGCGACAACAAGCCGTCCGAGGAAATCGCCGAGATCCTGCGTAAGGCTGCAGGGGGCCGCGGGGCCTGAACTAGTTGAATGCGACGGGCGCGTCGCCCAAGCCGCGGACCTGCGCGGCCCGACCATCCGACGCGAGCCCCAAGCGCTCATTCTCGACGAACTCGATGCGCAACTCGACGCGACGGTTGGCCGCCCTACCGTTCGATGTGGCGTTGTCCGCGACGGGCCGCGTGTCGGCATAGCTCACGGAGTGCACGCGCTGCGAATCGAAGCCCTGGGTCAACAGGAACCGGGTCACGGCATTCGCTCGCGCCGCTGCGAGATCCCAATTGGACGCGAACTCCCCGTCGTGAACGGGCCGATCGTCGGTGTGGCCTTCGACCGACACTTGCGCATCGCCGGCCTCACGCAGCGTAACCGAGAGATCCTCGAGCATGCGCAGCGCATCGGGTGCCAGCTTCGCGCTCGCGGTATCGAAAAGCACGACGTCGGCGATCGTCAGCAGCACGCCTGTCTCCTGCTGCCGGACTTCGATCGTGCCGCGAAAACGCTGCTCGACGAGGTCGGCCAGGCGACGTCCGGGGCTCCCGACGTCGGCGTCGGACCTGGCCGCGGCCTCGTTCGACGATCCGGCGTCGAGCACCTCGAGCGGCCCGGGTGGCCCGGGTGGCAGGTCGAGATCGTCGATGATCGGCCGTGCCGTCGACATGAGTGCGACGAACGCGAGCGCACTGCTCGCGCTCGGCGAGACCAGCACCTCCCAGTCGGGAAGCAAGCGCAGCGACAACGATGTGTCGACGACGCCGGAAACCGTACGTCCCGCTGCGGGCGACGGTAACAGCAGATCGTCGGCATCGGGCGGCACGGCTTCTGGCGCAGGCGCCGAGACCTCGGCGATCGCGGCGGGTTCCGGCGGTGCCTTTGGCGCGGCGGCTCCCGCCATGACCATACGTCCGAGTAGCAGCACGACCATGGCTAGAATCACGCTCAGCATGTCCGCGTAAGAGACGAGCCAATTCTCGTCGGTCGCCTCGTCCGCGACCCACTCGTCCCAAACGGGTGCGTCCGGCTCCATGTCTTGCGACCGTGCCGACGCGTGGCCGCGCGGCTCGAACATCAATAGGAACCCACGAGGCTCGCGGCCGCCGGCTCGGCATAGGTCGGCCGCTCGGGACGGCGATCGTTCACGACCTCGCGAATGTACTCCGGATGCTGGCGCTCGTAGAGCAACATCACGGCCTGCAAGTCGACGAGGTTTCGCGCCAACTGCCGTCGATTACGCTGCTCGAGCTTGCTCGCAAGCGGCTTCAGGACCAGGTTGGCGACGACGAGACCGTAGACGGTGGTCAGCATCGCAAAGCCCATTGCGGCACCCATGCGGTCCATGTCGCCCGTGCCGACACTGAAAAGCATCTGCAGCAGTCCGAGCAACGTGCCGAGCATACCGAGCGTTGGCGAGTAACCGGCCATCGCGTGCAAAACTTCGACGGGACCGACGAGTCGCTCACGCTCTTCCGCTATCTGACGCTGCAACGCCACCGACAGCTGCGGCCGCTGAAATCCGTCGAGCACGAGTTGCGTGCCGCGCCTCAAAACGGGGCTGGGGATGAACCGAGCGGCCTCCTCGGCCGGCCGGATGTTGCCGTAGCGGAAGAAGTTTGCCGCTCGGAGAAACCACTCCAACCGCATCTCGTCGCTGTCCGGCGCACCGCGGCGCGGCGTTCGCAACCCGCGGATACCGGCGCGTAGCGCCCGCAGCGCGCTGCGTGTGTGACTCAGGCGCGCCATGAGCGCCGTGCCGCCTACGACGAGCACGAGCCCCGCGACGACGGCCACGAAGCCCGAGCCCGGCACGGCGATTTGCAGCACGACCGAGGCCAAAACGGCACACGACAAAATCCCTGTCCACGCACGCGCAAGCACGGCACATCCCTGCGAGACCTATGACAGGAATGACTTAGCAAGTTTCGGGCCAGCGGCCGCAGCGATCAGCGTGCGACGAGCGACGCCAACGCTCCCGACCAGCCGCTCGCTGCCATGCAGCGGGCGCGTGGAAGCGCGTACGGCTCAGCGCGGTGGCGACAGCGTGCGGTACAACGCCTCGACGAATTGCTCGGTCGTCCAGAAGCCGGTCGTCGCGCCGTAGCGGCCGTCATAGTCACGCGTGGGCTCGGCCGCTTTGACTTGCTCGAGCGTCATCCCCATGTCGATCATCGCTTTCACGCGGTCGCGAATGATCGTGAGCATGTCTCGGTACTCGACGACGTCGGCCTCGTCGGCGAGCCGGCCGTGACCCGGGATCACCATCGTGCCGCCTTCTTGCTTTTCCTTCGGCACGGTGATCGCAATGATGCGGTTCAATGCGTCGATGATGCCTTGGATCGTGCCGCCGTCTCCCGGCAAAATGACCGGATACGTCGTGTTCACGTAGACGTCGCCGGCGCTGATCACGTCGGATCGGCGGAAGAACACGAGACTGTCGCCGTCGGTATGGGCGGCCGGCATGTGCAGGAGCTCAATCGCCTCGCCGTTGAAGTACAAGTCTTTCTCGGGCATGAAGTACGTGTCCGTCGGCAGGGCCTTGAAGTCGTACGGTGGGCTCGCTTTGTCCATGCGATTGAGCACGTTCTCGTGCGCGAGCACGGCAGCGCCGACGTCCGCATCGGCGATCGCACCCGACACGTTGCCGCCCGCGATAGTGCTGCCGGCCATCGCGATGACGAGATTGCCGCCCACGTGATCGGGATGCGCGTGCGTGTTCACGATATAGCGTATGGGCTTGGCGGAGATCCGGCGGATCGCCATGAGCAACGCCTCCGAAGCCGGCGCGAGCTTCGTATCGACGACGAGCACACCGTCCTCGCCGACTTGAACGGTCGTGTTACCGCCGGCGCCGACGAGCATGAAGATGTTGTCGCGAACCCGCAGGACGTCGATCCGAGTGTCGGGCTCGGGAGCGCCGCGGGCGCGCTGGGCCGCCAGCGGCGGCGTGAGCCCGATAGCCGCACAGAGCGTGCACCACGGCAGCAACGAGTGTCTGAAGCTCATGAGCCTTGCCCTTTGCATGCTTGCGGATCCCACTTACCGCCTTGCGGCTCGCGCCGAAAGTGCGAGCTCGTGATGAAACGGCCGGCCAGATACTTCGGATCCTCGACGACGGCCGTAACCATGAGCCACTCGCTGCCATCGGGCCCCTTGAAGCGGTCGAAATACTCCGTCAGCACGGTGTCCTCGCTGTACGGGACGCCGTTCTTGCGCAGCCAGCCCGGTCCGAGGTTCGTCGTGACGACCTTGAGGTAACCGCCCTCGGGTGCCACCGGTCGACGCCCGACGACCGGTGGGCGCACCCATTCGGCGGCCGATACGCCTTGCAGCGAGCGTGCACCCGGCGCCGACGGGGCAAACTCCAGTCGCCTGATTTGCCGCCCGGCGTCGGTCCGAATCTCGATGACGTCGTCGCCGTCCCAGCGAATGCGCAATCGCGTCGGCATACGCATGAGCCCGGGCGCGCCGTAGGCTTTGCAGCTGCCGTCCTCGGCCGGATCCCAAGCCTCGGCCACCTTGCGGCCCTCGGCGTTGAGCGGGATGCCGGGATAGTCGCCTTTCGGCGGCGTCATCATGCGCCAACGCCAGTCCTCGTTGACGATCGCTACCCACTGACCCGTGAAATCCAGAGGTGCTGCCGCGCGCGGCGACGGCGGGGGCCCCGCGTTGGGAGGTTGCGCGCCGGCGCTGACGCCGAGCAGGGCGAGCACCAGCGCCGCAGCGTACGCCCATCGGCGCGTATCGAGCTTTTGCGGCCTCATCTCGATTTCTCCGCCTCGAGCAACTTCTCCAGCGTTTGCCGATACTCGGGCAACGCCGTCGCGGCGCCGCCGCGCGTCGTCTCGAACGGGATGCCGTGCCGCTGACCGAACTCGCGCAAGAACGGATTCTTACCGGGCAAGAAGCTCGGCACGTAACCGGGATCGCGCACGACTTCGATCACGGGCTCGCACGGATACGGCGTCATCGTGCCGGCCAGATTCAGCTGAAAGCCGTTCGTCTTGACGAGCGGCTCCGTGAGATACACGGGATCTTGGACCATCATGACGTGTGTCAGGATGTCGCCGTAACGATGGAACTCGTCTTTCATCGTCGCCGCATCGCTGAGCGGCAGCCCGTTGCGCCTGAACCAGCCGGCTTTCAGATGCGTGGTCTCGACGACGAGCGCACCGTTCTCCCAATGGCCGGTCGAGAAGCCTTGCCAGGTGTGCGCCGCATAAGGCGGCGGATGCGGTCGGCCGTCCATGTAGATCGTGCGCTCTTGCTCCTGCCACGCGATGTGCGTGTGGATCGCAATGAGCTGCTGCGTGTCGTCGTCGCGCTCTTCCCAGATTCGCAGCGTGCCGACACCGCGAAATCCGTACGTCGACGGGTGCGGCTTACATTGATGCTCGGGCAGCGACAGCAGCGATGCATCCCACGAGTCCGCGCGCAGGCGCGACGCGTCGTTGACGGGTAAACCGACGTAGTCACCGATCTCGGGGCCCGGAATCCGCTCGTCAATGTCCTCGTGGAAGATCGGCTCCCAATAACCCATCAAGCTCGTCTGGGCTCGGCTCGGCAGCGATGCGAACAGCAGCGCCAAGCCAACCCAGCTCCACCTCAGAGTGCGATGCATCGGAAATCTCCGAACGTTTAAGCGATTTGCCCCACAGCCTTGCTCGGCGCCGTCTCACGCAACAAGAAACACACGAAGATGCCGAGCGCGACGCCGACGAGCGCTACGTTCAGCACGCTCGGCAGTCCGAAGGCATCGGCGATGCCGCCCGCAATGTACGGTGCGACGCCACCGCCGAAGATCTCACCTGCGCCGACGACGATGCCGATGGCCGAGGACACGAGCCCCGGCGGGGCCGACTCCGTCGCGATCGGACCCGTGATCAGCGCAACGTTGCCGAGGCAGAAGAACGAGCAAACGAACAACGCCGCGAACAACGGTCCGATGGAAGCACCTGTAATCGCGAACCACCACACGGCGATCGTCGCCACGAGAAACCCCAGGATCGCGAGCGGCTTGCGGCCGAATCGATCCGAGAGGCCGGGCCAGCCGAATTGACCGAAGAAGCCGCCGAACCCGATCGCCGACGTCACGACCCCCATCTGCGCAGCCGACAGATGCAGCACGTTGACGAGATAGACGGGCACCATGGCGCTCAACACGAACACGCACGACATCGCGCACAGCAGCGCAATCATGCACACGACGATGTTCGGCGCCTTCAAGACCTCGAACCAACCGCCACCCGTATGCGTGGCACCGATCAAACGGCCGGCCTGTGTGTCTTTCGGCTCACGCAGGACACCGAG
Source organism: uncultured Gammaproteobacteria bacterium (assembly GCA_963786385.1). GTDB lineage: Bacteria > Pseudomonadota > Gammaproteobacteria > Steroidobacterales > Rariloculaceae > FEN-1219. Next base: position 1,950,586 of record CAWAYS010000005.1, read on the forward strand.
CAGCAGCAAACCGACGATGAACCCCGGCACGGCGACGATCCAAAACACCCAGCGCCAAGAAGGCACGACGTTCATGAGCTGCGTGGCGATGATCGGACCCAACGCCAAACCCAACAGTGCAAAACCGCTTTGCTGCAAGCCCTGGTTGAAGCCGCGTCGCTGCGGCTTCGAGGCCGCCGCGACGGCCGTGAAGCTCGTGGGGCAGTACGTGCCTTCCATCGCGCCCATGAGCGCGCGGATGACGATCAGCGCCGTGAGGCCCTGCGCCATGCCGGACAGGCCCGACAGCAACGAGAAGAGCAGAATCGCCGGAATCAAAATCTTGCGGTGTCCGATCTTGTCGGAAACCGCACCGGAGAAGATCGCGAGAAGCCCCCACAGCACTCCGAGAATCCCGGCGAGCCGACCGACGTCCCCGTCGGCCAGACCGAGATCCTTGGCGATGAACGGAAACAGCGGCGCAATGATCCAGCGGTCGAGGCCTACGAGACCAAAGCCGATCCCGAGCAGCGCTACGGCTTTCCACTCATAAGACGTATCCCAAGCTTCGTTCTTGGCTTGTTCCATCGGTATCCCCCCCGGGACGTCGGAATGTCCAGTTTCGTCGTTCTTATTTCAACGGATGCAACTCACCAGAACGAACTCGGTGCCGCATCCTCGATGCGCCGCTCCCGCTCGAGCCGGCAGTAGCGCCCGGCATGAAACAGCAGCGGTTGGCCTTCGTCGGCATCCATAGCAACGATCTGCCCCACGAAGAGCGTATGATCGCCGCAGTCGGTCGCGTCCACAACATTCGCGGCCACGACACCGACACTACCACGCAACACCGGGACATCACCCAACCAGCGAAAGTCCGGCCCCGAATCGAGCGCCCGAATGCCGGCAAAGTGCTGGGAGACAGGCGCCTGATGCTCGCCGAGAAACGACACTCCAAACCGCCCCGAGGCGGTGAGCCGCGCGTGCATCTTCGCGGTCCGAGCAACGGAAATGACGCACAGCGGCGGGGCCAGCGACCCTGCCATGAACGCGTTCGCCGTCATGCCAAAGACTCGGCCTTCCGTGGCGGTCGTGATTACGGTCACGCCGGTGCCGAAGCGCCCCATCACGCGACGAAAGGTTCGCTGCTCCGCCACGACTGCCGGTTGCTGCGCAACCCCGGTTGCGGCCGGGCCCCGTCCGCCGACCGATATCGCACTCTCGCTCCGGCTTATCCCGTATCGCACGTGCATGCGGCTAACTCGCTTTTTTCGCCCGCTTCATGACGATGCTGATGTCGTCGGGATCGATGAGATCCGGCACCGTCCAACCGTCGAGGTCGTACTCCGACATGCACTGCTCGGCGAAGCCTTTGTACTTGGCCGCCTGGCCCATCATTTCGGCCACCGTCACGACTTCCGTACGAATGTTCTCGTGGTTACCGAAGTAGTTACGCTCGTACAGCGCGTGCCGGCTACCGAACTCCGTGCCGATCGCATCCCACATCAGCTTCATGAGCTTCACGCGCTCCTCGGCACCGTAGCCATTCGAGCCTCGCACGTAGGGATCGAGGTACTTGCGCACCTCCTTGACCTTGAAGTCGTTGCTATGCGAAGGGAGGTAGATCAGAGCGCTGGCGAGCACGTTCTCGATGATTTCGCGCAACTTCGTGTAGGCCATGTTCGACATCACGCGGTACGCCAGGCCGTATTCCAGATTCGGCGACACGTAGCCTGGCGTCCAAGGCGTGACCGTCCTTGCCATGGCGTCGGTGAGTCCCCAAAAGAGATTACGGAACGCCAGCACCTCTCCAACCTGCGCCTTGACGCCGCGAAAGTCTTTCGCACCGGTCGCCTCCACGGCCTTGAGCAATAGGCCGCCGATGAAGTCGAGCTTCACCGCAAGCCGCGTGCACCCATGGAACATGAAGCGCGGCAGGAAGCCCGAGCGGGGAAAGAAGTTGTTCACCTTGTCTATGTCGCCGTATGCGAACACATTCTCGTAAGGCACGAACACCTTGTCGAACACGATGATGGAATCGTTCTCGTCGAGCCGGCTCGACAACGGATAATCGAACGGGCTGCCCATTGCTGCTGCCGTCATCTCGTACGACGGTCGGCAATACAACTTCACCCCCGGCGAGTCGTTCGGCACGATGCAGACGAAGGCGAAGTCCTTGGTCTTGATGGGTAGGAGACCGTTGTTGGCTATGAAGTTGTAATGCGTCAACGTGGACGTCGTCGCAACGACCTTCGCACCGCTTACGATCAAGCCACCGTCGGTCTCCTTCTCGACGTGCATGTAGACGTCTCGAACCTCCTCGAGAGGCTTGTCGCGATCCACCGGGGGATTCACGATCGCGTGATTGACGAACGTGACCTCTTCGTTGACTTTCTTGTACCAGCGCCGCGCATTGTCCTCGAACGGAGCATAGAAATCCGGATTGGCGCCGAGCGTTGCGAGAAACGCGGCCTTGTAGTCGGGCGAGCGACCCATCCAACCATAGGTCACACGCGCCCACTCGGCGATCGCATCGCGCGATCCCACCATGTCCTCGACGCTGGTCGGCGCTTTGAAGAATTTGTGGGTGTAGCCGCCGTTTCCCGTGTCGGTCGGCGTGCATATCGTGGCTTTGCGCTCGTCGTGCAGCGCATCGTAGAGCCTCGCGAGCATACGCACGGTGTTGCGGAATGCCGGATGCTTGGTCACGTCCTTCACGCGCTCGCCATAGATCCAGATCTCGCGACCGTCACGGAGGCTCTCGAGATACTCCTCGGCTGTGAAAGGCTTACTGCGCCCGGCGCCGGCCGCCTTGGCTTCATCGTCGACTGTTGACATCACGAACTCTCCCCTCGAGACCTGGGTGCCGCGGGCTTCGCTGACCACCCTCGGCTCGCAGAGTAAGGCCGAAACGCGGTCCGCAGCTTGCAGAAACTCGACCCCCTGGTCAGATTCCTGACGTGTGCGCGGTCTGAGGGTCTACGTCAGTGGTGACGGCGATATACGGCCGGCGAAACGCCGACGAGACGCCGGAACCAGTTCGACAGATGGCTTTGCGAGGAGAATCCGGCGGCTAGCGCGATGTCGGCGATCGGCGTATCGGTGTCGCACAGCAACCGTTTGGCGCGCTCCACGCGCCGATTCACCACGTATTGGTGCGGCGACTGACCCACGATCGTCCGGAACGCGCGAGACAGATACAGAGGACTCAAATCGATCTCGGCGGCCATGGCCTGCAGACTCAAGTCCTCACCGAGGTGCGCCTCGATGTACTCCAGCAGCCGGCGAATGCGCGCGTGCGAGAGCCCATCCGGTGCCGCCGCAGCTCTCGGCCGCGTACGCGATGAATGCGCCCGAGCCAGGTGCACCCCGATCAGCTGCGCGATCGTTTCGATGTACAGCGTATCTTCCATGCTGCCGTCACGCAGCGCGTTGATGACTGCGAGAGCCAACTGCTCGAGTAGCGGATCGACGACCGCGAAACGAGGCACGATACTCGCGCAGTCACCGCCGACCCCGTACATCTGTTCGACGGCATGTTGATACACGCCATCGCGCAGATACAGCTGCAAGATCTCGGGGTTTCCGGAGTGTTCCCAATAGGCACCCGCATCACCCGGCGTGATGCAAAACCGTCCCGGGCCGATCAGCGTCCTCTCGCGTTGAGCGCCGTCGATCCTGCGCACGACTGCGGTTGGGCGGGCGACGTGGTAGATCAACGACGGGTGACCTATCGGCGACTCTGTAGTCCGGAGAGGCGCTTCGCGAAACTTTGCGGCATAAAGCGACCGCCACCCGACGTCGGGGCTGTGCGCGATGAGCTCGTTGCCGAACCGCACCGCCCTTCCGTGCGTTTCCTCTACCGTGAAGACCGTGTTTTCGTTGGGCACGTGACTCTTGCGCCTCTTGGATACTATTTCACGGCGTGAATGGTCTTCACGACGTCGAGGAATACGTGATCGACGCTCTCGAGCGTGAAGCCGGCCTTGCGCACGTTCTCGGTCGTCGGCCGGTTCATATCCGGCCCAACGCGGCTCGTGAGCGGAGTCATGAGATTCATCATCAGGTTGAACGGAAACCAGCGACTCCCCGTGTGCTCGAACATGAATAAGTCGCCGCCGGGTTTCAAGACTCGCTTGAGCTCGGCGAGCCCCGCCACGGGATCCGGCACGGAGCAAAACGTGCAAGACGTGAATACTTGGTCGAAACTTTCGTCGGGGAAATCGAGATACTTGACGTCGGCCACGACGGCTTCGATATCGCCGTCGTAGGACTCGATGCGGCGCTTCGCGCGTTCGATCATCCTGGGGCTGATGTCGATCGCCGTGATCTTGCGATTCGCCGGCAAACACGCGATGTCGAGCCCCGTGCCGAGCGCGACGAACAGCACGCGAGCATCGGCGCGCATGTTGGCGAAAAGCGTTTGCTTGGCCGGACGCCAGCGCATCTCCGGTCCATACTGCGACATGATGTCAAACGTGCCCGAGACTCGATCCCACTTGTCCTGAGTGGCCGTATCCATGCCCGTTCACTCCCTCAGTCGCTGAGCGCCGCCCAACGCGGCATTGGCGAGATAGATGCAGATCAGGGTCGCCACACCGACCAAGGCGCCGGCAGCCGCGGGCGGCACGCCGTCGACCGCGCCCATCGCGCCGACCATGCCTGCGAACATGCCGCTCAGCATGCACGGCACGAAGATCTCCATTGCGCCGAACAACAGGCTCAGCACGGCGAGCGCCGCGAGCAATCCCACGATCATGCCAAGGATCATGCCGAGGATCATCCCGATACCCATCGGGAGAGCGTGGAGGTGGAGCCAGACCGCCACCGACGCGGCGAGCGCTCCGACGCCGGCGTTGGCGAGAACATCGCCGATCAAGAAGTACGGACGCACTTCCATTCCGGCATGATAACAAAAGGCTCGCTGCCTGTGGCACGCTAATACCCGGAAGGGGGATACCGCATATGAGCACCATCAATCGTAGAGCGCTGCTCGGAGGCGCAGCTGCGCTGGCGGCCGTTGCAACCGCGGCGTCGCGTCCGGCGCAAGCCAAAACCGCGCCGTCGGCCAAAGTCATCGACGTGCACACGCACATGTTCTCGCAAGGTTGGATCGACGTCGTCAACGCGAGCCGCAACGACAACTTCCGGCTCGGCGAGAACCGTGCATTGATCTCCCGGGGCCTGGGCATCGGCAGGATCTCCGATGCGATGCTCGATTTCGACCTCCGCATCCAGGATATGGACGCGGCGAAGGTGGACATCGCTCTTATCAGCCTAACCGCACCCAATGTCTACTGGGGCAGCCGCCAAGAGAACATAAAAGCCGCGCGCGCCATCAACGACGACTTCCTCGCGGCAGAGCGCAAGTACGACGGGCGCATTCGCTGGATGGCTTCACTGCCGTTTCAGCACGAAGCCGATGCGCTCGAGGAGCTCAGGCGCGCGAAAGCCAACGGCGCGATCGGCGTCTGCACTCTGACGAACATCAACGGCAAACCGCTCACGGCCCCGGAATTCAAACCGATTTGGCGCGAAATCGAAGCCATGGACCTACCCGTGTTCGTGCACCCGACCACCCCCTATGTCGACGGGATGGGGCTGGCCGACTACGGGCTCGGCAACACGATCGGCTTCACTTCCGAGACGAGCCTGGCATTCGCCCGAATGATCTATGACGGCTTCTTCGACGAGTTCGAGAGCATCAAGACGATCGCCTGTCACGGCGGCGGCGCCTTTCCTTTCTTGGCTGGCCGTTTCGACAGGATGTGGCAAGTCAGCCGCAATGCCTCGGCCAAAATCAAAGAACCGCCTTCGAGCTACATGAAGCGGATCTTCTTCGACAGCATCGTCTATGACGACCGCACGTTCGACTTTCTCGTCGAGCAAGTCGGACTCGACAACGTGCTCTACGGCTCCGATTACCCATTCACGCTCGGGGACATGAAGGGCCTGCTGGCACGCGTCGACCGCCTCGACGGCCCCGAGGCCGACAAGGTGCGCAGCGGCAACGCGCTGAAGATCTTCGATCTATAGCCCGCTTAGCCTTCGCCGCCGCTCTTCATGGCGCTGTCCCAGTGCTCGACGATCTTGCCGTTGGCGATACGGAACCCGTCAAAGCTCGTGTAGTGATAGGTCTTCGAAGGATCTTTTGGATCCTTGGCATCGTGCCCCCACACCATGAGCACGATGTCGCCCTGGGCGAGCTGGATCTCCGGCTCCTGCGGCAGCTTGGCAGGAATCGGCGTCACCGGCTGCATGCGGCCGAAGATCTGTTTGAGCACCGCCGTGCCGTCACCCGCATTCGGATTGTGCTGTTTCATGTTCGGGTCGGCGTATTCGTCGATGAGCTCGACGTGGTGTGCCTGGATCACTTCACGCCACCAGTTGCGAACGAGCTGCAGATTGGCTTTTTCTTGAGCGGTCATCGTCGGGTGCATCGGCAACGGCGTCTGCGCCTGCGCGGCGCTAGCGAACCCTCCGGCGAGAATCAAAGCAGCGGACAACGTGGCGAGTTTCATATGACCCCCTTTCGCATTGGTTATTCGCACCGGACCAAGCCGGCGCATGCACGCACAGCACCGCATGATTGGTGCCTGTGCGGCGGAGTGTCAAGAACCGAGCGGTTCGCGTCGATCGGAAGCACGAGCGTAGATACGCGCCGCGATGAGATTCGCGAGCGTCGAGGTCGTCAACATCGTGAGCGCCATCGGCCTCAGAGTTTGATCGAAGAACACACCCGATATGGCCCCGAATAACGCGCCGAGCGAGAACAGCAACGTCGTGTACATCGACGATGCGCTGCCGGCGAGCTTACTGAAGTGACTCATGTATTGAGACGAGCCGGCCGGACCCGTAAGCCCCAAGCTCGCCACGACGAACATGATCGGCGCCACGACGAGCCAGATCGACGGCGCGCCCAGTAGCACGACAATGACCAAAACCGCGACGGCCGAAATCTGCACGGCGAGCCCGAGCCTGAAAAACCGCGGTGCATTGCTGGAGTTCAACCGCTTCATACTGAACGTGTTGGTGCCGATGAGCCCCACGATGCTGAGCGCGAAATAAACGGGAAACCAGCTCTCGGAGACTCCGTAGTACTCGATGTAGGCGAACGACGAGTTCGTCAGAAACGTCATGAACGTACTGGCGCCGAGCCCCATCGCCAGGGCATAGCGCACGGGGATTCTGCGCCCGTCCACCTTTCGCGATATGACCTCGCCGCATTGCCTGAGCACGGTGAGCACGGAGAGATTTCGCCAATGCCCCGGTCGGGTTTCGGGCACGGACGTCACATAGTAGATAGCAAGAGCGGACGCATAGATCGCCTTGAAAACGAAAATCGACTGCCAACCCAAATGAAGCAGTAACGCGCCGATCGACGGCGCAATGACCGGAGATGCCAGCATCACGAGCATGACCATAGCCATGCGCCGGCCGAGCTCGGCGACCGGATAGACGTCGCGGACGATGGCCATGCAGATTACGGTGGAGAAACCGCCGCCGATGGCCTGAACAAACCGCAACCACTGCACTTGCTCGACCGTGTGCGCGAAGGAGATCGCTATGCATGCGCCCGTGAACACGGCCAGACCGATCAAACCGATACGCTTGCGGCCGATCTGATCCGAAAACGCACCGCCGAAAAATTGACCGAGCCCGTAGCCGACGAGATAAATGCTGATCGTATTGTTGAGCTCGACGATGCTCACGCCGAACGCCTGTGCCATCACGGGCATCGCGGGCAGATACGTGTCGAGACTCAACGCACCGAGAGCCACGAGCGCGCCGATGAAGAGAATCAGGTGGCGCGGCACCGCGAGCGAGGGACCGTCTTGCGCCTCGATGGGTTGTGACGAGGAGTCGTTCATTCAGGGGAGTCGTCTGGGTGGCCTGGCGCGCAGAGACGGAGCAGTATACATTTTCGGCTCGACTCGGGGGACCGCAATGAAAAGAAGCACCGACAGGATTCTCACGACTCACGCCGGCAGCCTGCCGCGCCCGGACGACCTCATCGCCGCTTACCGCGACGGCGAAAACCCCGAGAAGTTTGCCCCACGTCTGCGCAACGCCGTCGCCGACGTCGTGCGTCGGCAGATCGAGAGCGGAATCGACGTCGTCAACGACGGCGAGTACGGCAAGCCCGTAACCGCCGAGCGTCGACTATGGCGCCTGGGCCATGTACATGTACGAGCGTTTGAGCGGCTACGAGATCCGCGAAATGCAAAGCGTCGAAGCCGTGGTCAAGTCGTTCATGGGGCAAAGCAAGGATAGGCACGACTTTGCGGAGTTCTACGGCGCAAACCCGGTCGGCGGCGATCGCACGCGACGTATCCCGGCCTTGCCGGTCAACACAGGACCGATCCGCTACACCGGCCACGCGCTCGTCCAGCGCGACATCGACAACTTCAAAGCCGCGCTCGGACGAGTGCCACCGGAGGACGCCTTTCTGAGCGCCGTCTTTACCGGCGTGCAGGCGGGCCGAAGCGAGCACTATGCCAGCACGGAGGAACAGGCGGTCGCGATCGCCGAGGCCATGCGCGAAGAGTACCGGGCCATAGCCAACGCGGGCCTCAACGTGCAAATCGACGACCCCATCCTCGTCAATGTATACGAGCTCCAATATTCGATGAGCGGCGACTTGGCAGGTTTTCGCAAGTGGGCCAAGGGTCACATCGATCTCGTAAACCATGCGCTCGAGGGCATTCCCGAGGAGCGAGTGCGTTATCACTTGTGCTGGGGCAGCTGGGTCGGCCCTCACAGCACGGACTTGCCGTTGCAAGACGTGCTCGACCTCTTGCTGCAAGTCAAAGCCTGCCAATACTCGTTCGAAGCCGCCAACGCACAGCACGAGCACGAGTGGAAGATCTGGAAGGACGTCGAGCTGCCCGACGGCCGGGCGCTAGTGCCGGGCGTGGTCACTCATAAGACCAACGTGCTGGAGCATCCGCAGCTCGTCGCCGAGCGCATCGTGCGCTATGCCGATATGGTGGGCAAGGAGAATGTCGTGGCCGGCACCGATTGCGGGATGGGCGGACGCATCCATCCGCAGCTCGCTTGGGCCAAGCTCGAGGCGTTGGCCCAAGGAGCGCAGCTCGCGACGCGGCAATTGTGGTAATCGCGTTGCCGCGCTACTGCGAATCGTCGGGGTGCTTCCAGCCCTTCTCGAAGTACTTCTCCCAGTTCTGGGCCCAGAACCGGCCGAAGAAATCGATGCTTCATACAGGCACGACCTATATTGAGCGGAGTAGTAACGAGCCGAGCGCGCACTCCGCGAGTGCACTGCCCGACGCGCAAGCGCCGCGTTCGAGCTAAGGGGCGTCAAGGCTCACCGAGCGGCGCAGGCTTCGTCGGTTGCGGCAAAACACCGGGCCCGTGAGCCGTCGAGCCTGCAACCGAATCGCAATGCTTACCCGGCGCCGGCGGCGTATTTTCCGGGCATTTGAAAAGGCCCGATTCACGCCTTCCACCGGCGCGTTTACCGTTTCTGAGCGGGTGCAAGCCTACGCTGAAAATCGTGCCGCGAGGAAACGCGTTGACGCTGATGCCCTGTTTGGCCTCTTGCGCGGCACCCATCATCTCCACGCTCCAAACGATCGGCTCGCCTTTGTCGTCCTTGAGCACTTGATCGCGATTCTCATTCAGCGGCGCGAAGAACAGCTGCAAATGATTGGGATTCGGATCTACTCGCACGACGACGCCCGTGAAGACATAGGTCTCACCGAGGTCGTACATCGCGAAAGAATGGTGCGCGAACACGGGCCGGGCGGCGAGCACCGCGATGGCTGCGAACAGAGATTTCAGTGTTGGCGAACGGGTTGTCATTTCATTCTCCGGCTCAGAGCCCGAACAACGACTTCGGCTTCGGATGCTCCATGCCCTGCTCGTGGTAACGCTCCCAAATCTGCGCCCATGGGCGACCGTACATATCCGGCAATCTGTATTCGAAAGTGCTTCCCGGCGACATCGGCGTGGTGAAACCGTCGATCGGAAAGCTCTGCGGAATGCACTCCATCCACGAGTACGGATCCCCTTCGTTGAGCTCGCCCGTCTTCTGCCAATAGTGAACGATGCGCACGGGATCGACGAGCGCTTCATCGTCGTACAAGATCGCTTCGTGCTTGAGCCCGGTCACGTTGCCGGCGGCGTCTTTGCGCGGCGAATAGATCTCGACGCTTTGCATCTTGTTGCTGAACTCCATGCCGCCGTGGTTGATCCAGCCCTGAATGTTCGAAGTCCAGGTGATCAACGCCTCGCCGTCCCAAAAGCCTACCGTCTCGCCGTACCAGCTCGGCACATCGGGTCCGAGTCGCGGCACGACGCCTTCTTCGTTGAACTTGCGGCCGATGTTGATCTGGGTCATCACGTTCTCGGCCGCCTGGCCGAGCATGAGAACGAGCTCCGGCGTCATCACGACGCGCCAGCGCGAGCTGCCGTACTGCGCGAAGCGGCGCAGGAAACCCTCGGGCCAGCAGTACGAGCCCGGCCATTGCGGGGAATTGTCGGCAGCGTAGTGATACATCTGCTGAACGAGACGCGTTTGGTATTCCGGCGTCAGCAAGGATAGATATGTCGGAATCTGCAAGATCGCCCCGTTGAACCAGGATGAGCGCTTGTCGCGCTCTCTTTGATAGGCGCCGTCCCAGCGCGGGAGCGTCGCCTGCGTATATTTCGTGGGACCGCCTCGGGCATTGGCTTCGGCCAGCAGCGCTTCGTAGTGCGCCTTGGCGGTTTTGAACCGATACGGGCTCACAATCTGGTCGCGAGGGTAGTCGCGATCGCAGTAGCCCCACGCGCCCGTGCGCGGCGGATCGTCGCCCACGATAGACACTTCGTAGGCACCCCACTGGCTCTCGAGGCCCGTGGGCGCATTGCAACGGAAGTACCGCGGGTCGGACCATAGATCGCGGTCCTTGTAGAAATCCTTCGACGTAAACACGTCGACGGGCAGGGCCTCGATGCCTTTCGGCACATTACCGTCGCGCGCCGCGAGAATCGGCTTGTTGCCCTCGGGCACCCCGGCTCCGGTGAATAGGCCCTTCGCTTCCGCACCCACGACGACCATCGGCCTGAGTGGATCCGGTGCGCCGCGGCCCACGCTGGTCTGAGCAACGAGCGGCGAGCTCGTCGTCGCCAAGCCGACAAAGAGCAACGCTGCACCGGCTATCGCTCTATGCGAGACGAGCCTGGCGGCGTATTCGACAAGCGCAGTCATATGACGGCCCCCATTCCCAGCGGGAATCGCCCTTCGGCGGCGCGCGTCTTCCCGCGCGGCATTACTGCTGGCACGCCGCAGCGGGCCGTTTCGAAAGGAACAGCGGACGGCGCTGTCGCGCCGCCCGCCGGTTCTGCTTCTTGCGAAGCCTTTAGACCACTCGGACTCAGAAGTGGAAGTTGAACGACACACCGGCCTCACGCGGACGCGCGACCGTGGCAAAGTCGTAACCCCAGATGCCATGGAAGAAGCCCGAGTTCAGCAAGTACTCGTTCGTCAAGTTGGTTCCGAAAACCGACAACGTGTAGGCCTTCGAACCCGGCTCGAACGTCATTCGAGCATTGAGGGTACCGATGTTGCCGCTCTCGTCGTAGTTTGCCGGAACCGCCGAGTACCAGCTCATTCGCAGGAACGGCAACGAACGCCAGAACTGCGACGAGTACGAGTAGTCGAGTCGCGTCGTCAGCGTGCTGCCCTTCTGCAGATCCGCCGTGTACTGGAAGCCGAGGTTGTACGTCGTCTTCGGCGCTTGCTGGAACTCCGTGCTCGTATTGAGCGCGAAGGTGCCCGCGGCGATGTTCGTGTACTTCGTGTCCAGCAAACCGAGGTTGACGTTGATCAAGAAATGATCCGTCGGCACGATCGACAGCTCGGCCTCGAGGCCTTGCGAGAGCGCCTCGCCCACGTTCGTCGTCACGAGCGTCGGCAGCTGATTGCCCTGCGCGTCGAACACGACACCGACGTTCTGGATGTCTTTCCAGATCATGTGGAACAACGTGGCGTTGAAGCGCAGCTTGCCGTCAGCCCAGTCCGAGCGCATGCCGATCTCGCTGTTCTCGAGGGTCTGCGGCGCGTACGGGTACTCTTGGCGCACGCCATTGACCGTCGGCGTCGACACACCGCCCGAGTCGAAGCCTTCCGCGTAGCTGATGTAACCCATCAGGCCTTGGCGGAACTGCTTCTGCAGCGCGAGCTTCTTGGTGAGCTTGTCGAAGTTCACCTTCGTCGGCACGCCGATCGGATTGCCCTGGAAGATATCCGCGCCCGGCGTATGCAGCACGTTGGTCGTCAACGGCTTCGCCGCACCCGTGATCGCCAGCGCCTGCGTGTCGCTGTCCTGGTTGTGGTAGCGCAAGCCGGCAATGAGGTCGAGAGAGCTCGACAGGTTGATCGTGACCTCACCGAAAGCCGCGTAGCCGTTCGTGTTGGACCGCGACAATGTGTCGTAGCGCTGATTCAACGTGTTCGCATAGACGTCCTGGCAGTTGCCCTTGCTGTTCGGGACCATTGCCATACAGGTCGGCGAGTTGAACACGTTGTTCACGTCGAGCGTGCCGTCCGTGAATTCCTCGATGACGAAGCGCCCGTTACGGTTGCGGCTGCCCTGATCCCAATAGTACAGGCCGCCGAACCAGCTCAACCGATCGCGCTGACCCGACAGCTGGATCTCCTCGCTGAACACGCGCAGCTTGCTGCGGTTCAAATCGTCGACGATGTCGTACGGACTGTTGTCCCAGTCGACGTACGTGTCGTTGACTTCCTCGGTGCCGGCCGTCAAGAACTGCAGGCTCATCGAGTCCGACAACTGCCACTGCACGTCCATCGAAGCCTGCCGATGCTGGATGTGCGTCGGCAGCGTGATCTTCGACTTGTTCTGCCACTTGCCGACCTGTCCGCCGGCATAGCCCGCCGTCTCGTGGATGTTGTCGAACGGCTCGGCACCGGCCAATCCATAGAACTGCGTGATCAGGATCTGTTGGCCTTGCTGCGCAGCCGTATTGAAGATGCCATCTTGGATACGCGGCTCGGTGAACATGCTGTTGTCGGTCGCGTACTGAAACCGCAAGCTGAGCTTGTCGGTGGGCGTCCAAAGCATGTCACCGCGGTAGACCTGCTGGTCGATGCCGCCGTTCTTCTGGTTGACCGTCAAGTCCTGGATGTAGCCGTCGCGGTAGAAGCTCGCAGCGGTCCACTTCGTCAGGAACTTGTCGGTGACGGGAACGTCGACGGACAACCTCACGTCGCGACGATCGAGCGTGCCGACCGTTGCGGCAATGTCCGCGGCATAGTCGGCCGACGGCTTCTTCGTCCAGATACGAATCGCGCCGCCCGTGGAGTCACGACCGAAGGTCGTGCCCTGCGGTCCGCGCAGCACTTCGACGCGATCGATATCGGTGAACTCTTGCGTTAGGAATCCGTTCGAGCCGACTTGCCAGACACCGTCGATATACGTACCGACGTTCGGGATGCCACGCACTCTGAACTGCGTCTGCGCGGTGCCGCCGCCACCGCCCTGGATGTTCAAGTTCGGAATCGCCGCACCGACATCCTCCAGATTCTGGATGCCGCGGGTCTCCATGCTTTCACCGGTGATCGCGACGATCGATACCGGCACCTCTTGCAGATCTTGCGAGCGGCGAGTTGCCGTAACGACGATCTCCTCCAGACCGCCGCTGCCACCGCTGTCCTGAGCGAAGGCCACAGATCCTATCGACGCCACAAGGGCGCACCCGAAAAGCGCAGACTTCATAGTCCCCCCCAATTTTGGTTCTATCAGTTTGCTTGCTTACGTACGACTGTCACCAAGTCTCAAATCTTCGCATCGATAAACAAACGTCCTCCGCGCCAACACCGCGCGAGTTGCCAAAGTGCAGTCAAACGGGAGTGAGTGGACATCGTGACGGCCGCCGGCGCGCAGACGAGAATGTCTGTGCACGCAGTTATCTTTGCTCTGCGGCAAGCCATCTTTTACCCCCCCAATTCACGTCCGGGCCACCCGATGAACGCAGCGATTGATAGTGTTGCTTTTATCGCCACGGCGCGTCTTCGGTCCGCTGTTTTACAGCTTACTTGACGCCCCCATCGGGTCCGACTCTTGGTCACTACACTCGGCGACGAGAAGACACCGCTACCGGTTGGGTCGAGTGTCGATTCGTACCGCGCTTCGCGGCCTTACCCTGGATTTTTACACTAAACACCAAGTGCGAGAAGAGTCAACGGTGTTGTCAATTGATAGTGGTGCGACCACTAGGCAAAGGCAACGGAGCCGGCCGGAAGCCAGGCGTTGCAAATTCCCCACAACGGGATGAAGGCGAGCTTGATTATGTAACGTCCGCCGACCCCGTAACCACCCCGAGGCAAGCACAGCGTTCGCGCCAGATCCCAGGTAGACTGCGGCCATGATCGCTCCGAAAAGCACCCTGCTGGACCCCCGCGTGCGAGCCGTACTGGAGCGAGATGCACGCCGAAGCCGATCGCGTCGATCCTCCCCTACGGGCAAAGGCTCAGGGCAAGGAAGGCGCCGAGCGCGCCGCCATTCTCGATCGCGCGTTCATTCCGGTCTCCCCCGACGCGGGCCGTTTACTGTACACGCTGGTCCGCGGTGCGGCTCCCGGCACGGCTGTCGAGTTCGGGACGTCCTTCGGCATCTCCACGATCTACATGGCCGCGGCATTGCGCGATCGCGGCGACGGCATCGTAATTACGACCGAGCTGAACACGTTCAAGGCCGAGAGTGCGCACGAGTACATTCGCGCGGCGGGGCTGTTGGACGTCGTGGATCTTCGAGTCGGCGATGCGCTCGAAACCTTACAGGGCTTACGCAAAGACGTGTCGGTCGTCTTCCTGGACGGGTGGAAGAATCTGTATTTGCCCGTGCTGCGCCTACTGGAGCCTGCTCTCAAATCCGGCGCACTCGTCGCCGCCGACGATCTCGATCTCTTCCCGGCAGCGCTCGCGGAGTACCTCGGCTACGTCCGCGACCCCGACCACGGCTACGTGTCGGTCACTCTACCCGTCGGCGACGCAATGGAGCTCTCGGTCCGCGCCCACTAGGCTTCGATCTCGGCGCCGAGCGCGTACTGCGGATCGGCCGCGAGACACTCCGTCTCCGGCAACCCGAGCTCGCGCCGCACGATGTTCGCACCGCGAACGATCGACACCATTTTGAAGAATGCGATCCGCCGGCTCATTCCTTCACGGCCGAAACCGCAATCGCTCGACAGCACGAGCCGCTCGACCGGGATGTGCTTCAACGCCCGCTTGATCAAATCGGCCACCTGCTCCGGGCGCTCGACCTGAAGATTACGGTGGTCCACGACGCCGATCGCGACCTTCTTATCCGTTATCTCCCGGCCGATGAGCTCGAGATCCATCCCGTCGTTCGTGCAGCACTCGAATGTCAGCACATCGACGTCGAGCTCGTTCAGATGCGGCAGCGCGTTCTTATACGACTGGTTCGTGGCAAACAGACGTTGCTGGGCTGGATTTCCCCAGCAAGTGTGGCACCAAACCTCGGTGAGATCGCGCAATCCTCGAACCGTGCGGTTGAAAACGTCGACGAAGAACCCGACGTCGAGCATCGCACCGCCGCTGCGTCGAATGCTCGCCAAATGAATATTGGGCTCTTCGAGCTGAATGACGCGGCAGCCCGCGTGCGCCAAGTCGAAAAGCTCTTCGCGCATCGCGTCGCTGATGTCCTGCAGCAACTCCTCCTGACGCGCGTAATAGTCGTTGCCGACCGACGTGCCGACCAGCTCGGGCGTAGCCGTGCCGAACTTGACGGGTCGCGCCGTGAGTCCTTGAGCAAGACGCCACAAGTCGGTGTACTGCAACGGGCCGCGTTCGATCTTGCCGACGCATCTCGGCATCACGCGGCTTTCCATGACCTCGAAGATGATGTCGCCCTTCGCGGCGCCGCCGTAGCCCTTTGGCGCTTTGTAGTAATCGGTGCCTTCGAGGCCCTTGAAACGTCGCGCCGGATACTGGAGCCAGCTCATGCCGCCGACGTCGCCGTCGAACCGCGCATCCCCGTCCGTCACGATGTCCAGACCCGCGCGTTCCTGATCGCGCACGTAAGAGCCCACTGCATCCGTATATTGCTCTCGATACTTCGCATCGGAGAGCGCATCGCGAAAGAGCCGGGCACCGAGGTTTTCCGTATACCAAGTCGGGCGCGGCAGCGAGCCCGTGATGGTCGTCGGCAAATTGAGATCGCCTGTCGTCTTGTACATCGTGTCGTCTTCTCACTCAGGAAGCTGGTGCGAGCTCGTCGCCCGCGCTCGATCGAATCTTACTGGAATCCGCTGCGCGGCACCGGCTTCGTGCCGGCGGCAACGCCGGCCGCCTGCCGGCCTTCCAATGGCCGTCGTCGCGTGCGCCAATGGCGCCCCCGCCGCCGGGCAGACCGGCGGGCAGCACGCGGCCAACCCCTCGCGCCGCCGAGACTTTTCGACTGACGGCCAGGCCGCGTTTGCAAGGCCGCGGGGCACCCTCCAGAATGCCGGCATACCTGCAAGGAGGTCCGCGATGCACCCGAAAGCCAGGGCCGCTCTGATCGGCACGTTGCTCGGCTTTGCCGCCACCTTTCCGGCACTCGCACACCATTCGTTCGCTGCCGTCTACGACTTGAACCAAAAGGTCACGGTGCACGGCGTGATCGCGCAAGTGCGCTTGACGAACCCGCATTCGTGGTTCTACATCGACGTGAAGAACGCCAAAGGCGAGATCGAGCGCTGGGCCTTCGAGGCCGGCACCCCGAGCGGCATGATTCGTAACGGCTACAAGCCGAACATCATCAAGGCCGGCGCCGAAGTCACGATCTCGGGTTTCCACGCACGCGACAGGAAGCAAAATATGGGCATGCTGCGCGAGCTCACGACCGCGGACGGCACCGTCTACGGCCTCTTCGGCCCACAGCAAGGACCGGGAGTCCGATGAAGCGCCGAACCTCGCGATTTTGGACGGCCGGCATACTCGGCCTCGCATCGACGTGGCTCGCGCCGGCGGCGTTCGACGTCGCCGCGGCGCAAGGCACCGATAAGCCGGCCAATCCCGACGCCGGCCGTGTGCCACGCCTGCCCGACGGGCATCCCGACTTATCGGGTGTGTGGTGGGGCGGCGGCGATGTCGGGGCGCGCAACGGTGGCCCTTTGCGCCGGCCGAGCGGTCCACCGCCGGTATCTTTCACGAGCCTTTACCAGCCCTGGGCCACCCAGAAGGCGGCCATGCTCAGCGACAAGGACGATCCGACACTCAAGTGCGCGCCGGTCGCCTTCGGCACGCTCAGCGTGCGGCTCTGGAACGTCGGCGCAGTCGGCCAAATCGTGGCCACGCCGAAAACGGTCGTGCTGTTGTCGGAGACGTTTCACGATTTTCAGCTCGTGCCGACCGATGGCCGCCAGCATCGCGACGACCAACCGCCGACGTATCGCGGCGATGCCGTAGGCCACTGGGAAGGCGACACATTGGTCGTCGACGTGGCGAACTTCACCGATGACACTTGGATCTATGCGGAAGGGCGCGTCTCGTTCCATTCCGACGCCCTGCACATCGTCGAGCGTTATCGGCGCGTAGACGCCAACACACTCGAGATCGAAGCGACGGTCGAGGATCCGAAGGTGCTGACCGGCCCGTGGCACGTCCCGAAGCAGACTCTGCAGCTCGCACCGTTCGACGAGATTCTCACGTTGAACTGCTCGAGCGTCGAAGCCGACGCAATGATCCAAAGCGCGACGCAGAGCAAGTAAGCCTGCGGCGCGGCTATTTCTTGCGCGTTTCCGCTGTTACGTCACGACGTTGCTCGATGTCGTCGATGAACAAACGCCGCACCTGGCCCGTATCTAGGCTATCGACGCGCGGGTCGACGACATGTATCTGGTTGCGCCCCGCGTTCTTGGCGGCATAACACGCCGCGTCGGCCAGCCGGAACAGCGAAGCCGCGTCGCTCACGGCAGAGGTCGGTGCGATGCCGATGCTGACACCGACCGAGAAGTACTCGCGCCCCCACGCAAGCCGATAACCGGCCACCTTGCTACGGATTTGTTCGGCAATCTCGCGCGCCCTGTCCGGCGAGCAGTTGCGCAACAGCACACAAAACTCGTCGCCACCGGTCCGAGCCGACGCGTCGCTCGCGCGCGCACAACGGCCGATGATCGCGCCCACGTCCGCAAGCAACTTGTCACCTGCTGCGTGACCGGCCATGTCGTTGACGCTCTTGAAACGATCGAGGTCGCAATACAGAAGCGCGTGACCCAGCGGATCGCGCGTCATGAGGTCGTCGACGATCGACTCGAACTCGGATCGGCTGAGAAGGCCGGTGAGTGCGTCGCGAGCCGCCTGTTGCTTGAGTTGATCTCTTGCACGATGCAGTGACGACAGAAGCACCGCAGCATAGAAAGGAACGATCGTGAGCATCATGAAGATGTTGAAGCTCAACGTACCTTGCTGCAGCCAGTAGTCGCTGACGAAGTGCACGATGGCGAACGCGACTATCGAAAGAGTCGCAGAGAAGTACAGATAAGGCGTGCCGTATCGAAACCCGTTTCCGAGCGCGATCAGCAGGTAGAGTCCGGCAAACGGTGCGCTCACGTCGCCACCGATGAGCAGGACAGCCGATAGGAAGCTCACGTCATGGGCGATCCCGAGCAAGCGTCGCAGTACCGAAGGGGTCGGCCACACGATGTAGAGACCGAACAGCACCACCGACGTGACCATCGACGCGACCACGACACGGCGCGCCAGCATAAGCGTGTCGACCGAATCCGGCGAAGGACCCGGCGCGAGCAAGAACAGATAAACGAGGCCCGCGGCCACGATACCGAGCCTCATGAGCGACTGGATGTGCTCGCCGTGCCGTCGCTCGGCGAGGCGCGCTTGCAGCCAAGCCAACCAAGCACGTGAACTCATCGACCGACCCAACGCCGCAATCGCGGCGGATACGCTCTCGAAAAAGATTTACGGGTGCGTACGGTACTACCAATGTCGATATGGAAATGTGACGCGCGGTCGGAAACCGATTCGGGGAACGGCTTAATTTTCCGTGGGGACGTTTGCCTCACGCGCTTCTTTCGCACGCGCTCCGCTCAAGATGTTCCTGATCCCATAGTTGCCCTCGTTGCATTCGAACGGCAACACGGGCTGCGGATCGAGCGTGAGTGCCATGGCGATCGTCCACGGCGCCGTCCACGTCGTCGGATCGTCCATCGTGGCCGACCACGCGATCTTGTCGGGGGCTACGCGCTTGAAGCGCTCGGTGATCTTGAGGCGCTCGGGATTCGCGCGCCGGTACGCGGTCAGTGCTTTGAAATTCGTCGTCTCGACGACGAGCGTCTCGCCTTCCCAGTGACCGCGCGGATCGCCCATGTGCTCGGTGATCGCCCGGCTCACATGCTCGCTTCCCTCGAGCGGAATCACGCGTGCCTCGTGGATGATCTCGTAGGTGACCACGATGTAGCCTGGGGATTGAAAGATCGTGTAGACGTTGCCGTACATCACCGGAATCATCGACCCCGGCACCCCTCGACTGATACAGCGCTCCAGCGGATTGAAGTCCGCGGGACCGTTGAACGGTCCACCTACGAAGCTGCTGCGCACGCGCTGCCCGGCACGCGTTTCGGCCGCCGCCGTCAGCGGCGGGATCTGGCCGTCCGGCGGATCGATGATGAGCCAGGGCTGGCTGCGCCGCGAGAGATCGAGATTCTCCAGCCACCAGGAATCGGGGCCTCGAGGTCCGGGTGCGAGGCGGGCGATCATCTTCTCCGTGGCCTCGCGCCTGATTGTCGCGAGCTCGTCCGCCGTGATGTCCGAGAGGCGCCTGCCCTCGTATTCGGTCGGCCGCTCGAGCGGCGTGGCGTACTCGTTGTCGTTCGACCACGTGCCCCCGAGGTCGGGATCGCCCCAAGACGTGCGTGGCACACGGTAGGTTTGTGCGCCGGCCGAGGCAACCACGACGAGGGCCCCCAAGAAGATCGCTGCCGATCGTCTCATGGCCTGTCCCCCCCCCTGTGCCCAATTGTCGGCCGCAGGACGCCGAGCGTCAACGCGCGGTGGCGGCTCCGCGCGTGTGAGACGCGCGATCTCTTGAACTTTCCGGCCTCGACCCTATCAGTTGTCTCATAACGCTAACACCGGAGGAATCGGCCAATGGCACGAGAAGCGACGATCGCAACACGCACCCGACAACCGACCCATCCCCTCCTCGACGCCCCGCGCCGAGCGGCCCGCCCTGCGGGGTATTGCGCGATGCGCAACTCGGCCCGGCTCGGCGTGAAGGCTTCGCGCGCCGCAGTGCTCGCGCTTGCCGCGGCTACTGCGCTGCTGGCCTCGGGCAGCGCCCCCGCCAGCGAAACGCGGCCCGTACCGGAAACCTACACGGCGACGACGGCCGAGATGACGCCTGCCGGCAACACGATCAAGATCGAGGTCATGGAGTGGTCGAGCGACGACGCGCGAGCCAACGCGGTCGCGGCGCTCGCGAGCAAGGACGAACCCGACAAAGCGCTCAGCATGCTGCCGACGGTCGGCTATGTCTGGCGCAGCGGCAGCGGCGTGGGCTACTCCATCAAGTACGCGCTTCGGGAGACGACGCCCGACAATGGCGAACGAATCACGGTCGTGACCGACAAGCCAATCGACTCGTACTCGTTCAAGCCCTGGAGCGTAAAGCAGACGACAGCGACGAAAGGCTATGGCTATTCGGTCATCGAGCTGCAGCTGGACCACGACGGTCACGGCTCGGGCACGACTTCGCTGGCCGCGGACGTGAAGCTCGACGCTGCGGGGCACACCGTATCGCTGCAACGCGACTCGTCCACGCCGAACGTCCTCAAGGACGCCAAGCACGAGCCTAAACCCTACTGGGCCAAGTAAACGCACCGAGAACGCGTCTCTATGACCGGCAGCTTCACCGTGTCGGCATCAGCGGCTCGGTCGAAGCGCGGCGACTGGAAACCTGGTCTCGACCAAACCGGGGCGTCGCCGGTAGAGGCGCCCCTGCAATAGCCGGGCCTCGACGCCCGGCGCGTCTCGGCTTACGCGGCCGACTCTTTGCGTTGCGCCTGCTTGCTCTGCAACTGCTCGGCGAAATACTCCCAATCGCGGGCAAAACGATAAGAGTGCCGCGCCGGCGGCTGCGGCGACTGCGTCTCGAGCCAGCGCACCGTCGTGTTGCTCCTGTTGTAGAAGGCGTGCGTGCAGCCGACGCCGGCCCAAAGGAAGTCGCCGTGCTTCATGAGGTACTTGTCGTCGTCGGCCCAGGCCTCGACCTCGCCGTCGACGATGTAGTAAGCCTCCTCGAGCGGATGGTCGTGCGGATGCGCGTTGCCGTTCGGCTCGTACTCGACCATGAACATCGTGTGCAGCGCGGCATCGAGCCGCTCGTCGACGAGCATCTTCAGCGAGATGCCGCTGTAGACGAGCAGCGCCGTCGCCATGCTCGCCGAGACCTTCGGCGCGTCCTTCTTGAGGCCCGTGCGCAGCGCAGTCGACCTTGATGTCGTCGTCGGCCATGCGGAACAAATGCCGCGACGACGGATCGCGAATGTCGAGATCCTCGACATCGACCGTCGGGCGGCGGCCCGAGAAATACGTGTCGTCGGCGAAGTTGACGCCCTTCGGCACGGGCGTATTCATGTCGATCCAGTGAGCCGTGCCGTTCGGCCGGCCCGAGCCAGGCCTGCTTCATCCCGACCGGGATCAGCCGCAGGCGCCCGGCGCGAGCCGGAACGCGCGACTGTCGAGAATCAGCACGGGATGGCCCGAAGCACATAGAAGCTCTTCTCGAACGACTGCAGATGCTGGTTGACGTGGCCGCCGGCGTCGAGCTCGCAGAGACCCCCAACCCGTAGTGCACGGCACCGACTGCCGCGATCCGACAGCGAAAACCGGCGATAGCCCGACGAGTTCTTGCGAAACGCCGGAGTCGGCTTGATGTCGGCGGTCCGAATAAAATGATGCATGACCAATCTCCTGGGAATCCTCGCTATACGGTCAGGCGCGCGAAGCATCGCACCGCATCCGTAGTGCTCGCGTGCGTCCCGGGCCACCCGGATTTCGGGCGACCATTCTCCGGCCAACCTCAATCTTACGTCGAGCGTCCGGGCAAAGACAGATTGTCGGCAGCGGATCGCCGCCGGTCGACAAGGGAACTCCCGATTTCTCAGAAATCCATGTTGAACGCGAGCTCGTACCGGCGACCCCACACCTCGTAGGTGTTGCTGATGGCCTGCGCGCCGAAGCGCCCGCCGCCCGTCGCCGGAATCACGGGCGGATCGTCGTCGAAGAGATTTTGCACGTTGAACGTGAGCCGCCACATCCCCGAGCCGCGCGCCGCGTGCTGATAACCCAATACGAGATTGGTCCAGGTTTGCGAGTCGATGGTGTTGTCGTCGATGTCGACACCCTCGACCCAGGTTCGATCGAGCAGGACTTGGTCGATGTACCGCTCCTGCAGCTGCACCGACCACGGCCCGAATCGATACGACGCCGTGATGTTCGCCGTGAGCTCCGGGAGTGTGCCGGCCGGGGTTCCGTAAGCACCGGCCAGCTCGTCCGGGACGCTCCCCGCTACCGTGTTCGTTCGGGTGTCGAGCGTACCCCCGAGCAGTCTTACACTGAACGACTCGTTCGGCGCCCGGAGCCAGTCGACATCGTGGCTGTAGTCGATCTCGAGATCGACGCCGCGGACCTTGGCTTGATCCAAGTTCAGGTACGGTCGAAACACGCGCGCCAGCGTCCCCGTGCTGTCGCGAATCACGTACTCGCACAGCACGTTGTTGAGCGCGCATTCGCGCACGATGTCGTCGTCGGCGAGTGTCGATATCGAATCGGCGATATCGACTTCATAGCGGTCCAACGACATTCGGAAGCTCGGCGCCCATCTCGGCTGGAAAACGAGGCCGAACACCGGTCGTGTCCGCCACCTCGGGTCTCAGGTTCGGATTGCCGACGGCAGTCGACGTAACGACGACGTTGGTCTGACCGGTCGCCTGATCCGTCGTGATCGTACCGCCACCCGGGGAGTTGTCGAACCGCTCGGCGAACGTGGCCTCGCGCACGTCTCGCGATCGCGTCGCGCGCAGGCGCAAGTCCCGCACGACCTGAAAATCGAGCCCCGCTTTCCAGGCTTCGACGCGCCCCACGCTCGAGTAGTCCGACGAACGGTAGGCGAAGCTCGTGCCGATACGCCGGTCGCCGGATTCCGACTGCCACATCGGCACGTTGAGCTCCCCGAACCATTCCAAGACATCGTATTGGCCGGACAGCAACGACACCGTCGAGAACTGATGCAAATTCGGGCTGCCGCCGGACCACGCCGACGCAATGCCGCGGATACCGAGCTCGGGCGCGTTGAACGGCGGACCTAACGCATCGACGTCCGCGGGGAATGCACCGTCGCGAAACGACTGATCGCGATATGTGAGCCCCGTCGCAAGCGACAGCGGGCCGGCGCCCCAGCCTTGCGACACCTCCCCGGTCACGAGAAGCTCGGCGAAGTCCTGCTCGACGACGCTCTCGCCCCATTTCGGCGTCATGATGTAGGCAGCCGCCTGCGGCGAGATCTGCGCGTTGCCCATGACGTTGAAAGGTACGCAACCCCCGATCGTGTCGTCGAGACCTACGGGGGAAGCGAGCGGGAGATTCTCGTCGCGCGAGCTCACCTGCCCTTGAATGGCGGGGGTCGCGGCCAGCTCGGCAGGCGTCGGGTTGTAACGCTGCACGTTGCAAATGACCGTCCCCGTGCCGCGGTCGGCCGGATCGATGAGATCCACGATGCCGTCGGCGTTCACATCGCGCATGTCGCTATACACCTCGACGGCGTCGATCGCGAGATTGACGCGGTCGACACGCAGCGAGCCGTACTCGCCCGTCAACTTCTCGCTGCGGCCGGATTGGTACGAGAACCGCATCTGCCAGTTGTCGTTCATGGCCCAATCAATGCCGAGCCGATAGGAGCGTGTGTCGAACTCGTTGTGGGACCGCCCGTTCGTGTCGACGTCGAGCATGCCGGGATAACTGCCCGCCTTCGAGATCCGAAAGGAGCTGCGGCCCTCGGCATCCATGATGGCCGCGACGCTGTCCGGCAGATAGGCGTTCTCGCGAAATACGGTCGCCGACCAAATGCTCGACCACGTCGCACCGCTGACGTATGACGTGCTGTTCGACTCCACCGACCCCGAGAGCAAGTCCGCAAATAGGTCTACATTGTCGTTCAAGGCGAACTTCACACTGAAGAACGCCGTGGTTTGATCGACTTCTGCGCCCGACGGTCCGCCGGGCTGCGTCAAATTCGAGATCTGCGCCTCGGGACCTCCCGAGATGAACGAATTGTCGTGCATGTTGCCGTCGTCGAACGGCACGAGCGCGCTGCCGTCGTTCGTGAAGCGCATGCGGGCCAGCGCACTCGTGGCCGGCACACCGAAAGGCGGGCCGATCCAACCGTTAACGTGCGTCGCGCGCGGCGCGACCCAGGGCACGACGATGCGCTGCGGGTTGGTGCCGGGCGGGTCGGACGCGTTCCAGGCGGGATTCTGGATGAAGCCCCATCGCCGGAACCAGCTCGGGTCGAGATCCGCTGGGTCGCGCTGCACCTCGTCGACGTGGCGCGACTCGACGGAACCGATGATGTGAATGCGGTCGCCGACATCCGTGCCACCCGCGAACGAGGCATGCCAGTTGCGCCCGTCGTTGTTGAACGCATTCATCCCGGTGCCGGCACTGATCTTCACGCCTTGAAACTCGCGATCGAGAATGAAATTCGTCACGCCGCCGAGCGCATCGGCGCCGTATGCAGCCGATGCGCCGCCGGTCACGACGTCGATGGATCGAATGAGCGCCGTCGGCAGCGTGTCGACATTGACTTGCCCGCGCTTGTCGGCCGGAACGACGCGCGACCCGTCGAACAGCACCAGCGTGCGGTCCCGTCCGAGCCCTCGCATGTCGAGATAGCTGCCCCCGCCGTCGCCGAACAGCGCAGGGCCACCGCGTTGCGCGGTGCCGGTCGAGAAGAATTGCGGCAACGCGTCCAGCTGCTCTGCGACCGTGCTACCCGGCTCGAAGATTTGCAGCTCCTGAGGGGTCAACGTCGTAACCGGCGTCGGTTCGGCCATGCCGTCCGTTCTCCGAACACGCGAGCCAGTGACCGTAATTTCCTCGAGTTCGCGCGGCTGCTCGCCGACGTTCTGCGCTCTCACGTTGCGGCTCGAGGCGATCGACAATGTGCTGACGGCGACCGTCAGCGCAAAACCACCCCACCCCCGAAGCGCGCTTCGGCAACGGACTTCCTTCATGGCTCCCCCCTTTTGTGTCGACCAGTGTGATGAGCGGGCACACCCCTGAATACGCACCCACCCATTTCCGAGTAGTTCTTATTCACGCCTATTGTTATCCTCCATAACATTCGTTTGCAACAGATCACACGAATCGCTCCATGCGCCCGAACCGCACAAGGGTGACGGGCGGCTGTGGCAATGGCCGGATCGTGGTATAAGGGCCTTGCTATCCCATATAGCGTTAACGTCGGGACGACTGGGGCGCGAGTTTCTCTCCGCGACGCCCCCTGTGCGGCTCGACGGAAGTCGCGAAACGGGATTGCGACCTAAAACGGGATCGAAGGGGGAACCTTTATGCAGCGCAGAGACTTCTTGGCTCTAAGCGGAGCCGCCGCCTTGCTGGCGGGCTCGGAGGCGTTGGCGCAAGCGGCCGGCCGCGCCGATGGAAGCGCACGCGTCACGCGCATCTACACGACCGCCGACGGGCAATCGCACGTCGAGGATCTTACGATCGCCGACAATGCAGGCCCAGTGCCTCTCAAGAGCATGACCGCAGGCGTCTATCGCGGGTCCGGCGTCAGAGCTCCGGATTGGCACAACGCGCCGCGAAAGCAATTTGCGATCAACATGACGGGCGACCTCGAAGTCGAGCTATCCGACGGCAAGCGCCGCAAAATCGGCGCCGGCGATTTGATCTTCTTGGAAGACGTGACCGGACGCGGCCACGTAACGCGTCCGCTAGGACCGATCACCAACCTCTTCCTCATCGTTGCCGACGATTTCGACGTGGTTGCCTGGGCGCGAGGCTCCTAGCCGGCGGGCCGGGCCGTCAACCCTCGTCGAGATCGGGAGAGGCGTCGATACGCCGGAGCTTCTTCAGGAGCTTCAGCAATTGCTCGCTCTCCTTGACTCCGAGCTGGCTCACGATGTCGGCTTCGAGGCGCGTGTGCAGCGCGAGCAGCTTCGCCGCAACGTCGCGGCCGATCGGCGTGAGCTCGAGAACATACGCTCGTCGATCCGACTCCGACTGTTTGCGAACGATCAGCTTACGGCTCTCGAGCTCATCGAGCAGCGCCACGATGTTTGCGCGCTTGATTTCGAGCGCTTTACCGAGATCCGACTGTTTGATCTGAGGATGATCGCGAACGAGCCCGAGAATCGACAGCTGCACGGGCCGAACGTTGTACGGACCGAAAACCGCCGCGAATCGCGTCCGTTGCATCGAGTGGGCGCGGCGCAAGTTGTAGCCGACGAGACTCTCCAGGATCAAAGGAGCGTCCTCTGGACAAGTCCCCGTGTTCTCGAAGAAGCTGTCCTCGAAGAAGTTTTCCTCGAAGCCCCCTTCTTCGACGAAGCTATCGCTCCCCGTTTCTTCCGGCTCTTTGCCATCCACTTCGCAGTCACACTCGCAAGCGATGTCGATCTTCACCGAAAGCCCAAAGGCGCGCAAGGGACACGGGGTACTGTTGGACTTTGGTCGCGCCGTGGCACGATACTACATCACACAATCGGCGCGCGGCACGGTGGACAACAGCAGTATCGATCCCTGGCGGGAGGGTCGCTACGTCAGGCGTGTCGATATATAGTTATCCCGGATAACGATACCTTGAGACTGCCATGACGATCGGGCTGGGGAGAGCCGGATACGCACTCTCGGTCGATCTTCGGATCGGCCGGCGGTGGGTAATGCACGACGTGAGCTCGTGCTCGCTACGAGCGCATGAAGCCCTGCTCGGCCCCATCCGCCCTTCGCATGGTCATCGGCCTCTATGAGACGCTCGGAGCTTCCCGCCCAACCGACGGACGCTCAGCGCCGGCAACTCAAGACGTTCCTGCGATATTGCCGCAGCCGATTATCGCCCGCCTCCGTCGGATTACCGGCCACGAGCAACCGTCGAACGCCGGGCCTACGGCGGCAAGAAGTCGCGACATTGGCCGACGTTAGCGTCAGCTGGTACACGTGGCTCGAGCAAGGGCGCAAGATCCAAGTATCGACCGAGCTGCTCGAGCGAATCAGCACGGCGCTGAGGCTTTCGGACGACGAGCGACTGTATCTTTTCGCACTTGCCCAACAACGGCCCGGCCCCTCCGTCACGCCTCGGCGCGACGCAGCCAGCATCGCGCTCGTCAGAATGCTCGATGCGATCGGCATCCCCGCGCTTCTCATGACCGCCCGTTGGGACGTCATCGCGTGGAACAGGCTCACGAGAGTTTTCCGTGATTACGGCGGCGTGCCGCTCGAAAAACGCAACTTGCTGCGGATCCTGCTGCTCGACGATGCCGCCTACCAAAAGAATACCAGTGCATACGAAGCGATGGCCCGCGAGATCGTGTCGAAATTCCGCGTCGACTACGGCCATGCGGCTCACAGCTTCGACTTCGAAGCGCTGATCGCGGAGCTCGCCTCCCTCTCGCCGATGTTCGACAGGCTTTGGCACTCGCAGGACGTGCTGACGAGCATGGACGGCGTAGCGTTTCATCCGCAGCTCGGCGGAGTGCGGTTCGAGCATTCGTCCTATACGCCGGAAGGCAGCCCCACCTTACGCGTCATGGCCTTTGTCCCCTACGACGAGGAAAGCTCACGAAAGCTCGCGGACTTCGCGGCGGAAAACGCATCGAGAGAACACGAACCGGGCCCGCGAGTCGACGAGGCAGGCGTGTGACGTCTACACAAACGCGCACCGGGACGAACTCCCCGTCCGGCGCTTAGCCAACGCGGCCGACGAAAGCCCCGGGCAGGAGAGCCCCCCGCCATCTTCCCGCCGTGAGCCGCAATTGATCACCTCCCTGCCCTGCCTCCGCGCGCGCCCGCCACACATACAGACCGCTGCGTACCCCGTTTGTAACATCTCTGTAATGGTCCCTCTGTAACTTCCTCGTGACGTTTTCGACATGAAGCAGCTATAGACCCGACCGCTCCGATGCCGCCTCTTTGGCGGCCGAGGTTGGAGCCGAACGCTCCGTTCGCGGTCACCAACACGAGACACAACGCAAAGGAGAATCCATGAGTAGGAAGCTTTTGTCTGCCGCCTTGCTGGTCGCTTGCGCCACGGGCAGCGCCGCATCGCTTGCGGCTGCCGGCGACACCACGGTCGGGGGAAAGGGCTACTTCGATCTGACGAATATCGACGAGACGAGCGACGGCGCGAAAACCGGTGCCAGCGGCACGGGCCTCGACGCCAAACGCTTCTATCTGTCGGTGGGCCACCAGTTCGATGACACATGGTCGGCCAACATCACGACCGACTTCAACTATGTGAGCAACGACAACGAGACACAGCTGTTCGTCAAGAAAGCTTATTTCGAGGGCAAGTTCAGCGACGGATTCGCGTTGCGTATCGGCTCGACCGACGTGCCGCTCGTGCCGTTCGTCGAAAACCTGTACGGCAACCGCTACATCGAGAACGTTCTCGTCGAGCACCTCGGACTCGAGGCTTCGGCCGATTGGGGTGTGCACGCCCTCGGCAAGTTCGCGGGCGGCAAGGCGCACTACGCGGTCTCGGCCATCAACGGCAACGGCTACAAGAACACGAGCCGCAGCCAGAGCCTCGACCTCGACGGGCGCATCGACTTCGAGCCGATCGACGGACTCACGCTGGCGCTCGCCTACCGGACCGGCAAACGCGGCCTCGACAAGCAAAACGTTACGACCTACCACACCGCGCAGCGCACCGAGCTCGTGGCGGCCTACGTCAAGCCGAAATACCGGGTTGGTCTCGAGTATTTCACCGCGGATAATTGGAATCAGGTGCTGAACCCGCTCAGCGACAAGGCCGATGGCTATTCCGTTTGGGGCTCGTTCAGCGTCAAGAAGAACGTATCCGTCTTCGCGCGCTACGACGATGCGACACCGAGTAAAGACATTGCGCCGAACTTGAGCAACACGTATTTCAACGTCGGCATTGCATTCCAGCCGATTTCGAAGCTCGACATCGCGTTGGTCTACAAACAAGATCAAGTTGACAATGGCATGTATAAGACGTCCAACGGCACGCTCGGCGGCGTCGATTCGGGCAAGCACAACGAGATCGGAGTTTGGGCCCAGGTACAGTTCTAAGCCGGCATCGAGTACTTCCGACGAAACAAAGGCCCGCGTCCTTTCGGTCGCGGGCCTTCTTCTTTACCCCGACGCCCCGTCAGCCGTAACGACCGGTGATGTAGTCCTCGGTCGCCTTCTTGCTCGGGTTCGTGAAGATCTTGCCGGCTTCGTCGAATTCGATGAGCTCACCGAGATACATGAAAGCCGTATAGTCGGAAACGCGCGCCGCCTGCTGCATGTTGTGGGTGACGATGAGCACGGTCACTCGATCGCGCAGCGTCGAGATCAGCTCCTCGATCTTGGCCGACGCAGTCGGATCGAGCGCGGACGTCGGCTCGTCGAAAAGCAGGATTTCCGGTTTGGTCGCGAGCGCCCGGGCAATGCACAATCGCTGCATCTGACCGCCCGACAACGCGAGCGCGGACTTGTCGAGCCGGTCTTTGACCTCGTCCCACAACGCCGCGTCCCGCAGAGCGCGCTCGACTTCGTCCGCGAGCAGGCCCCACCTGCGCACCCCGCGTAGTCGCAGCCCGTACGCGACATTCTCGAAGATCGACTGCGGAAACGGATTCGGCCGCTGAAACACCATGCCGATCCGCATGCGCACCTCGATCGCCCGAATCTCGCGGCTGATCAGATTGAGGTTGTCGGGGTTCAGCGTGATACGCCCCTCGTAGCGCGTATGCGGTTGGAGATCGTGCATGCGGTTGAAGCAGCGCAGAAACGTGCTTTTGCCGCATCCCGAAGGTCCGATCAACGCCGTGACCCTGCGCTCGGCGATCGGGATATTCAGGCCTTTTAGAGCCTGATGAGTGCCGTAGTAGAAGCTCAGGTTCTCCACGGCGGCCTTGATCTGCACGGGCAGCGACGCGTCCGGACCACCGGCCGCACGCTCGATGCGCTCGTCGCGGGTCTTTCGGCTGATGGCGCCGAGCGCGTGACTCGACCGCGGCATCTCGCGTCTCGGCACGTCCATGAGCGGGGCTCGTCCTCGTTCTTCAAGCATGACTTACACCATCATTCGGCAGCGAATCGAATCTGTGCGCCGCGATCATCGGACCGGAAGCTACTGGGCGCCGCCCCGTGGGTTGCCGAACAACGCCGAAATCATGCGCGCGACGATGCTGAGCACCAACACGAACAGCGTGATCAACAGCGCACCCGACCATGCCAAGGATTGCCAATTGTCGTAGGGGCTCATGGCGTACGTGAAAATCACGACGGGAAGATTCGCCATGGGACGGTTTAGATCGGTGCTCCAGAACTGGTTGTTGAGCGCCGTGAACAGCAGAGGCGCCGTCTCTCCCGAGATGCGGGCGACGGCGAGCAAAGCACCGGTCACGAGCCCGCTGCGAGCCGCCGGATAGACGATGCTCGTGATCGTGCGCCAAGGTTGCGCACCGAGCGCAGCCGAGCCTTCACGCATACCCTTCGGCACGAGCCGCAGCATGTCTTCGGTCGTGCGCACGATCACCGGCATGGCGATGATGCCTAGAGCGATTGCGCCTGCGAGCGCCGAGAAGTGTCCCATCTCGGCGACGACGATGGTGTAAACGAAAAGCCCGATCACGATCGACGGCGCACTCAGCAACACGTCGTTGACGAACCTCACGACGGAGCTCAGCGGGCTCCGCCGTCCGTATTCGGCCAAGTAAGTCCCCGCGAGCACGCCGATCGGCGCACCGAGACCGATACCGATGGCGGTCATGACCACGCTGCCGAAGATGGCGTTGCGCAATCCGCCCTCGCTGCCGGGCGCCGGGGTCATCTCTTTGAACAGGCTCAGCGACCAGCCGCCGAGGCCCTTCTCGAGCAAAGTCCATAAGATCGCACCGAGAATCGCAAGGCCCACGAGCGTCGCAAGCGTCGCGACCGAGAACGCGAGCACACTCATGAGTCGGCGTCGAGCGAGCAATCCGCTCATGGCGCCCTCCCGCCGCTGCGTTCGAGCCGAAGCAACAAAAGACGCGCGCCGGCGATGACGGTGAACGTCAGAACGAACAGAATCAAACCGAGCGCCATGAGCGACGACGTATACAGATCGCCGACGGCTTCCGTGAACTCGTTGGCGATGGCCGCCGAGATCGTCGTGCCGGGAGCGAGCAGCGACGAGCTGATCCGATGGGCGTTGCCCACGACGAAGGTGACGGCCATCGTCTCGCCCAAGGCTCTCCCGAGACCGAGCATGATGCCGCCGATCACTCCGGGGCGAGACCACGGGACGACGACGTCCCATACGACTTCCCACTGTGTCGCCCCGAGGCCGTAGGCGGCCTCCTTGAGCGCACGCGGCGCCATCTGAAACACTTCGCGCATCACGGCCGTGACGAAGGGCAGCACCATGATCGCCAGTACTAGCCCCGGCGGTCAGCAGGCCGATGCCGTAAGGCACGCCCTGGAACAGTGCGCCAATGACGGGCAGCGGTCCGACATGCTCGATCAACCAGGGCTGGAAAGACGTCTGCAGGATCGGCGCGAGGATGAACAAACCCCAAATGCCGAACACGATGCTCGGGACCGCCGCCAGCAGCTCGATCCCGATCCCGATCGGCGTGCGCAACCAATAGGGGCAAATCTCCGTCAAGAACACCGCGATGCCGAAACCGAGCGGCACCGCGATCAGCATGGCAATGACCGACGTGACAACCGTCCCGTAAATCGGCGCAAGCGCACCGAACTTCTCGGTGACGGGATTCCAGGTTTCAGTCGTGAGGAAATGCCACTTGAATGTCTGCAACGCGGGCCACGCGCCGTAAGCGAGAGACAGCAGCACGCCCGCGAGCAGCACGAGCACGAGTGTCGCCGAGCACAGAGTCGCCCAACGGAAGACCGTCTCGGCGCTGCGCTCGCGGCGCAGTCGAACGTAAAGTGGATGCGTCGTTGCCATTAAAACCGAAGGCGACCGGAGGCAAAAACCGCCGGTCGCCGCTCAGAGTTCTGAGTCGTGCCAGGAGCTGCCCGCTATTTCCACACGGGCTTGCCGTCGGCGCTGATCTCCTTTATCCACGTCTGCTCGACCATGTGCACGACGTTGTCGGGCAGCGGGACGTAGTCTAGATCCTCTGCCATTTGATCGCCCTTCGCATAGGCCCACGAGAAGAACTTTAGCGCGGTCAGGGCGTCGTCGGCACTCTTGACGCTCTTGTGCATCAGAATGAAGCTCGCACCCGTGATCGGCCAGCTCTCCGCGCCCGGCTGATCGACGAGGATCAAATAGTACCCGGGAGCCTTGGTCCAATCGGCATTGGCCGCGGCCGCTTGGAACGTCTTGATCTCCGGCGACACGAGCTTGCCGTCGCGGTTCTTGATCCTCGCGTAGGTCAGGTGATTTTGCTTGGCAAAGGCATACTCGACGTAGCCGATCGCGCCGACGGTCCTGCCCGTCATGTTGGCGACGCCTTCGTTACCCTTCGCGCCGAGGCCGACCGGCCAGGCCACCGAGGTGTTCGCGCCGACCTCCGATTTGAACGTCGGGCTTACGGCCGACAGATAGGTCGTAAATAAGAAGTTCGTGCCCGATCCGTCGGAACGGTAGACGGGCGCGATCGCCGCGGCCGGAAGCGCCAACGACGGGTTCAGTGCCTTGACCCGCGCATCGTTCCACTTCGTGATCTTGCCCATGTAGATGTCGGCGATCGTCGGTCCGTCCAGCACGAGCTCGCCGGGCTTGATGCCGGGCAAGTTCACGGCAGGCACGGCACCGCCGATGATCATCGGCCACTGTACGAGGCCGTTCGAATCGAGCTCGGACTTTCTCGAGCGGCTTGTCGGAGGCACCGAAAGTGACGGTCGACGCTTCGATCTGCTTGATTCCGCCGCCCGAGCCGATGGATTGATAGTTCAGCCCGATGTCGGTCTCCTTCTTATAGGCCTCGGCCCATTTGGAGTACACGGGATACGGGAAAGTGGCTCCGGCGCCGGAGATGTCACCGGCGGCCCAAGCCGCAGAGGCCAGCAGGCCCGCCGCCACGGCGGCCAGCCACGCAGATCGCTTCATCTTGGTACTCACTTCGCACCCTCGTTGTCTAATGTGTTGGGTGGACATATTCAGCAACACTTCTGTTACAGGACGATGACAGCGCGATGACGATCGATTCGCCCGCGCCGGTGGAGGGCCGCGCGGCCGCGTCCGCTGCGTGGCTCGCCTGACGGCGCTTTGTGGTTACCATCGAGCCGGCATGGGCAGGGACCTCGCAACATGAGATTGCCGTTCGCGCACACGGCCGTCCTGGCCTGCGCGGTGCTCGGTGGCGCGCTGGCGCGGCCGGTGGACGCCCAATTGGTCCGTATTCCCGGCACTTCGGTGACGCTCGTCGCTCCCCCGGGCTTCCAGGTCGCCCGCAAGTTCGCCGGGCTCGAGAACCCGGACACGGGATCGAGCATTACGGTGTCGGAGTTCCCGCCCGATAGCTATGCCGACCTTGCCAAGGCGTTTTCGTCGCCGAGGACGGCGGCGTCGCGCTTCGACGTCAACGGCGTTCGCATCACGCGCATCGAGCAGATCGACGTCGACTCGGGGCAGATTCCCGTGGCCGTCGGCGGCCAGGAAGTGCGCAACCAAGAGGTCATGAAGTACATCGCGCTCATGGGCGGCGCGCCGATGCAGGCGAAAACCGTATTGCTGACGCTCAACATCGCCGACTCGAGCCGAATCGGGCACACGGGGGTCGAGTCGATACTGAAGTCCGTGAGACTCGCCCACGAGGCCACACTCGCCGAGAAGCTCACGCAGCTGTCGTTCACGTTCAAGAGCGTCGCGCCGTTTCGCCCGCAGGACATGCTTCCGGGCGGCATCGTGATTCTTGCCTCGTTCGAAGGTAGGGAGCCCGCGGGAGACCGGCCCGTGCTGCTGATCGGCAGAGCAGCCACGAGCGCAACGCCGGCCGAGACGCCGCAGACCGCCGAGAGAATCCTGCACAACACCGGCGGGCTCGCCGACGCCGAGATCGTCGACCAGGCAACGGCGACGTTCGCCGGCGGACCGGCTCACTACATCGAGGCCGTCGCGGGCGACCAAAAGATTCTCCAGTTTCTACGCGTGCTGCCGGGCGGCACCTACATCCAACTGCTCGCGCGCGGTGGCACGAAAGAGATCGACGACGTGCGCGCCGCCGTGAAGGAGATCGCCGACTCGGTGGAGCTGGCACGCTGATGCTCGGCGGGGATCGCGAACGATCCGCTGCCGTCGTGACGTTGTTCTTGGAGGGGGTGACTATGAAACACACGGTGCGTCGTTGGGCGACCACGATGGCTCTCGCAATCGCAACGCTCGGTGCCGGCTCGGCTCAGGCGAAGCTACTGGAAAAGACCGAGAACGTCGGCGGCACGACCGTCGATTTCAAGGTCGTGCTGCCTGACGACTACGATCCCGCAAAAACCTATCCGGCCATCCTCGTATTCGGCGGCGGACCGCAAACGATGAACACCATCGACGGCGCATTGAGCCGCAACTTTCGCGCCGAAGCCGAGAAACGCGGCTACATCGTCGTCGCGCCCGCGGCACCGAACGGCAGCCTGTTCTTTCAGGGCGGCGACCGCATCTTTCCGAAGTTCCTCGACATGATGCTCGCCGACTACAAAATTCGCGACGGCAAATTTCACGTCGCGGGCCCCTCCAACGGCGGCATCGCCGCGATGCACGTCGCCGCGGAGTTTCCGCAGTACTTCGTCTCCGTGACGGCGTTTCCCGGCTACATGTGGCAGCCGAGCCAGGCGAAGCTCGAGGCCATTTCGAAGCTCTGCGTTTTTCTTTATGTCGGCGAGCTCGACCAGTATCGATGGCACAACGAGATGAAGCGTGAGGTCGAATTCCTGCGCTCGCGGGGAACGCTTGCGAGGTACAGCGAGGAGAAAGGCCAACCCCACCGCCTCGAAACGCTCGCAGGAACCAACGCCCACCGGTTGTTCGACGACTTCGCGGAGTCGGAGAAAGGCTGCAAGCGCTGACTGGGCCGCGTCACGGCCGCGATGTCACGCAAAACGGACGATCTTCAAGCGTCGACCGGCGCCCCGATTACGATCAAGACGGAATAGTCCTGCTTGTGACAACTCGGCACGGGCGGCATGGCTGCACCGGGCGTCACGGGGAAATCGCTTTGCTTCGCCATCGACGGCGAGCACGAGCCGTTGCTCGTCATCGGCGTGTAGCGTGCGGAGCGACAACCGAGATGCGTGACGTCATACAGGTTTGCGCCGTTGTCGAGCTCCCAACGTTGCGCGCCGCGTGCGTCCTTCGGGTGCACGCTCAGCACGGCAATCGCCTGACGGTTGCCCGTGACCAAGTATTGGCCCGCAGGTATCGGGAACTCGGGCGACTCCATGATCAAACCGTGCTCCTCGAGCCACCAATCCGAGTCGTCGAATTGCCAACGCGCCGGCGCGACGCCGCCCGCGGCTTTGAGCGCGCCGTAGCGGTCCAGGCTCACACCGCGCGGCCCGGGATCGCGCCGCCACAACCCCCACGTCTCGGCATTGTCGCCCGACGTGGCCTTCGGATCGCCCAGCGCGGCGATGAACTGGGTCGGAATACGCTTGAACTTCTGTGCGCGCTCGGCCGCGCGTACCCACCCGGGCAAGGCGACGGAAGCGAGTGTGACGGCGGATGCGGCCGCAGCCCCGGCGGCAAGGAAATCGCGCCGGCTGGGCCGGGACGCATTTCGGACCTCGCTGTCGTTTCGCTCGGACACGCGGTCTGATCCAGACTTTCGGCTCATCGCATGCTCCTCCTCATCGTTGCACCGTGGCCGGTGCGGCCTCGGGAGTAAAGAGACAACCTAACAGTTCGGCGCGGCGTCTGCCAGCGCCCCCCGAGGGGCCTGGCGGTACGCCGCGGTACGCCGCGGTACGCACGAGCCATGGGCCGGATCAACGCCAAGGGTCGATGTCGACAACGTTCAGCCGCGGACCGCCACCGATCATTTTCCACGTGGCGCCGGTCTCGCCGCCGACGACGACGACGTGGATGTCCTCGGGGCGAAACATTCGAACGAGCTCATCGGGCGCGGCCGCGAGCATCGAGGCATAGGGCTCGATGCCGGCGACCGCTCGGGGATGGTGCAGCGTTTGAATCCACTGATTGTCCCAATACTCGCGCGCCGGTCAGCTGCGCGTGCTCGACGCACCAGTCGATGAGCTTTTGCTTGGTGTCGAAGCCGAGATCGGCGAACCCGCGCGCGACGAGCGGATCGAGCGCGATGACGGGTCCCGTGTACGGGTCGCAGGCCTTGAGCGACCGCGTGAACAGTTCTTGCCACGTCTCGCGCGGCCCGCCGCCGAACAGCGTGTACCACCCGCCGAGCAGCAGGCTCACGGTGCTGTCCGTGGCTTTACGGCCGTGCTGCACGTGGAACGGCTCCCAAGGGCTCGCCGCTTCGTTCTCGACGATCACGGCGTTGTAGCTCAGGAAATTGCCCTGCGAGCCCATGTACGACTCTTGCGGCACCGATCCGCCCTGCAGGTTTTGCGACGCCAAGCCATAGGCTCGACCGATCGCGGCGTTGGCGAGGTTGTAGGGCCCCATCGCGCCGACGCCGTAGTTCATGCCGAGCTCGTCGCGGATGGGACCGTTGACGATCGCGACCGTCGCTTGCGACGTCGTCGAGCTCGAACGGCCCGACGTGCCGCTCGCGGCCATCGCGAGGATCACGGGAAAGTGCTCGGGTCGCGCGCCGGCCATGACCGCGTTGACCGCGACCTTCTCGACCGTGAACTCCCACAGCTCGCGATAGACCGTCGGCCGGAGCCGGCCGACGATCTCGTCGCGGCCACGACTCGTGCCGGACAGCATCGCCTCGACACGCTCCTCGGTCGGCAGCGTGATCGGCAGATAGTCGGTCCATTGATTCTCGAGAAACAGCTGCCGCAGGTTGTCTTCCGTGTCCGGCGCGCAGAAGCCGCGGCGTGGAGCGTTCGAACGACAGCCCGGTCACGTCTTCTTCGGCGAGCGGTTGCGTGAGGCCGTCGATGATCTCTTGGGCGAACGGCAGCTTGCTGATCGGATCGGCGCCGTCGATATAGGCGCGAAGATCCGCGGGGCTGCGACCGACGACCGGCTGGGGCACGAACGCTTGCCGCGTCGTCGGCATGCCGTTAGCGCGCGCGACCGAGCGCGCGAGCCGCGCAAACGCATGCGTGTGCACGGCAACGGTCGGGATGCCGCCCTGCTCGAGCGCCATCGCAAGCCCAACGACCGTCGGGCTACAAGTGCTTCAAAGTCCTACGCCGAGGATTGCCGCGTCGCCGTCCTTCTCGATCGCGGCTCGCATCTCGGGATCGTCGACCCAGCTTTCCTTCGGCTTGATCGAGCGGACATCGACGGCCGGCAGCTTCTCGCCGAACCATTGCTTGAGCTCGGCCATGAAAACATCGGAGTTATCGAACAGGCAATCGACGAGGTAGACGACCTTGCCGTCGAGGCTCTCGAGCCGCGGCGCAAGCCGCTTGCCCGTCACCTTGGGCGGATAGCCGCGCGGGTCGTGGACGGTGATCTTTGCGCTCACTGGGCTGCTCCCGAACACATGTGCTGCCGATGATTATACGCCGCCACGATCGTGATGAGACGGCACCTCAGGACACGGTAGGAATGGGCCTCCGGCGTGGAAACGAAAGGTCTTCGCGGCCTCACGCACGCACACTGTGATGAGGATCTCATATGCGTTGCAGGGTCTCCCGGACAATCGCTCGGAGTCCACGCAGGAGCATGGGTATGGTGACCCGCTTGAGAACCGCCGCAGTCGGCCTACTGCTCGTCGCTGCCGCTTGGTCGGTGTCGACTCTGGCCGATCCGCCTCCCCACGCGCCGGCCCGCGGCTGGCGAAAACATCACGAGAGAGATCACGGTCACGACCATGATCGCCACTACGTCGGCTACACGGGCCAACAGTGGGACAACGACTACGAGATCGCATCCGGGCGCTGCAACCGTCAAGCCATCGCCACGGCCGTGGGTGGCGTGGTCGGCGACGTGATCGCTTCGCAAGTCGCCAAACCCGAGAACAGGACCGTGGCGACGTTGATCGGCGCGGCCGCGGGGGCGTTGATAGGCCACAAAGTCGGCCGCGAGCTCGACGAGGCCGACCGCGGGTGTTTCGGCCACGCCCTCGAGATCGGCAAACCGGGCCAGCGCGTGGTTTGGACGAACGAGACGACGCGCGTGCGCTACGAGCTTTCGCCCGGCGACGATCGTCACCGCGACGGTGCCGCTTGCCGCGAATTCTCTCTAGTGGCGGTCGCCGACGGCCGAAGATCGTCGCAAGTCGGCGTTGCATGCCGCACCCAGATCGGGGCATGGGAGGTCGTCCGTTAAAACGACCTCGGCCCTCCCCGCGCCGCCGCGTGGCGGCCGC
The DNA here is from genome assembly GCA_963786385.1 of uncultured Gammaproteobacteria bacterium. GTDB lineage: Bacteria > Pseudomonadota > Gammaproteobacteria > Steroidobacterales > Rariloculaceae > FEN-1219. The sequence continues at coordinate 1,989,208 of CAWAYS010000005.1, forward strand.
GCTTCGTATCCTCGCTTGCGGTCGAGCGTGGCGGAGGCGGATGGGAATCGAACCCACCGCTCGGGGTCGCCGAGCCGCTGGTTTTGAAGACCAGGGAAGTCACCAGACTTCATTCGCCTCCGTTTGAGTGTCGAGCGCCCGCTCCTATCCTCCTCGGAGCCGGCGCAAATCGCCGCTGCGCACGGTAACGCCGGTGGCGTCGAAATGCTCGAGCAACGGCACGACGTGCCGGCGCGTCGAGCCCAATAGATCGCGCACGTCTTTGACCGCGAACGGCTCAGGATACGGGAACCTGCGCACCACGGCCTGCTTGGCAGCTTCGAGCGTGCGCGCATGCAAGACGATCTCGGAGTCCCGGTCGTAGGTCCGCAAACGCACGAGCCGTCCCGTCTCGAGCAGCAACCCGTAGATGACTTTCGCCGCCCGGCTCGAGCCGATCACGGCCTCGGGCGACGGCGGCTCAAGCCCTCGGGCGAGAAACGCGCGCTCGATACCCGCGACGAGCTGGTGCTCGTGCTCACCGAGCCGCGCGAAGGGATCGTACCCGCCGATGCGCACGTGCTCGTGCGCGCTCTGCAGTCGTCCGCAATCGACGAGCTCCCTCACGGCGCGCTGAACCACACCGAGACTCGGCCTCGAGGGCAATGCGTTCTTCAAGGTTTCGACGTCGAGCCCCTGTTTGAGCGGTTGCTCTCGGTGGAAGCCCTCGAGCGCCGCGACGACCTCCGTCAAAACTTGCTCATAGGCGGCCGCGGTCACGACGATGTCGTCGTTGACGCGAACGGCACCCAAGCGCGAGACGAGATCGTCGAGCGTTTCGCGGCTCGCGCCCGAAGCTTCGGCAAGCGCCGCAACGGAAAGCCCCCCCGCCCCGGCTTCCGTCAGCCGTTGCTTCACGATGAGCTCGGCATCACCGGAGGCCACGACTTTCAGACGCTCGATCACGCCCGCCTCGAAGCGCTTGCTGCGCTTCGTGTCGACCGCGAGAATTCGACCGCCGCCGATCGTGCGCATAGGCGAATAGCTGCGCAGCAAGTAGTACTCCCACGGCTGCGTTGCCACATCGCGATCGAGCGCAAGCTGTGCGAAGCCCGTGTCGCCGGGCTCGAGCTCGTCTCGGTCGAGCAACCGAACGCGCGCGCCGGCTTCAGTCGTGCCTGTCAGGAAACGCACCGCTGCCCCATTTTTCAGACCCGTGCCGATACCGTCGAGCACGGAGATCTCGGCATCGAAACGCCGGGCCGGTGCGATCGACCCCGGCGCGGCGAGCACGTCGCCGCGGGCGACGTCGTCGCGGCTCAAGTGCCGCAAATTCACGGCCACCCGCTGACCTGGCACGGCCCAATCCACGGCCCGACGATGGTTTTGCAGCGCGCGGACCGTCGAGATCTTGCCGCCGGGCATAACCTCCACGGCCTCACCCACGCGCAGGTCACCGCCGCGCAGCGTGCCTGTGCCCACGAGACCGAACCCGCGCATCGTAAAGACGCGATCGAGGGGCAAGAAGAACTTGCCGCGTGCTCGTTGCTTCACGGACACTGCAGCCGCTTGGGCAATGGCCTCTCGAACGGCGTCGATTCCGGCGCCCGAGAGGACCGATGCTTCGATCACTCTGCCGTGCTCGAGAAACGTGCCATGCACGAGCCCGCGTACTTGCGCCTCGACCGCGGCGCGCGACTCGCGGTCCACGAGATCCGCTTTGGTGATGACGACGAGGCCCTGCGTGACGCCGAGCAACCGCGCAATGTGGAAATGCTCGACCGTTTGTGGCTTCACGCCTTCGTTGGCCGCCACGCACAACACGACGCCGTCGAGCGCCGTCGCTCCGCCGATCATCGCACGGATGAAATCCTCGTGGCCCGGCACGTCGATGAGGTCCACGGTACCGAGCGGCGTTTCGAGGAACGCAAAGCCGAGCACGATCGAAAGGCCGCGTTCGCGCTCCTCCTCGAGCCGATCCGTCTCCGTGCCGGTCAGCGCCCGAACGAGCGCCGTCTTGCCGTGATCGACGTGGCCGATGACGCCGAGCGTGAGCCCGGCGGTCACGAGAAGGCGGCGCGAACGGCGCCGATCAGCGTCCGCGTTTGCTCCGGCAGCACGGTTCTCAAATCGAGGTTCACGGCGTCTTTGTAGACTCTGCCGATCACGGGCGGCGTCGCTGCACGCAGCGCCGCCGCGACGGCGTCGGCGCGCTTGCCTTCGACGTCGAGCCGGATAACGCGCGTCGCGAGCTCGCTCATCGGCAATGCCCCGCCGCCGGCATAGCTCGCGCCGTCGTCCAGCGACACCTCGAGGCCTTCGATGCCACCGAGCGCCTTTACGACACGGGCAGCGCGCCGGCCGACAGCCGCTTTGCTTTCGCCGATCATGCGCAGCACGGGCACGCGCACGCGGGGATCGTTCGGCGGCTCGTAGAGCTTGAGCGTCGCGACGAGCGCGGCGAGGGAGAGCTTGTCGATGCGCACCGCGCGCGCCAGCGGGCTGCGGCGCAGCGTGTCGATCAGATCCGCGCGGCCGACGACGATGCCCGCTTGCGGGCCGCCGAGCAGCTTGTCGCCGCTGAAGGTCACGAGATCAGCCCCCGCCGCAAGGCACTCGCTCACCGTCGGCTCGGCGTGCTCGAGCTCGCCGAGCTTCACGAGGCAGCCGCTACCGAGATCGCGCACGAGCACGAGACCGCGTTCCTTCGCAAGCGAGGCGAGCTCGTCGGGCTCGGGCGCGGCCGTGAATCCCACGATCCGGTAATTGCTCGGATGACTCGTGAGCAGCACGCGCGTTTGCTCCGTGACCGCGTCCGAATAGTCGCGCAGCGTGGTGCGATTCGTCGTGCCGACTTCGACCATCGTCGCGCCGCTTTGCGCGATGACGTCCGGCATGCGGAACGATCCGCCGATCTCGATGAGCTCGCCGCGGGACACGACGACGTCGCCGTCACCGGCCAGCGCACTCAAGGCGAGCAGCACGGCTGCGGCCCCGTTGTTCACGACCAGCGCCGCCTGCGCACCCGTGAGCCTGCAAAGCAGATCCGCGGCATGCGAGTTCCGCGAGCCGCGCTCACCGGACGCGAGCTCGTACTCGAGATTCGAGTAGCCGCGCGCGACTCGCTCGATGGCCTCGACCGCTTCGGGCGCGAGCGGCGCGCGGCCCAAGTTCGTGTGGATGACGATGCCCGTCGCATTGACGACGGGCTTCAAGCTGCCCGTGCGCCGCGCCAGAAGGTCCGCCCGCAGCAGATTCGCATATGCCTCGCTTGCAAGCTCCGGCAGATCGCCGCCGCCGTTGGCGAGCCGGCCGCGGATGCGCGCGAGATGCTCGCGCATCACCGCGACGACCTCCGCGCGCGAGTACTCCGCACACAACGTCGCCCCTTGGTCGCTCGACAACCAAGCGTCCACGGCCGGCAGACGTCTCAACAGCTCTTTCGACATGGCAGTAACATGGAGATTCCAAGACGATTCTAACTTAGCCTCGGAAATCCGAGCGTTTCATCCGAGCCGTCGAACCGGTACCCTTCCGGCAACCGGGCCGCGAGGAACGTGCTTGAGCAAAGAGTTCGACATCATCGTGATCGGCAGCGGTATCGCCGGACTGTCCGCCGGGCTGACGGCCGCGCGCCTCGCGCGCAGCACCCTGGTCGTGACGGGCGACGCGCTCGGCGGTCAGCTGCTCAATATCGAGAAGATCGACGGCTATCCGGGATTCCCGGACGGCGTGCCGGGGTACGACCTGTGCCCGATCGCGCAGGAGCAGGCCGGGGCAGCGGGCGCCGAGTTCGCGATGGCGACCCTCAGCAAACTCGAACGAGCCGGAGATGCATGGGCCGTGACAACGCCGAACGACAGCTACACCGCGCGCGCCGTGATCCTCGCGACGGGCACACGCCTGCGCGACCTCGGTGTCGAGGGTGAGGCGACTTTGCGCGGCAAGGGCGTGAGCCAATGCGCGAGCTGCGACGCGCCGCTGCTACGCGACCGCGCCGTCGTCGTGGCGGGCGGCGGCGACTCGGCGCTGCAGGAAGCCTTGACGCTGGCCGAGCACTGCTCGTCGGTCACGATCGTGCACCACGGTGCGGCATTCGCGGCACAAGCCGCGTATCGCGCGTTGGCCGAAGCGCACGCGAAAATCACCTCGGTTCCGGAATCCGAGGTCACGGAGGTTCTCGGCGGCGACGCCGTGACGGGCGCGCGCATCAAGCACACGGGCACGGGCCAGACGAGCGATCTTGTGTGCGAGGCCGTGTTCGTCTTCGTCGGCCTGCAACCGAACACGGCATTCATCGACGACGGCTCCCTGCTCGACGACTCGGGCCACGTCGTCACCGATGCGGCTCTGCGGACTGCCCATCCGGGCCTCCTCGCGGCGGGCACCGTGCGCGCGGGCGGTACGGCGCCGCGCCGCAGCCGCGGCCGGCGAAGGCGCGAGCGCGGCGATTGCCGCGGATCGCTTCCTGTCCGACGGTGAGTGGATCAGTTAGAACTTCGACGACTCGATGAGGAGTACGGCATGTCGGCAAAGCTCAAGGTGCACGATCCGCGCGGCTATCCGCCGAAAGTCACGGGCAAGCGCCTCGCGCCGCGGCTGCAAGGCCTCGACGGCAAGACGGTGTTCCTCGTCGACTGCCTGTTCGACAATTCGGCCGTGTTCATGGAGCAGCTCGAGCGCTGGTTCGCCGCGCATCTGCCGAGGGTTCGGATCGAGAACATCAAGCCGCGCCAGAGCTGGGTCGACGACCCCGACATGCGCGCCGTCATCGAGAAGGAAGGCGACGCCGCGATCCTCGGCGTAGGGCTCTGAAGCACCTGTAGCCCAACGGTCGTTGGGCTCGCGATGGCGCTCGAGGCGGGCGGCGTGCCGACCGTCGCCGTCCACACGCACGTGTTCGCGCGCCTGGTTCGCTCGGTCGCGCTTGCCAACGGCATGCCGACGACGCGTCAAGCGTTCGTGCCGCAACCGATCGTCGACCGCAGCGCGGAGCAGCTGCGCGCGTACATCGAGGGCACCGACCCGGTCTCGAAACGCCCGTTCGTGCAGGAAGTCATCGCCGGGCTGACGACGCCCCTGGACGAGCAAGACTTGAAGGGCACTACGTTCGAGCGCACGACACCGCGTTTCTTGGAGCTCGATACCGAAGACTCGTTGCACGCGCTGTTCGAGAGCAACGGCTGGACCGACCATCTGCCGATCGTGCTGCCCACCGAGGAGCGCGTCGCGCGCATGCTCGAGGGCACGACGCAGCCCCCCGACAAGGTCGTCGGCAAGCTCCGGCCCACGATGTTTCGTGAGTTCTGGGAATTCACGGTCGAGAAGGTCGCCGTCAATGCCGTGATGGCCGGCGCTCGGCCCGAGTACCTGCCCGTCATTCTCGCGCTGCTCGCGTCCGGGCAAACGGCACGCTCGAGCAGCACGAACTCGTTCGCGACGTTCGCCGCCGTCAACGGACCGATACGCCACGAGATCGGCATGAACGACGGCATGGGTGCGCTCGGCCCCTACAACCATGCGAACGCGACTATCGGTCGCGCCTACGGTCTCGGCTCGATCAATCTACAAGGCGGCTCCGTGCCCGGCGACACGTACATGGGCACGCTCGGCAATTGGTACAACTACAGCGCCGTGTTCGCCGAAGCCGAGGAGCGCAGCCCGTGGACGCCGTTTCACGTGCAGCACGGCTTCAAAGCCGACGACAGCGTGGTCAACGTGTTTTTCGGCGGCTGGTATACCATGGCCGGCTACGGCCCGCGCGAAACGTGGCAGGAGAAGTTCAAGCATTGTTTTGCAGCGGCGGAGCATTACTTACCACCGATCATCGTCATGGACCCGATCACGGCACGGGGCTTCATCGAGCTCGGCTACGACACGAAAGAAAAGCTCATCGAATGGTACGCCGAAAACTGCCGGGTGAGCGCGCGCGAATACTGGGACAACCAGTGGGTGCAGACGCTGCTGCACCCGTTCGCCGTGGCCGGTGTGGAGCCCTACGCAACGCGACTCAAAGCCGATCCCGCCGAGCTCATCGCACCGTTCACGGCCGAGGAGATCAAGATCCTGGTCGCGGGCGGCGAGACCCAAGGCGCATGGAAGATGTTCGGCGGCGTGCACCGTAAAGGCAGCAGCGTCTCGATCGACGCGTGGCGCTGACCTTTTTCGACCGCAAGCCGCTGCAGCTTCCGTGGGCGCTTGCGTTGATGGCCGCCAGCGGCTGCGCGGCGTTGATTTACGAGGTGGTCTGGTTCCAGCTGCTCGGTTTCGCGATCGGCACGTCCGCCGCGTCGCTCGGCGTGCTGCTCGCCACCTTCCTCGGCGGCCTGTGCGCGGGCAGCTTATCGCTGCCCCGCGTGGTCGGACCGGACGCGTCGCCGTTCAAGGTCTATGCGCTGCTCGAGCTCGCGATCGGCGCGTTGGGGGTCGTTGCGCTCTACGGCATCCCGGCACTGGGCACGGCCTACTCCGTCTCGGCCGGGTCCGGGTCGATCGAGCTCGGCGCCCGACTGGCCGTTGCGGCGATTTGCCTGCTGCCGCCCACGTGGCTCATGGGCGCCACACTGCCCGCCGTCGCCCGCTGCGTCACACCTTCGCGCGAAGGCGCCGCCTGGCTCGGCAGCTTGTACGCCGCAAACATCGCGGGCGGAATTCTCGGCGCCGTGCTCGCCGGATTCTATCTGCTGCGCGTCTACGACGTAGCCGTTGCCACGCTGTTCGCGGCGGCGCTGAATGTCGCGGTTGCGGTCGGCGGTTTCTGGCTTGCGGGCATCGATCGTCGCGGGCCGGTTGCGACACGCTCGGCGACGCGCGCATCGACGGCCGCCGATGTCGAGGATTCCGTGCCGCGCGCGCTCCCGATGTCCGAGGCCCCGGCGCGACAAGAGCACGGGCCGGAGGCGATCGCGTGGCCCGTATACGCGGTGACGGCGTTGTCGGGGCTCACGGCTTTGTCGAGTGAGGTGCTCTGGACACGTCACCTGTCTTTGCTGCTCGGTGGAACGGTCTACACGTTTGCGCTGATCGCGGCGGTCTTTCTTTTCGGCCTCGGCCTCGGCAGCGCTTTCGGTGCAACGCTTGGCCGACGCTCCAACGCGCGAAACTCGCTCGGCGCGTGCCAGGCGTTGCTCGCCGTAGCGATCGCTTGGGGCGCCTTCGCGGCGACGCGCTGGCTACCCTACTGGCCGATCGACGTCACAGCGCCTTCGACGGCACTGCATTTCCTCTATCTGGATCTGCTGCGTACGGCATGCGTCGTGCTGCCGGGCGCACTGCTCTGGGGCGCGAGCTTCCCACTGGCGCTCGCGAGCGCAGCCACGGGAGCGGCTCGCGCGGCCGATTCCGGACGCTTGGTCGGCGGCCTCTACGCGGCCAACACGCTCGGCGCCATCGTCGGTGCATTGTCGACGACGTTCGTGCTCGTCGTCAGCCTCGGCAGCCAGCGAACGCAGCAACTGTCCGTCGTCGTCGCAGCATGCTCGGCCCTGCTGATCCTGCTCACCGGCGCTACGCCCGAAAGCCGCTCGCGCAAGGCCGCAATGGTCGCGGCCGGCGCGATACTCGCGCTCGGCCTCGCGTACACCGTGGCACCGATCCCGCCGGCGCTCGTCGCCTACGGGCGGTTTCTGCCGACGCGCGGACGCGATGCAAACGTCGTCTATGTCGGCGAAGGGCTCACCTCGTCGATCGCCGTCACGCGCGAGCCGAGCGGCGTCTTGACCTACCACAATGCGGGCAAGACCCAGGCATCGACGTATCCCCAAGACTTGCGACTACAACGAATGCTGGGCCATCTCACGACGCTGGTCCCCGACCGGCCTGCGTCCGTGCTCGTGATCGGGCTCGGCGCCGGCATCACGGCCGGCGCCGTGAGCATCGACCCGCGCGTCGGGCACGTCGTCGTCGCGGAAATCGAGTCGCTCGTCCCCAAGGCGGCCGCCGAATATTTCGCTGCAGCCAATTTCAACGTGCTCGACAATCCGAAAGTCGATCTGCGCATCGACGACGGCCGTCATTTTCTCGCGACCACCGCACTGAGGTTCGACGCGATCACCTCCGATCCGCTCGACCCGTGGGTCAAGGGTGCCGCGGCGCTTTACACGCGAGAGTTTTGGGAGCTGTGCAAAGCGCATTTGAACGAGGGCGGCGTCGTAGCCGTGTTTCTGCAGCTGTACGAGACGACGGCCGATGCCGCAAGAAGCGAGATCGCGACGTTCCTCGAGGCCTTTCCACGCGGCGCCGTCTTCGCCAACACCGTGCAGGGCATGGGTTACGACGCCGTGCTGCTCGGCCGTAAGGGCGACGCGCCGATCGACGCCGAGCTCATGCAGCAGCGCTTGGGCAGCGCAGACTATTCGCAGGTCGCGGCATCACTGCGCGCCGTCGGCTTCGACTCCGCCGTCGACCTGCTGGGGACCTATGCCGGCGGTGCGACCGACATGTCGAGCTGGCTTGCGGGCGCCCAGATCAACACGGACCGGAATCTTCGGCTGCAGTATTTAGCCGGCGAAGGGTTGAACGATCTGCATGCTGCGGCGATCTTCACCGAGCTCCTCGCCAACGGCCCGCGCTTTCCCGAGCATCTGTTCGTCGGCCGGCCGGTGCAGCTCGAAGCGCTTCGCGCGCGGTTTCGCGCCGTTCGCGGCGAGCATTAGCAAGCGACCATAGGCCGCTGCACGCACGGCTCGGCTCGGCTCGGCTCGGTCAGTCGTATAGCGCGCGTACGTCGCGCGTGAACTGACGACGAGACCTCTCCCACATGTAGAACATGTGGCCGCCTTCGTAGACGTGCATCGCAACGGACTCCGACAGCGGGCTGCCGCGACGCAGCTGCTGCAGCAAGTACTTGCTGTCGAAGTACGGCGTGATCAGATCGTAGGCACCGTGAACGACGGCAAGACGCATCTCGGGACTCATGGACAAGCCGACCGCAAGATCCTCGGCTGCACCGGGGGGCACGGGACTGCCGCTGTGCGCATCGCGCCACTGCCACTTGCGGTTGACGTCGTAGCTCAGAAGCTCGTAGCGGCGCTCCGAATCGACGCCGAGCCGGTCGCGCAAATGCTGATTCGCGGCAACGGTGTAGACGCGGTTCAAACCGTCCAGCGTCACGTCGACGCCGCGATAGCTATCGGTGAACGGAAACGGGTCGTCGATCCACACGCCGGCGTCGTAGCGACCGAGCACCTTGCCTTCGTCGCGCAGCAAATCGCGAACGAACTGCTCGATGCCCGGCATTCCGCTCTGACGCCGCAGCCGATCGCGATCGAGCCCGGTCCAACTCACGAGACGATCGAGGAACTTGCCGTCGAGCGCACCGGGCGCTGCAACCGCGGGCAGATACTCCGTAAGCGCAAACTCCTCCGCACGCGCGAGAAAGGCCTCCAGCGTCTCGCCGCCGCGCGCCGCGGCGCAGCGGCCATGGCGGCGCGCGGACGCCGCATAGGACGGCAAGCGCATGACGGCGGCGAGCGCATTGAACCGGCTCGAGAAGATCGCATCCCACTCGAGCACGGGCGAAATGAGCACGGCCCCGCTCAAGCCGATGCCGGACTTCTCTTGCAGGGTGCGCACCAAGCGCGCGACTCGGTACCCGCCGTAGCTCTCCCCGGCGACATGAATCGGCGCGCTCCAACGGCCCTCGCGCGACAAGAACTGGCCGATGAACTCGCACAGCGACGACAAGTCCTTATCGACATCCCAGTAGAAGGTGTCTTCCGGCTGCTCCTTGCCGGACTTGGCGTCCTTGTCCTCGTTCCCAGGCAGTGTGCGGCTCAGACCCGTGCCCACCGGATCGACGAACACGAGATCGGTGAACGGCAACCAGCTCTCGGCGTTGTCGACGAGCTTCGCCGGCGCCGGCAACAGGCCGCCTTCGCGGCCGCAGGCAACGCGCCGCGGGCCGACGGCACCGACGTGCAGATAGGCCGAGGCCGCACCGGGACCGCCGTTGAACACGAAGGTGATCGGCCGCCGGCCGCCACGCTGGGCCAACCGGTAGTAGGTATGAAAAACCGTGGCTTTGCGGCGGTCGCCATCGAACAACGTAAGCCACGCTGCGGTGGCGCGGTAGTTCAGCGTCTTCCCGCCCGCGCGCAGCGTCCCTCGGCTGTCGTAGCGCCGAGCGTCGTCGCTTGGCGGCTTGTCCTTGTTGTCGTCGGCCATGTGGCTGTCTCCGCCTGAAAAGCGCGTCGAACTATAGCAAGCATCGGGCCCCGTGGCCGGGCCGCACCCCGCTGCGCTCCGCCAAGGTCCCGACGCCTTCCCGACTAGCGCCCGCGAGGGCCGTGCCGGTTAGAATTGTCGGCAACCCGTCCAATCATCACCGAAGGGGAGAGGCTCACTCATGCACACCAGACTCCGAAACCTATTGACCGGTGCCGCCGTCGGCGGCGCCCTGGCCTTCACGCTGCCCGCGCTCGCCGGCGGCGAAGCCGGCAAGCTCACGCTCCGTGACCTCGGCGAGAAATACGTCGGCTTCACGACCGAAAAAGCCGACAACGGCTCCCTCAACGTGGTCAACGCGATGTTCGTGCAGTACATGCTGCCGGCCAACCGCAAGCACAAATATCCGGTCGTGATGATCCACGGCGGCGGCGGCCAAGGCACGGACTGGCTCCAAACGCCCGACGGGCGCGACGGCTGGGCCGACTACTTCGTCGCCGACGGCTGGGATACCTACGTCGTCGATCGTCCGGGGCACGGCCGCTCGCAGAGCAATCCGAGCTGCGGCAACGGCAAGGTCGGCGTCGGCAACACGGCGATCATCTCGCGGCTGTCGAAGTCCGACCCGAGCGTGTGGCCCGGCGGCGAGCCGACTCCGACGAACGACGCCGTCATCCGCTGGACGGCGAGCTCGACGACGGCGCCTTACTGCGGCGATGCGCTCGCGGCGCAGAAGATCTCGGCGCTGCTCGACGAGATCGGCCCGGCAATCTTGATCGCGCATTCCGCCGGCGGCGGCAGCACGTTCCGCGTGCCGGATCTGAACTCGAAGAACGTCGTCGGCATCGTTGCGTTCGAAGCTGCAGGCAGCAACCCCGTGGCACCGGGATTCGGCGGCAGCCCCGCGCTCATCACGACTTGGGCCACCCAGCCGGCACTGCCGAGCAACTTCGCCGCCGTCGACCACAACGGCTGCGCCATGCAGGGCGATCATCCGAGCAAGCTCGTCAACTATGCGAACGTGCCGATCATCCTCGTCGCCTCGGAATTGGGGCTCACGAGCCATGACGCGCTGAAGTGCCAAGCTTCGGTCTGGCAGCAAGCCGGCGTGGATGCAACGGCGGTCTATCTCCCCGATCGCGGTCTCAGAGGCGGCGGCCACTTCTCCATGGCGCAGCTCGACAGCGCCAAGTCCGCGAAGGTGTTCATCGGCCTAGCCGACGAGATCGAGAACAAGGGCAAGAAGTAACCACGCCTCTATCGGTGACGCGCCGATGTCGGCCGCCGCAACGGCGGCCGACATTCGCCGCGTTGCAACCACGCGCCTCTCGATGCCCTCGCCGGACGACAGTCAATCGCCTGCGATACTCGACGCCGCTGCCCGGCCTTCGAGTTCCTTCGCCGACAACGGCCCGCTGAGCTGTCGCGTCACACCGTCCGAGGTGGTGAGGCTCTGACCGAGCGCGATCATCCTGCCGGCCCGGCGCCCGGGATGCACGAGCACCACGACATGGTCGCCCAGCGCCAGGGACTTCGGCGACCACCCGAGCCGGCGCATTCCGGAAGGCGGGAATGCTTCGATCTGCCAGACGGCGTGATCAGCATCTGCGACGACGCTGATATAGACATGCGGATTGGCCCATTCGTAATCGGTCACGACGCCTTCGATCATCCGCGTGGTGCGAAGATCGTACATGCTCGTGCTGTGATGTGCCGACGCGCTAGCGCCAACCGACAATGCAAAGCCAAGGGCGACCGACTGTCGCAGCTTCATCGTTCGATGCCTCGATTCCGTGGTCGCATCCGCCTCGGCGCAACGGTTGCGACATCGGCCACGGCGCGCGCTAACGCGCTGGTGGCGCTGCCTGAGCCGGGGGCGGCGGCGGTGTGCGGCACTGCGTGGGATGCCACTTCGAGCCGTTGGCTTCGCGCTTGAACATCGTGCTCGTGTAAAACGGCTCGCGTAGGTACTGTGGATCTTCGACGATCGTCACGACGTGCAACCACACGTCGCCGTTACGCGCGGTCGGCAGGCGGTGGAAGTACTCGGTAATCTTGGCGTCTTCGCTATACGGCACGCCGTTCTTGCGCAGATAACCGGCGCGGAAATTGGTCGTCGTCACTTCGAGCGACCCACCCTCGCCGAGCGACGCCGCCAATGCCGGCCCGCCGCGCTGGCCGCGCCCTCCACCACCCGGCGCGATAGGCCCCGCGTCGTTACCGATCTGTGCGCGCACGGGCCCGCCGCCTGCGTCGGGCGGATGCAGCCACGTCGCCCGCGAAAATCCCTGCCATGTCCTCTCGCCCGACGCCTGCGCCGCGGCGCCGAACGCAAACATCCGCGTTTGCGTGCCGGCGTCGAAATCGACCTGCAGCGTGTCGTCGCCGGCCCAGCCGATGTGCAAACGCCCGGGCTGGCGCATGAGACCACCGACTCCGTAGGCCTTGCACTGCACGCCGGCCGCGTTGTCCGCGTCGAGCGTCCACGAATCCGCGACACGCCGGCCTTCGGCGTTGAGCGGCACGCTCTCGTAATCGCCCTTACGCGGAGTCGCCATGCGATGACGCCAGTCCTCGCTCACGACCGACACCCAATACCCCGTGAGATCGATCGGCGCACTCGCTCGCGCCGAGCCCGCAGCCGCATCTCCGGATCGCTGCGCGAGCGCCGAAGGCGCGCAGAGCACACCGCCAAGTAGAACGACGGTGAGCGGCGCGCGCCTGAGGATTCGCGCCATCACTGTTTGCCACTCCGCTGCTCGAGGTCGCGATAGATCGCCTCGACGAACTTGGCCGACGGCCACTCCCGAGTGTCGTAGCGCACGTCGTAATCGAGCGCGGGTTTTGTCGCCAGCACCTGCGGCAGCGTCATGCCCTGCTCGACGAGGCTCGCAATGCGGTCCCGGACGATCACGATCATGTCGCGATACTCGAGGATATCGGCCTCGTCACCGACGCGCCCGTGCCCGGGAATCACGTACGTGCCGCCTTCCTGCAGGTATTTCGGCACGGCGATGTCGAGCATCTGGTCGAGCCCGGCGACGAAACCGTCGACGCCGCCGCCTTCGTCGAGGCGAATCACGGGATACGCCGTGGTCGTGAACAAGTCGCCGGCGACCAGCACGTCGGAGCCGCGAAAGTAAACGACGATGTCGCCGTCCGTGTGCGCGGCCGGCACGTGGTAGAGATAGATGGCTTCGCCGTTGAAATAGAAGTCGCGCCCGGACTCGAAGAAAGTATTGAGGGGCAACTCCGTAATCGGCCGGTTGGCCTCGGTCATGCGTGCGAGCACGTTCTCGTGCGAGACGATCGCCGCCGGATTGCCGTTCACCGTCATCCCGGCCTGGGAAACCGTCTCGTTGCCACCCGTGTGATCGGCGTCGGCCGAGGTGTTGACGATCCAGCGAATCGGTCCGCTCGAAAGACGCCTGATCGCCGCGAGCACGTGCTCGCGCGTCGCGGCCGAGCCCGTGTCGACCACGAGCACGCCATCGCCGCCGATCTGCACGGCGACGTTGGCGCCGGCGCCGATCAGCATGTAAACGTTGCCCTGCACGTGATACGTCTCGATCCCCTCGACCGTGCGCTCGGCCCGGTCCATGCCCGTGCGTGCGTCTTTGTCGGTCGCCGCGAAGCTCACGCGGTCGCGATTGGCGCCGCCGAAGGGCGATCCGCTTTGTGCATGTGCACCCGCGGCCAGCGCGAGCGCGGCGCCGGCGCACAGCCAACACGACATGCGGCGTCCCTGCCCGGAGTCGCGGGCTCGCTCGCGCGCGGCGCTGAGACTTGCCGGCATCATCGGCGATTCATGAGCCGCTCGAGCGTCGGCTGATATTCGGGATAAAGCGTCGGCGCACCGCCGAACACGGCTTCGAACGGCAAGCCGAACTTCTTGGACCAGTCCTCGATGAACGGATTCTTGCCGGGCAGGTAGTAAGGCACGTCGTTTTTGTTCATCGGCACTTCCATCACGTACTCGCAGTTGTAGAGCCAGTTCTGGTTACCGCGCTCCATAGCCACGAATTCCTCGCTGTTGACGTACGGCTCCGTGAGATACACGGGGTCGTCGATGATCATCACGTGCGAGAGCAAATTGCCGTGGCGGATGTAGTGCTCCGTCAGCGTCGTGAGATCGCTGCTCGGAATACCGCTGCGCCGATAGAACTCCTTCTTGATGTGGGTGGTCGTGACGGTCAGGATATCGCCGTGCCACTCACCCGTGGAGAAGCCCATGAAGGTGTGCGGCACGTAATCGGGCGGGTGCGGACGCCCGTCCATCCAGATCGTGCGCCATTGCTGATAGGTTCCCAAGTACTCGCGATACGCGATGATGCTTTGCGTGGCCGGGTCTTTGTCGGCCCAGATCCTGAACTGCACCGGGCCGCGGAAGATGTGCGCGACGTTGTACGGTTGACACTGATGCTCGAGCAACGCGACGCGCGTGACGTCGAACGCTTGCGCATAGCGGCGCGCGGCGTCGTTGAGCGGCACGCCGGTGAAATCGCCCTGCACGTCGCCGGGCACACGGTCGTCGAAATCCTCGTGATACTTACCGGCCCATTCTCCGGTGATGTCGATCTGGGCGAACGCAGCGGGTGCTGCGAGCAACAGCACTATTGCGCCGAGCATCGACGAGCGCAGCATATTGAGAGTGCCGGTCAACGAGGGCGCGGCTAGTTGAAAGTCTCGCCGGGCTTCTTGCCCCACTCGAACCCGTCGGCGTTGCGCCGCAAATACCGCATGCGCATCCGATAGTCGCCCGCACGGCGCCCGGGATTGCCCTCGATCGTGACGACGTCGCCGACGCGCAGCGTCTGGTTCGTCACGCCTTGATTCGACAATTGCCCCGCGCCGCCCCACTCGACCGCCCAGCGGTGCATCTGGCCGTGCTCGTCCGGCGCCTCGACGTGCACGAACGAGTGCGGATTACGGAACATGAACTGCAGGAGCTTCCCTTGGATCGTCACGGTTTGGTCTTCGAAATACGTGGCCGTGAAGGAGTGATGGGCCTCCGCGGCCGCGCCCGCAATGGTCGCGAGCAAGGCGACGGGTAGAATGAGTTTCCAAGTCGTTCGCATGGTTGCCTCCCCCCAGCAATCGAACACCGGCGCCCGAGGACCGTCGAGCACCCGCTGGAACCACTCTACTATAGCTTGCTTTCATCCCTCGCCTTAAGCCCTTTTTTCGGGCCCGGACGGCGCCCTGTTCGGCGGACCCGGCTTCTTACACTCGACGTGGCATCGACCGAGACGACTGCCTCGCATCGGCGACAACGCTCAGAACAACGACGAGTGCGGCAGTCCCAGCCGCGCCTTGGCCACCTCGACGTACGACCACTCGTTGTTGGCCGTGTTGAAATGGCTCCAACCGATGGCCATGTCGCGCAGCACGCGCTCGAGCTTCTGGCCGCGTCGGGCCGCGCTCGAGCCCGAGTAACGGAAAATCCACGTCTGCATCGTCTGCCACGCGTCGGCATACGCATCGCGCGCAACGGCACCGACGAGCTGGTCGTCGCCGAACGTGTACGGCCGGCCGTCCTCGACCGTCGCACGACCGTATTCCATCTGCATCTTCGCCGACTCGACGGTCGCGATCTCGGCGATCTTGAGCTTCGTGATCGCGGTGCCGAACCAACGCTGATGATCGGGGTCCTCGGCCCATGGCGCGAACGGCGCACGCATGACTTTGCGTGCTTTCATAATGCGTTCGAACTCATCGAGCGCGCCGAGCGCAGCCCCCACCATGACGGCGCCGACCGTCATCGTGAAGAAACCGAGACCGCGCGTCGCGTACATGGGATTGCCATGCAGTCGCGAGCCGACGGTTCCGCCGGAGACCTCGACGTCGGCCATGTGCGTGTTCTCGAGCACCCAGTGCTCGGGCACGACGGCGCGATCGAACACGATGCTGTTCGAACCACTGCCGATGAGCCCAATGAGCTCACCCCAATCGTCGAGAATCTCGAAGGCGCTGCGCGGAGCCACGAACAGCAACGGCGGACCGGGCGGCTCTCCCTTCGTGGCCGGCTCCGGCAAAGCTTGACCGATGTAATGCGTCGAGTACGGAATACCGGAGCAATACGACACCTTGCCGTTGAGCTCCCACCCGCCCTCCACACGACGCGCGAAACCGCTCAGCGGCGCAGCCACCGACGCCGCCTTGAAATCGCCCTTCGCGCCGAAGATCTCGTCCTGCGCCTTTTCGGGCCACCACGACGCGAGCTGCAACGAGTGATTGGCCGCAAGACAGCCGCACCAAGCCGCGGACGGATCGCCGCGCGCGATCTCCATCCACACCTTGACGTAAGTCGGCAGGTCGATCTCGAAACCGCCGTAGCGCTTCGGCACGAGCATGCGATAGAAGCCCGCCTGCTCGAACTGCTCGTGCAGGTCCGGCGGGATGCGCGTGAGCTTTTCCGTCTCGGCCGTCAGCTCTTCGACGAGCGGACGCAGCGCGCGAGCACGTTCGATCAGAGTTTCGGGGGTCGGCCTTTCCCCTGCACGGTGCGTCTCATCGGTTGCGATCGCCACGGCCTTCTCCTTGTTCAAGCAGGCTCGTACCGCGGCGCGAGGCGCCGGCTCTCACCTATTTAGGCGACGACTCGGCGGAAAGTTCCCGACTTCGTCGTCGATCGGCGGCCGGCCTAGCCTCGTTTGCGCAACAACGTGAGCCCCTCGCCCACGGACAACATCGCAAGATCCACGCGCTCGTCGCGATGCACGAAGTCGTTGAACGCCCGCATCGCTTGGGCGTTATCGCTCGTTTGACGCACGATCGGCTCGCCTGCGAGCGCCAACGTGTTGTCGACGGCGATGAGGCCGCCCGGGCGAATCAACAACAGCAACTTCTGGTAGTACGCGAGATAGTTCGGCTTGTCGGCATCGATGAACGCGAAATCGAAAGCGCTCGAGTGCCCGTCGTCGAGCAGCTCGTCGAGCGTCTCGAGCGCGGGGCGCAAGTGCAAATCGATACGTGACTCCACACCGGCCTCGCGCCAGAAGCGCCGCCCGATCGCGGTCCATTCTTCGTTTACGTCGCACGTGATCAACCGGCCGTCGGCCGGCAACGCGAGCGCGACGGCCAACGCCGAATAACCCGTGAACGTGCCCACCTCGAGACATTGCCGCGCGCCGATGAGCTTCACGAGCAGCGCCATGAGCTGCCCTTGATCCGCACCGATCTGCATCACGGCTTGCGGCAGCGAAGCCGTCGCGTCGCGCAGCCGCTTGAGCACGTCGGGCTCGCGGGACGAGGACGCGAGCACGTAGTCGTTGACGTCCGCGGCCATGAGTCTCGTTCGTTGCGACATGGACCCTCCCCCGGCGACTACTCGCCGAGCAACTTCGTGCCGGCATCGAGCCGGTCCGAGTACGCATTCAACGCCGCTGCCGTGAGCACCGCATAGCGATCGACATCGTCCCAGCGCTCCTGCTCGATCCCCTCGCGCACGCCGGGCAGCGTCTTCGCACCGTAACCCGTGAGCGTGCCCGGCGCATAGATCAGATTCTCGAACCACGGCCGGCCCGGCAGCCCGCCCGCCGGCGCAAGGCTCTCCTCGGCCTCCCGAGCCAGATCGAAAAGCTTACCCTTGTCGGCGTCGCCGAGCCCCGCGCCTTTCGACTCGAGAGCCTCGTCATAGGCAGCCGCACTGACTTTGAGCCGATCCACGGCATCCTCGAGCGGCGCGAAGTTGAAATGCGGCACGCTCTTGAGCGGCGTCGGCTCACCGCTCGGCTTGGTGGGATCGCCCGCGAGCGTGAAGAAGCCGGCCTTGATCGCTTTCGCCTGCGCGTCGGCTGCCGCACGTTTGCTGTCGGCGAGCTTCTCGACGTCGTCTAGATATCCCGCCACCGTGTCGGCGAAATCCGCATAGCGTTGCGGGGGTAGATCCGCACCTGCAAAGCGCAACACGAGCCGGCCGGCGGTCCTGGCCAGTGCGGCCGAGTAAACCGACCCCGGATCGACGAAGCGGCTGAAGCGCGCATAGTCGTCATACAGAGAGTGATACGCACCCCCAGAGTTGCCGCCTTCGCCGCCGTACCCGAGATCCAGCGTCGGCAGCCCCAGGTGTTGGAGAAAGGGCGAGTAGTCGGAGCCGGAGCCGAGCGCCTCGATCGGCAGATCCTTGCCCCCAGCCGCGATGCCGGCGAGCTTCTTGTCTTCTTCCGAGGCCCCTTTGTCGAGCCCGCGCACGGCCAATACGGCCCTGACGCGCTGGCCCACGGGCACCTGCTTCTCGGGATCGATCACGTCGGCCGCCACGTCGTTGACGAAGTGCTGCAGCGAATGACTGCCGCCCGCGTTCAGGAAACCGCGTGCGTTACCGTCGGAGTTCACATAGAGCACGCCCTTGCGTTTGAGCTCGTCGGCGTGCGCTTCGACCCACTCCGTCGAGCCGATGAGGCCGGGCTCTTCCGCGTCCCAAGCGAGATAAACGAGGGTGCGTTTCGGCCGCCAACCGGATTTTAGGAGCGTGCCGATAGCTTTGGCCTCGGCGAGCAGCGCGATCTGCCCGGACAGCGGGTCGCGTGCGCCCATGACCCACCCGTCGAAATGATTGCCGCGCATGACCCATTGATCCGGCCACACGGAGCCGGGCACCTTCGCGACGATGTCGCGGATCGTCTTCAAGCTCCACTCCGACTGCACGACGAGGTGCGCTTGCGGTGCCGTATCGTCGCCGCCCACGTGGTAGGTGAGCCCGAGCGAGCCGCGCCAACCGGCGGGCGCCACCTGCCCGCCGAGCGCCGCCAGAAACGTCTGCGCGTCGCCGTAGGAGATCGCAATGGCCGGAATCTTGAGGATCACGTCGGCGTCCGCGCGCTTGAGCCTCTTGGCTTTCGCCGTTGCGCCGACGCCGGGCGTCAGAGGGTCGCCGGGGTATTTCGGCATGTCCATGACCGATCCGCGTTGGATGCCCTGCGGTGGCCGCGCCTCGCCTCGCGGGTAGACGTCGTCGGTCGCATAGCCGTCGTCTTTCGGATCCGAAAAAATGATGCAGCCGGCTGCACCGTGCTCTTGTGCAAGCTTCGGCTTCAAGCCACGCCAGCCGCCGCCGTAGCGCACCAGCACGATCTTGCCTTCCACCGAGATGCCGAGCCGCCGCAGCGTCTCGTAGTCGTCCGGCATACCGTAGTTGACGTAGACGAGCGGCGCCGTCACGTCGCCGTCGCCTTGATACGCGAGATACGCCGGCAGCGCGTCGGGCGTCTGCGTCGGCGCGTCGCCTGCGACAGGCGGCTCCTTCAACGTGGCCGAGAACGGCCGGTCCCCGAGCAAGTCGAGCGCGACCTTCTCGGGCGTCGGATAAAGCACGTCGAACGTCTCGATCTCGGCATTCCAGCCCCACTCGCGCAGCCGCGCGAGAATCCATTCGGCATTTGCTTTGTCGTGCGCGGAGCCCACGTGATTAGGCTCCGCAGCCAGCATTTCGAGCCAGCCGTCCATTTCCGACGGAGTGATCGCCGCGTCGAACTGTGCCTCGAGCGATGCATCTTTGCCCGGCGGCGGCATGTCCGCCGCGACGCTTGCCGTCCAGGCACCTACGACCAAGCCGAGTCCCGTCGCAACGACGATGCGGACACTCGGGCGACGCGTTACCGGCGCGCCGTGGACTTTTAGTTGTTTCATGTCGGTCCTCTTCAAGAGCCTCACGACTCGCGCCCCTCGCTGCCAGTATACGAGACTGAGCAGCGGGACCCAGAGCGGTAGACGGCATCCACCGCGGACGAGTACGCTCGAAGCGGCTCGGCCACGGACACTCCCATGAGCGCGATTCGTTTGACACAGTACTCGCACGGCGCAGGTTGCGGCTGCAAGATCTCGCCGAAGGTATTGTCGGAAATTCTCGAGCGCGTCCCCGTACAGGAACGCGATCCGCGCCTGCTCGTCGGCTACGACGCGCGCGACGACGCAGCTGTCTACCGCATCGGCGAGGATCAAGCCGTCGTGAGCACGACGGATTTCTTCATGCCGATCGTCGACGACCCTTTCGACTTCGGCGGCATAGCGTCCGTCAACGCGATCAGCGATATCTATGCGATGGGTGCAAAGCCCGTCGTCGCCATCGCGATTCTCGGGTGGCCCATCGACAAGCTCGACCCCGCCGTGGCGGGCGAGGTCTTGAGCGGCGCCCGCGAAGCATGCTCTCGGGCCGGCATCCCGCTCGCGGGCGGTCACAGCATCGATGCCCCGGAGCCTATCTTCGGGCTTGCCGTGACCGGTATCGTGCACCCGGCCAAGATCCGCTCGAACAATCTCGCGCAGCCCGGCGACGAGCTTTATCTCACCAAGCCGCTCGGGGTCGGGATCCTAACCACCGCGCAGAAGAAGGGCGTGCTGACGGACGACGACTTTCGAACCGTGCGCGACCTCATGCTCGAGCTCAACGACGTCGGCGCCGAGCTCGCCGACGTCGGCGCCGTTCACTCGATCACCGACGTCACAGGCTTCGGGCTGCTCGGCCACCTGAGCCAACTGTGCGAAGCGAGCGGCGTGTGCGCCGAAATCGAGCTCGCCAAAGTGCCGCAGCTCGCGGCATTGGCGAGATATGTGGCCCAGAAGACGTTTCCCGGCGGCACGGCACGAAACTTCGCAAGCTATGGGCACAAGGTCAGTCCGCTGTCGGAAGACGCGAAGAACGTTCTCTGCGACCCGCAGACGAGCGGCGGCTTGATTTGCGCCGTCGAGCCCGGAAACCGCGACGACTTCCTGGAAGTGACGAGCCGGCGGCGGCTGCACCTCGAGCCTTTCGGAACGCTCGTGCGCGATGCCCCGTACCGGGTGACCGTTCGCTGAAACGAGAGCCCTAGAGCCATGCGGCGCATCTATCTCGATTACAATGCGAGCACGCCGCTTGCACCCGAGGTCGCCGAGACCATGCGCCGCGTCATGGACGAGGGTTTCGGCAACCCGTCGAGCACGCACTGGGCTGGAACACCGGCCCGTGCGATTCTCGACGAAGCGCGCACGCGAGTCGCCGCGCTGCTCGGGTCCGCCCCCGACGAGATCGTATTTACGAGCGGCGGCAGCGAGGCGAACAACCTCGCGTTGAAGGGGTTGTTTTTCGCCGCGCGCCGGGAGCGGCCGCACATCGTAACGACGCGCATCGAGCATCCCGCGATTCTGTCGCCGTGCGCGTTTCTCGAGCGGCTCGGCGCCGAGGTCACGTATTTGCCCGTCGACGGCGCGGGGCGCGTCGACCCCGATGGCTTACGCCGCGCGATCAAGCCCGACACGCTGCTCGTGAGCATCATGCATGCCAACAACGAGGTCGGCACGATTCAGCCGATTGCCGAATGCGCGCATATCGCGCACGAGCGCGGCGTGCCGTTGCATACCGATGCGGCACAATCCGTCGGCAAGATTCCCACCCGGGTCGACGAGCTCGGCGCGGACCTGCTCAGCGTCGCCGGCCACAAGTTCTACGCGCCGAAAGGCGTCGGCGCGCTCTACGTGCGCCGAGGCATCGCGCTCGAGCCGCTGATTCATGGCGCCGGACACGAAAGCGGGCGGCGCGCAGGCACCGAGAGCGCACTGTTGAGCGCCGCGCTCGGCAGAGCCAGCGAGCTTGCCGCGGATCTCGCCGACATGAGCCGTGTGCAGTCGCTGCGCGATCGGCTGTGGGTGCATCTGAAAGACCGATTCGGCGACGAAGTCGTGCTCAACGGCCACGCCGAGCATCGGCTGCCGAACACACTCAACGTCTCGTTCGTACGTCGTGTCGGCGCCGAGGTGCTTGCGGCGCTCGACGGCGTGGCCGCATCGACAGGCTCGGCATGTCATTCGGATCGTATCGAGCTTTCGCCCGTGCTCGCGGCCATGGCAGTGCCACCGCAGATCGGCATGGGCGCCGTGCGCTTCAGCCTCGGCCGGCCGACGACGTCAGAAGACATCGATGACGTAGCCGAACGGCTCTCAGCCGTCACTTGAGCCGCGCGACGCAAGATGGCCACCCGCCCGGCAGATGATCACCGGCAGCTCGTCGGCAGCCACGTGAAAGCGCTCGAGCAGCGCGCGGGCGCCCTCGTCGGCATCGATGTCGACATTCACGTAGGGCCGCGCGTTACGCGTCAGAAACTCGCGAATCCGCAACGTGTCTCCGGAGTGGCTCGATCCGAGCAACGTGACCTCGCTGTGGCCAGACGCGAGCACGCCGAGCCGCCGCAGGATGAACGCGCGCATGAACAGCTCGCTGAGCTCGGCATCGGTCTGGACCACTCGCCGCAAGTCCTCGAGACTCAGGTGCAGCACGCTGCGATCTCGTACCGCGTGGGTCCGTCCCGGCCTCGAGCAAAACCTCTTCGGCCGCCGTCGACAGTCTCGCGCCGTGCGGCTCGAGCCGCGCGAGCTGCGCGGCCGTGAGCTTCGGAAACATCTGTGCGCGGCGCGCTTCGAGGAGCTGCGTCGCCACGTTTACCGCTCCGGCGCGATCATCCGTCGAGCTCCATGCCGACCTCGTCGACGTAGCACCAGCTCCAGGTCTCGCCAGGCTCGAGCGACGTCACGATCGGATGTTTCGTCGCATGGAAGTGTTTTGTCGCGTGCCGGTTCTTCGAGCTGTCGCAACACCCCACATGCCCGCACGTACGGCACAAGCGCAAGTGCACCCAACCATCGCCGAGCTTCAAACACTCCTCGCAACCGTCCGTGCGCGGCTTTGCCGTGCGAACCAAGTCGAGATGACCGCATTGCATGGCGGCCCGCCTCCTAAAGCGAGACCCGACGGAATCGTCTGAAGGCCACAATGCCGAGACCGACGAAGGCAAAGAGCAGCACGACCTGTGCGGCCGCGAACGGAGGCTCGGTTTGCGTCGGCGCCAAGGCGTTCAGGAACGGCACCTTCGAGAATGCCTGAACCACGCCGACGAAACAGTTCAGATACAGCGCGATCAGCGCCGCAATCACGTACACGGACCGCGAACGCCCCGCGAGCCGCAGCCCATACAACGCAAAGACCGCAACCCCGAGCAGGACGAGCGACACGATGCCTAGGATACGCGGCGGGTCGAGGCCAGGCGGCGGGATCGGGAATCCCGTGGCGCTCGTGAGCACGGTTGCGCCAAGAAACGTGAGCGTCCAACCACTCGAGAGCTTCCCGCGCAGCATTCCGGCGAACACGACGAGCCCCGAGATCATACCGATGAAGCTCAAGGCCACGTGAAAAGCCGTGAACATCGAGACCGACATGCCCAGGATCATAAACATGCTCCTTTGGACTGCTCGAGCGAACGTAAACGAGTCGAAAACTTGCGCTGCGCACGGACGGCCGTCGCGTCGATTGGTATTCTTCGAGGCCGCCGGTCGGTCGTTTCGACTTCCCCTGCCGCGTTGCAATCTTGCGCCCGGCCATCGCCGCTGGCAACTACGATGTGACCATCGACGGTGTACGTTTTCTCAGGCTTTGCGAGGCCGACCAGTCGAACGAAATGCCGCGCCTTCGAGCACGATCAAAGCACTCGACGCACTCGCGCGTCGCGCGGCCGCTCGTTCCATCGCCAGTCGAGCCGCCCCGACCCGATCTGTACACCGCCGACCCATCGGGCCGGCGGCTCGAGCACGCGAAAGTCCACGTCGCCGCGCAAGACGCCTCGCCCGAGCTCGGTGATCGTGAGCACGTCCGTCCACGGCGGCCGCGACCGACCCTCGGTATCGACACCAGCCACGCGGGTGAACACGGGCTCGCGCGCGTGCTCCATATCGAGCACACGATCGCGCATTTGCAGGTCCCCCTGCCCCGGCAGCGGGTCGAGGACATAGCTCATGCGCCCGAACATGCGGTCGAGGCTCTGTGGCTCTTGGTCGAGCAGAGTCAGCGCCATTTCCTCCGTCAGCGAAAGCCCGTTCGTCGACGACGGCAGCTCGCGCAAGTGACGATGCAACGCCGGGGCGAGCAGCGGCAACGCTGGCGTTCCCGTGCGCATGATGGCCGCGAGCGCGCGCGGATCGGGACTCGCGAGCGCGCGCCACGCATCGTGGCCGAGCTGTAGCTGCTCGGCAGTCGCCGGCCGGCGCGCGTGCCAGAGCACACGCAGCGCCTCGGGCGGCAGCTGGCCGAGCCCGATGAAACGCACGCCGCCGGGAAACTGTCCCACGTTGACGAGCTCGAGCTGTCGAGGACGCGCATGCGCCGCGTAGTGCGCGAGTAAACGCACGAGCACGAGCTGATCGCAGCAATCGAACTCGGACCAGATGACGACGCGCTCGCATTTCGCGGAATCGATCATGCGCCGCTCGTCGCTGCGTAGACGATCCAGCACAGTCTCGTATTCGAGCGGCCGCTCGTCGCTGTGATAGTGCGACACGAGGAAGCTCGCACGCTGCTCGAGGCACCCTGGGCCGGTGTCGTGCACGGGACCTGCATGGTACGGATAGCTGTGCTCGTGGAACTCGCCGCGAAAACCCGCGATTCGAAGCGGCTCCTCGAGATCGCTGCCGCAACGCACGTGCAGCGTGCGTGCATCATCGTCCACGGCGTGGGACGCTTGCACCTCGGTGTCGAACGATCCGGAACCACGCGACTCCATGGCCTCGCGCTCGCGCGTCATCGCTGCAATGTGGCGCTTGAGCGCGGCCCAGTTTTCGAAGCGCAGGTCCGTCGCTATCGCGTGCTGCGCTTCGGCCAGCTTCGGCGGCGATCGGAATCGCGATAGCGCTTCGGGATCTCCGGCTCGCGCGGCCTTCAAGAGATCCTTGGCGCGTTTTTGTTGCTGCTCGAAGTCGAGACGAAAGTGCGGATAACTGCGAGGCCGATCGGTCATTGACGTTCCCCTTATCGAGCGCCTGCGTCCGCTCAGGCAGATAAGGGAAAACACCGGACCATAGAGGCGGTCGTCGTGTCGTGGGCGCGGCCCTTTCCGCGGACGTGGTTGCTCCGACCGAGCGCGATCATCGTAGCAGAGCGACGAGCGGGGCACTACGGCCGGAAGACGCGCCTTCTAGGCCACGTCTTCTACATGCATCTTGCCGTGACTGATGAAGCAAGCTTTGTCGAACAGGGCGAGGTCCAGTGGGTTGGGCAAACGAACGTCGGCTAGCCCGGGAAACGACTTGGCCGCCGAATCGTACCGACGACTGATCGAGCAAGCCAAAGCATTTCGCGACATCGGCCTTGGTGAAATCCAGCGTAAATACGGCGGCCTTGTCGCCTCGCGCCATCGACTCGACAGCGAGCCCGACACCGACCAAGGTCTTTCCTTGCCCTAGGGAGGGGGTGGCACGGGCGTCATGCCGAAGCCAGCATGGAACAACGCCGTTGCGGATGGAATGACCGCATTCGTCTCTTCCTTCTAGCCACCGATAGACACGACGAAGGGCGCGAGATACGCTGCGCGACGTTTCCGCCCGAAACCGGGCCGTCCTGAGCGCATTCCCGATCCGCTCTCCTCACCGGCGCAATCGTCGCCGGCGTTTTGACCCATCCCCGAGAGGTGTTCCCGAATGGAGTCCTTGCTCAACCGATTGGAAATCGGTTGGATCCACGATGCGATGCTCGACTATCCCTGGAGCTGGCCGATTTTCGAAACGCTGCACTTCGTCGGCCTGTGCCTTCTCATAGGGGCACTGCTGATCATGGATCTACGGCTTCTCGGCTTCGAGCGCGCCATCTCGCTGAAGACCGTGCACGAATTGATGCCCGTCGCGATCGTTGGATTCCTCGTCAACTTGCTCACGGGTCTGGGCTTCTTCCTCGCCGTGCCGCGCATGTACGCCTATAACTGGGGGTTCCAAGCGAAGATGGCGCTCGTTTTGCTCGCGGGCATCAACTTTCTGATCTACTACCTGAAGGTCGAGCCCGTGCTCGTGCGTAACGGTCCGACCGCCCCGACGACGCCACTCGCGAAAATCGTCGGCGCGGCATCGTTGCTCACGTGGTTCGGAGTGCTGTGCTTCGGGCGGTTGCTGCCGTATCTCGGCAACTCGGGCGGCTGACACTGAGGTCTTGGCGCGAGGCGTCCGAGGGAATCGACCGCAAAGGAACACGCAACCGCACTCGGGGATTGCCCCATGAGCGGCAAAGCAAATTCCGCAAGTTGTTCGCAATCGACCGATCGTGCGTCCCAATTGTGCGCCATGCACGTTCGACGCCTTTCGATACGACTAGCTTATACAGCCTGTAGGTTCGCGCGCGGAACCGTCACTGAGTTGGGGAGGACCTGCGATGCAGACCTATGACACGCTGTTTTCGATCCGACGCCTCTGGATCATACTCGCGGCGAGCATGGTCGCGATGTTCGGGACACTGCTGTATTTCGGTAATCAGATCTACCACGCCGCCCCGCCCATTCCCGAGGCCGTGCGCAGCACCACCGGCGAGACGATTTTCACGCGCGCGGACATCCAGCGCGGTCAAAACGTCTGGCAATCCATGGGCGGCATGGAGCAGGGATCGATCTGGGGGCACGGCAGCTACGTCGCGCCCGATTGGTCGGCGGACTGGCTCCATCGCGAAGCGCTCGCGTTGCTCGACCTCCTCGCACGCGCCTCGTACTCGGCCGCCTATGCCGAGCTCGAGGCGCCGGAGCAGGCGCGCTTGCGCTCCGTGCTGCAGCAAGCGATGCGGACGAATACCTACGATCCGCAGTCGCAGGTAGTCACCATCGACAACGCTCGAGCGCGCGCAATCGCATCGGTCGCCGCACACTACACGGATCTGTTCGAAGGGCGTTCCGCCGACGCGCGAGTGCTGCGCGAGGAATACGCTTTCCCCATCGACGCCGTGCTGAAGCCGGACGAGGCCAAGTCTCTCGACGCGTTCTTCTTCTGGACCTCGTGGGCAGCCAGCACCGAGCGACCCGGAGACACGATCACTTACACGAGTAACTGGCCGTATGAGCCGCTCGTCGGCAACACCCCGACCGGAGCCGTGTTCATGTGGACATTCATATCGATCCTCGCGTTGCTCGGCGGCATCGGCGCGCTCGTTTGGTACTACGCGAAGGAATTCGACATCTGGCGCCGCGACGGCGAGCCGGAGACGGGGTTTGCGCGCAGCGACTTCATGAGCACGACCACCGTCACGCCTTCG
Organism: uncultured Gammaproteobacteria bacterium; assembly: GCA_963786385.1. GTDB lineage: Bacteria > Pseudomonadota > Gammaproteobacteria > Steroidobacterales > Rariloculaceae > FEN-1219. The sequence continues at coordinate 2,016,377 of CAWAYS010000005.1, forward strand.
ATGCGAGCAACGTCGTGGTATTTCGCGATCGTCGCCGTGTTGTTTCTCGCACAAGTTTTTCTCGGCATCGTCACGGCTCACTACGCCGTCGAAGGACAAGGCCTCTATGGGTTACCGCTCTCCGAATACTTCCCATATTCGGTGACGCGCACGTGGCACACGCAGCTAGCCGTGCTGTGGATCGCAACCGCGTGGCTTGCCACCGGGCTGTATGTCGCCCCGTTGTTCGGCGGCCGCGAACCGAAGCTGCAGGTCGCGGGCGTGTGGTTTCTGCTCGTGAGCCTCGTCGTCATAGTGGGTGGCTCGTTTGCGGGCGAATGGCTCGCTATCAACCGCATGATTCCAGACGCGGCACGAAATTTCTGGTTCGGCCATCAAGGTTACGAGTACGTCGATCTCGGGCGATTCTGGCAGATCTATCTCTTCGTCGGTCTGCTGCTCTGGGTTTTGCTCGTGCTACGAGGGCTTTGGCCGGCACTGCACGTCAAGCAGCACCGCTCGTTGATCTTTCTCGTCGTGATCGCGACGCTGGCGATCGGGCTGCTGTTCGGCGCCGGCCTGCTCTATGGGCGCAACACCCACATCTCGATCATGGAATACTGGCGTTGGTGGGTCGTGCATTTGTGGGTCGAGGGCGTGTTCGAGGTCTTCGCCACGGCGATAGTCTCCGCGTTGCTCGTCCGAATGGGCCTGGTGCGAGTGTCCGTCGCCACCACATCGGTGCTCGTGGCGACGATTATCTTTCTCGGTGGCGGCGTGCTCGGCACTTTTCATCACCTGTACTTCAGCGGCACCCCAGTCGGCGTGCTCGCGCTCGGCAGCGTGTTCTCGGCGCTCGAAGTGGTACCCCTCATGGTCGTCGGCTTCGAGGCATACAGCCGGGCGAAGCACGAAGGCGTGGCGGAGTGGCAGATGGCGTATCGATGGCCGTTCAAGTTCTTCGGCGCCGTGCTCGTCTGGAATCTCATTGGCGCAGGGCTATTCGGGTTTCTCATCAATCCGCCGCTCGCGCTCTACTACATGCAGGGACTGAACACGACGGCGACGCACGGTCACGCGGCATTGTTCGGCGTCTACGGAATGCTGGGGCTCGGCCTCACGCTGTTTTGCATGCGCGGACTCACGGACGTGACTCGCTGGAGCGAGCGTTTGCTGTCGACGAGCTTCTGGTGCTTGAACGTCGGCTTGGCGATGATGGTGTTCTTGTCCTTGTTGCCGCAGGGCCTGTGGCAAACGTATGCCAGCTACACGCACGGCTACGCCTATGCGCGCAGCGCCGAAGTCATTCACGGCCCCGTGATGCAGGCGCTCGTCTGGGCCAGAGTCCCGGGCGACGTCGTGTTCGCTGCCGGCGCCGTGACCTTTGCGGCGTTCGTGGCGCGGGCCTTCCTGTCCTCGCAGACAACGGCCCCGGCACGGCAGTCGGCGAACGTCTAAGACCATCGGCGCGCCCGCGGCTTCAAGACGACTGGCTCGAGAACCGACCGGTACTGCCACGGTCTGCCCCGCAGAGCCCATCGCCGGCACGACTGTCGCGGCAGCACCGAAAGCCGCCGTAGTCGGGCGGCGGCACAAGTTTGATATGCTCACGCGCTGCGAGGACGACATGCCGAATAGGCGACCACACATCACGGACGATCGGCAGGGTTACGCGTAAAAGGCAGCTCAATGAGAGGCATCGGAATGAACGTTGGAAGAAAAATGGGGTGGATCAAGGCGACCTTGGCTGTCGCCGCGCTCGGCGGAAGCTTGACGGCCTCCGCGCAGTTCAATCGCGAGGTTCCCGAGCCTTACACACCCGCGCCGGACGCGAAGGACCTGAAGTCCGTGCTTTTCAATTGGACGCGCAACATGGGCATGCTCAAGGGCCATGACGAGCGCGAAATGGTCGCATCGCACGAGTATCAAGGCACGGGCACTCTCCTGGTGGATGGTCAGCCGTGCAAGCTCACCAAATTTCGTATCAGCACCAATTACCAAAGCTTCAGCCAGCGGATTCAGTACACCTGCACACGAGCGAACGGACAGCCGTACTCGAACATCGAGGTCGTGAGCGGGTTCTACGCGTGGGACGAGGATACGCCCGGCGCGCAGATCGGTCCCACCGAGGGCAAAGTCAAACCGATGCCCGCGACCGTACAGCAGAGACTCATTCGGATTTGGGCCGGTCCATACGGCGCCGCGAAAGCCGCGATCGCCGGCACGACGCCCGACACGTTTTGGCTCGGCGCCAATCCGGGCACGCTCTTCAAAGACGGGGTTTCGAAGGCGGGGCAGACATCGGTGCGCTGGAAAGGCGGCAATCCCGTCGTGACGTTCCCGATCCCCGGCGTCCCGGGCGCCGTCGGCACGGCCACGCTCGACGACAAGTTCATGACCAAGAGCGTCGTCGTTACCCAAGGGAAGAACACCACGGAGTTCGCTTACAGCGACTACCAGGACTGGAACAACCCGCTGAACAAGATCGACATGCTCTATGCGGGCAAACGCACCGAGCGGCACAACGGCCAAGTCGTTCGCGACCTCACGACAACGGTGACGGAGACCGGCAACGTCTATGTCGTAGCCCCCGTGCCGGCAAGCGTACAGGCGGCCATCAAGGTCAAAGACGAGTTGCCCCGTGAGGTGATGGCGAAGGAGGAGCCTCCCGTGGACAAGTCGGTGCCCACGCCGATGTTCGACGGTCATCCGGATCTGCGCGGCGCGTGGTCCTACAGCGACTGGATCGGCAACTACATGAGCGGCGGCGGACGACGGTGCTCCCCGATGCAGGACAAGTACTGCAGCCGGGATCTCAACCAGACCTACGACTTCGAGCTCTACTCGCCGTCGCGTTTCGGAATCCACGGTCGTCCGATCTACAAGCCGGAGTACTGGGACAAGGTTCAAGAGCTCGACATGTGGACCAACAAGTACGACCCGGTCATGACCTGCCAACCGCTCGGCGTTCCGCGCGAGGGTCCGCCGCGACGCATCTACCAGTCGGACAAAGACGTGACGCTGCTGTACTTCGGCGGCGACGCCGGCGGCGGATACGGCGAATACCGCGTGATTCCAACCGACGGCCGCAAGCACGACCCGAACAACATCGTGCAGACCTATCTCGGCTACACCGTGGGCCGCTGGGAGGGAGACACGCTCGTGCTCGACTCGATCAATTTCGTCGATTCCACATGGTTCGGGCGCGGCGGATTCTTCCATTCCGACGATCTGCACGTCGTCGAACGCTTCAGGCGTGAAGGCGACGTGATTTACTACGACACCACGGTCGAGGACCCTCAAGTTCTCGTCAAGCCGTGGGTCATGCCGACGCGAATACTCCGGCTCAACATGCGCAAGGACGCCGGCCTGCAGCCGGAACGCGGCAACTGCGCGACCTACGAGACCGAAGACGTCGTGACGCAAATTCGGCACTAGCCTGTCATCCGCACTGGCCAACGTGTCGAGCGGAAGTGCCTACGGATTCGCCCGGCGGTCGAATCTGACGCTCGCCGCCGCGATCCTCGGCGCAGCATTGGCACAGGGCGCGGCTTGCGCGCAGCCGGCAAAACAGGAGTCCGGATCCGCCCCCGCGGCGGACCCGGGCCCAGTACAAACGACACGTCTCGGCGACGATCTCAAAGCATTTGCCACCGAGCCGGCGCGCTGGCGAAGCCGTGAATGGCTGCGGTTCGGCGGCATCGTTGCCGCCGTAGGCGTCGCTTATCACCATGACGACAAGGTTCGCGCTCATTTTGCGAACGACGGCGAGCCCAACTACCACGAAGTCGCGGATTCGATGCCCGCGGCGCTGGTATTCGGCGGCACTTGGTTGACGGCAAAGCTCGGTCACAACGAGGAAGCTCACTGGGAAGCGGCCGCGATGCGTCGAGCCGTCGTGCTCGAGACCATCAGCGTGGAAGTCATGAAGGTGGCATTGCGCCGCGAACGCCCGGGCCCCGGCGTACCACGCGATCACTGGAACGATGGAGGCTTGTCGTTTCCTTCCGGGCATACCGCGGCTGCGTTCGCGATCGGCACCGTGCTGGCGGAGTCGGGCAACGATCGACACCGCTGGCTGCGTCGCGTGATCGGCTACGGAATCGGAATCGGTACCGGCTACCAACGGCTCAATCACGATGCGCATTGGCTTTCCGACACCGTCGCCGGCGCCGCTTTGGGGATTGCCGCGGCCAAGTTCGTCATGAAACGGCGCGATCGCGGCGAGCCGCGCGGCGAGGTTTTCCTTAGACCCTTGGATGGCGGGGCTATGTTGACCTACACGATCCCGATTCGTTAGGAGCGGCCCAGGCCCCGCGGACGGCCGCGCTGGCGCGGAAGGGCTTATTATTCCCTAATGTTACCTATTGATACGGAACTATTGGGAGTATATAGTCGCGAACCAGCTTAGAAAGACGGTTCCGATCATGCCCCAGCCCCAAGAGTTTCTGTCCGTGTTCGACATCGCCAAGCGGCTTCGACTGCACGTCAAAACCGTCCGCAACTACGTTCGCGACGGTCGCTTGAAAGCCGTGCGGATCGGCAAGCAATACCGGATCGCTCGTGCGGACGTGGAGGCGTTCACGGGCCTACCGCTGCCACTCACGGACAACGAGCGGGCCAAGCGGCGCCGAGACGTCGGAGCGTCGTGCATCGTGCGGGTCGACGCCATCAGTCCCGAGCAAACGAGCGAGATCAAGACCGCCCTCGAAGCGTTCACGCACCGCGACTCGCCCGGCGACGAGCCTCTGCGAGCCGACACGCTGTACGACCGCGACATCGGCCACCTCGAGATCGTTCTGTTCGGCGGCGTCAACAGCACCGCGGCTGCGCTCAAGCTCATCGCCGCGTTACTGGAGAAGTAGACGATGGCCGGCGTGGCCAATCGCGAGTCTCCTGCATCGAGCGCCGTCGCATGAGCGCGGCGCTGGACATCGTCCCCGAGACGCATCGCGAAACGGTGCGGCTCGGACTACTGCTTCGCGAGCGCCGCCGTTGTCTTCCGATGCCCGTCAGAGGCGACGATTCTCAGCTGCCGAAGCTCTTACGCCAAACGGCCAGCATGCGCTGACCGGCTGCGAGGCGATGAAGTCTGGACATCACGGTCATGTCGCCGAATACCTTGATGGCAGCGCTATACGTGTCCGTTGATCCAGTGGCATCCGTGTACGACGCGATGAACCAGAACTGAAATACTGCCTGCGAAGGGCTGAGCTTCTGTTGACGCTCCCGCAGGAGGTCTCGAAGATTCGAGATAGCCCGGAAGAGAACGTATTCGACATCGACTGCCGAGAACTCGTGCACATCGTTGCTAACGCTCGAATCACGATCCGCATAACTCGATAGCTTCTGCGTGGCTTGGAAAGCGCGAGAGTAGGCCTGACGAGTCAGGCCGTCGGCTTCCCAACTGCCCTCGTCCAAGGGTGCCCCCCCAGCCCCTTGGGCACTCAAGACCATGGTAATTCCCGCAGCGGCGCTCGCGAGCGTGTGTACCGCCACAGGGTCTGCGCCGCCGAACAACAGTTCAATCGCGGTATCGAGCTGGCGGCTGGCCGTCTGGAGTCGATCTATCTTCACGAACTCAATGGAGCTTGCTCATCGGCGATGCTCCGTGACATCGACGAAGTCGATGACCGTGACCCACTCACGTTGTCGGCGTCTGCCCCACTCACGTCTCCACCCACGCCACAGCAGCAAGTGAGCACGACGAAACGCCCGAGCACTCAGTCGCGACGGACATACTGCGGAATTCACATCGAATTGTGATTCTATGATAATAGAATTATCATAAATGACGCATCAAATGTAAATATCTGGGAAGAACCTTGGCCCTCGAACAACGCACTGCACGACTGACCATCCTCATCGATCCTCGAAAAAAGGCCTTCTTCGAGCGGTTATGCGCGGAGGAGGACGCCACGCCGTCGCAGGTCGTGCGTCGCCTCATACGCGCGTATATCGAGCAGCGAACCGGCCGACCCTGGACGCCCGACGAACCGGTGGAGAATGCGGCGAAACAGGCCGTCGGCGCCGATTGAAGAAAGACCGATCGAGTTCGCGCCTACGCGACGGGTAGGCTGTAAAGAGGCGCGCAGCCCACTAGTGAGTGCTCACTTGTTATCGGTTGCATCAGCCCGGTGCGGCTTCGCGCGTCTCGGCAGGGAGCACTGAACTGCCGCTACCGATGATCGGCAGCCGAATGATGAAACGCGTGCCCTTGCCCACGGCCGACTCACAGCGAATCGACCCGCTGTGTCGCTCCGTCACGATCCGATGTGTGATCGCGAGCCCTTGGCCAGTGCCTTTACCGATCGCTTTGGTCGTGAAGAACGGGTCGTAGATTCGTTCACGTATTTCCTCCGGAATGCCGCACCCCGTGTCGGCCACGGTGATCTCGACAAAGTCCCCGGCGGAACGCGTCTGGATCGAAATCTCGCCTTTCGTCACACCGTCGTTGCCGACCACGTCGCCGATGGCTTGGGCGGCGTTGACGATCAGATTCAGCAACACCTGGTTGATCTCCGACGGGTTGCAGGCGACGCCGCACAAGTCGGGAGAGAGGTCGAGCGTTACGTCGGCGACGTATTTCCACTCGTTCTTGGCAACGGTCACGGTCGTCTCGATGGCGCGGTTCAGATCGATGGCCTTCACGTCGTCCGCGGGGTGCGCGAACTCTTTCATGGCCCGGACGATCCTCGTGATCTGCGCGATACCGGCCGTCGTCTGCTGCAAAGCGACAGGCAACTCCTCGGTTAGGTAGTCGAGATCCGCTTTCGCCGCAGCGGCGCTCAACTCCTCCATGCCGCCTCTGGACGGCTCGTTGCGCAGCATGTCGTGGCACGACCTCAGCAGCGGCAAGAGGTCCCGGAACGCCTGCGTCAGGAACGCAACGTTATCGCCGACGTACTGGGCCGGCGTGTTGATCTCGTGAGCGACGCCGGCGGCGAGTTGACCGATTGCCTCGAGCTTCTGCGCGAGTCTGAGCTCCTGATGCAACCGCACCTCTTCAGTAATGTCGCGCGTGATGCCGCCGTAACGCGCAAGAACGCCGTCCTCCATGATTGGATAACCGTTGTTGCGGATTCTGCGAATCCCGCCGTCCGGGCGAACGATCCGGTATTCGAGCTCGTACTCGTGCAAGCCCGCTTTGGCCTTCCCGTCCTTGACGAACTCGCGGTCCTCGGGATGGATGTAGCTTTCCCACAGGGTTAGCGTCATGTCGGCTCTCGAACGGCCCCAGATCTGCTCGAAGCTCGGGCTCAAATACAAGAACTCGCCGTCCAGAGAGCGCACCCAGAGGACCTCGGAGATGCGCGCCGCCACCTCGTCGAATCGCTGCTGTGTTGCCAACAGCTTATTCTCGAGGAGTCGACGCTCGCGCTCGCGGTTCAAGGTTCTGATCAACAGGGGCTGAGTCAGCGCATCCTTGTGAATGAAGTCGTGCGCGCCGCGCCTGATTGCCTCTGCCGCGAGCGCGTCGTTGTCGGACCCGCTGACCATGATGACGGCTGCCTGTGCGCGCACGAAGTCGATGAGCCCTTCGAGGCCCGCCGCGCCCGGCAGATGGTGATCGAGCAGCACGCAGTCGGGACGCTCGCGACGGAATGCCTCGATGCCGGACGGGACATCGACGGCCTGCAGAACCGTGAATTGCGAGCGCAGCATCACGGCCATGAGCTCGCGATCCAGCGCGCTGTCGTCGACGATCAGGATCTTTCGCGGGGAGGTTGTCAAGGCGATCTCCATAGCAGGCCGCCTCACGCGGCCACCGACGCCTCGCTGCCAGGCGCGCCGTCGAGCGGCAGCCGGATCACGAAGCACGCGCCTTTGCCCGGCTCAGTCTCCACCGAGATCGATCCGCGGTGCCTCTCGACGATGATCCGATAAGCAATGCTCAGACCCTGTCCAGTGCCCTTGCCGACCTCCTTCGTCGTGAAGAACGGCTCGAAAATATGCGCCTTGACTGCCGGCGTCATGCCGGAACCCGTGTCCGAAATTCGAATTTCGGCGGAGTCGTCCACGGTAGCGGTGCTGATCGTGATCTTGCCCTTCCGATCCTCTTCTCCGCCCGCGGCAGCGACCACATCGCCGATTGCGTGCGCCGCGTTGACGACGAGATTCAAAACGACCTGATTGAACTCGTCCAACACGCAGGGAACCGCAGGCAGCATCGGGTCGAGCTCGAACACGACGTCGGCAACGTACTTCCACTCGTTGGTGGCGACCACGACCGTGCTTTCGATGGCCTGATTCAGGTTCGCCGGCGCCTTGTCACGACCGCTGTGCGAAAACTCCTTCATCGCCCGCACTATGTTCGTGATTCGATTCATCCCCTCGACCGACTGCTCGATTGCATGGGGAATCTCCGTGCGCAAATAGTCGAGGTCGGCAGCCTCGATCGCCACTTGCAGACTGCGTCGATCCTGCGGATCCGCGGATGACAGGCTCCGTCGACCAGACCGAGCAGCTGCGCGTACGCATCTTTCAGAAACAGTATGTTGTCTCTGACATACTGCGACGGGGTATTGAGTTCGTGTGCGATGCCAGCGGACAGCTGCCCGATGGACTCGAGCTTCTGCGCCTGTCGTAACTGCTCTTCCATGCGCATGTGCGCCGTGATGTCGCGCCGAATCTGAATATAGCAACTCACTCTGCCGTCCGTGAGCACGGGGGTCGTCGTGACGGCCTCGTCGATCAACGAACCGTCGTCGCGGGTGCTGACGAGGCGACCGGACCACTTCTTGCCCTTGCCGACCTGCTCGCGCATTTCCGCGAGCACCGGCAGATGCTTGGCATTCCATGCGAAGCTCTCGAGGGTGCGGCCAAGCGATTCCTCGGCGGTACTGCCGACCAGACTCCAAAACGCGGGATTGCCGTATGCGACCAGGAACTCGGGATCCAGGATCACGATCGCCTCAGCGGCCTGATCCACGGCGGCCCGCAGCCGACGGGTGTTCTCGATCGTCGTGGCATGCTCGGACAGATCGCGTATCGTGCCACTGAAAAACTGCTGCCCGTTCATCTCGAACTCAGTGATCGTGAGCTCGACGGGGAATTCGGTACCGTCTCGGCGCTTGCCGCACAAACCTCGGCGCTCGCCGCGACCGATCACGCGCGGCTCGCGCGTGGTCAGATAGCGTTGGATATAGGCGTCGTGGCGGTGCCTGTGAGGCTCCGGCATCACGATGCTCACGTTCTGACCGACGAGCTCCTCCGGCCCGTAGCCGAAGACCTTCGTGGCTACGGGATTCACCGAACGGATGCGGCCGCTCTCGTCGGCCACGAAATGCGCGTCGACCATGGCGGTGACGACCGCCCGATTCATGGCCTCGCTGTCACGCAGCGAAGCGCTCATAGTGGCGAGCCGCTCATCGAGCACACTGCCCAGCCAGACGATGCCGGCAATGAGCGCCATCCCGAGGATCACGCCCGTGAGGACGAATGGCGGCGCGTGCAGATGCAGCTCGCCGGCCGCAGCCGACGAATGGAAATGCGCCGCCCCCATCGCGATGTAGTGCATGGCCGCGACTGCAGCGCCGAGTATCGCGGCGCTGCCGAGCTCACGCAGCCAAGACTCGGTGCTTCGGCCTTTGACGCCGAGTGCCGGCCGCAGCAGATGCAAAGCGACCGTTGCAAGCCCATAGGCCGCCACCAGCGACAGTCCGAACACCACGGGGTCGTATCGCAGTGTCCCATCGAAGCGCATGGCCTCCATGCCCATATAGTGCATCGCACCGATACCGCCGCCGAGCAGCACGGCACCCGCGTGAACCGTGGCCCGAGTGGGCTCGAGCATTCCAAGGACATACACGGCCGCCAAGCTCGCCACGAACGCGGGGAGGAGCGACAGCGTCGTCCACCACACGTCGTACTCCATAGGAATAGGCAGGATCAGCGCGACCATGCCCGTGAAGTGCATCGCCCAAATGCCGAACGCCATGCTGACGGCGCCGCTCAGAGCCCAGACGGTGCGCAGCCGGAACGTGTCGGCCACGCTGAACCGCTGCACTGCGCGCAACATCGCGAGCGCACCGGTCACAGCGATGGCTACCGACAGCGCGACGAGCAGCGGGTGATACGTGCCGCTGAGCTCCGTTGCGCCGCCGGCGGGCTCCGCGAATCGCCAAAAATTCATCACCGCCCTACTCTCCTCGCACGTCAGGCTGCGGACGCTTCCGATCGCTTTGCGGCGTTGACGAGCACGTGATTGTCGAGAAGGCCGGCGTCATGGAATCGCGTTAGATGTTGGCGCACCGTCGGCGTCACGACCTGGCCATGACAAACGAGCAAGATCCCCGACGTCGTTCTGACGTCCTCATGAATCGTCATACCGTCGCGAACATCCTTGATTGGCAGCCGCAAGATCTTGAAAGCCTCCGCATCCTCGATGCACGCACCGAGAGCCTCCAGGACGCGCGGATCGAATCGACCGCTCTGACCGCGCAATTTGTCGTAGATCGACTGATCGGACCACCCCTGGTTCTTCAGCTCGTCGTACGCAAGGACCGCGTGCAGGATCCGCGCTCCCGTAGGGATGGCTGCGCCCTTGCAACCGTCGATCGGGAAGCCCGTGCCGTCGAAGTGCTTGTGCTGATACAGCAACGTGTTCGAGACGTTGCGCATGCGCGGAATGTTCTTGATCAAATCGGCAGCCAGTAGAGGATGCGCCGTGTATTCGAGCTTCTCTTCGGGACTGAGTGCATCGCCTTGGAGCACCTTGTCGAGGAGCTCGGACGGCAGCCCGACGCAACCCAGCAGCGCGAGCGACACGGCAGTGTCGAGTTCCCAGTCGCAGACACTACCGAGTCTCTCGGTAACCTGCCTGACCTTGACTCGCAACCGATCGGTTCGGCCGAAAGCTTCGGGCTTGACGATCGAAAGCATCTCCGCAAGCACCTTGACGCTGCCGTTCAAGGTCTGCTCGAGCAGGACTTTTTCCGCAGTGATGAGCTGGTGTTGACGCACGGCCGTCGCGAGAACGCTGCGCAGCATCTCGGGGTCGGCCGGCTTGCTGAGAAACCGGAAGATCTCGCCCTTGTTGACCGCATCGATCGCCGTCTGCTGATCGGCGTTGCCGGTCAGCATCACGCGCACCGTATCAGGCGCGACCGTTCGCGCCGCGGCCAGCAGCTCCACGCCATTCATTCCGGGCATGCGCATATCGGACACGATCACGGCGAACGTCTGCTGCAAGCCCAACATGGCCTCGGCGCGTTTTGGATCGTCGCAGGTGGATACGTCGAACTGCCCCCGCAACGTGCGCTGCACGGCCGTCAGCACATTCGGCTCGTCATCGACAAAAAGCACTCTGTTGTTCACGATGTGGTCCCGTTGAGAATTGTCTGCGCAATGGCCCGCCACTCGGGCAGTCGTCCCTCAAGGCCCGAGGCCTCGAGAACGTCCTCGTCCAACAACCCCTCGGTCGGCTCACCCAGCGCTTCATGGACGAGCGCGTCCGCCACGTGGACCGCCACGAGCGGCGCGAACCCAGCCGGCGCCACGCTCTGCGGCTCGTGGTGAAAAGCCACGGCCTCTATCGTGTTGTCCGGCAGACCCCAGAGGCCCAGCAAGTAGGCACCGATATGCGCGTGCGTCGCATCGAATGCGTCTGCCTCGGCCATATACCGAGGCACGTTCGATTCCGCAGCGGCGGCGAGCACCTCGTCGTAGCACTCCGCCTTGTAGGTGGCGAGGATGAGCTGACCGATATCGTGCAAGATCCCTGCCTGCAGAGCCTCGCCGACCGTGGCGCGATCGGCGCCCTCGGCCTTGGCGATGGCGGAGGCGATTGCCCCGACGAGCAAGCTGTGCCGCCAGAGGCTTTCCGGTGAGAACCGCTTGCTGCGCGGTAAAAATTGTGAAAACGCCGCGTTCGACAACACGAGGGACTTGATGATCTCCGTGCCGAGCAACGTCACTGCCTGTTCGACGGTCTCCACGTGCCGCGCGAGCCCGAAGAAGGCCGAGTTGACCAGTTGCAGCACTTTCGCCGACATCGCGATGTCGCCGAGATGATCTCGGCGACTCGCTGCAACGACGGGTCTTCGCTCCTGAGCTCATCGTTGATACTCACGTAACTCGACGGCAAGCTCGGCAGGTTACCGATGCCGGCGACGAGCTGCGCCAACCCCGCGTCGTGCAGCAACTGCCGCAGCGTCACGACGCGATCGATCGTTCTGCGCAGAGCTTCCGAGTCACACGGCTTCGCCAAGAACTGATGGGCGATGCCGGCGGTTCGCACCGACGACTCCATGTTCGAATGCCCGCTGAGGATGATCCGTGCACAGCGGCGGTGCTGACTTCGGAGGCGATCGAGCAGCTCCGCCCCTGTCATCTCGGGCATTCGCATGTCCGTGACGACCACGTCGAATGAGTGCTCGTCGAACAATGCAGTGGCTTCTTCGGACCGAGGGCGAAAGACATGTCCCATTCGCGCCGCATCGGCCGCAGCAGGCGCTGCAATCCCTGAAGGATATTGCGGGTCATCGTCGATGAACAGCACGCGCATCATTTGGGCGCCCTCCGGCACAGTACGGCGTCGCCGAGCGCATGCGCGCGTTGCGACCGCGCACGAGCCTCATCCCGGAGCCTAGCGGGGTTCGGAGCCGACGGTTGTGAAGAACCTCACGCTTTGCGGCCGCTACAACTTCCCGGCCCATCGATAGTGTCTATCCCGGCACTACCCGGGGAAACCACTACAGCCACATCAGGCAGAGCCTCGATTGATGGCCAGCCAGTAGAACCCGGCTTGCTGCGCGACCTCGGCCAACGACTCGAAATCGAGCGGCTTCACGATATAGCTGTTGGCGCCAAGGTTGTAGCTGTCGACGATGTCTCTCCTCCTCTTTCGAGGAAGTCATGATCACGATTGGAATCCGCTTGGTGCGATCGTCTCCCTTGATCGCTTTCGTGACTTCGATGCCACTGACCCGCGGCATCTTCAAGTCGAGCAATATCAACTTCGGACCGCTGTCCGTGCGGTCCGCATACGCGTTTCGTCGGAAGACGTAGTCGAGCGCTTCCGCACCGTCTTTGACCCAGACGATCGAGTTCGCGACCCTGTTCTTCTTCAGGCCACGCATGGCGAGCTCGGCGTCGAACTGATTGTCCTCGACGAGCAAGATATCTGATATGCTCGAACTCCTGCATCCGACCACTCCTTCGGCAATGTGAAGTGAAACGTCGCGCCGCGCTCCAGTTCGGCATCCGCCCACACGCGCCCCCCATGTCGCGTCACGATCCTGTGCACGAGCGCGAGTCCCACGCCAGGTACCCGGAAATTCATGGTCGTGATGCAAACGTTGAAAGACACCGAACAGACGCTCGCGATACGCCGGATCGAAGCCCGCACCGTTGTCGCGCACGAAGTAGACATGCTCGCGCTCCTCGCTGATACCGCCGACTTCGACGACGGGCGCGTCCTTTTTGGATGAGAACTTCATCGCATTGGAAATCAAGTTCACCCAAACCTGCTCGAACAGGCCGCGATCGCCACGGGCCCGCGGCAGCGAGCCTAACCGAAAGTCCACTCGATTACTCTCGTCGTTGACGGTCAGCTTCTCGTAGACGCTCTGGGCGAGCTGGTGCATGTCGATCTCGTTCGGCTCGAGAGCTCGTCTACCGAGCCGCGAGAACGCCAAGAGGTCATCGATGAGATCGCCCATGCGCGCGGCTTCGGACCCCACGACATTCAGCTTTCGTCGCGCCTCGGCGTCGAGCGCGTCGCCGTGATCTTCCAAGAGAAGGCTCGAGAAACCTCTGATCGCCCGAATCGGCGCGCGCAGATCGTGAGAGACCGAATAGCTGAACGATTCGAGATCCTTGTTCGCAGCTTCGAGCTCGGCGGTTCTCGAGGCGACGCGCCCTTCCAGTTCGGAATTCAAGGCGCGCAGGCGGTCCTCGCTGGCCCGCAGCGCCTCCTCGGCGCGCTTGCGATCCCCGATCTCTTTCTCGAGGTCGCGATTGGACTGTTCGAGAATCCGGGTTCGCCGTTCGATCTCGGCCAACATGCCGTTGAATGCATCGACCAGCACGCCGATCTCGTCGTCGCTGCTCTTGGTCGCCCGCGAGGTAAAGTCGCGCTTCTCGACGACGTCCCGCGCCACGGACGTGATGTCGATTATCGGTTGTGTCACATGGCTCTGCAGGCGCCTCGAGATCAGCACGGCCGTCAACAGGCTCAATACCGTTACGACACCGACGATGCCGAGGTAATTCAGCAGTCGCGCGAACAGGCCGTACTGCGACTCGATATAGACCGTGCCGAGGATCTCGCCGTGGGCGACGATGCGCTTGAAGAACCTGATGGTGTTGCCTTCGACGCTATAGCCGTCGAGGTCCGGAATCTTCGGAAAATCGGTCTTGGCGTGCCCGTTCGTGTACGACGCGAAGAGGCCGCCCTTCGCCGAGTAGATCCCCGCGCCGATTACGTTGTGCTTCGCCTCGAGCAACATCAGATAGTCCTGCGCCGACTGCGCGTCGTCGAACTCCAGCGCCGGTGCCGCCGCAAGCCCGAGAATGTCCGCTTGGGCGGTCAGATCCGCCACGAGGTTTTGTTTGAAGGTGCTCAGATCGTAGACGGCCATCGCCACGCCGGTGATCAGCAGTGCACATGCCGTCGTCGCCAGCACGACGTGCGAGAACTTCCGATGGATCGATGACCGCACGTCGGACATTCCGTTACGGCGCCCGGTAGACATGCTCGGCCACCGCGAGCAACCGGGAATTCAGACGCAGCCGCTGCGACTCAGCGGCCGCCAACGAAATCTCGAACCGAACGCGATCTCCGTTCACGGTGAAGTTGATGACGCTGCCATCCGCCAGCGCGCCCTTGGATTCCGTGACGGTCAATATTGGCCGGCCACGCACGGGTGAGAGCAGCATACCGAGCCTGTCCTGCTGCTCGCGCCCGATGAACAGCATCTGCACGTCCTCGACGACATCGTCGACTGTCAACAGACGAACACGAACCGGACGGTCGTTGACGGTCCTGTCGGCGGTCAAGCGAATCAGATCGTCCGCAATCGTTCCTGACCCCACGACGCCGATCGTAAACGGACTCCCTGGCGCTAGCCCCTCCGCGTTGGGCCAAGCAACATATTCGGCAAACTTGTAGAGAAACGCCGCCTTGACGGTCTGCTCCGATACGACCCCCGGCTGGCCAAAACAAGCGGGCGCAGCGCCGCAGAGGGCGTATGCCGTGACCCACAGCAACGCCAGCCGAACCCTCCAAGCGGCCGGGTCGGCTCGACTCGCTGGTGGTGTGTCCATTGCCCGGTTCCTCAGACCGCTTCCGGGCCGTAGCCGCCGGCAGCGATCCGATCCGTGAGCCAGGTGCCGATTGTCTCGGCCGGCGCGGGCCGATGAATCAGAAACCCTTGCATGAGGTCGCAGCCGAGGCCACCAAGGATGGCGACTTGCTCGTCCGTCTCGACGCCTTCGGCCACCGTCTGGATGCCGAGAGACTGCGCTAGCGTGATCGTCGTTTGCACGACGAGGTGATGGCGCTCATTCGTCGCAAGGTCGCGAACAAAGCTGCGATCGATCTTCAGAACGTCGACGGGCAAGCGTGCCAGCACCTGCAACGACGAATGTCCAGTACCGAAGTCGTCGATGGCGACTGTAATGCCGCGGTCGCGCAAACGGCCGAGGGTCACACTCGCGAGCAGCGGATCGGTCATCAGCGCGCTTTCCGTTACCTCGAGCTCGAGACGCCGGGGCGCAAACCCGGTTTTGGCGAGCACCTCGAGCACTTTGTCGGCGAAGTTCTCGCGCCGCAGCTGCAGCGGCGAGACATTGACTGCAACACGAAAGTCTCCGTTCGCCTCGACCTGCGGCCAACGCGCGCTCTCCACCATGGCGAGCTCCAGTAGCCAAGCACCGACCTCGTCGATGAGATCTATAGACTCGAGCATCGGCACGAAAACACTCGGCGGTACGGGGTGAGTCGTCCAGCGCAGAAGCGCTTCCACGCCGGCCACAACGCCGGTGGTCACCGTAACCTTCGGGTGGTAGTGAAGAGTGAACTCCCGTTGTTGCACCGCGGCTCTAAGAGCGTTAGTAAGGCTCAGGCGCTCGGACGCCGCCGCATTCATCGCAGGATCGT
Organism: uncultured Gammaproteobacteria bacterium; assembly: GCA_963786385.1. Taxonomy (GTDB): domain Bacteria; phylum Pseudomonadota; class Gammaproteobacteria; order Steroidobacterales; family Rariloculaceae; genus FEN-1219. The sequence continues at coordinate 2,032,461 of CAWAYS010000005.1, forward strand.
GACGCAGGTAGCGATCCCCGCCCTGCTTGGCATGATCAAGGGCAGTCTGGGCGTGGTGGAGCAACGCATCGGCCGTCACCCCGTCCTCGGGGAACTGCGCGAAGCCGGCTCGAATCGCCAGACGAAGCTCCTGCTCGTCCACGACGAACGGCCGATCAAAGAGAAAGTCGACGCGCTCGCGCAGCACGGTGGTCGCCACGTCCGTATCGTGCGCGTGGGCCGACGCTACGGCATAGCGGCCACCGCCGAGATAGCACAGGCAGTTCGAATCTCGAAACAAGTTCTTCATACGCTCGGCGACGAGTTGTAGCACTAGATCGCCGGCATGATGGCCCAGGCCATCGTTGATGACGTTCAGCCCGGCAATGTCGAATACGAGCAGCACCACCTCTTGATCGTCGCGCTTGGCCGTTGCAATCATCCGATCGAGCCGCTGCACGTAGAGAGAACGATTCGCCAGTGCCGTGAGCGTGTCGAAGTAAGCGAGGTACTCGATGCTCTCTTTACTGTGTAGATACTGCAGCGCGAACGTCATGTTGCCCGTTACTCGCCGCAGCAGGTCGAGCTCCGCATCGGTGAAAGCATGCGTCTCGCTCGTGTGCAGCAGCGCCGCCCCGACCGGCGTGCCGTCGATCACGAATGGCAATGCGATGCAGGCGCCCAAACCCATCTGCAGCAGCACTTCCCGATCGGGGACCTCGACCGAGGCCTGACTCAAGTCCGCCACGACGATGACTTCGCCCGTCGCCATCGCACGCCCGACGGGCCCCGGTCCGTTCATCGGCTCGCTCGGGGGGCGCTTGACCTGCGCCTGCCCGGCGCTCACCGCCCGGCACACGATCGGCTCTTTGCCGGCGGCGCTGGCCCGCAAATAGAACGTGGCCATGGCGTAGCCGCCGATTTGAACCGCAAGCCTACAGGCTTCCTTCAACAACTCACGCCTGCCGCGGATACGCACGATCGCGGCGTTCGCACCGCTCAGAAACTGCAGCGCGCGGTTGAGCCGACCGATCCGCGCTTCCTGAGCGACGCGCGAAGTCACGTCGCGGTCGATGCCGCGAACCCCCCGTAGCGTGCCGTCATCGTTCCGCAGTGCCACCATCTTGCGCTCGAGCCAACGAATTTCACCGCTCTTGTCGAGCCAGCGTAGCGTCAGGGGTAAGGGAGCGAACCCCTCCGTCTTCAGGGCAGCAAAAGCCTCTGTGAGTCGCTCGCCCTCACCCGCATCCACGTACTCGAGGGAGTCGCGACCCAGCAGTTCGTGTCGCGTGTATCCGAGGATTTCCTCGACACTGGGACTCGAGAACGTGAAGCGGCGTGCTTCGTCGCACTCCCAAATCCAGTCGGCGGACGTGTTGATGATGTCCTGCAGCCGTGATTCGCTGCGTCTCAACAGCTCCTCGGCAACCTCATTCGCCCGCGCAAGCGCAGCCTGACGGATCGAGTTGCGGATCGCCGGAACCAGACGCCGCAAGTTTTCCTTCAGCACGTAATCGGACGCGCCGCCTTTGAGCGCTTGGATTGCGCGCTCTTCGCCGAGAGTGCCGGAGACAAAGACGAATGGTGTCGCGGGCGCCTCCGCCCGGGCAATCTTCAAAGCCGTGAGGCCGTCGAACCGGGGCAACGAGAAATCCGACAGGATGATATGCGGAGAGAACTGCACCAGCGCCGAGCGGAAGTCTCGCTCCTCGATGACGACTTGTCGTACGGCGTCGAAGCCGTCGCGTCGCATTTGGCTCGAGATCAACTCGACGTCGGCCTCGTTGTCCTCGAGCATGAGCACGCGGACGGGACCTCCGGTCGCGACTGCGTCGATGTCCGTCGTCGGCGTCAACGGCCTATCTCGCTGCGAACCGGACGCGTTGCGGCGGATGCCCGTTCATGGCGGCTCAGAACGTCCATGCGGCTCGCAGCACGGTGCTGCGCTCGATCTGGCTGGCGCCGCCGGACCCGAACTCGAAGTGGTGCGCGTCGGTCAAGTTCTGGACCGTCAACGAGGCATCGAGGTGTTCCGCGGGCCGCCAGCGGAGGCTCAAGTCCACGGCCGTGTAGCTGGGCACGGCCTGGTGCGGTAGCTCGTCCACATACCTGGCAGCGGAAAACAGGCTCAAACGTTGGGATAGATCGACGAAGGCCTGCGCCGAAACTTGGTGCCTAGGGCTGTTCCCAGCCAGCTGGGGACGCTCGACGTCCAGGCTGCCGGCTTCCGCGGCAAGATCGAGATCCAAGAACGCGTATTGGAAACGCAGGCGAACCCTCGACGCAGGCTGCCAGTTGGCGGACAGAGTCGCCCCCACGGAGCGGCCGTGCATATTGTCTTCGAGCACGTTCGGAACGAGCGCATAGGGTATGTTGGGATCGGGCAAAATCACGGGCGGCTGCGGCTCCACCGTCTGCAGATGCGTGTAGTCCTGGCGAAAAACCGTCGCATCAAACGACAACTTCGTCGTCGCAACGACCCGATATCCGGCTTCGTAGGCGATCAAATTCTCGGCGCGCAGATCAGGATTGCCGGCCACGGTGACATAGACCGGAAACGGCAGCGACGGCACGTCGAGTGGCAGCGTGAGACGCAAGTCCGAGTCGAGACGCGACGACACGCGCACGGCCTGGGAAACGGCCCCCCAGAAGGTACGCCGATCGTCGATGAGCCAAGAGACCCGAACGTTCGGCTGCGACTCGAAGCCCGTGTAGTCGTTGTGCTCGAACTTCGACCCGACAGTCAAGTACAGCCTCTGACCGACCGTGATCTTGTCCTGGAGAAATGCGCTCAGCGTGTGATCCGTGCGACTGGCCGGTACGAACGTGGCAAACAGCGTGTTGCCTATGTCGTCCGCGGTTTCACGAAACCCTGCTCCCCACAGCAGGTCGTGCCGCTGTTCGAGCAGGTGATGGCGCTGAAAATCGATGTCGAGCGTGTCCCGAGCCTCGTCGTAGGTGCTAGGTATGTCGCGCCGCGTATGATCGTAGTAAACCTGTAGCGCGAAATCCCGACCGTCGCCGGCATCGCGATTCCAGCGAGCCAGTACGTTGCCACCACCGATATCCGCATCGTCGATGAACGTGCCGGCGGGTATCGTGCCGAGCGTGAAGGAGTCGTTGAATCGGCTGGTCTCCTTGCCGCCATAGTAATCGCCTTGCACCGTGAGGGAATTTGCTTCGCTCGCCTGCCAATCCATCCGGAAGCCGGTTTGGCCAGAGAGAAGTTGTCGAACCCCTCCGTGCCGTCGGCCAGCATCGACGGATTCCGGTCGAGATACTTCACGTATACCCTTGCCGAGATGCCGCGTCCGAGCGTCCCGCCGTAGCGAAATGCCGCGAGGCGGTGATCTTCGTCGCCGACGCCGACCACAGCGAAGCGACCTTTCGTATCGGCCGCCGAACGCGTGATGATATTGATGACGCCGTTGACGGCGTTGGCGCCCCATAGAGTTCCGCCGGGTCCGGCGATGACCTCGATCCGATCGATGTCCTCGATCAGCGTGTCTTGCACGTCCCAGAACACGCCCGCATACAGCGGCGAGTACACGCTTCGTCCGTCGATCAGGACGAGCAGCTTGTTCGCAAGATCACTGTTGAAGCCACGAATGGTGATCGACCAAGCGTAATTGTTGCGGCGCGCAACCTCCACGCCGGGGGCCAGTCGCAGCGCTTCGGCGATGCTCGTAACCCCGGAGCGGCGAATCTCGTCGCCCGTGATGACGAACGCGGCAGCGGGTGAGTCGGACAGGGGTTCGCGCACGCGCGACGCGGACGTGACGCGCAGATCCGACAGCTCCTCAATCGTCAGATCCGCCAGGTCCGGGGTCGCCTGGGCAATGGCGGCGCTCGTCCAGAGCATTGCCGTGACGACGACCACGAGGGTCCGCGTACCGAAGCCATGTCCCGTGGTTTGCATCGCTTGCATCGCTTGCATCGCTCGAAGGGGTCGTCGACCGCTACGATAGCTTTGTATACGCTATCTAGATTGGACGGACGTCACGTTTGGGGGCCGTCCCCGGCCACCACGTTCCGGGTACCTCTCGATAGTCGAACGACTCCACCGAGTCGCGTTGCGGCGATGCCCGAACGGCACCATCAGCCATTCCCGTAATCGCTCGAGGGTCATACCCGTATTCGCCAGCAGCTCTCGGCGAGGACGTGAACGGTCTCACGGTCGCGAATCTCCGCACGATCCATAATCGGGTTCCTCGACTTCACTAGCCGCACCCGGAGATTCGAGCCGCCACACGTCGGGCGTCGTCTGAAACCATGCCTACCAGAAACAGGGGCTGGCGCCGCCTCGAGTGGCTGATCTTCGCTGCAGTGGCCGTCGCGATCGTGGCGGTATGGATCGCGACCATCGCGTTCAGTTGGTTCGAGCGCAGGATCACGCTCGAGCGCGTCTCGAGCCAACTCGGCACGACGGCAATCACCCTGGCGGATTTCAACGAGCTCGCCCAGCAAGCAGCCGGGGTAGGCCTCGCGAGCAGCGAGCAACGCACCGCGGCGATCTGGCGGGCGCTGCTGCAATACCCGACAGCCAGCATTTGGGTCGAATCCAACGGCACCGTGATCGCCGGACAGCCACCGGCCGCGGATCTGGCGGATGCGATCGTTGCCCGCGAGGATCGCGCCAATTTCAGCGTGTTCGCGGCACTGCCGCAGGCCGATGCCCTGACGGACTGGCGCGCGACCGTGCGCGAGCGCGCCGTGATCTTGACACTCGCGAGCGTGGCGTTTCTGTTGCTCACGTACGGGCTCGTTCGGGCACTGCGCCAACGCGCTTCGGCGGAGCAAGCCGTCGCTGCCGCGCGGGAACGGGCCGAGCAGCTCGCCGCCCACAAGGCCGAGCTCGAGCAGACCGTCGCAGAGCGCACACATGATCTCGCGCTCAGCAACGAGCAGCTCGAGCGCGAGCTCGTCGACCGCAAAGCGGCGGAAGACCGTCTCAAGGAGCACGACGCCCTGCTCCACGCCGTCGCGAAGAGCGCGGAAGAGCTGCTGGGGTCACCGAGCCACGACGACGCCATCGATGCGGTCCTCGAGCTCATCGGCCGCACCGTAGGCGTTGCCCGCGTTCACATCAACGCACTCACGACGGACGACAGGGGGCATCTGCGATCTTCCCTGCGCTTCGAATGGTGCGCGCCGGGCGTGCCGCCGATGATCGACAATCCCGCCCTGCAGAACGTCGACGTCAACGTCACGCTGCCGCGTACCGTCGCCCCGTTGCTGGCCGGGGGCCTCGACAGCTTCTTCGTGGACGATCTTACCGGTCAATTCAAACCCGTCCTCGAGAACGCCGGCATGCGATCCGTGCTCAGGCTGCCGATTCCGGTCGAGGGCGAGCTGTGGGGCAGCTTCGACTTCATCGACTCGGCCGACCACCAGCGTCAGTGGAGCTGGGCCGAAACGGATACGTTACAGACGCTGGCGGGCTTGATCGGTGCGGCGATCACGCGAGCCCGGTACGTCAAGGAGCTCGCGGACGCGAACATGATCGTGCAGAACAGCCCCACGATCTTGTACCGCGTGCAGGGCGAGCCACCGTTCCCGTTGATCTACGTATCGCACAACATCACGAAGTTCGGTTACGACCCCGACGCGCTGATTGCGAACCCGAACTGGGTCGAAGTTCTCATGCACGACGCAGATCGGGACAAGTTCTTGACTGCCATGGGGCGCACGTTGGAGAAGGACGCAAAAGGCGCCGCCATCGAGTTTCGGCTGCGAACAGGCGACGGCGTGTTCCGCTGGGTGGAGAATAGATACACCTGCGTGCGCGACAAGCACGGCAGGCTGGTCGAGATCGAAGGCATCGTGATCGACATCACGGAGCGCAAGCTCGCCGAGGAGAAGATCGCGCAGCTGGCCCGCACGGACCCGCTGACTGGCCTAGCCAATCGTGCCACCTTCATCGACCGCATGCGTCAAGCATTCGCGGCGGCCAAGCGCGGTGCGACGCCGTTCGCGATTTTGTACATCGATCTCGATCACTTCAAGGCCATCAACGACACGCTGGGGCATCCCGTCGGCGACGCCCTTCTGCGCGAGGTGGCAGACCGGCTCAAGAGCTGCACGAGAGCGAGCGACGTCGTGGCCCGGCTCGGGGGCGACGAGTTTGCGATCCTTCAAACCGAGATGCACGAACCAGAGACCGCCGGTGCGCTGGCCGCCAACGTCCAAGCTACTCTGACTCGGCCGTGCCGCCTCGAAGGCAACGACCTACGCGTGACCGCAAGCATTGGGATCTCGCCGTTCACGCCGGGCGTCGCCGGGCCGGACGCGATGCTCTCGCAAGCGGATCTTGCCCTATACCGATCGAAAGAAGAGGGACGGAACCGGTTCCGCTTCCATTCCGAAGATCTCGACCATCAGGTGCTCGAGCGTGCAGCGGCGGCAGAGGAGTTGCGCCACGCGATCGACAACGGCGAGCTCGATCTGTACTACCAACCGCAAGTCGAGCTCATCTCCGGGCGGATCGTCGGGATGGAGGCGCTGGTCCGCTGGCGTCACCCGACGCGCGGATTGCTGGCAGCCAGTGCGTTCGTTCCGGTCGCCGAGCGGACGGGCACGATTATTCCGTTGGGTCAGTGGGTGCTCGAGGAAGCGTGCCGGAAGATGCGTTCGTGGCGAGACGAAGGATTCGTCATTGACGTCGTATCCATCAATCTGTCCTTGGCGCAACTGAAGGACGGTCGTCAGCTCGTTCGCGACGTGCGTTCGGCGATTGAGAAGTGGCGGCTTGATCCCGCGGATGTGAGCTTCGATGTGACCGAGGCGACGCTGGCCCAAGTTACGCTCATGCGCAGCGACGTATTGGCCGAGCTGCGCGGGATCGGCGTGCGTATCTCCATCGACGACTTTGGCAGCGAGTACTCCTCGTTCGACTACTTGCGCACGTATCAAGTCAATCATCTGAAGATAGCGCAGGCGTTCTTCGATGCGGCCGATGAGGACCCCGAACGCGCCGCCACCGTGCGGGCTATCATCGGATTGGCGCACGAGCTCGGTATCGGCGTCATCACCGAGGGTGTCGAAACGGAAGCGCAACGCGACCGATCGAGCGAGACGTCCACGATCGCTCAAGGCGTCTACTTCAGCGCGGCGGTCGACGCCGCCGAGGCAGATGCGTTGTTGCGCCGCGGCAGCATCGAGCCCGCTCCGGACGCCGCGCCCGACATCCCGGAACCTCGGGCGTCGCAGAGGACCGCAAAATGACGGTCGCGAGGTGTCGGTCAGCGGTGTTCGCGGCGATGCTGCTCGCGGCGTCGGCCCGCGCAGACGTGACGGTCACGGACCTGCAAGTCGCCGCCCGAGCGTTGAGCTTCATGTCGACACCGCTCAGTGGCGACGTGAAAGTCGGCATCCTCTATTCGCCGAGCAGCCCTGGCTCCATGCAAGACGCTCAGGAACTGTTGCGTTTGATGGGCAATGGGCTTCGCGCCGGAAGCCTCGATTTGCACGGGACGCTGGTGGACATAAAAGATGCGGCGACCGCCCGAGTCGATCTGTTCTTCTTGACGGATTACGTGGGCGAGGAAGCGGCTTCCGCGCTCGACGGCGCCAACGCCAAACGTCCGTGCGTGACGCGCGACCTCGAGCAAGTCGAGCGCGGGACGTGCTTGATGGGCGTGCGCTCGACACCGAAGGTGCAAATCGTCGTAAATCGTGCCGCCGCCGACCGCAGCGGCATCACGTTCGCGACCGTGTTTCGCGTGATGATCACGGAGATCTGAGCATGAGACGCGGGATCGAAAAAGGGGAGTTGCCTGGGGTTTCTGTCATGCTTAGATCCTGTATCGTCTTTCTCGGCGTGCTCGTAACGCACATGGCACGCGCCCAACTAGTCGACTACTCGCGTTTCGAGGAGTTGTTCGGCGAGCCGGTGACGACCAGCGTTACGGGATCTCCTCAGCGGGCCAGCGACGTTCCGGGGTCGATGACGATCATCAGCGCGGAGGAGATCCGCCAGTCCGGAGCGCGCGACCTACCCGGTGTGCTGCGTCACGTGACGGGCGTCGACGTGCTGCAGACGACCAACGATCATGCCGAAATCAGCGTGCGCGGCTATAACCAGGCGTTCTCACCGCGCCTCCTCGTGCTCGTCGATGGCCGCCAGGTCTATGCCGACTACTATGGATTCACGCCGTGGAGCTCGATCCCGGTCGAGCTCGCCGAGATACGCCAGATCGAGATCGTGCGCGGCCCGAATAGTGCCCTGTTCGGTTTCAACGCCGTCGGAGGCGTCATCAACATCGTCACGTACGGCGCGCTCGACGAGGTTGAGCGCAACGCCTCATTGAACATGGGCACACAGAGTCAACGGCAAGGGTCTGTCGTGGCAGCCTGGAAGGCGGGAGCGCGCGCCGGGTTGCGATTGTCGGCTGGCATCCGACGCAGCGACGATTTCTCGACGCCGCAGGCGCCGGGCGATATCGGCTCTCGCCGCGGGGATTCCAGAGATTCGCTGCGGCTCGTTGGGGGATGGCGGACGACGGACAAGACGGTCGTCGATCTCGAGGCGACCCACATCCAGGCCGATCGCACCGAGCTCGGACCGGTCTACACGGAGGGCTTCACGAAGTACGACATGTCTTCAGTCAAGGCCCACGTGGGCGCGGAAACCGGCGTCGGGCTGATCGAAGCCACCGTGTACGACAATCGAATTCTCGCGGATGTATTTCCGGACGTCGCGACGAGCCCATTCTTACACTTCGACAACACCTTGACCGTTGCGCAGGTCCAGAGCATTTCAAAGCTCGCGACGCGGCACACGCTCCGCGCGTCACTCGAGCACAGAGAGGGCTCATTCGGGACGACGCCGGTGAGCGGGGCCGACATCGTTTACGACGTCGATGCCGTCGGTGCGATGTGGCAATGGCAGATCGCGCCGCAGCTGACGCTCACGAATGCGCTTCGCATGGACCGCTTCGATCTCGGGCGGCGCGGCAGCGTGCCACCGGGCTACCCGTTCGACAATGCCGACTGGGACGTGCGCCGAACGGAAACGAGCTACAACAGCGGCGTCGTATGGCACTTCCCGAGCGGCGACACGCTGCGCTTCGTCGCAGCGCGAGGTTCGCAGCTACCGAGCCTGTTCGATCTGGGCGGATTCTTGTTACAGAACCCCGGCTTCGGCTTCGTGACGGGCGTACCGTCCCTGCGGCCTTCCGTCGTAACAAGCGTCGAAAGCGATTGGGACCGGCCGATCGCTGCCTTACACGGCAATCTCAGCGTGCGCGTGTTTCGAGGCAGAACACGCGACGTGGTCGCAATCTTCGGCGGCGGTGACCCGGCCGTTGGCCTCCTGGGCTCACCGGCCAACATCGGCGAATCCTCGATGATAGGTGCCGAGATCGAGCTTAGCGGCGCCGTCGGGGCGCAGTGGCATTGGCGCACGAGCTATGCGCCGCTCCAGATCGACGACGATTTCGGGCCGGGTTTCGACGTTGCAAACACGCTCGTCGACTTCCAGCATACGGCACCGCACGGCACGGTCGACGCAAACATTGGCTGGACTCGGGGCAAGTGGTCCGCCGATGCCGCCGTGCGATATGAATCGGCGTTCAACGCCGTCACCGTGCAAGGTTCGAGCGCGAACAATGGCGTGCTGGTTCATGTCCCGGCCTTTGCCTTTGTCGATGCACGAGTCGGCTATCGGTTCGACAGCAGACTCGAATTGTCGATTTCGGGTCAGAATCTCGCCCATGCCGAGCAGCACCAAACGGGCGCACCGGCCGTCGAGCGGCGCATCATCGCTAGCGTTTCGTTTTCATTCTAGGGGCGTGACTGAGAGGCCGCGCACTCTCAGCGCGCGGGCGGTCGACGTCCGTGAGGCCCCCGAGGCGTTGCAACGGGTCGAAAGTGCGACGCAGCAGAAGCGAACGGTTAGCGCATCGGCGCCACGGCCTTGCGCCAAGCGTCTCGCGACTCGAGCCGCTCGATCCAGCGGGCGGTGTTCGGCAACGCCGCGAAATCGATGCCGGCCTCCTGGCGCAACGTGAACGTGCTCGCCAGCGCGAAATCGGCAATGCTCAGGTCCCCGGCGATCCAATCGCGTCCCTCGAGGGCCTGATTCAACACCCCGAGCAGCTTCGTGGTCTCCTTCGTCTCGGTGGCTATCACGTTGTCGTCCGGCTTGCCGCGCCCGAACTTCTCCTTGAGCACCTTCTCGAACGAAAGTCGTTGACTCGACGGACCGAGATGGATGGCCTGCCAATACGACCATTGGTCGACGATCGCACGCTTCTTGAGATCCTCGGGATAAAGACGACGCGCGGGATCGAGGCTCGCGAGATAGGCATTGATCGCGCGGGACTCGAACAGCGACAGATCTTCGTCGACGAAAGCCGGCACTTTACCGTTCGGATTGACGGCGAGATATTCCGAAGTCTTCGTGCCGCCGCCGAAGACGTCGACCTCGACGATCTCGACGTCTGCGCCGAGCTCGAAGATGACAGCGCGAACGCGCAGACAATTGGGTGAGAAGTTGGCATTGTAGAGCTTCATCTGTTTATCCCCGCTTTGAACGACCAAAGACACACGGCAAGAGGAGAGACCGAGGCAGGAAGCGAACCTCTGAACTCCATATCGAGCAACGTTCTACGCCACACCATAGTCTAGTGGCCTCGCGCGCGCGAATTGCAGCATCATCCATCCCGGCATGTAACCGACAGGAGCATCAGGATGCGTAAGGTCGCCAGGAATCTACGGCCATTGCGAGGCATCTCTCGGCTTCGCCGCGGCATGGCGAGGCCGTCGAAGTCATCTTCGATCCTGACAGGATCAGAGGTACCGAAGTGATAACCATCAAGACGTACTCAACACGAACCGAAGCGGACCTGGCGAAGATCGCGCTGGACGCTGCGGAGATACCGTCGGTGATCATCGGTGTCGGCACTGCCTTGGAAGGCGGTATTGCAGGCGTCAAGCTGCAGGTGCCCGAAGACTACGTCGCAGCAGCTGCCGAGATTCTCGAGGACTCATGATCGCGTAGCTGCCAATCCGGAGAGCCGCGCCGGTGTCCGGCACAAGCTCGCGACGGCGCCCGCACGATTTTCATCGCATCGATGCGGACGCGCCGAATTCGCTCGACAACGAGTGTCGTGAGTCTCCGAGACCAACGCCCAGCCGAGGGGAAAGTGGCGACCCCTGACCTCCGCATTGCGCACCGAGGCTCGGCGTCCAACTCACTATTCAGGCGCGGTCTACGGAGGACCGATACGGCTCGGTCCCGTAGTAAGAGTGTATTTGGCTCGCCCACGCCTGATCCGCCATGTTGGGCCACTGTTCTTTGTTGAAGCCCGGCGCGTCGCTCAAGCGAGCCCTTTCGACGTTCAACACGAAACGCTTGTTCTTCGTGTCGAGCACGAGTGCAGTCCAAGGCACCGCGAACAGTTTCTCACCCATGCCCAAGAAGCCACCGAAGGACAGCACGGCGTAGCCGACGTGGCCATCACGCATGTCCAACATGATTTCCTTGATGCTGCCTAGACTTTCGTTCTTGTGATTGTAGACATCGTTGCCGACCAGCGTATCGGCGCCCATGATTTCCGGCCCTGGCCCGCGCCGCGGATCAGGTCCGAGCGCACCCGTGCTCGTCGCGTTGTGCATACCAGTGGTATCTCGATCTTCGTTGCTCATTCTCTGTTCCTGTTAGCCAGTAGTGGCCATTGACGTGCTGTACTTCATCAGGCCAGGCAGCCTCGCTACTCAGCTTTCTCGAGGCCAGCCTCGAGGTCGCCGTGGAGCGCCTGGATCTCGCCAGCCGCGCTTTCGATCTTGCCTTTCTGCTCCAAGCTCCCATGGCCGATAACCTCTCCTGTGACTTTCTTGACCTCGCCTTTCGCCTGCTTGATCCCGCGGGAGCTTCCGAGCATCTTCGCAGCGCCGGCCATTGTCGGTGCGGTGGCACACACGCGTCGAAGCCGCCAAAGGGATGACGGAAGGATCCTGGGCCGCCGAACGACCATTGCGTGTCGGGGCTCCGCCCGCCAGAGAGGGCGAGTGCCTTACGTGCGGCACCGTACGGATCGACCGTCGGATCCGAGCTATCTTGGTGTGACGTCTCACTACCGGAAGTCGAACATGAGCTTGGGAACACTGCTGCTGATTGTCTTGGTGCTGGTTCTACTCGGCGTCTTTCCCACGTGGTCGCATAGCAGGTCCTGGGGATACGGTCCCAGCGGCATCGTCGGCGTCGTGCTCGTCGTAGCCCTCGTACTGAGTCTTGGTAGGCCGAATCTGACAAGGTCTTCGTATGACCAGTCTGCCTGCGCCAAAGCAAAACCATCTCCTGGCCGCTCTGCCGCCCGAAGAGTTCGCCCGTTTGTCGCAGCATCTCGAGCCGTCCGGATGCCGCTCGGTGAAGTTCTCTATGAATCGGGCGGCCGTTTGTCCCACGTCTATTTCCCCACGACGTCCATCGTGTCGCTGCTCTACGTGATGGAAGATGGCTCATCGGCCGAAATCGCCGTGGTTGGCAATGAGGGCATACTCGGCATCTCGCTATTCATGGGGGGGAGACGACCCCGAGCCGCGCCATCGTTCAAAGTGCAGGCGATGGGTTTCGGCTCAAATCGCAATTCTTGAAGCAAGAATTCAACCGCGGCGGTCCGGTCATGCAGCTGCTGTTGCGCTATACCCAGGCGCTAATCACGCAGATGGCTCAGACGGCCGTATGCAATCGACATCACTCGGTGGATCAGCAGTTGTGTCGGTGGCTACTCCTAAGCCTGGATCGGTTGTCGACGCCGGAATTGACGATGACTCAGGAATTGATCGCCAACATGCTCGGCGTGCGCCGCGAAGGCGTTACCGAGGCCGCCGGCAAGCTGCAAACGGCCGGATTGATTCGCTATAACCGCGGGCGCATTACAGTGCTCGACCGAACAGGCTTGGAGCGCAAAACGTGTGAGTGCTACGCCGTGGTCAAGAAAGAGTTCGATCGTTTACTTCAAGATCTTCCTTTCCACGACACAGCACGCCCGTTCGCGTCGCCCGCCTAACGCTACGCGTCTCCCGCTGCAGCCACTCGACCACGCGCGATCTCGGCCACGCCTCATGCGTCCCAACGACGGATGTTTCGTACGTTGGCGCACAGACGCAAGTCCCGCCGATCGATACGCTGGCTCGATGAGGGGCGAAACCGTTCCGTCCATAGCTTGCTGGTCCCTTCGATAGGTCCTCTTTCTACCCAGGAAGAAGCAAATGAGATCGAAAGCGAAGACGAGCGACATGAGTCGAAAGCGGGCTGATGTAGCTCGATCATGCCGGGTGCGCACACATGCGCGACGTTGACGACATCAGCGCACACGCCTCGAGGCCAACGTCGAGCGCCGCCAGTCCCGGCGAGTTCAGCTCACGGGGCGCCTTGGCTGCGACCCAACGACAGCTGGCGCTCGCGCGCCGCCGGATCGAGGCGTTGCTGGCACAAGAGTCCGTGCTCAAGAAACAGCTCGCGCTGACCATCCAATCCGTGACAAGGGCGCGCCGATTTGCCTACCACGACGAGCTCACGAAACTTCCAAATCGCCGTCTGTTATTGGACCGTTTCACGCAAGTCATGGCTCTGGCTGAACGAGGGCACAAGCACCCTGCGCTGCTGTTCATCGATCTGGACGGATTCAAGCGCGTCAATGACGCACTTGGCCACGCGATGGGGGATCAACTGCTCAAACAAGTCAGTACGCGCATGGTTGCCTGCCTCCGTGGTTCCGACACACTCTGCAGAATCGGCGGAGACGAATTCGTCGTCTTGTTACCGGAGTTAGAAGGCCGTGAATGGGCGGTTGTAGCCGCCGAGAAACTGCGGGTTCGAATCGCCACGCCCTATATGATCGGCGACACAACCATCAAGATCGGGGCCAGCATCGGAATTGCCGTCTATCCGGCGGACGGAAACAGCTTCAACGACTTGCTACACGCTTCGGACCTTGCGATGTACGGCGACAAGGCGAAGCGAGCTGCCGAGATTCCCACCTACGAGAGCCGTTCATGACCGTGGCCAACGTGCCGGCGATGCTAGATCGCGCGCGCGACTCCCTCTGCCGCACTGCAGAGCGCCTACGCTTGTCGCGTCGCCCGAGTCCGCGGGTGGTGGAATTGGCCAAGTGGGAGAATGAAGGCGGAGCGACTGCACCACCGCGGGAGGAGATGCTGCGAATCCGCCGGCTAGGCCGTCCTGCCTTACGGCGCACCGCCGCCGACGGAGGCCGAAGATTGTTGGGGATCAGATCTTCTTCCTTCGGTGACCCGCACCGACACGTCCATTCCGATGAAGGAGGAAGCCGCGCCGATGAAAGTGCCCCATAACGGCAGCGCTTGCTTGGGGTCCCAAGCAACCGCAACACGAATCAGATTTCGATTGCCGACGATGTTGTTGGTCGGGTCGAAATCTACCCACCCGGCGCCTGGCAGGTAAACCTGCAACCATGCATGCGTCGAGCCGCCGCCGGCAGCGTCCGCAGCCGCCACGTTCGGCACAAAGATATAGCCACTGACGAAGCGGGCAGCGAATCCCAGGCTACGCGCCGCTTCCATCATCAGTAGAGCGAAGTCGCGGCAACTTCCGCTGCGCAGCCGCAGCGTCTCACCGGGACTCTGGATGCCTTTCTCGCTGCGACGCTCGTAGCGGAACCCGTCCTTTATCGCAAGCGTGATCGACCGAAGTAAGGCGACAGTTTCCGCGGTCCCGGATGACTGCAAAAACTGTCTCGCCCAAGCGGCGACATCGGCGCTTGGATAGTGACGTGACAGGGCCGCGAGCGAGATCGGGCACTTCGTCATCCGCGTAACGGAAGGGATAAGTTCTGGCGTACTCTTCCAGCAGATAATGCGGCAATGCGGTTTCCACGTGCTCGAGCGTAATCGCGCTGTCGAACCGCAACTCCGAGGCCGAAGCGTCGAACGTCGCTATCGCGAGCGAGTTATCGAACACGTCGTGCAGCCAACGAAGACTGGTCGGGCCGAGGCGAGATCGCCAGCCGCGAATTCAAGAGTCTCAGATCGTGACTTTCGCGTGGGCGAAACATCATCCGGTGCTCGCCCAGCTTGACGGGCTGCGAATACCGGTAAGTCGTGACGTGCCGTACGGTAAGGCGCTGCATTTAGGACCGGGTGTCGCCGTGTGTGAGCCGCGCCGCGGAGTGTTCAGGATCTTCATCGGCCCAGACCTTGAAACCTTCCAGCACGGCGGGGCCGAATGTCGTTGCGATCGCCACATCGGCAGCGTCGCGGCCGCGCGCGATCAGCACTCGGCCGATTCGCGGCACGTTGTTGCGAGGGTCGAACGTGTACCAGGCGCCGCCCAGATAGGCCTCGAACCAGGCCGCGAAATCCATCGACGCTGTAAGGAGGCGGCGTGCCCATGTCACCGAGGTAGCCCGTGCAGTAACGAGCCGGAATGTTCATGCATCGGCAGAAGGCGATGGCCAGATGAGCGAAATCGCGGCAAACGCCGGCACGTTCGTGGTACGCGTCCCACGCCGGTTC
The DNA here is from genome assembly GCA_963786385.1 of uncultured Gammaproteobacteria bacterium. Lineage (GTDB taxonomy): Bacteria > Pseudomonadota > Gammaproteobacteria > Steroidobacterales > Rariloculaceae > FEN-1219. The sequence continues at coordinate 2,047,938 of CAWAYS010000005.1, forward strand.
GCGTCGCCCGTGCATTTTCGTATCCGAACACGACGTGGCGATGAACGAAATCGCAAATTGCTTGGACGCGCGGCCATCCCTGTGCGCAATGTCCGAACAGACTCCAAGCAATGTCGGATAAACGATCCGTCTCGCAATACCGGCTTCCCAGCAGGAACACCAGGGTGTCCTCGGGAAGATCCTGCACCGCGTGCTGGGACGCGTGGGGAGCTACGGCGTCTTCTTCTCCCGTGTCTGTGACGACTCCCGAGCCTCGGATCCGAATTCGCCCGGCGGGCGCCACGATTCGATTACACCAGTTGCCGAAGCCGTCACGATAGGCAGCGATCGGTACCGCCGGCTCACTCGTAAGGTAGTCGGGGATCAGAATCGACGAGGCCCGTGAGTAGTGAATGTTCACCGTCAGGATCATCGGCGTCTCCTGAGGACAGTCGTAGATCAACTCGTAACCGACGCGGATTCTCATGTGCTGCTCGTTTCGCTGTCCGTCGATGCTCTAGTCGCGGGGCGCTGACCATTGGCCGGAACTCGCGAAGAATGTCCCGCCTTGACCTTGGATATAGGCGCAATCACGCCGACGGCGTCTTCCGGCGGCATCGCCACATCAATTCGCGGCCGGCAATTGTCCACCAAAAGCCGGCTGGCCGTCCGTACGCCAGCGCACGCACGGAAACCTCATCGGTGCCCGCCCGGGACGCAGAGATCTATACGTACGCTAGCGAACAGACAGGCTCGAAACGGGCGCGGAGACTTGGTAGATCACCTAAATGTGCGACCGTCGCGCACTTCGCTACCACGATAAGGCAACGGCATCGATAGCTCCGGCGGGCAAACGAGCGACCATCAGTGGCGAGACATTGAAGAAGTCGCGGCTCCAAATCCGAGAGCTGTTGAGCGACCTCGAGCGGGACTGGCTCATCGGGCGCCTGAGTTCGAGCAGCGGTGTGCGGCGTGCGACCTACAGCGACGCGGATCGTCACGGTCTGATTATCGAATACGACGCGGACGTGATCAGCTGTGTCGATCTGATGGACCTACTACATCTTTGCGGCTTACACGCCGACATCGTTCTGGAGACCAAACGTTCAGGCGTTCTTGCGCCCTCAGTCACTTAGGGGCCCATGGCAAGAACGGACGGAGTGACGTCGCGCCCGACGCGTCGCTTCTCGCGGCGGGTCCTACGTTACGTGCGGCCCGCCCATTCGAGATTGGACCGCGGCGTGGGGCCTGAGACGTCACGCTGCGCTTCGTGAGACGCGTCCAAAGTGCCACTCCGGCCGCCCTGAGCCTCTCCGACCCCGCGCACCCTCGACGCCACCAGACGGAGCCCTAACCTGCCACAGCGTCTACGACGAGCTGATCGTGAACGTCCTTCACGTCGCCCGTGTTGCGGGCAAACTCTTCTGCAAGCTCTTCTTCCGCTGCCGAGCCCACGATGCCGCTCAGTGTGACCACGTCACCGCATGTATCGACCCGGATCTTCATGCCCTTGGTGTTGGCGCGCTTAGCACCTCGGCAGGCGAACCACTTGGCGCCAAGTTGCGTGTTCTACCGAACAGACCCTTGCGCGAACGGCCGTCATGCTCGGGCGATCGATATCCTGCGGCGACACGCATGAGATTCCCAGTTCCGGGGCGAACTCCGCAAACTAACCGACTGCTCACGGCGTTACCTGCACGAGACCGCCGGCAGTTGGCGGCGTGCTGCGAGCAGGTCGATCTCGTTTTCGGTGATGTCATTTGCAAGAGAGGCGAACGCATTCGTCACGTCTTCTTTCCAACCGACGGCTTCATTTCACTGATCACGCCCGTCGACGCAGACACTAGTATTGAGGTGGGTCTCGTGGGGGCCGAGGGCATGCTCGGGAGTTCTTTGCTGCTCGGTGTCGACGTTGCTCCTCTCAACGCCATAGTGCAGGGCGCCGGAGCGACGTGGCGAATAGATGTCACGGCGTTCGCTGCCGAGCTCGAGCGCAGCCGGGCTCTGCGGCACCGGCTAAACCGCTATCTCTATGTGACGATCTGCCAGCTGGCGCAAACCGCCGGCTGCACTCGTTTCCACGTCGTGGAGGCGCGATTGGCTCGTTGGCTCCTGATGACCCGGGATCGCGCCCATTCGGACGAATTTCCGCATCACGCATGAATTCCTAGCCCGCATGCTGGGCGTGCGTCGCGCCGGCATCACCGGGGCGGCCAGTGCGCTCCAGAGGCGTAAGCTGATCCGCTACGAACGCGGCCAGGTCAGCATCCTCGACGGCCCCGGCCTGCAAGACACTGCCTGCGGATGTTACGCGGCCGACATAGAGACCTACGCCAGAATTCTGGAGCCGCCCGCGCGCACCAGCGGTTCAATCGACCTTGCAGCGACCGAGCAACTCCGAGCGTAAGGCGGCCTCGTTGAGCCGTCCGCCGTCTCGCTTCTGCGGGCGCTGGGATGCGAGGTCTTCGGCCGCATCGTTGCCCACAGCCGTGCGATCACACCGCGCTGCGCCCATGGCCGGTCGATAGCATCGGATCCTCCCCTATGTACGGTGCCACGACGTCCACAAGAACGGACGCCCCGAGGCGACGATACCGGGCAGCCGGCAACTCCCTAAACGAAACGAGCCGCCGGCGTTTTTCGTCCCAGAGCACCAGACCCACGCCTTCGAAGCTCTGCAGCAACGTCAGCCGGCCGAGATCTCGAAACTCGGGGTGATCACGAAGCACTTCGGGCAGGCGATAGTAGGGAATCCGGCTCGACAGATGATGGATGTGATGCATACCGATATTTGCCGTGAACCATTTGAGGACGCAGGGCAAATCGTAGTGAGAGCTCCCATAAAGCGCCGCCTCGTGCGCGTTCCACCTTGTGCTCTTAGCCCAATGTGTATGCTCGAACTGGTGTTGCACATAAAACAGCCAGACACCGGCGACAGCCGCCAACGAGACAACCGGTACATATATCCACAGGAACGCTCGTAGGCCTACCGTCAAAATCATCGACGTAGTGACCACGGCGATCATTCCATTGGTCGACATCGTGCTGAACCACTGTTTCCAGCCACCACGCATCGACTCGCCCGGAAAGCGGTTGCGCAGGAGGAACACATACGGCGGCCCGAGAACGAACATCACGACCGGATGCCGGTAGAGCCAATAGCTCAAACGGCTTAATCTTGAGCCCGCCGCATACTCGGCGACCGTCAGAGTGCGGACGTCACCGATGCCGCGCCTATCTAGATTGCCGGAGCTTGCATGGTGAACGGCGTGGGTGTGACGCCAGTGCTCATAGGGTGTGAGCGTGATGACGCCGATAATCCGTCCGACCCAGTCGTTGACCGTCCGGCTCCGAAAAAACGAACCGTGTCCGCAGTCGTGCTGGATCATGAACAGGCGAACTAAAAAGCCTGCCGTGGGCAGGAGCAGCAGCGCGTAAATGACCACGTGGCCGCCGTTGCGCGCCCACAGCAGGACAAGCCAGGCCAGTGCGAAAGATATCGCCGTAACCGCCAGCTCGTAGGTGCCCCGTAACGAGCTTGCTCTACGATAACGGCGGAGCTTAAGCGCGCAGGTACGCGCGTCCAGTTGTGCGTTGCTCACGCAGCGACCGTAACCGGTGGGGGTGCGCTCTTCTGTACGGCAGCGCACAGATGTGCGCCGCGCCGCATGACTGAAAGCCACCGCCGGCGGCTCGCCGCTGCCAGCGTGCCAATCAGAAGGCCAACCGCGTTTGAGATACGTCGCGCAAGGTCCAAGCGGTCGAAGAACGGAAGCCGCCCGCCAAGAGCCAGTGGGGCGCGGTCGCAAGATCGCGCCGTTCATTCTCATGTGCCGGGTGCGTTCGGGCGGACATATCCACCTCGACGCGGGCAACCCCAGGGCCGGCCGGACGGCGTCGCAAGCTTACGGAGGTGAATTCTGGACGAGCGGCGACTCCTGCTTCTTCGTCGCCGTAATGTCGACCAGGGTAATCACGACACCGTCGATCACATTGTCGAGCCTGCGGTAAGGCATGATGCGCACCGAGAACCTTCGGCCATCGGTGGTAGAGACCTGCTTCTCGGAAAACGCCAACGTGCGCAAGGTCTCGAGCGCATCGTCGTGCAGCTCCGGATATTGCAGGCTGGTGGTCAGGTCGCTGAGGGGCCGGCCGACGTCGTTTTCCCGAACGTTAACGATCTTCGATACCCGATCGGTAAAACGTCTGACGTTCAGGTCCTGGTCCAGGAACAAGATGGCGATCTCGGTGCTATTGAGCAAGTTGTGCATGTCGCTCTGGGCGAGCGCGAGGTCATCGAGCTTGGTCTGAAGTTCATTGTTGATCGTTTGCAGTTCCTCGTTCATCGACTGCATTTCTTCCTTTGAAGTCGTCAGTTCCTCGTTGGTCGACTGCAGTTCTTCGTTGGTGGACTGCAGTTCCTCGTTGGCCGCCTGCAATTCTTCCTTGGCCGCGCGCGACTCCTCACGCAAGGCACGGATCTCTTCTCGCAGTCTTTGCAGCTCCGCTGCGTGAGACGCTTCCAGCGCCGTCTGCGCCTTGCTCCGGCGGCGGCGGCCGACCGGCGCCGGCAGCCACATCCCGGAACACGACCATCGTCATGCCTTGCAGCGCGGCAGGTTCGTTGAGCGCCTGCACCGTGACATCGACGATCTGCACGCCGCCGCCCGGCACCAGCGTTTGCAGGCCGCGCAACTGCAGGGGCTCGGGCTGCGAGGCGGCCTGTTTCAGCGCGGCGCCGAGCGGTGCACGCAGACCCTCGCGCACCATGGCGTGGAAGTTCCAGTTGGCCTTGCCGGCCGCCGGCTCGAGGTATTTCCCGGTGTGCCCGCTGATGTAGACGATGTCTCCGTCGCTGTTGACCACCACGGCAGCAGGCGAATAGACCTGGAGTAATACCGAATCGGCCGCGGCTTGCAGGTTGTCAGGAGTGCTGGGAGGCGACACATGAGGCTCCTTGGTTTCCGCGGACAGGGGAGGACGCGACTTCGTCGGGAATTCGGGACCGCGGCTGACGCTATCCAACCGCAGATAGAGCCGCAGCTTCGACTCGATGGGGGCAAACAGATGGTTGAACTTTCCTACGGTCTCCGAGCCTCCCGAGCAAGAGCACGCCCTCGGGACGCAGGCAGTAGTGAAATAGGGGTATCAGCCTACGCTGCAGCGCCGCGTCGAAATAGATCAGCAGATTGCGGCAGGCGATCAGGTCGAGCTTTGGTGAATGGCGGATCGAGCGTCACATCGTGCTGCGCAAACAGCACCATGTCGCGAATGTCTTTGTTGACCTTGTAGTGGGTGCCATGGGCGCTGAAGAACCGTTCGAGCCTGCTCGCCGACACATCGGCCGTCGATCGAGGCAGGGTACTCGCCGCGGCGTGCAGTGGCGATGGCGTCGGGGCTCAGATCCGAGGCGAAAATCTGCAGCTCGAAGTCATGAGATTGCGGCAGCCGTTGCGCTGCCTCCGTGAATACGATGCCCAGTGAATAGGCCTCCTCTCCAGTGGAGCAGCCGATCACCCAAGCGCGAAGCTTCCTCTGTGTGGTCCGCCTCGCAAGCAGGTCCGGCAACACTACTTTCGCGAGGTGCTCCCAAACAGCAGCGTCGCGAAAGAAGCTGGTCACCCCGATCAGCAACTCGTTGAATAGCAGGTCGATTTCCTGCGGGTTTTGCCGCAGGAAGTCCGTGTAACCCGCCAACGTGCCGATGGTGTGGATCGCCATGCGCCGCGCGATCCGGCGGTGCACCGTACTCAGTTTGTATTGAGAAAAGTCGTTCCCGGTGCGCTTCTGCAACAGCTTGAAGACGACCTGCAGGGGCTCTGCCGCCACTGCGGATTCGTCATCGTCTTCGACAGTTGAGCCGGAGTCCGGGACCCGAGCGACGTAGTCCAAGATACGGCTCGGCAGCTCACCAGGCGGCGCGACCACGTCGGCACAACCCGCCGCAATCGCACTGCTCGGCATCGAGTCGAACTGCGCAGTGCCGGGCTGTTGCACCACCGTCAGCCCGCCCACAGCCTTGATGGCCTGTAACCCCAGCGTGCCGTCCGATCCCATGCCTGAGAGGACCACGGCGATGGCGCGTTCACCTTGGGCGCTGGCCAGGGACGAGAACAGGACATTTATCGGCAGCCGCATACCGCGCGGCTCGCCCGGCCGCTCCAGATGCAGCACGTCGTTGACCACGCTGAGTTCCGTGTTCGGTGGGATCACGTACACGCAGTTGGGCTCGACGTGCACATTTGTCGCGGCCTCACGCACCGGCATGGCGGTTACGCGCTGCAGCAATTCCGCCAACATGGCCTTTTGCGTGGGATCGAGATGCTGCACGACGACGTAGGCCAAGCCACTTTTGGATGGGACCTGCCGAAAGAATTGCTCTAGCGGCTCCAGGCCTCCCGCGGAGGCGCCGATGCCGACGATACGCGTCGCAAGCGCCGGAGTACGCGGAGAGTTAGGAGCAGTCGAAGAGATCACACGCAGCCATGCGGTCAACGGAGGTCGACTTGCACGCCGCGCGGTCGGCCTTTCGGCGGCCGGTGCCGCTGGATTTACCGCACAGGTCACGCGGCCTGCGAGGGGTCGAGATCCACGAAGACCAACAGCAAAGACGCGGCACCGGGAGTCATACCGGCCACGGCGCGCCAGCGGCGAGACACGGTTGCGTCGCCGCCGGACGTCACATCACAGGCGGCCCTGGAGCCGCTTTCACGCACCCGCTCGAGCAACTGCCAGAAGGATGGGCCGACTGCTAGGCGCCAGGAAACTGTCGATACGCCGACCCAGCAATTCGTCTTGCCTTACTCCGAACAGGTCGGCACCGGCAAGGTTTCCTTCGATGATGTCGCCGTCGCTGCCGACGTTGAAGTATCCCGCCGGCGCGAATTGGTAGAGTCCCTGGTAACGGGCCAAGTCTTCGGCAAGCTCACGCCCCGTGGTTTCCATCTGCTCGCGCTGCAAATCCAGCTCTACCTGATGGACCTGCAACTCATGCAGCAACTTCAGCGCGTCGTCGGCGCTCTCAGGTGCGCTCGCCAGCCTATGGAGCAGGCTCAGAGCACCCGCATTGTTTGGCACGCCCTTGGTCGGCGGTGCCGAACCTGTTTTTAGCCGCGCTTCGGCATCGGCGCGCAACTTCAAACTTCCTTTTGATTCGACAGCAGATTTGGACATTGAGCCTCCAGTTTACGTTAGCTAAGGCCTCTGACACCGCCGCGCTCGGGCGGCTGGCTTACGTCCCGTCGCGCCGAGGGACAAACGCGCGTATTCCCTGCTGACCATGGCGTAGCACTCGCATGCCCGCTCTCCAGTGCCGGCCGGTCGCGCACCTCGATGTGGCCGCGCCTGTACTCTATCAGACCTGCGCCTTGCAAGTGCCTTGCCGCCTCGGTGACGCCCCTCGCGGCGCACGCCCGACAGCTCCGCGAACCCGCTCTGCATCATACATATCTCGTTGTCAGGCAGGCGGTCCAGGGTGTGTAGCAACCAGCTGCACAACCGCTCGGACAACATCACGTGAGTCACAGGCTCGCCCGATTCACGAAGGACTCGACCACAGCGCAACGGAATGAATTCCAGCCATGGTCTCAGCCTTCGATAGTCCGCTTCGGAGAGCGCCGCGAGCACGAGATTTTCTGCCGGCATAGAACTTGCCGTTGCCGCACGCGCAGTATTCATGGCGAACCTCCTAACCGCATCGGCGACCGGGTGAGGCACATCCCGTCGAACGGGCTCGCAGATCGGGCGTCGGCACCGGGGTCGACGCCGGCCTTGAGCATGACCGAGGGCGCTTTCTAGTCGTTGAGAATGAACGTCACTTTGAGCCGCAGACGGTATTCCGTGATCTTGTCGTCAGTGACTATCACTTCCTGGTCTTCAATCCACGCTCCCGCTACATTCTCGAGCGTCTTGGTGGCACGCTTGAGTCCCGCTTGCAGCGCATCGTCGAAGCTCATTGTCGAGGAACTCGTGAGCTCCGTGATTCTAGCAACTACCATGTCTTGGTCCCTTGTGATCAGATCCAGACGCGAACCGGTCGGCAGGGGCGCAACCTATTGGTGCTGCCGAGCCCCCAGATCTTTACGCATATCCCGCACGCACCGCGGCGACCGGGATGCCGCAGGTCTGCAGAAAGTCGACTAGCTCTGCACTCCCGAAAATATCGGCGTCGTATTCGACGAACAGCCGACGCGTCGTATTGCGCCCCCATTTGGCATTCGCGATGCCATGTTTGGCCAGCAGACGACTGATCAACCAATCACATTCGAGCACTGGCAACTGCTGCCGCAACTCGATCTCCGAGGTCTTCAGATTCCAGACACTCTCGAGCATGATTCGTCTCCGGATGTGGGATTCACCGGCAGATTTCCATACCGCTCACGCCGTCGTCTGTGCGCCAACCCACTGACGCCCAGACGTCTCATTTACTTGCCTCTTGGCAACTCCGGAACCTCAGAAATGAAAATCATTGGCACCGACAAGCCCCAGAACACCAATGACGATCAGATAGATGGCGACGATATAGTTCAGCAAGCGCGGTCTGATCAAAATGAGAATTCCCGCGATCAGCGATACCAGGGGACCAAGACTCAGATTAATGGCCATAAGTGCACTCGACTCTCCGATAGCTTTGAGTATTCGGACCTATGAGCTGCTCGCTTGCGCGCGAGGAGCATGGATTAAACCATTCACGACATGCGCCGCCCCCCGAGGACACCCAGGACGATCATCAGACCGACGGCAGCCAACCCGACACCGCCGATGAGGTACCAGACCGTAGAGTCGGTGAAGTGCCCCGTGAAGAAGTTGCTCCACCGATCCGCTGGCGAGTCCGAGGCGTTGATGCCGGCGACGAGCAAGATCACTCCGACGACCAGTAGAACAATGCCGACAACGCGTTGACTATTCATGATTGACTCCAATCGGTCCGACTACGGCCTTCCGGGCCGCGAACTCATATGCCTCCAGCAAGAAATCGGCGTCTGATCCAGAGACTCAGTGCGCCCAATAACGACACTAGCCCTCCCAAGGCCAGCAACGGCAGCGGGCCCGCGGTGCTCGGGAGCCGCTGTACCACGCCGCCTGCTGCCGGCGCGCGATCGGCCTGCGCCAGCTGGGCCGTTGCCGCCTGAGCGGGCCGCACAATCTGCGCCACTTGCTCGGGAGGAGCGCCCGGCTCGAGGGCCACGCCGTACATTCCTTCGGGCACATACAAGCTCAACTGCTGCCCCCTCGTCAGTTCGGAGAACCGATAGTCACGACCGTCGATCGACACGCGTTGTGTGCGGCGCCGGCATCAAAGTGAGCTGCTCCATCGATCTGCCCTGACGGTTCTTGAACTCCAACGTGACCGAGCCGTCGCGATTGCTTCGCACGAAATCGGCCCCGAAGCGGGCCCATTTCCTGCCTTCGGAGGTCACAACTTCCTGACACCCCTCGGCGAGCCGCGGATACTGCGCGAGCAGGTCTTTGTTCCAGTTCACGGCAGCGCAGCTGGCCGCCTGAACATCCGGCTGCAGGTTTCTCGTGTCGAGTTGCTGTTGAGCACCGGCGCCGGTCGCGCAAATGACACCGATCAGCGTCGCCGCTATCCGGACCCCGGGCGTTTCACTCGTCTTCATCCTCATTGCATTTCTCCTCACAATAGACACTCGATAAGGTTTCTTCGCTACGTAACCAGACGTCGAATACGCTCGCTTACGTCCGTCCCTGCACCGCCACCGCCCGCACGATGTAGCGCTTCGGAGCGCTACCGACGAAGTAGAACGGATAGCAGGTCACGAGGGTGACTGCCGGTACGTCCGTCTCGTGCAACGGCCACAGATCGGTGGGCTCCACGATGGCAAGCGCGGTGACTCGATACGCTCGTCGGTGCGATAGGCTTTCGACTTCTAGGACGTCCCCAACCGCCACGTCCTTGCAGCACGCGGAAATATCCGTCCCGATGCGCAGCGATTGCGACATTTCCGTCGCTATCCGGCAGCGCGGTCCCCGCAACCAGCCCGGCGCCGCGATTGAGGTTTCGCTCGGTGGCATCGGCGTAGACTGGGACCTCGAGTCCGACACGACGAATGCGCAGCAGCGCGACAGGTAACGGCGCCGAGCCGGTCGACGCGCCCGCGAGAGCTGCGTACGCCCGAATGCGACCTGCCGACCACCGCGTTTGATCGGGCGCGCGATCTGCCACGATGGGCTCGAGGCTGCTCGGATTGGCGTCGCGCATCGACCGAAGCTTTGACAGCGACTAGCGCGCGCGCCTGCGTGAATGTCGAGATCGCCTGCCGGCGCTCGAACTCTCCGTCGGCCCGCGCGCCGAGATACAGCGCGATCAGAACGATCCCGAGGGCCCAGCAAACTGTTTCCAGCGCTCGAGTCGTCGATATTCCGAAGATGTCGCTCAACAATAGTCCACCAAGAAAAGCGCCGACGATGCCAGCCACCACATTCAGAACTGTTCCCACCGGCAGGCTCGCTGCCCAACCGAATGGCCGCCAATCAGAAGCCAAATGGCGACGTCCATGCACGCGCCCTCCGCTCCTAACACGCCGCACTTTACCTGCGGCTCGCGGCCATCTCTGTACGCTGACGCACACAGACGAAGCGGGGAAGCAGAAACGATCGAAACCGTTACACCGTTCGACATCGGTACAAGACTGGATAGTTCCGCGACCGACTGACCGCGCGTGGCTCAGATTCCAATCACGCCACACCCAGGCGGGAGAAGAACGTCACGATTCTTGCTGCGACGCTCCCAAAGCGGTGTACTCATGCGCCGCTTGCCAGCGTGCATTCGTGAGCGCGCTCAGCACGAGCGCCCTCAAGAGCGCAGGAAGCAATGCTCGCCGCCGCTGGCCACCGGGCGGGGCGGTCCCTGCGCTGCGCCGCACATCTAGCAAACTGACGGCGGCACCGGCGACGAAACAACCCAGCAGCCCGAGCGGCGTACCGAGGACGCGCGAGAGTTGCGATGCACAGCGATCACGCGCGACACGCAACTGCCGTCGATCTACTTCGGCACGCAATGCGATTCGACGGACGAGGCGTTCCTGCCGGCTAAGATCGGTCGGGGACCAACTCGGCGGTTTCATTGTCCTTCCTCTCCGGAATCTCGGCGCCGAACGCCGTTCGGCGCAGTTCCGGCAACGTGAGATTTTCGCTCAGTCGTACGGTGATCTGCCAAAGGTAATAGGCCAGAACAACGTGACCGATGGCAATGCAGAATGCCGCCAGCGGCCACCCAACGGCCGTACGCGAGAACAGATACAAAACGCACGCGACGACAAGCCCCCATGCGACCACCAATGCCGCCGATGCGATCATTACGAGCAGCAGCATCGTGAGGCCGCTGAGCGCAGCCAGCCGCATTTCGGCCGCTGCGAGCTCGAGCAAATCGTGGATTCGCTTCGCCGCGGCGCGAACCAGCGCCTCACCCGACTGCAACACGGCGGCGCTTGCTCAGCGGCGAACCAGAGCGCTCAACAGAACACCGGCCGCAAACGCGATGCCGGCAGTGGTCAGCGGGTTTTCTTCGACGAACGACCGCAGTTTATGCAGACCCTCTGTCGCCGCGGCGCCGGCTTGATCCTGAGCGTGCTTAGCCGCTTCAGAAGTTTTCGCAGCAGCGCCGCGCAACCCATGCTCGGCATGATTTGCGGTTGCCGCGACACGATCGATGGCACCATGCGCCATTACGGCGACTCGATCCGTGGTGGGACTGCTTGAGCTCGGCAGGTGCTTCACCGGTGCGGCCTGCAGCGAATGTCTCTGACATATCATGCTCCTTGGTTCGAATGCTTCACGAGTGACTGCGTATCGTCGTGCGCGTCGCCAACGTCCCGATGATCTCGCCGGAGACGGCCGACATTGATATCCGAACATACTGTGCCCACGGCCGCGCAGCGTCTGTTCGCCGTCGCACACAAGCGAAACTGTGGACCGATATCCACGGACTTAACCTATGTCGGTGAGCCAGCGCGCGGCCGCAACGAAGCGAGCGCTGATCCTTAGCGCGTCCGTTCAAACGTACGGTAACGCACTGTGATTCAGCTCGCGTCCAAGCACCCTGCACTGATGAGCAACTGCGTACCGGTGCGCTTACGGATTCCAACCGACTGGCACAATTGGGCGTTGGCATTGCTCGCGCTGCTAGCCTTTGTCTATGCGCTGCGGTGGGCGAGCGCCGTATTCATTCCGCTCCTGCTGGGGCTGATGTGCAGCTATGCGCTGTCGCCGGTGGTAGATCTGCTGCAGCGTTGGCGCATTCCGCGTGCGATCGGAGCGGCCATGCTATTGCTTGCGGCGCTGAGCAGTCTTGGTTCCATGGCCTATTCGCTCAGCGACGACGCCTCCGCCTTGATCGACTCGTTGCCCGACGCAGCACAGAAGCTGCGCGACTCGTTGCGCACCAACCGCGGCACGGCCGAGGGCGCCATGGAGAAAGTACAGAGAGCCGCGACGAGTCTGGAGCATGCCGCCGAGGACAGCGGGTCGCCGGCGCCACTTGCCTGCCGAGGGTGTGACGCGCGTTCAGATCGAGCGGCCACGATTCAACGTCAGCGAGCGCTTATGGACCGGCACGCTCGGGCTGGCCGGCTTGGCCGGCCAAGCATTGGCGGTGCTGTTCGTTACCTACTTCCTGCTCGCATCGGGGACACGTTTCGACGCAAGATGGCAAAGGTCGCCGGACCGACCTTCGGCCGCAGGAAAGCCACCATCCGGGCACTGGATGAGATCACTGCACAGATCCAACGCTATCTGCTGGTGCAAACCTTCACCAGCGTGCTGGTCGGCCTCGCCACATGGGCCGCCTTTGCGTCGATTGGGCTGGCGCACGCAGCCGTTTGGGGGGTGATGGCAGCGGTGCTCAATCTCGTGCCGTATCTCGGTTCGATCGTAGTGAGTGGTGGTGCCGCCCTGGTCGGTTTCCTGCAATTCGGCGCGCTCGGCATGGCACTGCTGATCGGCGCCGCTTCACTGGTGATCCATACGTTGTCAGGCAACCTGCTCACCCCTTGGTTGACGAGCCGCGCAAGTCGCATGAATCCCGTGGCGATCTTCGTTGGCGTGCTGGCCTGGGGTTGGCTGTGGGGAATCTGGGGACTGCTGTTGGGCGCGCCTTTACTGATAGTCATCAAAGCAGCCTGCGACCGAGTAGACGCACTGCACCCATTCGGCGAGTTGCTCGGCGACTAGCATTACCGGCTCTCGGAGATCACGTTTCAGCCCGCCCAGCAGAAGGGTGTGCGAAGTCATGCAGCGCATGGATCAACGCACACCCTCACGAACTACTGAACGTTCATCGAATACGATCATCGTGACGCGGTCGCGCCGGACTGCAGACTCGCAGTCAGATCTTCACGATCGATCATACCGTCACTGTCTTTCTTCATCTTCTCGAACCGACCCTCGTAGTCCTGACGGGGTGATTGGTCTGCTACGGCCAGCGTCGCGCCCTTTCGGAAGCGAGTCACGACGAGCATCCCAGTCATCGCCATCGACCGTCGGTGCGACAACGCACGCAGCGCCGATTGCCATCCCGAAGTCGCAAAAACCCGACGGGCGCTCGGTGCGACGTTCTTCCCCCGTTGCGTGCGGCACCGCACCGTCATGGGCGCGTGCTGCGAACACCATACTTGAACGAGCTTTAGCCGCAGGCGTCCTTCGTGCCCGGCCGCTCACGCCACTGGAGATCAATCATGCTTTACACCATTGCCGTCATACTCCTAGTTCTTTGGGTCCTCGGCCTGGCGACTTCCTTCACCGCCGGAGGCTTACTGCACCTGCTATTGGTGGGCGCAATCATCATGGTGCTATATCAGCTGTTCACAGGTCGCCGCGCGATCTGACGTCGGCCGTCCACGCCCTGAAGGCAGCTTGTCGATGCTTTCGAAGTCGCTCCTACTGGGTGGGGGCGAGCACTGGGGACTCAGCACCCTGGATGCTGTTGAAGCTGATCTACCCCGCATTACACGCCGCTCTTCGCAGCAAGACAATCCAGCAGATCCTTCCAGGACTTCGCGAAAGACCGCGTGCCTTCAACGTAAAGGGTGTCCGATGCTGCGGGATATTTCGTTCCGGTGCTGGCCCGACGAAGCGCAGCCTGGCCGGCGTCGGTCAGTTTCTGATGATCCTGCGACTGATAGGTAATCGGCGCAGCTAGCAGACCACGATCGCGGGTCGTCGCCGAAAGAAGCGTGGTTCAGTCGGCCGGGCGATTCAGCGCTGAGGGCCGATGCGACGTTGGCGCGGGGATCGAAAGTTCTCTGGGCAGGGTCTCCGAGAGCAGCCTATCGAATTCCTGTTTCACGACCCGATAGCACTCGCAGACTTGCTCTTCCAATCCCGCCCTGTCGAGCACCGTAATGCGCCCGCGGTTATAGCGAATCAACCCGGCCTTTTGCAGCTTCCCGGCGGCCTCGGTAACCCCCTCGCGCCGCACACCGAGCATGTTGGCCATCAATTCCTGCGTCATCGTCAATTCGGGAGCCGACAGACGATCGAGACTCATCAGCAGCCAACGACAAAGTTGCTGATCCACAGTGTGGTGCCGATTGCATACCGCCGTCTGAGCCATCTGCGTAATCAACGCCTGCGTGTAGCGCAGTAAGAGACGCATAAACGGCCCGCCACGATTGAATTCCTCTTTGAGGAACTGGGATCTCAGTCGATAAGCGCAACCTGCGCTCTGCACGATGCCCCGACTCGGCGTAGTTTCGCCACCCATGAACAACGCGATTCCGAGCACTCCCTCGTTGCCGACGATTCCAATCTCGCCCGATGAGCCGTCCTCCATGACATAGAGCAGCGAGACGATCGCCGTCGTCGGAAAATATACGTGCTGGAGGCGGGCACCAGCCTCGTAGAGCACCTGGCCGAGTTCCAACGACACAGGCTCGAGATGCGGCGCAAGCCGCGCGAACTCCGAAGGATCCAGAGCCGCCAACAGATCATTCTGTCTTGGGCTATGCATCACCGCTCCCAAATTCGAAAGTGCTTGGACTTCCCTCGTACCTGATTGGCGCCTGCTCGGTTGAGCCTCCCGAACTATAGCAATATGTTCGATGCCGTACACGGTCATGCAACCCGAACGGCGCACCAACCACGTCCGGCTAACCAATACGCGGGACAACACCGGGCGGGACAAGGACATGCGAGAGCACAGCCAACGATAGTCCGAAATCCGTCGGCTGCGCTCGGGAGGCGGAGCATCTGGGATCAACCGGTGTTGCGCAGTCTCGAATCGTGCCGCTACCGCCCGCCGATCAGCGCCTCGAAGCCGGAGATCACGTCGAACAGCTCCTCGTCGATGCCACTCTGGCGCAAGCGGCGGAACGAGCCACGCAGATTCGTCCAGCAACTCGTCGATGTTTCTATCGGCGCGCTCCATCGCCGCCAGGCGGCTCGCGTTCTCGCTGGCGAGGGATTCGGCACACGCCCGGAAAAGCGAGATGAAAAGGTACTCTCGGATCAGTGCACGCAGCGTCGAAGTGCCGCCGCTCATGACCTCGGGCAGATTCGCGCTCGGCCAGCGGCTTTCGGCCAGATCTTGTTGCCATTGCGCGTCGAGCGGCAACAACCGTTGAGTGACCGCCTCGTAGAGCGCTCCGGAGCGTGGGCGGTTGTGGAAGACGTAAACACACGCATCTTGATCTTCCACCCGATGCGACTCGATTTCGATTTGAATCTGCGCAACGAGCGCAGCGATGGCCTCGACGGAACTCGGCACAGCGAAGAGCCCCGTCAAGGGAAGACCCGCATCCGCCAAACGTGCATGAACGCGCTCACCGACGGCCCAGACTTGGAGCTTGCCAGGAAGGGTTGCCAGGACCTGAATCGCACGCTCCGCAACCACATCGTTGAACTGGCCCACCAATCCTTGGTCAGAACCGAATACGACCGCCCCAACGACACCCGTATCGGCCTCGCCTTCTCCGTGCTGGCGTCTCCACCGTCCGTCCGGCTGCGCCGGAAACACACGCCCAACCCGAGCTCCACGGTCCGGTAGTAGTCGGCCAACGCGCGCACGGATTTCTCGTATTGCCCGATACTCGAGGCAGCCAAGGCTTTCATCGTGCGAACGACCGATTGGAGGTCTTCGGCGCCGCTTATCTTGCGGCTCAGGCTCGCCGTCGTGTCGCTCATGGCTTTTGCTCGGCCTTGGGCTTGGGCTCGCGCTCGGACTGCGATTCGACTCCACGCCCGGACTTCGGCTCGGCGTCGGGCTTGGACTCGGGAGCGGGGTCGAGTTTCGATTGACCCCCCGCCGCCGGTTTGGGCTGGAAAGGCGCAAGCGCTTGCCGGGCGATTTCGATGACGGCTTGCCTATCCTCGCCGCTCAATTGGTCGGCGGTTGCGAATCGCATGCGCACGTCCTCGGGAATTTTCGCCGCTGCCTCCTGCACGGCCTGAGCGGCGTCTCCCATCTGCTCCAACGGCACCGGGTCGAACAGGTTCGCGGTCACCGCCAAAAGCACGGCGATTTGCTCGGGCACGGACACCGGGGCGAACTCCGACTGCTTCAGGCAGGCCCGGATTCGCCGTCCATGCTCGATGTTCTTGCGCGTGTCTTCATCCAGCCGCGCGCCGAACCGGGCAAAGGTTTCGAGCTCTTCGAATTGCGCGTAAGCGAGCTTGAGGTCGCCCGCCACGGCGCGGTACGCCGCCTGCTGCGCCTTACCGCCAACGCGTGAGACCGATTTGCCAACATCCACGGCCGGCAGCACGCCCAATTCGAACAGCGAAGGCGAGAGGTAGATTTGCCCGTCCGTGATGGAAATCAGGTTGGTCGGGATGTAGGCGGAAATGTTCTGCGCTTCGGTTTCGATGATGGGCAGGGCAGTGAGCGAACCGCCCCCGCGTTCCTTGCGCAGATGCGTGGCTCGTTCGAGCAGGCGCGAATGGATGTAGAAGATGTCGCCGGGGAAGGCTTCGCGACCGGGCGGACGTCGCAGCAACAAGGAAAGCTCGCGGTAGGCGCGGGCATGATGGGTCAGGTCGTCATAGACGATCAGCACGTCGCGGCCCGCTTCCATGAAATGCTCGGCGATGCTGGTTGCGGCGTAAGGCGCGATGTAGGCGAGACCGGGCGCTTCATTGCCCTCGGTCACGACCACGACCGTGTAGTCCATCGCACCTTTGTCCCGCAGATTGGCGACGGCCTTCGCCACGGCCGCCGCGCGCTGGCCGATGGCGCAATAGACGCATACGACGTCCTGGCCCCGCTGATTCAGAATCGTATCGAGCGCGATCGCGGTCTTGCCCGTCTGGCGGTCACCCAGAATCAACTCCCGTTGGCCGCGCCCGATGGGAATGAGCGCGTCGATGACCATGACGCCGGTCTGGAGAGGCACGGTGACAGGCGCGCGGTCCATGATCGGCGCGGCGGGGCGCTCGATGGGCAGACGCTTGCCGGTAGTCAACGATCCGTTGCCGTCGAGCGGTCGGCCGAGCGGATCGATGACGCGTCCCAGCAATCCATCGCCCACGGCCACGTCCATGACCCGCCCGGTGCGCTCGACTTCGTCGCCCGCGTGCAGATCTTGATACTCGCCGAGCAGCACGACGCCGACTTCATGCTCGTCCACGTTGAACGCGATACCGAACACGCCGCCGGGGAATTCCAGAAGCTCCTCGAAGCCGACCCCCGGCAGACCCGAAACCGTCGCGATGCCGTTGGAAACGTTCGTGATGGCGCCCACCTCGCGCACCGTCAATTGCGGCGCGAACTCGCCGCGCACTCGGCTCATTTCGCTGAACGTGCGATCGAAGACACTCTGCAAACTTTCGGGCGCAGTCTTCATTGCGGTTCTTGGGTCGGCTTCGACTCGACCTTGGTGTCAGGTGCCGACCCGGCAGTAGCCGGCGTGATCAGAAGTTCCCCGACGCTCTTCTCGAGCGACGCGAGGTAGTCCGCAATGCTCCAGGCCACCTTTTGTCCATGTGCGGCGAGCTCAATTCCGCTGACCAAGTCCGGCGCGGTCTCGAACCGGACGGGGACGTCGGCCGCGAACGTTTCGTTGATCGCGTTTCGGATCGTCGCGCGCTGCGTCTCGGGCAAATCGAATGCGCTGCGCACGAGCGCGGGCTCAGCGCTTGTCCTGAGAGCCTCGGCAAAGACATCCTTCGCCTGAGCGTCCATCTCTCTCAAGCGGCGAGTGAACACCGCGCCAAGACGTTCCTCCAAACCGGTCGTGGCAAGATCCATCAGTGCCTTGCGCGCGATCGCAAACACCTCCTGCTGAGTCCGGCGGCTGATCGCTTGATTCAGGTTGCGAGCCTCGTCTCTCAGTGTCTCCATCCGCTTGGCACTCAAGGCGGCGGCGGCGGTCCGCGCCTCGTCCAGCAAGCGCCGACGTTCGGCGCTCGCCTCATCCGTCGCTTGGCTCAATAGTCGCGGCGCGCTGCTCGTCGAACTCACGGTTCTTGTGCCGAAACTCATCGCGCTCCTGTTGCGCGTCGGCCTTCTTCGCATCGGCGTCCGCGAGCTCCGCCGCAATGCGCTTTTCCCGGGCGTCGATGGCATCGAGGATCGGCTTGTACAGGAAGCGCTTCAGCAACCACACCAGAATGAGAAAGTTGAGCGCTTGCGCACCGACGGTGAACCAATCGATGAGCATGGATTACTGCCCCGTGGTTTGGGCGATCACGTGGTTCCAAAACGGGTTCGCGAACAGGAGAATCATCGAGACCACGAAACAGTAGATGGCCGTAGACTCGATCATGGCCAGACCTACGAATAGGGTCCGGGTGATGGTCGCGGAAGCATCCGGTTGCTGCGCGAGCGAGCTCAAGGCGATCGCGACCGCCCTACCCTCCGCGAGCGCAGGCCCCATCGTGCCGAAACCGGTGGTGATGCCGGCGATGGCAATGGATGCCACCGCGATAATAGTCATGCTGTCCATATTCTCTCTCTTGGTTGTCTTAGTTCGTGCGCTCAACTTTTTGCAGCAGGCTCAGGCTCGGCCTTTGGCTTACGGGCCCGCGTGGCGGCCGCGATGTAAACGGCCGCCAGGATGCTGAAGATGTAGGCCTGCACCATACCGGTGAGCAGCCCTAGCGCCGTCATGACGATCGGGAAGATGAAGGGTGTGATGGTCAAGAGAATGGCGATGATCATCGCGCCGCTCATCATGTTGCCGAACAGGCGCACGGCCAGGGCCAGCGTACGCGAAAGCTCACTGATGACATTGAACGGCAGCATCAGCACCGTCGGCTTCACATAGGACTTGAGGTACCCAGCCACGCCCTGCTCTTCGACACCGAACAGCGGCACGGCTACAAACACGCTCAGCGCGAGGGCTGCAGTGGTCGAGAGCGACCCCGTCGGCGGCTGGTAACCGGGAATGACGGTGCAAAGCGCGGCGAGCCCGACAAACAGAAACAGCGTGCCCAAGAAAGGCAGATAGCGTCGCGGGTGACTGAGGCCGACTTCCTCGATTTGCGTCACGATACCGATGACGACGATTTCCAACAGGTTCTGCCAGCGGGCTCGTTGCAAACCGATGGACAGTTTGCGCGTGATTATTCGCGCGCCCACCGCCAGCACGAGCATGAGACCCCACGTGAATACGATGGTGGCGTTGAGCTTCAGAAACCCGTATTGCCAGAAGATGATTTCGTCGGGGCTAAGGTGCATGACCGGACTCCTTGGCCGCCGAGTTGCCGGGCCCGACCGGCGGACCGGAAAGCCGCGTCACGAGGAAACGCGCGATCGTGAATCCGAGCAAACACGCGAGCAGCCGGTCCCATTGACCGCCGGAGACAAAGTAGAACCCGGCCACGCTGACGCCCGTTCGGATCACGAGGCTGCCGAGAAACCAAAGTGCGGCGCGCTGCGAGGCAACGCCCCGCCGCACGGTCCACCACAGGCCCCCGAAGAAGATCGTGCCGAGCAAGAGGCCGGCGGTGCCCGCCAATATGAGAATCTCAGCGTTGATCATCGCCCTCATCCTGCGCTTCGCGCATTTCCTCCTCCTCCTTGGCCACCCAATGCCAGGCATTCCAACACCCGAGCGCGAGGCCGGCGACGAGCAGCGCCAGCGTCCAGGAACGCCCGCCGGGATAGCGCCGGTCGAGCCACAGACCAAGCGCCGCGCCGAGTAACGTCGGAACCACCACGGACCAGCCGATCAGTCCCATCATGCCCAACCCGAACCACACGCCGGGCGTGGCATGACGGCGTGCCTTGAGCTTGCGCGCCGCTTTCGCACCGACCTCTCGGCCAAGCGACGATTCCGGCTGCGAAGATTGTTCCTCCGGCGGCTCAGTCATCGTAGAAAGCCACCATACGGCGGATCAAACCGCTTTCCATCTTAGCCAGCACCGAGCGCACATTGCGCTCTCGCTCGTCCAGGTTCAGAAATTGCAGCTCCACCGCTTCGCGCAGTTCGTGCAGATCCGTTCCGGCTATGGCGTTGCGCACCGATACGAGCACGTCCAAGCCGGTCTTGACGAGCACGCCCTCGTCGACGGCCACGTAAACCTCGCCCTCGGCTTCGGTCTCGTAGATCAGAATCCCGGGCGTGAGTGCAGCCACACAATCGAGTCGATGCGGTAGGAGTCCGAACGAGCCCTTGCGCGTCTCGGCGACGATGCGCGACACACCCGACTTCTCGGCGAAAATTTTGAAGGGCAGGAGGACCTTAAGATTCATGAGGCGCGGCCTTTGCGGATTTGCCTTTCGCCTTTGCTTCGTCCACCTTCCCGATCATGTACAGCGCACTCTCCGGGTAGTCTTTGAATTCGTCGCCCAAGATGCGCTCACAGCCGTCCAGTGAGTCCTCGAGGCTCACGAGCCTTCCTTGGAGGCCCGTGAACTGCTCGGTCGTAAAAAAGGGCTGGGTCAGAAAACGTTCCAACCGCCGGGCTCTGGCAACCACGTTGCGGTCCTCCGGCGCAAGCTGCTCGAGGCCGAGCATGGCGATGATGTCCTTGAGCTCGGCATATTGGGCGAGCGTGCGCCGGATTTCCTGCGCCAAAGCATAGTGCCGTGCTCCGACGATGCCCGGCGTCGCCATCTTGGAGCTGGATTGCAGCGGGTCGATGGCCGGATAGAGCCCTTCGCTCGCGCGCTTGCGCGAGAGCACGATCGACGCGGAGAGATGCGAGAACGTATGCACGGCTGCCGGATCGGTGAAATCGTCCGCCGGCACGTACACCGCCTGGATGGAGGTGATGGCGCCGGTATCGGTATTGGCGATACGCTCCTCCAATCCCGAAAGCTCCGTGCCCATCGTGGGCTGATAGCCCAGCCGCGACGGCATCTGCCCCATCAATCCGGACACTTCCGAGCCGGCCTGAATGAACCGAAAGATATTGTCGATGAGCAGCAACACGTCGCGGTGCTGATCGTCGCGGAAATATTCGGCCATCGTCAATGCGGCATGACCCACGCGAAACCGGCTGCCGGGGGGCTCGTTCATTTGGCCGAAGAGCATCACCATGTTCGGCAGCACACCGGCCTCCTTCATCTCGCGGTAGAGCTCCTCGCCTTCTCGACAGCGTTCGCCGATGCCACAAAAGATACTCACGCCCTCTTGCTTGCCGATCATGTTGTGGATCATTTCCGTGAGCAACACCGTCTTGCCCACACCTGCGCCGCCGAACAGCCCCGCCTTGCCGCCGAGCTCCAACGGCATGAGCACATCGATGACTTTGATGCCCGTCTCGAAGACTTCGGATTTGGTCGATCGACGGGCCAGCCCGGCGGGCGCCCGATGCACGGAACGCCACCGAACATCGGACAGTGCGGCGCCGCGATCGATGGTGTTGCCGAACACATCGAACATACGCGAGAGAATCCCTTTGCCCACCGGCGCTTTCAAGGGCCGCCCGTGTTCTCGACCGGCATACCGCGCGCGAGCCCCTGGGTGGGCGTCAACGCTATCCCGCGCACATGATGCGCATCACGCTGCGCCAGCACCTCGATGACGATTCGCCCGTCGCCTCCGGTGCGCAGAACCGAGTAGATCGACGGCAAATGTCCCTCGAATCGCACATCCACGACGCTGCCCCGCACCGAGACCACCGTGCCGCAATTTTCGTTCTCGGTCATGTTCCGCTCGTCATCCGAATGACCCGGCCCACCGTCACGCCCTGCACCAGAATCGAGAATACAACCACGCAGTACGTGAGAGTCAGCACCAACGCACGCGAGGGATTGGCCGGGACCGATAGGGCCATAGCCACGGAGATACCGCCCCGCATGCCCCCCCAGGTGAGGATCGAAATCGCCCCTTTGGACTGCGGAAGCACTCGGCCGAGCGCGCCGATGATTCCCGCAACGCTGACCCAACGCCCGGCGAGTACGATCGGTATCGCGAGGCCACCGGCCACCAGCCAGGCCGGCTGGATCGGCAACACGAGAATCTCCAAGCCGATGAGGAGAAAAAGCACTACGTTGACAATCTCGTCGACGATCTCCCAGAAGTCGTCGACGCGTTCGCGAGATTTGTCCGTCATGGCGAATGCCCGGCCCCGGTTTCCCACGAGCAGCCCTGCGACTACGACGGCGATCGGCGCAGACAGATCCAGCGCATCCGCGAGCGCGTAAAGGCCCGTGGCCAAGGCGAGCGTGAGCAGGACTTCGACCTGGTAGTCGTCGACTCGCTTGAGCATCTGGTACGTGAGGAGTCCGGCCAGCAGCCCCAGGACTAAGGCGCCACCCACTTCGATGAGCAGCAGCATCCCCACCGCGCCGACGCCGACCGAGATCGGCGCCTCGGTGCCGTTGCCCGCAGCGCCGCTCAGGCCGGCAAGCTGCAGGAGAACCACGAAAACGACCACGCCGAGTCCGTCATTGAACAATGACTCGCCCGCTGCCTGGACCTCCAGCTGTGGGGGCACGCCGACGGACTTCAGAATCGCCAGCACGGCGATGGGGTCGGTCGGTGAAATGAGGGCGCCGAAAACCAGCGCGTGCAGGAAAGGAATGCCCAGCCCCAGCCAGCCGAGGATTTGCCACGTCAAGCCGCCGACGATGAAGGTGGAGACGAGGGTCCCGAGAATGGCAAGCGACGAAATGCTCAGCCACTCACGGCTCAGCTCCTCGAGTTTCACATGTATCGCGCCGGCGAACAGCAGGAAGGCAAGCATGCCGTGCAGCACGACCTGGTTGAAGTCGATACGCTCGACCAATGTCGCGGCCTGCGCGCGGAAACCGTCCGCGTAGGAACCGGCGAAGACCAGCACCAGCGATCCGGCCAGCGCCACCAGCATAACGCCCACGGTCGTCGGCAGCTTGATATACCGGTAATTGACGTAGCTCGAGACAGCCGCGAGCGAGATCAGAATGCTGACCAGGGAAAAGAGGCTCAACCTGCTCCACTCCAGCTCCAGTTGCGAATCTCCGGCATGTCTTGGCCATGCTTATCGATGTATTGCTTGTGCTCGATGAGCTTGTCTTTGAGCTGCTGCTTCAGATAGATGCCCCGGTCGCCGGTCTGCGGCAGGCGATCGATCGTGTCCATCACGAGGTGGAAGCGATCCAGATCGTTGAGCACCGTCATGTCGAACGGCGTCGTGATCGTGCCCTCCTCCTTGTAGCCACGGACGTGGATGTTGTCGTGGTTGGTGCGCCGATACGTCAGGCGATGGATCAGCCATGGGTAGGCGTGGAACGCGAAGATGACCGGCTTGTCCTTGGTAAAGAGCTCGTCGAAATCCATGTCGCTCAACCCATGCGGATGCTCGGTGGGCGGCTGCAGCTTCATGAGGTCGACGACGTTGACGACCCGGATCTTCAGCTCGGGCAGGTGCTCGCGCATGATGGACACGGCGGCGAGCGTCTCGAGCGTCGGCACGTCGCCACAGCAGGCCATGACCACGTCGGGCGCCACGGCCTGGTCGTTGCTGGCCCACTGCCAGATGCCGATGCCCTCGGCGCAGTGCTTGACGGCCGCGTCCATCGTCAGCCACTGCGGCGCCGGGTGCTTGCCGGCCACCACGACGTTGACGTAGTGGCGGCTGCGCAGGCAGTGATCCATGACCGACAGCAGGCAGTTGGCATCCGGCGGAAAGTAAACGCGCACGACCGCGGCTTTCTTGTTCACGACGTGGTCGATGAAACCGGGGTCTTGGTGGGTGAAGCCGTTGTGATCCTGACGCCAGACATGCGAGGCGAGCAAGTAGTTCAAGGAAGCGATCTTGCGGCGCCACGGCAGATGCGCCGTGACCGTCAGCCACTTGGCGTGTTGGTTGAACATCGAATCGATGATGTGGATGAACGCCTCGTAACAATTGAAGAGTCCGTGCCGCCCGGTGAGCAAGTAACCCTCGAGCCAGCCCTCGCATTGGTGCTCGCTGAGCATTTCCATCACGCGCCCCGCCGGGGCCAGAAACTCGTCGTTCGGGACGGTCCCGGCATCCCATTGGCGGTTGGTGGCCTCGAACAGCGCTTCCAGTCCGTTCGACAGCGTTTCATCGGGGCCGAAGACCCGAAAATTTCGCTGCTCACCGTTCAACTTCTCCACGTCGCGCAAGAAACGCCCGAGCACGTGCGTGTCGCCGATACCGCGCACGCCGGGCGACGCGACGTCGACGGCGTAATCGCGGAAATCCGGCATCCTGAGATCGCGCAGCAGCATGCCGCCGTTGGCGTGCGGATTCGCGCCCATGCGCCGCTCGCCCTTGGGCGCAAGGTCGGCCAGTTCCGGCTTCAGGCGACCGTCGCTCTCGAACAGATCCTCCGGCCGATAGCTCTTGAGCCAGTCTTCCAGCAACCGGAGGTGTTCAGGATGGGTCGCCGGATCGGACAACGGCACTTGGTGCGCGCGGAACGTGCCCTCGATCTGCAGGCCGTCCACCACCTTGGGGCCGGTCCAACCCTTGGGTGAGTTGAGCACGATCATCGGCCAGCGCGGACGCGCGAGGTTGCCGTTGACGCGGGCGTCCTTCTGGATCCCTTTGATGTGCTCCACGGCGGTGTCGAGCGTCGCAGCCATGGCCTCGTGCATGAGCGCGGGCTCGTGACCTTCGACGAAGTACGGGGTCCACCCATAGCCGCGGAGCAACTGTTCCAACTCCTCGTGCTCGATCCGGGCGAGGATAGTCGGGTTGGCAATCTTGTAGCCGTTGAGATGCAGAATCGGCAGCACCGCGCCGTCGGTGGCCGGATTGAGGAACTTGTTCGAATGCCACGCCGTCGCCAGCGGCCCGGTCTCCGCCTCGCCGTCGCCGATGACGCAGGCGACGATCAGACCGGGATTGTCGAACACCGCGCCGAACGAATGGCTCAGCGAATAGCCCAGCTCGCCGCCCTCGTGGATCGAGCCCGGGCACTCCGGCGATGCGTGACTCGGAATGCCCCCGGGAAACGAGAACTGCTTGAAGAGCTTCTGAAGTCCGGCTTCGTCCTGGCTGATATTGGGATAGACCTCGCTGTAGGTACCTTCCAGATAGGTGTTGCCGACCACGGCCGGCCCACCATGCCCGGGGCCCGAGACGTAAATCATGTCGAGATCGTATTTCTTGATGACTCGATTCAAGTGGACATAGATGAAGTTCTGCCCGGGCGTCGTGCCCCAGTGACCGAGCAGCATGTGCTTCACATCTTCGAGCGCCAGCGGCCGCTTCAGCAGCGGATTGTCGTAGAGATAGATCTGGCCGACCGACAGGTAGTTCGCGGCGCGCCAGTAGGCATCCATCTTCTGGAGCAGCTCCGGCGAGAGTGTGTTTGTGCGAATGTTCACATTGGGCTCCTGGAATCACGGGCTGAACAGAGCGGGCACATCGCCATTGAGCAAATCGCCAATGCGGTCGATAGTCAAGTCCGCGGCCGGATACGCGGAAAGATTGCGCGCGTCGAGCGCATAGTGCCCCTGACGCGGGAAAACGGTCGTCAGCCGATCCCGCAGGACTCGACTCATGGCCGCCAAGATGCGCAATTTGTCGTCCACCATGACGTAGTGGCGAGCCGGATAACGGCGTTGGATGTCATCGAGCATCTGCTCCTTATGAAGATAGATCAGCACGCGGCCCTCGACTGCGTCCCACAGCCCCGATCGCTGCACCTTGCGCGGCTGGAAGACCACGTCGCCGTCCGACAAGATCACTGTCGGCCCCCAACGGCGAAGATGGGCGAGCACGTCGAGCGCATGTGGATATAAGCGCTCTGCGAACGGATAGTCCACCAGGAACGATGACATCGTCAGCAATCGAGGATCATTCGTGCCGCCGACGCGGTAGCGTTGCAACGCTCCCAGATAGTCCGCGTAGCCGAGCTCGGCGCGTAGCGCTTCGAAGATCTTCCAGTATCGATCGCGACTCTCGGCACCAAATGTTTGCGTAAGGTGCTCACTGAGGTCGGCGACGATGCGATCGTTGTCGAGCAAAGTGTTGTCGACGTCGAGCAGGAACACCACGGCGCTCGCCGCTGTCTCACCCGCAGCCCTGCGACCGGCACCTCGTCGCTTCCGGCCGGGCCTCGTCGTCAGTGCGGCGTCCATACCGTCCTGTCTCGTCGATTCAGGTGCAGGACTCGGCGGCCGCGACCCGCTGCTTGACGGCGATGAAGCTGTCCGGGCTCACGGATATGCGAATCGATACCGCAGTGCACGAGAAACTCGGCGAACTCCGGGTGGTCGCTCGGCGCCTGGCCGCACAGGCCGATCTTGGCGCCGGCGCGGTGCGCGGCCTCGATGACCGTGCGAATCATCCACTCGACGGCTTCGTCCTGCTCGTCGAAGAGCTCTGCGAGCTCGTCGGAATCGCGATCGACACCGAGCGTGAGCTGGGTCAAGTCGTTCGAGCCGATCGAGAAGCCGTCGAACCGCTCGGCAAAAGCCTTCGCGAGCACCACGTTCGACGGAATCTCGCACATGACGTAGACCTCGAGCCCGTCCTCGCCGCGCCTGAGGCCGTTCTCGGCCATCACCTCGAGTACGCGGTCGGCCTCCTTCGTGGAACGGCAGAACGGGATCATGACGACGACGTTCTTGAACCCCATCGTTTCGCGCAGCCGGCGGATCGCCCGGCACTCGAGCGCAAAGCCCTCGCGGTAACGCGGCGAGTAGTAACGCGAGGCGCCGCGAAAGCCGAGCATCGGGTTCTCTTCCTTCGGCTCGAACTCGGCGCCGCCGATCAGGTTGGCGTACTCGTTGGTCTTGAAGTCGCTCATGCGCACGATGACGGGCTTCGGGTGATGGGCCGCGGCGATCCGGGCGAGCCCGCGGGCGAGCCGGTCGACGAAATATTCGGTCTTGTCCTCGTAGCCTGCGCGTCAGCTCGGCGATGCGCTGTTTGGCCTCGCTCGTCCTGCAGCGAATCGAAGCGGACGAGCGCCATCGGATGGACCTTGATGTGGTTGCTGACGACGAACTCCATGCGCGCCAGCCCGACTCCGTCTGCTGGGATGCGCCACCAGCGAAACGCCGCGGCCGGATTGGCGAGATTGAGCATGACCTTCGTGCGCGTCGCGGGAATGTCGTCGAGGGCGAGCTCCTCGACGTCGTAGTCGGCGGTGCCTTCGTAGACAAAGCCTTCATCGCCCTCCGCGCACGAGACCGTTATCTCCTGCTCGTCGTGCAAGGACTTGCGTCGCGTTGCCCGTGCCGACGATGGCCGGGCAGCCCGAGCTCGCGGCTGACGATCGCGGCATGCGAAGTGCGGCCGCCGTGGTCCGTGACGAGCGCCGCGGCCCGCTTCATGATCGGCACCCAGTCGGGATCGGTCATCCCGGTGACGAGCACGGCGCCGTCGACGAAACGGTCGATATCGCGAGCGCTTTCGATCACGCAGACCTTCCCCGCGACGACGGCATCGCCGATGCTTAGACCGGCGACAATCTTTCGGCCCTTGCTCTTGATGCGGTAGCGCTTGAGCGCACCGGCCTCGCGTCGCGACTGGACGGTCTCGGGCCGCGCCTGGACGATGAAGAGCTGACCGCTTTCTCCGTCCTTCGCCCATTCCATGTCCATCGGCACGCCGTAGTGGTCCTCGATGATGCAAGCCCAGCGCGCCAAGGTCAGGATGTCCTCGTCATCGAGAACGTAGGCGGAACGCTCGGCTTTGGAGGTCGGCACGTTCTTCGTCGGCTGCGCGGCATCGCTCGTGTAGATCATCTTCTGGGCTTTGCCCCCGCGCTGCTTCTCGACGATCGGGGACAGCGACGGGTCGGACAACAGCGGCTTGAAAACTTGATACTCGTCGGGGTCGACCGTGCCCTGGACGACGCTTTCGCCGAGACCCCAGGCCGCGTTGATCAGCACGACCTTGTCGAAGCCGGTTTCCGTATCGATCGAGAACATCACGCCCGCGCTGCCGAGATCGGAGCGCACCATCCTCTGGACGCCGACGGAAAGCGCCACCTTCAAGTGGTCGAAGCCCTTCGCTTCGCGGTAGCTGATCGCCCGGTCCGTGAACAGCGAGGCGTAACAGCGCCGGCATGCATCGAGCAGTGCCGCTGCCCCGCGGATATTGAGGTAGGTCTCCTGTTGTCCGGCGAAGCTCGCATCGGGAAGGTCCTCGGCCGTCGCGCTCGAGCGCACTGCGACGTCGGCATCCGGCCGATCCGCGCGACGGCAGAGCTCGGCGTAGGCCGAGGCGATCGCCGCGGCGATATCCTTTGGCCACTCGGCGCGCAGAAAAGCGCTCCGAATCGTCTGCCCGGCCTCGGGGAGCGTCATGCGCCCGGCTTCGAGATCGGCGAGCACCGACGGCGATGCGCTCGCTCAGCCCGTTGTGCTCGACGAAGCGCCGATAGGCGTCGGCCGTCGTCGCGAACCCCGGCGGCACGTTGACCCCTTGCGCGGCGAGGCTGCCGACCATCTCACCGAGCGAGGCATTCTTGCCGCCGACGCGCGCCACATCGCCGCGCCGCAGCTCCTCGAACCAGACGACGTGGCCCGTGGCTGCGCTCATATCACGTCGCGCCGTTCGCACCCGTGGCTGTTTGCTCTCGACATGAGACACCCCATACAGGACGGATAACCATCTTACTTCTTGCTGCACGGTACCGACATGCGAAGATCTACTTATGCCTCAGGCGCAATTCCGATGAGAATCGCGTGGGCGATTGCGATGTTCCGGCTCAGGGTCGTTGGATTCGCAGAATCCGAGTACCATTAGGATCTCGAGGCAGACGGGGCCGCTCAAACCGCTGAGCCTCCGCGATCCCCAGGGACAGTGACGATTCAACGAGGGTTACCTATGGCACTGCGCATCAACGACGTTGCTCCAAATTTCACAACCGACTCCACTGCCGGACAACTCACCCTGCATGACTGGATCGGTGACAGCTACGCGATCCTGTTCTCGCATCCCAAAGACTTCACGCCCGTGTGCACCACGGAGTTTGGCGCAGTGGCGCAGCTCGCGCCGGAGTTTGCCAAGCGCAACACCAAGGTGATGGGCGTTTCCGTAGACAACGTGGAAGATCACCGAAAGTGGAAGCGCGACATCGAGGCCTTCGCCGGGGTTCCGGCGAACTTCCCGATCATCGACGACACCTCACTGCAGGTGGCGAAGCTCTACGACATGCTGCCGGCCGATGCCTACCTGCCCGATGGCCGCACCCCTGCTCACAGCGCCACGGTACGCACCGTGTTCATCATTGGTCCGGACAAGAAAATTCGCCTCACCATGACCTACCCGATGTCGGTGGGACGTAACTTTGCCGAAATCCTGCGAGCGCTCGACGCGGTCCAGGCCACTGACGGAGCGCCTTTCGCCACACCGGCCAACTGGGTGCCCGGTCAGGACGTGATCGTGGCGCTCAGTCTCACTGACGAGCAGGCCAGGGCAAAGTTCGGAGCAATCGACATCAAGCTGCCTTATCTGCGTTACACAAAGGCGCCGAAGAAATAGGCGTAGCTCCCCACGGTCACGGCGCGCCTTGCGCCGCGACTTCGCCCCGGCTCGCGGCCGCTACGCGCCCACTCTCGAGCGCGGGCGCCGGCGGGAGTCCCGTGACCTCGAGGATCTCGTGCTCGCCGAGTGTCTCGTGCGCGAGTAACGCTTCGACGAGGGCATCGAGCTGCTTGCGATGCTCGTTCAGCAAACGTTTCGCCGTCACATGGCAGTCGTTGATGATCTTCTGCACCTCCGCGTCGATGACGCGTGCCGTGTCCTCGCTGAAGGATTTCTCGTTCGCGAACCCAGCGCCGAGGTACGGATTCTGGCGGGACGCGAGCTGCACCATTCCGAGCTCCTCGCTCATGCCCCAGCGCGTGACCATGCTGCGTGCAAGGTTCGTCGCTTGCTCGATGTCGTTCTCCGCGCCGGTGGTCTTCGTGCCATACACCACCTCCTCCGCCGCACGGCCGCCGAGCATGCCGACGATTCGCGCACGCAGGTAGGCTTCCGGATAGTTGTAGCGATCGGTCTGCGGCCGCTGATAGGTGACGCCGAGCGCTTGGCCGCGCGGCACGATCGTGACGCGCTGGACGGGATCCGCACCCGGAACGACGAGCCCGAGAATCGCGTGCCCGCTTTCGTGATAGGCGATGCGCTCGCGATCCTCGCGCGTGAGCAGCAGCGGCCGCTCGGGCCCGAGCACGATCTTCTCGAGCGCGTCCAAGAAATCCTTCTCGCGGACCTCTTGCTGATCGCGGCGCGCGGCGAGCAGCGCGGCCTCGTTGACGAGATTCTTGATGTCGGCGCCCGAAAACCCCGGGGTCGCAGCCGCGAGATCCGCCAAACTGACGTCGCTCGCGAGCGGAATATTGCGAGCGTGAACCTTCATGATCGCTTCGCGACCGACCTTGTCCGGAAGATTGACGATCACGCGCCGATCGAAGCGGCCGGGGCGCAGCAGTGCCTTGTCGAGCACGTCGGGCTGATTCGTCGCCGCCAGCACGATGACGCCCTCACGGCTCGAGAATCCGTCCATCTCGGTGAGAATCTGGTTCAGCGACTGCTCCTGCTCGCTGGAACCCCCGATTGCCATCGGCCCGCGCGCGCGCCCGATGGAATCGATCTCATCGATGAAGATGATCGCCGGCGCGTTCTTGCGCGCCTCTTTGAACAAATCGCGCACGCGCGCCGCGCCGACGCCGACGATCATTTCGACGAACTCCGAGCCGCTCATCGAGAAGAACGGCACACCCGCCTCACCCGCGACCGCTTTCGCAAGCAGTGTCTTGCCCGTGCCCGGCGAGCCCACGAGCAGAACGCCCTTCGGCGCGGTTCCGCCGAGACGCGTGTACTTGGCGGGATCCTTCAGGAAGTCCACGATCTCGACGAGCTCGTTCTCCGCTTCATCGATGCCGGCGACGTCATCGAACGTCACCTTCGTCCCCGCCTCCTGATCGTAGCGACGCGCCTTGCTCTTGCCGATGCCCATGAGCCCGCCCATGCCGCCGCCCTGACTCGACGCGCGCCGGAACATCCAGATGTAGAACGCAATGAACAGGATGGCGGGCGCGAACCCCACCAGCACCGACACCAGAGTGTTCCCGGTTTGGATCGGAATCGCGCTGATCTCTACCTTGTTCTCGATGAGGAATGACTCGAGACCCGGATCCACGAAGGCAGGCAGAGTCGTCGTGAACGTCTTCGCAGAACGAGGCTCGGCCGGACGCGCGAACCAGGAGGCCGGCTCTTTACTCGCGTCGGGCGTCGCAGCCGGTGTCGCCTTCGGCGGAGGCCACGTCACCGCCGTCGCGAACCGCCCTTCGATACCAGCGCCCGTGCTGTAGATCGATTCGACGTTGCCGGCTGCCACCTGCTGCTTGAAAGTGGTGTAGGGGATGGTAATGGCGGCGTCCGGGCTCGGGAACAGCATCCGCATGATCCAGTAGTTCGCCGCGAGCACGACGAGGAACGTGAGCCAGGTTTTGCGTGGCGGCATGTGCCAGGGCGAGCCGGAGCCCTGAGTCCCGCCCGAGCGCCCTTCCGAGGGCGGCAGTTGCCCGCCCGGCGCCGAGTCGCTACGGCGTTGTGTGCGTTGCTTCGTATCGTCCACGTCTCCTCCCAATACGGCGAAGGCGGCGCGCGTCTCGCGCGGGCCCGAGTGCTTTGGATGATACGTTTGATTAGCCGGACTGGGGACCGAAAGAATCGCGCGAGCGCTCTGATCGCATGGCGCGTCCGAGCACGCTATCGACCAAATGAGTCAACTTTTCCGCAGCACCGTTCACGGCCTCGTGCAGTGTGTTCGCGTGCTCAGTGACCGCAATAGGTTGGCGGCCTTCGATGCGGGCCTCCATCACGCAACGTTTGTCGTTCTGCCCGCTCTTTTGCCCGTCTTCATCCGTCAAGTGGACCTCGACGCGGGTGATGTGAGCGCTGACTCGACTGAGAGAGCTCTCGACTGTCTCGGTGATTCGTGCAACCAGCGAATCCCGCCCATCGATGCTGTGGTCGGTATTGACTTGAACCTGCATAAAACACCCTCTCGCTTATGGGATAAGGCCGCCAACTATGCCGCATGCGCGCGAATCGTTTCGGTGCGCTAGCGTACGGAGTTGTTCATTTAAACATCAACCGTGGACTCACTGGGCAAGGCGCGCCGCCGAGTCCACCGCTCGCTTGCCGGCGTGGCTCACGGATAAACTAGCGACATGAGCGCCGCTCGACGAATTCCAACCTACGAGCCCGAAGGCTCGTCGTCGGTCCGCGCGCTGGCCAACCAAGCGTTCTCGCGCGCTGCCGGAGCGCCGCTGATCGCCGGCAACAGCATTCGCTTGCTCAAAGACGCGCAGGAAAACTATCCGGCATGGCTCGATGCCATTCGCGCTGCGCGGCGGCACATCCATTTCGAGAGCTACATCATTCACGAAGACGATACGGGCCGCATGTTCGCCGATGCCCTCATCGCCAAAGCCCGGGAAGGCGTGCGCGTGCGTCTGATCTACGACTGGCTCGGCGGCCTCGGGACAGCGTCGCGCGGGTTCTGGAACCGTCTGCGCGCAGGCGGCGTCGAAGTGCGTTGTTACAACCCGGCGCGCTGGGACTCGCCTTTCGGCTGGCTCAGTCGCGACCATCGCAAGACACTATGCGTGGATGGTGAGATCGGTTTCGTCAGCGGCTTGTGCGTCGGACGAATGTGGGCCGGCGACGCTGCAAAGAACATCGAGCCGTGGCGCGACACGGGCGTCGAGGTGCGCGGCGCTGCCGTGGCCGAGCTCGAGCAGGCGTTCGCAACGCGTCTGGGCGATCATCGGCGAGCCGATACCGGAGAGCGATCTCGCCCGATCCGGACGCCACCGCGCAACAAGGCGACGCCGCCCTTCGCGTCGTGGCGAGCATATCCGACGACGGGAGGGATGTTTCGCGTCGATCAACTCATTGCCGCGCTCGCCGAAGAAGCGCCTCTGGCTGACCGACGCCTACTATGCGGGCATGACCAGTTACGTCCATGCTCTGAGGTCGGCGGCTCAGGATGGCGTGGATGTGCGCCTCCTCGTGCCGAACGCGACCGACGTGCCGCTGCTCAAACCGTTGTCCCGCGCCGGTTACCGTGCCTTGTTGGAAGCCGGAGTGCGCGTCTTCGAGTGGAACGGCACGAATGTTGCACGCCAAGACCGCAGTCGCCGATGGACGCTGGGCGCGCGTCGGCTCGACGAATCTCAACATCGCCAGTTGGTTCGGCAACTGCGAAATGGATGTCGTCGTCGAAGACGAGCCTTTCGCGCAATCGATGGAAGCGATGTTCCTCGCGGATCTCGAGAATGCCAGCGAGATCGTCCTGGATGCCGGGCAGAAGGTGCGTGCGCCGAATCAGCCGCGCCATCCGCATCCCGTGCTGAGCCGCGGCGGCGGAAGCTCTGGGCGCGCCGCTGCCGGAGCTGTCCGCATCGCCAATGTCGTCGGCGCGGCCTTCACCAATCGGCGCGTGATCGAGCCCGTCGAAGCACGCATCACGGTCGGGGCTGGCGCATTGCTGCTGTTGTTGGCGATTCTCTTCGCAGTGCTCCCGCGTTTGATCGCATATCCGCTCGCCCTGCTGTTTGCCTGGATCGCCACTGCGCTGCTCGTCCAAAGCTACAAGCTGCATCGGACGCGAGTGAAGCAACGACTAGAGCAGAAGCCTCCACCCTGATGTCGCTCGCCTTGATCGGCGCGGCACACTTCAGGGCGACCGCGGCGTCGCTGGTTCGGCGCCGTCACTATCCTCCATAGACTAGGCTGCGATCTTGGGCGCGGCGGACATTTCCGCGTCGGCCCGCGTGCTCGCAACCGCGAGCGCCAGCGTCGTGGACGGGTTCAAGCTGTCGACCATCGAGCTCGGAATCAGGATCGTGGCGCCGCGTTCCTTGGTCGTCTCGTAGATGATGTTCATAGCGCGAAGTTGCAGCGCTTCCGGATGCCCGGCATACGTGTTTGCGGCTTCGACGAACTTTCCGGCAATCGCCGCTTCGGCCGAGCCGAGAATGACTCGCGCCTGCTTCTCGCGCTCGGCCTGCGCCTGGCGAGACATGGCGTCCTGCAACGCTTCCGGGATAGCGACGTCGCGAATCTCCACCGAGCTCACCGAGATGCCCCAGGGAGCCGTCTTTCTGCCGATCTCCTCTTTCAATTGCTCGTCTGCCTCTTTGCGGTCCGATAGCAGGGCGGCCAACATCGAAGAACCGATCATCTCGCGCAGTGAAGTCTGCGCAACCCGATCGATGGCCTCGCGATAGTTGGTGATGGCCAGCGCTGCCTTCTCGGCATCATTCACGTGCCAGAAAATGATCGCGTCCACGTTGACCGGCACCGTGTCCTTGGTGAGCGCCTGCTCGGCGTTGAAGGCCGTCGTCTGAATCCGTCCGTCGATCACCGCCACTACGTTGTCGATGACCGGGATGATGGCAAACATGCCTGCCCCCTTAACGCTTTGCAGCTTCCCCATCCTCAGGATCACGAACTTCTGCCAGACGTTGGCCATCTTGAGTGACATGGCGATGACGGCTGCGGCCACGAAGAACACCGAGGCGAGATACGGATTTACCCAGTGCCCCACTGCAAGCCCAGCGAGAATAGTGGCGAATACCAAGAACGCGGTAATCGGATTCATGTTCCGTGCTCCTTCTCAGCGGCAACGTCGGAAGAATCGCTCTCTGCTGCCGCGGCATTTGATGCATTTCGATTATTCGCCCGTTGCACCATAGCGGTCAGTGCGGTGGCGTACATTGGCCTCAGCTACTTCGCAAGCTGGTCGGTCGCAGGATTCGCGGCATCGTAGGGAAATACGATCTGCCGGTCCGCCCGGACCAGTTGCGCGTCCTTGTCCACGTAATGGATCCGGCCGAGAAAATCCTTGATGACATTGAGGCGGGCGAGGCGCTTGTCATTGGCACGCACCACTGTCCATGGCGATACCGGATTGTGCGAACGCGCCAGCATTTCATTGCGCGCTACGCTGTATGACTTCCAATATTCGAGTGCTTGGTCATCGATGGGGCTGGTCTTCCACCGCTTCAGCGGATCGCTCTTGCGATCCTCGAGGCGTTTCTTTTGCTCCGACTTGTCGATGTCGAGGTAATACTTGAGGAGCTTGATACCGGAGCGGATCAGCATGTTCTCGAAATCTGCGACCGAGCCCATGAACTCATCGTACTCAGCGTCGGTACAAAACCCCATGACCCGCTCGACACCGGCGCGGTTATACCAACTGCGGTTGAAGAGCACGAGCTCCTGCGCCGCCGGCAGGTAGGAAACATACCGCTGAAAGTACCACGACGTCCGATCCCGGTCGGAAGGTTTACCGAGGGCGACGATACGCGTCTCGCGTGGACTCAAATGCCGAACGATGCGCTTGATCGTGCCGTCCTTGCCGGCAGCGTCACGGCCTTCGAAAATGATCAGAATCCTGTCATTGCACTTGATGAGGTGCCGCTGCAGTTTGACCAATTCGACCTGCAGCCCGTGCAGCTCGCGCTTGTAGACCTTCTTCGAGACGGCGGCCCTGTGTCCGCCGGACTCCTCTTGCCGTTCCTTTTTGCTCACTGGTTCATCCGCCTGCGCCACCAGAAACTGTCCAACCAGCACACAGGCGGGGCCCACTCAGAGCGCACCGAAGTCAGACTCAGCTGTTCGGGCTTACCATCAACTCATTCTCGACGTCTTTCACGCCATCCACCGCTGCAGCGATCGAAGCAGCCTTTTCGCTGCTCGCCTTCGAGCTCACAGATCCGGTCAGCGTTGCCACGCCGCTGGTCGTCGCGACATGAATTTGCAGGCTTTGCAGACCCGCGTCGGCCAAGATGGCTGCCTTGATCTTGGACGTAATCGCGGCATCGCCGAGTGCTTGACCCGTCTTGTCGGCCGCATCGCTGATCGCCTGACCGGTCTTTTCCGCGGCATCGCCAACTGCGTTGCCGGCCGTTCGCGCCGCTTGGTCTACAGTCCGCCCCGCCGTCTCCACCGGACCCGGTTTGGGACTGTCACACGCGGCGAGCCCGATTGCCGACAGCATCAAGATCGCGACACCAGATTTCTGAACGGTATTCATAAGTTTCTCACTTTGCCCGCTTGGGCTTTGTTCGCGAGCACTCCGGTTGAGTGCTCCTGTTATCAAAATCCGAGTGCAGCGCAACCCGAGCCGCTTTTCGTAAGAGGACGCTTCCGCCTCGGGGCTTGCTTTACTTCGGGACTTAGGGTGAATTGTCGACCCCTCTGCGCTCGACGTCGGTGCGCTAGCACACGTACAGGCTGTCCAATCAGGATGAAGATCGCTCAGAACCTGCGTCGCCCGCCCATGGCTAGCGCCAAACCGACGACGGGCGACGCGAGGCCGCCGATGAGCTACCAGACCGTAGCCCGAAGGACGGTTCACGTGCGGCGCCGGCCCTCAGCGCTGGTTGTCGTTCTTGCTCGTCGGTTGAGTCCGACGGCTCATCCAAACGCTGCTTCGGCGCCCAACGCTCTTCCAATTCCCCCAGGTTCTTGCTGTGCGTCAGAATCACGACCTCGTCGTCTGCTTGCAGCGTTGTCCCCTCGTCAGCGTGGGCGAATTTACCTTCCCGGTAATACATCACGACACGCGCATCGGCGGGCAGCTTTAGGTCTTTGACCTTGATGGCATCTTCATCGCCGGCCGTAAACGTAAAGACCCGAGCCTCGTCCTTGAGTACCGTGGACAACTCGAGGTTTATGCTTCCGCCGACCATGTCCTGCAGGTAACGACTGATCGTGCGTGACGGAACAATGATGTCCTTTAGCCCCAACTCGTGGCAGATACTTTCGAATTGCTCCTCGCGAACGCTCGTCACCACCCGCTTGAAGCCGAGGGAGCGGCCGACCAGGCTGCCGATGACATTCGCTTGATCGCTATCGGTCAGGCAAAACAGGATATCGGTCTGCTCCGGATTTACCTCGCGCAGCACGTCGGGGCGGCTGCCATCGCCATGCAAAAAGCTGCAATCCAGATCTTCCGACCACTCGTCGATCTTGGCTTTGTCTTTCTCGACGATGACGACCTCGTGGCCTTTCTTGACGAGCGCCTTGGCCGTTTCGATGCTGACTTCGCTGGCTCCGATAAACACCGTTCTCATGCCGACTCCATTCTCCTGCCAAACCACGTCCCCGGAAACAGCAGCACCAACCAGGCGATGATCTCCAGCCGCCCAAACAACATGTCGGCGCACAACACGCCCTTGAGAAGCGCCGGCAAAGCGGCGTCCGTGATCCCCGTCGAAAGCCCCACCGTTGCGGTCGCCGAAACCACCTCGAACAACGCGTCGAGCGGGCGGTAACCCATCGCGACAAACGGCCACCAGGATGCCGCAACTACTGTCACGAACAAGACAATGAGCAGCAGCGCCTCCTGGATTTCGTCTTCGTGCAACCGACGTCCAGCCAACCGCGGCTCGACCACGGCACGCCGTGACAACCCCGTGCGCACGACGAGCAACCGAAGTACGCTGGCTGCGATCAGCAGGCGAAGCACTTTGATCCCGCCGGCGGTCGACCCGGCGCCGCCGCCCACTATCATCGAGAAGATCAGCACCAGCTTCGAACTGGGATCCAGCTGAGACACGGGCATCGA
This sequence comes from uncultured Gammaproteobacteria bacterium, assembly GCA_963786385.1. Classification (GTDB taxonomy): domain Bacteria; phylum Pseudomonadota; class Gammaproteobacteria; order Steroidobacterales; family Rariloculaceae; genus FEN-1219. The sequence continues at coordinate 2,085,823 of CAWAYS010000005.1, forward strand.
CGAAAAACCGGCGGTGGTCTGTGCGGACACGGCCAGCAGCGGCGCCTGACGAAACACTTGCGCCCACGGCAGCCCGGCCAGCAGCCGCATGCTGGCGCCCAGTAAGAGCGTGGCCGCTATCGCAGCCCCGACTACGGCCACGAGCTGCAACACGTCGCCCGCCACACGCCGGTTGGGCGAGAACATTCGGTGATACAGCGTGAGCGGGACGGCTCCCGCCAAACAGCTGAGCGTAATCCACGCCTGTGCGGGCCAGCCGAACATCGCGAGGCTGTCGTCGTGCGGAGCGAAACCGCCCGTCGACACTGCAGCGAACGTGTATAGGACCGCATCGAAAAGCCCGAGCCCCGCCAACAGCGAACCGACGATACCGATCGCCGTGAGCGCGCCATACACCTTCAGGATTCGTCGCATATGAGCCCTGGTGCTGCCTACCAAATCGGTCGCCTCAACCTCCGTCACAGCCAGGCCCTTCGCCCGCAGTCCCGGCTGCATCACCAATGCCAGCGCTAACACGACGATGCCGAGCCCCCCGTACCATTGCATCCAAGCTCGGCCGAAGAGAAAAGCCGACGGAGCACCGACGAGCGTTGCCTGCGTGCTGAGTCCCGTCGTCGTCACGCCCGAGACCGCCTCGAAAAACGCGTCCAAGAAACTCAATCCAAAGCCCATCATCGGATAAGCCATTACGAGCGGCGTGAAGAAGAACATGATTGCAACCAGCACCATGCCCTCATTCGCCTGCACGTTGGCCGGCGCCCTCAGCCATGCCACGCAGGCTCCCAGGGCCACGAGCCCGCCGATCGCGACCGCGTAACGCAGGCCGATGTGCGTCTCGCCGAAGACTATGGACATCGCCAACGGCACAAGTGTCAGCGCCGCGAGGACGAGGCACATCTGACCGAAATACTTCAGCACCACCCGGAGGCGTACGGCGTATCTGAGCTCTGCGGCCTGTCCAGTCAAAGAGGAGCCTCTAAAGACCGGCGTCGATTGGCGTCACCGTTGCCATAAGACATGCGCGTCTTCCAGAGGAATCGCCACGCCGTCGTGGCGCGGTATCAAGCGCACCGTGTAGTCGCTCGCCGGACGTGCCGCGGACACCGTGGCACGATAGACGTAGCCGCCCATCGCGCCCACCAGTTGCCGCGCACGCTCCATCTCCACTCTCTCCGGCGTGGCGCCGTCGAGACCGTTCGCGAAAAGTTCGATCCGCACGGCCTTTAGATCGAGATCATCGAGATACGCTTGAACCTCAAACACATGTTGCTCGCCGTCACTTTCGACCTGCACTTCGCCGAGGCGTAAAGCGTTCCACTTTCCTTCGAGCGCGTGCCGCCAATTGACGATGCTCACGCCGATCGCGCCTTGGTCGGCCGCTCGCTCACGATAGCTTGCGGCCGCCGGGAGGTAGTGTTGCTCGGTGTATTCACGAACGGCGCGGTTGGTGGAAAAGTGCGGCGTCAACCGCGCCATGCTCTCGCGCATCCGCGCCACCCACGCAGTAGGAATCCCTTGCTCGTCGCGGCTATAGAACTCGGGGATCACCTCACCCTCGAGCAGGCCGTAGAGCGCCTCCGCTTCGACCGCATCCCAGGCCGCATCGTCGCCATGCTCTTGGCCGTCCCCCAACGCCCAGCCGACTTCCGGCGTATAGGCTTCCGCCCACCAGCCGTCCAACTCCGACAAATTGATGCCGCCATTGACCAGCACCTTCATGCCGCTCGTGCCACTCGCCTCCCAAGGTCGACGCGGCGTGTTGAGCCACACATCCACGCCCTGCACCAAGTGCTCGGTCAGGAGCATGTCGTAGTCGCTGAGGAAGATCACATGGGGGCGCACCTCGGGCCGGCGGATGAAGTGCATCCACTCTTGAATCAAGGCTTGACCCGCCTCGTCAGCCGGATGCGCCTTGCCAGCCATGATGAGCTGCACGGGGCGCTGAGGATGGGTTAGTAGGCGAATCAGTCGCTCCGGGTCGTGCAGCAGCAGGTTCGGCCTTTTGTAGGTCGCGAAGCGGCGCGCAAAGCCCAGCGTCAAGATGTTGGGATCGAACAGACGCGCCGCGCCATCGATCGCCTCCGGCGATGCGCCGGACGCGGCCAGTTGCTTGGACAGTCGTTCGCGAGCGTATTCGACGAGCTCCATACCGGCCGCCGTGCGAAATTGCCACAGCCTCGCATCGGAAACTTGGCGAATGTCGTGCTCGAGCGTCTCCGCCGTCCCCAGCCAGCGGTTCTTGCCACAGGCCTCCGTCCAAAGATCGTCGGCGGGAGCGGAATCCCAGGTCGGCGTATGGACGCCGTTGGTGACGTGTCCGACCGGCACCTCGTCTGTCGGCCAGCGCGGGAAGAGCGGCTCGAATAGATGTCGGCTCACCTTTCCATGCAAGCGACTCACGCCATTGACCGCCCCGCTGCCGCGAACCGCCAGATAAGCCATGTTGAACATCTCAGCCGAATCGGTCGGGTTCCTGCGACCCAAAGCCAGTAAGTCGTCGAGTGCTACGCCGAGCTCCTGCCGGACATAACCGCCCAGGTATTGCTCGATGAGTGCCGGGGAGAAACGATCGAAACCGGCGGCCACTGCCGTGTGCGTGGTAAAGAGGTTGCCCGCCCGGGTCACGGCCAGTGCGACTTCGAAGGGCTGTCCGGTTGCCTGCATGAAGCTTCGCGCGCGCTCCAGCACCGCGAAGGCCGCATGTCCTTCGTTCAAGTGGCAGACTTCCGGGGCGATGCCCAGCGCCGCGAGCAGCCGCCATCCGCCGATCCCGAGCAGCAGTTCCTGCTCGAGCCGCAGCTCGGGCCCGCCACCGTAAAGCTCGCTAGTGATGCCCCGGTGAGCGGGGAAGTTCGCCGCGTCATTGCTGTCGAGCAAGAAAAGGCGCACTCGACCCACCTGGACCTGCCAGGCACGGAGCCACACAGGGTAACCGGGCAAGTCGAGCTTCAGCCGCAACCACTCGCCGTTCGCCTGGCGCAACGGCGTGATGGGCAGTTGTCCCGGGTCGTTGTAGGGGAAAAGCGCCTGCTGCGCGCCGTCCTTGTCGATAACCTGGTGAAAATAGCCTTGCTGGTAGAGCAGCCCCACACCGATCACGGGCACACCCAAATCGCTGGCGGCTTTGAGCTGATCACCGGCCACGTTGCCGAGCCCGCCGGAGTAAATCGGCAACGCTTCACTCAACATGAATTCCATACTGAAATACGCAACGCAACCTAGCGGCGATTGCGGGTAGGTTTGCTGAAACCATGCAGACGCCTCAGCCGCTTCGCGCCTGTCTCGCAGCAAATCGTCGACGACCTTGCGGAATGCGGTATCGGCAAGAACACGCTGAAGCTTCTCGCGCGACACGGTCTGCAGCACGCCCCACGGGTTATGCGTGATCTCCCACAACACCGGATCCAGCTGTCGCCAGAGTTCGTCGGTCGCATGATTCCAAGACGAACGCACATCCAGCGCGAGCTCGGCCAAGGAGTCGAACCCTTCGACGTCCTCGGGTAGCGGGTTGAGCGGTCGGCGACCCGGACGCGTTTCGCTGCTCATGAGCGCTCCTGACGAACTGCCTCATGCGCCCTTTCCGGCCGTTGCGGGGAGGCCGCCAGGGCCGCGTCGACGAGGGCCTGCGCTTCCGCCAAGATTCGGCGCAGATGATCTACGCCTCGGAAGCTCTCCGCATAGATCTTGTAGATGTCTTCGGTGCCGGACGGACGCGCCGCAAACCATCCACTCTCGGTAACGACCTTCAATCCCCCAATCGCCGCGCCGTTGCCGGGCGCTCGAGTGAGGATGGCTTCGATCGTTTCGCCGGCGAGCTCTGCGGAGAGTATCTGCTCCGGCGAGAGCTTCGCCAGCCTTTGCTTTTGGTCCGGCGTCGCCGGCGCCTCAACACGATCGCTAAAGGACTCGCCGAGCTCGCGGACGAGCTCAGCATAGATTTCCCCGGGATCGCGGCCCATACGCGCAGTCATCTCCGCCGCCAGCAGCGCCGGGACGATGCCGTCCTTGTCCGTCGTCCAAACGCTGCCGTCGAGACGCAGGAAAGAGGCACCTGCACTCTCCTCACCGCCAAAACCGAGCGAGCCATCGAGCAAGCCATCCACGAACCACTTGAACCCGACCGGCACCTCGTAGAGCTTGCGGCCGAGCTTCGCCGTGACGCGATCGATCATCCGGCTGCTGACGATGGTCTTACCGACCGCCGCGCCTTTGCTCCACTTCGGTCGATGCCGGAAGAGGTAGAAGATGGCGGCCGAAAGGTAGTGGTTCGGCGGCAGCAACCCCGCATGCCTAGTGACGATCCCATGCCGATCGTGGTCGGTGTCGCAGGCAAAGGCGATGTCGAAACGATCCTTCAAAGCGATCAAGCTCTGCATGGCGTAGGACGACGACGGGTCCATGCGAATCCGACCGTCCCAATCCACGGTCATGAAACGAAAGGTCGGATCGACCTCCTCGTTCACCACGACGAGATCGAGACCGTAACGCTCGGCAATGGCGGCCCAGTAATGGACGCCCGCGCCGCCGAGCGGATCCGCCCCCATGCGGATGTTGGCGCCGCGAATCGCCTCCATGTCGAGCACGCTGCCGAGATCGCTCACGTAGGCGTTGAGAAAGTCGTGGCGATGCGTGGTATCGGAGCGCAAGGCCTTCTCATAGGGAACCCTTTGCACGCCCTGAAGACCGGTCTGCAAGTATTCGTTCGCCTTGGCTTGAATCCAGCCGGTCACACCGACGTCGGCCGGCCCGCCGTTCGGCGGGTTGTACTTGAAACCGCCGCTCTCGGGCGGGTTATGCGAGGGCGTGATGACGATGCCGTCCGCCAAGCGCGCGGTGCGCCCGCGGTTGTACGTGAGTATTGCGTGAGAAACGGCCGGAGTCGGCGTGTATTCGTCGTGCTCCGCGAGCATGACATCCACACCGTTGGCCGCCAGCACTTCGAGCGCGCTGGCACACGCCGGCACCGACAGCGCGTGCGTGTCGATGCCGAGGAACAGCGGGCCGGCGATGCCCTGCTGCCGGCGATAATCGCAAATGGCCTGACTGATCGCCCACACGTGCGATTGGTTGAACGTATGATCGAAAGCGCAGCCACGATGCCCCGACGTGCCGAACCCAACGCGCTGCTCCGGCACCGAAGCATCGGGCACGTTGGTGTAATAGGCGGTCACGAGCTTCGGCACGTCGACGAGGATGGCCGGCGGGGCCGGCTTCCCCGCCAGCGGGCTTATTTCTGGAGGAATGTCTCTTGCAGCGGTCATCGGCAACGACAGAGGTCCACGTCTCGCCGAACTTGGGCTAACTTTTCTTGCCGGCAAACAGCAGGAGTCCGCCGCCTATCACCACGGCCACCACGCCGGCCCAAATGGGGACGTTGACGGTCTCGCGGTCCTTTACCGTGAGATTGATTGGTCCCAGGTTGGCCTCATGTGTCTCTTTGGTGTAGGTAAAACCGCCATACACCAATCCCAACACACCGGCCACGATCAGCACGATTGCCAAAATCTTCACAGCGTTCATATCGCCTTCTCCTGAATTAAGGACCGCCTATACACGGCGACCTTGAATGACGCGAAGCACAATCACTACGATCGCGATGACCAGAAGGACATGAATAAGCCCCCCTAAGGTGTACGAAGTTACCAAACCCAGCAGCCAAAGGACGACCAAAATCACTGCAATAGTCTCGAGCATTTTGCTTCTCCTTATTTGTAGGCGCGACTTAAACCGCGCCGGCCAGGAAATCTTCAGCCACCCGGCTCATCGCCACCCGTTGCTCGGTTTGCTCGGCAAGTTTGCGGATGATCGCGGCTTGTTTGGCGACAGCACGCGAGAGACGAAGCGCGCATCGCTGCCGCTCACCTTGGAAAGGCGCGACAGAATAGCGGCCTCGGAGTCCCAGAACTCGCGCGAAAATCTAGAAGCTAAAGGGCGCGTCGAGATGAATCTCGACCGCGACCCCCTCGGGGAGATTGACCTCCTCGCCCTTCTTTCTGGCCGCTATGCCCGTGCCGATCGCGCCGCCGACGACCGCGCCCAGCACGGTGCTCTCGGAGTCCTTGCCGAGAATGCGACCGAGGATCGCACCGCCGGCGGCCGCAGCACCAATCGTAACCGCGTCTTTTTGACTCTCGGCCTGCCCGTTGAACGAGGCAGAGATCGGACTCTCACCGCCCGAGGCGAAGCGGATACTCGCGAATTCCAGGTTCAGCTGTGCTCGACCACCGAGCTTCTTTGCGGGCTTGACATCAACGACTCGACCGGACACGACCGACCCCGCCGCGATCGCGACTCTGCCGTTGAGTAGCACCGGGTCGACAACCCGGGCAGTGAAGCGATCACCCGAACGACTGTCGGCGCTGGACAACGTCTGGTCAAAACTGACCGTGAGCACGGTGCCGGCAGGAACGCTCATGCCGCCGCCGCTGGACACCGAGCCGTTGGTGCCGGATAGCGAGCCTCCGACACCTCGTTCGGCGCTCGAGCTCGTCTTCTCGTCGCTCACGCGCAAGCTCGAGATCATGCGATTGAAAGTCTCGTTCAGCCGGTCAGAGTCCTGCTGGGGAACGATAAACAAAGCGTAGATAACGTGGTTGTCGGGAATCTCGCGAGTAAACACCGTAACGCGCTCGTCCAGCCCCGTCACCGGCGAGCGGCCGGACAGGACTACGGAAAGCGAGGGCGCCCCATCGATCTTGCTGCGTCGTTCCGAATCGCGGACCATTTGCAGATTGGGATTGATCTTCAGAATCTGGTCAACGAGATCGTTGGTCGCACGGATCAGACTCGTGCTACCCGCGATGACACCCGTGCCGTCGCTAAACCGATCGCTGGAGTCGCTTTCGAACGGATCGTAGTGATTGACGATCACGCCCGAGACGAGCTCCCTTCTGTTGCTACCCGTGTCCACGAACCCGCCGTCCGGCGCGATCGTCACTCCGTAGCCTTCATCAGCCGCAAAGACTCGCCAGTTGTCGGGATACTCGATCTGATAGAGTCCGTCGCGCTGCGCGAACACGCGCAACTGCGTCGACGGCGCGTCCACTTTGATTTCGGCCGCCGACCGGTCGCCGCCTCCGGATCGCTGCGTGGAAGACGGCGCGGCCCGTCCTTGAGCGACCTGCTGCATCGATGCGGCCGGCGACATCCGCCCCAGCTCGGACTTGACCTGCGCGAACCCGCCGACGGACCGGATCGGCTTCACCGTCAGCATAGCGATCTCTTGATCGATGCGAACCGCGCGGTTGGCAGGCGCAGGGTGATCGCTGAAGAACTGCTCGACTTTGCTCGGATCGCGGGCCTGTGTGCTCGCTAGGATATCGAAGAAGGCCACCATGTCTTTCGGGTCGTAGCCGGCCTTGGCCATCATCTGCGCGCCAACGACGTCGGCCTGCTCCTCGGCCGTGCGACTGAACTTCAAGAACAGCGTATTCAGGCCGAAGCCGCCGATCGAGGCGATTGTCTGCTGCGTTGAAGTATCCTTCTTACCGAAAAGTCCGCCCAACAGTCCCAGGCCGGCCTCCCCGAGGTAGGCCTTCGACGCCTGATTGGTCCCGTGCCGCAGCGCGACGTGGGCCATCTCGTGGGCCATGACTCCGGCCAGTTGGCCCTCGTTCTGGGCCGCCTCGATGAGGCCGCGGTTCAGGTACAAATATCCACCGGGCAATGCGAACGCGTTGATATCGGAGACGTTCACGACCTTGAACTGGTAGGGATACTTGGCCCCGGGAGCGACCGCTGCGAGGCGTTTGCCGACCCCGTCGACGTACGCTTGGATAGAGCGATCGTGGAGGATCGGGAGCTGGCGTTCCGCCTCATCCGCGGATTGCCGGCCGATCTCCTGATCCTGCTCCACGGAGAAAAGATTGAAACCCGGCTGGACTTGGGTCTGGGCCAAAGCCACGCCCGCAGGCACGACCAGCGCCGTCGCGAGACAAAACGTCACGGCCCAGGTCCCGACTCGCTTCGCAAGCATCTTGTTCCCCGCTTCAGTATTGGGGGATTGTCGCCAACCGCGGAAAGTCCTTCTGTTCGCTAGCGCACCAAACCGTGAAAGTCAGACGGCTTTGTACGGTGGCGCACAGACGCAGCCTCGTCCCGCTGGTATCCTGACATGTTCAACGAGGAAGATTTCCGCGGCGCATTGGCTGCCAGCCAAACGATAACTACTTGTCGATTCGGCGACTTGCTGCGCGTTCCGGACCTTGCTATGTATCGCGAGCAGGCGAGTCCAGCAGAGGGGCTTAGCCGCGCTACGAGAAACCTATGAGCTCACCGGTAACGCGAGACCAAACCGGCGCCGGCGATCAACCTACGATCGCCTCGCTCAGCGAACGTTCGGGTGCGCCGCCTGCCCGTACGCCGAAGATCGAGTCCTTGCTGCTCACTGCGACACGCGTTCTCACGTTTGAGCAGCAGCGCCCACTGACGAATGCCAGCGGATTTTTCTTCGAGCGCGGCGACCGGCTGTTTCTCGTCACCAGCCGCCACGTGCTGATCGATGAGCCCAGCAAGCACTTCCCGGACCGCATCGAGATCGAATTGCATATCGATGCTCAGAATTTGGCGAAATCAGTCGGATTCTCGGTGCCGTTGTATCGGAACGGCAAAAGCATTTGGCGCCAAGGCACGGACAGTGCGGGGGAGATCGACGTCGCGGTGATCGAGATCGAGCGCGCGGCGCTGCCCCCGACTACGATCTACCGCGCGTTCACCCCGGCTCATCTGCATCGATCGCTCGAGGACGTCCAAATCGGCACCTCCTTGTTGGTGGTGGGATTTCCTCTCGGCTTCCACGATACGCTCCACCACATGCCGGTCGTTCGGCAGGCGGTGATCGCCTCTTCATTCGGTCTACGCTTCGAAGGCATGGGGTACTTTCTGACGGACGCGCGCACGCACAGGGGCACCAGCGGCGCGTCGATCGTGATGCGCGCGCCGGAGCCGGATCCGCAGCTCGGGGATCTGCTCTGGATACTGCTCGGCGTCCACTCGGCGCGGCTCGACTTGGGCACGCGCGATCTGAAACTGGACGAGGCCCTTGGACTGAACTGCGCTTGGTACGCCGATATCCTACTGACGCTCACTGAACACTGAACCGGACGATCGGGTGAAGTGATAACCATCAAGACGTACCCAACGCGAACCGAAGCGGATCTGGCGAAGATAGCGCTGGACGCCGCAGACATACCGTCCGTGATCACCGGTGTCGGCACTGCCTTGGAAGGCGGTATCGCAGGCGTCAAGCTGCAAGTGCCCGAAGACTACGTCGAATCAGCTGTCGAGATTCTCGAGGACTCATGATGGCGTCACTGCCAATCAGGGCAGCTGCGCGTCGATGTATGTGCCGATCGCGCGACCGGAGACGTTCGCCGAGGTCGCGAGCTTCCTGATCGCTCGTCTATGACCATTGAGCCACGCGTTCGCTCATCGTGTGTTGGCGCGAGGCGTTGGGGAAGCCTCAGGGTTTCTTGCCGAGCGCCCGGCGCGCTGCTCATCAGTCCCAGCCTCCTCGGCCCGCAGCGCGGAAAGGATGCCGCGGATGCTGTAGTTCCCCTCGTGGCAGGCGTATTCGTAGATCTCTCCGCTGCTTTTCTTCCAGTAAATCGCTGCTGTCCAAGGCCGCGTCCATACGCTGGGGTCGTCCACGGTGAACTCGTAGCGCAGCGTGTCGTCGCTCACGCGTGTGAAGCGTTCCGTGAGCCGTAGATTCTCGTCGGAATAGCGAAAAACGCCGCCCATGTAGTTGCCTTTCGGATGGAAGTTCGTGGTCTCGACAACGAGCGTGTCGCCTTCCCAATGGCCGCGCGGGTCGCCGAGATATTGGCGCATGGTCTGCGGCAAGTGCGCACGCCCGTCCAAGGGAACGATCCGCACGTCGTGGATCTTCTCCATTTGGATCGCGACCTGGTCCGGCGTTTGGACGATTCTGTACAAGCTCATGTAGCCGGCAAACAGGTCGGGAAGCCCGAAACTGATGCATCGGTCGGTGAGCGACAGATCGGCCGCGCCCCTCGCACGCGGCGGCGGTGCGCCGGCCCGCGCGGCGCGCACCTGCGCGGCCTGCGGTGTCAGGGACGGAAGCCGCCCGTCGGTAGGATCTTCGATCAGCGACGTGCGATGCTCGAACGAGCGAGCCGACAGCCAGTTCTGACTGTAGCTGCCGGTCGGAAACACCGAGAGCGCATGCCTTTTGTCGAGCAAGGCCAGATAGAAGGCATCGCCGAAGACCGCGTCCGCTCCCGCACCGAACAGCTGCGCGGCCCGAGCCTTCAGCGCGGACAGTTCCCCATCGGAGAGCACGGGCTTGCCCGCGAGCTCGCGCGGCCGTTCGAGCGGCGTTGCGCTATTGTTCTCCCAGGTTCCTTGCAGATCGGGTCGGCCGTCGGACAGACGTGGAACAGTCCACGTGGTCTGAGCCACGGCAGCAGGGCCACCGAGGCATGCCGCAAACGCCCCCATGAGCAACCATCCACGCATGAGAACGGACTCTACAGCGGGCACTGCCAAATGGCGACTACGACCATCGTTGCCGAAGCGCAGCGGACGCGCGGAATTCGCTCGCCAACGAGTATCATGATTCTTCCAGGGCCAATGGGCGACAGATAACAAAGTAGCGAAATGACCAGATCCGCCCAATTCCGCGAGTTGCTCAGAAAACCTCCGTTCGTTTGCCTCGGCGCCCACGACGCCGTCACGGCTATGCTCGCCGAGCAGGCGGGCGCGCCGGCCATCTTCGTGAGCGGTTTTGTCGCCTCCGCCATCATCGCGGGCGCCCCGGATTTCGGCGTGCTCACGCAGACCGAGATGTTCGAGCACATCCGTCGCATCTGCCGCGTCACGACGGTGCCGATCTTCGCCGACGCCGACACGGGCTACGGCGGAGTGCTCGAGGCGCAACGCACGATCTCGCTTTGGGAAGAAGCCGGCGCGTCGGTGCTGCATGTGGAGGATCAGGCCATGCCGAAGAAGTGCGGGCATTTTGCCGGCAAGCAGCTCGTGTCGCCCGAAGAGATGCGGCAAAAGTTGCGTGCGATGATCGCGGCGCGTCGCGATCCGGATTTCTTCATCGTGGCGCGGACCGACGCAGTTGCCGTGACCGACCTCGACGATGCGATCGAGCGGCTCACGTCTTATGCCGCCGTGGGCGCCGACGGGCTCTATGTGGACGCGCCCGAGAGTGTCGAGCAACTGCGCGAGATTTCCCGCCGGCTGAAGCCGCTCGGTCTCCCACTGCTATTCAACATGGCCCGCTCGGGCAAGAGCCCGTATCTGTCCCTGCGAGAAGTCTACGAGCTCGGTTTCGACTACGCGATTTGTCCGATCGAGCCGCTGCTCGCGATGCACAAGGCCGTCAAGGAGACGATGGAGACGTTCATGCAAAACGGATGCTCCACGAACGCGATCGCCGATCGGCTGACGCCGTTCGACGAGTTCAACGAGTTCGTCGGCTTGTCCAGATGGTCGAGCGGCAAAACCGCTTCGTCTGAGCGAGTGTCGCAGCTCGAAGTCACCAACGCCGGTCCGGTTGCGATCCTGACGCTCACGCGCCCGGATCACGGCAATCGCATGACCGCGGAGATGGCGGACGCCGTGACGACCGCGCTCGAGGCCGCCGACGCGGATCCTGCGATCGGCGCCTGCGTCATCACGGGTCACGGCTCGGAGTTTTGCCTCGGCGGCGACTACCAGGGCGCGGGGCCCACGGCGGCGGACCGCGAAGACTACGCACGCGCCTTGATCGGTATGGATCGAGCCATGGCGCGCGTGGGTAAGCCGCTGGTCGCAGCCGTGAACGGCAACGCGCACGCCGGCGGATTCGGCGTGGTCATCGGCTGCGATCTTGCCGTCGCCGCGCAAGACGCCACCTTCGGCTTGCCCGAAGCGGCCGAGCGCTCTTCCCCTTCATCGCGCTCGCAATTGTCAGAAGACGCGCTGCCGAAAAAAATGCTGTTCGACTTGACTACGACGCTCGCCTCATGGACGCGCGCGAAGCGCGCGATCTCCATATCGTCAACGAGGTCGTGCCGAGTGCCGCCGTCCTGGATCGTGCGGTTGCCGTCGCGACGCGAGCCGCGGGCCACAACCGCGAGATCGTCGAGCTCGGGCGCAGGCTCTACTACGACACGTGCGGCGCAGATCCCGCCGACGCGCTCGGACGCTCGCGAATTGCACTGCTCGCCGCGCTCGAGGCCGCCGGAACGTGAAGGAGCGGGAGGTCACCCAGTAGTTAAAGTCCGACTATCGCGCAACGAAGCCGGAGATTTCGCCATGGAATACGTGACCTTGAACAACGGCATCCGGATGCCCATCGCCGGCTTCGGCGTCTTCCAGATCCCTGACCCCGCCGAGTGCGAGCGCAGTGTCGTCGATGCCATCGACGCCGGTTACCGCTTGATCGACACCGCGGCGTCTTACATGAACGAAGAAGCCGTCGGCCAGGTCGTGCTGCGCTGGATCGTCCAGCGAGGCATCGTGGCCTTGGCGAAGTCCGTGCGCAAAGAACGCATGGTCGAGAACCTCGACATCTTCGACTTCGAGCTGGACGACGCCGATATGGCAGGGATTGCGACGCTCGAGACGGGCAAGAGCAGCTTCTTCTCGCACCGCGATCCGGCGATCGTCAAGTGGATGAGCGAACGCCCGGGGCGGGCCCGTGAGCACCGTCGAAATCTTCGCCGGCGGCCTTCTGGGGTATCATTTCTGTGCGTTACCGCTCGGAGGTTCTGCCATGAGACATCTGCCTGCCGCCATCGCGGCGTTCGCCACAACCGCCTTCTTTGGCGCGCCTGCGCTCGCTCACCACAGCCAGGCCATGTTCGACACGTCCAAGGAGGTGCTGATCAAAGGAACGGTCGAACGGCTCGAATGGACGAACCCGCACATGTACCTGATCGTCCGGACCGTCGATAAAGACGGCAAGTCCGAGCTCGTGCAGGGCGAAGGTCTCGCCACTACCCAGGCGCTCGTCGACGGCCTCCACAAGGAGGATCTTCTGCCCGGCACGCCCGTCGTCGTGCGCGCCAATCCCAATCGGGCGGGCCCGGGAAAGACCGTGCGCCTGCTGGACGTCACGACACAGGACGGCGAGATTCATCCGTTCTACGCAGCCAATAGGCGTACCCGCACACTCACGCCGGCGGATTCCCTCGAAGGCAACTGGGCACCCTCCCGACAGTCGATGAACGCCGCTTGGGGAGCGATAGCGCGGTGGCCGATCACGCCGGCGGGCCGCGCGATCCAGAAAGAAGCAAAGGCCGACGGGCTCTGCTATGTGGAACCGACGCCGTTCCTCGCCACGCTCGACGAGGTGCGCAGTATCGAGATCGGCAAAGACAACGTTGTGATCCACTTCGACAACTCGGGCGACAACGCCGTGCGCACCGTGCGTCTCAACGCCGAGCATCCTGCCGATGTCAAACCCTCGCGCTTCGGGGACGCCACGGGCAAGTGGGAGGGCGATACGCTCGTGATCGACACCGTCGCCTTCTCGCCCAACCCCTCCGGCCTCTTCGTGAACATACCGTCGAGCGCGGGCAAGCACACCGTCGAGCGGCTGACACTCACCGACGATCACCTGCGGCTGCGCTACCAGACCACTGTGGAAGACCCCGTGTATCTCGAGAAGCCGGCCAGCTTCACGATGCTGTGGGATCACCGGCCTGACCTGAAGGTTTCTCCGCCTGGGGAGACATGCGATCCGAAGGTCGCGCGCAAGTATCGCGACTACTAGGGATCTAGCGACCGACATCGATGAGATCGGGCGCGATCTCGTTGTCGGCATTCGGTCCTGTTGATCGGCGAACTCCATGGCACCGTGGAGACGCCAGCCCTGGTGGCCGACGCCGAGACGACTCGTCTGGAGCAGGTCACCGCAGCAACGTCTAGCGCGAGCACGTCGAAAAGAAAGAAGGGCGTTGGCGATTCCTCGCCAACGCCCCGTCTCGTCGTCGAGACTGGTCGTGCCTACTTCAGTTTGAAGTTCATCTGCACGCCGAACTCACGCGGACGCCCCACGGTGGCAAAGTCGAAGGCCCAGATACCGTGGAAGAAGCCCGAGTTGATCAGCCGCTCGTTGGACAGGTTCGTCCCGAACACCGCGAGGCTCCAGTCGGCGTTGGCCGGCTCGTACGTCATACGCAGGTTCGTGATGCCCGAGCCACCGCTCTCGTCGAAGCCCGGCGGTACGGCCGGCGCCCAGAACTCCGTACGCAAGAACGACAGCGACCGCCAGAACTGCGACTGGTATAGGTAGTCGAGTCGCGTGACGATCGAGGAACCCCCCTTCAAGCTCGCGTCGTATTGAATGCCGAGGCTGCCCGTGTGCTTCGGTGCCTGCTGAAACGCGGTGCTCGTATCCAAAAACAGCGTGCCCGGCAAGATGTCCGTATACGCCGTGTCGAGATAGCCCACATTCACATTGAACAGCAGCTTGTCGTTCGGGACGATGGTCATCTCCAGCTCAGCACCCCTGGCCCGCGCCGAGCCGACGTTCGTCGTCAACAGGGACGGTAGCTGGTGGCCCTGCGAGTCGATCACCGGACCGAGTGCCTGGATGTCTTCCCAGATCGTGTTGAACAAAGTCGCATTCAACCGCACGTGCTTGTTTGCAAGATCGGAGCGAACGCCGATCTCGGTGTTCTTCAGGGTCTGCGGTTTGTAAGCCGATATCTTGCGCTCGCCCGTCGAAGGATCGGGGTACGACGTTGCGCCGCCCGAGTTGAAGCCTTCGGAATAACCAAGATAGGCCATCATGTTGTCGCTAAACTGCTTCTGCAGCGACAAACGGCTCGTGTTCTTGTCGAAACTCGACGGCGTATCGGCCTGGCCCACGGCGGAGCCGAGAAACACGTTGCCCTCGAATCGCTGGTTGGCGCTCGGCGCCTTCGGCGCGCTCAGCCCGGGGACGAGCGTCAGCGGCAGCACGTCGTCGTTTTGGTTGTGGTGACGTAGCCCGACGGTGAGATCGATCGTCTTGGTGAGACTGATAGTCGCCTCGCCGAACAGCGCCGTGCCGTCCTGTGTGTACTGGGTGAGGAGGTCATACCGGCCGCCGGGGCCGGTGTTGGTCGCATAAACGCCCTGACAGTCGGTCAACGGGCCACCTTGAACAGCCATGCACGTCGGGCTGTTGAACGCGGTGTTGATGTCGTACAGGCCGGAGACGAACTCCTCGAGTTGGTAACGCGAGCCGCGCACGTGATTCATCTGGTTCCAGTAGTAGGCGCCGCCAACCCACTTGATCCTATCGGTGCCCCCGGACACCTGCACTTCCTGACTGAACACGCGGAGTCGGTTTTGGTTCACGTCTTCGACGAGCTGGTACTGGCTGTTGTCCCAGTCGACGATCGTATGCGCCTCTTGGTAGGTTTGGGCCGTGATGAACTCGACCTTCATCGCCTTGCCGAAGTCCAACGTGACGTCCGAGGAGAACTGATTCGTCTGGATATCGTTCGGGAGGTTGATCTCGGAGCGGTCCTGCCATTCGCCGACCTGGCCGCCCGGATAACCGGCCGTCTGAGTCATCGCGTTGAACGGTGCTTGACCCGCGAGTCCGTACAGATCGATGGCACCAACGGCCTGACCGGCTTCCGCCAGCGTCCCGTGGAAGATGGCGTCCTGGATACGCGGCTCGGTGAACCGATTGTTGTCGGTTTGATAGTTGAAGCGCCATGTAAGCCGGTCGGTCGGCATCCACAAGATGTCGCCGTGAAAGATCTTCTGGTCGATGCCGCCGTTATTCAATCCCGTAGTGAGGTCGTGGACATAACCGTCGCGGTACAGATCCGCAACCGTCCACTTCGTGAGCAGCTTGTCGCTCACCGGGATGTTGACGGACGCCTTCACGTCGCGCCGATCGAGCGAGCCAATGGTGCCGGTCAAATCGGTGCCGAAGTCTTGCGAAGGCTTCTTCGTCCAGATGCGGATCGCGCCGCCCGTAGAATCACGACCAAAGGTCGTGCCCTGCGGACCGCGCAGCACCTCGATGCGGTCGATATCGACGAATTCCTGCGTCAGAAGGCCGGCCGTACCGAGTTGCCAGACGCCGTCGACGTACGTGCCGACATTCGGGATACCGCGCACCGTGAAGTTCGTACCCGACGTGCCACCGCCGCCGCCGGTGATGACGAGGTTCGGGATGGCTTGGCCGACGCGCTCGAGCGAGTCGAGGCCGCGCATTTCGAGGCTGTCGCCGGTGACTGCGACGATGGAGATCGGAACTTCCTGGAGGTTCTCTTCACGACGCGTGGCCGTGACGACAATCTCCTCCAGGCCCTGGGCGGCGGCGCCCGACGGTTGAGAAAACGCGACCGGCGCATTGGCAGCTATGTAGCCTGCAAGCAACGCGGTGATGGTCACATGTAGCGACTGCTTCTTCATGCTGACCCCCTAACGGAACCGTTTGTGGCGCTTGAATCGATAATGTTGCAAATCGACCACATCGGTCGATCGCTCAGAGTCTGCGCTCAAACAAGCGTAATAGGAAGTCTCAAATCTGAGATGTATCGTTCCCACGACGTGTCGTTATCGCCCGCCATGCGCAGCGGCTGGGATGCCCTCACCGCCAAACAGGGCGCCGCGGCTCGCGGAACGGATCGTTGCTTCTTCGCAACAAGCGGCGCCGGGTTCGAAGTCCCGATCCAGCCACTCGAGCCCTTGCCAAGCATCTCCGGCGCCGCGTGCGGAGCCTGCAGGTCGAACACGCCGCTGGGTCGACCGAGGAGCATCCACGGCATCCACTCGAAGACTCTAAACAGCAAACTTCAACCGCCAGGGTTGGCGAGTCTTCATCTCATCGTAGAGTCGAGCACCCTGACGTCGGCTCTGCAAAATGCGACACTCGATCCGCACGTTGTCGGTCGGTCAAAGGCCATGGGGCGTACTCGAACCGAGTGGAGGAGGAACGATGAGCCAGGAACGCGCTTTGCTTGCAGGCGGATGCTTTTGGGGCGTGCAAGATCTCTTGCGCCGTTACGCGGGAATCGTCTCGACGCGCGTGGGGTACACGGGTGGCCATACACCCAACGCAACGTATCGAAACCACGGCGGACATGCCGAGGCCGTCGAAGTCATCTTCGACCCCGACATAATCAGCTATCGACAGATCCTCGAGTTCTTCTTCCAAATCCACGATCCGACGACGCGCGACCGTCAGGGCAACGACGTCGGATCGAGCTATCGATCGGCGATCTTCTACATCAACGAGGAGCAGCGCCGAATCGCCGAGGACACGATCGCCGACGTGGACGCATCCGGGCTGTGGCCGGGAAAAGTCGTGACCGAAGTCGCTCCGGCGGGTGAGTTTTGGGAAGCCGAGCCCGAGCATCAAGACTATCTACTGCGAAACCCCGGCGGCTACACCTGTCATTTCGTCAGACCCAACTGGGCACTGCCGAGTCGCAAGAAAGCCGAAAGCAAGCTGGCATGATCGGATCCGAAGCATCACTCGGGCGGCGCCGGCGCCACAACGCGCTAGGTGGGCGGATCGGTTCAAGCAATGACCCGCTCGCGATCGCCATCGGCAGCTATTTGGAGTATGGCGGTGCAACGTGCGGCCAAGGAGCGAAGATTCCATGAAATTCGATATTGCAAACGTGCGCGCTCGAATCCTGGCCGTGACTGCGATCGTGGTGGGAGGGCTCGCCGCCCCGGCTTCCGCCGTGGAGCCGCAGAAACCCTATAGCGAGCTCACTCCGCGGCCGATGTGGGCGGAGAAGGTCAAGGAGGGTCTGTTCGTGGTCCGCGGACCGCTGGGTCCCTGCCTGCCGATGCCCTGCCCGGCCGTTCCGACGCCGGTCAATCCGGACGGATTGCTGCACGAGCCGGGCGACGTAGCGGTGCGAGTGACGCCCGAAGGGCTGATCATTGTCGACACCAAGTTCGCCTACAACGTCCCCGAGCTTTTGAAGGTCATCAAGACGATCTCCGACCAGCCGATCAAGTACGTCCTCGCCAGCCACTACCACGCCGACCACAACGGCGGCATCGGCGAGATGATCAAGCTGGGAGCCACGGTGGTCGTCAATGAGAACCTGCGCGACGCCTACGACCGGAGCAAGCCGGAGGGTTCCTCGCCGCAAGTGACCTTCGGTGACTACGGCTCGATTCAACTCGGCGGAGTCAAGGTGGAGATGCATCACTTCGCCACCGGCCACACGCGCGGCGACACCTTCGTTTACTTCCCCGACCTGAAGGTCGTGCACACCGGCGACGTGGCTGTCGAGGGCATGCCGACCTTCGACTACCGGGACGGGGCCAGCGCGGTCGGCTGGGTCGACGAGATGTACGACCTTCTGAAGCTCGACTTCGACTGGGCGATCCCGGGGCACGGCCGGCTGCTCACCAAGGACGAGATCCGCCAGTACGTGAAGAACGTCGAGATCATGAACGACCGCATGAAGGAACTGGTGCGCCAGGGCGTGCCCGTCGAAGAGGCCGGCAAGCGACTGAAGCTCGACGACCTTGGCTGGGCCAGGAGCGCATCCACCAACACGTTCCTCCTGGGCGGCAGCATCCCCGGCTACTACGCCGAGATGAAGGCCGTCCTCGAGCAGGAGCAAAAGCTCGGCGCGCAACGCTGATCGTATGCGGCCAGCCGCTGCTGCCTATCCTGCCAAAGCGATCGCCGATACCGGAGGCATCGCTTGGTGCGCGACGGAACGGCGAAGATCCCAGCTGTCGTGCCGAATAGCACCGCAGAAAAGGAGCGACCAAACACGGTCTTGCGCTGGCAGGTCCCGCAAGGACGAAATGCCAGGCGCCTCCTGACTCACAAGTATGAAATTCGCGATGCGCCGACAACGCCAACTGCGTGCGCAGGAAGAGATTCTCGGTAGCCGATGATCGGCTCGGGCGATGGCGGATCACAAAGTATTGCAGAGCCGTGGTTACGAAGCCGATAAGCGTTCGAATGAGCCGCCGGGGAACGCATAGGTACATTTCCGAGCTACCGCGAGGCGTGACCGCGCTGCTACTTTGACGGCTAGTTCTCGCACCGCAACATTCTCATCAGGGGGATGCAATGAAGAAGCCTTCACCGGTGACGTGGCTGCTTTGTTTTATCGCGGCGGGCCCCGCGATGGCGCAGGACAACCTCATGCGATCGGCGCAGAGCTTGTTCGAGCCGATTCCCACGCAGCCGCCGGCCGTGACAGGCATCGAAAGGACTCCAGCCAGAGTGGAGCTCGGCAAGATGTTGTACTTCGAGCCGCGGCTTTCCGAGAGCCATGCGATCTCGTGCAACTCTTGTCACATGGTGGGTCTCGGCGGCGTGGATCTTCAGGAGACGTCCATCGGCCACCACTGGCAGCGCGGCGGGCGCAACGCGCCCACGGTCCTGAACGCCGTTTTCAACACCGCGCAATTCTGGGACGGCCGGGCCAAAGACTTGCAGGAGCAGGCCGGCGGGCCGCTCGTGAATCCCATCGAGATGGGGACGACGGAACAACACGTCGTGGAGCAGCTCAAGGGCATTCCGGGCTACGTCGCCGCCTTCAAGCAAGCATTCAGCGGCCAAGCGAACCCGATCACGTTCGAGAACGTGCGCGACAGCATCGCACTCTTCGAGTCCACGCTGCTGACACCGAATGCGCCCTTCGACCGATATCTGAAGGGCGATCAGAATGCGCTGACGACGCAGCAACGGGAAGGGCTGCAACTGTTCATTAGCAAGGGCTGCGCCGCCTGCCATCGCGGAATGAATGTCGGCGGCGGCATGTACGCGCCCTTCGGGGTGGTCGAGCGGCCCGGTGCCGAGTTCTTGCCGCTCGGGGACAAAGGCCGGTTCGAAGTCACGAAGACCGTGAGCGACGAGTACGTGTTCAAGGTGCCGACGCTACGCAACATCGACCTCACGCCGCCCTATTTTCACACGGGCAAGGCGTGGGATCTGCGTCAGGCGGTGGCTGTGATGGGGTCGAGCCAGTTGGGCACGCAGCTCAGCGACACGGAGGTGGACCGGATCACGGACTTTCTGCATGCGCTCACGGGCGAACAGCCCGCGGTCGTGTACCCGATTCTCCCGGCCAGCGTGGCCGCTACGCCGCGGCCGCAGCCCTAAGGGCTGGTACCGCGCATCTGGAGGAGCAGGACGGGAGCGCCAGTGCTCTCGAGGCTCGTGTTATGGGAGGTTCTGTCGATGGCATTGACTGAGTATCGCGTCTGGGACCGAACACAGCGCGTCTTTCACTGGGTGAATTTCCTTGCCGTGCTTTCGCTCGCCGCGGTCGGCACCGTGATCCTGAACGCAGGCCGGCTCGGCATTCCGAACGACCCAGGCGTCGTCACGTTGAAGACGGTTCACGTGTACGTCGGATACGTGTTCATCCTCAACTTGCTGTGGCGGCTCGTCTGGGCTTTCATCGGCGGCCCCTTCGCTCGTTGGCGCGCGCTCTTACCAGTCGGGGCGATGTTCGGCCGTCGCTTAGCGGAGTTCGTGAAGGGGTTCTTCAGCGGCCATGCGCCGTTTTACCTTGGGCACAATCCGCTCGCGCGGATTTTCCTGTCGTTACTCGTGCTGCTGCTCGTCGTGCAGGGCGCGACCGGCATAGTGCTCGCGGGTACAGACGTCTACTTGCCGCCGCTCGGCGGCGCGATGCGCGCATGGGTCGCGGCCGATACGCACGATCCGTCGCTCGTGCGCCCTTACGCGCCCGACACCGTGAACGCGCAAGCGTACGCCGATATGCGCGCGTTTCGCGCGCCGATCGTCGAGACGCACGAGCTCACATATTTCGTTCTGCTGGCGCTGATTGCGATTCATATCGCGTCGGCAGTCATTGCGGAGTTCAAGGAAGGCGGCACGATCATTTCGGCCATGTTCACGGGGCGCAAGATCCACACCCGCGAGCCCGTGGACGCGGGGGAGGCAGGCCCAGACGAGCGCAGTCGTTAGCGGCAAATACTCGCACAAGACGTACTGACTCGGCGCTTACAGCGACGGAGGTCGCCGAGCCCGAGCAGAAAACAGCTCGGGTAAGCGATTGGTTAGGCGGGATATTTAATGGTGGAGCCGAGGGGGGTCGAACCCCTGACCTCCGCATTGCGAACGCGGCGCTCTCCCAACTGAGCTACGGCCCCATCGTGTGAGGGCGCACATTATCAGTTACCTACGCGGCGTTTGCCAAGCAGCGCCCGCAAGTCGTTGCTGACGGCGGCTAAGCCAACAAATGGGCGGCAATGTCCTCATGGCGCGCGAAACCGAATATCAACGCGTCGTGCATATCTGCGGAACCCCTGGGGAATTCGAGAGTTCGCAAGGCTCACAAACGCAAAGCCCCCGCACCGGCCTCACCGAGTGCGAGGGCTCCGTGTCAATACCAACGCTATGCGGTTCGAGGCCTACGAAGCCGCCGGCCAAACAAAATCCGGCCGCAGCCCGTCGTAAACGGGCCGCCCGTCGCTAGGACGCGGCACTCCCGTCGCGGGATCGTAAAACGCATGGTAAGCCGCGGGCAGGTTGGCCGAGTCGTAGCCCATGAGGTTCGGGACGATCACGCGGATCCGGTTTTGCTTGTCGTCGAGCATGATCGGCGTGCCGCAAGTGGAGCATACGCAAAGCTCGAGGGGCCCATTCGGGTTTTGATCGTTGAACGGCTGTTTCTTTAGACCGGCCATGTTGTCGACCTCGAGATCGCCGTGCTTGAAGAACACGACGTGCGTCGTTGGCTGACCTGTCACTCGTTTGCAAACGGAGCAGTGGCAAGTGTGGTTGTCGATCGGATCGTTATCGGAATGCGTATGGACGTGGTCGCATCCCCCCGCGTATTTATGTGCCATGTCTCGCTACCTTTCTTGTTGAGATTGAGTTCCGTCGAGCCTGAGCCGACGACGTGAAGCGCTACCATCTCGATTATATAGAAATCTCGGAGGCTGAAACGTCGTTTCGCCCCCAAACTCCTGAGAACGCATCCGGCGCCGCACCGACGCAACGGGTTCCGCTTGGAAACTCGCGAAAACCCGTGGCAATCTGCAGTCCGAAGGGTGCGCGCCAGCGGGAGCTCTCCATATGAAGACATCGCGATTCCTTTTGGTTGCCGGTTTGGCCGGCATCCTCGGCCTCGGCACGGCCCATGCCGACACCGTTGTCGTCACGGCCGCCCACATGGTCGACGTGCTCTCGGGTCGCACCGTCGATCAGCCTCAAGTCACGATCACGGACGGCCGCATCCAAGCCGTCGGCCGCAGCGGCGATCCATTGCCCGAAGGCGCGCGCCGCATCGATCTCGGCGAGCGCTGGCTGCTACCCGGCCTCATCGACATGCACGTGCATCTGACGAGCGATCCCACGCTGAGCGGTTACCGCCGCCTCAACTATACGGATAGCTTTTGGACGATCGTCGGCGTCGCCAATGCCAAGAAGACGCTCGAGGCGGGATTCACGACCGTGCGCAACGTCGGCTCCAGGGACTATGCCGACGTGGGCCTGAAGCAGGCCATCGAAGCCGGTTACGTCGAAGGCCCGCGCATCGTCCCCGCCACGTATGCACTCGGCACCACGGGCGGCCACTGCGACGCGACACAATTTCCGCCGTCCGTCACTCAACAGAGCCCGCAGATCGCGAACTCGCCCGACGAATTTCGCGCGCTCGTGCGCACGGTCCACAAATACGGCGCCGAGGTCATCAAGGTCTGCATGACGGGCGGCGTGCTGTCGAAGGGCGACACGGTCGGCGCGCAGCAAGTCAGCTACGACGAGATCAAAGCCGTCGTGGACGAAGCGCACATGCTCGGCCTCAAGGTGGCCGTGCACGCGCACGGCACGGCCGGTATCAACACATGCGAGCCTCGCGGACGAGGAAAGCTTCAAGCTCGCGAAGCAGCACGGCGCGTGGTTCGACATGGACATCTACGACGACGATTACATCCTGGCCGAGGGCGCGAAGAACGGCGTGTATCCCGAGAGTCTCGAGAAAGAACGCCAAGTGGGACGCAAGCAGCGCGAGACATTTCGCGCGGCGCCGGTGCCGAAATCGGCCCGCTAACGAACCGACGACAACGGCCGCGCAACGCTCTCGAGCGGCTGGCGCTCGGCATCGACGCCGATCAGCGCCGCAGTGAGCGCGGCAAGACACATGAGCGCGGCGGCGCCGGCATAGCCGATGAACAATGCGCCGCGGCTGCCCATGTCGATCAACGTGCCATAGAGCGCGGGACCCACGAAACCGCCCACGCCCGTACCGATCGCATAGAAAATGGAGATTGCGACGGCCCGCATCTCGAGCGGGAACACTTCGCTCACCGTCAGGTACGCCGAGCTTGCAGCCGCCGAGGCGACGAAGAAAATCGCCGACCAGCAAGCCGTCTGCGTGCGCGCGTCGAGCCAGCCTTGCGTGAACGCGATCGCGGTGACGAGCAAACCGATGCCCGACACGGCATAAGTGACCGCGATCATCCTGCGCCGGCCGACCGAATCGAAGAATCGCCCGAGCAGGAGCGGCCCGAGGAAGTTGCCGACGGCGAATGCGAAGATGTAGTAGCCGACCTCGGCGGCCGGCACGTGGTAGAACGTCGTGAGCACGAGCGCGTACGTGAAGAAGATGGCGTTGTAGAAGAACGCTTGCGTCGACATCAGCGTGAAGCCGAGCAGCGTGCGGCGCCGATAACGCGACATCAGCAACCGCGCGATTTCGGTCCACGACACGGGCGGCCGCGGCAGCATCTCTATCTCGGCGTGCACGGACGGATCGGCCGGCTCGCCGAGCACTTGACGCTCGATGTCCTCGACGATCGTCTCCCCTTCGTGTTGGCGGCCGTGCGAAAGCAGCCACCGCGGGCTTTCCGGCACGTAGCGGCGAACGAGCAAGATGGCGATCGCGAGCGTCGCACCGAAAGCAAACGCGATGCGCCAGCCGACGTCGGGCCCGAAGCGCCCGGGCTCGAGTAGCGCAATGCTCAGCGCCGCCCCCGCCGCGGCACCGACCCAAAAGCTGCCGTTCACGGCGAGATCGACCAAACCCCGCACGCGCGCCGGGATCAGCTCGTCGATGGCCGAGTTGATCGCGGCGTACTCGCCGCCGATGCCGAAGCCCGTCAACGCCCGGCAGGCCGCGAATGACACGAAATTGAACGACAGCGCCGTGCAGAGCGTCGCGACGAGATAAACGGAGAGTGTCCAGAGAAAGAGCGGCTTGCGCCCGAGACGATCCGCGAGCTTGCCGAAGAACAGCGCCCCGAGCACGGCCCCGCCGACATACGCCGAGCCCGCCCAACCGATCTGAGTGGCCGAAAGGCCGAGCGTTTCGCTGCTTTGCAGCATGGGCCCGAGCGATCCCACGACGGTGACCTCGAGCCCGTCGAGGATCCACGTGATGCCGAGCGCGGCGACGACGCGCGTGTGCCAGTGCGACCACGGCAGCGCATCGAGGCGCGCCGGCAGAGTGCTCGTCAGCGTCGCAGTGCCGGGCATTCCCCGATGTTACAGGACGCGGCGCGACGCTTCACGGCGCCTTAGTACCTTCGTCGAGCGGATCGTCGATGGAGCCGATGCCTTCCAGATGCACCGTGTCGTTCCAGGTCTTCAAGCTCCAACCGTCGATCGTGTGCTCGAAGTCGTTGTAGGCGGCGTTTTGCCGGCGAAAGCGCCAACCGTTACCGGGCTTCATGGCAAGGACGTGCTCGAAGAAGCCCATCAAGAAGCTGCCGTGCGTCACAACGACGACGGTCTCATCGACATGCCGCTCGGCGATATCGGTCAGCGCGGCAATGCTTCTCGTCGTGCGCTGCTCGCCGCTCTCGCCCTGCGGAATCTCGTAGCAGTGGCCGAGCCGCACGTAGTCGGTGTATTCGTGCGGAAACTTGGCAGCGGCCTCGGGTTTGGTAAGGCCTTGGAAGATGCCGAGATGCCGTTCGCGGAGCCTTGCATCGGGCACCGGCTCCATCCCCGTGGCCGCCGCAATGATCTGCGCGGTTTGCATCGCGCGACCGAGATCGCTCGTGTACAGCGCATCGAACGGCAGTTCCGCGAGCCGCGACGCAAGGGCCTGGGCTTGCCGCACTCCGCGCGCCGTGAGCGGGCTGTCGAGCTGTCCCATGTCGCGGCGCTCGACGTTCCACTCCGTCTCGCCGTGCCTGACTGCGATGAGCTTCATCGCGCTACCGCGGCCGGACTCAATCGCCGGTCGGCAATTCGGCGCGATCGACGATCAGCGATTCGTAGGGGAACGAGCGCATCTCGAGGCCGAGATCCGAGCGCAATGCGGATTCGAGCGCCGGATCTCCCGCATCGCCCGCAACGTCATCGTGCGACTTGCCTGCCCGCCACTTCAAATCGAAATCGTAGTGCCCGGGCAAGCGCGTGTGGTCGAGCACGGGGCGGCGCAGGTACTTCGCCAAGGCCGCGGCCAAGTCCTTCGCCGTGGCCGACTTGGCGACGATCTTGCCGGGATCCACGTCGAGACGTGGCGGCGTTGCCGGCCCGAGGTCCGTTGCAGCGAGCTTCGACCCGCGCTCGCTCACGCTCAAGATATACACGGGCGCCGTCGCGCTGTGCACGGCCAGGCCGAAGCGCGCCTTTAGGAACCGCTGCACGGCCTGCTCGCGGCTCGCCTCCCCGGGATGCGGCTTGATGGAAACATCGAACGTCGTCGTGTCGATCCACTCGGGCCCGCCGGCGATCTGCGACGGCACCACGGGATAGCCGAGCGCGATGAGCTCTTTGAGCGTGACGCCCGAGGCCGTAAGTCCCGTAGCCTTCTCGAAGACGCGCTCGTTGGAATTGACGACTTGGGTCGTCGCGGGCGTGCTGCGGCGAACGAACTCACCGTCGAGATGAGACAGCGCCGACTGCGCACCGGCGCCGAGCTGCCAAAACATAGCGAGCGCGGCCAGCCAGCGACCCCGCGACGGCACCGTGAAACGAGTAAGAACGCGCATGGTCGACTCCTGTCCTGTCTGTCCGGTCCGCCCGTAATGCAATTCTTACGATTTGTCGCTACGCCGCCGTGACGCTCGGCACAGTTAGCTACCGCGCTGCTCGTCGGCCACCCGTGAGTAACCTATTCGCGATGACGGCCATCGTCAATTTTCCCGATGAGGTGCGGACGTTCGAGCGGCGAGCGCTTGCGCGAGGTGACGTGAAGCCGACGCGTGCAGGTGCGCGGGTGCGAACAATGACGTCAGCACGGCCGTGGTCACGAGAATCGCCGCGATCAACGCGGCCTCTGCCGTCGCCGTGCGCACGAAGCGGCCCGCGGCGCCCGCGGCCTGCTGCGCGATGGCCGGCCCGAAGCGCCATTTATTGGCTGCCGCAAGCGCCATGAGCACGGCGAAGCCGAGGATTTTCGCCGCGATCAACGCGCCGTAGACCGTAAAGAGCCCCGCAACGCTGCCGATGAACACCGCGGCGATGATGAGTCCGCAGACGAAGATCAGTGGCACCGTCCACGCCGCGACGGTCGAAAACGTTGCGATGAGCGTAGCGGCTCGGCCAGCCGGCTCGTCGCGCGCAATCCACGACAAAGGCACTAGCGCACCGAACCACCCTGCAACGACGACGAGGTGGACGAGCAGCAAGGGAGCGAGCAGCCATCGCCAGGCATGCACGGACGTGTGCCCCATGAGCAGGAACGAGATCAGCGCGAGTCCGATGCCGGCGGCACTCACGATCCGGCCGAGCTTATCGTCGCGCCCGAGGCCTATCGCCAGCAGTGCGAGCCCGACGGCCCGCACGATGTTGGCCTTCCCGGCGCTCGATCCCAGCATGAGGCTTTGCAGGGACGCATCGAGCACGCCGTCGAAGCTGCCGGCGAGCCGCGCGGGGCTCAACACGACATAGAGCACAGTCAGCACGAGCGCGGCGAACGCCGACATTCGTGCGAGCCGGCGGACGCGGCTTGCGACCGGCGCGGACAACCCTTTGCCGAACAGCGCGCGAAAGATCGCCGCACCCGCGGCTTGAAACAATGCGACGAAGAGCAGCGCTCGCAAGCCGACGACGAGCGCGTCCGTTGCGAGGAACACGGTGCGGGCTAGTGGTGAGCCATCCCGACAGTGAAGTGGATCTGCCCCGTCACGACGTGCGTGTCGTCACCGACGGCGCGCCATGTGGCGGTATAGTCCCCCGGCGCCAGCGCGTCGCGAACGGCCACGCTGAACTGCGCTGCATCCTGCTTCGGCACGTCGGCCAATGCCTTCTTCGCACCGTGAGAATCCGCAAGCGACAGTGCGGTGAGCCGCACCGGCTCCTCGAACTTGAGCATGATCTCTTTGACCGGCGCGTCCACGGTGGCTTTCTCGGCCGGCATGGAGCCCGTGAGCTCGGTGTGGGCCCAAGCGGTGCTGGCGGCCAGCAGCAGCCCGGCGGCGATCGGCGACAGGTGTTTCATCGGAGCTCTCCTCGAGGGTGCAAACCATTGTACTCCCGCGCAGCGGCACGGTTGACTCTGTTTCGTTATTTCGGGAATATCCGAAATATGAGCCCCGAAACCTTTGCCGCCCTTGCCCACGAGCTGCGCCTTGCCGTCTTTCGGCTGCTGCTCAAACGCAGCCCCGAAGGAATGCCGGCCGGCCAGATCGCGCTGCGCTTACAAGTGCCGGCCTCCACGCTGTCCGCGCATCTCGCCCAACTCGAGCGCGCCGGCCTCTTGAAGTCCTGGCGCGAGCAGCAGCGCATCCTCTATGCCGTGGATACCGTGGGCACGAAGAGCCTCGTGTCGTTCCTCGTAGACGACTGCTGCGCAGGCCAGCCGGAACTGTGCGGATACGCATCGCCGCGCAAGTCCGGGGCGCCCGTGGACGAGGCGCCGTCCCGAAAAGCTCGAAAACCCAAGGATTGATGTCCCATGAGCGATAGAACCTACAACGTGCTCTTCCTGTGCACCGGCAATTCGGCCCGGAGCATCATCGCCGAAAGCGTGCTGAATCGATTCGGCGCGCCGCGCTTCAGGGCCTTCAGCGCCGGCAGCTTCCCGACAGGCGAAGTGCACCCCTACGCGCTCGACCTGCTGCGGCGGCGAAACTATCCCGTGTCGGACTTGCGCTCGAAGAGCTGGGACGAGTTCGCGCAGCCCGGCGCGCCGCAGCTGGATTTCGTGTTCACCGTGTGCGATCGCGCGGCCGCCGAAGTCTGCCCCATCTGGCCGGGACAACCGGTATCGGCGCACTGGGGCTTGCCGGATCCGGCAGCAGCGCAAGGCAACGACGCCGAACGTCGACTCGCTTTCGCCGACACGCTGAGAATGCTCACGAATCGAATCGGCGCCTTCGTGAACCTACCGCTCGGCGCGCTCGATCGCCTGAGCCTGCAAAAGCAGCTCGACGAAATCGGCACGACGCTGCCGGAAAGCACATGAGTGCCGTGGCCGCGGCCAGGCGGTCTCCGGCGCGCGCTTGAACCCCGCCGTGAGCTTCGTGTTTGCGCTACGCGGCCGGCGCGACGCCTAAAAGCAATACTGCGCCACGGGCTCGTGAGGGCTGCAACCGGAGCGCAGCGTCGCGAACCAGGCGGACAAAGACGGCGCCACTCGCGTGGGGCGCTGCTCGCCTTCGCTGAAGCGATAGACGGCGGGATCGTCGCCGTCGTCGCAACGGAAAAACCAAAATTGATAGCCCTCGTGAACGAGGAAGACGACGTCGGCATCGCGCAGCGCATAGTCGGCTTTCGACGCTTTGAGAAGAAAATCCGCGTACTCGCGATTGGGCGCGAGCCGGGCCGGCCCGAGTTGGCGGCGCGGCGTGTGCAACCCCGAATCGACATCGTCGCCACCGCCGAGCAGAAAGCTTCTGTAGGCCGCCGGCAGTCGCCACTTGAAGCGGCGCTCGGCGGCGTTCAGCTCGGTCTCGAACGACATGCTGGCGTTCCATGCTCAATCCGGCCTCACGGTGTGACTTACCCGGCCGCCGCACAACACGACGGCCAACCAATCGCGGTCGCGGAGGCGCCTGTCGAGCACGTCCTTGAGCAATCGCTCGGACTCGGCGATTGCGCGGGCCGCACTGCCGTCGGCGGATCGCAGGTTTGCCGAGACGACCCAGCGGTCGTACTTGCGATCGCACTCGACGGCCGACCACAGCGCGCCTCCGGCGCTCTGCAACTCGAAATTGATGAGCTGCGGAATACTGATCATCGACGCTCAGGCTATGCACCAAAAGTGGCTGTCTCGTTGCAGTCGCGTGACACTTTCGTGAAGCACAGTTGTAGCAAAACCGTAATCTGAGCTCGGTACTGTGCATCGGCGGCTCGAACGTGCCGCGCGCTCGCGGGGCAATCTATGCAGAGTTGGTCGGCTTACGCTTTGGGCGCGGTGCTGCTCGCCGTCTTGTCGTGGAAAGCGCGCCGCCGGCTGCAGCTGTCGCTCGCCAAGAACCCGTCGCTGCTCGGTCACGCCCGGTGGGCGCGACGAATCGCCGCGCTCGTGCCGTACTACGGCTTCGACGAGCAGCAGTTCTTCACGTCCGACGGCGCGCCCGAGGACGTCGCAGCATGCCGGCGGGCCGGGATGGCGCGACTCAAAGAGCGGCTCGGCCGCTCGCCGCGCTCCGCGGCACTCACCGAAGAGCTCGACGACACGCTGTCGGACGTGCACTTCACGATGCGGTATCGGATCCCCTTTCAGTACCGCGACTACGTGCGCCGCAACCTGCGCATCGCGCTCGTGGCCGAGGAAACCAACGGGCCCCAGATCAAGGATCTCGACGGGCAATGGGCCTACGACCTCACCGGCTCGTATGGCGTCAACGTGTTCGGGTACGACTTCTACAAAGAGTGCATCGACGCGGGCGCCGAGCGCGTACGCAAGCTCGGCCCCGTCCTCGGGCCTTATCATCCGCTGATCCAAGACAACGTCGAGCGCCTCAGGGCGATCTCGGGTCTCGACGAAGTGTCCTTTCACATGTCGGGCACCGAGGCCGTGATGCAAGCCGTGCGGCTCGCGCAGTATCACACGCGAAAACCACGCGTCGTGGCGTTTTGCGGGGCGTATCACGGCTGGTGGGACGGCGTGCAACCCGGCATCGGCAACCGACGAAAGATCAACGACGTGTTTCTGCTGAAGGAGATGAGCCGCAGGACGCTCGATGTGCTGCGCACACGCGACGACGTCGCGTGCGTGCTCGTCAATCCGCTCCAAGCGCTGCATCCGAATGCCGGCGCACCGGCCGACAGCACGCTCGTCGACAGCAGCCGCCGCACCGCGTTCGACCGCCAGGCCTACGCGGCCTGGCTCGCGCAGCTCCGGCGCGTTTGCACGGAGCGCGGCATCGTGCTCATCTTCGACGAGGTGTTCGTAGGCTTTCGCATCGCCTACGGGGGCGCGCAGGAATACTTCGGCGTGCGCGCCGACCTCGTGACTTACGGCAAAACGCTCGGCGGCGGCTTACCCGTCGGCGTCGTGTGCGGACGGCATCGGTTCATGAAGCGCTTCCGCGACGATCGACCGACCGACGTGTGCTTTGCGCGCGGCACGTTCAACTCTCATCCTTACGTGCTCGGCGCGATGAACGAGTTTCTTCGTCGCATCGAAGCGCCGGAGCTGCGCCGCGGCTACGAAAACCTCGATGAGACGTGGAACGACCGTGCCCGGCAGCTCAACGAGCGACTCGAGGCGGCCGGAGTGCCCGTGCGTGTCGCTAACCTCACGTCCATTTGGACGGTGACCTATAGGACACCGAGCCGTTACAACTGGATGTTCCAGTACTACCTGCGCGCCGAAGGACTCGCGTTGAGCTGGGTGGGCACGGGCAGGCTGATCTTCAGCCACGACTTCTCGGCCGCCGACTACGCACAAGTCATGGACCGTTTCGTCCGTGCAGGCAAGGTCATGTTGGCCGACGGCTGGTGGTGGGCGGCACCGGCAGCCACCAACCGCAGCATCAAGCGGCGACTCCTGGGCGAGCTCCTCGCCGCTCGATTCGGCTCATGGCCCCGCGCCGGCAAGACGCAGCCTCGCGACCGTAAGCCGCGTGCCGAAGCAGACGGCGCTCAGCCGGCGACTTCGAGCTCCCGCTCCGGGTCTGCCTGAGCCGAGTTGACGGCGACCGACGCGAACACGTCGCCGTAGATCTCTTCCGAATCGAGCGCACCGTCCGCATCGTGCGCCGCACCGACGTGCTGCATCGGATCGATGAGCTGGCCGCGCAGAAGGTACAGCGGCGACTTGTGGTAGAGCTTCAGGTCGTGAAACGGATCCGTGAGGATCTTCGTTGCCCAGACGAGACCGGTCTGAACGTCGCGAACAAAGAACAGCTGCACGGTGCGAAACAGCAGCCCCGCGCCGCCGAGCGCAAGCCACACCATCGCCACGTTGCCGACGAAGCCGTTCCAGTCTCGATGCGGCTCGAGCAAGCCGAACGACGACGGATTGAAGTACACGACGACGGGCGAGACGGCCCAAATCGACAGCAAAACGATCTTGCGACGCAAGTTATAGCCGACTTTGATGTCTTCCTTGTGCTCGTTCGTGAGGTGGTTGACGTCGTCGTAGCCCTTCGGCTCGAAGAAGAAGTGTCCGATCTGTCGTGAGCACATGGCGACGACCCATCCGACCAACGCCGCAACACTCGGGCTGACCGCGAGCAGCGCATAAGACGTCAAGAAACTCAGAGCGCTCAGCAGATGTAAGGATTGGTTGACTCTGCTGTGGTGATAGAGACGATGGTCGTCCCACCGCTGTTCCTCGAGCTCCTCCAAGAAACGTTTAGTCCGAGTTGCGTCGGCCGTCGCGTTACGCGCCATTCATCACCCCAATACGTCGTGGAAACGTTTAGCTAAAACGCTCCCTATGCTAGGAAGCATTTGTGATGAATCGATTACACTTTCGCTAACGCAGCGCGAGCGAGCGAGAGCGGCATCACACTTTCCGCAACAACGGCTCGCCCATGCGTATCGTGGCCTCCTCCGCCACGTCTCGACAGACCTCGAAACCGCCGCTCGCGAACACAATGATTGTCGAGCCGTGCTCGAAGTGACCGATTTCCTCGCCTTTCGCGAAACGGTGTCCGCTGCGGAGGCGATTCGGACCGGCGTAGCTCAGCCGCAACGGCTCGGCGAGGCACTTGAAGCGCATGCTTGCCACCAGGATCGCAGCCACGGCAACGAGCGCGAGCGAGCGATTCGAGTCGTCGATGTCGAGATCGAGCACGGCCCGTTCGTTCTTGCAGAACAGCCGCTCCACGCGCCGCAGCGCGATGGGATTGACGTTCCACGTGTCACCCGAGATGTAGAGCACCTCGTCGAGCCGGCAGTCGCACGGCGCGTGGAAGCGGTGATACATGTTCGACTTCAGCCGCAGCGTCACGAAGAGCCCGTCGCGATAGCGCGCTGCGAGCTCGGCGTCGCCGCCGAACAAGTCCTCGAGCGTGTAGGGAAAGCCTTTCGCTTGGAACACCTGCGTGCCCGCGATACGTCCCAAAGCACCTATGACGGCGTCGCACGGACTCACGAGCACTTCGTGCCCGGCCGCAATGGGCCGCACCCCGTCCTTGAGCTCGCGCGTGAAGCAGTCGTGCAGGCTCGTAAACGACTGCTTCCTGGCCTCGTCCAGCCTGAAGTCGCCGCCGAAGCGTCGCCAAACGGCAAACGCCGGCCGAAAGACGAGGGGGTGCTCGATACGGCTGAGCCACCCCATGAGCTGCGTTACCCACCGGCGCGGCAGGCGGTTCGTGACGAGGAAATTGATCCGCTCGTGCTGCGAAAGGCGTTCGATCCAGGTGTTGCGCATTCCTTAGACCCATCGGGAAGGCTCTCCGCCGACAATTGATGCACAGAGAGATTAAGAAATCGTTAACGTTCGGCCGATAAGCTCGAAACGTTTGACCCTGAGGACACGTGCATGGCCGATCTCGTTTCGCAACAACAGTCATCCTCACATCCCAAGTCATCGCCGCACCGAGGCGCCTTTTTCCGGAGCTGGCTACAGGACCCTTTCAACGTTGCCTCAATCGTGCCGAGCAGCCGGTGGCTCGCGCGGCTCATGGCAACGGATCTAGGGCCGGGCGCGCGCGTCGTCGAGCTTGGCGCCGGCACGGGCACGCTGACGGACGCCATCCTCGCCCGCGGCGTTCGGCCGGCGGATCTGTACCTCGTCGAGCAATGCGAGCCGTTCGTCGAGATTCTCGAAACGCGGTTTCCTCTGGCCTCGGTGCTGCGCGCGGACGCCGCCGACCTCTGCCGCCACCTGCCTGCGCTCATCGGCACGGCGGACTATGTCGTCAGCGGCCTACCGATCCTGTGGTTCGCCAAGGAAAAAAAGACGCGCATCCTCGCGGCAGCGTTCTCGTTGCTGCGCCCCGAAGGCCGTTTCCACCAGTTCACGTATCTCGGCCGCCCGCCGGTTGGCAATCGTCTGCTCGCGACGTTGGGCCTGAAAGCGACATTGATCGGCGTTTCGCCCATCAACTTGCCGCCGGCATTCGTCTACCGCTTCGAACGCGCCACGTCGAAGGCGGCCGCGGCATGATCGGGACGCCACGCGAAACCGCGAAGTTTTACATATTCCGTGGCGCGAGGACTCCATCGCAGTAGTCCGCTACACTACACTCACCATGTCGCAGCTCAGTCACGAAAGATTCATCCACCAGCCAGATTCGCTCGGTATGATCGTCGACATGAAAAGCCCGAGAGTTACCTGGCGACATCGACGCATCGGCCCGGATCTCTGGGCTGCGGAATCGCGCCACAAGTCGCGTTGGCTGCGAGTTGCGGTTCGTGAGCCGTCTGCTCCGCCCCGTTCGCTGCCCAAACTGCCCGCGGCGCCGATGCAGCGCATGCTCCTCGGACACTCCCCCGTGGACCGCTGGCTGAGCTCCCGCGAGCGCCTGCTAAACCTCTGACGCCTTCGAACGTCCCCGCGGCGTTCGGCTTCGAGCCCCGCGCGTAAATCTCGCAACGAACCCTTTGGTTTGGCGGTCGCCCGCCGTTGACCTGCCCATCGGGAACGTCTTTGGCCCCCTCGACGACAAGTGATATGTTTCACGCGTGTTGGGGGGGACCATGAACGAAAAGAATTCCATCGACTCGCGCCGTCGTTTCCTGCGTTTCTTGCTCGAGAGCCCGCTGCTGTATGGGCTCGGGGCCACGCTGCCGCGTAACCTGCTCGCCCAGCCGCCGGGCCAAAACGACGCCGTGCTCTCGGGCTCGCTCGAGTGGAAGGAGCTCATCAAAAGCGCCGACGAAGCGCTCAACGTGTTCGACTTCGAGCCCGTGCTGCGCTCGAAGATCCCGCCGCAGCACTACGCCTACATGGCGCAAGGCGCCGACGACATGGGCACGATCGCGGCGAACCGCGCGGGCTTTAAGAAGATCGAGCTACGCCCGAAGCGGCTCGTCGATGTCACCAACGTCGACATGTCCGTGGACCTGTTCGGCAACCGCTACGATGCACCGATCTTCCTCTCGCCCGTTGGCGCGCAAGAGACGTTTCATCCGGAAGGCGAAGTGGCCGTTGCGCGCGGCGCGAAAGCCAAGAACGCGTTGCAGATTCTTTCGACGGTAACGAACCGCTCCGTCGAGGACGTCACGGCCGCGCGCGGCGCGCCCGTGTGGTATCAGCTTTATCCGACGTCGAAATGGGACATCACCCACGGCCAGATCAAGCGCGCCGAGGATGCAGGCTGCCCCGTGCTCGCGCTCACGGTGGATCTGCCGGCGCGCAATCTCGAGCCCATTGCCCGCTATCACCGCGACACGAATCCCGCTTGCACGGTTTGCCACGAGCCGGGCTTCGAGGGCTCGATGAAGCCCATGGCGATGTTCCAGGGCGTGGATTTCAAAGGCATGCGCATGGGCATCGCGGGGCTCACTTGGGACTACGTCGAAAAGCTCAAAGGCGCCACGTCGATGAAAGTATTCGTCAAAGGCATCGTCACGGCCGAGGATGCGCGCCACTGCCTCGAGCACGGCGCCGACGGCATCATCGTGTCGAATCACGGCGGCCGCGCCGATGAAACGCTGCGCAGCACGATCGATTCGCTGCCCGAGGTGCTCGAAGCCGTGCGCGGGCGCGTGCCCGTCATCGTCGACAGCGGTTTTCGCCGCGGCACGGACATCTTCAAAGCGCTCGCCCTCGGCGCGAAAGCCGTCGGCGTCGGCCGGCCGTACATTTGGGGTCTCGGCGCTTTCGGCGATGCGGGCGTCGCGCGCGTGCTCGACATTCTCCAGCGCGAGCTGCGCATCGTCATGATGCAGATGGGCGCGACCAGCGTCGCCAAGATCTCCAGGAGCTCGCTGGAGCTTTGACCTCGAGCGGGCGCCCCTCACCGTGATCCTCCGCCCCGGTGCCGCCGCTCCCGACTTCGAGCTCGACGACGAGAACGGGCATCCCGTCACGCTGAGCTCCCGCATCGCCGCGAACGACGTGGTGCTGTTCTTTTATCCGGGCGACTTCACGCCGGTCTGCACTCGCGAAGTTTGCATGGTACGAGACATTCACGCCGAGCTCGCAGCCAAAGGCTTCGACGTGCTCGGCGTGAGCCCCGACGACGTCGAGCGCCATGCGCGCTTTCGCGCCCAATACGGGCTGCCGTATACGCTGCTCGCCGATCCCGACAAACGAGGCGATCCGCGCCTACGGCGTGCTGGGGCCCTTCGGCTTCAGCGTGCGCCGCGCCACGTTCCTCATCGGCCGAGACGGCAAGATTCGCGACGTCATTCGTGCGGACCTCAGGGTTGCGCGGCACCACGGTTTCTTGAAACGCACGCTCGGGCAGTAGCGGCTGCGACTCCTCCGGCCGACCCGGGCCGAACGGGCCGGGCGATCAGCCCTGAACCGTTATGAGCACGCGCCGGCGGTGCGGATGCAGCCGGTGCTCCCAGAAGTAGATTCCTTGCCACGTGCCGAGCGCGAGCCGGCCGCGCTGCACGGGCACCGTAAGGCTCGTGTGTGTAAGGACGCTGCGCACGTGGGCGGACATGTCGTCCGGACCCTCGGCCGTGTGGACGAAGCGCGGATCGCCGTCCGGCGCGAGATCGCTCATGAAGGTTTCGAGGTCGCGGCGCACGTCGGGGTCGGCGTTCTCGCAGATCATGAGCGACGCGCTCGTGTGCGTCGTGAACACGTGGCAAAGCCCCGCCGCGACGCCCGATTCGCTCACGGCCTCGGCGACGCGCGACGTGATCTCGTAGCTGCCGCGGCCGCGCGTGTCGAGCTCGATCTCGACCTGGAACACTTCAGTAAGCCCTCGCCCTTCGAACGGCCACAGCCTACTCCGAAAAACATCCCGCACCCAACGCAGCGTAAGATTGGCCCTACTCATGACGCCCGAAAGACTCGCCAAGCTACGCGCCGCACTGCGTCGCCGCCAGCCCGATCTCACGGTGCTGGCGGATTGGATCGACAAGCCGCAAAACGTCTCGGCCATCGTGCGCAGCGCCGACGCCGTGGGCATCCATCGAATCCACGCGATCTCGGCCAGCGGCGCGATTCGGCGCCACCACATGATCGCGGGCGGCGCGAAGCGCTACGTCGACATCGCGCTGCATCCCACGATCGAAACCGCCATCGAGGCACTCAAACGCGACGGCTTCGCGCTCGTCGTCGCGCATTCGAGCCCCGGGGCACGCGACTTTCGCGAAGTGGACTACACGGCCAAGGTCGCGATTGCCGTCGGCGCGGAGCTGCGAGGTTTGAGCAACGCGACGGTGGCCGAGGCCGACGTGCACGTGCAAATTCCGATGCACGGGCTGGGCTCGTCGATCAACGTGTCGGTAGCGACCGGCGTGATCTTGTTCGAAGCCGAGCGCCAGCGCACGGCCGCGGGTCTTTACGACGCCTCGCGGCTGCCGGCGGAGGAGTTCGACCGAACGCTGTTCGAGTGGTCGTACCCGGACATCGCCGAGCGTTGCCGAGAGCGCGCGCTGCCTTATCCGTCGCTGACGGAGGACGGGCTGCTCGCGAGCAATCCGTTTTGCTAGTGAGGCGCGGCCAGCGTCGGCGCGCCGCTCAATTCCGGAGCCGGGCGCACGAGACCGTAATGCAAGCGCAGCGTCTTGACCTTACCGAACCACGGAATCGTGACGATGTAGAGGTTGTCGTACTCGTCCGGCGCGATCTTGGGCACGCGCTTGCTGCCGTGAAGCTCCGCAACCAGCGATGCAATCGCGTCGCCGTGCGTGACGACGAGGATCACCTCGCCCTTGTGCTTGCGCAGCACGCGATTCATGAACCCCGCCACGTCGTAAGGGTCGTCGATCGCGACATCGATCCCGAGCCGTTTCGCGAGCGGCGCCGCAGTCTCTTGCGTGCGACGCGCCTTGCTCGCGTAGATCGCATCCACGCCCGCGACGACGTCGATGTCCTCGAGAAAGTCGGCCAGCATCTCGGCGCGCGCGCGGCCGCGCGCATTGAGCGGCGGATCGCCGCCTTGCGCCATCGTCGTGTCGGTGTCTGCGTGACGCACGAAGATCACGGTCGTCGTCGCTTGCAGCTCGAAAAACCACGCCAGCCCGAGCGCGACGAGCGTGTAGCCGATGATGGGGATCAAACGCGCGCGCAATCGACGCGGCCGCTTAGGCTTGATCTGCTGGGTGGACTGCTGCTGCATCAAAGCGCTGGGTCGCGTGTGTCGCGAGGCGGCTCGTCGAGCCCCGCACGCCGGCGGCTCAGTCGTTGCGGCTCGAGTCGCGACGCTCGGCGTCGCGCTCGCTGAGCACGTGGTACTCCACCTCGATCACGCGGCCTTCCCCATCCTCCCGTGCCGAACCGTCCATATCCACGCCGGTGCCGCGCCCGTGACGCAGCTTCCAACGCAACCACCAAACGCGCACTGCGAAGACCATCGCCGCGATCATCGCCAAACCGATCACCGCGGCCAGGATCACCGTGCCCATGACCACCGCGCCGATGAGCACGAGGCCGAGCACGAGCAGCGACAGCACTTGGACGATCGGGTTCCCGGACACCCCGAACGTGAAAGGCCTGCCGTTCATAGACGGGATTCTAACCCAGTAGGCACGGGGCGGTTAGTCGACACGCGTGTAGAAGCCGTCGAACCACACGTCCCAGGTCTGCGCACCTAGATCGAACTCCTCGAGCCGTTGGCGCACGCGGCCATCCTCGGCCCGCGTCCACGAGCCGCGAAACGCGACGACGCGATTGGGCTCCATGTATTCGATCGTGCCCTCCATCTTCATGACGCCGTCGACGAGCGTGCCGGCGATGTCGAACGTGGTGCCGCCCGAGCCGTTCCAAATCTGCCGCCATTTCTTCTCGCTCGGGCTGTAGAAGCTCATGCTCGTGCCCGTGGAGCCGCCGGCACCTTGCCAATGCTCTTGGATCGAGCAACCGCCGTCGGTCTTCGTGACGTGATTCATGCCCGTGAGCGTGCCGTCGGGCAACCGCACCTCCCAAGTGCCGACCCAGAAATCGAACTGACTCGCCTCGGGCATGCCCTCGCACGGATACACGCGCGCACGTACGTTCTTGTAGACGCGCTGAAAGCGGGGCCGCTCACGAATGGGATCGAACTCTTTCGCCTGCTCCACGAGCTCGAGCGCGCGCAGCTCGTTGTGATCGGAGGCATCGAGCGCATTGAGCGCATCGTCCATGCGCCCGAGCAACGCGAGATTGCGCGCCCGCTCGAAATCGACCATGGCTTCGGGCGCATTCGCCGTGCGCGCATCGTCGAGCGTCTTGAGCGCCTGCGCGTAGCGACCGAGCTCGCGCTGCGCTTGGGCGATCCGCAAAAGGCTCAAGCGATCTTGCGGATACGACGCGAGGATATCGCGATACTCCCTGATCGCGTCTTCCCAATGGCCTTGCTCGAACGCGAGCTCGGCCGGATCCGCAACGGTCGCTTGTTGGTCGCTGTGCTGGTCAGCGGCTTGGCCGCCGGACGAACCGGCGTCTTGCGCAACCACCGGCAGAGCCGTGGCCGAGAGCGCCGTCGCAAAGACGGCAAGAATCAAGGGTCGCAACATCGTTCGAGGCCTCCGTGCGGCCCATGGTCCTCACTCTGCGCGCCGGACGCAAGGCGCCGTCAGCGCAGCTGGCAATTGGGTCGCTTGCCGGCCTCGCGAGCTTTGTTGTACGCGATGAGCGCGGGCGCAAGGTTCTTGATGATGTCGTCGATGCGTGCGTCGTCCGTCGGGTGATCCGACAGGAACTCGGGCGGCTGTCCTTGGCGGTTGGTCGCGGCCATGTTCTTCCAGAGCGTCACGGCCGCGCGCGGATCGAACCCGGCCTGCGCCATGAGCTGCAAGCCCGCAAGATCGGCCTCCGCCTCCTGCTCGCGCGCATACGGCAGCGAAAGCCCAATCGTGGCGCCTTGGTTCAGCAGATCCGGGGACAGACCCGTGGCCGCCGAGCCGAGCAGCACGAGCATGTCCGTGCGCGCGCCGCGCTTGGCGCGGGCCATCACGTGGCCGTGCGTGGCGTGGGAAATCTCGTGGCCGAGCACGGCCGCGAGCGCATCGGGTGTGTCGGCGACGCGCAGCAGTCCCGTGAACACGGCGATCTTGCCGTCCGGATCGGCGGACGCGTTGATCGCGTCGTCGTCGAAAACCACGACCTCCCAGTCGAATTGCTCCTTCTTCTTATTGTCTTTATTGTTGTCGTTGACCACTGCGATGATGTCGTCGGCGACGCATTGGACGTAGCGCTGCACGCGCTGATCATGCTCGATCGGCACCTGCTTCTTCATCATGAGCCAGGCCACGCGCGCCTGGCGGCGGACCTCCTTCTCCGAAACCAAAATGCCTGCGTGGGCGACGGTCCCGATCGTGAACGTCGCGCACGCGGCCAGCAGAATCCAGTGTGGATGCTTCACAGCAGCCTCCTTCCCTTGTTGCTGCCTTAGAGTCCTTGCGGCGCTAGAGGTTTCTTGGGTCCCGGTCCCCGCCCCGGCACCGACACCGGACGGAAGGCACCTCGGCAGACCCAGGGCGGCAGGACATCAGCTAAACTGTCGCCGCTCGGCAAGATGCCAAGTCCCTGTCGACAATCAGGTTCTCAACGGAGAGGTGGCAGAGCGGTCGAATGCGGCGGTCTTGAAAACCGTTGAACCGAAAGGTTCCGGGGGTTCGAATCCCTCCCTCTCCGCCACTCAATCGGTTTTCCCGTCCTTTCCATCCCGCGCCGAGTGGTCCCGCGGACTCCTCGGCTTGCGCGACTCGCCTGCTGACTGCAACGCCACAGCGGGCGGTCAGTGGGGCGACTTGACGGCAATGTCATTTCCATTATATTGGAATCATGGAACACATAGAGGCAGTCGCGGCGCTCGGAGCCCTGGCCCAGGAAACCAGGCTCGACATCTTTCGTTTGCTGGTTCGGGCAGGCGCCGAGGGATTGCCCGCGGGTCGCATCGGCCACCGGCTGGACCTGCCCCCGGCCACACTGTCGTTTCATCTGAATCAACTCCGCCATGCGGGGCTGATCGATTTCCGCCGGGAAGGCCGGTCGCTGATCTATGCCGCCGATTACGCGGCCATGAATGACGTCGTCGGCTACCTAACCGAGAACTGCTGCCAGGGCAGTAGCGGCGCCTGCGATCTTAAGGCGCCGCGCGCACGCCGCACCCAAGCCAAGAAAAGGAGCACATCGGCATGAAACGCCTGCACGTCCACGTCGCCGTTGACGACGTCGCCGAGTCCGTCCGCTTCTACAGCGTCTTGTTCGCCGCCGAGCCGACGGTGCGCAAGGTCGACTATGCGAAATGGATGCTCGAGGACCCGCGCGTGAACTTCGCGATCTCGCACCGCGGCGCCGACACCGACACCGGCGTCGAGCACCTTGGCATCCAAGTCGAGAACGCCGAGGAATTGCACGAGGTGTACGACCGCCTGCAGCACGCCGGGCGGCCGGTGCTGGAAGAAGGCGCCACGACCTGCTGTTATGCGAAATCGGAGAAATCCTGGGTCGCCGACCCGCAGGGCATCGCGTGGGAGACATTTCTCACGAGCGGCGAGAGCACGGTGTATGGCGATAGCCCGGATCTAGCGCAGCTCGGGCGTGACGCGGGTTGCTGCACGCCGCAGACGCTGAACGGCGAGTGCTGCCCGCCGAAGGCGGATCGCGCCGCCAACGCACCGTGCTGCGCAACAGCGTAAGCCGCACGAGTGTGCCGAAAGTGATCACATGTCCCTGTTTGAACGCTTCCTGACCCTTTGGGTTGCCCTCTGCATCGTCGCGGGCATCGCGCTCGGGCATCTGTTGCCGAGACTCTTTCAAGCCGTCGGTGGGCTCGAGGTGGCGCAGGTGAACCTGCCGGTGGCGGTGCTGATCTGGCTCATGATCGTGCCGATGCTGCTGCGCATCGACTTCGCCGCACTCGGCAAGGTGAGAGAGCACTGGCGCGGCGTCGGCGTGACGCTGTTCGTCAACTGGGCGATCAAGCCGTTCTCCATGGCGGTGCTCGCCTGGCTGTTCATCGGCCATCTGTTTCGGCCGCTGCTGCCGGCAGATCAAATCGACTCCTACATCGCGGGCTTGATCCTTCTGGCTGCGGCACCCTGCACCGCGATGGTGTTCGTCTGGAGCAATCTGTCCGATGGCGAGCCGCATTTCACGTTGAGCCAGGTCGCGTTGAACGATGTGATCATGGTGTTCGCATTCGCCCCGATCGTGGGGCTGCTGCTTGGGCTCGCCGCGATCACGGTGCCGTGGAACACGCTGCTGCTCTCCGTAGGGCTCTACATCGTCGTCCCCGTCATCGTCGCGCAACTCGCGCGCAAGCAGGTGCTCGCGCGCGGCGGCCAATCGAGCCTTGCGCGGCTACTGGCGCGGGTGCAACCGCTCTCGCTCGTTGCACTGCTGGCGACGCTCGTGCTGTTGTTCGGCTTCCAGGGTGGGCAGATCATCGCGCAACCGCTCGTGATCGCGCTGCTCGCCGTGCCGATCCTGATTCAGGTGTACTTCAACTCCGGGCTCGCGTACCTGCTGAACCGCGCGACCGGCGAAGCGCACTGCGTGGCGGCGCCTTCCGCGCTGATCGGTGCGAGCAACTTCTTCGAGCTTGCGGTCGCCGCCGCGATCAGCTTGTTCGGTTTCTCCTCGGGCGCGGCGCTCGCGACCGTCGTCGGCGTGCTGATCGAGGTACCGGTCATGCTGTCGGTCGTCAAGATCGTGAATGCGAGCCGCGAGTGGTATGAGCGCGGCCGCGCCGTGCGGCGCTACTCGCCCTCGTAGAAAAGCCCTTCATAGTTATCGCGTGTCAACATGCAAATGTTGATTTAAGACATCTTTAAGCGCCTATATGTTTCTTTAAGACAACAAAAATGGGGGTTTGGGTGTTTTGAGCTTCCGGGCGCTGCGAAGGCTTCCGAGCAAGGCGCGATCGATGAGGACTTCGCCAACCCCGTCGGCGGATAGATTCGTATAAGCGGTCTTACGTCGGCCGCGGCCCGAGATCGCTGGATAGACGATGCCGAGCACCTGCGTGACGCACCTGGGACGTGTCGCCAGCAGATATCGCAGCGCAAACGGCCGCGACAACACCCACTGGCGGACCGGCTACCGCGGCACAACATCGTCGACGACCAACGCCGCCGTCTCGGCCATCCGCCGGGCGCCGCAGCTCGGGTAGAGGCCGCGGCGCTTGCAGACGCGGTGGCGCCAATGCGACTCGAGCTGTCGGGCGCGACAGTTCTCAGTGTCGAACCTGACTCGTGACGTTGCCCTCTTCGTACACTTCGCAATTCGCGCGCTCCGGCCGGATCGACGTCGCCGGACATCCAGCGGCAGGACGCGCGTCGGCATCACCCAGGGCTCGAGGAACATCTCCGGATCTTCGATCGTCATGTCGTAGTCGGAGCTCATTTCCGACGCGCGTGAGCTTTCTCGATGATGTGCATGCTGGTGGAGTGGATGAAGCCGCCTCGTCCCAACCACGTCGAATCGTCGAAGTTGATGGAGTCGATGACGAGCGTATCCCCTTCCCAGTGTCCTACGCTTTGCCCATAGAACGTCGTGAGGCTCAGCTGCTGCTTCGGTCAGCGCGCGACCATCCGTGGGGATGTCGCGGTATTCGTTGTTGCCGCCGCCGTAATCGGCATTGATCGGATAGAAGAAGATGACGTCTTTGTCGGTTTGGACGATCCGCCGGGGCGTGCCGTGCCGCGGGAGTCCTAGCGGCATGCACGTCATGACCGGATCGTACTTGTTCGTCCACTGATCGAGCTCCTGAATCTTGTCCCAGAACTCGGGTTTGTAAGTGGGAGGACCCCAGCACCCCGAACCGCGAGGGCGAGATCCACTCGTATTCCACCCAGAAGTTGTCTTGCCCGCCTGTGCAGCCGGTCTCGGGGTTGATTCCGCCACCCTTCACCTGCGTCGGACCGCACCGGCGGCGTCCGTTACCCGCGATCGGATTGGGCGCGCGACCCCAGGTGCCGCTCAGGTCCGGCTTTCCATCGGCGCGGCGCGGCGTGGGCGACGGCTGCCATCTCTTTCGTGGGCGCCGGGTACAGCGTCCAGTCGAGCGGCTGATGCATTGGCTTGATCGCCGCCTTGACGCTTGCCGGCACGGGCATCACGACATACATCTGCCCCGTTTCCGTCACCGTCGTCGTAATGTCGCGGACGACGGCGCCGTTTTTCTTCTCCGTCATCTTGCCGGCATAGAACGCCTCGGCAGGGTTCAGCGGATTGTTCCAATCTTTGTAGTTGCCGTAAGTGAACTCGTACGTGTCCCGCGCCGTTTTTCACCACGACTCTCTCGGCCATGAATTTCGCGTCGAGCGTGGCGGTTGCCGTTGCATTCGGGACGCCCGGGATCGGGAACGTCACCATCGGCTTGTTGCCCTGCCCATTTGACCGACGTTTTGCTGACCGTCATCACATCGGCCGGCACGCCTTGCGGTCTCGCGGCCAGCTGCGGCGGCTTCGGAAACTCCGTGCCGGCCATCGCGGCCTTCCACGCACCCTGCGGGCTTGCCCACAGGCGAATCATCCGCTCCTCTACTGCTTGCCGGCATCGGCGTGGCTTTGCCTTGGCCCGGGACGAGCTCCGCGCCCAGCATGTCTTCGTTCCAGGCATAGGCACCACTCAAGACTTCGATAGTCGGAGCAACTTTGACCATTGGGCCGAGTGCCGGTGATCCGGACTCGCTCGCCGGACGCCCGGTAGCTGATATCGGCTCGGTATTTCGTCACGTTGCAGGGCTGTCCGTCGATTTGCACGGTGCCCTTGCCCTCGTAGACGAGCGTCATGATCAGATCTCGTTCCTCGGTGCTGCGCAGCATGCCCGTGTACCACGCCCAGTTGAACAGGACCGATTTGAGGTCCTTTGCGCCGGGGGCGGGCGTGTACAAGGGCGCCGGGTCGCCGCGGCGAGGTTGTGCGCCTTGGTCGCCGGCTGCGGTGGCCGTCGCTGCGCTTCGTAACTTGAACGCCGGATTGAGCGCTCGACAGCGACGGCACGCCGATCACGATCGTCGCGACGATCGCGACACGTATACACATCATTCTTGTTCGCGACGCCATAGCGATCTCCAATCGAGGGGTGCAGTTCACCGGTTCACTACTCGTTGGGGTTGGTCCCTATGACTTCTCCGTCCGCCCGCTTGATCGACTTGAGCGCTCCCAGCGGCGCGCCGTTGCGTGCCGGCGTGAAAGTCACTGTCAACTCTTCACCGATCTTGAGCGCTTTCGGGCCGACTTTGGTGATCCCGCGGTGGGCGAGCGCCGTCGCCGAACCGGTCGTGAACACCCAGTCGGTCGTCGTGCCGTCGGCGTTCGACACCTTGATCGTTACCGATCCGTGCGGATTCACGAACTTGATGGCAGTCAACGCGCCCGTGACCGTCCCCTCCTTGCCCGGATCGTAGATGCCGGCGGTAGAGTGATGCGCCTGGACCGGCGCACCGGCCATCAGACACCCGAACA
Organism: uncultured Gammaproteobacteria bacterium; assembly: GCA_963786385.1. Lineage (GTDB taxonomy): Bacteria > Pseudomonadota > Gammaproteobacteria > Steroidobacterales > Rariloculaceae > FEN-1219. Next base: position 2,130,574 of record CAWAYS010000005.1, read on the forward strand.
TGACGACACATCCCAAAGCTCGTGTAATCATCATTGCGCCTCCGCAAAGTTGTGATCGGCACCAGGCGCCATCACATAGCCATCAGAAAACTGGATATCCCCCAGAGCGAATCAGCCTGCCGCACGACCGGACTCAAAGCAAGGGGTCGAGGGCACCGTTCACTAATCTTGAGGCGTTCATTGGCTGAGAGTTCCGCCACAAGGTAGCACCCGCAATAGCAGTCCTCGTTGCTCTCGTCCACGAAATTCCCTGCCGCCGAGGCGACATTTCCGCTTTAGCAGCGAATTTCAGAGATGGGTTCGCAGTAAACTCCGCGCACCGATCATCCAGAGCTTCGGCGAGGTGCCCGAGACGTCAGCGAGGTATGCCGAACTATCCGGGTCTCCCGTCGACTCTTGGGCTAATCAGAATAGGGGTATAGACAACGAGGAAGATCGCGAAGGCCGACACCCAGAGGGTCGCGGAAACGCCTAGAACATCCAAGTAGTGCGTCTGAGTAATCCATGGGCCGAAAGTGCGAATCAACGCCGCCGCACTGACGAGGCCATAGGCGATCGGGATGGCGACACTCACGTGCAGCTGTCGGCCGGTATGACCCAAAGCGACGCGCGTCATGACACCGAGAATCATCGTGCCGAAGGCCCCGGCCGTAAACGCGTGTATCCAGTTCATCGCCCAGCCGACTCCGCTCAGTATCCAGATGGCCTTCAACGCCAACGCAACCACCAGCCAGAAGTAGCCCAGATGAAGGACCCAGAGCAAGGGAATGTCCAGCGTGCGAATACCGCTCCAACCCGATAGTCGAACGAATAGCAGACCGGCACACAGCGCCGCCAGATACCCGGCCGTTGAAGAATCGGCTGCATAAAGGTCACCGGCCAATACGCTGACGGCGGCCACAATCGAGGCGACGTCGATGACTCGCCGAGCTCTAATCCTTGCATCACGTCGTATCGAGACCAACGCATTGCGTGTGAACGCCGGAATGATCCGGCCTCCGACAATGACGATCATGAGCATGACGACGTTGATGGCCAGCCGAAGCCCGTCGACGGAATCGCCCATGATCGAACCGTGCTGCCGAGCTTGAAATGCCAAGTCCGCGACGAAAAAGACCGTGAGCAGCACGATGAAAGGAAGATTCCGGAGATTTCTGGTGCGAACGAGTGGCACTGCCACCGCCAAAGCGAGCGCCGGGAAGAACGCGACACGGAGGATTTGCACGACGATGCCCGGCATGGGCATCCAGGGCAAAGACGCCGCTCGACCTGTCATCCAAATCAGGACCAGACATATCAATGGAAAGCCCGAAACCGCCTTCGTGTTCGTCCAAGCCGCAACGGCGGTCAGTAGAAATCCCGCAATCGCAGCCGACACGAAACCGAAAAGCATCTCGTGTCCATGCCAGGCGAATACGCTTAGGGCAGACTCCGGCCACTCACCCGTTTTCAAAGCCCAGTACACGCCGCCGACCGGAACGATTGCATAAAGGCCCGCCAGGATGAAGAAGGGCCGAAAACCATAGGAGAATAGGACGACTGACGATCGCGTTGTCATTCGTGCCGATCTCGGTACGCGTCCCCTAACGCGCTTCCTTCGTCCGTGACGATCGAATCCATGGGGATGTCGTGCGCCTGTGGATGAATCGTCGGGACCGCGGCAAACGAGTACCCCACGCCGAAAACGCGCGGACGCTTCCGAATTGCCGCCAAAGTGCGATCGAAGTAACCGCCGCCGTAACCGAGCCGGTAACACGCCGAGTCGAACGCGACAACGGGGGCGACGACGATATCCGGCTCGATCTCGCGGCCCACCGCAGGAACCGGGATATTCCAGACGCCGCGCTCAAGGCGCTCACCCGGCGCCCAAGTGCGAAACACGAGCGGCTGCCCGCGTTCGACGACCACCGGCAACGCACACGTTCCGCCCATCGCGATGACGTGTGGAACGAGCGGCCGCAGATCGGGCTCTCCGCGAATCGGCCAAAAGACCGAAACGCACAAGCCCTCGACAGTAGCGATCGCTTGCATGAGGTGCGATCGAATACGCGCGGCCATGTCTGCACGGCCATTGGCCGAGACCGCAAGGCGCGCATCGATCTGCTTCTTTCGCTCGGCACGGCGCCAACGCTCGATATCGAGCGGCGAGCCCGGCAGCGACGCCGACTCGACGTCCGTCACGGCATTAGCCACTCGGCGATGCGTCCTCGCCGATCCGGAAATACGCCGGCAGAGTCTTCTTGGTGTCGAGCAGAATCTCGAAAATCGCCTGGCGATCCTCGGGTGTGAGCCGCGCGTACGCGCCCGACGTGTCGTCGCCACTCAAGATCTCGTAGAGGCGCCCGTAGAACCGAGCCAGCACGATTTCCGGCAGCGAGTCGAAGGCTTCCGAGTAGACCATGTAGCTCAGCGGGTACTTGAAGAGCCGGTTCTGCAGATCGAAGTCGCGCAGCGAACGGCCATGCCGGTCGCGAGGCCCTCGCTTCTCGAACGTCTTCGCGAACTCCGAGCTCGCCACGACCGGAGCGAGCAGCTTGGCTTCCTTGCTGAACAGCATGTAGCCGAGCAGATCTTCGACCTCGGCGTCGTCGAACGGCTGATGGTCGGCCGCGGCAATGCGGGCATCCCAGCCGACTCGCGTCAGCAGGTCCCACAAGCGCGCTTGATGCTCGAGCGTCATGAGCGCGACGACGTCGCTGGTCGGCTCGAGGTAGCGGCTCGTGTCGATCACGCCCGTGAGATCGACGAGCGTCGGGTGGCGCTTCAGCATGTTGGGCATCGACTGGCTCTCGGCGATCGCGTTACCGAGGTGGCGCACCGGACCCGTGCTGCCCGTCACGTACCAACCACCCCAGCGATCTTCTATCGGGCTGGTCTGGTCGATGATATAGGCGGGGGCCGCCGAAATCGGCTCGCCCAACCGGTCGGGCACGACGGAGCGCACGAAGGCGCCGGGCACACCGAGCGTCGGCGTCGAGTCGTGACACTGCACGCAGGTCAAGCCGTTCGAGGCGAACCGCGGTGCGTCCGAGGGACGGTTGTCGAGCGTGTAGAAGCGCGTGCCCTGTTTGGGATCGAGCGCTGCGAACTCGAGCATGTCGCCGTGCTGGACGAAGCCCACTGCCACGTCGTCGGCGAAGAACAGCGACCGAGGCGTCTCCGGCGCGATGTGCGTGCGCTGGAAGCTCGTCTTCGAGAACACGAGCATTTGCGATTCGGGCGGTACGCCGAGTGCGGCGAGAACCGAGCGCAGGTAGCCGAAACCGTTGTTCTCATAGCGCAGCTGCACTTCGCCCTTCGCCACGCGTGCCCGCAGCCGCGTGATCGGATCGTCGACCTTGCCCTTCATGTAGTCGATGGCCGGGTGGTCGAACGGAACGATGTGGTTGCCGTCGATGCCGTCGGCCAGCGCCGCGAGCGGCATCGCGATGAGCAGCAGCACCGAGCGGGCGAAGTCAGCTCGCGACATCCGTAATCTCCTGTTCTTCTACGAAGGCGACGGGCTCTTCGGCCAGTGACGCGAGCGTGGTCGCCGCAAAGGCCTCCTCGGCCGAGCGCACGGCGTCGTCGATCTTGCTATGCAGCGGACACAGCCGTCGCTGATGGGCGGCGAGCCCGAGCGGACAGACCTTGATCCTTTTCAACGGGTCCACGGCGTTCACCACGTCGAGCACGGTGATCGCATCGGCCGTGCGCGCCGGTCGAAACCCCCCGCCCGGGCCGCGCTGAGCGAGCAAAAGCTCGGCACGGCCGAGCGCGCGCAGTATTTTCGCGAGGTAGTTGACCGGCACCTTCGAGTGGCTCGCGATGTCTTGCACCGTGCGGGCCTGTTTCGGTCGAACGGTGAGCACGAGCATGGCTCGCAGGGCGTATTCGGCAGTCTGGGAGAGCATGACGCGGCATTATAGGATATCTGGACATTTTTATCCTCTATTTGTGCGTTGGTCCGACACTTGTCGCCAAACGACCGTGAGCTGAGTCGCCGCGGTCGTCCCAAACCTGGGACACCGCCCCATTTGCAGAACGCTCCGCGTATGCAGCGCCCGCGGCTCGAGTGCCCACAAGGTTTAGATCAACATGCCGCTTCGATGCCGTGGCACATGTGCGCGTCGCTACGGCGTCGCAGAGTCCGAGATCCGCAAGTACGTCGCGTTCACCCAGGCGTGGCTCGATGTCGCGCGCACCGGCGAAGGCTGGGACGACTTCGTCGAGCGTGGGGCTCGCATGGCACCGGGCGTATTCGACGCGCTTCGATCGTGGCTGCTGGCGAGGATCTCGGCGGACAAGGATCTCGTGAAGTGACCGCGCTCGACAAAAGCCCCTAGGCTACTCGCGACACCGTAGCTGCAGACTACTACGCGCCGGCCGGTATCCCCATGACTGCCACGGCAAAAGACACGCACGCCAGGACACCGAAAGCCGTTGCTTTTCCACCCTCGCCCCGGTGCCGGGCGACGAGAACGGCCACGAAGCACTGCAGCGCGTAGAACAAGGCAAAGGCTCTCGAGGCCAGCGCCACGAGGGATACGACATCGGTCGTCCAGATAATCAACAGCGATACTGCTGCGATCAAGATGTAAGAGTGATTTGCGTTGATGTGTTCGTTCGTCGTCTCCGTGATGAGACCGCTCGCTCCAATCGAGTCGGCCACCGAGGCGCTGAACTGGCTGGCGACCGCTCCGGCCGTAACGACATAGGGCAACCACGGCGTCACGCGATCGATCACCCCGATGAATCCCGCCACGTCCGTAGCCGACGTGAAAAAGGCATAGAGAGGGATCATCAGAATGAAGAACACGACGTATACGACCGAAGACAAGATCTGAGCTCGCCGCATCGCGGCGATGCGTGTCTTCGCGTCGTACATCTCACCCATGAACCGCGTGGTCTCGAAGCCCTGAACGATGATCAGAAGTCCCATGAGGAACCTTAACGTATCCCAGCTGGCAGGATTTCTTTGTCCCGCCGCCGCTGCCCAGCTGTAGCCCGACGGCAGGTGGATGCCGAAGACGACGAGCGACACCAACAGGGCGGCAATAGCGGCGAGATTGGCGCTTACGGTGAATTTTTCGGCGCGCTGGACATCCTCGAGCCCCTTGGTGGCGCCCACTGCGCAGATACTCGCAATGATCGTGCTGGCCACGATCTTGCCGATGAGCGGAGCCTCCAAGCCGAGCAGCTTCATGCCGAAAGCCGCGAGCAACACGAGATAGTACGAAACGGAAACGAAGTAGGCGCCGACTAGCACGAGCTGCGACAGCGTCTCTACGGACTTGATGACGTGCCCGGGTTCGGCCTTGTCCAGAATCGGCTCGCCGAAGCGGATGTTGTAGCGTATTGCGCCGCCGATGAGAAAAGCGAGAACCGTCAGCCCGAGCACGGCAGCAACCGCCCATACGCCGATTGCACTCGCCAAAAGGGGAACCGACACCAAGAATCCACTGCCGATGATCGACGCGAGCGGCGTCACTGTCGCCGACCAGCTCCCGTTGCTGCGTACTCGCGGACTGAGCAGCACCGCGAACGCCGCGATGAACGCGACGAGCAGTGCGATATTCAGCATGATCATGTTGCGAGCCTCCGACCTGCGTCACGGGCAGCTACCCATTCTTCGCCGCGTGCAGCCCGGATCTGCCTTGCCGGCTCCCTACGGCCCCAAATCAGCGCCCGGGGTGCGTTGGCCGCACTTGCGTCCTGGTCAACGACATTCGTATAGGGTACACAGGGACGTAACGAAATCGAGTCGCATGGCGGTCGGACCAGTGAGCTTCGATCACAGCAACATCGTTCAAACCCTCTCGGGTTTGCTGACCGAGAGATACATCGACTTGGATGTCGCCGAGAACATGGCCGCGCGCCTGTCGGCAAGTCTCCCGGCGTACCGCGAGATCGAGGACGGCCCGACTCTCGCGCAGAAGGTGACGGAAGACCTGCGCAGCGTCAGCAACGACAAACACGTGAGAGTGCGTTACCAGCCCGATAAGGCCGCCTACTTGCGCACGACACCAGTCGAGGATCGACCGGAGCTCTGGGCCGTCGATGCCGCAGCCGATAACTATGGCTTCTATCGCGCGGAGTGGCTAAGGGGCGGCATCGGCTACATCGACCTGCGCATGTTCGCCCCGCCCGAGATGGGAGGCGACGTTGCAGTGGCGACGATGAGCTTCTTGGGGAACGCCCGGGCGCTGATATTCGATCTTCGTAGGAACTTCGGCGGCTCGCCCAACATGGTTCAGCTGCTCACGACTTACTTGTTCGATGGCGAAACTCGCCATCTGACCACGTTCTATACGCGATACAAGGACGAGTACACACAGTTTTGGACTCTACCGCACGTTCCTGGCAAGCGCCTGCCGAACGCGCACGTCTATGTGCTGACGAGCTCGCAGACCTTCTCCGGCGCGGAGGAATTCGCCTACAACCTAAAGGCCATGGAGCGGGCAACCCTCGTCGGCGAAACGACCGCCGGGGCCGCGAACCCGGGAGATTCCTATGCCGTGAGCGAGCACTTCACGGTATTTGTTCCCGACGGTCGCGCCATCAACGCGATCACTCAATCCAACTGGGAGGGCACTGGCGTCGTGCCGCATGTTCAAACGGCGGCAAAGGACTCTTTCGGAATCGCCCACCGTCTCGCGCTCGAACAGTGCATCGAGCAAGCACGAGATCAGACCGAAAGAGACCTGCTTGGCAACGAGCTGAAAGCACTCGACGAAGACCCGAGCTAGCGACGTCGTCGCGCCTGTCACTGCGCCAGCGCGGCATACGGCGCACGAGCGTGCACCACGTGCCCGCCCACCATCGTGAGCACCGACTTCACCTGCTTGATCTGCTCGTCGCCGATCGTAAGAAACGGCCGATCGAGCACGACGAGATCCGCAAGCTTGCCGACTTCGATCGAGCCTAAATCCCGTTCTTCGAAGTCGAACCACGCGTTCGCGGCCGTGTAGAGCCTGAGCGCGTCTTTGCGTCCGATCTGCTCGCCGGGAATGATGACCTCGCCGCCCGCGTCCTTACCCGTCACCATGTAGTAGATCGAGAGCCAAGGATTCAGCGCGCCGACCACGCCCGAGTCCGTGCCCGCCCCCATCTTGATGCCGCTCTCGAGCAACGTGCGAAACGGCGGCCCGGCGTTCCAGCGCGAGTAGTCGTTGCGGATGTAGTCGTGGTCCTGCACGCGCACGCCGACGCCGATGGCCTTGAGGCGCTCGATCTGATCCGGCGTGATTTCGAACACGTGCTCGAGGGTCCAGCGCAACGAGCTCACCGGAGTCTTGGCGGCCACCTTCTCCATGATGCGGACGTAGCGCTCGATCTCGTCGTGCCGGATAGTGTGCTGCGACAGCGGCCAACCGGCGTCGGCAATCCGTTGATAGACGGCTTCCACCTCGTCGTCCGTCGCACCGCCCGCGATGACTTGCTCGCCGAAGCGCACGGCTTTGTACATGTCCCCGCCGAGTCCGTACGTGGCATTGGCGATGCGCGCCGTGGCCGAATGGATGTCGGTTTGATCGCGCGTGTCGCGATGATCGTATTGGATACGCAACCGCAGCGGCAGTTTGCCCGCGCGCCAGAAGTAGTTCGCGATGCGCATGTTCGGCCGATCGGCAGCCGTCAAATGCGCGCCGAGCCAATCGCAGCAGGCTTGATCGACGACGGTCGTGAGCCCGAGCGAAGTGGCGTACGCCATGTACTGCGGAAAACGACGCTTCATGCCCTCGTCCGTGCGCGTCCTGAGCACGAAGTTGAGCCCGACCCCGTCGGGCGAGATGACTCCGTCGTCGCCGACTCGAATGCCGTTCGCTTCGAGCACCCGCGCGCCGGCGTCGTTCGTGATGCCGTGACTCGAATATCCGACCTGCATGTAGATCGGATGATCGGGCAGCGCGGCGCTGAGCTCCTTGCGAGTCGGCAGCCGACGCTCCTTGAATTGAATCGGCGTGAAGCCGCCGATGGCGGCGAGCCACTCGCCGGGCTCGGCCTTCTTCGCAGCCGCGCCGAGCGCTCGTTGCAGCTCGCGGATCGACGTGGCGGACTCGAGACCTTCGATGAAAGGGCCCGGTGCCTGCGCCGTGCGGACGAAATGCGTGTGCGAATCGATGAGCCCCGGGATCACGGTTCGCCCGCCCAAATCGACTATTCGAACGCACGGCTCGTTACGATCGACGGCTTGGTCCACAGTCACGATGCGCTCGCCGCGGATGCGAACGCTGCTCACGGTTCTGTCGTTGCCGTCCACTGTCAGTATGTTGCCATTGGTCAGCACCCAGTCGCGTCCGGCCGGACACTCGTCCGCCGTGCGACCGACCGTCGGCAAGCCGACGCCGAAAAGGGCGAGGCACAGCACGAGCACACGACCCCGAAGTGCGTGGAGCCGGTGCAACGACGGTTCGCGGCGAGTATTCATCATCAGCGATCCCCCTTCCTTTCCGTGTGCTCGACTTGCGCGACGTCAGCGGAGCTCGCGGTGGTCATCGAGACGCGCGCCGCCGCCACGGCTGCAGCACACGATTCCACCACATGATCGCGCCGGTCACGAACATGGCGGCCGGCGCAAAACCGAAGACGGCCCAAACCGCCTTCGTCGTCTGATCGCAAAGGCCCGGTCCGCTGCACGGCAAGCCGATGCCGTTGATACGGCCGAAATGCGAATACGCGAGCCCCGCGAGGAAGTCATCGATGAACCGGGGCTCGCCGTGCGGATTCAGCGGAATCAACGAATCGGCGAGCGCCTGAGCGGTTTCGGGGTAGCACAAGTAGACGCCGCTCAAGGCGAAAACCAGGGTGAAACCGAGACTCCAGAAGCCGACCGCGCTGTGCAGATCCCAATTGAACCGCTTCCACCCGACACCGCGATGCAGCACGAGGCTGCGGCGCCATCGCCGAATGCCCGGCCACCAGATCACGAGCCCCGTGAGGGCCGAGAGCAGCACGGCGAACGCGCCGATGCCGTTCACTTTGCGGCCGAGATCTCCGCCGAGCAGGTCCGCGTGCAGCTCGATGAGCTTCGTGACGGCATCGAGCCCGGTCTTCTCCGCGCTGCCGACATCCTGACCCGTGCGCGGATCGAACAGGCGTTTCCTCGTGTCGTCGTCGCGACGCACCCAAACCTCCACGGCCTCGTCGGGATTGCGCGCTCGGGAGACTTTGACGACGCGGTAGCCCGGATACGAACGCTCGGCGGCCCCGCCGAGCGCAGCGTCGTCCAAGTAGGCACCCGAGCCCGTCGAGATGATCGGCTCGGGCGTCGCGGCCACGTAGAGCTCGTTCCGGTAGACCAACACGCCGCCCGTCACGCTGATGAAAAAGACATACAGCCCGAGGCCGACGCCGCTCCACAAGTGCACTTGAAACACCGCACGCCGCAGCCCGACCTTTTGCGGCTCGCGCACCCAGCGCTGCCACGAAGTCGGCCTATCGGTCTTGCTCACACGCGTTGCGCTAGGCTCAGTGCGACTCCGGCGGCACGTATGTGCTCGACTTCACACGCCACTTGCCGGGGCCGAGCTTCTCGTACGTTTCGTCGTTATAGCCGCCGTCTTTGAGAAACGCGCGGCCCGTCACTTGGCCGTCTTTCACGCCAATGCGAACGCCGGAGGTCATCAAGCGCATCGCGCCGTCGCGCTGCTCGTAGTGATCGCCGAGCTTGTCACCGTCCAAGCGGTTGATCGCCAGCATATCGGCCGCCTCGACGCCGGCCGCCTTCTCGTTGGCGACGACCACGGTGCGTGAGGCAAATCGCCACCCTTTCGAGGTTTTGGCGTAGACGTCCTGATACTCGGCGGTGCCGAGGTTCGCTACGCCATGCACGCCGTCGGCCATGACGTGCAGCTCCACGTTCGGACCGTCGTTGCCGCCCGGCCGCGGCGCCTTCGGCGTATCGGGCGGTGCCGTGCAATGACGCTCGCTCTCGACGAGCCCCATGAGGTGCTCGTGCCCGACCATGCGGCCGCGAAACCCGCTCGTGAAGGAACCCGTCCCGGGCACGAAGAGATCCGCGAACTCCTCGGCATGGCAACCGAACAGGGCTTGCGCATATTTGCCCATGAGCTGCTGGATCTCGGCGCGATCGGCGTCGCTCAACGTCTGCGGCGTCTGCGCCATAGCCGAAGCCGCGAGGAAGAGTGCGCCAAGCAACGCCCAGTGACTCGATTGGATAATTTTCATAGCCTTCCATACCCCCTGCCGGACCGACAAAACCCGGCGTTCGATGGCGATCCTAGCATGCCGCCCGCGCCGTGGCGGCGGTTCCGTTGGGCCAGCCCGGAAGGTGCGCTAGGTTGCTAATCACTAGCTCATCTACCCAATCGATGTTTGCCGTTCCAGGCAGCAACGCATAACCGTTCGGAGGGTGGAATCATGCGTCACATGCTGATCTCGGGACTTGCGACTCTGTCGCTGACCTTGCTCTCACATCCGGCAACCGCGCAACGCGAACGCGGCTTCTATCTGCTTGGGGCCTTGGGAAATTCGAACGCGGACGTGAACCTCGGCGTGACCGACGACGGTTATCTCAAGCACGTCGGTCGCCGCGACAACGGCTTCACACTCGGCGGCGGGTACGAATTCAACGACCACCTCTCACTCGAGGCCGCCTATCAAGACTTGGGGCGCCAGACCGGCAGCTTCGGCTGCCCGGGAGCTCGACAGCGAGCGTACGTCAGCGCCAATAGACGTCCGACGAGCGATCGTTGTTGACGGTTCTTCGCGACGGATTCCCGACGACGCTGACGTCGCTGCCGCCGCTCGCCTCGACTTCGATCGACTCCGTCGCGTTCACAGTGGCGTCCGAGCCGCCGGACAGATCCAGCGTGACGCCGTCGGCGCGAAGATCGCGGGCCGAGATGTCGCTGCCGCCGCTCGCCGAAATCGTCAGCGCCTTCGCGCTACCCTCTAGCTTGACATCTGAGCCGCCCGAAACGGCGCAGTCGAGGCGCTGTGCGTGCACCGTGAAATCGAGGTCGCTGCCGCCGGACGCCTTGACCGACAGCGAGTCGAGCTTGAAGTCGTTGCGACCTTCGATGTCCGAGCCGCCCGACGCCTCGATCGCCGACAGACCGACGAAGTCCACATAGGCCCTGCCGCCGCCCCAAAACGACCCGCCTTTTTTGCGCGTGATCCGGAGTTCTCCGTCTTCGACCTTGGTCACGAGATCGCCGAGGTCGCTGCCTTCGACCTTGACACTTTGCCGATCGGATTGGGTCAGGTAGACGTCGATGCCGTTGTCGACGTGAAGCCTCGAGAAGGGCGTAACGGCCCTCTCCTCCGAACCGCGCTGCGCGTTCACCGCGCTGACGATCGATACGAGGAAAACCACCACGAACGCTCTGCTGACGAGTGACATGGCCATCGCCTCCGTTGCGCACCGGCGCACGAGGCAGTCTAAACTCTCAACGAGCGCCGCGCAGCGCTATAGTGTGGCGCGTGGAGCCGGCGCCGCTCCGCGGGGGACCCGTATTTCGCCAGCACAGAACTTCGAACGATGAGGAGGCTCGAGCATGACCGCCCACCCTAACCATTGCGTGGCCGCGCCAAAGGCCGTTTCCCTGACGGGATTTCGCACAGCGCCGGCCAGGCTCGCGCTGTTATTCGCAGCGGCGTTCGTCACGCACAGCGCGCTTGCACAACCCGCCTCGGACGCCGGGTCCTTCCAGGCTTGCTCGTCGGTCCGGGGCGCGGGCTGCGTGCCGCAGCCGGGCCCCGATACGCCCGTCGCCGCCGAGTACCGCGACTCCTACGCGGTCTACCTCGACCTGAAGAACAAAGCCAAAGGCGGCACGACGTATACGCGCGCCGACTACGCGAAGATGCCGGATTGGTCGGGCGTGTGGACGCGCGCCGACGGCGGCTTGAAGTTCGATCCCGCGCAACCCGGGAGGTTATCCGAAGGCCACACGACGGCCGTGCTCACGCCCAAGTACGAAGCCGCCTATCGCGAGAAGCTGCGCAACGTCGCGAACTCCAACGAGTGGGATCAATTGAGCGACTGCTTGCCGTCCGGCTATCCGCGTTGGCTCACGGAGCCGTTCCTGCGCGAGTTCATCGTGACGCCGCAGGAAACGTGGATGATCAACGAGCAGCAAAGCGAGGCACGGCGAGTCTATACCGACGGCCGCGGCCACGTGCCCGCAGCCGACGCGAAGCCGCTTTGGACCGGCGACTCGATCGGGTTCTGGGACGGCGACACGCTCGTCGTGCACACGATCAGCGTCACGCACGGCCAGTACCAGCGCCAGAATCCCGACTACAGCGAGTCGACGAGCACCGTGGAGCGCTTGCGGTTGATCTCGCCGAACATGATCGAGGACGACGTGACCGTTTGGGACGCGAAGGGCCTCAAGCAGCCCTGGCACGTCGTGGATCACTACGCACGCGTAACCGTGCCGAACACGCGCATCGACATGTGGTCGTGCGAAGCGAACAACAACGTGGTCCGCACGGCCGACGGCTCGACACAGTTCGTGCTGCCGGGCGAGACGGTCACGGTCCAGCGCTCGTACCGCGAGCCCGATGCGTTCTACCTCACGGAAGCGCAAAAGAAGCTGTTCGAGGACGAGATCGAATGAAGCGCCGTGAGTTCTTGTCGTCGACCGCCCTGCCACTCGCCGCGGCGCTCGCGCCGCGCGCGTTGGCGGCGCAGGAGCGGCGCCGGTCGAGGACGGCCGCCCGCGACAAGATTCGTGTAGGCATCGTCGGCGCGGGCGGCATCGTCGGCTCGACGCACATCCCGGGCCTGCGCCGGATGCCGGGCGTGGAGATCGTCGCCGTCGCGAATCGATCCCTCGAGTCGAGCCAGCGGGCCGCAAAGCAGTTCGGTATTCCGCGCGCATACGCGGATTGGCAATCGCTCGTCGCGGCCGACGGGATCGACGCAATCCTGATCGGCACGTGGCCCTACATGCACCGCACGATCACGCTGGCTGCGCTCGACAGCGGCCGGCACGTGCTTTGCCAGGCTCGAATGGCCAACGACGCGGCCGAAGCGCGCGAGATGCTCGCGGCATCGCTGCGCCATCCGAAGCTGGTGTGCCAGCTCGTCCCGACGTCGGGCAGCTACCGGATAGACCGGGCCTTGCAGGGCCTATTGGCGGGCGGTGGCATCGGCGAAGTGCTGTCGGTCGAGGCCCAGATGCTCCAGCGCGGCTTCGCGAGCTTCGATGGCGAGCTCGACTGGCGCCACGATCCCGAGTTCAGCGGCATCAACGTGCTCAACGTAGGCGGCACGTACGAATCGATGATGCGCTGGCTCGGCCCGGGTAACCGCGTGCTCGGCATGACGCGCGTACAGATCCCGACGCGGCGCGACGAGACCGGCGCGCAGCGGAAAGCGACGATCCCCGATCACGTCGAGGTGCTCTACGAGCTCGGCAACGGCGCGCCGGTCCACATGAAGTTCAGCGAGACGACGGGGCTCTCGCGCGGCAACGAGATCTGGATCTACGGCACCGAAGGCACCATTCGCGTCGATCGCGAGCAGAACATCTTCATCGGGCACCGCGGCGACCGAGAGCTCGCGCCCTATCCGAATCCGCCCGAGGGCCAAGCACACCATCGCGTCGAGGAGGAATTCGTCAATGCGATTCGCGGTCTCGAGCCTGTCGAGCTCAACACTTTCGAGATCGGCGTCCGGTACATGGAGTGGACCCAAGCCATTTACCGCAGCGCCGAGTCGGACGCGGGCGTTACGCTCCCGTTGGCCCTCTGAAGAGGGGTTTCGCGAGGGGTTCACGGCACACCGCCCAGCCCCGCTCCGGGCGTCCTGCGCCGTCGGAGCTCCCCGCGCTTTTGCCGGCGCGCAAACGGCGCGGCTTTGCACTATTCTGAGCAAGCCCGGTTTCGTTCTTTGGGGAAAGCTCATGCGCAAACGATGGTCCGCCTTATTGCTCGTGTCAGTCTGCGCCGGCGCGCAAGCACAAAGCTCACTGCCGCCCGACATCGATCCCGTGACCTTGTCCCGGCTGCCGCCTGCAACGGCGCAGGATCTCGACGCCGAGAGTCAACGCTTACTCGCCGCTCGATCCAATTACAAACCGGGCCCCGGACCCACGCACATCGGCGTCTATAGCCCTCGCGCGATCGATCTAGGCATTCCGACGGGCGAAAATAGCCCCGTCGGAGCCCGGTTCTATCAGCTGGCCGTGCTGATCATGGCGCGCGAGATCGACCAGGGGTACGAGTGGTCCGCGCACGAGCCGGCCGGGCTGCGACAAGGACTCGAGCAATCCGTCATCGACGTCGTCAAATACGACAAGAACGTCGCGGGCCTCTCTGACAAGGACGCGACGCTCATCACGTTCGGCCGGACGCTGTATCGCGAGCATCACGTGAGCAGCGAGCTGTGGCAGAAGATGGTCGACCTCTTCGGCCGCCAGAAGACGGTCCAGCTCATGATGATCATGGGCGACTATTTCCGCGTCGGCTTCATGCTCAACGCGGTCGATCAGCACCTGCCGCCGGACCGCACGGCGTTGCTGCCCAACGTGAAGCACTGAGCGGCGCGTGATATAACATTCGCTCATCGAGCGTTTTCGGGGGGAAGCGCGCATGAAGCACTCGCTTGGCTGTTCCTTGGCCGGAATGCTCGCCACGGCGGCCCTGAGCCTCGTCGGCTTCGCACCGAACGCTTCCGCACACCACTCGACCGCCGAATACGACGCCAAGCAGATCGTCGAGGCGCACGGCGAGGTCGTGAGCGTGCTGTGGCGCAATCCTCATGTGCGGTTCGAAGTCAGCACGAAATCCATCGACGGCAACGACCAGCTTTGGGAAATCGAAAGCGCGGACCTCACGCGCCTGGATCGCGCGGGTCTGTCGCACGACATCGTCAAGGTCGGCGACATCGTGACGTTCGCGGGCAACCCCTCCACTCGCAAGACGCGGCGCATGTACGTCACGAATCTGTTGGTGGCGGACGGCCGCGAGATCCTGCTGCGCGGCAATGTGCAACCGCGCTTCGCGCCGAAGCGCGTCGTCGGCACCGATCCGAACTTCACGAAGACGGCGCCGGCGACGACGGGCGGCAAGGGATTCTTCGGCAAAGTCTTCGTCCCCCAACGCGAGGGCAAGGCGCCGGCCTGGGTCGGCAATCCGCCGCTGACGCCGGCGGCGCGCGACAAGCAGGCGCGCTACGACGAAGTCGTCGACGACCCCGTGCTCGGCTGCGTGTCGCCCGGCATGCCGCGCATCATGCTGCGCAGCGGTCCTTATGCCGTGCGCTTCGTCGAACGCGGATCAGATCTCGTTTTGCAAAACGAATGGTTCGAGATCGACCGGCTGATTCACATGAACGGCGGCGAGCCGGCGGCCGATGCGCCCTATACGCCGCTCGGGTACTCGTCGGGCCGCTGGGACGGCGACTCCCTCGTGATTACGACGACGCACATCGACTGGCCCTATTTCGAGCTCTATGGCCTCGTCGGGGTGCCGCAAAGCAAGGCGATGCGCATCGTCGAGCGATTCACGCCGCGCGACGGCAGCGCGACGCTGCAATACGACTTCTCGGCGACGGATCCCTCGGCATTCACCGAAACCGTGAGCTACGAGAACTACGTGACGTTTCGCTGGCAGCCCACGCTCGACTTCCTGCCATACGACTGCGTGGAGCAGGAGCGCAAAGCCCGGCCGCGTCAGTAGACGCGCACGCGCCACCACCGAAGGCTAGCGGTCCTTGCGCGCACCGAGTCGCGCGAGCATCTCCGAGAGCTCTTCCGGGCTGATGTAGAAATGCTCGCAGACACGGCCCCAGAGCATGGCCGTCGGCACGTCGCGCCCGCCGCGCTCCTTCTGCGTCTCGTGCAGAACATAGAGCACTACGCGCTCCTTGCGCGTGAGACCGTCGCGAACGTCGGGCAGCACGTCTTCCAGCATCGGACCATCTTAGCGAAGTTCTGCCCACGTTCGCCCAATCGCGGTATGATCTCGGTGCTGCCGGCAAGGCACGGGGAGGCAAGCGCTCCTAGAGAGGCGCTGCCATGCTCTATTCGAAGTACCTGCCTTTGGTCTGGGCGGGCATCTGGCGCAAGCGCGGTCGCGCGGTGCTGATGCTGCTCCAGATCGCCAGCGCCTTCGCGCTGTTCGGCCTGCTCGAAGGCTTCAACACCGGCATCAAGCAAGCCATCGCCAAGACGCACAACGACCGGCTGTACGTCAGCAGCAGTATCTCGCTCGGAGAGCCGCTACCGATCAGTCTCCTCGAGCGCGTGCGATCTACGCCCGGCATCGTCGTCGCGGCCCCGCGCACGAATTTGCCCGCTACCTACCAGACCCCCGACCAGCAAGTCGCCGTGCTCGCAACCGACGCCGATCCGTTTTTTACGATCTACGACGAAGTAAGCACATCGAAAGACGCCATCGAGGCACTCGAGCGCACGCGCAGCGGAACCATCGTCGGCCGACAGACGATGGAGAAGTACCACTGGAAGATCGGCGATCGCATCGTGCTGCAATCGCCGCTCCCCAAGGCCGACGGCTCGCGCGACTGGGCGTTCGATATCGTCGGCCAATGGGACTCTACGGACGACAACTCCAACCCCGTCTCGCTCGTCGCGAACTTCGCCTACGTCAACGAGTCGCGAATGACGAACCGCGACACGGGTCAAATGTTCGTAGCGAAGATCGATGACCCGGCAAATGCCGCCGCGATCGGTCTCGCGATCGACAATGCGTTCGCGAACTCCGATCACGAGACACGCACCCAATCCGAGGCCGACTTGCTTGCGTCCCAGATTCAGCGCATCGGCGATTTGAACTTTCTCGTCCGCGCCATCATCGGCGCGGTGTTCTTCGCACTGCTGTTCGCTACGGGCGCGCTCATGATGCAATCGATCCGCGAACGCATGCCCGAGCTAGCGGTGCTCAAGACCGTCGGCTTCTCGGATCGGCTCGTCACGGGGCTCATCGTCACGGAAGCGGTCGCGTTCTGCCTGTTCTCGGCGGCCATAGGGCTTGCCATCGCGAGGTCGGCGCTGCCCTTCGCGAAGCAGCTGATCGGCATTGCCGCCGTGCCGGGTGTCGTCGTGGCGGCGGGCTTCGGTTTCGCCGTCCTGCTCGCGCTCATCGGCAGCTGCGTGCCGGCATGGCGCGGCATGAAGCTACAAGTCGCCGACGCCCTGGCGGGACGATAGGAGAAACGCCATGAGCTTTTTCAAGCAAACGTTCGCGCTCACTACGACCGCTCTGCGCAGCATAAACCAAAGGCGCGGCTCGTCGCTCGTGACCGTCGTCGGTGTAACCACGGTCGTTGCGGTCCTCGTGTCGTTGCTGGCGATGAGCGAGGGCGCGACGATCTTCACGGGCGAGTCGGCCCGTCGCGACGAAGTGGCAGTGCTCGGACGCGGCGCGTCGGGCCCGCCGGAAAGCGTCCTCAGTCGCGACGCCGCGGTCGCCGCCGGCAACGCCCCCGGAGTCAAGCACACACCGGACGGCATGCCCTACGCCACGGCCTCGAGCATGGTGAACGTCGACGCCATCAAGAAGGACGGCACGCGCGGACGGATCTTCCTGGTCGGATACACGCCCGGCGTAGAGCTCGTGCAGCCCGAGGTGAAGATCGTGGAAGGACGCTCGTACGAGCCCGCGGTTCACGAGGTCATCGTGTCCGACCCGATACGCAAGATGTATCGCGGAATGGACATCGGCAACCGTATCGATCTGCGCGGCACGGAGTGGACCGTCGTCGGCGTGTTCGCCGGCAGCGACTCGCTCGGCGACAGCGTTCTGCGCGGCGACGCCGAGACGGTCATGTCGACCTTCGGCCGGACGACTTTCCAGCAAGTGCTCGTGATCCTAGATTCGCCCGCGGACATCCCGGCCTACAAACAGGCCATGGAAACCAACCCTTCGATCGACGTGGACGTCAAGACGATCCCCGAGACCTTCAGCGCCTCGTTCGGACAGCTGAATAAGCTCATCGACTTTCTGGCCTATTTCGTCGGCGCGGTCATGGCGAGCGGCGCCGTCTTCGGTGCGCTGAACAGCCTCTACGCGTCGGTCGATTCCCGGCGCCGAGAGCTCGCGACGCTGCGGGCGATCGGCTTCGGCGGCGGCCCGATCATGCTGTCCGTGCTCATCGAGGGCATGGCGCTTGCGCTGCCCGGAGCCCTCATCGGCGCAGCGCTCGCGTGGGCGCTATTCAACGGCCATGTAGTCAGCCCCGCGGGACTCATCTTCAAACTGACCGTCACGCCGCACGTCGTGCGCGTCGCCGTTGCGTGGGCCCTCGCCATCGGACTCATCGGCGCTTCGCTGCCGGCGCTGCGGGCGATACGCGTGCCCGTCGCAACGGCGCTCCGCGACGTTTGACGATCCCGCGACACGATTCGAAGCATCGGTCGACCGATACCCTTCAGGCGACGGCAGCCTCGACAAGCCCACCGATGCCTGGATGCGGCGTCGCGCGCGTGAGCTCGAAGCCGGAATGCTCGAGCAAGCTGCGCCACTGCGCTTCGGTACGCTCGCGCCCTGCAGCGAAGACGAGCATCTCGATGTCGAGATCCATCATGCGCGCGAGCGAGCGCATCGAGGCAGGAAAGTCCGAGCGCATCGGCGACACCAACGTCCGCTACTAGATGCAGGCAACGCGATGCCCAATAAGCCGTGGAGAGCAAGAAGACGGACTCAGCGGAGTGATGTTCGGCCACTGTTTTTCTCCTTCTGGCACATGAACGAGCAAGCCCGGCCGACGATAGGCGCAAGCAAACGGCATGTCCCCTATGATGTAGACACCACAGCCACCGGAGTCACGTCGTGAAACGCATCCTCCTCGTCTCGGCACTGCTGCTGTCGACGGTCGTCGTGAACGCCGCCGAAGATTCGAAGGTCACCTTCATCCCGCACGAGCAGGTCGCCAAAGGCGGCAGCCTCGTCACGGCGCCGAATCTATCGATCACGGTCGCGCATCGCACCGGCGCCGGCATGGTCGAGGTCCACGCCAAAGAAACCGACACCTTCTACGTGCTCGACGGCTCGGCAACGTTCGTCACGGGCGGCACGATGCTCGGCGGCAGCGTGACTGCGCCCGGACAGCAGCGCGGCACGTCCATCGAGGGCGGCGAGACGCGGCACCTGACCAAAGGCGACGTGGTCGTGATTCCGGCCGGCGTGCCGCACTGGTTCAAAGAGGTGCCGACCTCGGTCGACTACTACGTGGTCAAGGTCATCGCGCCCTAACGAGGTGCGTTGCCGACGTCCTCTTCCCACGGTGTGCGAGAGTCGATCTCGTGCCACTCGCCGGGCGCGAGACCGTCCAGACGGACGCTGCCGACGGCCGCGCGCACGAGTCGCAACGTCGGGAAGCCGACGCGCGCAGTCATGCGCCGCACCTGACGGTTCTTCCCCTCGCACAGCGCGAGCTCGATCCACGCCGTGGGGATCTTTGCCCGGTAGCGGATCGGCGGATCGCGCGGCCACAAGTGCGCGGGCTCATCGATGAGCTTCGCGCCCGCCGGCTTCGTCACGAAGTCGCCGAGGTCGATGCCCGCACGCAGTGTCGCGAGCGCCGTTTCAGTCGGGAGGCCCTCGACTTGAACCCAATAGGTCTTCGCAAGCTTGTGACGCGGATTCGCGATGCGCGCCTGCAGACCGCCGTCGTCCGTCAGCAGCAATAGACCCTCGCTGTCGGTGTCGAGCCGCCCCGCCGGGTAGACGTTCGGCAGGTCGATGTACTCGGCCAGCGTGCGCCGGCCGTCTACGGCGCGAAATTGACAGATCACGCCGAACGGCTTGTTGAAAGCGATCAGCATGTGCGCCTCCGTCGAGACCCTCGACCGGTCAGAAACGGAACGTGTAATTCACCTTGGCCGTCACGTCCGAGACTTGCGAATGAAAGCTGCCGTTGCGATCGAGATCCTCGAGGTTGTTGTTGATCACGAAGTAGACTTCGCGACCGGCCTCCGGGATCCAATGCAGCCGCACGTTGACGCCGGCGACCCGGCTGATGTTGTCGTACTGAACGAGGTTGACGAGCGAAAGCGTGGACGAGAACGCAACGTCGAACTCCGCACGCACGAGCCGCACGTTGAACGCACCTTGGGGCAGCACGACGTCGTCGTACTCGTAGCTCAAGCGGCCCGTGAAGCGAGCGGACGGACGCCAGGTGGCCTGTATCCACTTGTCGAATCGCGAGCCGCCGTAGAACTTTCCGTCCGGATAGTCCACGAAGCGACCGGAGATCGCGACCTTGCGATGGCTACCCGTGCCGAACTGGATGCCCCGCGTGTCGGAATCGTATCTGCCCGGGGGCACGATGATGTTGGGATAGATCTCGAACGGAGTGAGCAGAAACTCGTTGAAATCGCTGAGCGCCAGGGTGACCGAATCTCCGGTCCGATTCGTGAGCGTCATCGGCCGTAGAAAGAGCGCTTCTTCCTGCAGCCCCCCATCGAGATAGCTGATGCGCTCGTAGTCGAAGTCGAACTGCCATGACTCGAGATAGCCTTGGCGCTTGCGCAACATGTAACCGAGGTTCAAGAAGGCGTCGCCGACACCCTGCCGGTCGATGAAACCGAGCGCTGGATTGAAGTTCTTCTCGAACGCGCGGTACTGAATCGTCCCGCGAAAACCTTGCGACGTGGGATATCGGAAGCTCATGCCGTAGGCGGCTTGATCGCTCGTGACGCCGTCGGTGTTGCTCTCTTGGTACCACAGATCGCTCTCGATCGAGCGGCCGCCCGGCAGGCGTGTATTGCGATAGAGAAAGTCCGCACCTGCGAGCGAGTTGCCGACGTTGCCCGTCGGATTACCCGACGTCGCGATCACGCCGACACTGGATTCGTCGAGGATCTCGTGCTTGGCGCGCACGACCGACAGCGTGTCGGCGTTGACGGGACCGAAAGAATCCTGCCGGATCGACAGCGCACCGAGCTCCCAACTGCCGATGCGGCCGCTGATCTTACCGCCGTAGTTCAGATCCACGGGCTGACCGGTTCCGCTCAAGCCGACACGCCGGGAGAAGAACGGACGGCCGTTTTGCGCGACCGTGTTGAGGCCCGGAATCGACGACTGGCGCTGACCGCCGATGCCGCCGAACTCGAAAATGTCGGCCTCGCGCAAGAAGAAATCTCGCTTCTCGGGAAAGAACAAGCCGAAGCGCGTGAGGTTCACCTGCCGGTCGTCGACCTCCGTGGCCGAGAAGTCGGTATTGATCGTGAGCGAGGCGTTGAGCTGCGGCGTGAGCCGATACGCGAGATCGAACGCCGGCCGCGTGTCCGAGCTCGACGCGCCGGTCACGAAATCCTGACGCCGGTTGACGGCCAGCGACGGCACGATCTCGAGACCCAAACCCTGCTTGAGCCCCTCGAAGCCGGTCGCTTCGCCCGACACCGACGGGTTGTAGGCGCGATTGCGCGAGACCCAGGCGATGGTCTCGTTCTTGCGCACGACGGTGCGCGAGAAATTCAAACCCCACGTATCGGTCGCCGGATCGAACGAAATCGACTTGAACGGGATCTCGATCTCGGCCGTCCAGCCGCCTTCGAAACGCCCGGCCGCGGCGCGAAAAATAGTATCCCAATCGCCGTAGAACTCGGTTACGTTGCGATACAGGCCGTCCGAGCGCACGCCGTTCGGATTCACGCCGAAAAAGTAGCCGCTGCGCCGATCGTTGAAGGGGTCGATCGTCACGTAGAACCGGTCGTCTTGGCCGATGCTGTCGTTCTGAAGCAGGTTCTTCGCCGTGATGAGGTTCGGATCCGTGTCGTAGAGCTTCGCACCGATGTACAACGCATTGTCGTCGTACATGATGTACACCTCGGTGCGCTCGTACGGCTTCGCGTACTCCGTCGGGCTGACTTGGTGCAAGTCGTCGACCACGGCGGCGTTGCCCCACACGGCGTCGCTCAAGTCGCCATCGATCACGGGCGGTGTCGCCGTGCGCACGACACGCACGGCCTTCAGTTGGGAATCCGGCGTCGGGCTGTCTTGCGCCGCCACGACTGTCGCCGCAAGGCAGAGCAGCACGCCGCAGGTGGCCTGCTTCGATATCTTCATGGAACGACTTGCCTGTCGGGAGAACGCGAAAACGGCGGCGAGGACCGCCCTGCGATCCTCGCCCCGAGACACAGCCGCGCTACGCGAGCGCCTTGCCGAACAGGACCAGCATGCGGCCCCAAGCCTTCTCGGCCTGATCGTAGTCGTAAACGAGCGTGTCGGGCGGACACCAGCCGTGGGCCGCCGGGTACACCTCGACTTCTGCCGGCAACTTGGCCTTGGCAAACGCGTCGCGGAGAACGTTCTTCGAATCCGGCTCGCGCGTGTCGTCGCTCTCGGCGATCGCGATGAGGAACTGCCCTTTCATCTTCGGAACGAGCAAGTGCGGGCTGTCCGCGTTCTTCGTAACCAGGCCGCCGCCGTGGAACGTGCAGGCAGCTCCGACTCGGTCGGATACCGTTGCCGCCGTCCGAAAGACCATCGGGCCACCCATGCAATAGCCGATCGTGCCGACCTTCTTGCTCTTGTCGACCTCGGATCGCGAATCGAGCCACGCGATGAAAGCTTTGGCGTCGGTCTCTTCGGTGGCCGCGTTCAACGTTTGCGCCAACGGCACGACCTCGGGAATCGGCGTGCTCGCGCCGGCCGTGGCCGTCGGCGCTTTCTTGGTGCGGTAGAACGGATTGATGACGAGCACCGCGTACCCGGATTCCGCAAGACGCTTACCCATCTGCCGGAACGCACGGCGCAAACCGAAGATGTCGGGCCACACGAGCACGGCCGCATGGGCACCGCTCGTCGGCGCGACGAAGTACGCGTCGCACTCGCCGTCCGGCGTCTTGACGGTGACCTCGCTCTCCTTGACGTCCATCGCGTCCGCCGCACGCGGCAGCATCATCGCGACGCCGACGGCAGCCGCCAAGGTTCCGACGTCCCGGCGCGAATATTTCTTCAGATCTTCCGCAAATTGGTCCTGCTCACACATGTTCGAGTCTCCCTCCGTTTATGATTTGAGCGCCGCTGTCTCGTTTGCCGGCGCCGAATATTACCCTAGCTCGACCGACGGCCCCGACGGCGGCCGCGCTCCTAAGCTCCGCGCGACAGCAGCGTCCCGTAGCCCGGCGCCGCCCCGCTGAGCCCGACCAGCCGTGCGCCGGCCCACAAACCATGGGGCATGCTCGAAATGACGGGCACGCCCGTGCGCTGCTCGAGCGGCGCGATGATCTCGAGTGTCCTGAAGCCACCGCAAGACACGAGCAGCGAATCGGCTTCGGGCGCCGATTTGCGCACGCGCGCGCCGAAGTCGATGAGATCCTGCTGGGTGACTCGATCAACGTCCGCGATCGCCTCGATGCCGAGGCCGGTGATCACGGCGGCTTCGAGCCCATGCTCCTTGAGAAACGCACGCAACCGGTCGTTGACGACGTCGTTGTAGGCCGTCGCGGCGGCAACGCGTTTCGCGCCGACGGCTTTGAGACCTTCGATGACACCGTTGCTCATCGTCGTCGCTTTGAGGCCAGACGCCTTCGTCACGGCCTCGCGAAGCTTCTGATTGAAAGCTTCGCCGTTGTAGAACGTGAGCGAGGTGCCCGTGAGCTCGATGGCATCGGCACCCGCGGCCGCGAGCTTCTCGGCCGCGGCCGGAATTCGCGGGATCACGGCGTCGAACCCGTCCGGCGTCATGTTCTCGACGCCGAGCCCCGTGACGACGAACTTGAGCTTGTCGCCGTACATCGCGACGCCTTCCTCGGGCACACCGCGATCGGCAGGCGGAAAAATCAGCCCGAGCACGGGCACACGATCTGCGGCAGCGGCGCGATGGACGCCGAATCGTGTCGCGGCGGCGGCCACGGCGCAGCTCACGAGAAAATCCCGGCGTTTCTTATCCATCGATGCCCCCTCCGATATGGCCCGGAAGACAGATCATGCCAAATCGCCCTGCCGCCGGAAATCCGCAAGGGCGAGTCGAGCGCAGATCCAACCTATACAAACCTCAAGACGACACGCCGCTGACGGTGCCGCGCGGCGCGGCCGGCCGGGAATCGGGAACACTATCATCGATTCCCTACGAATCTCTCCGGGGGCATCTCGCGCGGCTCCCGCGGCTCGACTTCGCGCACGTCGCGGACCAGAATCGACGCAGCGACGACCGTCCATGGCCGTTCGCGCCGTAAATCAATGCCAAAAAGGGGGAGACAGCGATGACGAGATTGACTCGCCGACAGACGCTACAGCTCGTCGGGGGCGCGGCGGCTGCCGCGGCTCTGCGGTTGAGCGCCTCGGCACAAGCGCCGGCATTCCCGAAAGGCGCGGTGATCCGAACGCTGTTCAAGGATTATGCCCCCGAGGAGCTCGCCGGCGGGGCCACGCTGTTCCACGAGCACTTGTCGCTCGGCCCCGATTTCAACGACCGGTTCCGCGCGGCCGCGGCCGCGGCGCTCGCAGCCCAGGGCGCGCCGCCGGCGACTCGACCGAGCGGCCCGCCGCCGGCGCCACCGGGGCCCGACCCGATGCGCGACGTCGACCTCATGGCCGAGGAGCTGCGAACCGCCGAACGCGAAGGCGTCGCGTGCCTCGTCGACGCGGGGCTCGAAGGTACCGGCATGGATCTCGACTTCATCCGCGCGGCGGCCAAGAAGTCGGGCTTGCCCGTCGTCAAAGGCGCCGGCTTTTACACGGAGCCGTTCTACCCGAAAAAGGTCGCGACGATGAGCGAGGCCGAGCTCGTGCGCGCGTTGCTGCGCCAGGCCGACGATTATCCGGCCGGTGCTTTCGGCGAGATCGGCTCGTGGGACGAGATCTCGCGCGTGGAGCGCAAGGTGTTCCGCGCCGTCGGCCGCGCGCACGTCGAAACGAACCTACCGATCTTCACGCACACGGGGATTCCGGGAAAGTCCGCCATCGAGCAGCTCGACATCTTCGAAGACGCCGGCGTCGATCCGCGGCGCGTCGCGATCGGCCATCTCGGCAATCTCAACGACCCCAAGGTCTATGTGCAAAAGACGATCTGCCGGCGCGGTGCATTCGTCGGCTTCGATCGTCAGGGCGGCCGCGGCGACGATCAAGTCGTGCCGCTCGTCCTCGCGCTGCTCGACGCAGGCTTCGCCGACCACGTGCTGATCTCGGGCGATGCCTCGCGGTCTTACGGGCGACCGATCACGGCCTTCTTGCCCAAGCTGCGCGCGGCGGGTGCCGACGACGCGACCTTACACCGCATCACCGTCGACAACCCAAGGCGGTTTCTCGCGTTCGTGCCGAAGCGCCCGCGCAAGGCCTGAGCGGCGACAGCCGCTCAGGCCGGCGGATTCGTCACGGCCGTGGTTACGGCCGTGCGTCGGCGCTATTTGCCGACGGCCGCCCAGACGTCGGACTTGTGCTGCGGCGCAGCCGACGCGTGGACGTTGATGTAGCGATCGAAGTCGACGAGACCGATCTTCTCGAGCGCCGGCACGAGTGCTTTCACGTGATCGTTCGCCGGGCTGCCCGGGATTCACGCGAGAAGTCGCCCTGGAAGAGCACTTTCTCCTTCGGCATGTAGGCGATGAGCAAACCGTTCGAGTGCGGCGTCGGATAGATGTGATACATCTCGACGGTTCGCGTGCCGTCCGTGTAGACCTTTTTCTCGTCGACCGTCTCGACCTTGGCGCGCTTGGGATTCTTCGCGAGCGCGTCGTCGAGCAGCGTGCGCGGCGTGTTCAGCGCGCGTTCGAGAAATTCCTCGTTGTTCGCCTGCGTGATGATCGTCGCGCCTTCGGCTACGAGCGCGGGTAAGCCGCCCGTGTGATCCGAGTGCGGGTGCGTGTTCATTACGTAGCGGATCGGCTTACCCGGAAAGAGTTTCTTCGTTTCCGCGACGTACGCGAGCGCACGTGGAATGCTTTGCCCGGCTTCGAGCATCATCACGTAGTTCTTGAACTCGACGATGACCGAGTCATAACTGCCGCGCCCGGTCGTAAGCCGATACAGACCGTCGCCGAGCTTCTCGGCCGTGACGTTGAGCGCGGGCGGTTGTCCGCCGAATCCGCCCGCGCGCTCGGCGGGCTCGGGCGCGAGCGAGGCGACGTTCGGCGGATTAGCCGCCGCGTCCGTCACGTCGACCTCGAAGAACGGCCAGCCGCCGCGCGTCTGCGCGATCGCCGTCGGCGCCATGAAACCGCCGAAGTCGCGCCAGTCGGAATAGGTCGCGACGATGTGCATGTCGCCCATGATGTTCTCGCCGAGCCACGTCTCGACGCGCTCGACGAGGTTGTCGCCGTCGACATAGCCGTTGATCGTATAGCTCGCCCCGGACGGGGCTTTGACCTTCGGGCTCCAGCTCAGCACCGTGTAGCTCTTGCCGTCCATCGAGCGGCGACTCACGGTCGTATTGCTCTCGGCCGCGCCCTTCAGGAAGCCCCAAGGCGTGATGTACAGCTCGAGCGAGTCACCCCACGGCTGCGAGAGATCCGCCTGCGCGGGCGTCACCTGCTGAAAGAACGTTCCGGGTGTCACCGTCGTCGAGCCGCCCGGCCCGATGTTCACGGTGTTGCCGGTGTGCCGCGAGGTCGGGGCCGTGAGATCGATCACGCGGACGTAGCTCATGATCGGCCGCATCGGGTCGTGCGTGCCGTGGCAGATCATCTCGCCGGCATTCGCGCCGCACTGTTGGAATGCGACGTCCCTTGCCGATCCCGAGTACGTTATGGATTTGACATTGCCCAAAGCCTTTTGGGCATTCGCGATGACGGTTTTAGCGTCCTGCGCAAGCGCACTGCCGCAAAGAAACGACATGCAAAGCACAGTCGCCGCCAGCTTCTTCACCACGGCCACCTCCCCCAAGTGTTGTGCAGTTGAATCCGAACTGAGTTTACATGGCACGGCAGCCGAAATGCCTAAAGATTTCCATGGGGGTGAAACTACTCGGATAGGCAGCTATTCGACCCGCACGGTATTTCGCCGAAACGCTTGCGCCACCCGCCGCCGGCTTGAAGCCGGCGTGGAGATCTAAGGTAAACTCCCACGAACGTTCGTTTCGCATCGATTCATGTCGATTCTGGGGGATCACCGCATGAAAATTACGCTTGCTCTCGCTGCGCTGCTCGGTTGCGTCGCCGGCACGGCGTCCGCTCAGAGCCCCTCTTCCGCCTTCGATCGCGGCCATGCGCTCCAATCCTGGCAGGATCCCGGACATGCTGCGCTCGTGGCGAAGTGCAAGACGCCGCCCAAGCCCTTCGGCATCGGCGGCAACGGTCAAGCCGGCAACGCACCGCCTCCGCCGCCGCCCACGCTACCGACGCCGACGGCAATCCCCGGGATCATCGCCGCCGGCCAACAGTGGAAAGTCGTGTGGTCGTGGGAAGGCAACAACGCCGACGGCCTCATCGGCAACGAAGACGGCACGGTGGAGTGGGCCAACAACGACGCGAGCAACGTGATGCGGCTCGACCCGGCCACGGGTCTCGCCAAAGTCATCTACGACGACGCCAACACGGGCGGCGCGCTCTCTCGCAGCAAGAACGGCGCGTTGTTCCTCGCCACGCGCGGACTGCACTCCGCAATCGTTCAACTCGAGCCCGAGCGCAAAGTGCTGGCGGACTCCTTCGACGGCGAGCCGCTCGACTGCGTCGGCGGCGTCGTCAACGACATCGCCGCCGACAGCCACGGCGGCGTCTACATCACGATCTCGGGCAGCGGCCTGTTCTACGCGAACCCTCATGGCGTCGTGTCGCAGTACGGCGAAGGCATGACGAGCACGAACGGCATCGTGTTGAGCCGCGACGAGAAGACTCTCTACGTGACGAACGGGCCCGTCGTCGTGGCCTTCGACGTCGCTGCGGACGGTGCGCTGACGCATCAACGCGAGTTCGGGAAGCTGCGCGGCGGTCAAGGCGGCGACGGCTCGACCATCGATTCGCAAGGCCGCGTCTATGTGGCCACGGGACGCTCGGCCGACGTGTTCTCGCCGAGCGGCGAATTCTTGGGCTCGATTCCGGGCCCGCAAGGCATGCACGGCGTTTCGTTCGGCGGCCGCGACAAGAAGACGTTGTTCGGCATCGTGTTCTACGGTGGCTGGGGTACGCCGACCGCTCGCAACGAGGTCGTCGCGATTCCGCTGATCGCACAAGGCTACACCGGGCGCGCGAAATAAGCTTCGCACCTACGGGGGAATTCAGATGTCTCGAACTCTACGAATCTTCGCCCGGCTCGCTTCGGCGGTCCGGCGCGGGCACATCGCTACGCTATCGGCGGCACTGGCGCTCGCGGCTCCGGCCTTCGCCCAAGCACCGCAGCCTGCACCTAAGGGCGATGTCGTCGGCGTCGGCAACTTCGCGCACATCGTCGAAGATCTCGACCGCGCCGTCGGGTTCTACCGCGATGTGCTCGGACTCACCGTGTCGGCCACCATTCCGTTCGGACCGAACGAGGCCGTCGCGAAGTTCGGTCACACCGAAGGCGGTCAATCGCGCGTCGCGGTGCTCAAGGTGCCGGGGCTCGCGATGGGCGTGGAGCTCATCGAATACAAAGACATCGCGCGCAAAGCCCAGCATCCGCGCTTCTACGACCCGGGCGCGGCCAACCTCGCGATCCGCGTTCGCGATCTCGACACGCTCTTTCCGAAAATCGCCGCCTATCCGGGCGTCGAGATACTCTCGGCCGGCGGTAAGCCGGCCACGCTGAAAACTCCGAACGGCACGATGCACGCCGTGTTCGTGCAAGACCCCGACGGCTTCGTCGTCGAGATGGCGGACGTTGCGAACCCGCCGGCCGACGCGCCGCCGGGCCCCGTGATTGCCGGTAGCGCGTTCGAGGTCAGCGTGCGCGACAGCGAGCAAAGCGTGAATTTCTACAAAGATCTCTTGGGCTTCGACATGAAGCTCGGTGCCGCTTTCAACGACAACCAAGAAATGGCTGCGACGGCCGGTGCGCCGGGCGCGAGCTTCCGGCAAAGCCGCGCGACGATTCCGGGCACGACGATTCCGTTCACTCTGATCGAATTCAAGAATATCGAGCGCAAAGACCTGTCGGGCCGCACCCAAGACCCGGGCACGACCGTCTTGCAACTGATCGTACACGACGTCGCGGCACTGACGGCCAAGCTCAAAGCCGCGGGCGTGCCGATCGTCACCACGGGCAGCGAGCCCGTGCAGGTCGCGCCGGGGCTAAAGGTTGCGATCGTCAAAGATCCGAACAACATGCTGCTCGAGCTGGCGGAGCGCGCCCCCCGCTGATCGGCCGGCGCCGCATATGACGGGCAACCCGCTCAGCGACTTCATCGATCGGCACGCCCGACTGCTGGTCCTCACGGGCGCCGGGTGCAGCACGGGATCCGGCATACCGGACTACCGCGACGCCGACGGTGAATGGAAACGTGGTCGCCCCGTCATGCTGCAAGCATTCCTGGGTGAAGAACACACCCGCAGGCGCTACTGGGCGCGCAGCCTCGTCGGCTGGCGACGCATGCGCGCGGCACGGCCGAACGACGCGCACCTCGCGCTCGCGCGGCTGGAGTCCGGCGGGCGGATCGCCCGGCTGATCACACAAAACGTCGACGGGCTGCACGAAGCAGCCGGCAGCCGCAAGGTGATCGACCTGCATGGGCGCATCGACGTCGTGTGCTGCACGACCTGCGAGCGGCGCACGTCGCGCGCAGGAACTACAGTCGGAGCTGTTGCGGCGTAACCCCGGCTTCGCGTCCTTCGACGCGATCGAAGCGCCGGACGGCGACGCCGATCTCGAAGCAGTCGAGTTCTCCCGTTTCGACGTGCCTGCGTGCGACGCGTGCGGCGGCCTGCTCAAACCCGACGTCGTGTTCTTCGGCGAGAGTGTGCCGGGTGATCGAGTGCGGCAAGCAATGGCGGCCGTACGCGAGGCCGACGCGATGCTCGTCGTAGGCTCGTCACTGATGGTGTTTTCCGGGTATCGATTCGCCAAAGCGATGGCCGAAGCCGGCAAGCCCATCGCCGCCGTGAATCTCGGTCGCACACGGGCCGACGATTTACTCGAGCTCAAGATCGAGCAGCGCTGCGCGGACGCTCTTTCGTTCGCG
The DNA here is from genome assembly GCA_963786385.1 of uncultured Gammaproteobacteria bacterium. Lineage (GTDB taxonomy): Bacteria > Pseudomonadota > Gammaproteobacteria > Steroidobacterales > Rariloculaceae > FEN-1219. The sequence goes on from CAWAYS010000005.1 coordinate 2,160,524, forward strand.
CTCGCCCACGTTGCCGCAAGACCGGCTGCCGCAACGTCCATCGAGCTCACCGATTTTCGATAGGAGACGATCATGCTCTCGATTCGCCGTGCCGCCGAACGCGGAGTCGCAGATCTCGGCTGGCTCGACAGCCGCCACTCGTTTTCTTTCGGCGACTATTACGACGCGAGGTTCATGGGCTTCGGGCCGTTGCGGGTAATCAACGAGGATCGAGTGCAGCCCGCGCAAGGCTTCGGCACGCACGGGCACCGCGACATGGAGATTATCTCGTACGTTCTCGAGGGCGCGCTCGAGCACAAAGACAACATCGGTAACGGCTCGATCATCCGTCCCGGCGACGTCCAGCGAATGTCGGCGGGCACCGGCGTGCTACACAGCGAGTTCAACGCTTCGGGAACCGACCTCGTGCACTTCCTGCAGATTTGGATTCTGCCCGAGCGGCAGGGGCTGCCGCCTAGTTATGAGCAGAAGGCCTTTCGCGACGCGGAGAAGCAAGGCCGTCTGAGGCTCGTCGGGTCGCGGGACGCGCGCGAAGGCTCCGTTACGATTCACCGCGACGTCGATTTGTACTCTGCGCTGCTCGGCAGCGACGACGACGCCACGCACGAGCTCGCGCGCGGGCGTAAAGCATGGGTTCAGATCGCACGAGGCAGCGCATCGCTCAACGGCGAGACACTCGCCGCGGGCGACGGCGCGGCGATCGAAGGTCCCGCGACACTCGTGCTGACCGGCACGACGGACGCGGAAGTGCTCGTCTTCGACATGGCCTGAAGGCAATCGCGCCGGTGCCGATACGGCAGGCGAGATCTGCGCGGATGCGCCGGCGCGATGTGGGCCCGCGCGAACGCAGGCTCACGGCCCGTAGCCGAAGCGCCTGATCACGGCCCGTGCTTCGTCGCTCTTGACGAATTCGAGCAGCTGCCGCGCGGCCGGTACGTCCTTGATCAGCACGACTTGCTGCTCGATGGGCGCATAGGCGTCTGCGGGCACGAGCCAATAGGACCCCTCGATGGATGCACCGGGTCGACGCAACTGAGACAAGGCGACGAAGCCGAGTTCCGCCGCACCGGAATAGACGAAGCCGTAGGTTTGACCGATATCTTGACCGCGAACGAGACGCGGCTGAAGCCGTTGCCACAGACCGAGCCCCTCGAGCACTTCGCGCGCAGCCGCCCCGTAAGGTGCAAGCTCCGGATTCGCGATTGCCAGATGCCGAAAACTGCCCGTCGATAGCACGCGACCTGCGGAATCCACGACACCGGGCTCCCTACTCCACAGCGCTAGGCGGCCGACGGCGTAGGTGAATCGCGATCCCGGAACGGCGAGCCCCTCGTCTTCCAGCAGCTTGGGCCTTCGCACATCGGCAGCGAAGAACACCTCGAACGGGGCGCCGTTTTTTATTTGCGCATAATGAGCCCCCGTGGAGCCCGATGACACGAGCACCTTGTTCCCCGTGGCAGCTTCGAAGCGATGCGCGAGCTCGTCCATCGAGCTCGCGAAATTCGCCGCAACGGCGACACGAATCTCGCCGGCATGCAACGACCTTGGGCAGCCCAGTGACCACAAGACCAATAGCAGGGGCACCAACGCTCTCGGTTGCATTTCAGCTTCCCACAGCCTCGAAGGACGGCTCCGACGATCACGACGAAACGCAATATACCATTGTATATAGCGAAGAGCATTGCGGCGAATACAGATCCGACTCCACAGCACTCGCGTTCATCGAGAGCCGACTATCGCGCCTTGAGGTAAAGCACGGCGTCCGACTCGCGGAACGGAGAGACGAGAATTCGGCGTGCCCCCCCGACGAGGACACCGTCGTCAACGGTGCGACCAACCGCAGGGTCGAACCATTCGACCTCGAACACACCCGGTGTCGCGGACAGGTCGACGGACACTCCCCGCCCACCCGGCGAATATACGAGGTACTCCGCAGGCGATGGGCCCTCACTCACAAGGCAGTAACTCGAGGAGCACAGCGTCGTATTCGGCGTCATCGTTTCGAGATTTATGCGATCGGCGTAGCGGCGCACGTATCCGAGGTTTCGACGAAGGCTGACCCACCTCGAATCTTCGGGAGCGATCGTCGAATTCGCTCCTACGCCGATACCGGCGCCGTCGTATTGATCCATGAAGATCGGATTGTGTCCGCGCAGAAACGCCTTCCACACCCAAGAAGCGCCTTCTTTCGCTATGTCCTGCGTACCGAGGTGGTCCGTATCGAGCACGATCACCTTCCGACCATCGGCAACGCTCGGGTGATCCATGTAAGTACCGTCGTCGTTCGGTGAAATCCAATCTGCCGGGCTCGCGTACAACTCGTCGTTGCTGCCGTTCGGCCACTCCACGGTCATGCCGACGGGATGCTGTTTCGGCTTCGAGCGTTCGTAACTCTTGACCACGTCGATCATGTGGTACTGCCACGCCTCCGAATCGCTCCCGCTTTCGTTGCTGATCTCATAGAGAACGTTATCGAGATCGTTGACGGTATCCACGACCTTCTTCACGAACTGCTCTTGATACGCCGTCACGGCAGGTATCCGTAGCGTGTGCGTCTGCGCGCCGCTGCCGTCGCCGTTCGGATCCCCGTCCAACCCGTTGATGTTGTTCTTGCGGTTATAGGGATGTCCGTTCCACGGATTACCAAGATGCAGAGCCCCCTTGGACGACGCCACGCTCCAACCGTTGAACAACATGATCGACACGTAAATGCCCCGCTGCCCTGCCGCGAGCACCCGAGCACGCAGTCTGTCGAAGTAGGTCTGATCGAACCTCGTCAGGTCGAACTTCGGCTTGCCGTCGAGCGCGACGCCATCACCTCCGATGCGCACGTAGGGCATCGGGGAGAAGCGATAAGCGCCCGCAATCTCGAGCGTCCAATTCGCTTCTTCCCACCTATACAGGCGGAAAAAGTTGTGGTGATACCTGTCGAGAAAATCGAGCCATGCCACATAGTTGAACTCGGGAGGCGGATCTGATCGACCGCCGTCCTGAAGGTTCAACCAAGTGTGAGAGCCGGCCAGGAGAATAGGTCGCCCGGCATCGTTCGTGAAGTATCGCGGATTCTCCGCATCCACGCGCAACGGACCTTTTCCGAGCACGGACGGTGCAGCGTGGACGCACTGCACGGCTACCACAGCTACAACGAAAACAATCAGCCTGACGAGGGGCACAATGGACACTCTAACTCGCTTCGACTCTACTATCATCGGCTGAATGCACGTGACGACGACACACAGGCCTCCGCAATCGTCATCATTCCGCCGATCTCGATAGGGTTCATTGGGCGATTCTCGCGACGTCGCGTTTCGCGACGCTTTTACTCGATCATTGGGTAAGACCGAGGTCGCCGCCCCCAAGACTCCGCATGGGCGCGGACCACCTTTGCGTGCGCCGAGACGATGAGCCTCGGCCTCTTGCGGCTACCGTGTTATCGTTCTCGAAACACTTCTGGGGGAAGCGAATGTCCAAATCGGCCGTCACGCTCGTCCTCTTGACCGCGGTCGGCTTCGCGGCCCGCACCGTCGCGCAGGATACGGCACCCGTTACCAGCCTTGCTGCCCACGACGCACGCGGTGACCGCAACTACGCGGCCGAGATCAAGCGTTTCCCGGTCACGGACGAGACGCTGCTGAAGCCGGACCCGGCCGACTGGCTCATGTACAGCCGAACGTACGACGCGCAGCGGTTTAGCCCGCTCCAGCAAATCAATCGTGACAACGTCGGGCGGCTCGCGCAGGCATGGTCCAAGGCACTGCCGGAAGGCCCCATCGAGACCATCCCGCTCGTCCACCGCGGCATCATGTACTTGGTGACGCCGGGTGGGCGCGGGCAGTCGAGCGGCGTGTGGGCACTTGACGCCGCAACCGGCAAAACGATTTGGCAGTATCAGCCCGAAGGCAACTTGTCGTCACGCGTGAAGACGATCGCAATTTACGACGACATGGTGTACTACACGGCGCCGGCACCGAACGGCCAGCCGAGCCCGATCGTCGCTCTCGATGCCGCGACAGGGAAAGTGCGTTGGCAGACTCCCGCCTCGCCGGAGACACACACGTCGGGCGCCATCGTCGTCGAAGGCAAAGTGATCTCGGGCCGCACATGCAACACCAAGCGCGAGAACTGTTACATCGCGGCCCACGATGCGCGCACGGGCAAGGAGATCTGGCGCTTCCACACGGCGCCGGGCGAGGGCGAGCCCGGCGACGCCTCATGGGGCGGCGCTCCGGCCAGCGGGCGGCGCGCCTCGACGTGGGGATTGCCCGGCACCTACGATCCCGTTCTGCACTTGATCTTCTGGGGCATCTCCAACCCCATGCCGAACACTCGGGCCGAACGCCACGGCGGAAACCCGAAAGCCATTCCGCCCTACGCACCCGCGGACCTGTACAGCAACTCGACGGTGGCCCTCAGACCGGATACTGGCGAGCTCGTCTGGTACTACCAGCATTTGCCGGGCGACGACTGGGACATGGACGTCAACCACGAGAAGACTTTGATCCGCACCGTCGTCGATCCCGACCCGCGGTTCGTCAAATGGATCAATCCCGACATCCCGAAAGGCGTCGCGCGCGACCTCGTGATCACAGTGGCCGAAGCCGGAGGCATTTGGGCCAACGACCGCGCCACGGGCCGGTTCGTCTGGGCCACACCGTTCCCTTACGACACACCGAATTTCGTCTTGTCCGGAATCGACGTGAAGACCGGCATCACGCACATCAACTGGGATCTCGTGCTCGACGAACCCGGCAAGCGCAGTGTCGTGTGTTTCTGGAATACGCGCAGCTTCTGGCCGACCGCCTACAATCCCGAGCTCAACTCGCTATATGTCCCGTATGTCGATCATTGCCTCGATATGACGCGCCCGCAAGCCGACGGGTCGGGCGGCGCCCGCGGCGGCATTCTGCGGCCGGGCTCCGACCCGTCGAAGTTCGCGGGACTCGCGCGCATCGACATGACGACCGGTCAGATTCATCGCATCTACGAGGGCCGCGCGGGCGGCAACGGTGCGGTGCTCGCGACCGCCGGCAACCTCGTGTTCTGGGGCGACATCGAGCAGGTGCTGCGCGCATTCGATGCGAAAACCGGCGAAGTGCTCTGGCAGTCGGAGCCGCTCGGCGCAACGGTGCAAAACAGCACCATCACCTATGCCGTCGATGGTAAGCAGTACGTGGCGGTCGTCAACGGCGAGATGCTGCTCGGCGCGCGCACGCTCGCGAAGGCCAGCGGCATCGAGCTGCCCGCGCATCGCGGCAACGCCATTCACGTGTTCGCGCTTCCGACAAAATAGTCATCGGCCCGGAGCACGAAGCCGCGCCGTCACTGAGCTCGACCTGTCGGCCGGACAAGAGCACGTCACCATCGTGCCGCTGCCGCCTCGCGTCGACCTCGTGAGCTTGCCACCAAGACGCTTCACGAGGTAGCGCATGATGCGCATGCCGTAACCGGCACTCTCCTCCTCCGTGGCCCAACCGGAGCTCTTGCCGTCGTCCACGATGCTAAGCACGAACTGTTTGTTGATCGTGCTGCAGATCATCTCGACGTTGCGAGCACCGCCGCGCCGCGCCGCGTTGCCGATCGCTTCTTGGGCGAAACGGTGCAAGTCCGGAGTCTGAGCCGGCATGTCGGGCACCGATCCGCCGTGCGTGAGTCGACAATGAATACCGAGCGTTTGCTCCGATCGAGCCGCCAGTTGCCGGAGCGCTTCGACGATCGACGTGCTCTCGGGGAGCGGAGCAAAGTCGCTCAGCAGCTCATCCACGTCTCGCATTGACGTCTCGAGCGCCGCGCGCACTTCCTTGGCCGCATCGTCACGGCCCGCGCCTTCGAGCGCCCGGGCTGTCGTCTCCAAGCTCGCCATGCACGTCCTCAAGTGGACGCGATGCTTCTCGAGAAGGTCGCCCAGCCGCGCCCGCTCGCGCTCTTGCGCATCGATGACGGCCTGCTCGAGCTCTACACGCTTGGTGATGTCCCGAACGTTCACGACGACCTCGTCGTCGCCGCTTTTCACAAAGCGCGATTCCACTTGAATCTCTTTGTCGCCCATCGGAACGTCGTACTCGAGCATTTGCACCTCGCCCGTCCGAATGGCTTCGTGCGCGTAGCGACGATGCCGGGCCGCGGCCTCGGGGCCGAATAGCTCCATGATATTTCGTCCGACGAGATCTGCCGGATTCAGACCAAGCGGCAAGACCACACCCTCGGGCGCATGCACGTCGATGTACTTCCCCTGCGCGTCGACCCGAAAGACGAGGTCCGGGTGAGTCTTGAACAGAGCCCGAAAGCGGCTCTCGGACGCTTGCAGCATGGCCTCGAAGGAGCGCTGCTCGGTGATGTCCTCCATATGCCCGACGACGATGTCTGCCGACAGCGGTATGCGTGTCATCAACATTCGCCGCTTCACACCGGACACGAACGTGAGGTCCGTTTCCTGGACAGTGATGGACAGCGTGTCTGCGCACTGAAAAATCGACTCGACGATGTCGGGCCGATCCTCGAACAGCTCTCGTGCGCGTTTGCCGAGCAACTCCCGCACATCGCCGCCGGCAAGACCCAGGGCAGCCCGGTTGTGCGCGATGAGCTCGAAGTCGTCATCAACCCGTCGCCATATGTAGGCCGGGCCTGGGAGCTGATCGAAGTGCGAGCGGAACAGTCCTCCGTCCAGGTCGACGGCTCCATCGCGCTGCAGCTGTTTGTAAACTTCTTCTGCGCTTAGCATGGGGTTTCGAGCTCTGACGGCCGATTCGATCTTCGGACCACGACGCTGCATGCGCCCGGACCACTCGACAGGACAGGTGTGGCGCCTCGTTTTCCATATGTCGTCTACCTAAGAAGTTTCTTGAGCGCCCGGACCACTATGTCAAACCAAAAGTGCGGGCTGTTTCTGCGACACGGACCGCTACCCGTTGGACACTTCGCTGCATCCTCCGGGGCGTGCCACGAGCGGCTCTCTGCATCCTTAGGAATGTCGGCACGCCTCGGAGGAACCAATCAACTTGCGGCCTACGATGCCTTCTCGGCATAATCCCAGTCGTCATGTTGCGACCGACCACCACTGCCCTTCGCATTTCGGCCATGGCGCCGGCTCACGCGCTCGTACTCGACGTAGTACGCGTAGTCGATTGCGCGCGTTGGCTGGGTTAGTCGAGACACAGAACCACTGAGTACATCAACCCCCGCCGGCGCGAGCCGAGCGGGGGTTTGTCGTTATCGGGCTCCCGCCGGCACCACCGGAAGATCACGCCGAGGAGCCTTTACATGACACGCTTGAGCGGAGCCGAAATCACCGTCCACCTGTTGGAGCGACAGGGCATCCACACCGTCGCCGGGATACCCGGCGGCGCCGTGTTGCCTCTTTACGACGCGCTGTCCCGCTCCGGACTACGCCACGTTTTGGCACGTCACGAGCAAGGCGCGGGATTCATCGCACATGGCATCGCCCGAGCCACCGGGCAAACCGGCGTCTGCATCGCGTCGTCCGGCCCCGGCGCCACGAATCTGCTCACGGCCGTTGCCGACGCCAAGCTCGATTCGATTCCGCTGGTAGCGATCACCGGCCAAGTGCCGAGCTCGATGATCGGCACGGATGCCTTCCAGGAAGTCGACACGCTCGGTCTGTCTCGGTCCATCACCAAGCACAACTTCCTCGTGCTACGAGCGGAAGACTTGCTGCGCGTGATTCCGGCCGCATTCCAAATCGCGACGTCCGGGCGCCCGGGTCCAGTGCTCATCGATATCCCGAAGGACGTCCAAACGGCCATCGTCGAAATCGACGAGTGGCCCGAGCCCGGCCGGCCGACGCCCGCACCCGCGACCGCCGACGGCAACATCGAGCGAGCCGCCGCGATGATCGAGGCGGCACAGACACCGATCCTCTATCTCGGCGGTGGCATCGTCCATTCGGGAGCGGCGGCCGAAGCCGTGGCACTGGCCGAGATCTCGTCACTGCCGACGGTCATGACGTTGATGGCGCTCGGCACAATGGCCGTGGATCACCCGTTGTCCCTCGGGATGCTCGGCATGCACGGCGCACCCTATACGAACTTCGCGCTCGACGAATGCGACCTCCTCGTGACGGCCGGCGCCCGATTCGACGATCGAGCCACGGGCAAGCTCGCGGCGTTTTGCCCCAATGCCGATGTCATTCACATCGATGTGGATCCCGCCGAGCTCAATAAGCTGAAGAACGCCCATCTGCCGATCGCGGCCGACGCCCGAGACGTGCTCGCGCGAGTGCGATCGCTATTGACGCCTCGCGAGCGAGCCGGCTGGCTCGCGCGGATTCGCGACCTGAAGACATCGAACCCGTTGCGCATGCCCGGTCGCGACTCGACCAAGAGCCCGTATGGGCTCGTGGCCGCCGTTGCGGCAGCCGTCGACGACGAGGTGTCGATCGTAACGGACGTGGGCCAACATCAGATGTGGGTGGCCCAAGCCTATCCCTTCAGCCGACCGCGGCAATGGCTGACCTCCGGAGGACTCGGCACGATGGGTTTCGGGTTGCCAGCTGCCATCGGCGCGGCTCTGGCCGAACCCGAGCGCACGGTCGTGTGCTTCTCGGGCGACGGCTCGTTGCTGATGAATTTGCAGGAGCTCGCGACGGCGGCGGAGGAGAACGTGAGCGTGAAAATCGTCCTCATGAACAACAACTCATTGGGTCTCGTGCACCAGCAACAGACGCTGTTTTACGACCGACGGATCTTTGCGTCGCGGTATCGGCGGACACCGGACTTCGTTGCACTCGCACGGGGCTTCGGTGTCCATGCGCTCGATCTCGATCGCGAGGAGGCGCCGCACTCGGCACTGCGCGCCGCGCTGGCGACGCCGGGACCGTGCTTGATTCACGCAACGATCGACACCGAGAGCCAAGTGCTACCCATGGTGCCGCCCGGAGCTGCGAACGTGGACATGGTCGGCATCTGACTCGCCCGCTTCCGGCGTGACGCTCGGTCCGTTGAGACGCCCGAACCTGGCGAGTATGCTTGCTCGACGAGGCGCCGACCCTGCCTGCCGCTTCGCGACGACCACCTGCACGGGAGCCGTATCATGCCTGTCGCCACTCACGACCGTCCGATCAACGCCTTGCGTGAAGAGACGATCGATCAGCTCATCATGAACTATGGTCACGGCGAGCTGTCGCTCGAGGCCTTCGAGCGTCGGCTCGACCGCGCTCTCGACGCAACGACCCACGACGAGCTCCTCGAGCTCACGAGGGATCTGGACCTCGTCGCGGACAAAAGCTACACGGAGAAGAAGCGCGTCGAGCTCGGCATGAGGGACGACGGAGCCTTATCGAACAGCGTGGACCACATCGTGCACGTCTTCAGCGGCGGCAACCGGGGCGGTGCATGGACCGTCGCCAAGGAAATTCGCATGCTGAACGTGTTCGGCGGCGGCGAGATCGACTTCACCAGCGCGCGTTTCTCTGCAAAGGAAACGCGCATCAAGATACTCTGCCTCTTCGGCGGCGCCACTTTCTACGTGCCGGAAAACGTCAATACCATCTCGAAGGCTATATGCTTGTTCGGCGGTATCGACAACCGCACACCACCGACTTTCGATCAAGACGCACGCACTCTCGTCATCGAAGGACTCATCCTCTTTGGCGGCGCGAGAATCAAGCTCAAGCGGACGTTGAAAGAACGATGGCTCGAGTTTGCCGACGCGGTCAGGGAAATGCTGTCGCCGTCCCCCGGCACCCGCACCTCCAAAGCGCCCGGCGAAATGCGCCGAGCTCCATAGTCGGGCTGCTCGGCACGGCGTCGCCCCACGACGGGAGCGACGCCGCCTCGCGAATGTCAGTGCGCTAGCGGATCGGGGCGTATTTGGAAGTGCACGGCCTTGCCGGTCGTGCCTTTTCCGCCTTCTACATGCCAAATCAAGTGCGTGCCGTAGTTGGCCCACAGGCCGCGCCCTTTCCATCCGGCTTCCAAATCGTCGATTCGGCCGTCGACGCCACGATGGTAGAACCCGAGCGGGTAAGGCACGCGCAGCGTCAACCACTTGCCGGTCTTCGGATCGAGCGCAAGCAGTGCTTCGGAATTGGATCCGGTCGCAAACGGGGTGTTCTCTCCGAAGCCCGACACGTCGTGCTGATCCACCCAGTCGTAGTAATGAAAATCTGCCGGCACGTCCGTGCCTTTCAAACGCGGCCCATCACTGACGTAGAGCTTCCAACCGGCCTTGCAGTGCGTGCCGTCGAGCGTCGACGGGCCATTGAGCACCTTGCACTTGCTGCGATCGAAGCTCGCGAGGTGGCTGCTGGCCGCGAGCGCCGTCCAGACGACGCCATGGCTATCGATGTCGATTCCGCGCGGATCGAGACCCCCGTCCGGGACCTGATAGACCTCGGTGACGCAGGTCTCGGGCGGGTTGCTACCCCGCAGCAAGTGCACGATATAGCCGGGGTAGTCTTCGGAGGCGCCCCAGACCGAATCGTCGATCGGGCTCGGGATTACGGAATACAGGTTGTGCTTGACCTCCGTGTCACGACGCGGATCGAACGACCCGCCGGGCACGTTCCACGGTTTCGTGATCTTGCCGTCGCCGTTCGTGTCGACGACTTGGGGGCACCACCCTTGCGACGCCTGCTCGTCTCCCGTGAGATCGTATTGCCGGGAGTTGACCCAGCCGATCACGGGCCCGAGCAGCTCGTTGAAGTAGACGGTCTGGTCGGGATCGTTATCGAACTGCAGATGGTGAGTCGCGAAGCAGGTATCGATGAGCCGCCACTCACCGGTCGCCGGATCGTAGAACGACGCCTGGCGATTGCTGAAGTTCAAGGGATAGTAGCGAGCGAACTTGTTCGACGAGCCCTCCCTACACCAAGCGGGCTCCTCGTTGCGAATCTTGGACGTGAGCCATACGCGCCCCTTTCTGTCCATCATCGGGTTGTGGGGATCGGCCGGATTCTCCAGCCCCCAAAGATGCCGCATACCCCAGAAGTTCGAAGGCATCGCCGGCGGTGGGAACCGCGACGAGACCTTACGCGGATCTTCACGCGTCGGGATCGTCGAGCTCGTAGGTGCTGTTATCGATCGGATCGAGCACGGTGAGCTTGCCGTGACCGGACGACGCTGCGTAGACCTTGCCGTAGCCATTGACCGTCGGGTCGTTCTTGTCCGTCGAGATCTCGTCGTGCATGAAGGAATCGGCGACACCCCAATCCCAGAGCGTCACGACGACGTTGCGCTCGACACCTTGCGGCCGCGGCGGTTGCGGCGGCACTTCGCCGTCGGCAATGCGTGTCGTCCAGTCCGCAAACACGTGAGCAGCGTGCTGTTGGCCGAACTGCGCGAATGTGCCCGCCATCGAGCTGCCGCGCACGCCGAGCTGTGTCCGATAAATCCATGCTTCCTCGGGGGTCTTGAAGCCGAGGTGATCCATGTGACTCAGCGTGCGCGTGATCGGCGTGCCGAGCTCGTGACAGAAGTTGCAGCCGCTCTTGAGGTTGTATATCCAATTCGCCTGCGTCGCCATGCCCGGCGGCATGCCGTTGCCGTCCGGCCCGACGCCGGTGCCGGGAAACTCGCTCTTAGGCGGCGGCGCGAGCAACGACAACCAATAGTTGCCGGGATAGATCTTCGCGGCTTCTTGCGGTGTGCTCGCGATCACGGCCGTGAGGTCGAGCCCCGTGTCGCCGGGCCGGCCTTCGACGGGTACCGAGTCCACGAGGCCGTAGCCACGCACCCACACGCGATAGGTCGCCTCGGGCAGTTGCGGCAAGACGTAACGACCTTCGTCATCGGTGACGACGATCTTCACGAAGGGCGTCTTGAGCTCGTGAGTTTCGGCAATGACCCAAACACCCGCTTCGGGCCCCTTGGAGCTCGCGACCTTGCCGCTGATGAACCCCTCCGGAAGCATAGGCCGTGCCGCCGTCGCAGCACCCACGGCGAGGACCGCAACGACGCCCACGACCACGCGCACGAAGCGCTTCGGCCGGAAAACACTGCTGAATCTGCTCATGTTGATCACTTCCTCGGACATTCGTGGCCGACGGGCAAGCAAGCCGAAGCTCCCTTGCCGCGCGTCGTCGATGTTGATCCCCCGCAAATATCTTAGTCGTTAGCAGAGGCCGTCGGAAGGCCGCGATCCGCCATCGCGCCTACCAGCCATGGACGGAACCGACCCAGCCACCGCCTTCGCGCCGGCACGCAACTCGTGCGTCACACGCGGCCGACCAAGGTCCGCTCGATTCGACGGTCCGGGACGAGCCATATCAGCGCAACCAATACGTAAAGAGCCGCCGCGATCCATACCGATAGAAAAGACGCGGGGATGGCCGCGATATAGAGCACCGGCGACAACTTGCCCTTCCAGTCCTTCCCAACCGCCGTTCTGAGCATCGAGGATTCGCCCTGCGAGGCAATGATGGTCTGTTCCAGCACGTAGTACGCAATGGCCGCCATCAGCAGCACGAAGCCATAGACTGCGGAGGGCGCCGCCGCCAAGTGGTTCTCACCGAGCCATCCGGTCGTCACGGGCACGAGTGACAACCAAAACAACAGGTGTAGGTTTGCCCAGAGAATCGGGCCGCTCACGTGTTGCACGGTGTGCAACATGTGGTGATGATTGTTCCAGTAGATTCCGAGATAGACGAAGCTCAGCACGTAGGCCAGGAAAACCGGCAGCAGCGGCCTCAACGCCGCAAGGTCTTCGCCGTGCGGCACCTTGAGCTCGAGCACCATGATCGTGATGATGATGGCGATCACGCCGTCGCTAAATGCCTCCAGCCGGCTCTTGCCCATCCCGCCGATCTCCCTCGCCGTGTAACGAGACTTGAGTATAGACGCGCGTGCGCGCGTCACGCGACGAGAGGTGCGCGTCGAGGGCGGAGGAAGCGCAGCGGTTTTGCGGCCCGCCGCATGCCGAAAACCCGCTACACCGCTCGCAGCGCCCTGGCCACCGGAATTCGCGCCGCGCGCATCGCAGGAAAGAGCCCGCCGAGAAAACCGACGACGCAAGCCCATGCTATTCCGACACCGAGCAGCGCCGGTGTCACGTGCATCTTGAATACCAGCGACGTCGTTCCGCCACCCATGCTGATCGTGTGGCCCCCGAACAGCAGCCACGCCACCCCTGCACCGAGGCATGCCCCGATCAACGCGAGCAGCAACGATTCGACAAGCACGGAGGCAACGACTCCGCCCGCGCCGAAACCGAGGGCCCGTAGAGTCGCGATCTCGACCGCTCGGGCGCTGACGGCCGAATACATCGTGTTGAGCGCCGCAAAGAGCGCACCGAGCGCCATGATCCCGCCCACGAATTTCGTGACTATCTCGAGAATCGTGCCCGAGCGTTCCGACTGCGCGCCGGAAATAGTCGATCTCACGCTCGACCGAAACCGACAGCGTCGGATTCGTCGTCAATGCCGCCTTGAACTCGTCGAAGGCCCCCGCCGACTCGAGCAATACCGTCACGCTGTTCACAGCCGTGCGGCTATAGGCGGAAAGCAGCGTGTCGGCATCCGTCACGAGACTCGACTCGTGAGCATCGCCCCCCGTCTCGAACACGCCGACGATGGTCCACTGACTGTCCCGAAGCGCGACCCGGCTGCCGATCTCGAGTCCTCGAAACTCCTGCTGCGCGCTGCGCCCCACGATCGCTTCCCGCAGGCCGGGCTCGAACATGCGACCTGCCACGAGTTTCAGCTCGGGTCTGACGGCGCCGGTCTCCGGTCCGACGCCGCGAACGGTGAGACCGGCACGCGTTCCGTTCTCCTTGCGTAGCAAGTTGACCGCAACCAACATGTCGGCCGACACGGCCGGCTTGCCGTCGCGCGCCCGAGCGATCCCGGGGGCATTCTCGATCGTCGCCACGGCGTCCACGAGCAGCGTGCTCGCGACCTCGGTATCGGCGCCGCCCCGCAAAACGATCGCCCGGTCCGCCCGACCCGTATCGACGAGCGCTTCCGACAGACTGCGCGTCATGCCGAAAATCGACACAATGACTCCGACGACTCCGGCGATCCCGATCACCACGACACTCGAGCTCGCAAGTCTCGCCGGGACGCTCTTGAGGTTCATCGTCGTGACGGCCCAAATCTGTTTGAACACTGCTCGACCTCCCCTAGTCTCGACGCCTGTCAGCGTCCGGCCAATGCATCGACCACGTTCATCCGTTGCACTCGCCAAACCGGCGGCACCGCGCTGATCAAGGCCACAGCCGCGGCGAACGCGAAGCCGAGCAGGAGCACGTTGCCGGGCAGCGGCAGCCCCTTGGCTCCGAGCTGCGCGAAGATTTGCGGCGCAACGACGGCGGCCATCGCCAAACCGATACCTGCCGCCACTCCGCACAGGAGCAGCGCCTCGCCGACGACGAAAGCCATCACCTTCGCGTTGCTGTAGCCGTAAGTCTTCAGCACGGCCAACTCCGGGATGCGCTCGCGTACGGATTGCATCATCGTGTTGCCGGTCAAGATGAGCAGCGTGAAGAACACCGCGCCGATGATCGCGTTGACGAAAAAGGAGATATCGCCGATCTGGTTTATCTGCGCACGAACCCAATCCTTCTCGTTCTGGCTTTGCGTCTCGAATGCAGAATTCGCAAACCGACGATCGATCGCCTCGCAAATGTCAGCGGCCTTCCCGGCGTCGCTGATGCGCGCGAAGTACAACGTCACGGTGCCGTTACCGAAGGCCCTCGCCTCGTCGAAGTAGGAGTAGTTAACCCACAGCTCGTTCGTCGGACCCTCTTTCGGAAAGGCGTAGATACCGACGATTACGAAACTCCATTCGGGCGCTCCGTCTTTACGCGTCCACACGGTGGAGCGCAATGGCACGATGTCGCCGATCTTCCAACCCCACTTCTCGGCCAGATCCCGCCCGACGAGCGCCCCGTTCGGGGTGTGCTCCATGGCATCGATCTGATCTTTCGGAACGATGACCTCCGGGAACATGGCCTTCAGTCGCCCGATGTCGAGCGCGCCGGAATCTATGGAGTTCTTCGGATCCTGGTAGTAGCCCCCGAAGAAGTTGTAGAACGCGACTCCGTCGACGCCAGGCACGGTTTCGATCTGCCGCAGATAGGCCAACGGCAGCGCTTCGGTAATGTTCACTCGGCTCTGGATTCTGAGCCGAGTGTCGCTCATGTAGCCGATGACGGCATCGAGGCCTGCCGTGACACCGTGCATGACGCCGAACAGCAAAAACGCAATCGCTACGGACAACAGCGTGAGCACGGTCCTGGCCCGTTTGCGCCAGAGCCCTGCCCAAATCAGCGGAAGATACTTCATGCCGCGGCCCCCACAGGAGCCGCCGTCAGCACTCCCTTGTCGACATACAAGCGCCGCGACGCGTATTCGGCGGCACGCGGGTCGTGAGTCACCATGACGATGGTCTTACCCTGCTTTTCGTTGAGCAGCTGCAAGAGCTCGAGGATCGACTGCGACGTCTCGCGATCGAGATCGCCGGTCGGCTCATCGCAAACCAGAAGCGTCGGATCGGACACGAGCGCGCGCGCGATCGCGATGCGTTGCTGTTGCCCGCCCGAGAGCTCGGTCGGCTTGTGTTTGGCCCGATCCGCCAGACCCACGAGCTCGAGCGCGGCCCGCACGTTACGTTTGCGCTCTCGCGCTCGAGAGCTTCGTCAGCAGCAGCGGAACCTCGACGTTGCGCTCCGCGCTCAGCACGGGCAGCAAGTTGTAGAACTGAAAAATGAATCCGACGTGACGGGCGCGCCACCGGGCCAGCTGCCCGGAAGACAACCTGTCGATCCGCTCGCCCGCTACGACAATCTCGCCTTTGTCCGGCCGATCCAGCCCGCCGATGAGGTTCAACAGCGTCGTCTTGCCGGAGCCCGAAGGCCCCATGAGCGCGAGAAACTCGCCAGCCTGGACGTCCAAATCGATGCCGTGCAGCACTTCGACGCGCTGCTTGCCGCGCACATAGCCCTTGACCACCTGATTGATAGACACCAACGCTGCCATATCACTTCCTCCGCTTGCCCGAGGGCGTCTGCCCTCATCGACTACTGCTTCTCGATGCGAACTCTTGCGCCATCCGCTAGCTCGGAAAGGTCGCCGACGGCGACCCGGCCCCGGCCTGCAAACCAGACAGCACGACTTGGCCGGCTGCCGTTCTGGCGCCGAGCCGGACGGTTCGTCGCTCGACACCGTCGTCGGCAATGACGTAGACCACACCCGTATCGCCGGTCCCTGACACCGCGTCGGGCGGCACGAGCACGGCGCTCGTGGCGGGACGCGCTTCGCCGTCGGCCGCTCATCGAGAAACGCAACGCGCACGCCCATCTCGGGAAGAATGCGCGAATCGTTGACCTCGAAGCCGACTCGAACTTTGACAGTCGCCTTGGCGCGGTCGGCCGTCGGAATGATCGCGATCACATGACCGGCGATGTCCCAGTCGGGATAGGCGTTGAGCTTCACGGTGACGGGCTGGCCGACTCGAACGCGGTTGATGAAGCTTTCGCTGACGTCTACCTCGACCTCGAGCGACGTCATGTCGACAATCGTGCAGATACCGGTCCGCGTGAAGCCGCCGCCTGCCGAAACGGGCGACACCATTTCGCCCTCCTGGGCGGCTTTGACGGTCACGACCCCCGGAAATGGTGCGCGGACGACCGTGTCCTCCAAAGTGCGCTTGGCGAGCGAAAGCGTCGCGTCGGCAACCTCCACGGCGCTCGCAGCAACATCGACGTTCGTGCGAGCGGCATCGTACTTGGCTTTCGCCGTGTCGAAATCCTGCGCACTGATGAATGCTCGTCGGAACTGCGTTTCGTTCCGACGAAACGTCGGCGCCGCGTTCCCGAGAGCTACTTGAGCCGCGTCAGGTTGGCTCTGGCCTGCTCGACCTGTGCGGCCGCTTGCGCGACTGACGCGCGAGCATTCGGGTCGTCGAGCCGCGCAACGATTTGGTCGCGTTCGACGTGCTGGCCTTCCTCGATCGCGACCTCCACGACACGACCCGTGATCTTCGACGAAACGGTCGCGAGGCGCCGCGGCACGACGTACCCCGATGCATCGAGGATCGAGCCAACCCGTGTCGGAGCGCTCCCGAGAGCAGGCTCGGCCGTCGCGACATTAATGGGAATTCCGCGAGGTAGGTAATGCCACAGAGCGCCCGCGCCGGCTGCGAGCAGCACCATCGCAGCGGCGCACCACCATACCCACGACCGACTAGCCTCTACGGTTGCGGGCCGCTCGAGCCGCAACTGATCGAGCAACGACGACCTCTCATCCACGGTCCACCCCTCGCCCCATTGAGCCGCCGACCCGATTGCCGGCGCCGATCATGCTGGGTTCCGGTGCTACGTCGCCGATCGACGCAAAACTGATGCGACGGTTCGCGATTTACACTGGTTCAGCAGTCACACACAAAGGGAAGAGCACAATCCGTGCCAGCCAGAGAGAGCCGCTGTAGCCAATTGTTCTACATCGTCTTTTGGGCGCGCAGGGGCGCGCACACGGCGGCTCCGCGCTTAGCGTAACTCGTCAGTCCTTGGCGCATACACACAACTGTTGGACTCGCCCACACGGCCGACGACACGGAAGCGCTCGGAGATTTCCGCCTGCTGCTGCTATATTGCCCGCTGCTCGAAAACATAACGACACGACGAGGAGCCCAAGGAGCATTGTCCGCCACGGCAGATCCCTTCGAGGACGTCGGCGAGGGTGACGACTTTTCGTCGATTCCCGACGCCAGTCTGTTTCGTACCCACTTCGACAACCTACCGGGACCCGCCTACATCTTCCGCCGGTCGGACGACGATTTCGTGCTCATCGCGCACAATCGCGCCGCCTCTGCGCTCAAGTTCAGCGACGCCACCAAGCTGACCGGTGTGCGCTCCCGAGATCTGCTCGTCGAAGGTGGCCATGACCTCACTCAAGACCTCGAGCATTGCGCAAGCCAAGGGGTGGTGATCAATCGCGAGGTCGATCATCGGTATTGGTCCACCGGTGCGGCGCGGCGCCTTGCGCTCAGCATCGTTCCTTTGTCGAGTGACGTCGTCGTGCTGCATACGGACGACGTCACCGACAGGCGCAGGATCGCCCACGCGCTCGCCGAAAGTGAGCGCCAATACCGGACCATCGTCGATACCGCACACGAGGGGATCTGGGCAGTGGATCTCGACAGCACGCTGACCTACGTGAACCGTCGCGCCGCCCAGATGCTCGGCTACGAGCCCGAGGAAATGCTGGGGCGAACGACGCTCGATTTCATGGATGAATCGCTGCATGCGGAAGCGCTCAGGATTCGCGACCGGCGCCGCGCTACGCGTCTGCGGGATCAATACGACTTTCGGCTTCGTCACAAGGACGGCAGGAACGTTTGGGTAAGCATTGCCGCATCACCGCTGCTGGACCGGAACGGCCGCGTCGTCGGTGTCATCCACATGATCGCCGACATCGACGGCCGGAAACACACCGAGCACGCGCTCAAAGAGTCCGAACGCAAAGTGCGCGCGTTACTCGACGCCAACCCCGACATGATCGTCCGAGTGACGCGCGACGGCACGTATCTGGATATCCACATCAGCGATCCGCGCGCCGAGAGCTATCTGCCACGGCCCGCCAAGGACTTCATCGGACGTACCGTCGAGGAGATATTCGGCCCCGAGTTTGCGCGATCGCACGAACGGTATCGCAGTCGAGCGCTCGTAACCGGCAAAACTCAGCGCTGGGAATACGCGCGAGTCGTCAATGGCGTGGAGCGCTACGTCGAAGCACGTTTCGTCAGGAGTGGAGAGGACGAAGTCGTCATCACTCTGCGCGACATCACCCGCAGCGTCGAGCTCGAGCGAGAGGTCGTCGCGAGCGCCGAACGCGAGCGAACGCGGATAGGCCACGATTTACACGACGGGCTGGCGCAAGTCCTGATAGGCGTCAAATGGACCCTCGAGTCGCTCAAGGACAAACTGACCGCGGACGAGTCGCCGCATGTGCGAGACGCGGCTCGCGCCGCGCGTTTGGTAAGTCGCGTGATCGCCCAGACCGGCGAGCTTGCGCAGGGACTGAGTCCTATCCGCAAGCACGGGCGACTCCGCGATGCTTTGCACAAGCTCGCCCAGCAATCCGAACAGTTGTTCCGCATATCCTGTCGTCTCACTCGCGGCGATTTGCATTCCGATCTCGACGAGACGGCAGCTGCACACCTCTACCGGATCGCGCAGGAAGCAATCACGAACGCAGTGAAGCACGGTCGCGCGACTTGCATCGAGATAGGTTGCGAGCGTGTGCGGGCTCGCGTGCGTCTGTCCGTGGCCGACAATGGCAGTGGCATAGCCGAAACGTCAGCGGAAAGCCGCGGCATGGGAATGCACATCATGCGCTACCGGGCACGGGCCATCGGTGGCGAGCTCTCGGTGGCGAGCCTGCCGGAGGGAGGCACGATCATCGAATGCTACTGCCCGCTCGCGGACACGCAGCCGACATCGACAGGGCAAGATACCGACCCCGTCAGCCGACCGCCTGCTCCAAAGGATCGACGTCGACAGCAACGGTGACCTGATGGGCGCCGCCGCCGAGGATGAATCCGTTGATCGGGCTCACGTCGCCGTAGTCACGCCCCCAAGCGACCGTAATGTGCTCGCTGCTCGGTATTAAGTCGTTCGTCGGATCGAAATCGACCCATCCGGCCAAGCCGGACCAAACCGAGACCCACGCGTGCGAGGCGTCGGCCCCGACGAGCTTCTTCTTGCCTTCCGGGGGATGGGTCATTAGATAGCCGCTCACGTAACGGGCGGGCAATCCGAAGCTGCGAAGACACGCAATCTCCAAGTGCGCAAAGTCCTGGCAGACCCCTTTGCGCATCTTGAGCACTTCTCGAACGGGCGTGGACACATCCGAAACGCCACCGCGATATTCGAACTCGTCATAGATTCTGCTCGTGAGATCTCTGACGGCGTCGAGAATCGGCCGGCCCGGTTGCAGAGACTGCGCGGCATAGTCGTAGATATCGTCGCTCGTCGCGATGTACGGGGAATCGAAGCAAAATTCGAAGGTCGTCAGACCACCGCCACTCACGTCCTGCACGGATTCCCGAACCTTCTCCCACGATGGGCTGGCGAACAGGTCCGGCGTCTGCGCGCCGGGGTCCACGGCGATGCGCGACCGCGACTCGACGATCAGACGGTCGTGCGGCTCCTGGACCGTGAGGTACTGCACCGGATTGCCGAAATAGTCTTCCCCGGTCGAACCGATGGACGGCGTCGGCTCGATGACGATGGACGTCTCCAGACAACGCTGGCGCGGGTGAACTCGCGGGGCGAGATGAAGGACATGGTGGGAGACCGACACGACCTCCTCGTAGACGAACGTCGTTCTGTGTCGCACGTCGTAGATCACGTCAGCTCTCGGTCCGCCGTGCCCCCGCCACTCGCCGCGGCGATGAATGGCTGAAGAAATGCTCGGCGATGTGATCCGAAAGCTGATGCACGCCGCGATCGATACGACGCGCAAGACGATCGAGCTCCACGCGCGTATCGAATCGGCTCACGGTCGCACCGAGCTCCGCAGCGTCCGCAAGACGCAACTCGCTCGACAGCCGGGTGATGATGCGTTGATCGGGCGTCATGAGACCGTCGTTGTCTGCGTTCGGCAAATGCGTCATGTGCTCGCTGAGGGTCACGATCTGAAAGACTGCCGAGCGCGGATTGGACTCGTCGCAAAGCAGTAGGTCGAGCACGGCCGGCAGCTGTGGCGCAGCCTGATAGCGCGCGCGATAGGTCATCGTGCTATCCGCTAGCTCGAGCAGCAATTCCAGCGCGCCGTCGTTTTGGGGATCCCCGCGCACAGCCAGCTGCTGAATGAGCTGGATCATCGCACGCAGGCGTTCGAGCCGGCGGCCCATATCGAGAAACCGCCAACCATAGCCGCGCGTCATATTTTCCATGACCATGCCGTTGAATGCGGCAAGGTATTGAATCAGGCGATTCAGCAGCCGGAGCGCATCGTCCGTCTCGTGGCCCGGCGTGAGCTGCCACGTATGGATGATCTCGGTCAAATCGCGAAGGATTCGGAATGTATCGAACGACAGCCGTTCACGCACGGCCTCGGCATTGCGCCGGACGCTGTCGAGCACCGTTGCGAGCCCGTCCTTGCACTCGGGGTCGAATAGGATCGTCCACAATTCCCGCTCGACGGCCTCGCGGCCTTCTTGCATCGCGCGCCGCCCCCGGCGGGCGGACAAATGCTTCTGCACGATCAGCATGGACACCACGCGTTCGGGCGACACCACGCTGCGGGTGGAGCCCATCTCGCCGCCGAGCCTCGTGACGAGGCTCCGGAACAGGCGCACGGCCCCCTCGGCTCTTTCCGTATAGCGACCGAGCCAAAACAAATTGTCGGCCGCGCGACTCGGCAACTCGCGGCCCGCTCGACGCAGGCGGCGGCTGTCTTGGCGCTGCGCGAGCAAGCTGAATTGCTCGACGGGCTGATCCGAAAGCACCCAGGTATCTTTGCTCACGTCCCCGGCCTCGAGCCATGCCGCGCGCGGATCGGACCCGGCAGCAATGCGCGTGAGCCCTCCGGGCATCACCTGATAGCCTTCGTCGGTTACACCCACGTAGACCCGCAGCACGATCGGCGCTGCCTCGAGCCGACCCGCCGGCAAAGAGACAGGCGCCATCGACAGCGACGGGGTCTGTTGGCCGACGAAATCGTGGCCGTTGCGCTCGATGTCGTGCACGAGGCGCTCGCGCTCCATCGGCGTCATGCCGGGCCAAGCAAGACTGCCCTGATTGCCGGCGAACAGGTTTCGCGCGGTCGATATGCGGCGCACGATGAGCTGATCGAGGTTTGCGAGAACGTACTCCCGCTCCTTGGCTTGACCGCACCACCACGTCGCCACCGACGGCAGAGCCAGTTCCTCGCCGAGGAAAAACCGGCTGAGGCTCGGCAAGAAGCTCAAAAATCCGTCGCTCTCGGCCAAACCGCTGCCGAGTGCGTTGCCGATAGTCACCTTTCCCGCGCGGGCGGCTTGCAAGAGACCCGGTACACCGATCATGGAATCGGTTCTGAGCTCCAATGGATCGCACATCTCGGCGCTGATACGACGCATGATGAGATCGACGGGTTTGAGTCCCACGACCGTCTTCAAATAGACGCGGTCGTCGCGCACGGTGAGATCGGATCCTTCGACGACGCTGAATCCGAGGTATCGGGCGAGATACGCATGCTCGAAGTAATTTTGTTTCGTCGGCCCCGGTGACAGAAACACCGCAAGCGGCTCGTCGCGGTTCGACAGGCCTAGGAACCGTTCCGTAAAGGCTCTGAAAAACGACGCGAGCCGTCGCACATTGTGCTCGACATACAGCTCGGGCAGACACTGCGACGAGACCACGCGATTCTCGAGTGCGTATCCGGCACCGGAAGGCGCCTGCGTGCGATCGCTCAGCACCCACCAACGCCCATCGGCCGCACGGGCAAGATCGAATGCAACGAAGTGCAGATGCAAATCGTCCCGCACGGGCACGTGCGTACAAGGACGTAGAAACTGTGGATTGCCGAACACGAGCCCGGGTGGCAAAACTTTTTCCCCGAGTGCTCGTTGCGGACCGTAGAGGTCGATGAGTAATTCGTTGAGAAGTCGCGTGCGTTGAATCACGCCGCGCTCGATGGCGGCCCATTCGTCGGGATCGAGCAGCAACGGAAATAGATCGAGTCGCCACGGCCGGCTGCGATCTTGCTCACCCTGTGCGACGAAGGTTACGCCGTTCTCGAGAAGCAGGCGTTGGGCTTTGTCTTGCGCATTCTTGTTGGCGGTGCCGGCAAACGCTTCGAGCACGCGGCGCCAGCGCGGCCTAACGGCGCCGTCGACCGTCGTCAACTCGTCGTAGACCCCGTCGGGGACATGTTTGTAGTTGGCAAGCAGCTGCGCGTCGCGAGAGTCGTACTCGTCGGGTACGGGGCTGGACATATTCAACTCGAGGTTCCTGGGCGACCTAAGTGTACTCAGTGCGACCAGCGCAAATCGAGGGTATAGGGGAAGTCCGGGCGCGAAACCTCTTGGGGTTCCTGATAAGGGCCCGCGGTATGACCGAAAGGAAAGAATCGCGCCAACCTACGGCTCTCCGCTTCGTAGGAGTTGACGGGAAAGTGCTCGAAGTTGCGCCCGCCCGGATGTGCCACGTGGTAGGTACAGCCCGCCACGGCTCGGCCGGACCAACGATCGTACAGATCGAACACGAGCGGCGCGTCCACCGGAATGTTCGGGTGCAAGCTGGAAGCCGGCTGCCAAGCTCGAAATCGCACGCCGCCCACGAACTCTCCGGCACGTCCCGTCGGCACGAGCGGCACGCGGCGTCCGTTGCATGCGACGATGTAGCGCCCTCCCGTCATGCCCGTCACCTTGACCTGCAGGCGCTCGAGCGACGAGTCGACATAACGTACCGTCCCGCCGACCCCTCCCTCTTCGCCGAGCACGTGCCAAGGCTCGAGCGCCTGGCGCAGCTCGAGCTCGAGACTGCCGAAGCCGATCTTGCCGTAGAGCGGGAACTTGAACTCGTAGTGCGGCGCGAACCAATCGGCCTCGAGCGCGTAGCCTGCGCGGCTCATGTCTTCGATCACATCGACGAAATCCTGCCAAACGAGCTGCGGCAGCATGAACCGGTCGTGCAGTTGAGTGCCCCAGCGAACGAGATCCTCGCGATATGGGACACGCCAGAACCTGGCCACCAGGGACAACAACAACAGCTGCTGCGCAAGACTCATGCGTGGATGCGGCGGCATCTCGAACGCGCGAAACTCGACCAAGCCGAGCCTGCCCGTCGGGCCATCCGGCGAATACAGCTTGTCGATGCAAATCTCGGAGCGGTGCGTATTGCCCGTCACGTCGATGAGCAAGTGCCTGAACAGCCGATCGACGAGCCATGGCGGCACCGGCTGGACGGACGAATCGACCTGCCGGAAAGCCAGCTCGAGCTCGTACAAAGAATCGTGGCGCGCTTCGTCGATGCGCGGCGCTTGACTCGTAGGACCGATGAACAACCCCGAAAACAAATACGACAAGGACGGATGGTGCTGCCAATAGGTAACGAGACTGCGCAACAGATCCGGCCGCCGCAGGAACGGGCTGTCGCTCGGGCGACTGCCTCCGAGCACAATGTGATTGCCCCCGCCCGTGCCCGTGTGACGGCCATCGAGCATGAACTTCTCCGTCGCGAGCCGCGTGAGATGGGCATCCTCGTATATACCCTCCGTGATCGCGCGCATCTCGTCCCAGCTCGACGCCGGATGAATGTTGACCTCGATCACACCGGGATCCGGCGTGACCTTGATGAAGTTCAGGCGCGGGTCCTTAGGCGGCTCGTACCCTTCGACGTGCAGGGGCACGTCGAGCTCCGCGCACGTGTCCTCGATCGCGGCGATCAAGTCCAGATAATCCTCGAGCTCCGCGACCGGCGGCATGAATACGCACAACCGACCGTCGCGGGGCTCGGCCGAAAGCGCAGTGCGCGCGTATCGATTGCCGGACGTGCCAATCTGACTGACGAGGCGTTGCGCACGGCGCCGGCTCTCGGGCTGCCCGCCCCGCATGAACGGCTGACGGGACGGATGAGGGTCCGGTAGCTCTCCGGCCTCGCCCATAGGGTCGGCCGGGATCACGTACGGATATTCGAGCGGCGCGATGTACGACAGCGACGGCATCGGCAAACGAAAGCCGATCGGCGAGTCGCCGGGCACGAGAAAGATCTTGCCGGCCCGCGTCGTCCAAGACTCGCTGACCCAGCGGCGCGGTCCATCCTGCGCGTTCCACCGCTGCAGCGGCAACACGTGGCCGACCGGCTTGCCGAGACCGCGCTCGAACACTCGCGCCAGCCGAGTGCGAGCCATCGGGTCGTCGAGACGGTTCGTCTTCGGATCCAGGTTTTCCGGCAACTTGCGCTCTTGGGCAATGAAGTGCCATGGATCCTCGTAGGCAGGAAGTATCCTGTCGCCGTCGACGTCGAGACGTTTTGCGACCCCGCGCAAGAATTCCAGCGTGGTCGACGGAGTCGGCTCGTAGTCTTTGTCTTCTCGCGCAACGAGCTTGCTTTCCGCCCACAGCGGCTTACCGTCGCGCCGCCAATAGAGCGAAAACGCCCAACGCGGCAACTGCTCGCCGGGATACCACTTGCCTTGCCCGAAATGCAGCAACCCTTCCGGCGCAAACCGAGTGCGCAAACGTTCGATCAGCGCAGCGGCGTAACGGCGCTTGTTCGGCCCGGTCGCCGCCGTGTTCCACTCCGGCGAATTCGGATCGTCGCTCGCGACGAACGTCGGCTCACCCCCGATCGTGATCCGCACGTCGTCCGTGACCAGCTGACGTTCGACGCGGCGACCGAAAGCATCGATCGCGGCCCACTGCTCATCGCTGTATGGCTTGGTGACGCGCGGAGACTCGAGCACTCGCCGCACACTCATGAGATGCTCGAACTTCGTGTCGCACTCTTCTATCGCGCCGGTGATCGGGGCCGCGCTCATCGGATGCGGCGTGCATGCGAGCGGGATATGGCCCTCGCCGGCCAACAGGCCGGACGTCGGGTCGAGCCCTATCCAGCCGGCGCCGGGCAGATAAGCTTCGGCCCAGGCATGCAGATCCGTGAAATCCTCGGACGCGCCGACGGGACCGTCGAGCGCTTTCACGTCCGGCACGAGCTGAATTAGGTAGCCGGACACGAAACGGCTCGCGATTCCGAGATGCCTCAAGATCTGCACGAGGAGCCACCCGGAATCGCGGCACGAGCCAGAACCCAGCGCAAGCGTCTCTTCCGGCGCCTGAACACCGGGTTCGAGACGAATCGTGTAGCGGATCTCCGAATGCAGGCGATGATTCAGCGCGACGAGGAAATCGACGGTCGAGCTCGCCGGTTGGCCGCGCACCGACTGCAGCCACTTCTTGAGCAACGGCGGCGCGGGAGTCGTCTTGAGGTACGGCTCGAGATCCTTGCGGACCTCGCCATCGTACTGGAAAGGATAGTTGTCGGCCTCGGGCTCGAGGAAGAAGTCGAACGGATTGTTGACGACCATGTCGGCAACGAGATCGACTTCGACTCGAAAATGCTCGACCTTCTCGGGGTAGACGACGCGCGCCAGAAAATTTCCGTGCGGATCCTGCTGCCAGTTCAGGAAGTACCCCTTCGGCTCGATCGACAGCGAATAGCTCGCGATCGGCGTCCGGCAATGCGGAGCGGGGCGGAGGCGGATAACCTGCGGCCCCATCTGGACGGCGCGGTCGTACTGGTAGAAGGTCTTGTGGTTCAGGGCAACGTGCAGGGTCATGCAGCGGCGGGTCGCATCAAAACTCGACGAATTCGAGTATAGCCAATCGATCTAGGCCCGCCAGCTCGAACGCACCTGAGCGAATATCACCCGTGGTGCCCGGCCCTCGTGCAGGCGGTCCGGAGAGACGAGACGGCTCAGCTCACGCCGATCTCGGCTTGCCCGCCCATATAAGGCTGCAAAGCGGCAGGCACCGCGATCGAGCCGTCCGCGCGCTGATAGTTCTCGAGCACGGCAATGAGCGTGCGGCCGACGGCCAGCCCCGAGCCGTTGAGCGTATGCACGTTCTCGGGCTTGCCGGTGTCCGGGTTGCGCCAGCGTGCCTGCATGCGCCGCGCCTGAAACGCTTCGCAGTTGCTGCACGAGGAAATTTCACGATAGCGGCCTTGGCCGGGCAGCCAGACCTCCAAATCGTAAGTTTTCGCCGAGCCGAAACCAACGTCTCCCGAGCACAGCGCCATCACCCGATACGCGAGCCCGAGCCGCCGAAGAATGGCTTCCGCATGGCCCGTCAACGTCTCGAGCGTTGCGTAGGAGTCGTCCGGCTTGACGATGTGGACGAGCTCCACCTTCTCGAATTGGTGCTGACGAATCATGCCGCGCGTGTCTTGCCCGTAGGACCCCGCCTCCGAGCGGAAGCACGGCGTGTGCGCCGTCAGGCGCAGCGGTAGCTCATTTGCCTCGAGAATGCGCTCACGCACCAAGTTCGTGAGCGAGACTTCCGCCGTCGGAATCAATCGCAATTTGTTCTCGCCTTCGAGCGCGAACAAGTCCGCAGCGAATTTCGGTAGCTGGCCGGTACCGAACAAGGTCCGGTCATTTACGAGATAAGGCACGTAGGTTTCACTGTAGCCGTGCTCGCGCGTATGCACGTCGAGCATGAGCTGCGTCAGCGCGCGCTGTAGCCGAGCCAACGGCCCATGCAATACGACGAAGCGGCTACCGGACAGTTTCGCGGCCGCATCGAAATCCATGAGACCCAGGGATTCGCCGAGCGCTACGTGGTCACGCGGCTCGAAATCGAACTGCGGCAGCGTTCCCCACTTGCGCACCTCGACATTCGCGCTGTCGTTGGTGCCGTCGGGCACGGACTCGTGCAGCAAATTCGGCAACCCGGCGAGAAACGCGTCGAGCTCCTCGGCAACGACCGCAAGCCGCGTCTCGGCTGCAGCGAGCGACTCGCCGAGCTCGCCGACCTCGCGCTTGACGGCATCGATATCCTCGCCCGCCGCTTTGGCACGGCCGATGGCCTTGGAGCGCTCGTTACGCGTTTGGCGCAGAGACTCGACCTTGGTCTGCACATCCTTGCGTTCGGACTCGAGCTTACGATACAGCTGCGCATCGAAAACGAAGCCGCGCCGCGCAAGATTGGCCACCACCGAATCGAGATCTTGGCGAAGTAACTTGGAATCGAGCATCCGGATATTGTAGCGCCTGTAGGCCCCCGAGACGCGCGGCGCGCCCGCTCACCCGGCCAGTGCGCGGACGCCTCGTTCCAAGCGCTGGCACCAGCCTTCGAGCACGAGCATGGTCAGCACCAGTCCCAGCGCAACGCCGAGCCCATCCGCGGCGATGTCCATGAGCTCGAAATCCCGGGTCGCCGTATCGAGCTGCAACAGATCGAGGGCGGCGCCGAGCACGACGAGAGTCACAGCGATCCACGGATGCCGCGAACGCCGATACAACCCGCCGAACCAGACCATGAGCAGAAAATACGACCCCGCGTGCATGATCTTGTCGTTCACCGTGATCGCCTTGATCATGCTGGCCGGCACCAAGCTGCCGACGACGACGCCGAGCACGAGAGCCCAGCCGAGCGCGAGCCAAAGCCACGGATAACGTAGAGGTAGCATGGATTAGTCTCGGCCCCCGATCACGTCGACGCCGGCCGGCGGCCGGAACTCGAACAGCGAGTCGTCGAGGGGCGGGTTTACGACGACGTTTGCAAACTCGATGCGCGTAATCTGCTTCAAGCCGTCCACGAGCTCGAGCCGCTGCGGAACCTTGCCGTCGAAGCCGATCAGAATCGACGTGAAATCCGTGCCGGCGACTTTCGGCGCCAACTTCACCCACTCGAGTCCGTTCAGAGAGTATTTCTGGACGACGTCGAACCCGTCGCGCACGGCACTGTCGCCGCTCAGAAGCATCGCCGGACTGGAGGTCACGGTATCGTCGAACGGCGCGACGGTGGCCTGCTCGAGCTCGACGTCATAGGTCCATAGATGAGTACCATCGGCGATCACCTGCAGCTTGACGGGATCCGTGTAGATCCAGAGAAATTTGTTCGGGCGGCTCAGCGACAACTTGCCGTCCTCGCTGTCGAGCTGTTTTTGATCCGCCGTCCAAAGCTCCTGATGAAAGTCGGCCGTGAGGGTCTTCACGTCCGCGAGAAAACGCTCGAGCCTCGCGACGCCGTTCGCCGCTTCACCCTCGGAGGCGCCCGGCTGCGCCCACGCCGTAGCGGCAAAAGCGAAGGTCGCGAAGAAAAAGGTAAGGAGACGCTCAGTCGATGCCGGGAGGCGGAGGTGCAAGGACTTCCCTGAATCCGTTCGTCTGCAGACTACCAACGATGCCAGCCTCCTCCATGGTCTCCACCATCCGCGCCGCCCGGTTGTAACCGATCTTCAACCGGCGTTGGATGCCCGAAATGGAGGCCTTGCGAGTCTCCGTCACGATGCGGACGGCCTGATCGTAAAGGGGATCTTGCTCCCCGTCCAATTCCCCCGACGGCGTGGCAGGCTCCAGACCGGGTACGTCTCCCGTGGGACCGGAGATCACGTCGTCGATGTAGCTCGGCGCGCCCATGGCCCGCAACGCTTTGACGACGGAATGGACCTCGTTGTCCGAGACGAATGCGCCGTGCACGCGCACGGGCGTCGAGGTGCCGGACGGCAAATAAAGCATGTCGCCGTGCCCGAGCAGATGCTCTGCGCCGATCTGATCGAGGATCGTGCGCGAATCGACCTTGGCCGACACTTGGAAGGCAATCCGGCACGGAATGTTCGCCTTGATGAGCCCGGTGATAACGTCCACGGACGGCCTCTGTGTCGCGACGATCATGTGAATACCCGAGGCGCGAGCCTTCTGTGCCAGGCGCGCGATCAGCTCTTCGACCTTCTTGCCGACCATCATCATCATGTCGGCGAGCTCGTCGATGATCACGACGATGAACGGCAAAGTCTGCAGAAACGGCGCTTCGTCCCCTTCCTGCTCCGGCTTGAAGGTCGGATCGCGTAGCGGACTGCCGGCAGCCTCGGCCTCACTGACCTTGCGGTTGTAGCTCGACAAATGCCGCACGCCGAGCCCGGCCATGAGCGCATAGCGGCGCTCCATCTCGGCCACGCACCACCGCAGCGCGTTGGCCGCTTCCTTCATGTCCGTCACGACGGGTGCCAGCAAGTGCGGGATGCCCTCGTAGACGGACAGCTCGAGCATCTTCGGATCGATCATGATCAGACGCACATGCTCGGGCATCGATTTATAAAGGAGACTCAGCACCATCGCATTCAGGGCCACGGACTTTCCCGAGCCCGTCGTACCGGCGATCAGCAGGTGTGGCATGCGTGCGAGATCCGCCACGATGGGCTGACCGCCGATGTCCTTGCCGAGCGCGAGCGTGAGCGGCGATTTCAAAGAGTCATAGGCTTGGGACTTGACGATCTCACCGAGCGCGACGATCTCGCGAGTTTCGTTCGGGATCTCGAGACCCACGTAGGGCTTACCGGGAATGATCTCGACGACGCGCACGCTCACCGTCGCGAGCGAGCGCGCCAGGTCCTTGGCGAGATTGCTGATCTGGCTGCTCTTGACGCCCGCCGCGGGCTTGAGCTCGAAGCGAGTCACGACGGGTCCCGGATGCACGGCCACGACCTCGGCTTCGACGCCGAAGTCGTTGAGCTTGATCTCGACGAGCCGCGACATGGCCTCGAGTGCCTCGGGCGAATAGCCGCCCACCTTCGGGGGGGGATCGTCGAGCAACGACAAGGCAGGCAGCTCGGTCGACGCCGGCGGCTCGAAAAGCGGCACCTGGCGCTCCCGATCGACGCGCTCGCTGACCTCGACCTTCTCGAGCACGGGCTCGATGCGCGGCGGGCTGGCCTTCGGTCTCGCGCGCACTCGAGTGACGACCTCGTGCCGCTGCTGCTTGGCCTGCCGGCCCTTGAGCCACGTCCGAGCACGATTTAGCAAAACGTGGACCTCGGTCAGCCCGGCAAACACGGCGCGCCCCGTGTAATCCATGACGGCGACCCACGAGACCCCGGTTGCGAGCGACACGGCAGCAAGCCAAAGCACGAGCAGGAGCACGGTGGCGCCGAGCAAACCGAAGCCTTGCTCGAGGCCGCCACCGACGAGCCGCCCCAGAATCCCGCCGGCCGTCTCGCGCATCTCGGTTGCCGCAAAGTGCAAAGTGGCGAGCCCGGAGCTGGTCGCCACGACGAGCACGAAGCCGGCCGTCCGCCAGATCATCTGGCCGTTGGGCGGCAGCTCGCGACTGCGAAACAGGAAAATGCCGGCCAACAGCACGAGCACGGGAAACAAGTATGCGGAGCGGCCGAACAGCAGAAATGCAATGTCGGCAAACCACGCCCCCGCCGGCCCCATCCGGTTCTCGACATGGCCGTCACCACCCGTCACGCTGAAGGCCGAGTCACCGGGGCTGTATGTCAGCAATGCCAGCAGCAGCACGAGGCTCAAGCCCGCGAGAATCCAAAAGGCCGACTCCCGCAGGCCCCTGATGCGCGGGACGAAAAACGTCTCGACGGCGGCGCTGCCCTTAGTTTTGCTCAAGTTATTCAGCAAACTCTCGACTTAATCCGCTGATTATACTGATAACTGAACCCCAGCAAAGCACAACGAAAATTCGCGGCGGCGCGGACCTCACCATGCTCGCGCGCAACCGAGCGAACCACTAACATCGACTCGACGGCGACGATTGAGCGACCGAATGGAATTGAGAGTCGAGCGAATCCCGAGCCTGACAAGCATCGACCCGCCCGCATGGAATGCGTTGACCGACGGCAACCCATTCCTGCGGCACGAGTTTCTCGTCGCGCTCGAAAGAAGCGGTGCGGTAGGCCCCGAAACGGCCTGGGAGCCGACGCACCTCGTCGCCTACGACGAGCATGGTCTCGCCGGAGCCTTGCCGCTGTATTTAAAGTACGACTCGCGCGGCGAATTCGTGTTCGATTGGGGCTGGGCCGATGCCTACCAGCGCGGCGGGCGCTCGTATTACCCAAAGCTCGTCTGCTCCGTGCCTTTCACACCGGCCACGGGCCAGCGCCTGCTCCTGCGTCCCGATGCGCGCCGCGATGACGTGGCGACACACCTGATTCAAGCCGCCCGCGCGGCGGCCGAAGAGCTCGACGCGTCCTCCGTGCACATATTGTTTCCGTCCGACACTCAGTGCGAGCTTTTCGACCGCAAGCCTTTTCTGGCACGCAAGGGCTGCCAATTTCACTGGCACAACGACGGCTACGTGGATTTCGACGACTTTCTCGGGAGATTCAGCTCGGCCAAACGAAAAAAGGCTCGCCGGGAACGCCGGCGCATCGACGAGGCAGGCATTTCCTTCGAGCACTTGCGGGGCGATGCGCTCTCGCCCGAGGACTGGGACGCGGTGTTCGAATTCTATGCGCGCACGTTCTTGCGGCGCGGCAGGCCTCCGTACCTGGGGCGAAGCTTTTTCGACGAAGTCGCGCAGACGATGCCGGAGAACCTTCTCGTCATTCTCGGGCGCTACCGCGGTCAGCCCGTCGCGAGCGCGATATGCTTTCGCGGCGGCGACAGCCTCTATGGCCGGTACTGGGGAAGCGTGGCCGACTTCCATAGCCTGCACTTCGAGACTTGCTACTACCAAGGAATCGAGTACTGCATACGCGAGGGTCTGGCTCGGTTCGAGCCCGGCACGCAAGGCGAGCACAAGATCAGCCGGGGATTCACGCCGCAAGCAACTTGGTCGTATCACTGGCTGCGCGATTCGCGCTTTCACGCAGCGGTGGCTGACTTCCTAGGGCGCGAAGCCGAGCATATCGACGCCTACATGGATGAGCTCGACGAACATTTGCCGTACCGTGCGGAGGAATTGCCGCCGGCACCCTGAGGCGAACCGCAACAGATGGGCGTACTGCATTGGCTGTCGCCGTCCGCGCCGGACGCATTCCCGCCGCTCGACGACGCGCTCGATGAACCGAACGGCTTGCTCGCCGCAGGAGGCGATCTCGAGCCTCGCCGACTGCTTGCCGCCTATGCCCAGGGGATCTTTCCGTGGTACGAGGAAGGTCAGCCGATCCTTTGGTGGAGCCCGAACCCGCGCGCAGTCCTATGGCTGGATGCGCTCAAAGTGTCGCGCAGCCTGCGCCGCTCGATGAGACGGCGGGGCTACGAGCTCACGGTCGACACGGCCTTCGACGAAGTCGTGGCAGCGTGCGCCACACCGCGGCGTTACGGCGCTTCCACCTGGATAACGGCCGAGATGCGACGCGCCTATGCCCGACTTCATCGACTCGGCTGGGCACATTCGTTCGAGACTCGGCAAAATGGCGTAGTCGTCGGCGGCCTCTACGGCGTGGCCATTGGCCGAGTGTTCTTCGGCGAGTCCATGTTCGCCCGCGAGACCGACGCGTCGAAGGTCGCGCTCGCGCGCGCCGTGGAGTACTTGCGCCATCGAAGCTTCGCGCTCATCGATTGCCAAGTGGCTTCCGAGCACATGACGAGCCTCGGGGCGGAACCCCTCGCCCGGCACCGTTTCCTCGAGTATCTGCGCGAATACTGCAACCCGCCCGGCACGCCGGAAACATGGTTGTCACCCGGCAAGGCAGGCCGACTCGAAGGTGCGGGCGGGCCCCGGTAGGCTGTTTGCGGGTCTTGCTGTGGTTATGCAACAATGCGGCGCCCGACGCGGGCGCGAATCGTTGCTAGATGGCCAAAGAAGACGCTATACAAATGGAAGGCACGGTAGTGGAGACACTGCCGAACACCACATTTCGCGTAGAACTCGAGAACGGCCACATCGTCACCGCGCATATCTCGGGCAAGATGCGCAAGCATTACATCCGCATCTTGAAAGGCGATGCCGTCACCGTCGAACTCACACCTTACGACCTAACGAAGGGTCGTATCGTCTACCGAGCGCGCTGACGAGCGCGAGCGGCGCGACCGCTCAGTGCTCCGCGTCCTTGTCCTTTTGCTCCGCGTATTCTGCGTCGTCGGCACTTTGCTTGTCGTCGCCCCCGGGACGATGCTCGAGCTCGCGAATTGCAGGCTCCGGAATCAAGACGAGCTCCTCGCCGCCGGGCGCCACGTCGACGCGCACGTGCCCCCCTTCGACGAGCTTGCCGAACAGCAGTTCCTCGGCGAGCGGACGCTTGATATGCTCGCGAATGACGCGTCCCATCGGCCGCGCACCCATTTTCCGGTCGTAGCCGCGCGTGGCGATCCACTCACGCGCGGCGGGCTCGAGCTCGACCGTGACTGCATTCTTGTCGAGCTGCGCCTCGAGCTCGACGATGAGCTTGTCGACGACCCGTGCGATCGACTGCTCGTCGAGAGGCTCGAACTGAATGATCGCGTCGAGCCGATTGCGAAACTCGGGTGAAAAGAGCTTCTTGAGCGCTTCCATCGCGTCCGTTGCATGATCTTGCAGCGTAAAGCCGACCGAAGCGCGGCTTGCCTCCTGCGCGCCCGCATTCGTCGTCATCACGATCGTGACGTTGCGAAAATCGGCCTTACGTCCGTTGTTGTCCGTCAACGTGCCGTGATCCATGACCTGGAGCAACAGATTGAAAACTTCCGGGTGCGCCTTCTCGATCTCGTCGAGCAGCAGCACACAGTGCGGATTCTTGGTGATCGCTTCGGTCAGCAATCCACCCTGATCGAAGCCCACGTAGCCCGGCGGCGCGCCGATCAACCGCGACACCGTGTGCCGCTCCATATACTCGGACATATCGAAACGGATGAGCTCCACGCCCATCGTCAGCGCGAGCTGACGCGTCACTTCCGTCTTGCCGACGCCCGTGGGACCGGAGAACAAGAACGAGCCGACGGGACGTTCTGCATCGCCGAGGCCTGAGCGCGACATCTTGATCGCCGACGCCAACGCACC
Source organism: uncultured Gammaproteobacteria bacterium (assembly GCA_963786385.1). Classification (GTDB taxonomy): domain Bacteria; phylum Pseudomonadota; class Gammaproteobacteria; order Steroidobacterales; family Rariloculaceae; genus FEN-1219. Next base: position 2,194,843 of record CAWAYS010000005.1, read on the forward strand.
GATCGCGCGATCCTGGCCGAAAATCACGAGCTTGAGGTCGCGCTCGATGTGGCGCAAAACGTCGCGATCCGACGCCGACACGTTCTTCGGGGGAATGCGAGCAATCTTTGCGACGATCGTCTGGATCAAATCGACGTCCACGGCCTTCGGACGAGTGGCCTCGGGCTGCAACCGGCAATTGGCACCGGCCTCGTCGATCACGTCGATGGCCTTGTCGGGAAGATGTCGATCGTTGATGTGGCGCGCGGACAGTTCCGCAGCCACACGCAATGCCTCGTCGGTGTAGAGGACACCGTGGTGCTCCTCGAAGCGCGGCTTCAAGCCGCGCAGAATGTCGACGGTCTCGGCGACGGAAGGCTCGGTGACGTCGATCTTCTGAAACCGGCGTGCAAGGGCATGGTCCTTCTCGAAGATTCCGCGAAACTCCGAGTACGTAGTCGAGCCGATGCAACGCAGCTCACCATTGGCCAACAACGGCTTGATGAGATTCGATGCGTCCATGACGCCGCCCGATGCCGCGCCGGCACCGATCACGGTGTGGATCTCGTCGATGAACAGAATGGCGCCAGGCTGCTTCTTCAGGCCCGCGACGACTCCCTTGAGCCGCTTCTCGAAGTCACCGCGATACTTGGTACCCGCTATCAGCGAGCCCATATCGAGCGCATAGATCGTGCAGCTTCTGAGTATGTCCGGGACGCTGCCCTCGACGATCAGACGCGCAAGCCCCTCGGCGAGCGCCGTTTTGCCCACACCCGCCTCGCCGACGAACAGCGGATTGTTCTTCCGCCTGCGACACAGGATCTGGATCGTGCGCTCGATCTCGAGCTGGCGCCCGATGAGCGGATCGATCTTGCCCGCCTCCGCCATCGCGTTGAGATTCGTCGTGAACCTCTCCAGCGCACTGCCCTCTCCTCGCTCGCCTTCCATGGCAGCCGCATCGTCGATATCCGGCTTCGGCGAATTGCTGATCTTCGGCACCCCGTGCGACACGTAATTCACGACGTCGAGGCGTCCGACGTCTTGCAGGCTCAACAGATAAACGGCCTGGGCCTGCTTCTCGCTGAAGATCGCAACGAGCACGTTGACCGGCGTGACCTCTTTGCGGCCGCTCGACTGAACGTGGAACACGGCTCGCTGCAAGACACGCTGGAACCCCAGTGTCGGCTGAACGTCGGATTCGTCGTCTTCTTCGCCCGACAGCCGCGGCGTCGAATCCTCGATGAACTCCTTGAGCTCCCGGCGCAAACGGCCGAGGTCCGCACCGCAAGACTTCAACACTTCGATGACTTGCGGAATGTCGAGCAACGCGAGCAGCAGATGCTCCACGGTGATGAATTCGTGTCGTTCCTCACGCGCTCGCTGGAACGCGTCGTTGAGGCAATATTCGAGCTCGTTTGAAAGCATTAGGCTTCTTCCATGGTGCAGAGCAATGGATGTTGATGCTGCTGGGCGAGGCCGGTGACCTGCGCGACCTTGGTTTCTGCGATCTCGTAGGTGTAGACACCGCAGACCCCTTTGCCCTTCGTGTGCACCTCCAACATGATCCGAGTGGCAGTGTTTCGGTCCAATCCGAACACCTTCTGCAGCACTTGGACCACGAACTCCATCGGAGTGTAGTCGTCATTAAGCAAAATAACGCGAAACAGCGGCGGACGTTTGACTCGTGGCCGAGCCTCCTCCGTCACGAGGCCGTGGTCGTCGTCCTTGCCGACTTTGAAGCGGTCGTTGGCCATGTACACGGATTCTATCGGCCATTCCGACCAAATTTAAAGACGAGTCTCACGTGACGGCCCTCCGCCCCGGAGAACTATTGGAAGGCGCCCGGATCAAACCTTGCACTCTCAGGAAATTCAGTGACTTGTTACATGTACGGACGCTGACCTATCATGGTTAGTCATGCCCAGTCCGCCAAGGCTCCGGACGACCCCAGCACAACCGGCAAGGACCGCACCGATGAACACCGCCAAAATCCTCGCTGAGTGGAGAGAAAGGTCGCCCGAGCAATGGATTGCCGGCGCCAACCGCTATCTCCCGCCCGGCGTCACGCTGCTGCTCGTCATCGCCATTGCCTATGAGCTGTCGAAGCTCACGTGGCTCGTCATGCCCGGGGCGTCGACCGGAGAGCTACCCGTTGCCGGGGCAAGCCTGCTCGGTGGGAAGCGCGTCACACTGCCGTCATCCGACTATGACACGCTACTCGGATCGCATCTATTCGGGGACCCGCCGACGACGACGCCGGAGCCGGCCCCCGAAGCCATCGTCGACGCGCCGGACACCACGCTCAACTTGAGCCTGACGGGCATCAAGTTCGGCGAGGGCGTACCGAGCGCGGCCATAATCTCGAGCAACCGCGGACCGGACAAGACCTACAACATCGGCCAAGCCATCGATAATGCCAACGGTGCCACCTTACATTCCGTCTATTCCGACCGCATCATCTTGAATCGCGGTGATCACTTGGAAACCTTGCGCTTGCCCAAAGTCCCCGAGGCCTCGAGCACTGCGGCCCGCATCCCGACCGGGCCGAGGGCCGCGCCGAGCCCCGCGCAGAACGACTCGCTGCGCCAGGTCATCACGCAGAACGCGTCGCGGCTCACCGACATCCTCCGAGTAGCGCCGCAAGTCGAGCAGGGCCAGGTGGTCGGATTCCGAGTCAATCCCGGCCGCGACCGCGACACGTTCGAGGCGCTCGGCCTGCAGGCAGGCGACGTCGTCACCGACATCAACGGCACAACTCTCAACGATCCGGGCAAAGGGCTACAAGTCTTCGAGCAGCTCGGCGAAGCTACCCAGGCCAACGTAACGGTGCTCAGAGACGGCGTGCCGCAAGTGCTCGTCGTCGACACCACCAAGCTGCAGAGCCTCAAGGAGAACCGCGAGTGAGTGCGCCTGCGGCCCACGCCGAGACGGCTGGCCCAAGCCTCACGAGTCGCCTGACGGAACAGCTCGGTCACGGCTTCGCAGCTGCCGCGGTCGTCGTTCTTCTCGGCAGCTTACCTTTCATCCCGGCCTCGGCCCAGGCGCCGGGCCCGCAGCTGACCCCGAATTATCGCGACGCGGACATTCGCGTGGTCGCAGAGCAAGTCCAACAAGTGATCGGCAAGCCGATCATCATCGATCCGCGCGTACGCGCCCAAGTGACGGTGCTTTCGAACGCGCCGATGTCGCCGGACGCGTTCTATCAGCTGTTCCTGTCGACGCTCGAGGTCCATGGCTATGTGGCCCTCGACGCCGGCGATGCGATTCAGATCGTACCCGACGCCAATGCGCGCTTTGGACAAGGCGACGACTACGTGACCCAAGCCGTGTTCGTGAAGAACATCGCCGCCGCACAGCTCGTGCCGATTCTACGGCCACTGTTGCCCCAATCGGCGCATCTCGCGGCCCACCAGGCTTCGAATTCGCTGATCATGTCCGACCGTCCCGAGAATCTCGACCGGATCATGAATCTGATCCGCCGCATGGACCAGGCCGGGAATCAAGAAATCGAAATCATTCCACTCGAGAACGCTTCGGCTGACGAAGTCGTACGTATGCTGGGCTCGCTGAGCCAAGCGGCTCAGGCAGCCGGCGGTGCGCCGCCCATACAGGTGATTGCCGATACGCGAACCAACAGTGTGCTGCTGAGCGGCGACCAGACCACGCGATTGAAGTTCCGTGCGACGATCGCACACCTCGACACGCCGACGGCTCAGGGCGGCAACACGCTCGTGCGTTATCTGAACTACGCCGACGCCGAAGATCTCGCCACCAAGCTGCAGGCCCAATTCGGCGGCTCGGGAGGGACCACGCGGCCGGCGGGCCCGGCCGGAGAAGGCGGCGCCGCCGCAGTGGCCAGCGGACCCGTGACGATCTGGGCCGACGCAGGGACCAACGCGCTCGTGATCAATGCGCCGGAGCGCGTCCGGCAAGACATGATGTCGGTCATCAATCAGATCGACATTCCGCGCCTGCAGGTGGTTGTCGACGCCATCATCGTCGAGATCACCGAGAAGAAAGCCGCAGAGCTCGGCTTGAGCTGGTTGCTGGAGGGCTCCGGCTCCAATAATCCCGTCGGCATCACGAATTTCGGCAGCACGACGACGGGCATCCTGCAGCTCGGCGCCGCCAACACGGGCGGCACCCTCAATCCGAGCGCGATCGGCGAAGGCATCAAGGTCGGGGTGGGGAAAGTCAGCGATGCGGGCACGAGCTGGGCAGCGCTGCTCTCCGCCTTGAGCGGCGATGCCGAGACGAATATCGTCTCCACGCCGCATATCACGACGCTCGACAACGAGGAGGCCGAGATCAAGGTCGGCCAGGAAGTGCCGTTCGTGACGGGGCAATACACGAACTCGAACTCGCAGAATGCCGGCAGCGTGAATCCCTTCCAGACGATCCAACGCGAGCAGGTGGGCACGAGCCTGAAGATCACGCCGCAAATCAACGAGGGCAGCGGCGTGAAGCTCGCGATCGAGCAGGAAACGTCGAGCATCAGCGCCGGCGCGTCCGGCGCCGTGGATCTCGTGACGAACCGCCGGACGATCACGACCTCGGTGTTCGTCAACGACGGCGATGTCTTGGTGCTCGGCGGCCTCATCGACGACCAGATGCGCCAAAACGAGCAGCGCGTTCCGGGGCTCGGCCGAATCCCGGGCCTCGGCTGGCTGTTCCGCGCCCGCAAGACCAATCACGACAAGACCAATCTCATGGTCTTCATTCGGCCGCAGATCCTGCGTGACAGCAACGATGCACGCTTCCAGACCTCGGCGAAATACAACTATATCCGCGAGCAGCAGCGGCAGCTTACCGAGAACGGCGCGCATTTGATGCGCAACGAGCCCCAACCGACGTTGCCGGAGCTGCCGGCACAGTCGACCCCCCCGTCGCCCGTCGAAACACCGAACTCGAGCCAACCCACCGATGGCAGTCAACCCCAGTAACGTCCTCGCCCCGGCCGAACAAGCCGCGGCGCTCGTTCCGACGCCGACCGAGACGCGGCATCTGCCTTTCGCGTTCGCGAAGCGCAACGGTGTGTTAATTCAGGATTCGCGCGACGGCGTGCTGCACGCGATCTACCGCCGCGGCGCGGGCCCTCTGAGCTTAGCCGAGGTGCGCCGTTTCGCTCACGGCCCCGTCAAGTTCACGGCCGTCGACGCCGCGACCTTCGACGCGCACTTGCAAACCGCTTACGAGAGCGGCGCGGCCATGACGATGGTCGAAGGGCTCGACGACGAGACCGATCTGCTTGCCGTTGCCCAGCAGCTGCCCGAGCCGTCCGACCTCATCGACAGCGACGACGAGGCCCCGATCATCCGGCTCATCAACGCGCTGCTCACGCAAGCCGTGAAGGACAATGCGTCGGATATTCACATCGAGCCGTACGAGAACCGGATGACCGTGCGTTTTCGCATCGACGGCGTGCTGCGCGAGGTATTGCAATCGAAACGCGCCGTGGCTCCGCTCGTCGTCTCGCGCATCAAAGTCATGTCGAAGCTCGACATCGCGGAGAAGCGCTTGCCGCAAGACGGCCGCATCTCGCTCCGCATCGCGGGACGGGCCGTCGACGTACGCGTTTCGACGATACCGTCCGGCCACGGCGAGCGCGTCGTGCTGCGCTTGCTCGACAAGCAAGCCGGGCGGCTCACTCTCTCCCATCTCGGCATGGCGTCCGACGACCAAGACGCCATGGACGAGCTCGTCCACCGGCCGCACGGCATCCTGCTGGTCACGGGCCCCACGGGCTCGGGCAAGACGACGACGTTGTACGCCGCGCTCGAACGCATCAACGACTTGAGCCGTAACATCCTCACCGTCGAGGACCCTATCGAATACCACATCGATGGCATCGGTCAAACTCAGGTCAATACCAAAGTCGACATGACTTTTGCCCGCGGGCTGCGGGCAATCCTTCGCCAGGATCCGGACGTTGTGATGGTCGGAGAGATTCGCGACCTCGAGACGGCCGAGATCGCCGTTCAGGCAAGCTTGACGGGGCACCTGGTGATGTCGACGTTGCATACGAACACTGCGGTCGGCGCCGTGACGCGGCTTCGCGACATGGGCGTAGAGCCGTTCCTGTTGTCGTCGAGCTTGATCGGCGTGCTGGCTCAGCGTCTCGTGCGCGTGCTCGACCCGGCGACCCGGGTTCCGTATCGGGCGAGCGAGTACGAGTGCCGGCTGCTCAATGCAGACGCGAACGATCCGCCGACACTCTATCGCGCTCCGCGATGACGAAATCGGCTACCTCGGCCGGACCGGTATCTACGAGCTCATCACGGTCGACAACACGATGCGCACCATGATTCACGACGGCGCCGGCGAGCACGAGCTCGAGCGCTACGCACGAACGCTCGGCCCAAGCATCCGCGAAGACGGCGTGCGCAAGATTCTCGACGGGACGACGACACTCGAGGAGGTCCTCAGAGTCACCCGGAGCGACTAATGGGCGCCTACCAGTACGTCGCCGTCGATCCGACCGGCAAGGAGCACCGCGGCGTCCTCGAAGGAGACACGCCAAAGCACGTTCGCCAGCTACTGCGCGACCGACAGTTGCTACCGGTCGAGGTCGCCGAAGTCGAGTCGCGGGAACGCACGGCACAGCGCCAATGGTCGTTTCGTCGCGGCATCTCCGGCCTCGACTTGGCCCTCTTGACGCGCCAACTCGCAACGCTCGTACGGGCCGGCCTGCCGCTCGACGAGGCGCTGCTTGCCGTGAGCGAGCATACGGAGAAAGCCCGACTCAAGAGCATCATCCTCGGGGTTCGAGCCAAAGTCGTCCAAGGGCATACGCTCGCAGCAGGCCTCGACGACTTCCCTCATGCATTCCCGCCCGTCTACCGCGCCACCGTATCGGCCGGCGAGCAGGCCGGTCAGCTCGACGCGGTGCTCGAGAGGCTCGCCGATTACACGGAATCTCGCCACGGACTGCGCCAAAAGGTCACACAGGCGATGATTTATCCGATCGTGCTGACCTCGATCGCGTTCTTCATCGTTACCCTCATGCTCGTCTACGTCGTTCCCAAGGTCGTCGCCGTGTTCGAGACGACGGGCCAGCAGTTGCCCGTCATGACACGAGTGCTCATCGCCATCTCGTCGCTGCTCCAGCACTGGGGCTGGGCAATCTTGATCGCGCTCGTGCTCGCGATCATCGGCATTCAGCGTGTGCTTCGCCAAGAAGCGGCCCGCCGACGTGTCCACTGGTGGCTGCTCAAAGCGCCGATCATCGGCCGAGTGACACGAGGCCTCAACACGGCGCGTTTCACCCGCACGCTCGCCATCTTGACATCGAGTGGAGTACCCGCGCTCGACGCTTTGAAGATCAGCGCGTCGGTGGTCGGCAACTTGCCCATGCGGGCTGCCGTCGAAGAGGCCGCGGTGCGCGTCCGCGAGGGCGGCGCTATCGGCCGCTCGCTGAGTCAGTCGAAGTTGTTTCCGCCAATGAGCATCCACCTCATCTCGAGCGGCGAAGCGAGCGGCGAGCTCGACAGCATGCTCGAGCGGGCCGCCAATCATCAAGAGAATGAAATGGATGGTCTGCTCGCGACGATGCTGAGCGTGCTCGAGCCCTTGCTCATCGTGATCATGGGCCTCATGGTGCTGGCGATCGTCATGGCCATCCTGCTACCGATCTTCCAGATCAATCAGCTGATCAGGTAGCCGCAACCGCACCGTGCGGCAGGCTTTTCTTCGGTCTGTGCTTCAATTCACAACTCGTCCTCAGGGGTATTGCCAAGGTTCTACGGCGGGTTTATAACAGCGGCGATTGCGGACTGCCGATTCACCGACTCAAGTTTGGAGGGAGGATGAAACTCAGAGAGTCGGAAGACGAAGACGAGATCGAAGAAGAAACCGAAAACTCGGAGGACGAAACGGCGGACACCGAGCCCGTTTCGGATACCGACAATGTCGGCGACCCTTCTGTCGAGATCAACGTCGAAGAACTTATACACGAGCTCGAGATGCAGGACTCGCCGGATCGATATATAGGCGAGCAAGCTGCAAAGCGCCGGCTCGAAGAGCTCATGGAGCGAAAGCGCGCGAAGCGCGATCTCGAGGATTTCGAGGACTACGACGTTTGAGCTGCGCCGGAGCGCGCGTGGGAAACCGACGCGCTCCACGACTGAAAGCATCTCATCTGAAGTCTCGGGATCGCGTCACGAGATTCCCAAGCATGGAGCTTTGGTCGATGAGTCGGCGCGCGATCACGTGCAAGACCGACCCTTCTCTTTGCACTTCCCCTATCACGCCGAGCAGGGCCGATCCCAGCAAAGCTCGACGATCTCGTTGTGCGAGCCTTTCCCAGACGATCAAGTTCAAGTAACCCGTCTCGTCTTCGAGCGTCACGAACGTCACTCCCGCCGCGCTCGACGGTCGCTGTCGCGTGATCACGAGACCGACCGCATACACCTCGAGCCCATGATCGGTGGTCGAGACTTCTCGGGCGCTGAGCGCTCCGGCATCGCTCAAGCCCGGCCGCAGCAATGCCAAAGGATGGCGGCCCAAACTCACGCCGAGATGACGATAGTCCGCAACTATGTTCTCGCCCTCCGATGGCCGGCGCAGCATTGGCAGACCTTCGGCGAACTCGGGTCGACCGAACAACGCAGTCGGCTCGTCGATGCCGGCCACCTCCCAGCGTGCCCGATGCCGATGACCGGCCAGCGGCTCCAACGCACCGGATGCCGCGAGCGCACCGAGGTCTTTCGTCCCTAGAGAAGCGCGCTCGGCCAGATCGCGGACGTCGACGAAAGTACCGGCCGCTCGAGCACCGAGCACGCTCGTCCCGCCGACGGCAGATAATCCTTTGACCGTTTGCAAGCCCAAACGCAAAGCCGGCTGCCGTGTCTCGTCTGGCTCGAGAGTCGATTCCCAGGCGCTGACGTTGATATCCACCGGAAAAACTCGCACGCCGTGCTCTCGGGCGGACCGGACGAGCTGTTGCGGCGCATAGAACCCCATGGGCTGGCTGTTGAGCAGCGCGCAGCAAAATGCGGCCGGCTCGTACCGCTTTAGCCAAGCAGACACGTATACGAGCAATGCAAAGCTCGCCGCGTGCGACTCGGGAAATCCATACTCCCCGAATCCTTTGATCTGGTTGAAAATACGCTCGGCGAATTCCTGGTTGTAGCCACGCTCGGCCATTCCGCTGACGAGCCGCTGCTCGAATCGGTCGAGATCGCCGCGTCGTCGCCATGCAGCCATGGCACGCCGCAGTTGATCCGCCTCACCGGGAGTGAAGCCCGCTGCAACGATCGCAAGCTGCATGACCTGCTCTTGAAAGATCGGCACACCCAATGTGCGCTCCAATACTCGGCGCACCGCATCGCTCGGATACGCTATTGGTTCCTCGCCGTTACGCCGGCGCAGATAAGGATGCACCATGTCTCCCTGTATCGGCCCAGGTCGAACGATCGCCACTTCGATGACGAGATCGTAGAAACATTCGGGCCTAAGCCTCGGCAGCATGGCCATCTGCGCACGAGACTCTATCTGGAAGACCCCCATCGTGTCGGCTCGGCAGATCATCCGATAGACTTCAGGATCCTCCGCCGGGACAGTCGCCATAGCGAGACGCCGCCCGGAGAACCCTTCGATAAGCTCGAAGCTGCGACGAATCGCGCTCAGCATCCCGAGCCCCAGGATGTCGACTTTGAGCAGCCCGAGCTCCTCGAGATCGTCTTTGTCCCACTGAATGACCGTGCGCTCGGGCATCGCCGCATTCTCGACCGGCACGAGCTCGCTGAGAGGCCGCTCCGAGATGACGAATCCGCCGACATGCTGGGAAAGATGGCGCGGGAAGCCGATCAATTCCTCGACGAGCTCGAGCCAGCGAGCGACATGCGGATTGCGAGCGTCGAATCCCGCCTCTTCTATCCGGCCGACATCGATGCGTCGACCGTCCCACCACTGTAACGACCCCGCAAGCGCCCGAATCTTATGCTCGTCCAAACCAAGTGCTTTGCCGACATCTCGAATCGCGCTACGAGGCTGATAGGTGATGACCGTAGCCGCAAGAGCCGCACGTTCGCGTGAGTATTTTCTATAAATGTATTGAATGACCTGCTCGCGCCTTTCGTGCTCGAAGTCCACGTCGATGTCCGGCGGCTCGTTGCGCTCCTTGGAGATGAAGCGCTCGACGAGAGTCTGAATCCTCGCGGGATCGACCTCGGTGATACCGAGGCAAAAACAAACGACGGAGTTGGCGGCCGAACCCCGGCCTTGACACAAGATCCTCTCCTTGCGAGCAAAGCTCACGATGTCGTGAACCGTCAAGAAATAGCTTTCGTAGCCAAGATCGGCAATGAGCCTCAGCTCGTGCTCGATGAGCTGCCGAACATGCAAAGGGGCGCCTTCCGGCCAACGCCAGCGGCAGCCGTTCTCGGTCAGAGTGCGCAAATAGCTGGTTGGAGTCGCGCCTTCGGGCACGAGCTCGTGAGGATATTGGTAGCGGAGCTCGTCGAGCGAGAACTCGATTCGCTCGAGTATGACGAGTGTCTCCCGAAGAAGCTCCGGCGGATAGATCCGTCCAAGCTCGGCGACGGTACGCAGGCACCGTTCGGCATTCGGATGAAGAGCGAAGCCCGTCTTCTCGAGAGGTTTGTTGAGACGAATCGCCGTCAACGTGTCTTGCAGCATGCGCCGGCGGGCGGTGTGCATCTGCACGTCACCGCAAGCTACTAGCGGAACATCGAGCGCCCGACCGGCTCGCGCAAGCTCGTCGAGCCGCCGCCTGTCGTTGCCGCCTTTGAAGAGCTCGACGGCCAGCCATAACCGACCGTCGAAACGCTCCTTGAGCCAGCGGCCGGTGTCTCGATCGGCGTCACCGGGAATCCACAACACGAGGCAGCTCGAATCGGCCAAATGCCGCGCGAGGTCCTCGCGTGAGAGCCGGTAACCGCCTTTCGGTGCTGCTCTGCGCGCCGCCGTTATCGTCGCGCACAGTGCCGCATAACTGCTCCGGTCGGTAGCCAATATGACGACTTCGAGAAGATCGTCACAGGTAATCTCGCTGCCGACTACGAGCCTCAAAGGCAAGTCTTTCGCCGCGGCGTGAGCACGCACGACACCCGCGACCGAGCATTCGTCGGTCAAAGCGATTCCCGCGTATCCGAGCTCGGCGGCTTTCGCAACGAGCTCGGCTGGATAAGACGCCCCGCGCAAGAAAGAGAAATTGCTAAGACAATGCAGCTCCGCATAGCCAGGGGCGTTACGCATCGAACGTCCGCCGATCATGGCCGGCCAGAAACCGTCAACCGAACATCCCGTGCAGATGCCAGGCGCGATCGACTCGATCGCGATAAACCCAAAGCCTCTGGCCGCACGAGCTCGCTGCGGTGTAGTAGTCACGACGAACGTCCACACCGTTCCACCAGCCGCTTTCTATGCGCTCCGGTCCCGACTGCAATTGCACGGAGCCCTCGTAGTAACGACGCGCGGCGGCCGAAGCCAACGGTAAAGGCGCGGGCAAAACCCAAAGCGGCCGCCCACCGACCCATGACGGTGAAGCCTCACCGCAACTTCCGGCACTCGCCGGCGGCTTTCGCATCCAGGCGCATTCCGGACGATATTCCGCAAGCGTTTCGACACCATAAACGCCCACATCCCCGAAACGCCCCAATAGACGCTCGAGCAGCGTCTGCGCCGAAGTCGCCGCACAGCGTTTCTCGAACAACGACGGCTCGTGCAATGACATGGGCTCGAGAGGACCGGCGTCGAAACGAAGTGCGAGCACCGGAGCAGGCAATACCGTGCGCTCGAGCCGGTCGAGTAGCAGAATCGACAGACGCTCCCGCTCATGGGACGGCGACGTCAGCTCGAACGATTCGACCGTCGACGGTCGGTGAGCGTGAATGAACGTGAGCTGGAGCCGCGGCACCTGGCTCTGCCGCTTGCGCAGATCATCCGCCAGATCGTCGAGTGCATGCTCGATCGCGTCGGCAAGCACTTCGGAATCCGCAACTTCCTCCGGGAACTCGATCGTCGTCTGCCAGTACCGAGGTGCTTGAAAAGACGCGCGCGAATCGAACCTCAAGCCCGCCGCCTTGTCGAGATCCGCCAAAAATTGCCTGCCGGCTCGCCGCGCAAAACCGTCTCGAGGCAATCGCAAACAATCACCAACGGTTCGAGCACCGGATTCACGCAACATCGCTTGCGTCGGTTCCGGCCATCGCGTGACCCAAAGCGGCAAGCGACTCAAACGGCCGATCAATTCCTCGGCCACTACTACATCCTCGCCGCCGCCGCGTGCGAGCCACAACGCGCCGAGCGCCGTCGGGGCCGTGCATGTGTAAAAGGCTAGTTGCCGCGCCTCGAGCTCTGTGCTCAGACACGCTTTGATCGACGTCAATCCCCGAAACAGCTTGAGACTACCGGACACCTCCATCAGCACGCTTTCCGGAAATTCGAGGACAACTCGAGGCGTGAGACGGTCCGTCCAAGCCGCCACCGATTCGAGCGTTGCCCGCTCGGCGAGCTCGGATCGATCGAGCACTTGCAAGGACCGCTCGAGCGCCAACGCGGTCGTCAATTTATTCCCGGGCTCGATACCCGCCAGCCGCGCTTTCTCATTGACGGCGACGACTCGAATTTGACCGCGTAACGGCTCGACGACTGCTGCTGGCCCGACGGCCGAAAGTGCTAAGGCGTCGAGCGCCAGATTCGTCAATCGAACGACAAGCCACAGCTGCCGTCTGCGTTGCTCCGGCACCGGTACCTGCTGCGATACCGATGCCGCTACGGACGCGAATAGCGCCAACGACTTCAAAGGAGTTGCGCTCCCGATGACCCGCGGCAAAAGGCCTCATCCGCCGCCGCGAACTCGGCGGTAACGTCTACGACTCCGGGATGGCCGCCGCGACATTTTAGGATCTCCACTTTTGTCGAGCGGTCTTCGCGACGCAATCGAATTCTGAGCGCCGCCGGCGAACGTTCCTTGCGAGCGTCGTTCGGCCGGAATAACACAACCCAGCAACCTTGCTCTTCTGCGGCCAATTGCAACCGCCTCAATGCCAAATGATTGGCCCGGGAAAGCCAAGCAAGCACCATGGAGCTCGTACCGGACCGCACGACTTGCTCAACGGCCCACAAGCAATCTTTGATGCCCGTCGGCTGAATCATGAGCAGACGCTCGACGCCGACTCCGCATTGCTTCAAAGCGGGGGCGTATGGAATCAATGGCGGAGCGATCCAAGCAACCCACTTTTGCTCTCGAGTGGCTTGGGGCTGGGTCAACGACACCAAGGCGGGTATCAGTAAGCTCAATTCGCCGATGCCGTAGCGTTCGACGAGTATCTCGGTCAGCGCCCCCGACGGCCAACCTCGGCCCGGCAGATGCTCATCGAGTGGCGAAAAACCCGTCGCAATGCCTGCCGCGCCGGAGCGGAAGTCTTTGCCCCGCCAAACGCGCAAATTCAATTCTTCTATTTTCACGGCATTGCCGCACTAGTGCGGGCTCGCTCACTTTACGGAGTCCCTCACGACGCCGACTACGACGCCTTCGATGGTCATTGCTTGTTCGCGCAAATCGACTTGAATCGGCGAAAAATCGGGATTCTCCGGCAACAGCCAAACTCGATGTCCTTCTTGCCGATAACGTTTCACCGTGACTTCGTTATCCAAACGCGCAACGATAATTTGGCGATTGCGCACTTCCGGAGTTCTGTGTACCGCCACTAGATCGCCATCCAAAATTCCGGCATCACGCATGCTCATGCCTTGGACGCGCAACAAGAAGTGCGGTGCTTTTTTGAACATATCCGGATCGATTTGATATCGCGCTTCGATATGCTCCTCTGCCAATAACGGAGCACCCGCAGCGACCCTACCGACGAGAGGCAATCCGAATTGCTCGCGCAAAGAATCCTTGAGACGGATGCCTCGCGAAGTACCGGGCAACAACTCGATCACCCCTTTACGCTCGAGTGCGCGCAAATGATCCTCTGCGGCGTTGGCCGAGCGAAACTTCAGGGTCTTGGCAATCTCAGCACGCGTCGGCGGCATGCCCGTATCGGACATAACCTTTTGAATCAAAGATAAAACCTGCCTTTGCCTAGGGGTCAGATCGCGCATTTTAGATGCCTGTATATATAACCAGCTCTGTCAATATATACAGGCAGACGACCGGCCCGGTCAAGTCAGCTAAGTCGACACCGAAAACTACGCGAACGAGAACTTCGTTGAGCGGGATTCATTCATCTACATGACGAACTGTCGGCTAATACCGACGCCTCATAAATTGCAGTAACCAGCGCTTTAGGAAATAATGATTGCGGTTTGTCACTCAAGCAGGGGATATTGAAAATGGCCACAAAAATCCAGGCTGCTCTGCGGGCAGCGGCGCTCGTCGGCGGCTTTGCGATCGTGACCGTCACCGGTTGTGCATCAGTCACTCCGGAACAGCTCGATGCAGTCCGTGCTACGGCTGAAGCTGCGCAAAACGCGGCGCAAGCGGCGCAACGCACGGCAACTCAAGCGCAACAAGCGGCTTCCGGCGCTCAAAGCACCGCGAATCAGGCTCTGCAAGCGGCACAAGCGGCACAAGCCTGCTGCGACGCAACGAATCAGAGACTCGATCGCATGTTCGAGCAGTCGCAGAGAAAGTAGCCCAAAGCTACTGAATACTGATTTTGCGGGCGCAGTATCCTCAAGATACTGCGCCCGCCGCTTAAGCAGCCGCCAAATTGGCGGCTTTTTTTCTGGTTAAGCTGTTAGTTATTGGCGCCGGAGTCGGAATCGCCGTCTTCCGCCCTGGCGTCCGGCGTGCCAGGCGACAATCGCGGAAACGGAGACGAAAGCGGGAATTCCACGCGCCTCCCGCATGATTTTCTCGGCGAGGTCCCAATTCACATCGGACCTACGCTCCTCCGTGGCCGCGACGAACAACCGGGTAAACTCGGTCATGTCCATCGGTGCCGCGGCATGCTCCTCGAGCATCGGATGCGCCTCGAGATATAGACCGTCCGGTCCCCATCCGAGCTTGTACGGTTGATTTACGATGTGCACGGGAGTGCCGGTCGGAACCGTTTTGAACAGCGCCTCGATATCTTCCGGAAACAGCCGAATACAACCATGCGTCACGCGCATGCCGACACCGGAAGGCTTGTTCGTGCCGTGGATCAAATACCCGGGCAGACCCAAGCGCAATGCGTGCTTGCCGAGCGGATTATCCGGGCCAGGGGGCACGACTCGCGGCAGAACCTCGTTGTTGGCGGCGTGCTCTTCGCGAATCGACTCCGGCGGGTACCAGGCCGGATTGGCCACCTTGCTGACGATCTTGGTCGTGCCGATCGGAGTGGACCAGTCCATACGGCCGATACTGATCGGGTGGGTCACGACACGCCGGTCATTGGGATCGGCACCCTCGGGCGGCGTGCCCGGCGCGCTCGGAAAGTAGTAGAGCCGCAGCTCGGCAACGTTGACCACGATACCCGTATGCGGCGCACGAGGTAGCACGAACCGCGTCGGAATGACTATTTCCGTGCCTTCGCCCGGAAGCCAAGGATCCACGTCGGGATTCGCTTCGCGGAGCGCTTCGAAGCCGACGTCGTACTGGCGTGCGAGGGCAACGAAAGTGTCCTCGTAACGGGCTTTGATGACCTGCACCTCGCCAATCACGTCGGAGTTTTCGGAAGCCCAGTATTCCGACGCCGAGGCCACCCCGCCGAAGGCAGCAAGCAAGAATGCAAGCGCGGCCAGACGCATCATGTTGCCATTATACGACGTAGCGCCAGCCGAAACATGAGCGTTGGTTCGCACCACCGGCGCCGTTCTCGGGCGTCGAAGTCTCGCGCTCAGTATCGAATCAGGCTCGCGCCCCAGGTGAAGCCCCCGCCGAAGGCCTCCAGCAACAGCAAATCGCCGCGCTTGATCCGGCCGTCCCGGATGGCCGTATCCAGTGCCATCGGCACCGAGGCCGCGGATGTATTGCCATGCTCCGGAACGGTCAAGATGACCCGTTCCATGGGCATCTGTAAGCGTTTGGCAGTCGCATTGATGATGCGGATGTTGGCTTGGTGCGGGATCAGCCAGTCGATCTCGCCCTGGTCGAGGTCGTTCTTCTCGAGCACATCGTCGACGAGATTCTCGAGTGTCTTGACGGCCACTTTGAAGACCTCATTGCCCTTCATCTTCAGCGCCGCGAAATCGCGACCGGACTTGTTCCAATCGGAGACACCGCTCGATGCGTAGAGCAACTCGCGATAGCGGCCATCGGCACCGAGAGTGCTATAGACGATGCCCGGCTCGTCGGATGCCTCTAGGATCACGGCGCCGGCGCCATCGCCGAAAAGCACGCAGGTCTCGCGATCCGTCCAATCGATGATCCGCGACATCGTCTCGGCTCCGACGACGAGTGCACGCTTGGCCTGACCGCTGCGAACGAACTGGTCCGCGACGACCAAGCTGTACAGGAAGCCCGTACATGCCGCTTCGACGCTGAACGCGGGACAACCGCGAATGCCGAGCTTCTCTTGCAGCAGGCACCCGACGTTCGGAAACAGCAAATCGGGCGTCGTCGTGCCGACGAGCACGAAATCGATGTCCTCCGGCTTCAGATTCGCGTCCTCGAGTGCGGCGACGCGACGCATGGTATGCAAGGTCGCTCGTCGTCTCATCGTCGGCTGCGATGTGTCGCTGCTCGATGCCCGTTCTGCTCCGAATCCACTCATCGGACGTCTCGACCATTTTCTCGAGGTCGAAGTTGGTCAGAACTTTTTCCGGCAGATATTTGCCGGTGCCGGCTATGCGTGAATACATTCTTGAGGATGATTCTCTATTAATTTGCCGATTTGCACGGGTACGCCCTTTCGGGCTTCGACGATCGCGGTCTTGACGGCCGTTTCGAAAGCAAACTTGTCGGCGGAGCCGTGGCTCTTGATCACGACGCCGTTGAGGCCGACGAGGCTCGCGCCGTTATAGCGGCGCGGATCGAGCCTCTCTCGGATGGCCTCGAGCGCGGAGTTGGCGACCAAGCCCTGAAGGCCGCGCAATATGTTGCGGTGAAACTCCTCCTTGAGGAAGGAGCTGATCAAACCGGCCACACCTTCCATGGTCTTCAATGCCACGTTCCCGACGAAGCCGTCGCTCACGACGACATCCACTTCGGCGTGAAATATGCCGTCGCCCTCGACGAACCCGATGTAATTGAGGCCGCTTTTGGCCAACAGCTCGCCAGCCTCGCGAACTATTTCGTTGCCCTTGATGTCTTCCTGGCCGATATTGAGCAGGCCCACGCGCGGACGCGCCAGCTCGAGCATGTCGCCGGCGACGACGGACCCCATCAGCGCAAACTGGAGCAGATGCTGCGAAGTGCATCCCACATTGGCGCCGAGATCGAGCATGTAGGTGGGACCTTTGAGCCCCGGCACGGCCGAGATGATCGCAGGCCGATCGATGCCGGGCAGCGTCTTGAGCACGTACCTAGCCGTAGCCATCAAAGCGCCGGTGTTGCCCGAGCTCACGCACGCGTTGGCCTCACCGGCCTTCACGAGCTCGATGGCGACTCGCATCGAGGAGTCCTTCTTGCGGCGCAGCGCATCCGCCGGCGGCTCGTCCATACCGACGACCTCGGACGCGGACTTGAAGATGAGCCGCGAACCGTAGTTGTCGCCGGCCTTGACCCTGGCGTCCTCGAGAACCTCGGGCAAACCCACGAGCACGAGAGTGACCGAATCGTCCTTCTCCAGCGTCGCGAGCGCGGCGGGCACCACGGCCTCGGGACCACGGTCGCCACCCATCGCGTCCAAGGCGATTGTGACCTTGCGACTCATCAGGTCTAGGATTGGAGGACGATAGCTTTAGGCCTGCGTGCGCTGCCGCGTCAGGCGAGTCTTATTCTTCTTGCTCGGCCGGCTGCGGGACTTCGAACACTTTGCGGCCGCGGTAATACCCGTCGGCGGTGACATGGTGACGCCGATGCGTCTCTCCCGTGGTCCCGTCCACCGACAGCGTCGGCCCTTTCAACGAATCGTGAGACCGACGCATCCCGCGCTTGGAGGGCGTCATACGGCTCTTCTGAACTGCCATTTCGAAATTCTCCTCAAACTACTTGCTAACGGTCCGCCGTTTCGTCCCGCTCGCCAAACTCCGCTAGCACACGCTTCAGGCTACCACAGTCGTCGATGCGCGCATGCTTGGGCACGAGCGGCAACGACACGATCAACTCGTCCTCGATCACTTTGGACGGCGAAATTCTTCCGTCCTCGAGCTCGAGCGGCTCGCTCCCTTCCGGCAGTTGCGCCTCGGCCGACACCGAATCGAGCACGGCCAACAGCACGTCCCCTGCGACATGCTGCTTTACGGGCTCGAGACACCTCTGGCAGAACAGCTGCATGTCGGCCTCGTACGAAAGCCCGACCGTGAGCCAGCCGTCGCTGCGTTTCCCAAACCTCAAAGTTGCTCTTACACTGCCTTCGCCTGCGGCGAGCAAGCTCGCAACCCGCGGCAAGCGCGCGAGCGGCAGCGCATCGCTGAAAACGGCCTGCCGCACACCCAGTGTTTCCAGATCGCGCAGACTGTACCAGGCGTGCAACGAACCGGACATAGCCGGCCTATGATATGCGAGAGACTTTCTACTGTCAAAACCGCAAGTTACGAGAAGCCGCAAGCGGCGGGCCCTGAATGAGTCGATTGATCCTCGCCTCGACTTCGCGCTACCGCCGAGAACTGCTCGAGCGGCTCGGCCTGCCTTTTGAAACCCGCGCACCCGATGCCGACGAGACTGCGCTCGCCGGCGAGGCCCCGGAACGCATGGCCACGAGGCTCGCGATCGCAAAGTCTGCCAGTATCCGCGACCCGGACGCCCTCGTCATCGGTTCCGATCAGGTCCCGTCGCTGAGGGGGCGCATCTTGCGTAAGCCGGGTAGCCACGGCGCTGCCCTCGATCAGCTGCGGGCGTGCCAGGGCGAGACGGTCGTCTTCCACACGGCCGTGACGCTGCGCGACAACGCCGCCGGCCGGCGCTGGTCGCACGTCGACCGAACGGCGGTCCATTTCGCCGCGCTCCATGACTCCGCCCTGGAGCGTTACCTGCAACTCGAGGAACCCTATGACTGCGCTGGCAGCTTCAAGGTCGAGGGCCTCGGCGTGGCATTATTCGAGCGAGTCGAGTCATCCGACCCCACGGCGTTGATCGGCCTGCCACTCATCTGGCTCGCCGGCGCGCTCCGGACCGCCGGCCTCGATCCACTCGGCGAGCCCCGCGACCCCCGCCTTCGAGGCGATCCAACACCTGTTTGAGCTCATCGGGTAGCGGCACGCTGACGGCGAACTCTTCGTCTTCGTCCGGCCACGTGAACGCGATCGCGTGGGCGTGCAGAAACATGCGCCTGAGGCCGAGCTCTTCGAGACGGCCGTTGAACTCGGGATCGCCGTAGCGATCGTCCCCGGCCAGCGGGTGTCCGAGATGCGCCGCGTGCACGCGGATTTGATGTGTGCGCCCCGTCGCCGTCGATACGTCAACGAGCGACGCATCGGCAGCCAAGCTCTCGAGCACTCGGAAGACCGTGCGCGACGGTTTGCCGGCAGGATCCACCGCAACGCGCGCCTCACCCGCGACGCGGCGCGTGCTCAAAGGCGCGTCCACTTCCGTCACGGCCTGAGGCCAACGGCCCTTGACCAAGGCCAGGTAACGCTTCTCGACGCGGCCCGTGCGCAGCAGCGAATGTAGGGTTCTCAACGCGCTGCGCCGCTTCGCGATCAGTAAGCAGCCCGACGTTGCGCGGTCGAGACGGTGCACGAGCTCGAGCTGTTTCAAGTCCGGGCGCAGGGCGCGTAACGCCTCGATCGCGCCAAGGCTCACACCGCTGCCACCGTGCACGGCCAGGCCGGCCGGCTTGTCGAGCACGATGAGCCGGGCGTCCTCGTGGACGATCCTGGCCTCGAGCCACTCGTAGCCACCGGCTTTCGGCTCGGGGGCGCTCGCCCGGCTCGCCACCGGAGGGACCCTGACGCGGTCTCCGGACTTCAGCCGGTAGCTCGGGCTGGTTCGCGCCGAGTTCACCCGGACCTGGCCCGAGCGGATCAGTCGATAGACGTGGCTGCGCGGCACCCCCTTCAGCGCGCCGAGCAAGAAGTTATCGAGCCGTTGCCCGGCGGAGTCGTCGTCGACGTCCTGCTGGCGAACTCCGGGCTTGGTTTTCTGGGGTGGATTCAATGGCGTACGAGGGCCGCTATGCTATAGTCAATTGATGGTTTGCGTCCGGGGGATCGGAATTCCGCCTCGAGCGTTTTCCATGTCTGGATTTTAGCCGCAGCCGCGAATACCAACGAGCTGCCATTTTTAGGATTTCATCGTCGGTGGACCGAAATCGGGCGCCGCGATCTGCGTAAGGCGATGGCTCTCCGTAGCGAACATTACACCATCCGGATCCGTCACTGGATCGAGCAACGCCACGCTCAAGACCGATGCTGAACCCAAGCCCCAGCACACGTTCTTGCTGCATTCCCACGCAGGCTGCGGTTGTGCACAACGATTTTCGGCCCCCCTCTGAGGGACTGAAGATTTATGAAACGAATGTTAGTCAATGCAACTCAGCGAGAGGAGTTGCGCGTGGCCATGGTCGATGGCCAAAAGCTCTATGACCTGGATATCGAGGTACCTTCCCGAGAACAGCGCAAATCCAACATCTACAAAGGCCGCATCACTCGGATCGAACCGAGCCTCGAGGCCTGTTTCGTAGACTACGGCGTCCAGCGCCACGGCTTCCTGCCTCTCAAAGAGATCTCCCACGAATACTTCGTCCGCCAGTCCGAGCAGGGCGATCGCGTACAAATCAAGGATGTGTTGCGCGAGGGCCAAGAGATCGTCGTCCAGGTCGACAAAGAGGAGCGCGGCACGAAAGGCGCTGCCCTGACGACATACATCAGCCTGGCCGGCCGTTTCCTCGTCCTCATGCCGAACAACCCGGGCGCCGGCGGCGTCTCGCGCCGGATTACGGGTGAGGATCGGGACATCGTACGTCAATCTCTCGAGGAGCTCGCCGCTCCCGAGGGCATGGGTTGCATCGTGCGAACGGCCGGCGTCGGTCGCAGCACCGAGGAGCTACGCTGGGACCTCGACTACCTGATGCGCGTTTGGGAGGCTATCAAATCGGTCGTCGTCACGCGGCCGGCGCCGTTCCTGATCTACCAGGAAGGCAACGCTATCGTGCGGGCCCTGCGCGACTACTTCTCGAACGATATCGGCGAGATCCTCATCGACGACGAGCGCGTCTATCAGGAGGCCGTGGAGTTCATGGAGCGAGTCCTGCCGCACAACCTGCGCAAGCTCAAGCTCTATGAAGACAACACGGTTCCGCTGTTCACGCGGTTCCAGATCGAGAGCCAGATCGAATCCGCATTCAACCACAAGGTGTCGTTGCCGTCGGGCGGCAGCATCGTCATCGACCACACCGAAGCGCTGACGGCGATCGACATCAACTCCGCGCGCTCGACCAAAGGCGAGGACATCGAAGAGACGGCGCTCAACACGAATCTCGAGGCAGCCGACGAAATCGGACGGCAGCTCAGAATCCGCGACCTCGGCGGCCTCGTGGTCGTCGACTTCATCGACATGGGCCCGCAGCGCAACCAACGCGAGGTCGAGAACCGGCTTCGCGAATCCGTGCGCCACGATCGCGCGCGCATCCAAATCGGGAGGATCTCACGGTTCGGGCTGCTCGAAATGTCCCGCCAGCGCCTTCGCCCTTCGCTCGAAGAGGCGACTCAGTCCAGTTGCCCCCGATGCAACGGGACCGGCAACGTGCGCAGCGTCGAATCTCTGGCGCTCGCGATTCTGCGCTTGATCGGCGAAGAGGGTCGCAAGGAGCGTACGGCCAAGGTCATCGCCCAGCTGCCGCTCGACGTGGCGAACTATTTGCTCAACGAGAAGCGTGACTGGGTGCAGTCCATTCAAGACTCCAACGGCGTCGCCGTCGTCTTGATCGGCAACCCCGATTTGGAGACACCCAACTACCTGCTCCGCCGCGTGCGCGACGATGAAGTGACATTGTCCGAGAACGCTGCCACGAGCTACAAGCTCGTCGAACCGAAGGAAGACCCGAGCGTCGCGTACGAGGAGATTCGACGCACACCGAAAGCCGAGGAAGCCGCTGTTTCCAAGGTGCTGCCGGCCACGCCGGCGCCGACCCCTGCCGCAGTCGAGACGGTCGAGCCCGCCGCCCCAGCGCCCCCCGCCGCGGCAGCAGGACCCTCGCTATGGCAGCGACTTTTTGGTTGGCTACGCGCGCCCGCTCCGGCTACGCCATCGTCGGCAACGGACGGCGGGCGCCAGGCGCGTCGCCGCAATGAGTCGCGCGGTAAAGATCGGCGCAGCGGTCAGGGCGAGCATCGCGGCCGGGACCGCGATCGGGACAGAGATCGCGAGCGCGGGCAAGGGCGCGGCCGCAACCGCAGCGGACAGCGCGTCCAAACCGACGGCCAGGGCCCGCGGCAGGGAAACGCGCGCAGCGACCAAAGCAGCAGCAGCGCAGCAGCGGCAGCAGCGGCAGCAGCGGCAGCGGCAACAGCAGCAGTGGCCGCAGCCGCAGATCGCGCAACCGGCGCGGGCCGCGTTCGCAGGGCCAGCCGTCTCAGAATCAATCCGAAGCAACCCGTGACAACGGCCAGTCACCACGCCAAGAGCCTCGAGCGGATCA
This sequence comes from uncultured Gammaproteobacteria bacterium, assembly GCA_963786385.1. Taxonomy (GTDB): domain Bacteria; phylum Pseudomonadota; class Gammaproteobacteria; order Steroidobacterales; family Rariloculaceae; genus FEN-1219. The sequence goes on from CAWAYS010000005.1 coordinate 2,217,456, forward strand.
GGAGCGTCGGCCGGGGGCTGAAAGCGCCAATGGTGGGCACCATCCTGCAGCGGCCGACGCGACGGAAAATCGCCGCGACGCCGAAAGGCACGAGGGAGGACAACGCGAAACGGCGCAACCCAACCACGATACGGGACCCTCTCAGGTCGCCGTGCCGGAAAGGGTAGCTCCGACGTCCCAGCCGTCCGGGACCATGGGCGGACATGAGGAACACGAGACGCCGAGAGCGCCGAGACAGGAATCGCTGCCGGTTGCAGCGCCGCCACCCGTCGCCGCACCGCCGCCTGTCGCCCCACCGCCGCCTGTCGCAGCGCCGGTCACGCTGCCGCCAGTTCGCGACTCCCAGCCGCGGGCAGATGGCGACAAGGCGGATTCGGGGTCCTCGTCCGAACCCTCGTCCGAAAGGTCGACGGGCTAGGCCGGCACGCCGGCGCGACGACTAGTCTTCAGGAGACTCGTCGCGCTCGTCCGCGGGCGGCGCGGTACGCTCGAGATGTGCGAGCAAACCGGCTGCCGCTTCCTCGACGAGATCGAGCACATGCTCAAACCCGTTGCTACCGCCATAGTAGGGATCGGGAACATCTCTCCGGCCAACGTGCGGCGCAAAGTCGAGCAGAAGCCGAATCCGCTCGCGACGCTCGACCGGACAGATCTCCAGCAGCGCCTCCCGATTGAGCTCGTCCATAGCGAGCACAAGCTCGAATTTCTCGAAATCCTCGACCGCAATGCGCCTCGCGCGTTGGCCGGCAAGATCCACGCCGCGGCGCTCGGCGGCACGAACGGAACGCGGGTCGGGCGGACTCCCGACGTGATAGGCGTGCGTGCCGGCCGATTCGATGTAGACGGGAAACACCGGCGCTCGATCTGCAACGAGCTTACGAAACACGCCCTCCGCAGTCGGCGATCGACAGATGTTGCCCATGCAAACGAAAAGCACGCGCCTTTCGGTCCGATCCGAAGGCGCTCGCTTGCGTTCGACGCGCTCCGCAGCCCGTCGAAGTCCTGCACCCAGCTTATTCACGACTCAAACCCCAACTCTTGCCTCTGCACGTGGCGGCGAACCTTTTCGAGATCTTCCTCAGTATCGACGTGCTGCGACGGCGGCTCGACCGCCTCCGCCACGATGATCTTGAGCCCGAGCCAAAGTGCCCGGAGCTGTTCCAGCCGCTCGGTCTCCTCGAGCATGCACGGCGCCGCAGCGCTGATCGTCTTCAATGCGCCTACACGATAAGCATACAGACCAATGTGCCGATGTGCCGACGGTACGCCGCCGTCACGCGGCCAAGGAATCGGCGCGCGGCTGAAATACAGAGCCCAGCCGGCCCGATCCGTCACGACTTTGACGAAATTCGGGTCGTGAAATTCCGTGTCGTCCGCAAGCGGACCGATCAATGTCCCGACTGCCGCTTCAGGGTGATTGCTCAAGAGCTGCGCCGTTTGCGCGATCGCCAGCGGCGAGATCAGCGGCTCGTCACCCTGCACATTGACCACGATTTGTCGATCAGGCCATCGGAAACGGCGCGCGAGCTCCGCGATTCGGTCGGTGCCGTTCGCATGATCGGCAGAGGTCATTTCGACGCGCCCTTCGAAGCCGCGGCAGGCTCCCACGATACGCTCGTCGTCGGTCGCGACGATGACTTCCCGCGCACCACTCAACGAAGCCTGGCGGTAAACCCACTGGATCATTGGCTTGCCCGCGATATCCTTCAACGGCTTGCCGGGCAGACGCGACGACGCATATCGCGCCGGTATGACGACAACGAAATTTTCGCTCAATTCGGCGATCCTCCGAGGTCGCGCGTAACGATCCGCATGAGACGCACGGCGGTATTCGTGTCGAATTGCAGATCGACTGCGACGCACCAGACGTCGTCGTGCGCGAAACGCTCGCATTTTACCGCGTCCTTCTCGGTCATCAGCACTGCCCCCGGCTCGGAGAACCTCAGATCCTGCGGGCCGATCGACGCGTGATCGTCGAGAGGATGAGCCATCACGTCGAGCCCCGCCGCCTCGAGCAAATCGAAGAATCGCTGCGGATTGCCGATGCCCGCAACCGCATGCACGGGGGCGTCCTTGAACGTTTCGATCGCACGAACGGCCTGGTCCCCGAGACGATAAACTTGCTTGACGACGGCCACCGCACGGAATACACCCGCATGGCCCCAATTGCCGCCGTTCACGACGATTGCGTCGACCTCGCGCAGGCGCTCAGCGCCCTCGCGCAGCGGGCCGGCAGGCAGGCACAAGCCGTTGCCGAGCCCGCGCTCGCCGTCGACGACGGCGATCTCCAAACGTCGGGCGAGCCGGTAGTGCTGCATACCGTCGTCGGAAACCAGAACATCCACATCCGCAACCTCCAACAAGTGCCTCGCGGCGGCGACCCGATCCGGACCGGCCGCCACGGGACATCGTGTACGGCGAGCCAACAGCACGGGTTCGTCGCCGACCTCGGCCGGGTCGCTGTCCGCCGCGACGGAAAGAGGCCAATTACGTGCGGTACCCCGATAACCGCGAGTCACGATACCGACCCGAAAGCCTCTTTGCGTGAGCTCTTGCACGAGCCAGATCACAAAGGGGGTTTTGCCCGTGCCGCCGACCGTGACGTTGCCGACCACGACGACCGGCACGGGCAACTCGGTCGATCGTGCCCATCCGCGGTGGTATACCTCGCGGCGCACATCCGCCAATAGCCGGTAGAGCACCGCAACGGGCCACAGCACCCAGCGGACGGGATTTCCTTCGTACCAAAGCGCGTTGAAAACGCGCGTGACTGGCGAAACCCGAGCGCTCATGCCACCGTCGTCGACGCTACTCGGCGAACTGCATGCGATGCAGAGTGGAATAGTAGCCGCCGCGCTCGAGAAGCTCGCCGTGACTGCCAACCTCCACGACTGCGCCTTGGCGCATGACGACGATCCTGTCGACGCTCTCGATCGTCGACAACCGATGAGCGATCACGAGCGTCGTACGGCCCTTCATGAGCCGCGCCAGCGCAGCCTGAATGCGCCTTTCGGATTCCGTGTCGAGGGCGGACGTCGCCTCGTCCAGGATCAGCACCGGGGCGTCCTTCAGCAGCGCTCGCGCAATCGCGATACGTTGACGCTGTCCGCCCGACAGCAACAATCCACGCTCCCCGATCGGAGTGTCCAGACCTGCCGGCATCTCGCCCGCAAAATCGCTCACAAACGCCGCCTCGGCGGCCCGCTCGATATCCTCGCGCGAGCACCCAGCCAGCGCGCCGTACGCGATGTTGTTCGCAATCGTATCGTCGAACAGCACGACGTCCTGGCTCACGAGGCTCAGCTGTCGGCGCAGGTCGCGCAGCCGGTAGCTGCGTATGTCCTTGCCGTCGAGCAGCACCGCACCGCTTTGCACATCGTAGAAGCGCGGCAGCAGGCTCACGAGTGTGGATTTTCCGCTGCCCGACTGACCGACGAGCGCGAGGCTCGATCCCGCCGGGATGACGAGATTCACGTCGTTGAGCACGCCACCCTTGCTGGCATCGTAGCTGAACGACACATGCCGATACTCGACGTCGCCGCGAGCGCGCGCGACGACCTCCGTGCCTTTGTCCTCCTCGGCCGGCTCGTCGAGCGTCTCGAACAAGCTCGAGGCCGCCGCGACGCCGCGTTGCACGGCGGCATTGATGTTGGTGAGACGTCTAACCGGGGTCAGCAGCTGCCCCATGGCGGTAAAGAAACCGACGAAAATCGGCGCAGTCAGTCCTTCGAGCATCCAGTCCGAAAACGCGACGTAAACGACGGCCGCAAACCCGAGCGCAACCGTGTACTGCGTGAGCGATTCGCCTGCTGCACGCGTCGCAAGCAGTCGCACGTTTTGCCGGAAATTGCGTGCGTTGACCTCGGAGAACTGCCGACGCTCATAGTCCTGCCCCTCGAAAATCTTCACGACTCGATTGCCGTGCAGCGACTGCTCCGTGATTTTCGTTACGTCGCCCATGGAGTTTTGAATTCGCGTCGCGTAACGCCGCAGCGCCCGGCTCATGACTCGCAAGAAGTAGCCGATCGTCGGCCCGACGATCGCCATGAGTAGCGTGAGCTGAGGACTCAAGTAGATCATGACGCCGAGCTGGATCACGATCGCCAGCGAATCGCGCAGCAAAATCACGACGGCATTGGAGATCGCTTCTGCGACTTGCTCGGTGTTGAACGTGAGCTTCGAAATCAAACTGCCTGTCGAGCTGCCATCGTAATAACGTGCCGGCAGTGCGAGGAAGTGGCCGAATAGCTGGTCGCGCAAATCGCGAATCACGGAACGACCAACCCACCCGAGACAGTACTGGGCGATGAAATCCATTGCCGTGCCGATAGGAAAAACGACCGCTATCAGCAACGGAATGCGGTAGGCGCTCGAAGTGTTGCGGCTACCGCTTTCCAGCTGCGTGATGACTTCTTTGAGCAACAAGGGCACGACGCCGGAAACGAGCGCGTACACGACCGCAGCGGCAGCGGCAGTCGCGATCATGATCCAATGCGGCCGGACGTAACCGAGCAGTCGCCGATAGACGGTCACGCCGTCCTGGCTCACTCCCAACATCGAGAGACCCTGTGGTCTGTGACGACCGTGTGCAGCAGTCCGTTGTTCACGGCGCTGGCCTCAGTTGTGCGGCGGCGTGACGGTGGCGATGTTGATCTTCACGAAACCGAGTTGGCCGGCAACGTCCATGGCGGTAACGACGGATTGATGAGTTGCCAGCGCGTCGGCACGGATGAAGACAGGCATGTCGCGGCGATCACCGATCAACCGTTCGATTGCGGTACGCAGCGTTCGCTGCTCGTTGTTGACGAGCTCGCGCCCGTTCACGAGATAGCTGCCGCCTTGTGTGACCGCAATTTCCAGCGAGTCGCTCGGCGCGCTCGCCGGAGAATTCGCCGTCGCTTCGGGCAAATGAAGACTGATCTCGGTGTCGCGGAGAAACGAAGTCGACACCATGAAGAAGACGACGAGCACGAGCAGCACGTCGACGAGCGAAATGACGTTGATCTCAGGCTCGTCTCTTGAGCGGCTTTGCTGCAGCTTCATCCGTTACCCCGAGCAGCCCCGAGCGTTTGTGCTGCAGGAGCAGCTCCACGAATCGAATCGATTCCTTCTCGAGCAACACGACCAGGCCATCGATGCGCCGGCGCAAATAGCGATAGGCGATCAGCGCAGGAATCGCGACCGACAAGCCGGCCGCCGTCGTGATCAGCGCCTCGGCGATACCACCGGCCAGGACCTCCGGATGACCGACACCTTGCGACGTGATCGTGGTGAAAGCCTTGATCATGCCGGACACCGTGCCGAGCAATCCGAGCAACGGTGAAATCGCCGCGATCGTGCCTAGCGGATTCAGGAACTTCTCGAGCTCGTGCACGACATGTCGGCCGCTGTCTTCGATGCTCTCCTTGAGCACTTCGCGCGGCGCATGACGGTGCAGCAATCCCGCGGCCAGCACTTCGCCCAGCGGTGAGCTGTCGTGCAAAGTCTGAATGTGCTTCGCGTCGAGCTGATTCGTCTTCACCCACTCCCAGACCCGAGCCGTTACTTCTTGAGGAAGAACGCGCTTTCTTTGTAGGGTCCAGAGCCGTTCCAAGACGATAGCCACTGCGGCCACGGAACAGGCGATGATCGGCAGCATCAACCAGCCGCCGGCTTGCACGATCTCGAGCATCCGAAAACCCGCAAACTCTCCTGAGAACTCGGCGAACTATAACGTGCTGTAACCTGATTCACCAGGAAATTGTTGAGTTTCTCGCCGTCAAGAACGCGCGTCCCAGTAACGTCGGCGCCGCATCCTTGCGGCGCTCAGCGTTACGCCACGCGAACCGAGCGTAACAGTGATGGCGCCCCGGTCGCCCGTGACGAGCACGGCAGCACCCGCACGTTCCCAGCGCGCACGCACGGCAGGCTTCGGAAACCCCCAACGATTGCCGTAGCCGGCCGACACCAATGCGAAGTCCGCACCCACGGCGTTCACGAAGGCCGGCGACGACGACGTCGCGCTGCCGTGATGCGGCACGATGACGACGTCGGCCGCGACGGTTTCGTTTGCGAGCGCCGATTCCCCGCGCAGCTCGATGTCGCCCGCGATCAACACGGCGTGACCACCCGTGCTGACGCGCAGCACGCACGAGCTGTCGTTGCCGCGTGGGATGAAGCCGGCAGGCGGATGCACGACAGCGAACTCGACGCCGTCCCAGCGCCAGCGTTGGCCGCGCTCGCAACGGCTCCCTCGCAAGTGCACGTCGGGCCCTTCTAGCACTCGAGCGCTTGGAAACTCGGCCAATACCGAAGGCACGCCTCCCGCATGATCGTTGTCCGCGTGACTCACGATCACGAGGTCGAGATCGCGACCGACCGTTCGGAGCGCGGGGACGACGACGTCGAGGCCCGCGTCGAAACCCGACGGGAATCGCGGGCCCGCATCGTAAAGCAAGCGATGCGCGTGGGTCTCTACGATCACGGCCAAGCCATGGCCGACATCGAGTAATTGCAGACGCACGGCACCGGGCTCCGGCGGCCTCGCCGCGGGCAAGGCCAGCGGCAGCAACGCCAGCCACGCGAGCGAGCGGCCAGGCAGCGGGTGCACGGGCAGCGCCAAGAACGTACCGACGACGGCGAGAACGGTGACGGGCCATGCGAGCGTTGGCACGTGCACGGCCGCCCACGGTATCGCGGCCACGGCATCGAGAGCCGCCGCCGTGACACTCGCCGCTGAGCCCGCTGCTTGCCAAAGCAGTGGCGCAAGCGTCGTGCCCAGCCATGGATCGGACGCCGCCACCGTGGCAACGAGCGTCATCGGCACGAGCACGAAGGTGAACCACGGAATCGCGATGAGGTTCACCGCCACGCCGACGAGCGAAACTTGGGCGAAAAACGCCGCCGTCAGCGGCAGCAGCGCGCGGCTCACGTTCCACTGGAGCCTCAGCAAATCACGGGCTGCGGCGACGACGCGCGAGGCTCGACCGGGCCGCACGACACGCAGCGTGCGCGGCACGCTGAGCCACATGAGGACGCCGACGGCACCGAAAGACAGCCAGAACGACGCCGACAGCGGTGCAAGCGGATCCCACAGCAATACACCGAGCAGCGCTGCGGCAAGCCCTTGCCCCACACCCACCGACAGCCGAGTCACGGTCAGAGCGAGCGCCGTCGCGATCATGAACAGCGACCGCTGTGCGGGCACGGCGAATCCCGTGAGCGCTGCATAATAGAGCGTCCCCAGCAGACTCACCGCAGCAGCGGCCTCGAGGTCGTAGGCAGCGGCCGCGCCCGGCAGCCACAACCACAATCGCCGAGTCAGAACGAAGAGGACGAGGCCCAAGAGTCCGACGTGCATGCCGGATACGGCCACGAGATGGCTGGTTCCCGTACGCCGGAACGCTGTCCAGTGGCGCTCTTCGAAGCGAAAGCGTTCACCGATCGCGAGTGCCGTGAGCAGCGCGGCGCCGTCCGCGTCACCGGTCGCCGCGGCGATCCGCTCGGCCAGCCGAGCGCGGTATAGCAACCATGTCCGAGCCAGGCCGGCCGGCCGCTCCGGCTCGATTTGGCCCGAGCGCACATATCCGGTCGCGCCATACCCTTCGACCAGGAGCCACCTCTCGTAGTCGAAACCACCGGGATTGCGCAAGCCTCGCGGCGGTTTGAGTCGCGCAACCACCTCGAGGGCCGCGCCGGCAGCGAGGCCGGGCGGAGGGTCGTACCACGTCAGCCGCAGACGGCGCGGAACCCCTATCGGCCGAGGCTCGGCGACGGAAAACGAGAAGGTGGATTGCCCGGGCGCCGCGGTCGGAAAATCGTCGACCCACCCTGTCAGCGGGAAGTCCCCGGCCGCCGGCAGCCTATCGTCGAGACGCCACGCTGCACACTGAGCAGTCCATACGAAGCCCGCCACGACCCAAACGATGGGATACGCCACACGTGTGCGCAGCGCGAGCAGCGCGGTGAGCCCGAGGGGCACGTAGATGCCGGCGCTCGGCAGTGCCGGCAGCAAATGCACGGTTAGCGCTCCGCCGAGCCATCCTGCCGCGATCATGACGACCGCCGGAGCAGGCCGACAAACGGGCGCGACGCTGCTGCCTATACAGGTTGCAATACCCCGTCCTTGAGCTCGAGAACGCGATCCATGCGCTTCGCAAGATCCGGATCGTGCGTGACGACGATAAGGCTCGTGCCGAGCGCCGCGTTGAGCTCGAGCAGCAAGTCGAATACACGCATGCCGGTCGGTCGATCGAGATTGCCGGTCGGCTCATCCGCGAGCACGGCCGCCGGCCGGGTCACGAGCGCGCGAGCCACGGCGGTACGCTGCCGCTCGCCGCCCGACAGCTGCCCGGGCCGGTGATCCAGACGCTCCGCCAAACCTACCCTCTCGAGCAGACTCCGCGCCTCGTGCGCAGCCTCTTTGGGCGCGGCGCCGCGCACGAGCAGCGGCATTGCCACATTCTCGAGCGCCGTGAACTCGGGCAACAAATGATGGAACTGGTAGACGAAGCCGAGCGCACGATTGCGCAACCGTCCTCGATCGACATCGCTCGCACGACTCATCGACTCCCCGACGACGCGAACCTCGCCCTCGCTCGGCTCGTCCAGTCCCCCCAGCAGCTGCAGTAACGTGGTCTTGCCCGATCCGGACGCGCCGATGATCGCGACGCGATCGGCTGGCGCAATCGACAGCTCGACACCGCGTAGCACTTCGACCTTGCGCCCCACGTCCTCGAACGTCTTCACGAGATGGATGGCCTCGAGGACGGGTCGTGAATCACTCATAGCGCAGCGCTTCCGCCGGCGGTTGGCGCGCAGCGCTCAATGCCGGATAAATAGTGGCGGCGATCGCGAGCCCCACGGCGAGGACCGAGATTTCCGCGATTTCCCAGGGACGAAGTTGCGTCGGCAGGTCGCTCAAGAAATACACGTCCGCAGCGAGCAAGTTGATACCGAACCAGCTTTCGATCAGCCTCACGACGTTGCCCAGCTGCCAGGACACCAGCGCCGCGAGCGCAACACCAAACAGCGTACCGACGAGACCGATGAACGTGCCCTGGCTGCTGAAGATCCACATGACGCTGCGCGGCGTCGTGCCGAAACTGCGCAAGATCGCGATGTCGCCGCGTTTGTCTCGCACGACCATCATGAGCGTGGAAACGATGTTGAACGCTGCCACGGCGATCACGAGCGACAGAATCACGAACATGATCGACTTTTGCAGCTGAATGGAACGGAAGTAGTTGTAGTGCTGTCGCGTCCAGTCGTCGATATAGAAGTTCTTGCCGAGCTCGTTGGCAAGCAGCCGAGCAAACTCCGTTGCGACGCCGCGCGCGTTGTAAAGATCGGCGATATCGAGCCTGAGGCCCGTCGCGCGGCCGCCCGTGTGGAAGAGCTTGCCCGCGTCGGCCATGCTCACGAACACGAGCCCGCGATCGTATTCGTACATGCCGGCCGAGAAGATGCCGGCAACGGTGAACGCGCGCAGTCTCGGCAACAACCCGGCGGGTGTCACGTGCGCTTCCGCGAGCACGAGCGTGACCTCGTCGCCGACCTTTACACCGAGCGTTTCCGCGAGATTGATGCCGATCACGGCCTTGTAGCTGCCTGGGGTGAGCGCGTCGATACTGCCTGCGGTAGTGATGTCGCCGATGTTCGATACCGTGCGCTCGAGCGCCGGCTCGACGCCACGGACGTTCACACCGGCCAGCCGCTCACCGGACACGGCCATGGCCTGACCTTCGACGAACGGGGCTGCTGCGACGATGTCCGGCCGGTCGAGCGCACGCGTGCGCATCATGGCCCAATCGTCGAGCGGGCCATCGTAACCGGTGATGGTTGCGTCTGAGACCATGCCGAGAATTCTCTTTTGCAACTCGTGCTCGAAACCGTTCATGACCGACAGCACCACTATGAGTACCGCAACGGCGAGCCCAATGCCGATCATCGAAACGGCCGAAATGAACGATATAAAGCTGTTGTTGCTGCGGGCACGCAAATAGCGCAAGGCGATCGACAGCTCGTAGGGTTGCTTCATCGACGCGTGACGGCGGCTCAGTCGTATCGCAGCGCGGCCGCGGGCGCAATGCCGGCCGCGCGACGTGACGGGTAAATGGTCGCGAGCAACGCAATCGCAAGCGCGGCCAGCGGAATGGTCACGACATCCTTGACGTGCACTTCCGACGGAATCTGGGTCACGTAGTACACGTCGCCCGGCATGATCTTGAAATGCAGCGTCGACTCGAGCCAGGGAACGATCACGTGGACGTTGAGCGCGAGCGTGACGCCGAGCGACGTGCCGAACAGCGTTCCGACGACACCGATGACCGCGCCTTGCACGAGGAAAATGCGCGCAACACGCTTCGGATCGAGACCATAGGTGCGCAGGATGGCGACGTCCTTCTCCTTGTCGATGACCACCATCATCAACGACGCCACGATATTGAATGCCGCAACACCGACGATGAACATCAGGATGATGCTCATCATGAGCTTCTCGATGTGAATGGCCGAAAAAAGGTTCTTGTGCTCCTCGGTCCAATCCGAGTAACGAAGCCCCGCGGCCTGCGGCTCGATCGCCGCGCGAAACCGGTCCACATGCAGCGGGTCGTCGAGCCTAACGGCGATTCCCTCGGGCGCGCCGTCGAGCCCCTTGATCTCGCTGGCATCCGTCAAGTGAACCAAGGCGAGATTCGCGTCGTTGTCTTGAATGCCGGCCTCGAAAATACCCGCTACCGTGAAGCCTTCCAGCCGTGGCGTCATCCTGCCGTCCACGACGCGCGGGACGAGCAGCTTGACGGGGTCACCCACACGCAACCCGAGGTTCAGCGCGAGCACTCGACCGAGGATGATCTGGCGTCCGTCGGGCTCGAGGGATTCGATGTTGCCTTCCTGAAGAAAGCGGTCGATATCCGAAACGTTTTGCTCCTGCCCGGGCAAAATGCCGCGCACGAGGGCCGGATGGAGATTGACGCCGGCCGCGAGCATGCCTTCCAGCAGCACGTAGGGCGAAGCGCCGATCACGCCGGGCACGGCGTCGATCTTGCGCTCGAGCGCCTGCCAATCCGAAAGGCCGCCTTCCGGCGCCGACAAGCTCGCGTGTGCGCTCATGCTGAGCAGGCGCGTACGCGTCTCGGTCTCGAGACCGTTCATGACCGACAAGATCACGATCAAGGCCGCGACACCGAGCGCGATGCCGAGCAGCGACGCCGCACTCATGAACGATACGACGCCGCGCCGGCGACGCGAGCGCAGGTACCGCAGACCTATGAACCATTCGAGCGGCTGAAACATCGACGGGCATTAAACCATAGGCACACGCGGCGTGGTCGCCGCCCGTCGGGGCGCTCGCACCGGTGTCGTCGCTTGGCGACTCGGAACGAACTGTGACGCACGGCACAAAAGCGCACAGCCGTCGATTTGCGCCCCCTCCGGGCGGTGCTATATTCGACCCCTTCACGGAGGATCGAATCATGTCGAAACGCGTCTCGGCAAGCCTCTTGGCGGTATGCCTCATGGCCGGCTCGGCGGCCGCTTACGCCGAGGTCTTGCTGCTCGATGAGATCGAGATGGCCGCTCCGTCGGCCGCGTCGCGGCCGACCCGCGGAATGACGATGGATGGCGTCGAAGCCAAGTTCGGCGCTCCCACGGCCCGCCATCCGGCGGTCGGAGAGCCGCCGATCACACGTTGGGACTATCCCGGCTTCTCGGTGTACTTCGAGCACCAATACGTCATCCACGCCGTGGCCCGCGAGGGCTGATCGGCTGCGCCGCCGCGGCGCGCGTTGACCGCAACCGCGGCCGTGCCGACCCCGGAGCGCCTCGTCGCCCGCCTATGGGATAATTCGCCTTTTGTTCCAGCAACAGGCGATGAAGCTTCCCCCGGTTCTACCTGCTCTCCCACTGCCCGGCCCGAACAGACCGCGCGCTGCCTGGCACGAATTGCACGGCAGCGCGATCGGCCTTGCCATCGCCGAGGCCGCGGCGCGCCACGACGGTCCCACTGTCATCGTCGCACCGAGCGCCGGAGCCGCCGACCGGCTCGAGCGCGAGATCGCGTTCTTCGACGCAGAGCGCTCCATACGCCGGTTCCCCGACTACGAGACACTGCCCTACGAGCCGATCTCTGCGCCACAGGACTTACTCGCCGACAGGCTGTTGAGCCTTTACCAGCTTGCGCGCGGCGAAGTCACGACATTGATCGTGGACGCCGGCGCGCTGCTGAACCGACTGCCACCGCCGGACTTCGTGGTCTCGCGCTCGCTCTTCTTGAAGGTCGGCGCCAAGCTCGATCGCGACGATCTAACCCGCCGCCTGGCCGATCACGGTTACTTGCGCGTCGAGCAAGTATCCGAACCCGGAGAGTTCGCGGTACGCGGCGCTTTGCTCGACATCTACCCGACCGGCTCCCCCGAACCCGTACGCATCGACCTCTACGACGACGAGATCGAGAGCTTGCGCACGTTCGACCCGCAGACTCAGCTCACGGCCGGTACGACGGACGCCATCAGAGTGCTGCCTGCGCGAGAGTTTCCGTTCGACGAGGCGGGTATCAAGGGGTTCAGGCAGCGCTTTCGAGATCGATTTCCGGTCGAGCCCGGCCGCTGCCCCGTCTACCGGACGATTTCCGAAGCACAGCTCCCGGCCGGCATCGAGTACTACTTGCCGCTTTTTTTCGACGAGACCGTCTCGTTGTTCGAGTATCTTACCGAGGAAGCGCTCCTCGTCGTGCCGGCCGGAGCGCTCGAGGGTCTCGACGAAGCTTGGCAACTGATCGCTGAGCGTTACGAGCAGCTCAAGGGCGACATCGAACACCCGATACTTGCACCCGAGCTCGGGTTCTGGTCGCCGACCGAGCTCGCGCGCAGGCTCGGCGTGCACGGCGTGCTCGAGCTCGCGACGACCGCAAACGACTCGCCGACGGCGGACAACGCCGGCACGGCCCATCCGCTCGCCGCCGGTATCGCAGCCGACGAAGACCGTATCGCGCGTTGGCTCGGAGCCAGCGAAGAAGTGCGCACACTCGTTGCAACATCGTCCCCAGGACACCGCGAGATGATGCTCGAGCTGCTGCGTGGCCGCGGCTATCGCGTCGAGGCCGTCGCCGATTGGCGATCATTCCTCGACAGCGACACGACTCTGGCCGTTGCCGTCGCCGAGCTCGGCGAAGGCTTTCACGTGCCGGCTCGTCGCTTGCGCATCGTGACGACCACCGAGCTCGGCATGGAGCGGCCGCGGCAGCGAATCCGCCGGAGGCGCTCCGCTCGCGATCCCGAGGCCGTGATTCGCGAGCTCACGGATCTGCAAGTCGGCGCGCCGGTCGTGCACGAGGACTACGGAGTCGGGCGCTATCAGGGCTTGAAGACGCTCGACGTCGACGGTCTGCCGACGGAGTTTTTGCTGCTCGAATACGCGGGCGGCGACAAGCTTTACGTCCCCGTTCACAGCCTGCACCTCGTCACGCGCTACAGCGGCGCATCCGCCGACCAGGCACCGCTGCACAAGCTCGGCACGGACCAGTGGGCAAAAGCCAAACGCAAAGCCGCGGCCCAGGCGCGTGACGTCGCGGCCGAGCTGCTGCACATTTACGCCCAACGCGCCGCACGCACGGGCACGAAGCTCACGTTCAGCGACGACAGCTATGCGCGGTTCGCGCGAGACTTTCCTTTCGAGGAGACCGAAGACCAGCAAACGGCGATCGAGCGCGTTCTGGACGACCTCGCGAGCGGACAGCCGATGGACAGAATCGTTTGCGGCGACGTCGGCTTCGGCAAGACCGAGGTCGCGCTGCGCTCGGCATTCGTGGCAGTCCATGCCGGCTATCAGGTCGCCGTGCTCGTGCCGACCACGTTGCTCGCACAGCAGCACTACCGCACGTTTCTCGACCGATTTGCCGACTGGCCCGTCCGCATAGAGCTGCTGTCGCGTTTTCGCAGCACAGGGGCAGCTACGGGTGTCGTGAAGGAGCTCGCCACGGGCACCGTCGACGTCGTCATCGGCACACACAAGCTGCTGCAGCCCGATATCCGTTTCAAGCGGTTGGGTCTCGTCGTCGTCGACGAAGAGCATCGATTCGGCGTCAAGCACAAAGAGCAACTCAAGAGGCTGCGCGCCGAGGTCGACATGCTGACGCTCACGGCCACTCCGATCCCGCGGACACTGAACATGACGCTCGGAGGCTTGAGAGATCTGTCGATCATTGCGACGCCCCCCGCCGACCGCCTGTCGGTGAAGACCTTCCTCGGCGAGTGGAACGACCGGCAGATTCGCGACGCCGTGCTGCGCGAGATCCGCCGCGGCGGGCAGGTCTACTTCGTCCATAACCGGGTCGAGAACATCGAGCGCGTTGCCCGCGATCTGGAGAAACTGCTGCCCGAAGCAGGAATCCGCGTCGCGCACGGCCAGATGTCCGAGCGCGAGCTCGAGCAGGTCATGCTCGATTTCTACCATCGCGAGTTCAACGTGCTCGTATGCACGACGATCATCGAGAGCGGCATCGACATTCCGACGGCCAATACAATCGTCATAGATCGCGCCGATCGCCTCGGCCTCGCGCAGCTACACCAGCTTCGCGGCCGCGTCGGCCGCTCCCATCATCAGGCCTACGCATACCTGATCGCGCCGCCGCTGCGCGCATTGAGCGCCGACGCCGCGAAGCGGCTAGAGGCGATCGCATCGCTCGAGGAACTCGGATCGGGCTTCACGCTCGCCACGCACGACTTGGAAATACGCGGCGCCGGCGAGCTGCTCGGCGAAGGACAAAGCGGCCAAATACAGGCCATTGGCTTCACGCTGTACAACGATCTGCTCGCGCGCGCGGTCGGCGCCCTGCGCGCCGGCCGGGAGCCGGACCTCGAAGACCCGTTCGTGCACGGCCCCGAGATCGAGCTCGGCCTTGCCGCCTTGATTCCGGAGGACTACATGCCGGACGTCCACATGCGTCTCGTGCATTACAAGCGTATCGCCAATGCGGCGACGAGCGCCGACCTCGACGAGCTGCAGATAGAGCTCATCGACCGATTCGGGTTGCTGCCGCCTCCTTTGAAGAATCTGTTCGCGATCACGGCGCTCAAGCTCAGCGCGCAGACGCTCGGCGTGGCCAAGATCCAAGCCGGCGCGGAAGGCGGCAACATCCGGTTCGGCGAACGCTCGAACGTCGACCCTGCGTCGCTCATTACGCTCATCGAGGAGGCACCGACTCAGTACAGACTCGACGGTCCGTTCCGCCTGCGCTTCTCTTGGCACGTCGAAGCACCCGAAGGGCGAATTGGCGCCGTCGAGGCGCTGCTCGGGCGGCTGACCCCCAAACACACCGCAACCGCTGCCGCGTGATTCGCCGGGCGCTATACTGCGCATCATGAGATCGCAGCTGTCGTCGGTCGTCGCAGGGATCGCTCTGGCCGTCACGAGCGCGCTTGCGCTCGCGCAGGACACCGGCTCGACGGCCGGCGAAGAAGCGGCCGGTCCGCCGTTGTATCAGGTCGAAATCATCGTGTTCGCGTATCGCGACTTCGACCCCACGGAAGAGCACTTCGACCACGAGCTCGTCGCACCCCCACCGCCGGTCGACGCGCTGCCGCGCGAAATACCCCAGTTCGACGACCTGAGCTTGCTCGGCCCCGGACTAGAACCAGGACGGAATGCCGCACCGAGTACGACGGATGTGCCGGCAACCGAGCTGGCGCGCGACCCGACCCGTCCGTCTCCCGACGGCGCAACCCAGCCGTTGCCCGACGAGGCAAGCCCAGCGGACGCATTTCGCTTTCGTCTTCTGCGACCCGAGGAATACCAGCTCGACGCTGCTTATCAAAAGCTCGAGCGACTCTCCGCCTACGTACCACTCGTGCACGGCGGCTGGGTGCAGCCGGGTTTGCCCGACGAAACGGCACGGCCGTTCGACCTCGCACTGCTCGGCACCGCAAATCCGAGCGGAACGGTTCGCATCTATCTGAGCCGGTTCTTACACATCGAGCTCGATTTGACCTACCGCAGCGGGACGGCGGCAGCGCAGCAGCCCGTCGAGCTCGATGCACCCGTCGACTTGCAAGAGCTCAAGCTCTCGCCGCGATTCACCTTGATTCAGCAAAGACAGGCACGCAGCGGCGAGCTGCATTATTTCGACCACCCGGCTTTCGGCGTGCTCGTCATGATTACGCCCGCGCAGACCGCACCGCCGGACGCGGCCACGCCGCCCAAACCGGCCGCCTGAGCCCGGACCGAAACCGTCTGATCGGCCGTCAGTGTGATACGGCGCGGCTGGGCTCCGCGGGCTCCGAGCTCACGGCGAGATCCGCCCGGGCGTGCGCGAGCACGGTTTGCGCGTCGTCGACGGCACCCGGCGCGCATTCCACGACGGCGTGGGCGATAGTCACGTAACGCCCGGATTTCGCGCGCGGATTGTGCAGACCGAGTCGGCGGACGTTCTCGGCGATCTGTTCGGCGAGCTGTTTGACCTCGACCGCTTGTTGAGCGAAAGCCGAAGCAACGAGCGTCGATTCGTCGTAACGCGCACACAGATCCCCCGCGCGCCGCAGCGCTCGAGTGATTTGCGCACCAATCATTCGCTGGCAGGATTCGGCCGCCTTCGCCCCGAAAGTCTGACGGTACGCATCGAAATCGACGATCTCGAACAACACGACCGTGACGAATCGCTGGTCGCGGCGCGCAACGGCGAGGTCGCGATTCAGAAGCTCGTAGAAATACTCGAGCCGCAGAAGACCCGTGGCAGGATCGATGCGATCCAAACTCGCGATCTTCTGCCGGGCTCGGCCGAGCTCGCGCTGCAAGAGGTCCACCTCGACGCCGGCAGTATCCTCGGTAGACGAATCCGACGCCGGATAGGCCGGGCGCTGGATGCACAGGAAGTACTTGAGATCGCCTCGCGCGTTGTACAGCGGCTCGACGTTGACATGGCTGAACCAGGCAGTGCCGTCCTTGCGCAAGTCGGGCACGATGGCGTGACAAGGCTCCGAACGCCCGACGGCCGCCTTGAGCCTTTCGAGCTCGGGCGGTCCTTCTTCGGCGCGCTTGATCAGTCGCCAGCTGCTGCCTTTGAGCTCCTCGGCGGAGTAGCCCGTCAAATCCTCGTATGCCGGATTCACATAGACGATCGGCATCTCGGGATCTTGGGCATCGGCAAGCAGAATGCCTTCGGAGCACAGGGTTACCATGTGCTCCAAAGCATGGCGGCTAAGGGATTTCACGCTCCGAGCATCCCTGCCAGTCTCCATCCGATTATGTTCGATCGGGGAATGCTTTCGGTCTATGACACGGATCACACTGCGGCCGAGCCGACGATCTCGGGCAGGAGCCTTCCGAGCACGGTGCCTACACGGCGCATGCCGGCGGTCAGCCATTGCTCGATCTGGGCGTGTATGTCGGCCGAGCCCGGCGCTCGACCGGCGGCGTAGTTGACGGCCAGCGCACAAACCGCATAGTCGATCCCCAGTTCGCGCGCGAGCACGGCTTCGGGCATCGCCGTCATGCCGACCATGGCACAGCCGTCACGTGCGAGGCGATCGATTTCGGCGGCCGTCTCGAGCCGCGGGCCTTGCGTGACGCCGTACGTCCCACCGCGAGCGCCGAAACCGCAAGCATAGACGGCTGCGGCGAGCCGCCCGCGTAGAATCGGCTCGAATGGCTCGGTGAATTCGACATGGCGCACGGTCCCGTCGTCGCCGCCGAAGCTACCGATTCGCCCGTACGTGTAGTCGATGAGCTGATCCGGCACCGCCAAATCACCGGGGGCAAAGCCGGGCACGATCGCTCCGACGGCATTGATCGCCAAGCACTGAGTCACGCCGTGCTGCTGCAAAGCCCAGAGATTGGCGCGGTAGTTGACCTCGTGCGGCGCAATCGCATGCGCCTCGCCGTGTCGAGCAAGACCCACGAGGGTCTGACCGCCAAACGTGATCGTGAGCACGGGACTGCTCGGCGGCCCGTACGGTGTCTTCGCTGGGCTGCGCGCAACGATCGTGAGCCCGAGCTGCTCGAAACCACTGCCCACGATCAAGCCGATCGCTCCATTCACGAGTGCCTCCCGCTCGCACCGTCGATCGCGAACAATCCCGGCAAGCCGCGCCAGTAACCTCGGTAGTCCATTCCCGAGCCGAACACATACACATCGTCCGCTTCCACACCGATCGCGTCCACTGCCGGCCGCGCCGCTGGCACCTCGAGACGTTTGCTCACGAGCACGGCGGTCAGCCGCGCAGCCACGCCGACGCGATCGAGCTCGTCGTGCAGCGCACCGAGCGTCAAACCGCGATCGAGGATGTCATCCACGACGAGCACGGTCCGGCCGGCCAGGGAAGCCGCAGGCCGCACGCGCCAGTGCAAGGCACCACCTTCGACGGCGTCGCCGTAACGCGTCGGGTGCACGTAGTCGACCTCATACGGGAAGTCGAACCGACGGCACAGCTCCACGGCGGCGAATGCGCCTCCGTGCATGACAATGAGGATCACGGGATTCTCACCACCCAAACGCGGTGCCAGCTCGTGGGCCATGGCGTCGATCGCGGCGGCGACTTCCGCCGCCGAAAACAATTGCCGAGCGCCACGGCGGGCAGCCAGCGCCTCATCGGCTGTCGGTGCTGTCGTTTGCAGGACTAGCCCTCGAGCTCGAGTGCCGGACGCGCTCGCAGCGCGCTCACGGCTTCCTGCGCACGCCGCCACTCGGCCGACTCGTGCAGCCCTTCCCAATCGGTGGCGCCGCGACCGTGCAAACGCGTCAGGCGCAATTGCGCCGACGGATTCACGTAGCCTTCCAGCGCATCGATGACTCGCGGAATATCGTCCGGCGCGTTGCACAGCAAGACGAGATCACAGCCGGCCGTAAGCGCCGCCCGAACTCGTTCGGCGACGGGGCCCGCCACGGCCGCGCCGGCCATGCTCATGTCGTCGGCGATCACGGCTCCCGCAAAGCCGAGTCTGTCACGCAAGATGCCGCCGACCCACGCGCTCGATACGCTGGCCGGTGCGGCATCGACGGCCGGGAAGCTCACATGGGCGACCATGACCGAATGCAGCCCGCTGCCGATGAGCTTTCGATACGGCAAAAGATCCTCGTCGAGCTCGGCGAGCTCGCGCCGATCGACGGCTGTCTCGGTATGCGAGTCACTGACCACACCGGCGTGCGTCGGAAAGTGCTTGGCCGTGATTTCCATGCCGGCATGTTTGGCGCCCGCCGCGAATCGCAAAGCCAGCTCCGCGACGGCTCGACCGTCGGAATGAAAGGCCCGGTCACCGATGACTTCGGCAAGGCCGAGATCGCGATCGACGACCGGCGTGAATCCGAGGTCGATACCGACCGAACGCAACTCGGCGGCAGCGATCCAGCCGAAGGCCGCCGCCGTCTTGAGCGCCGTCTCCCGATCCTCGTCGTACAAATGCCCCAGCGTGCGCAGAGGCGGCAGCACAAAGAATTCGTCGCGAAACCGTTGGACGCGCCCGCCCTCGTGGTCGACCGCAACGAGCAGCGGCGGCTGGCGAGCCGCATGTATCTCGGCGACGAGATCCATGAGCTGGCGCCGGTCGGCGAAATTTCGGGAGAACAGGATCACGCCGCCTACGGCCGGCGAGGCCAGCCATCGGCGCTCCTCCGCGTCGAGCGACTTGCCCTTCAGATCGATCATCAACGGACCCAGCGACACGTTCTGCTCCAGCCACCCCAGCCCACCGCAACGCCCTTCAAGATCCGACCTCGACGACGGTTCCTACCGGCACGAGATCGAACAGCTCGAGGACATCGCAGTTGCTCATACGAATGCACCCGACCGAGCCGGGCACGCCTAGCACGTCCTCGTCCGGCGTGCCGTGAATATAGATGTACCGGCGCATTGTATCGACCTCGCCAAGGCGATTCTTGCCGGGCTCTAGCCCCGAAAGCCAGAGAATTCGGGTAAGAATCCAATCTCGATCGGGCTGCGCCTGCGCGAGGGTAGGCGAATAGATCTCGCCGGTCGGTCGACGACCGCGAAAGACAGCGCCGAGCGGCTGGCCCGCGCCGATCTTCGCGCGAACGACGTGCCTGCCTCTGGGTGTTTTGAAGGTGTTGCGCAGCTCCCCCGCACCGAATTTGGACGTGGAGACCGAAAACGTCGCGACGCCTTGCTCGCCGGCGCGGACGTCGAGCCGCTGGCGTTCGAGGCTCACGACAATCTTCAGATATTGCGCTCGCTCTCGTTCCATTCCCGATAAGGATGTCGCACCAAGCTCACGTTGTAGTAGCGGCGCAGGTGAGTGACCTCCTGCCCGGCCCAATCGGGCAAGGCGAACGGTTGATCCTCGCGTTCCAGCTCGATTTCCGCCACGACGAGACCGTCGTTGTCGCCGTGAAATTCATCTACTTCCCAGTCGTTGCCGTCGTGCTGGACCCAGTGGCGCGTCTTCTCGATCAACGGACCGCTGCAAAGGGCCAACAGCTCTTCGGCTTCATCCACCGGAATCGAATACTCGAACTCGGGACGCACCGCCACGAGACCGCCACCTTTCACGTTGAGCCATGCTTCGCTGCCGGCGACGCGAACCCGCACCGAAGCTCGATCACCTCGAGCGAGGTACCCTTGCCGCATCACGGCGCTACGCCGCACAGCCGAACGCCAAGCAGCCGATTTCGGCAAGAACTTTCGCTCTATCTCCTGAGGCACGGCAACATCATAGCAACGCGCCTGTGCCGCGCAACGTCAGTCGTTACGCTCGAACACGGCGAGCGACTCCACGTGATACGTGTGCGGAAACATGTCGAACACGCCTGCCGCAGCGAGCTCGTAGCCGTGCTCTTCGACTAGGACACGAGCGTCACGCGCCAGTGTAGCCGGATGGCACGATATGTAGACGATCGTTCGCGGCCCGATCTTGCCCATCTGGCCGATCGGCGCCTCGGCACCCGTTCGCGGCGGGTCGAGCACTACGACATCCCAGGGCTCGGCCAAGAAGCTCCAATCGCGCGCGGCCAGATCCGCGGCGACGAATCGCGCGTTGGCGATTCCGTTCAGTGCCGCGTTGCGAACGGCACGCGCCACGAGCCCTGCGTCGCCTTCGACGCCGAGAAGCTGCGAGGCTTCGCGTGCGAACGGCAAGCTGAAGTTGCCGAGTCCGCAATAGAGGTCGAGAACGCGGTCGCCGGGGCGTATCGCCGCGAAGCGTAGTGCCGTCGCGACGAGCTCGGCATTGACGGCGGCGTTGACTTGGACGAAATCGGTCGGTGCGAACTGCAGCTTCAAACCGTATGCGGGCAGCGAGTAGTCGAGAATGCGCGCCGCGCCGAGCGGCGCAGCCGTACCGGGTCCACCGGGCTGCAGATAGATATCGAGGTCATGGCGACGACCGAAGTCCGAGAATAGGTTGCGATCGGCCTGGGTCGGCTCGTCGAGTACGCGAAACACGAGCGCCGCGCACGCATCGCCGACGGCGGCTTCGATCTGCGGCAAACGCGCTCGAATACTCGTTTGACCGACGAGCTCCGCGAGC
This sequence comes from uncultured Gammaproteobacteria bacterium, assembly GCA_963786385.1. Lineage (GTDB taxonomy): Bacteria > Pseudomonadota > Gammaproteobacteria > Steroidobacterales > Rariloculaceae > FEN-1219. The sequence goes on from CAWAYS010000005.1 coordinate 2,238,906, forward strand.
TCGCCGAGCAATGCATCTATCGGGGGCATCAGCACCGGACAACGCGCCATATCCGTAATGTAGGGCGCAGCGCGCTCGCGAAAGCCGACGAGCACGCGTTCCTTGGCCGGAACGAACTTCACGCCGAGCCGCGCGCGCCGACGATAATGCCACGGAGCTCCGAACACGGGCGGTAGCCACTCCCGAGGCTTCGCGCGCGCAATCCTCGCGAGCGCTTGGGCCACAACGTCCTGCTTGAAGCGAACCTGCGCGCCGTGCTCGAGGTGTTGCAGTGCACAACCGCCGCAGCGCCCGAAGTACTCGCATCCGGGCACGACGCGCGACGTCGATGGGCTCGAGACGCGCAGGAGCTGCGCTTCCTGGAGCTTGCGCCGACGCTTACCGAGGGCGATCTCGACCTGCTCGCCCGGTAAGGCATCGGGCACGAAAACGCGGCGGCCGTCGACATCGGCGACGCCGCGCCCGTCATGGGTCAAGTCGACGACGGTCGCTTGAATGGGTCGCGCATCAGGGCGCACGCGACAGTGACCGCCAAGCGTCCAAGTACGCCTTCAGATGCGGCCGGTCCGACTGCTCGAGCTTCGCCTCGACTTGGGCGACCTCCTCGTCGTACCGACCGGGATCGAGCTCGCCCCGAATGACCTCGAAGCGCAGATAGATGAGGTACGTGTTCAATACGTCCGTCTCGCAGTAATTCCTGATCGCCGCCAGATCTCCCGCGAGATACGTTGGCCAGACTCGCTCACCGCTCATACCGAGCTTGCCAGGAAGCCCCACGAGCTGCGCCACTTGATCGAGCGAAGCACGAGCGCTGGATCCGTAACCGGAGAGCACGTCCATGAGATCGATGTGGCGCCAATGGAAGCGATTCAGATAGTTGTTATAGCGAAAGTCGCGGTCGCTCTCGCCCAACTCCCAATATCTATGTGCGTCGACCCCGTGCTTTAGCGCCCGATAGTGCAGCACGGGCAGGTCGAACCCGCTACCGTTCCACGATACGAGCGTCGGTGTGTATCGGTCGAGCCCGTCGAAAAATCGTTGCACGAGCTCCCGCTCCGGAGAAGCTTCCTCGCCGATGCTGAAGAGCTTGAGCCCGTCGCGGTTGCGCAGTACGGCCGAGATCGCAACGACGCGATGCTGGGGCAACGGCAAGAAATCCGTTTGTCGCGCCTGCTTCTGCTTGAAGAACATGATCTTGGCGACTGTTACGTCGTCGAGATCGGCAACATCGTAAAGACGCCTGCCGAGCTCGACGTCCGGCACCGTCTCGATATCGAACACCAGAACGTTCAAAGACTGTCCCCTGCAATTGCGTCGCCGTCGGTCCGCGGGTCTGCACGCATGAGCACGGCGACGGCCACGATGAGACCGGCTTCGTCGCTCAGCGTCAAATGGCCCGCGCCGACGCCGAGCTTATGGCACAGCGCGCGCCCGCGCGCCGAATAGATGACCTGCGGCTGCCCAAGCGCATTCGGCACCGTCCCGACGTCGCGCACCCAGACGCCGTTCGCAAACCCCGTGCCGAGCGCCTTCACGATGGCTTCCTTCGCGGCGAAACGCATGGCTAGAAAGCGCACGGGTCGCTTGGCCTTCGAAAACAGTTGGCGCTCCTCGTCGAGCAGCAGGCGGGCCGCAAAGTGCTCGCCGAAGCGCTCCCAAGTCTTCTCTACCCGGTCTAGGCGCAACACGTCTGTGCCGATGCCGAAAATCACGCGCGGCTGACCGACGACAGTAAGGCTTTCATCTTCGCAACGGCTCCGGCGAATCCGTCGAAGATCGCCTGCGCAACGATGGCATGGCCGATGTTGAGCTCGACGATGTGCTCGATCGCGGCGATGGGCTCGACATTATGATAATTGAGCCCGTGGCCACCATTCACGACGAGTCCGCGGCTCGCGGCATAGGCCGCAGCCGTCTCGATGCGCTCGAGCTCTTGCGCCGCGGCCCCACCATGCGCGTCCGCGTATGCGCCCGTATGGAGCTCGATGACGGGCGCGCCTGCCGCAATGCTCGCATCGATCTGCTCGCGATCGGGATCGATGAACAACGACACGCGAATACCGTGACTCCCCAGCCGCCGGCACGCCGCCCGAATCTTGTCCTGTTGCCCGGCAACGTCGAGACCGCCCTCGGTCGTGAGCTCTTCGCGCCGCTCCGGGACGAAGCAGCAGTCGGCCGGCGCGGCGGCCACGGCCACGTCGAGCATCGGCTCGGTCACGGCCATCTCGAGATTGACGCGCGTTTGAATCATTCGACCCAGCACTTCGAGATCCCGCTCCTGAATGTGCCGGCGGTCCTCACGCAAGTGAATCGTGATGCTGTCCGCGCCCGATTGCTCGGCGATGAGCGCCGCCGTCACAGGATCCGGGTAGCGCGTGCCCCGCGCCTGCCGCAGAGTCGCGACATGGTCGACATTCACACCCAGCCGGATGGGTGTCAGCGATTTCATCTAAGACTCCCGCCTCTAGAGCCCGCGGCTCACGATGTCCTGCAGCACCAGCCGACTCTTGAGCGGCCGTTCTCCCAAGTATGCCTTCAGCACGCGACCGAGCAACCGCTGCGCTGCTCGCAGGCTTGCCTCGTCTTCGAGGACCCGCTCACGCAACGAGATGATTTCACGCCCGGCGTACACGTCGGCCCCCTCTCGTGCACACAGGCAGAAGCCGTTTTCGAGCTCGAAACGGTAGTACCGCTCTGCGACGAGTGGCTCGCCAGTGCCCGCATCGTTTTCGAGCTCGAGCCCGTAGCCGAGCGCACCGAGAAGGTCCAGCTCGAACACGCGCAACGTGCGCGTCATGCTCTCGCCGGCTGCAAGTCGCGCGAGGCAGCGACTATAACAGGAAAACACTTCGCCGTTCGGATCGCCACGGGCCAGCAGGCGCAACAGCAACTCGTTGCTGTAGTAGCCGGCGAGGAGCCGGTGCGAGCCCAGATCATGACTCGGCGCCTCGGGCTCGACTTGCAGCAGGCGACCGAGCTCGCCGCGTCTGAGCCACGAGAGTCTGAGTGGGGCGAATGGCTGCAACAACGCGCGCTGGCGGCTCTTCGCGGCGCGCGAGCCGCGGGCCACGAGTCCCACGCGGCCGTGCGAGGCCGTCAAACATTCGAGCAGCTGGCTGCTGTTGCGATAGGGACGCTGATGCAGAACGAAGCCCGTCTCGAGCAGGACCTGTTCGCGTTCCGTCATGACACGTCGAAGCCTAGCCTCTTGAGCTCGCGCTCGCTGTCCGACCAGTGCTCGCGGACCTTCACCCAGAGCTCCAAATGCACTCGCTCACCCAACATTCGGTTGAGCTCGGCCCGCGCCGCGGTGCCGGCCTCCTTGAGCACGTGACCTTGGTTGCCGATCACGATCCGCTTGTGACTCTCGCGCTCGAGCCAAATCAACGCATGAATCAGCCGCTGTCCTTCCGGGCTCATACCGATGTGCTCGACCTCGACCGTCAGGCCGTAAGGCACTTCCTGTCGCAACAGCGTCATGAGCTTCTCGCGGACGACTTCCGCAATCCGAAACGCAAGATCGCGATCGGTAATCATCTCCTGCGGAAACAGCTGCGGCCCGACCGGCAAACGCTGGAAAATCTCGCCGATCAAAGGCTGCAGATTCTCCCCCGTTTTCGCCGCAATCGGTATCAAGGCGGCAAGCGACTTCTTGCCGAGCTCGTCCAGCAACGGAAGTAACCGCGACTTGGCACCCACCGTGTCGATCTTGTTGATCACCAGAATCGTTCGATCGAGCTTCGACTCGAGCATCGTGAGCAGGACTTCGTCCTGACGAGTGAGACCGCCGGCTTCGACAACCAACAGCGCCACGTCGCAATCCTCCACGGCCTGATGAATCTGCCGCGCCATGAGTCTGTGAAGCACGCGCTTGGTCCTGCGCGCGATTCCGGGGGTGTCGATGAAAACGGCTTGATCCGAACCGCGATTGAGCACGCCGAGTACGCGCTGGCGCGTCGTGTGCGGCTTGTCGGTAACGATGCTGATCTTCTCGCCGATCAGCGCATTGAGCAGCGTGGATTTGCCGACGTTCGGTCGACCGACGATGGCCACGAATCCGCAGTGGCTCGGTTCAGTCTCGCTCACCCGTCAATACCGCCAGCATTGCAGCCGCGGCCTGCTGCTCGGCGACGCGGCGGCTCGGACCTCGACCCGTTGTTCTTGCATGCTTTTCTTCGACCTCACACGAGACAGTGAACGTTTGCTCGTGGTCGCGGCCTTGAACGGACTCGACCGAGTACGCGGGCAGGAGCAGCCCGTTGCCTTGCAGCCATTCCTGAAGGCTGGTCTTGGCGTCTTTGAGGGCCGCGGCGGCAGGCAGCTTCTCGAGCTGCTCTGCGAACAACGAGCGAACGACAGCTTCCGCCGCCGCCGCTCCGCCGTCAAGCAGCACGGCACCGATCAACGCCTCGAAGGCATCCGCCAACACGGCGCTGCGCCGCGCCCCGCCCGACCTGAGCTCCCCCTGGCCGAGGATGATCTGGTCGTCGATGCCTAGATCGAGGCCGATCTCGGCGAGTGTGGCCTGCTTGACCAGCGCAGCCCGCGCGCGGCTGAGATCGCCCTCGGTATCTTCGGGACGCAACTCGTAAAGGCTTCGGGCAATCGCGAAGCTCAAGAAGGAGTCGCCGAGGTATTCGAGCCGCTCGTTGTTGTCTTTGGAGGCGCTGCGGTGGGTCAGCGCCAATTCGAGCAGTGAAGGATCTTTGAAGCGGTGGTGGAGTTTGCTCTCGGCCCAGCGAGCTCGGGACGTCACCGTCTAATCTCTACCTGCTTGTCGAATGCGACTACGAGCCAAAGATCCGCAGCATACGGCGCGCGATTCTCGTACTGAATTCTCACGCTGTAACCGCCGGCCTTGCTCTGATTGATCTTGATGCTGTCCTGCGGGAGATTGATGTCCTCGATCGAGAACCGCTTCGCCAGCGCCACACGAATACTCTGCGGGTTCGCGCCGGTGCCGTTGAGCTCGGTTTGAACGTCCGTCAGACTTTTCGCCAACCGCATGTTGTTGAGGTACATGGGCGTGACCTTGATCACTGCCAACCCCACGACACCGATCAGACAAGCGAGAATCAAGAAACCGATGGCGGTAATACCCGTTTGGCGGGCACGGCCCGGCGGGCTCATCAATCGATTGGTTTGCCGATACGACTCCATAACGGTCCTCCCTCGCTGGGCCAGCGCCAATTCATCCAAATTCGCACTGCCCTGCCCACGAGGTTTTCCTCGGGGATGTACTCGACACCCTCAAAGCGACTGTCGCGACTGTTGTCTCGGTTGTCGCCCATCACAAAGTAATGCCCGGCCGGTACTTTGTACGTGCCGCCCCGGCTCAACACATCGCGAATCAGCAAGAGCTCGTGGACGTGCCTGCCGAGCTTCTCGCGACCGAGCTCGACGCCCGGATCGTGATCCCAGTCGCCCAGCAGCTCCAACGAAATCGGCTTTCCATTGATGGTCAGCCGCTTGCTGCCTTGATCGTAGACGACCACGTCACCCGGCAAGCCGACTACTCTCTTGATGTAGTTGATGCTCGGATCCGACGGTAGCCGAAAAACCACCACGTCACCGTGCTCTGGCTCACCGATTTGCGCGATTTTCGTATTTATAACCGGCAGGCGCAGCCCATACGCGAACTTGTTCACAAAAATGAAATCCCCGTCGAGCAAAGTCGGCTCCATGGAGCCCGAGGGAATCCGAAACGGCTCGAACAAGAACGACCGGATGACGAGCACGAGCAGGAGGATTGGGAAAAACGACTTCGCGTATTCGACCACCACCGGCTCGCGGACCGTTCCGCCCGAAGCCGCCGCCGCCACTCGCCCCGAGCGCAGCACGAGTGCATCGAACAACCAGATCACACCCGTGAGGAGCGTCGCGACGACGAGTATCAGCGCGAAATCCAACGAATTCTTCCTCTGCGTGAGCGCGAAAAGCGTCGAGTATTGGTCATTTTTTGTCGACCTGCAACACAGCCAAAAAAGCCTCCTGCGGAATTTCTACGGCGCCGAGTTGCTTCATTCGACGCTTGCCCGCTTTCTGTTTCTCGAGCAGCTTGCGTTTGCGCGTCACGTCGCCGCCGTACAACTTTGCCGTAACGTCCTTCCGATACGCCCTCACCGTGCTTCGGGCAATGATTTGTGCGCCGATGGCTGCCTGCACGGCCACTTCGAACTGTTGGCGCGGAATCACTTCACGTAGCGTCTCGACGAGCTTTCGGCCTTTGCGTTCGACGCCTTCACGATGCACGATCAACGACATCGCGTCGACCCGCTCCTTGTTGATGAGGATGTCGAGCTTCACGAGCGGCGCGGCCTCGAACCGCAGGAACTGATAGTCGAAGGACGCGTAGCCTCGGCTCACGGACTTCAGACGATCGAAGAAATCGAGCACGACCTCCGCGAGCGGCAACTCGAACTCGATTGACACTTGCCTGCCCGAGTACTGCATGCGGCGCTGAACGCCGCGTTTCTCGATGCATAGCTGTATCACGCTGCCGAGAAACTCCTGCGGCACGAGTATGTTGGCAAGGATTATCGGCTCGCGGATCTCGCTGATTTTCGAGGGATCGGGAAGCTCCGACGGGTTCTCGATCTTCACGACCTCGCCGCCCGTCGTGACCACCTCGTAAACGACGGTCGGCGCGGTGGAGATCAGGGACAGCCCATGCTCGCGCTCGAGGCGTTCCTGCACGATCTCCATGTGCAGCAAACCGAGAAACCCGCAGCGAAACCCGAACCCGAGGGCCACACTGACTTCCGGCTCGAATACGAGCGAGGCATCGTTCAACGACAGCTTTTGCAGCGCCTGGCGGAAACCTTCGTAGTCCTCGGCATTCAGGGGGAAAAGCCCGGCAAATACTCTGGGCTGAATCTTCTTGAACCCCGGCAGCGGCCGCACGCCCTCCACTTTTGCGTCGACGATCGTGTCTCCGACCGGCGCCGCGTCGATTTCGCGTATGGCCGCGATCAAAAAGCCGACTTCGCCGGCGCGAAGCTCTTCCCGCTCGGCCGCACGCGGCGTGAACACACCGAGCTTCTCGACCGTGTACTTACGCTGAGTCGAATACACCGTGACTCGGGCGCGTTTGCTAATGACGCCGTTCACGACTCTGACGAGCGACACGACGCCCACGTAGCTGTCGAACCACGAGTCGATGATGAGCGCCTGCAAGGGCGCATCCATATCGCCACGCGGCGGCGGAATACGCTCCACGATGCGCTCGAGAACGTCGTTGATGCCGAAGCCCGTCTTGGCGCTGATGCGCAGCGCGTCCTTGGCTTCGATGCCGATGATGTCCTCGATCTCGCGAATCACGCGGTCGGGCTCGGAGGTCGGCAGGTCGATCTTGTTGATAATCGGCACAACCTCGAGCCCTTGCTCGATGGCCGTATAGCAATTCGCGACGCTCTGTGCCTCGACTCCCTGACCGGCATCGACGACGAGCAGCGCGCCCTCGCACGCCGCGAGCGAGCGCGACACTTCGTAACTGAAGTCGACGTGGCCCGGCGTGTCGATGAGATTGATGTAATAGTCGAGACCGTCTTTGGCGCGGTATGTGAGCGCCACGCTCTGGGCCTTGATGGTGATCCCGCGCTCGCGCTCGAGATCCATCGAATCGAGCACCTGATCCTCCATCTCGCGGGCGGTCAGACCGCCGCAAAGCTGGATCAAGCGATCGGCCAGCGTGGACTTGCCGTGATCCACGTGGGCGATGATGCAGAAGTTGCGGATCCGATCCATGGTGCCAACAGGGCGCCGCGCGAGCCGCGGCGCGGCGGATTATAGCGGGTATTGGGCCCCGGGTAGGGCAAGCCGACACGTCAATCCAGGCTCGCCAGGTACTGCTCGACGCGGTCGCGGTCGAGCGGATAGCCGGACAGCTCCGCCCCGTCTGCCACGAGAACCGGGATCCTGAGCCCGTAACGCCGCTCGAGGCCGGGGTCCTCGCTGATGTCGACGATTTCGATGCGGGCCCGACTCCCGACGACCGGCACGAGTTGCTCGGTCAGCAACTCGCACAAATGGCACTCGGGACGGCTATAAAGGGTTAGCGTCGGCATGCGGCGCGACAGGCTCCAGGCTCAAATGTCGAAGGGTGGCCACTTCGAGACGCCGACGCAGCTTCGGTACCAGTAGCCCAGCGGCGGCCACGGCCGCAACGGCACCAATCACGGCACCCAGATCCGAACCCGACGCACTCACACCGAGTAAGGCACCCGCGAGCAAGGCCAGCAGCGGCAGCCCATAGACCAAAGCCGCGGCCGCGAGCAAAAAACGGTCGGGCAGCGACAGGGAAACGGAATCACCGCACTTGAGCGGCAACGACGTGGAGAAGCTCGTGCGGCTCACCCCCGGCAGACGACGCCACATGCAGGTGCCTTCGCAGCTCCGGCAACCGACGGGCGCGGCGAACTCGACGTCGACGTGCCCCTGCCTGGCCGCGACGACGACCCCTTCGACGCTCATGCAATCCGCGTCGCCGAATCTCGGCCGGTGCCGCCTCATTCGGCGACCAAGGAGGTCGCGATCGTCCGCACGGTCTTACGCGGGACCTCACCGACCGCCGTTACTCGACGGCCACGTAACTTCAGCGAAAACGCGTTGGTGCTGCCGACCTTCGAGAAACCGTCGCCCATCTCGGCTTTGGTCTTGGGATCCTCGATGAAGACGGAGACGGTGGCGAGACCATCAGAGTAAACGAGATGGTCGACGGGATACTCCGAGCCGGCGATGGGCCCCTGCGTCGCAACCGACAACTTGAATCCGCCGGGCACGTTGGCGGCGCGCCAAGGCACGTCGGACCGCTCGGAGGCGCTCGAAGCCTCCGGAGGGCGCAGCCAGACGAAACCGTTGGTGTCGATCGTGGCCTCGAGCTCCGAAGCGGGAATCGAATCGCGCAGATCTATTTCCGTGAACAAGATCTGCTCGATGATATTGCCCTTCTCGTCCGTCAGCTGAGACTTCAACGGCATGGCCGTGTCCCTATCGAGCCACAGCATGTAGCCATACCTAAACTCGTCGCGCGGCTTGATCTGCATGATCTGCACGGGCCGATTCGCAACCCGAGCAGCGGCGTAGAGCTTGAGATCGTAATGCGGCTCGAGATCCGACGAGTACGTCGGCAGCGCGGCAGCGAGCGGGTTGTACTCTTTCAGGTTCTCGAGCAGCACCACGCGCTTGTCCGGCAGAATGCACCGCACCTCGTCGCCCTGGCGAATGATCTCGCGGCCGACGCCGTCCAACGATACGATGCGCTCACCGATGCGCCCGTCATCGTTGCTGTGGATGATGTGTAGCGTCTCGGCCGTGCCGCCGAGCACGTGCACGAACGTGCCTTCGTAGTTGAGCTCTTCGACCGCTCTGTTCATCCGGTCGAGCCACGAGCGCGCTTCTTGGGCAGAGACTTCCGCCGCCACTAGCATGGTCAGCAGCAAGAACGAGCGGCTGATCGCGAGCGGCGTGGACACGCGCTACTCCAACGTCTGCGGCTGCGGCTCGTCCACTTGCTCGAGCGACTCGTCGAGTGTCCGATCGAACGTCTCGGCGGCCCCAACGACGCTCGAATGCACCGAGGTACGCCCTAGGCCCGAGGCATATTCCCCGTGGCGCACGAGGTAGTTCGTGAGTCGAATGGGCGACGTGGGCTGCTGGTTCGCCGGGACGTCCTGGGGCACAACGTAGCTCGCCGGCTCGGTCCACTGACGAGCCTGCACCGGACCCTGAGTCGCCGGGATCGTCGTCGTTGCGGCTACGGGTACGAGGGCTTCACCGACGGGATTGTTCAAAGTCCGCAACCCGACCACGGCAGCCACGGCCACCGTCGCGGCGATACCGAAACCGACGACCGGACGTAGATACCGGAGCCGGCGCACCGGCGCCGTGCGGCTCGCCACCGGAGCCACGACGGTTCCGCCATTCAGAGCACTCTGAATCCTGCGTCGCAGGATGTCGTGATGAGGTTGGAGTAGCTCGCCGCGCAGCGCGGAGCCGATCAACGAGTAGCGCAACGCCTGATTACGGGCGTCTGCGTCGCGTTCGAGCCGGCGCACGAGAAACGCGCTTTCCTGCTCCGAAAGCTCGTCATCGATGAAAGCCGAGATTTGGTCGTGGATCTGTTCTGTCATTGGCTCACAGCGCTAGTCGATCAGTATGACCCTATTGCAACAGGGGTGTGATTTCTTTATCGATAGCTTCGCGCGCCCGAAAGATCCTGGAGCGGACTGTGCCGACCGGACATTCCATCGTTTGCGCGATCTCTTCGTAGCTCATCCCTTCGATCTCACGCAGCAGAATCGCCGTTCTGAGCTCTTCGGGCAACCCTCGAATGGCCCTGTTCACGGCGGCACGAATCTCATCGGACTGAGCAAACCCCTCCGGGGTGTCCAGATCATGGAGCTCAGCGAGCACCTCGGATTGCTCCGGGTCTTGCAGATCCAAATTGAAATGCGACGGGCGCCTGCCGGCCGCCACGAGGTGGTTCTTGGCCGTGTTGATCGCAATGCGGTAAAGCCAGGTGTAGAACGCGCTGTCTCCGCGGAACGAGGGTGCTGCCCGATAGGCCTTCAGAAAAGCCTCTTGTGCGACGTCCATCGCCTCCGACGGGTCTCGAACATACCGCATGATCAGCTTGAGAATCTTGTGCTGGTACTTGATCACCAACAGATCGAACGCCGATCTGTCGCCCTGCTGCACGCGCCGGACCAATGCCAGGTCCGAGGCACCGCTCGAGGAACGGTGTTTCTCGGCTTGCTCCGTCACGCGTTGTTCGATAGACCCCATGCAGCACCAAAAAGTTCGCCGACTCCACGGACACCCGGCTCAAACCGCCGGCCGATGTGTCTGGACGTCCGCCGAGACTTATTCTAACGCAGACTCAAGTACTGCGGGATGACGAAGCTGTAAGGTGCCGTCCATCTGGCAGGCTGCGCAGAGCCGCCTGGAGCAGCGACCAATGCGGGGGGTCGAACTGGTCGGCCAACAGCAGAATGTCAAATGGTACACGCCCACCTACGAGCTCGAGCCGCACCCATAGCCGAGCATAGCGAGTCCGCGGTCCGAGCCGCAGCCCGCACAGCGCCCGGGACGGAACGTCCCAGGTGTCGTTCGTTTGCCGAACGAGCCCCGGCGCCTCCTCCGGCCACAGCGCAAAGCACCGCACGAGCACGGTAAGTGACAGCAAGGCTTGCAGCACGGTCGGCAGCCCAGCCGACCAAAGCGCCGCGACGGCCAGCGCGTGCACCCCGATCCACCAAAGCCGTAAGCAACGGGACGGCTCAGGCGTCAGTACGATGACGGCTGCGGATGCGCTCGATGATTTGCGCCGTCTTGGGATCTTCGGGAGCACTGCGTCCCGTAAGGTACGCAAAGAGCACCGGATCGGGCAGATCCAAAATCGCCTCGAACGCCGACAAATCCGCGTCGTCGAGATCCGCGGCCGACGATAGAAACGACTGTAAGACAGCGTCGAGCTCGCGCATGCCCCGACGGCAGCGCCAACGCAACTTCGGGACGTCTGCCGGCATCGCGCGGCAGCGCTAGTAGCGGCGCTCGGCGATGAGCTTCTTGATCTCGGCGATCGCGCGGCCCGGGTTCAAATCCTTCGGACAAGCCTGCGTGCAGTTGAGGATCGTGTGACAGCGATAAAGGCGGAATGAGTCTTCGAGCGCATCGAGACGCTCACCCGTCGTCTCGTCGCGGCTATCGACGATCCACCGATACGCCTGCAGCAACGCTGCTGGCCCGAGGAACCGGTCGGAGTTCCACCAGTAGCTCGGGCAAGCCGTCGAGCAGCACGCGCACAAGATACACGCCGAAGGCTCGTTGATCTTTTCCTGGTCTTCCTTCGACTGCAGCCTCTCGCGGTCCGGCGGCGGCGGCGTCTGCGACTCGAGCCACGGCTTCACGGCCGCGTACTGGGCATAGAAATTCGTCAAGTCGGCCACGAGATCCTTGACGACGGGCAGCGACGGCAGCGGGTAGATCTTCACGGTGCCGGAGACATCCTCGATGGGCTTCAGGCACGCGAGCGTATTCGTGCCGTCGATATTCATCGCACACGAGCCGCAAATGCCTTCCCGGCAGGAACGGCGGAAGGTCAGCGTCGGGTCGATTTCATTCTTGATCTTGATCAGCGCGTCGAGCACCATCGGCCCGCAGCTGTCGAGATCGAGCTTGATACGAGTCGACGCGCGGATTCTCGCCCGAATCCGGCGAATATCGATAGATCGCAAAACTCTTGACGCGTTTCGCCCCCGCGACGGCGCCGTGGTTCTTACCCGGCTTGACCTTCGAGTTGGCTGGCAACAAATAATCGGCCATCGTGGCTCCTTCCGTAAGATCGAGAGTCGGCTGCTTCGGCCCCGCCGTCAGTAAGTACGCGCCTTGGGCGGAATCGGAGCGACCTCGTCGGTCAACGTCTGCATCTGCACGGGCCGATAGTCGAAGCGCACGTTGCCGTGCTCGTCCACCCAGGCCAGCGTGTGCTTCATCCAGTTCTCGTCGTCGCGGTCGGGATAATCTTCGCGCGCCTGCGCACCGCGACTTTCCGTGCGATTGATCGCGGACTTGATCGTCCCCATCGCCTGCAGCAGCAAATTCTCGAGCTCGAGCGTCTCGACGAGATCCGTATTCCAGACCAAAGACCGATCCGAGACCCCGACATCGGCAAACGACGCGAAGACTTGCTCGAGGTTGTCGATGCCTTCTTGGAGAGATTCTCCCGTGCGAAACACGGCTGCGTGGTTCTGCATGACGCGCTGCATATCGAGCCGAATCTTGGCCGTCGGCAAGCCGCCCTTGGCGTTGCGAAATTTATCGAGGCGCGCAACGGCGTTGTCACCCGCACCGGGCGCGAACGCGCGTGGCCGCGAGCCACGCTCGATCACGTCGCCGCAACGCTTGGCCGCAGCCCGGCCGAAAACGACGAGGTCGATGAGCGAATTGGAGCCGAGACGGTTGGCGCCGTGCACCGAGACGCACGCTGCCTCGCCCACGGCCATGAGCCCCGGCACGACGTGCTCCTCGCCGCGCTCGTTCTTGCCGACGACCTCGCCATGGAAGTTGGTCGGAATGCCGCCCATGTTGTAGTGAACCGTGGGCAGGACGGGGATCGGAGCCTTCGTAATGTCGACGCCGGCAAAGATCTTGGCGGTCTCCGCTATGCCCGGCAGCCTCTCCTCGATCACGTCGCGGCCTAGGTGCTCCAGATGCAGATGCACGTGGTCCTTGTGCGCACCGACGCCCCGGCCTTCGCGGATCTCGATAGTGATCGAGCGACTCACGACATCGCGCGAGGCCAAATCCTTGGCATTGGGCGCATAGCGCTCCATGAAGCGCTCGCCCTCGGAGTTGGTGAGGTAACCGCCTTCGCCGCGCGACCCTTCCGTGATCAGCATGCCCGCGCCGTACACGCCCGTCGGGTGAAACTGCACGAACTCCAAGTCCTGCAGCGGCAGCCCGGCGCGCAGCACCATGGCGCTACCGTCACCCGTGCAAATGTGTGCCGACGTGCACGAGAAATAGGCACGGCCGTAACCGCCCGTCGCGAGGATCACCATCTGCGAGCGGAATCGGTGCAGCTTGCCGGTCGCGAGATCGAGCGCGACGACGCCGCGGCACACGCCGTCTTCCATGATCAGATCTATCGCGAAGTATTCGATGAAGAACTCGGCCGAATGGCGCAGCGATTGCTGATACAGGGTATGCAACATGGCGTGGCCCGTGCGGTCGGCGGCTGCGCAAGTGCGCTGTGCCGTCCCCTCACCGAAACGCGTCGTCATGCCGCCGAAAGGCCGTTGATAGATCCGCCCGTCCTCGGTGCGCGAAAACGGCACGCCGTAATGCTCGAGCTCGATGACGGCAGCCGGCGCCTCTTTGCACATGTACTCGATCGCGTCTTGGTCGCCGAGCCAATCCGAGCCCTTGACCGTGTCGTACATGTGCCAGCGCCAATCGTCTTCGCCCATGTTCCCGAGCGCGGCGCTGATACCACCCTGTGCGGCCACCGTGTGGCTGCGGGTCGGGAAGACCTTGCTCAAGCAAGCCGTCGAAAGACCTTGCTCGGCCAGGCCGAGGGTCGCCCGCAGACCCGCACCGCCCGCGCCGACGACGACCACGTCGTATGTGTGGTCGGTAAACGTGTAATCGTTGCTCATGCGAGACTACCGAAAGCGATGCGCAGAATCGCAAAGACTGCTGCGATTGCAAGTCCCGTATGCGCGAATGCCGACGCCATGAGCGTCACGACCTTGAAGCCTTTGGCATGCACGTAGTCCTCGATGATGACTTGTAAGCCGAGAAAAGAGTGATAGCTCACGGTCATGACCATGAGGATCAGCATGATGCTCGTAACGGGGCGCCGCACCCATGCGACGACCGTCCCGTAGGCGAAGTCATCGAGCAGCACTAGGCTTGCGGCAAACCAAAGCCCGATCACGAGCAGCGCGATTGCGGTCAAGCGCTGCATCCACCAGTGCTCGGCCGCACCGGACGCGGTGCCGAGACCGAGCACGCGATTCAAAGGTGTGACTAGACTCAACGTAAAATCCTCAAAAGATCGCCAAGGCCGAAAAGAGCACAGTCGCAACAACGGCGACCGCAACGACGGTCCAGCCGCTCGCGCGAATGCTCGCGCGCTGGAACCCGGCACCGACGTCCCATGCCAAGTGCCGCACACCGTTGGACAGATGAAAAAAGAAGCAAAACGTCCAGCCGACGAGCGGCAGCTTGAACCAGCCGCTGCCGATGTATTGCTGCACGTCGGCATACGCCGTTGCACCGCTCGCGATCGCGATCAACCAGATCGCGAGCACGACGGCACCGAGCGACAACAACGCACCCGTAATGCGGTGCAAGCTCGATAGCCACATCGTGATCTGCCATCGGTAGACCTGGATGTGCGGCGACAAGGGCCGCTGAACCCCGTCCATCGTTACTGCTCTCCCTGACTAGAAATGCCGAGTCCTTCCGTCGCGCTGCGCCCGTGGCGGAGGATCAGAAGTCGATGCACCGGCCCGCCCGCTCCCAATCACCGAAGCGCGTCGGCTCCGGCCCTTTGGGGCCTCCGATCTCGCGAGGCGGCGGTGCCTCGCCCCCGGCTACGTCGCGCGACGGAGACGCCGCGCCGAGCTCTTCGGCAAGACGCGCTTCGGCGGTTTGCGGCTGCTCGCCATCTCCAACCAGCTCTTGTCTGCGCTCGCGGGGCATCAGGGAATTTTGCCAGAATCCTCGGTACTGCGCACTACGCGATCTATCGCCACTGGGGCACATGCGTATAGATTAGGCGGATGTCCCCACGTTATTGCTGGCTCACGACCAGCGGCTGCATCGAGGTCGGCGGCGCGGACGCCACGGACTTCTTGAACGCGCAGCTCAGCCAGGCCATGGACCGCGTCGCAGAAGGGGTCGCGCCGCTTACCGCGTGGCACGATCCACGAGGGCGCGTACGCGCACTGTTTCGCGCCTTCCGACTCGCCGATCGTTGGCGGCTGCTCGCGAGTGCCGACATCGTGGAGCAGACGACGACGCGTCTTGGGATGTTCGTACTGCGCGCCAAGGTCACGCTCGCGCGGCCCGACGACCAGCTCGTCGTGGCGCTCCTCGACCCGGAACCGGCCTGGTTGGCGGACAGAATGCTGCCGGTTTCGGCGAGCCGAGACGCCTCGTTCGCGCTCGGCGACGCACGAATCGTCCACGTGGGCGCCGGCCTCTGGCAGGCGGTCGGCACGCGTGATGCCCTCGAACGTTTGACGGCGGACCTCGATGCCGCCGACGAGCCGGCCGCGACCCTCGCGCAGATTCGGTTGGGCGTACCGAGCGTCCCGGCCGCCGTGACGGAGCGCTACGTCGCGCAGATGCTCAATCTCGACGTGCTAGGGGCCGTTGCATTCGACAAAGGTTGTTACCCGGGACAGGAAGTCATTGCGCGCGTGCGTAATCTCGGCTCGGTCAAGCGCAGGATGCGCCGCTTCGCCACGGACGCTCGAACCTTGCCGGCACCCGGCACCGAGCTGTTCGACCCGCAAGGCTCCGCCGTGGGCGAAGTGCTGACGGCAGCCCCGGCGGACAACGGCACGCAGATGCTGGCAGTGGTCGAGCACTCGGCTGCCTCCGGTGTGATTTCGACCGGCGACGGCGCGCGCTGGCAAGCGCAACCGCTGCCCTACGACGTGCCGAGCCGCTAAGCTTCGGGTTTGAGCTGCGGGAACAGCAGCACGTCGCGAATCGACGCTGAATTCGTGAACAACATCACGAGCCGATCGATACCGATGCCGAGGCCGGCCGCAGGCGGCATCCCGTACTCGAGCGCTCGCACGTAGTCGTCGTCGTAGAACATCGCCTCCTCGTCGCCGTGCGCCTTCGCTTCGGCTTGAGTGCGAAACCGCGCGGCCTGCTCTTCCGGATCGTTGAGCTCGGAAAACCCGTTGGCGAGCTCTCGCCCGGCGATGAATAGCTCGAACCGATCCGTGAGAAACGGATCCTCGTCATTGCTGCGCGCGAGCGGTGAAACTTCGGCGGGATAACGCGTGACGAACACCGGACCGCGCAGCGTGTGCTCGACGGTCTTCTCGAAGAGCTCGAGCTGCAACTTACCGGCACCGTAATCGGGCTTCACCTCGATCTTGTGACGAGCGCACAGCTGCCCGAGCGCGTCACGGTCGCGAATGTTGCCCGGCGTGAGCTCGGGAATCTGGCTCCGCAACGCGGACTCGAACGTGATGTCCGCAAATGCGGGACCGAAGTCGAATTGCTCCCCTTGATAGTCGACCACGCTCGAGCCGAGCAGCGTTTGCGCACCCGTGCGCAGCAGATTCTCGGTCAGCGCGATCAAATCGCGATAGCCCGCGTACGCCTGATAGAGCTCGAGCATAGTGAATTCGGGATTGTGTCGCGTCGACAGCCCTTCGTTCCGGAACACCCGATTCAGCTCGTAGACGCGCTCGAAGCCGCCGACCAGCAACCGCTTCAAGTACAGCTCCGGCGCGATGCGAAGATAAAGCGTCATATCGAGAGCATGATGATGTGTCACGAACGGCCGCGCGGCCGCGCCGCCCGGGATCGGGTGCATCATCGGCGTCTCGACCTCGGTGAAGTCGAGCGCATCCAGGAAATCGCGAATGAACCGCATGATCGATACGCGGAGACGAAACACCTCGCGTGTCTCGGGGCTCACGATCAAGTCGACGTAACGCTGACGGGCTTTGAGCTCCTGATCGGCGATGCCGTGCCACTTCTCCGGCAGCGGCCTAAGCGACTTCACGAGCAGATCGAGCTGCGCGACGTCGATGGACAGCTCGCCGGTCTTGGTCTTGATGAGTTCCCCACGGGCGGCCACGATATCGCCGAGATCCCACTTCTTGAATTCGGCGTACAGGGGCTCGGATAGGCGATCTCGGCGAACGAGCAGCTGAATCTGCCCGGACCGATCCTGGAGCTTCACGAAACTGCTGCGCCCCATCACACGCTTGACCAGCATGCGTCCGGCCACTTGCACGGACACCGGCGACTGCTCGAGGGATTCGGCCGAGTGCGTCTGGTAAGCCGCGATGAGCTCGCCCGCGAGCGCGTCACGGCGAAAGCCGTTCGGGAACGCGTTGCCGTTCTCACGCAAACGCGCGAGCTTGGCCCGCCGCTCCGCGATCAAACGGTTTTCTTGACCGTCGTCCGCCATTGTCAGAGCCCCTGCTTCAAGCTTTCTTGCAAAAAGGGATCGAGGTCTCCGTCGAGCACGGCTTGTGGCCGGCCGCTCTCGAGACCCGTGCGCAGATCCTTGACGCGCGACTGATCGAGCACGTACGAGCGTATCTGATTGCCCCAGCCGATGTCGGCTTTGTTCTCCTCGATGACCTGGGCTTCATCCCGGCGCTTCTGCTGTTCGAGCTCGTAGAGCTTCGCCTTGAGCTGTCCCATGGCCATCGCCCGGTTCTTGTGCTGCGAGCGCTCGTTTTGGCATTGCACGACGATCCCCGTCGGCATGTGAGTAATTCTGACGGCCGACTCGGTCTTGTTGACGTGCTGGCCGCCTGCACCGCTCGCGCGATAGACGTCGACGCGCAGGTCAGCCGGGTTGATCTCGATGTCGATGTCGTCGTCGAGCTCGGGCGACACGAAGACGGCCGCGAACGACGTGTGCCGCCGATGTCCCGAATCGAACGGCGACTTGCGAACGAGGCGATGCACGCCGGTCTCGGTTCGCAGCCAGCCGTACGCGTACTCACCGCGGAAGTGGATCGTCGCGCTCTTTATCCCGGCGACCTCGCCCGCCGACGCTTCGAGCAGCTCGGTGTCGAAACCGCGCGCCTCGCCCCAGCGCAAGTACATTCTCAGCAGCATCTCGGCCCAGTCCTGAGCCTCTGTGCCCCCGGACCCGGCCTGGACATCGACAAACGCGCTGTGCGAATCCACCGCGCCGGCGAACATCCGGCGAAACTCGAGCTGCTCGATCTCCTTGCTCGTGCGCTGCACCTGTGTAGCGAGATCGTCGAGCGTGCCCTGATCGCCCTCCTCGCGCGCGAGCTCGTAAAGCTCGTCGGCCTCGTCGAGCGATTTGTCGACACGACCGAGTGTTTCGACGACGGTTTCGAGGGCGGCTCGCTCCTTGCCGAGACTCTGGGCGCGCTCCGGGTCAGACCACACGTCGCCGGCTTCTAGCTCTCGGTTGACTTCCTCGAGCCGCTCGCGCTTGGTGTCGTAGTCAAAGATACCCCCTCAGAGCGACGCAACGCTCTTTGAGGTCGGCAATGGCTTGCCCGATCTGGTTCGGTTCCATGATTCGTCCCGGAAAAGCGGCCGCCATACTAGCATGGCGGCGCACGTCGTCGGCCAACCGATCGGCCGGCTGCCGCGGTAGCGTTATACTGTTCGCAACTGCCGGAAACACACACTCGCCCGTGCAACTCACCCGAGACGTCTCGACAGCCAACCTGATCCGCGCCTGGGAGAGCGGACGCGTGCGCGTCGCGGATCGTTGGCTCGAAGGGCACGTGATCGTGGCGCCCGATCGCATCATCGAGACATGGGACGTGGAATCGCCGGCGACGCTCGGCGCGGCGGACCTCGCTCCCGCCGTCGAGCTGGCGCCGGAAATCATCCTGCTCGGCACGGGCAACCAAGTCACGCTGCCGGACCTCGATCTCATGGCCGCGCTGGCCGAACGCGCCATCGGTCTGGAGATCATGAGCACACCGGCTGCGTGCAGAACGTTCAACGTGCTCGTGAACGAGCAGCGCCGCGTCGTCGCGGCGTTATTCAATTTCGATAGCTCAGGGCCGCGCGTTTAGATACGACAGCGGATCGACCGGCGCACCGTTGCGCCGTATTTCGAAGTGCAAGCGCGGTTGACGCTCCGGCCCCAAGCCCATCTCGGCAATCGGTTGCCCGCGAGCGACGTCTTGTCCTTGCGCGACCAGCAGCTTGCGATTGTGGCCATAGGCGGACAAGTACGTGTCGTTGTGCTTGATGATTACGAGCTGACCGTAGCCGATCAGCCCGCTGCCCGCGTAAACGACGCGCCCGGCAGCCGCCGCCCGAACCGCCTGACCGGCCGAGCCCGAGATGCCGATGCCCGTGGCGATTCCTCCGGTGCCACCGAAGCGCGCGACGACCGGACCGTCGGTCGGCCACACCCACGCCGGCGGCGGCAGCACGGGTGCAGGCGTCTGGCGCGGCGCAGCCGGGACACCTCGCGCCGCGACGCGTGACGCACTGCTCGGCGGCGTGAGTCGAATCCGTTGGCCGACGTGAATGAGATTTGGATTGCGCAGGCCGTTCCACCGCGCGAGGTCGCGTTGATCGACACCGTGCTGCCAAGCGATCTTGAACAACGTGTCGCCGGGCCGGACGACATACACACGCGGCTCGTAGTGCGTCAGCGAGCTCATGCAACCCGCGAGCAAGACGGCGAAGGCGATCAGAGCGACTCTCATCACCCCGCAGGATACGATTCATACTGCTCGTTTGCTCGCCGCCTCACGTCTCCATCCCTTCGATGAGCGGCACGAACGTCACGGGCAGCAGCTCCTCGTGGCGATACTCCCCGCCGTCGCGCGTGACACGTAGCAGGCTCTGACGACGGTCAGCACCGACCGGGATCACGAGACGCCCGCCATTCTCGTCGAGCTGATCGAGGAGCTCCGGCGGTATCGCCGCAGGCGCCGCGGCCACGAGAATTCCTTGGAACGGCGCCTGGCTGCGCCACCCGCGCCAGCCGTCCGCGTGCCGGAGACTCACATTCGCGATCTTCAGCTGATTCAGGTGCGCGCGCGCGCGCTGCACGAGTGGCTGAATGCGCTCCACGCTGTAAACATGCTGCACGAATGACGCGAGGACCGCCGTTTGGTAGCCGCAACCCGAGCCGATCTCCAAAACCTTGGTGAGCTTCTTGCCGGGCGGCAAGCCGCTCGATGAGCGCCGCAGTCATGATGGCCACGACATGCGGCTGAGAAATGGTCTGCCCATAACCGATCGGCAATGCCGTGTCCTCATAGGCGCGGCTCGCGAGGGCCTCGTCGACGAACAGGTGCCGCGGCACCGAGCGAATTCTCTCGAGCACGAGCTCGTTGGTCACGCCTTCGTTCCTGAGCCGCTCCACGAGGCGGTCGCGCGTCCGCGCGGAGGTCATGCCGATGCCGGTCAGCAGCCTGTCGTTCATGCGAATCGCTGCAGCCAGCTCTCGACCGAAGCGAGCGCAGCATGCGCGGTCAGGTCGACCTTGATGGGGGAGACGGACACACAATCGGCCGCAATGGCGTGAAAATCCGTGCCCGGTCCCGCGTCTTGACCCGCGCCGGCGGCACCGATCCAGTAGATGGGGCGATTCTTCGGATCGAGCGCCTTGATCACGGGCTCGGACTTATGCCGAAACCCGAGCCGCGTCGGCCGAATGCCGCGAATTCTCTCGAGCGGCAGATCGGGAACGTTGATGCTCAAGATGGCGTCCGTCGGCAACGGGTCCGAAAGCGACCTCTCGACGAGGCTTCGCGTAAGGGCTGCGGCCGTCTGGAAATGCTCGCCGTCCTCGAGCACGAGGGAGACGGCGATCGACGGAATGCCGAGAAACCGCCCTTCCATGGCCGCGGCAACCGTTCCGGAATACAGCACGTCGTCGCCGAGATTCGCGCCATGATTGATACCCGAGATCAACATGTCCGGTTGCCAATCGAGCAGCCCCGTGATGGCGACGTGCACACAGTCGGTCGGAGTGCCGTTCACGGAGTAGGTGCGCTCATCGACGCGCTCGACTCGCAGCGGACTGTCGAGCGTCAGCGAGTTGCTCGCGCCGCTGCGGTTACGATCGGGCGCCACGACGATTACTTCGGCGAGATCGGCGAGGGACTGCGCAAGCACGCGCAGCCCTTTGGCCTGATAGCCGTCGTCGTTCGAGAGCAAAATTCGCACGGGCGGGTCCTAGGTATGATTACGAGTTGCCGGCCGCCGACTGGCCGGTCAGGACGAATCGCAACGCCGTCACTCGGCGGGCGGGGCCGGGGCAATCTGATAAAACGTCTCGCCCGACTTGACCATTCCGAGCTCGGTTCGCGCGCGCTCCTCGGCAGCAGCAAGCCCCTGCTTGAGATCGAGCACCTCGGCCTCGAGAGCCGAGTTGCGCGCCGCAAGCCGATCGTTATCGGCCGTGCGCCGGGCAACCTCGCCTTCGAGCCGCCAGACTTCGCGCATGCCGCCGTCCGACAACCAGAGTCGGAACTGCAGGGCCGCGAGTGCGGTCACGAGCACAACGATCAAAAAGCGCATCCACTCCCCCGCCGCGACATCGTCACGCGCCGGAAACCAAGCCGTCGCGATTACAACGAGACCGGAAACGCCGCGGCCCCGTCGAAACGCGCGCGTTTGCCGAGTAAGCGTTCGATCCTCAGCAGCTGATTATACTTGGCAAGCCGGTCGGACCGACACAATGAGCCGGTTTTGATCTGCGTCGCGCCCGTCGCGACCGCGATGTCCGCAATCGTCGCATCCTCGGTTTCACCCGAGCGATGAGAAACGACAGCCGAGTATCCGGCGCGCGTCGCCATGTCTATCGCAGCCAAGGTTTCCGTCAAGGTCCCGATCTGGTTGGGCTTGATCAAAATGCTGTTCGCAATCTTCCGCTCGATGCCTTCGGCCAGGATCGCCGTGTTGGTCACGAACAGATCATCACCGACGAGCTGGATGCGCTCGCGCAGGCGCTCGCTCAGGTGCTGCCAACCGTCCCAGTCGTTCTCCGCCATGCCGTCCTCGATCGAGACGATCGGATAGCGGGCGACCAAGTCCTCGAGAAAGTCTGCGAACTCCGCCGACGTGAATGTCCGGTTTTCCGAATCGAGACGGTATGCGCCGTCGGCATAGAACTCGGAGCTCGCCACGTCGAGGCCGAGATAGATGTCGCGGCCGAGCGTGTAACCGGCCTTCTCGACGGCCTCGCCGATCGTTTCGAGAGCTTCCTCGTTCGAGCCGAGATCCGGCGCGAACCCGCCTTCGTCGCCGACCGCCGTGTTCAATCCCTTGGCCTTGAGCACGCTCTTGAGGGCATGAAACACTTCCACGCCATAGCGCAAGCACTCGGCGAACGTCGGAGCGCCGACAGGCAGAATCATGAACTCCTGGATATCCACGCTGTTGTCGGCGTGTGCACCGCCGTTGATGATGTTCATCATCGGCACCGGCATCGTGTATCGGTCTGCAGCGACGAGCGATTCGAACAGCGACAGCCCTCGCTCAGCGGCGTGAGCTTTAGCTGTCGCGAGCGACACCGCGAGGATCGCATTCGCGCCGAGGCGTGCTTTGTTGGGCGTGCCGTCCAGCTCGATGAGCGCATGATCGAGTCCGGCCTGATCGGCCGCATCACGGCCGCGCACGGCTTCGGCGATTTCGCCTTCCACGTTCGCGACCGCACGCGTCACGCCTTTGCCGAGGTAGCGCTTGCGGTCTCCGTCGCGCAGCTCGTGGGCTTCGCGCGATCCCGTAGACGCGCCGGACGGCACAGCCGCGCGCCCCGTCGCGCCGCTATCGAGGACGACCTCGGCCTCCACCGTCGGATTACCGCGCGAGTCGATGATCTCTAGACCCGACACTTCCTTGATAGCGCTCATCAAAAGGCTCCTGCTAAGTCGTTGACTGGTTCAAACACGGCTCTGACTCCAAGTACGGTCGCGACTTCACGAGCGAGTCGATTGCCTTGAGCTCGGACATCAATGCCTCGACGCGCTCGAGCGGCCATGCGGTCGGCGCGTCGCTGAGCGCAGCATCCGGTCGCGGATGAGTCTCTACGAACACGCCCGCAACGCCTGCAGCCACGGCCGCACGCGCGAGCACGGGCACATGGCGGCGCTCCCCTCCCGACGAGGTTCCGAGCGCCCCGGGCAGCTGCGCGGAGTGCGTCGCGTCGAACACCACCGGACAACCCGTGTCGCGCAATATCGCGAGCGACCGCATATCGACGACCAAGTTATGGTAGCCGAAAGCCGTGCCGCGCTCGCAGACGAGCAAACGATCGTTACCCGTCGACCGGGCCTTGTCGATCACGTTGCGCATCTCCCACGGCGACAGAAACTGGCCCTTCTTGACGTTCACGGGCTTGCCCTGACTTGCCACGGCGACGATGAAATCCGTCTGTCGACACAGCAGCGCCGGCGTCTGGAGCACATCGACAACCCCCGCGACCTCCTGAAGCGGCGTGCTCTCATGCACGTCCGTGAGCACGGGAACACCGAGCTCGCGCCGCACGCGATCGAGCACTTTGAGCCCTCGCTCCAGACCGATGCCGCGGAACGAACCGAGCGACGAGCGGTTTGCCTTGTCGAACGAAGCCTTGAACACCCAATTGATGCCGACGGCCGCCGCGACCTCCTTCAACCGCGAAGCAATCTCGAAGGCACCGGCCTCGCTCTCGATGGCGCAAGGCCCGGCGATCAGAAACAGCGGTTCGTGCTCGCCGACCTCGAAGCCGGCAAGCCTCATGCGGGAACGGCTCTCGGTAGCTTGAGCCCCTGGCACGAACGCGCAGCCGTGACGAAGCTCGTAAACAGCGGATGGCCGTCACGCGGATTGGAGGTGAACTCGGGGTGAAACTGCGTTGCCAGGAACCACGGGTGGCCGGGCAGCTCGATGACTTCGACGAGGCCGTCTCTCGAGAATCCCGCGAACACGAGGCCTGCGTCGGCCAAACGGTCCTTGTAGCGGTTGTTGAACTCGTAGCGATGGCGATGCCGCTCGGAGATCTGCTCCTGGTCATAGATGGCACGCGCGAGGGAGCCGGGCACGAGATCGCAGGTCTGGGAGCCGAGACGCATGGTGCCGCCGAGATCCGAACGCTCGCTGCGCTCCTGCCGCACGCCGGTCTCGTCCTGCCACTCGGTGATCAGCGCGATGACGGGGTGGGGCGTCTGGGGGCTGAGCTCGGTCGAGTGCGCACCTTCCAGCCCCACGACGTCTCTCGCGAATTCGATCACCGCGACCTGGAGACCGAGACAGATACCGAGATAGGGCACCTGCTTTTCGCGCGCGAACTTCACGGCCGCGATCTTGCCTTCGATGCCGCGCTCGCCGAAGCCGCCCGGCACGAGGATCGCATCGACTTCGTTCAGGCACGCGGTACCCTCGGTCTGAATGTTCTCGGACTCGACGTACATGATGTTCACGCGCGTGCGCGTGCGAATGCCGGCATGCCGCAGGGCTTCCGTCAGGGACATGTAAGAGTCTTTCAAGTCGACGTACTTGCCGACCATCGCAATCGTCACCTCGGCTTCCGGGTGGGCCTTGGCGTCGACGACGGCCTGCCATTCGGATAGATCCGCGGGCGGCACGTCGAGCTTGAGCTTGTCGACGACGATGCTGTCGAGACCCTGATGGTTGAGCAACATCGGAATCTTGTAGATGTCGTCGACGTCGACCGCCGAAATGACGGCCCGCTCCTCGACGTTGGTGAACAGCGCGATCTTCGCGCGCTGCTCGCGCGGCAACGTGTGCTCGGACCGACACACGAGCACGTCGGGCTGAATTCCGATCGAGCGCAGCTCCTTGACCGAATGCTGGGTCGGCTTCGTCTTGATCTCCGACGAAGCTGCCATGAACGGGACCAGCGTCAAGTGGATATAAAGTGCCCGCTCGCGCCCGAGCTCGACACCCATTTGCCGAATCGCTTCGAGAAACGGCAGCGACTCGATGTCGCCCACCGTGCCGCCGATCTCGACCATGCACACGTCGGCATCCTCGGCACCGCGCATGACACAGCGCTTGATCTCATCGGTAATGTGAGGAATTACCTGCACCGTGGCGCCGAGATACTCTCCCCGGCGCTCCTTCGCGATCACGTTGGAGTAGATGCGGCCCGTGGTGAAATTGCTGTTGCGACTCGTTCGCGTGCGTACGAAGCGTTCGTAATGGCCGAGATCGAGGTCCGTCTCCGTGCCGTCGTCCGTCACGTACACCTCGCCGTGCTGGAACGGGCTCATCGTGCCGGGATCGACGTTGATGTACGGATCGAGCTTCATGAGCCGGACTTTGAGGCCGCGGGCCTCGAGGATGGCGCCGAGGCAGGCCGACGTAATGCCCTTGCCGAGCGAGGACACGACGCCCCCGGTAATGAAGATGAATCGCGTCATAGTAAAACGGGAGGGCCAGACCGCACTCCGCAAGCGGAGCGCCGATCTGACCCTCTAAGATTCGGTGCTTGGTACATCAGAAGCGCTCTGCAAAGTATCAAAAGTGACCCGGCCTCACCAGTCCTTTGCGCATGAACGGCTTTCATCCACGGGCCTGCAGACCGACTCCCGCGCTCAAAACAGTGGCTCGTGCGCACTCCAAGCGATGCGCCAACGCGGCTCACCCGGCGATTGCGCGGCGCTTGCCGCAAGCCAGAGGTCGCCGACCGCAACGAGCCGATCGCCGCTATACAGCAGCGGGATACGTCCGCGCATCCATGGCACGACGCCGGCCTCCTGAAGCCAACTGCGCAACGGTCGGCGGTGCGGCTTCCCCAAAGGCTGAAAACGCTCGCCGCCGGCGCGGAACCTGAGCTCGAGTCCGGCCTCGACCCACGACTGCGGCAAACCGGGCCCGTCGGCCACGGGCTCGAGCATCACCTGCCCGGCAGGGCCCGACCAACCGCGCTGTTTCCCGAGCGCGGCGCGATAGTTCGGCTGCGGCGGCGGCGCAAGCGGCGTGAGCAGATACAGGTTCCCGCGGTAGATGCGCCCCTCGCCACCGGGCCAACGCACGAGGGTCTGCGCATCGGCGCGCGCATTGAGCCAGCTCGAGCGAAGCTCATCGAGCTGCAAGGCGCTCGGTATGCCGAGCCCGGCGCTGCGAATCAGGTGGCGAAGCAGATTACGCTGCCTCGCGGGCGCGAGCGATAAGGCAACCGCGCGGGGAATACGTCGTTGATTCTCGATCGCCTGCGCGTCGGCGGCCGCAACCGTGACGAGCAACTCCTCGGCGTCCGTCATCTGCGCCGCCAGACGCTCTGCCATCCGTGTCGCTGCGGGCCAGCGCTCCTTGAGATGCGGCAGCACCTCGACGCGCAGGAAGCTGCGATCGTGGCGCAGCGCGGCGTTCGCCGGATCCTCGAGCCAGGTAAGTTGCCAGCGCTCGGCCTGAGCCCTGAGCTGCATGCGCGAGAAGCCGAGCAGCGGTCTCGCAAGCTGCCCGACGCCGAAGTCCGCCAGCTCGATAATCCCGCGCATCCCGCGGACGCCGGAGCCGCGCAGCAACCGCAGCAGCAAAGTCTCGAGCTGGTCGTCCCCGTGATGTGCCGTCAGCAGCACCTCGCCGGGCGCAAGGCCGGCACCGAGAGCGTGATAGCGTGCTTCGCGAGCAGCGGCCTCGAGGCCGCGCCCGCTCTCCCGGTCTACGGCTACACGCACCGTCTCGTAAGGCACGCCGAGCTGCGCGGCAAAGGCCGCGCAACGCTGCGCCCACGTCGCCGACTCCGGATGCAGAGCGTGATCGACGTGCACGGCTCTGACCGTATCGCGGCGGCCGAGCCGGCACAGCGCCGTCAACAGCACGCTCGAGTCGAGTCCGCCGCTGAAAGCGACGACACACGACCGCGGCCCTGCCGGCTCCCATCGACAGAAGGTGCGCGCGAGCGCCGCGAGAAACTCGTCGTGATCCTCGTTGGGAGTCTTCGTATCGGCCATCGAGCGCAGTCACCGAAGCTCGGCCCCGCCCCCGAGCTCAGTCTTCGCGATAGACGCCGTATCCGGCGATTCGTCGCGCTCGTTCCGCTAACAACGAATCGACCGACAGCGCTTTGAGGTCGGCCAGCGCCTGCAGCAGCGCGTTCTTGACGGACTCCGCCATCGCTTGCGGATCGCGATGCGCACCGCCGAGCGGCTCTTGCACGACCTCGTCGACGAGCTCGAGCTTGTGCAAGCGCTCCGCCGTGATGCCCATGGCATCCGCGGCAAGCTCGGCCTTCTCCGCGCTCTTCCACAAAATGCTCGCGCAGCCCTCCGGCGAAATCACGGAGTAGATGCTGTATTGCAGCATCAGGACGCGATCGCCCACACCGATCGCAAGCGCGCCCCCGGAGCCGCCCTCACCGATCACCAGCGCGACGATGGGCACCTTGAGCTTGGACATCACTAGCAGATTGCGTGCTATGGCTTCGCTCTGTCCGCGCTCCTCGGCGCCGATCCCGGGATAGGCACCGGGCGTGTCGATGAGCGTGATCAGCGGCAGGTCGAATTTCTCGGCCAGCACCATTAGGCGCATGGCCTTACGATAACCCTCCGGTCGAGCCATGCCGTAGTTGCGCCAAACCCGTTCCTTCGTGTCGCGACCCTTCTGATGACCCACGATGACGACAGGCTCGCCTTCCAGACGCGCGAGTCCGCCGATCAACGAATGATCGTCGGCATACATCCGGTCACCGTGCAGCTCCTGGAAATCCGTGAAAACCCGGTCGATGTAGTCGAGCGTGTACGGGCGCTGCGGATGTCGAGCGAGCTGTGCGATCTGCCAAGCCGATAAGCTGGAAAAGATGCTGCGGGTCAGCGCTTCGCTCTTGTTCTTGAGCCGGACGATCTCTTCGCCGATGTTGAGCTCTGAATCGTCGCCGACGAATTTCAACGCATCGATTCTCGCCTCGAGCTCCGCAATCGGCTGTTCGAAGTCCAGAAATTTCAAGTCCATACACGCCCACGAGCCAATGGAGCATCCACCTTAACCAAAACTTCGAGAAACTGACAAGTATTCGGTTCTCGTCGCGGCGCTGCCGCTCGCGCCGTCCACCGAGCCCGGGGAAACTCAGATGATGTGCTTTGCGTAATGGATCTTGAAACGCTCGTCGCCCAATGCGCGTGCAAGCGTATCACGCAGCTCGCGCGTGAGCCGCACACTCCACTCGTCACCGAGAGTCATGGTCGCGGCCGCGCCGCCGTTTCGGTACTCGATACAGACCTCGCACTTGCCGCCGACGAAGGGCTTGAGCGCCTGCTTGAGCTCCTGGACGAGATCGTTTCCGCCGTCCGCCGGCCAAGGAATGGTGATGAGGCGCGCGTATTCCTCGATCGCGTCGTCCGCCGACCGCACACGACGCGCCGTCACTCGCCAACCGTTTAGAAAATCGTCGTAGCGAAGCTGTCCCTCGACGATCAAGACCGCATGCTTCGCAACGATGTGCTTGCACTGCGCGTACGTCTCGTCGAAGAGCGTAACCTCGATCCGCTCGGTATCGTCGTCGAGGACGATCGACACCCGATTCCCGCGCCGGCGGATATCCATCACGACGCCCGCCAGAATGACTTCCTTGCGGAACCGCCACTGATCCACTTCGCTCGGCAAGCCGCCGATGACCTTCGCGATCGCGCCGTTCGTAAAATACCGGCAGTGGTCGGCGAAATCCTCGAACGGATGTCCCGTGAGATAAAGCCCCAGACTTTCGCGCTCTGCCTCGAGCCGCTCACGTTTCGTCCATTCCCTGACCGGCACGAGCACCTGCTCGAGATCCGCCTCGTCCTCGTCCCCGCCGCCGAATAGTGCCCCTTGGCCCGCAGCGAGCGCGTGGACGGAACGTTCCGCGAGTTGTAGCGTGTCCGGCACCGCCTTCATGAGCGTGGCGCGATTCGCGCCGAGCGAATCGAGCGCCCCCGATCGCACGAGCGCTTCGAGCACGCGACGATTGAGCTTCTGCAAGTCGACACGGCGGCAAAGATCGAGCAGCGAGCGAAACGCGCCGTTGGCCTCGCGCTCTGCCACAATCGTTTCGACGACGCTTTGCCCAACCCCTTTGAGTGCGCCGAGCCCGTAGGTGATTCGGCCCTTACCGGCCACCGTGAAGGCGAACACCGAGCGGTTGACGTCCGGGGGCTCCAGCGTAATGGCGTGCTTCGTGCAGTCGTCCTTGAGCACCACGAGCCGGTCGGTGTTGTCGATGTCGGCCGTCATTACGGCGGCCATGAACGCTTCCGGATAGTGCGCTTTGAGCCACGCGGTCTGATAAGCCACGAGAGCATAGGCGGCTGCATGTGACTTGTTGAAGCCGTAGCCGGCGAACGTCTCCATCAGATCGAAGATGTGATTCGCCTGTCCGGCATCGACACCGCGCTCGGTTGCCCCTTTGAGGAACACGGCCCGCTGCTCGGCCATTTCCTCGGGTTTCTTCTTGCCCATGGCACGCCGCAACAAATCGGCGCCGCCGAGCGTGTAGCCAGCGAGGACCTGTGCGATCTGCATGACCTGCTCTTGATAGAGAATCACGCCGTACGTCGGCTTCAGCGTGGCCTCGAGACGCGGGTGCAAGTAGTCGACGACCGCGCCTTGAGCGTGCTTGCGGTTGATGAACTCCTCCGCCATGCGCATCGGCCCCGGGCGAAACAGCGCGACGACGGCAGTCAAGTCGTCGAAACGATCCGGCTGCAAACGCTTGATAAGGTCGCGCATGCCCATCGACTCGAGCTGGAACACGGCTGTCGTTCGACACTGTTTGATGAGCTCGAACGTGTCGAGGTCGTCGACCGGAACCGCGTCCATGTCGACGGGCGGCTCGCCTTGCGCCTCGCGGTCGCGGTTGATCGTGGCGACCGCCTTGTCGATGATCGTGAGCGTCTTGAGGCCGAGGAAGTCGAACTTGATGAGACCGATGGACTCGAGGTCGTCTTTGTCCAGCTGTGTCAGCATGCCGCCTTCGGCTTCCGAGTACAGAGGCATGAACTCCGTAAGCGGCGCGGGCGCGATCACGACACCGCCGGCATGCGTGCCGATATTCCGCGCAAGCCCCTCGAGCCGCTTCGCCAGATCGATGAGCGCGCGGACTTCGTCCTCGGATTCGTAGACGCTGCGTAGCTCGTCGTCGTCGGCAATCGCCTTGTCGAGCGTGATGCCGATCTCGAACGGGATGAGCTTGGCGATGCGGTCGACGTAGCCGTAAGGCATGCCCAGCACGCGCCCGACGTCGCGAACCACGGCACGCGCGGCCATAGTGCCGTAAGTGACGATCTGCGCCACGCGATCACGGCCGTAGCGCCCGCTCACATAGTCGATGACGCGATCACGACCCTCGATGCAAAAGTCGACGTCGAAATCCGGCAGCGAGACGCGTTCGGGATTCAAAAACCGCTCGAACAGCAGATCGTGCGCGATCGGATCGAGATTCGTGATGCCGAGCGCATACGCGACGAGCGATCCGACACCCGAGCCGCGCCCGGGGCCGACGGGAATGGCGTTGCTCTTCGCCCACGCGATGAAGTCGGCGACGATCAAGAAGTAGCCTTCGAAGCCCATCTTGACGATCACTTCGAGCTCGCGCGCAAGCCGGTCCCGATAGGGCCCGCGGTCGCCCTCGGGCACGGCAAGCTGCTCGAATCGCTCGGCGAGGCCGCTCTCGGCGCGGTCCGTCAGATACGAGCGTGTCGACGCGTTCTCGGGCAACGGAAAGTCGGGCAAGAAGACGCGTCCGAGCTCGACCTCGAGATTGCAGCGTTTCGCGATCTCGACCGTGTTCTCCAACGCCTCGGGCAAGTCGGCAAACAGCACGGCCATTTGCGCCGGCCCCTTCAGATACTGCTCTTCGGAATAATTGCGAGCGCGGTTCGCGTCACCGAGCGTAGTGCCCTGCGCGATACACACGCGCGTCTCGTGCGCCTCGAAGTCGTCGCGCTCGAGGAAGCACACGTCGTTCGTCGCCACGACCGGCACCCCATGGTCGGCGGCGAGCACGACGGCGCGTTCGAGGTAATCCGCCTCGCCGGCGCGCCCGAGCCGTTGCAGCTCGACATAGAATCGGTCTGGCAGCAACGTCCGCCAGTAATCGAGCGCCTCACGCGCTCGGCCGTCGCGCCCGCTCACGAGCGATTGTCCAACCTCGCCGTGCTGAGCGCCGGACAGGCCGATCAAGCCCTCCAGCGCACTTGCCTCGAGCCACTCCTTGAGAACCACGTGCCGGCCGAGCACCTGACCTTCGCGCCAGCTGCGCGTCACGAGGTTGCTCAAGTGCTTGAAACCGGCCAGGGACTGGCACAGCAGGGTCAACCGGCTCGGCTCGCGATCGTCGCGCGTCTCGGCCACCCACACGTCCGCACCGATGATCGGCTTTACTCCGCGGCCGATCGCCGCCTTGTAGAACCGGACCATGGCCGACACATTGCCTTGATCCGTGATCGCGCACGCCGGCATGCCGGCACCCGCGACTTTGTCGATGAGCTGCTCGACGCGCACGACGCTGTCCACGAGCGAGAACTCCGAATGGACGCGCAAATGGACGAACGCCGTCTTCACTGCTCGACACGACTTTCACGCACGGGCGCGAAGCTCTGGCGATGTATGGCGCACGGCCCGAAATTCTTCAATGCCTCGAGGTGCGCGGGCGTCGGATAGCCCTTGTTGCGATCGAATCCATAGACAGGAAAGCGGCGATGCCACCGCCGCATCACGCGGTCGCGACACACCTTCGCGAGTATGGACGCCGCGCTGATGGCCGGCACGATGCGATCGCCGCCGACGACGGGCTCGGTGACGAAGCGAGCACGGTGGCCGCGAAAATCGGGAATCTGACGGCCGTCCACGCGCACGAGCTCCGGCAGGACTCTCAGGCGCAAGACCGCTCGCTCCATCGCGAGCAGCGAGGCTTGCAGAATGTTCACTCCGTCGATCTCCTCGGGCGTCGCAAGCCCGAGCGCGAACGCGCGCGCACACAGACGAATCTCGCGCGCAAGCTCCGTGCGCCGGCGCGCCGTCAGACACTTCGAGTCGCGCAAGCCGTCGATGGGACGGGACGGATCCAGCACGACGGCGGCAGCGACGACGGGACCCGCGAGCGGTCCGCGGCCGACCTCGTCGACACCGGCAATTGCGGCGTCGGCGGCAACGAATACGAAAGATTCACTGACTTGTATGCTCATCCGGTTCCGCGCACCAGCTCGAGCACTTCGTGGGCAGCCGCACCGCTGGCCCCGCAACGCAGCTGTTCGTGGATTCTGCCGAACACATCATACCAATCCGGATCGAGGGGATTCCCGTCGAGGAAACGCTCGACGGCCGGACCGAGCACGTCGGCACGGACCTGCTCCTGCACGAACTCCGGCACCATCGCGCGACCCGCAAGCAGGTTCGGTAGCGAGAAGTGCGGCAATTTCGCAACGCCCAAGCGCCGATAAAGCCAATAGGTGAGCGGAACGATGCGGTAGGCGACGACCATCGGCCGGCGCACGAGCAGTGTCTCGAGGCTCGCGGTGCCCGAAGCCGTGAGCACGACATCGGCGGCCGCCATGACCTCGCGCGAGCGGCCCGTGAACAGGTGCGCCTGCCCCGCCGCCTCGACGTCGGCCACGGTGGCACGGAAGATCTCGCCGATCGGCTCGCTCACGAGCCCGACCGCCGCTTCGAGCATCGGACGCCGCTGCTTGAGCCACGCGACGGTCTGCATGAACGGGCGCGACAGCGTCGACACCTCGTTTCGCCGGCTGCCCGGCAACACTGCGATCACGGGCCGATCCGGAGGCAACCCGAGCCGCGCGCGAGCCGCCTGCGCATCGACTACGAGGGGAATCGCATCGGCCAGCGGGTGCCCGATGAATCGCGCTCGCACACCATGGGCTTGGTAGAACTGCGTCTCGAACGGCAAGACGCAAAGGACGAGGTCCACGGAGCGACGGATGCTCTTCACGCGCGATTGCCGCCATGCCCACACTTGCGGACTCACGTATTGCACGGTCGGCAGACGCGCGGCTTTGAGCGCTGCGGCGGCGGGGAGATTGAAATCCGGCGCATCGATACCGACGAACACATCGGCGCCGGCCGTGCGCACGCGCTCGATGAGCTCGCGGCGAAGCCGGAGCAGTCGCGGCAAGTGCTTGAGCACCTCGGCGAGACCCATGACCGAGAGCTCCTCGGCGCGAAACCACGGATCGCAGCCCGCGGCGATCATGCGCGGCCCGGCAACGCCGAAGAACTGCGCATCGGGAACGAGCGCCCGCATGGCGTGTATGAGCCCTTCGCCGAGCGCATCCCCCGATGCCTCGCCGGCGGCAAGTGCAACTCGTAGCGGTGTCGTCACGTGCGCGGCTCGCGACCCCGGCGGGGAAAGCTAGCGCACGAGACCGCGCGTGCCGTCGCGCAGCGACTCGAGAAAAGGGGCGATCTCGGGCTGGCTCGGCACGCACTCCTCGAGTGCGGCAATGGCCTCGTCGAGCCTGAGCCCCGCACGGTAAACCGTCCTATAGGCCTCGCGAATGTTGCGAATTGCGTCCGCGGCGAATCCGCGGCGTTTGAGACCCTCGGCATTCACGCCTCGAGGCTCCGCGGGGCGCCCCGCCACGATCACGTAAGCCGGAACGTCCTTCGTCACGTACGTGAACATGCTCGTTAGCGCATGTCTCGCCGATGCGGCAAAACTGATGCACGGCCGTAAATCCGCCGAGGATCGCGTAATCGCCGACGTGGACATGGCCTGCGATCGAAGCGTTGTTCGCAAAAATCGTGTGGTCGCCGACGATGCAATCGTGCGCGATGTGGCAATAGGCCATGATCCAATTGTCGTCGCCGACGGTCGTGACGCCTCGATCCTGGGCCGTGCCGCGATTGATCGTGCAGCACTCCCGAATCGTGTTGCGGTCGCCGATCACGAGCTTCGTCGGCTCACCGCGATACTTCTTGTCTTGCGGATCGTCGCCGATCGAAGCAAACTGAAAGATGTGGTTGTCCGCCCCGATGACGCGTGGGACCTTTGATGACGACGTGCGCCTTCGATGCGCGCTACGCGGCCCGATCTCGACATCGGGACCGATGACGGCATAAGGGCCGATCTGAACGTCTTCGTGCAATCCGCGCCTCGGGCGCGACGGCGGCGCTCTCGTCAATCAAGGCTTCGGCCCATCCGCCATCAGGATGTCCGTCTCTGCGACGAGCTTGCCGTCGACTTCCGCATGTGCCGTGTAACGCCAGAGATTGCGCTTGCGCTTGTCGAGCTCGCACTTTCAGCACGAGCTGATCTCCGGGACGAACCATCTGCTTGAACCGGGCATTCTCGATACCGACGAGATACAGCAGGCGGATGTCCTCACGGTTCGCCACCGTTTCCCATGCGAGCACGCCTCCGGCCTGCGCGAGCGCTTCGAGGACGAGCACGCCGGGCATGACGGGATGCCTCGGGAAATGCCCGGTGAAATGCGCCTCGTTGAACGTCACGTTCTTCAGCGCAACGATCGATTTGCCCGGCTTGAACTCGAGCACGCGATCGACGATGAGGAACGGAAACCGGTGGGGCAGCCGCTCGAGAATGTCCTCGATGTCGAGAACTTTGGCATCAGTCGTCGTGTTTATTTTTCTTCCCCTTTGTTTGGTCCGCACTCACAGCGCGCTCGACGGCCGCAGCCGCTCCGCCAGCGAATCGAGCCTTCTGAAACGAACGGCATTGCGCCGCCAAGCACTCGCTTCCTCGGCCGGCAAGATCCCGGAATACATACCTGGCTTGTCGACCGACTTCGTAACCACGCTGCCGAACGTGAACATGACGTCGTCGCAGATCTCAGATGATTGATCATGACGACCCGGCCGCCAATCATGCAGCGCCGGCCGATCCGCGTGCTGCCGGCCGTGCCCGACATCGCCGCCATGACCGTATGGGCGCCGACGCGAACGTTATGCGCGATCTGCACGAGATTGTCGAGCTTGACGCCGTCCTCGATGCACCGTGTCGTCGATCGTGCCGCGATCGACGTGCCGTATTCGCACCGATCTCGACGTCGTCGCCGATGATGACGGTGCCGAATTGCGGAACCTTGACCCAATCGCCGTCCTCGGGCGCGAAGCCGAATCCGTCGGCGCCGATCACGGCCCCGGGATGCAGTATGCACCGCGCGCCGATCCGGACACCGTCGAGAACCTGACATGCGGCGCGAGCCGCGTCTCGGCCCCGATCGTCACGTCGCGTCCGAGCACGGTGCCCGCGCCGACGACGGCGCCATGGCCGAGCCGGCAGCGCGCGCCGATGACGGCTTGCGGCCCGACCTCGGCGCTATCGGCACGTCTGCGTCGATAGCCACGACTGCCGACGCGTGCACGCCCGGCACCGGGCGCGGCCGGAAACAGCAGCGCCGCGATGCGCGCATAGGTCGCGTAAGGATTGTCGCTGAACGAGCGGCCACGGGGCACTCGGCCGCGAACCGGGGCTCGAGCATGACGGCGGCGGCGCGCGTCGTCGCGAGCTTGGCACGGTACAGAGGATTGGCGAGGAAACTGATGGCGTCCTCGGTCGCACCGGCGAACGTCGCCGACGCGAGTGACGATGCGATCGGGATCGCCGGCGAGCTCGCAACCGAAACGTTCCGCGAGCTCGCGCGAGCGTGGCAGACATATTGTCAGCGGTGCCGCATCGAGCGAGGACGCCGCTCGCTATTTACCGCCGCCGCTCTTTGCGAGTCAGCACCCTTCTGCAGCTCGGCGAGAATCGCCGGCGTAAGGTCGATGGCGTTGCTGAAGTAGATGGCGTCTGCGACGACGAGATCGAACTTCTGCGCGCTGGCGTAGGCCTGCACGCGTTGCTGCACATCGCGCTGCAGCTTGCCGACCTCTTCGTTACGGCGCACGTTCAAGTCTTCGAGGTACTCGTTCTCTCGCGCTGGAGATCACGCTGCCCGTCGCGAATCTGGCGCTCGAGAGCCGTGCGCTCTTCCTCGCCCATGACGGCCGAGTCGTTCTGGTAGCGCTCCTGCTTCGCCTGCAGGTCTTGGCGCATCTTGAGGATGTCGTTCTGGCGTTGCCGAACTCGTCTTGCAGCTTGTCGTTGACACTCTTCGACTGCGGGGCCCCTCTAGCAGACGCGCCACATTGATCACGCCGATCTTGAGATTGCTTTGTGCGTCGGCCATGCGCGGCATGACGACGACGAAAGCCAAGATCGAGGCCAAAGCGAGGAAGTAGCTCCCTGCGCGAACCTTTCGTGGGTGCGGCCCGCAAGATCGGACTGTGCAATCCATCGATGTCCTGGTCATCAAGATCAATCCCCTAGCACTAAAAGGCATTGCCGACAGAAAATTGAAACCGCTCTACTTCGTCGCCGTAGAGTCTATCGGTCGGGTCGTCGGCGTTCAGCGGAACGGCATAGCTGAACCTCAGGAGGCCGAGCGGCGCAAGCCACTCCACCCCGAGGCCTACCGAGCTCTTTAACCTATCATAATTGAAGTCGTAGTCGATAGGGTCCCCGAGCTTGTCGTAGAAAGCTCACGCCCCCCGTCGAGAACACGTTGCCCATGTCGTAGAACAGCGCGATTCGCGTCGATCCCGAGAATTTCTCCGGCGTCGGGATGATGAGCTCGAACTGGTTGGTGAACAACAGGTTGCCGCCATACGGATTGCCGAGCGAGTCGACTCGGCCCGAGGTAGCTCTCCTTGAAGCCGCGCACCGAGCCGGACCCGCCGCCGTAAGAAGTTGCGGAACGGCGGCAGCGACGTCGTTGGTCCCGTAGGCCTCGCCGTAGTACAAGTCGCTGTCGATACGGAACCGCCACGGGCCCGGCAACCGGAATAGTTCTGCACGATCGAGCGAGCCGACGTAGTACTCGACGTCGCTGCCCGGCACGGCGGTGTTGAGCCCGAGACTCAGCCGCGTGCCCGCCGTCGGGAACAGCGTCGCGTTGCGCGAGTCCCAGCCCCAGCCCGCGACGAGCTCGAGGCTGCGCACCTTCGTGCCGAAGACGTCGGCCGAGGAACGTTGAACGGTGTGCCGTTGTTCTGCACCCATTCGCTGCGCCTGGTCGGAGCTGTAGTACGCTCGTCACGAGCTCCGCGTCTTGATATGCAAAGCCGAAACGCAAGGACTGCAGTTCCGTGATCGGATATGCCCACGTGATGCCGGCCGACAGCGTCTGTAGTATAGAAGTCCGACGTGACCGACGTGAACTGCGTGATGTCCTGATACGTGAGCTGGATGGTCCGCGACAGCTGGTCGATGTTGCGATACGGATCCGTCAAGTTGACGTCGTAGACCTTCTGGTACTTGCCGCCGCTCAGATTCAGGGCAACGCGTTTGCCCGTGCCCATGAAGTTCGAGTGGATGAAGTTGCCGCCGAGCGATGATGCCGTGCGTCTGGGAGTAGCCGAGGCTACCGCCGAACTGACCCGGCAGACCCTCCTCGATCTTGAAATCGACGTCGACGAGATCGGGGCTGCCCGGCACCGGCTTCGTCTCGTAGTCGACCTTCTTGACGTACGGCAACCGCTGCACGAGCACCTTGCGAACGATCGACGAGCACATTCGACAGATACGCGCCCTCGAGCTGACGCATCTCTCGCCGGAACACCTCGTCGTTGACGTCTCGACGTGCCGTCGAAGTTGATGCGGCGCACGTAGACGCGGTTCTTCGGGTCGACGAAGAACGTGACGGCGACTTCTTTCGTATCCTTGTCCAGATCGGGCACGCGAACGGACTTGAGCGAATGCATAGCCGTCGTGCCCGAGCCGCGTCGTGATGAGCTTCTCGGTACTCGTGAGCTGCTTCTGCGAGAACATCTGCCCGGGCTGCGATGAGTATGAGGCGCTTCAGCGTCGTCCTCCGGAACCACCATCTCGCCCGCGAGCTTGACGTCCGAGATCGTATACCGGTCGCCCTCGTTGACGCTGATCGTCACGAAGATGTCGCGCTTATCGGGCGAGATCGCGACTTCGACGTCCGTCGACGTGGAAATCGGCGAAGCCGCGGTCCATATAGAAGGAGCGCAGCTTCTCGAGATCGCCTTCCAGCGACTCCTTCGAGTAGCGATCGTTCTTACTGGATGAACGACAACCAGTTGCCGGTCTTGAGCTCGAAGTCGGCCATGATCTCGTCGTCGGCAAACGACTTGTTGCCGACGATGTTGATCTCGCGGATCTTGGCGCGATCGCCTTCCTCGATCTTGATCGACACTCGAACGCGGTTGCCCTCGAGCGGCTCCACCGTCGGCGTGATCTTCGCGGCGTACTTGCCGCGGCTGTAGTACTCGTCGGTCAACGACCGCGTGACTTCGTCGAGCACCGATTGATCGAAAATCTTGCCTTGCGCGAGGCCGATGTTCGTCAGGGACTTCTTCAGATCATCGTCCTTGATGTCCTTGTTGCCCGCGAACGTGAATTCCTCGATGGACGGACGCTCGAGCACGACGATGACGAGCGTGTCGCCGTCTTTGCGAAACTCGAAGTCCTGGAAGAACCCCGTCTGGAACAGTGCCCGGACCGCTTCGCGAAGCCGTTGCTCGTCGACCGTATCGCCGATGTTGATCGGCAGATAGTTGTAGATCGTGCCTTCGGAGATGCGTTGCGCACCCTCGACGCGGAAATTGCGTACCACGAACGGCTGAAACGCCGCATAGCTGGCCGCACTTGCGAAAACACCGATAGACAGCAATACAACTCTAAACCAACGCATGATTCTCACGAGCCGAAAATTCTGCTCAAGTCGTTGTAGAACACGAAGCTCATGAGCACGATGAGGAAGAAGACGCCGATTTGCTGACCGACGGCCATCGCGCGCTCGGACAACGGCGAGCCCTTGAGTCCCTCCGCGAGCTGATAGACGATCTGGCCCCCGTCGAGCAGCGGCACGGGCAGCAGATTCAAGATGCCCAGACTGATGCTCACGACCGCCAGGAAGTTCAGAAACGCGCTCGAGCCCGCCTGCGCGCTTTCACCGGCATAGGCCGCGATCGTCAGCGGGCCGGACATGTTGCGAATCGAGACTTGGCCGACGGCCATGTGCCCCAGCATCTTGACGGTCAGCGCACTCATCTCCCAGGTCTTGGCGATGCCGCGAGGAATGGCCTCGAGCACACCGAAGCGCGTCTCGGCTCTGAGCGGCTCGATGACGTCGGGTGGCAGCACCGTTCGAGCGGCGGCACCGATGCGGCCCACCGTCGCCCCCTTCTCGTCCACGGTACCGATCTCGAGCGGCAACGTCGTCTCCGCATCACCGCGCGCCACCTTGACCTCGACGGTCTGGCCCGGCCGCTCGCGAACGAAGTTGACCCACTGCTCCCAGCCGCGGATCCGCACGCCGTCGGCACTCAGCACGCGGTCGCCGGCCTTCAGACCCGCGCGCTCGGCCGGCGAATCGGGCGTGACGGTATCGATTACGGCCGGCAGCGGCGGGCCCGGGCGGATGCCGAGGCCCGGGAACAGCGCCTCGGGCTCGGTAAGCTCGGTCTCGCGACCGCGCACGTCGAGCTGCACGCGCTTCAGGTCGCCGCTCGGCTGGCGAACGGACAAATCGATGCGGCCGTTGGCCAGCAGCGCATTGAAGATCTCGAGCGTGGCGTGCTCCCAGGTCTCGGCCGGCTGGCCGTCCACCGCTTCGATCCGATCGTCGGCCTCGAGGCCTGCTTTCGCCGCGATCGAGCCTTCCGCCACGGCGCCGATCACGGGCTTGATGCCCGGCACACCACTGACGAACATTGCCCAGTAGGCCACGATCGCGAACAGGAAGTTGAAGCCCGGCCCGGCGAGCAGCACGAGCGTGCGCTGCCAAATGGGCCGGCGATTGAACGCGCGAGCGCTGTCGGCCGCGGCGACGGGCGCCTCTCGCTCGTCGAGCATCTTCACGTAGCCGCCGAGCGGGATCGCCGACAGCCAATATTCGATGTGGTCGGGTGCTTTGCCGTGCCAGCGCAAAATCGGCGGGCCGAAGCCGATGGAGAATCGCAGCACCTTGAAACCGAGCCGCCGGGCCACCCAAAAGTGGCCGAACTCGTGCACGGACACGAGCACACCGATCGCGACGACGAAAGCAACCGCGTTATAGGCCAGGTCTATCATGGACAGATCCGTCTTCCCTCTGGCGCCCGCCGAGTCCCCGCGGGTGCGTATTGCCGTTCATTCTAGCCGGTCCGCGTGTGCCCTGTGGACCCACACCCGACTTGCCGGCGCGCGATCTCGGCCGCGCCATTCGTTCCGCACCGCCGCTAAACAGACCTTCGGCCCGACACTCAGTTCCTTTCAGCCGACGACTCCGGCGAATCGTAACCCGAGCACGAACACCGGCACGGCGGCGGTCAAACTGTCGATCCGATCGAGCACACCGCCGTGACCGGGCAGCAGCCGCCCGCTGTCCTTGAGGCCCACGTTGCGTTTGAACATGCTCGCGGTCAGATCGCCCAGCACCGATACGAGGGCCGTGGCGATGCCGAGAGAGACGAGCGCGAGCTCCGGCAAGCCGAGTAGACGGGCCGACGGCCCAGGCCGCGAGCGCCGCGAGGACGAGCCCGCCGCCCACACCTTCCCAGGTTTTACCGGGGCTCACCTTAGGCGCGAGCTTGACGCGCCCGAACAGCCGACCGGCCGCGTACGCGCCCACGTCGGCGGCCCAGACGATCACGAGCACGGTCATCGTCAACGCATGACCGAGCCCCCCAACTTGGTGCAATCCGGCGAGCAACGCCCACGAAGGCACGAGCACGAGCGCGCCCGCGACGGCGACTGCCGGCCGGGAAAACGCTCGCGGATAGCTCAGGACGGCCAAGAAAGCCAGTAGCCACCAGAGCATCGCGACCACGAGCAACGCGTCGGCGAGCCCGGGACCGAACGCGGCGAGCGTGGCGGCCATGAGGATCACGAGCGACACGACGAACGCGATGCGGGCTGCGCTTCGCAGCTCGGCGAAGCTGGCCCACTCCCAAGCGCCGGCCGCCCACAACGCGGCCAGCACGGCGATGGCCACGAAGCTCGGCAACAGCAACACGGCCGCCGTCACCGCGCCCCCTAGCAATACCGCGGTGATAATTCGAGTCGTCAGCAACCTACGGCCTCGATCTGCTCTCCCGTGCGGCCGAAGCGGCGCTGCCTTTGCGCATAGAATTCGAACGCCTTGCGTAGCTCCGAAGTCGTGAAATCCGGCCACAGCACGTCCGAAAAGAACAACTCCGCATAAGCGATGTCCCAGAGCAGGAAATTGCTCAGGCGTTTCTCCCCGCCGGTCCGGATCAGCAGGTCGACGTTGGCCGAGCTCGCCGTTTGCAGCACTGCCCCGAGGACACGCTCGTCGATCGTATTCGGATCGAGCTTGCCTGCGGCTACATCGAGCGCGAGTGCACGCGCGGCGCGCGCGAGATCCCACCGCCCGCCGTATGCCAATGCCACGACGAGCTCGAGGCGCCGGTTATTGCGCGTGCGCTCGACTGCGGACTCGGCGGCTCGTCTGAGGACGGGATTGAGCGACTCGAGGTCGCCGATGAACTTCAGGCGAACACCGTTGCTGTCGAGATCGGCGACTTCACGCTCGAGGGCATCCACGAACAGCGACATGAGACCGCGAACTTCGGGGACGGGTCGACGCCAATTCTCGCTCGAGAACGCGAAGATCGTCAGCGTTTCAACGCCGCTCCGAGTGCACAGCTCCACGGCAGCGCGCACGGGTTTGATGCCGGCCTGGTGACCGGCTTGACGAGGCAAGGCTCGACGCAGCGCCCAACGCCCGTTGCCGTCCATGATGATCGCGACGTGCCGCGGCACGTCGCGTCGGGCTTGCGGGTCAGCCGGATTGGCAACCATTCCTGGGAGAATCGGGCGCCGAAACGATCAGAAGTCCATGATCTCGGCTTCTTTGTCTTTGAGAAGCGCGTCGATCTGGGCCACGTACTTGTCCGTAAGCTTCTGTATGTCGTCCTGTGCGCGGTGCTCCTCATCCTCGGTGATGAGCTTCTCCTTGAGCAGATCCTTCATGTCGCCGAGCGCGTCGCGCCGCACGTTGCGCACGGACACTCGGCCCGCCTCGGCTTCGTGGCGCACGATCTTCACGAGCTCCTTGCGCCGCTCCTCGGTCATCGGCGGCAGCGGCACGCGAATCACGGTCCCGGCGGACACGGGCGTGAGTCCGAGTCCCGAGTTGATGATCGCCTTCTCGACCGCCGCGACCATTTGTTTCTCCCAGGGCGTGACGACGAGTGTGCGCGCGTCCTCGACCGTGACGGTTGGCGGTCTGCTTGATCGGCACTTGGCTGCCGTAGTAATCGACTGTGACGTGCTCGAGCAGGCCCGTGTGGGCTCGACCGGTGCGCAGCCGTTTGAACTCTTCCTTGAGCGCCTCGATGCCGCGCTGCATCCGATGCTCGGCATCTTTCTTGATATCAGCGATCATGCGCCGGTCCCGGTTCGTGACAAATGGTTGGCCACGGAAGTGCCGAGCATCTCGCCTCGAACGATGCGCACGAGATCGCCCGCGTTGTTCAGGTTGAAGACGATCAGCGGCAAATTGTTGTCGCGGCACATGACGATCGCGGTGGCATCCATGACGCGCAGCTTGTCGTCGAGCACTTGGTCGAACGACAAAGCACCGTATCTAACGGCGTTCGGATCCTTCATCGGATCGGCCGAATACACGCCGTCGACCTTGGTTGCCTTGATCAGCACGTCGGCGCCGATCTCGATCGCCCGCAGGCTCGCGGCCGTGTCGGTCGTGAAAAACGGGTTACCGGTGCCGGCGGCGAAGATCGCCACGCGG
The DNA here is from genome assembly GCA_963786385.1 of uncultured Gammaproteobacteria bacterium. Lineage (GTDB taxonomy): Bacteria > Pseudomonadota > Gammaproteobacteria > Steroidobacterales > Rariloculaceae > FEN-1219. The sequence continues at coordinate 2,281,802 of CAWAYS010000005.1, forward strand.
CCCTTCTCGAGATGGCGTATCGCCCGCCGGCGAATGTAGTCCTCGCAGACCTCGTGGATTTGGAGCGCCGACAGCACGCGCGCCATCGTCCCGTGCCGCTCGAGGGCGTCTTGCAGCGCGAGCGCATTGATGACGGTTGCGAGCATCCCCATGTGGTCGGCCGTCACGCGGTCCATGCCGGCCTCGGCGAGCCCTGCGCCGCGGAAAATGTTGCCGCCGCCGATCACGAGCCCCACCTGGATCCCCATGCCGACGATCTCGGTGACTTCGGCGGCGACGCGACGGATGACGGCGGGATCGATACCGTATTGCTGGCTGCCGAGGAGGGCCTCGCCGCTGAGCTTCAGCAATATTCGCCGATATGCCGGCGAGCCGTGCGTCATGACCCCTCGCTGTTCCCGACCGCGGCCGCATCGAGCCGTTGCCGCGATCGTGTGTCCTCGAACCGAAAGCCGCACGGCCCATGGCCGTGCGGCTGCCTAGATTAGCGGCTCTGAGAAGCTTGCGCCATTACCTCTTGCGCAAAGTCGGTCGCTTTCTTTTCGATCCCTTCACCGACTTCGTAGCGGCGGAAGCGCTTGACGCTCGCCTGCTTCGCTTTGAGCAGATCTCGGACGCGCTTGTCCGGATCTTTGACGAACGGCTGACCCGCAAGCGTGATCTCGTCGAGATGCTTGCGCAGCCGGCCTTCGACCATCTTTGCAATGATTTCGGGCGGCTTGCCGGATTCTTGGGCCGCCTGGGCGTTCAAGATCTCGCGTTCCTTGGCAAGCTCGTCCTGCGGCACTTCGTCGGCCGTCACGTAACGCGGCGACGTCGCCGCAACCTGCATCGCGAGATCGCGCGCAAGCTCCGCATCGCCGCCTTCGAGCTCCACGAGCACGCCGATCCGGCCGTTGTGCACGTATGGCCCCACGTTGGCCTTGCTCTCGAGCACCTCGAACCGGCGCACGGCGATGTTCTCGCCGACTTTGGCGACCAGTGCCGTGCGCACCTCCTCGAGCGTCTGTCCGTCCGTCGTCAGCTTCAGCAGCGCATCGACATCCGCCGGCCGGCCCGTGAGCACGAGGTCGGCAACCTTGTCCACAAAGCCGAGGAAGTTCTCGTCCTTGGCGACGAAGTCCGTCTCCGAGTTCACCTCGACGATCGCATGGCGCCCGGTGCCGTGGTCGCTCTTGATCAGGACTTGGCCCTCGGCCGCCACTCGTGACGCCTTCTTGTCGGCCTTTGCCGCGCCCGCCTTGCGGAGCAGCTCGGCGGCGCTATCGATATCGCCGCTCGCCTCCACCAAAGCTTTTTTGCAGTCCATCATGCCAGCGCCGGTGCGCTCGCGAAGCTCCTTCACCTGAGCCGGTTTGATGTCCATTGCCGGTCTCCTCTACTCGTCGCTTTGTTCGGGATCGGTGCCCGTCTCGGGCGCCGCCTCTGGAGCACCCGTGACCTTGGTCTCGGCGTCATCGGCTCCGGCGCTATCGGCTGCCGCGTCATCGGCTCCGGCGCTATCGGCTGCCGCGTCATCGGCTCCGGCGCTATCGGCTGCCGCATCATCGGCTCCGGCGCTATCGACTGCCGCGTCATCGGCTCCGGCGTTGTCGGCCGCGGCGTCATCGACCGCAGCGTCATCGGCGCCCGCAGCATCGGGCCCCGCGTCCTCTTCCGCGGCTTTGGGCCGCGTCCGCGCGCGCACTTTCGCGACCTTGGCGCGCTTCTTCGGCGCACCTTTCTTGGCGCGCTGCTCGACCTTGGGCCTGCCCTCTTCGTCGAGCTCGACGAACTCGTCGTCGCCGCTCGGCACTTCGGGAATAGACGATTTGCCGACGAGCACGGCCTCGGCAATCCCTTGCGCATACAGCTCGATGGCGCGCATTGCGTCGTCGTTACCCGGAATCGCGTAGTCGATGCTGTCGGGCGAGCAGTTCGTATCGACGACGGCGACGACGGGAATGCCGAGCTTGCGAGCCTCGCGCACCGCGATCTCCTCGTGCCCGACGTCGACGATGAATACGGCGTCCGGCAGAGACTCCATTTGCTTGATACCGCCGAGGGCTCGCTCGAGCTTGTCACGCTCGCGCGACAGACCGAGCAGCTCCTTCTTCGTAAAGTCGGTGCTTGCGCCGGCTTCGGTCGTCTGCTCGAGCGTGTGAAGGCGCTTGATGGACTGGCGAATGGTCTTGAAGTTGGTCAGCATGCCGCCGAGCCAGCGCTGGCTGACGTAGGGCATACCGCAGCGCTGCGCCTCACGGGTGATCGCATCGCGTGCGGCACGCTTCGAGCCGACGAACAGCAGCGTGCCGCCCTCTGCGACGAGCTTGCGAACGAATTCCGCCGCCTGCTGGTACATCGGCAGCGTGATTTCGAGGTTGATGATGTGAATCTTGTTGCGCTCCCCGAAGATGTACGGGGCCATCTTGGGATTCCAGAAGCGCGTTTGGTGGCCGAAATGGACGCCGGCTTCCAGCATCCGGCGCATGGAAACGTCGGTGGTCATGGAGACTCCTTGTTCGGGTTAATCCTCCACGCACCCCCGCCGACGACCCCGTTTCCGGAGCACCCCACCGACGGTTGTATGGCACGTGTGTGTATTGTAAGTATCCGCCTTAGATTGCCTCTAAGGCGCGCGCTTTATACCATAGCCGCTTTGCAGCAACAATGTCGAACAGCGAGCGTCGGGGCGATACCTCAGTTGCGGCGCGCCGCAAGCGCCCCATCGGTCGTTCGGCTCGTCCATCTATCCCAGCATGACGATTACGATCAAAACGCCTGAGGAACAGGACAAGATGCGTGTCGCCGGCCGCCTGGCAGCGCAGGTGCTCGACATGATCGGCGAGCACGTTCGCGCAGGCGTGACCACCGACGATCTAGACCGGATCTGCCACGACTACATCGTCGACGACCTCGATTCGATTCCGGCACCGCTCAATTATCGCGGCTTTCCGAAGTCGATCTGCACGTCGATCAATCATGTCGTCTGTCACGGCATTCCGGGCGACCGCGTGCTCAAGCAGGGCGATATCGTCAATATCGACATCACCGTCATCAAGGACGGTTTTCACGGGGACACGAGCCGGATGTTCTTCGTCGGCGAGCCGTCCATCATCGCCGAGCGGCTCACACGCGTATGCTTCGAGTCGATGTGGCGCGGCATCCGGGCCATCAAACCCGGCTCCCGACTCGGCGATGTCGGCTACGCCGTTCAGAGTTATGTCGAAGAGAATAGGTTCTCGGTCGTCCGCGAGTATTGTGGCCACGGGATCGGCCGAATTTTTCACGAAGATCCACAGGTGCTGCATTACGGCAAGCCCGGCACCGGCGTCGAGCTCGTGCCGGGAATGACGATCACGGTGGAGCCGATGGTCAACGCGGGCAGACGCGAGGTGAAGCTGCTCTCGGACGGCTGGACCGTCGTCACGAAAGATCATTCGCTGTCGGCGCAATGGGAGCATACCGTGCTCGTCACCGAAACAGGCTTCGAGGTCCTGACTCTCGGCGCGGCCGACCGCGGGAGTCCCTAGTGGCCACTCGTTTCGACCACTCCGATAGCGCCGCCGACGCCGCGCCGCTCGTCGATCGCCCTGCGCTCGACGCGGCTCTCGCCGGAGACACGACTGCCATAGGGGCATTTCGCGACGCGTTGCGCGAGGCCGGCGACAGACTCAGCGAACGATTCAAACGCAACGAGCCGATCGAGGAAATCGTCCGCGCGCGCGCGTTCGAGATCATCGACCAAATCATCCTCTCGGCATGGCGCTACTTCGCCGAGGACGTGCTCCAGCGGGTCGACCTCGTGGCCGTCGGCGGCTACGGCCGCGGCGAGCTGCACCCGCAGTCCGACATCGACCTGCTCGTGCTGCTCGATCGACGAATCGAGAACAATGCCGACGAGTCGATCGGTCGATTTCTCACGTTTCTCTGGGACATCGGGCTCGAGGTCGGCCATAGCGTGCGCACGCTGGACGACTGCGAAGCGCAGGCCCGCGACGACGTGACCGTGCTCACCACGCTCATGGAGACCCGCCTGCTCGACGGCCCCGGCATTCTGTTCGCCGAGCTCCCCACCCGAATCGGCACGGACCGCATGTGGAACAGCGCCGATTTTTTCCACGCGAAAGTGGAGGAACAAATCGCGCGGCACAGCCGCTATCACGATACGGCCTACAACCTCGAGCCGAACGTCAAAGGTAGCCCCGGAGGGCTCCGCGACATTCAGATGATCACTTGGATCGCGCGCCGCCACCTGGGCGCAACGCGGCTCGAAGGCCTCGTCAAGCACGACTTCCTGACGGAAGGCCAACTGCGGATCCTCACGGCAGGGCGCGCCTTCCTGTGGCGAGTCCGGTTCGGCCTGCACCTTCTGACCGGACGGCGCGAAGATCGATTGTTGTTCGACCACCAAGTGAAGCTCGCGCAGATGCTCGGCTACGAAGATGCGAGCTTCACGCTCGCCGTTGAGCAACTCATGCAGCGCTACTACCGCACGGTGATGGAGATCAGCCGTCTCAACGAGATGCTGCTGCAGCTGTTCGAGGAAGCGATTCTGCTCGACAAGAACGAGCCGCCGGTTCCGATCGGCCCACGCTTCCAAAGCCGCAACGGGTACCTGGAGGTCGCCGACGATCAAGTCTTTGCGCGCGACCCGTCGGCGTTGCTCGAAATCTTCGTTTTGCTCGAGCAAAACCTCGACTTGCGCGGCGTCAATGCGCGAACGATCGCGTTGATCAAGCAGCATTTGTGGCTCATCGACGAGGAGTTCCGGCAGAACCCGCGTCACCACAGGCTGTTTCTCGATGTTTTGCGCGCGCCACAGGGCGTCACGCGAACGTTGAAGCGGATGAACACCTATGGCGTGCTCGGGCTCTACATCCCGGCTTTCGGACGCGTCGTCGGCCGCATGCAATACGATCTCTTCCACTCTTACACCGTAGACGCCCACACGCTGTTCGTGGTCGAGAACCTGCGCCGGTTCGCGTTGCCGCGGTTCGACGACGAGTTTCCGACGTGCAGCGCCGTCATGCAGCGCCTCGAAAAACCGGAAGTGGCCTACCTCGCCGGGCTGTTCCACGACATTGCCAAGGGCCGCGGCGGCGATCACTCGGAGCTCGGCGCCGTCGACGCCGAGGCCTTCTGCCTCGAGCACGGCATGAGCCGTTACGACGCGAGACTCGTCGCGTGGCTGGTGCAGCACCATCTGCTCCTGTCGTTGACGTCGCAAAAGAAGGATTTGAACGACCCGAACGTCATCAACGAGTTCGCCCGGATCGTCGGCGACCAGACACATTTGGATTATCTCTACGTACTGACCGTCGCCGACGTTCGGGGCACGAATCCGAAGATCTGGAACTCGTGGAAGGACACGTTGTTCTGGGAACTGTATCAATCGACCAGACGCGCTCTGCGCCGCGGCCTGGCCAACCCGATCGACAAAGAAGAGCTCATCCAGGACCGTCAGGCACAGGCAGAGCAAATGCTCTATCAGGCCGGTCTGCCGCCCGATCGCTGGCAAAAGATTTGGTCGAACTTCACGGAAGAGTACTTCCTGCGGCAACGGCCGGAAGAGATCGCCTGGCACACGCGCGTGCTGGCAGAAGGCACGAATCCTTCGTCGCTCATCGTCGACGTCAACGAGCTCATCTCCGCGGGCCTCACGTCGATCGTCGTGTATTCACCGGAAGAGACGCGCTCCTTCGTCCGGGCGACCGCGATTCTCGACGAGCTCGGGCTCACGATCGTAGACGCGCGGCTGATACCGTTGACCGACACTCAGACCCTCGACACGTATTGCGTGCTCGAAAGCGACGGCAGTCCGATTCTCGACCGCCGCCGCCTCGACGAGATTCGACACTGCCTTTTCAAAGCTCTCACGAGCCGCGACGCGCAATCGCTCAGAGTCACCCGGCGCGCGCCGCGGCAAGTCCGCATGTTCTCCACCCCGGTCCAGATCTCGATTTCACAGGACCCGGAAAATCGCCGGACCGTCGTCGAGCTCGTCGCGGGCGACCGGCCCGGACTGCTGCTGCAAGTGGCCAAGATCCTCGAGCAGGAGCAAGTCGCGCTGCAGAACGCGAAGATCGCCACGATCGGCGAGCGGGCCGAGGACGTATTCTTCGTGACGACGGCGGACCAGCAGCCTCTCGACGACATTCAGTCCGAGAAGCTCGGCAAAGCCTTGCGCGAAGGCCTCTCCGACAACCGCCAATAGCGAGGATACGAATGATGGATGAGCGCGCGGCGATCATCGAACGCGCCTGGGAACGACGCACCGAGCTCGGACCCGGCAGAGCGGACCCCGATGTGCAATCCGCCGTCGAGGCGTGCATTGCGGCCCTCGACGACGGCAGCCTTCGGGTGGCCGAGAAGCAAGGCGACCGCTGGGTCGTCAACGAGTGGGTCAAGAAAGCCGTCCTGCTGTCGTTTCGGCTCAACGACAACCGAATCGTCGATGCCGGGTACACACGATTCTTCGACAAGGTCCCGCTCAAGTACGCCACATACGATACGGATCGTTTCCGCCAAAGCGGTACGCGGGTCGTGCCCGATGCGGTCGTGCGCCGCGGCGCGTTCGTGGCGTGCGACGTCGTGCTCATGCCGTCGTTCGTGAACATCGGTGCATATATCGACTCCGGCACGATGATCGACACGTGGGCAACGGTCGGCAGTTGCGCGCAGATCGGCAAGAACGTGCATCTATCGGGCGGCGCGGGTATCGGCGGCGTACTCGAGCCCTTGCAAGCTTCGCCGACGATCATCGAGGACGGCTGTTTCATCGGTGCACGCTCCGAAGTCGTCGAAGGCGTGGTCGTCGGCCGCGGCTCGGTGATCGCGATGGGCGTATACATCGGCCAAAGCACGCGCATCTACGACCGCGAAACGGGCGAGGTGCTATACGGCCACGTGCCGCCGGGCTCGGTCGTCGTCTCGGGCAACCTGCCCTCGGCCGACGGCAAATACAGCCTCTACTGCGCCGTGATCGTCAAAAAGGTCGACGAGAAGACCCGCGCCAAGACCAGCTTGAACGAGCTTCTGCGCGCCGCCGAGTAGCGCAGCCCCGATTGACGCACGGCAAACCGTCGCGGGCGAACCGTCGCCGCCCCCCTTCGGGGTCGGTGGCATCGCAGGCGAGGCGTGACCTCGATGTCGCGGTTGGCGGCGCGTGAGCACAGGGCGCTCGCGAAACCGTGGCGCGCAGGGAGGCGCGCGGCGGAGCCCCCAGGGATAGGTTCACGGCGCTTTCGCGAGCGCCCTGTGCTCACGCGCACGCCAACCGCGACGCCACTGATCCAAGACGGAACAGGCCGGTGCGCTAGGTTGCCGCAGTGAACCCGATTAGCCGAAACGGCCCGTGATGTAGTCTTCCGTGAGCTTGTGACGAGGATTCGTGAAGATCTCGTCCGTGTCGCCGACCTCGATGAGCCGGCCGAGATGGAAGTACGCGGTGCGTTGCGACACGCGCGCCGCCTGCTGCATCGAGTGCGTGACGATCACAATCGCGTAGTTGCGCTTGAGCTCGTCGATGAGATCCTCGATACGCGCCGTCGCGATCGGGTCGAGCGCCGAGCACGGCTCGTCCATGAGGATCACTTCGGGGCTCACGGCAATCGTGCGCGCGATGCATAGTCGTTGTTGCTGTCCGCCCGAGAGTCCTGTGCCGGGCTCTTCGAGCCGGTCCTTGACCTCGCCCCACAATCCAGCGCGCTCGAGGCTGGGCTGCACGATCGCGTCGAGCTCGACGCGATCGCGCGCCAGCCCGTGGATTCGCGGACCGTAGGCCACGTTGTCGTAGACGGACTTCGGAAATGGATTCGGCTTTTGAAAGACCATACCGACACGCGCGCGTAGCATCACCACGTCCATTTGCCGCGAGTAGATGTCTTCTCCGTCGAGGATGATTTGCCCCGTGACGCGGGCCGAATCGATCGTGTCGTTCATGCGGTTCAGGCAACGGATAAACGTCGACTTGCCGCAACCCGAAGGGCCGATGAGCGCGATGACTTCGTTGAGCCCGATGTCGAGATTGACGTTCTGGATCGCGTGGTTGTCGCCGTAAAACACGTCGACTTGACGCGCCTGCATGACGGCGCTTGGCGGCCGTATAGTCGCCGACCGTCTTGATAGGGCTCTGCGACTTGCTGTGGCGACTTCATCGGCTCGGACGGCTGCCTGGCTGTTTGGGTGACGGCCTCGGACACGGCCTTGCTCTTTTGTTCTGCAGCTACGTTTCACAGTCTACTCCAATCTTCCGCGATTCAGCACGATCGGTTTTTCCTAGTATCTTTGCTCGAAACGTTTCCGTAGCAGTATCGCCGCGGCATTCATCAGCCAGCAGGAACGCCAAGAGAACGAGTGATGGCCGCAGACGTGCGCTCTACGAATGCGCGCTCCGGGCTGTCGGCCCACAGATATACCTGCACGGGCAACGCCGTCGCGGGATCCAACGGCGACTTTCGGGAACGTCGACGATGAACGCGACCATGCCGATCATCAGCAACGGCGCGGACTCACCGAGCGCCCGCGCCATCCCGATGATCGTGCCCGTCAGCATGCCGGGCATCGCCAGCGGCGAGAACGTGATGCAACACCATCTGCATCTTCGAGGCGCCGAGGCCGAGCGCGGCCTCGCGTATCGAGGGCGGCACCGACTTCAGCGCCGCGCGAGCCTGCGATGATGATCACGGGCAGCGTCATGAGGCTCAGCACCAGACCCGCCCACCAGCGGCGCCGATCGCGGCAGCCCGAACACATTGATGAACAATGCCAGACCGAGCAAGCCGAAAACGATCGACGGCACGGCCGCAAGATTGTTGATGTTGACCTCGATCAGGTCGATCCAGCGATTGCGCGGCGCAAACTCTTCGAGGTAGATCGCCGTGGCAACGCCGAGCGGAAACGACGAGCACAAGCGTCACGAGCAGCATGAAGAACGAACCGACCGTCGCGCCCCAGATCCCGGCGAGCTCCGGATCACGCGAATCGCCGGCCGTGAAGAAATACGCGATTGAACTTGAGCGCGATGCGGTCGGCTTGCCTCGAGTGCCGCCGAGCCAGCCGAGCTGTCGATCGTCGAGCCGACGTGCGCTTTCGGGCAGATCGCGCGATGCCGTGACCTTTGACGACACGTCGACGTCGTCGTCGGCGAGCAGCCAGACAGGCTCTGCGTCGAGCCGATCACGGATGGGTCGTCCAAAACCATACGTCTTGAGCTCCAGACCCGCGCCCGGGCTCGCGAGCCCGTACAGATCGCGCAGCTCCGAGCGCGTTTTGACGGTTGGGAAGATCGCGCTCAACGCATTGCGCACGAGCCGTTGGTAGTCGGCGCTGCCAGTTGCGCCGGATCGCGTGCGCCGTCCGGATCGATCACGTCCGCGCTGAGACTCGACATCGAGCAACAAGCGCGTCTGCCTGAAGGCCGCGTAGCCGTTGCCGATCAGCGTATAGAAAAAGAATGCGAGAAAGCCGAGGCCGATCAACAGCGGCCCCGAGACCGAGGCCGCGAAAGATACGCTCTTGCCGATAGCGGCGCTTGATCCCGCGCGACACGGCCTCTTTGACGCCGCGCCGGGTTATTCATATTGTTCCCGATAGCGGCGCACGACGCGTAGCGCAACGACGTTCAGCAACAGCGTCACGAGGAACAGCACGAGACCGAGCGCGAACGCCGCAAGCGTCTTCGGACTGTCGAACTCCTGGTCGCCGATGAGCAGCGTCACGATTTGGACGGTGACGGTCGTAACGGCTTCGAACGGGTTTGCCGTCAGATTCGCGGCCGAGAGCCCGGCAGCCATGACGACGATCATCGTCTCGCCGATCGCTCGCGAAACGGCGAGCAGCACGGCACCCACGATGCCCGGCAGCGCGGCGGGCAGCACGACGTGACGGATGGTCTCGGAGCGCGTCGCGCCGAGCCCATATGAGCCGTCGCGCAGGCCTTGCGGCACGGCAGTGATCACGTCGTCGGACAGCGAGGATACGAACGGAATGATCATGATGCCCATGACGAGACCCGGCGCCGAGCGCGCTCTCCGACGCGACGTCGAGCCCGAAGCTCTCGCCGAAGCCGCGCAGGATCGGCCCGACGGTCAGCGCCGCGAAGTATCCGTACACGACGGTCGGGATGCCGGCCAGAATCTCGAGCAACGGCTTCGCATAGGCGCGCAACGCGCCGCGCTCGCGTACTCGGCGAGATAGATCGCCGCCATGAGCCCGACCGGAACGGCAACGAGCATCGCGATCCCCGAGATCAGCAGCGTCCCGACGAACAGCGGCACGGCGCCGAACGCGCCCGAGGAGCCGACCTGGTCGGCGCGAATCGCCGTTTGCGGGCTCCAGTTCAGGCCAAACAGGAAATCGAACAGTGAAACCTGCCCGAAAGAACCGAATGGCCTCGAACAGCACCGACAAAAAGATGCCGATCGTCGTCAAGATGGCGACGAGTCGAGGCGGCGATGAGCAGATATTCGATCGACCCGCTCGACTCGATTGCGGGCCCGAAAGTCCGGGCGCACGCGGCGGAAGCGCCCAAACGAGCACTGGGGCCATCCCAGGGCGAGCACGAGCGCCGCGCAGCAGATTGCTGACTGAGCGTGCTCGAGCGCCGCGTAGTGCTCGGCGGCCGCAAGCATCTCCGGCGTCGGGCTGCTCGAGGCCATATTGCCCTCGACGACGTTGCGAATGTCGTTATAGACGAGTCCGAGCCGTGCCGCGGGCAGCGGCGCAAGCTCTCGGCGGCAACGCGCCGATGACCGCGTGGCGCAATCACGACCGGCTCGATGAATTGCCAGACCGCGAACAGCCCCACGGCCGGCAGAATGCGCACCAGAGCGCCACATAGCCGCCGTGATAGCCCGGGAGAGAATGAATTGCGCGCGGACGCAATGGCCAACGCGTCGACGACGGCGCGGTGCCGCCCGATGTAAAAGGCCGAAGCACCGCCAGACCCGGCGATCAGCGATCAGGAGCGTGGAGGATATGCACGTTGCGGACGCTCCAGTCTGCCCGTGCAAGTTCGGTCGCCGCGGCGCGCCGTCAGTTCGCGTCGGCGAGCGCAGATCGAGTCTCCGAGCTTGAACCTTCGGCTGCTGCTGCTCGGCGCTCGCCTCGGCAGCGGAATCAGTCCCTTGTCCGAGAGATAACCAAAGTCGCCCCACGCGGCATCGCTCGTGAACTCCTTCAGATACTCGCGGATGCCCGGAATGACGTCGACGTGGGCTTTCTTCACATAGAAGAACAGCGGCCGTGCGATCGGATAGCGCCGCTCGGCGATGCGTCGAACTCGGGCACGACGCCCTCGATGACGCGAGCCTTGAACCTTGTCTTCGTTCTGCTCGAGGAAGCTGTAGCCGAAGATGCCGAGCTGGCCGACGGGTTCGCCTCGAGCTTCTGCACGATGAGGTTGTCGTTCTCGCCGGCTTCGATGTACTCGCCGTCTTCGCGCAGCGGTTGCAGGCGGCGCTGCGTGCTCGTCCTCGGCCAACGCCGCGACGGCCGGGAACGTCTTGCAGCCGCCTTCCATCGCGAGCTCGACGAACGCGTCGCGCGTGCCCGAGGTCGGCGGCGGCCCGAGCACCTCGATCTCGACCGACCGGCAGCGACGGTTCACATCGGACCAACGCTCGATACGGATTCGGCACGAGCTTGTTCTGCACCGGAGGGATCGGGAACGTTCTTCGCGAGCGCGAGGTAGATATCGCGCAGCGACAGATCGAAGCTCGCGTCAGCGGCCTTCGAGTTCGCGAGCACGATGCCGTCGAAGCCGATCTTGACCTCGACGATGTCCTTGACGCCGTTCTTCGCGCATGTCGCGATCTCCGACGCCTTGATGCGTCGCGACGCGTTGGCGATATCGGGATGCTCGACGCCGACGCCGGCGCAAAACAGCTTGAGCCCACCGCCGCTGCCGGTCGATTCGATCTTCGGCGTCTTGAACTTCGTCTTGCGGCCGAACTGCTCGGCGACGACCGTCGCGAACGGATAAACCGTCGAGGAGCCGACGATGCTGATATGGTCGCGCGTGGCGAGCTGCGCCGATGCGCCGTTACGCCAACGCAGCGCCGCCGATCGCGACCAAGCGCGATCAAGGCGGTCCGACCGCGATGAGCGATGCGCCCGCTTCGAGTTGCCCATGTGGTCATAATCCTCACGAGGGTGAACGCTCGTCGCGCGCGCACGCGGCTGGGTTAGCATAGCGAGCCGAAAGGCTACGCAGCGTAATGTTAAGGAAATATTGCAGCAGCGGCGACTCGCACGCACGGCCCCGCGACCTGAGCCTCTGACGCATAATCCAATTGAAAAACAGTACAAGACGACACTTTCTTCCGTAGACGCGTGCGATGGACACGATCGAGCTCGCACGCAGAACTGATCCGGCGCGCAGTCCGTGACGCCCGACGACGCCGGCTGCCAGCAACTCATCGCGCGGCTGCTGCGAAGCGCGGGATTCGTGGTCGAAAGCGATCCGCTTCGGCGACGTCGACAATCTCTGGGCACGGCGCGGCCGCGGCGAGCCCATGCTCGTCTTCGCCGGGCACACCGACGTCGTGCCCGCCAGGCCCGCGCGAGCAGTGGCGCGTCGATCCGTTCGCCGCCGAGTCGTCGCGCGACGGGCAGCTCTACGGCCGCGGCGCGGCCGACATGAAGGGCAGCCTCGCCGCGATGGTCAATGCTTGCCGGCGCTTCGCAGCCGCCTATCCCGAGCACGCCGGCTCGACTCGGCATGCTGATCACGAGCGACGAGGAAGGCGCGGCCGACGACGGCACGCTCAAGGTCATGGAGACGCTCGCTGCGCGCGGCGAGCGCTTCGACTACTGCGTCGTCGGCGAGCCGTCGAGCGGCGACGCCGCTCGGCGACACCGTCCGCGTCGGCCGCCGCGGCAGCCTCTCGGGGATCATGACGATCCGCGGCGTGCAGGGCCACGTCGCCTATCCGCTGCAAGCCGACAATCCGATCCATGCGCTCGGCAAGTTCGTCGCGGCGATGACGCAGCAGCCCATCGATGCGGGCAACGCGCACTTCCCGCCGACGACGTTTCAGATGGTCAATGTGCACAGCGACGCCGGCGCGCCGAACGTCGTTCCCGGCAAGCTCAAGTGCCGTTTCAACTTCCGTTACTCGACCGATATGGACGCACGAGACGCTCGCGCAGCGCGTCGAGGACACGCTCGACGAGCTCGGCATCGACTACGAGCATCCACTGGCGCGTGGCGGGCAAACCGTTTCTGACCACCCCGGGCCCGCTGACGGCGCGCCGTGACGACGGCGGTTCGCGAGGAAACGGGCTCGGTCCCGGAGCTCTCGACGAGCGGGGGCACGTCCGACGGCCGATTCATCGCGCCTTATGGCATCGAGCGTCGTCGAGCTCGGTCCGATCAACGCAACGATCCACAGGTCAACGAGCGCGTCGCGGTCGAGGACCTCGATCGTCTCGAGCGGATCTACTTCAGGGTTGCCGAGCTGTTGCTCGTACGAGGGCGCGGGCTGAACTCAGCGCGCGACGGGCCGCCAGTTCGCGAGCGCAATCAGCGCACCGAGCGCGACGAACCAGATCAGGACCCAGGCGGGCATGCTGAGGCCGGCGAAAGTCCAGTTGACGACTGCGCGCACTCGCCGGAGCCCGTGAACACCATCTTGACCGCGTCGAGCCACGGGAACGCATCGAACATGTAGCCGAGCCCGGGACCGCAAGCACGGGAACATTATCGGGCGGCAGATGCTGGATATGGACGTGCCAGCTCGAGATCCCCGCGCCGGTCAGTGCGACGAGCACCCCCAAGCACCATAGGCTCGCGCACCCGTGCCGCGCGGCGCATGCAACGCGGCGACGAGAAACACGATGCCGAGCGAGATGAGCGCGACGCGCTGGAAGATGCACAGTGGACAGGCCTCGAGCCTTGAGCACGTACTGCGCATACAGCGCATAGGACATCAACCCGACAACCGCGACGACACCGGCCGCAAATTCAGGCCTCGGCGCTGCACGCGCGACGACATCAGGGCCGAGTCTCCTGCCGCCGCGTGCCCTGCTCGACCTCCGCCTCGATGTTCTTCACACCGGTATAGCGGACGTCCTTGCCGTGAACCATGAAGATCACGTACTCGCAAATGTTCTTTGCGTGATCGCCGATGCGCTCGAGCGCGCGCGCGAGCCACGTGCAATCCATGACGCGCGAGATCGTGCGCGGATCTTCCATCATGAACGTGATGCCTTGGCGGTAAATCGACTCGTATTCCTCGTCGACTACGTCGTCGGCCTTCACAACGTCGAGCGCACCCTTGGCGTCGAGGCGCGCGAACGCATTGAGTGCGTTGTGCACCATCTGCTTGACGTGACGAGCCAGATTCCTGATCTCGCGGTAGTTCGTGGACGGGCGCTCGACACTCGCGAGGCGCGCCGCCAAGACGCCGATCTTCTCGGCTTCGTCACCGATGCGCTCGAGATCCGTGATCGTCTTGATGATTGCTACGACGAGCCGCAAATCGCTGGCCGTCGGTGCGCGCGTGGCCAGAATGCGACTGCACTCCTCGTCTATCGAAACCTCCATGCGGTTGACTTTGATGTCGTCCTCGGCGACCTGCAGGCCGAGCTTGCTGTCCGCATCCGAAAGGGCCTTCGTGGCCCGGTCGAGCTGCTCCTCGACCAGCCCGCCCATCGCGAGCACGGAATTGCGCACGTGCTCGAGATCCTCGTTGAAGCGCCTCGAGATATGATGACCGAGATCTTCGACTTCCATTGCCGTCAGCTCCTCCGCTGCTGCCGATTATAGTACGGCCCGTGTCGCCCCACCGCGGAAAACCACTCGCGCGGCGGGAAATCGGCAGGTGAATGTGCTGCCCTCGAGCTCTCGACTGCGAATGCTCAAGGTCCCGTCGTGGCGCTGCAACGCATGCTTGACGATCGCAAGGCCCAAGCCCGTGCCGCCGCTCGCGCGCGAGCGGCCCGGGTCCACGCGATAAAACCGCTCCGTGATACGCGGAATCTGCTCCTCGGGAATCCCGATGCCCGTGTCGGCCACCTCGAACACGGCCTCTCCGCCTTCGGCACGCCACGTGACGTCGACTTGGCCGGTAGGCGGCGTGAACCGAACGGCATTATTGACTAGGTTGTAGAAGATCGAGTGCAGCTCGGATTCGCTCCCGAGCAACGCCACATCGCTGTCCGGGTGCAGCGTGACCGCCGCTTTGCCGGCCTGGCCTTGGAACTCCTTGGCAATGAGCTCGAGCATGCCGCGAACGTCGACGAACTGGTGCTCGGCTTTGCCGCCGGAGGACTCCAGACGCGTGAGCTCGAGCAAGTCGCTCAGGATTCGCGTCATTCGCTCGGCCTGGCGTTGCATCTCGCCGAACGGGGCTTTCCAGCTCTCGGGCAGTTCCTCGTCGTCGGCGAACGTGTCGAGGTAGCCTGCGATGACGGTGAGCGGAGAGCGCAGCTCGTGCGAAGCGTTGGCCACGAAGTCGCGCCGCGTGCGCTCGAGCTTCACTTCGGGCGTGATGTCGCGCGCGATCGCGAGCTGCTGGTGGTTGCCGTAAGGAATGATCTGCACCGTGAGCCAGCCGCCCTCGTCTTTCGGCGACGGCACGGTAATGCCGTTGGGCGCCGGGTCCGCGAGATACGCGACGAAATCCGGATGGCGCAGCAGATTGTCGATCCGATTGCCGACGTCCACCGCCGGGTCGAGACCCAGTAGTCGCGTTGCGGCAGGATTGAACCACAGAATCTCGTGGTCGGCGTTGAGGATGACGCCGCCGTCTTGCAGTGCGCCCGTGCTCTCACGCACCTCGCGCAGCAGCCGGTGATATTTCTTCTTGCGGTTGCGACTCTTCGCGCGCAGCTTGTCCACACGCGCGAAAATCTCGGCCCAAAGCCCGCGCGTCTCGAACAGCACTCGACGTTGATGCCCGTCCAGCATCCTGTCGAGCACGAAGAGATTGCGCAACGTCTGCGCGGAGTAAACGGCGAGCGCCGCCGCGAGCCACCAGCCCATTCCGCCGAACCACAGGCCGAGCAAGGCCGCCGCCGCGAGCCAACTCGCGAGCATTCCAAGCTGCGATCCCCAGCGTCTAGGCAAGATCACGTCTGACCGGGTGAGAGCCTGTAACCCGCGCCGCGCACGGTCCGTATGAGCTTATCGTACCCGTAGGGCGTCAGCGCCTTGCGCAACCGACGAATGTGCACGTCCACCGTGCGCTCCTCGACATACACGTTGCCGCCCCATACGCGGTCGAGTAACTGCGCACGACTATAGACCCGATCCGGGTGGCGCATAAAGAACTCGAGCAGCCGATACTCGGTGGGGCCGAAAGAAATCTCGTGGCTATCGACACTGACCTGATGACTCGCCGCGTCGAGCTTCAGCCCGCCGATCACGACGGCCTCGCCCTCCGCACCGGTATTGCGCCTGAGCGCCGCGCGAATTCGTGCGAGAAGCTCGCGCTGCGAAAAAGGTTTGACGATGTAGTCGTCGGCACCGCCGTCGAGACCTGCAACGCGATCGTCTTCTTCCACCCGTGCCGTGAGCATGATGACGGGGATCTCGCGCGTCTGCGGGTCGCGCTTCAACTGCCGCGTGAGCTCGAGCCCGCTCACGTCCGGCAGCATCCAATCCATGAGCACGAGATCGGGATAGCCGTCGGCGATAGCTGCACGCGCCTCGCGGCCGTCCCCGGCGGGTTGCACCTCGTAGCCGGCGCGGCCGAGATTGAATGCGAGCATGTCGCGAATGGAGCGCTCATCCTCGACCACGAGGATCTTCTTCTGCGTCATCGCCTGTCCATCGAGTATCCCGACTAGCGCCCATTAGAGTCGACCATTATTACAGTTTGGTTAACGGCCGTGTCATCGGCGCCAGGCGTCGTCGCCGCGCAAGTACACCGGGAGCGCGTCGGCCGGCGCCGTCGTGCGCCCAGCCGCCAGATCGAGGCGTGCGCGAGCGAAAAGATCGCTCGCGCGCGGGCGCAAATCGGCCAACACGCGATCGGCGGCCGCTGACGACCCCGGCGAGCTCCGCGGCATAGGCGGCAAAGCCATCGCCGACCGCGGTCCATGGCCCGTCCAAGGGCGGCTCGAGCGCGTCGGGCGCGCCGAGACGCTCGCGACCGACGAGCGCGGGCAGACCTGCCTGCAGCTCGAAGCTCGCCGAATAGACCTCGCCCATGCGCGCGTCGACGACCACGACGACACGCTCCGCGCCATGCTGCCGATGCGCGCGCTCGGCGAGGCACCAGAGGCTCGAAACGGGCACCAACGGGACGGCCGTCGCGAGCGCGAATCCCTGCGCCGCCGCAGCCGCGACCCGCAAGCCCGTGAACGATCCCGGCCCGCAGCCGAAAGTGACCGCATCGAGGTCGCGCAAACCCACGCCGACCGCCGCGAGGAGCTCGTCGATGAGCTTCAGCAATTGCTCGGTCTGCTCGCGCGGCGACGCGATCTCCCGCTCGAGCACGTCGCCATCCACTTCCAAAGCGACGGAGCCGACCGCGCTCGACGTCTCGATACCGAGCAATCTCACGACGCGACCGCCGCCGGCAACGACGAAAGCAACGACAGCGAGCTCGCGAACTCGAGCGCGCCATCGGGCTCCTCGAGCAAGGGCATCTCCGGCAAGCTCGACAGAAACACGCGCCCATACGCGCGGCTGCGCAAACGCGGATCGCCGATCACGATCAATCCCCGATCGTCGAAATCGCGAATGAGCCGCCCAACGCCCTGCTTGAGCGCGAGGACCGCCTGCGGCAACTGAAACTCCGCGAACGCATCGCCGCCCGCACGCCGAATGGCCTCGACACGCGCTTGGACCAGCGGATCGCTCGGCACGGCGAACGGCAGCTTGTCGATCATCACGAGCCGCAACGCCGGACCTCGCACGTCCACGCCTTGCCAAAAGCTCCCCGTGCCGAGCAGGACGGCATTGCCGTCGCTGCGAAAATCGTTCAGCAGCTCGCTGCGCGAGCCGCGACCTTGCACGAGCACGGGCCCCGGAGCTTCGTGGCGCGCGATCCACTCTTCGGCCCGATTCAACGCCCGATAGCTCGTGAACAACAAGAACACGCCGCCCCCGGCCGCTTCGACGAGCGGCCATACGGCCTCGAGCAAATGCGCCACGTAGCCGTCGTCGCTCGGATCGGGCAACCCCTGAGGGATGTACAACCTCGCGTTGGCGGCGTAGTCGAACGGACTCGGCAGCACGGCCGTGCGCGGATTCCGAAGACCGATTCGGCCGACGAAATGGCCGAAATTCTCGCCCACGGCAAGCGTGGCGGACGCGAACACCCACGTGCCGCCCTGCCCAGCAATGCGGCTCGCGAGCTCGGCGCCGATGTCGAGCGGGGTCCAGTGAGCTGCCGCCGAGCCTGCGGAGAGATCGAACCAGCGCAAGCCTTCGCCCGGCTCCGCACCGACAATCGCCGCCAGCCGCGCGATTGCGTCGCGACCGCGCGCCGCGCACTGACCAAGCCCGGCGCTCGCATCACTCGTCTCGCTCGAGCGCCTCCGCCAACGCTTCGAGCGCCCGCACACACGACGGCAGCGCGTCGCGCAGCGCGGCGGGGGCCGCAATCCAGGGAATTCGTCCCGGCGTCGATCCGGCCGCGATCCGCGCATCGCGTGCTGCGCGCTCGACGCCGCGCGCGTAAGGCAGCAAGTCATTCGCGAGTCCGGCATCCACGGCCTCGGCGAGCACGTCGCGGGCAAGCGCCTCGAGCTCGCGCGTGCCGAGCGACAAGCCGAAGAATTGCTGCGCGATATCGGGCAGCTGATGTGCCTCGTCGACGATGACGGCATCCGCGCCCGGCAGGAGCTCGCCGAACCCCTCTTCCTTGAGCGCAAGATCGGCGAGCAGCAGGTGGTGATTCACGATCACGACTTCGGCAGCTTGCGCACGGCGTCGTGCCTCGAGAACGAAGCACCGAGAGAAGAACTCGCACTTACCGCCAAGGCAGTTGTCGACGGTCGACGTCACGGTCGAGCGCAGCACGTGATGCTCCGACAAGTCCTCGAGCTCGGTCAGATCGCCGCTTGGACTGGCCTCGCCCCAAGAGCGCAGCGCTCGCAACGCGCCGAGCGCCTCCGCGTCGCGCGTACCGTCGTTGAGCGCGAGCTCGAGCCGGTGCCAGCACAAGTAGTTGTTGCGGCCCTTGAGCAGCGCCACACCGGCAGGACGACCGATCACCGTGCCGAGGAGCGGCAAATCCCTCGCGAACAATTGGTCCTGCAAGGTCTTCGTGCCGGTCGAGATGATTGCACGCCGACCGGAGGTCAGCACCGGCAGCAGATAGGCAAACGTTTTGCCGATGCCCGTGCCGGCTTCGATCACGGTATGCGTGCCGGCAGCGAGCGCGTCGGCCACGATCTCGGCCATGCGGGCCTGCGCCTCGCGATACGTGAATCCGGCCAGCCGGTTCGCAAGCGCGCCCGTGGGACTGAAAATGTCGACGAGATCGGCCATCGTAGGACGCTCACTATAGCCGCAGTGCCGCCGCCGTGCGCGCGACGAAACGCGCCGATGGCGTGAGTTGTGGACTCAGCGGCGCAGCAAATCTTTCAGCGAGGCCTGATCGATCTTGAGCCGGAAGGTCACGAACGGGCCCGCGGCCGTGAACCCGGCGGCCGAGAAGTCCGCGTCCTCGAAGCCTTGGAAGTTGTAGCCGACCGTGAGCATGGAGTTGGCGGCAATGCCGAAGCCGAAATCCAGGCCCCAGCCGCTCTCCTCGGCGTCGAACGCATGCGCGCGATAACGGCTCGCGTGCAAGCCGACGTCGAGCCGCTCGTTGAGCCCGCGCCGCCACTCCACGCCGATGAGGTCGATGAAACCGTCGGCCGTGAGCGTCGAGCCATGCTGGCGAACGAACTTCGCGCCGTATTGGAACCCGATCTCGTTGCGGGCATTGGCCCGAAAATTCGCGCTCAAGTTGCTCACGAGCCGCCGGCTCGACGAGTCCGCCTCGGTGCTGTCCGCCGCCCGGCCGAGCCAATCCGCGCGCTCGAACAAAATCCAACGACTGTTCGCCGGACGATAAGCCCAACCGAGCCGCAACAGCCCATCGAAGCTTCCCGTGGCTGCCGTGTCCGAGCCGTCGAGAAGCCTGACCTCGGCGCTGAAGCCATGCCCGGCCGCGCGCTCGCGGTAGAAACCGCCGATCAGACTGCGGCGAGTCTGGGTGTCGGCCGTGCGGTACTCGAGGCGAGTCGTCGCCGTCCAGCTCGTCGCGCGGTAGCCGGCTCCGACATACCCGGCCGCAAAGTCGCCGCCGAGTGAGCCCGAGGCCAGCGGCACGGCCGCATCCAGCGGCACGAGATCGGGTGCATGCACGGTGCTGCTGCGCTCGCCGCCGAGATCGAGCGTCCAGCTCGAGCCGACGTTCCACGCTTGCGCCAAACCGAGAGTTGCGTAGGTGCGCGGTCCGTACTCGGTGGCCAGCTCGTTGAGCGCCGTATCGATCTCGGTTCGGTCACCGGGCTTGAGCTTGACGCCGAGACGCGTCGTTTCGGCATCGAGCCGGCCGTTCTTCGCGAGCTCGTGCTCACCGAACACCGTCACGCTCGGCGCGACCGCCACGTCGAAGCCGATCAGCGAGCGCTCGGGGTAATCCGCGCTCGAGCCCGTGCTGCCGAGGTCGGTCTCGAGGCTCACACGAGTCGTCAGCAAGTCGTCGAGAAACCGCCAGCTACCGCCGGCGAAGGCTTGCGTCACGTCGTTGGTCTGACTCGGCAGCCGCTCGTCGATACGCCGCAAGCCCGAATTCGCGCTGCGCCGCGCATCCTGGTAACGCGTCTCGCCTTCGAGCACGGTCCGAACCGCGCCGTCGACGAGCTGCTCCTGCCGCAGCGCCTGTGCATCGACGCGCCAGCTCGAGCTCAGCTCGTTGTTCAGCCGCACCCCTGCCACGCGCGAGCCCTGATCCGGAGCCGTTTGCTGACCGAGCCCGAAGTGCTGGTCCGTTTCCTTCAAAAACGCCGTGAGCTCGCGAGGACCGTCGCGATGCGTGACATTCAATCGATAGGCCGAGCCGCGCTGCGTGCCGGCAGTCGCATCGCGGGACGACGACGCAAGCTCGGCCACGAGCTCCGTCGCGCCGTTGAATCGGTAGCGCAAGTCGGTGGCCGCGAGTGCGCCGGCCGCGCCGTCGGTGCCGTCGCGAATCAGCGTCATCCCGACCTCCGCGTCCTGCCCGAAGCTCACGGCTGCGCGGCCGCCGCCGATTACGCCGCTGGAGCGTCCGTCACGCGTCTCGTAGTCGACGACGATGTGCTGTGGGTTGAAAGCGAAGTCGCGGCTCGCGACCGGCGACTTGAAATACAACGTGCCCGACGAGTAGTCGATGTCGTAGTCGAAATGCCGGCCCAATGCACGCGTTTCGAGCACACGGTCGGGCTCGAAACGATCGCGCACTTCGAGCACGACTTGATCGCTGCCGGCAACGATCGCACTGCGGCTCAAACGATAAGGACCCGACGTCCCGTCCCCCTGCAACTCGTCTTTGACGAACGCTTGATCGCTATCGGCGGCAAAAGCCGTATACGCCACACGCTCACCGTGTCTTTCGGACTTGAATCCCGTGAAGCTGCGGTTGTAGCGGCCGAGCTCCGTGACCGTGAGCCCGGTTTCGTAGTCGCCGAACATTGCCATGAAGGCGTCCTGCTCGACCTTCACGTAGAGTCGTGCGCGGCTCGGCGCGTCGAAGCGTTGCTCGGTGTTGTCGCCGTAGAGCGTGTAGTAGCGATCCGGATCGATGATGCCGCCGATCGCATCCGTGCGCAGCGTCTTGCGGCCCGCCGTATCGAACGCAAGCGTGAGCAACGAGCCCTTGATGCGGCCTTTCGCGAAAAAGGCCAGCCGGCCTCGGTCGTAGTAGTCCGCATCGATGCCGTCCGCAGCGGCGCTCTCCACGTTACCGCGTAACGTGTTGTAGCCGACCGTGCCCTCGGCAAAGCCGACGAGAATGAAATCGCGCTTGGCGGGCGCGAGCCACGCGCGAATCCGCTGGTCGTCTTGGTTGGGGTAACGCAGGGTGAGCACGACTTCGCCCGTATGCGTCGTCGGCTCGAGCTCGATTCGCGCCAACCCGTCGGCGCCCACGCGGTACTGAAGTGCCCTTGCGGGCCCGAGCACGACCGGGTTGTCGCGCAGCTTCTCGATAGCGAGCCAGCTGCGATACGGCGCGTCCACGGCGAAATCGCCGGCGGTGCCCGGGCGTGCCGGCCGTCCCCAGCGGTCGACGAGCCGAACCGACAGCACGGGCCGGGTGCGGCCGTCGGCTACGAGCGTCGAGCCGGAGTCGACCAGGGTGCCGCGCACGGGCGGCCCCGCGAAGTGCACGTTGCGCTCGTAGCGACGCTCCCGGCCGGCTGCATCCGTGACGAGCGCGACGAAGCGATTCGGACCGTCGTCGAGATCCACGCCACGCCACGAGCTCAGCGCCGCACCGCTCGCCTCGTCGATTTTCGTGCCGTCGAAGTTCAGCGCGCTCACGGGCCGGCCGTTGAGCGTCAGCGACACGCGGTCGCTCGCGGCATGCTGAATCGCGACTTTGACGCTCGGCACCGTCGGCGCCGCGTCGCGCTCGGGCCACAGCCACTCGAACGTCGTCCCGAGCGTGGCGAGGTCGAAATCCGGCATGCTCGTCGGCGGCGCGTCCGCCACCCTCGCCGGCGCCGCCACCGTCATGGTCGGAGCGGGCGCAGCGCGGCCTTCGACCGCGACCGTCTGCGGACCGCTCGAGGCGGATTGCAGCGCGATTTCGGCCTCGCGCTCGTCCGCAATGCCGCGAATGTCGAGCTCGACGCGCCGATTGGCTTTGCGGCCCTCGGGGGTTGCATTGTCCGCGACGGGTTGATCGGGCCCCAAGCCGCGGTGAGTGATCTGATCGTCGCCGAGCGCGAGCGCCGAGCGAAGATACTCGGCGACCGAGGATGCCCGCGCGGCCGACAACTCGTAGTTGTCCTTATAAAGGTGTCGGCTCGCAGGGCGGATCGGCATCGAATCGCTATGGCCGAGCACCTCGAGACGAATGTCCCGCACGTCGTGCCATTGCCTCGCGAGCGCCTCGAGCTCGGCGCGATCGTCCGCATCGAGCTCGGCCGACAACGTCGCGAAGTTCAGCCGCAGCACATAGCTGCGCTCCACCGCGACGCCGGGCAATGCAACGGCACGCGTCTCGGCTACCGGTGTTTGATGCGGCGCTCCGTCGAAGCCGAAGGTCGCGACGGCGCGAGTCGGGAGCGACTCGTCGGACGCGCTTCGGCCCGGCGACGGATCGCCGTCGAGAACGGCTGCGTGCGCCGCGAACTGCACCGTCTCCCGCCACGCCCCTTCGTGCGTGCCGAGATCGAAGCTCAACGTATCGTCGACGCGGCGCGCCGGCAAAGCCGCCCCGGCGGCCGTCGTCGCACTGCCGTCGACGTACTCCACGCCTGCCGGCAGCATCACGAGCACACGCAGGTCGTCGATCCGAATCGGACCCTCGGCCGCAACGTCGAGGCGGTAGCGCAGCCGGCCTTGGTCGACGGTTTGGCCGAGCTCGAGCGTGACATCACCGGCCGGCGGCGGCCGCTCGTGCAAGTAGAAGTCCGCACGTCCGAGCTCACCGGGCTTCAAATCCACGAATCGCGAGAAGGCAGTGCCGGCAAAACGCGTATCGCCCGGACAAGGACTGAGCTCGAGCGAAGGCGGCAGCGAGGCGCCGTCGAGCTGGACCACGTGGCCGCCGGGCGGCAGTCCCTCGAAATGAAACCTGCCGCCCTCGTCACTGAGTGCGAACCGGCCGTCCTCGAGATAGATGCCTACGCCTGCAACGCCTCGATCTTCTCCGGGGCGCGCGGCATCGCAGCTACCCAGCTGCACGCGGCCGGCAAGAAACGACGCATCGGTGTACAGATCGTCGACGATTTCCACTTTGGCGCGCGCCTCGTTCGACGCGATGTCTTGGGCCGTCGCCCGTGCAACGTTCACGGCTTCGCCGACCGCCACGCCGGGCACGACGGCAGCCGCGTAGCTCACGGCAATGCTTTGCCCCGGCGCGAGATCGGCGAGCGCGAACGACAGCGAGCGCCCATCGCTCGACAAACCCGGCTCGATAGCCTCACCCGAGCCCACGATGCGCGCCGAGCCTCGCCGGTAACGCAGCCCTGGGGGCAACCGGTCCTCGATGGCTACGTGCGCGGCGGCCGTCAGACCGTCCGCATGCGTGAGAGTCAATCGGTATTCGATGAAGTCACCGACGGCAGCCGTGGTGGTCGCCGTGTGCTTGTCGAGAAACAGCTTGCCGGCGCTCGGATCGAGCGGCACGTCCACGGCGGCCACGGGATCGGTGTCGACATCGAACGGCGCGCCGAAAGAGCCGGCCGCGAGAATGAACGGCGCGCCGGGCAGCGCTTGCAGATCCTGCTCGGCGCGTCGTGACGGAGCGGCATAGCCCGCGGGCGCCTCGACGACGAGACGGTAGTCACCGGCCGGGATGACGGGAAAACGGAACTCGCCGCGACCGTAGGCATACCCGTGGCCGGCCCCATCCTCGACGGTGCCGCCGCTTTCGATGGTCGCGGGAAAATCGCTCGTGCCGTCGTCGCCGAGCGGCGAGCCGGCCGCTCCCGTCGCAGCGTCCACGAGCGTGATTCGGGCCCCGTCCACGGGCTCGCCCGTCAGCGCGTCGAACACTCGGCTCACGGGATCGAGCGGCGCGATGGCCGTGCTGCGGTCGCTCGCGTCGCGCACGTCGACATAGCTCGCCTCGACGAGCGCACCGAGCGTCGTTTGCAAGATGCAGTCGCCGGCACGAGCGGGCCCCGCTGCGCTCGGCACGTAACCGGCAAAGACACCCGTGTCCGGACCTGTCTCCGTAATGTGCACGGCCACGCTGTCGCCCGTCAGCGCCACCCGAAACGTGACGTCGACGACGTCGCGCACGGCGGCATCGAGGTTTTGATCGGCATCCTCGACGCGAACGAAGATCGGCTCGCCACCATGGAAGCTGCGCCCTTCGACGAGCGGCTGCGGCGTCGTCGGATCGACAGCGCGACCGCCGATCAGCACGGGGCCCGCCAACGGCACTTGCTGGGCGGCGCAGATCGAAGGCCCGACGGCCTCGGTGAACGTGCCCGTGCTCGTCGCGATACGCGTCAACGTCACGCGCGACTGCGTGCTCGCGCCGACGGTCAACACGTCGACGGCATTGCTCGATGCGTTCTCGGCAACGCCGGACGCGCCCAAATAAGAAATCGCGGCCCGATTGGTGATCCGCGTGCCGGGCGCCGTTGCGGCTTGCACGGATCCCACCGCGGCCGAGCCTAAACAAACGGCACAGGCCCACAGCGCCTGTGCCACGCGCGCACGCAGCGCCGCCCATCGGCCGGAGACGAGCTCCCGCCGATGGGCGCGCTGTTGCCTGCGCAGGCGACCGCCGCGTCGCGGTGAGACGAGCACGGCGATTCGCCGCGGCAGGCCGAGGTAGCCTCCCGCGGGCATTCGCTCGAGCGCGACTAGTTGATCGTCGCGCGGAACAGTACCCGAACCGGGTTGTCCGTAGCCGTCGTGCCGACCACGAGACCCGTCGGGTTGACCTGTAACGTGCCGGCGTTGACGCCGCAGCCATCGCCGTCGCCGTCCGCGTTGTCGGCCGTGCAGAACACGGTGCTCGACGGACCGGTGCCGACCTCTACGGAGACGTCGCTCAAGCCACCGTTGTAGGCCCCGAGCACGAGTGTCAGATCGGCGCTCACCGCGTCGGAGACTCGGACGTTGCCGGCCGGCTGCGATCCGTTGTTCGTGATCGTCACGGCATACTCGAGCACGGCGCCGGGTATGGCTTTCGGGTTGGACGCGCCGTTGAAGGGATCGGACAGGACAGTCGACGCCTTCGTGATCATGAGATTCGCGGACTGCACTTGATACCCGTCGTCCGACGATTCTTGCGCGTCGCGACCCGCATCCGCGAACACGATGTCGACACCCGCGGTGTCCGCCGTCGTCGTCTCGACGACGGGGCTCGTGGCGCCGCTGCCGGCGGTATGCGTCACGGCCGTGAGACGCACGTTGGCCACCCCGTTGTCGAGCGCATCGAGCGGGATATCGCCGAGCACGAACACTGTGATCGTCGCATCCGGCGCGAGCGATCCGATGAACGTAGCCGTGTCGCTGGCAGCCTCGTAAGTGCCGTTGCCGTTCCCGTCGACGCGGATCCGCAGATTCGCCGCATCGAGACCGCTATCGAGGTTGCTGTGCACGGCCGGATCCGACGCCGTGAGGTTCGCGGCCGTGAGCGCATAGTCTTGCGCGGTGTTGCCGGCGTTCGTCACGGTGAAAATCGTCACCGCATCGGTCTCGCCGGGCCCCACCAGCGTCACGGCGCCACCGGTCTCGGCAACGGTCAGGTCCACTTTGTTGTCGACCACGAACGTGGTGGCCGTACCGTTGCCGGCGCCCGGGGTGCTGTTGCCCGACGGCGAGCTTTCGATCGGCAACTGCGAGACGCCGCCGACGTTGTAGTCGACCGTGGCGAGATTGCTGACCGGCGTTCCCGACGGGGTCCCTGCGGCATGAACGTTCTGCACGGCAATCATTGCCGCCAGCGTCAGCGCGGCCGCATAAGCGCGCTTGAGCGTACTACTCACCGACTTCATTTCGGCTACCTCCATGTAACACGTGAATGCATCGTCGACAGGCTCGAACACGCCCGTGGCCCGGGGCCTGCCGGCCCGGGTTGTCGGGTTTCCTCCTGAGAAGAGCGCCGAAGCGGCGTCCAGTCGAGCCGTGAGCGCACGCTCACGGCCGGCGTCTTAAGCGCCGTCGAGAGTGATGGTGTCCGTCACCGAACCATCGCTCGAAAGCGCGCGAATCCTTGCGCGCCGGCATCGAGCGGAGACTTCAGAATCCAGCGGATGTGCGTGTAGTCGGCAGGGCCTGCCGGACGACGCGCGCCGTCTGCAGCGGTCACGAAGAGCTCGCCCGCCCGGCCGTAGGTCCTACCGCCGTCGATCGAGTACAGCACCTCGCTGCCGGGGCCGAAAGCCGTGTCCGGAACGTACTGCATCTCGGGCGGTATCGGATTCGTGATCCGGATGTTGTCGGCCGTCTGTTTGCCGACGTTCTTGAACGTGACCGTGTAGACCACTTCGTCGCCGGGCACGGCCGCGGCGGCCGGCACGAGCTCCTGCTTGGTGCTGCCGTCGGGCGCTTGGATCTCCACGATCTTTTCGACGACGGTCGTCAGATCCAGCGTCCCTTGCGCGCGTGCGGCTCCCGTCTGGGCGAGCGCGGCGAGCGGCAAAGCGACCAGCGCCAAACCAGCGGCGCAAACAGTTGCGAGCGTTCGTTTCATGAGAGCTTCGTCCTCAGTTGATCCTAACCGTGAATTGCACTTGTTGCTCACCGTCGAGCGGGCCCAACCGCCCGAGCCGCACGGCGACGAGATCGTTCGACGCGTCGACTTCGCCCGCATCGGCGTCGGCCGCATCGCTGAGCGGCGTGCCGTTGAGCGTGAGCGAGCCCGGCACATAGCTCGTCGCAGCCGGAATCGGGTCTTGGAGGACCGCTTGCTCGGCGCTGCCGGTGCCGGTGGCCGACACTCTGATCGTGTATACGATCGTGGCGCCGGGCTCCGGCCGAGCGCTGCCGCCGGCATCGGCCACGACGGCGCTCTTGACGAGCGACAGCGTAATGCGGCCGACGAGATACTCGCCGGTAGCCACGGCGAGCCCGCCCGTCGTGCCGATCATCGCATCGACACCCGTGTCGCCGGCGCCTGCAATGATTCGCCCCGGCACGCCGCTACCGGTCGTGGCCGTTGCCTGCAATGCCGCGAGCCCGCGTGCGCCGTCGGCGACGTTCTGGGGGATGTTTTCGACCAGGAACAAATCGAGCGATTGGTCGGCCTCGAGCACCGGGTCGTTCACGCCGGGCACGTAGGCAGCGTCGGCCGGTGTCCACGTGCCCGTGCCGTCGGTGTCGAAGTAGACGGCCGCCGGAGGGGTCACGGGATCGAAGTCGTCACCGCCGAGGGCGACATCGACGTTGAGAGCGAAAGATTCGCGGCCGTTGCCGGTGTTCGTGAGCGTGTACAGCAGAGGTTGCGCGTCGGCGCCCGCGTTGACGAGGCGCTGGGCGGTCTGCAGGAGCAGGTGGACGTCGAGGACCTCGACGACCTTGAGCGTCGTAGCGTTGGACAATCGCGACATGGGCACGCCGGCCAGCTCATAGCTGACCTCGGCCTGCGCCCTAATGTCACTACCGGCCGCCGTGCCGACAGCCCGCGCGCCCGGGGGCAGGCAAACCGCAGCCGCGAGCAAAGCCCGCGCAATCCGATGCGTCATTGCATCCTCGTCCCTGTTCCGTCAGGTCTGGCAGGCTGCGTCCTGCAGCCTGGCTTCGGCGACATAATAGGCGGGACGACCTCGGAGCCGCCGTGACCGTCGTCACAGGCATCCCCAGCAGCGGCGGGCAGTTGCGGTCAATACGACTCCACTGGAAGGTCGGGCACGGTATACTAAAGCGCTCCACTCTATCCGGTGCAGCAAACCAACCATGACCACTCGTTTGAAGAGCCTCGGCGACTGGGTCGCCGAGGTAGCCGAACTGACTACCCCCGACCGAATCCATTGGTGCGACGGCTCGGAGGCCGAATACCGCAAGCTCCTCGACCAGATGCTCGGTGACGGCACGCTGATCGAGCTCAACCAGAAGACCTACCCCGGCTGCTACTTGCACCGCTCCGATCCCCAGGACGTTGCGCGTGTGGAGCACCTGACCTACGTGTGCACCACGGCGCAGACCGACGCGGGCCCCAACAACAATTGGATGGCGCCGGCAGAAGGGAAGGCCAAGATCGAGGCGTGCTTCAAAGGCTCGATGCGCGGTCGGACGATGTACGTGATCCCGTACTGCATGGGACCGATCGACTCGCCTTACGCGCGCTGCGGCGTCGAGATCACGGACAGCCCGTATGTGGTCGTGAACATGTACCTCATGACGCGAATCGGCACGCCCGCGCTGGAGCGCATCGAGCGCGACGAGCTGTTCGTGAAAGGGCTGCACTCCGTCGGCGAGCTCGATCCCGAGCGCCGCTACATCATGCACTTCCCCGAAGAGCTCACGATCATGAGCTACGGCTCGGGCTACGGCGGCAATGCGCTGCTCGGCAAGAAATGCCATGCGCTGCGAATCGCGAGCTACCAGGCGCGTACGGAAGGCTGGCTCGCCGAGCACATGCTCATCGTCGGCGTCGAGGACCCGAAAGGGAACGTGCACTACCTTGCGTGCGCCTTCCCCTCGGCTTGCGGCAAGACGAACCTCGCGATGCTGATCCCGCCCGCGACGCAGAAGGGCTGGAAGGTGTGGACGCTCGGCGACGACATCGCCTGGATGCACCTCGATGCCGAGGGGCAGCTACGAGCCATCAATCCCGAAGCCGGGTACTTCGGCGTCGTGCCGGGCACGAACCCGCAGACCAACCGCAACGCGTTCGATACGATCACGACGAACACGATCTTCACCAACGTTGCCGTCACGGCCGACAACGAGCCCTGGTGGGAAGAGAAGGGCTCCGGCCAGCCCGTGATCGACTGGCAAGGGCGCCCATACAAGGGCGGCAACGGGCCGGCTGCGCATCCGAACTCGCGATTCACGGTCGCCGCAAGGCAAAACCCGAGCTACTCGTCGCTCGCCGAGGCCCCGGAAGGCGTGCCGATCTCGGCGCTGGTGTTCGGCGGGCGGCGGCGCGAGCTCGCGCCGCTCGTTTACCAGGCCAAGAACTGGGCGCACGGCGTGCTCGTCGGCGCGAGCGTGGCCTCGGAAACGACTGCGGCAGCGACCGGCAAAGTCGGCGTGGTACGGCGCGATCCGATGGCGATGAAGCCGTTCTGCGGCTACAACTACGGCGACTACTGGGCGCATTGGCTGAGCTTCGAGCAGCGCTCGAGCCGCTGCCGAAAGTCTTCCACGTGAACTGGTTCCGTCGCGACGGCAACGGCAAGTTCCTGTGGCCCGGGTTCGGCGAGAATCTGCGCGTCCTGCGCTGGATCATCGACCGCTGCGAGGGACGCGTCGGACGCCGTCGAGACTGCCGATCGGCTATCTGCCGCAGCCGAGCGACATCGACACGGCAGGTCTCGACGTGTCGAGCGATACGCTCGCGCAATTGCTGCACGTGGACACCGCTCAATGGCGCGCCGAGATGGAGCACATCGGCAAGTATTTCGAGGACTTCGGCGACCGGCTGCCGTCTCAGTTGTCGGCCGAGCACGAGAAGGTGCTGCGCGCGCTGAGCTGAAGTCACTCCTCGATGACGTAGTGGACGGCCAACGCCGTGCCGGGCTGGGCGACTCGGCCGAGGCCGATGACGCCCTCGCCCGTCAGCTGCGTACTGTCGCGGCGCACGAAAATCTCCTCGCCGCTGTTGGTCTGCACGAACGTGCCGTTCGTGCTCTCGTCGACCAGCGTGAACTTGTCGCGGCTCGCTTCGACCCGGGCGTGTAACCGCGAGATCAGATTGCCCTTGACGACGACGTCGTTGTCCTCGGCACGCCCGAGCGTGGCGCTCTTACGGCCTTCGCCGAGCGTCACCTCCGGCCTTGATACCGGAGGCTCAGGCGCTTCGGCCGATCGTTCTTGTTACGGCCGTGCCCGACGGTCGGCAGCATGCTCGTCGCCTCTTCGGGCTGCCAGAGCACCTCGAACAGCACGACCTCGTCGGCTTTGCCGCGCACGGTTGCGATGTCGATCTGACGCGCCATCGACTGCCACTCCGCCGATAGGCGCTCGACGGTCGACAGCGTCGTGATGATTTGCTTGGCCTTGGCCTGGCTCGTCATGCGGTTCGCCGTGTGCACGGCGGAACCGAAGATGTCGCGATGCTCCTGGACGACGGGCCCGTAATGACAGCCGATGCGGATAGCGACATGGCCATTGTCGTGGCCGAGCTCGGCGTCCGTCGAGATCGTTTCTTGCATGCGCTTGGCGGCGTTCATCGCGTCGTCGGCCGTCGGGAAGGTCGACATGACCTCGTCGCCCATCGTCTTGATGACGCTGCCGTGGTTGGCCTCCGTCGCATCTCGCATGATGTCGAGAGAACGAGCCACCATTTGGCGCGCCTTGACGTCTCCGAGCTGCTCGTAAAGCTGCGTGCTGCCCACCACGTCGGCGAACAGTATTGCGACCTCTACATCTTTACCCATGGCGTCCTTCTAGAGTGCGCATCCCGAGCGGAGCCGGGGGAATTATACGCCAAAGGTGCGAAATCGACCCCAACCGATTGAATCGGCAGTCAAAGCACAAGCTTGCCGGCAGATTCGCGATCGAGCTCTATTTCTCGGCAACGAGATAGGCAATCCAAGCGAGATCCGGCTCGCCCGTCGCGTGCTCGGTGAACTCACCGTTGCCGCCGCCGTCGCCGTCGTCGCCCTCCCAATACACGCGCACTTTCGAAAAGCCGGCTTCGGTCAGTATTTCGCGAAGCTCCGGCAACGTCCACAGGCGCCAATCGTACGTAAACGCGTTCTTGATCTTCGACCCGTCGGGGAACTTGAAGTGAATGTGGCACAAAATTCTGCCCGTCACGGGCTCGAACTCGGCCTGATCCCAGACGTAGGTAAAGCCGTCGTGCTTGGTCTTCTCTTTCTGGACCTCGAAAGCGTCCGAGCCGCCGAAGGAGTCGAGAAAGAACAACCCGTCCGGGTTGAGCGCCGCGTGCACTCGAGAGAAATAGTCGCGCATCTGCGATCGCGTCTTGAAGCAGAAGTAGCTGAAATTGAACGCGCCGACGATATCGACCTGATCGGTCACGACCGTTCGTACGTCGTCATTGAGGAGCTTGACGCGCGCTCGCGCGGCTTCGGGTAACCGAGCGACTCGGTTACGGCGGCCCCAATCGAGCACGCTCGCATCGTTGTCGACGCCGACCGCGTGACGCTTATTGCTCGTGCGGACCCACTCGCACGACGCGCTCGCCGTTCCGCAAAAGTCTTCTCGGAAGCTCACAGGATCGCGGCCGCGCAGCGCGCGGAACGTATCCTGCAAGAACTCGGCCTCCACGTCGACGGCCTGCACGGACCGTTCGTACAGATCGTGAATGTCGGCCTGCTCCGCCATGGTCCCAACCGACTTGTTCTTTACGTTTGCCGCCACGCCGCTCACCTCGCGATATACGTTTACTTAACGGGAATGTCGCCGCATTGTAGCGAGATCACGCGTCGGCTTGCACGATCGTTTGCGAGCGCATCTCTCGATTACGAATAGGTGAACGCGAGCTCAACCGACCCGCCGGAGAATGCTCCGTGGGACGCGACTGGGCCTGCATCGGCCTCATCGGTGGCACGCCCGGCGACGGCTCGACGAAATCGCTCGAGGCCCTCGGCTCCGTCGGGCAGCTCGCCGAGCTCGCGGCGCCAGCGCCGACCGCCGGGCCGGCCGGCATACAGCCCGAGGGCATGGCGTGTCATCGTCCGCAGTGGCGTCCCGCGATCGAGCTCGACTTCCACGTAGTCGAGGAAACGCGCGAGCACAGCCGCGCGTGTCGGCTGCGTCGTCGCCGGCTCGAGACACCGCTCGAGCTCGGCGATGAGCCAAGGATTTTGATAGGCCGCGCGACCGAGCATGACGCCGTCGACGTGATCGAGCGCGTTCAGCGCAGCGCGAACGTCCGTGAGACCGCCATTCGCAACGACCGTCAGCTCCGGCAGATCGGCCTTGAGACGATACACGCGCGGATAGTCCAACGGCGGAATCTCGCGATTCTCTTTAGGGCTCAAGCCGTTGAGCCAGGCCTTGCGCGCGTGAACGATCAGCGTCGAGCAGCCCGCATCGATCACGGCGTCCACGAGGCGACGGAGAAACTCGTAGCTGTCGTGGCGATCGACACCGAGCCGCGTCTTCACGGACACCGGCACGGCCACGGCGCCGCGCATCGCCCGCACACAGTCGGCGACACGCTCCGGCTCGAGCATGAGCGCTGCGCCGAAGCACCCGGCCTGCACTCGGTCGCTCGGGCAACCCACGTTGAGATTGATCTCGTCGTAGCCGGCGGCCTCGCCGAGTCGCGCGGCCGCCGCCAGCTCCTGCGCGTCGCTGCCGCCGAGCTGCAACGCGACCGGATGCTCGGCGGCATGGAACGCCAGCAAACGCTCGGCGTCGCCGTGCAGCAGCGCGCGGGCCGTCAGCATTTCGGTGTACAGACGCGCATGCGGCGCGAGCAACCGCATGAGGTACCGGAAATGCCGGTCCGTGCGATCCATCATCGGCGCTATGCAGAAGCGATGGGCAACCATGTCGGGGAACAGTCGGCTCGGAAGAGGCGCAATGATACCGGACTGCGGACGATCAAGCGCGGATGCGCCGAGGACCGGCGCGAATCGGCAGCTCTGCGACCGGTTGCGGCACGGCCACGAAGAAGCCCTGGGCGTAGCCGACGCCGAGCTCACCGAGTCTCTTCAGGACCTCGTGGCTCTCGACGCGCTCGGCGATCGCCTCGATCTTGAACGCTTTCGCCATGCGCGCGATCGCTTCGACGACGGCCTCGTCCGCCACGTCGCGCGTCACGTTGCGCACGAATTGCCCGTCGATCTTCACGTAGTCGACGGGTAAGTTCTTCAGATACGTCAAGGACGACAATCCCGTGCCGAAGTCGTCGAGCGAAAATCGGCAGCCCTTCGCTTTGAGCGCACGCATGAAACCGACCACTTGGCCCAGGTTCGCGATCGCGGCCGTCTCCGTGATCTCGAAGCACAATGCGCCGGGCAGGACCGATGCGGCGGCGATCTCGTCGAGCAGAAAGTCGAGAAACCGCGCGTCGTTGAGCGTGGTTCCGGAGAGGTTCACGGCCAAAGTGTAAGGCTCCGTGTCGGGCTGTCCGCGATAGGCCAACGTGTCGAGCACGTGCGAGATGACCCAGCGATCGACGCTCGGCATCAAGTTGTAGCGTTCCGCAGCCGGGATGAAGGCCGTCGGAGCGACGAGCTCGCCGCGCTCGTCGCGCAACCTGAGCAGCAGCTCGTAATGCGGCCAACCGTCGCGATTCGGGCCGATCGGCACGATCGGCTGATAGAAGAGCTCGAACCGCTCCTCCTCGAGCGCCCGGTTGATGCGCGCGACCCATTGCATCTCTTGGTGACGTTCAGCCGCGTCGCCTTCCTCGTAGACGTGTATGCGGTTGCGGCCGAGATCCTTCGCGACGTAGCACGCCACGTCCGCAGCGCTCATGAGCACGCCAACGCTCTCGCTCGCGGTCTCGATCGGCACGATTCCGATGCTTACGCCAACCTGTAGCGCGTTGTCGCGCCACATGAACCGAAACGCCGATATTGCGCCGCGCAGGCCTTCGGCGATTCGCATCGCGGCATCCGTCCCGCAATCGGCCAGCAACACGGCGAACTCGTCGCCGCCGAGCCGTGCGAGCACGTCGTTCGTGGGCACGTGAATACGCAGCACCTCGCCGAGCTGGCGCAGAAGGAGATCTCCCGCACCATGACCGCACGTGTCGTTCACGACTTTGAATTGATCGAGATCCATGTACAGCAAAGCGCCCGTGCGTGCCGGATCCTTGTGCGCGACTTTGAGCGCGGCGGACAGTCTTTCCTCGAACTCCCGACGGTTGATGAGCCCCGTAAGCGAATCGTGACTCGCGTAGTACGCGAGGCGCCGGTGCAATTGCCGCTCGTGGCTCACGTCGTGGAACACCATGACCGCGCCCACGGTCTGGCCGTTGCGGTCTTGAATCGGCGCCGCGGAATCCTGGATCGCGATCTTGTGCGCCGTCGCGGCTCGTCAGCACGACGTTGTCGGCCAACGCGACGACCCGCCCTTCCTCGAGACATCGCAGCACGGGGTTATCGACAGCTGCACCGCCGAGCTCGTCGGTAAGCTCGATGATCTCGCTGATGGCGCGGCCCTGCGCTTCGTGTCGTTCCCAACCCGTGAGCTGCTCGGCGACGGGGTTGAGATACTCGACGTTGCCATGCGCATCCGTGGTCACGACGGCATCGCCGATCGACTGCAACGTGACCTGAGCGCGCTCCTTCTCGTTGAACAGCGCACGCTCCGCGGCCTTGCGCTGCGTTATGTCGGTGATAGTGCCTTCGTAGTAGAGAGAGTTCCCGTCGGCATCCATCACGACGCGCGAGTTTTCGATTGCGACGATCGTGCGCCCGTCGCGCCGGCGCAGCTGATACTCGAAGTTGCGCACGCGCCCGTAAGTGGATAGCTCCGCCACGAGCCGCTCGCGGTCCTTCTGCTCGACGAAAAGATCCGTCATGCGTCGCTGGGCGAGCTCCTGGGCATCGTCGTAGCCGAGCATCCGCGCAAAAGCCGGATTCACGGACAGCAGCTCGCCGTCGGGCGAAGCTTGAAAGACCCCGTCGACGACGTTGTCGAAGAGCGCGCGAAAACGCGCTTCGCTGTCGCGCAACGCTTCTTCGTCCTGCTTGCGACGAATCGCAATGCCGGCAAGCTGCGTAAGCCGCGTGACGAGATCGAGCTCCTCGGTCTTGGGGCCGCGCGCCGTATCGAAATAGACGTCGAGCGTGCCGTGGACCCGATCACCCGACGTCACGATCGGCGTCGAGCAACACGCATTGATACCGTGCTCGAGCAGCACGCCGCCGAGCTCGCTCCAGAGGGCATCGGCAGCCACATCGCGCGAGACGATCTGCCGCCCGAGCGAGGCGGCGGCGCCACTGGCCCCGGCTTTGACACCGACCGGCAAATCCTCGAACGCCTGGGTTACGGGCTCGGCCAGCCCGCTGGCTGCTGCGAGCCGCAGGGACTTGCTCTCGACATCGAGCAAGAGCACCGCCGCACCCACGTCGGGATGCAACTGCTCGACCAGCCGAACGACGGCTTGCAGCGTTCTCTCCAGCGGCGCATTGGCCGCGACGAGCTCGAGCACACGGCGTTCCCCGTAACCTAGAGTGTCCGCACGACGTCGCGCGGCGATGTCGATGATGCTCGCGCGAACCAGACGCTGCTGCGACGACGGCAGCCGAACGAATCGCACCTCGCACGGAATCTCTCGACCCTCGGCATCCTTGTGCAGCCACTCGAACACGGGCCGACCGCCCTTGAGCGCACGGTCGATGTAGCTGCGATGCAGACCGAGCGACGGCAACCCGTCGGTTTGAAATTCCGGTGTCACGCCGGACGGACCGGCGGCAAGCAGCTCCGCGACCGGCATCTTGAAGAGTCGTACGGCGTTGTCGTTTGCTTCGATGAACCGATCGGCATCGACATCGAGCACGACGATCGCCTCGGGTGCGTTCTCGACGAGTGTGCGATAGCGCGCCTCGCTGTCGCGCAGTGCCCGCTCGCCTTGCAGCCGGCCCGTCACGTCGCGCATGCACAGCACGAAGTAGTGCTCCTCGCCCGTATCGGATTTGCTGATCGTGACCTCGGCCGTGAACTGCTCGCCGCCGGAGCGCCGTGCCTTGATGAGGGCGGGCGACAAATCGACGAACGTATCGTCGACGCGCTCGGCAAGCGCCTCGAGCGCAGCGACGGCAGGGCTCAGCTGCGGTATGAACACCGCAATGTCTTGACCGAGGATTTCCGCCGGCACGGCGCCGAACACGCGCGCGGCGGCAGAGTTGCAGCTCAACACGGTGCCGGCGCGACCGATGGTGACGATCGGATCGCGCACCATGTCGAGAATCGAGTGCAGAACCGCGGGATATGCCGGCGCGTCGTCGGCATCGTCGGCGCCGAGCGCACATTGGCTCAGAATACGCCTCAGGCTATCCCGACCCGACGGGCCGGCAAGCGCTGCCGCGATTCTGCGTCTGAGGCGATCCTTCGCCATGCCGAACCCCAAATGAGCAAAGGCTCCGCGCGGAGCCCCAAGCGCTCACTATAAGAACGGCAGCACGGTAAGCGCCGTGACTTAACTCTCGTTATTGGACGTTATTCGCCGCGGAACAGGGAGTTAGCGAGAGCCTTTCGCGGGTAGCACGATGATGCGTTCACCGCCGGCTTCGGTCTTCGGCTCGATCGTCGTCGCGGCCTTGCTCGGCGTCGCCGTGCCGATGCGAACTGGAATCAACAGATCTCGCGCAGGCTGCTCGGCCCCGCGCCGGCCTTGAACCAACACGCTGAGGTAAGACGTTCCGTCGTTCGCAGCCGTCGCCGTGAGCGTCCAGGTCCGCTCGCTGCCATCGGTCGAGCTCGCCGTGAGCTGCGGCACGCTGGCCTGCAGACCGTCGTTGGCACGCAAGGTGAGCGAAAGGTCGGTCATGCCTTCGGCGCTGGCCGTGATGCGCACGTCGAACGGCACACCGAGCGCGGGCTTGCCCGAGAACTCATAGTGGATCGCGATCGGTGCCGTGGGCTTGCCCGGCGAGCTGCGCAGCGGCGTCTTCATGCCGGCAGGCGCTGCGACGGCCGCGGCGAGCAATCCGCATCCCGCCCACAGCAACAACGCCGCCGCGACACTTGCCGTCGTGGGCCGTCGAGTCCGCGCGCTCATGGCTGCGTCACCGTCACGTCGAAGCAGGTACGGCCGATCGGCGGATAAGAGGGATCGCTCGTCGTATTGGTCCATTCGTAGACCTCCAGAATGTAGTCGCCCGGCGAGAGCGAAGCCGTGAAGCTTTCGGTGCACAGCGAAGGGTCGGTCGTGCCCGTGCTTTGGCAAGCAGAGCTCGGCGGCCCTTCCGACGAGGTGATCGGCCCGACCTGGTGCAAGACCATGTCCGGATCAGCATAGCCGTTGAGCGGCGCGACGGCGGTCGCCGTCATGGTGTAAATGCCCGCGGTGGGTGCCGTGAATCGTAAATACCGGCGCGAGCCGAGCTTATCGACCGAGCCGGTCGACGGGCTCTTGAAGTCGTCCAAGCTGCAGACGTTCGTCGCACCGCCGTTGACCGTCAACGAATCGTAAATCGTCGTGAGATCGGGCGTCGCGGGCGAGCCGAAATCGGTTTGGGTACTGCCGTAATCGTCGCCGATGCTGTCGATGTTCTCGGCCTTGACGATGTCGTCGATGGCCGCCGCATCCTGGGGCTGAGCGGTCTGCAAGCCGTTGATGAACGGAAAGATGCTCGTCAGCGCCGGCGTGCTCTTCACGGGCCCCACAAGCACGTCGAACACGGGTCCGAAGCCCAGCGCGACGTTGTCCTGCGCGGGATTCGCCGAGCCGGCCGGACCGACATCGGCGTTCGTGTCGTAAACGTCGTACACGAGCTCCTGCACGGACTCTTCGCTGTACCAGCCCGGATGAGGATTCGGACTGACGATCGACGGCCCCTCGACATTGAACGTGAACCCGGACGCTTGCTGCGCGCCCGACACGTCGCGGTAGATTGTATTACCCGTGGTCATGGCCGACAGCGCATTCGCGAGCCCTTCGCCGAAAGCAACGCGCAGATCGAGCTGGTCGCCGCGTGTGTGCGGACCGCCGACACTGTCGTCGCGGCTGAACGAGTCGGCCAGGTAATGCCCCCACTCGTGGCTGATCACGCTGCGGTCGTACTCGTCCGTGTCGTCGTTCTCGGCACCGAGCAGGTAAATGCCGGCGCCGGTCGCGTAGAAGCTCGAGCCGATCTCGCCGGTCGTGACGTCCGTGCCGTTCGCACTCGTCACCGGCTTGTTGCTCGGACTCCAATGGACCACCAAGCTTGGGAACGTCAGCGCCGGCTCGCTCGCGCTTACGAACTGCATCGCGTCGTAGAGGGTGTCGAGGATCGCAAACGGGCCCGCAGAGCGGTCCGCGGCCGACGTGTAGCCCGAGCCGCCCCAGCCCGAGGCCGCGTGCACGTCCTCGGTGGTGTCCGTCGGTCCGAGGGTGAAGGCCGGCGTGTCCGCGACATAAAGGGCATCGCCTTGGGTGTTGTCCGTCACACGCACGTTCCAGCCCGGCGCGCCGGCCCGCAGCATCTCGGCCCGCGCACGCACGACGATGCTGAGGTTCGAGGCGACACTGACCGAGTAGGCCCCGTTGTCGTCGGTCGTCGTCGTCGCCAGCACGTTCGTGCCGTTTCTGACTTGAACGGTCACACCACGGGCAGGTCTGACCTCGGTATTGGCGTAATCGAGGCCGCCAGGCCCGGCCGGCACGAGATCGAAGGTCACCGTGCCACTCAGCGTGACGTTCGGCCCCGGTGTCGGCGCCGGCGGGCTGCCGCCACCGCCACCGCCACCGCCGCCACAGCCACCGAGCGCGGCCGCCGCCAGGCCCACTGCCACCATCCAACCGTGATCGCGTCGAATCATGCTCGTTACGCTCCGAATCGGCCGCGCGGCGACCAGAAACACGCGCCGGCGTCGTCAATCAGCTCATGCATCGAAATATCCTAACCGCCAAGCTCGAGTGCCCACACCTGTCTGTGTCACACGACACGCCTCCCGTGCGTATCGGTCCGAGTGACAACGCACGACGCGGTAACGGGATGACGGCTCGGCGCGGGCATCCCGGTCGACCAACCCACCAACGGCCCGGCGACAGGCGCAAAGTGCGACCGACTCCCCCGGCAGCCACTCTCGGACCTGCTAAACTCGTGCGATTTCATTATGTCACCTCTTCAACCCTATGAGCGATAAAGTAATTCTTGTGACCGGCGGCGCGGGCTACATCGGCTCCCACGTCGTTCGGCAGCTCGGCGACGCCGGCGAGCGTGTCGTCGTCCTCGACAACCTGTCGACTGGGTTTCGGCAGGCCGTTCTCCACGGCGACCTCGTGGTCGGCAATACGGGCGACCCGGACTGCCTCGCGGAGATCTTTTCGGGCTTCGACATCGACACGGTCATGCATTTCGCAGCGCACACGATCGTCCCCGAATCGGTCGCGGATCCACTCAAATATTATCGCAACAACACTTGCGCGAGCCGCACATTGCTCGAGATGCGGTCAAAGCCGGCGTGCGGCACGTCGTTTTCTCTTCGACGGCGGCCGTCTACGGCATTCCGGGCGACGGCGGGCCTCGGAGGACACGCCGACGGCCCCGATCAACCGTACGGGACCTCGAAGCTCATGACCGAACTGATGCTGCGCGACCTGGCCCGCGTCCCCGCTGCGGTACGTCGCCCTACGCTACTTCAACGTCGCCGGCTCCGACCCCGAGGGCCGCATCGGCCAGTCGACGCCCAAGGCGACGCTGCTCACCAAGGTCGCCTGCGAGGTCGTCGTCGGCAAGCGCGACCACGTCTCGATCTTCGGCACCGACTACCCCACGCCGGACGGCACGGGCGTGCGGGACTACATCCACGTCGAGGATCTCGCCGCGGCCCACCTCAAGGCGCTCGAGTACTTGCGCGAGGGCGGCGAATCCACGACATTGAACTGCGGGTACGGTCGCGGCTACAGCGTCCGCGAACTCATTGCAATGGTCGAAAAGGTTGCCGGCCACCCCATCGCCAAGCACGAAGCGCCGCGCCGCGCCGGAGATCCCCCGAGCTCGTCGCCGGGCCGAGAAGATTCGCGCGAACTCGGCTGGCACCGCGCTACGACGAACTCGAGAAGATCGTCTCGACCTCGCTGGCGTGGGAGCGCAAGCTTGCGGCCGGACAATGGAGCTCCTGAGCGAACTGAGCCTGGCCAAGTGAAGATTCGGGCGGCCGCGCACACTGCTCGGCACTGGTGCTGCTCGGGCTCGGCTTCGTGACGTTGCCGTTGCTCATGGCCGTCGGCAACGCCGTGATCAAGCTCGGTCAGCTCGCGAGCGAAAGCGAGGCCGTGCTCGGCGAGCAGCGCAACGGCGACCCTCGAGAACCAGAAGCTGCAGCCCTGCTCACGAGCATGGAGCGCAACGCCGCCAGTACCTGCTGCTGCAGCAAGACGTCGGCCTCTGCGCGGCGATTCCGCTAAGTCGATGACGGCGATCAGAACGAACTTCGAGCAGAGCCTGGCGCTGCTGCCGCAGCTACCGCGGGACACGGCGATCTCGGAGCAGCTCGAACGATTGTCGATGCTCTCCAAGAGCACCCACGAGACGCTGCACGCGCCGCGTACCGAAGCCACGCTGGCACGCGTGATCGACAATTTCACGATCATGAACCCGCAGCGCGGCGACGATGGCCCAGGCATGCGGTTGCTGATCAACGAGCGGCTCACGAGCTGCAGAACCAACACGCGTACGCGCAGCAGGCACTCGCGCTGGCAGGCGGCCGCGCTGATTCCGGGCACGCTCGATACTGGTATTGCTGTTCCTGCTGCTGGTGGGCCGGCCGATGCGCCAAGTGGACCGCGCGATTCGCGAGCTCGGCGAGGGCGACTTCGGCCGTCCGATCACGGTCAGCGGGCCGCACGACATCGAAACGCTCGGCCACCAGCTCGAATGGCTGCGCAACCGGCTCAAGGAGTCGACCGAGGAGAAGAACAAGTTCCTGCGCCACATGTCGCACGAGCTCAAGACCCCGCTCGCCAACATTCGCGAGGGCACGGAGCTGCTGCTCGACGGCTCCGTCGGACCGCTCGACCATCAGCAGCAGGAAGTCACGAGCATTCTGCGCGACAACGGATTGAAGCTGCAGAAGCTGATCGAGAATCTGCTGACGTTCAGCGCCTGGCAGACCAAGACCGCTTCGCTCGAGCTCTCCGAGTTCGAGCTCAAGCCCATGGTGTTCAGCGCGCTGAGCGAGCACCGGCTCGTGATCTCGAACAGAAAAGATCAAGCTCCAGCTCGAAGGTGAGCGCGATTCGCGTGCGCGCCGACGAAGGCAAGCTCCGGCTCGTGCTCGAGAATCTGATCTCCAATGCGCTGAAGTTCACGCCGACACGGGGGCAGCATCGACGGTCGCGGCCGGCATGGACGACGCACGAGCTCGTGATCGACGTCGCCGACTCGGGTCCCGGCGTCGCACCCGGAAGACACCGACCGGATATTCGAAGCGTTCTATCAGGGCCGGCGCCTCCAGGGAGGGCCCGTCGGCGGCACCGGGATCGGCTTGTCGGTCGTCGCCGAGTGCGTGCAAGCGCACGGCGGCGCGCGTGGAGCTCGTACGCGACGAGTGGCCCGGGCGCGCATTTTCAGGTTCGGCTGCCGCTGCGCCGCGCGACCGACAAGCCCAGCTGGCGGTGGTCAATGGCTAAGGCGCGCTGGACATTCCTCTGGACGATGATCGGCCTCTGTGGGTGCAGCGCCACGGGTGGGCTGTTCGGCACGAGATCGAGCCAGACGCTCGCGCCGGTCGCACAGAATCAGGGAAGCCGATCGACTCGAGGCCGCAGGCATTGCGCGTATATCTCACGACGATGCGCGATCTCGTCGACGGCGACGCCGTCGTCCAGGCCGACACCTTCCGCAACGCGCCAATGCGCTGCGGACATCTCGCCGACGACCACCAATCGCCTCAACTACGCACTTGGCGCTCGGCCACGCCGGGGCACCCTTCGAGCAACCCGACGGAAGCTCAGAAGCAGCACTCGAGCGAGCTGCTGGCCGACGGCAATGCGCTTGCTGCCGGAAGAGCGCATGCTCGCGACGGTTCACTTGAAAGAAGTCGAGCAAAGGTTGATCCTGGACGCCGAGGCGCAGCGGCTGCAGCGCGCCGTGGAGACGGCCACGGCACAGCGCAACGACCAGACGTGCGCAACGTCTCCAGGCAGCCCTCGAGGAAAATCGTCAGCTGCGTGCCGAGCTCGACCAGGCACGCGAGAAGCTCGACGCGATCACCAACATCGAGCGGTCCATCAGAGAGCGCGAAAATGCAAATCCCCAGTAAGACTTTGGGCCAGGAACAGATGCGACGGTCGAATTCTGCTCGTCGACGACGATCCGGGACTGCTGCGTCTGCTCAGCATCCGGCTGCGCGCCGAGCACTATGACGTCGAAGCCGTCGAAAGCGCCGACCGCCGCCTTGGCGCGCTGTCGCGGTTCCGGCCCGATCTCGTCATCACGGATCTGCGCATGGACAACATGGACGGCATCGCGCTGCTCAAGGAAATCCAGCGCCAGCGTCCGGGCCTGTGCG
The DNA here is from genome assembly GCA_963786385.1 of uncultured Gammaproteobacteria bacterium. Taxonomy (GTDB): domain Bacteria; phylum Pseudomonadota; class Gammaproteobacteria; order Steroidobacterales; family Rariloculaceae; genus FEN-1219. Next base: position 2,324,661 of record CAWAYS010000005.1, read on the forward strand.
TGCTCCTGCTGACCGCGCACGGCACGATCCCGGACGCCGTCGAAGCGACGCAGAGCGGCGCTTTCGGCTTTCTGACGAAGCCCGTCGACAAGCAGCAGCTGCTCGAATACGTCGAACGGGCCATGAAGGTGTCGGGCCTGTCGAAGACCGACGACGACTGGAGCTCGGAGATCATCACGCGCAGCCCTGCAATGGAGGCGTGCCTCCAACAGGCTCGCATGGTGGCCGCCACCGACACGCGCGTGCTGATCACGGGCGAGTCGGGCACGGGCAAGGAGCTCATGGCACGCGCGATTCACCGCGCGAGCTCGCGCAAGGACCGGCCCTTCGTCGCGATCAACTGCAGCGCGATGGCCGAGAACCTGCTCGAATCGGAGCTGTTCGGCCACGAGAAGGGCGCTTTCACGGGCGCGCACCGCACGCACAAGGGACTGTTCCAGGCCGCCCACGGCGGCACGCTGCTGCTCGACGAGATCGGCGACATGCCGATGCGACTGCAGGTGAAGCTGCTGCGCGTGCTGCAGGAAGCAGCAAGTGCGGCCGGTCGGCAGCACGGAAGCCGTGCAGCGTCGACACGCGCGTCATTTCGGCGACGCATCAAGACCTCAAGGATCTCATGGTCAAGGGCGCGTTCCGGGAAGACCTCTACTACCGGTTGAACGTCGTCAACATTCAGCTGCCGGCGCTGCGTGAGCGGCGCGAGGACATCCCGCTGCTCGTCGAGCACTTTCTCGTGCAGATTTCGGCCGAGTCAGTAATCAACAGCGGAAAGTCTATGCGCCGGAAGCTCTGGAGCTGCTCGTGGCCAGCCATTGGCCCGGCAACATTCGCCAGCTCTACAACGTCGTGCGTCAGAATGTGGCTTTGTCGCCGACGCGCGTGATCTCGGCCGAGCAGGTCGCAGCGCGCTCGGCGAGCAGGCCAATGCCCTGCCCTCGTTCTCGGAGGCGCGCGACGAGTTCACGCGCAACTATTTGTCGCAGCTGCTGCAAATCACGGGCGGTAACGTGAGCCAGGCAGCACGGCTGGCCAAGCGCAATCGAACGGATTTCTACAAGCTGCTCGGGCGGCATCAGCTGAATCCGGAGCAGTTCAAGGAAGGGCGGTAGCGCAAGAGACGATGTATCCATCCGGTCCGGACGGGCCGGCGGGGGCCGTCCCATACTCGCGAAAACAAAAAAAGGCCGTCCTCAGGACGGCCTTTTCGTTACGAGCGAGATCTGGCCGCTACTGCTTCTTCCGTCGACGTCGGCCGACGAAACCCATGACCAGCAACCCTGCACCGAGCAAGGACAGCGCGCCAGGCTCGGGAACGGCCGCGACGCGAGTGAAAGCGCCCGTGCCGCGCGGATCGTTGGAGAGATCCAGCAGCGGGGGCATCACGAATCGCCACTGATCCACCCACTCCAGCGCGAGGAAGTCGAGATTCAGGTCTGGGAAGATTCCGAGCAGCCCGTTGATCCGGAACAAGCCGTCGGTAAACGTCTGTCCGTCCGCACTCAGTTGAAGAATCGTCGTGTCGATGAACGAATTCGTGGAGTTCAGCGAGAGGACACCCAAGTTCATCCAGAAGCCCGTGATCTCGCCCCCGGTGATGAGTCCGTCACTCAGCGACGTATCGGTTGTCGTGAGGCCACCGTCCACTGCTCCGCCCGACGTGAGACCAATGTACTCGCAGGCCGCGTCGCAAGCGCCGGAGAACTCGAAGGTCACGGGGATTGCGTTGGCTTCCGGCAGCGCCAAAATACCCAGCGCCAACCAGCAGAAGTTTCGCAACGAGAAGGTTCTCACTAGTAGCTCCTTAAAAAACAGCGCACAACATTGCTGCGTAAGCTAAAGCAAGCCTTGTGCCAAGATTATAAATATCAATAGCTACAGTGAGTTAGTGTCTTGTCAGGATTCGGGGCTCAACCGGACCGTCAAGAATCTCGACATGAGAACGACCGGTACTACTCGCCGAGTTCGGAGCGAATCCCGTATTTCTGCATGAAGTCGTACAGCGTCGGCCGCGTGACGCCGAGCAGCTCCGCGGCGCGCGAGATGTTGCCCGCCGTTCGGATCAGCGCCTGCCGGATCGCGCGCGTCTCGGCCTCCTGGCGCACGAGCCCGCAGGTTCAGCGCCGGCGGCATCGCCGGAACCGGCGAGCCCGAGATCCTCGGCCGTGACGAACTTGCCTTCGGCCATGATGACGGCCGCCTTGATCCGGTTCTCCATCTCGCGCACGTTGCCGGGCCACGCATAGGCGTCGATGGCGTCTTGCGCGTCGTCGGTGAAGCCCTTGAGGTTCCTGCCCTGCTGCTTGGCGAATTTCGCAGCAGGTGCCGCGCGAGCACGATGCGCCCGCCGTCGCGCTCGCGCACTGGCGGAATCTCGATCGTGATCTCGCTGATGCGGTAGTAGAGATCGTCGCGAAAATGCCCGGCGCCCATCTCGTGCTGCGAGATTCTTGTTCGTCGCGCAGACGACGCGCACGTCGACGGGGATCTCCGCTGCGGCCGCCGATGCGCTCGACGATCGCGCTCCTGCAGGAACCGCAGCAGCTTCGCCTGCAGCGACAGCGGCATGTCGCCGATCTCGTCGAGAAACAGCGTGCCGCCGTCGGCGACCTCGATCTTGCCCGGGCGTTTGCTTGACGGCGCCGGTGAACGCGCCCTTCTCGAAGCCGAACAGCTCGGACTCGAGCAGAGTCTCGGGGATCGCCGCGCAGTTGATCGCGACGAACGGCTTGGCCTGCGCGGGCTCAGCGCGTGCATCGCCCGCGCGAGCAGCTCCTTGCCCGTGCCGCTCTCGCCGTGCAGCAAGCGTCGTGGCATTGGTCGGCGCGACCTTCTCGACGATGCGGCAGACCTTGAGCATCGCCTCGCTCGCGGCAATGATGCCGTCGAGCGGCGAGCTGCCGCTCGATCTCGCGCAGCCGGCGGTTCTCGCGCTTCGAGGTCGTGGATCTGAAAGGCGCGCTCGACGATGAGCTGCAGCGTGTCGACGTCGACGGGCTTCTGATAGAAGTCGTAGGCGCCGAAGCCCGACGGCCTTGCACGGCGTTGCTCTGATCGCCGTGGCCGGTGACCACGATCGACCTTGGTGAACGGCGCGAGAGTCAGAATCTCCTCGCAGCGTCGCAAAGCCTTCCTCGACGCCGCCGTCGTCGGGCGGCAGGCCGAGATCCTGCAGGACGACCGGCGGCTCGTGCCGGCGCAGCTCGTTGATGGCGCGCTGCGCGGTCGTCGGCGGTGACGACGTCGTAGTCCTCGAAGCACCACCGGAGCTGGCTTTGGATGCCCGGGTCGTCTTCGACGATCAGCAGTTTTCGACTGTGAGTCTCTCACGGCAGCATGCTGCCACAACTCCCGGCGATTGAAACAGGCTGTCACAAATGCGCATACGACCGTCGGCTAGAGGCGGCGCACAGACTGGGCGAACGGCGGCTCATCCGGCGATAGAAAGCGGCGATCTGCTCGACGACGTATTCGCGTTGCTCGCGCGTGAGCTCCGGAAAGATCGGCAACGCCAGCGTTTCGGCCGCAGCGCGCGCGGCGATTCGGGAAAGTCGTCGGCGCCGTGACCGAGGTAGGCGAAGCACTGCTGCTGCATGCAGCGGCACGGGATAATAGACCTCGGTGCCGATCCCCGATCGCAGCAGAGAACGCGCGCAGCGCATCCCGCCGCTCGGCGCGAATCACGTATTGATTGAAGATGTGCCGGACCCCGGGAGTACGACCGGCGCGCCGACCCGTTCGGCTAGTCCGCGCGGCGCGAGCAGATCCGTCATAGTGAGCGGCGTTGCTCTGCCGCGCGGCCGTCCAGCCGTCGAGGTGCTCAACTTCACGAGCAAGACCGCGGCCTGCAGCTCGTCGAGGCGGAAATTGCCGCCGATCAACGGAGTGATAGTACTTTGGATCGCCGCCGTGAACGCGGAGGATCGCTGAGCTTTCGGCGAGCTGCGGCGTCGTTCGTCACGCACATGCCCGCGTCGCCGAAAGCGCCGAGATTCTTGGTCGGGAAAAACGACAGGCAGCCGATGTCGCCGATACTGCCGGCGCGCGCGCCCGTCGGCAAGCGCGGCGCCGATGGCCTGTGCCGCATCCTCGACGACGTCGAGGCCATAGCGACGTGCGAGCTCCAGAGCGCGTCCATGTCGGCCATCTGGCCATACAGATGCACGGGTATCAGCGCCTATGACGCCACCGTTCGTTTTGCAGTTGACGAGCCGACTCGCCGCGGCGCTCGCAGTGCTCCTCGATGAACGCTGCGTGACGGCACTCGGCGCGAGGATTGAACGTTTCTGCGTCGATGTCGCAAAAGACAGGCCGGGCGCCCAGGCGCGCGACCACTCCCGCAGTCGCGAAGAACGTGAACGGCGTCGTGATCACCTCGTCGCCGGCGCCGACGTCCGAGGGCCATGAGCGCGACGAGCAGCGCATCGGTGCCCGAAGACACGCCGATCCCGTGCGCGGTCTGGGAATACGTCGGCAATTCGTTCCTCGAGCTCCGCAACCCGCGGCCCGAGCACGAAGCGTTGGCTGTCGCAGACCTCGCGAATCGCTTGTTCGATGTCGGTTCGGAGGCCGGCGTATTGCTGCTGTGAGGTCGAGTAACGGTACGTGCATACGTCTACTTAAGACATCAACGGAACTGCATGCCGCTCAACCGTTACGACTCGCTGCCGGCCCCAAACACTCGGCGGTTCGAACGCCGAGTGTGCGCACGGGAATAGAGAGGGCGACGCTGCCAACCCAGCGCCGAGGAAACCGCCGCCGACAGACGGGACTACCCATGGCTTCCATCAGGTCCTAGCCTGACAGCGCGCCCTCAAGACCAACTTTTGGGTTGCCCTGATGTTATTCTGGAAAGGAGGATACCTGCCCGCGGATCGATGCGCCAGACCGGTTTATAGATGTATATTTTTCAATGTGTTAGACGATTTTCCTGGATGCAGGGAGCGAGTCCTGCGTGGCGGGGCTCAGGCCGAACCCCACCGCCGAGCCGGTCGCCTCGCGCCGCCGGAAGGTCCGGCCCTCACTCGAGCTCGAACTTGATCCGGAGCTTCACTCGGCGCTCGAAAATCTCGCCATCTTGCTCGAATGGGCGATAGCGATAGCCGGCGACCGCTGCGATGGCCGCCTGCTCGAATCTGCCGGCCGGCTGAGACCCGACGGAGACAATCTCCCGAGGCTCCCCGTCCTGCCCGACAATGAACTCGAGCTCCACCCAGCCTTCGATCTGCGCCCGTTGGGCGTCGGTCGGATAAGTCGGTGGCGCATAGCTGAGCAGCGTGAGCTCACTGGCCGGCACCGCAGTAGCAAGGTACTGCTCTTGCAGACGCGCGTGGCGCAGCTCGCGAGACAAGCTGCTCACGGCTTCGGTGTTCGGACCCGCGACGCGTCGCAGCGCATCGAGCCATATGGCGCCCTCGTCCCAACGGCGACCTTCGATTGCCGATGTGACGTGTGCCGCCAAACCATCTTCGAGCGCCGTCCACACCTCACGCAGCCCAGGATATCCAGGGTCCTGGGATCGCAGCGTCGAAAGATAGCCGAAAGCACTGTCGCCGGCAGGTCTCACGAGCGCCCCCTGGCGAAGACGCTCTCTGGCCCGCGCCATCAACTCGTCGCGTGCCTCGCCGGCCTGGCGGGCTCTCGCAGCTCCGACCCGAGCCTCCAAATCGACTAATCGATCTGACTCGCTGTCGAGCTCGCGCGCATGGACCAAAAAGTCTGCGGCGCCATCCAAGTCGCCCGCCGCCAGCTTGGTGCTGGCCTGTGCGACGAGTGCTTCCGCAAGACGCGCACGCATTGCGGTCACGCGCGGGTCATCTGCAACCAACTCACTGGCGCGTTCCGTATACGCTCGTGCACTGTCACCCTGCGGCTCGAGCAGCAAACCCTGCTCCAGCCTGGCGGCTGCGATCGTCAGCAGACCGTCGAGCTCCGTCAGGGCTTGGTGCGCCCGCGCAGCCGCGGCGCTCGATGCAGGCGTTGGACGAGTGGGCGATCCCGGGGCCTCGCGAGCGGCTTGCGCGGCTTGGGTCCTGGCTCGCGCGAGCTGAGCATCGAGGAACGCAAGCCGCGGGCTCGAAGGATCCGCTCGCCGAACCTGGTCTAGCACCTTCGCCGCGGAACTCAGGGAGTCGTTCAGCAGATCCGTTTCCGCTTGCGTGAACAATGCGTCGACAATGGTCGACAGTCGATCGCGCGCACGGTCCTGATTCGGATCTGCGGCCAAGATCGTCAGGTAGTAATCCAGCGCATTGTCGCCCGCGGGTTCCGCCAAGCGCCCCTCTCTGAAGGCCTTCTCGGCCCGCTCGACGAGAGCACCGAACCTGTCACCGCTCGTCGAAGCCACTGTCGCCGCGGCGGGCGGAGTCGCGGGCCCAGTCGGGCGAGCTGCGCTCGTGGACTCGGTCGACCCCAACCAAGCAAAGGGTTTCACGTAACCGACCACGAGTGCGCCGATCAACACAGCGCCGAGTGCAGCAACGACCGTCCGGCGCCAGGCGCGGCCGGAGCCGGTCCGTGCCGTCGCCGAGATCGACGGCGCATCCTGGCGATTCATCGCCGATTCGCGAAGCTGAATGCATCGGCTGACGGCGGACTCGATCAGCAAACGCGTGATTCCCGGCGCTGGCGGCTTGATGAGCAAGCGGTGAATCTTGCGCTCGGACAACAGGCCGATGAGATCCTGGGCGCGCAGGCGATCCGCGGCGACGAGCGTGACGAGCCGCTTCGCGTGCCGCTCGAGACTCTCGATCCTCTTGATGAGGCGCTCGCCGAGAAAATCGGCGTCGACGAGGGCGATGCCGCAGCGACCGGACTCGACGGCCTCATCGAGCTCGGCCCATTCCTCGACCAAGAAGACGGGATATTGCTCTCCGGCAGCATGTTGGATCACCTCGAGCAGCCCGTGATCCGCAGACAGCACGAAGATATTGGCGCCCCCGGCCGACAGCAGATCGCGCAGCGGCATCGGAGGCAAGGTCTCTTCCAGCCCAACGCGGTACCCGCGGGGCTCTCGAGTGTTTGCCGATCGACTCTGCCCGGAGCGCGGGTCGCCGGCGCCCGCACGGAGGGAGTCGTCGTGCTTGACCGCCATAGCTGATCTCAAATTGGCCGTCGCCGCGCGGATGGCCAGGCCCCCGCTTCCAAGGACCGGCAGCATCCACCCGCAGAACTCTCAACCCCTTGTTTTTATAGGGGATCGTTCCGTTCTGCCGGCGCTGGATGTTTATTTCGTAGGCGGCTCCACGCACTTCCGGCGAAGCCGCCTCGCTCAGTGAGCTAGTCTAGCGCGCAGCTCGGCTTCGTCTTGGGGCGTGTTCACACTTCGCAACTGCACGGGATCGACGATATCGAGCGTCTCGGGGCGAGAGCTCTCGAGCAACCGGCGGAGCGAGGCCGACCCGCTGTCGAGCGCAGCCCTAACGGCTGGCCGGGCCCGAGGCTCCCAGATCGTGCACAGCGGCTCGAGAACTCCGTCACCATGCCGATACCCCGTCGCGAACGCCGACGAATTTCTCATACGGAGCAGCTCGTTGAGCATTCCCTCGGAAACGAGCGGCAGATCGGCGGCCAGCACGAGCCAAGCGACGTCCGGCCACTGCGCCCACGCCGCACCGAGCCCGGCAGCCGGCCCCCGACCGCCGACGTCGGTCACGAGCGGTAGTCCGGCATACGCCTCGCCCGATGCCTGATCGACTCGCACGGACACGTAAGCGCGCTCGCAGACGGCGGCGAGCAGACCATACGCCCAACGGGCCTGAGAAACGCCGTGGTACTCGACCAGACCTTTGTCTCTTCCCAGCCGCCGGCCCTCCCCGCCGCATAGCACCAGCCCCCAAACGGGAGCGACCTGCTTTACCGCATCTCGAGACGCCATAGGGTCAAGGTATCCCAAATCCGGCCGATACTGACACCGGCGCAGAACGAATACGCGAAGGAGTTGTTATGTCAAGTGCGGCGCAGGCGGCCGGTTTCAAGTTCGTCGAAAGACTGGCGCAGGATCTGCGGGATGAGCGCCTCGAGTTGCCAGCGTTTCCCGAGGCCGTGCTTCGAATCCAACGCGTCCTTCAATCGCCCGATACCAGCACAGACGACGTCGTTCGCATTCTGAGCTCCGAACCGGCCCTGGCCGCTCGTCTGTTACGCATCGCGAACTCCGTCGAGTTCCGCCGCATGGATCAAGAGATCACCGACTTGCGCAAAGCGGTCAGTCGTATGGGCTTCAACATGGTTCGCAGCGTGTCCGTGGCATTCGCCATGCGCCAGCTACGGCGCAAAGACAGCTACTCTCCGGCCGTGCGCAGCCAGCTCGAGGTCATTTGGCGTGAGAGTCTCGAAATTGCCGCCGCGTGCTTCGTCATCGCCAAGCGCTTCACCAAGGTGAACCCCGACCAAGCACTACTGACGGGCCTGCTTCATGTGCTGGGCCGGCTGTACATCGTGATGCGCGGCGAAGACATGGAAGAGCTCAGCGAAGCCGACATGCTCGAGGTGATCAGCAGCTGGGACGCCGCGGTCTGCAAGGCAATTCTCGAGAGCTGGGGTTTGCCCGAAGCCATGCAGACCGCCGTCGAGCACCAAAACGAGTTCGACATCGAGCTGGACGGGCCGGTAGCGCTCACCGACATCCTCATCACGGCCAAGGTCCTCGCCGGCGACCAAACGGACAAGCACGACTGCCCCGCTTTGCGTCGCGTGGGTATCGACGCCGACAAAGCCGACACCGTCATGGAGGAGTACGCCGACGAGCTTCGCTCGGTGACTGCCTCGTTCAGCGACTGATCGCGAGAGATTGGCGTCCCCACGGGGATTCGAACCCCCGTTGCCGCCGTGAAAGGGCGGTGTCCTAGGCCTCTAGACGATGGGGACGTCGTCAGGAAGGTTGGTGGAGCCAGGCGGGATCGAACCGCCGACCTCTACAATGCCATTGTAGCGCTCTCCCAGCTGAGCTATGGCCCCGGTCTGTGAAACGGGGGGCAGTTTAGGGACGTGGTCAGTCCCGGTCAACTTGCCCCGCCCCGTCCGTCCGACGCCGATGCGGCATCGATGTGCGCGATCGCGCGCGCGATTCTCGCGAGCGACCGCTCGCGCCCGACCAGCGTCAGCGTCACTCCGATCCCCGGCGAAGCCGCCTGTCCCGGTCAGGGCTACGCGCAACGGCTGAGCGACCTTGCCGAGCTTGATGCCGGCAGTTCGGCAACCTGCTCCACGGCCTGCTCGGTCGTGCCGACCGACCAATCGTCAACCGCACGCAAGCGCGACTCCAGCAGCCTGCAGCGAACGCTTCGCGACTGGGCCGTGAGATGGCTTGCCGCCGCCTGCGGGTCGAAGCCGCGAACTCCTCGTAATAGCAGTGCGCACGATCTGCCATATCGGCAATGGTTTGGCTGCGCTCGCGCAGCGCCGCAACGGCCTCCGTCAACGGCGGCCCGCCCACCGGGTCGGCGCCGTGCCGCAGAAGGCTGCGCACGCAGCAGCGTCGTACGAGCTGATCCTCCGGCGCCGATTGCATGTGCTGTTGATTGACCCACAGCAACTTCACCGGGTCGAAGTTCGCCGCCGACCGACTGACGCTGCCGAGATCGAACAGCCGGACCATCTCGTCCACGGAGAAGATCTCCTGGTCGCCGTGCGACCAGCCGAGCCGCAACAGATAGTTCAACAGCGCCTCGCGGCAGAAAACCCATCTCCCGGTACTCGAGCACGCTGACGGCGCCGTGGCGCTTGGAGAGCTTGGCGCCGTCCGGGCCATGGATCATCGGCAAGTGCGCGTAGACCGGAGGCGTATCGCGCCGAGCGCGCGCAACATGTTGATCTGGCGCGGCGTGTTGTTCACGTGATCGTCGCCACGAATAACGTGGCGTGATCCGCATGTCGGCATCGTCGACGACGACAGTAAAGTTGTAGGTCGGCGTGCCGTCCGAGCGCGCGATGATGAGATCGTCGAGCTCGCGCGTTGTCGAAGACGATCCTGCCTTTGACAGCGTCTCGAGAACGACTTGGCCTTCGTTCGGGTTCTTGAACCGCACGACCGGGATCGACGCCGGCGCGCAGCCCGATGGCGAATCGCGGCAACGGCCGTCGTAGCGTGGCTTTTGGCCCTTGGCCTGGGCATCGGCGCGCATCGCCTCGAGCTCTTCCGCGTGTGCAGTAGCAGTGGTACGCCATGCCCTTCAGCGAGCATCCGATCGAGGACCTCCCGATAGCGGCCAGACCGCTGCGACTGGTAGAATCGGCGGCTCGTCGGCGGATCAGATCGAGCCAAGTCATCCCTTCCAGGATCGCGTCCACGGCAGACTGCGTGGACCGCTCTCGATCGGTGTCCTCGATGCGCAGCATGAAATGCCCACCGGCGTGGCGAGCGAATAACCAGGAATACAGCGCGGTTCGCACACCGCCGATGTGCAGATAGCCGGTGGGGCTCGGAGCGAAGCGAGTACGTACGTCCAAGCCTGGGACCTCTAACGGTCAGTCAGCTCGCAGATTCTGCGGCGGCATCGGCACAGTCCCGCCACTGTCAGCCCCCGGCATCGGCAGACTGAGGGACGCATCATCGAGCACGAGAACCCAGTCGTTGGTGTCGGGCGGCGTAAAGTCTTGCGAGCCCGTCGTCGGAAAGGTTCCGGCAGACGTCGCGGTATTCGTACGCGGGTTCCACCACCAAGCCCGCGCACTGGTTCCGGAAACGCTGGACAGATCGATGGTGACCTGCCGTCGTGTCGGGATGTAGGCAATGACGGACGATCCGTCCGTCGCGCGCGACGTCACTGCCCGCGTGGCCCCCGACCCATACCCGGCGGTCATTACGACCGTCGCATGATCCGGCCTCATGAGCCAGTGACGACGACTGCGCATCAAGTTGCCGATGTAGGCCACGGTCGTGGAGCCAGCTGAGCTCAGTTGCCCGATCCAATTGGTCGAGGCGCAGTACCCCGCGGCCGGGGCTGCCGCAAACGGCCAGATCGGGCAATTGCCGAAGAACTGTCCGAGCCGCGCACCCCAAAGCACGGCCTGATAGGCCTGCGTGCGCAGAGACTGCGGCGTCGAGCCATGTTCGTTCTCGTACGCGGTTTCGAGAAGAAACAGGGGCAAAGCCCCGGTCCGGTTGTATTCGGTGTAAGTCTTCGCCTGAGTGCCGGACGAGGAGTACGTGTAGACCGTGTTGAGATTTAGCCAAGGTCTCGCGCCCCACACCTCTTGGGCAGAAGTCTCGGGACCGGTGTGCGACGTCATCAAGTGATCGGGATCGTAATCTTTGATTCCGGCCACCATCTCCTCGAGCTTTCCATCCACGTTGTAGGGGAAAGGGTCCGCGTCTCCGCCGATCATCCAAATGATATTGGGAAAGTCCTTGTAACGTTGGCCGACGAATTGGCCGTAGCTGCGCATCGTCGCCAGCGACGCAGCCTTGAGCTCCGCACACCAACCTTCGTCACCGCATTGGTATCCGACGTAAGCAGGTGCAAGAAGAACTGTTATCCCGTGACTCGCGGCTTGATTTAGGATCCTATCGACGCGCGCGAAATAGGCGTCGTTCATACCCTGGAAAGCAGCGCTGCCAAACGGCTCGTCACCCGCGACGTTGGCCGGCGCGTGCGCGGCGAACTTGTGCTCGACGAGCTCGGCGATGACGACGTTGAAGCCTTTGGCTTGACGGTCCGCAAGATAGGTCTCGATCTCGGCATCCGTCGGCTCGACCATGAGCGACCAAGCCGTATCGCCGTTCATGAAAACGGGATCACCCGAAGCGTCGACGAGATAGGAGCCGTCGCCGGAAAGGCCGATCGCCGGCACGGCCCCTTCGGCCGCCGTCCAGATCGACACGAGCGGCCACAGAAGGAGAGCCGGGAGCCAAAACGAAACGTCCTTCACGACAGTTCGTCGCTCTTTCCCGACTTCGCTGTAGGCGTGCATAGCCTCTCGTCGCGCCATCGACATGTCCTTCTCGCGCACGTCCTCGCTCGAATCGAGCCACAGTGGAGACGGACCGGCACAAGCAGCGCGATGATCACCCGATCCTGGATCGACAGTCAATCACAAGCAGCGGTGCGGATCTATCGGGACCCGGCCGACGGGCGGTCTATCTCGATTGCGACTCGTACACGAGGGCGCCTTCCACCTCGCTACCGTCCTCATAGAGGCCAAGAATCTCTTGCGGCAGATCGGCGAGCGATGCGACCGATTTGAATTCTCGCAGGACGGTGCCCGTGCATTCGGAGTCCACGTTGGGCGCCCCCGTTCGCGACTGGAGATCCGGCGCCGCAACCGTGCGAAAGTCGACGCTGAAGCGCGTCTTGCCGGACGTATTCGGCACACTGGAATGCAGCTGCGCCCCCGAAAACAGAATCATCCCACCGACCGGGCAGATGAGCCGGAGCTCCGGCTGCATCTCTACGGGCTCGGTGGGGGCCGGGAGGGGCCGCGGATCCTTCGTCGTGAAGGACTGAATGTGGCTACCGCGATACTGCTTGTTCCAAACGTAGTAGTTGTAGCCGGCCGAGCTATTCTTGATGGGCTGACTCCAATAACGCGGGTGAAAGGCCATCGCGTTGGCCGGCTCGATTTCGTAAACGGGCATCCACCAATTGATCTGGCATGACGGTGCCGAATACCAGGTGTCTCTATGCGGGTGCCATGCGTATGCCACACCTGCCGTTAGATAGTTATCGCTCGTCGAGCTGCGCAGCTTCGGCACTTCGAAATACGTCATCTCCGGATCGCAGCCGAAGTCCGTCAATATGTTTTGGAGGTGGCGCTTGGATTCAGGATGATGGATGAAGCTCGGCTTCAACGACGCAAGTATCGACGCATACTTGTCCACCGGCATCGAGTATTGAGCCTTTTCGGGATCGAGCCCGTTGAACGCGTCCTCCACCATGGAGCGAGTGAAGTCCGCAAACGCCAACGTTGACGGCCGGGGCGAGTAGACGAATAGCTGACCCGAATACAGCGCCTGCCTTCGTTGCTCGTCCGAATGAGGTGCGTCGAAGAATACGGAATTCACTGCAACCCCCTAACTGTGTTTGTTTGTCAGGAAAACCTGCGATACACAGGCTTGACGGCCCGGCCGACCAAGAACTTCTCGACTCCGTCGCTCAGCGCTCGCGTGTACACGCTCAACGCCCGATCGACGACGTCGATCGTCCGATCGATGTCGTCGGCACTATGCGAAAAGCTGACGACGAATGACGGTGCAATCACGCCGCCGCGAATCAATTCCTGCAAAAATAGCGTCCGGAACGCCTGTGAAGGGCTGCCGTCCGCATCGTTGGTGCCGTATATCAGATTGCAGGGGCGCCCGGCGACGCTGAAACGGCCGGCCAAACCCCGAGCGGCGACCACTTGCTCGACACCCCTTCGTAACTGCTCGCCACGCGCGTAGAGCGTCTCGATGACGGGCTGCTCGGCATACTCGCTCAACGTCGCCACGGCCGCAGCCATCGAGTGCGTTTCGGCACCGTGCGTGGTAGACAGGAGAAAGACACGCTCCCTAGCGTGATCCGTACCGCCCAACTCCATGATCGACCGGTCGCCGACGAGCGCGGACAACGAGAATCCGTTGGCGAGCGCCTTACCGAAAGTGGACAAATGCGGAGTCACCCCGTAAACCTGCTGAGCGCCACCGCGAGCCCACCGGAACCCCGTGATCATCTCATCGAATACGAGCACGGCCCCATGTTTCTCGCACACGGCTTTGACACCCTCCAGAAACCCCGGCAGCGGCTCCTCCATCCTCGCCGGCTCGAGAATCACGACGGCTATCTCGTCGGGATGCTCGTCGAAAAGTGTCTCCAGGCTCGCAAGATCGTTGTACCGGAATGTCACCGTGAGCCGTTTGACGGATTCGGGTATCCCGACCGTCATCGGCGTCACCGAGAAGAACCAATCGTTGTACGAAAAGAAAGGATGGTCACCGCACACCGCAACCATGTCGCGTCCCGTAGCGGCGCGCGCCAGCTTGACGGCCGCCGTCGTGACCGTGGATCCGTCTTTGGCGAACTTGACCTGCTCCGCGCCCGGGATCTCCTTCAACAAGCTCTCCGCGCATTCGACCTCCACCGGAGCCGGTCGCGTGAAGTTCGTGCCGAAAGCCAGGGACTCCCGGACCGCCTCCAGGACACGCGGATAGGCGTGGCCCAGCGTCACGGCGCGCAGGCCCATGCCGTACTCGATGAACTCGTTGCCGTCGACGTCCCAGACATGACAACCGAGGCCCCGGGCGATGAAGCCCGGAGCGAGCTCGGGGTACTGATCGTCGCCCTTCGCGTAAGTGTGGCAGCCGCCCGGTATGATCTGGTGGGCGCGCGCGCTCAATTCGGCGCTGCGCCGATACTTATCCTGTTCTCGTTCCGTCACTCAAGTGTCCTGAGCCTTCCAAAGCTCCCAAGGGGCCTTACCGACCGCGTACATCCGATCGAAGGTGATTTTGTCTTTGAGCGTATCCATGGACCGCCAGAACCCCTCGTGGCGGTATCCGAGCAGCTTCCGGGCCTGGATCAGTCGCTGAAACGGCGCCTCGACGAGCTCGTCACCGGGCTCGATGTAGTCGAAGATCTTGTTGCTCAGAACGAAGTATCCGCCGTTGATGAAGAACTGCGAGTCTCTGATCTCGCCGAGCTCGGAGACGAAATTGTCGTCGTCCATGCGCACGGCGTGAAAGCTATGCCACGTCTGAACGGCCGCAAACGACGCGACGGCGCCAGCCGCAGAGAAATCGTCGATCATCTCGTTGACCGGCAAATCGGAGAGTCCATCGCTGTAGTTGGCGAGAAACACGCTGTCGTCTTGGACGTAGCGCTTCACGGCGAGTAGCCTCTCGCCGATATTGGAATGAAGTCCGGTGTCCACGAACGTGATCTTCCAGTCCTGGATGTCGCTCGAATGTAGATCCACCTTTCGGCCGCCTTCACTGAGCGTGAAGTCGTTCGACATCGCCTCGCTATAGTTGAGGAAGTACTCGCGGATCGCGTCGCCGCGGTAACCGAGACACAGCACGAACTCTTTGTGCCCGTGATGAGCGTAGTACCGCATCAGGTGCCAGAGAATCGGCCGATAGCCGATGGTCACCAAAGGCTTCGGAATGGTCTCGGAATGCTCCCTCAGGCGCGTGCCGAGGCCGCCACAGAACAATACGACTTTCATTTACTCGTCCTCGCCGATCGCCTTCGGCATTTTGCCGGGCCACCGCTCCTTGTTAATGCTGATCCACGCGGGCTCAATAATCAGCGAATCCGTCCACACTTCGGGGATCGAAATCCGGGTACTGCGCATCCCGCTCGAGGATCTCGAGCGGCTTCTCCGGCCATGCGATGGCGAAGACCGGGTCGTCCCAGCGCACTCCCGTGGATAACGCAGGGTCGTAGAAGTCCGTCATCATATAAAGCACGGCGCAATCGTCGGTCAACGTGAGAAATCCGTGGGCGCATCCCGCCGGAATGAACAGGGCTTGCGAGCCCGACGCAGACAGCTCTATGCCGAAGTGCGACAAGTACGAAGCCGAGTGCGAACGCAAGTCCAGAGCCACATCGTAGATGCGCCCGCGTACGCAGTGGACGACTTTGTCTTCCCGGGAGGGCGCCAGCTGGAAGTGCATGCCTCGCAGAGTACCCTTCAGCTTGGTGACCGAAAGGCTGGTCTGAACTATCGGTCTGGTCCGGTCTGGCCGCAGCCGCTTCCCGCTGACACCACAGACGCCGAAACGAGCCTCGCACGTCTTCCCGCGGCTCGGCGTCCACCACTGCCACGCCCTCGACCTTTGTCGGTTTGAAAACCATCGACCGTCCCAAGTTCGGATAGTACGTCCCCTGAGCACATTGGCAGGCGACTTGCGTAATTTTACAATACCAGCCGACCGGTGATCTGACTTCCGCATCGGAACGAAGAAAGTGCAGCGACTTCAGTGTGAAACAGGTCCTTGGTCAGACCGTTGATTTCACGCAGAATGCGCGGCGCCGGAACTCGCGCGGCTCGCCGTGCCGCCGGTTCTCGAGGCAACAGGCCACTTACCCACACGGCGTTCGAACAGGGCACGAAACAGCTCCCAGGACCGCAATGCTAGCCGATCAAGTTACCGCACCGACTTCACAGTTGACGAGAACTCTTCCCAAGTGCCGATTCTGCCAGGCCGAGCTTCGGCACCGGCTTGTCGATCTTGGGATGTCTCCTCTGTGTCAAACCCAGATAGCGCCCACTCAGCTCAACGAGATGGAGCCGTTCTATCCATTGCTGGTGCATGTTTGCGACAAGTGCTTTCTCGTACAGCTCGAAGAGTACGTGGCCCGAGACATCGTCTTTGGCTCCGACTATCCGTACTTCTCGTCGTATTCCGACAGCTGGATAGCTCACGCGAAACGTTACGTCGACCACGTCCGGAACGACTTCGGCATCGCCGCCGGAAACTTCGTCGTGGAGCTGGCCAGCAACGACGGCTACCTGTTGCAGCACTTCGTCGAAGACGGCATTCGCTGCCTCGGCGTCGAGCCGGCCGCGAGCGTTGCGAATGCCGCCCTCGAAAAGGGAATCCCCACGGTGATCCGCTTCTTCGGCCGCGAGACCGCGAAGGAACTGCGCGCCAAAGAAGGTGCGGCCGATCTCATACTCGGAAACAACGTGCTCGCCCATGTGCCCGACTTGAACGACTTCGTCGGCGGCGTAAAGGAGCTTCTGGCTCCGGACGGCTTCGCGACCTTCGAGTTCCCGCACCTGCATGAAGCTCATGGACCTCAATCAGTTCGACACGATCTATCACGAGCACTTTTCTTACTTCTCCTTCACGACTGTTAGAGAAGTGTTTTCGCGGCGCACGGGCTTCGCGCTGTTCGACGTTCAGGAGCTGCCCACGCACGGAGGCTCGCTGCGGATCTATGCCTGCCATGCGGATTCCAAGAAGCACGCGGTCCATGAGCGCGCCGACGCGTTGGAGCGCCGCGAGCTCGAGGCGGGTTACCGACAAATGGCGACCTACTCGGACTTCGGGGCCCGCGTAGAGCAAACGAAACGCAAGTTGCTCGCCTTCCTCATCGACGCGAAAAACGCGGGCAAGACCGTCGTGGGGTACGGCGCACCCGGAAAGGGCAACACTCTGCTCAACTATTGCGGGATTCGCACGGACTTTCTCGACTACACTGTCGACAGGAACCCGCACAAGCAGGGAACCTATACGCCCGGCACGCAGAATACCCATTCTGGATCCGTCCAAGATCTTCGAGACGAGCCCGGACTACGTCCTCATTCTGCCGTGGAACCTCACCGCGGAGATTACCGAGACGATGAGCAAGATCCGCGAATGGGGCGGAAAATTCGTCGTCCCGATCCCAGAGGTCAAGATCCTCGACTGACGTGGCGGCACCGGAGCCGGCCCCGCGATTCAACAAGAAGGATTCGAAAACGTGAAAGTACTGCTGACTGGAATAGAAGGCTACATCGGCAGCCTTCTCGGCCCGATGCTGGCGGAACGCGGGCACGAGGTCGTCGGATTGGACACGGGGTTCTACCGGGACGGCTGGCTGTACAGCGAAGGCGAATCCAACACTCCTTTCCCGCGGATTCTGCACAAGGATCTGCGCCACGTCGAAGCGGCAGACCTCGCCGGAATCGAGGCTATCATCCATCTGGCCGAGCTGTCGAACGATCCGCTCGGCGAGAACAAGCCCGAGATCACGTACGAGATCAACCATGCGGGCTCGGTAAAACTCGCGTCGCTGGCCAAGAGCCTCGGGATACGCCGTTTCATCTACACTTCTTCGTGCAGCGTCTACGGCGTCGGCGACGGCGGGGTGCTCGACGAGACCTCCACCGTCAACCCTCAAACTGCCTACGCCGAGTGCAAGGTCCTCGTCGAGAAGGACGTCGGCAAGCTCACGGACGCGAACTTCTGTACCACGTTTCTACGTAACGCCACGGCGTACGGTGCCTCCCCGCGGATGCGCTTCGACATCGTGCTCAACAATCTCTCTGCGCTCGCGTGGACGACGAAACGTATCGCCATGACCAGCGACGGCACGCCGTGGCGGCCGCTGGTTCACGTCACCGACATTTGCCGGGCGATCGTCTGCGTCCTCGAGGCGCCGGAAAACGACGTGCGCGGAGAAGTCTTCAACGTCGGACACAGCGGTGACAACTACCGCGTACGCGAGATCGCCGAGATCGTGGCCGACGTCTTCCCCGGGTGCGAGCTCACCTTTGGGGCCAGCGGCGGAGACAACAGAAGTTACCGAGTATCGTTCGACAAGATACACGATCGCCTCAAGAGCTTTTCTTGTGCCTGGACCGCTCGGGACGGAGCGATTCAACTCAGACGGCTCTACGAAACCATCGACATGAGCCCGGAGACGTTCGACTTCCGCGCGTTCACTCGGTTGAAACAACTGCAGTACCTGCAGCGAACCCAGCAGATCGACGGGAAGTTCTTCTGGCGCCCGGCAGGCTCCCTGACGGGCGGCAAGCCCGCCGAGTGATGACCGGCAACGTCGCGCAACGGGCCCCCGATGACATCGGCGACCGGCTCTATGGGCTTGCGCGCCAAATGTTCCCGATCACGAGGAGCATCACGGGGCAAGGCGTTCGCGACACGTTGGCGCTCGTCGGCTCCGTGCTGCCGATCGACGTGCACGAGATTCCCACGGGAACACAGGTGTTCGACTGGACGATCCCGAAGGAGTGGAATCTTCGCGAGGCCTACATCGAGAACGAGGCCGGCGAGCGCATCGTCGACTCCAGACGCAACAATCTTCATGTCGTCAGCTACAGCGTGCCGGTCGATAAGACGATGACGCTGGCGGAGCTGAGACCTCATCTGCACACGTTGCCTCAGCACCCGGACTGGATTCCTTACCGCACGTCCTACTACAAGGAGAATTGGGGGTTCTGTCTCAGCCACCGTCAGCTCGAAGGTCTCACCGAGCAGACGTACCGCGTGCGGGTCGACGCGACGCTCGAGCAGGGCGTGCTGAACTACGGGGAAGTCGTCATCCCCGGGGAAACGACCGATGAGTTTCTCGTCTCCGCGCACGTTTGCCATCCCTCCTTGTGCAACGACAACTTGTCCGGAATAGCAATCTCCGCCTGGCTGGCGAAGTGCTTGGCCGAAAGTAAGCCGCGCTACACGTACCGTTTCTTGTTCGCACCGGGCACGATCGGGTCGATCGCGTGGCTCGCCACGCACGAGGAGCACCTCGACCGCGTCAAGCACGGATTGGTCGCCGCGTTGCTCGGACGTCCCGGCCCCATCACCTACAAGAAGACCAGGAGCGGCGGTGCACCGATCGACCGGGCAGTGACGCATATTCTGCGTGCCAAGCGCGAAGGTGCAACGGTGATCGACTTCTCGCCCTGGGGCTATGACGAGCGTCAGTTCAATTCCCCCGGGATCGCGCTCGACGTCGGCAGACTGACCCGTGCCCCGGAAGGTGGCTATCCCGAGTACCACACCTCAGCGGACAATCTCGATCTCGTGACCCCGCAAGCGCTGGCAGAATCCTTCGAGGTGTTCGCAGACGTCATCGACGTCCTCGAACGCAATGCCTCCTTTCGCAACTTGCGCGGCCGCGGCGAACCGCAGCTGGGCAAGTACGGCCTCTATGACGATCTCGGCGGCGCGAGCTCCGTGGAGGCCGCTCGTCTCGCACTGTTGTGGGTGCTGAACCTTTCCGACGGCGCCAACGACTTGCTAGCCATCGCCGAGCGATCCTCCCTGCAATTCGCGGATATCCACTTTGCCGCAAGCAGATTGGAACAGGCCGGCCTTTTGCAACGGCAATCGAACTGAGAGCATCCGATGCGAGAAGTATCCTTAAGCTCCTCAGCTGCGCCGCTTTCCACCATACTAGTCCTTGGGGCCCACAGCGACGACATCGAGATCGGCGCCGGCGGGACGATCCGGGGCCTCCTGCGCACGTTGCCGGAAGTGCGAGTGCATTGGGTGGTCTTGGCCGCACGAGGAGCCAGACACGACGAAGCACTGCGCAGCGCCCAAAGCATCTTGGGCACCGACGCAAAGCACGTCATCGAAACTTGCGCGTTTCGCGACGGGTTCTTTCCGTACGAAGGCGCCCGAGTCAAAGAGGAGTTCGAGCGAATCAAGGGCGCCGTCAAGCCCGACTTGATCTTGACTCACCATGGCGATGACCGGCACCAGGATCATCGTTTGGTCGCCGAGCTGACCTGGAACACATTCAGAAATCACCTGATCCTCGAGTACGAGGTACCCAAGTACGACGGCGGACTGACGTCGCCGAATTTCTTCGTTCCGCTGGACGAGCACCTCGTACGAGAGAAGGTTGAAGGACTCATGAAGTATTTCGGCACCCAAAGAAGCAAGAGCTGGTTTTCGGAGGAGACATTCAGGGGCCTGATGCGGCTTCGCGGCATCGAATGTCAATCGCCGACCGGCTATGCCGAGGGATTTCACTGCCGCAAGATCGTAATGGACCTGCAGAACACCGGGGAGCACGCACGGCCATGATAGAAGCGTTGCGTGAGTTGTGGCGCTATCGCAGCCTCTTGCTGGCGGTCGTCAATCGAGACATCAAAATAAAATACAAGCAGTCCATCATGGGATTCATGTGGGCCGTGCTGATGCCGCTGCTCATCGTGCTCGTCGGCGTTCTCGTCCGATACGCCTATTCCGTTGCGGCCGGTTCCTCCGTCCAGGTTGCCGACATCACGGGCGTCGCCATCAGATCCGTTCCGTGGGCCTTCACCGTGTCGGCAATACGGTTCTCGAGCAACTGTCTCATCAGCAATTCCTCGCTGGTGACCAAGATCTACTTTCCGAAGGAAATCTTTCCGATGGCGGCGGTCGGATCCAGCCTGTTCGACTTGTCGATCGCATCCGTCCCGCTTGCCATTCTAGTGATCGTGTCGGGCGCACAGTGGAGCCTGCAACTGTTCTGGATCCCCATACTGCTCCTCACGCTCCTCATGATCGTAACGGGCATGGCGCTGATCGTATCCGCTGCGAGCTTGTTCTTTCGCGACGTCAAATACCTCGTGGAAGTGGGGTTGACGTTCGGTATCTTCGTCACGCCCGTGTTCTTCAATGTGGCGATGTTCGGAAAATACGGGCCCATCATGATGCTCAACCCGATTTCCGGCGTGCTCGAGGGGCTCGACGCCGCCGTGGTTCACGGCAGAGTCCCGGATCTGTTCTGGCTGGCCTACAGCGCGACCTTCGGCTTGCTGGCGCTCATCGGGGGCTATCTCTTCTTCAAGAGACTCGAGCCGGCATTCGCGGAAAGCATTTAACAGGAAAGGCCAATGAACGACGTCGCCCTTCGGATGGACAAGGTCTACAAGCGATTTCGCAGAGGCGAGATCTACGACTCTCTAAGAGACCTGATTCCTGCGCTAACCGGCCGCATGTTCCGTCGGGCTGCTCTGAATCCCGGGGACAAGCGGGAGTTCTGGGCGCTGCAGGACGTGTCTTTCGAGGTAAAGAAAGGCGAGGCGTTTGCCATCATCGGCCACAACGGCGCCGGCAAGAGCACGATCCTGAAGATTTTGAGCCGCATCATGCGCCCCACGACGGGACAGATGATCGTGCACGGACGGTTGTCGGCGCTCATCGAGGTCAGCGCCGGCTTTCACCAGGACCTGACGGGTCGAGAAAATATCTATCTCAACGGCACGATTCTAGGGATGAGGCGCCAAGAAATCGCGTCCAAACTGGACGAGATCATCGCATTCGCTGGGCTCGAGGATTTCATCGATACCCCGGTCAAGCGTTACTCTTCGGGCATGTTTGCGCGACTGGGTTTTTCGGTCGCCGCACACGTCGATCCCGACGTGCTGATCGTCGACGAGGTCTTGAGCGTCGGCGACTTCGTCTTCCAGCAAAAATGCATCTCGCGCATGACCGAGGTGATAAAAGGCGGGACGACGGTACTCTTCGTCTCGCACAATCTGCGCGCCGTTGCGGACCTGTGCCAGCGAGCGCTGCTTCTCGATCACGGCCGCGTCTCGGCGATCGGCGACACGGGGCAGGTCATCAACCGCTATATGGACAGCATCCGCGCCGATCGCTCGACCGAGAACAAGCCGGCGCGCATCACCAAGGTCACCGTGCGGCGCGGAGCCGAAGAATGCGTCCAATTCGAGTCCGGCCAGCGGGCCCGGTTCGAGATCGAGGCGATTGCCAAGGAAGATTGCAAGAAGGTCGCCGTGGTCATCTATTTGACCGACGACAGCCACTACGAAGTCTTCAATACGTCGACGGAGAGGCTCGGACACGCAACCTACGAGCTCAAGGCCGGCGACAAGCTCACGTGTAGCTTCGAGCTGGAGCTCAATATGGCTTACGGCTCCTACCACGCCTGCGTGGCGTTGTACCGATACGATGTCGGAGTCGCGCTCGACGAATGGGCTCCCGCAGCCACGTTTTTCGTCGGCTCGAAGCTCAGGGGATTCCGGGGAATCGTCAACTGCAAACCGGTAGTCGTGCAAGAAAGCGTCGAACGCGCCTGAGTCAGCGCCGCGCGAAGCGTGTGCCGAGCACGCTGAGCATGTCGAACTGCGCCGAAAGCGCAGAGAACGCGGGATCCGCATAGACCGCCACGGTATCGGAACACTCCTCGAGATTCAGTGCAACGCGCTCCACGAGCGCAACCACGGCCTCGGCCTCGAATGTCCTGATGTCGAGCGTGAGCTCGGCCAATCGCAAATCGCTCATGAGCCAATCGACTTTCGGGTCGAACGAGATCGCAACCATGGGCTTGCGCACGAGTGCGGATAACACCAGGCTGTGTAGCCGGCTAGCAACGACGATGTCGACATTGCGCACGGCCGCGACGAAATCCGGCCAATTGTCGATGTCCGCGGTAACGGACTGCTGCTCCACCCGCTGCCGATCTTCGCCCTCGAGCTTGGACAGAATTTCCGAGAGCGCGATTTGATCGTCCGGCATCGACGACCAGACAAAGACGAGGAAATAGCCCCTGTCCACGAGCTCGATCAGCACACGGCTCATTTGCTCGACGTAGCGCATGTAGGTATCGGCATTCTGCGTGGCCCAGATACCGGGGCGCGCAAACGCAATGGGGCTGACTGCAACGATCGGCCGTCCGCCGCATCGATCTCGGAAAGCCGGCCCCTTCGGAATCGCATCGGCCGGAATACCGAGCGCGAGATCCGGCACCACGGGATCGGCCGACGCCGCCGGCAGCAAGCTCGCGGCAATCGCGCGGCTATTCGCGTCCCGAAACGAGCGATACGCCGCAATGCGCAAGGTCCATGCTACGAACCGCCGCGACCAACGCTGCTCGAGGCGGCATGCGCCAACGCTGGCCACAGCCAGGGGTGTCCCCGTCAAACGGGCCGCCAGCGCCCATTTGAACAAGGCATAAGGATGCCCCCATGCACCGCCCCATTCGTCGTCTAGCTGCCCACCGCCCGCGACGACGAGCAAATCCTGGCCGCGCAGAAACCGAATGGCGCCGGCGAAGTGCCGCAATTCACGGGGTGGCACGAGAGATGCGAAGCGCGCGCGCTTGGCGGCCGCCCAAAGGCCCGGGAAAGCCCTCTTGATCCGCGCCTTCAGCCCGCGGCTCGGTCTCACAGACTCACGGCTCGGCGAGGAACTCGCCGCTGCGGCGACATCCGTCTTGTCGAAGCTCGCCGTCGACATCGCGTAGTACGGAACCGGAGTGCTGCATAACGCCAAGCCGGCAATGCCGTGGCGGCGCTCCATGTTACCGACATTCAGAGAGATCCCCGTAAGGGTGACGTCCGGCGATCGTCTTCGCAGATTGATGATCACTGCGTCGATGATCGCGGCATCACCGAAGTTACTGCCCGAATACGCGTCGATGATCGCTATCCGCGGAGCGCTTGTCTTACGAGAGGAGTCGTCGCTCACGTCAACTCTCGAGCCTCATGTGCCGCTAAGCCGTTCTACGACGCGGCGTATGATGTTCCCGAAAGTGCGCTTCGGGTTGCCCAAACGATCCAGATACCAGGCGACGACGGGCCAAGTCATACCGTCGGCGACGGCCTTCATGTCCGCAGCAGCCATCATGCGTCGGTGGAAACGCCAAAACGTGTCACCGGCACGTCGCGCAGTGCCCTCCACGAGCACCTTCCTGTACTCACGCCACCACTGGTCGTGCAGTTTGTCGAACTCGTCGTCATCGAGGTAGTGATGACCCCATCGGCGAAGAATTGCCAGCCTGATGGCCTGGTTCCAACCAAAGCGTTTCAGGCTGTCGAAGATCGAGCCCTCTTCTCGCCTCGTATAACTGAGAATTTGGTGGACGAAGCCGAATCGCGCGTCGCGGAGGAGCTCGAAGCAGACATCGGCGTCCTCGAACGGATCGATTCGCACGTCGTAGAACGGTTGCCTACGACGTACGACGTCTGCACGCCACAACTGAGCCGTAGGCGAACCGAAAGCGTAAAGACCGGTAGTGAAATACGCACGGCCCGCATCCCTGCCCGGCATCAACACCTTGTCGTGAGTGAGCCCGATCGGCACCACGCCCGTGCTCTCCAGACCGTAGCTCGACACGAGAATGACGCCGTCATCCTGTTCCGCGAGATCGATCGAGGCACTCAGGAAATGCGGGTAAAGCCAATCATCGGCTTGAACGATCTTGCAGTACTTGGTATCGGGCGAGATCTGCGACAAGGCGAAATTGTAGTTCTCGACCTGCGGCAACAGCCGGTCGGTCTTGATTACTTTGAGCCTCGAATCCCGCGCGGCGTATGACTCGGCGATCTTACCACCGCCGTCCGTACTCGCATTGTCCACCAAGACGTATTCGAAATCGCCGTGCGTCTGAGCGAGAACGCTCTCTATGCACTCCGGCAACCACGTTGCCGTATTGTGGAAGGGCGTGACGACGCTGACTCTCGGCCGAATCACGTGAAGGGCCTCTGCTGGCGATACCAAATCACTGAGTCTGGGAAAGAGGGGCGGCTTCGAGCTACGCGCCGTCTCAGGCGCCCCTCGCCGCGAGCAAAGGCGGAGCGCGCTCCGGTTGAAGGGCGCCGGTGCTCGCCGCTGCCAATATCCATGCTCCGGTCGTTGCCAGAGTTCGCGGATCCTTAGCCGCAAAACGCGAATCGACCTTGATCTTGCCGTCGGCCAAATCGCGCAGAAGATCCTCATTCATGTCGATCTGTGCTTCGATCACCGCCAGGCCGCTGGCTTCGAAGAAGTTCAAAAGGTCGTCATGCCTGAACCGGTTCATGTACATATACCGGTTGTCCGCGTATCTCGCCCATTGTTTGTCGGAATACTGCAGGAAGTTGATCAACGAAATGTGCTTGTCCGTATGTGCAAAGTGGTCCGAATAGTCGATTCGGTGCGCGAACAACCCGTCTTTCTTCAACAGCCGCCGCCCTTCCCGCAGGATGGCGATGAGCGGGTCGCGGGGGATGTGCTCGAGCGTCGTGTTGGAGGTGTGATAGTCGATACTTGCGCTGGGCATGTGCGTGTCGGCGGCATCGGCCGGCGCCGTATAGCGGATACCGCAGACATCCAATACTTCGGCAACGTCGATCTTCGGCTGCGCCGCCAGCTCCACGAGCTTCGCCCATCGCTCCTCGACGAGCAGTCCGCCGAACAACGGCCTCACTTTGTCGGACTGGGAGGTGATCGCCTTCAGTTGCGAGACGACGAGCTCTTCCTTGAGATAGGGATTCAAGTCCACGGTGACGGTCTGGAGCGCCCCCATGAGGTAGTACGCCATGGGCACCATCGGGACGCGACCCGTCCCGACCTCGAAGAAAACCTTGTCGCGGGGAGACTTGCCGAGGTGCAGAAGTCGCTTCCAGGTCTCCACGCCGACGAACAATCCGTAGCTCGGGTCTCGTCCACCGACGCGCCCGAAGTGCTTCTGCAGCCAATAGTAGGCCGCGTAGGAGCCATCGCTCCCAAAGCTCGAAACCATGCGCTGAATAAGCGCCTTCAGTTTCCAATGCATCGACCCGAGCACTCCCTGTAGGCCGCGTGCGCCAGCCCAAGTCTCGCCCATTCGGCGGGCGCGGGCACCCCTCACCCGTCGGCACGCTCTGCTTGCCGGTATCTTGCCTGTTCTTGCAAGCAGGCACCGAGATCAATATCGCATTTGGGCACTGCCCTGAGAACCCCTGCGTGCCGGTCTGGCAAGACTTTTACCGGCCATCGAGACTGCCGAGGTCCCCACTCCCGACCTCGCCGAAACTTGCTGCGAATCGTTCGCGAATGCGGGCCCACCGATACTTCTCGAACACGAGCCGCCGGCCCGCGGCCGCGACCGCCTGACGCGCCTCGCGGTCGTGCAACAGCTTCACACAGGCGTCGGCAAATTCTTCCGGAGCATCGGCCGTCAGGATGTCGACTCCCGACGTCACATCGATGCCCTCGCACCCCACCGAGGTGGAAACGACGGCACGGCTCGCCGCCATGGCCTCGAGAATCTTGATCCTCGTCCCCCCTCCGGTGCGAATGGGGACTACGACGATTGCCGAAGAAGCAAACAGTCGACCGATGTCCGGCACGAATCCGGCGACCGTCACGCTGTGACCGTCGTGCAGCGCCGAGACCCTCGCCGACGGCGAACGCCCGGCGACGACGAATCGCGCCTCGGGCACTTTGGCCCGAATCAAGGGAAGTACTTGCGTGCCGAAGTAGTGAGCTGCGTCCTCGTTCGGCGGATATTCCATTCCGCCCAGAAAGAGCATCGTCGTCGACTGCTCGACTTCGTCGGCGCCGCCGTCGGGACTTTCCAGGTTCGCTCCGTTCGGAACAACTTGAATGCGTGCACCGGGGTTGCTCTTTTGAAGCATGACACGATCCTTGTCGGAGCACACCAGAGTTCTATCGAACGACCTGAACGCGCGTTTTTCGTACTTGGCGAGCTTCGAGGCCTCGAGCATGAACACGTATCGGCGCGGATCGTCGAGCGCGTGCATCTCGGCCGTGCGTCTCATCTTTGTCGACTCGAGATCGTCGATATCGAAGACGGTGTAGGTCCCGTGGCGCTTCGCTGCCGCACGCGCCTGCGCGGAGACGGCGCCCACCATGATCAGCCTCTCGACGTGCAGGATATCGTAGCTCCCGCCGTGCAACAGGGACTCGACCTCGTCCGCCATCCCCGCATGCGCAAACCGCCGGACCATGCGGGGTAGCGGATGAATCGCATGCCTGATCGCTGCCAGCTTTCCACCGCCCGCAAGGGCATCCTGATTCAGAAACGGCAGACACCGAACCGACTCCGTGAAGGGCTTCAACGCCTCCACTCCCTCGAGGTCGGCCTCGCGAAGAGCGAAGCAAAGCAACGTCACGGGCCCAAGCTCCGCATACCCGCGGAGGAGATTGAACATCCGAATCTTCAGACCCACGTCCAGTGGCCACGGTATCTGAGGGGCAACGAAAAGAGTTCGCTTCACGCAATCACCAGTGAACGTCGCCTCGGCACATCGTCACCGGCATTGTAGCGGATGGAAGATCCGCCCTCGCGCGCCCGATCCAGCGCGACGCTCACCGCGCAAGCGCCGAGCGACAGGAGACGCTAAAATCGTCGGCAGCGAGACCCGGACGACTCAAAGTGTGACCAGGCTCCGAGCACGAACGTGCCGGACGCGCGCACAATGCGCTATGCCGAACGCTGTGCGCCAGCTACGCAGCGGACACCCGCGGGACTGTTTCGGCGACAACAAGAGGGTGCCTGATCCCGGCGCATAGATGCCGATTCTCACCGCCAATCACGAGCCCACCGAGGCGACCGTCACCGGCGCGGCATGGTCGCTGCTCGCCGTGGCCACGGGCATCTTGCTGCTACGTCATTGGCCCGCCGTCATGGGCATCGTCACCGAGCAGACCGAGCGCAACCGGCTCTTCGAGCTCGTCGTCCTCGCCGGCATGGCGTGGCTCGTCTGGCGCAACCGGGACGAATTCAAGGCCCTGCGACCCGCTCCCAATCCATGGGGATTGGCGTTCGCGATCGGACTCGGCCTCGGGTTGTGGATCTCGGCCTTGGTCGACATTCGCCTCGCCGAGCTCATTCTGCTCATTGCGGCCGTCGTCGTCGTGGCATGGACTGTCTTCGGCTCGCCGGCTTTGAAGGCTTTCGGCTACCCCGCAGCGATCTTGCTGCTCGCGCTGCCTTTCTGGCGCCACCTCGAGCCTCTTCTGCAGCACTTGACCGTCGCCGCGACTGTTCGCTTCTTCCGTGCGCTCGGGGTTCCCGTGTTCGTGGATGCGACCTATATTCGTGTGCCGCAGGGCACCGTGATGGTATTGGCGGAATGCAGCGGTGTGCAGTTCCTGCAAGCCGGAGTCACTCTCGGGGCGATCTACGCTTGTGCCGCCTTCAACCGCGCTTCGGAACGGCTCGCGGTGGCAGCGGGCTTCGGCATTGCGTCGATCCTCGGTAATTGGCTGCGCGTCTTCACGCTGATCGCACTCGGCAATGTGAGCGAGCTTCAGCACCTCAACATCGGCTGGGGCGTGTTCATGGCGTCGATCGCACCGGTCGTTTGGTGGACGACGCGCTGGACCGGTTTCAATGCGAGCGCAACGCAGGGACATGCGCCGAAGAGCCGCGCCGCCCGGAGATCAAGCATAGGGCTCGTCGGGGGACTCGCCGCCGCGGCGACCGTCATCCTGGCCTGGCCCGGATTGCACGTCGGCCGGGCGAGCCAAGGCAGCGCCGCGCAAGTCCACTTGCAGCCCACCGCGGCCACCGATCCGTGGCGCGGGCCCTTCCCTCCGGCGAGCGATTGGAAACCGACGTTCCAAAACGTCGACGCCGTCGCAGCGGGCACGTATCTGTTCGGGGAAGATAACGTGGAGTTGTATTGGGCTTACTACGGCAGCCAATCGCAAGGGAGAGAGGTGATCAATGACCGCAACTCCCCATTCGACCGCGCGCGTTGGCATCCGCGCGGCGGCAACACCGCCGCAACATACCGCCAGATCTCGCTCGCCGCCGGCCAACCTCTGACTGTCGCCGAGGTCCGCCTCGAGCATCGAGACACGGGCGCCGAACGGCTCGTTTGGTATTGGTATTGCGTCGCGGGCACCGCTGTCGCCCGGCCGTGGCAAGCAAAGCTTGCTCAGCTGACCGGACTGGGGCGAGACAGAACGGACGCATTCGCCATCGCCGTCAGCGCCGAGGCAGGCAACGTGGACGAGACCAGAAAACTTCTGCGAGGTTTTCTCGGGTCCCACTGGCAATCGCTGGACTCGCTCCCGCGAGAGATTCAAGCGAAACTTTCGGCTTCTCGCGCGAGCTCTCGAACCGAGAGCGGGACCCGCGCGAGAGCCTTGGCTCGGACGAACTGACATGCAAGCGACTCTACAAAGCGTCTTCTGGATATCCGTTGCGGGCGTCGCGCTCGTAACCTTCGGCTATCCCCTTCTGTTGATCGTAGGTGCGCCGCTGGGGCGTCGCCGACCGAAGGAGTCGGAAAGCTACGAGCCGTCGGTGACCTTGATCATCGCGGCCTACAACGAAGAATCCGTGATCAAAGACAAGCTCGACAACACGCTTCGATTGGACTACCCCGCGGACAAGCTCGAGGTATTCGTGGCATCCGACGGGTCGACGGACGCCACGAACAAAATCGTCGAAAGTTATGCCGACCGCGGCATACAACTGGCCGACTTCCCGCGCACGGGCAAGACCGGCGTGCAAAACCGGATGGCGCAGCGCGCCCGCGGCGAGATTCTCGTGTTCTCGGACGCGAACGCCGAGTATCGGCAAGACGCGATACGCAAGCTCGTTCGCAAGCTCGCGGACCCCGACGTCGGCGGGGTGTCCGGGCAGCTCACCTACCACACCGGCAACCGAGGCGCCGGCGCTTCCGAGGGGCTGTATTGGTCTTACGAGAAGCTCATGAAACAGCGGGAAAGCGATCTGTCGTCCGTCGTCGGAGCCAACGGATCCATTTACGCGATCCGCAAGGACGACTACGTCGAAATTCCCGAGGACCTGATCAGCGACTTCGTCGAACCGCTCGCGATCGTCCGACAGGGGAAACGGTTCCTGTACGAGCCGGATGCCATCTCCGTCGAGCCTGCCTCGGAGAACTACGACGCGGAATTCAGGAGAAAGGTCAGGATCTTGACCCGTTCGATTCGCGGCCTGCTGAGCATGCGGGAGCTGCTGAATCCGCTGCGCCACGGGATCTTTGCCATTCAATTGACGATGCACAAGCTCATGCGTTTCCTGACTCCCGTGTTCCTGGTCACGGGTGCCGCCTCGCTCACCGCGCTCGGCCTATCGGGCAGCTACCTGCCGTTGTTTACAATCGCTCTGGTCGGCACGGCGGGGGCCTTGGCTGTCAAAGCCCTCAACCTCGAGGGCCGCAACATCCTCGTGAGGCTGGGACACCTGGTCTATTACTACTTGATGACCAACTACGCGCTGATCCTTGCGTGGCTCAACATTCTGCGCGGCAAGCGCATCACTTTGTGGGCTCCGGAACGCCCCCAGGGCTCATAGCTCTCGCGCAGGACCGCCCGCACCGAGTCGCGCGCTCGACGGGAGGCTGCGCGTCTCAGCTCCGACGGCCGATGGCGTCCATGTAGATTTGCCTGACGCTTTCGAGATTCTCGTTGCGCGCTGCTGCGCGCTCCGCTTGCGGCCGCGACTGCTCGAGCACCGCCGACACGGTCGAAGCGAGGGCGCCCGGTTGATCCTGCCGATAGAGCACGACGCCTTCGGGGCGAAAATCAGTCTGCGTCGCAACCACGGGAATTCCGAGCGCCAGAGCTTCGCGCACGCTGAGCGAATCGCCATCGTACAAGGTAGGCCGCAGAAACAACGCGGCGGAACTCATCAACGTCAGGCACTCCTCATGACTCATATTGCCGCAAATGCTCACCACCGAAGCCAGCCCTAACCTATCGATCAGCTCCCGAGCAGCTGCCGAGTCTCTCGGGTCACCCACCAGCATCAGGCCGGCTCGCGGCAGTCCTTCGCGTATTTTCGGCAAAGCACGAATCGCTTCATCGAACCCGTACGTAGGCTCGAACAGGCCGATACAGACGATTGCCGGCCGGTGCTCGCGAACGAATTCGGCGATTTCCGCAGGCAGCACAACGGGCGAGAACTCCACGCTGTGCGGCGGCACCACGACGACGTTCCCACGACCGACGAACGATTCGATCGCCGTCGCGATCGACGAATTGACGCAGAGGACCTTCGCGGCGCGGCGCAAGACGGCACGTGAAAGCCGGCGTGCCCGAGCCGGCGCACTTTCCAACCGGCGCGCGGCGTCTCCCGAGTGAACGCTGACGACCAGAGGCAGTCGTCTCACGATCGCCGCGGCACCTGCCGGCAGCAGCTTGTTGAGGTCGACGGGCGTCGCAACGTGCAAGTGCACGATTCCCTCCGCTCGTCGCAGCGTCTGCCACAGAAGGTCGAGCGAGCTCTTAACGTTGAGCACGCCTTCGCCGGCAATCGATTTGTTCGATCCCGTGTTGAAGATCCGAACGTCGTCGCCGCAAGACCGAAGAAATCTCGCCAGGTTTTGGATGTGGACGGATTGGCCCCCGTGTGGAGGAGGATAAGAGCCGACGATCGAAATCTGCACCGACGCCTCTCGCCGTTCCTAGCTCGACTTGCGAACGGCGCCGTGGTGGACGGGCAGCAACACCTTCGCGAGCGCCTTCCAAGTCGTGACGCGTCCCGGGTCCCCACAGACTGCCTTCACGAGGTAACGGAAAGCCGCGCAGCGTCGATTCTCGGCCAGGGCCGCAACCCCCATGTTCCTCGTGTGCCGTGCGATCGATCGCCGATAAAGCGACGGCTCGCTGCGGCGCAGATCGGGGTGCCGACGCCAGAACTCCTCGATCACTTCCAGAGCGCACCGTGCGCTGTAGAGCCGGTTCGACGATAGGCTGCCGCTTGCGTAACGATAGCGGACCAGAGATCTCGGAATGACGCTCATCTTCCAGCGCACCGCGAGCTCGAGCCACAGCTCGTAATCCTCGGCGACCCGCCTATCTTCGGGAAACAGACCCGCCGCGATCAAACGCTCGGTCGGGGCCATGACCGCGGAAGTCGTCACGAAATTGTCCTCGACCAGCCGGGCGAACGGATTCCGCGTGTCGGCCAGCCGCCAGTAGGCTTCCTTGATCGTTCCACCGTCGTCGAACGTGACGATGTCCGTGAACACGAGCCCGACATCGGCGTCGGCGTCGAGCACGGCCGACTGCTCGGCGAGCAACTCCGGCAGCATGATGTCGTCTGCATCCAGGAAGGCGCAGTAGCGCCCCCGCGCCGACCGAATCGCGAGATTGCGGGCTGCCGAGGGGCCTCTGTTCTTCTGCTCCAACACGGCAAGCTCGAATGAGTCTGCGAAAGCGCGTGCCGCTTCGACCGTGCCGTCCGTCGATCCGTCATCGACTACGACGACCTCCAAGTCTTGCATCGTCTGCGCCGCGACGGAACGAAGCGCGTCGCCGATGTATGCCTCCGCATTGTATGCCGGCATGATGACCGTCACTTTAGGCATTCGGTTTCCGATACGTGCCATATTTCCGCTGATGCGCAGCAACGCGTGACGGCACCGTCATGCCGCACGAGGCCGGATGAGATAACGACCGTCCGCGATCGGGACGCTGACCGAGTGCCGGTAGCCGGAGTGGTCGAAGCGAACGTCGGCAGGCGGCACGGCGGACCCGTCCGGCAGGATAACGTCTATGCGATTCTCGCTCGGCGAGCATACCGCCGAGCAGTCGACGGTCAGCGTCAGTTTGGCACGCGCCCGACCATCCAAGTACCTGATGGAAAATCCATCGCGACTTACGTCGTAGATCAGCGTGTTGTCGCGTGTAACGACATAGTCGGCGATCTCGCTGCCGTTGGCATACCAGACATGCTTGTCCGCGAGATAGACGAACAAACGCCGCAGCTCGTCCATGTCGTCGACCAAATTCGGTGTCTGCACGAGCCCGTCGGGCCGCACGGCCGCGATGTGCTCGGCGATCGCGATGACTTGGCGGCGGTTCAGAAGAATGTCGATCTGTTTGCGATCCCAATAGAATCCGTGAACCGTCGAAGGCAAGGCAACGACGAGATTCTTGCCGAAGAGCTGCGGCTCGTAGTACGAATCGGGAACGCTGCCGTCGATCGCTCGCGGCGTCCAGTCTCGGCACCACCAGGAGAAGCCGCACTCGTTGAGGGCGTCCTCCGCGAATTCGTTGTAGGCCCAGCCGCCGTACTTGCCGCCGGCCGGAATCACACCCGTCGCTCGGCGAAAAATCTCGAGTCCACGTTTGGTTTGCTCGACGGCGGCCGCGACTGACGGAAAACCTCGCCACTCTTGCGTGAACTGAGCCGACGTTTGTCCCGGGATGCCGTGGTTGAAACCGTGATAGGCCAGCTCGTAGCGTGGATTTTCCACGAGCGACCCGAAGAACTCGCGGCTCTCAACATCGAAATCGAGGGGCTCCGCGAACGAGAAAGGCTGGTGATGTGTGTAGGGCGAGATTGGCCCGGCGACCGTGAAGAACGTCGCTTTGACGTTGCCGAACTCCCGGAACAGCCCGTCCTCGAGCACTCGAAGGATGGAGCCCGGCTTCCTGAGGCCGCCCCCCCAATCGCCACCTTGATCCCACGTTCCGCCGCTGCTGCTGCTGTGCCACGCATTCGTCAGATCGTCGACCATGAGCATCACGGGGCTAAGCGCCCCGTCCGGCCACTCGTCCTTCTGCACGACGAGGCGCATCGGAAGCTGCTTACCTGCGCCCAAGCGACGCCGCACCAGATGCCACGCCTTCTTCAGACGCGGCATCGACTGTTGGTTACTCACTTCCTGACGCCGCTCCGGCCCGGTTGCGACAATTGAGCAAAGGTTCCGACGCCGGTCGGACGGCGCACGAAACGCTTGACTGGAAACAGACGACGCGTCTCGGCCGTACTCTCGGTCACTTTCTTGGTCGCAAGCGAGAGCAGCAACGCGAAGAAGATCCAATAAGCGGGCCCCACGTTCGGTGTGAACAGCTGAAGGTCCGTGAAAATACTCGCCAAGAATCCGAGAATACCGACGGCCAGACCGAAAATCGTGCCCGTGTCCGGATGCCCTTCACTCTTCAACGAGATTCCGGCCGCCCTCTTCAGCACGAGCATATTGCCGAGCAAGAAACACAACAGCCCGGGGATGCCGATATAGACGGCCACTTGCAAATACGAGTTGTGCGGAGCATCCAAGGCCTTGACCCCGTACTCCGATTCGAATCCGTAGGCCACCATCTCCTTCGTGAACTGCGTTTCGCCGAAACCGATCCCATCGAGAGGATGGTTCCCGATCATGCGCAGCGCGTACTGCCAAGTCGTCTCGCGCGAACGTCCTTCCCTCGTCTCCGTCTCCATATGGTCGAAACGTTGGAGCGCATGATCGATGAAGCCCGGCATGAAGACGAGGAACATCGTGCAGCACAGGGCCAAAAGACCGATTCGCCGCTTTCGCGATACGCCTCCGCAAGGACCCACGACCAAGAACAGGACGGCCACGCCGAACGCGAGCATCGCACCACGCGATTGAGTTTGAACGAGGGAAAAGACCATCATCAACAGAGCTGTCCAAGCGCAAACGCGCTTCCAGGTCTGCGTCTCGTTGATCGTATAGACGAACATGGCGGGAAACACGAGCACCAAGAATCCGCCGAGATAGTTTGGATTCAGCAGAAAGCTGCCGAATCTATTGTGATTTCGATTTGTTAGGTAGATCGCCTTGTCGAGCATGTCGCTCTTGAGAATCATGCGGTCGAAGAACAAATCGAAAAAGACGAAGAGTCCCATGAAGATCAGCAACGGGGTGAGCGCGAGAAAGAATCGCTTGTGATCCTCGGCGGAACGTAAGCCGCGAATCGCCAACGTCAGCGCCACTATCTGCGGAATGATCTTCGTACGAAATTCCAGCACTGCATCCAGCACCGGCGTGACGCGAAGCACGGCGATGAACATCAGCAGGAAATACAGCACGATCAACGTCAGAACGGCCTTGTGGGGCGGCTGGTGGGGCTCGGTTTTGGGCCTGACCGCGAACAGCAGCAAGGCAAATGCCTCGGAGTAGCGAATGCTGCCGAAGCTGAGACCGGGAATGTAGATTCCCGTGTTCATGAACCCATCGACGACAACGACGAGGCTCAGATAAAGGACCAGCCCGACGGCAAAGTCCTT
Source organism: uncultured Gammaproteobacteria bacterium (assembly GCA_963786385.1). Lineage (GTDB taxonomy): Bacteria > Pseudomonadota > Gammaproteobacteria > Steroidobacterales > Rariloculaceae > FEN-1219. Next base: position 2,359,769 of record CAWAYS010000005.1, read on the forward strand.
CTTCACGAGCGTCCGCCACATCGCCCAAAGAGCCAACAAGACGACGACCGGAATGAAGAACCGCTGAAACTGCAGCAGCGGCGTGAGCAAACCCCTCATTGCAGCGGCGCGCCGGACTGCCCGGGCCGACCGGTGAGCGGCCGTTCGCGCCGGCGCGATCTTCGTCGCAGGATACGTATCGCCAAAAAGGCGAGCACGGCGAAGCCGGCCAGCCCAACGACGAGACTGCCTGCCAAGACCCGCCTGTTCATCGCTTTGGCGCGACGCCAAACGTAATGGGCGATGTCGACTGCGACCGGCACCCTCGGCACGACATCAGCTTGCGGCGAGGGCAATGACGGCAACCCATCCTCCGAAATCTGGCGAAGCGTCTTCACGGGCAGCCGATCCTTGGAGATCTCGTCGAAAATGACGTTGAACATGTCGATCGAATGCTGGTCGGTCAGAATCTCGCCCTCCGCCACATCTTCCTGCATGAGCGAAAAGCTGTGGAGAAACACGACGAGCACGGGTACGTCGGCCGCAACGAGCTCCTTGATGGCCGTGCGCGCCTCGCCCTCGTTGATCAGCCAGTCGACGTCGACTTTTCGAACGACGGACACGGGGGCAAACAAACCGCCCAATCCCGCGGGATGGTCGTCGCGATGATAGACGGACACGGGAAGCTCCGTCACTTTGCCGAATCGCCACGGCAGGTTTCGCGGCTGCCCCAACGCGTCGAGGTGACTCTTCGGATGCGTCCAGAACATCGAGCTGTCCCAATAGATGCCGTTGTCCTCGAGCGCGCGTAGCGTATTCTCGTCGGCGCCGTAGGCGCCGGCCCGATGCCCGATCACCGTACGCCCCGTCCAGCTTTGCAGCAGCCGCACACCCTCTTTGATGATGGCCTTCTGCTCCTCGAGACTGTACTGGTACATCTCCGACCGCGCGGGATCGTAAACGGTCTCGGGGTGGGTATGGAGCTCGACGTCCTGGCCGGCATTTTCCAGCTCAACGGCGATGTCCCGCATCGCCGGCTCGCCGAACCGCGTGTGCTCGTAGACATTGAGGAAGAAAGTGCCTTTGAGCCCATGCTCGTTGAGCATGCGCACGATCTCCATGAGCCCGCACCGCTTCCCGTTGTCGCATACGGGATCGACCTGCGAAGGCAGAGGATGCGTCTCCAAGGATTCGACGTCGATCGTAACCATCACGACCGGCCGGGCGCGGGCCGTGGAAGCGGCGGAGGCCGCTATCGCTACGGCCGACAGCATGACGAGCCGCAGCATGCGTTGAGTGCTCATTCCTGAACCGCCTGCTCGAGGTCTTCTCTGCCGCCGATTATAGCCAAGGCTGGCCGCCAGTCCCGTGACGGCTTGCCGAAAAGCGCAATCGGAACGCCGTCGTCGACATTCTTTACATTTCGCAAAATCGCCGCCACGCGAGACACCGCCGGTCTGCCTGCCGTCGAGCCGGTCATCGCGCGAGGGCGGAATAAAGCGTCAACAGACGCGGCAGCTCAGCCTCCCAGCGGTACTTCTCCATGACCGCGCGACGGCCGTTCTCGCCGTGCTCGCGGCGCAAGTCCGGTGCCCGCCAATATTCCTCCAAAGCGGCCGCCGCCTCGTCGACATCGAGCGGATCCACCGCGCGGCCGCACTCGCTGCCTTCCAGGATCGCTCGCCACAACTCGAAATTGGAGGCCACCACGGGCAAGCCGGCAGCCATGTACTCGAACATTTTCGTCGGATACGACTCACGGTAGTTGCCGATCGGATGCAAAAGAGCCAGCCCGACATCGCATTGGCTGACCAGATCCGGAACCTCCTCCGGGCGACGTCGGCCCAACAGCTGGACGCAATCCTCGAGCCCGAGCTCCCCGATCAGCGCATGCATCTCGCGCTCTTCGCGGCCATCTGCAAAGCTGCCGACGACTCTCAACTGAACCGGCACGGATCGAGCTCGCAACCGGTGCGCGATTCGAATGTACGTCTCGATGCCGCGGACGACACGAACGTCGCCGACGTAGATCATGCGCAGTACCGACGTGTCGTATCCGTTCTTGTGGACGTCGGATACGATCGGAAAATTGCGGATCAAGACGACGTTGTCCCGCTGCGGAAAGTTGCGTGTGTACGCATCTTCGGCGAGCACCACTGCATTCGAAATCGTCGGAAGACTGCGCAGAAACAAGCGCGCCCCGGCCGAGAGAGACCTCCTGAGCATGGCCGGAATCCATTCTTTGTTGAGGATTTGCGCCGCCACGTCTTCGTGAACATCGCATACGACGCGGCGGCCGAGAAGGCGCAGCATCGCGACGATGGGAAACAGCTCCGGATCGTGCGCGTGGACGATCTTTGCCCGGTGACGCAGGACGATCCTGACGATAGAGATCCAATTGAGCCATCGGGCCAATCGACGTCTGCGCGGCAGTGGGAACACCGGCACTCCGGCCGCTTCGAACGGTTGATGTTCGGCCGCCACGGCCACCAGAATCACGTCGTAGCCGGCCCGGAGCAGCGATCGCGTCTGCTTGAGATAGACGCGCGTGTCGTTCCAGCGATGAACGGAACTGACGACGGCAACGCGTACGGGCCCGGCGGTCGTTTGCATCTGGTCGAGCCTGCCTTCCGTAGCGGCGTCAGCCCGTTGCCGCGCGCCCGCGGGATTCGGCCACGAGCCGCTCGTATATGAGCCGGTCACGCTCCACGACGGCAAGCCAATCGCGCTCCTCCCGAACGTAGCGCTGACCGTTTTCGCCCAATTGCCTCATGAGATCTCTATCCCGGTAGAGCTTGTCGACGACCCGAGCCAAGTCCTCGGGGTCCTCGCTGCGGAAGATCAGGCCCGTCCGGCCGTCGCTGATGAGCTCGGTCAGGCCGCCGACGTCGCTGCCTATACAGACCTTGGCCATGGCCATGACTTCGAGGGGCTTCAAAGGCGTAACGCGTTCGTTGATGACGGCGCGGATTCGCGGGTAGACCACGACGTCGATGATCGAATACCACTTGGCGACTTCTTCATGCGGCACGTTGCCGGTAAACACGACGTCCGTCAGGCCGAGCTCGGCTGCTCGTTTTTCGAGATTGGGTTTGTCGGGGCCGTTACCCACGAGCACGACGCCGATTTTGAGCCCTCGGTCGCGAGCGATCCGCGCGGCATCGAGCAACGTCGAGAGCCCTTCGAGCTTGCGCATGGAGCCGACGAAACCGACGACGAACGCATCCGCAAGACCGACGGAGGCAGCCAAAGCGGCATCGCGGGCCAGGGGCTGGAATTTCCGGCAATCGACGCCGTTCGGAACGACCTCGAGCTTCTCGGCAGGAATGCCGCGCTGTATTAGCTCGTCGCGTATGCCTTTGGCGATCGGCACCACGACGTCCGCCCGGCGCATGGCACCGAGCTCGAGCCGCCAAATGGCTCGGTGCTTGAACGAATTCGGGCGCCAACCGTCTTCGACCACGGCGGACTCGCCCCACAGCGTCCGGACCTCGTACACGAGCGGAACGCCGAGCCGGCGTGCTGCAAAGAGCCCGGCATAAGCATTGGAGTAGGACGAATGCGCATGAATGACGTCGACGCCTTCCTTCCTCGCGATATCGAGCACCGCGGCCCGGTAGCGGGACAACATGAAAAGCCGAGTCAAATAGGACCCGATCTTCGTCTTCGCAGTGGACGGTGCCGGGATATGGTTGGTGCGATAGTAACGGACGCCGTCGTATTCCTCGACAGAGACCTTGCGATCGGCCGTTGGAAACAGCGGCGAAGTCACGACGACGACGTCCAGGCCCAACGCTCGCTGATTCTCCACGATCGCCTTGGCGCGAACGGTGTAACCGACTGTATGCGGTATGGACGTCTCTAATACGTGAAGGACTTTCATCTAACGGACTCCAAGAGCGGGCATGGCGCCCTGCCAAACTATCGCGATCATGCCGGCGCCGCCGCGCGCCGGCCGTCGACGAACCAAGTCACCGGCTCGCGCATTTCCACGTGCACGTCGTCGGGGCGGTCCCCGATCGTCGTGATCTCACAACGGTCACGGGTCCAATGGAAACTCGCGAGCTCTTGCCGGGTCCGGACCGTGAACAGACCCTTCACCGTCAGCTCACGAAACGACGCGGCCGAAATGCTCTCGCAGCGACCTGCCGCGTCTGTGCGCCGTAGCAACGCCGCGCCATGGAACTCGATACCCAGAGACTCGCTGACGAGCTTACCGTCGCCGACATACCAAAACCGACAATCGGCCCCCTCGCCGTCCGCCACGCGAAAGCATCTTATCTTGTCGCCGGCGTCCTCGACGGCCAGCTGCATACCGGCCCGCCGTGACAAGAGCGTAACGAGCTCGCAAGATCCTTCGAAGGAGCCTCGAAGCCTCAGAGCGCGGGACGGTATTCGAATACCGTATCCCGGCGAGAACCATGCGGACCGCTGCTCCTCGTCGCCAGTCACCATCTCGAGCCGTCCGTCGTCGACGCCGCGGCAGTGGACGCCAGCATACAGGTTGCCGCCCGCCGGCGAGGTGAGCACGGCCCTGCAGTTTTGCCGATCGGCTTGGCCGCCGCAGTCGGGCCGCAAGTGTAGCCATGAATCGACGCGGTGCCGCCCCGTTCCGTGCACACAGTCGGCCACGATCCACACGTCCGGTTTCAGAAACGCCATAGCGCGCCGGTGGACAACGCCTTCCGCCAAGCGCAGGTAACCGTCGTGCTGGCCGTCGACCAAGTCGAATCCCGGGGTGGAGATCCACGCCGATGCACGCGTTTTCGCCATGGATTGCCAAGCCATTCTGCCGCCTGGTTCAGACTGGCTTTGCTCGTCCACCACGACCGTATTGTGAGCGGCCGTGCTCCTGAACGCGTCTCGCCAAGCAGGGTCGAGGTTGTAGGAGTAAGTGCCTGCGTCCACCAGGAAGGAGTAGCCGGCAGACGACAGCTGAAACGAAAGCGCATCGGCATGCCCGTGCGCGCTAGGCCCATGGCCGAGGGGACCGCAATCGAATATCGCGACGGCGTCCTCGGGCGCCCACCCTGAACGCATGACGAAGTATCCGCCTCGCTCATACGCGATCGACGCATGCTCGGGCGGCTGTGCCGGCAACTCGTCGAAGCGCCGGACCGCTGCCGGCCCCCCGAGCCAGAACACTTCCTCCGAAAGATCGCCGGCCACGGCTTTGAAGTCGCTTCTGTCGAAGAGCACGGCGCCGAGCGCGAGCAGCCCGCGATAGTCCTCGGCCGCACTCGCACCGAGCCAAATGCCACGCGCGCTGTCGCCGTCCCCGAAAGCCGCCGCCGACCCGTCCGGAAAGAGCATGTCCATCAAGAAGCCGGTCATCGCCTCGAGGCGGCGCAGCGCGGCCTCCGAGAGCGACTGCCGGTTCGAGGACAAGAAGACGGCCGCGAGATAGTAGTGATCGACGAAGAACCGCTGATACGAGACGCTGCGCTCGGCATGGACGAAGTCATCGGTCACCTGGCGCTGCATTTCGCCCTCGAGAATTCGAAGCCCCTTGCCGATCCATTGGGCGCTGCGTGGACAGTCCAAGAACACCCCCCCGAGCACCAAGGTGGCCGCTTCTCCGACGAGATGCGTATTCGCGTGTCGTCCGACGGAAAGGTGCTCCTCCACGAAGAGCATGTGTCGAAACAGCGAGGCGAGAAAACGACGACGAAACGCCTCGTCGCAATGCCGCTCGAAGAAAGGATAGGCGAGTATCCACGCCGTAGCCCTGGCGCCGACCTCGAGGGCGCTGATCCAGTTGATCCCCGCCCGGAAAGGATTCTTCGCGATCCAGTCGTCGATCTCGGCGACGATCTCGCGCGCCGGAGAAGATTCCCCCGTCAGCCACGCTGCCTTGCCGAGCGTGAAGAAATACTGATGCTTATTCAGCTCCCACGGAAACTTGATATCGCCCAACCGCCCTTCGCCACGATAACGGATGTCCGGCGAGAACCCCACGCCCCAACATCGTCCCGAGATCGGATCCCGATTCCAATCGATCGCCGGCCCGAACTCTACGGCTTGCCCAAGAAGCTCGAAACGATGTGCGAGCAGCTCTTGCGAGGCCCGAAGCTCGGTCTCATGCGCCTCGGGGAAACGTTGCCGATAGTCTGCGGGCGACAGTCCCTCCAGAGCCGCCCGCACCGGGTGGCCAAAACCCGTCGCGAATTTCACGGGCCCGGGGTCGCGCGCCGCCGCGCCGAGACGAAACCGTAAGCGCGCCGCGGCCGTGCGGAACCGCCGGCTCACGCGCGCTGACAGCAAACGCAGCTGCTCCGCCTTCATAGGCGCCCTTATGCCGCGGGCGACAGCCTGGCCGCGGAGGAAAGAAACGTGCGCCGCCACAACTCCAGATTGAGCATCGCCCAAAGCTCCATCGAGTTGCCGGCGCCGGCCGAGAACCGGCGCACGCTGTCGCGCACGAAGGCTGCGTCGAGCAAACCGTCGCGCAGCGTCTCACCGTCGAGCAGGACTTCGACGAACGGGTTGCCCTTTTCGCGAAACCACTGCGCGATCGGGACGGGAAAGCCGCGCTTCGGCCGGTCGATGATCTCGGACGGCACGAGGTCCCTGGCCGCTTGACGCAGCAGGTGCTTGCCCCTGCCGCCGTGGATTTTCTGATCGTCGGGAAGGCCGAAAGCCATCGACACCACCTCGTGATCGAGATACGGAACACGACTCTCGATCGAGGCCGCCATGCTCATCTTGTCCTGCTTCATGAGCAACGACACGAGGTAAGTCTTCAACTGAAAATATAAGAGGCGATCGAGGAACGTACCCTCCCTCGCGGGCATCCCGATTTCCTCCAGGAGCAGATCGTCGTCCTCATCCGCTCGGGGAAGCATTACGCGAGACGCATGGGCAATTGCCTGGGCTCCCGTGAGCCGGTAAGCGCCGGCGATCAAATCGTCGTCCGCGAGATTCATTCGCGCCGCAACCGATGCGAACCGGTCCGACAGCGGCAGCCGGGGCAGCAATCTGCGCACCACGCCCGGAATGCGCGACGCAATCGCGGCAAGCCGGCTCAACTTGATGTTCCCGCTGTAACCGGCAAGGATCTCGTCCGCTCCCTCGCCGGCCAGCATGACCGTTGCAACCGACTTCGACTCCCTGCACAAAAGGTACAGCGGGATACTTGCCGGAAACATCATCGGTTCGTCGTGATGCCAGATCAGCCGCTGCATGAGCGAGTAGAAATCCTGGGACTCCAAGACGAACTCGTGATGGTCGGCGTGCACGCCGTCGGCAAGAAGGCGCGCCCACGAGAGCTCGCTCTCTTCGCCCGGAACGAAGCCAATCGAAAAAGTCTTTACCGTGTCCGTGTGGCGCGCCATGAGCGCTGTCACGACGCTCGAGTCCAAACCTCCCGAAAGAAACGCGCCCAGTGGCACGTCGCTGATCATTCGCAACACCACGGCTTCGTCGAGCAGCGACAGAAATTGCTGTTGTGCATCCGCAGGCGCGTGCCCATCCGCGCGGTTGGCGACGTCCCAATACCGGCGCACGGTGACCCCGCTCTCGTTCGCAATCAGCACGTGCCCGGGCGGGAGTTGGCGAATTCCCTGGAGCAAAGTGCCATTGCCGTAGCAGTGCCGATAGGACAGGTACCGCCGCAACCCTTGAGCGTCGACTTCGGCCGAAACGTCGCCCGCCTGCAGCAAGCTCTTGATCTCCGAAGCAAAGAGAAACGACTTGCCGGTCTGCACGTAGTAGAGAGGCTTGATGCCGAGGCGGTCGCGCGCGAGCAGCAACGTTCGCCGCCGTTGGTCCCACAGGGCGAATGCAAACATGCCCCTAAAATCCTGAACGCACTCGGCGCCGCGTTCTTCGTAGGAGTGAACGATGACTTCCGTGTCGCTCCGCGTCTTGAACGTGTGACCGCCTTTGACGAGATCCGGCCGAAGCTCGCCGAAGTTGTAGATCTCGCCGTTGAATACGACGTTGACCGTACCGTCCTCGTTGCCGAGGGGCTGGTGCCCGCCCTCGAGATCGATAATCGAGAGCCGCCGGTGACCGAGACCTACCGGCCCGTCCGTCAAAATTCCGTGGCCGTCCGGACCGCGATGGACCATGACGTCGCGCATTGCGACGATCTCTTCCGGCGTTACCGGTCGGCCATCGAAGTTGAATCTTCCGCAAATACCGCACATACGAGTACCTTACCGGCGCCTTCGAGCGTCTGCCAATCGGCTACGGCCCATCGGCACGCTCGCGTCGTCTGGCAACCACGAAGCCTGTCTCACGCGGCGGCCATCGCTGGCGGTAGGTACCCATCCGGGAAATCCAGAACGAGGAATTGGCGCACGAGCTCGCGAAATGCGGCTCGATTCGACGATCGCAACGACAGCCAACTGGCGCAGTCCAGCCCTTGGACATCCAGATGCGCCGTCTTCGGCAGGATGGTAGTGCCGGACACGCTACGTTCCCTCGCGAAGGGCTCGCCCAAAGCTCGCTCGGCCGTCAAGACACCGCGATCCACTGTGGCCGTATAGAGAGGATTCAAACGAGGCCGGCGCATGAGATCGACTTCCGCATCCACCAGTCCGCCGAGATCTTCGAACACGGACGCGGACCGGGAAGCGACGAGCGAAACACCCTCGAGCCACGGTGCACCGCCCTCGAGATCGTGCTGCGTTGCGAGCTTGAGAGCCCCTTCCGACACGTAGTCGGCAACGATCGTCGACTCAGGGTATAGACGCCGTTCCATGCCGTCAAACAACCCCAAGTAGCCGGACGGAGTCAGCGCCGTTCCAGTGCAGCCTCGCTCCGGGGACAATCTGTTGTGCAAGTGCGCCAACGCGATCGTCCCATCCGGCGCCAATACGCGGCCGAATTCTCTCGCGAGCCCCACCTTGGGTCCGATGTACTGGAGTGCGTCGGTCGAAAAGACGCAATCGAAGTGGCCGTTTACGAACGGCAAAGGATAATCGCCGTCGAGGCAGATGCACAACGACTGCGGCGCGAGAAAACGTTTCGCCAAGTACATCGACGTGAACGAGTAGTCTCCGCAGACCAAATCGCTATCGGGCGCCACTCGTTGAAGCAAAAACGCAGAATGACCGAGCCCGCAACCGAAATCGAAGATCGTACGGCGCCCGCGAGCCACGTGCGCCAAAGGGAAGACCGGCAGGAAGGTCGGCATGGTGAACCTCAGAGCCTGCCAGTTCGCCCAATTCGGCGTCGCTACTCGCGAGACGACGTCCGCAAACGCCCCTTCCTGCGTCGCGAGCTCGTACACGCGACGCTTGCCGGGCCCCGCGGCATAGACGCCCGCATCCTTGCTGACACGGCGCGCCACGCGTCGCCAAAGCGCGTTGGTCACGTTTTCGCGCCGGCTCAGAAAGGGGACCTCGAGTGCCGCCTTCAACGCATCTTCGTTCCGGCCGGAGCCGACGAGCTGCACGAGCGGCTCGCGAAGATCGTCGAGCAACAGACGCAGCACGCCGCCGACGACGGGAAACGACCCGGCTTCGCTGTCGACGACACCGAACTCGATTTCCGAGCCCACGGCTCCGGGGTCACCGGCCGTGGAATACGCCGAGCCCGTGTAGGGACAACGCAGATAGCTCAGGGATTCTAGCTTCATGGTCTCTTAGGGACGCGTCACGGGCGTCAAACGCTGCATATTAGCTATGGCCCACCCGATCGGTAAGACGGCAGCGTCCTACGCGCCGGACGACACTCGACGCAAAAACGCGCCTCGACCGGCGCGCGTCGAGACGCATCGATGCCAGACTAGCTCAAATCGGTCCGCGGAAGACGTGATGGTGGACACAAGACGGCAACTCCGCGGGATACCGCGGCAGGTGCCAAGACGACGGCCGCGGCCCCGCTGGGGCCCGCAAGCTCGCGTTGCGAGCTTGCGCCGGCGGAAGCCGGCGACGAAAGCGAGGGTGGAGACAGCCGGGTTAGAGCACGTTCAACCCGACCGGCGCATCGGGAACCCGCGTGGACGGCACTCCGTCCGCCGCGAACGCACCGATATCGAATGCGCCGACCGTCACGCGGAGCAAGGACGCATAGTCGAGCGTGATGCCGTCGGAATACAAATTGATGCCCGACGCGGCGGCCTCGCTGGACGTCCCGATCTTCAGGAAGTTCGCGGAATCTTCCGTAGTCGAAAGCACCGTTGTCGACGACCAAACCGCCGCAGACGATCCACAAGAGCCGCCCGACTTGCAGAGGTTGTGATCGGCGGAGAACGACACTCCTACGCCGAAAGGATTCGTTCCATTCGGCGCATACACGATATTGTTGCGCACGATCGCACTGCTACCGAAGCTTTGCGCCGAGAAGCCCTCGGGCTGATTATTCGTCTTGGTGCCTTTGCCGTAGTCGTAGCACGTGTTGTTATAGATCTGCGGGACGGCGGTGCCGCGGCTCCCGCTCTTCTCCCAAACGCAACCCGATGCCGTATTCCACATCAGGTTGTTTCGAATCAAGACGTTGTCGACGGAGCCCGACTGATTGATGTTGAGAACGACTGCCGGTCGGCATGAACGCGTCCCCCCATCGTTGCAGGTGGCAAAGCCGACGTTGTGAATGGCGTTCCCTTCGATGGTCACGCCGTTCGACGACACTCGCGGATTCACCTCGAGGCCTTCCCCTCCCATGTTGCGAATGATGTTGTTCTGGATCAGCGTATTGTCAACCCCGCAACCGCCGCTAGCCGTGCACGGACCCACATAGATCGCGCTGCATTGGTTCGCCTGGGTGCTGCAGTCGTAAAACTCGTTGTTGATGAACTTGTTTCCCGAGCAGCGAAGCCCGTCCACATTGCACAAACCGATCAAGTCCACCCACCCATTGCCGGTGGCGCCCGTCGCCGTAAACTGCGAACGCGCGACCGTAATGTTGTCGCCGGACACGGCGAGCACGTAGCAAGGACCGCCGCACCCGGCATTGTCCGCAACGAACTGAAACAACAGGTTGCCCGTGGCCGGATCGCCGCCGTCGATGATGATGTCGTGAACGTTGCCGTCGTTCAGACCTTGATTCTGCGACCCGCGCCTGATGGTGACGACGCTCGTGCCCCAAGGACGGATGACGATTTCCTTGCCCGGAGTCCCGGCCAATGTATTGTTGAAGATGTAAAAGGCCCCGCTGCCGCTGCCGCGCACGTTGATGGCGGCCGCGCCGTCGCCGGAGTTACCGCGAAGCCCCGACAGATTGCGATCGACGAGACCGCGAAGCGTCTTGCACGCATTCGACGTGCTCGTGCCACAACTCGACGAGTCACTGCCGCTGCTCAAATCGAGATAGTAATTCGTTGCGATCGTCGGCAAGTTGATCCGCACGAACGCGGGCTTCTCGTACGAGAGAGGATCCATCCAATTGACGCCGCCCGCGCTTTGCGCGGCAAACGCGCTCACGCCGGGAATCGCCAGCGCAATAGCAAAAGCAGAACGCGACAAAACTCTCAGGAGCGCGATTGGTGACATCATCTGTCGACCGAGCGTAGTGCCGTGCATCACTAAGTCCCTTTACTGCTGAATTGATTGGCGTCGACTACCGCCGAAATTCAATTTAGCACAGGAAATCGGGGGTCAATAGATGACTCCGTATTGCGACATGTGAACCATTTCACAAAAGAGGCTTCGGCGGTTTTCATTGCCGCACGAACGCGGCGTGGCGACGGACGCTCAGTTGAGAAGGTTGCCGGGCCTGTAGCGTCCGCCCGGGGTGTAGGCAAGGCTCACGCGATATACCGTTTCGGAGAAGGCATCCTCGCCCGTGCGGACGGTCCGCTCGACCCGAGCTTCGGCAACGAAATGTTGCCCCAGCTGGCGCGCGAGCCCGAATCGGACGACGCCTTCGCGATCCGTCCTTGCCAGCGTCGTAAAACTGCGCGCGGTCTGCTGCATCACGAGATCGAATCCGAGCCTCGGGTTCAGCCGCGCGAATAGGTTGAGCGAAGTCGTGCTCCCGTCGTTATCCGCCTGCTTGTCCTGCTCGTATCTCTCCGTCACGGAAGCCGCCTGCAGCGTCGCCGACACACGGTGCAGCGAAAGCGTGTACGCCACACCGGCCCGTTTTTGCTCCAACGGATTCGGACTCAACAGGTAGTCGGCGTTCGCTCCATACTGACCCGTCGTCAAAGCGAACAGACCGCCGAGGTCGACGAGTTGCCGCGTGAACGAGAATCCCAACCGCGAACGGGGAGTCAGAGCGCGCGTCCACGTGAGCTGCGCGAGAGGCCCCTCGGACTGGAAGTCTTTGAAGATGAGCTTATTGCGGCCCACTTCGGCCAGAACGTCACCTCTGGCGAGCTCCTTCTGATACCGAAGCCGCAGACTGTCTATGTCGTAGCCCGCAACGTTGAGCTTGTACTTGATCCGCGACGCCTGCCCGATCATGGACACCGCGGTCGTCCGGTTGGCTTGGTGGTACAACCCGATCTCGTTGAGAACCACGTCGCTATCGAACTCTTTCGACACCTCGAATCGGCGCGAGCTGATGTTGCTGCCGAGGGTGAGCTCGTTACGCCGACCCGCCGGCAGATGAATTTGCGGCCCGGTGGCGATGACGTCGACACTTTCACGATTGCCCGGTCCGCGCGCCCGTAGCGGGTTCGTCCGCCCCTGCCCGTAAGTTGCTTGCGACAACCAAACGAACCTCTGGGGCACGATAGTGACGTTGGCGGTACCGTCCAACGTGCCGATCGTCTCGTTGTCGAACTGCCGTGAATACGTGCGGTATTCCAAATCTCCGTTCAACGCCAGATTGGCCCGCGAGGATTTTCGCGCGAGATCGATGAGCGTGCCGATACTGTCGAACGAGCCGCGCTGCCCGCCCGGGATGCGCCCCAGATTGCTCGACTCCCCGTGAGCTACGGATACGGCGAATCGGGCCGCATTCTCATCCTGGTTATTGGCTTGATTCGCATCGACCGCGCCGGCATCGGGCTGCGCTTGCGCGTTGCCGACGGCGGGGACCGCAACGCACAGCAGCCACCCAAGGAAAATCGAGGCACTGAGTCGGCACCGGAAGTCGTGCAGCATGGACATCGCTAATTGGGTGTGGCGGCGGCGTAGTAGTCGCCGTAAAGACCCGAGCCGCTGCTCGGACCGGCTTGATTCAGCAGAAGCGCAACCGCCCTGGAGTGGTCGAGCCGCGACAACGCCTCGAGCACCGACGCTTGCGGCGTCTTGCTCGCCCTCACGACGACGACGATCTGACCCACTTGCGAGGCCAGGACCGAGGCTTCCGTCGTCATCAACAGCGGAGCCGAATCGAAAACGATGAGCCGCCGGCGGTCCGCGCGCGAAGCGTCGTGACAGAGCGTGGCCATGCGCTCGCTCGCTAGAAGCTCGGACGCATGAGGACTTCGTTTGCCGGCCGGAAGAATCGACAAACCCGGTATGTTCGTCGGCATCACGAGCGATTCGAAATCCAGATCACGCCGCTGAATCAGATCCATGAGCCCGAGCTCGTTCTCGGCGCCGAACAACCGGGTCAGGTGAGGCTTGATGCAGTCGCCGTCTACGAGCACGATGCTCCAGTCTTTCTCCCGTGCGATGCTCAAGCACAGATTCACGCACGTAAAGGTCTTGCCTTCTTCGGAAGTCGCCGATCCCACCATGATCAGGTTGGGCACTTCGAGCGGCGGCTCCAAGGAGGCACTGGCATTGGTCAGCAGTGGACGCTTGATCAAGCCATACTCGTCGGCCAACTGCCGCTCTTGGCTCTCTGGCGCGAGAAGTCCTTGCCGGCGCAGCTCGGCCGCATCGATGACGACACGCTTGCCGCCGTATTGATGCTCGCTCGGCACGCCGAGCGCCGACGGCGACTCGACGACCCGGCCGATCGGCCGAGCTTGCGGCTGCGGCGCCGGGCCCGCACGCGAGCGCTGCGCCTGCAGCTTTGCCAACGCTTCCTCGATCCGACCCACTACATCGCCCTTACGAGAGAATGGACACCGGGCCCGACGACTTCGATCAAAACGACGACGCCGTAAAGACACGCCAGACAGGCAAGGGCCCCGGCAAAGCCGACCACCGCCATGCGCCGTCGCCGCGTGCGACGCGCATCCTGTGCCTCGGTGATCGCACCGAGCACGGGCAGGCCGCAGACCTCGCGAAGCAATGCCGTCGTGGCGAACACCGGCTTCATTTGGGCAAGGAACCAGCAAAGGCCGCCGGCGACGCCCAGCGACGCCAGGAACACCATCGTCAACAGCACGAGGCGCTTCGGCGCCACCGGCTTGAAATCGGCAAACGGCGGATCGATGACGCGGAAATCCACCTGATCGGTATCCGAAGCCTTACGAGAGAGATTCTGGGTCTCGCGACTGCGAATCAGGCTCTGGTATTGCTGGTAGATGACGTCGTAGTCGCGATTCAGCCGGGCCAGCTCTGCCTCGACCTCGGGAACTTCGTCGACGAGCGCCTGCAGCTTCGCCAACTCTTGAGTTCGTTCCTGCACGTCCGCCTGCAATCCGGCGATCTCGACGTCGATCTGGTTCAACGCGATTTGCACGGCCTGGTGGATCGGATTCGCATCGAGGCTCGAGAGCTCCTGATTCTTGTCGGTGACGCCCATCTCGCCCAACTGCTCGGCGCGCTGCTTCTCGAGCCGCGCGAGCGCCTCTCGAACGGCGACCACGTCCGGGTGCTTGTCCGTATATTGCAGCAGCAGCTTCTCGAGCTGCGCCTGGTAGTCGCGGATCCTTGCATCGATGCTGTTGGGCGGCGGCTGCGCCGCGGCCGTCGCGCCGGCGGGCAGCACGGGCGACTCGCTGTTCAACTGCTCGCGAAGCTCGTCGCGCTTGGATTCGGCGAGGCGCAGATTCTTCTTCGCGGCATCCAACGCCTCACGCTCGCCCCGGATCTTCTCGAAGTAGCCGCCCTGCGATCCCGGCAGGCGCTCCGCGTTGCGCTTCTTGAAATCGGCGAGCGCCTGCTCGGCCTGCTGCAGACGATTCTCGTACTCCGAAATCCGGGCGTCGAGAAACCGCTCGGCCGTGTCCGTGCCTTCCCGATTCGCGCCCAGCGTCCCCTCGACCAGCGAGTTCAACAGCGCCGTGACGACGCCGACCGCCGTATCGCGCGCCGGATTTCGGTAGCTGATGTCGTAGACACTGTTGTCGCCGCGCGACGAAGTCACGTCTATCTTGATGTCCTTGCGCAGCTCGTTCAGCACGTTCTCGCGGTCTTCGGGCGTCTTGGCGAAAAGATCGAGCTTGTTCTCCTGCACGATCGTTTCGAGCTGCGCTCTGCCGAGCAACGCTTGCCGAATGTACGTGAGCTGAGTCGCGATATCGGGCGGAATGATCTGGTCGCGCAGAATCGGCCTCAGGACCGAGGACGTATCCACGTAGACAGTGGCTTTGGCTTCGTAGATATTCGGCTGCCAGGCGACCGCCGCCCAGCCCAACATGCAGACGAGCCACGCGGCGCCGGCGCCGTACCAGCGAAACCGCCAGGCGCTTCGTATCTCGCTTAGGACCTGTGTGACGAGCTCCTGCATTGGCGCGTTCTAGAAAACGGCCTCCGGAATGATGAGGACATCGCCCGGACGCATCGCCATGTTCTGATCCATCTTGCCCTTCTTGATCAGATCGTCGAGCCGCACGCGAATCTCTTGGGTCTGACCGTTGACGGTACGGACGACGCGGCTGCGATTACCCGCGGCGAAATCGGTGAGCCCGCCCGCTTCGATCACGACGTCCATCAGTGTCATGCGTTCCCGGTAGGGAATGGCGTGGGGCTGCGCCGCCTGACCGAGCACCCGAATTTGCTCGCCGAAAGTCCCGACGAAGCCTTGAACGATCACGTTGACTTGCGGCGCACGGACGAATTGGGAAAGCATTTGCTCGATCTCGCGTGCGAGCTGCGTCGGCGTTTTGCCGACCGCAACGACGTCCTCGACGAGCGGGGTGGAGATCTTGCCGTCGGGCCTGACGGGAACGGTCACGGAAAGATCCGGCTGCCGCCAGACGAACACTTGCAGCGAGTCCCCGGGGCCGATGAGGTACTCCCCGTTCGACGACGCACCGGCAGCCGTGCCGGCGAGGCGAACGGGCGTCTCACCGCAGCCGACGGCTGCCGCGCATAGGGCGATCAAGACGACGGACAGACGGACACGGCGAGCGGCGGCATCGATATACATAAACTAAGATCCTCAGGGCAGTGACTTATAGTGACTCCAGCAGTGCCTTGGCGGCGGCGCGACTCGCGAAGGGCTCATTGCCGGACAGTGCTGCTTCCAAGTTGGCCCGAGCTTCGTCGACCCGCCCAAGCTGCGCTTGTGTTGTGGCCACATGGTAACGGATTTCAGGTGCGCTGGGAGCCAATTGTGCAGCCCTTTCAAGGAACTGAATAGCGTCTCGTTCACGGTTTTCCTGGGCCAGAATCCAGCCGAGCGTATCGAGGACGGCCGGATTGTCGGGCGCCAAATCGTGCGCCTTCCGAGCCAAATCCAAAGCCCCCGGCTGTCCCGTTTCCTGCCGCAACCAAGCGGCGTTGTTGAGCGCCGCGATATTGCTCTGGTCCGCGGCGAGCAGACGCTCGTATTCGTCGAGGGCCTCGTCCTTTCGTCCGTCGCCTTCCAGTAGACTCGCGAGCGCGAGCCGCGCCTTCGCATCGTCCGGGCGCTTAGCCAACCAAGCGCTCAACAGCGGCTCTGCGGCACTCGCCTTCCCGGCGAGCTGCAGCACGAGCGCGCGCCGCGCCAGCAAGTCCCAAGACGGCTCGATATCGTAGATCGCCGCCAAACGTTCCTCGGCCACGTCGTACCGGCGCTGCGCGATGCGAATCTCGCTTTCCAAGACATAGCCGGCTGTCTGACGCGGCAGATCCGCCTGCAGCGACTTGGCGATCGCGAGCGCCGCATCCGCGTCGCCGCCGCGTAACTCCACCATGCCGAGCGCCGCCCGCAACGGCCAAAAGCCCGGCAGAACTTCGAGCGCTTTCTCGAGCGTGCGCCGCGCGCCCGCGACGTCTTGGTCGGCGAGCTTCGCTTGCGCCAAGCCCAGCGAAACATCGGCTCGGGCCGGGTACGCCGAGCTGACGGACGACAACAAAGCCACCGACTCCTTGGTACGGCCCTGGGCGAGCGCGAGCAGACCCTTCGTCAATCGCACCTCGGGATCGTCCGGCTTTATTTCGGCTGCATCGGCGATCTGTTTTTCTGCCGCGTCGAAACGGCCGCGGCGCATCTGCAATCGTGCCAGCGCCAAGCGTGCCGTCGCAGATTTCGGATCGGCCACGGCCGCAGTCAGCAAGCGTTCGGCTTGGTCGAGATCGCCGCGGGCGGCCACGATATAAGCGAGGGTCGTCAGCGCCTCGACGTTGCCCGGCTCGGCCGCGATGACTTCGTTGAGGTACTGCTCGGCCTGCCGGCCGCGACCCTCCTTCAACAACAGGCCTGCCAGCTGCAACTTGGCCGGCACGAACTTCGGATCGACCTTGACGGCGTCCTGCAGCCGTTGCACGGCCGCGGCCCGGTCTCCGATCAGCTGGTAGAAAGCCGCCACCCCCGTGAGCACCGGCGCGCCGACACCGGGCGCGGCCGCAATGGCGGCGGCACGGTCGCGCCCGCGCGCCACATCGCCGGACTGCACATAGGCCGCCAGCAACATAAAGGTCTTGGCGAGATCGACTTCCTTCGCCGCGCCGAAAGAGGTGCCGAGCAACTTGATTGCATCTTGGTCGCGGCCGACCGCGAGGTAAGCCCGGGCGAGCTGGAGCTTCACGGCGTCGTTGGCGGGATCCAGAGCGACCGCTTGCTGGAAATATGCGACGGCCTCCTTGGCGGCCCCCGACTCCAACGCCGCCATGCCGCGCAACACGACGAGCTGGACATCGTCGCCGCCGTCGCCGGTCAACGACTGCAGCGAGTCGAGCGCCGCCGCGGGGCGACGCTGACGTATTCGCGTCTCCGCCAACAGCTTGATCGCCGAAGTGTCCGCGGGCGCCGCAGCCAGCGCTTTGAGGAGCTCTTGCTCGGCCTGACCGAGATTGCCGAGCGCCAAATGAGTGGCGCCAAGCAAAGTCATGACGCGCGTGTTGCTCGGCTCGAGACGAGCGGCGTTGCGCAGCTGCGCGAGCGCGTCGTCGAAATGCCCTCGACGGTAGGCAACGAGCCCCTCGGAGTAGGCCGCGATGCCGCTGTCCGGCAGCCGTTCACTCAGCCGCGCCGCAAATCCGCCCGCGCCTTCGACGTCGTCCGCCGCAAGCGCGACTTGAACGAGCGTCGACAAGACAGAGGCTTCGCGAGCGTTCGGAGCTCCCGCCCCGTAAGCGTCGGCGGCCTTGCGCAATGGCTCGAGCGCGTCGGCAGGATGCCCGCTGCGCAAAGCGATCATGCCGCGCGCGTAGAGCACGTCGGCATCGTTCGGCGCCAACTGCTCGGCCTTGCCGACGGCCTCGCCGGCGGCGGCCGTCTCGCCCCGGAGCATGGACAGTTCCGCTCGTCCGAGAAGATAGTCCACGTCGCTCGCGCCAAGATCCACGGCCTTCGCGAAAGCGCCGTCGGCGTCATCGAGACGATTCGCCGCCGTCAACGCCCTGCCGAGCGCTGTCCAGTAGTCCGCCGTGTCGTGCAGCGGCGCCGTGTCAGCGTCCTCGAGGACGCTGACGGCTTTGCGGCCGTCGCCAAGATCGATCAGCGCCCTCGCGAGATCTTCGGCCACGTCCGAGGGCTGCGCACCGAGGGCCGTCGCCCGCTCGAAGCTTTGCTTGGCGACGTCAGGCACCCACAGCTTCAACGCGACCTTGCCTTTGAACGCCCATGCCGACGCGTCGTCCGGCGTCGCTTGAACGACGTTGCTCATTCGAACGTCCGCAGCCTGGTAGTCCCCCGCCTCGAAGTCGGCGCGCGCAGCGCCGAACTCGGCCTGCGGGTCGATCCGGCCACAAGCAGCCAGCGCCAACAGTGCCCAGACTAGGGGCACGAGCTTCCAGCCTACGGGCCGCCGCGCGAACCAACCGCTATCGCGCTCGAGATACGAGGGGGACCTATTCGTCATTTCACCTCCGGCTAGACCGCCTGCTCTCGGCGTATTGCTACGACGGGCTCAGCGAGCGGTATCTTCAGACAAAACGTCGTGCCCACGCCGACCTCGCTCTCGACCTCGATATCGCCGCCCACGGCGCGCATGGTTTCGCGGACTTGGTACGCGCCGATGCCCATTCCGCTGCTGCCTTTGGTCGTGTCGAACGGCCGAAACAGGCGATCCCGGAGAAAGGCCGGGTCCATGCCGTGGCCCGTGTCCGACACGGAGACGGCGAGATAGTCGCCTCGGCGACTCAGCTCGATCGAGATCCTACCGCTCTCCGGGGTCGCCTCTTGGGCATTGCGGACCACGTGCGTGAGCACGCCCGTGAGCTTTTCGCGGTCCATCGTGACCCAAATCGGGTTTCCCGCCAGGGGCATCTCGAGCACGGGCCGCCGATCGGCGCAATGCGACTTCACTTCCATGAGCACTTTCGTGACGTCCACTCGCCCGCCCGGCGAGGATGCTCGAACCGTCCCCTGGAGCTGATCGAGCACCTTGCGCATGCGCTCGACGCCCGATTTGATCGTGCGAATCGCGTCGTCGATGAACTCCGGCCGATGCCGAAACTTCTGCGCGTTGGCGACGACCAGCTCTTGCTGCGCGACGATGTTTTTCAGATCGTGCATCAGAAAGGTCGTGAGCTTGCTCATTGCTTCGAACTGCCTGGTTTCCGCCAATCGTTCCTGCGCAAGCGCTTGCGCGAGGACGACGGCCACCTGCCGGCCGGCCGTTTTCAAAATGTCGTGATCCTCGAAGTTCAACGACCGCAAATGCCGCGGCTTCTCGAGGACCGCATAGCCTTGAAGGTAGCCCTGGCAATCGAGCGGCACGATGATCACGGACGGCGGCAGCAAGCCGTCGGCCGGATCTCCGAAAGAGGTGCCGTAGCGATCGGGCTGGCGCGCGTACTCTTCGGAATCGATCACCCAGCCCGTCGATCGCAGATAAGCGATGACCGCGTGATCGCTGGGCAAAGACACCATCGACGGCACGACGTCGTCCGACGACACCATCCAATCGTAGTGCAGCGGATCTCGCGCAATCCACAGCTCGCCGCGCGCACTTCCTACGATCTGCACGAGGCCGCCTAGAGCGTTCGTCGCCAACTGCGCCAGATCGGCCGTCCGCCCCAAGATCTGAGTGAGCCGAAGCCACTCGTCCCTGTAGTCGTATTTATTGCGGTAGAAATGCTTGACGAGAAAAACTCGAAATCGAGCTCGCCAACGCGCCGAAAAAAGCACAAAGGCCAAGACAGCGAATGCGCCGAGCAGAAAGACCAGCTCGAGAGCCAAGCTCCATTCGCCGCCCGCCAAGCGCAACCCGTAGGCCACGAGACCCATGGTCAGAAGGTATCCGCCGACACCGAGAAACGTTGCGCTGTAGAACACCACCTGGCGAGAAACGAAAAGATCCGCCTGCCACTCTTCTTGCCTCTTCATGGCCAGTAGAACGAGCGGCAGTAACGCGGCGCTCGCAAGGCCCCGCGCCTCCCAGAACGGCGAAACGAGCCCCTCGAGCAGCATGGCTTGGGAGTAGACAAAAAGATCCACGGCGAAGATCCCCGCCGCGGCGACGCACAGCAGCACGAGCGATTTGCGCTGCTCTTCCTTCGCGTTGCGCACCACCTGCTCGACGGCAAGGATGCCGATGAGAGCGCCGGCCACGAGCGCGGCGTACACGGTGGAAATCAACGCCGGAAACCTTGCGGCCAAAATCGACGCGACAGGCACCCAAAGCGCCGTCGCACCGGCCGTAGGCACGACCCACTTCACAGCCGACCGGGGCGCAACCCAAGACACCACGGCCAGGGTCCAGACAAATGCGTGTACGGCGTCGAGCGTTGCCGCCGGAAAAAGCGGCCACGCGTTGCGAACGAACAGCAGCGCGGTTCCGCCCGCCCAAATCCCGGACACCGCGATCGCCGCGATCAGCAGCTTGGCTCTGGAGTTTCGCGGCGTGCGATGACCCACGGCAAGCGTAATCGCCGCGCCGGCATATACCAGCGCGGCGATCGTGTAACTCGCAATTCCGAACCAGTGCATCTTCGGCGCTCAGCCGTTCTCCTACCGAGCGCCCTTCCCCCAGAGCACGACCTCGGCTGTTTGCAGCAACACCATCAAATCGAAAACCAAGCTCTTGTGCTTGATGTAGTAAAGGTCGTACTGAAGCTTCTCCAGCGCGTCCTCGTCCGACGACCCGTACGGGTAGCAAAGTTGCGCCCAACCGGTAATTCCCGGTTTGACACTGTGCCGCTCATGATAATACGGGATCTTCTGCGCAAGCTGCTCGACGAACTCGGGGCGCTCCGGCCTCGGCCCGACGATGCTCATGTCGCCGCGCAGCACGTTGAACAATTGCGGCAACTCGTCGAGACGCAACTTACGAATGATCGAGCCGACGCGAGTGACGCGCGAGTCCGACGCGCCGGCCCAACGGGCTTTACCGTCGGACTCGGCGTTCTTGATCATGCTGCGGAACTTGTAAAGATTGAACGTCCTGCCCACGAGCCCGACTCGGCGCTGCCGATACAAGATCGGGCGTCCATCGTCGACGAACACTGCCAAGGCGACGACGACCATGATCGGCGAAGTCACGATCAACAAGAGCAAAGCGCTCGCAAAGTCGGCGACGCGCGTGGCGAGACGCTTTCGCGCTTGCGACTCGAAACCTTCAGAGAAGATGAGCCAGGCCGGATTCACCAGGTCGACCTTGACCCTGCCCGTCTCGCGCTCGAGAAACGTCAATAGATCGACAACCGACATCCCCTTGAACTTGCAGGCCAACAACTCGCTCACCGGGAAGCCTCGGCGCCGGTCGTCCATCGCGACGACGATCTCGTCGACGTTCTCTTTCGCCGCGTAGTCGACCAGCGAATCCTGAAACGAGGTTACGCGCGGATCGTCGAGCACTCTTTCGTCACCGGCGGCCGGCACGAAGGCTTTGATGTTGAAGCCTCTTCTGTCACTACGGCGGCGCAGCTTGAGCAATGCGGCCGCGCGGCTACCGGCACCGTATACGAGCACGGAACGCTGAAACGTCTCGTGATCGACCCATCGCCAAAGGATTGCGCGCGTGGCGCTCAGCAACAACAGGCAGCAACCGAAGCCGACCGCCCAGATCCAGCCGCGCAAATCGACCGCGAAGAAGAGGTCCGCGAGAGCCAAACAAATCGCGGCGATTCCGAGCGCAACGAAGATACGCGCGAGGACCCCTTCGATGCCGAGCCGCTGCTTCGCTTGGTACAAGCCGACGGCCGTCATTCCTATCGAAACGGTGATCGCGAACAACGGCCCCCACGGCAACGCGACGCTCCAGAACGTCCCGTCGAACGCACCCACGGTCACGGCGAGCCAAGCCGAAACCGCAAACGACAGGTTGGCGACTGCGAACTCCACCGCCGCGAGCAGCGCGATCGGCAAGTAAACATAATGCCCGAGCAGTTTCATGAGATTAGCGTTTCACGAAGCCCAAAAAAGCTTGGATGATGCTTGGGGCGCGGAGAAAGCGCGTTGACGGGGTCGGCTAATTCGTCGATTGCGGTCCGCCCCTCAGCGGGGGGCCGCCACGGAGTCGCCCCGCCCGATCGCATAATAACGAAAACCACGCCGCGCCAGCGCCTTCGGGTCATAGAGATTCCGGCCGTCGAAAATGACCGGCGAGCTCAGTGCCGCGTGGATCGCGTCGAAATCGGGGCTGCGAAATTCGCGCCATTCGGTCACGATCGCGAGAGCGTCGGCGCCGACCAACGCGTCGTCCGCCTTCTCGACGAGCACCAGATCGTCGCGATCGCCATACAGCCGCCCGGCCTCCTCTCGCGCGACGGGATCGTAGGCGCGAACGCTCGCGCCCGCCGCCCACAAAGCCTCGATCAGCGTCCGGCTCGCCGCCTCGCGCATGTCGTCCGTATTCGGCTTGAAGGCGAGCCCCCACACCGCGATGACTTTGCCCTCGAGTCGCCCGCCGAAGTGCTTCTGAATCTTCTGAAACAGCACGCTCTTCTGGCGCTGATTGACGTCGTCCACGGCGCGCAGAATGTCCGCGCGATAGTCGTAGGCCGCCGCCGTGGCCGACAGCGCTTTGACGTCCTTCGGGAAAACACGATCCGCCGTAGCCGCAGCCGGGGTATATAAAGGAGTAGCCGATTCGCGGATCCGAGCCGATGCCGATGCGCACCTGCTCGATGTCGGCGCCGACGCGTTCCGCCAGATTCGCCAGCTCGTTCATGAAGCTGATCTTGGTCGCGAGCATCGCATTGGCCGCGTACTTCGTCAGCTCGGCCGAGCGCACGTCCATGATCAACATGCGATCGTGATTTCGATTGAACGCCTCGTAGAGGTTGCGCAGCAATTCCGCCGTGCGCGGATTGTCCGTGCCGACGACGATACGATCGGGCTTCATGAAATCCTCGACCGCAGCGCCTTCCTTCAGGAATTCGGGGTTGGAAACGACATCGAACTCCGCCGGCACACCGCGTCGATCGAGCACGCTCTGAATCTCGGCTCTGACCTTGTCCGCCGTCCCGACGGGCACGGTGGACTTGTTGACGACGATTCGATAGTCCGTGAGATGCTCGCCGATGGTGCGCGCGACCTCGACGACGTGGCGCAGGTCGGCCGAGCCGTCCTCCTCCGGCGGCGTCCCCACGGCGATGAACTGCACGAGCCCGTGCGCCACGCCGGCGGCTGCATCCGTCGTGTAGTCCAAACGGCCCGCTTGCTGGGCTTTTCTCACGATCGACTCGAGCCCGGGCTCGTAGATCGGCAGCTCGCCGCGCTTCAGGCGCTCGACCTTGTGCGCGTCGATATCCACCGACAGCACATGGTTACCGGCGTCCGCCAGGCACGCGCCCGTCACCAAGCCGACGTAGCCCGAGCCGAAAATAGTCACTCGCATGCGCGATACCCTCCGAAGATCACGCGTAGGCTACTACAAAGCTCGTTCGCGCGACGTCGATTTGGCCGCATTTCGAGTATCGACGCGGGCTGCGCCGGCGAGCTGCCGCGTTGACCCTGTGCGGCCCGGCCGACTAAACTCACCCCGCAGAAAAAGACGGGCGATTAGCTCAGCGGGAGAGCACTGCCTTCACACGGCAGGGGTCGCTGGTTCAATCCCAGCATCGCCCACCACTCCCCTCGCCCGCGACGTGAAACTCGCCGCGGACGCCCTTGCGAAGAACGCTCCGAAAATCTACAGAATCGTCTTCGAGCCGACGTTCGAGAGACTGCTCTCGATGCCTTGCGCATTGACGGCCGTCGTCACGAAGAACCAGGTCGCCGGCGTCAACTGATCGACGACGTAGCTCGTGAGCCCCGGATTGCTGATCAGCACCGAGTTCGGATAGTTTCCCGCCGACGTTCCCCAATAGACTCGATAACCGGCGAGATCCGTGAGCGGGCTACCGTCGGTATTGGTGGTCGGCGGCGTCCAAGTCAACGTGGCAGATCCCGTGGACGTCGCCACGACTTGAATCGCGAAAGCCTGCAAGCTCACGGTGGCCGTGCCGTCAGTGACGCTGATCGTGATGCTCGCCGTCGTGCCGACGTCGGCCGGGCTCGGCGTGCCGCTCAGCAGACCTGTCGCCGTATTGAACGACGCCCACGCGGGCGCGTGGTCGATGCTGAACGTGAGCGTGTCACCGTCCGCATCGCTCGCGGTCGGCATGAAGCTGAACGTGGAGTTCTGCATGACGGTCCCGGACGGGGAGCCCGAGATCGTCGGCGCGTGATTGCCGCCTCCGCTGGGCGGCGGCGGCGTCGATTGAGCGGACGACGAGCTGCCGCCGTCGCCGCAACCGGCCAACAGCACGCAGGCCGCGCCGGCGCACAGCGCCAACCAACGCGTCTTCGCGAACGAATGCATCGAGCTCGTGGTTGTCGGCAACCCCGCCATCATAGGAACTCCCTTAGACCGGTGGCTTTGCGTCTCCGCCTTTCGACGGATTTGCCTTTGTCAGTGACGAAAATTGTGTCCATCATTCGCATCCAAAGCAACCTTTTACGCAACGCTCGATCGGCTCACGAGCACGATCGAGACTGGTTTCCCGCCGCTCGTCGAAAAACTGTGACTTCGGTCACAGCCGCAGCGCCGCCCTCGCGCGCAACGACGGCGTCGAAAGGCATCAGTGCGCCGAAGGCAACTTCTCGAGCAGCGTCGTCAGACCCTGCCGCTTGAGCTCGTCCACGACCTTCTTGACGTCCTGCGCGTGACTGCGAGCCATGACGAGCACGGCATCCGGCGTTTCCACGATCACCGTATCCCGCAAACCGACGGCCGCCACGAGCCGCCCACTTGCCGTCACGTAGGTATTGGCGCACGTCTCGAGCACCACATGACCCGATGTCGTATTGCCCGCCGCGTCCTTCGCCGACACGTCGTGCAGCGCGGGCCAGGAGCCGACGTCGCTCCAGCCGGCCGACAGCGGCACCACGGCCGCCTGCCGCGTGCCTTCCATCACGGCATAGTCGATAGAGTTCGCGGGGCAGTCGCGAAAGCGCGCACCCAGCGTCGTGACCCCGTTCGCCACGACCGCATCGGCCACCGACTCGCGGCAGACCTCGAGCATGGCAGGCGCCTGCCGCCCGAGCTCGTCGAGAAACGCCTGCGCCGAGAACAAAAACATGCCGCTGTTCCACAAGTACCGGCCCGACTCTACGTACGCCGCCGCCGTCGGCAAATCCGGTTTCTCCACGAACTTGTCCAACCGCGACCACGCGCCGCGGTTTTCGCCTTTGAGGATGTAGCCATAGCCTGTCTCGGGCCGATCGGGCACCACCCCGAACGTCACGAGAAATCCGGCAGACGCCGCTTCGACGCCCGCGTTCACGGCCGCTACGAATGCAGCGACATCCGCAACGACGTGGTCCGCCGGCAAAACCAGCAGCAGCGCATCCCGATCGAGGCTTTCGCCGCCCGCCAATGCCACGGCCGCCACGGCCGGCGCGGTATTTCTCCCGAGCGGCTCCACGACGATGGCCGCAAGATCGATACCGACGTCGCTCGCTTGCCGCGCCACGAGCTCGCGGTGCGCCTCGTTGCAGACGACGATCGGCGCGCGCGCACGAGCACCGAGCGAGGCGACGCGTAACAGCGTCTGCTGGAACAGTGTGTGCTCGCCGACGAGCGGCAGAAATTGCTTCGGCTGCAGCTCTCGCGACATCGGCCAGAGACGCGTCCCAGCCCCACCGGACAGAACGACCGGAACGATCTGCTTCGAAGACGACGCGGATGTCACAGCGGGATAATTCCGAAGATCAACGAGCTAGCCGTAACGATTGAATCTGTTTCTGAGCTCCGATTCGTTGCGAACCGCAACGAGCTCGAGACGCATCGGAGTCTAGCATGCTCGTCCGACACGAACGGTGCGCACGTCACGCCATCGACATCGTGAACGCCGACGAGCGAAGCGCTCGCGTCGGCGAACGGCGACACGTTGCCGTGCAAATGCACGTCGAACAGAATCCCGCTCGCATTCGGTCATATTGCCCTCGTCGGCGATCGTGCACTGCGGGTCCCCATGTGCGTTTTGGTCCGGCCAAAGGCTCGGAGCCGAGGAATTGCGAATGTCCCATGCCTCGCGGCTGCGAAGGTTCTTTCTACTCTCCACAATCATTGCAATGCTCGCCGCGTGCGGCGGCGAAGACGGCAACGGCACTCAGACGACGAGCACAACGCCGCCGCCGTCGGGCAACGACACCTCCAACGCCTCCAACGCGGCGCCGATCATCGGCGGCGTGCCGCCGACCCAAGCCGTCGTCGGCTCGACTTATACCTTTACTCCCACGGCGGGCGACCCCGACGGCGATGCGCTCACGTTCACGATCAGCGGCCAGCCGTCCTGGGCGACCTTCGACAACACGACGGGCCAGCTTCACGGCGTGCCGAGCAGCGCCGGCAACTTCCCGAACATCGTCATCGGCGTCACCGACGGTCAGGCTTCCACGGTTCTCGCCGCGTTCACGATCACGGTGCAGGCCACGAGCGCGGGGAATACCGCACCGACCATCTCCGGCGCGCCCGCAGCTTCGGTGCTCGTGGGGTCTGCATATTCTTTCACTCCGTCGGCGAACGATGCCGATGGCGACACTTTGACCTTCAGCGTGTCCGGCCTGCCTTCGTGGGCCACGTTCAGCTCGAGCTCTGGCCGCTTGAGGGGCACGCCATCCGCGGCCGACGTGGGCACGTTCGCCAACATCATGATCGGCGTGAGCGATGGCCGGGCGAACGCGATGCTCGGGCCGTTCACCATCGACGTGGTCCCCGTCGCGACGGGATCGGCCACCTTGAGCTGGACGCCGCCCACGCAAAACGACGACGGCAGCCCGCTCACCGACCTCGCGGGCTATCGCATCTATTGGGGAACCGCGCAGGGCGTCTACACGAACTCCGCGGCCCTCACGAATCCCGGCATCACGACCTATGTGGTGGACCAGCTGACACCGGCCACCTGGTATTTCGTCACCACGGCCGTGAACTCGTCCGGCTCGGAGAGCAGCTACTCGAACGTGGGCTCCAAGACGATTCCGTAGCGCGGGCGCTTCAGGCTCGCGTATGGCGCTTTAGGCTCGCGACCACGCGCGAGGCCGTCTTGCCGTCCCATAGCGGAATGGCGCATTCGCTGCGCAGCGGGCGAGCGAGCACCGCCGCCACGTCCTCATCGACCGTCGCCGGCTTCACGAGACGATTCGTGCCGAGCGTGACCGTGATCGGCCGCTCGGTGTTCTCGCGCAGCGTAAGACAAGGAATGCCGAGGTAGCTCGTCTCCTCCTGCACACCGCCGGAGTCCGTCAAAGCAAAGCGGCAGTCCACCACGAGGCTCATGAACTCGATGTAGGACAGAGGGTCCGTCAGCCGGATGGCGGCCTGCGCCTCGAGCTGCGGCGCCAAGCCGAAATCCTTGAGCCGCTGGCGAGTGCGCGGGTGCACTGGAAACACGAGCGGGACCTTGGCTGCGATGGCGAGCAGCTTGTCGACGATGAGACCGAGCTGCTTCGGATCGTCCACGTTGGACGGCCGGTGCAACGTCACTACGCCATATTGCCCCTTGCCCAGCCCGAGCCGACCCGAGACATCGGCCGCCCGGATCTTCGGCGCCATGAGCTCGAACGAATCGATCATGATGTTGCCGACGCGATCGACCTTCTCGGCCGGGACTCCCGCCGCGGCCAGATGCTCGTCGCCGTCGGGCGAAGGCGTCCAGAGCAGATCCGCGATCGAATCCGTGACGATGCGGTTGATCTCCTCGGGCATGGTGCGATCGCCGCTGCGCAGGCCCGCCTCGAGGTGCGCGACCGGAATCAGCAGCTTGGCCCCGACCAGCGCGCAGGCGAGCGTCGAATTGACGTCGCCGACCACCACGATCCAGTCCGGGCGCGACTCTCGGCAGATCTTCTCGTATGCGATCATCACCCGGCCGGTCTGCTCGGCGTGGCTGCCGCTGCCGATGCCGAGATGGACATGGGGCTTCGGCAGCTGCAGGTCCGCGAAGAAGGCGTCGGACATGTTGGGATCGTAGTGCTGGCCCGTGTGGACGATGCGCGGCGTGCACCACGCCTCCGCCGCCAGGGCGTGGTAGAGGGGCGCGATCTTCATGAAGTTCGGGCGGGCGGCGGCGATGAGGTCGATGGAGACGGCGGTCACAGTGATTCCTTATATAAGAGGCCGCTCGGTGACGGCGGCCTCGGCGGCGAGCCTATTCGGGCCGTATTGCTTTGCCAAGCACCTGCTCCTCGAAACGAGTCTCACCTCACTGTATGGGAAAGGAGACAGTCGTTCGGGAGCCGTAGGCGTATTCATTCTGGCCGCGAGACCTTCTTCCTAGGGATAGCCCGACTCGCCTGAGGTTGCTTCAACCCACTGTGAGCTTCGAATCAGCCATCCGATACTTGCAACGGCTAGCAGAAACGGGCAAAAATGCCATTAACTCAGCACCTTCGACAGTGCCCGTAACGTGCCGAAGACCCTCAGGAAACAGAATGTATTGGCTGATATGGTCCAAGAGGACAGGGTCCTGTCTTGGCAGACCCGTGCCGATCGCTTTCTGCCGTCAACCATATCGGGGTCGTGTACGTTCTCTTCAGAGGCTCGTGGGTCGCTCGAACACGGCGGGCGTTGCCTGTCCTCCGAAACAGATACTTTTAACTGTGAGTTTTGTCACCCTTGCGGAAAGGGCGAATTGGTCACAATGCAACGAACACAGGATCCGAACTGCCGTAAGTGGGGGACGGTAACGAGCAATTGCTGACGAGCACGTCCTCCTTGGGGGGGGAGACGCTCGTGGAGCCATTGGGATCGAGTCAGCTGCGGGGGAGGTTGGACTCGTCAAGAAGGGGCCTACGTGGCAAGCTTTAGTTGTTGAGTTGTTTTATCTTGTAGGGAGTCAGAATGGACGGTGGGTCTACTGCGAACCTCCGCACAACTAGGGAGGACGCAAGCGGATACACGGGTCCGCCGCGGATTGCCACAGCGGGGTCATCGCGCAGTGGTCGCGCCGCCAGCCTACGATATCCAGCCGCTGCCGCCCATAAGCATTGGAGAGGGAAGCGAGTCCTAGATATCGTCGGCGCCATCGGCCTCGCTCTGATCTTTTCGCCCCTTATCGTCGGAATCGTCGCTTGGCTCTGGTTGACGGGCGGCCCGATACTGTTTCGCCACACCCGCATCGGGCTCGGCGGCAAGTTTTTCACTTGCTATAAGTTCTGCACCATGGTGCCAAATGCCGACCAGGTTCTGCAGGAACTGTTTGAGCGTAAACCGGAACTTCAGTCCGAGTGGCTCCTACATCACAAACTCAGAGACGACCCGCGAATCACGCCGTTGGGTGTATTTCTGCGGAGGACGAGCCTCGATGAACTTCCGCAGCTCTGGAACGTTCTTCGGGGAGACATGAGCCTCGTCGGACCTCGCCCGATCGTTCAAGACGAGATTTTCCGATACGGAAGAGCTATTAGGCACTACCTCGCAGTGAAGCCCGGACTCACGGGTCTTTGGCAGATTTCGGGTAGAAACGACGTCGATTATGGGCGCCGCGTAGCCATGGACCGCGCTTACGCCATGAAGTCATCTTTGTTGCTGGATCTTCTGATTCTGTTGCGCACGGCTTTGGTGGTCGTCGGCCAGCGCGGCGCCTATTAGCCAATTAGCCTGCGTGTGGGAACGCAAAGGGCGGCAACAGCACCAGCGTTATTGTGACGCCCGGAGGAATGAGTTTGGCGAGGACCGCCTTGGGACACCGCCACCCAGGCTTTTCTACTTCAACAGCGATAAGTCTTGCTCGCGTTTCGTCCCGCATCACGCATGTAGATACCGCCGTCTGCGCTTCTTCTGGCTCAGGCGCGCTGATGCGTCTGCGTCGGTCGCGCGGGTCGCGCAGATCGCCAGCATAGGAGTTTCGATAGGCCGGGCCTCGCTTGCCGCCGTTCCGGTGCGTCGATATCATGCCGGTTTTCCGAGGAACCGCTGCACAGTGTGTGGACCGATGAGTGTGCGTGCTCCGCCGTGCTCGAGAAGTGCGGTTGTTTGACTCAGTGAGCGGCTCGCTGCGCGATTTCGTCCGTGGCCGGCCGTTAGTCGTTGTTGCTTTGCTCTGCGCCATCGCCTTCGAGGCGGCCGCGCAAGTGCCGAGTTCGCTCCAGCAGCAGATCAACCTCTTCAATTCTCTGCCCCCTGCACAGCAACAAGCCCTGATTCGACAGCTTCAGGGCCAGTTGTCGCCGGCGCAGCGCGACGCGATTCTCGGCACGCTGCAGCAGGGCGCCACCACGCCCAGCGCACCTCCCGCAAACGCCGACGGCTCCGCTCAAGCGCTGCCGAGTGCACCTCGGGTCAAGAACCCCTCGCCCCCTCGTGCCGCTGGTTCCTCAGTTCCAACGCGGCGACACGTTGGTGGCGGAATTCAAGCTCCGCGACGATGAGTCGCCAATTTGTCGATCGCGGATAGGCAGCAGCTCCGAAGACTTGCTACAGAAGCTGGAGGCCTCCAATCCTCACCGGCTCGACAACAATGGCCAGCTGGTTCTGCCGGGGGTGCCGCCGATCGCGCTTGCCGGTTTGACGGTGGACGAAGCCACAGTCCGCGTGCAGGCCGAACCTGCGCTGTTGGCCTTCGCAGGCGACATTGACGCTGTTACCGGTAGAGCACGTTGGCACGAGGCGCTCATGCCTTTCGGCTATGACCTCTTCAGCAACGTACCAACGACGTTTGCGCCCGCGACCGATATTCCCGTAACGGCCGACTATGTCGTAGGGCCCGGCGATACGGTGAACGTGCAGCTCTTCGGTAACGAGAATCAGCAGTACTTTCTCACGGTTACCCGCGAGGGGGTGATCAATTTCCCCGAGATCGGCCCGCTAAACGTCAGCGGCCTCAGCTTTCCGGACGTGCGGAATCTGATCGATCAGCGGGTCGGCCAGCAGATGATCGGCGTGCGCGCCAGCGTGACGCTCGGCGAGCTTCGATCCATCAGGGTGTTCGTGCTCGGCGACGCTGTTCGCCCCGGCTCCTATACAGTGAGCGGCCTATCGACGATGACCAACGCTTTGTTTGCGAGCGGCGGTGTGAAGGAGATAGGTTCCTTGCGGAAGATCGAGCTCATGCGCGGCGGGCAGACCGTGACCACGCTCGATCTGTACGATCTGCTGTTGCACGGCGACACACGAGCCGACGCCCGCTTGCAGCCGGGAGACACCATTTTCGTTCCGCCTATCAGCACGGTTTCGGTGGACGGCGAGGTCAGGCGTCCGGCGATCTATGAGCTGCGCAACGAAAATACCGTCGCAGAATTGATTCGCTGGCCGGAGCATACGCCGACCGCGAGCCGCGCAGCACTTCAGCTGGCGGGTGGTCCCCGGCGGGGCACGGCTGTGCAGGACGTGGATCTTATGGCCGCTGCGGGCGGCCGACGCCGGTGCTGAACGGCGACGTGCTGCGCGTGCTGCCGAATCTGCCGCAGCTCGAGAGTTCCGTGACGTTGCAAGGCAACGTCTACCGGGCGGGAAGCTCGCAATGGTATCCCGGCATGCGGCTGAGCAGCCTGTTGCCGTCCCCAGAGCTCCTGAAGCCGATGTCAGACCTGAACTATGTGTTGATCAGACGCGAGCGCCAGCCGAACATCGGGATCGAGGCGTTGTCGACGAATGCGCAGGCAATCTGGGATCACCGCCCAGGGGCCAACGATTTGGCCCTCCAACCACGCGATACGGTGTACGTCTTCAACCTCGACATCGGCCGGCAGCAGGTCGTCGAGCCGATCCTGGCGGATCTCCAGTCCCAGGCCCCGCCGAATCAGCCACAACCCATCGTGCGCATCGGCGGCCAGGTCCGAGCGCCGGGCGACTATCCGCTCGAGCCCGGCATGCGCGTCAGCGACCTATTGCGAGCGGGCGGGGGACTGAGTCCTGCGGCTTATGCCATCGGCGCCGAACTCACGCGCTACACGGTCGTGAACGGCGAGCAACGGGAAACGGAGTTGGTGCCCATCGATCTCGCCGCGCTAAGGCAAGGCGACGCTTCAGCGGACAAGCCCTATCTGGTGCCGGACTATTTGAAATCAAGGAAGTACCGCGCTGGAAGGACGTCGAAACAGTGACCCTCTCCGGCGAGGTGGTGTTCCCGGGCAGCTACCCCATTCGCAGAGGTGAGACGCCTGTGATCCCTGCTCGCGCGCGCCGGCGGGCTAACGGATCTCGCGTTCCCCGAAGGCAGCGTGTTCACGCGAGTGGAATTGCTGCGGCGCGAGCGCGACCGGCTCGCAAGTTAACTGCCCGTTTGCAATTGGATGTTGCCTCGATTTCGTCCGAGGACCCGAACGCTCCCGCGGCTCGTGCGACGGGCAACGCTCGTCACGCAACTACAGAGCGCGAAAGCTACAGGCCGGCTCGTCATTCGGCTGGCCGACGTCGTCAAAAGGCGTGCAGACGGCCGACATCGTCCTCAAGGATGGCGACAAGTTGATTGTCCCCGACCGCTCCCAGGAGGTGACCGTCATCGGCGAAGTGCAGTACCCCACCTTCGCACGTCTATCAGGCCGGTTTGAGCAGAGAGGATTATATTGCCAAGAGCGGCGGCACGACCGTGCGCGCAGACCGAAAAGCGCATCTACTTGGTGCGCGCGAGCGGTGAGGTTGTCGCCAACCAAGACAAGAGATGGTTAATCGCTCCGGCAGCGCCGATATTCGGCCGGGTGATACCATCGTCGTTCCGCTCGACGTGGATCGAGTAAGACCTCTGGCGAAGTGGAGCGCCGTGGGGCAAGTGATCTATAACCTTTCGATTGCTGCGATTGCAGCCAGCCGGCTCTAGGACGATATCGAAGTAGCCAAGGAGAGGGTTGTTGTCGACGCGACATTCTGCAAGGCTGACTAGAGATCGTCTTGTTCCTCGAGAGAGGAAAGCAGGTTCCGGCCTCCATGAATTTGAGGCTGCTTTGACCTGCGAGGACTCCCATCGGAACGAGCAGCGCTCGACTAGGCGAGCCGATCGGAGGCACGGCTACGTAGTTCGTGTGAGCGACGAGGGCGGGGGGTGGCCGATGGCGGCCATTGGCCCCTCGATAGCGAGATCTCGAGACGGTGACATTCTCGGGCGAACCGGTGATTTCGATCACCGCGATTGGTCTATGAGCGCTCTGGAAACCAGCTCAGTTCGCAAACAGCAGCGACGTTGCGGTGGAGGTCCCAGTGGAGTGATTTTTCGGCCACGCCACCTAAATCTTCCCATACACCCACACGCGAATATCGAAGTCGCGGTTCTGAAGCGCGACTTCAACGAATGCCGAGACGCATATGGAAAGGTGCGTCGTTCTGGAATCCTGCTTACGCTTAACCTTTACGTTTCGTTAGCCAGCGCTGGGGTCGGCGCGCGATTGAACAGTGATCATGACTACGCGAGCAATGAGCAGCACGCGGCATACGAGGTGACTAGTGCTCAGGAAGCGGCCGGGCTAACAGCGTCTGCTGTGGACACGCGCTTCTTTCCAGGCGATGCTCGTAGGTACATGGCGGCCGACGGAGAGACTGACAACGCAACCAAACTCAGCGCTTTGATGAGCAATGAGAAGTTCGTATCCACCTACGAGGTGGTGATTCCGCCGACCGTCGATGTGCTCGTTGGCGCACAATTGGTGGCAGCCTCGGGCATGCACATGAGACTGGATGGCTATATCACCCGCATCTGGACATCGACATCACAAGACCCTTACGTCCACGCAACGATCAGGAATGAGCACGCTCCGCGAGGAAGCGACTACGTAATGACCCGGGGCCGTTTGTGCCGCCCATTCGAGATAAGGATATCGTAATCACGGGTGGGGGCGAGATCCGCCTAAGCCGCGAAGTGGCTGAATCTACGAAAACCAGCAATCGTTCGTGCTGGTCCTGCGCTTGACCTCCAGGCTGTGGACAGCGTCTATCTCGGGCCAATTACGCTTCGGGGACCAATGGGGTACTGGGCGACTATCTTCTGGGGGAGCGATTGGACATTCGCCGGGCTGCGAATTCGCGATCAATTTGAAGTGTATGAGGATGGGGTTGGCTACCGAACGGGTGCAACGGGGTTGCTGGCTTCGTCGATGTCGAAAGCGGCGACGATGCCTTGGCGTTCGGTAGTTACTACAACATACCGTGCACCAACGTCACCATGGAAGCCAAAGTCCTTGCGCACAAGGGCGCGGCCGTTGGATTGATCAACCAGGCGTTACGGTCCATCGGCGTCCTTTGGACCGATCACCCAATCGCTGGACAACATACACGTGTCCGTAACCGGCAAAGCGGGAGAGACGCGCAATCCGCTCATTAAGGTGCTAGCGGACACAACGAACCAAGCATACGGAACAATCCTGGACAGTAGCATTCATGTCGATCTCGAGCAGGGCGATTCCTCGCATCACGACGGGGTGAACGCCTACGGAATCTATGTGTTTGGAGGTGTCAATCTAAAGTTTACTGGGGTGGTAAGACTTCCAGTTAAGGAAGGGATCTACGCATCAAACTGTCATCAATGCTTGTTTGACCTTGCGGTAGAAGCTCCACAAGTTGCGTCGTATCCCACGGCTTTCCTTCGCGACTGTGTGACCTGCGAGGTCCGTGGAACGCTTCATACCAACAAGCCCGGCACCATTATCGTTGAGAACTCGAGCGTGACGGTGTCGGCGGAGTTGGACAACATTCCAACGGACGGGTATGGCATCCGAGATGGGCGCGGCTCGTCTGCCATTCGATTCACCGGACAAGCTAGCCGCGCCTGCATTTGCCAAGGATGTCTCAGCGATAGTTGCCAACTCGCATCTAACGAAAATCATCGTCGAAGGGGAACGGCTGGATGTCGCCAACGTCGACTGGATCCTCAGTCCAGGGTCGTCGCCAGCCGAATACCACGCATCGCCGGGGATCGGTACCCGGAGGACCAGAGCCATCAAGAGCGGCTCAATCCGTTGGTATGGTGAAACCGAACTCGACCTCACAGCAGCAGGACATGCTTCTAGCACTTTGGAGAAGATTGATGGTTGCGTAATGGGGGCAGAACTAACCGTTCGCGACGGAGATCCACACCCCGCGGCACGCACAATTTCGATCACGAATAAGCAATACAT
>CAWAYS010000006.1:0-219657 GCA_963786385.1 uncultured Gammaproteobacteria bacterium
TCATCTCTACCTGAATACATAGGGTAGAGAAGCGAACCTGGGGAACTGAAACATCTAAGTACCCAGAGGAAAAGAAATCAACCGAGATTCCCTAAGTAGTGGCGAGCGAACGGGGAACAGCCCAGTCACATTCAATCAACGGATCCTAGGGGAACAGTCTGGAAAGTCTGGCCGTAGACGGTGATAGCCCCGTATCCGAAAGGTGAAGTTGAGGCGTGACGAAGAGTAGGGCGGGGCACGAGAAACCTTGCCTGAACATGGGGGGACCATCCTCCAAGGCTAAATACTCCTTACCGACCGATAGTGAACCAGTACCGTGAGGGAAAGGCGAAAAGAACCCCGGAGAGGGGAGTGAAATAGAACCTGAAACCGTATGCGTACAAGCAGTGGGAGCCCCTTCGAGGGGTGACCGCGTACCTTTTGTATAATGGGTCAGCGAGTTACTTTCAGTGGCGAGCTTAACCGTATAGGGGAAGCGTAGGGAAACCGAGTCTTAAATGGGCGATTCAGTCGCTGGGAGTAGACCCGAAACCGGGCGATCTATCCATGTCCAGGGTGAAGGCAAGGTAATACTTGCTGGAGGCCCGAACCGGGAACCGTTGAAAAGGTTTCGGATGAGGTGTGGATAGGAGTGAAAGGCTAATCAAGCTCGGAGATAGCTGGTTCTCCTCGAAAGCTATTTAGGTAGCGCCTCGTGTATCACTCTCGGGGGTAGAGCACTGTTTCGGCTAGGGGGTCATCCCGACTTACCAAACCGATGCAAACTCCGAATACCGAGAAGTGCAATCACGGGAGACACACGGCGGGTGCTAAGGTCCGTCGTGAAGAGGGAAACAACCCAGACCGCCAGCTAAGGTCCCAAAATCATGGCTAAGTGGTAAACGATGTGGGAAGTCATAGACAGCCAGGAGGTTGGCTTAGAAGCAGCCATCCTTTAAAGAAAGCGTAACAGCTCACTGGTCAAGTCGGCCCGCGCGGAAGATTTAACGGGGCTCAAGCCATGTACCGAAGCTGCGGATGCGTACGATTCGTCGTGCGCGTGGTAGAGGAGCGTTCTGTAAGCCTGCGAAGGTGTGCCGTGAGGCATGCTGGAGGTATCAGAAGTGCGAATGCTGACATGAGTAACGATAATGCGGGTGAAAAACCCGCACGCCGAAAACCCAAGGGTTCCTGCGCTACGTTAATCGGCGCAGGGTTAGTCGGCCCCTAAGGCGAGACCGAAAGGTGTAGTCGATGGGAAGCAGGTCAATATTCCTGCACCGCTTGTTACTGCGATGAGGGGACGGAGGAGGCTAAGTCAGCCGGGCGTTGGTTGTCCCGGTTTAAGCGAGTAGGGAGTGTTCTTAGGCAAATCCGGGAGCACAATCCTGAGACGTGATGACGAGCCCCTTTTTAGGGGCGAAGTGACTGATGCCATGCTCCCAGGAAAAGCCTCTAAGCTTCAGGTAACAAGTGACCGTACCGTAAACCGACACAGGTGGGTGAGGAGAGAATCCTAAGGCGCTTGAGAGAACTCGGGTGAAGGAACTCGGCAAAATGGTACCGTAACTTCGGGAGAAGGTACGCCTTCTTTGGTGAAGAGCCTTGCGCTCGGAGCTGGTGGAGGTCTCAGAAACTAGGTGGCTGCGACTGTTTATCAAAAACACAGCACTCTGCAAACTCGTAAGTGGAAGTATAGGGTGTGACGCCTGCCCGGTGCCGGAAGGTTAATTGATGGGGTTAGCCTTCGGAGCGAAGCTCTTGATCGAAGCCCCGGTAAACGGCGGCCGTAACTATAACGGTCCTAAGGTAGCGAAATTCCTTGTCGGGTAAGTTCCGACCTGCACGAATGGCGTAACGATGGCCACACTGTCTCCACCCGAGACTCAGTGAAGTTGAAATCGCTGTGAAGATGCAGTGTACCCGCGGCTAGACGGAAAGACCCCGTGAACCTTTACTATAGCTTTGCACTGAATTCTGAACCTGCCTGTGTAGGATAGGTGGGAGGCTTTGAAGCGGAGACGCTAGTCTTCGTGGAGCCAACCTTGAAATACCACCCTGGCATGTTTGGAGTTCTAACCTAGGCCCGTTATCCGGGTTGGGGACAGTGTATGGTGGGTAGTTTGACTGGGGCGGTCTCCTCCCAAAGAGTAACGGAGGAGCACAAAGGTACCCTCAGCGCGGTCGGACATCGCGCATTGAGTGCAAAGGCACAAGGGTGCTTGACTGCGAGACAGACAAGTCGAGCAGGGACGAAAGTCGGTCTTAGTGATCCGGTGGTTCTGTATGGAAGGGCCATCGCTCAACGGATAAAAGGTACTCCGGGGATAACAGGCTGATTCCTCCCAAGAGTCCACATCGACGGAGGAGTTTGGCACCTCGATGTCGGCTCATCACATCCTGGGGCTGTAGCAGGTCCCAAGGGTATCGGCTGTTCGCCGATTTAAAGTGGTACGCGAGCTGGGTTCAGAACGTCGTGAGACAGTTCGGTCCCTATCTGCCGTGGGCGTTGGAAACTTGAGGGGAGCTGCTCCTAGTACGAGAGGACCGGAGTGGACGTACCTCTGGTGTTCCGGTTGTCACGCCAGTGGCATTGCCGGGTAGCTACGTACGGAAGGGATAACCGCTGAAAGCATCTAAGCGGGAAGCCCACCCCAAGATTAGGTTTCCCTGGGGACTCGATCCCCCTAAAGGGCCCTCGTAGACTACGAGGTTGATAGGCTGGGTGTGGAAGTTCAGTAATGGATGAAGCTAACCAGTACTAATTGCCCGTGAGGCTTGACCATATAACACCCAAACAGATTGGGTCGGTGCGACTCGACGGATCATTCCAAATTGCGCGTTCCGCTGATCGATGGCGACACGAGCGCATAACCGGTTTGCCTGGCGGACAATAGCGGACGGGAACCACCCGATCCCATTCCGAACTCGGAAGTGAAAACGTCCAGCGCCGATGGTAGTGTGGGGCTATCCCACGCGAGAGTAGGTCATCGCCAGGCTCTTAACGCAAAACCCCCGGTTCTAGCGGGCCGGGGGTTTTTATTGTCTCTTTTTCGACCTGGTTGGGAAGAGCGGCGAGCCGCGGTCCCAAAGACCACGACCTACTGCCGTCGCAACACGCGGCCGCGGACCGTGCAGTTGTCGTAGGGGTTGCGTCCCTCGCCCGTGCCCGCGTCCTCGTTCCCCTCGAGCGACAGCGACGGAACGTCGAGCCGCTTCAAAAGGTCGTAAGTCCGCGCCAACGGATCAGGCTCCTCGCGATCCCGACTCCTGGAATCGACCTTCCATTCGAGAACTGCCTGCCCGACTTCGTCCTGACCGACAACCCAATCCTTTCTTGGTGTCTTGCGCCTCTCAATCATCCCTGAAAGCCGTCTGTTATTGTTGTTTCGGTGTCGCCATCACGCGACAATTACACTGTAACAAACTGTTTCTAAAATGGAATACAGTTATGTTAACCTCGCCGCACCGAAATGTGACGGCGCGCTCATTCGTAGCCGGCAAGCTCCAAATACCCGCGTCCCACGCGAGGTCCTCGCCCCAAGTCATCCTTGACCACTACGGCCCCCTCCCAATATCGGACTGCAAGATCCACTTCCTGATTCGGAATCAGCGCGCCGACCTGCACCCGCAACCCCTGCGTCGGCACCTCGAGCAGCCACTCCACGGGATAGTTGACTCCGCTGGCCGGGCTTCGCCACCAGCGCTGCGCTCTGAGCTGAACATCCTCGCGCGAAAGAGCTCTACGAGAGCCGGATCTGTCGACAATCGTCCCTGAGCTAAACTCGCTCACGCCACCGTCCGCACGCCGCAAACGGTAAAACATCAAATCCCGCCCATCGTCCAGCTGAAGGGCGAACCACTCCCAGCCCGCGACGCCCGCGCTCAAAACGCTCGTGCTCCACTCTCGGTCCATCCACGCGAGCCCGTCGACGGCGCGCGCCACCCCGCCCACCGTCAACTGCCCCGAGGTCCGCAATCGAGGCATCGAATAATAGTAAGACGCGTTACCTGCCTCCGGGCCCTTTCTATCGAACCCTTCGGACCCCTGCAAAACTGCGGGCTTCTCGGCCTCGAGCCGCAGATCGAGTCCCACGTCCCCATTCTTTGCCAAAAGCGCCAGCGACGCACTACGATCCGTCGCGTCCCCGGACACCGACCAGTCGTCGACCCAGACACGAAACGGCTCCGCTGCTGCTCCGGCCAACCCCAGCGCACCGCGCGCAAGCCGCTGATAGGCGACAAATCTTCCCTGTGCCGCTTCCGTCACGGCCAGATGCGCCATCCACAGTTGATTCGTCCGCCATGCGGAGCCCTGTTGGGGCTGTTGCGGTGACAGGCCGATTCGAAAAAACGTCAGCTCGAACCCAAATCGTTCCCGTCGAGCCGTTCCGACATTTCCCGTGAAGTACCACCACTCCGTGCGAAACCTCGGGTGGCTGCCGTGATCGGCCGGAAACACGAATCTGCGTGGCGACACAGCTTGTTCGAAGCCGCTTGCGCTCGAATCCCCGAGCAGCCCGACTCCCGTCAAGCTTCGCTTCGTGCGCGGTGCTCCCGGCTGTTCCGCTCTATCGGTCGTGCACGCCGCAACAACGGCGCCCAGCGCAAACGCGAAACGACGGCGGTTCCACCCCATCCTCATTCCTCGCGCAACGCTCCCCCGAGCTCCATCCGCGCCGCACGCACCGCCGGGTAGATCCCGGCCAGTAAAGCGGCCGCGACGGCCAGTCCGACGCCCGCCATCGACCGGTCCAGGGGCAAGGACGAGATCCATCGACCAGCCAAAGGACCGTTGGTTGATGACATAAACCAGCAGCGCTGCGAGTCCCACGCCAATCGGTACCGCGGCAAGCCCAGCCGCAACACCCAGCAGTCCGGTTTGCGTCAGCAACGTAATGGCCAGTTGCCGCGGTTCGAACCCCAAAGCGCGGAGTACCGCCAGCTCGTGCCCACGTTCCAGCTCGATCGACAACAACGCGCTCAGCACTCCTAGAAACGCGACTACCGCCGCCAGCACGCGCAACACTTCCGTGATTTTGAATGTTCGATCGAACACCCCCAGTGACAGGCCCTCGATAGCCTCGCTCGAGCGCATCCGAACCACTCGCCCACCGAGTACCTGACTGAGCGCACGCTGCACGTCTGCCACGTCGGCGCCGTCCCCCAATCGAATGCCGAGGCCCGTCAGCGCGCGGTCCTTCCAGTGCTTGCGGTAGGCGTCGAGCCCCATGACCACGGTGTAAAGCCCCGCGTTGTAGTCGCGAAACACTCCGACCACCGGCAAAGTCACGATTCCCTCCGGTCCCGGCAACGCCACGGAGTCACCCAAACCCAAGCCACGCCCGAACGCAAGCCGCTCCGAAATCACGACTCCTCGCCCGGCCCCAAGCGCCGAAAACGCCTCCTCGGGCCGTCCCGCCGTCAAGTCGAAGCCCCAGCGATCCCCGTCGGGCTGCAAAGCCCGAACCGCGATCTCGCCGCCCGCCCCGGGCAAGCGTGCGGAGCGCTGCAGCATCATTCCCGCCACCCCCGGAACCGCTCGGATACGCTCCAGCTCCCCCTCCTCGACCGGCACGCCCGTTCCGTCGAACGCCACATATACGTCGGCCGTCAAGGTCGTACGCAACCAATCGACCAGGCTTCCTCGAAAACTTCCGATCATCAGCCCGATTCCAATGACGGTGGCCACGGACTACCGCCAGCGCAGCCGTTGCAACACCCGTCCGGCTCAACGACGCGCTCACGCCGCGCACGGCCAGCACGCCGGGCAATCGAAAAATTCGTCTGGCCGGTCCTTCGCTCAACCTCATGAGGATCACGGCCGCGGCCGGTGTGGCCAGCGCGCCGGCGGCGAGCACGAGAAACAGCGCTGCGAACGCCACCACGAGTCCTCGCGACGGCAGCACCAGCAATACCCCGGCCCCCCCGAGCAGCGGCAACGCCCACACCGCCGCTTGCCGACTCTCGAGTCGTGCTCGTCGCTCTAAATCCGCACGGCGCATCGCCGCCATCGGCCCCGCCTTGGCCGCGTCGATGGCCGGTTTGGCCGCCGCCACAACGGTCGCACCGAGCCCCAGCGCCGCTCCCAGGGCGTAAATCCAAGGTGACGGCGACGTCCCGGCGACCGCCGTCGTGAAATAGAAATCGCCGATCGTTTGCAGCACGAGCCCCATGAGCGCGGTCGCCAGAATCCGCCCGAGGACGAGCCCGATCGCCGTTGCCAAGGCGCCGAGCGCCGCTGCCTCGAGGAGTATCGTTGCAAGCACCTCCGATCGCGATACACCGAGCGCCGCATACACCCCGAGCGTCGACCGTCTTTGCACGACGGCAAACGACATCGTGCCGTAGATCAAGAACATGCCGACCACCAGAGCAAGTAAACCGAGCGCCGACAGATTGGTGCGAAACGCCCCCGACAGCTGGCCGAAGGCCGCGTCCGTCTCCTCCGCCGGCACGAGCACCGTCCCGGCCGGAAGATGCGCTTCGAGTCGTTCCGCCTCCTCGCTCGTCAACTTCAGGTCGATCCGGGTCAGCACGCCGATTTTGTCGAGAAGCTCTTGAGCTGTCGCAATGTCGACGACGATCGGCGGCTCTGCATCCAGGTGCTCGCTGACTTCCGGGACGGTCCCGAGCACGTCCAGATCGACCTTGCGGCCCCGCACCCTAATCGGCAGTGTGGCCTCGTGGCCGTCCCGACCTTGTGCCGAGGGTCTGCCGCCGCGGTCAAGCTCCTCCGGGACCAGTGCGGTTCCTGGGGTGACCATGAGCCTCACCATGCTGCCCGACCCGCCGCCGAACCCCGAAAAGCTTCGAAGCGCCGATTCGCGCACCGGATCGACGCCCAATAACGGAAAACGGCCGCCGCCGGTCCCGGATACGTCGACCTCGCCTTCTACGATGGGCGCAGCCGCTGCAATGCCATGATCGACGACGATATCGCGGTACACACTTTCGTCGAGCTGCCCGGAAATCGGCAGCAACCGATGTGTCGTCTGCCCGCGCAACAGCGCCGCAGACTCCTCGAATGCGCGTCGCGCGCCGTCGTTGGCGAGCGCGACTCCCACGTATACGGCGACTCCGAGGCTAATGCCCCCTATGGCCAGCGCCAGTTGCCAGGGGTGCCGCGCGTAAAAGCGGCGCGACGCGCGCAGCAACAACCGGTTCACTCTTCGCGTTCCTCGACGCGACCGTCGCGGATCGTGAGCACCCGATCGGCGCGCGCGGCGGCATCTTGCCCGTGAGTCGCCATGATCAGCGTTGCACCGCGGCTTCGTACCGTGCGCTCGAGAATCTCGAGCACGTGCGCCGCCGTCTCCAGATCTAGATTGCCCGTCGGTTCGTCGGCCAGAACGAGCCGGGGCTCGTGGACCACCGCGCGAGCGATCGCAACACGCTGCTGCTCACCGCCGGAGAGTTCCTCGGGGAATCGGTCCGCGGCGTTTTCGAGGCCGAGCTCCATGAGCAACGCGCGGCTCCGTTCGCCGGCCTCGGCTCTGGGGACGTCATTCAGTGCTAGGGGTAGCTCGACGTTCTCGCCGACCGTCAGCGTCGGGATGAGATTGAAGAATTGGAACACGAACCCTACGGTCGAGCGCCGCAACCGAGCCCGAGCCCCCTCCGGCAACGTGCCATAGTCGATGCCGTCGAATCGCACGACGCCGCGGTCGGCCGACTCGAGACCTCCGACGAGCCGCAGCAACGTGGATTTCCCCGACCCGCTGCGCCCGAGCACCGTCAAGAACTCGCCTCGCCCGATCGCGAGCGACGCGCCTTCGAGCACGAGCTGCGAGCCGTAGCGCTTCGCGACGTCCACGAGCTCGACCTGCGGAGTCTCCATTTTCATCGTCCGATCCTACGCGTCACGGCCGCCGACGCACCACTGTCGAGCGGTTTGGGAACGACTTCCCATGCAGCGCAATCCGTTGTTGACTTCGAAGGCTCGGCCCATAGGATTGGGAACTTCCAATACGAAGAACGGTTCCCATGTCCTACGAAGCGATCCGCGAGCGCCTTGCTCGAGGCAAAGAGCAACACGCTGCCCTCTCGGAGACCGAGCTTCTCTTGATCGAGGCCATGCGGCAACTGACCATCGCCCTCGAGTCCGATCTCACTCAAATCAAGGTGGC
The DNA here is from genome assembly GCA_963786385.1 of uncultured Gammaproteobacteria bacterium. Classification (GTDB taxonomy): domain Bacteria; phylum Pseudomonadota; class Gammaproteobacteria; order Steroidobacterales; family Rariloculaceae; genus FEN-1219. The sequence goes on from CAWAYS010000006.1 coordinate 8,109, forward strand.
CTTGGGGCACGTCGCGAGCTTGCTCGAGTCCCACCGGGGATGAGAGGTCTTTGTGGCCGCGATCTTGATTATGTCAATCCGCGCCTAGGCGGTTCCCCCTAAAGTTTCCACGTTCGGCTGCCGACAAGAGGCCGTGCCGCCCCTGCGTGCTCATGACTGTGCTCGGTCGTCACGCTTGTGGTCTGTTGTGAACGTGTCGCTTGGAGCGGGCCTTGCCAACACCAGAACTTAAGAAACAGCTCGAAAGCTGCAGCAATTTGCCGACGCCTCCCGGCGTTGCCACGAAAATCATTCGTTTGGCCAATGATCCGGAAGCGGACATGGCTCGCATCGCCGAAGTGCTCGCCCTGGATCCGGCCATCACGGCGAAAATTTTGCGGATCGCCAACTCGCCGATGTACGCGCGACAGCGCAAGACGGAAAACCTCCGTCAGGCTCTGATGGTCATCGGACTCAACGCGACAATCTCACTTGCTTTGTCCTTTTCGCTCCTCAAGTCGTGGCAGCGGCATGACGAAGCCGGCGGCTTGGACTACCCGCTCTACTGGCGGCGAGCGTTGCTCGGCGCCACGGCAAGCCACGTCGTCGCGCGCACGATCGGCATCAAGGATGCCGAAGAGCTCTTTCTTGCCTGCCTGATCCAGGACATCGGCATGATGGCTCTCGACCGCACGATTCCGGATCTCTACCAGGGATTGGGACCCGAGCAGGTTCGGCACAGCGTTCTCATCAAGCGCGAACGCGAGCGGTTCGGCGTCGATCATGCGGTCGTGAGCGGCTGGTTGCTCGAAAAGTGGCAGTTTCCCGAACGGACGCAGCAGGTGGTCATGGCGAGCCACGAGCCGGAGCGCGTGTCCAAGCAAAGCCCCAACGGCGTGTTCGCTCGCTGTGTGGCGTTGTCGAGCTCGATCGCGGAGGTCTTTCTCGACGTCAAGGGTGAGCGCAGCTTCCACCGTCTCGCCGAGCGCGCGCAGGCTTACTTCGACATCGACAAGGAAGTTCTCGCAGATCTCTTGGCCGAGATCGGCAACATGATCCCCGACGCCGAGAGCGTCTTCGAGACCCAGATCCTCTCGACCGAGAGCTCCGAGGAAATACTCGACGAGGCGCGCGACGCGCTCATGCTGCGCAACCTGCAGGCGCTTAGGACCGTGGACAACCTCAAGACCAGCGCAGAGTCGCTCGAGCAGCGAACCCGTCGCCTCGAGGAGTCCAACAAACGCGATCCGCTGACCAACCTATACAACCGTGCGTACCTGGATCAGTTCCTGCGCGACGCATTCGATAGCAGTACGCGCAACGAAACGCCGCTCAGCGTTGCCTTCGCCGATCTCGACCGCTTCAAGTCCATCAACGACACGTATGGGCATGCGACGGGCGATCAAATTCTCGTGACGACGGCAAACATCCTTCGAGCCAATGTGCGCGCGGCCGACGTCGTGGCTCGCTACGGCGGGGAAGAGTTCATGCTCGTATTTCCGAACACGGAATACGGCTTGCTCAAGACCATCTGCGAGCGGATCGTCCGCGCCTTCCAGGAGACGAGACACGATGTCGGCGTGAAGCGCGATTTGGCCGTAACCATTTCGATCGGCATGGCCTCGCACAACGACGGACGCCAGTTCCGTACCGTGGAAGACCTCATCAAGGGTGCCGATAAAGCGCTTTACACGGCCAAGCTCCAGGGGCGCAATCGCAGCGTGCCGTTCGACCTCGTCGCGAACAGTCAGCTCGCGTACATGTAGTGTCGGCCGTTCACGGGCGCACGGCGCCGTCGTGCGCCGGCGTGCCCGACGAAATGATCTCCCAGTCGTGGGCCGCCGCGACCTCGGCGAGCTTCGAATCGGGCATCACGGCCACGGGCTCGCCAACCGCTCGCAGCAGAAACAAGTCGTGACGCGAATCGCCGTACGCGCTCGCTTGCCCGAGCTGCGCACCGAGCTCCGTCGCCAGTTGCCTCGCGAGGCTCAACTTCGCAGCGCCGAACGGGTGGGTCTCGGGCGGTTGCGGCAGGTAGTGCCCGTTGCGCTCGCTGCACAAGGTCGCGCAGACATGACGAACGCCGAGTCGGGCCGCGAGCTCGCGTGCAATCGGGTCGAGCGTACCCGAGATCAGCACGACGGTGTCGCCGCGGCGCTGATGCTCCTGCAGCCGTTGCACGCATCGTTGGTAGAGCCGTCCTACGAGCCGCGTGGCCACGAAGTCCCGCGCGAGCTCGGCGACCTCGGTGGTCGTCAGGCCCGTTAGATATGCTTTGTTCTTCTTGGCGGTGTGCACGCCTCCGGTCGGCAAATAGCGCAGCAGAAAAAGCAGATAAGCCGACACTTGCCGAGGTCCGAGCCGCCCGCGGGCGGCAAGGTAGCGCCAGAACAGCCGCTCGGAGCTGCCGTGAATCAAGGTGCCGTCGATGTCGAAAATGGCGAGCTTCATGGTCTGTTCCGCCCGCCCTTGAGGATATCGTGCTTCTGCGCGTAGACAAACTCGACGATGACGGGCAGCCCGCGCGCCACGCACAACACGACGGCGAGATAAACGAAGAAATAGGTCAGACCCGTCAAGATCCAGCCGACATAGCTCCAAAGCTCCGGCAAGTAGGTCGGAAACGGCCTTTGCAACGTCAGTCCGGCGAAAGCCGAGGCCTTGACGACGGCGTACAGGACGCGCATGAGCTTGCTCGCGACGATGAACTTGCCGAATCTCGTGCGCATGAGCGCGAACGGGGAGGTCTTTTGGACGGCCGCATTGCTCGAGCGGATCGTGTCCACGATCACGCCGCGGATGATGAACACGAGCGGCACCCAAATCGGCACGAGCTTGTTGTCCGCGGCCACGAGCCAAAGTGTGAGCTCGACGATGCGGTCGCCCGCAATGTCGAACAACGCACCGAATAGGCTCGTCTCGTTACGTTTCCGCGCGATGTAGCCGTCGATCCCGTCCGTCACGAAGATCAGGATCACGAGAACGAAGTTGGCGAATTCCCAGGCGCTCGCGGAGTAGAAAAGGAAGGCCGCGACCAACAGAAGAACGAGCCGGCTCAACGTGACGAGATTCGCCATTCTCCGATTATATGGAGTGACATCGCGCTTGCATCAAGTGACGACGCCCAAGACGGTGGGTGTCGACGGGGGCCGGCCGCCGTTACACTGCGCGCAGGCTCAGGCGGGATGGTGCCATGAAGTTCTACGATTGCCGGACGGCGCCGAGTCCGCGCAAGGTCCGATTGTTCCTCGCGGAGAAAGGGCTCGAGATCGAAACCGTGGACGTTGATCTGCGGGGCTTGGAGCAGCAGCACCCGTCATTCGTCGCGAAGAACCCGGCAGCCAGCGTGCCCGTGCTCGAGCTCGATGACGGCACGTGGCTGACCGAGAGCCTCGCGATTTGCCACTACCTCGAGCAGGTTCGGCCGGCGCCTAATCTCATGGGCCGAGACGCCGAGGAACAGGCCCTCGTGCTCATGTGGAACGACATCCAGACCTTGGAAGGCTATCTCGCGATTCAAGAGGTTCTGCGCAACGCGCACCCGGCATTCAAAGGCCGAGCGCTCGTCGGCACCGTGTCGTACGAGCAGATTCCCGCGTTGGCCGACCGGGGTCGCACGAGGTCGGCGCACTATTTCGATCGTATGGACGCGCGTCTGGCCCATAGCGCCTGGGTCGCCGGCTCTCGGTTCACGTATGCGGACATCGCGGGCTTCGTTTATCTGGAGTTCGGGGCCCGGGCGTTGCGGCTCGATCCCGCGCAAGATCGGCCGAATTTGCGCCGATGGCGCGATGCCGTGGCGGCACGCCCCGCCATCGTGTCTGCGGGCTAAGGAAGGCCATACGCGTTATTTTTCGAGCCGGCGCCAAGGGACGACGACGGGTTCGCCTTCGTGCCGCGTGATGAGCGGCTGTACGCGATAGTGCCGAGCAAGGGCTTCGGGGTTCAGCGCGCTTTCCGGAGGCCCGTCGGCCACCACGACTCCGCGGTCGACGAGAAGCACGCGATCGCAAAACCTGGCTGCCAACACCAGATCGTGGAGCACGGCGACGACATGGGCGCAACGGCTGGCCCGGCGGGTTCCGGCGGAATGTGCCGCCGCGTGCGCCAGACATCGGCGACGCATGTCGTTGCATAGGTGCGCAGCACGGCCATGATCTGCAGCTGGTGGTACGGGTCGAGCATTGCTATCGGCTCGTCGACCAGCAGCACGGGCGCGCGCACGGCGAGAGCGCGGGCGAGCAGCACGCGGGCCCGTTCGCCGACCGATAGCTCGTCTGCGCTGCGGGTCGCGAAAGGCTCGGTTTCCGTTTGCTGCATCGCCCAGTCGACGGCTTCGTCGTCGGCTGCGGTCGGCGCCGCGCCGTAGGCCCGATGCGGCAGTCGCCCGAGCGCGACGAGGTCGCGGACGCACATCGGCCAATGCACGGCCGCCGCTTGAGGCAGGTACGCTACGAGAAGAGCACGGTGCCGGGGTGACAGGTCCGCGAGCTCTCGGCCGCGCCAAGTGACTCGTCCCGTATGCCGACCGACACCGGCCACGGCGCGCAGCAAGCTGCTCTTCCCGGCCCCGTTCGGGCCGATCAAACCGACGAGCGTGCCGGGCTCGAGGCCGAAGGTCGCGCGTTCGAGCGCGACGCGGGCGCCGTAACGCACTTCGAGGTTTGCTATCGCGAGCGTCATGCCGAGGTTTCTCAAGCCGCTGCCACGCGCGGCCGCATGACCAGGTGCAAGAAGAACGGCGCGCCGAGCAAAGCGGTCACGACGCCGAGCTTGAGCTCCGGTCCGGGCGGCATGAGCCTGATCGCGATGTCGGCCACGGCCGTGAGGAGGGCGCCGCCGAGAAAGCTCGGGACCAGCAGCCGGCTCGGGCGGTAACCGACCCAAGGCCTCACGAGATGCGGCACGACGAGACCGACGAAGCCCACGACTCCGGTGACCGCGACGGCGCCGCCCACGGCGAGCGCCGTTCCGCCGATCACGAGCCATTGCGTGCGGCGCGGGTCGAAGCCGAGGCTCGCCGCCGTCTCCTCGCCGAGCGTCAACGCATCGAGTCCGCGTGCGGCGCCGATCACGAGCAGCCAGCCGGGCACCATGAGCGGGAGCGCGAGCCACACGTGGGCCAGGCTGCGATCGGCCAGCGAGCCGAGCATCCAGAACAGGATCTCGAGCGCGGCATAGGGGCTTGGCGCAAAGTTGAGCGCGAGCGACGTCAGCGCCGCGGCGAGCGCGTTGATCGCGATGCCCGCGAGGACGATCGTGAGAAAGTCGCCGCGGCGGCCCGCGAGCGCGTAGAGCACGGCAAGCGCCGTGAGCGAACCCGCGACGGCGCCGGCCGGCAACAGCAGCGAGTCGGCCCCCGCGAGTCCGAAATAGAACACGAGCACGGCGCCGAAAGCCGCCCCGCTCGATGCGCCGAGGAGCCCGGGCTCCGCGAGCGGGTTGCGTAGCAGTCCCTGCAGCGCGGCCCCGCACAAGCCAAGGGTGCCGCCCACCAGCAACGCGAGCAGCGTGCGCGGCAGACGAATCTCGAAGAAGATCGCGCTCGCGAGATCCGGTCCGCCGAAGCCGAGCGTGGGTCCGCCACTGCCGCGGCCTATCGCAAGAGACAGCACCATGGCGGCAGCCGGCGGCGGCGGCCAGCGATGCGCAAAGCCGCCAATCGCCGCCGCGTTTCGCCGATGTCGCAATCATCGGGCGTGCGCCGCGCGCTCGAGGGCTGTGCTCGATTCTAGGCTCGCCGGTAGCCCGCATGCCCAATACTTCGCGTCGACCTCGGTTGTCGCGACGCGCGTGCGCAGCGCCGCGATCGCCGGATGGTGCAGCACCGAGTTCGCGAGCGACGGCTCGTCGTTGCGGTAGCGCGTCAAAACGATGAGCTCGGGTCGGCTGCGCAGCAGAGTCTCCATCGACAGGCTGCCCCATCGATCGAGGCCTTGCTCGGCCGCAACGTTGCGCACGCCCGCGAGTGCCATGAGGGTGTCGGCGAGAGAGTGCTTACCGACCGTGAAGCCGCCGGGTCGCACCACGACGCCCGATATGGGTGGGTGCGTGCGCGCGGCGGCGACGCGCCGCGCAGTGGCGTGCAGGCCGGTGACGAGGGTCTCGGCGCGACCGGTCCGATCGAGCGCCGCGCCTACGGTACGCAAGTTGGTTTCGATATCGGCCAGTGTCGTCTCCGGCGCGAGCTCGACGACCTTGACGCCGAGACGTTTCAGCAGACTGCGAGCGAACGCGTTCGTGTAGATCCCCGCAATCACGACGTCGGGTTTCAGACGCAGGACTTCTTCGGCGGAGCCGTAGTTGAGGCGGTAGTGCGAGGCCTGATCCGCGAGCACGGATTCTTCCGGGTCGGCCGCAAGCCAGCTCACGCTCAAGATCTGTTCGGGCGCGGCGACGCTCAGCACGAGCTCGTCGGCGCACAGATTGATCGAGGCGACCGCCGGCAAACGGTCGCCGGCCGAGGCGCCCATAGCGGCAGTCGCCGCAACGAGCGTCGCGACTGCGCGCCAGCCCACCCGCGCACGCGGTCGCGCTTCGTCGCGCCGTTTTTCGACCGGGACTCGTCCGCCGCACATCGACTACAACCTCGTTCGTGCGAGTCGGCGGTCGCGCGTGCGCGCCTGTTCCGCCGGCTCATGGCTCACGGGTTGTCGCCACGACGGATTTCCGTACCGCGTGCTTTCCCGGCCGCGGAAGGACGACATCGGCGGCAGGTTTCCTGGCTCTCGGCTCGGGCGGCCGCGACTCACCTTCCCGGAGCGTGCTCCAGTGGCGTACGAGTCGGGCCTCGCCGATCACAGTTGCGGGAACAGCCGCAGTTTCGACTGCGTTCCCTTTTAACCCTCAACGGGCACCGCCTGCGATGCACCTTAGGAGCCGCTCCGGGCTTTTGCAAGCGACGCATCCCGCGTAGTGCGCCTCGGCTGTGAGAGAATACGCACCCGCGCGCACCGTGCCGGGAGGAACCGCTCTGATCCGCTATCGTGTCCGTCTTGCCGATCTCGACCGCCATTGCTTCGAGGTCGAGTGCCGAATAGACGATCCTGCCCCAGAACAACGCTTCTCGCTGCCGGCCTGGATTCCGGGCAGTTATCTTCTGCGCGAGTTCGCGCGTCACATCGTGCACATCGGTGCCACGAGCGAGGGACGCGCCGTCGCGATCGAGAAGGTGGAAAGCAGTGTGTGGGTCGTGCGAGGCGCTCGCGGCGACGTGGCGTTGACGGCGACGATTTACGCGCTCGACCAGTCCGTGCGCGGCGCGTGGCTCGACCGTCGGCGCGCCTTTTTCAATGGTCCGTGCGTCTTTCTTCTGCCTGACGGGCGTGACGACGAGGCAATCGAGGTGACGATCGAGCCGCCCGGGAGCTTGTCGGCGGAGGGTTGGCGCGTGGCGACGGCGATGCGCGCGATCGAGACCGACGAGCGCGGATTCGGGCGTTACGGCGCCGGCAGCTACGACGAGCTGCTCGATCATCCCGTCGAGATCAGCGAGTTCGAAAGCGTCGAGTTCGAGGCGGCCGGGGTGGCGCATCGCTTGGTCGTTGCGGGTCGTTTCGAGGCGGATCTCGACCGCGTCGCAACCGATCTTGCCGAGATTTGCACGACGCAGATCGATTTTTTCGGCCGGCCCGCTCCGTTCGACCGCTACTGGTTCCTCGGTCTGGCCGTGGGGGACGGGTACGGCGGCCTCGAGCATCGGGCGTCGTCGAGCCTGATTTTCAATCGCGATGACTTGCCGAAACCCGGAGAGCCCGGCACGCCGCGCGAATACCAACGCTTCCTAGCGCTTGCCAGCCACGAGTACTTCCACACGTGGCACGTGAAGCGCAGCAAGCCGGCGGCCTTCGTGCCGTATCGGCTCGACCGTCGCAACCACACGCGGCTGCTATGGGTCTTCGAAGGCATCACGAGCTACTACCAGGAGCTCATGTTGCTGCGTAGCCGGGTCCTTGGCCCGGCGGCGTTTCTGCAGCGCCTGGGCGAGCTTGCGACACGCGTCTATCGTCAGCCCGGACGCCTCAAGCAGAGTCTGGCGGAATCGAGCTTCGACGCTTGGGACGTGCTCTACAAGCCCGAGGCCAATCATCCGAACACGAGCATCAGCTACTACACGAAAGGCGCCGTCGTCGCGCTCGCGCTCGATCTCACTTTGCGGCTCGGGGGCGCGGGGCGCGTGAGCCTCGACGACGTAGTGCGGGCGTTGTGGGAACGTTACGGCGCTCGAGGCGTCGGCGTGCCGGAGGAAGGGTTCGAGGCGCTGGCGATCGAGCTCGGCGGCTCGCAGCTCACGTCGTTCTTCGACACGGCCGTGCGCGGGACACAGGACTTGCCGCTTGCGGATTTGCTTTCGGCTTTCGGTGTGCGGCTCGTATTTCGCCCGGCCGTAGGCGCCGACGATCGGGGCGGCACGCCGCGGACCTCGAACGGCGAGACGCTTGCGCTCGGTGCGACCGTTCGCGATCGTGCCCTCGGCGTCGAGCTCACGAGCGTGCTCGACGACGGCCCGGCCCAGCGGGCGGGGCTCAACCCCGGGGACGTTTTGATTGCGCTCGATCGACTCAAGGTCGACGAGCGCAACTTGCGTCGCCGGCTCGCGAGATTCGAATCCGGCGAGCGCGTGACCGCCAGCGTGTTGCGCGGCGACGAGCTGCACGAGGTCGGGCTCGTGCTGCGCCCCGCGCCCGCCGACACGTGCTATTTGGAGCTCGATGCCGATGCCGACAAGACCGCGCTCGTGCGCCGTCGTGCGTGGCTCGGCGAATGATCGGGTCGTAACATGGCAGTGAGCCGGCGTCGGCCGGCGGCAAGAGGCAGCGCGTTCGAATGCTCGAGCTCGGTTTGAAGTTCACGCTGGCGTACCTGATCGGCGCCGTGCTCGGCAGCCTGATCGTCGGGTTTGCTCGCGGCGGTGTCGACATCCGCAAGCTCGGCAGCGGCAATGCGGGCGGCACGAATGCGTTGCGCACCCAAGGCAAGTGGTTTGCCCTTTGGGTCATGGTCATCGACGTCGGCAAGGGCATTTTCGCGGCGGCGGTCGTGCCCGGCCTCGACTTGCCGGGCGTCGGCTTCGATCCGGAGATCGACCGGTCGTTGTTGCTGTATGCGGTCGCGTTCGCTGCGATTGTCGGCCACGTCTTCCCCGTCTGGTTCGGATTTCGCGGCGGCAAAGGCGGCGCCACGGCCGCGGGTTTGATCATTTACCTTGCGCCGGCCGTGGCGCTACCGGTCATCGGTGCTTGGCTGCTGATCGTGTTCACTACGGGGTTCGTCGGGCTCGCGACGATCAGCGCCGCCGCGGCCGCCGTCGTATACATAGGAGTGACGAGCTTGCCCGACAACAGCGGCCTGTTCGTTTTCGGCTGTGCGGTGGCGGCGCTGCTCGTATTCGCGCATCGCGGCAACATTCAGCGCATGTGGAACGGCACGGAATCGCGTTTCACCCGGCCGCTGCTCGGGCGCTTGCTCGGCGGCAAGTGACGCGTGGAGCCTGAGCAGCTACTTCGCGCGCTGGCCGACGGGCGGCCTCATTCCGGCGAGGAGCTCGCCGACGCCTTCGGCGTGACTCGGGCCGCCGTTTGGAAACGCATGAGCGCTCTGGCCGATTGGGGCCTCGATGTCGTGGCCGTCCCCGGCGTGGGCTACCGACTCACGCGGTCTCTCGATCTGCTCGAGGCCGATGCCCTCCGGCGGGCGCTGCATCGGCGTACGGCCGTGCCCTTGTTCGAAGTCGAGGTCCTCACCGAGATCGATTCGACGAATCGCCGGCTCGTTGCGCGCCGGCCGCCCCCGGGTGCCGCCAACGTCTGCATCGCGGAGTATCAGCGGGCCGGACGCGGGCGCCGCGGACGCGCATGGCAAACGCCGCTTGCTGGAGGGCTGTGCCTATCGGTCGGTTGGCAGTTCAAGGACATGCCGCCGGAGCTCACCGCGCTGACTCTTGCCGTCGGTGTCATCGTGCGGCGCGCGCTCGAGCGCACGGCCGAGCTCCAGGTACAGCTGAAATGGCCGAACGACCTCGTTTGGGACGAGCGAAAGCTCGGCGGTATCTTGCTGGAGCTCGCCGCCGAGGCGCAGGGCGGTTGTCACGTGGTGGCGGGTGTCGGGCTCAACGTCTCGATGCCCCCCGAGGTTTTGCCGACCATTTGCGATTGGCCGCGCGGAGCCGTCGATCTCGTCACGGCGCTCGGCCGCGAGCCGCCCGCGCGAACGACACTCGCAGTGGAAGTCGTGGCCGGAGTCGTCGAGCTGTTCGCTGCTTACGCGACGGCAGGTTTCGCGCCGTATCGCGACGCGTGGCGCGCGGCGGATTTTCTCAAAGGCCGTCGCGTGACGCTCGACAGTGCCGGCGGCAGTGTGACGGGCACGGCGCTCGGCATCGAGAGCGACGGCGCGTTGCTGCTCGAAACCGAAACGGGCGCGCGCGAACGAGTGATCTCGGGCGACGTCAGCGTTCGGAGCGTGTGATGCAGCTTCTCGTCGACATCGGCAACACGAAGATCAAATGGGCCGTTCTCGGCGGTGCGGGCCTTTCGCATCGCGGCAGCGCGTGGCATCGAGGCATGCCCGACGCGGCCGTTGCCGAGCTGGAGTCGGCGGTGCCCATAAGCGTCGATCGATTCGTCATCGCCAACGTCGCTGGGGCGCAGATGCGCGATCGTCTCACCGCGCTTGCGAGTGTGCGATCGGCGGGCGCGCCGCTCTTCGTCGCGACGACTGCCGAGCAGTTCGGCGTGCGTTGTGCCTATGCGGAGCCGGGTCGGCTCGGCGTCGACCGGTGGGTCGCGCTCCTCGCGGCGCGTCAAGCAGCTGCCCCTCGGGCCGCATGCGTCCTCGACGCGGGGACTGCCGTGACATTCGATGCCGTCGATGCGCAAGGGCTGCACCTCGGTGGGTTGATCATGCCCGGCGCGCATTTGTCGGCCGGCAGTTTGCAGCGCAGCACGAGCGACATCGGACCGACATTGGCCGGTGGCCGCGCGCCGGCCGGGCTCGAGCTGCTCGGTAAGGCCACCGATGCGGCTGTCGCGCACGGCGTCATGCTCGGGCTTGCGGCCGCGCTGGACCGTGCCGTGTGCACCGTCGAGCGCGCCCTCGGTGCGCAACCGGTCGTGTACCTGACCGGCGGAGACGCCGAGGTGCTCGCGGCGTGGCTGGAAACCGAGGTGCAACTCAGAGCAGACTTAGTGCTCGAAGGTCTCGCGTTGTTTGCCGGCGCGGGCTAATTCGCCGGACAGAGGGAAGCGATGCGTAATCTCTTTCTCGCACTCGTGCTTGCCAACCTCGCCTTCGCGGCGTGGCACGCGTGGTTTGCCGACGGCGCCAAGCCCGTTCGTCCGCCGCGCGACGACGCGCCCGGCATCACGCTCGTCAGCGAGATGCCCGACGATCTCGCGCAGCTGCGGGGCGGTGCGAAAGACACCCCGGCCGTGACTGAAACGCCGACCTCGTCCGACTCGAGCGACCTGGTTGCTGCCGCCGCACAAAACGACGCCGGGCCGGCCGCCGAGCCTGTGCAACCAGCCCCCGCCGCGCAAACGCCGGCCGAAACGCCTGCCGAGGCACCCGCAGGCGTGACGCGCTGCGTCACCGTCGGCCCGTTCCGAGAGTTGGCGCAAGCGGCTACAGCCGCTGCCAATCTCCGGATGGCCGGTTACCAGCCGACTCAGCGAGTGGCCGAGGGCGATATCTGGATAGGCTATTGGGTTTACATCCAGGGGATCGCGAGCGAGGCCGAAGCGAACAAGATCCTCGAGAAGGTTCGCTCCAAAGGGCTCACGGATTCGTACGTCATTCCGAACAGCGACAGCGGCAGCCTCGTCTCACTCGGGGTGTTCAGTGAAATCAGCGGCGTAACTCGCCGGCGCGAGGAAGTGCGCGCGCTCGGTTACGAGCCGACGGTCGTCGATCGCACGCGGCGGGCGACCGTGTATTGGGTAGACGTGGCTCTTGCGGCGGACCAGACGCTGGACTTCGAGACGTTGCAAACGCCCGGACGCATCATTCGGCTCGAGCAGCGCAACTGCGCTTCGACGGCGAAATAGCCTGTCGCCGATCGCCGACTCATTGAGCTTTCTTAAGATTCGACCAACGGCCCTTCGCTAGGATGGGTCCGTGTACCGCTAGTCGGCCGCGCACGTGTGCGGCTCCGAGAACACCGCGATGCTTTGTGACGGCAGTGGTTTCGGGTATGGTTTCTCGCCCGGTTTTTCGAAAACAAGACGCAACTTCGAGTGCGCGCATCATCACCAGACCGAAGTCTTAAGGAGTCTTCAGACATGAAACTTTGGAAACACAGCTCGTGGACCGCAGCACTCTGCGTGCTCGGTGCCGCGCTCGTATCGACCGCTCAGGCGCAGGACGACCAAGTCGCGCACATGAAGATGGCGCTGGCCTCCCCCGAAAGGCCGGCCGAAGACAAAGCGCGCGACGAGGCTCGCAAGCCGATCGAGACAATTCAGTTTCTCGGCATCAAGCCAGGCATGAAAGTCATGGACGTGATCGCGGCCGGTGGCTGGTTCACCGAAGTTTTGTCCGCGGCCGTCGGACCGTCCGGTAAGGTGTATTCGCAGAATCCGGACTTCTTCGTGAACCGACAAGGCTTCGTCGAAGCCGAGAAGGAGCGCAACGATCGTCTCGGTAACGTCATGGCCGTCCACGGCGAGATCCCGAGCGCCGGGCTCAACGGACAGCTCGACGCAGCCATCACGGCGATGAATCTGCACGACATCTACAACGGTCAAGGCGGCGAGCAAGCGGCCGTCGGGTTCGTGAAGGGTGTTTACGACGCGTTGAAGCCGGGCGGCGTGTTCGGCGTCATCGACCACCGCGGCATCGCGGGGCAGGACAATGCTCAGTTCCACCGAATTCAACTCGAGCAGGCAAAGGACGTCCTGACGAAGGCCGGTTTCAAGATCGAGGCCGAGTCGAGCATCCTGGCGAATCCTGCCGACGATCATACGAAAGGTGTGCGTGACCCGTCGGTCCGCGGACACACGGATCAGTTCTTGCTGCGCGCGCGCAAGCCGGGCTAATCGTAAAAAAGGGTCGGAACCCTCGAGATCGAGGGTTCCGACCGGACCCGCATGAGCCCGGGGGAGGGGCCGGTCATGCGTGAAGCTGGACGCGCGCAGAGGCGACCTCTTTGCCTTGGGCGCTTTGCTTGGCAAAGCGCACGGCACCCCAATCCACTCGGCGCGTGAAGTACATGAACGCCGCGAGCAGCACAAACGTGCCGAGTGCGCCGTAGAGCAGTGCATAGTCCTCGGCCTCGAGCGTCATGAATAGATACGCGTAGATCGCCGCCAACATTCCCGTCACGGGTAACGCGCGCCGTGCCGACTGCAGCACGGCGGCACTGTACGTCCCAATCAGCGTCGTTGCGGCGGCGGCGCTCAGCGCATAGGCCAGCGCAAATCCGATTTGCTCGGCCAGTGCGAGCAACAACAGAAAGAACACACAGTTGGCCATGCCGATCGACAGATACTGCAATGCGTGTAGCCGCAGGCCGGTTAGCAGCTCGAACAGAAAGTACGCGGTGAACGTGAAGCCGATCAGAAGCACTGCGTATTTCGTCGCCCGTAGCGTCGCCTCGTGCACGCCTATCGGATCGATGAGGTCCACGCCGAAACTGCCGGCCGTGACGGCCGGTACGGGCTCCGACTTCTTCCATATCGCCGGGTAGCCTCGCCCTAAGCTCAACAGTTGCCACTGCGCCGAGAATCCGGCGCCGGACACCGAACGCCGGTCGGGCAGATAGGCCCCCGAGAAGCGCGGCGACGCCCAGTTCGCGGCGATCGTGACCTTGGTCGCGTCGCCGAGCGGCAAGAAGCGCAGCGCGCTCGTGCCGCCTAGCAGCAAGTCGAAGGAGATGTCTTGCGGCGCCGTGAGCGCGTGGAGCCCGAGCGCGGAAAAGTCGGCGGCGAGCTGCGGCCCGAATCCCGGTACTTCGGCACCGGCCGCATGAAACGGCGTGACGGTCGAGCCGGCCGCAAGCAGCACGGGCGCCTTGATCGATCGTGCATCGCTTACCGGCAGCGCAATCTCGGCCTCGTCCCAAAGCATCACGAGATCGTCGCCGGCGCCTTCGATTGTCGGCGGCACGAAGCGCGCGACCACGTGCAGCTTGGCCGTATAAACCGGGGTGGTATAGATGCCGCGCTTGAGCTCCTGCGTATCGACGTCGGCGGTGACGGTCAATGACTCGGGCAGCACGTACGCTTCATCGGTAACGACCGTGGCTTGACCGTAGGTCATGCGCGTGTAGCGAAAGGGCACGGCGAGAATGGGACCGCCGATCGTTTGCGACCGCCCCCAAGCGACGGCCACTGCGTTGCGCGCGGTCTCGTAGCGATGCAGGCGTTCTCGCACGAGCCCTTCGATCATCCCCATCGGGATCAACAGCACGAGAATCAGCGCGCCGATGAATACGACCTTGCCCGTCACCGAGCTCTGCCATTGTTCGAGGAGCGTCTGCATGTGGCGATCCGGGATTGGAGTTGGCAGTCATTGTCGGTCGCGATCGTGCCGATTCGGCGGCCGATTCTGACGAAATCTGACGGCCATCGGACGGGCTATAATGCGCAGCCAAGCCGGTGTAGCTCAGTAGGTAGAGCAGGGGTTTTGTAAACCTCAGGTCCCGGGTTCGATTCCTGGCGCCGGCACCACCGTTCGATCATGCGTGTTCGGTCGGTCACCAAGGAGCGTTAAATGACTACATTCGTGCTCGTGCACGGCGCTTGGCACGGCAGTTGGTGCTGGCAGCGCGTGCGCAAGTCGCTCACCGACCGGGGCCATGAAGTGTTCACGCCTACGCTCACCGGCGTCGGGGAACGTTCGCATTTGCTCGCGCGCGACGTGAATTTGGACACGCACATCGCCGATGTCGTGAATCTGATTCTCTGGGAGCAGCTCGACGACATAGTGTTGTGCGGCCACTCCTACGGAGGCTGTGTCGTGACCGGTGCTGCCGATCGCGTGGCCGATCGGGTGCGGGCACTCGTCTATCTCGACGCGTTCGTGCTCGAGAACGGCGAGAGCGCACACGACGTCTTGGCGCCCGAGCAGCGGCGCGCGCAGGTCGAGCAGGCCGAGCGAGTCGGAGACGGTTGGAGAGTGCCGCCGATTCCTGCAGCGGTCTTCGAAGTCAACGAAAGCGATCGCGATTGGGTGGATGCGCAATGCACGCCGCAATCGTTGGCGACCTTCACGCAACCCGTCACACTCGGTAGCCGACCCGATCCCGCCCGCGTGACTTACATTCTGGCCACGGGTTACGCGGCCTCGCCGTTTCGACCGTTCGCCGAGCGGGCGCAGCGCAACGGGTGGCGCATGCTGTCGGTCGACTGCGGCCACGACGTGATGCTCGATCGTCCGGACGAAATGACCGAGAGGCTGCTCGAGCTGGCTTGACCCTCACGCAACGTGAGGCGTTACGAGTGCGCCGCATGTCGCCACGTCGCACGTATCAGGTCAAGGAAGTCGCCGCGCTGAGCGGCGTGTCCGTTCGCGCGCTGCATCATTACGACGCGATCGGTCTGCTCGTGCCGCGGCTGCGCTCGGACGCGGGCTACCGGCTCTATGTCGACGACGACTTGTTGCGGCTGCAGCAGATCGTGATCGGGCGCACGCTCGGCTTGTCACTCGAAGCCATCCGGCGCTCGCTGGACGATCCGGGGTTCGACCGCCGTACGGCATTGATCGAGCAACGGCGTGCGCTCGAGGGTCGAGCCAAGCAAGCCGCGGCAATGATCCGGGCGATCGACGTTGCGATCGGCGTGCTCGACGCCGAGGGCCACGAAGACGCCGTGATGCACGCACCTGAGTCGGAGGACATGAGCATGAGCAGCAAAGTAGACATGAAGACGATATTCGACGGTTTCGATCCGGACGTGTATGCGGGTGAGGCACGCGAGCGCTGGGCAGGCACGAAGGCTTACGAAGCGTCGATGACGCGAGCCAAGTCATACGGCGAGCAAGAGTGGACGGCCGTGCGCGACGAGCAGGCAGCCGATCTATGCGGATGCCTACGCCGCGCTCGAGGCAGGCAAGGCGCCGACGGAGCCCGACGTCATGGACATCGCCGAGAGGCACCGCCAGTCGATCGACCGGTGGTTTTATCCGTGCGGCCCGGAAATGCACTCGGGACTTGCCGATATGTGGCAGAGCGACTGCCGATTTGCCCAGAACATCGACGAGCATGGACCGGGACTCACGGCATTCTTGGCTGCAGCCGTGCGCGCGAACGCGGCGCGTTGAGTCACCGGAGCACGTTTTGACAGTCTCGACGCCGCGCGCATAGTATTGAGCCATTAATATTCGTCTCACGAAATAACCGCAGGCCGAGGCCCCGCGCATCGCGCGGCGGCCTTCTTTTTTGTTTTCGCCCCTTACATTCGAAGACAAGGAAACGGCCATGAGTAACGAGACGAATTCTGCCTCTCACGAACCCGAATTCGGCCCCGCCGGAGAGCGCTGGGAAGAACGCGCTTTCGTACCTATCGGCGGCATCGATCAATCGGTGGCGATCCGCGGCGCCGATCCCGCGAATCCCGGCCTGTTGATCGTGAGCGGTCCCGGCGCCGCGTTTAGCCCTTGGCGGCGTTTTTTCGCGCCGTGGGAAGCGCGCTTCACGATCGTTCACTGGGATCAGCCCGGCGCCGGTGCGACGTTCGAGCGTAACGGGTCAGTGGCCGCCGAGCTCAGCCTCGAGCGGCTCGCCGACGACGCCATCGCCGTGCTCGAGCACGCGCGACGCGTGTTGCACCAACCCAAGATCTCCTTGTTGTGCCTTTCGGGCGGTACCATCGTCGGGCTTATGGTCGCAAAACGGCGCCCGGATCTGGTCGCGGCCTACGTCGGCAGCGGCCAAATCGTCGATTGGGCGCGGCAGGATGCGTTGAGCTACGAGCTGTTGCTCGAGCGGGCTCGGCGAGAAAACGATACGGCCGCCTACGAGAGGCTCACGGGCATCGGCTCGCCGCCTTATGCGGACACCGCCACCGATGCCGTGAAGTCGCAGTATGCGGGCGCGATGACGCCGGCCGAAGCTGCCGCGCTCGCGGCCCTGGACCCGGCCGTGCTTGCCGAGCTACAGACATTGCCGATGGAGCAGCTTCGGGCGCGCGCAACAGCCGCTTACGATGCGCTACGTGCGCAGATCGTGTCGTTCGACGCGCGGCGCTTAGGACAGGCCTTCGCCGTGCCGATGTTTTTCTTCCAGGGCGAGATCGATCTGTTCACGGTCACGAGCGAGGTGCAGGCCTATGCCGAATGGATCGAGGCGCCCGTGAAACGCTTCGTCTCTATAACGGGCGCGGGTCATTCGACGTTCTTCATGCGCGACGAGCTGCTGGCATTGGTGGATCGACACGTGCGTCCGGTCGTCATGGCCGGTGAACAATGATACCCGTCGGGCGCTTCGGGTAACGTCACGCTCCAATGGAGGCTGTGCTTTTCGACCTCGACGGCACACGGTACGACCGTGATCGGCTCGTGAGTGCGCTCGTCGACGATCAATACGACGCGTTCGCGGCGGACCTCGCCGGCGTGTCCCGTTCGCGTTTCGTCGCTGCCGTGCTCGCTATGGACGATCACGGCTACGGTGAGAAGACGGCGGGCTACGAGCGCGTGGTCGGCAGTCTCGGTTTGCCCGGCAGGTTAGCGGATCGCCTCGTCGCGCATTTTTGGTCCAGCTACGATGGCTACTGTGAGCTTGCAGACGACACGCGGGTCACGCTGGAATCGCTTCGAGGCAGAGGGTTGAAGCTCGGAATCGTGACGAACGGCAGTGTCGCCCGCCAGCGTCGCAAGATCGAGGCGCTCGGTCTCGAGCCCTGGTTCGACACGATAGTAATCTCCGAGGCCGAAGGTGTTCGAAAGCCGGACGCCGAGATCTTTCGCCGGGCCCTCGCGCGCTGCGCCGTCGATGTGCGGGCGGCGCTGTTCGTCGGTGATCACCCCGAGGCCGATATCGAAGGGGCCCGTAATGCGGGTCTCATGGCCGTCTGGAAATCGGTGCCCTATTGGCGGGTCGACTCCGGTGTGCCGGCCGTGACTCGCCTGAGCGATCTGCTGCCCCTCGTCGACGCGGAGCCGGCGAACGGCGGTTCGCGTCGATGAGCACGGGCGGGCTCGACGAGCGGCCGATCGGCGTCTTCGACTCGGGCGTCGGTGGGCTCACGGTACTGCGCGCGATCCGTGCGGCGTTGCCCGGCGAATCGGCCATCTATCTCGGCGACACGGCACGAGTGCCCTACGGCACCAAGAGCCGCGCGTCGGTGGTGCGCTATTCCCTGCAAGCGTCCGATCGGCTCGTGCAGCGCGGCATCAAGATGCTCGTCGTCGCGTGCAACACGGCATCGGCGCTCGCGCTCGACGAGCTGCGGGCGCAGCTTGCCCCATTGCCCGTCGTCGGCGTGATCGAGCCCGGTGCGCGAGCGGCCGTTGCCGCGGGTGGCAACGGTCGACACCTCGTGCTGGCCACGGAGGCGACCGTCGCGCAGCGTGCCTACGCCAAGGCGATCGGTGCGCTCGATCCGGCCGCGCACGTGGAAGAGGTCGCGTGCTCTTTGTTCGTCGCACTGGCCGAGGAAGGTTGGACCGAGGGGCCCGTGGCCGTCGCTGCGGTGGCCGAATACCTGAGGCCCGTGCTCGCCCGCGGCAGCGGCGAGCGGCCCGGCACGATCGTCTTGGGCTGCACGCACTTTCCGTTGTTGATCCGCACGATCCGAGCCGGGTTGGGTCCGACCGGCACGATCATCGACTCGGCGTCGGCCACCGCTCGCGCCGTGTCGGAATCGTTGCGTGCCGCTGGGCTTGGTGAATCGGTCGCTGCGGCGAGGGGCACTGAATCTGCTCGTGACGGACGGTGCGCCACGCTTCGCGCGGCTCGGGCCGAGGTTTCTAGGCGAGCTGTTCGGCTCCGCCGACGTCGAGGTCGTGGATCTGTGAGCTCAGCCGTGGGTACCTTGCGCGGCGCGCCGTCCCTCCTGCCCTTCGGCCGCTGCTCCCGCGGCTTCGAGCGCCTGATCGAGGCGCCGCATGATGACGGGTTTCGGGTGCACGCCCACGATCCGATGCACCTCACGGCCGTCCTGTAGGACGAGCAGCGTCGGGATGCTGCGAAAATCGAAGCGGGCAGCGGTTTGCGGGTTGTCGTCGACGTTGAGCTTGGCGACTAGCACGTCGCCGGCGAGAGTGGTGGCGAGCTCGTCGATGAGCGGCGCGATCACGCGACACGGGCCGCACCATGGCGCCCAGGCGTCGATCAACACCGGAATCGGCGACGAGTCGACATGAGCGGCGAAGTTGGCGTCCGTCAATAAGAACGGTTTAGCGGCCGTCGGCAACGGCCCCTTGCACTTGCCGCAGGCCGGCTGAGCGCCGGCGCGCAATTTCTCGCGCGGCACGCGATTCGTTGCACTGCAGTGCGGACACGCGATCAGTATCGGATGAGTGGGGCCAACGTCCATGCTGCCTGGTTTCTCCCTGCGTTGATGGCTGGACTCGTTGAGCCGGAGAATGGAGGTAGAACGCATCGAGATCAAGCGGCTTCGGTTTTGCGGGAACGACGGCGGCTGCGGGATGATGCGCGCGAGAAGGAGGATGCAATGCGAGGAAATGCCGCTTGGCTGGTGCTGCTCGTTGCGGGGATGTTCGAAGTCGGTTGGGCGATCGGTTTGAAGTATTCGCAAGGGTTTACGCGGCTCGTTCCGAGTATGTGGACGGTTGTCGCTCTGGTCGCGAGCATGGGTTTGCTCGGGATTGCGCTCAGGACGCTGCCCGTAGGCACGGCCTACGCCGTGTGGGTAGGCATCGGCGCCGTCGGCACGGCAGTGCTCGGTATCGTGCTGCTCGGTGAGTCGGCTGACCCGAAGCGCCTCGTGAGCATCGCGCTCATCGTTGCCGGCATCGTCGGTCTGCGGCTCGCAACGCCGACGTGACCCGTCTCGGTCGCGAGCGCGCCGGTCGGTGGCTCAGCTCGATGCTGCGGGCGCGGTGCGGCGCCGGTGTCTTGGTGGCGCTAGCGCTCGCGTTTTCGGTTGCAAGCGCCACCGAGTTCGGACCGAAAGCCTCGCGTGCGGAGTTGCGCCGAGTGTTCACGGCGTTGCGCGCGACGCAAGCGCTAAACGTCGACGGACCGCTGCGCTGGCGGTATCGGTTCTCCGGGCACGATCGCCGCACGCTCGAGGCGCTGTCGGTTGCGCTCGTGGGGGAAGGATTTCGCATCGTCACGCTCGGGCCGGAGCGCGCGTCGGGGCCGGTATTCCTCGTCGTCGAGCGCACCGAGCGGCAGACCCCGTCGGGACTCGAGCAGCGTAATCGCGAGATGACCGAGCGCGCGCGTGCCGTGGGCGCGGCCTCGTACGACGGGTGCGAAGCGCTGCCCGCCGACCGGCCGCAGTGACCCCATGTGACCCCATGACAGAGCATCGCGCCGCCCCCGGCCGGCTCACGCACCGGACGATCCTGACGATCGCGGTGCCCGTCATGTTGTCGAATGCCTCGACGCCGTTGATCGGCCTCGTCGATACCGGCGTGGTCGGGCAACTCTCCGATCCGGCCTACATCGGTGCCGTCGCCGTCGGCTCCCTGATCTTCACGTTCGTCTTTTGGGCCTTCGGTTTCCTGCGCATGGGCACGACGGGGCTGACGGCACAGGCGCTCGGTGCGGGCGACGGCACCGAGGTTGCGGCGTGCCTCGGGCGGGCGCTCGTCATCGGCGCGGGGATCGCGGCCGGATTGATCCTGCTGCAATGGCCGATCCGCGAGATGGCCTTCGCGCTGCTCGATGCGAGTCCCGGCGTCGAGCAGCTCGCGCGAGGCTACTTCGACATCCGCATCTGGGCCGCTCCGGCGACGCTTGCCAACTACGCTTTGCTCGGCTGGTTCGTGGGACTCGGTCGAACCGACATCGGTCTCGTTCTGCAGCTCGTGCTCAACGTCACGAATATCGCGCTCGACACGCTGTTCGTGCTTGGCTTCGGCATGGCCGTGCGCGGTGTCGCGCTCGGCACGGTGATCGCGGAGTTCGTTGCGGCCGCCGTCGGTTTGGTGTTGGCGCTACGCTACGTCCGGCGCTTCGGCGCTCAGTTGGCGCGCGGACCTCGTGCTGGCGGCCGACAAGCTCCGCCGGACGCTCGTCGTCAACGTCGACATCATGATCCGGTCGTTGGCGCTCATTGCCGTGTTCGTCTGGTTCGTGTCCCACGGCGCCGGGCTCGGCGACGTGATTCTCGCGGCCAACGCTGTGTTGCTGAATTTCATCTCCGTGTCCGCATTTCTTCTCGACGGGCTGTCTTTCGCGGCCGAAGCCCTCGTCGGTCGGGCCATCGGTGCGGCCCATCGAGCCGGGCTCACGGCGGCTGCGCGCATGACGACGCTCTGGGCCGCCGGCGTCGCAGCTCATGATCTCGCGCCGGTCTTGCGGTGCTCGGACCCGTCTTGATCGATCTCGTGACGGTGGATCCCGGTGCCCGGGCGGCCGCGCGCGAGTATCTGCCGTGGGCCGCAGTCGTCCCCGTGCTCGGCGTGTGGGCGTTCCAGCTCGACGGCATTTTCATCGGCGCGACTCGCACGGCCGACATGCGCAACGCCATGCTCGCGTCGCTCGCGGTTTATCTCGTTGCCTGGTGGGTGCTGCGTCCTTTCGGCAATCACGGGCTATGGGCGGCGTTTTGCGTGAGTTACTTCGCGCGCGCGGGCTCGCTGCTGTACTACTATCCGGCGCTCGTGCGATCCGTGCCCGACTGAAGCGGTGGTCGGGGGGCTCGCGGCCGCATCGACGCAACGCCGCGCATTCCCTGCGGCCCGGGAGCTGTTCCTCCCCGAGCCCGGGCGGGCATCCACTGCGACTTCGGCGGCGGCGGCTTCTAGGCTGAAGCCGGCTCACTGGGGCACAATGAACCCTGCGGGGCGGGCTTGAGCCGCCTCGCAGCGGATTTGAGGCCTAACAGGGGAAAACGAATGCGCCCATTGACGAAGACGCTCGGCGTCATCATCGGACTCGTCGCTGCAATTTTTTGGCTCACGGCCGGGGCGGTCGAGCAAGGTGATGCGGCGCCGCATTTCAGCGCTGCCGATTTCGACGGCAAGCCGGTCGAGTTTCCCGAGGCCGTCGGAGGCGAGCCCGCGGTCGTCGTGTTTTGGGCGACGTGGTGTCCATACTGCAAGGCGTTCATGCCGTACTTGAAGCAGATTCAAGCCGACTACGCCGCGCGAGGCGTCAAGGTCGTCACGATCAATGCGAAGGAAGACGGCCGCGGCAATCCGCGGGCATATGTCGATGGACTCGGGTTCCCGCAGATCGCCGTCGCGAACGGCGACGCGGTCGCTCAGGCCTACGGCGTCAAGTACATTCCGGGGCTCTTGATCGTGGACGGCAAAGGCATGGTGGCTTACCGGCGCCCGTGGACCGATCTGCCCGCCGGGAAGACCGTGGCCGAGCTCTGGGACGGTCAAGTCCGCACGGCCCTCGACGCGCTGCTGCAACAGCGCCGCCAAATGAGACGCGATCGTCGATGGTTGTTTCGGCCGCGACCACTGCTCCCGCTCGCGCCGTACCTGCGCATGGCGTGGGGCCAAGACGTGCCGCACAGCGATTTCGGCGCCAACGCGACGGCCGAGGCAGTCACGGCCGGTATCGACTTGAGCGGTAAGACCGTCGTCGTGACGGGCTGCAACTCGGGGATAGGGCTCGAGACGATGCGCGTGCTCGCGTTGCGCGGCGCTCACGTCGTCGGGACCGCGCGCACGGCTGAGCGTGGCCGCGAGGCCTGCGCGAGTGTCGAGGGCAAGACGACGCCCGTCGTCCTCGAGCTGACCGATTTCGCTTCGGTGGTTGCATGTGCCGAGAACATCCGCGGGCTCGGCGTGCCGATCGACGTGCTGATCTGCAATGCCGGAGTCCTGCTCACCGAGCTGCGACAAGTGCGCGGCCTCGAGATGCAATTCGTGGTCAATCATCTGGGACAACTGTGACGCGTCGTCTGGTCGACGACATCGGCGCGGCGCCGCAAGGAAGGGTCGTCGTGGTGGGCAGCATCGCGCACCGTCAAGTGCCGCCGGGCGGGATTCAATTCGACAATCTGTCGGGCGAGGGGTGGGAGCGTCAGGCCTACGGGCACTCCAAGCTCGCCAACGGGCTATTCGCGTTGGAATTGTCACGGCGTCTGCGGGGCACCGGCGCGACGTCGAATAGCCTGCATCCGGGCGTCGTCGCCACGAACATCATGCGGCATATGAATTTCACGTCGCGGGCCGGCGGCGGCGGCTTCAACTTCGAGACGCCGGCTCAAGGCGCAGCCACGAGCTGTTATCTGGCGAGCAATCCGGCCCTGGCTCACGTGACGGGGCAATACTTC
The DNA here is from genome assembly GCA_963786385.1 of uncultured Gammaproteobacteria bacterium. Lineage (GTDB taxonomy): Bacteria > Pseudomonadota > Gammaproteobacteria > Steroidobacterales > Rariloculaceae > FEN-1219. Next base: position 31,451 of record CAWAYS010000006.1, read on the forward strand.
GCCGATTGCAACCCGGCCGAGCAAAGCGCCTATCAGCGGGATCCGGCAATGGCCGCGAAGCTGTGGGAAGTCTCCGAACAGCTCGTTCGCGACTATCTCGCGTAACGCCCAGCGGCGCCCGTCAGCGCCACAATCGCTCGCTGGCCCTTGCCGCGCCTTCGACGAGCGCTGCGAGCTTCTTGTAGGCGATGCCGGGGTCCACGCGGCTGAGTCCGGCAAACGTGCCGAAGCCGCAGTCGGTTCCCGCGATGACTCGCTCGCGGCCCACGATATCTGCGAACTGACAGATCTGCTGAGCGATGAGCTCGGGATGCTCGACATAGTTCGACGTCGATGCGATGCAGCCCGGAATCAGAACCTTGTCGTCGGGCAGCTTCGCGTCGCGCCAGACGGCCCATTCGTGGCGGTGTCGCGGGTTGGCCGCTTCGAACAGTATTCCTGCCGGCTTGGCCTTGAGCACGATGCGCAGGATCTTCTCGAGCGCTATGTCGTGGTCGTGCGGACCTTCGTAGTTGCCCCAACAGATGTGCATGCGCATCTGCTCGGCCGGAATCTTCGCAACGGCCGAATTCAAGGCCTCGACCTGATACTCGGCACGGCGTAGGAACTCGTCCTCCGTCAACTCCTGGAAGCCCGTGTGCCTCGCCATCGCAAGGTCGGGGCAATCGAGCTGGAGCACGAAGCCTGCCGATGCAATCGCTTCGTATTCCTCGCGCATTGCTTCGGCAATCGCGTCGACATATTCGTCATGCGTCGGGTAGTAGCGATTCGACTGGAACGACGAGACGACTCCGGGCGACGCGGCATTCATGAAAACGTCGCTGCGGTTCGTGACGGTCGGCTGCGGCACGCAAGTGCGCGACGTCTTTGATCATCGCTTCGTGGTTGGTGAGCTGGATCGGGCCGACGCAGGCGGAGCGCTTGAACGTCTGTTTGCCGATCATTCGCGACATGGCTTCGCGAAATTCCGGATACGGCGCGAGATCGAGGTGCGGAGGCCGTGGGTAGTGACCCTCGAAGCCCGACAGCCGATCTTTGATGTAGGTGGCGTAGCCGACTTTGCTCGTCTCGCCGTCGCTCACGACGTCGATGCCGGCTTCCACCTGCTTCGCCACCACGGCGTCTACGCCGGAAGCCATCGTGCTGTCAAACTCGCCCTCGTCGAAGGGCTCGTGATTCTCTTTTTTGTAGAGCAGCGCGACGACGGCTGCCGAGCGCGGCAGGCTGCCGACGTGGGTGGTCAAAATTCGATCTTGGCTGGTCTTCATGCGGGTCTCTCGGACGTCTGGAATGAATTCGGCGCGGCTATTCTCCCCGAACCGGACTCGAAAATCCCGCTCGCGGGGGGCAACCGCCGCCATTTGACGTCGCCCGCTCGGGCGTGATCTAGTCTCGAGCACGCCGGGTCGTTGCCCGCGGGCGCCGAACGGATCGGCTTGCGGGCAAGGAGGGGGGAGGAGCAATGAGCTACGAAATTTTGATCGAGGGCACCGAGCCAATCGACGATTGGAGCGTGTGTACGGTTTGCCTTAACGTTGCACGAAGCTCGGCCGTGAGCGGCAAGAAGTGGCGATGCTCCGATTGCGGTAGCGACGCGTCCCATCACCTGCAGCAGCCGCTGCGCAAGTACTTGACGGACAACCCGATCGAGACGATCGAGAAGAACTTGCGCGAGTGGGGCAACATCAAGGGTGTACGGCCTGCCTACAAGATGCTGCGCTCGGCGCGCTACAAGTGTTTGCTGACTCTGAGCAGACAAAATCTCGGTTGAACGTGCGAAAGCTGCGCAAGATCGCCGCTAGCATCGATCACATCGTTCTCACGGTCGCCGACATCGAGACGAGCGCACGGTTCTACGAACGTGTGCTCGGCTTGGAGCGCGAAACGTTCGAGGGTCCCGAAGGACAGCCGCGTTTCGCGCTGCGCTTTGGGCGGCAGAAGATCAACCTGCAAGACGCACTCACCAAGACGCCGACCAAAGCCCTCAATTCGACGCGCGGGTCCAGCGACTTTTGTCTGGTGGCCGCGGTGTCGCTGGAGGACGTCGTGGAGCATTTGCGGGCCGAGTCCGTGACGATCGAGGCGGGCCCCGTGCCGCGGCGCGGGGCGCTCGGGCCGATGCGCTCGGTTTACTTCCGGGATCCCGACGGAAACCTCGTCGAAGTCGCCGAATACGCAGCCGGCTGATCGGGCTCGCGTTTGCGACTTGAGATTCGCACGCTCCGCCCCGGATAATCCGTCACGGACCGTGTGCAGGCCATGGAGAAACAGATGCGCGCGGAGCGCGAGAAGCGCGCCGTCATTCTGACGGCCGAAGGACTGAGGCGGGTGGCCGAAGCCGTGAACGCGCCGGGCGGCCAAGACGCCATGCGGTTGCGCGTGGCGGAGGACTATGTGCAACAGTTCGGCAGCCTCGCCAAGACGGCCAACACGCTAGTCGTGCCTGCGAATCTGACCGAGATCGCGAGCATGGTCGCAATGGCGACGAAGGTGTTCGATCACACGCGCCCCACTATCGGCACCGGCGACGTGCGCTGATCGCGATGTTCTTCGTTTTCGGGTGGGAGAAGACCTTCAAGCCGGCGGAGTCGCTGCTCAAGACCCGCTGCCACAATTGTAATCGGACGACGGTCTGGAGAATCTGGCACGAGACCGAATGGGTCTCCTTGTTCTTCGTGCGCCTCGTTCCCTTCTCGAGACGATTCTTGCTCGTCTGCGACGACTGTCGCGACGCGCTCGCGCTCGACGCGGCCGCCGTCAAGGGCGCGCGATCGAGGCATCGCCTGGGCGAAGGTGCAAGGCTTGCATTGCACGATGAGATCGTCGCACGCGTCGAAGATCATCAACTCGGGGGTCTGACCGAAGGCCAACGCCAGTATTATCGAAACATGCGCGACGGCCGTGACGGCGGCGGCCGCGATACGGGCGGTCGGTGAAGGCGAACGGCGCGCGGCGTCAGCGAACTTTGCCGACGAGATAGGCGCGGCGCCGGGTCTCCGGATACTTCTCGATCGCATAGCGCAGCATGGTCCGCGGCATGCCTCGATAATGCCGCCGCAGAAAGCCTTCGGCCTGTGCTCTGTCGCGGTTGGCTACCTCACGCAGCATCCAACCAGCAGCCTTGTGGATGAGGTCCTCCTCGTCATCGAGAAGGATCTGTGCGATGGCAAACGTGTCCTCGTACGATCCCTTTCTAATGAACCAGTGCGTCGCGATGATCGACACGCGACGTTCCCACAGGTTCGGGGAACGTGCGAGCGTATAGAGCGGCTCGCGGTCGCGCCGCTCGAGATGCGCGCCGACGATTTCCCGTGCCGAGCTGTCCACGAGATCCCAGTTGTTGACATGTTTGCGGATCTCGCCGAGGTAACGCGCATAGATGCGCGCGCGCTGCGTGGGTTCGCCGTGCTCGAACCGGTAGACGAGCATCAGGAGCGCAAGAAGCCTCGCCTCGTGCTCTGGCGAGCGCAGCAACGCCCAGGTCGCCGATTCGGGCGCGTCTCGATGCTCGCGCGCGAGCCGTCGTAGCTGCGGCACGCGGATGCCGAGGAACTCGTCGCCTTCGCCGTATTCGCCGGGTGCCGTTTTGAAGAACCGGCGCGAATGCGCGGCGATGAGGGGATCGGCCAGAGTCAGCAGGCGGTCCCGGATTTGCGCCGCGTTGGCCGCCATCGCCGTCGCGTGGTGGCGTCTCAGCGCACGTGCTGCGTGCGAAAAGGCTTGCGGCGCGCGGCCCGCCGGCCTTCGGGCGCCTTGCCCGTGCCTTTGGGCTGAAACCGCGGCACGAGATGGTGCTTGCCGTTGCCGATGAGGTCCTCGCGGCCCATGCGCTTGAGCGCGGCGCGCAGCATCGGCCAGTTGTTCGGATCGTGATAGCGCAAGAATGCCTTGTGCAGGCGTCGTACCTTGAGGCCTTTCGGAATCGGCACTTCCTCGGAATCGCGCGCGACGCGGTGCAGAGGATTCTTGCCGCTGTGGTACATCGCCGTCGCAGTCGCCATCGGGCCCGGCAGAAACGCTTGGACTTGGTCGGCGCGGAAACCGTTTTGCTTGAGCCAAAGCGCGAGCTCGAGCATGTCCTCGTCCGTCGTGCCCGGGTGGGCCGCGATGAAGTAGGGAATGAGGTACTGCTCTTTGCCCGCCGCTTTCGAATAGCGATCGAACAGCTTCTTGAAACGATAATAGGTGCCTACGCCGGGCTTCATCATCTTCGACAACGGTCCTTCGGAGATGGCTTCCGGCGCAATCTTCAGATAGCCGCCCGTGTGATGCTGAGCGAGCTCTTTTACGTATTCGGGCGACTCTATCGCCAAGTCGTAGCGCACGCCCGATGCGATCAAAACCTTCTTGATGCCGGGGAGCTCGCGGGCGCGCTGGTACAGCTCGATGAGAGGAGCATGATCCGTGTTCAAGTTCGGGCACACGCCCGGATATACGCAGGACGGGCGCCGGCATGCGGCCTCGACCTCCCGACTCTTGCAGGCGAGCCGATACATGTTTGCCGTCGGGCCGCCGAGGTCCGAAATGACGCCCGTGAATCCAGGCACGGTGTCACGGATCGTCTCTATCTCTCGCAGAATCGAGTTTTCGCTGCGGTTCTGGATGATTCTGCCTTCGTGCTCGGTGATAGAGCAGAACGTGCACCCTCCGAAGCACCCGCGCTGGATGGTGACGGAGAAACGAATCATCTCGTAAGCCGGCAGTTTCGCATCGCCGTAGGCCGGATGCGGTTGGCGCGCATACGGCAGCTCATACAGCCGATCCATTTCGGCGCTCGTGAGCGGGATCGGCGGCGGATTCAGCCAGACATCGTGCGTGCCATGGCGTTGCGCGAGCGCTCGCGCATTACCCGGATTGGACTCCATGTGCAGGATCCGCGAGGCGTGAGCGTAGAGCACGGGATCGTCGCGCACTTGCTCGTAGCTCGGCAGCCGGATGTAGCTACGATCCCGGTCGGCCGTCGCCACCCGCCGGGTGAAACGCACGACCGTGACGCCGGGTTCGGTCGCAGGGCGCTCCGGCGCCGACGGGGCCATTGCGTAGGGATCCGGGCGGGTGTCGACCGGACCGGGTGTGTCGAGATGGGTGGAATCGATCTCGGTCCAACCCTCGATCGCGGCGCTGCCGAGGAACGCGGTGCCTCGAATGTCCCTCATTGCGGACGGCGTTTCACCGGCGGTCATCCGGTGAGCGATCTCGACGATTTGACGTTCGCCGTTGCCGAACACCAATAGATCGGCACGCGAGTCGAGCAGGATCGAACGGCGGACTTTCTCTTGCCAGTAGTCGAAGTGCGCGATGCGGCGCAGGCTTGCTTCGATGCCGCCGATGACGATCGGTACGTCGGCGAACGCTTCTCGCAGTCGCTGAGAGTAGACGATTACGCTGCGATCGGGCCGCCGCCCGCCTTCTCCGCCCGGCGTGTAGGCGTCGTCGCGCCGGACACGGCGATCGGCCGTGTAGCGGTTCACCATCGAGTCCATGTTGCCGGCAGTCACACCGAAGAACAGGGCCGGTGTGCCGAGCCGCTCGAAGTCATCGGTCGATCGCCAATCCGGCTGCGCGATGATGCCGACGCGCAGACCCTGTGCTTCTAGCACGCGACCGACGATGGCCATGCCGAAGCTCGGATGGTCGACATAGGCATCCCCCGTTACCAGGATCACGTCGCACTGATCCCAGCCGAGCGCGTCCATTTCCTCTCGCGACATGGGCAGGAACGGCGCCGGCGTGAGCCGGTGCGCCCAATGCTTGCGATAGCCGAACACATCGGGCGCTTCGAGTGGTTTGAGGGGGTTGGCGGACATGTCTCGGGAGTGGTTGCTGGCCGAGCAGGGGGCCCGGACCGGTAGTCAGCGTATCACTTCGGGCCTTGGGGCCGCAGCAACCGGTTGCCCGGTTGGCTGGCATCCGCTGGCGAAACCCCGTACTTTGGCGGCGGGCCGACCTTGCTCGGCCGGAATCGCGCGGGCGTGGTGGCAACACCGGAAGGGCCGGATACGGTGGCGATATACGTCTCTATGTTGCGCGGTGTGAACGTCGGCGGTCACAGCCGCATCAAGATGGAGCCGCTCAAGGAGCTGCACCGATCGCTGGGTTTGCGCCATGTCCAAACGCTGCTGCAAAGCGGCAATGTCCTCTTCGATACGACTCTCAAAGACCGCGAGAAGCTCGCAACGAGGATCGAGCAAGAGCTCGAGCGACGCTTCGATTTGCAGGTCGACGTCATTATCCGCAGCCTTGTGGAGATTCGAAGTCTGGTGGAGCGGGGGCCCCTGTTGTCGCCGCGCGCCGATCCCAGCAAGCTGCTCGTCATGTTTCTGAGACGCGTGCCGGATCCACGGGCGTTGGCCGAGCTGGTCAAGTCGCATAAGGGCCCGGAGATGATCGAGCCGCGCGGGCCCGAAATCTATCTTTACTATCCCGAAGGCGTTGCGCGCTCCAAGCTTTCCGGGGCTTTCATCGAGAATAGGCTCCGAACGACGGGCACGGCTCGAAACTGGAACACGCTCACGAAGCTTCTCGAGCGCGGTGCGCGCATGGAGAGCGATTAGCCGCCGCGGCGGCGGACCCTGCGACACCGGTCGCTCGAGTGTAAGATAAACGAGTCGTCGAGCTCGGCAGCACGAGGTTCAATGCCATGACCGAACAGGATCCCTCGGAATACAGCCACGGCCAAGACGACCGGCACGGCTCGGTCGAGCACAACTTGCGCTCTCGTTCCACATGGGTGCGCCTGTTGTTCATGCTCGTGATCGTCGTGTTCTACGGCGTGTCGCGGCTCGTCGTCTCCGTCGTGGTCGTCGTGCAGTTCTTTCACGTTCTATTTGCCGGGCAGGCCAACGACCCGCTAAAGCACTTCGGCGAGTCGCTCGCGACATACACCTACCAGATGTTGCGCTACCTCATGTTCAATACCGAGGAACGCCCGTTTCCTTTCGATTTGGAATGGCCCGTTGACCGTCCCGACGACTGAGAAATAGGATCGCCTTCGGGACCTTCGGAGAGCTGCCGGCTGTCATAGTCGTACGTTTTCGCCGGAATCATTCGAAACAGGCCGATCGACCAATAAAAAGGGGGCAACGATGTCAATGAGCTTGCCGGAACGGGCAAAGCAGGTCGCGAAGCTCGCGAGCGAGCACGCGCAATACGGGGATCGTGAGGGGCGTCTGGCGGAGCCCGTCGTCGAGGCTTTGCATCGGGAAGGGCTGTTCGGCATGTGGGTGCCGCGTGAGCTCGGCGGCGCCGAGCTCGACCCCGTCGAATCTCTGCAGGTGATCGAAAACATGGCCTACGGGGATCCGTCCGCAGGCTGGGTGCTCATGGCCGCGGCTCTTGCGATCGGCACCGGCGCGGCGTACCTCGGCGATGATGCAGCTCGCGAGCTTTTCGGTGGCGACCGTCTGCCCGTGATCGCAGGTCAGGGAACGCGGCCGGGCAAGGCCGTGCCCACGGATGGTGGGTTCAAGCTTACCGGCGCCTGGAGCTTTGCGTCGGGGATCAAGCACGGCACGCACATCCACACGCTCGGTGTCATCGAAGGTACGGGCGAGCCCCGAATTTTCGTTCTGCCCGTGGAGCAGGCCAAGCTCATCGACAATTGGGACGTCATGGGACTCCGGGCAACGGGCAGCATCGATTACACGATCGACGCCGCGTTCGTGCCCGAAGGGTATACGCATTTTGCCGTCACGCAGACCCCGAAACGGGGCGGCAGCCTGTACACCGTCGGCATCATCGGCTTCGCGGCGATGTGCCATTCGGGATGGGCTTGTGGTATCGGGCGCCGTTTGCTCGACGAGATGAAGAGCTACGTGCTGGAACGCGGCGGACGCGCGGGCACGCAAGCGCAAAGCGAGAGCTTCCTCGAGCAGTATGCGAAGGCCGAAGGCACTTATCGCGCAGCGCGAGCGCTCATCTACGAAACTTGGGGCGACATCAAGGAAACACTCGCGCGCGCGGAGCCCCTGTCCGTCCGCCAAAATACGCTCATGCGCCTCGGCATCGGGCATGTGACGTGGGCGGCGCACGACGTTGCGGCTTTCGTCTACCGGGCGGCCGGCACGACGGGCCTTCGCGCCGGAACGATCCAGCGGCTGTTCAGAGACATGCACGCGGGCACCCAGCATATTGTTGCCTCACCACCGGTGTTTCGAACGATCGGCCGCGAGCTCGCAGGGCTCGCCCCGAATCAGGTCTGGCGGTTCCTCGACCTCGTCGACGCGCAATAGGCTCGAGCGGGCGGCCGCGTGCCGCCGCAGCTCCTATTCGAAGCGGAGCACGATGGCAGGATTGGCCCGCGCCGCTCGCCAGGCTTGGCTGCCGACGGCCGCCCAAGCGATGAGCACCGTGATCGCGAGGCTTGCGATGAACGGCAGTGGGGTCAGTCCGCTGCGTTGAATGAAGATGCTCAAGTAGGCTTGCGCTGCGAAGTAGGCAAGGGGCCACGCGACGACGTTCGCTACGACCACGGGTTTCGCGAAATCGCGTAACAGCATCGTCACGATCTGCAGCCTGCGTGCACCGATGGATTTTCGCACGCCGATCTCGTGCCTCCGACGGCTTGCCACTTGCACGGCCATTCCGAACAAGCCCATGACGGATATCGCGAAGGCGAATACGGAAAGGCCGCCGAAGACGGCGTTGACGCGGGCGAACTTCTCGTAGTTGTCGTCGAAGAGTTGATCCAGAAACTTTCGTTGTAGCGGCAGTTGCGGCGCAAGACCTTTCCAAGTGCCTTCCACGGCCGCAACCCCGGCGGCCACGTTGTGCGAATCGAGCCGGACGATCGGATAGGTCAAGTCTCTTCCCAGGAGGTAGGCATTGGAAGTCGCGCCGAAGCCCGTGAAGAACAGCGGTCGGTTCTCGACGACGCCGATGATCTCTACGGGTTGCGCGGGCCGATTGGCGAATGCGGGAAAGTAGACCGTTCTCCCGACGGCAGCCACCGGTGTCTGAAAGCCCAGCTGAGCCGCGAGGGCGCGGTCGATCACGACATGGCGAGTCATGGATGATCGATCCGCGTCGTCGCTGTCCGGCGGCAGCAAATCGTTGTGCTCGCGATCGAACACGCGGCCGGCGACGAGCCCGATGCCTAGCGTCGAAAAGAAATCGTAACCGACGATGTTCTGAAAAGCAGTCTCGAGGCTCGTGTCGTCGGTGGGAGTCGAAGCGAACACGGCGAGGTTCACGCCCTCTCCCCAAGGCTCCATACCCATCTCCGTTACGCCTTTCACTTGCGGCAACCGCGTGAGCTCGTCGCGCAGCACTTTGTCGTCGACTTTCGTGACGGGACTGAAGTTGTTGATGACGAGATACGGGTCATGGGCCACGCCGAGGCCCGTGCGTTTGAGCGCCGAGTTCTGCGCGTACATGACCATGACGGCGATCAACAGGAAGCTCGCCGCGGCGAACTGAGCGCCGACGAGCAGCGTGGACGCGAATCTAGGACCGATGCGCATGCGGCCCACCCGAAGCGCTTCTATCGGCCGCACGCGCGACAGGACGAGCGCGGGATATGCACCGCCGAGTAACGTGACTGCGATTAGCAGTGCACCCAAGAACAACCAGAACCTGCCGCCGTCGAAGAGTGCGAGGCGCATGTCTATTCCGACCGCGTTTGCGACGGGCGCCGCCAGAAGCTCGATCGCGACAAGCGCGAGCCCGAGCGCAGTTACGCTCAGCAGTGCGGCTTCGAGCAGATACTGGCCCATGACTTGTAGCCGGGTCGCGCCGATCACTTTTCGAAGGCCGATTTCCCTGGCTCGGCGCGCGGCGCGTGCCGTCGCGAGATTCGCATAGTTGATACAAGCCACGGTCAGCACGAGTGCACCGAGCGCGAAGAGCACCGTCGTTACCGACAGCAGCCCTCGGCCGCCGCCGAACAGCTGCGCGTTGAGCTGTGTGACCGTAAGTCCACTGACAGGGACCGCGCCGACATCGAGGCTTGCGAGCTTTTGTTGCTCGGCGGGCACGTGCCGGCGTCCGAAGGCCTCGAGCCGCGCATCGAGCTGCTCTCCGGTCAGGCTCCCTGGTTTGAGCAACACGTATGTCGTGCAGCAATACCCGCCGAGCCAGTTCTCTGGTCGAGGCCGCGCCCCGTCGTTTTTGGCTTTGGCATCGTCGGCGGGTTCGCCGGCCGGCGGGGCATCACTTTCACCGCTGTCGTCTCGCCGCGGCGAGCTTGGTCGAGTCACCGCGTCACGCAAGCGTTCATAGAGGGGGTAGGGAGCGATGAGGTCGAAGCGCAGCGAAGCTGTCGGTGAGTCGCCCAGATGTGAGGGCTCGGGAATCTTGCCGATTACACCGGTCACGGTCGCATCGACGAGGCTGCCGCCGAGCGTTACCGTTTTGCCGAGGGCTTGCGCCGTGCCGAACAGACGAAGCGCCTCGGATTCGGTCAATACGATGCCGTTCGGGTCGCGCAATGCTTTCGAGGGATCGCCGGCAACGAAGGGCAGATCGAAAATGTCGAGAAACTCCGGATCCACGGCGAGGGCTGCCGCGCGCGTGCTTTTGCCGTCGGCCGATATCGTCGCCTCCGGACTCCAAGGGTTGGCGCGCGCGATCGCGGCGAATTCCGGAAAATCGACTTTGAGGTAGCGCTCGTAAAGCTCGTTGGTTTGCGGCATTACGCCCGTGGAGATGCTGCCGTTGCGCAGCGCGAGCTTGGCCGTAATCACGTAAATATGATCGGCGTTCTCGAAGTGTTGGTCGCTGTGCCCCCAATAGCCGACGACCGCGTAGGCCGCGACGAAAGAGACGAGTCCGAGCGAGAGAGCCAAAACGTTGACGATGGCCGTGAACGGCGATTGCCGCAGATTGCGTAACGCGATTCGCAAGTAGTGTCCGAGCATCGGTTCGCTTCCTCTCTTTATCCTGTGACGATGCGGCCGTCCGCGAGCCGCACGACCCTTCCGGCGCGCGCGGCGAAGAGCTGGGCGTGCGTAACCATCAAGATGGTCGTGCCGATGGCATTCAGGGTCTGGAGCATGTCGACCACGCGGTCAGTGCCGTCGTCGTCGAGACTGCGCGTCGGCTCGTCCGCCAAGATCAGCGCCGGATCGCTGACGATGGCTCGAGCGACGGCTACCAGCTGGCGTTCGCCGCGCGAGAGCTCGTCGGGGTACGCCGTGCCCCGACCTTCGAGCCCCACGAGCTCCAGCGCTTCGCGCGCGGCGAGACGACTGCGGCGGCGTGAGAGACCGCGATAGCGCGCGGGCAGCTCGACATTCTCGAGGAGCGAAAGGTCGGTAACGAGACCGAGGCCCTGGTGGATGAACGCGATGTGCCGCTTGCGCAGCTCGGTGCGGTCGGCGTCCGAGTAGTCGGCCAAGTCGGCGCCGTCGAATCGGTAACGTCCACTCGACGGCACGTCGATGAGCCCGATGAGGTTCAGCAGCGTCGTCTTGCCGCTGGCGGATGGGCCCGTGAACACAACGAACTCACCGCGGACGATTTCGAGATCCACATCGATCAGTGCCTGCATGTCCGAGCCCGCTTGCGAGTACCGTTTGGACACGCCCGTGAGTCTGATCACCGAATGCTCCCCCCTCGGCGTGTGCCGGTGTCTCAACGACTAAGCAGCTTCTGTGCCAAACAGATAGCGCTGGCGTAACTCGTTGTTCCAACAGCGCGCTCGCTCGCACTTGCCGTGTCGACCGAGTTTTGCGTTTTGCGTTTTCGCGCCACGTTTTGCGCCCGTGCGTCAATCATGCGCGTGGGGTGGCGGTCGGGTTGTCGCGTCCCGGCGCCTGCTGGCGCCGCGTCGTTTGCGATTGGCTGCATCGCGACGTCGCGCGGTCGCACCGCGAACCTTTTCTCTTGGCTTTTTCCACGGGATAGGCGACCCTTAGCTCTGGTTCAACAACCCAAAGGAGGTGATCCCATGTCTAGTGAGAGTCTTGGGGTTTCAGTACGTTGTGGCTTTGCTTTTCGGGCGACCGAGAGCAGCTACAGCTGATCCTGAGGGGTACGGAACCCCGTCTCACGGAGGGCCGCGAAAGCGGCCCTCTTTTTTTTGAAACGAGTCCGGCCGCACGACTCGTGAGGGCCGGTCATCGGTTGCGATAATGGGCACGCCGTTGCGTTATCGCGCCAACAACTGGTCGGAATCCGCAGCGAGGCGAATCGGGTTCCATCGCACAGTTGCTCAAAGGATCAACGGGTTGCGTGCGAGGTCAAGGTCTGGCACGAAATCTGCTAACGATCAGCGAGGGGTTTCCCGCTGGTCGTGCTCCGAACGGTCTGACCAGCCGCCAAAGAGCCGTCTGCTGTTCGCTTCCTCCCCGTAGCCCCAACGGCAGCCCGGCGGGAGCCCCTTCCGACAGCCCGCAGCTGTGAAGGCCTCATCCGCTAACCGGCGGTTGCGCTGCTCGCCGGGACCGAAGGACGGTGCGGTGTGATGGGGCGAGCCCAAGGTGTGAAGTCCTGTGCTTCGCCGCTGCCGAGCCAACCGAACACAACGGTGTGCCACAGTACGCGCTGCACGTAGTCGCGCGTTTCGTTGTAGGGAATGTTCTCGACCCAAATGTCCGCATCTATCGGAGCCTCGGGTAGCCAGCGCTCCGCGGCGAGCGGTCCGGCGTTGTAAGCTGCCAGCGCGACGACCTGTTGCCCGTCGAATCGGTCTATGAGCTCTCTGAGGTGGGCGGCACCGAGCCTCAGGTTCAAACCTGGATCGAATAAATCCGAGGCGCTCGGCAGCGGTTGTTGGTCCGCGCGCGCGATTCGTTTTGCGGTTCCCGGCATCAGCTGCGCCAAACCGATCGCGCCCGACGGCGAGATAGCGTCGGCTCGAAACAGACTCTCTTGCCGGATCATGCCGTATAGGAGCGGAGAGTCGACGTTGGCCGATTCGGCGGCCGCCTTCACTTCGATGTCATAGGGCCGCGGGTAGAGCAGCACATAATCGAAAAATACGTTCTCCCGCGTCGCGAGCGCGACGGCAACGTCGTGCCACTCCCATTCGGCTGCGAGTCGAATGGCTTGATCTCGCAGGCGCTGGTCGAGCTTGGCGACACCGCTGAGCCACTCTCGAACGGCACCTGTCCGCAAACCGATCCGCAGGAGCTCATGCGATCGGACGAATTCCGGCCGGCTCGCGATTGCTGCGACCGCTCCTGCATCCGTGGGCAATTGGTCGGGATGTGGTTCGGCTCCCCGGCCGAGTCGCGTGGCCGCATTGGCGGCAAAGTAGTTGTCGGTCGGCAAGACTGCCTCATAGAGCGCTCGCGCATGCGTCGAGTCGCCGAGCTTTTCCGCGGCGCGTGCGGCCCAGTATTGCCATCGAGGCGTCGCGCGTTGCGCGGCCGACATTGCCTCGATCGATCGGCGAGCTCGTTGCCAGTCCCGTGCCCACAATGCGGCACGCGCCTGCCAACCGAGCGCGTAGTCGTCGAGATCCGCCGGGTCGACGGCGGCGAATGCATTCAGTGCCTCGCCCGCGCGCCGGTCCCAAGCAAGCCCTAGCGCGAGTGCAAGCGCATATTGGCTGAGCCGGCCGGTATCCGGCTGGCGTGCGTCGACGAGCGGTTGAAACCGCTCGAGCGCTGCGGGCGGGTTGTCGCGTGCGAGCTTGGCCCAGCCCGCCAGCAAGGCGTTCTCGTCGGTGCGGTTTGCAACGCGGCCGTCTGCGAGCAGTGCATCGATGCTGCGCTGCGGATGCTCGACGAGCTCTGCCCACTGCAAGAGAGGCGAGGCCATGGCCTCCGGCAGCCGTCGAGCCACGATGCGTGCAAATCCCGTTTGGCCGTTGTCGAGCAGCAGCTTGACGCGTTCTGCCGTAAGCTCATCCGACAGCTCGCCTTGCTCGCGCAGCCACTGAAACGCCGGCTCGCATTCCGGCGGTAAACGCTCCGCCGTCAGCCAGCGATCCACGACCAGTTTCACGAGACCGCCGGTCTCGTTCAGCGCGATTCGGGCCTGTAGTAAATCGCAAGCGAGCGCCGTGTCGGCGACGCTCGCGTCGTACGCCCGAACGAAGGCACGCCACTGCGCGCGCTCTGCAAGGCTGCGCAACCAGACGGTGCGCAGGTCCGCTGCAACGGGCTCGTCCGCGTGATGATCGAGAAATTTGCGTGCCGCGTCGTCGACCGAGCTCCATGCGTCGGGGGCCCCGTCCAGGCTTCGTGCGATCCGAATTCGCTGCAGGTATGGGTAAAGCGGGTATTCGCGCAGAGCTTTGGGATCGCCCCTTTGCGGCGCGCCTGTGCCCGCGTCGGCCGCGGCGTAAGCGGTCGTGAACAACTGTCGGGCGTCGGCCCACTGATCGTTCTGCTCGGCGGAGGCGGCAGCTGCGATCAGACTAACCGATACGGCCGTCAGAACCCGTAGATACGTCGCTGCGGCGCGCATGCCGTGAGCATAATGCAAACGCGGCTCGAGCGTCACCGGAACCTCTCCGAATGGATTTTCCGGGCCCGCGCGCGCAGAATGTGCGACTCGAAACGCCGGGTGGCGCTTCGGCCGGGCGTAGTTTTGCTCTCGTGCCGATCCCCTTGCGAGCTACGGCCCCGAGACGTCCTCGACGGCTCGGGCGCGACCGGCCTGAGCCGAACTGGATACTCGACAATGCAACTGTTTGCGGGCACGCCCAATCTGCCATTCATGCGGTATCGCCGCGTCGCGATGATCGCGTCGATCATCGTGACTGTCGTGTCGATCGGATCGCTGCTAATTCGAGGCCTGAATTTCGGCATCGACTTCACGGGCGGCGTGATTCTCGAAGTGCAATACCCGCAGGAAATCGACTTGGCCGCGATCCGGACCGATCTCGCGGCCGCTGGGTTCGATAAAGCGCAGGTGCAAAATTTCGGCTCCGTCTCCGATGTGCTGATCCGTCTGCCGCCGTTGCCCGAAAAGGCCGACGCGCAGGCCATGCAGGATCAGATCATGACGGTTCTGCGCAAGCACAGCGCGGATGCGAAGCTCCAGAGGCTCGAGAACGTCGGCCCGCAAGTCGGAGAGGACCTCGCCGAGCAGGGCGCCCTTGCCGTCATCGTGGCTCTGGGGCTCACGTTCGTATACGTGATGTTGCGGTTCAGGTGGAAGCTTGCCGCCGGGGCCATCGTCGCGACGGCGCACGACGTCCTGACGACCGTGGGCTTCTTCTCTTTGTTCGGGCTCCAGTTCGATCTTACGGTGCTCGGCTCCGTCCTTGCCGTGCTGGGTTGGTCGCTCAACGATACCGTGGTCATCTACGACCGTATTCGTGACAACTTCAGGCTCATGCGGCGCAACGATCCGACGTCCATCGTCAACACGTCCGTCAACCAGACGTTGTCGCGAACCTTGATGACGGGTGGCACGACGTTGCTCGTGGTACTCGCACTTCTGTTCCTCGGAGGCGATACGCTGCACGGCTTCTCGGTGGCACTCGTGGTCGGCATCATCGTCGGTACGTACTCGTCGACATACGTTGCGAGCTCCATGGCGCTCGCCCTCAACGTCGCGCCGGCCGATCTCATGCCGGCGAAGCAGGAAAGAGTCGACGAGCTACCGTAGCCGCTCGGCTCTTCGGCGGTAGCCCGGACTCTGCATGCAAGTGCTCGAGCTCACGGATGCAATGATCGCGTCGGGTGCGGTGCTGGCACTGACCTTCGTCGCCATCTTCACGGAGCAGGTACACGGCGTCGAGCGCGCAAAGGTTGCCGCGGCCGGCGCCGTGCTCATGATCATCGTGGGCCAGGTCTTCGGCTTCTATTCTCCGCAGCAAGCCGTCGCGGCCATCGACTGGAACGTGATCTTTCTGCTTGCCGCGATGATGACCATCGTCGCGATCATGATTCCGACCGGCGGGTTCGAGTGGCTCGCATCGGAGCTTGCCGTGCTGAGTGGGGGCAATACTTTTCTCACGCTCGTGACGACGGGCACGGCTGTAACGCTCTTATCTTTGCTGCTCGACAACGTCACGACCGTCGTCATCTTCGGTCCTTTGCTGATATTGATCGCACGCGCGCAGCGCGTGACTCCCATACCCTATCTTCTCGGCGCGGCGCTGCTCACCGATACCGGCGGTATCGGCACCCTCGTCGGCGATCCTCCCAACATTATGATCGGCTCGGCGGCGAGCATCGACTTCAACACGTTCTTTCTCCGAATGGGTCCGGTTGTCCTCGCGGCGTGGCTTGCGATTCTGTTCGCTCTGCGCGTGCTGTTTCGTGAGGAGCTTGCGGCCAAGCCGGCAGAAGCCGTGCATACGCCGGCAGTCATTCGCGACAAGCGGACGTGGGGAATCTCGTTGGGCGTGCTGGGCGTGATGATCGTCCTATTCACGTTGCACGACAAGCTGGAATGGGATGCATGGTTCGTAGCGGTGCTCGGCATGACGCTCCTGCGTCACCCTATGCCGTCACGCGCTGCTCGAGCACGCCATGGCGAGCGTCGAGATACCGTTGCTGATGTTCTTCATCTCGTTGTTCATGGTGATAGGCGGCGTCGAACAGAGCCACTTGTTACGCTACATCGGTCAATTCATCACTCCGTTCGTGCAGCACGATTTGCTGACAGCCACGCTCGTGCTCATGTGGGTTGCCGCGTTCTTGTCGGCGGTGATCGACAACATTCCGTTCACGGCGGCCATGATTCCGATCATCCTGAGCATGGAATCGCAGGGCATCAACGTCACTCCGTTGTGGTGGGGGCTGTCGATGGGCGTCGGGCTCGGCGGCAACGGCACGCACATCGGCTCGACGGCCAACGTGTTCATCGTGACGATCTCGGAGCGTCTAGCGCGCGAGCAAAACGACCCGAGCCTCGCGATCACGCCCGGCGTATGGTTCAAGAAAGGCACGCCGGCCATGCTCGTGAGCCTGGTCGTCGGTACGATAGTGTTTGCCGTTTTCTTCCATTATTTCGAGCGGCCGCTGCACTAACGATTTCGGATCATCGGACCGATGAGGCTTCGCGTCCATTTGGAACGACCCGCCGTGCGCTGGGAACAGGCGTACTTGACCGCCGTGCGACGCAGTCGGGTGCTGCATCGAGGTTTTGTCTCGACCGGTGCGACGTCCGAGGACTATCGGCAGTACCTACGGCGCGCGCGGCGCAAGAATCAGGAATCGTTTTTCATCGTGCATTCGACGTCGCGCGAGCTCGTCGGCGTCATCAATATCAACGACATCGTTCGGTATTCGCTGCAGTCCGGGCATCTCGGTTACTACGCGTTCGAGCCGTATGCGGGCTGTGGTCTCATGCGCGAAGGTCTTTTCCTCGTCGTCAACCAGGCTTTCGGTAAGCTCGGCCTGCATCGATTGGAGGCGAGCGTTCGGCCTGGAAACAAGCGCTCGCTTGCGCTGCTGAGCGCGCTGGGCTTTGGGCGCGAAGGGCTCGCTCGGCGCTACCTGAAAATAGGCGGCCGCTGGCTCGACCACGAGCGCTGGGCATTGTTGCGGGAGGACTGGCAGCCGTCATGGGCACGACGCGCAGTTACTCCGCGGAGGAACGATTCCAGTCGTTAGGCTCTGCGCACTGCGTAGGTCAGCGGCAGTGCCGTCGTGTCGATGGCCTTACGCAGCACGAACGAGGAGTGCACGCCGATCACACCGTCGATCCTCGTGATCTTGTTCAGCAAGAACCGCTGATATTCCTCCATGTTCGGTACGGTAATCTTGAGTTGGTAGTCGGCTTCCTGCCCAGTGATCAGAAAGCACTCCTGGACTTCGGGCAGCGCCCGGACCGCGTTCTCGAATTGATCGAACCGCTCGGGCGTGTGCCGGTCCATGCGGATGTGAATCAAGACGGTCAGGTCGAGGCCGAGCGCGAGCGGGTCGAGACGGACGACGCGCTCGCGGATCACGCCGGCCTCTTCGAGCTGGCGGATGCGGCGCGAGCATGGCGAGGCCGACAGGCCCACTCTCTCGGCGATCTCCTGGTTGCTGAGGCCCCCGTCGCGTTGCAGCTCGGCGAGGATCTTCAGGTCGAACGAGTCGAGTTCTTGGGCGGAGCATCGACAGAAATCACCGAAAATACCAGACTATTGCGCAACAATTCGCTAATAACAGCTCGATTGGCGTCAAATTAGGTCGAAGTTGCTCCAATTATAAGCATAGAATGTCGATACGAGTCGGGTAGGCGAGATTTGCCGCCCGAAAGGCATGGAATTTGACATAAGGATTTCTCGATCATGCGCCAGTTCGACCACGCAAAATACCGTCCCTACCGGCCGATTACGCTGCCTGATCGGCGCTGGCCCGATCGCACCGTCGACGTCGCTCCCGATTGGTGCAGCGTCGATTTGCGCGACGGCAATCAGGCGCTCGTGCAGCCGATGTCGGTGGCGAAGAAGCTCGAGATGTTTCGCCTGCTTGCCGACATCGGGTTCACGGAGATAGAGATCGGTTTTCCGTCGGCCTCGCAAACGGAGTTCGATTTCGCTCGCCGTCTCGTCGAGCAAGACTTGATCCCCGAGTCCGTTTCCGTCCAGGTGCTGACTCAGGCGCGCCGCGAGCTCATCGATCGGACCTTCGAATCGCTACGCGGTGTTAAGAAGGCCATCGTGCACGTCTACAACTCGACGTCGCCTGTTCAACGCGAGCAGGTATTCAAGGCGAGCAAGGCAGACATCATCGCGATTGCCGTCAAGGGAGCAACGCAGCTTCGGGAGTGTGCGGAGCGTCATCCTGGGACGGAATGGGTGTTCCAATATTCGCCCGAGAGCTTCTCGGGCACCGAGCCCGATTACGCCGTCGAGGTGTGCAACGCCGTGCTCGACGTCTGGGAGCCGCAAAAGGGGCGGGGTGTCGTGGTCAATTTGCCGGCGACGGTGGAAATGACCACTCCCAATGTCTTCGCAGACCAGGTCGAGTATTTCTGTCGTAACGTCGCACACCGTCGCCACATTCGAGTGAGTCTGCACACCCACAACGATCGGGGCTGCGCCGTTGCTGCGGGCGAGCTCGGACTCATGGCGGGAGCGGATCGCGTCGAAGGCACGTTGTTCGGCAACGGCGAGCGTACGGGCAACATGGACATTGTGACCATGGCCATGAACCTCTATTCGCAAGGCGTCGATCCGAAGCTCGACTTCGCGCGACATGGGCCGCATCATCGAGGTGTACAAGCGCTGCACGGACATGCCCGTTCACCCGCGTCATCCCTGGGCCGGAGACCTCGTCTACGCGGCCTTCTCGGGCAGCCATCAGGATGCGATTCGCAAGTCGATGGCGTTTCACCGCGAGCATGAGTTGCCACACTGGACGATTGCGTACCTGCCGATCGATCCGCGCGATCTCGGTCGCCGTTACGAAGAGGTCGTGCGCATCAACAGCCAATCCGGCAAGGGCGGTGTCGCGCTCGTGCTCGAGCGCGACCACGGGATCATCTTGCCGAAGTGGATGCATCCGGCCGTGAGCCGTGTCGTGCAGACGAAAGCCGACGAGACCGGCGAGGAAATCGCATCCAAGGAGATCTTCGCTCTGTTCCAGAAAGAGTTCTTGGCGGTGCCCAATGGGTGGCGACTCGAAGGTTACGATTTGCACTCCGAAGCCCAGGCGACCCACGGTCGATTCCGCCTCGTGAGAGGCGGTAACGAAAATTCGATCAAGGGTGACGGGCAGGGTCTGCTCGAAGCTCTCGTAGACGCCGTGAGCCGACGATTCGGCGTGGATATCGCGGTCGTCGAGTTCGATGAGCATGCGATGGCTCCTGGTACGGAGGCCAAGGCCCTGGCCTGCGTGATGGTCGAGGTGGATGGCCGTCAGGCAACGGCGTGCTGTATCGACGAGGACACGTCACTCGCTACGCTTCAAGCGACGCTCTCGGCCGTCGGCCGGGCGCTCGAGGAGCAGTCCGGCTTGCGCCAAGCGGTCTGAAGCGTGCGATTTCACGGTTTCGGCGCGAAGCGCCTGGCCCTGCCGATGAAGGCATCGCCCGCACACGCGCCGCAGTGAACGACGCGCTACCCTCGACGTTCGAGAGCTTGGCGTTCGCCGATGCACGGCAGATCATCGCGCTTGTGCGCTCGCGCGAGATCAGCGCGGTCGAACTCATGGACTCGTGTCTCGGGCGCATCGAGAGCGTCGACCGGCTCGTCAACGCCGTGCCGACTCTGCGGACGCGTGCCGAGCTGTTGGCGGAGGCGCGAGCAGCCGACCAGCGTGCGGCGCGCGGCGATCCTCTCGGCGCGCTGCATGGGCTGCCGTTTGCGGTCAAAGATCTAACGTCGACGCGCGGGATCCGAACGACGTTCGGGTCTCTCGCCTATCGCGATTTCGTGCCGAGCGCCGACGATCTGTATGTCGAGCGCCTCAGAGGCGCGGGCGCGATCGTGATCGGCAAGACGAATACGCCCGAATTCGGAGCGGGCTCGCACACGTTCAATGAGGTTTTCGGCGTTACGCGAAACCCTTACGACTTGGATAAGACCAGCGGCGGCAGCAGCGGCGGAGCGGCTGCCGCGCTCGCAAGCGGTATGCTGTGGCTTGCGGACGGAACCGATCTCGGCGGGTCGCTGCGCAATCCGGCCAGCTTCTGCAATGTCGTTGGTTTTCGTCCGTCGCCCGGACGCGTTCCGGTCCCGGGGCGTCGGCCCGGTTCGCTCGGCGTCGCTGGGCCCATGGCGCGGACTGTGGCTGACCTCGCACGGTTGCTGGCAGTCATGAGCGGACCGGATCCGCGAGACCCGTCGGCGCTCGACGAGCCCGGCAGCACTTTTCTCGGCGACCTCGAGCAGGATTTCACCGGTACGCATGTCGCGTTCAGCGAAAACCTTGGCCGTTATCCCGTCGAGGCCGAAGTGCTCGAGGTTTGCCGGGGTGCGCGGCCCGTGTTCGCGGCGCTCGGGTGCGAGATCGAAGCGGCCGAGCCGGATGTCGACGGCGTGGACGAGATCTTCCAAACGTTACGCGCAGCGGAGTTTGCGGCCAAGCATGGAAGCGATCTCGCTCGGCACCGTGGAACTCTCAAGGACACGGTGGTCTGGAACATCGAGCATGGACTCGCGCTGGCCGATCAGGACGTCGACCGAGCGCAGAAGGCCCGCGCGGCTCTCGTCGAGCGGGTCGGAAAGTTCTTCGTGCGCCATGACTTTCTGCTGCTGCCGACGGTACAGGTTGCACCGTTTTCGGTTTCGACCGAGTGGGTACGAAACATCGAGGGCGTGCCGATGCGCACGTACATCGATTGGATGGCGAGTTGTTACGCGATCAGTTGCACGGACCTGCCCGCATTGTCTGTCCCCTGCGGCTTCACGGCGGCAGGGTTGCCGGTCGGTCTGCAAATCGTCGGGGGTCCGGGCCGGGACCTCGATGTGCTTCGAATCGCACACGCGTTCGAGGCCCAGACGCGTTACGGTTCCCGGCGACCTGCGATCTAGGGCGAGCCGCGACCCGAAGGAGGATTGCCAAATGACTGAGGAACGAGCTCGACGGACGACCCTGCGAGGCGAGGGTAAGACCGCAGTTGTGGTTGGCGTGGGCCCGGGGCTCGGCACTGCGCTCGTCGAAGCATTCGCCGCGGAAGGCTATACCGTATTTGCGGCGGCGCGGCGGGCGGCCGCTCTCGAGCATCTTCGATTCAACGTCGGGCCCGGACGCGTCGTTCGGTTCGTTTGTGACGCGACCGAGCCGGACGATGTCGAACGGTTGTTTGCCGACGGCGCGGCACACGGTCCGATCGACGTCGCGGTGTTCAATGCCGGGACATTCGAGCGGGGCAACATCGTCGACACGGATCCGGCGGATTTCGAGCGTTGCTGGCGGGTCGGCTGCTTCGGTGGGTTTCTCGTCGGCCGCGAGGCGGCCAAGCGCATGCTCGAGCGCGGCGCGGGCACGATTCTCTTTACGGGCGCGACGGCTTCGCTGCGCGGCGGCGCGGGGTTCGTCAACTTAGCCGCGCCGAAATTCGGACTGCGCGCAGTTGCGCAGAGCTTGGCCCGAGAGATCGGCCCGCAGGGTGTCCACGTGGCACACGTGATTATCGACGGCCAGATTCATTCTGCTCGCTACGAGCATTTGCTCGGGGAACGCGGACCAGATTCATTGCTTGAACCAACAGCGATTGCGGCTGCCTACCTTGCGTTGCATCGGCAGCAGCGCTCGGCGTGGACGCAGGAGGCCGATTTGCGGCCATGGACGGAAAAGTTTTGACGCGGATCGGACGTTGCGAGCGAACGACCTGTACGGGCGGCAGTAGCTCACCGGCGAGAATACGACGGTGCAGGCGTTGAGCAGTCCCGCGCACCTCAGGAATCAGAGAGGTGAGCAGGTACGGTTGGCCCTCGCGGCGCGCGCGCGAGTACTCACAGAACATGCTGAAGAACTGACCATACGCGAGCTCGTAACTTCGCATCAGATCGAGTCCACCTTGATCGCCGACGAGCTCGAGCAGGTCGGCAGCGCACAGTTGGCTCGAGGCGGCGAGCAGATAGTTGCGATGCTCGACCACCGCCGACTCTTGCGGATCCAAGATGCCGTAAAATTCTTTGAGAGTTTGCTCACGGGCCGAGCCGACGACCCGGTATTCGCGCAGGTAGCGGACGAGCGCCGTACGATGTACTTGCTCGAGCGAGAAGGCGCGCAACGTGAGTATTTGGCGTTCCCGACGCCGAGCACCTGCCACCGTAACCATGCGGTTCTCGTGGTGTGAGTGCCACACAGAGTAGCGGGTCGGCTCGGCGAGCAGCTGCGCACAGACTCGGCGCGGGACTTCTTCCCCGTTCGTTGCCTGGTTGCTGACCGTCTGCTCGGACTCGAGCATCAAGCGCACTTGGGTCAGATAGATCACGGACCTACCGCTCGTGCAAATGTCATTAATCAAGATAGATTGGCGAGTTGATCTCTTTATGACAAGCGAGCCGGATTCACGCCTGAGATCGAAACTCAGCTTCCGGCCTAAGAGCCTTGAAATCTTAGGGTCACCGCGCGCCGGCCCGGCGGGGCGCGAACTCCCGGGATCTGTGCAGTGGATGCACAGATGCGCGAAACTTTCGAGCCGGCGCGCGCCGGCTCCACCCCGGCTGCCAAAAAAAACCCGGCCTTCAGGCCGGGAATCTTAGGGGGAACCGTTAGGAGGATCGCTCCGATACTTGCCTAACAGTATCCTCGCGAGCCGGCAGCGCGCCTGTGAACGCCGTCACAGCTTTGACATAAACTTTCGTTCTGCGCGCGTCGAGTACTACTCGACGCTGTACGGGCGCGTAAGCCGGTATTGTGGATTCTTGCCGAGCCAACGCTCGAGCCGATCACGGCGCTCCAGCGCAACGGGAATGAAATCGAGAGCTTGCTGCAGTCGGTCGTTGGGCTCCGCGCAGCTGAATCGCAGAAATCCCTCGCCCGCTTTACCGAAGCACTCTCCGCCTAGACACGCGATGCCGAAGCGATCATCCGCGTCTTGGAGCATGAACAGCGCCAGACCGTGACTCGTTACGCCGAGCCGGTTGCACACCGGGGCGACGTTCGGAAAAACGTAGAACGTGGCGGTGGGGTCGAGCGCGCTGAAACCGTCGATGCGGTTTAGCCCTTCGGTCAGGAGCACTACTTTCTCTCGAAATTTCTGCATTACCTCGTCACGCTCGACCTTGTCGCGCTTGAGCGCCGCCGTTCCGGCGAGTTGGACGATCGGGGGCGTGCACGACAGCGTCGTGTTGATCATCTTGCCGATCACGTCCGCTACCTCGGCCGAGGCGACCGCGAAACCGAGCCGCCACCCGCTCATGCTGTAGGACTTGCTGAACGTGTATGCGCCGACGCATTGGTCCAGCATGCCCGGTTGGCTCAGCAGAGAGTGGTGGCTGCCTTTCCATACCATGTGGCAGTACGGCTCGTCACTGAACACTGCGACGTCGCGGCCGCGCACGAGCTCGGCGATGGCTTGCAGGTCCTCCTGCGTGGTGACCCCCCCCGTGGGATTGTGGGGTGAGTTCAGAAAGATTGCCCGTGGCGACGGATCCTCGTCGAGAAAGCGCCGGATGTCGGCAATGGCGGGGCGAAACTCGTTCGATTGAAGCAGCGGCACCATGACGGCCCGCGCCCCGCGTCGTTCGATGTTGGGCACGTAGGTCGGGAAGTACGGGCTGAACACGAGTACGCCGTCGCCAGGGTTTAGAAATGCCTCGCAGAAAAATTGCTCGAAGACCTTGGCGCCGGGACCCGCAACGATATTCTCCGGGCCGGCCGGAATGCCGAATTCCTCCCGGACGAACTCCGCAGCCGTCCGGCGAAACTCCGGAATCCCCGGCGATGGGCAGTAGTGCGACTGATTGTTGTGGATGGCCTCGACGCCCCCGGCCCTTGCGGCGGCTGTGCTGTCGAACGGGCTGTCGCCGATCTCGAGCTCGACGATGTCCTTGCCGGCGGCCTTGAGCGTGCGAGCCATGGCGAGCACCGTAAAAGCGGTTTCGACGGTCAGGGAGCGGGCAAATTTGCTGAGTTGTGCGGACACGAATGCACCTTCTTTATTGTCATGCGGCTTACGGGCAGCCACATGCGCCGCGGGGCGCGGATGGTCGGTCCGAAGCGGGCGCCAGCATACCATGGCGCTTATGTCGGCGCGTCGCGCGAGGCATAATGTGCCGCGCTTTGCCAACCGCCAATAAGGAGAACCTCGATGATCGGGTACGTCACGATCGGCACGAACGATCTGCCGCGCGCGGCTGAGTTCTACGACGCATTGCTCGGCGAAATCGGCGGCAAGCGCTTCATGGAGAACGAGCGGCTGGTTGCGTGGTCGGCGGGCGAGAACAGCCCGGGCATCGGCGTGTGCACGCCGCACGACGGGAATACCGCGACCGTCGGAAACGGCACGATGATCGCCATCGCGGTCGATTCGCCAGAGAAGGTTCAAGCTCTTTACGACATGGCCATGCGACTCGGTGGCAGCGACGAGGGCGGTCCCGGCACCCGTTTCGGCAACTTCTATGCCGCCTATTTTCGCGACCCCGACGGCAACAAGTTGAATGCCTTTTGTATGACGTCGTGAGCACCTGCGAGCGATTCCCTGTCGCGGGTTACGGGCGAGCCGCGGTCGGCCGTTTTGCGTGCGGCGACTCGAGAAGCTAGCGGCCGCGCCCCTATGCTGTGTCGATTCTCGGTTTCGTTTCACGCGGTGAACGTCTGACGCTTCCGGCATGCGCCTATCGGTAATCGTTCGAACGCTCGGCGTGCTGTTTCTGTTGTTCAGCACGACGCTGCTGCCCCCCATTGGGCTGTCGCTCCTCTACGCCGACGGCGAGCTCACGCAGTTCTCGATCACGTTTGCCATTGCGCTCTTGCTCGGATTGAGCCTTTGGCTTCCGTTCCACAAGCGAGCCGAAACCATCCGCAGCCGGGACGGCTTTTTCATCGTCGCAATGATGTGGACGGCGATGAGCGCGCTCGGCGCAGTGCCGTTCATGCTCGCGCTCGACATGAGTTTCCCGGACGCGTTCTTCGAGTCTGCATCGGGCTACACGACCACGGGCTCCACGGTGATCGTCGGTCTCGATTCGCTTGCGCCTTCTGTGCTCTTTTATCGGCAAGAGATTCAATGGCTCGGGGGCATCGGCGTAATCGTACTGGCCATCGCGTTGCTGCCGATGCTCGGTATCGGCGGCATGCAGCTTTACAAGGCGGAGACCCCGGGACCGTTCAAGGACGAGAAGCTCACGCCGCGGATCACGCGGACGGCGCGCAGCGTCTGCGTCGTCTACATCGTCGTTACGGCAATCTGTGCGCTGTGCTTTTGGCTCGGTGGCATGAGCGCGTTCGACGCCGTGGCCCACAGCTTCAGCACATTATCGACGGGTGGGTATTCGACCCACGACGCGAGCCTCGCCTACTACAACAGCCCCGTGATCGAGGCGATTGCGGTCGTCTTCATGTTAATCGGTGGCATCAGCTTCAACGTGCACTTTGTGGCGTGGCGCAGTTTGCGGCTACAGCGCTACGTTCACGACACCCAAGTTCGCGCTTTTCTGCTGACCGTCCTAGGGCTCGTGATCGTCGTGGCGTTGATGCTCGGGGGCACGGGCACCTCCGGCGCGCTGCAGTCCATTCGTTATGCGGTGTTCGAAGTGGTCTCGGTCATTACGACGACGGGCTTCGGCATTGCCGATTTCTCCCTGTGGCCGCTCGCGTTACCGGTCGTGTTGACGTTTGCAGGCTTCGTCGGCGGTTGTGCCGGCTCGACGGCCGGTGGGATCAAGGTGATTCGCTTCATCGTGCTCGGCAAGCAAGCGGGGACGCACGTCCACAAGCTCATTCATCCGCAAGCCGTGCGTAGGCTCAAAGTCGACGGGCAGATCGTGCCCGAGACGGTCATCGAGAGCATCGCCGGGTTCTTTGCGGTGTATGTCGCCGTATTCGCCGTGTTCATGATGCTCGTCATGCTCGATGGGATGGATCAAGTCACGGCTTTCGGCGCCGTGGCGACCTGCATCAACAACGTCGGTCCCGGTCTCGGCGATGTCGCGAACAACTTCGTCAACGTGAGCGCGCAGAGCAAGATCGTGCTCGCGTTCGCGATGCTGTTGGGTCGGCTGGAGATTTTCACGTTTCTCGTGCTCCTGACGCCGGCCTTTTGGCGGCGATGAGCAAGCGCTCAGAAGCGCAAGTCGAGCGCGCCGCAAAGGAATTGCATGAGTGGCGCGGCGCTTGCGAACCGCGCGGTGACCTCGTCGACGAGATTGGGGCTCACCACGTCGCGTTCTTCGAGATCGCATGACGCGATGAAATCCTTGCGTCTGAGGTCGCGCATATGCGGCGCCTCGGACGGGAATCCGCGCGGGGGGTTCGCGAGGCTGTCGCCGCCGAGCTCGAATCGTTGCTTGAATCGCTTATCGTCGCGGGCGCGTCGCCACGCGTCCGGACGCTCGAGAATCTCCATGCGTATTGCCGCCAGCGCTCGAGGCTCGGGGCGCCACAACCCTGCACCGAGAAAACATTGGCCGGGCTCCACGTGCACATAGAAGCCCGGTGCATGTACGTCTCGGCCGCGCTCATGGCGGAACTGGATGCCGATGTTCGTCTTATAGGGAGTTTTGTCCTTGCCGAAGCGTGTGTCTCGGTAGACGCGCATGAGTGAGCCGCCCGTGCGCTTCGGTGAGACGACGAAATGTTTGGAGATCTTGGCGATCTTCGGTGCCATGGCCTCGATGAATTCGAGTGCCGGGGCGACGACGTGCTGCTCGTAACGAGGTTTGTGAGCCTCGAACCAAGGTCGTTCGTTATTGGCTGCGAGTTCTCGCAGAAACGTCAGCGTGTTCGCTTGAAACGTGTTCTTGGTCGGACTTTTCTGCGCCATTCGGCCCCCTCCATCGGCCGCGTCATCGCGGCCCTTGGGCTTGCTTCGCAAAAGTCGAGCTTTCTTGACGCCCGGCCCGTGCACGCAACGGTCGCCACGGCCGTTACTCCGCTTGTCGTGAAGGCTCGACGCCATAGCGGGCGTCATCAACGCTAGTTTGCAAGGAGAAAGTAATGAAACTCTATCTCTCTCTCGGTCTCGCCGCACTCGTTTCGGCGGCGCCCGTTTGGGCTCAACCGCCGAAGCTCGATGCGAACGGCGACGGGTTCGTCTCGCTCCAGGAATTCGAGGCTCCGCGGCTGGAGGCCCTGCGTCAGCGCTTTGCCGCGCTCGACACGGATGGGGATGGGCAACTGTCGCAAGCCGAGCTTAGTTCGGGCCGGCGCGGTATGGGTCGCCACGGCGAAGGCGCGAGCCGCATCGATACCGATGGGGACGGCGCGTGGTCGTTGGCGGAGATTCAAGCCGTGCGCCCGGATTTCACGGTCGAGCAATTCAATCGCCTCGACCGAAATGGGGACGGTTTGATCACGGCCGACGAGCGGCCTTTCCATCGCGGTCCCGGCGCGCATGGGCCTGTGCCCGCGTCGCAGGGGGGTGCGCCTGCGCCCAACGGACTGTGACGAGAAGCTCGTAACAGCTGGCCGGCGCGCGTCTGCGCGCCGGCCTCGCGATGTCGGAGGCTGCGTGTCAGCCGGTGGCCGTCACGGTGGTCGAGTCGCGGCCGAGGCGGCCGCGATCGACATCGGTTCCGGCCATCTTCGACGACGAAGTCGCTGCATCGGTCGTCTCGAGTGCCGTGATGCAGCGGCGTAGGTAGTTCTCGAGGTTGGCGATCTCCGGCGCGTCGAGCGGCGACAGCATCTGCGAGAAGACCGACGCGCCGACCTTCCTGGCTCGCGCAAGCAGTTCCAACCCGTCCGCCGTCAAGGACCAACTATCCGCCCGGCGGCTGTCCGGGTGCGGGCGGCGCTCGATGCGCCTTTCCGTCTCGAGACGTCGCAGCACGGCGTTCATTGTCTGTGCTGCGACCATGGCTCGGCGCGCGAGTTGGGCTCCCGTGATACCGGGTTCACAATACAGGCCGAAAAGTGCCGCAAAATGCGCGAATGACAGCTCTAATCCCTGTTTGCGCAGGGCCTCGTCGACAGACTGGCGCAGTGTGTGCTGCAGGGACTTGAGCAGGAACCCGACGACCTGTTCGGGGGTCTCCAGTTTGAGCCATGCGCCATGAGCTTCAGGATTCTTGACCATAAAGGGAGATTGCGTGTTATCAGCTACCTGATATCATATCAGCAAGCTGATACTTAGCAAGGATTCGCCAGGATGCGTCTGTCTCGTTTCGCGCGATGGGTCGTGCCCGTCGTGCTTTTGGGTGCTGCGGTGCTCGTCGTCGCCTCGCTTCGCGGTGGCGGCGCCGGTCGGTCCGCTCACGACACCGATTCGTCGGCTGCGACGGAGCGCGCCCGCGAGGCCGTGATGACCGTCACCGCCGCCGAGCTCGAGCCCGTCGAGCTTGCACGCACTATCGATTTGAACGGATCGATTCACGCGTGGCAGGAAGTCATCATCGCGCCGGAAGTCGGCGGCTATCGCGTAGCCGACGTGTACGTCGATGTCGGCGACCGCGTCAAGAAAGGCCAGAAGCTCGTAGAACTGTCCACGGCCTGCTCGAAGCCGAAGTCGCCGCCAAGCAGCGCGATGCTGCAAGCAGCGCCAGGCCGAGCTTGCCAACTCCCAATCCGCGCTCGATCGGGGTCAGTCGCTTTCCACAATGGACCTGCTGTCCGATTCCGATCTCGATCGGCTCAAAGCCGATGCGCTGGCCCGCAAGGCCGCGCTCGCGTCGGCGCGCGCCGACCTCGAAGCGTCGACGTTGCGGTTGAAATTCACCGACGTCGTCGCGCCGGACGACGGCATCATCACGTCGCGGACCGTGACCGTCGGACAGATCGCGCAAGCCGGCAGCGAAATGCTTCGGCTGCTGCGCAACGGCCGGATCGAGTGGCGCGGCGAGGTGCCCGAAGCGCGCATCGCGGAGCTGCACACAGGCCAGAAAGTCAACGTGACCACGGCGGACGGCAGCCAGTTCGACGGCAGCGTCCGTATCGTCGCGCCGACGATTTCGAGCACGAACCGCACGGGTCTCGTCTACGTCGATTTGCCGTCCGACGATCGACTGCGGCCCGGTATGTTCGCGCGAGGCCAAATGGAGATCGGGCGCGGACCGGCTTTCACGGTGCCGCTCCAGAGCGTGGTGAGCGTCGACGGGTACAGCTACGTGTTCGTGGTGCGTTCCGACGACACGGTCGAGCGCCGGCATATCGAAACAGGCGCGGTCAAGGGCGCCGCGATATCGAGATGGTTTCCGGCTTGCAGGCCGGTGAAATGATCGTCGGTCAGGGAGCGGGCTTCTTGAAGGACGGTGATCTCGTCAACTCGCTTGCGGCGGGTGGCTCATGAACTTCGTCACTTGGTCGATCCGCAATCCCGTTCCGGTGATCATGATGTTCATCGGGCTCACGACCTGGCCGGTCTTCTGAGCTTTCCGAAGCTCGGCGTCCAAGATCGGCCGGACATCGAGTTCCCGTCCGTCATCGTGACCGTCACCTACCCCGGCGTGGCGCCGACGCAGATGGAGTCCGAGGTCACGCGCAAGGTCGAGGATGCGGTCGCGACCATCGCCGGCATCGAGCAGATGACTTCGACCGTCGACGAAGGCGCGTCGACCACCAACATCGAGTTTCATTTCGGTACCGACTTGAGCGCCGCGCTCGACGACGTTAGAGACGCGCTGACGCGGATCCGCGTCGGATCTGCCCCCGGACGCAAACGAGCCGATCGTGTCCCGCGCCACGACGGCCGGCGGCGCCGTCGTGACTTGGAGCGTTGCGTCCGACATCATGAGCGACACGGAGCTGTCCTGGTTCGTGGATCTCGTCGTCACGCGAGCGCTTTCGGCGGTGCCCGGCGTCGGCCGCGTGACGCGTGTCGGCGGCGTGTCGCGCGAGATCCGCGTCGATCTCGACCCCGACCGCATGGCCGCGCTCGGCGCGACAGCGAGCGACGTTTCGCGCCAGCTCCGGCGAATTCAAGCCGAGTACCCGGGCGGCGAGGCGCGTTTCGGTGGCCTCGAGCAAACCGTGCGCACGACCGGTACGATCAGTTCGGTCTACGATCTCGCGGCACTGCCGATTTCGTTGTCGCGACGGGCGCAGCGTGCGGCTCGACACCATCGCCGACGTTCGCGATCAGGCCGCCGAGACAGCGCGCGCTGGCGCTGCTCGACGGCAAGCCCGTCGATCGGCTTCGAGATCGTGCGCAGTCGTGGGGCGCCAGCGCGCTCGACGTGGCCAAAGAGGCGCGCAAGACCGTCGACGCAGCTCGCCAAAGAGTACCCGCAGATCAAGTTCGCCGAGGCGAGCTCGACCGTCGGCTACATTCAAACATCGTTCGACTCGTCGATGGAGATGCTGGTCGAAGGCGCGATTCTTGGCGGTGATCGTGGTTTGGCTCTTCCTGCGCGATTGGCGCGCAACCCTAATCTCGGCCGTCGCGCTGCCGCTGTCGATCATCCCGACGTTCTGGGCGATCTACGTGCTCGGGCTATACGCTGAATATTCTGACGATGCTCGCGCTGACGCTCGTGGTCGGCATCCTCGTCGACGACGCGATCGTCGAGGTCGAGAACATCGTTCGACATCTGCGCCAAGGCAAAGAAGCCGAAGCAGGCCGCGATGGAGGCCGCGATCGAGATCGGCCTCGCCGTCGTCGCGACGACGCTGACGATCTGCGCCGTGTTCATTCCGGTTGCGTTCATGAGCGGCATCGCCGGTCAGTTCTTCGCGCCCTTCGGCTTCACGGTGACGGTGGCAGTGCTCTTCTCGCTGCTGGTGGCGCGGACGCTGACGCCGATGATGGCGGCGTACTTCCTCAAGCCGCACGATCGTCCCGTGAAGGAATCGAAACTCCTGAAGTGGTACCTGGCGCGCGCGCGATGGTGCCTGACGAACCGTTGGAAGACGTCGGCCGTCGCTTCGGTTGCCATCGGCGCGATGCTCGCCTGTTTCCCGCTGCTCCGACGGCGTTCTCGCCGGCCGGCGACAACGGTTTCACGCAGCTCACCGTGGAGCTCGCGCCCGGAGCCTCGCTCGACGACACGTTGGCCGCCGCCGAGCAAGTGCGTCATCGGCTCTCGGCATTGCCCGAAGTCACGAGCGTCTACACGACGATCGGCACGCAGGGCGGCGGCAACTTCCGTGGCGGTGGCGGATCGGCAGGTTCCGTGAGGCGCGCCAATCTGACGATCCAGATTGCCAACAAAGACGGCACGCGCGGCGCCCAGCAAGCGTTCGAGCGCAAAGCGACGGCGCATCCTGCGCGACATCCCCGGCGTGCGCGCTGCAGTTCAGCGGGCAGGGTGCCGATCAGCTGCAGATTACTCTGGCCGGCGACGACTCCGCGCGGCTCGCGGCCGCGGCCGCGTCCGTCGAGCGCGAGATGCGCACCATGCGCGGTCTCGGCACGATCACGAGCAGCGCGTCGCTGCAGCAGCCCGAGATCGTGATCCGGCCGCTGCCGGCCCGCGCTGCCGAGCTCGGGGTCACGACGGAGACGCTCAGCCTCGTCACGCGTATCGCCACGAGCGGCGACGTCGAATACGGGGCTCGCGAAGTTCAATCTCGACAACCGGCAGATTCCCATTCGAGTTCGTCTCAATGACAAGTCGAGAACGCAGCTCGACCGGTTGAAGTCGCTGCCCGTGCCTGCGAAAGGCGGCACAGTGCCGCTCATGAACGTTGCAGACGTAGCGCTCGGGGCCGGGCCGGCTCAGATCAAGCGCGTCGATCGAAGTCGAAACATCACGATAAGTGCGAGCCTAAACGGTTTGGCGCTCGGCGATGCGCTCGACGCCGTCGAGCAACTGCCGTCGATGAAAAACTTGCCGGACGGAGTCCGGCATCTTCGAACCGGGAACGCGCGCTGGATCGTGGAGATCTTCAGCCAGTTCGCGATCGCAATGGCGATCGGCGTGCTGTCCATCTATGCCGTGCTGGTGATCCTGTTCCACAAGTTCATTCAGCCGGTCACCATCTTGACCGCGTTGCCGCCGTCGGTGGCCGGTGCGCTCGTGGCGCTCTATCTGACTGGGTCCGGACTCGCGATCAATTCGCTGATTGGATTGCTGATGCTCATGGGTATCGTATCGAAGAACTCGATCCTCATCGTCGAGTACGCAATCATGGCGCAGCGCGAGCAGGGCTTGTCTCGCTTCGAGGCACTGATCGATTCGTGCTCGAAGCGGGCGCGGCCGATCGTCATGACGACGATTGCAATGGGTGCGGGCATGATGCCGGTGGCCATGGGATGGGCCGGCGATCCGAGCTTCCGGTCCCCGATGGGTGTGGCGGTCGTCGGCGGCCTCGTGGTATCGACGATCATGAGCTTGTTCATCGTTCCTGCCGTGTTCACCGTCGTCGACGACTTCCAACAGTGGTTCAGTCGCTTGTTCGGGGGCTCCGGCAGCAGCGTTCTGTCTCCCGAGCCGAGCGTTTCTCCGAGCCCGGCTCTACGCTGATGTGGCGAGCAGCCCGCATGCAGGGACACGGCGAAACCCGCCAGACGCGAGCAGCGCCGCATGAGCCCTGGGCCCCGGGTACGCTCGAGGCCTCCTCGCCGATCGACATGCTCAGGCTTACGCGGCGTGCGCTGATAGCGGTTGCGATTGCCTCGTGCGTGTTTGCGCTCGTGCTGTGGGGTCCTTGGCGTTGACTGCGTCCACGGCCCGTTGAGCACAGCGTCGGCGTGACGAGCGGCCGGCGACGTCAGCCGTCGCGGTGCTCGGCGATGAATTTGCCGAGCTCTGTGAATTCCTCGGCGCGCGTACTGCCGCGCCGCCATGCGAGAGCTATCGTCCGGTAGCTCTTGTCGCTGAGGGGGTAGGTCCTAACGTGAGTGTTCTGTAGCATCGCCGAGCCCACGGCCATCTCTGGCAGGAACGTGACACCGAGATCGGCATCGACCATCTCGATGAGCGTAAGCAATGTCGAAGCCGAGAATCGATTCATCTTCCGCGAGCTGCGCAAACGGCATGCGTCTATCGCGTGCTCGCGCAAGCAGTGGCCCTCGCGCAGCAGCAGCACGCTGCCGGCGTTGAGCTGGCTGAATCTGTAGTGTTGCGGATCCACGAGCTTGGTACCGGCGCGAGCCGCAAGCCGGAACCGGTCTTTGAACAGCTCCTGCACTTCGATACCAGCGAGATCGTAGGGAAGTGCCAGCAGCACGACGTCGAGCGTGCCGTCGACGAGCTGCTCGTGGAGCTGTTCCGTCAGGTCCTCGTGCAGAAATAACTTGAGCTCGGGAAACGACTCGCGAAGTGCCGGCACGATGCGCGGCAGCAGAAACGGCGCGATCGTGGGAATGATGCCGAGCTGCAACGGCCCTTGCAGCGGCTTGCTCTGGCCGCGAGCTAGCTCGACGAGCGCCGTCAGGTCCCGCAAGCACAGCTTTGCGAGCACGGCCACCTCGCGGCCCGTTGCCGTGATCGTGACGCGGCGATTCGTGCGATCCACGAGGTTCGCATCGAGCAGGGCCTCCAGCTCCTGTATCGCGATGCTGAACGCAGACTGCGACACGAAGCACTGCGCCGCGGCGCGGCCGAAATGCTTCTGCTCGACGAGCGCGATAAAGTAGCGCAATTGTTTGAAGGTGGGAAAGTGCGGAGTCGGCGCAGCCATTCCATTGATCTAATAAATAGGATATGGACGTATGAATAATCAACCGCACTCGATATTGCAAGCCACCAGACCGGCTTGCCACGGCGTTCGCTCTCGAAGGAGAACGTCGTGAGCATCGACAACGGCATCCTGAAGGACGCCTTCGGATAAGGCGTTTGGTAGTCGGCGAGTAACTGAGACAGGACGGTGCGGAAGAATGATCCGCTAGCTCGTCATCGGCCAAGAGGTCAGTCCTTAGGCTTGCGACCGAAGCGCCAACGGAGGATTTGGAGCTCACCAAAGCGCTGCTGCTCGCCATTGAGCAAGAACGGGTTCTGGTCTTGTCGATCGGTGTCCGGATCGTAGAGATGGAGGAACGTGACGCGTATTCGGCTGCGCTCCTCGGCGCGCTCCTCGGCGCGCCAGCCCCCGAGATCCGGCAGGCGCCACTCGGCATTGCCGATTACCACGACCTCGTCGGGCGCGGCGCCGCGGTCCTCCGGCAACGGTGCGAGCCGTGCGGCTCGCGGCGCCCGGCCAGGTAGTGATTGCGCTTCGATCGCGACGATCGGTGACGCCAACACGGCTTGCGCGGGCGACGGGACGATGCGTGCCGGTCGCTCGGCGTTGCCGACGTCGTCGATTCGGGGTGGCAACGGGACGTCGTCCTGCTGGGCGTGGGCGACACTGCCTAAGCAGAGGAGGGCAAGCGTGGCCGCGCCCGCGGCTCGCCGCGAGCCCATGAGAACGACTTGTTCAATGTGTTTCGCCATTGAGGCGTTGCCTCCAGCGTAGCGATTTGAACCAATAGTCGATTGTGGTCGGCAGCCAGGTGTCCGCATCGCGCGCGACAATCCAGGCATTCAGATAGGCCAGAAAGTCCGGATCGCCTTTGTTTACTGCAAATGCAGCGCGGCTCGCGAGCAGCGGCTTGCCGAGAGGCACATCGACCTTGCTCGGATTCTCGAGTGCAAGATACGTCGGAATCGGCTCATCTTCCAAATAGCCGTCGACCGAACCGTCCACGAGCGCCGTACTTGCCGCTTCCACCGTGTCGAAAACCCGCAGCTTGGCGTGGGGTACGAGCCTTCGCGCAAGATCGACCGCCACCGAACCGTTGACAGCCGCGATGGAGAAACCGTCGTTGTCGAGATCTTCGAAACGCTTCACGGCGGCGGTCTTTTGGAGGTTGGTGGCAAGCGCGATCCCGGTTTCGGAGTACGGCGCGCTGAAGTTCACGTGTAGCGCGCGGTCCGGCGTGATCGTGAACCCGGCAGCGATCAGGTCTATCTCACCGGACTCGAGTGCCGGTATCAGCTTGTTGAAATCATAGACGAGCAGCGTGGGCTTTACGCGCATGTCTGCGGCCAGTTGCTTGGCGACGTCTACCTCGAAGCCCGCAAGCTCGCCGTCACGAGCGCGCGCGGCCCATGGAGAGGAA
This sequence comes from uncultured Gammaproteobacteria bacterium, assembly GCA_963786385.1. Classification (GTDB taxonomy): domain Bacteria; phylum Pseudomonadota; class Gammaproteobacteria; order Steroidobacterales; family Rariloculaceae; genus FEN-1219. Next base: position 66,824 of record CAWAYS010000006.1, read on the forward strand.
AGGGCGACACCGATGCGCAGCGATCCCGAATTGAGCACCTGCTGGAGCGAGCGCGCTGCGGCAGGCTGAATGGCTCCGAATGCGAGTGTGAGCAACAAAGTGGCGACCGTAGGGATGCGCATCGTTTTTCCTCGGAACCTGCTTCTTGAGACCCGAGATGGCGCCTATTGGTTCTACGCAGGCCTCCAACCATCATGCCGACGAACGGGTCGGCGCGGCAAGGGGCTCAGCACCGCCCGTCTCGCCCACGCAGCGGGTCTCGTCGGGTCAGAGTATCATCGCGAGGCGGTGCGCCGGCGCCGCACGACCACGCTACACGTGCATACCATGACGATTCGCAACGAGCCGTGACCGAAGAGACGAAGCCGTTTGCCCAGCTGGTCGGACCGCATTTGGCACAGCTATATCGTTTGGCTTATCGACTGACGGGCACGGTGGCGGACGCCGAGGACCTTTTGCAGGACGTGCTCGTGCGGCTCTACGAGCGGCGCGGCGAGCTGGGCAGCATCGATTCTTTGGGCGTTTGGACGGCCCGCGTTCTCTACAATCGTTTCGTCGACCAGGCGCGGCGTTACGCTCGGCGGCGCCTCGAGTCACTCGACGGCCGAGCAGACCTCGAGCCCATGGCCGACGCGGCGCCGGTCGGCGAAGAACTCGACATGAGGCTGGTTCGAGCCGCGATCGACAAGCTCAACGCCGAGCAACGCGAGGTGCTGCTTTTGCACGATGCGGAAGGGTATAAACTCATGGAAATACAGGGGATTACTGGCACACCTGTCGGGACTTTGAAGTCGCGCTTGCATAGGGCGCGCGCACGGTTGCGAATTCTTCTCGGTGCGAATGGAACCTTTTGACGGCCGCGGGCGTGTTTGCCGATGGAGACGAACATGACGTGTGATCGAATCACCAGCAGGCTCGATGCCTTTCTCGACGGGGAGCTCGACGCTGCCGCCGCTTCGGAGCTCGAGCACCACGCCGCGACGTGTGCGCAGTGCGGCACTCGATTGCGGCGCGCCAGGGCCATCGTAGCCGCCATGCGGCGGATCGAGGTTCCAACCCCGAGCGAGGTGTTCTTTGAGCGAGCGGTCGCTGGGGCGACCGCTCCGCGCAAGCGCGAGCGCCAGTCCCCGCGGCTCGTCGCCGCAGGGTTTTTGGGGGCGTTTGCGACGAGCATCTTGACCGTGATCGTCACGGGCTTGTGGGTTCGGTCCCCCGATTCGCGAGCGCCAGTGTCGCAAGTCACGATGACGTTGCACGAGACGAAGACCGTCAATCTCGTCTTTGCGTCGAGGACTTCGCTCGAGGATGTGGCAATGACCGTCGAGCTGCCACCCGGTGTCGAGCTCGCGCATCACGCCGCTGCGCGCAGAGTGGAGTGGCATACCCGGCTCAGTGCCGGCAATAACGTGTTGCCGCTCGAGCTCGTTGCAATCGAGGGCCGAGGCGGCCGGCTCGTCGCCCGCCTCGAGCACGGCGGGGACGAAAAGGCGTTCGTCGTCGACGTCGATGTGGAGCCGCGTAGCCATCAGGGAGCGAGGCTATGAAACGAATCCGATCATGCCGTTGGTTGCCGGGCTCATGCTCGGGTTGACTCAAACGGCGTTCGCGGCCGATGGTCTCGACGTCACGATGCAGGTGCTCGATGACGTAAGCGGCATCGACGGCGTATTGCTGTCCGTCGACGACTCGGCCGAAACGGGCGACCGGGGCGCCGATCACGCCGACGGGCGCGCAAGCGAGGGCGCCGATCACCGTCCGGCGGACGGGCAAGAGGACGGGGCTCTCGATGGCGCGGACGAAGCGAGACACGGCCCCGACAACGATCTCGACGAGCACGCCGAGGGTGGCGGCCAGGATTCCAACGTTCCCCACGATCCGGCGACCGACACGGTGCCTGCCGACGGCGGTCCGGCGGGAGGGGCCCTTTGACGCACTGGGCCGGATTCCGGTGCCGGTGGTCGACACGACGCCGCGCGACATCCGATTGCACAATGATCAACGCAACTGTGCTCGGGGCCCGGTGGCGTCGCTGATCACGCGACCGAGCCGCGCGGCGCCGAATCGTGCGTCAGCCGCCGGTCAGTACGAACGCGCGACGGCGACCGGACTGCGGTCCGACGGATCCACGCTCGCGGGCTGTCCGTCGACCGAGCGCAGCCACTGCGCCGCCGTCGAGCGGCAGGTCGAATCACTGGCGCCGCAGGCAACCCACCAATACTCCGAATTCGGTGCTCGCGTGATGACGAAGCTGTCTGCGTAGCCGTACGTGCGGGCCCCGCCGACGGTCGTGAGCGCCGTGCGTTGGCCGATGCGTGCATCGTCGTCGCGAACGAGCAGGTTGCCTTGCTCGTCGGAGTCCGTGCAGACCCACCGGTCGGCATACCGGCCGGTGCCCTCGGCACAGCCGAATACCATGAGTGGCGTGGTGCACGTGTTCATGAGGCCGACGTCGACCGAGTCGCCGTAGTTGTACACCGCGTCTTGCCTGATGCACTGATTGCGCGGTCCCGTCACCGCCGCCCCCGCACGAGCCGCGCTCAACCCGGGTGCGGCGGGCGGCCGAAACGTCAGCCGTTCCTGCAACGTGGTCGGCGCGCGGCCGGCGTCGGCCGGATAGCGGCGACGTGCGACGGCGGCCAACGCGGCCGCGTCGAACACGCCGCGCGGCTTGGCGTCCGTGACGTGCGCATTCTCGACCGTGCCGAGCGGTGTCACCGTGAACTCGAGATCGACGTAGCCCGAGAGTCCGCGTGCCATGGCCCCGGCCGGGTATTGCGGCACACTGCTGATGAGCGGCTCGAGCTTGTCGCTCTCTCCCTCGTTGCTGGCTGCCGTGGGAGGGGCCGATCGGCTCGCGGCTGCCGTCTGCGATGGGGCCGACGAGCCGCTGCCCGCGTCGCGGCATACCTGGCAGCTTTGCACGAGAACTTTCGGGCTCGCCGTGCGCGGAATCCAATTCTGGCGGTCTTCGCCGTTGACGACCACCGATACGAACGGCAAACCATCGACGAAATAGTCGACCCGGGAGCACTGCTGAGAGTCGCTCTTGATTTCTATCCAACTGCCTTTGACTTCGACGTTGGCGCTGCACGTGTCGACGACGCTCGTGCAGTCGCAGCGCAGCTGCGCGTGCGCGGTTGCCGACCAGCTGCATACCGCGAAGAGCGCGGTAAGGACGTTCCGTGTGCTCATGGTGCGATGCTCTCCGGCGCCTTCTTGAGCGAGACCTTGACGAGGATCTTATCGCAACCGGAATGCCGCGGCGGCAAACCATAGATTATGTTCAATCGAGTAGGCCCCCGGATTGCGGCGCCGGGCCGTGCTGCGAGCAGGGATTATTGGACGAAGCGGATTCGCGTGTATGAACGTTGTTCGATGGTCCGGCCCATGAAGACGCGCGGCTCGAAGCGCCACTTTTCGACGGCCGCGACGGCCTCGTGCCTGAAGAAGGTCTCGCTCGACGCGTCGGCTACGGTCACGTCGCGGGTTTCTCCGTCCGTGCCGACCGTAAACTCAATGTCGACCCAGCCTTCGATGCGCCGTTCGAGCGCGCGGTCCGGATATTCCGGCGCGACGTAGTTGACGACTTTGAGGTCGGAAGCCGGAATCGGCTTGGCGCTCTCCATCGCGATTCTCTGGTCCATCACGGCATTGCGTGCCGAGGCCACTCCGTCGGGATCGATGCCGATGGCCTGGGCCTCGTCGATCCAGATGCCTGCCGCTTCGGTGTCCAGCGCCTCGAGAGATTGGGATGCGCGCGACAGAAACTCCGCGGACAGTCGTTGCCGCGCGCGCCGCGTTTGCGGGCTGTCTCTGTTCGCGTTCACCATGACGCTTAGAAAGTGCTTGGCGCTTTGCTCGGGCGGCGTGAGCAAGCGACTGGCGGCCATCGCTTCCTCGAATGCCTTGTTCGCCTCTACGAGCGGGTCGACGACGGGCTTGGGCGCGGGCGGTGGCGCCGACTCCTCGGCCTTGGCCGGGGTCGGTTGACGCTGCACGGGCAGCTTCGGCTTGAGTTCCTCCGAAGCCGGTGCTCGCGCGACCGATACGTTCGGCCAAATCTTGTCGGCCAAGGCCTTCGCACCCGCGTGGGAGGGCAATACCGCACGAATTCGCTCTACCGTGGCCCGGGCGTCGTCGAAGCGGCCTTGCTCGAGCGCCGTTTCGCCGCGCTGCACGAGGTCGTCGGCGACTCGCGTGATTCCGTCAATGGCGGCCTGATTGGTCGGATCGCTCTTCAGTACTCGCGAATACAACGTCCAAGCGCTGTACTCCTCGGGCTCTACGAGCATGCCGGCGTCGTACGCGAGCTGGGCGAGCCGTAGAGGATTGTCGAGCGTTTGGGCGGCATCGGTAGCAGGCTGCTCGTCCGCATCCGCGGCGGGTGCTGCCGTGGCCAGCATCGTCGGCGCCGGCGCGCCAGCCACGGGCACGGGGGCAGCGGTCGTCGCCCACGGTTTGGAGATGAACAGCCACGCGCCCCCCATGACCGCGACGGCGCCTGCGGCCACCCACAGCAGCAGATCGCTTTGTCGGGAATCGCTGTCTCGCGTCGAAGTTTTGCTCATGTCGCTATACCCACAGGCGCTTCATGCTCTTGAGCTTGGCCAGCACCCCGTCCATCAAGCCGGCTGCGTCGGTGCTCGCGTCGACCTCGTGGCGTTTCACGAGATCGGGGTTCTTTAGGAGCATTCGATGATGCTGCAGCGCCGCCTGCAGGCTGATCGCACAGCGCCCGGCGGACAGGGGCTTGCGCAGGAAACGGAAGATCTGCCCGTGATTGATGAGCCACACCATGTCCAGCACGTCGCGGTGCTGCGATACGGCGATCGTCACGAGTTCCGGCAAGTGCTCTTTCAACCGCGCCGTCATCGATTGGATCGTCGCCTTGTCATCCGACACGTCCGTCACGAGCACGCCGGGCCGGTGCTCGGTAAGCGGCTTCACGACCTGTACGATGTTGCCGGCGTGATAAACCGGAAGGCGGCCACGGACGGCTCTTTGAACCGCATCGAGCACCTCGTCGTCGCTCGAGAACACGACGACGCCGAGGCCCGTCGCGACTTTCGGTCTCTCGGTCGTGGCCGGGGCGGGTGCTTCCTGCTCGAATTTCGGTGTTTCGATTACGTCAGTGCTCGACGCGCGGTCGGCGACCGTATCGCCTCCGGGCGCGATCTCCGTCACCGTGTCGCTTTCCATCACTATCTCTAATGTTTCTTCTGGGGTCAGAGGTTCGCTCGTGTCCGGCGTGGACGTCTCGCGAGCAAGTTTCGCGGCAAGCTCGATGGTTTCGCGCAGCTGTTTCGGTGCGCACGGTTTCGTGAGGAACCGAAACACTTCGCTATCGTTGATCGAGCCTTCCACCGCGTCGAGGTCGGCGTAACCGGTCAACAGAATGCGTACCGTGCGCGGGGACAGCGCACGGACTTTGCTCAAGACTTCGACCCCCGTCATCTTCGGCATGCGGTGGTCCGCGACGATCACGTCGATGTCCTTGTCTTTGACGATGTCGAGCGCTTCCGCTCCGTGCGATGCGAGATAGAGGTCGAATTGCCGTTTGAACATGATGCGCATCGAGTTCAGCACGCGCTGCTCGTCATCGACGAACAACAGGCGCGGGCGATCTCGTTCTTGCTGCACCTCGGCCGTCGTCATCTCAGCCCGCCTCGGCCAGCGGCAACTGCACGCCGCCCTCGCCGTTGGGCTCGCCATCGGTCCCGGTGTCCGGCAGCGGCGTACCGGAGGCAGCCCCTGTGTGCTTTATCGGCAAAACGACGGTAAACGCCGAGCCCTTGCCGACCTGAGACTCGACGACTAGCTCGCCGCCGTGGCTGCGGATGATCTCGTCGACGATCGACAACCCGAGGCCCGTGCCCGTGCCGACTTCCTTGGTCGTGAAGAACGGGTCGCGAATCTTGCTCAAATTCTCCGGCGATATCCCGCAGCCCGTGTCGATAATGCGGATCGAGACGTGCTCTGGATCGTCGAGCCGAGTGGTGATCACGATCTCTCCGTGCGATTCGATCGCTTGCGCGGCGTTCGTAATGATGTTCAGGAACACTTGATTGATCTGCGACGGAGAGCACTCGATCTCGGGAATCTCTCCGTAGAACTTCCGTACGTCGGCTTTGCTCTTGACGATGTTCTTGGCGATTACGAGAGTCTTATCGAGTCCCGCATTGACGTCGAAGCTCGAAATCGGCGCGCGATCGAGTCGACTGAAGTCCTTCAAGCTTTGTGCCATCTCCGTGAGATCCGCGAGGCCCGCGATGCTGTCGCGTACGAGATCCTCGGCTTCTTCCAGACTCGCTTCTAGGTCATCGTCGCGGAGCATGGATTTGACGTCTTTGAGGGCGGTCACGAAAGCGACTTGGTATTGAGATCGATCGGCGTACGTCTCGGGTTTGATCGAGAACGCCTCGAAGCAGCGTGCGATGAATCCGCGTGTCAGCGTGATCCGCTCTTGGATCAGCTCGCATTGTTCGCGAGGTACAGCAGCGGCGTGTTGATCTCGTGGCTGATGCCCGCGACGAGTTGGCCGAGCGACGACATCTTCTCGGCCTGCACGAGCTGCACTTGCGATTCTTTGAGCTCGTCGAGCGTCCCGGCGAGCTCCGCCGTGCGCTCCTCGACTCGTTGCTCGAGAGACTCGTTGAGCGCAGCGAGCTCGGTGTTGGCGAGATTGATTTGGCGATAAGTGCCGTGCAGCCTGAACGCGACGAAGCCGACGGCGAGCAGTAACACGACGGCATAGACGGACAACATGAGTCGCGCTTGGTCGACGCTCGCGACGGCGTTCTGGTAGAGCCCCTGTGCGGCCACGCCGAGGTTGGCCGTGTTGGCGATCACGGGTGTGCCGGCGAGTTGCACGAGCTTGCTGTGAATACTGGATTTCTTGGTCAAAATCGTGTCGACGGCCGTACGCAGACGATCGACATCGGCCGGCATGCTATCGACCCGTTGATCGCGGCCGAGCGTTACGAGTAGTCGGCGAAGCTCGTGCTCTTGGACAGTCGGATTGGGTCCGGCGAAGTCGAGGGTGCCGATGACCAGCTGAAAGGTGTCCGCTGCGACGCGATCGAGCTTCATGTCGCGCATCTGCTGGATGATGCGAGCGCCTGCGTCGCGCAGAAAGTTGACGCTCGATGCGTAGTCGGTTTGATCGGCTATCAAGCCATCGGCCAACGTCGAGGCTGCGGCGATCGTGCCCGTGAAGCCTTCGTAGGTGTTGCGCAGCCGCGCCTCCTGGCTCGCGTTACCTTGCATCTCGAGCAACGAGCTCGGCAATCGGCTAGGGGCTTCTTGGACGCGGGTGAGCAGCGCACGAGCGCCTTCGCCTGGCGCCTGGGTCTGATCCCATGCGGACTGCAGCGTCGTAACCAGAGTGTTGAAGTCGTCGTTGATTCGTTCGAGATCCGTCGCTACCGTCGACTGCGCGACGTGCACCCCTACCGGCAACGGACGCGATGCCAACGCGAGCGAGATCAACAATCCCAACGCCGCGCACGCGAGGACGATGGCGAGAGCTGTACGCTTCATGGCACACCGGTTTACGTAATCGTCTTTCCGCACATTAGGCAAAACCTGAAACTGTTGCAGTGATAGGATTCACAGAGCCCGATGCTCGTCGCCGGTTTGCGACTGTTATTATGTTCATTCCCTTGGAGGACGCGCTTCGGCGCATGAGCTGACGATGCATACTGCGCAGCACGCTAACAGCCACGAGATCGGGCCCCGGCCGACAGCGGCGACGCCCGACGAGACGGCGTCGGGTCGCTGGAAAAAGCTTCAGGCCTATCTCCGGGGCCAGGTCGGCCGGGCTATTGGCGACTACCGCATGATCGAGGACGGCGACCGGGTCATGGTTTGCCTGTCGGGTGGCAAGGATTCCTACACTCTGCTCGATATGTTGCTGAGCTTGCAGCGGCGTGCGCCCGTGAGCTTCGAGCTCATCGCCGTCAATCTCGACCAGAAGCAGCCGGGTTTTCCGGTAGACGTCTTGCCGCGCTATCTCGAGTCGGCCGGCGTCGCATACAGGATCGTCGAGGAAGATACGTATTCCGTCGTTACACGCGTCATCGAGCCCGGCAAGACGATGTGCGGTCTGTGCTCGCGGTTGCGTCGCGGCGTCTTGTACCGAGTGGCGTCGGAGCTCGGCGCAACGAAGGTTGCACTGGGTCACCATCGGGACGACATCGTCGAGACGCTGTTTCTCAATATGTTCTACGGCGGACGGCTCAAAGCCATGCCGCCGAAGCTCGTGAGCGACGATGGCCGCCACGTCCTCATACGGCCGCTCGCGTACTGCGCCGAGCGTGATATTCGCCGCTACGCGCGCGGTCGTGACTTCCCCATCATCCCGTGCAATCTGTGCGGCTCGCAAGAGAATCTCAAGCGACGCGAGATCAAGGCTATGCTCGCAGAGTGGGAGCTCGAGGATCCGGGTCGAACCGACCGGCTCTTCAGGAGTCTGCAAAACGTCACGGTCTCGCACCTAGCGGACCGCGGCCTCTATGACTTCGAAGGCCTAACCGCCTCGGGCGACTAACCCGACAACGCGGATTTCGGCGTATCGTCGTCGACAGGCGTGACGGCGAGGCGGGCTTGTTCGATCGCCTCTATGAGCTCGCGCGCATTGGCGAGCCGCTGCCCACGGTCTTTGGCGAGCAGCCGCTCGAGCAGCGGCTGCAGCGCGCCCAGCCGCTCGGGCAGCGAGGGAATCCGCGCCTCGCAATGCTGATCCAAGATCGCTTGCGTCGTCTCGCCGACGAACGGCTTTTCGCCGGTCAGCATTTGATACACCACGACGCCTAACGCATAGAGGTCGGTGCGCTCGTCGGTCGGCTCGCCACGGGCTTGCTCCGGGCTCATGTAGTAGGGAGTGCCGGTGATAGGAACTTCCGAGCCGTCGTCTTCGCGCTGGTTGACGTCCGCCGAATGTGAAATGCCGAAATCGATCAAAGCGATCGAGCCTTCCTCGCGCAGCATGATGTTGCTGGGCTTGAGGTCGCGGTGAACGACCCCCGAGGCATGAATGATCGAGAGCGCGTGCGCGATCTCGCCGGCGTACGCGAGCGCATCGCCGACGGCGAGCGGTCCCGTCAGCCGCGTGCCCAGATGGCCTAGCGGAAAGTACTCCATCGCGATGTAGCAATAATGGCTCGTGACTCGAAAATCGTAGATCTCGGCAACGGCCGGATCGTCGATGTCGTACAGGAGCTTGAACTCGTCGACGAAGCGCTCGAAGTTCTCGTCGCGCGACAGGGCTCCGCGTCCGCGATGCAGCACCTTGAGCACGACCTCTTTGCCGCGCTCGGCGCTGAACGCCACGTGCACGGAGACGTTGTCGCGATGTGCAAGGCAACGACGTATGTCGTAGCCGAAGAGCCGCAAAACGCCCGCGACGTTCGTGTCCCGGGTCCCGACCATTCCCTTGCGGTGCAGCATCGCGCGTTGAACGGCGCTCAAGATCTGCTCGCGGCCGAGCAAATCCTTGGGAATGTAATCGAAGGCGCCGGACTTGATGGCTTGCACGGCGGTGTATTCACTGCCTTTCTTCGTCAACAGAATCACGGCCGGATTGTTCGGATCCGCCGACAGCGCGCGCAGTGCGCGCAGTGTCGGGTTTTCGGCGGTCCCATCCGATGAGAAGTCACAGCCGACGAGCAGAACGTCGCTGTTGCGCAGTCTCTCGGTGTCGCCGATCACGTCCTCGAGGCTGGAGCTCATCGACTGGACGGACGTGCCCTTCCACCCTTTGACGACGAAGCGCAGCACGGTCGAGCGAATCTTGCTGTCGGCCTCGAGAATGAGGATGCGCGGCGCGCTGTCGCTGAAAGGCTCCATCGGCCGAAACCGTAGCAAATACAAGAGAATGAAGGAGTGACCGGCATCACAGGGGGCGCGGGCTGTCGTCAGTGGTGCGCTTCGGCCCTCTGACGGATCGCGCTGAGCACTCGAGGCAAGTCGTGCTTGAGTGTGGCGCGGACAAAGAAGCGCGGAACGGGCATTCCCGGATCGAGCGCGAGCTGATACTCGAGCAGGGTCTTGCCTTTCGGTTGCGGCAGAAGCCACCACGTTCCGTCCAGGCGTTCGATCGGGCCGCTCACGCGATGCACGTCGATGCGCCGGTAGGGGTCGTAGTCGAGCCGGAACACATGCTCGAAAGCGGGCAGGAAGAAGGCAGGCTTTACGGTCTGAACGAACAGCTCGGCGCGGCCGCCGTCGACGACCTCGAGCGATCGGCAGCTCACGACGTTTGGGACGTACTCGGGAGCGACTTGGCACGCGACGAGCACGTCCCAGATGGCCTGGGGAGGCGCGGCGATGAGTACGGCCACCTTGATGGATACCGTGAGTGGCCGCGCGCCGCGTTCGGTTCGCACGAGGACCTCGCCTGCGGCCAGCGCGTGGTCATCGATCCACGTGAGATCCGGCTCGCCGCTCGCCGCACGCAGACAGGCGGTGTGCGCGATTGCGAAGACGGTGCAGATGAGGCCGATAACGCAACGCCATCGTTCGCGGCTGTCGAAACGTAATGTATGGGCGGGCCGTGTCATTGCCGCGCCCGCTGAATCAGCTCTCGTCGACGACCGGGTTTTCGAGCACGCCGATGCCGTCGATTTCGACCTCGACCTCGTCGCCGGCCTTCATCCACAGCGGCGGTGTGCGGCCGGCTCCGACTCCGCCCGGAGTGCCTGTCACGAGCACGTCGCCGGGCTCGAGCTGCGTCCACGTGGAGCAATACTCGATGAGCGCCGGAATGTCGAAACAAAGCTCACCGACGCTTTCGTCTTGAACGACGGCGCCGTTCAGTCGCGTCCTCAAGCGCAGCTGCTGGGGGTCAGGCAGCTCGTCGGCTGTCACGAGCCACGGTCCGAAGGCGCCGCTGTGGTGGAAGTTCTTGCCCGGCGTCCATTGTTGCGTATGGCGCTGATAGTCGCGGATGCTGCCGTCGTTGAAGCAACTGTAGCCGGCCACGTGGCCGAGAGCATCGGCGCGTTTGACGTGCCTGGCCTGCTTGCCGATGACGACGGCAAGCTCGCCTTCGTAGTCGAAGCGCTCCGAAGCCCGGGGCCGGACGAGCGGTCGCCCGTGACCCACGATGCTGTCTGCGAAGCGGACGAAGATCACGGGATACTCCGGTCGTTCGCGGCCCATCTCCTTGATGTGCGGCATGTAGTTGACGCCGACGCAAAGCATTTTGGCAGCCGCACTCGCAATCACGGGCAGGAAAGCGATCTGCTCGAGCGCGAAGTCCGCGGGCTCCGTCGCGAGCGCTCGTACGCGATCCAGAGCGCCGGCCACCAGAACGTCGCGCAAAGCCGGCAGATCCTTGCCGAGACGACGCCCCGCATCGACGACGCCGTTGCCCGTAACGAGCCCGTAGCTCGCGCGGCCTTCGATCTCGAAGCTGACTAGACGCATTGTTTTACCTCGTGAATACCGCCGGTGGGGTTCCGGCATTGTACGGATGCGCGGGCGCGAGTGGCTAGCGCGGACCGCGCGCGTGGCAGGCGGGCGATAGGCTCGAATCGCTGCTAGGCGGCGGCTTCGCGCGGCCCGGAGCTGCGGCTTTCGGCCTCCGCGTGCAGCTCTTCGACCGCTTGCGCCAACGGCAACGTCCGCTGGCCCTGCTGGCCCAGTCGGCGCAGCGCGACCGTGCCTTCGGCGACTTCACGCTTGCCGAGCGCGATGATGACCGGAATCTTGGCCAGGCTGTGCTCGCGCACTTTGTAGTTGATTTTCTCGTTGCGCAGATCGACCTCGCGCGCGCAGCCCTGCCGCGCCCGACGTGGCTGACGACGTCGCCGGCATAGTCGTCCGCATCCGACGTGATCGTCGCGACGACGATCTGTGTCGGGCGCGAGCCAAAACGGTAGAGCGCCTGCGTAGTGCTCGAGCGAGAATGCCGATGAAGCGCTCGAGCGAGCCGAAGATCGCGCGGTGCAGCAGCACTGGCGTGTGGCGGTTCGCCGTCTTCGCCGATGAAGGTCGCGCCGAGCCGGGCCGGTAAGTTGAGGTCGACCTGTAACGTGCCGCACTGCCAGTCGCGCCCGATGGCATCGCGCAGCACGAACTCGATCTTCGGACCGTAGAACGCGCCTTCGCCCTTGTTGTAGCGTGTAGTCGAGCCCGAGGCTGTCCATCGCGCGCTTGAGCGCCGCCTCGGCACGATCCCAGACTTCGTCGCTGCCGACGCGTCTCTCGGGGCGGTCGGCGAACTTGATGATCACGTCGTCGAAACCGAAATCGCGATAGATACCGAGCAGCAGATTGCAGACGGCGCCGGTTTCCGCCGTGATCTGGTCCTCGGTGCAGAAGATGTGCGCGTCGTCCTGCGTGAACGCGCGCACGCGCATTAGGCCGTGCAGCGCGCCCGACGGCTCGTAGCGATGCACCTTGCCGAACTCGGCGAGCCGGTACGGCAGCTCGCGGTAGCTGCGCAGATCGTTCTTGAAGATCTGCACGTGGCCGGGGCAGTTCATCGGCTTGATCGCGAAGACGCGCTCGTCGGTCGTCTCGCTCGTGAACATGTTCTCGCCGAACGTCTCCCAGTGCCCCGATGCTTCCCAGAGCGACGCGATCCATGAGCTCGGGCGTGTTGACCTCGCGGTAGCCGGCGGCGCTGCTGTCGCGCGCGCAGGTGCTCGACGAGGTCTGGAACAGCGTCCAGCCCTTCGGCGTGCCAGAACACGGCGCCGACGGCTTCGTCCTGGAAGTGGAACAGGTCCATCTGCCGGCCGAGACGGCGGTGATCGCGCCGCTCGGCTTCCTCGAGCCGGTGCAGGTAGGCGTTGAGCTGCTTCTGGTCGGCCCAGGCCGTGCCGTAGATGCGCTGCAGCATCTCGTTGCGTGAATCTCCGCGCCAATAGGCGCCGGCCAGCTTGGTCAGCTTGAACCCTTGCCCGAGCCGACCCGTCGACGGCAGATGCGGGCCGCGGCAAAGATCGATGAAACTCGCCTTGGCGGTACAGGCTGATCGGCTTCGCCTGCCGGGATCGCGCCGATGATCTCGGCCTTGTAGAGCTCGCCTTGCTCGCGGAAGAATGCGACGGCCTCATCGCGTTCCCAAACCTCGCGAACGATGGTTTCGTTGCGCTCGACGATCTCGTGCATGCGCGCTTCGATGTGCTCGAGGTCTTCGGGCGTGAAAGGCTCGGCGCGCGCAAAATCGTAGTAGAAGCCGTTCTCGATGGCCGGACCGATCGTGACCTGAGTTTCCGGGTAGAGCTCCTTGACGGCTTCGGCCATCACGTGCGCGGCATCGTGGCGCAGCAGCTCGAGTCCGTCGGCAGAGTCTCGCGTGACGATTTCGATGGCCGCGTCCGCCTCGATGGGCAAGCTCAGATCTTTGAGCTCGCCATCAACGCGTATTGCGACGGCGTCACGCTCGAGTCGAGCGCCGATACTGAGGGCTACCTCGCTGCCGGACACGGGTGCGGGAAAGCTCTTCTTGGTTCCGTCGGGAAGGGTGATCGTTGGCATGGCGGTGCGTGTCGGGTCGGAAACCTGCGTGCGTGGCCCGCGCATTGTACGATATGCGGCGGGCGCCGGGCGCGGCTTCATGGAGCCCATTTGCGATGCGACCTCTCGAGATCCATATGTTTTCCTGTCTCGCCGACAACTACGGCTACCTCGTCCACGACGCGGCAAGCGGCATGACCGCGGCGGTGGACACCCCCGATGCGGCGGTGATTCTCGGCGAGCTCGATGCAAAGGGCTGGCGGTTGACGCACATTCTCAACACCCACCATCACGCGGATCATGCCGGTGGCAACTTGCGTCTCAAGGAACACACCGGTTGCCGCATCGTCGGACCGCGCGCGGACGCATCGAGGATTCCGGGCATCGACGTCGAGGTTGGCGAAGGCGACGCCCTCGACTTCGGCGGGCATCGGGTCGATGTGCACGACACGCCCGGTCATACGCGTGGCCATATCGTGTACCACTTGCCGGACGATCACGTCGCGTTCGTTGGCGACACGCTGTTCGCGATGGGTTGCGGCCGGCTGTTCGAAGGCACGCCGGCGCAGATGTGGGGCTCGCTGCAGAAGATTCTGCGATGGCCGCCCGAAACGCGGCTGTACTGCGCGCACGAGTACACGCAGGCTAACGCGAAGTTCGCGTTGAGCGTGGAGCCGCACAACGCGGCGTTGCTCGAGCGCGTGCACGAAGTGAATCGGCTGCGCGCGTGCGGGCAGCCCACGATTCCGACGACCGTCGCCGACGAGCGCGCGACGAATCCGTTTCTGCGGCCGGACAGCGACGACTTGCGCACCACCGTGGGTCTTTCGCACGCAACTGACGTCGAGGTGTTCGCGAGAACCCGTGCCCTCAAAGACTCGTTTTGACGGCCGGCCCTAGCCGGCAGCGGCTACGCGCTCGACCTGAGCTGGGTTCGCCCCTGCATCATCAACCCTGCGCCGCGCTCGGAGACGTGCGCCAGCACGGCTTTGCGCCGATGCAGGCGGATCGTGTCGCCGAGATTCACGGCGAACACGAGGTTGACCACGGTTCCTGCCGGCAGCCCGAGGGCTTTGATCTCGAGAAAGACACCCATGGCTGACAGATTTCTTGCTCGACAGCGATGCAAGCGGCCCCCTGGCACCGACAGGTAGACCGTGGTCGAAACTTTGTTTCTTTCCAGCAGACGTCGTTCCATCTGCCAGTTCCTTTTTCTTGGTGATGAACGTTGCTCAGGATGCCCGGCCGGACGGGGAAATCAAGCCCCGGCGCTCGTCGCGGCGCGACGGCCCATTTCTGTTCGAGGAATCGCCAAAGGGGGGTGGCGAGTGGGCGCGATTATGTCGCGCGATTCGCGCGCGATTCGAGGGGCAGGGAGGGGCTTACGCAACCGGACCTTGGGACGCGGCGGGAACCGAGCGCGCGCTCGGCGCAGCGCGCATCTACTCCTTATCTTTCCGGCGGATACACAGCTCCGGCGGGGCCGCGATGCCCATCTTCACTCGCCGGCCGTTGCCGCCGAGCAGCGTGATCTCGATGGGGCCCTTCGCGAACAAGTCATTCAGGGTCAACGTGCCGTCCGCGCCTTCGGCCAGCTTGATCTGGATGGCCTCGTCAGAACGTCTGCTCACCACTAGCATGAGTCGTGTCTCCGATGTTGCTAGGCGCTGCCGAGCTGGCGCGCCGTTCGCGAATAAGGTTTCAAGCCGCTCGGGTCGTAGACGTCCGGGTCGCCGCCGCGCAAGACCTTGAGCGCCGTGCGGACCTGGTCGCTGCGCGTCTTCACGAGCGCGCCGTTACGTTGGTTGCGCTGCTTGCACTCGGTTATGAGCTCGAGCAGGGCGTGCCACTTCGGCGCCACCGATGGATCCTCGTCGGGCTGCTCCGCGCCCATCGTCGCTTCGATGGCCGCCGTCAGGTCTCGTCGCTCGGCTTCGAGGGAGTCGAGGCGCTCGACGAGCCGGGCCTTGTCGGCGCTGGCGGCGTTGAGCCGGTCCGCATCGCCGTCGATGAGTGCCTCGTTCTCGCGGCCAAGGGCGTTCAACATCGCTTCGGCACACTGAATCTGCTCATTCAGCACGTCGATCAGATTGTCCGTGATCGGTGTCAAAGGAAGTGTCCTG
This sequence comes from uncultured Gammaproteobacteria bacterium, assembly GCA_963786385.1. GTDB lineage: Bacteria > Pseudomonadota > Gammaproteobacteria > Steroidobacterales > Rariloculaceae > FEN-1219. The sequence goes on from CAWAYS010000006.1 coordinate 82,414, forward strand.
TTCAGGCCAGGAGCTCGCGATCCAGACGGAGCATTTTATCCGCGACCATTTGGTAGTCGATTTCATAAGTGCCTGATGCAATTGCATCTTTAGCGGCGCGCACCTTGGCTGCATCGGTTGCCGGTGCGTTGCCGACCACCTCGGCCAAGCGGTTGAGAAGCATCGCGGAGGGCGTCAGATTAACCGTGTCCCCCGAGCTCGCCTTGGGACGTGATGCCGAGGCGGCCTCGGTATCGGGCTGGCGGGCGCGTTCGGAGCGACGCGTCGTGGCGGCCTCGCTGGGCCTGAACCCCTGTCCATTGATTTTTTCTGGCATAGCTTTTCTCCAGCGCCGTGGCGCTACACGTTGGTTATCGGCCGTGTTTCGAACAACTTTAGGGGTATCCCCCCCAACCCTAGGATCCCACGCGCACCGCCCCCGAAGCCTGGACGGTTCCTTCGACGATGCGCCCCGACCGGCTGCGCACGCGAATCCGGTCGCTCGGACGCCCGGCCTCGAGCGCGACCCCATCCGATTTGACAGAAATCGGGCCGGACCCCGAGATCAGAGTGACGTGTGCGCCACGCTCGATCAGGTCCGGAGGCGCGGACAACGCGCCCGGAACGACGACGGCGCCGGGTGGGATCGTCCGTTTCGCCGTCAATCCCAGGGCCTGGGTCAGATCCGTGTAGTACTCGTACGGCAGTGTCGACGACGACCGTGTCGTCACTTGCAGATCGGCTGACGACAGCGCCTGGTCGGCTTTGATCGTCCTCGCCGCCACGACGACCGAAATCTCTTCGGTGGTCCTCACGGGCACGAAAATCCGCCACGGCTTCGGTGCGTCGCAGCTGACTGCCACCGTGCCTTGGCCGTTACGCAGCGGGCGCGCGGCGGCGGTGGCAAGCGGCCCGGCGCAGGCCGGCAGCTTGAGCCGGTCATCCACGGCCACGGCCTCCACGGTGATATTGCCCTGGCCACCGACGCGGCTCAGCGTGAAATCACGAACGGCCGTGCGGATGCTGTCGGGCGATTGCCAGCCGCTTTCGGCCGCATTCGTCAATGTACTGGCTCCAAACGTCAAAAACCCGACGAGCATGCCGACGAGCGCCGTGTCGATGCCGTTGTTTTTCGCGGGTTTCACTTCTTGTTCCATAGCGTGTCGAGTTACAACGCCGAGAACTTTGCAAGACACATGCCACTCGGTCGCCGAGCCCCGAGGGCTCGGCGTGCGGGCTCGGCGGCAAACGTGCGCCGCGAGCCGCCCGGCAAGCGGCAACATCTTGCCGCCTCGCCGGGGCCTCGTGAGCGGCAGCCCGCGAGCCGTCGAGTTTTCGCGTGTTGGCACGGTTGTTGCTCCTCTGCTCGCGGGCGACGCCGCCCGACGATGCGGAGGAGTGATGGATTCGATTTTCGGTGTGCATGAAGCAGCGCTCGTATTCCGTGCGCAGCGCATGGAAGTGTTGGCGGCCAATCTCGCCAACGCGGACACGCCTCACTACCTCGCGCGCGATATGCAGTTCAGCGATGCGCTCGCGGGCGCCGCGAGCGGCGTCGACGTTGCGGTTACCGATTCCCGGCACATCTCGCCGGCACCGGCGGCCGGTCGCGAGGTGCTGAAGTACAGAGTTCCCCATCAGCCGTCGCTCGACGGCAATACGGTCGAGTCCGATCTCGAGCTCGCCCGTTATGCGGAGAACGCCGTCTCTTACCAGGCGAGCCTGATGTTCATCAACGGCAGAGTCTCGACGCTACGTTCAGCCTTGAGCGCGGTGCGCGCATGAGCATCTTCAGCACGTTCGAGATCGCCGGCTCCGGCCTGAGCGCGCAGTCTCTGCGGCTCAACCTGACGGCCAGCAACTTGGCGAACATCAACGACGTCGCGGGCGATCCGAAGGCCGTCTATCACGCGCGTCACGCTCTCTTTCGTGCCGCGACGCAGCCGTTCGCCGGCGCGCTCGCGGGCGTCGAAGTTCGTGGAGTCGTGGAGAGCACCGCGCCGCCGATTCAACGCTACGACCCTGGACACCCCGACGCCGACGAGAATGGCATCGTCTATGCCGCCAACATCAGCGCGATGGAGGAGATGGCAAACATGATCTCCGCCTCGCGCTCGTATCAAAGCAATCTTCAGGTGATCAACACAGCGAAAGATCTGATGTTGCGCACCTTGTCGCTCGGTCAGGGCTAGGAGCCAACATGGTAGACGCAGTCGGTAACGCGGTCGATCTGTCCTCTCTGCAGCTGCCCACGAGCACGAGCTCGAAAACGGAAGCTCGGTCAGAACGGAGTTCCTGCACTTGATGCTCACGCAGCTGAAGAATCAGGACCCGTTCAAACCGCTCGACAGCAGCCAGTTTCTCGGTCAGCTCGCGCAGTTCGGGACCGTGTCGGGCCTTCCGCAGTTGCAAACGTCGTTCGACAGCCTCGCGGGGTCGCTTACTTCGAACCAGGCTCTCCAGGCTTCCGGGCTCGTCGGCCGCTCGGCGCTCGTGCCAGGGGCCGATGGGTTCTTGACCGACGGCAGACTCACCGGTGCCGTCGATTTGCCGAGCGCGTCCGACGCGGTCGCCGTGCAAATCGTCGACGGCTCGGGCGAGCGAGTGCGCACACTGGATCTCGGCGCGCAGGCCGCCGGTCTCGCGCGGTTCGAGTGGGACGGCACGACGGATACCGGTGCAACCGCGCCCGATGGACTCTACTCGGTCGTCGCCGGGTACTTGGATAACGGCAAAGCCACGGCTGCCGACACGCTCGTCAGCGCTCCGATCGACAGCGTCGTGATCGGTGCGCAGCGGCTTGAGCGTCGAGCTGCACGGCCTGGGTGAAGTGCCTTTCAGCAGCGTGCGCGAAGTCGGCAACTAATAGATCGAATTTTGTCGAGGAGACAACCATGCCTTTCAGAATTGCATTGAGTGGATTGAACGCTGCGTCGTCGGACCTGAGCGTTACGGCGAACAACATCGCCAACGCGAACACGACGGGCTTCAAGTCGTCGCGCGCGGAGTTCTCGGATGTCTTCGCCGTCGGCGCACAGGAAATCGGCAACGGCACGCGACTGTCGTCCGTGAGCCAGGGTTTCTCGCAAGGCGGCATCGACTTTACCGACCGGTCGCTGGATCTCGCGATCAGCGGCGAAGGCTTCTTCACGATCAAGCGACAACGGCGTCGTCGCGTATACGCGCGCCGGCTCCTTCGGCGTCGACCGCGACGGCTATGTCGTGAACAACCAGGGCGCGCGCATGCAATGTTCCCGGCCGCAAACAACGGCACGTTCAACACCGGCACGCTCAGCGACTTGCAGTTGGCGACGACGGCCTCGGCGCCCCAGGCGACGTCGCTCGCCGACTTTCGGCATCAACTTGCCCGCCGACGCGACGCCTCCGTCGGTGCCGGTGTTCGACCAGAACAATGCGTTGAGCTTCAACCATTCGACCGCCATCACGATCTACGACTCGCTCGGCGCTTCTCACACGGCGACGGTGTACTTCGTCAAGGGTGCCGCGGCGGGCGCGTGGGACGCACATTTCTTCGTCGACGGCACTGCCGTGGGCGGCGCGAACCCGATGACTTACTCCAACGTCGGCGCCCTGAGCTCGCCTGCAACAGGAAACATCACGTTGCCGGCGTACAACCCGCCGAACGGCGCGTCGCCGACATCGATTTGACCGCCAACTTCTCGCAGTCGACGCAGTTCGGCTCCGATTTCGGCGTCAACCTCCTGAACCAGGACGGGTTTACGGCCGGGCCGGCTGTCGAACATCGACGTCGATTCCGAGCGGCGTGATCTTCGCGCGGTTCACGAACGGCCGCTCCGAGCCGCTCGGCCAGGTGGCGCTCTCGAACTTCACCAACCCGCAAGGCATGCGGCAGCTCGGTGATACGTCGTGGGCCGAGACGTTCAACTCTGGCGACGCGGTCCGCGGCGCGGCCGGTGCCGGCAGCTTCGGATTGATCCAGTCGGGTGCGCTCGAGGCGTCGAACGTCGACCTCACCGAGCAGCTCGTGAACATGATCACCGCGCAGCGAAACTTCCAAGCCAACGCGCAGATGATCTCCACGGCCGATCAGGTCACGCAGACGATCATCAACATTCGCTGAGCTTGAGCCAGCGACGGAACGGGTAACCTCAGATGGATCGACTTCTCTACGTGGCAATGAGCGGGCGCGAAGCAGCTCATGCAAGCGCAGTCGCTCGTCGCGAACAACCTCGCCAACGTCGGCACGGACGGGTTTCGAGCGGACCTCGCGCGCTTTCAGCCGAGCCCAATCGTCGGCCCCGGCTACCCGAGCCGCATCAACACCGTGGCGAGCGGACTCGGATTCGATCATTCGCAGGGCACGCTGCAGGAGACCGGCAACACTCTCGACGTCGCGCTCGACGGCGAGGGCTGGCTGGCCGTGCAGACGCCCGACGGCAGCGAAGCCTACACGCGCGGCGGACAGCTCAACGTCGAACGCGCTGGGGCTGCTCGTCACGCAACGCGGCGACCAAGTGCTCGGTGACAACGGTCCGCTCAGCGTGCCGCCGCATACGCAGCTGACGGTCGGTGCGGACGGCACGATCTCGATCGTGCCGCAGGGGCAGGGCCCCGAGACGCTCGCGCAGGTGGGGCGAATCAAGCTCGTAAACCCCGATCCCGCGCAGCTGCAGAAACGCCCGGACGGTCTCGTGGAGCTTGCGAGCCATACGCCCGCGCCGAGCCCGACGCGAACGTCAAGGTCGTCTCGGGCTTCATCGAGGCCAGCAACGTGAACATCGCCGAATCGATGGTCGACATGATCGACGTCGCTCGGCAGTTCGACATCGGCCGTGCGCATGATGCGTGTTGCCGACGAGAACGCGTCGCGTGCCGCTGCGCTCGCGAGCATGAACTAGGGAGTGCAGAAAGATGGATTCGTTATGGGTCGCGAAAACGGGACTCGAAGCGCAGCAGATGCGCATGTCGATCGTCTCGCAGAATCTCGCCAACGTCAATACGACGGGCTTCAAGCGACGGCGCGCGCGATTTTCGAGGACTTGCTCTATCAGAACGTTATGCAGGCCGGCGGGCTCGACCTCGCAGCAAAGCTCCACGCCGACGGGTCTCAACCTCGGTACCGGCGTGCGCGTCGTTGCCACCGACAAGCAGTTCGACTCAGGGCAATCTCGTCACGACGAACAATCCGCTCGATCTTGCCGTTCAGGGCCGGGGCTTCTTCGAGATTCTGCTTCCCGACGGCAGCCGGCTTACACGCGCGACGGCACGTTCCAACTGAATCTCCGACGGCCAAGTCGTGACGTCGAGCGGCTACGCGCTGCAGCCCTCCGTCACGATTCCGGCCGCGGCTCAGTCCGTGACGATCGGCTCGACGGCGTCGTATCGGTCGTGCACGCCGGGTCAGGCCGATCCGGTCCAGGTCGGCACGCTGCAGCTCACCGATTTCGTCAATCCGGCGGGACTGCAAGCGCGCGGCGAGAATCTCTACCTCGAGACCGTCTCGAGCGGTCCGCCGCAGCCCGGCACGCCCGGGCTTGAACGGGCTCGGCACGATCGTACAGGGCGCGCTCGAGACCTCGAACGTCAACGTCGTCGAGGAGCTCGTGAACATGATCGAGACGCAACGCGCGTACGAGATGAACTCGCGCGCGATTCAGACGACGCGACGAAATGCTCCGCAATCGTCACTACAACCTCTAGGAGCCCAAGCGTGAACAGAGACTCTTAGGCTTGATCGTGCTCGCGCTCGCCTTGCAAGCGTGCGCCGGCACCGTCCCCCGCGGTCGCTCCGGACCCGGGTCACGAGTTCGGTGCGAGCATCGCGCAACCGCCGCCGCCGCCGGTGTCCGGGGCCGATCTTTCAGCCGGCCAGCGGATTCGGGTTGTTCATGGACTTGCGCGCGCGCGCCGTCGGTGACGTCCTGACCGTGCTACTCGTCGAGCATACCGATGCCTCCAAGGCTTCGAGCACGAAGACATCGAAGGACACCAGCGTTGACACGGGATTGCCGATTTTCGGCGGTCGCCAGCCGCTATCGAGCGGCAATCCCATTCTCAACAACTCGATCTCGGGTAGTAACGCCTTCGGCGGTGAGGCCGACTCGACGCAGAGCAACAGCTCGACGGCAGCATCACGGTGACGGTCGCCGAGCGCCTGCCGAACGGCAACTTGCTCGTGCGCGGGCAGAAGTCCCTGACCCTCAATCAGGGCGAGGAATTCATTCGACTCGAAGGCATCGTCCGGCCGGTGGACATCGGGCCGCAGAACACGGTGGCGTCGACCAAGCTGGCGATGCCAAGATCACCTATAGCGGTAAGGGCGCGCTGGCCGACAGCAACCGGCCGGGCTGGTTAGCGCGATTCTTCAACTCACCGTGGTTCCCGTTTTGAACACCATGCGTAACGTTCACACGATGAGCGGCCGCTGGCCGCTCGTGCTGTTACTCGGTCTGATCTTGCCGCTGACGAGCCAAGCCGAGCGGATCAAGGACATTGCCACCGTGAACGGAGTGCGGGGCAACCAGCTCGTGGGTTACGGCCTCGTGGTCGGTCTCGACGGCACCGGCGATCAGACGAGCCAGACGCCGTTCACGGTCCAGGCGCTCAAGAACATGCTCGCGCAGCTCGGTGTGCTCGTGCCTTCGAACGTGAATCCGCAGCTTCGCAATGTTGCCGCCGTGACGGTGCAGGCAACGCTTGCCGCCGTTTGCGAAGCCGGGTCAGACGATCGACATCACCGTTTCGTCGATCGGTAACGCGCAAAGTCTGCGCGGCGGCAGTTTGCTCATGACGCCGCTGCGCGGTGCCGACGGCGAGATTTACGCGCTCGGCGCAGGGCAATCTTGACGTCAGCGGCTTCGGCGTCTAAGGCGACGACGGCTCGCGAGTCTCGGTCAACGTGCCGAGCACGGGCCGCGTGCCAAACGGTGCGACGGTGGAGAAGCATCGTGCCGTCGACGCTCGGCACGCCCGATTCGCTGATCCTGAATCTCAACTCGCCGGATTTCACGACGGCGTACCGGATGGCCGAAGCGATCAACGACTCCTTCGGCGCCGGAACGTCGCCGAGACGATCGATCCGATCTCGGTTCGCGTGCGCGCACCGGTAGATGAGGCGCAGCGCGTCGGCTATATCTCGCATATCGAGAACCTCGAAGTGGAGCCCGGACAAGCCGCCGGCGCGCGTGATCGTGAACTCGCGCACGGGCACGGTCGTGATCGGCAGCAACGTCCACGTGACGCCGGCGGCCGTCGCGCACGGCTCGCTCGTCGTTCGTATCACCGAGACGCCGGCCGTGAGCCAGCCCAACGCGTTCGCGCCGGGCAACACCGTCGTCGTGCCGCAGTCGGACATCGACGTGACAGGAAGGCGATGGCCGCATGTTCGTGTTCGAGCCCGGCGTCACGCTCAACGACATCGTCGAGGCCGTGAACCAGGTCGGCGCCGCGCCCGGCGATCTGGTCGCGATTCTCGAGGCGCTTACGTGAGGCCGGTGCGTTGCGCGCGCAGCTCATCGTGATCTGACGGAGCCGCTCAGATGCTGCCAAAAGCTCCAACGATCGTCGATTCACAAGCCTTTGCCGAGCTCAAGCAACAAGCCGCGCGCAAAGATCCCAAAGCGTTGGCCGAGGCGGCCGTGCAGTTCGAGGCGCTGTTCATCGGCATGATGCTCAAATCCGCACGTGACGCCGGCCTCGGGCAGGGAATACTCGACGGTGGCGACACGCAGCAGTACCTGGAGCTCATGGACAAGCAAGTCGCGCTCGAGCTCGCGCGCGGCGGCGGCTTCGGCTTCGGCAAGCTAATCACCAACCAGCTTTCGCCGGAGGCGGCCGCATCGACGCAGCAGAGCGGGCCGAATCTCGGCCCGTTACCGCCGCGACCGCCGACCGTTTCGAGCTTGCCGGCGAGCTCGGCCGTTCCGCCCACCGGTTCGTCGGTGTCTGCCGCTTCGTCCGCAGCCGGCTCGGATCCGGCCGGCGGCTCGCAGGCCGATGACGCGTCGAGTGGTCCGCAAGCGTTCGTTCGCCGCTTCCTGCCCGACGCGATCGCCGCGGCGAAGCGCCTCGGCGTCGAGCCGCGCGTTCTGCTCGCGCAGGCTGCGCTCGAGACGGGGTGGGGCGAGGCAATTCCGACGCACGCCGACGGGCGGCCGACTAACAACCTGTTCGGGATCAAAGCCGGGCGCTCATGGCAAGGCGACAGTGCAGTTCATTGGACGGTGGAGAACGTCGACGGCGTCGCGCAGCGCAAGGTGGCGGCGTTTCGTGCCTATCCCAGCAGCACGGCGAGCTTCTCCGACTACGCGGACTTGATCAGCGGCTCGCCGCGCTACGCGCGAGCGCTCGAGCAAGCCGACGACCCGTCGGGTTACGTGCGCGCGTTGGCCGACGCCGGCTACGCGACGGATCCGAGCTATGCCGACAAGTTGCTCGCCGTTTACCAGGATCCGCGTCTGGACGGTGCGCTCGCCCAGCTCAAGCATCCGTCGGTCGAGTCGACACAATAGGAGAGTCGCACGTGACGTTTCGAAGCACGCTCCGTTTTGATCCGGTGACGTAATGGTGGACGCTCTCAAAATCGGTTTGTCCGCGTTGCTCGCGCAGCAACGAGCGATCGCAGTCGCGTCCAACAACGTGGCGAATGCGAGCACGCCTGGCTACAGTCGTCAGCGATTGGAGCTCGTCGAGCGTCCCTCTCAGCAAGTCGCGAGCGGCGCGATCGGCAGCGGTGTGTCGGCAGCGACGGTCAGGCGCATCGGCGACGACGTCGTCGCAACGCAGTTGCGCGCGGCTGCGGCCGGGTACCAGCGCTCAGAGGCATTCGTAGGCTTTGCCGAGTCCTTGGACAATCTGCTCGCGGACCAGCAGACGGGGTTGAACGTCACGCTGCAGAGCTTCAGCAACGCAATCCAGGACGTCGCCAACGATCCCTCCTCGACGGCCGCGCGCCAAGTGCTGCTGAGCGAGGCGCGCAACCTCGTGTCGAGATTCGACACGATGGATCGGCGGCTCAACGAGATCGGCGGTGAAGTCAGAGCACGACTCGACAGCACGACGACCGAGATCAACTCGCTCGGTGCCGGCATCGCCGAAGTCAACCGACAAATCGTCGCATCGGGCGTGGGTCCGGACCGGCCGCCGCCGTCGGATCTGCTCGACCAGCGAGACCGTCTGCTCGAGCGACTCTCGCAGCTCGTCAAAGTCGACACGGCCGTGCAAAACGACGGCACGCTCAGCGTGTTCATCGGCAGTGGCCAGACGCTCGTGCTCGGCACGAGCTCCACGCAGCTCAGTGTGCAGCCCGGCAATTTCGACCCGGCGCAGCCGCAGGTCGTGCTGAGCGGCAACGGCCCGAGCGTCGACATCACGCCTTTCCTGACGGGCGGCGAGCTCGGAGGCACGCTGGATTTCAATCGCGAGATGCTGGCGCCGGCGCGAGCCGAGCTCGGCCGCATCGCCGCCAGCCTCGTCGATACCGTCAATGCAGCGCACCGCAACGGCATGGACTTGAACGGCGCGCTCGGTGGCGACCTGTTCTCCATCCCGGCGCCCGTTACGTTCGCTGCCCGAACCAACGCGGGTACGGGCACGGTGACGGCGACGATTACGGACGTAACGGCGCTCGAGCCTTCGGCCTATGAATTGACCTACGACGGTGCGAATTACACTTTGATCCGCAGCAACGACGGGGCCGTCGTGCCGACGACGGGCACGGGTACGGCCGCCGATCCGTTTCTCGCGGACGGGTTGTCGTTGGTCGTCAGCGGTGCTCCGGCTGCCGGCGATCGGTTCCGGATCGAACCGGTCGAGCCAGGTACCGGGAAGCATCGACTTGCTCATCACCGATCCCAGTAAGATCGCCGCGGCTGCGCCGACGCGCACGCTTGCGGATCTCACGAATACGGGCGGTGCGGCGATCTCGGCCGGCGAGGTGGTCGATATTGCGGATCCGAATCTACTCGCGGGCGCGACAATCCAATTCCTCGACTTCCACTACATACAGCGTCGACGGCGCAGGTAGCTTTGCTTACACATCCGGTGGCGACATCGTCGTCAATGGGACCCGCGTGCAGATCACGGGCTCACCAGCCGTCGGCGACTCGTTCGTCATCGAATCGAACGCCGGCGGCGTCGGCGACAACCGCAACGCACTCGCGATTACGGACGCGCTCAGCCGCGGGGTTCTCGATGGCGGCAACACCACGCTGCAGGCCGCGGTCGGGCAGTTCGTGACGGACGTCGGCGCGCAGACGCTCGAGAGTCAGAATCGGCGAGACGCGCAAAAGCTGCTGATCGACCAGACGCAGCAGCGGCTCGATTCGATCCGCGGCGTCAATTTGGACGAGGAGGCTGCCGATCTCGTGCGGTACCAACAGATGTATCAGGCGGCGGCGCAGACGATGTCGGTCGCCGATTCACTCTTCCAGAGTCTGCTCGAACGCGATCGGGCGGTAGTCCACACATGCGAGTCACCAACGATACTCTGCGGATGGTTTTCTTGAACGCGCTCGAAACGGCGCAGCGGCGAATGGCCAAGACGCAGGATCAGGTCTCCACCGGTCAGCGCGTCAACGCACCCTCGGACGATCCGCTCGCGGCGGCGCGGATCGGCGAGCTCGACGCGTCGCTGTCGCGCCTCGATCAATACCAGGCCAACGGTGTCATCGCCAAGAACCAGCTCGGACTCGAGGAAGAGACGCTCGCCAGCGTCATCGACAATCTTCAGCGCGTGCGCGAGCTCGCCGTGCAAGCCAACAACTCGACGCTCGACGACAACAACCGCGCCGCGATCGCTGCGGAGCTGAGGCAACGATTCGACAGCGTCTTGGCACTCGCCAACACGACGGACGCGAGCGGCCGATATTTGTTCGCGGGCACGAGCGAGACGACGACGCCGTTCTCGAACACGGCCGGTGGAGTCGTCTACAACGGCGACTACCGTCAACGCTCGCTGCAGGTCAGCGACGAGCGCGTGATCGCGGTCAACGACTCGGGTGCCGAGGTATTTCAACGCGTGCCCGACGGCAACGGTACGTTCGCGCTCCAAGTCGGCGCGGGCAACACGGGTACGGGCGTGCTCGGCGCCGGCACGGTCGTCGATCCGACAGCCTATGTGGCCGACACTTACACGATCACCTTCTCCAGCGCCACGGACTACGAGGTCCGCGACAGCGGCGGCGCGTTGGTTGCCAACGGCACGTTCGCCTCGGGCCAATCGATCGCATTTCGCGGCCTCGACATCCCGATCAGCGGTCAGCCGGCGGCCGGCGATACCTTCGTTGCGAGCCCCAGCGGCTCCCAAGACGTCTTCTCGACACTCGACTCTCTGATTACGGCGCTCGAGACGCCCGTCGGCGACCCGGCGTCGAAGGCGGCGCTGCACAATCAGGTCGGTCAGGCGCTCGTCGACCTCGATCAGGCGACGGGGCACGTGATCGAGGCTCGAGCACAAATCGGTGCGCGGCTGCGCGCGATCGATCAGGAAGCCTCGCTCAACGAAGGTTTCACCGTCCAGTTGTCGCAGACGCTGTCGCAAGTGCGTGATCTGGATTACGCCAAGGCGATCAGCATGCTGCAGCAGCAGCTGTTCGGGCTCGACGTCGCCCAGAAGACCTTCGCTCAGACGCAGGGCCTGTCGCTGTTCAGATATCTCTAGGCTCGAGCGAGCCTTCATGCGCGGCGCGTCTTGCGTGCTCGCGCTTATCTTGCGTGCTCGGCCGTACCGTTTCGCCCCGGAACATCCGTTCTCGTCTAGCGTGACCGAGTTCTCATTGTCTCCCCTCAAGGAATCGACGTGGCGCCCGACATAGTGCCTGTCGCAACCGACCGCCGCTCACGAAGTTGGCACGGTGGCGTGCACAAGGGCCATTGAGGGCCGTCGGTTCACAACTTTTAGGAGACTAGGACAATGGGTCAAGTGATCAACACGAACGTGCTGTCGCTCAACGCGCAGCGCAACCTTGCTCGGACGCAGGGTGATCTGGCCCAAGCCCTCCAGCGCCTTTCGTCGGGTTTGCGCATCAACAGCGCCAAGGACGACGCCGCGGGCTTGGCGATTACCGAGCGCTTCACGACACAGATCCGCGGCTTGAACCAGGCCGTTCGCAACGCGAACGACGGTATCTCGCTCGCGCAAACGTCGGAGAGCGCGCTCGGCGAGCTCACGAACAACTTGCAGCGCATTCGCGAGCTGGCCGTGCAGTCGGCAAACTCGACGAACTCCGCTTCGGACCGCGCGGCACTGGACCAGGAAGTCCAGCAGCGTCTTGCCGAGGTCGAGCGTATCGCGCGCAGACCTCGTTCAACGGCTTGAAGGTGCTCGACGGCACGTTCGGCACGTCGCAGTTCCAGGTCGGCGCCAACGCCGGTGAGACGATCACGATCAATCTGACGCAGGGCGTGAAGGCGAGCCAGATCGGTCAGATCGCGAGCGCGAGCGCGTCGACGGCAGGTGACGACGACGAGCCCTGACCGGCACGGGGCGACGATTCAGGTCGGGTCGGGTCAGGCCAAGACCGTCGGTGCTCTCGACGGCCGGGCACCGAGGCCGGTCAGACGGACGGCAGTGCCTATGCGAAGGCCAAGGCGATCAACGCGGCCAGCGTTCCGGGCTCACGGCGACGGCGACGAACACCATCAACGTCGACATCGCGTGCGACCACGGGAACTGGCACGGGCGATACGTACAGCTCTGACGATCAACGGTCAGGACGGTCTTGATATCTATGACCAGCTGCCAACGGCGTGCTGACGGCGCAGCAGTCACGACGGCATCGACGCGCAGCCTCGAACACGGGCGTGACCGCCACGCTCGTCGGCGGATGCTGCGCTTGACGGCAGCGGACGGCCGCGATATCACATCGCTCAGGAAGTTAGCGGTGCGGCCTGGCGGTGAGCATCAGTGACCGGCTCGGACGGCAGCGACGGTCAACGGCGTGGTGTATCGTGACGGCAGATTCCGCACGGTCGCGGATGGCGACTGCGTACGGCACGGGTGCGACGCGGTATGAACGGCGGCACGATTACGTCTGACTGCGGCCGAGAACATCACTCGTGACCGGCGACGGAGCGGATCATCGGTTCGCGACCGCCAATCACGATCACGCTAAGGACACGACACGTTGCCTCGGTGCAACATGCTCGACGGTCGATGCGGCAAACGAAGACGATTCAGCGGGTCGATGCCGCTCTGACCACGGTCAGTAGCCTGCGTAGCACGTTCGGTGCGATCCAGAACCGCTTCGAGTCGACGATCGCGAACTTGACGGCCATCAGCGAGAACCTCTCGGCCTCGCGCAGCCGCATCCAGGACGCCGATTTCGCCTCCGAGACGGCGGCGTTGACCCGGGCGCAGATTCTCCAACAGGCCGGTACGGCGATTCTGGCGCAAGCCAACTCCGCACCGCAAACCGTGTTGGCTCTGCTGCGGTAAGGCTAGCCACGACGCTCGCGAGACGGATCTCGCGGGCGGTGTCTAGGTTCCAGAAGAGATCCGGAGGGCGGCGCAGACAGGGCGCCGCCTTCCGTTGCCCGGAACGCAACTGGGATCTCGCAAGTTTCAGGGTTGGGTGTGGACATGCTCGGTAACGTGATGACTGTTACCGCGGCGCCCGCAAAGTCGCAGGCGGCCCCGGTGCCGACTCACACATTGCCCGCGCCGGCCGGCGCGACCGGCAACGATGCGTTGCCGAACGGCCAAAAGTTGCCGGCGCCGGAAGCCGCCGCACCCGTCGTGGACGTAGCGAAGGCTATCGAAAGGCTCAACGAGCTCGCGAGCAACAGTCAGCGCAACCTGCGCTTTAGCGTCGACGAAGCCACGGGACGCACGGTAATTACGGTGATCGATGCCAAGACCGACGAGGTCGTGCGGCAGATTCCGCAGAGTGAGCGACTGGCGCTCGCGCAGAGCATGAAGGAGCTGCGCGGCTCCATCGATGAATTCATTTGAGGGTGGCACGCGTCTTGCTTACCACTGCGGCGCAACCAGGTAAACGCGCCAAGAACGCACGGACGACTCATGGGTAGCATCGCAAGCACGGGTATCGGCTCCGGTCTCGACGTTCAGGGGATCGTAACCAAGCTCGTTACGGCCGAAGGGCAACCGCAGAGCACGCGGCTCGACTCTCAGGAAGCCAGTGCGCAGGCGCAGCTTTCGGCGCTTGGCTCGCTGCGCTCGGCCCTTGCCGGATTTCGCGATTCGTTGACGACGCTCAAGGACCTCGACAATTTTCGCGGCCGCAACGTCTCACTTTCGTCCCCCGATTTCATCAACGTAACGGCATCGTCTACGGCGGCCCCAGGGCACTATCAAGTCGAGGTGCAGTCACTGGCAGCAGCACACCGGCTTGCGTCGGCACCGGTCGCCAGCGGATCGACTTCCGTCGGCACGGGGACGCTTACGATCGGGCTCGGCGCGGACTCGTTTACGGTCGATATCGCATCCGGCGATGAATCTCTTGCCTCGATCGCCAGTGCCATCAATGGTTCGACGAACAACGTCGGCGTGTTCGCATCCGTAGTGACGGGCGTCGACGGTGCTCGGCTCGTTCTGAGCTCCTCGAAGACCGGCGCTGCCAACGAGATCGTCGTGACGCAAAATGGTGGCGACGGAGGCCTGGCTGCGCTCGAATACGATCCGTCGGGCACGGGCGTGACGAATCTCACCGAGCTTCAAGCCGCGAGCGATGCGACGATCGTCGTCGACGGCTTCGATGTTACGAGCGCGACGAATTCCGTTACGGATGCGATCAGCGGTCTCACGATCGATTTGAGCGCGACGAACCAGCCCGGCGAGACGACGACCGTCAACGTGGGTTTCAGCCTCGATAGCGCTCGTACCACCGTTCAGAAATTCGTGGATAGCTATAACACATTGCTCGACGCGGTAAATAGCGTTGCAAGCTACGACCCTTCGACGAAGACGGGCGGGCCGCTGTTCGGCGATGCCGGTGTGCGCAACATCGTCTATCAGCTGCGCCGAGAAATAACGAGCAGCGTCGGCGGCGATAACGCCGCGTTCCAAACGCTGTCGCAGATCGGTATCACGACGCAACTCGACGGCAAGCTCCAACTCGACTCGGCGAAGCTGGATGCGGCGTTCACGTCGAATTTCGACGCGGTCGGGGAGATTTTCTCGACCGCGGATACCGGTGTGGCCATTCGGCTCGACCAGATGCTCGACCCGTATCTGCAGACGGGTGGCGTGTTCGATAGCCGCAACGACACGTTGAAGACGATCATCAGCGATATCGGCGATCAACGCACGCAACTGAATGTGCGCCTGCAAGCGATGCAAGACCGGTTGCTCAAGCAGTTCAGCGCACTCGACACCCTGCTGAGCCAAATGCAAAGCACCAGCAGCTACTTGACACAACAACTAGCCAACCTGCCGGGCTTCGGCGGCTAGGCCATCTTGTCGGAGTTCTACATGATCAGGTCGGGTTTGAGCAGTTATCGCAACGTGTCGGCTTACGGCGGCCTTGCCGAGGCAAGTCCCCATCAGGTCGTCGAGGTCATGCTCGATGCCGTGCTGAGCCGGGTGAACGAGGCACGCGGTCACGTCGAGCGCGGCGAAGTCGAAGCAAAGGGCGAGAAGATCGGTAAGGCGCTCGGCATCATCGAGGCACTCGTGTTGAGTCTCGACAAGGATCGAGGGGGCGAGCTCGCGGCCAACTTGGAGCGCCTCTACGATTACTCGTCGCGAACGCTGCTCAAGGCCAATCTCGAGAACCGACCCGATTTGCTCGGTGAGGTGGCCGGGCTGCTGCGCGAGATCAAGCTCGGTTGGGAAGGGATCCGGCCCGGATCTGGAGCCTAGCAGTGCAAGAAAGGATTGCGAGCCTTCTGGAGCTCACCGATCGCGTCCAGGCGGCCCTCGACAGTGGCGAGTGGCTCAGGGCCGGCGAGCTCGAAGCCGAGCGGCGCGGGTTGCTCGTGAGCCTCGTTGCGACGGCTCGGAGCGAAGGCCGATCCGCGGAGCTCGCGCCGCTGCTCGGGGATTTCCTCGAGCGTGCCAATCACGTGGTCGGAGAGATTCATCACCACCAGCGTCGACTGTTGCGCGAGGCTTCGATGCTCAGGACCGGTCACGCGGCGGCGTCGGCCTACGGTGATAACAGGGCAGACTAGGGGAAAAGACTAATTATACATAATGTATAAGCCTACAAATACACGAAAAACTAGGCAAATCAGCTAACAGAAATTCCGTATTTAACTTATTCCTTCCCGCCCCGGGCCTTCCTACACTGCCCCCGTATTCGAAAAATCCTTTTAAATCATATAGTTATGTGATTCAGTTCACATTATTTTCGAAGTAAATGTGAGTTGGTTCACAAAATTCTCGGGGCAGCAGCGGCAAGAGGCCGTGTAGGTGAAGTCAATGATCGATGCAATGAGTGCTACGAGAGCGTTTCCGGTGGGTCAATCCACCGCCGTGACCGAGCTGGACGTGCTGATGCGCCAAGTGGCCCGCTATGACAGCACGGTGCTCATACAGGGCGAGTCCGGTTGCGGCAAAGAGCTCGTGGCGCGCCGTATCCACGAGCTGTCCTCGCGCGCCGACGGCCCGTTCGTACCGGTCAATTGCGGAGCCATTCCCCGCGAGCTGCTCGAAAGCGAGCTGTTCGGTCATGAAAAAGGCGCTTTCACCGGTGCGCTGACCGCGCGTATCGGCCGTTTCGAGCTGGCCGACGGCGGAACCTTGTTTCTCGACGAAATCGGCGACATGAGCCTCGAGATGCAAGTCAAATTGCTGCGAGTCCTCCAGGAACGCGTCTTCGAGCGAGTCGGCAGCGCCGAAACGCGCCGCGCCAACGTTCGAATCCTCGCCGCGACGCATCGCGACCTCGCGGCGCGCGTGGAGACCGGCGAATTTCGCCAGGATCTATTCTTTCGGCTCGACGTCTTCCCGATTCGGGTGCCGTCGCTGCGCGAGCGCATCGACGATCTCCCCGAGCTCATCGCCGACCTCGTTCGACGTGGCGAGGCGGAAGGCCGGCCTTCGATCGAGTTTTCGTCGACGGCTGTCGATTGCCTGAAGTCGTATCGCTGGCCCGGCAACGTCCGTGAGCTTCAAAATCTCGTCGAGCGGCTGTCGATTCTGCATCCGGACGGACGGATCGATCGCGAGGACCTGCCTGCGTCGATCGGCGAGCGACGGCGACCCGGGCAAGTATCGGCCGCTTTCATTCCGAGCGGCGGATTGGACTTGCGCGAGCATCTGGGCACGATCGAGCGCCAGCTCATTCGTTCAGCGCTCGATCAAACCGACGGTACCGTCGCGCACGCCGCCCGCTTGCTCAAGCTCCGGCGCACCACGCTCGTCGAGAAGCTGCGCAAGTACGAGATGCTGACCAACTGAAGTCGCGTTTCTCGCCATGTTCCTGCCGACCCTTCACGCTCGAAACCCGACCGACGAGTGTCGGCTCCGCTCGCGCCACGCGGCTGCCGCCGCGCCGTTAGCGCAGCCTGTGCCACGCAGTCCCATCACGCAGTTTTTCCACCGCGAAGCCGACAACGTTTTTCCGTTCCACGGGCGTCAAGCAATTGACGCTTTAGCGAGCGGCCAACCGAGCCCCCCGCGCAATTGCTCGCTTTCAGCCTCAGGCACGAATCTTGCTTTGAAGCGCGACGGAGGACTTTGAATGGTTGATACGACAGTTTCCGGCACGCTAGAGCACACCGAGTTGGAGCATGCGTTTCACACGTTCAACCGGCTTTCGAGTGAGCTCAGAGAGGCCTATCAAGGACTCGAGCAGCGTGTCGCCTCGATGACTGCAGAGCTCGAGGAAGCGCGACGTGCGCGCCAGCGTGCCGCGCGCGAAGCCGAGCGCACGGCTTCGAGGTTGAAGACCTTGCTCGCCACTCTGCCCGCCGGCGTCGTCGTCATCGACGAAGCCGGGATCATCCGGGAATCCAACCTCGCCGCTGCGCAACTATTGGGAGCCGGCCTCGCAGGCCGCATCTGGCAGCACGTGCTGCGCGACGTCTTCACGACGCCGTCCAGCGAGAGCGGCGACTGGGTCACGTGCGACGGGCGCCGAGTCACGCTTGCGGCGAGTCCTTTACCGCAAGGCGCAAAGATCATCCTGTTGACCGACGTTACCGAAACCCGCGCGCTGCAGGATCTCGTGGCGCGCAGCCAACGACTGAGCGCCATGGGCAAGATGGCCGCGAGCCTGGCCCATCAAATTCGCACACCGCTCGCGGGCGCGCTTCTGTACTTGTCTCAGTGCCGAGCCCCGCGCGAGGAGACTCTGCGCTCCACGCTGCTCGAGAAAGGCATCGAGCGGCTGCGTTATCTCGACAAGCTCGTCCAGGACATGCTCGTATTTGCGCGCGGCACGGGACCGGGTGAGCGCGTGCGAGTCGCGGACCTGTTTCGCGCGGTGTACGACGCCGCAACGGCCGTCAAGCCTCCCGCAGCGCATTTGATCATCGACGGCGCCGACGCGCTCGTGGAGCTCAATGGCAACCGAACGGCACTGACCGCGGCGCTTACGAACCTCGTTACGAACGCATTCGAATCCTCTGTCGATGTCGTCGTCACGTTGCGCGCGGAGTTACGCGGCGATCGAGTGGAATTCACGGTTCACGACAACGGCCCGGGCATCGCACCGAGCATACGCTCGCGTGTGTTCGAGCCGTTCTTCTCGACGCGGGCAGCCGGTACGGGACTCGGTCTTGCCGTCGTCAAGACCGTGGCCGAAGCCCATGGCGGCGAGCTTGCCGTCGACTCCGCTCCCGAGCGCGGCACGCGGATCGGTATCGGTCTGCCGAGGTCCGGAGCCGGCGACGGCAGGACGCCCGTCGGCTCCGCTGCCGGCGCAAGAGGTGGCTTGATGGCTACGTTTGGAACGATCCTAGTCGTCGAAGACGACCGGCCGCTGCAAGACGCACTCGTCACGACACTCGAGGGCGCGGGCTTTCAAGTGTTCTCGGCAGCCGACGGCGGCGAAGCGCTCAAAGTTCTCAACGAGCACTCGGTCGATCTCGTGGTCACGGACGTGCAGATGCAGCCCGTCGATGGCTGCGAGCTACTCCGGCGCGTCCAGCAGCGCCAGCCATCTTTGCCGGTGCTCATGATGACGGCCTACGGCACGATCGAGCAGGCCGTCAACGCGATGCGCGAGGGCGCTGTCGACTACCTCGTGAAGCCGTTCGAAGCCGACGAGCTCGAGCGACGCGTGAGCCGCTACTTGAAGCCGACCGTCGCACTGGATCCGGACGCGGCGGCGCCCGTGGCCGAAGATGCGCGCAGCATCGCCCTGCTCGAGCTCGCGACCCGAGTCGCGGCGACCGACGTGACCGTATTGCTGACGGGCGAAAGCGGTACCGGAAAAGAGGTCGTCGCTCGCTTCGTTCACAAGCATTCCCGACGTAGCGGCGGTCCCTTCGTGGCCGTGAACTGCGCCGCCATTCCCGACCAAATGCTCGAAGCCATGCTGTTCGGGCACGAGAAGGGCGCGTTCACCGGCGCCTCTCAGCGCAGCCAAGGCAAGTTCGTGCAAGCCAATGGGGGCACGTTGCTTCTCGACGAGGTGACGGAGATGGACCTGAATCTGCAGGCGAAGCTTCTGCGCGTCTTGCAAGAACGCGAGGTCGAGCCGCTCGGCGCAACGAAACCCGTGCCCCTCGACGTGCGCGTTTTAGCGACGAGCAACCGCGATCTCGAGCAAACGGTCACTGCCGGACAGTTTCGCGAAGATCTCTACTATCGTTTGAGCGTGTTTCCGCTCACGATCCCGCCGCTCAGGGAGCGGCCCGGAGACATTGCCGCCCTCGCGCAGCGCTTCGTCGTCGCACGTACGGCTCCGGGACGCGTGCCGGCACTTTCCCCGGCCGCCATCGACCGACTGACGAGTTATGCCTGGCCCGGCAACGTGCGTGAGCTGGAGAACGTCATGCAACGCGCGTTGGTTCTCGCAGGCGGTGAGCCGTCGATCGGGCCCGAGCATCTGATTCTCGAGGATTTCGGCAAATCGGGGCGCAGTCTCGTGACGCCCGTGACCGCAGTGCACAACGATCTTGCAGGCGAGCTTTGGGAAGAGGAGGCGCGACGTATCGTCACTGCGCTCGAATCGAGCCGCGGCGCGCGCAAGGCAGCGGCCGTGCAGCTCGGCATCAGCGACCGCACGTTGCGCTACAAGCTGTCGAAAATGCGCGCGGCCGGCATTTCCGTGCCGGGCGATCGCATCTAGTCGGATGGAGGTGAGTCGATGAGCGGCGTTCAAATGACTCAGTTGTTGGCCGAGATGCAGCGCCTCGCGGCCGGCGCGGAATCCACCGGGGATGTTCGGCCGACGGGCGACTCCCAGGGCTTTGCCGACCTTTTGAAAGCTTCCATCGATGGCGTCAACCGAGCGCAGACGACCGCGGCCGACATGACCGCGGCGCTCGAGCGCGGCGAGCAATCGGCGAACCTGCCCGAGGTCATGATTGCGTTGCAAAAGGCGAGCTTATCGTTTCAGGCGATGACCGAAGTGCGCAATCGGCTCGTCAACGCCTACCAAGAAATCATGAACATGCCGATCTAGTCGGCTGAACGTCGAGGAACTCCATGGCCGATACGCAACAAGCGCCTTCCGGTTTGCCGCTGTACGCGCAGATACCGGGACCGGTGAAGCAAGCGCTGCTGCTCGTAGGTATCGCCGCGGCCGTCGCCGTGGGCGTTGCGCTCGTGCTGTGGTCGCAAGGTACGAACTACACGCAACTGTATACGGGACTTTCCGATAGAGACGCCGGCGAGATTACGACGCTGCTCGACAGCCAGCAGGTTCCCTATCGGCTCGATCCGGCCACGGGCGCGCTCCTCGTGCCCGCCGACCGCAAGTACGATGTCCGGATGCAGCTGGCGAGCTCGGGCTTGCCGCGC
Organism: uncultured Gammaproteobacteria bacterium; assembly: GCA_963786385.1. Lineage (GTDB taxonomy): Bacteria > Pseudomonadota > Gammaproteobacteria > Steroidobacterales > Rariloculaceae > FEN-1219. The sequence continues at coordinate 103,250 of CAWAYS010000006.1, forward strand.
GGTGCAGGGTTCGGGGTCGACGACATACCGGAGCACAGCACTTTCGGTCAAACCCCGTTCATGGAGAACGCGCTTTACGTGCGCGCCGTCGAGAACGAGCTTGGAAGGACGATCGGCAGCATGCAGCCGGTGGACTCGGCGCGCGTGCATCTCGCCCTGCCGCCGCAATCGGTGTTCCTGAGGCAAAAACGCGAGCCCAGCGCTTCGGTCATGTTGAAGCTCTTTCCGGGCAGGCGTCTCGATCAAGCGCAGGTTCAGGCCGTCGTGCATCTCGTGGCTTCGAGCATTCCGGACCTGCTGCCGTCGCGAGTGACGGTCGTCGATCAATCCGGGGCGCTGCTCACGAGCCCCGACAGCGACAGCACGGCGAGCTTGACGAGCTCGCAGTTCGACTATCGCAAGCAGCTCGAGCAGGAATACGCGCAGCGCATCGAAAGCCTGCTGTCGTCGGTCGTCGGCAACGACCGAGTGCGGGCAACGGTTTCGGCGCAAATCGACTTCACGGTCACGGAGCAGACTCGGGAGAGTTTCGATCCGAACGGCACGATGGTCCGCAGCGAGCAGACGAACGAAGATTCGCAGGCCGGCGGCGGCGTGCAGGGCGTGCCCGGCGCGCTGAGCAATCAGCCGCCGCAAGTTGCGGCCAGCACCACCGCAACGGCGGACAGCGCGGCCGACCAGACCGATCAGCCGCGCAGCTCATCGCGCAGCACCGTCCGCAACTACGAGCTCGACAAGACGATCAGCCATACCCGCCAAGCCGTCGGCGCGATCAAACGGCTGTCGATCGGCGTGCTCGTCGACAACAAGCCGCCGCCGAACGGGCGAGGTCAGTCACAGCCGCTTACCGAAGAGGAGCTCGCCTCGTTGACCGGGCTCGTCAAGCAGGCCGTCGGCTTCGATGAAGCGCGCGGCGATACGATCTCGGTGTTGAATTCCGCCTTCCAGCCGCCGGCGCAGATTCAAGCGCCCGAGCCGCCGGCCCTGTGGGAACGGCCACAAGTTTGGAGCATTGCGCGTCAAGTGCTCGGCGCTGTGCTCGTGCTGGCGCTCGCGTTCTTCGTCCTCAAGCCGATGATGCAGGTTCTCACTCGGCCGCAGCCCGCGCCGCCGTTGCCTGCCGGCGGCGACTACGGGGGTTCGATGTTCCCGCCGGGCACGCCCGGGGCGCGGCCGATCGCGCTGCCGGTCAGCTACGACGATCGCATGGCGGCCGCGCGCTCGGTCGCGGGCCAAGACCCGCGCCAAGTGGCGCAGGTCGTGCGCAATTGGGTAGGCGAGGACAATGGCTGAGGCACAGACGATCACGGGTACGGAGCGGGCCGCGATTCTGCTGCTCACGCTCGGCGAGCAGACGGCGGCGTCCGTGCTCCGGCACATGGACGTGCAGGAAGTGCACAAGCTCGGCTCGGCCATGGCGGGTCTTTCCGATGTTCCGCGCGAGCGCGTAGCCGACGTCCTCGGCGAGTTGCTCGTTGCCGTGCAGCGCAAGACGGCCATCGGCATCGGCACCGGCGAATACCTACGCAAGGTCTTGACGGAGTCGCTCGGCGAGCGGCGCGCGACGAGCCTGCTCGGACAGATCTTGAAGGGCCGGGACTCCACGGGGATCGACGCGCTGCGGTGGATGGACGCGCGGACGGTGGCCGAGGTCATCAAGAACGAACACCCTCAGATCATTGCCACGATCCTGGCGCATCTGACCAGTCGCCAAGCGGCCGACGTGCTCGATCGCTTCGAGCCCGTGATGCAGGCAGACATCGCATTGCGCGTCGCGAAGCTCGACGAGGTGCCGGAGACTGCCTTGCAGGAGCTCGATGCGATCGTCGACCGGCAGACGAAGGAAGCGGCGGCTCTGAAGACCGCGCGGTTGGGCGGCATCAAAGCGGCCGCGGACATGATCAACTTGCTCGGCGCCGATATACAAGGTCCCGTGCTCGACGCGATCAAAGCCGAGGACGCGGAGCTCGGCGAGCAGATCAAAGACGCCCTGTTCGTATTCGAAAACTTAATGAAGCTCGACGATCGCGGGATGCAGGCGATTCTGCGGGAGGTTCAAGCGGACACGCTCTCGACGGCGCTCAAAGGTGCCGACGAAGCGATTCGCGAGAAGGTCTTCAAGAACATGTCCAAGCGCGCGGCCGAAATTCTGCGCGACGACATGGCGGCGAAGGGGCCCGTTCGGCTCAGCGACGTCGAGCAGGCTCAAAAGGAAATCCTCGGCGTCGCCCAGCGTTTGGCGGAGGAAGGGCAGATCATGCTTTCGAGCGGTGGCGAGGAGTTCGTCTAGATGCGCTCACGCATCATCGCGAAGGACGACGCGCTCGACGTCGATCGTTGGGACGCTCCGCCCGTCGATGCCTCGGCGGCCGACGCGTTGCGCGGCGCCGACCACGGTGGCGCGCATCTGCTGACGGCGCGGCAGCTCGATCAGCTTCAGCGCCAAGCCTACGACGAAGCCTATCAACGCGGTCTCGCCGAGGGTTTGACGGCCGGCAAGCAAGAGCTCGCGGCACGCATGGCGCGGCTTAGCGCGCTCGCCGACGCCGCGGCCGAGCCGCTCAAGACGCTCGATCAGTCGGTGGAGGACGAGCTCGTCGCGCTGGCGGTCGCGCTGGCAAGCCGCCTCGTGCGCCGGGAGATCGAGCACGATCCGGCGCTCCTGCGGGCCGCGATCCACGATTGCCTCTCCGCCTTGCCGAGCAGCGCACGAGAAGTCACGTTCTACTTTCATCCGGACGATGCCGCGTTGGTCGCGGCACAATCCCCGACCGGCGAGCGTGCCTTCCGGCTTGCCGAGGACCCCGATCTCGCGCGCGGTGACCTGCGCCTAGCGAGCACGGGATCGCAAGTCGACGGCAGGCTCGAGATACGGCTCGCCGCCATCGTCGGCGCGACGCTCGCGCAGCTCGAGACCGAAGGACGCGCCGATGGCCGATGACGAACCGGTCGTCGCCGAAGTCGCGCGGCTCGCGGCCGAGCGTTCCGCAAGGTTCAAAGGCCGCTTCGCCGCGCTCGCGAGCGCAAATCATCGCTCGCGCGGTTTCGTCGCGCACGGCGTCCTGCGGCGCATGACCGGCATGACGCTCGAGGCCGTCGGCTGCGATGCGCCGGTCGGCAGTCGGTGCGAGATCGTCGATGCGGACGGGCGCACGGCGGAGACCGAGGTGGTCGGCTTCGCCGGCGATGCATTGCTGCTCGTCGCGACGGACGAGCTCGAGGGCGTGACGCCGGGCGCACGCGTGATGCCGAGCGGCAAGGTGTTCGAAGCTCGCGCGGGTCACGCCCTGCTTGGCCGCGTGCTCGACGGTGCCGGTGAGCCGATCGACGGCGCCGGGCCACTCATATGCGAAGACCGAATTCGGCTTACGCCGCGCACGATGAATCCGCTCGATCGCAAGCCGATTCGCTCGCCCCTCGACGTCGGCGTGCGCTCGATCAATGCACTCTTGACGGTCGGCCGCGGGCAGCGGCTCGGTCTGTTTGCGGGCAGCGGGGTCGGTAAGAGCAGCTTGCTCGGCATGATGACGCGATTTACCAATGCCGACGTCATCGTGGTCGGCCTCATCGGCGAGCGCGGTCGTGAGGTGCAAGACTTCGTGGCGCAATACTTGACGCCCGAGACGCGCCGGCGGGCCGTCATCGTTGCGACGCCGGCCGATCGGCCGCCGCTCGTAAGGGCCCACAGTGCGCTGCTTGCGACGAGCATCGCCGAGTATTTCCGCGACCGCGGCAAGCATGTGCTGCTGCTCATGGACTCGCTTACGCGCGTCGCGCAGGCACAACGCGAAATCGCGCTCGCCATCGGCGAGCCGCCCGTCACGAAGGGCTACCCTGTGTCGGTGTTCGCGAAGCTCCCGCAGCTCGTCGAGCGGGCCGGTAACGGGGGGCCGAGCGGTGGCTCGATCACGGCCTTCTACACGGTGCTCACCGAAGGAGACGATCCGAACGATCCCATCGCCGATGCGGCGCGCGCCGTGCTCGACGGCCACATCGTTTTGTCACGCTCTCTCGCCGAGACGGGGCTTTATCCTGCCATCGACATCGAGGCCTCGATCAGCCGCCTCATGCCTATGGTCACGACACCGGAGCACCGCGAGCTCATCCGTCGCTTCCGGGCCCTCAATGCGACGTATGGGCAAAACCGCGATCTGATCACGATCGGCGCATACGTCAAAGGCAGCGACCCGCGCGTCGACGAGGCGATTCAGCACTGGCCGGGCATCCTTCGTTTCTTACGACAGGACGCCAACGAGCAGATCACTTTGCCGCAGAGCATCGACGGGTTGCGGGGGCTTTTCGGCTCGAATACGCAAGGAACTGAACAGTGAGTCGAGGATCTCGTCTGGAACCGATTGCGGACTTCGCCGGCGTCAAAGAAGCCGATGCTGCGCGCCGACTCGCTCAGGCGGCACGCGCGATGAAAGACAAGGAAGCGACGCTCGAGCAACTTCGCGGCTATCTCGCGGAGTACCGGCGCAGTGTGGCGCAAGAGCAGCAATCGACGGACGCCGGCCGTTGGCACAACACGCGCTCGTTTCTCTCCAAGCTTTCCGATGCCGTTACGTTTCACGAGAGCGAGCTCGAGAAGGCTGTCGAGGCCTATCGCCTCGAGGCGGAGCGATGGCGCGAGCAGCATCAGCGCGCGCAAGCCCTCGACAAGCTCGTGGAGCGGTCGCACCGCGAAGCGCGGCTCGAGGCCGAGCAGCGACGGCAAGACGAGCTCGACGAGCTCGCGATGCGCCAGAAGCTCTACCCCCAGCGCTGAGCGGTTGGCACGGGTCTTGCTCCTTACCCTGCATCACGGGTATGGCGATTGCAGGATAGATGGAGCTCACGAGCGCTCTGCCGACGGAGTTGCTGGCCGCAGCCGAGCCGCAAAGTGGCGCCGCGCCTCGCTTGCGGGTGCCGCGCGCGGCCGCGGGCGGCGACGATGCCGTCGGCAACGCGGCACCGTTCGAGCTGCTGCTCCAGCTGAATCTCGCCGTGCCGGCGTTGCCGCCCGGCCAGAGCGTGCCGCCGACCGGCAGCGGTTTGCCGCCGACACTATCGGTCTGCGAAGGCTCCGACGGCGGCACGAAGGCCGCCGCCAAGGCCGCAGGTCCATTCAGCGGCTTCGAGTTACCGTTGTCGCTCACGGCCGCGAGCGATGCATCCGATTCAGCCCCGGGCGCTCAGCAGACCCCGAGCCCAGCGTTGGCTTCCGAGCCCGGGTTCGAGCTTCCCGAAGGATCGGCCTCTGCGGCGAAGTTGCCAGAGGCTTTGCAGAGGATGTTCACGAGCCTCACGGCCAGCCGGCCGGGCGCCGATGCATCGGCCGTTAGCGCTTCGGCCGCGACCAAGGCGCCGTCCGAGCCGATCTCGACTCTGCTTTCGGATCAGTCCGCGCCCGCTTCCGCCCCTGCCCCGTCCGTGTCCGCGGCCGTGCCGGCGGACGGCGGCGACACGCTGGCGAGCACGGCCGGCACAGTCTCGTCGGCGACGATTGCCCAAGTCGCCGACGGTGCACTCAAGCAGCAGGCGACGGGTCAGGCCCGTACGCGCCCGGGCACGTCGGCGGTCGCCCAGCCGGTCACGGTGCCCGTGTCCGTAGACGATGCGGCAGGTCGCGACGACGCACTGGCGCCGGCCGCCTTTCAGGCGTCGTCGCCCGCTGCCGATCCGTCGCCACAAGTGTCTGTTTCAACGGTAGTTCTCACCCAGCCCTCGCGCGATCCCGTCGAGGTGCCGAAGCCCGATCTGGCCCTGACGGCCACGTCGAGTCCGGCGGGGCATTTGCCTGGGCATCACGTGGCGGACGCGGCTGCTTCGCCGACCGATGCCGCCATGCCGGCGGCGCCGAGCTCGAACGTCCCGCTCGACACGACAGCGGCCCGGTGGCACGAAGCATTGGCCAGCCGCCTGCATTGGATGCTGGATCACGATATCGGCGAAGCGCGCATCAAACTCAATCCGCCGGCGCTCGGTGCCCTCGACGTGAAGATCTCGGTGCACGACGACAAGACGTTCGTGCAGCTCGTGGCGAGCAACGCCGCGGCGCGCGATGAGCTCTCGCAAAGCCTGCCACGCCTGCGTGATTTGCTGTCGGCCGGCGGGCTCGCGCTCGGCGGCGCGACGGTGAGCGGCGGCCGCGACGATTCCTCGGCGCAGCACTCTGCCGGGCAATCGGCGCCCCAGCCGTACGCTCGGCCGGGCGATCGACTGGCGGGCATCGCGGCACCGGGTGGCAGCGCGCCGGCCCGCCGCGGCTCGATCGGCAGCTCCCAGATCGATCTATACGCTTGACGAGCCTCGCCCCGGGCACCGATTTCCGTCGGTATTCCGACCGGAGCGCCAATTTTCTGACGCGCGGCACGCGCCCCGGAGTTTAATAACAGACTGTTTTATATAGCTTTTAGTCTTTCCGTCTGCCGTGGCACGGTTCTTGGACTATGTCCTCGAATTCACTTATTGCTGGAGCAGACCATGGCGGATGAGAAAGAGAGCGAAGGCGCCGCGAAACCGGCCAAGCAGCCGGGAATGATGAAGTACGTAGTCGGCGGCGGCGTTGCGGTCTTTCTGGCGATGCTCGGGGCGCAAGTGGCTGCCCCGGTGCTGACCGCCAAGCTCATGGGCGCAGGCGCACTCCGAGGCCGCCGCAGGCGATCAAGCCGCGGACGAGAACGGCGACGAGGGGGCCGACGAGGGGGGCGACGAGAAAGTGGATCTCGCCAATCTCGAGCCCGCCAAGTACGTCGCGCTCGATCCGCCGTTCGTCGTGAGCTTCACGGACGATGAGGGCGCAAGCCGCTTCGTTCAGCTCACGCTTCAAGCGATGGCGCGCGACGAGAAGACGATCCAAGCCATCAAGACTCACTCACCGGCGATTCGCAATGCGTTTCTATTCGTCATCTCGAGCCACAAGCTCGAGGAGCTCACGACGCTCGACGGCAAGGAAAAGCTCCGCAAGGAGATGCTGGCAGCCGCCAACGACGTCATGGAGCGCAACACCGGCAAGGGCGACATAGAAGATCTGTACTTCACCAGTCTCGTGATCCAGTAGCCGATCCTCCATGACGACCGAGCAAGACAACGCGGCCGCCGGCGAAGCCCCGAATCCCGACATTTCGAACGACGAAGTCGAAGCGTTGCTCGATAAGGGCAAGGGCGGCGATGCCGCAGAGGTTCCGCCGGGGACGGCGCGTCCGTATGATCTCGTGGCGCACGACAAGATCGTGCGCGGGCGCTTGCCGGTCCTCGATCGGATCAACGAGCGTTGGGTCGCGGAGTTCCAACGTGATCTCGGCGATCTCATCCACCAGCAGATCGAGGTCGCGCCGCAGCACGTCGAGCTTCTGACCTACGGCGAGTGGCTCGCAAGCCTGCCCGTTCCGACCAGCTTCAACGTCTGTACCGCCAAACCTTGGACGCGCAACGCGCTGGTGGCCATCGACGGCAAGTTGCTGTTCGTGCTCGTAGACCACTACTACGGCGGCGGTACGCGCAAAGGGAATGCGCCCGTGCGCGACACGCTGACGCCGACCGAGCAGCGGCTCAACAAGATCATCGTCGATCTCGTGACCGGGCATTTTCGCGGTGCTTTCGCCCCAGTAGCGCAACTGGAGTTTCAGCACGCGCAGACGGAGACGAATCCGAACTACGTGTCGCTCGCGACGCCGAGCGAAGCCGTCGTCGTGACTCGCGTCGAAGTTTCTCTCGGAGAGTCCGGCGGTCCGGTGGCCCTGGTATTTCCACTGTCGTCGTTCGAGCCCGTGCGCGACAAACTCGCGGAGGGCCTCAAGAGCGTTTCTCCCGAGATCCGCCAACGATGGCGTCATGGTCTTCAATCGCAACTGGAGAACACGCAGCTCGATCTCGTGAGCGTGTTTCTCGAAACGGAGATTTCGATGCGCGAGCTCCTCAAGCTCAAGCCCGGCGACATCCTGCCCATCGAGATGCCGAAGATGGCGACGCTGCGCGCGGGCGCGAGGCCGTTGCTGCGCGGCAAGTTCGGCCGTTCGCGCGGCTATAACGCCGTAGGTGTGATCGAGGCCGTGAGAACAGGCGCAACCAAACCCGAGGAACACAAGCGATGAATACGCCAGCAGGAAATCAACCGCAGGGCGACGCAGCTCAGGCCGAGTTTGCGGAGCTGCCGCGCGAGACGGCCGGCGGTACGGGTCAGCTCAACCTCGATCTGATCATGGACGTGCGTCTCACGCTCACGCTGGAGGTAGGTCGCACGCGCATCAGTGTCCGCAACCTGCTCGCGCTGACGCAAGGATCCGTCGTCGAGCTCGACAAGCTCGCCGGCGAGCCTCTCGACGTGCTCGTCAACGGCACGCTCGTGGCGCACGGCGAGGTGGTCGTCGTAAACGACAAATTCGGCATCCGGTTGCTCGATGTCGTGAGTCCGGAGAAACGCGTGGAGTCGCTCAAGGAATGAGGCGTCGTGCTTCGATCTTCGCCGTGATCGGCGGCAGCCTCGGCTTCGCCGGCAATGCGTTCGCCGCGCCCGGTGTGCAGATCGGTGATCTGTCGGGCGTGATCACGAGCTTGGCCTTGGTGATCGGCTTCATCTTCGCCGCAGCCTTCGTCGTGAAGCGCGCCCCTTTCGGGGTCGGCAAGCGCAACGGTCCCCTCAAGGTGCTTGCGGCGCTGCCGCTCGGCCCCAAAGAGCGCCTGCTGCTCGTCGAGGCTCGTGGCGAGGAGCTGTTGATTGCCGTGAGTCCGGCCGGAGTCTTCAACCTCGGTGCGCAAGCCGCGACGGCTCGCCCGCCCCGGTCCGACGATTCGGCAGTACCGGCTTTCGTGCTCGGTGACACGCAATGAAGATGCTGCTGCGCGTCGTGCTGCTGAGCATCGCCCTAGGCGTCGGTCACGCGGCGTTCGCTCAGACGCTGCCGTTGGTGACCGTCGCCCAGTCGGGTGGCCAGCAGACATATTCCTTGAGCATCCAAGTGCTCGCGCTCATGACGGCACTTACGGTGCTGCCGGCGCTCATCCTGTCGATGACCGCGTTCACGCGCATCGTCATCGTGCTCGCCATCTTACGGCAGGCGCTCGGGACACCGCAGACACCGCCGAATCAGGTCTTGATCGGTCTTTCGCTCTTTCTCACGTTGTTCGTCATGGCGCCCGTCATGACGCGCGCCTACGACGACGCGATAGTGCCGTACATGGCCGGGCAGCAAGATGCCATGACGGCCGCCAACAACGCCCTCTTGCCGCTTCGAGGCTTCATGCTCGACCAAGTGCGCGAGAGCGACGTGGCCTTGTTCACCGAGCTTTCCGGTCATGACCCCTACGACACGCCGCAAGATATCCCGCTCACCGTGCTCGTCCCGAGCTTCATCACGAGCGAGTTGAAGACGGCGTTTCAGATCGGCTTTCTGATCTTCATCCCGTTCTTGGTCATCGACCTCGTGGTCGCCAGCGTGCTGATGTCGATGGGCATGATGATGTTGTCGCCCATGCTGATCTCGTTGCCGTTCAAGATCATGTTGTTCGTGCTCGTCGATGGCTGGTCGCTGCTCGTCGGCACGCTGGCTTCGAGCTTTTTCGCGTAAGGAAGGCGTTATGACACCCGAATCCGTCGTCATCATCGGCCAACAGGCGCTGGTCGTCACCGCGATGTTGGCGGCGCCGCTCCTGCTGTCGGCGCTTGCCGCGGGGCTCATCATCGGCATGTTCCAAGCCGCGACTCAGATCAACGAGATGACGTTGAGCTTCATTCCGAAGCTGCTCGTGCTCGCCGCCGCGCTGTATGTCGGTGGCGGCTGGATGTTGAAAATCATGATCGGCTACTCGCAGTCGCTGATCCAGAGTATTCCGTCGCTTATAGGTTGAGCATGTCGATCCCTCTGTCGGTACTGCAGGATCTGCTGACTCGCGAGCTCGGGCTCGGCTTCTGGCCGTTCTTCCGAATCGCCGGAGCGCTCATGGTTGCACCCATATTCGGCGCAAAGCTCGTGCCGACGAGAATCAGGCTCGCGATGTGCGTGGCAGCGACGATAGTCATCGCACCCGTATTGCCGCCGGGTCCGACGTTCGAGATGTCGCTGGCAACGGGCATCGTCGTCGTTCGCGAAGTGATCTTGGGCGTCGCGATGGGCTTCTGCCTCCAGATGATCTTCGACGCGCTCGTGATCGCCGGGCAGACGATCGCGATGGGCATGGGCCTAGGCCTCGCCATGATGATCGACCCGCAGCGCGGAGTGTCCGTCCCGGTCGTCAGTCAATTCTTCGTCGTGCTCGGCTTCTTGATCTTCCTCTCGCTCGGGGGGCATCTCGCCACGATCCGTCTTCTGGCCGATAGCTTCCAGTTGCTGCCGCTCGGCGGCTCCTTCGGAACGGACGGTCTTTGGACGGTCGTTACGTGGGGCGGTCAGATGTTCGTCGGTGCCGTGCGCGTCGCGCTGCCGGCCGTCACCGCTTTGCTCGTCGTCAACATCGCGCTCGGCGTCATGAGCCGCGCGGCGCCGTCGCTGAACCTGTTTGCCGTGGGTCTGCCGGTGGGCCTTCTCGTGGGATTCCTCATTCTCATGATCAACGTCGGCAGTTTGGCGACGCTGATCAGCGAGTTTCTTGCCTCGACGCTTTCGGCAATGGGCCGAATGCTCTCGCCTTGACGTAACGGGATAGACGATGGCGGACAACGACGTCGAACAACAAGAACGTACAGAACAAGCCTCGGCCAAGCGGCTCGAGGACGCGCGCCGGGAAGGCCAGGTACCGCGTTCGCGGGAGCTCAGCGCGAGTCTCGTCATGCTCGCCGGCGCCGCCGTTCTGCTGCTCGGGCAACCGTACTTCGCGATGCGGCTCGACGAGCTGCTGCGCCATGCTCTCACGCTGCCCCGCGAGACGCTGCTCGACGCGAGGATGATGCCGCGCGCGCTCGCCGACAGCGTTGCGATCGGCTTGAAGCTCCTCGCGCCGCTGTGGGTGGTCGTGCTGGCGGCGAGCGTGATCGGCACGGTCGCGTTCGGCGGTTGGGCCTTCAGCTTCGAGGCGCTGACGCCGAAGCTCGAGAAGCTCAATCCCATGAGCGGCCTGAAGCGCTTGTTCGGCTGGAACGGGCTCTCCGAGCTGGCCAAGGCGCTTGCGAAATTTCTGCTCGTGGCTGTGGCAGCGTGGCTCGTGCTGTCGCAGCTCATGGATAAATTCATGGCCATCGGCTCGCTCACCCTGAACGCGGGTATCGGTCAGGCCGCGCATCTCACCGCGCTGTCGTTGCTCGGCTTTGCCGCGACGCTCGTGCTCGTAGCGGCTGCCGATGTGCCGTTTCAGTACTGGCAGTTCCATCGCCGGATGCGCATGACGAAGCAAGAGGCCAAGGACGAGCACAAGGAGACGGAAGGCCGACCCGAGGTTCGTTCGCGCATCCGCAACATGCAGCGCGACATCTCGGCGCGCCGAATGATGGCGGAAGTGCCGAAGGCCGATGTCGTCGCGATGAACCCGACTCACTATGCCGTCGCGCTGCGTTACGACGCGACGAAGATGAAAGCGCCCCGCGTCATTGCGAAAGGCTCGGATCTCGTCGCGCTCAACATCAGACGCGTGGCCGAGGCGCACGGCGTGCCGATCTTCGAGCACCCGCAATTCGCGCGCGCGCTGTATCACACGAGCAAGCTCGGCGGTGAAATATCGCCGCGTCTCTATGTCGCCGTTGCGCAGGTGCTGACCTACATCTATCAGCTCAAGGGCAGGCGCCCGGGGGGCGCTCGCCCCGGCGGCCGTCCGCAACCCGCGCCCGTGAAGCCGGATCTCGCTATCGATCCCGATCTTCTGGAGTCGCGACGCGGCCGTAAGCCGCGCGTGGAGACCAACACGTGACCGCGGCGACACTGACACGGCAATTGACGAACCTGAGCCGCATGGGATTCGGCGTCCCGTTGCTCGTCATCGCGTTGCTGGCGATGGTGGTCGTGCCTTTGCCGCCGTTCCTGCTCGACGCGTTCTTCACGTTCAACATCACGTTGTCGCTGATCATCATGCTGGCCGTGATCTACGTGACCCGGCCGCTCGACTTCGCGGTGTTTCCGACGGTGTTGCTCGGTGTCACGCTGCTCAGGCTCGCGCTGAACGTGGCCTCGACGCGTGTCGTGCTGTTGCACGGTCACACCGGTCCCTCCGCCGCGGGGCACGTAATCGAGGCTTTCGGTAACTTCGTCGTGGGCGGCAACTACGCCGTCGGCATCGTCGTGTTCGTAATCCTCGTCGTCATCAACTTCGTGGTCGTCACGAAAGGCTCCGGCCGTGTGTCCGAGGTCAGCGCGCGGTTCACGTTGGATGCGATGCCCGGCAAGCAGATGGCGATCGACGCCGATCTCAACGCTGGGCTGATCACGCAGGAGCAGGCCATCGCCCGGCGCAGCGAAGTCTCGCAAGAGGCGGATTTCTACGGTGCGATGGACGGCGCGAGCAAGTTCGTGCGCGGCGACGCGATCGCCGGGATTCTGATCTTGCTGATCAACATCATCGGCGGGCTAGTGATCGGCACCGTCGACCACGGTTTATCGCTCTCCGACGCAGGACGCGTGTATACGTTGCTGACGATCGGCGACGGCCTCGTCGCGCAAATCCCGTCGCTGCTGGCCTCGACGGCCGTGGCCGTGATCGTGACTCGCATGTCGCGCGCCGCCACGCTGAGCGAGCAAGTGGTGGGCCAGCTCTTCCAGAACCCGCGGTCGCTTACGGTTGCAGGTTCCGTGCTCGCGATCCTCGGCGTCTTGCCGGGTATGCCGAACGTGATGTTCCTGACACTTGCGGCGATCACGATTGGCGGCGGTTACTACATGGAGAAGCGCTCCAAGGAGGCGCCCGCCGAGGAGGTCGCTCCCGAGCCCGAAATGCCCGAGGTGGCCAATGCGGATCGCGAGCTCGGCTGGGACGACGTGAGCTCGGTCGACCTGATCGGATTGGAGGTCGGATATCGGCTCATTCCGCTCGTCGATCGCAATCAGTCCGGGCCGCTGCTCGGCAGGATCAAGGCCGTGCGCCGTAAGCTTTCCGACGAGCTCGGGTTTCTTTTGCAGCCCGTGCACATTCGCGACAACCTCGAGTTGAAGCCGAGCGCCTATCGGATCTCCGTGCTCGGAGTGCCCGTGGGCGAGGGCGAGATTCAGATCGATCGCGACCTTGCCATCAATCCCGGCGGGATCACGACGCCGTTGTCGGGCGCGCACACGAAAGATCCCGCCTTCGGGCTCGACGCCTATTGGATCGAGCCGGCCGCGAAAGACCACGCACAGACGCTCGGCTATACGGTTGTCGATTCGAGTACCGTCGTCGCGACACATCTGAGCGAGCTGCTCAAGCGCCACGCGCACCAGCTGCTAGGCCACGAAGAAGTGCAACAGCTGCTCGAGCGTTTGGCTCGGACGGCCCCGAAGCTCGTCGAGAACCTCACGCCCGGCGCGTTGCCGCTCGGCGTCGTCGTCAAAGTCATGCAAGAGCTTCTGCTCGATCGGGTTCCGGTGCGCAACCTTCGCTCGATCGCAGAAACGCTTGCCGAGCACGCCGGCCGCACGCAAGACCCGAGTGTGCTGCTGGCGCACGTGCGCGAAGCACTCGGCGGGTCGATCGTGCAGAGCATCTACGGCCTCAAGGACGAGCTCGCAGTCATCACGCTCGATCCGACGCTCGAGCAGTTGCTGCGCGACGGCATTAAGGCCGCGGGGGACGGGAGCCCGAGCTTCGAGCCCGGGCTCATCGATCGCCTGCATACGGCGCTGGTCGGCGCGGTTCAGCAGCAGGAGATGCGCGGTGATCCCGCCGTGTTGCTCGTGCCGGCCGCGTTGCGTTCGTGGCTGTCGCGGTTCACGCGGCACGGAATCCCGAATCTCGCCGTGCTCGCATACGGCGAGATTCCGCACAACAAGTCTCTAAGGGTGGCCGCCACCGTGGGCGGGCCCAACGGCACGGGCACGCGTTCGCCGGGCGCCCGAGCGGCTGTTAACTGAGGAGAAGACCGATGAACATCAGACGATTCGTGGCCGCCGACATGCGCGAGGCGCTTGCAGCGATCCGCGCCGAGCTCGGTCCCGATGCCGTTATGCTTTCGAACCGCAAGCTGCCGAGCGGCGTAGAGGTCATTGCGGCCATGGACTACGACGACAGCTTGCTGGCGGTCGCAGGTGAGCATGGGGCCGACCCGGGCGACGCGGCCGGTGCGCCTGAAGTGACCGGTACGGCCGACGAGGACCTCGTGCGGGCCGTCGCCGATGCGGCCGACGACTACGGCGACGGAGACCTCGACCCGGCGGCAGATTTCGACGACGAGGAGGTGACCTACCGCCCGGCGCTGCGCTCCGCAGGTTCCGGCACGGCTTACGCAAACACCGACGTGCGTCCGCGCGTCACGCGTGACGCGGCGGCCGAGCGACTGGTCGCGCACAACGACACCGACTCGAGCGATATGGCCGAGGAGATCAAAGACTTGCGCCGCTTGCTCGAGACGCAGCTCGCGAGCCTCGCGTGGAACGACGTGAATCGTCAGGCGCCGGTCCGCGCGCGGCTACTGCGCGAGCTCGCGACGCTCGGCGTCGATGCGGAGCTCGCTACGCAGCTGGTCGACGAGATTCCGACGAGCTTGAGCTCGCGCGAGGGGTTGCGCGCCCTCGTGCGGCTGTTCGGTGAGCGGCTGCCGCTCGCGCCATGGGACATCGCCGATCGTGGTGGCACGTTTGCGGTCGTCGGGCCTACGGGCGTCGGCAAGACGACGACGATTGCCAAGATCGCCGCGCGTTTCGTGCTGCGCCACAGTGTCGAGGAGCTCGGTCTCGTGAGCACGGACACCTACCGGATCGGGGCGCGTCAGCAGCTGTTCAATTTCGCGCGCATTCTGCGTGCGCCGATGCATGTCGTGGAAAGCTCGACGGAGCTCAAGCGCGTGCTCGACGGATTCTCGAACAAGAAGCTGGTCCTCATCGACACGGCTGGCATGAGCCAGCGCGACGTACGTCTCGCGAATCAGTTCGCCACGCTCAAGGTCGAGGGGCATCACGTGCAGACGCTGCTCGCGCTGTCCGCCGGAGCGGATCGGCGCTGTCTCGCGGAAGCGGTGTCCGTGTTCAAGTCCGCCTCGCCGGAGGCGCTCATCATCACCAAGCTCGACGAGGCTGCGGCGCTCGGTGGTGTGCTGTCGCTGGCGATCCGGGCCGACCTGCCCGTGGCCTACATCTCCGACGGCCAACGCGTGCCCGAGGATTTGCACCTTGCCGCGCCCAAGCGGTTTTGGCTGCTCCACAACGCCGTCAAGTTGACCCGCGATCCCACACAGTCGCCCGACGAAAACGAACTGGCCCATTCCTACGGACATTTGGAGCTTGCCGCCCATGCGTGAGACTCGAATCGATCAAGCCGCCGGCCTTCGTCGGCTCGCGCAGCCCCGGCCGGTCAAGGTGATCGCCGTTACCGGTGGCAAGGGAGGCGTCGGCAAGACGCTGATTTCGGCCAACCTGGGCGCGGCGCTCGCCAAGCTCGGGCGTAACGTGATGTTGCTCGATGCAGACCTTGGCTTGGCTAACGTTGACGTAGTGCTCGGGCTCAAGTCGCGCTTGAACCTCGAGCACGTCATGAGCGGCGAATGCGCGCTCGAGGACGTGATCGTGACCGCTTCGAGCGGGTTGAAAGTCGTGCCTGCAAGCTCGGGCAGCCTGCGGATGGCGACGCTCGGGCGGACGGAGCATGCAGGGCTCGTCAACGCGTTCAGTCAACTTTTCGAGCCGCTCGACTTGCTGCTGGTGGACACGGCCGCCGGGCTCGGCGACGGTGTCGTGACCTTCAGCGAGGCCGCACAGCATGTCGTCGTCGTCGTGTGCGACGAGCCCGCGTCTTTGACCGACGCCTACGGCTTGATCAAGGTATTGAGCCGGCGCCAGCCGGGTTGCCGGTTCGAGGTCGTCGCGAATATGGTCGAGAGCGCGGCGCACGGGCGGGCGCTGTACGAGAAGTTGGCTCGTGTAACGGAGCGTTTTCTCGGTTTCACTCCGGCGTTCTTCGGATCCGTTCCGCAAGACGAGTACCTACGCCGCTCGGTGCGCAGCCAGTCCACGGTCGTCGAGTGCTTTCCGAGCAGTCCGTCCGCGCGGGCAATTCAGCGGTTGGCGCTGGCCGCCGACGCGTGGTCGGGCCCCGCCGGCGCACGCGGCGGCATCGAGTTCTTCATGGAACGGTTGGTCCGCTCCGGAAGCTGCGTGGCGCAGAGCGCTGCCCAATGAATACGCATTACGACGTGGAGCCGACGGCGGGTCTACCGCCTCCAGACGAGCTCGTGCTCAAGCACGGCGAGCTCGTCAAGCGCATTGCATACCACGTGGTGAGTCGTTTGCCGTCCCATATCGAGGTCGACGATTTGATCCAGGCCGGCATGATCGGCCTGCTCAACGCGGCTCAGAATTTCACGCCCACGAAGGGGGCAAACTTCGAGACGTATGCCGGCATCAGAATTCGCGGGGCCATGCTCGACGAGGCGCGCAGGTCGAACTGGACGCCGCGCTCGACCTTCCGCAACGCCAAGCAGGTCTCGCAGGCGATCCGTAACATCGAGAACCAGACCGGCCGCGATGCCCGCGGCCCCGAGGTCGCCGAGGCGCTCGGTGTCTCCCTCGAGGAATATCACCGCATGGTCGAAAGTGCGGCGTCGAGCCGGCTGCTGAGCTACGAGCAGCTCGCGGGCGACCCCGAGCGCTCCTCGATGTTGCCCGAAACGCCCGAGGACGGCCCCGAGACGCTGCTCGAAGGAGATCAATTTCGTGATGCGCTGGCGCAATCCATTGCGGGGTTGCCCGAGCGCGAGCGGCTCGTGCTCTCCTTGTACTACGACGACGAGCTCAATTTGCGCGAAATCGGCGAGGTGCTCGAGGTCAGCGAGTCGCGCGTTTGCCAGATACACGGGCAAGCCGTGCTCCGAATTCGGGCCCGCCTCAACGAATGGTTCAACGAGAACTAGGTCCGCCACGTGCAGCAAGAGCCTTCTCCGGAGACTGCGAGCGCGGATCGTGGGCATAACGCGGAGACAGCCATGGCCGACATCGATCGTATCGCGCCACCGGTTCCGACCCTGCCGCCCCCCGTCGGGCGCGGCGTCGGCTCGAAACAGCGCCGCGCTCCGGGCGAGCGCCGCAGAAAGGACCAGCAGCAACAGCCCGACCAGACCGACCGCAAACCCGACACCGACCACATAGACGAGTACGCGTAATGATCGAAATGATTCCTTGGCCCCAGGTGCTTCTTGGTCTCGCCGCCGCGCTGGCGGTGCTCATCATTTACGACGTGGCCTACGTTTGGCCGCTTTGCCGGCGGCTTGCGGCCGTCAACGAGCGGTGCCGAGCGCTCGAGTTCAGTCTAAGCGCCGCCGCCGGCCTCGAGCAGCGTCTCGGCGCCGTGGAGGGCCGCGTGCGCGACGATTTGGGTCAGCTCGGCGAGCGCCTCGCCCAGCTCGAGCTCAGCACCGAGGCGCGCTCGTACGAGCAAGCCATCGGCTTCGCCGAGCGTGGCGAGCAAGCGGATCGACTGATATCCTGCTTCGGCCTGACCGAGGGTGAAGCGGATCTCGTGACTTTGCTGCATGGCGACCGCGATCCGCGTCGGCAAGAAGGTCGATCTGCATGACGCAGGTTGACACGCTAAAAAGCAAATCAGACAATAGTCGGCTTATGTCCGCGGAGGGGTACCCAAGCGGTCAACGGGGGCAGACTGTAAATCTGCTGGCTATGCCTTCGTAGGTTCGAATCCTACCCCCTCCACCAAAAAAAGGCGGAGGCGGGCAGGGAACAAGGCGGGTGTAGTTCAACGGTAGAACCTCAGCCTTCCAAGCTGATGGTGGCGGTTCGATTCCGCTCACCCGCTCCAAATTTCGGGCGGTGGAATGGAAACGGGATTGAGGTCGGGCAGCCAGCCGGGGTCGGGCTTCAATCGACAACGCGGTGCGGAGAGTTAAGGTCGAATTTTCCGCCCACATAGCTCAGTCGGTAGAGCACTTCCTTGGTAAGGAAGAGGTCACCGGTTCAAATCCGGTTGTGGGCTCCATGGTTGTGCGGTGGTCGGGCCCCATGGCGGCAGAAACCAGCAGGGGCGAAGTTACACATTTAATAATAGAGAGCGCTCGGGGATCTTGCCCCCATCGCAAGAGTCTAGAGCGGTCAAAGAACAGTCGGGAGTTGTCGTATGTCCAAGGAAAAATTTCAACGTAGCAAGCCGCATGTAAACGTAGGGACGATAGGGCATGTGGACCATGGGAAGACGACGTTGACGGCGGCATTGACGAAGGTGATGGCGGAGAAGCACGGAGGTGCTTTTACGGCGTACGACCAGATTGACAAGGCGCCGGAAGAGAAGGCGCGAGGGATCACGATCG
Organism: uncultured Gammaproteobacteria bacterium; assembly: GCA_963786385.1. Lineage (GTDB taxonomy): Bacteria > Pseudomonadota > Gammaproteobacteria > Steroidobacterales > Rariloculaceae > FEN-1219. Next base: position 121,593 of record CAWAYS010000006.1, read on the forward strand.
CGACGTCGCACGTGGAGTACGAGAGCGATGCGCGCCATTACGCGCACGTAGACTGTCCTGGGCACGCGGATTACGTGAAGAACATGATCACGGGCGCGGCGCAGATGGACGGAGCGATTTTGGTGGTGAGTGCAGCGGATGGCCCGATGCCGCAGACGCGCGAGCACATATTGCTGGCGCGGCAGGTGGGAGTGCCGTACATCGTGGTGTACCTGAACAAGGCGGACATGGTGGACGATGCGGAGCTGCTGGAGCTGGTGGAGCTCGAGGTGAGGGACTTGTTGTCGACGTACGAGTTTCCTGGGGACACGACGCCGATCGTGATCGGTTCGGCGCTCAAGGCGTTGGAAGGGGACACGTCGGACATTGGTGCGCCGAGCGTGATCAAGCTCGTTGAGGAGATGGACAAGTACATTCCGGTGCCGGAGCGGCTGGTGGACGGGCCGTTTTTGATGCCGATCGAGGACGTGTTTTCGATCTCCGGCCGCGGGACGGTGGTGACGGGACGGATCGAGCGCGGGATCGTGAAGGTGGGCGACGAGGTTGAGATCGTCGGGATCAAGGCGACGACGAAGACGACGTGCACGGGAGTTGAGATGTTCCGCAAGCTGCTGGATCAGGGGCAGGCGGGAGACAACGTCGGGGTGTTGCTCAGGGGCACGAAGCGAGAGGAAGTGGAGCGCGGTCAGGTGTTGGCGAAGCCGGGCTCGATCACGCCGCACACGAAGTTTGAGTGCGAGGTGTACATTTTGACGAAGGAAGAGGGCGGCAGACACACGCCGTTTTTCAAAGGATATCGGCCGCAGTTTTACTTCCGCACGACGGATGTGACTGGGGCGGTGGAGTTGCCCGAGGCGACGGAGATGGTGATGCCTGGGGACAACATTCAGATGAAGGTGGAGCTGATAGCGCCGATTGCGATGGAGGAGGGCCTGCGGTTCGCGATACGCGAAGGCGGCCGAACCGTCGGTGCGGGCGTCGTCTCCAAAGTCATCGAGTAACGGCGGTTGTCTATACGGTTAGGAGCGACGGAAGGCCAGTAGCTCAATTGGTAGAGCAGCGGTCTCCAAAACCGCAGGTTGGGGGTTCGAGACCCTCCTGGCCTGCCAACCCCGTGAGCGGCCAACCCGCAAGCGGAAGTTGTGCGCTCTTCGGGCGTTTCTGAACAAGGCATGGATACCAAAGTAGAAGATCAACCGACCTTCATCGACACGGCCAAGCTGTTCTTGTCCGTGCTGATCCTTGTCGGCGCTCTCGTCGCTTACTACTACTTCGCCGATGCGTCGGTGTTGTTGCGCGCGCTCGGGCTCGTGGCCGCAATCGCGGTTGCCGCATGGGTCGCGCTGCAATCGGCGCAGGGACAATCGATCTGGAAGTTCGTCCAGGCGTCGCGGGTCGAGTTGCGCAAGGTCATATGGCCGACGCGTGAGGAAACGATCCAGACCACGATAGCCGTGCTCATATTCGCGTTGATAATGGGCGTGTTTTTCTGGTTGCTCGATTTGCTCCTGCTGTTTCTGACGAGCAAGTTGACGGGGCAGGGGGGCTGAGGCGTATGGCCCTTCAGTGGTACGTCGTGCATGCGTATTCGAATTACGAGCACAAGGTGAAGACCTCTCTCGAGGAGCGTATAAAGCGCTACGGCCTCGGGGAGAAGTTCGGCGAGATACTCGTGCCGACCGAGGAGGTCGTCGAGATGCGCGAGGGGCAGCGCCGCAAGAGCGAGCGCAAGTTCTTCCCGGGCTACGTGCTCGTACAGATGGAGATGGATGACGAGACCTGGCACCTCGTGAAGGAAGTGCCGAAGGTTCTCGGGTTCATCGGCGGTAGCAGCGACCGGCCCGCGCCGATCAGCGACCGCGAAGCGGCGGCGATCTTGAATCGCGTCCAAGAGGGCGTGGACAAGCCGCGGCCGAAGGTGCTCTTCGAGCCGGGCGAAGTCGTGCGCGTGACGGACGGTCCGTTCAACGACTTCAGCGGCGTCGTCGAGAACGTGAATTACGAAAAGAGCAAGGTCCGAGTCGCGGTGCAGATTCTCGGCCGGTCGACGCCGGTCGAGCTGGATTTCGGACAAGTGGAAAAAGCATAAGAGCGGTCTTGAGCGTATGGCACGGAAGATAGAAACCTATATCAAACTGCAAGTGGCGGCGGGCCAAGCCAATCCGAGCCCGCCGGTCGGGCCTGCGCTCGGCCAGCACGGCGTGAACATCATGGAGTTCTGCAAGGCGTTCAATGCCGCCACGCAGAGCATGGAGCAGGGGATGCCCGTGCCGGTCGTGATCTCGGTCTACAACGACCGCAGCTTCACGTTCGTGACCAAGACGCCGCCTGCCGCGGTGCTGCTGAAGAAAGCCGCGGGCATCGCAAAGGGCAGCGGGGTGCCGAACAAGAACAAGGTCGGCAAGGTCACTCGTGCCCAGCTCGAGGACATCGCCAAGCTCAAGGCTCCGGACTTGAACTCTGCCGATCTCGAGGCAGCCGTGAAGATCATTGCCGGAAGCGCCCGAAGCATGGGTTTGGACGTGGAGGGTTAGTCGTGAGAAAGATGACGAAAGCCCAGAAGGAAGTGGCCGAGAAGATCGAGCACGGTAAGGCGTATTCCGCGGACGAGGCCCTAAAGCTCGTCAAGGAACTGGCCCACGCGAAGTTCGTGGAGTCGGTGGATGTTTCCGTGAATCTCGGCATCGATCCGAAGAAGTCTGACCAGGTCGTTCGCGGCTCGACGGTTCTGCCCAACGGCAGTGGCAAGAAGGTCCGCGTAGCCGTGTTCACGCAGGGCGCGAATGCCGAAGCCGCGAAAGCCGCGGGTGCCGACATCGTCGGCATGGACGATCTCGCCGAAAGCATTCAGGGCGGCGATCTCAACTTCAATGTCGTGATTGCGACCCCCGATGCCATGCGTGTCGTCGGCAAGCTCGGTCAGGTACTGGGCCCGCGCGGGCTCATGCCGAATCCGAAGGTCGGCACGGTCACGACCGACGTTGCGACGGCCGTCAAGAACGCCAAATCCGGTCAAGTGCGTTTTCGTGCCGACAAGGCCGGCACGATTCATTGTGCGATCGGTAACGTGAACTTCGAGGTCGATGCTCTCAAACAGAATCTCGCGGCCTTGATCGCGGACTTGAACAAAGCCAAGCCCGCTGCCGCGAAGGGCGTGTACCTGCAGAAGGTCGCCGTGTCCTCGACCATGGGGCCCGGCGTGATCGTCGATCATTCGACGTTGGTCGCCACTGCGGAGAGTGGTAGCTAGTTTTATCGATTTGAAACGTTCGGGACGCGAGATTCGCGGCTCGGATGGGGTCAAACGGCTGTTGATCAGCCGACATCGAAGACCGTAGGCCGCCGAGGAGTCGGCGTTAATGGCGCGGGCCGCCTACGCAGGTGGTGTTACCTGACTCGGGCGTGCCCTGGTGAGGCGCACCATCGGAACCGCGAGCCGCCGTGGCGGCGGGCGGTGTGCGTGCAACGAGTCCCGTAAGGGACGCTGATAGTCGTCTCTACCAGGAGATAACGGACATGTCGCTCAATATCGAAGCGAAAAAAGCAGTAGTCGCCGAGGTCAACTCGGTCGCCGCGACCGCGCAATCGGCCGTGGCTGCGGAGTACCGTGGGCTTACGGTGTCGGAAATGACTCAGCTTCGGGTGGCCGCTCGTCAATCGGGCGTTTACTTGAAGGTCGTCAAGAACACTTTGGCCCGCCGCGCGATTGCCGGCACCGACTTCGAGTGTATGCAGGGCAGTCTGAAGGGTCCTCTGGTGCTCGCGTTCTCGCGCGAGGATCCGGGTGCAGCAGCGCGTGTCTTCAAAGGCTTCGCCAAGGACCACGACAAGCTCGTCACCGTCGCGCTGTCGATCGGCGGGGCGCTGTATGCGGGCTCCGAGCTCGACCGTCTCGCGGCGTTGCCGACGCTCGAGGAGGCGCGGGCGAGCCTGCTGCGTACGCTCAATGCCCCGGCGACTCAGCTCGTCCGGACGTTGGTGGAGCCGGCCGGCATGTTGGCGCGCACGCTCAAGGCCCGCAGCGAGCAAGCGGCTTAGTTTTTTTGACAATCAGGTAAACATTTTTCGAGGAGTATTCCAGTCATGTCGATGTCCAATGAAGAACTGATCGAGGCGCTCAGCAGCAAGCCGATCATGGAAGTCGTCGAGCTCGTCAAAGCGCTCGAGGAGAAGTGGGGCGTCTCGGCCGCTGCGCCGGTCGCCGTTGCCGCCGCGGGCGGTGCCGCCGCCGCAGCACCGGCAGCCGAGGAGCAGACCGAATTCGACGTCGTCATGAGTTCGTTCGGCGACAACAAAGTGGCCGTCATCAAGGTCGTCCGTGCGGTCACGGGTCTTGGCCTCAAGGAGGCGAAGGACCTCGTCGAGGGCGCGCCGAGCACCGTCAAGGAAGCCGTGTCCAAGGACGAAGCGGAAAGCGTGAAGAAGCAGCTCGAGGAAGCAGGCGCGGCCGCCACGATCAAATGAGGCGGCTTTGCAAGGGCATCGCCGCGCCGTTTGAGGGTCTATGAGCCCCGAGCGGCGAGCGTGCTTCGTGGAAGTCTCCAGCACGGAAGTCGCTGGGCGCCTCGGTGCGCCCGGCGCAAGCACTTTTTCAGCTGACTCACTCAAGTCGGAGTAGCAGGCATGGCCTATTCGTTCACTGAAAAGAAACGCATTCGCAAGGATTTCGGGAAGCTGCCGGGTATCCTCAGCGTCCCCTATCTCCTTTCGATCCAGCTCGACTCGTATCGAAAGTTTCTCCAAGAGGACGTCGGCCTCGAGCAACGCGAGGAAATGGGACTGCACGCGGCATTCCGCAGCGTGTTCCCAATCGTGAGCTACTCCGGCAATGCTGCGCTCGAGTACGTTACCTATCGGCTCGGCGAGCCCGTGTTCGACGTGAAGGAGTGCCAGCTGCGCGGGCTGACGTACGCCGCGCCGTTGCGCGTCCTCGTGCGGCTCGTTATCTACGACAAGGAAACGTCCGGACCGAAGAAGAAGGTCAAGGATATCCGCGAGCAGGAGGTGTATCTCGGCGAGATGCCGCTCATGACGGATCACGGCACGTTCGTGATCAACGGCACCGAGCGCGTGATCGTTTCCCAGCTGCACCGTTCGCCCGGAGTGTTTTTCGATCACGACAAGGGCAAGACCCATTCGTCCGGCAAGCTGCTCTTCTCGGCGCGCGTGATTCCGTACCGCGGGTCGTGGCTCGACTTCGAGTTCGATCCGAAAGACTGCGTCTTCGTTCGTATCGATCGCCGCCGCAAGTTGCCGGTCAGTATTATCCTGCGGGCGCTCGAGTATACGAATGCCGAGATCCTCGATCTGTTCTTCGACAAAAACGAATTCACTCTCGGCAAAGAGATTCAGCTGAAGCTGTTTCCCGAGCGCCTGCGCGGCGAGACGGCCAGCTTCGACATCAAGATCGGGCGCAAGACCATCGTCGAAAAGGACCGCCGGATCACGATGCGCCACGTGCGCGAGCTCGAGCAATCCAAGGTCAAGCACCTCGAGGTGCCGATGGAGTATCTCGAGGGCAAGGTTTTGGCCCACGACATCGTCGACGAGTCGACGGGAGAGTTGCTGGCGAGCGCAAACGACGAGCTCACGCAGCAAATCGTAGAGAAGCTCATGGCTGCAGGCGTCAAGAAGATCGAGACGCTGTTCGTCAACGATCTCGACCGCGGCGCATTCATCTCCAACACTTTGCGCATCGATTCGACGTCCTCGAAGCTCGAGGCTCTCGTCGAGATCTATCGCATGATGCGTCCCGGGGAGCCGCCGACTAAGGAGGCCGCCGAAAACCTGTTCCAGAATTTGTTCTTCAACTCCGAGCGCTACGACCTGTCGGCCGTGGGCCGCATGAAGTTCAACCGCCGTGTCGGCCGTAACGAGTCAGAGGGTGCCGGTACGCTCAGCAAAGAGGACATCATCGACGTCCTCAAGACGCTGATCGACATCCGTAATGGCAACGGGGTCGTCGACGACATCGATCACCTCGGCAATCGGCGCGTCCGCAGCGTGGGGGAAATGGCCGAGAACGCCTTCCGCATCGGTCTCGTTCGCGTCGAGCGGGCAGTCAAGGAGCGCCTTACGCTCGCCGAGTCCGAAGGACTGATGCCGCAAGAGATGATCAACGCGAAGCCGGTGGCGGCGGCCGTCAAGGAATTCTTCGGCTCGAGTCAGCTGTCGCAGTTCATGGACCAGAACAATCCGCTGTCGGAAGTCACGCACAAGCGGCGCGTGTCTGCGCTTGGCCCCGGCGGCCTTACGCGAGAGCGTGCCGGCTTCGAGGTGCGCGACGTGCATCCGACCCACTACGGTCGTGTCTGCCCGATCGAGACGCCTGAAGGCCCGAACATCGGTCTGATCAACTCGCTCGCCGTGTACGCGCGCACGAACGAGTACGGTTTTCTCGAGACCCCGTACCGCAAGGTGATCAACAACCGCGTGAGCAGCGAGATCGAGTACCTGTCGGCGATCGAGGAAGGTCAATACGTCATCGCGCAGGCCAATGCGAACCTCGGCAGCAAGGGGGAGTTCGTCGACGACCTCGTCTCGGCGCGGCACCAAAACGAGTTCGCGCTGTTGCCCCCGGATCAGATTCAGTACATGGACGTGTCGCCGAAGCAGATCGTGTCGGTGGCTGCGTCCCTGATTCCGTTCCTCGAGCACGACGACGCAAACCGCGCGCTCATGGGGTCGAACATGCAGCGCCAGGCCGTGCCGACGCTGCGTACCGAGACGCCGCTGGTCGGCACGGGTATGGAGCGAGCCGTTGCCGTCGACTCGGGCGTTACGGTGGTCGCACGACGCGGCGGCACCGTCGATTCGGTCGACGCGTCGCGTATCGTCGTTCGCGTCAAGGACGAGGAAACGAAGGCCGGCGAAGCCGGTGTCGACATCTACAACCTCACGAAATACACGCGCTCGAATCAGAACACGTGCATCAATCAACGGCCGCTCGTGAAGGCCGGCGATGCGCTCGAGAAGGGCGACGTGCTGGCCGACGGACCGTCGACGAGCATGGGCGAGCTCGCGCTCGGTCAGAATCTGCTCGTCGCGTTCATGCCGTGGAACGGCTACAACTTCGAAGACTCGATACTGATTTCGGAGCGAGTGGTCGAGGAGGACCGCTTCACGACGATTCATATCGAGGAGTTGACCTGCGTGGCGCGCGACACGAAGCTCGGGCCCGAAGAGGTCACCGCCGACATCCCGAACGTCGGTGACGCGGCTCTGACGAAGCTCGACGAGTCCGGCATCGCGTTCATCGGCGCCGAGGTCAGCGCCGGCGACATTCTCGTCGGCAAAGTCACGCCCAAGGGCGAGACCCAGCTCACCCCGGAAGAGAAATTGCTGCGCGCGATCTTCGGCGAGAAGGCATCGGACGTTAAGGATACGTCGCTCAGAGTGCCGCCCGGCATGGACGGCACGGTCATAGACGTGCGCGTATTCACGCGCGACGGCGTCGAGAAGGACGCTCGTGCTTTGTCGATCGAGCGCATGGAGCTCGAGTCGGTCCGTAAAGATCTCGACGATCAACGCCGTATTCTCGAAGACGATATCTATCAGCGAGTCGAGAAGCTGCTCGTGAACAAGGTAGCTTCGGGCGGCCCGGACGGCCTAGCCTCGGGCGCCAAGATCACGAAGGTCTATCTCGATGCATTGCCGCGAGAACAATGGTTCGGCGTGCGAGTGAAGAGCGACGAGGTCAACGCTCAGCTCGAGCAAACCGCAGAGCGTCTGCGCTCGCAGCGAGAGCAGTTCGACAAGCGCTTCGAGGAGAAGAAGCAAAAGATCACGGCCGGCGACGATCTCGCCCCGGGCGTCCTCAAGATGGTCAAGGTCTACCTGGCCGTGAAGCGCCGAGTCCAGCCGGGCGACAAGATGGCGGGCCGCCATGGCAACAAGGGCGTCATCTCGACGATCGTTCCGGTCGAGGATATGCCCTACATGGCCGACGGCACGCCCGTCGACATCGTGCTCAATCCGCTCGGCGTGCCGTCTCGAATGAACGTCGGCCAGGTGCTCGAGACGCATCTCGGTTGGGCGGCAAAGGGTCTGGGCCTCAAGATCGGCGAGATGCTGCGCAACGGCGAGTCCGCGAAGGAGTTGAAGTCCTTCCTCGACAAGATCTACAACCATACGGGCGGCCAGAAGGCCGACGTCGGCGGCTTGAACGACGACGAAGTCCTCGAGCTCGCAAACAACCTGCGCCACGGCGTGCCGATTGCGACGCCGGTGTTCGATGGTGCGACCGAGGACGAGATCAAGCAGCTTCTCCAAATCGCCGAGCTGCCGGAGTCGGGTCAAACGGTGCTCTACGACGGCCGAACCGGCGAAAGGTTCGATCGGCCCGTGACGGTCGGATACATGTACATGCTCAAGCTCAACCACTTGGTCGATGACAAGATGCATGCGCGCTCGACGGGGCCATACAGTCTTGTCACTCAGCAGCCGCTCGGCGGCAAAGCGCAGTTCGGCGGGCAGCGGTTCGGTGAGATGGAGGTGTGGGCGCTCGAAGCATATGGCGCCTCGTATACCTTGCAGGAAATGCTCACCGTCAAGTCCGACGACGTGCAGGGGCGCACGAAGATGTACAAAAACATCGTCGACGGCACGCACGAAATGCATGCCGGCATGCCCGAGTCGTTCAACGTGCTGGTCAAGGAGATCCGGTCGCTCGGCATCAACATCGAGCTCGATCAGGCCTGATGAAAGGCATCCGCAAGCACGTGATTACTCGGCAAATACATTCGCGACTATTAGCAGTAGGTGGCGTTAGATGAAAGATCTACTGAAGCTTTTCAAGCAGCAGAACGCGGTCGAAGACTTCGACTTGATTCGGATCGGTCTGGCCTCTCCGGACATGATTCGGTCGTGGTCTTACGGCGAGGTTAAGAAGCCGGAGACGATCAACTACCGGACTTTCAAGCCCGAGCGCGACGGTCTGTTCTGCGCCAAGATCTTCGGGCCGATCAAGGACTACGAGTGCTTGTGCGGCAAGTACAAGCGCCTGAAGCACCGCGGCGTCGTCTGCGAGAAGTGCGGCGTCGAGGTCACGCAGACCAAGGTTCGCCGCGAGCGCATGGGCCATATCGAGCTCGCCAGCCCCGTCGCGCATATCTGGTTCCTGAAGTCGCTGCCTTCGCGCATCGGCCTCATGCTCGACAAGACGCTGCGCGAGATCGAGCGCATCCTGTACTTCGAGGCGTTCGTCGTCGTCGATCCGGGCATGACTCCGCTCGAGCGCGGGCAGCTCTTGACGGACGAAGCTTATCTCGAGGCAATCGAGAAATACGGCGACGAGTTCGATGCGCGTATGGGAGCGGAAGCCGTTCGCGATCTGCTGACGGCGATGAATCTCGATGTCGAGGTCAACAGGGTCCGCGACGAGATCGGCAGCACGAATTCCGAGACCAAGATCAAACGCTTGTCGAAGCGCCTGAAACTGCTCGAGTCCTTCCTCGAGTCGCCGAATCGGCCCGAGTGGATGGTTATGACGGTGCTGCCCGTCCTGCCACCGGATCTGCGGCCACTAGTACCTCTCGACGGCGGTCGCTTCGCGACGTCCGATCTGAACGATTTGTATCGGCGTGTCATCAATCGCAACAACCGCCTGCGTCGTCTACTCGAGTTGAACGCGCCGGACATCATCGTACGCAATGAGAAGCGTATGTTGCAGGAAGCCGTCGACGCGTTGCTCGACAACGGTCGTCGCGGACGTGCGATTACGGGCACGAACAAACGTCCGCTGAAGTCGCTTGCCGACATGATCAAAGGCAAGCAGGGCCGGTTCCGCCAGAATCTGCTCGGCAAGCGCGTCGACTACTCGGGTCGTTCCGTCATCGTCGTCGGCCCGACCCTCAAGCTTCACCAGTGCGGATTGCCGAAGAAGCTCGCGCTCGAGCTCTTCAAACCTTTCATCTTTTCTAAACTGCAGCTACGAGGTGAGGCGACCACGATCAAGGCCGCCAAGCGACTCGTGGAACGCGAAGGTCCCGAGGTGTGGGACATCCTCGAGCAGGTCATTCGCGAGCATCCCGTTCTTCTGAACCGTGCTCCGACGCTGCACCGGCTCGGGATCCAGGCATTCGAGCCCGTGCTCATCGAGGGCAAGGCGATTCAGCTGCATCCGCTCGTCTGCACGGCGTTCAATGCCGACTTCGACGGTGACCAGATGGCCGTGCACGTGCCGCTCTCGATCGAGGCGCAGCTCGAGGCTCGCGCCCTCATGATGTCGAGCAACAACATATTGTCGCCGGCCAACGGCGAGCCGATCATCGTGCCGTCGCAGGACGTCGTGCTCGGCCTCTACTACATGACGCGCGAGCGGGTCAGTGCACGCGGCGAAGGCATGGTGTTTGCCGACGTCGAGGAAGTCCACCGCGCCTACGAGTCCGGCCACGTCGACTTGCACGCGAAGATCAGGGTGCGTATTCCCGAGAAGATCGACGGCGTGCCGACGCGCAACCTCACCACGACGACGGCAGGGCGGGCGCTGCTTTCCGAGATCATGCCGGAGGGGCTGCCTTTCGAGCAGATCAACCGACCCATGAACAAGCGCGCGATCTCGGGCGTGATCAACGCCTGCTATCGCCAGCTCGGCCTAAAACAAACGGTCGTGTTCGCCGACCAGCTCATGTACACGGGCTTCCACTACGCGACGCGCGCCGGCGTGTCTTTCGGCGTCAACGACATGGTCGTTCCCGACGAAAAGGCCGGGATTCTCCAAGCCGCCGAAACCGAGGTGAAGGAGATTCAGGACCAGTATGCGGCCGGTCTCGTGACGGACGGCGAGCGTTACAACAAGGTCGTCGACATTTGGTCGCGCACGAACGACCAAGTCGCGAAGGCGATGATGGAAAAACTCGGCGTGGAGCGCGCGGGCGACGGCGCGCAGCAGGAGTCATTCAACTCGATCTACATGATGGCCGACTCCGGCGCCCGCGGCTCGGCGGCTCAGATCCGCCAGCTGGCCGGCATGCGCGGCCTCATGGCCAAGCCCGACGGCTCGATCATCGAGACGCCCATCACGGCAAACTTCCGCGAAGGCCTCGACGTTCTGCAGTACTTCATCTCGACGCACGGCGCCCGTAAGGGCCTGGCCGACACGGCGCTGAAAACCGCGAACTCCGGTTATCTAACGCGGCGTCTGGTCGATGTCGCGCAGGATCTGGTCGTCACCGAGCCCGATTGCGGCACGAAGGACGGGCTACTCATGACGCCGCTCGTCGAGGGCGGCGACATCGTGGAACCATTGCGCGAGCGTGTGCTCGGCCGCGCGGCCGCCGTGGACGTGCTGGCGCCGGGATCGAATACCGTCGTGCTCGAGGCCGGTACGCTGCTCGACGAGGAAGCGGTCAAGAAGCTCGAGGCCTATTCGATCGATCAGGTCCTCGTCCGCTCGCCGATCACTTGCGACCTTCCGTACGGGGTCTGCGCCCAGTGCTACGGCCGGGATCTCGCGCGCGGACACCGCGTGAACTCGGGCGAGGCCGTCGGCGTCATCGCGGCACAGTCGATCGGCGAGCCCGGCACGCAGCTCACGATGCGCACGTTCCACATCGGTGGTGCGGCGTCTCGCTCTGCTGCCGTGAACAGCGTCGAGGTCAAGAGCAACGGCACGATCCGCATGATCGGCGTCAAGACCATCACGCACGAGCAAAAAGGTCATCGGATCACGACGTCTCGCTCGGGCGAGCTTGCCGTCATCGACGAGTTCGGCCGTGAGCGCGAGCGCTACAAGGTCCCCTACGGCGCTACGCTCGGGATAAAAGACGGCGACCCGGTTCAGCCGGGCCAGCTCGTGGCGAGCTGGGACCCGCATACGCACCCGGTCGTCACCGAGGTCAGCGGCTATTTGAAGTTCGAAGACTTCATCGACGGGGTCACCGTGACGACCCAAGTCGACGAGATCACCGGTCTCACGAGCATCGTGGTGCTCGACTCGGCGCAGCGCAGCTCCGATTACCGGCCGACTGCGAAGCTCGTGGACGGCAACGGCAAGCCCATCTCGTTCCCGAACACGGATATTCCGGCCGCCTATGCGCTGCCGTCGGGGGCCGTCATCAGCATGGAGAACGGCGCTCGTGTCGCCGTTGGCGATGTGCTCGCCAGGCTGCCGCAAGAGAGCTCGAAAACCCGCGATATCACGGGCGGTCTGCCGCGCGTGGCGGACTTGTTCGAGGCGCGCCGGCCCAAGGATCCGGCCATCCTGGCCGAGTACTCGGGCACCGTCAGCTTCGGCAAGGAGACTAAGGGCAAGCGTCGTCTCGTCATCACGGACGAGGATGCCGTTCAGCACGAGGAGCTCATTCCGAAGTGGCGGCACCTCAACGTGTTCGAGGGCGAGAAGGTGCTGCGCGGCGAGATTATCGCGGACGGCGAGCCGAATCCGCACGATATCCTGCGTCTGCAGGGCGTGGAGAAGCTGGCCGACTACCTCGTTCGCGAAATCCAGGATGTCTACCGTCTCCAGGGCGTGAAGATCAACGACAAGCACATCGAGGTGATCATTCGCCAGATGCTGCGCAAGGTCGAGATCACGGACTCGGGGGACACCCGGCTGTTGCGCGGCGAGCAACTCGACCGGATCCGCGTGCTCGAAGCCAATCGCGAGGCCGAAGGGCGCGACGGCAAACCCGCTAGATTCGACCCGGTGCTGCTCGGCATCACGAAGGCGTCGCTTGCGACCGAGTCGTTCATCTCGGCAGCCTCCTTCCAGGAGACGACGCGCGTGCTGACCGAGGCCGCGGTTCGAGGCCTCCGTGACGACCTGCGCGGGCTCAAGGAGAACGTGATCGTCGGTCGGCTGATCCCGGCCGGCACGGGCTTCGCCCACCACGAGGCGCGGCGCCAAACCCAGGAAGACATTCTGTCCTCGGAGCTCAAGGAGCTCGAGGCCGCTCAAATGCGGGCGGCCAGCGATGCGGCGGCTGCGGCGGAGGCCGAAGCCGAAGCGGGCGCCGGGCAGGAGTCGTCCGAGGAGGTCTCGTCGAGTTGAGTCTAAACAGGATCCTGAGTTGACGTAGGTCGGCCTCAAACATAAAATTTCAGGCTGTCCTTACGCTACCCCGGACGGGCTCGCGCAGCTACGTCGCAGCCCGCCGAGGCGTGGATCCGATGGCCCGGATGCCGAAATCGTCGGCAACGGGCCAAAATTTATTTGGAAGCAGTTAAATGGCCACTACCAACCAACTCGTTCGCAAACCGCGAGCCACCAAGCGAGCCAAGAGCACGGTGCCGGCACTCGCGTCCTCGCCGCAAAAGCGCGGCGTGTGCACGCGCGTATATACGACGACGCCGAAAAAGCCGAACTCGGCCATGCGGAAAGTCGCTCGTGTGCGCCTGACCAACGGGTTCGAGGTCACGAGCTACATCGGCGGCGAAGGCCACAACCTGCAGGAGCACTCGGTCGTCCTGATTCGCGGCGGCCGCGTCAAGGACCTGCCGGGTGTCCGCTACCACGTCGTTCGCGGCACGCTCGATTGCGGCGGCGTCGGCGATCGACGCAAGGGCCGCTCGAAGTACGGCGCTAAGCGGCCGAAAGGCTGATCGGGCGCGCGAATCGATCAAATTGGAATAGAAAAATGTCACGAAGAGCACAAGCCCCCCGTCGCGCATCGTTGCCGGATCCCAAATACAGCAATCAGATGCTGGCGAAGTTCATCAACATGGTGATGAAGAGCGGCAAGAAGTCCGTCGCCGAGAAGATCGTCTACGGAGCTCTCGATAGAATCGCCGAGCGCACCGGCAACGACGAAGGTCACGCGCTCGAGCTGCTCGGCCAGGCTCTCGACAACATCAAGCCCGCCGTCGAAGTGAAATCCCGCCGCGTCGGCGGAGCCACGTATCAAGTGCCCGTCGAAGTTCGGGCAACGCGCCGCGAGACGTTGGCAATGCGCTGGGCGATCGAGGCGGCGCGCAGCCGCTCCGAGAAGAGTATGGCCATGCGTCTGGCCCATGAGCTCATGGATGCCGCCGACAATCGCGGGGCTGCCGTGAAGAAACGCGAAGATACCCACCGAATGGCGGATGCCAACAAGGCGTTTGCGCATTATCGGTGGTGATCAGTTCATGGATGTGAGGCGAAGACGTGGCACGGAAGACTCCTCTCGAGCGGTATCGAAACATCGGCATCATGGCGCACATCGATGCCGGCAAGACCACCACGACTGAACGAATCCTGTTCTACACCGGTATCTCCCACAAGATAGGCGAGGTGCACGACGGCGCCGCCGTCATGGACTGGATGGAGCAGGAGCAAGAGCGCGGCATCACGATTACCTCGGCCGCCACGACATGCTTTTGGAAAGGCATGGACCAAAACTACCCCGAGTATCGGATCAACATCATCGACACTCCGGGACACATCGATTTCACGATCGAGGTGCAGCGCAGCCTGCGCGTGCTCGACGGCGCGGTCGCCGTGTTCTGCTCGGTCGGTGGGGTAGAGCCGCAATCGGAGACCGTTTGGCGCCAAGCCAACAAGTACGGCGTGCCGCGGCTCGCCTTCGTGAACAAGATGGATCGCGCGGGCGCGGATTTCTATCGCGTCGTGCGGCAGATCAAGGAGCGCTTGAACGGTAACCCGGTCGTGGTGCAGATTGCCGATCGGTGCCGAGGACACGTTCGAGGGCGTCGTCGATCTCGTGAAGATGAAGGCCATCCAGTGGGACGAGGAGACGCAGGGGACACGCTTCGTCGAAAACGACATTCCTGCGGATCTCAAGGCGCGTGCCGACGAGTATCGCAGCCGGGTCGTCGAGGCCGCCGCCGAGGCCGACGAGGAGCTGCTCGAGAAGTACCTCGAGGAGGGCGACCTCGCACAGGACGATATCAAACGCGGATTGCGAGCGCGCTGCGTGCGCGGCGAGATCGTGCCCGTGCTGTGCGGCTCGGCGTTCAAGAACAAGGGCGTGCAGGCCGTGCTCGACGCCGTCGTCGACTATCTTCCTGCGCCCTCCGACCGACCGCCGATCAAAGGCGTGCTCGAGGACAATACGGAAGGTAAGCGCTCGGCGAACGACGAGGAGCCGTTTTCGGCGCTCGCATTCAAGATCGCAACGGACCCGTTCGTCGGCAACCTCACGTTCTTCCGCGTCTACTCCGGCGTGTTGAGCTCCGGCGATACCGTTTACAACCCCATTAAAGACAAGAAAGAGCGCATCGGCCGCTTGCTGCAGATGCACGCCAACGACCGAGCCGAGATCAAGGAAGTCCGCGCGGGCGACATCGCCGCTGCCGTGGGTCTGAAGGACGTCACGACCGGTGACAGTCTCACGGATCCCAAGGCCGTGATCACGCTCGAGCGCATGGAGTTCCCCGAGCCCGTGATCGCCGTGGCCGTGGAGCCGAAGACCAAAGCCGACCAAGAGAAGATGGGCATCGCGCTCGGCAAGCTCGCGCGCGAAGATCCGTCGTTCCGCGTGCGCACGGACGAGGAGTCGGGGCAAACGATCATCGCCGGCATGGGCGAGCTGCACCTGGAAATCATCGTCGATCGCATGCGCCGCGAGTTCAAGGTCGAGGCCAACGTCGGTAAGCCGCAGGTCGCGTACCGCGAGACGATCCGCCAGCTCGTCGAGCAGGAAGGCAAGTTCGTCCGTCAGAGCGGTGGCCGCGGTCAATACGGCCACGTCTATCTGAAGCTCGAGCCGCTCGAGGCAGGCAAAGGGTACGAGTTCGTCAACGGGATCGTCGGCGGTGTCGTGCCGCGCGAGTACATTCCGGCCGTCGACAAGGGGGTCCAAGAGCAGATGGCGAACGGCGTCGTCGCGGGATATCCGGTCGTCGACGTCAAAGTGACGCTTTACGACGGCTCCTATCACGACGTCGACTCGAGCGAGATCGCATTCAAGGTCGCGGGCTCCATGGCTTTCAAGGAAGGCGCCAAGAAGGCCAAGCCGGTTCTGCTCGAGCCGATCATGAACGTGGAGGTCGTCACGCCCGAGGACTACATGGGCGACGTCAACGGCGACTTGAATCGCCGCCGCGGCCTGCTGCAGGGCCTCGAAGATGCGCCGGTCGGCAAGATCGTGCGCGCGCAGGTGCCGCTGTCGGAGATGTTCGGGTACGCGACGACGCTGCGTTCTATGAGCCAGGGTCGAGCGACGTACACGATGGAGTTCGCCAACTACGCCGAAGTGCCGGCCAACGTCGCGCAGGAAATCATCAAGGATCGCGTCGGCTAGCGCTGATTGCCAATAGAGCCGTCGTCAACGAGTCAATGAAGAGGTAGCAACCGTGTCCAAGGAAAAATTTCAACGTAGCAAGCCGCATGTAAACGTAGGGACGATAGGGCATGTGGACCATGGGAAGACGACGTTGACGGCGGCATTGACGAAGGTGATGGCGGAGAAGCACGGAGGTGCTTTTACGGCGTACGACCAGATTGACAAGGCGCCGGAAGAGAAGGCGCGAGGGATCACGATCGCGACGTCGCACGTGGAGTACGAGAGCGATGCGCGCCATTACGCGCACGTAGACTGTCCTGGGCACGCGGATTACGTGAAGAACATGATCACGGGCGCGGCGCAGATGGACGGAGCGATTTTGGTGGTGAGTGCAGCGGATGGCCCGATGCCGCAGACGCGCGAGCACATATTGCTGGCGCGGCAGGTGGGAGTGCCGTACATCGTGGTGTACCTGAACAAGGCGGACATGGTGGACGATGCGGAGCTGCTGGAGCTGGTGGAGCTCGAGGTGAGGGACTTGTTGTCGACGTACGAGTTTCCTGGGGACACGACGCCGATCGTGATCGGTTCGGCGCTCAAGGCGTTGGAAGGGGACACGTCGGACATTGGTGCGCCGAGCGTGATCAAGCTCGTTGAGGAGATGGACAAGTACATTCCGGTGCCGGAGCGGCTGGTGGACGGGCCGTTTTTGATGCCGATCGAGGACGTGTTTTCGATCTCCGGCCGCGGGACGGTGGTGACGGGACGGATCGAGCGCGGGATCGTGAAGGTGGGCGACGAGGTTGAGATCGTCGGGATCAAGGCGACGACGAAGACGACGTGCACGGGAGTTGAGATGTTCCGCAAGCTGCTGGATCAGGGGCAGGCGGGAGACAACGTCGGGGTGTTGCTCAGGGGCACGAAGCGAGAGGAAGTGGAGCGCGGTCAGGTGTTGGCGAAGCCGGGCTCGATCACGCCGCACACGAAGTTTGAGTGCGAGGTGTACATTTTGACGAAGGAAGAGGGCGGCAGACACACGCCGTTTTTCAAAGGATATCGGCCGCAGTTTTACTTCCGCACGACGGATGTGACTGGGGCGGTGGAGTTGCCCGAGGCGACGGAGATGGTGATGCCTGGGGACAACATTCAGATGAAGGTGGAGCTGATAGCGCCGATTGCGATGGAGGAGGGCCTGCGGTTCGCGATACGCGAAGGCGGCCGAACCGTCGGTGCCGGCGTCGTCTCCAAAGTCATCGAGTAACGGCGTCGGCGGCGCCGGCAGGTGGTAAAAAATGGCGAACAAATCAGAATATTAGGATCAGACTGAAGGCGTTCGACCATCGGCTGATCGATAAGTCGGCGCGCGAAATCGTCGAGACGGCAAAGCGCACCGGCGCCACCGTGCGCGGTCCGGTGCCCCTTCCGACCAAGATCGAGCGTTACACGATCCTGGTCTCGCCGCATGCGGACAAGGACGCGCGGGACCAGTACCAGCTCCTGACCCACAAGCGGCTCATGGATATCGTCGATCCGACCGATAAGACGGTCGACGCGCTCATGAAGCTCGAATTGCCGGCGGGGGTGGACGTTCAGATCAAGCTCAACTGAGCGGATTGAACTGAGAATTGTCGGTGGTTATAATATTGGGCTCTTTTACAGCCCGGAAGACTTAGGTCGCCGCCGGGCTGTTTTGTGCTTAGGGGTTGCCGCCTTACGGCAACGATCCACAAAAGACCCACCTGCGTTTGCGGCCGGCGGTGTCTTTTTAGGTGCCAGAGCGCTGAGGCGGCTTTGGCTGAAGCGCCGACCGACGTAGTCGGTGCGGATATAGAGGAACATACATGTCAGTCGGTTTAGTGGGCCGAAAGTGCGGCATGACCCGCATTTTCACGGACGCCGGTGAGTCGATTCCGGTGACCGTCATCGAAGCGCTGCCCAATCGCGTCACGACGCTTAAGACGGCCGAGCGGGACGGCTACCGAGCCGTTCAGGTCACGGTCGGGGGTGCCCCGAAGGAGCACCGCATCGCCAAGGCGCAAGCCGGCCATTTCAAGCAGGCCGGCGTCGAGGCCGGCAGAGGGCCTGTGGGAGTTTCGGCTTGCCGAGGAAGAAGGTGCCGACCTCGCGCCCGGGTGCCGCGCTTACGGTCGAGCGCTTCCAGGCGGGCCAGTTCGTCGACGTCATGGGCACCTCGAAGGGCAAAGGCTTCGCCGGCGTGATCAAGCGGCACAACTTTTCCCACCAAAACATGACACACGGTAACTCGCTGTCGCACCGTGCCCCGGGCTCGATCGGCAATCGGCAGACGCCGGGCCGCGTGTTTCCGGGCAAGAAGATGGCGGGCCATCTCGGTCAGACCCGGACCACGACCGTCAATCTCGAAGTCGTGCGGGTCGACGCCGAGCGCAACTTGCTGCTCGTCAAGGGCGCCGTGCCCGGCGCGGCGAGCGGCGAAGTCATCGTACGTCCGGCCGTCAAGAAACCGGCCAAGGCCTAAGGCGAGCGAGATCGAGCGATGAAAGTCAAAGTACAAGGTAGTGGTAGCACGCTCGAGCTCGCAGATGCGTCGTTCGGTGTGCCGTTCAACGAGCCGCTCGTTCATCAGATCGTGACGGCCTACCTCGCAGGTGGACGCTCGGGCAGCAAAGCCCAGAAGACGCGAGCCGAGGTTCGGGGCGGCGGGCGCAAACCTTGGCGGCAAAAAGGCACGGGCCGAGCGCGCGCAGGGACCACGCGCGGACCGATTTGGGTCGGCGGCGGTCGCGCGTTTGCGGCCAAGCCGCGCAGCTTCGATCAGAAGGTCAACCGCAAGATGTATCGCGGCGCGCTGCGTTCCGTGTTGTCGGAGCTGCTGCGCCAAGAGCGCTTGGTCGTTGCGGACGAGCTCAGCGTTGCGGCGCCGAAGACAAAAGAGCTCAAGACCAAGCTCGGTGCGCTGGGTTTTGCCACGGGAGCCGTCGTCGTCGACAAGTTCGATGCCAACCTCTGGCTTTCCGCCCGCAACTTGCCGCACGTCGAGGTGATCGAAGCGCATCTCGTCGATCCCGTCATTCTCGTCGCGGCCGACAAGGTCGTGGCCACGACGGCGGCGCTCAAGATTCTCGAGGAGCGGCTCAAATGAGCGCACAGGCTTACCAGGAAAAGTTGATGCAGGTCCTGCTCGGCCCGCACGTGTCCGAGAAGGCCACGGCGCTCGCTGACGGCAGCCACCAAGTCGTGTTCAAGGTGCGCTCCGACGCGACCAAGAACGACGTGCGCAGGGCCGTGGAGCTGCTGTTCGAGGTGAAGGTCGCCCGCGTCTCCGTCGCGCGGATGCCGGCCAAGATCAAGCGTTTCGGCACCAATGTCGGCCGGCGTTCGGCGTGGAAGAAGGCTTATGTCCGTCTCGCGCCCGGGCACGACATCAACTTCGTCGGCGCCGAGTAACCGGATAGGCGAGGAATACAGTGGCTCTACGTAAGCTCAAGCCAACCTCCCCGGGCCAGCGATTCGTCGTCCGGGTCATTAACGAGGAGTTGCACAGCGGCAAGCCGTTCGAGGGCTTGTTGCGCCCGTTGCCGAAACGCGGCGGCCGCAACAACCAGGGCCGCGTCACGACGCGGCATCAGGGCGGTGGCCATAAGCGTTACTACCGCGTGATCGACTTCAAGCGCAACAAGGACGGTGTCGCGGGCCGTGTCGAGCGTATCGAGTACGATCCGAACCGCAGCGCGCATCTCGCGCTCGTGCTTTACAGCGACGGCGAGCGCCGTTATATCCTGGCGCCGAAGCGTGTGCATGCAGGGGATCCGATCCAGTCGGGTTCCGATGCGCCGATCAAGGCCGGCAACGCGCTACCGTTGAAGAACATTCCGCTCGGCACGCAAGTGCACTGCATCGAGCTCAAGCCCGGCAAAGGCGCGCAGCTCGCACGCAGCGCCGGCGCATCGGTGCAGATCGTGGCTCGCGAAGGCGAGTACGTAACGGTCCGGCTGCGTTCGGGCGAGATGCGCAAAGTGCACGTCAACTGCCGGGCCACGGTCGGCGAGGTAGGGAACGACGAGCACAACCTGCGCAAGCTCGGTAAGGCCGGTGTACAGCGTTGGCGCGGCATTCGGCCGACGGTGCGCGGTGTCGCCCAAAACCCGGTCGACCATCCGCACGGCGGTGGTGAAGGCAGGACGTCCGGCGGCCGTCACCCGGTCTCGCCCTGGGGCAAACCGACCAAGGGCGCGAAGACTCGAAAGAACAAGCGCACTCAGATGATGATCGTGCGCGATCGTCGTCAGAAGTAGTTTTGGAATCGCTTTAAGCGCGTAACAGCTGAGAATTGAAATGCCACGTTCGATCAAGAAGGGCCCATTTGTCGACGCCCATCTGCTGCAGAAGGTTGCCAAGTCGAGCGCCACCAACGATCGTCGCCCGATCAAGACGTGGTCGCGGCGCTCGATGATCGTGCCCGACATGGTGGGTCTCACGATTGCAGTGCACAACGGTCGTCAGCACATTCCCGTGCTCGTGTCCGAGAACATGGTCGGCCACAAGCTGGGCGAATTCGCCGTCACGCGCACGTTCCGCGGCCACTCGGGCGACCGCAAATCCGCGAAGCCGGGAAATTAGGGAGCGAGCCGTCATGCAAGTCGCCGCCAGTCTTCGCTACGCGCGGATTTCCCCGCAGAAGTGCCGCCTCGTCGCGGATCAGATACGGGGCAAGTCGGTCGCGCAGGCGTTACGCATCCTGAGCTTCAGCCGCAAGAAAGCCGCGCGCATGATTCACAAGGTGCTCGAGTCGGCCATTGCCAATGCCGAGCACAACCACGGTGCCGACATCGACGAGCTCAAGGTGGCCACCGTGCTAGTGGACGGTGCGCCGTTTTTCGCCCGGTACAGCGCGCGCGCCAAGGGCCGCGGCGATCGGATTTTGAAGCGCAACAGCCATATCACCGTTCGGGTAGGCGACGAGTAGCACTATGGGTCAAAAGGTTAATCCGATCGGCATTCGTCTCGGGATCACTAAAGAGTGGTCCTCGAAGTGGTATGCCAACTCGCAGGTCTTCCCGGGCTATGTCGAGCAGGACCACCGCATTCGCGAGTTCCTCAAAAAGAAGCTCAAGGAAGCTTCGGTCAGCCGCATCCACATCGAGCGGCCGGCGAAGAAGGCGAACATCACGATCCACACCGCCCGGCCCGGCATCGTGATCGGCAAGAAGGGCGAGGATATCGAGAAGCTGCGTGGCGAAGTCGCGAAGTTGCTCGGCATGCCGCTGCAGGACGTGCGGCTCAACATCTCCGAGATCCGCAAGCCCGAGCTCGACGCGCAGCTCGTGGCCGAGGGCATCGCCCAGCAGCTCGAGCGGCGCGTGCAGTTCCGGCGTGCCATGCGCCGTGCCGTGACCAACACCATGCGCATCGGTGCCGAGGGCATCAAAGTGCGCGTCTCGGGACGGCTCAACGGTGCGGAGATCGCGCGCTCGGAGTGGTACCGCGAAGGCCGTGTGCCGCTGCACACCTTCCGTGCCGACATCGACTACGGTCTCGCCGAAGCACGCACGACCTACGGCGTCATCGGCGTGAAGGTATGGGTGTTCCGCGGCGAAGTGTTCGAAAGCTCCGAGCCTGCCCAAGAGGCGGCCGAGGCGCCGCGGACACAGCAACAGGCGTAGAACCATGCTGCAACCAAAGCGAACGAAATTCAGAAAGCAATTCAAAGGCCGCAACCGCGGGCTTGCGACCCGTGGCAATGCAGTGAGCTTCGGCGAGTTCGGGCTCAAGGCCGGCGAACGCGGTCAGCTCACGGCCCGGCAGATCGAAGCCGCGCGCCGCGCGATGACGCGTCACGTGAAGCGTGGCGGCAAGATTTGGATCCGCGTGTTTCCGGACAAGCCGATCACGAAGAAGCCTCTCGAGGTGCGCCAAGGCAAGGGCAAGGGCAACGTCGAGTACTGGGTGGCCCAGATCCAGCCGGGCCGGCTGCTATACGAGATCGCGGGCGTGAGCGAAGAGGTCGCGCGCGAAGCCTTCACGCTGGCCGCGGCCAAGCTGCCCATCGCAACGACGTTCGTGACACGGCAGGCAGTCTGATGAAAGCGAAGGAGTTCAGAGCGATGTCGGAAGCGGAGCTCGGCGAAGAGCTGCTCAAGCTGCGTCGCGAGCAATTCAACTTGCGTATGCAGTCGGCGACCGGTCAGGCCGCGAAACCCGATCAGTACGGCAAGGTTCGAAAAGACATTGCGCGGTTGAAAACGATCTTGCGCGAACGTGCGCAGGGTTAATCGACCGACGCACGACGGCAACGATTGAGGACGGAAACGGCATGAACGCGGAGCAAAGCAGCACTACGGCGATTCGAACGACAGTCGGTCGCGTGGTCAGCAACAAGATGAACAAAAGCGTCACTGTCGCGGTGGAGCGCCTCGTGCGCCATCCCGTCTACGGCAAGTTCATTCGCCGCACGACGACCGTCATGGCGCACGACGAGGACGGTGCATGCCGCGAGGGCGATACGGTCGCCATTACCGAGTGCCGCCGGCTTTCGAAGCGCAAGTCCTGGCGTGTCGTCGAGATCGTCAAGCGTGCGTCGACGGAGAGCGAGGGCTGATCCATGATTCAGACACAAACGCTCTTGAATGCCGCAGACAACAGCGGTGCACGCCGCCTGATGTGTATCAAGGTTTTCGGTGGCTCGAAGCGCCGCTATGCGCGCATAGGCGACATCATCAAGGTCACGATCAAGGATGCGATTCCGCGCGGCCGCGTCAAGAAAGGCGAGGTCTACCACGCGGTCGTCGTCCGCACGCGGCACGGCCTTCGTCGTCCGGACGGCTCGTCGATCCGGTTCGATGGCAACGCGGCCGTGCTGCTCACGAATCGTTTCGAGCCGATCGGTACGCGTATCTTCGGACCGGTGACTCGCGAGCTCAGAACGAGCCGCTTCATGAAGATCATCTCGCTGGCTCCGGAAGTTCTGTAGAGGTTCTCTAGCAATGCAGCGCATCAGAAAGGGCGACGAGGTGGTCGTGATCTCCGGCAAGGACAAAGGCCGGCGCGGCACGGTGGTCAGGGTGTATCCCGACGACCGCGTGCTCGTGGAGGGCGTCAACGTCGCGCACAAGCATCAGCGCCCGAACCCCAATGCAGGGGTTCCCGGCGGCATCATCGAGAAGGAAATCCCCCTCGATGGGGCGAAGGTCATGTTGTTCAACCCGGCGACGGGTAAAGGCGATCGCGTGGGCTTTCGGCTTTTAGCGGACGGCCGCAAGGTGCGGTACTTCAAGTCCAACAACGAAGTCGTGGATACCTGATATGGCTAGGTTGCAGGAGTTCTA
The DNA here is from genome assembly GCA_963786385.1 of uncultured Gammaproteobacteria bacterium. GTDB lineage: Bacteria > Pseudomonadota > Gammaproteobacteria > Steroidobacterales > Rariloculaceae > FEN-1219. The sequence continues at coordinate 145,060 of CAWAYS010000006.1, forward strand.
CAAGGCAGAGGTCGTGCCGCAGCTCATGACGAAGCTCGGCGTCGCGAATCCGATGGCCGTGCCGCGGATCGTGAAGGTCACGCTCAATATGGGCGTCGGCGAGGCGTTGGCGGACGAAAGGTCGCTCGAAAACGCCATGAGCGATCTCGCCAAGATCAGCGGGCAGAAGCCCGTGCCTTGCAACGCGCGTAAGTCCGTTGCGAGCTTCAAGGTTCGCGCCGGTGTGCCGATCGGCTGCAAGGTCACGCTGCGCAAAGAACGTATGTACGAGTTTCTCGATCGGCTCATCAATGTCGCGATCCCGCGTATTCGCGATTTTCGCGGCTTTTCGCCGCGCGCGTTCGACGGCCGCGGCAACTACAGCCTCGGCGTCAAGGAGCAGATCATTTTTCCCGAGATCAATTACGACCAGGTCGACGCCATCCGCGGCCTCGACATTTGTATTACCACGACGGCCCGCAACGACGTCGAGGGCAAAGCGTTGCTCGAAGCGTTCCGTTTCCCGCTGCGGGCCGTGAGCAAGGGAGACAGCTGATGGCCAAGAAGTCGATGCTGATGCGACAAGCACGCCGCGAGCGCGTAGTGCGCCGGTATGCGCAAAAACGTGCCGCGTTGAAAGAGACGATCCGCAATCCGAAGAGCACGGACGAGCGAGAAGATCATCGCGCAGCAGCAGCTCCAGAAGCTGCCGCGCGACGCGAATCCCGTTCGTCTGCGCAACCGCTGCGCATTGACCGGGCGGCCGCACGGCTTCTATCGCAAGTTCGGTTTGGGCAGAAACAAGCTGCGCGAGACCATGATGCGCGGCGAGATTCCGGGTTTGACCAAGGCGAGTTGGTAAAGGTGAGCAGGCAAAGCGTATGAGCATGACCGATCCCATTGCCGACATGCTGACCCGTATCCGAAACGGGCAGATCGGCTCGCCGACCGTCGATTTCTCTGCCGGCATCGAAATTGAAGATGGCGGTTGCCGAGGTGCTGCAGCAGGAAGGCTACGTCGGCGACGTAACGACGGCTACGGTCGACGGCAGAAGAGACGATGAGCATCGACCTCAAGTATTACCAAGATCATCCGGTCATCGAGCGGATCGAGCGTGTGAGCCGACCGGGTTTGCGCGTCTACAAGCCGGCGAGCGATTTGCCGGTCGTTCAAGGCGGCCTCGGCGTGGCGATCGTTTCGACGTCCCGCGGAGTCATGACCAACCGCCAGGCCCGTGCGCAGGGTCACGGCGGGGAAGTACTGTGCATCGTGCTCTGATGCACACGGGTGAATAGCGATGTCTAGAGTAGCCAAACAACCCGTCGAGCTGAGTAAAGGCGTGAGCGCCGATCTCCAAGGCGGCGCGCTCACGATCAAGGGCCCGAAGGGCAGCCTCGAGCTCGCGGTTAACTCGGAGGTCGAGGTCCAAGTGGACGGCTCGGTCATTCAAGTGAAGGCGCGCTCGGGCAGCCGGTTCGCCAACGCGATGGCCGGCACGACGCGGGCGCTCATCAACAACATGGTCACGGGTGTCAGCACGGGTTTCGAGCGCAAGCTCGAGCTGGTGGGCGTCGGCTATCGCGCCCAGGCTCAGGGCGCAAAGCTGAACTTGGCGCTGGGGTTTTCACATCCCGTGGAGTACGCGGTGCCGCAAGGCGTGACGATCGAGACGCCGAGCCAGTCGGAGATCATCGTGAAGGGCATGGATCGACAGCGGGTCGGCCAAGTAGCGGCGGACCTGCGCGCGTTCCGGCCCCCCGAGCCCTACAAGGGCAAGGGAGTCCGGTATTCGGATGAGCGGATCGTCCTCAAAGAGGCCAAGAAGAAGTAGGTACGGCGATGGAGAAGAAAGAGAAACGCCAACGTCGGGCCCGTCGCACGCGTGCTCGCATCGCGCTCGGCGGTTTGCCGCGACTTTGCGTGCATCGCACGCCACGGCACATCTATGCCCAAATCATCGCCCCGGAGGGCGATCGCGTCGTCGCGAGCGCATCGACGTCTCTCGAAGGCGCTGCGCGAGACGCTCAAGCAGACGGGCAACAAGGACGCCGCCGCGGCGGTCGGCAGAGAAATCGCTGCGCTCGCGAAGCAGCAGGGTATCGAGCAGGTGGCTTTCGACCGCTCGGGCTTCAAGTTTCATGGCCGCGTGAAGGCGTTGGCGGATGCCGCGCGCGAAGCCGGGCTCACCATTTAACCTTGCGCCCTCTGAGTCGCACCGAATACATCCGAGCAAAAACCGATGGCAAACACTGAAGAGTTCCAAGAAAAGCTGGTCGCCGTGAATCGTGTTGCGAAGGTCGTCAAAGGCGGCCGGCAATTCGGCTTTACGGCGTTGACCGTGGTCGGTGACGGCAACGGCCGCGTCGGTTTCGGTTACGGCAAGGCACGCGAGCTGCCGCTTGCGATCCAGAAGGCGATGCAGGCGGCGCGCAAGAATCTGAAAACCGTGAACCTGAAGAAGGACACGCTGCAGTACGAGTTGCACGGAGCGCACGGGTCGACGCGTGTGTTCATGCAACCGGCCGCCGAAGGTACTGGCGTCATCGCGGGCGGCGCCATGCGCGCGGTGCTCGAGTGCGCGGGCGTGCGCAACGTGCTTGCCAAAAGCCATGGCTCGCGTAACCCGATCAACGTCGTTCGCGCGACGCTCAACGCGCTCACCCAGATGCGCTCGCCGAACCAAATCGCGGCGAAACGCGGTAAGACGGTCGAAGAGATTCTCGGTTGAGGTCCGCTGTGTCTAAAGAAGGGAAAAAATTGCGGCTGACTCTGCTCAAGAGCAAGTTCGGCCGAACGCCCGGACACGCCGAGTGTCTGAGCGGTTTGGGTCTACGGCGGCGCCATCAGTCCGTCGTGGTCGTCGATACCCCCGAAAATCGCGGCATGATCGACAAGGTCGGTTACTTGCTGCGCATCGAGGAGGCTTGAGATGCGAATGAACACGCTCAGCCCGGCCGACGGCAGCAAGCGCGAGCATAAGCGGCGCGGTCGCGGCATCGGCTCCGGGCTCGGTAAGACCGGCGGCCGAGGCGTCAAAGGTCAGCGCGCCCGCGCGGGCGGCTACCACAAGGTCGGCTTCGAAGGCGGCCAGATGCCGCTCCAACGCCGTCTGCCGAAGGTCGGCTTCGTCTCGCGCACTCGCGACGCGACGGCGGAGCTGCGCGTCCACGAGCTCGCAAAGGTGGCGGGCCAGGCCATCGATATCGGTGTGCTCAAGACCGCGCATCTGGTGTCCAGGCGTGCTGAGCGCGTTCGAGTCATCGCCTCGGGCAAGCTCGAGGTCGCCGTGACGGTCAGTGGTCTTCATGTCACGCCCGGCGCGCGCAAGATCATCGAAGCCGCCGGCGGCAAGGTGGAGTAAGGAATCATGGCTAAGGCAGGTGCAGCCAATCCGGCAACGCTGCTCGGCGACGCGACGCGTTACGCCGATCTGCGTCAGCGCCTGTTTTTCCTGATCGGCGCGCTCGTGGTCTACCGGATCGGCACGTACATTCCCGTGCCGGGAATCGACCCCGTCGCGCTGCAGCAGTTTTTCGAGCAGCAATCGGGCACGATTCTGAGCATGTTCAACATGTTCTCGGGCGGCGCGCTGCGGCGCTGGTCGATCTTCGCCCTCGGGATCATGCCGTACATCTCCGCGTCGATCATTTTGCAAATGGGGACGCACGTCATTCCGTCGCTCGGTCAGCTTCGTAAGGAAGGCGAGGCCGGACGACGCAAGATCACGCAGTACACGCGCTACGGTACGGTCTTGTTGTCGGCGTTCCAGTCGGTTGCGGCTGCGACGGCGCTGCAGACTCAGGGTGTCGTGCTAAATCCCGGCTGGAGCTTCGTGATGACTGCGGCCATCACGCTGGTCACCGGCACGATGTTTCTCATGTGGCTCGGCGAGCAGATCACCGAGCGAGGCGTCGGCAACGGCATCTCGATGATCATTCTGTCGAGCATCTTGTCCGGACTGCCGTCGGCGATCGGCGGCACGCTCGAGCTCGTAAACACGGGGGGCATGAACCAGGCGACGCCCTTCATCCTCGGTCTGCTCGTGCTCGGAGTGACGGGCGCCGTGGTGTTCATGGAGCGCGCGCAGCGGCGTATCACCGTGAACTACGCCAAACGCCAGCAGGGCCGTCGTATGTACGCGGGGCAGACGAGCCATCTGCCTTTCAAGATCAACATGTCGGGCGTGATTCCGCCGATTTTCGCCTCGAGCTTGATCCTATTTCCGGCCACGATTGCCAGCTGGCTCGGCACGAACGACGCCGTCGCATGGTTGCAGCGACTCGCGGCGAGCCTATCGCCCGGACAGCCGATTTACATCATGCTGTACGCCTCGCTGATCATGTTCTTCTGTTTCTTCTACACGGGCCTCGTTTTCAACTCCCGTGAGACGGCCGACAATCTGCGCCGATCCGGTGCTTTCATTCCCGGTATTCGACCCGGGCAGCAGACGGCCGAATACATCGACAAGGTGCTCACGCGGCTCACGTTTTGGGGCGCGCTGTACATCACCGCGGTGTGTCTGCTGCCGGAGTTCATGATTCTCGAGTTCAGCGTGCCGTTTTATTTCGGCGGCACGTCGCTGCTCATCATCGTCGTGGTGACCATGGACTTCATGGCTCAGCTACAGGCTCACATGATGACGCACCAGTACGAAGGTTTGATGAAGAAAGCCAACCTGCGCGGCTACGGCAAGAGCAGTTAGCCGCCGGCGGAGTCTGAACGATGAAAGTAAGAACATCAGTGCGCAAGATTTGCCGGAAGTGCAAAATTGTCCGCCGTCGCGGCGTGGTTCGCGTGATCTGCGAGGACCCGCGCCACAAGCAACGGCAGGGCTGAAGTCCGGTCGACAGAACAGGAACGATAGAGCATGGCACGTATCGCTGGCATCAACATTCCGACGAACAAGCACGTCGGAATCGCTTTGACGCATATCTTCGGCATTGGCCGGAGCCGCGCGCTCCTTACTTGCAAAGCGGCGGAGGTCAGTCCGACGACGCAGGTCAAGGATCTCACCGAGGCCGAGGTCGGCCGCTTGCGCGACGTGATCGCGAAGTTCCCCGTCGAGGGCGACCTGCGCCGCGAAGTTGCTATGAACATCAAGCGCCTCATGGATCTCGGCTGCTATCGCGGGATCCGCCATAGGCGCGGACTGCCGCTCCGGGGCCAGCGCACGCGCACGAATGCGCGTACGCGTAAGGGTCCGCGGCGTCCGGTTAGGAAATAACTGTAGGAGTCAGAATGGCCCAACAGCCCGCCAAGGTCAGAAAGAAAGCCAAACGGCAGATTCTCGACGCCGTCGCGCACGTGCATGCGTCGTTCAACAACACGATCATCAGCATCACGGATCGACAAGGAAATACATTGTCGTGGGCGACTGCGGGCAATTGCGGCTTCAAGGGCTCGCGCAAGAGCACGCCGTTTGCCGCCCAGGTCGCCGCCGAGCGCGCCGGCACGGCTGCAAAAGATTACGGCGTCAAGAACCTCGAAGTGCGTGTGAAGGGTCCGGGGCCGGGTCGGGAGTCGGCGGTCCGGGCGCTCAACGCTGTCGGTTTTAGAATCACGCAGATCGAGGACGTCACCCCGATTCCCCACAACGGCTGCCGACCGCCCAAAAAGCGGCGAGTGTAAGCGGAACTAGATATGGCGAGATATAGAGGTCCAACTTGTAAGCTTGCCCGACGCGAGGGTACCGATCTCTTCTTGAAGAGTGGAGTTAAACCGCTCGAATCGAAGTGCAAGCTCGAAGTCCCGCCCGGTGGCGCTGGTCAGCGTCGCACGCGTTTGTCGGACTACGGCGTGCAGCTGCGCGAGAAGCAGAAGCTGCGCCGCATGTACGGCGTGCTCGAGCGCCAGTTCCGGAATTACTATAAGAAGGCGTCGAAGGTGAGGGGCTCGACGGGTGAAAACCTGTTGCGCATGCTCGAGGCTCGTCTCGACAACGTCGTCTACCGCATGGGTTTTGCCGCAACGCGGGCCGAGGCTCGGCAGCTCGTCAGCCACCGCGGCATTGCGGTCAACGAGCAGGTCGTGAATATCCCGTCGTACCAGCTCAAGGCGGGCGATCGAATAGCAGTGCGCGACCGGGCCAAGTCTCAGACCAGGGTCAAGGCGGCACTCGATATCGCCGGGCAAGTCGGATTCCCGGAATGGGTCGAGGTCGACGACAAAAACATGCAGGGCCTGCTCAAGGCGCTGCCGGAGCGCGACGAGATTTTGCCGGATATCAACGAGAATCTGGTGGTCGAGCTGTACTCCAAGTAATGCGAGGTTAATAGATGCAGGAATCAGCTACGGAGTTCTTGAGGCCCAGAGCCGTCAAGGTTCAACCGCTAGGCACCAATCGTGCCCGTGTGACGGTCGAGCCCTTCGAACGCGGCTTCGGTCACACGCTCGGCAATGCGTTGCGTCGCGTACTGCTTTCCTCGATGCCCGGAGCGGCAATCGTGGAAGCGGAAATCGACGGCGTGCTGCATGAGTACACGAGCATCGAGGGCGTGCAAGAGGACGTCGTCGAAGTCCTGCTCAACCTGAAGTCGGTCGCGATTCGTATGCATTCGCGTGACGAGGCGGAGCTGTCGCTGTCGAAGAAGGGCCCGGGTCCCGTCAGGGCCGGCGACATCGTCGCCGATCACGACATCGAGATCGTGAACCCCGATCTCGTGTTGGCGAACCTGACTCAGGCCGGTGAGCTGCGCGCGTTCCTCAAGGTCGTGCGCGGACGCGGCTACCGGCCGGCCACGCAGGTGGCGACGTTCGACGAGCAGACGCGTCCGATCGGACGCTTGCAGCTCGACGCGTCGTTCAGCCCGATCCGTCGCGTCACCTACACTGTGGAAAGCGCGCGTGTCGAGCAACGTACGGATCTCGATAAGCTCATCATCGACATCGAGACCAACGGAACCATCGATGCGGAGGAAGCGATTCGCCGTGCCGGCATGATCCTCAAGAATCAGCTCGACGTGTTCGTCGATCTGCAAGGCGAGGACGAAATCGGCTTCGGCCGGGCCGAGACACAAGTCGATCCGATCCTGCTGCGTCCCGTCGACGAGTTAGAGCTCACCGTTCGTTCGGCGAACTGCTTGAAGGCGGAAAACATCAACTACATCGGCGATCTCGTGCAGCGCACGGAAGTCGAGCTGTTGCGTACCCCGAACCTCGGCAAGAAGTCCTTGACCGAGATCAAGGAAGTGCTCGAGACGCACGGTCTCGCGCTCGGTATGCGGCTCGAGAACTGGCCGCCTCCGGGTCTGCGCAGCGAAGAGCCGCCTGCCACGCCGTCGTCGATGGCGTTCTAAACGGAGACTTTACGCCATGCGTCATAGGAAATCGGGCCGCAAGCTCGGCAGGAACTCGCCTCATCGCAAGGCAATGTTCCGCAATCTCGCGGCCTCGTTGCTGCGGCACGAGACGGTTCGCACGACGCTGCCGAAAGCCAAGGAGCTGCGCCGCGTGGTCGAGCCTTTGATCACGCTCGCGAAGGAAGACGGCGTCTCGCGGCGCCGGCTCGCGTTCGATCGCCTGCGCGACGACGTCGCGGTGGGACGGCTGTTCGGCGAGCTCGGACCGCGCTTCAAGGATCGTCCGGGCGGCTATCTCAGGATCCTCAAGATCGGCTTCCGTGCCGGCGACTCCGCACCGATGGCGCTCGTCCAGCTGCTCGACCAGCCGAACGCGCCGGCCCAGCCCGAGTAACCCTCTGCGCGCCGGAGCCGCTCGGCTCCGGCGCTCTCACGCCGCCGCCCCAAAACGCAAGCTGGGTCGCGCGCGGTGCGCTCGAAAAACGTTGCCGTACAGCTGTGCCTGTCGGTGGCGGTCTTCAGCGCGCGGCAGAACGGTCGATGCGGTGAGGCGGCTCGTCGGGCTCGCGGGAGACCGTGCGCGCGCAGGGATGCGCGCGCCGAGCCCCCACGGATGGGTTTACGGCGTGTCTCCTGCGAGCCCGACGAGCCGCCTCACCGCCCCCCCACAGCACCCAATCGCGCGCTCACTAACGCCCAACCGCGCGCGGTCACCCTACAGGGCACGCTCTGAGGCACTCGAAGCACTTGAGGCTCCCTCTGAGGAGAGTGGGGCCCCGGGGCAGAGTGGTCTCGGGAGGCGGGGTCTCAGGCGCGTGGTGTCAGGAGCGGCGGTCGTCATCCGAGTCGTCGAGGTCTGTGCGGCGGTCGCCGGCGGCGCGGGCGTCGGTGCGAGGGCGGTCCACGCCTGCGGCACGCCAACGTTGCCGCGCCCGCCGCAGCGTGAGCTTCTGCCAAGCGACGCGCAGCACCCGCGCGATGCGCTCGAGCAGAAGCGGCCGATACAGAGCTGCGTCCTCCGGCGTCAGCGTGTCGAAGCGCCGTCCGTACTTGAGTTTCACCCAGGCGTTGTAGTCGAGCTGGCGAAACGGCGCGAACAGCCATCGGTTGATCAGCGCGCTCGTCTCGCTGCGGCGCGCCGCAATGCCGAAGTCGATAAGGTGCGGCACCTCGCCCCCGCCGACGACGACATTGTCCTTACGCTTCAAGTCGCAATGGGCCACGCCTGCCGCGTGGATCGCGCGAAGAGTCTCGAGCAGCCGCGCAAAAAACGCCTCGCGATCGACGAGCTGCGCTTCGTGCTCGCGCAGCGAAGGGCCCGTCACGTACTCGAGCACGAGGCCTTCGCCGTCGATCGAGCCGAAAAATCGCGGGATGCCCGGTATGCCGGCGAGGCGTTCGTATGTGGCGATCTCCCGGCGTAGCAGCCACCGCCAAAGTGCGCCGAGCAACCACGAGGGGTGGGCGCGCTTGACGATGACCTCACCCAAGGGGCTCGAGTAGACGCGTACCGCGGCCTGATAGCCACTGCCGAGCGCTCGACCACCGCCCGCCGCCATCTCGGTGCGCAGCCAACGTTCGAGCTCTGGTGGCAGGCCGGGCGTCGATCGGCCGGTGTCGGACACGTGCGCTTAGGACGCGGCTATCGCTCGCCACGTGATCCACGCCATGCACGCGGCGCAGAACACGACGAACACGAGCTCGCCGTTACGGCGCAGACTGGTCCCGAAAGACCACTTGCTGTCGCCCGAGGTGCGGTGCACCCCGAGGCGCGGCACGAGTGCCGGCGTCGTTCCGGCCCACTGTTCCCACGCCGCTCCAAAGATACGGTGCAGCTTGCGGTCCTCGTACTCGATGGCCGGCGGGTAGTAGAACCAAAAGAACAACGCCGCCAGCGGCAAGCCCCACCACCGGGAGCCCGCTATCGCGGACCCCACGACGAGCAGAATGTTTCCGGAATACAGCGGATGACGCACGAAACGGTACGGCCCGTCGGTCGCAAGCTCTTGATTCTTCGAGATGAATCCGCTCGCGTAAAAACGCACCAGCGCACCGGCCAGCGCCACCGGTACGCCGACGATCACGAGCAAGGGCATCGGCTGAGCCGTGGCGGCGTACACGAGGACGAGCACGAGCGCGAGCGTTTGGCGCGATGCTTCGTGATACCGCAGCTCGCGCAGGATGCGCGGCAGCCCGGTCAGCGGGGGCAAGTCGTTTGTTCGGTGTGACATTCAGTCGATTTCCTTTGCGTAGCGGCTAACGACGGTGGCGATCCCGCGGTGCGCTGCCGGTCGCCGCGAATGCCTCGCGCGTGAGGTTTCGGCAGCCGTCCGCGGTGACTTCCACGTCGTCTTCGATGCGAATACCGCCGAAAGGCAAGAATCGCTCGATACGTGCTCGATTCAGCTTGTCCTCGTGCGTAGCCAGCAGCTCGCGCATGAGCGTGGGGATGAAGTAAAGGCCGGGCTCGATCGTGACCACGAAGCCGGGCTCGAGCGTCCGCGTGAGTCTGAGGTACGGGTGCTCGGGCGGTGGCCGTCGCAACGCGCCTTGCGTGTCGATCTGCCTGCCGCCGGCGTCGTGCACCTGCAAACCGAGCAGATGGCCGAGACCGTGAGGCAGAAAGGCGCGCGTGATCCCCGCCGCGAACGCTTCGTCGACGCTGCACGTTACGAGGTCATGGGTGTGCAGCACCTTGGCTAGCAGCTTGTGGGTCAAAGTGTTGAGCTCGACGAAATCGACGCCGGCTCGAACCCGCCCGCACACCGCCCGCTGCAAATCGTCCATGGACTCGATCAAGTCTGCGAAGTCGTCGTTGTTGGCCGAGCGCGTGCGCGTCACGTCCGCCGCATAACCTTGAAAGTCGGCGCCCGCGTCGATGAGTAAGGATCGCTTGACCGTCGGCGTGCTTGGCCTCAAGTGTTGGTAATGCAGCGTCGCTGCGTGCTCATTGACTCCGATGATCGACGGATACGGGAGCTCGTTTTCGCGCTGTTGGGTGGCGCCGAGGTAGATCTGATGCAGATCGAATTCCGATGCGCCCGAGTCGAACGCGGCCGCGACGGCGGCATGGCCGCGCGCGGCGATCGTTTGTGCCGCTCGCATCACGAGGACCTCGTAGCGGGTTTTCGTGGCGCGGAAATAGTCGAGGTGGGCGAGGACCTTGTCGTCGTTCGCGACCGGTCGCGTCGTCTCGGCGACGCCGGCGGACGCCTGCTCGGCGGTTTCCCCGATCACTACCCACCGCGGACCGCTGCCGCTCAAGCGCCGGGCTTCCGTAGCCGTCTTCACGATGCGAATATCGAAATGGGCAGTCCAATAGCCGCTTGGATCGTTCGGCGGCTCGTGCCAGTAGTCGTCGAGTTGCTTGTACACGAGCATTGGGCGCTGTCCGGGGACGAGGCGCAGAAAGGAGCCCGGCGCCCGCGTCAGTGGCAGCCAGGCCTTGAAATACGGCTCCACTCTAAAGGGATAGATCGCGTCGTCGCGAAAGACCGGCTTCTCGTCGCCTGCGAAGACGACCGCGCCGTCGAAGCCGCCCACGTTCAGGGCCTCCTCGAGCCGTCGATCCATGATGGCCAGGTGGGCGCCGTACTCGCTCGCAAGCCGTGCCTCGACCTCTTCGGGCGAACGAATCTCGCTCTCGAGCGCTGCGGGACCGATGGTTCGGGTTTCGTTCAAGGGATTCGATCGGCGGTTCAAAGTCGGGAATAATAGACGGCCCGCGTGCGCTGACCAAACCGCTACGTCGGGCCCAACCCCCAGTTCCAACGGCCGCAAACGCGTGGATCGACCCAACGGAGAACAGTTCGCCACCCGCTCCGTCGTCTTCGGCCGGCGCGGCATGGTCGCCACCAGCCAGCCCCTAGCTACGCAGATCGGTGTCGAGACGCTGCGCCGCGGCGGCTCGGCGGTGGACGCGGCCGTTGCGGCCAATGCCGCGCTCGGGCTCATGGAGCCGACGGGCTGCGGCATCGGTGGCGACCTGTTTGCGATCGTTTGGGATGCCGAGCAGGGCTCGTTGTCGGGTCTCAACGCCAGCGGCCGGTCGCCGCTCGGTCTCACGGCGGAGCATTTCGCGCGCGCAGGTCTCGCGTCCGTCCCCGCCCACGGCCCGCTGGCAGTGAGCGTGCCGGGCGCGGTCGACGGTTGGTTCGAGCTGCACGGGCGTTTCGGCCGGTTGCCGTTCGCGGACTTGCTTGCGCCGTCGATCGACTACGCGCACGCCGGTTTTCCCGTAAGCCCCGTGATCGCCGATCACTGGGCCGCGGGAGGGCGCGCGCTGGCGGGCTATCCGGGCTTCGCGGCGACTTTCATGCCGCGAGGCCGCGCGCCGGCGGCCGGCGACACCTTCACAAACCCGCGGCTCGGTGCGGTCTATGAGCGCCTCGCCGCGGACGGCCGCGATGCGTTCTACGCCGGGCCGATTGCCGTGGCTATCGAGAAGAGCGTCGTGGGGCAAGGCGGCTACCTGCGGGCCGCGGACCTCGCGGCGCACCGCTCCGAGTGGGTGGACCCCGTCGCGACGACCTATCGCGGCTGGCGCGTGTTCGAGTTGCCGCCGAATGGTCAAGGCATCGCCGTGCTGCAAATGCTCAACATCCTCGAAGGGTACGATCTCCCCGGGCTCGGGTTCGGCAGCGCCGAGCACCTGCATCTCGTGATCGAATCGAAGAAGATCGCTTTCGAGGATCGCGCGCGTCTTTACGCGGACCCGGACTTTGCCGACGTGCCCGTGGCCGAGCTCGTCTCCAAGGAATACGCGGCTGGCCGGCGCGCCGACATCGACCCGCGCCGGGCGGCGCCGGAGCTACGCAAGCTTCGGCGGAGGCGACACGATCTATCTCGCCACGGCCGATGCCGACGGCAACATGGTCTCGCTGATTCAAAGCAACTATATGGGTTTCGGGTCGGGGGTCGTGGTCGCCGACTGCGGCTTCGGCTTGCAAAATCGCGGCTCGTCGTTTGCGCTCGAGCCCGATCATGCGAACGCCTATCGGCCCGGCAAGCGACCGTTCCATACTATCATTCCGGGGTTTGCGATCAGCGACCGGAATTTCCGTTTGAGCTTTGGTGTGATGGGCGCCTCGATGCAGCCGCAAGGCCACGTGCAGGTGCTGACCAATATCATCGACTTCGGGATGAACGTGCAGGCGGCCGGCGATGCGCCGCGCTTTCGGCACGAGGGATCGAGCGAGCCGACGGGCGGTGCGCTCATGGACGACGGCGGCAGCGTCGAGCTGGAGTCGGGATTCGCGGCCGCGGCCGTCGCCGGGCTCGCCGAGCGTGGCCACCGCATCGTGACCGGGCGCGGCGGTTTCGGCGGTTACCAGGCGATCCTTTACGATCCCGAGCGCGGCGTGTATGCCGGCGCCACCGAGTCACGCAAGGATGGACATGCGGCCGGCTATTGAATCGAGCCGGAGCATCCGGCGACCCTGACGAGTCTTAGCGAGCTTTCTGACGATGGACACCGTTCTTACCGGCATTACGACGACGGGCACCCCGCACATCGGCAACTACGTGGGGGCGATCAAGCCCGCCGTCGCAGCGAGCACGCGAGCGGACGCGCGCTCGTTCTTTTTTCTGGCCGACTATCATTCGCTCGTCAAGGGTGGCGACCCGAACCTCATGGCCCGCTCCACGCTCGAGATCGCAGCGAGCTGGCTGGCCGTAGGGCTCGATCCCGACAAGGTCGTGTTCTACCGTCAGTCCGACGTGCCCGAGATCATGGAGCTCGCGTGGATCCTCACGTGCATGACGGCCAAGGGCCTCATGAACCGGGCGCATGCCTACAAGGCGGCCGTGGCGGACAACACGTCGGCCGGCAACCGCGATCCCGATCAAGCCATCACGATGGGCCTGTACTGCTATCCGATCCTCATGGCGGCGGACATTTTGATGTTCAACGCGGCGCAGGTGCCCGTGGGCAAGGATCAGAAGCAACATGTCGAGATGGCGCGCGACATCGCGCAGCGGTTCAATCACCACTTCGGCGAGACGTTCATCCTGCCGGAAGCCGTCATCGGCGACACCGTGGCCGTTTTGCCGGGACTCGACGGCCGCAAGATGTCCAAGAGCTACGGCAACACGATACCGCTGTTCGCGGCCGAGAAGCCGCTGCGCAAGCTCATCATGAAGATCAAAACGAACTCGCTCGAGCCCGGGCAGCCGAAGGACACCGAGGACAGCGCGCTGTTCGCGATCTACCGCGCGTTTGCGACACCCGAGGAGACGGTGACGATGCGTGAACGCTACGCCGCCGGTATCGGCTGGGGCGAGATGAAACAGACGCTGTTCGAGTACATCAATGCCGAGATTGCGCCCGCGCGCGCCGAGTACGAGCGGCTCATCGCGGCGCCGGAGTTCGTCGAAGCGACCCTGCGGCGCGGCGCCGAGAAGGCTCGCGAGGAGAGCCGGCCGTTTCTTGCCGAGATCCGTCGCAAGATCGGTGTGCGGCCGCTCGGCTGAGCGCGCGCCGATCGCACATGTTGTCTTACCGCCGCTTTCATCGCCTCACGCAGAATCGACACCGCGCGCGGCTCATGCGCGCGACGCGAATCCGCTGGCAACAGCGCGCCGTATTCGTGCTCGGCGGAATATTCGTCGGCGGCGTGGCCGTTGCGTTCGCGAAGATCGCCGACTATGCCCAGCTGGAGTTCGGCCGGGTGCTCGAGCACGGCCGGCTTTGGCCGTTGTTGATCACGCCGGCCGGCTTCGCGTTGTCGGTGTTCGCGGTCACTCACTGGTTTCGCAATTCGCAGGGCAGCGGTATACCGCAGGCAATCGTGGCGCACCGGTTTGCGGATCAGAAGATCCGTAGCCGATTCGTATCGCTGCGAGCGGCGCTCGGCAAGATCTTGCTCACGTCTTTCGGGCTGCTGTGCGGCGCGTCGACGGGCCGTGAAGGGCCCACCGTGCAGATCGGTGCTGCCGTGATGTTCACGGCCGGTCGGCTCTCGCCGCGTAAGCAGACCGGGCTGATCGTGGCCGGTGCTGCGGCCGGCATCGCGGCGGCGTTCAACACTCCCATCGCGGGCATCATCTTCGGCATCGAGGAGCTTACGCGCACGTTCGAGCGGCGCACGAGCGGGCTCGTCGTCTCCACGGTCGTGGCGGCCGGCTCCGTGTCGCTCGTGCTCCTCGGCAACTACACGTACTTCGGCACGAGCGCCGGTACGCTGCGCGGGCTACAAGCCTGGCTCGCGATGCCCCTGTGCGGCGTCGCCGGCGGACTCCTCGGCGGCTACTTCTCGCGACTGCTGATCGCGTTCATGACGCAAGGCTCGTTCGGGCTCGCGGCCTACGCACGCCAGCGCCCCGTGGCGTTTGCGGCCTGGTGCGGCCTGGCGGTGGCATTGTGTGGGCTGTTGTCCGGCAACAGCACGTACGGCACGGGCTACGATCAGGTCAAGAATGCGCTCGACGGCTCGGTCCCGCTCGGGATTTTGTACATGCCGCTCAAGTTCATCGCGACGGTGTGCTCGTCGATCAGCAGCATCCCCGGCGGCATCTTCTCGCCCTCGCTCGCGATCGGTGCGGGAGTGGGCTCGGAGATCGCGCGGCTGTTCTCGTCCGTGGACATCGGCGCGATGATGTTGCTCGGGATGGTGGCCTATCTGACCGGCGTCGTGCAGGCGCCGATCACTGCATTCGTGATCGTGACCGAGCTTACTAACAATCGTGCGATGCTGATGCCACTCATGGTCACGGCGCTGATCGCATACGGCACCGCGCGGCTGATCTGCCCCGACGGCATCTATCACGCGCTCGCGCGTAACATGATAGCGAACATTACGACGGGCAAAGCGCGGGCGGGCGAGGAACCGGCCCGCGGCGACGACGAGCAAGCGCGCGGCCCGGTCGCGTGATCAGCGTGCGCCGCTGCGTCTGCGGGCCGCTGCGGTGATGGCCTTCTTGCCTCGCCGGCGCTCGGGACGGGCGGCCTGCGCCGGCAGAACGTCTTGGAGCGCGCGACCGGTGTGGGACTGCGGCTCGGCGGCAACCTGCTCGGGTGTGCCCGTCGCAATGATCTCGCCGCCCGCCGAGCCGCCTTCCGGGCCCAGATCGATCACCCAATCGGCCGTTTTGATCACATCGAGGTTGTGCTCGATGATTACGATCGTGTTGCCTTGGTCGCGCAACTTGTAGAGGACCTCGAGCAGTTGCGCGATGTCGTGGAAGTGCAGTCCAGTCGTCGGCTCGTCGAGGACATACAGGGTGGATCCCGTGCTGCGTTTCGAGAGCTCCTTCGCGAGCTTGACGCGCTGTGCTTCGCCGCCCGAGAGCGTCGTCGCGTTTTGGCCGAGCTCGATGTAGCCGAGCCCGACGGCGATCAGCGTCTCGAGCTTGTTGGCGATTTGCGGCACGTTGCGAAATAGGGCGAAGGCGTCCTCCACGGTCAGCTCGAGCACCTCGGAGATGTTCTTGCCCTTGTAGCGAATGTCGAGAGTCTCGCGGTTGTAGCGCTTGCCGTGGCACGTGTCGCAGGGCACGTAGACATCGGGCAGAAAGTGCATCTCGACCTTGATGACGCCGTCGCCTTCGCAGCTCTCGCAGCGACCGCCTTTGACGTTGAAGCTGAAGCGCCCCGGCTGGTAGCCGCGCGAGCGCGCCTCTTGCGTCGCGGCAAACAGCTCGCGGATGGGCGTGAGCACGCCGCTGTAGGTTGCGGGGTTGGACCGCGGCGTGCGGCCGATCGGGTCCTGGCTGATGTCGATGACACGGTCGAAGTGCGCGAGGCCTCGAACCTCGTCGAACGGCGCAGGATCGTAGCTCGTCTTGTTGATGCGCTCGGCGACGAGCCGGAACAACGTGTCGTTGATCAACGTGCTCTTGCCCGATCCGGACACGCCCGTGACGCATGTCATGAGCCCGACGGGAATCTGCACGTTCACGCCTTTCAAGTTGTTGCCGCGCGCGCCACGCACCTCGAGCACGAGCTGAGGGTCGAAAGCGCGTCGCTCTCTCGGCAGCGGGATCGCCTTGCGGCCTGAAAGATACTGGCCGGTCAATGAGTTCGGGTCGGCGCAGATCTGCTCGGGCGTGCCTTGGGCGACGATCTGCCCACCGTGAACGCCGGCGCCCGGCCCGAGGTCGACGACGTAGTCGGCGGCGAGAATCGCCTCGCGGTCGTGCTCGACGACGAGCACCGTGTTGCCGAGGTCGCGCAAGTTCAGCAGCGTCTCGAGCAGCCGGTGGTGGTCGCGTTGATGCAGACCGATCGACGGCTCGTCGAGAATGTACATGACGCCCACGAGTCCCGAGCCGATCTGACTCGCAAGACGTATGCGCTGCGCCTCGCCGCCCGACAGCGTGTCGGCACTGCGGTCGAGCGTGAGATAGCCGAGCCCCACGTCGGCCAGAAACTTCAGACGGCTCTGGATCTCGCCCACGATCTTCACGGCCACGTCGCCGCGCCAGCCCGTGAGCTTCAGGGCGCCGAAGAATCCGAGCGCCGCGCTCACGCTCAAGCTCGCGAGCTCCGGCAACGCGCGGTCCTCCACGAACACGCTGCGCGCAGCGCGATTGAGCCGCGTACCGCCGCAGGTCGTACAAGTCTGTGTGCCCTGGTACTTGGCGAGCTCCTCGCGCACGGCGCTCGATTCCGTTTCCTTGTAGCGCCGCTGCATGTTCGGGATGATGCCCTCGAATGCATGCCGGCCCTCGTAGTGACCGCCTCGCGCGTTGGCATAGCGAAAGCGAATTTTCTCTTCGCCGCTGCCGTAGAGCACGATCTCGCGAATCTTCTTCGGCAGCGACTCGAACGGCTTCTCGACGTCGAATCCATAGTGGTCGGCCAGCGAGCGGATCATCTGGAAGTAATAAGGCGTGCGGTGGTCCCACCCGCGGATCGCACCGCCCGACAAGGAGAGATTCGGATGAGCGATGACGCGATGCGGATCGAAGAACCGCCGCGCGCCCAGGCCGTCGCAGTCCGGACAGGCGCCGCTCGGGTTGTTGAACGAGAAGAGCCTGGGCTCGAGCTCGGCCACGCTGTAGCCGCAGACGGGGCATGCGAAACGATTCGAAAAAGCGAGCGGCGGCTTCGCCGGATCGTCGATCGACGAAACGTGCGCAACGCCGTCGGCGAGTGCGAGTGCCGTCTCGAACGATTCGGCGAGCCTGAGCTCGATATCGGGGCGGATCGTGAGCCGGTCGACGACGACCTCGATGTCGTGTTTTTGCCGCGGGGCGAGTTTCGGCGGATCGTCGAGCTCGACGATTTCACCGTCGATGCGTGCGCGCAGGTAGCCTTGGCCACGCAGCTCCCCGAGCAGTGCAGCGTGCTCGCCCTTGCGGCCGCGGACGACGGGCGCGAGTAACATGATCTTCATGCCGGCCGGTAACGCGAGCACGTTGTCGACCATTTGCGAGACGTTTTGGGCTTCGAGCGGCGTGCCGTGATCGGGACAGCGAGGAATGCCGGCCCGCGCGTAGAGCAATCGCAAATAGTCGTAAATCTCGGTCACCGTGCCGACGGTGGAGCGCGGATTGTGCGAGGTGGATTTCTGCTCGATCGAGATGGCCGGCGACAACCCTTCGATGTGGTCGACGTCGGGCTTTTCCATCATCGATAGGAATTGGCGCGCATAGGCCGACAGCGATTCGACGTAGCGGCGCTGGCCTTCCGCGTAGAGCGTATCGAAGGCGAGCGAGGACTTTCCGGAGCCGGACAGCCCCGTGAGCACGACGAGCCGATCCCGGGGCAGGTCGAGATCGACGCCCTTGAGATTGTGCGTGCGCGCGCCGCGAATCTGGATTTGCTGAGTCGACATCGGGCTCGCCTGGCCGGAAGGCAATCGGTAACTATACGATCCCTGTAAAGCGCGGCGCAAAACGCCGCGCCCCGTCGGCCGGGCACCGTTTCAGGGCGTCCAGCCGACAAACCCGGATGCCTTTGACTCCACCCGGGCGTACAATGACGGGCCCGGCTGAGAAGCCGCCAAACCCATAAAGATCCGCCTAGAGATCTGCGAACAGGGAGCTTGCATGGCACGAGGCATCAATAAAGTCATTCTGGTCGGTCACCTCGGGGCGGATCCCGAGACGCGCTATATGCCGAGCGGCGGCGCCGTGACGAATCTGCGGATCGCGACCAGCGATTCGTGGAAGGACAAGACCACGGGCCAGCAGCAGGAGCGCACGGAATGGCACAACGTCGTCATGTTCCAACGACTTGCCGAAATCGCGGCCGAGTATCTGCGCAAGGGTTCGCAGGTTTACATCGAAGGCAGGATCCGCACCCGAAAGTGGCAGGATAAGAACGACGGTCACGACCGCTACACGACCGAGATCGTGGCCAACGAAATGCAAATGCTCGGCGGGCGGTCGGGTGGCGCCGGCGGCGGTGCCGGCGCGTCATCGAGTCCGCCGCCGCGTGCCGAAGGGGACGCCGGCCCGAGCGGTGGCGACTTCGACGACGACATTCCGTTCTGAGCCCCAGCGCGAGTTGCGATCGTTGCCGGACAAACCATTCCGAGGCGGCCGCAGCGACGCGAGGCCCCGACCTTGAGCCAACGCTTCTTCATCCAGACTTTCGGTTGCCAAATGAACGAGTACGACTCGGCCAAGATGGCCGACGTGCTGCGCGACGCTTTCGGCGCGCTCGAGGCCGATACGCCCGACCAGGCCGATATTTTGCTGCTCAACACCTGTTCCGTGCGCGACAAGGCGCAGGAGAAAGTCTTCTCGTTGCTCGGGCGCTGGCGCGAGCAGAAGCTCACGAGGCCCGACACGATCATCGGTGTCGGCGGCTGCGTCGCCAGCCAAGAAGGGACGGCGCTTCTCAAACGAGCCCCGTTCGTCGACGTCGTCTTCGGTCCACAAACGTTGCACCGGCTGCCCGAGCTCATCGCACAGGTCAGGGCGGGCCATCCCGGCGTGGTCGACGTGAGCTTTCCCGAGATCGAGAAATTCGACCGCGTTCCGGAGCCCGAGTGCCGCCGGCTGTACGGCGTTCTTGTCGGTCATGGAAGGCTGTAGCAAGTACTGCACGTATTGTGTCGTGCCCTATACGCGCGGCGAGGAGATCAGCCGGCCGCTCGACGACGTCATCGTCGAGGCCCACAAGCTCGCAGAGCTCGGCGTGCGCGAGGTCAACCTGCTCGGTCAGAACGTCAACGCGTATCGCGGCGAGGTCGCGGGCGGCGGTTATGCGGATCTCGCCACGTTGATCCACTACGTGGCGGCGATCGACGGTATCGAGCGAATCCGTTTTACGACGTCTCATCCGGTGGAGTTCAGCGACTCGCTCGTCGATGCGTACGCCACGGTCGATAAGCTCGTGAGCTTTCTGCACCTGCCGGTGCAAAGCGGCTCGGATCGAATTCTCGCTGCCATGAAGCGCGGCCACACCGCGGCCGAGTACATCGAAAAGATCGACAAGGTCCGGATTGCGCGGCCCGACATCTCGATTTCGAGCGACTTCATCGTCGGTTATCCCGAGGAGACCGAGGAAGATTTCGAGGCGACGCTCGATCTCATTCGCCGTTGCGGTTTCGATCAGTCGTTCAGCTTCATCTATAGTCCGCGCCCTGGCACCCCGGCCGCGATGCTGCCCGACATGCCGCGCGACCTGAAGCAAGCGAGGCTCGCGCGGCTTCAATCGCTCGTCAACGAGCAAGCGGCCGCGATCAGCGCTCGCATGGTCGGCACCGTGCAGCGCGTCCTCGTCGAGCGCACGTCGAAAAAGAACGCGCGCGAGCTCGCGGGCCGCACCGAGAACAACCGCTGGGTGAACTTCATCGGCGACACCGAGTTGATCGGCTGCTTCGTCGATGTCGCGATCACGGAGCCAATGAGAAACAGCTTGAGGGGTCGCCTGGTTGGTGGTGCGACGCACAAGTCCGTTGCCTGACGTCGCCGGCAAGCCCGAAGACACGGTGACGCTCGTGCTCGCGCCCGACGACAGTCGGCGGCTCGCGAATCTCACGGGTCAGTTCGACGAGCACCTGCGGCAGATCGAGCGGCAGCTCGGTATTCGTATCAAGAACCGCGGCAACCATTTCGAGCTGGCCGGCGTCGGTGATGCGTTGGACAGCGGTCGGCGCGTGCTCGAGGATCTATTCGAGCTCACGATGTCGGAGGACCTCGATCCCGAGCGCGTGCACATCGTGCTCGCGGAGCATGCGCGCAACGACGGTGGGCCGGGCGACGGTCTCGTCATCAATACGCGCCGGCGCAGCGTCCGGGCCCGCGGGCTCAACCAAGTTGCCTATACGCGAGCAATGCGCGAGCGCGATCTGACCTTCGGCATAGG
Organism: uncultured Gammaproteobacteria bacterium; assembly: GCA_963786385.1. Lineage (GTDB taxonomy): Bacteria > Pseudomonadota > Gammaproteobacteria > Steroidobacterales > Rariloculaceae > FEN-1219. Next base: position 165,599 of record CAWAYS010000006.1, read on the forward strand.
CCCGGCCGGTACGGGCAAGACGTTTCTCGCGGTGGCTGCAGCCGTGGAAGCGCTGACGAAGGATGCCGTGCGCCGCATCGTGCTCGTGCGCCCGGCAGTCGAGGCCGGCGAGCGGCTCGGTTTTCTACCGGGCGACATGTCGCAGAAGGTGGATCCTTATTTGCGGCCGATGTACGACGCGCTCTACGAGATGATGGGGTTCGACCGCGTCGGACGACTCATCGAGCGGCACGTCATCGAGATCGCGCCGCTTGCGTTCATGCGCGGCCGCACACTCAACGAGTCGTTCGTGATTCTCGACGAAGCGCAGAACACGACGCCCGAGCAGATGAAGATGTTCCTCACGCGCATCGGGTTCGGCTCGCGCGCCATCGTGACGGGCGATATCACGCAGACCGATCTGCCGCGCGGCAAGGAGTCGGGCTTGAAGCACGTGATGCGCGTGCTGGCCGACGTGGACGGGATCGAGTTCGTGCATTTCGGGCCGCAAGACGTCGTTCGTCACCCGCTCGTGCAGAGCATCGTCGCGGCCTACGCGCGAGAAGAAGAGCGGGGCACACGGGAGGGCGATTGAGCGCTGCCAAGCTCGCGGTGCGCGTGCGCGACGTCTCGGGCGAGCCCGGCGTGCCGAGCGCGGCGCGCATACGCGATTGGGTCCGTCGGGCCGTTGGCGAGACGGCCGGGGGCGAGCTCGGCGTGCGGATCGTCACCTCCGAGGAAATGACCGATCTCAATCTCCGCTACCGGCACAAACGGGGGCCGACGAACGTTCTGGCGTTCCCGGCCGGGGTCGAGCTGCTGTCGGCGGACGAGCTGTTACCGCTCGGCGATGTCGTGATCGCCGCGGGCGTCGTCGCTCGCGAGGCCGGGGAGCAGGGCAAGCCGCTCGAGGCGCATTGGGCGCACATCGTGATCCACGGCGCCCTGCACATCGTCGGTTACGATCACGTAACGCCCGCGCAGGCGCGCGTCATGGAGGACAGGGAGCGCGAGCTGCTTGCTGCGCTGGGCCTCCCAGACCCCTATCTGGTCCGAGTCTAACGGCTTGCAAGGCTCCACGCTGCGCTGCAAGATACGAGCAAATCCATGTCCGACGAAATACCCCCTAGTAACGACACCGGCGTATCGGGTTGGTGGTCCAGGCTATTCCAAGGCCGGGCCGACGAGATAAAAACCAGAGAGGAGATCGCCGGTTTCCTCGAGCAATTCAAAGGGCGTGGCGTCCTCGCACCGGAAGAGTATGCAATGCTCCAGGGCGTGCTCGAGGTCTCCGAGACGCAGGTTCGCGAGATCATGGTGCCGCGCTCGCACATGGTCGTGTTGCCGCAAGCGACGACCCCCGATGAGGTCTTGCTCAAGACCATCGTCGAGTCCGGATCACTCGCGGTTCCCGGTGATCGGCGAGGATCGCGACGAGGTCGTCGGCATAGTGCTCGCGAAGGATCTGCTCAAGCAATTCGCCGGCGCGAGCACGAGCGTCCGACCTCGACGAGGCTGATGCGTCCGGCCGTGTTCATTCCCGAGAGCAAGCGACTGAACACGTTGCTGACGGAGTTTCGCGAGAGCCACAACCACATGGCGATCGTCGTCGACGAGTACGGCGGCGTATCGGGTCTTGCGACGATCGAGGACGTGCTCGAGCAGATCGTCGGGCGAAATCGACGACGAGCACGATCCCGAGGAAGCTGCGTCGATTCAGCTCTAGGCCGACGGCAGTTACATCGTGCTGGCGCTTCACGCGCATCGAGGAATTCAACGAAGTGTTCGAGCCCGAGCTCAGCGACGAGGATTACGAGACGGTCGGCGGGCTCGTCATGCACGAGCTCGGCCGGCTGCCGCGCCGCGGCGAGCAGCTCGAGTTCGGCGGTTTCCGTTCAAGGTGCTGCGCGGCGATCGGCGGCGCATTCATGCGCTCGAGGTGACGCGTCTCGCCCGCCCGCCGGCCGAGTAGGTCGAATGGCCGAGCCCCGGTCGTGCGGTCCCCGAGCGCCTGTAGACTGCTTGCGGCCTGGGCCGGGCCGCGTGTGCCGCTCGCGTTCGCGCCCGTTCGAAGCTGTTTTGGCTCGCGCCGCTGTCGTATGCAGGCTCCTGTTCGACCTGTGGCGCGGTGCCGGGCCGTTGCGCGCGTTCGGCTCGGCTTCGCCTACGGTTTGCGGGTTCGCTCGCCGGCACTACTGGATCTACATCAGCGTCCACGACTTCGGCTGAGGCTGCCCGTGCGCGACTCGCGGTGCTCATGACCGTCGCGCTGCTGGCGGTGCTCGCGCTTTATGTCGGCGCGGTCGGCGTCGTCGCGGCGCGCTGGTTCGCGACGCGCGGGCTCGCGGGGCTGCTCGGCGTCGTGCCGGCGCTCTGGGTGTTCGCCGAATGGTGTCGCGGCTGGGTCTTCACGGGTTTCGGCTGGCTATCGGCCGGGCTACAGCCAGACCGATTCGTGGCTCATGGGCTATGCGCCGGTCGTCGGCGTTTACGGAATGAGCTGGCCGTGCTCGCTGACGGCGGGCGGCCTCGTGCTGCTCGCGGTCGGGCCGTTGGCGCGAGCGCGCCGCCGGGCGCGGCGGCCGTGCTCCTCGCTTATGGGGCTCGGGCTGCGGGCTCGGCCGCAGGGCGCTGGACCGCGCCGGAGCCTGAGCCGCTCAGCGTCGCGCTCGTGCAAGGCGCGATTCCGCAAGACTCTCAAGTGCGCGCCCGGGCAGATGCCAGCGATGATCGAGCGGTATCGCAGGCTCACGCGAGTCGAAGCGCCGGCGAGGCGACTCGTCGATCTGGCCCGAGGCCGCGATACCCGATGCTCTACGAGAACATGGGCGGTCGCTCGCCGCGAGCGCGCGCGCGATGGCCGGCGCGCGGCAGCGACGCTCATGCTCGGGATCTTCAAGGCGTATCCGAGCGCGACCCGGATCCGATCGTTTCAGAACGTGCTGATCGCGCTGACGAGCCCGCCGCAGTCTCTACGTCAAGCGGCACCTCGTGCCTTTCGGCGAGTACTTCCCGGTGCCGCGATTTCGTCCGCGGCTGGCTGCAAGCTCATGAATCTGCCGTCCACGGATGCCGTGCCCGGCGCGGCCGATCAGCCGCCGCTCGACGTTGCTCGGCGAGCGGATCGCGGTCACGATCTGCTACGAAGACTGTTCGGCGCCGAGCAGCTGCATTACCTGCCCGGCGCGACGCTGCTCGTAAACGTCAGCAACGATGCGTTGGTTCGGCGATTCCATCGCGCCGCACCAGCATCTGCAGATCGCGCGCCTGCGCGCGGCCGAGGCCGGCCGCTATTGCTGCGTGCGACGAACACGGGCATCTCGGCCGTGATCGATCCGCGCGGCCGCGTCTTGGAACGTTGCCGCAGTTCGAGCCCGGCGTGCTGCGGTCGCCGTGCAGGGCTTCACGGGGCTACGCCTTACGCGCGCTGGGGAAACTGGCCGGTCGTCGTGCTCGTGCTCGCGATCGTGCTCGGGCTTCAGCTTGCGACACGAAATTCACGATGCGCCCGCGCACGTAGATCGCGCGCTTGACGGTCCTTGCCCCCAAGATGACGCGCCACTTTTTCGTCGGCGCGCGCGAGCGCGAGACGGCTTCCGCTTCCGGCGCGGCCGGCTCACTTCGATCTTGCCGCGCATCTTGCCGTTGACCTGCACGGGAATCTCGATCATGTCGCTGACGAGATAGCGCGGCTCGGCCGCCGGCCACGGCGTCGATGCGCGAGCGATTCGGCGTGGCCGAGGCGGCTGCCAGAGCTCCTCGGCGAGATGCGGCGCGAAGCGGGCGAGCAGCAGCGCGAACTGTTCCGCGACTCGACGCGGCAGGGTCGGCCATTTGTTGGCTGCGTTCGTGAGCTCCATGAGCGCCGCGATCGCCGTGTTGAAGCGCAGGGCCTCGATGTCGTCGGTGACCTTGGCGATCGTCTGGTGCAGGATGCGTGCGCTTGCTCGCGCGTCGGCTCCGAATCGACGATCGACGTACCGACGTCGCCGCCGAGCCGTCTGCGCGCCGTCGTCGCCGCCGACGAGGAGGCGCCAGGCGCGGTTCAGGAAGCGATGCGTGCCTTCGACACCGCGCGTGCTCCACGGCTTCACTTGCTCGAGCGGACCCATGAACATCTCGTAGAGACGAAACGCGTCGGCGCCGTAGCGCTCGACGATCTCGTCGGGATTGACGACGTTGCCGCGGCTCTTGCTCATCTTGTGGGCGCGCGCGTCGACGGCGATCGCGGGATGCCTCGCGCAGCACGAAGTGCATCGCCGTCGCTTGACTCGACCGCGCTCTCGTCGACCTTGACGCTCGCCGCGCGCCGGCTGGCCCGTGCGCGTGATCGCGCCCGTCGCGTACGTGCGCGGCGGACACGGGCTCGCCGTCGGCGTCCACGTAGCTGCGTGAATTCGAGCTCTCCGAGGATCATGCCTTGATGGACGAGCTTGCGGAACGGCTCGGCCGTCGACACGACGCCGGCGTCGTAGAGCACCTTGTGCCAGAAGCGCGCGTAGAGCAGGTGCAGCACGGCGTGCTCGGCGCCGCCGACGTAGAGAGTCGACGGGCATCCAATAGCGCTCGAGCTCGGGGTCCACGAGCCTGTTCGTCGTTGTGCGGGTCGATGTAGCGCAGGTAGTACCAGCACGAGCCCGCCCACTGCGGCATCGTGTTGGTCTCGCGTCGCGCCGGCGTGCCCGTGGCGGGGTCGATCGTCTCAGCCAGCCTGTGACGCGTCGCAAGCGGGCCCTCGGGCGTGCCGCTCGGACTTGAACGTCCTCGAGCTCCGGCAGGACCACGGGCAGCTCGTCGTCGGCAACGGCGTGCGGCTCGCCGTCGACGAACACGATCGGGAACGGCTCGCCCCAATAACGCTGGCGCGAGAACAGCCAATCGCGCAGCTTGTAGTTGACGCGCCGCTTGCCGTGGCCCTCGCGCTCTAGCCAGTCGATCATCGCGGCTTTGCCGCGCTCGACGTCGAGCCCGTCCAAGAACCCGCTGTTGATGCAGCTTGCCGTCGCCGAGATACGCCGCGTCGCCGTCGAAACCGGCGGCGGCTCGACCGTGCGCACGATCGGCAGCGCCGTGCGCCGTCGCGAACTCGAAGTCGCGCTGGTCTTGTGCGGGCACGGCCATGATCGCGCCCGTGCCGTAGCCGGCCAGCACGTAGTCGGCAATCCAAATCGGAATCGTTGGCGCCGTTGGCGGGATTGATCGCGTACGCGCCCGTGAACACGCCCGTCTTGTCCTTTTGCAGCTCGGAGCGCTCGAGCTCGCTCTTGCGCGCGGCTTGCTCCCGATAGGCGTCGACGGCCGGCGCGCTGGTCGGCGCGCCGCGAGCCGATCGACGAGCTCGTGCTCGGGCGCGAGGACCATGTAGGTGGCGCCGAACAGCGTATCGGGCCGCGTCGTGAAGACGCGCAGCGTCGAGATCGGCCTGCCCGTCGACGCGCGAAATCGATCTCGGCGCCCTTCGCTGCGGCCGATCCAGTTGCGCTGCATCTCCTTCGTGCTTTCCGGCCAGTCGAGATCGTCGAGGCCCTCGAGCAGCGCGTCGGCGTATGCCGTGATCTTGAGCACCCATTGGCGCAACGGCCGGCGCACGCACGGAAAGCCGCCGACCTCGGATTTGCCGTCGATGACCTCCTCGTTCGCGAGCGTCGTGCCGAGCTCGGGACACCACCAGACGGGCAGCTCTTCCTGATAAGCCAGTCCGCGCTCGAAAAGCTGCTTGAAGATCCACTGCGTCCAGCGGTAGTAGCCGGGGTCGGTGGTGTTGACTCTCGCGCTCCCAGTCGTACGAGAAGCCGAGCGATCTTGAGCTGCTCGCGGAAGCGGCGACGTTACGCTCCGTCGTGACTCGCGGGTGCGTGCCCGTTTTCATCGCGTATTGCTCGGCCGGCAGATCCGAACGCATCCCAGCCCATCGGATGCAGCACGTTGAAGCCGCGCATGCGCTTGTAGCGAGCGACGATGTCCGATGCCGTGTAGCCTTCCGGGATGGCCCACATGCAGCCCGTCGCCGCTCGGGTACGGAAACATGTCGAGCACGTAGTATTTGGGCCTCGAGGTGTCGAGGTTCTTGCCTATGCGAAACGTGCCGTGGCGTTCCCAATACTGTTGCCACTTCGTCTCGACGTCTTTGAAGGGATATGCCATCGATGTCTCGGGCGCCGAGACGCGGTCCCGGCGACTGTCAAAAGCGTATGATTACTCGATGCTATTCTGCCACGACAGCGCGAGAGGCGCGTGATGGACGCGCGCCGCTTTACCGAGAGCGCCGATTGCGGCGGCGCCGTTTCGAGAGGCCGCGGCATCGCGCTGCGCGCACTCGCGCGGGCGGGGCTGGCTGCCGTAACACTCGCGCTCGGCGCGTGCGGGTTTCACCTCGAAGGCGCGGGCGCGCTGCCGCCCGCCATGGCCAAGACGTATCTGTCGGGCACCGATCCGCACTCGGACTTTTTGCTGAGCCTCACGGACGCGCTCAGATTGCGCGGCTCGCAAGTCGTGAGCTCGGCCGACGTCGCCCAGGCCGTCGTCGACATCACGCGCGACGACACCGGGCAGCGAGTGCTGTCGGTGTCGGCGCGCAACATCCCGCGCGAGTACGAAGTGTTCTATGCCGTAACGTTCACGGTGCGCATCGGCGGTGAGCAGCTCATGGAGCCCGAATCGCTCATCGTCACGCGCAGCTACACCTATGACGAGACGCAGGTGCTTGGGAAGGCTTCCGAGGAGGAGGTGCTGCAGGCGAGCGCTGGCCGACGATCTCGCACGGCGCGTCGTGCGCCGCATTCAGGCGCTCGGCGCGACGCCGCAGCCACGCACGTGACGGGGCGCAACGCGGCGCAAGAGCCCGCCGCCGCGAATTCTCGCGTGACCTCTCTCGGCGACATCGAGCCGGCGGCCATCGAGCGGCTGCTCACGGCCTTCGGCCTGTCGCTCGCGGGCGTTGCGCCGGGCGCGAGCATCCCGGGGTCTTATTGGGGCGATTCGGAAGCCGGGCTCGTAGGCGATCGGTTGTTCGCTCGGGCCGACACGCCCGTCCATTCGCTGCTGCACGAGCTTGGCCACTACGTCTGCATGGACCCGACAGCGGCGCGCTGTGCTCGACACCGATGCGGGCGGCGACGACGACGAGGAAGCGGCCGTGTGCTACCTGCAGGTGTTGCTCGCCGACGAGCTTGCGAGGCTTCGGCCGCGAGCGCTGCCTCGCGCGACATGGACACCTGGGGATACAGCTTTCGCGAAGGCTCGGCCCGCGCCTGGCTCGCAGGCGACGGCGTGCCACGGCGCGTGCTTGGCTCACGGCGCACGGCCTCATCGACGCGGCCGCGCGTCCGACGTGGCGGCTGCGCACGGACAGTCCCGCCGGGCCGAAACGCGATTGACGCTACAGCTGCGTCGGGTTCGGCGCGTCGCCGTAGACCTCTTCGGGGTCGAAGACCTTCTCGGTCTCGGTGAACTCGAGCGGCTCGGCGGTGCCGCGCCGAGCGGCACGCGGCGGTAGAAGCACGAGCGGTAGCCGACGTGGCAACTCGCGCCGCCCGCGACGTCGACGCGCAGCCAGACGCAATCCTGATCGTCGTCGACGAGCAGCTCGCGGACCTTCTGCACGAGCCCGCTCGTCGCGCCTTTGTGCCACAGCGCGCGGCGGCTGCGGCTGTAGTAGTGAGCCTCGCCCGTCTCGATCGTCTTCTCGAGCGCTTCGGCGTTCATGTAGCCCGTGCATGAGCAGCTCGCCGGTCGTGAAGTCCGTCGTGACGGCCGGGATCAGGCCGTCGCTCGTCGAACTTCGGCGCGAGCTCGGAGCCTTCCTCGACCTGCTCGATGCTGGTGCGGGCCGCGAATCGTTTCGCCATGGCGTCGGTCCGTTGGGAGGGAGCCCGAAATTATAGGCCATTCGCGCCGGGTTTCGGCCAGCGTCGGGGCCGCCTGCTATCATGGTGCGTCGCACGAACCACGGACCCGCCCCGCCCGCCATGGCGCTTTAGCTCTACAACACCTTGAACCGCGAGCGCGAGCTCTTCGTGCCTGCCGATGCGCAGCGCGTGACGATGTACGTCTGCGGGCCGACCGTCTACAACTACGCGCATATCGGCAATGCCCGTCCCGCCGTCGTATTCGACGTGCTCGCGCGGCTGCTGCGCCGCTCTTACCGGCTCGTCTACGTCCGCAACATCACGGACGTGGACGACAAGATCAATGCCGCGGCGCAAGGCCGAAGGCGTGTCGACATCGGCGCGATCACGGCGCGTTACTCGCGGTCTTTCACGCCGACATGGGCGCGCTCGGCGTGCTGTCGCCCGACGTCGAGCCGCGCGTGACCGAGCATATGCCGGCCGATCGTCGGCATGATCGAGCGGCTCGTCGACGGCCGGCTGCGCCTACGAGGCCGACGGACATGTGCTGTTCGCCGTGCGAAACCTTCGCCGAATACGGCGCAGCTGTCGGGCCGCGCCCGCGACGAGATGATCGCGGGCGCGCGCGTCGAGGTGGCGCCGTACAAGCGCGACCCGGCCGACTTCGTGCTTTGGAAGCCGTCGGCGCGCCGACGACGTCGGTTGGGACAGCCCCTGGGGCACGGGGTCGGCCGGGCTGGCACATCGAGTGCTCGGCGATGGTCGAGCGCGCATCTCGGCGAGACGATCGACATCCACGGCGGCGGCCAGGACCTCGTGTTCCCGCATCACGAGAACGAGATCGCGCAGAGCACCTGCGCGCACGGCGGCAAGCCGATTGCCGGTACTGGCTGCACAACGGCTCGTCGACATCGAGCAGCGAGAAGATGTCGAAGTCGCTCGGCAACGTGCTGCTCGTGCGCGATCTGCTCGAGCGCTATCCCGGCGAGGTCGTGCGGCTCGGGCCTGCTGACCGCGCACTATCGTCAGCCGCTGGACTGGTCCGAGCAGCTGCTGGCCGAGGCGAAGGCAAGCTCGACCGCATGTACGGCGCGTTGCGCGACGCCGGCATACGTGGCGCGCAGGCGAGCGCCGCCGGCCGGTCGCGCCCTCGGCAGGTCTGCTCGCCGCGCTCGAGGACGACCTCAACACGCCGCAGGCGCTCGCCGAGCTCAGTGCGCTCGCGCGCGCCGCCAACCGCGCCTCGAGCGAGACCGAAAGGCGCGTCGCTACGCCGAGGCGCTGCGCGCGGGCGCATGGCTGCTCGGCCTGCTCGAAGCGGATCCCGCCGAGTGGTTCGCCGGTGACGGGCCGCGGCGTGGATGTCCGGCGACGATGAAGGCGCGCGAGATCGACGCGCTGCTCGCCGAGCGCGCGGCGCTGCGTCAAGGCCGTAAGTTCCGGAGGCCGACGCGATCCGCGACGCGCTCGCGGCCCGTGGGATCTTGATCGAGGACGTGCCGGGGCGCGCGATGGCGGCGGGCACGCGAGCCGCGTCCGGCAAGCGAGGCCGCTGGCGCGTCGTGGCCTGACGGGCGTCGCACGTGCCGTGCTGATCGGGGATCAAGACTACCAGTGGCACTGTCGCCATGGCTCGGCGGCCGTTGCCGTCACGAGCCGACCTGCTCCGTCTATGCCGAGGAACCGGCGCGTTCGGGCCGGGCGCGGCGCGTGGCTCGCGCTGCGCAGGCTCGGCGCTGCCAACCTGGGGCGGCTCGGTTACGATCCGTGCCGGACGCCGGGGAGCCGCACGACCGACGGTGACGGGGCGAACGCGCGCTTGCGGGCACCGACGCGGAATCCGGCCGGCCGAAGGCGGGAATCCGGTCAGGAGTTAATGGTGAGCATTCGAAGACAAGTTGGATCGCGCACTGCTCGACATCGTCTGCTGCCCCGCGACCCACATGCCGCTCGAGGTCCTGCCCGAGCCCGAGCTGCGACGCTCAATCAGAGCATCGCCGAGCGCAAGATCAAGAATCGCGACGAAGCCGTCGTCGAAGAGCCGCTCGAGCAGGCGCTCATGACGCGCGCCGGCAAGCTCGCCTATCCGATCCGCGACGGCATCCCCGTGCTGCTCGAGGACGAGGCGATGCCGCTCGCGCAGATCGAAGGCCCTATGAGTGCGACTCGGGCCCGCTTGAAGATCGCGCTCCGGCAACTCGAGAGACACTCGGCAGACGGGCTCGGCCGGGCGTCTACCTCGTCGCCAGCGACGAGCCGCTGCTCGTCGACGAGGCCGTCGAGCAGATTCGCGCGGCGGCGCGCGGCCGCGGGTTCGATGCGCGCGAGCTGCATGCGACCGATCGCAGCTTTCGCTGGCTCGAGCTCGAGAGCGATACCGACAATCTGTCGCTGTTCTCGAGCCGCAAGATCGTCGAGCTTCGCATGCCGAGCCCCAGACCCGGCGACGCAGGCTCGCGCACGCTCGCGAGCTTGAGCGAGCGCGCCGACCCGGACACGCTCGTGATCGTCGCGGTAGCCGAGAAGCTCGACTCGGCCGCGAGCCGCTCGTCCTGGGTCAAGAGCATCGATGCGAACGGGGTGATCGTCGAGATTTGGCCGATCGATCGACAGGAGCTGCCACGCTGGGTTCAGCACGCGCGCCGCGGCCGCAGGCTTGAAGCTCGCCCCGGCGGCCGCGCAGCTTCTGGCCGAGCGCGTCGAAGGCAATCTGTTCGCCGCCGACCAGGAGATCAAACGGCTCGCGTTGACGGCGTCGGGCCGCGAGGTCGACGCGGCCGAGGTGCTCGAGTCGGTCGCGAACAACAGCCGCTTCGACGTGTTCGGGCTGGCCGATGCCGTGCTCGCCGGCGACGCCATACGCGCGTTTCGAATTCTTTCCGGGCTGCGCGCCGAAGGCGTGGCGCCCGTGCTCGTGAGCTGGGCGCTGAGCCGCGACATCGCATTGCTCGCGCGTTTGGATTTCGCCGTGCGTCATGGCGACGCCATCGACGGCGCGCTCAATCGCAACGGCGTCTGGCGCCGCCGACAGCCGCTCGTCAAGCAAGCCGTGCGCCGGCTCGGCCCGCGCCGATCTGCCGCAGCTCATCGTCGAGTGCCGCGAGGGTCGATGCCGCGCTCAAGGGCGCTGAGCCCGGCGAGCCGTGGACCGGCGTTGACGGACCTGCTGCTCGCGCTTCTGAAGCCGGCTGCGAAATCCGCGTGAGCGTTCCGTAACGCATGCGCGCATCGGCATCTTCGGCGGCACGTTCGATCCGATTCACTACGGCCACCTGCGCACGGCCTCGAGACTTTGCGAGGCGCTCGGCTCGACGAGTGCATTTCGTTCCGTGCGCCAATCCGCCGCACCGGCAGCGCACCGATGACGGCCGCGCGGCTGCGGCTGCGCGATGGTCGAGGCCGCGGTTCGCGGGCGAGCCGGCTTCGTGGCTCGACGATCGCGAGCTCGAGCGGCGCGGGCGTCTCGTACACGGTCGATACGCTCGCGAGCCTGCGCGACGAGATGCCCGACACGCCGTTGTGCCTGTTGCTCGGAATGGATGCGTTTCTCGAACTTGCCGAAGCTGGCACCGGTGGCGCGACCTGCTCGTGCTCGCTCACGTCGTCGTCGCGCACCGGCCGGGCTGGCAGGCGCCGGCGTCCGGTACGCTCGGCGAGCTGCTCGGTGCCCGGCGCACGTCGAGCGCCGCGGAGCTCGCCACCGGGATTGCCGGGCGCGTGCACGTCGAAGCCGTCACGCAACTGGAAATCTCCTCGACCGATCTGCGCGCATCGATTCGCCGCGGCGTCGATCCGCGGTTCTTGATGCCCGAGGCCGTTCGCAAGATCATCATCGAGACGGAGTGTTATGCCAAAACCGCCTAGGAAGAAACCTGCCCGACCCAAGCCCGTCAAAGACGCCGTGCGTGCGGCGCCCGCCAAGCCATGCAAAAAGCGCCCGGCGAAAACGAAAAGAAAGAAAGCCGAGCGCAGGAGCGCGCAGCAAGTCGCGATGGCGGCGCTCGATGATCTCAAGGCCGAAGACGTCACGGCGCTCGACGTGCGGCACCTGACGAGCGTCACCGACACGATGATCTTTGCATCGGGTCGTTCGGACCGGCACGTTCGCTCGCTGGCCGATTCGGTCGTCGAGCGCAGCAAGGAAGCCGGCATCATGCCGATCGGCGTCGAAGGGCAGGAGGCAGGCGAGTGGGTCCTCGTCGATCTGGGCGACGTCGTCGTCCACGTGATGCTGCCGCGCGTTCGCGACTTCTATAACCTCGAGCGCCTCTGGGACATCTCCGCGCGCGACGAGGCCGCCGAGCGTTGAGTCGGCGCGAGCCCCCGTGCTGCGCTTGCTGCTGCTAGCGGCGACGAACCGGCAGCCCGAGTGGGTCGAGGCCGGCTACGCCGAGTACGCGAAGCGGCTTCGGGGTCGCTGCCGCCTCGAGCTTGCGACGGTTGCGCTGGCGCGGCGTTCGGCTGGGGCCCCGGTCGAGCGCGCAATCGCCGACGAGGGCGAGCGCCTGCTGGCGCGCGTGCCGCCCGGGGCTCACGTGGTCGCGCTCGAGGAGGGCGGTAAGCGTTGGACGACCGCGGCGCTCGCCGGCCGGCTCGAGGATTGGATGCAGCGCGGCGCGCCCGTGTGCTTGCTGATCGGCGGGCCCGACGGCCTCAGCGCGGCGTGCGCGGCGCGCGCGAACGAGCGGTGGTCGCTGTCGGCGTTGACGTTGCCACACGGGCTCGCGCGAGTGACCGTGGCCGAGGCGCTCTATCGGGCTTGGTCGCTGCTGGAGGGCCACCCCTACCACCGGGCTTAGCGGCGCCTCCGGCCCGCGGCGCACGCCGCTCGGCCGTTCACGGCCGTTCACGGCAGGTACGGGCGCCCCATTCTTGGGCGTCGGGCTAGGCGTGCTTCGAAGTACCTCGTATAGTTTCTTGAATGAAAAAGGATTTCGTCTATCTCGCGTCCGGATCGCCGCGCCGCAGCGAATTGCTGCGTCAAATCGGCGTGCCGTTCGAAGTGCTTGTCGGCGGCGATCGACGAGTCGCTGCGGTCCGCCGAGACGCCCGAGGCCTACGTTACGCGGCTCGCCGTCGCCAAGGCTGCGGCCGTCTGGTCCCAGATCTGCGCCGAGCCGAGGCCGGTGCTCGCGGCCGACACGGCCGTCGTGCTCGACGACCGCATTCTCGGCAAGCCGGCCGATCGTGCCGCGGCGGCTGCGATGCTCGAGCAACTTTCGGGTCGAACACACCGCGTGCTGACGGCCGTCGCGCTGCACACGGCGGCGGGCGCCGACGTCGAGCTGGCGGTGAGCGAAGTGAGATTCCGCGCCACGACGCCGGCCGAGCGGCGGGCGTACGCTGACACCGCAGAGCCGCTCGACAAAGCGGGCGGCTACGGCATCCAGGGTTACGCGGCCGTATTCGTCGAGCATTTGGCCGGCAGCTACTCGGCCGTCGTAGGGCTGCCCCTGTTCGAAACGGGCGCGTCTACTCGAGCGCTGTGGCGTGCCGATGTGGTCGGGTGCGCGAGAGGCGGCATGACGGAAGAGATCCTCGTCAACGCGACGCCGCGTGAAACCCGTGCGGCTTTGGTCGAAGCCGGTGTGCTTCAGGAAGTGCACATCGAGCGCACGAGCCGGCGCGGTCTGATCAGCAACATCTAAAAGGGCAGGTATCGCGCGTGCTGCCCGGCATGCAGGCCGCGTTCATCGACCTCGGCCTCGAGCGCACCGCATTTCTGCACGCGTCCGACATCGCGCGCGAACCGCACGACGACGTGCCCGAAGGCGTGGGCGGAGGCGACATACGCGAGTTCGTCCGCGAAGGCCAGGAGCTGCTCGTGCAGGTCCTCAAGGATCCGCTCGGCAGCAAAGGTGCGCGGCTCACGACCTACATCACGATTCCGTCCCGTTATCTCGTCATGACGCCGAACGGCAGCGGCATCGGCGTATCGGCCCGGATCGAGGACCCCGTGGAGCGCGAGCGCCTGCGAACGGCGCTGGCAGACCTCATCGGCGAGCAGGCGGCGGCGGGCGGCTATATCGTGCGGACGGCCGCGGAGGGTGTGTCGCCCGAGGCGCTCGCGGCGGATTTGTCGTTTCTCGACAAGCTTTGGCGCTCGATCCGCGAGAAGGCGGCCGACGCGCGGGCCGGTGAGCTCGTCTACGAGGACTTGCCGCTGCCGTTGCGGTTGCTGCGCGATTCGTCGAGTCCGGAGATCGGCCGCGTGCGCATCGACAATGAGCTCGTGCATGGGCGTGTACTGGAATTTGCGATGCACTTCATGCCCCGGCTCGCGCCGCTGATCGAGCTTTACACCGAGGACCGGCCGATTTTCGACCTCTACGGCGTCGACGACGAAATCGACCGGGCGCTGCACCGAAAGGTGCCGCTGAAGTCCGGCGGGCATGTCGTCTTCGACCAGACGGAGGCGATGACGACGATCGACGTGAACACGGGGGCCTACGTCGGGCACAGGAACCTCGAGGAGACGATCTTCCGCACCAATCTCGAGGCCGCCGTCGTCATCGCGCGGCAGCTTCGATTGCGCAACCTCGGCGGTATCATCATCATCGATTTCATCGACATGGCCGAGGAGGAGCACCGCCGGCAGGTGCTCCAAGCCTTGCAGGTAAGGCTTGCAAACGACCATGCGAAGACCCAGATCATGAATGTGTCCCCGCTCGGACTCGTCGAGATGACGCGCAAGCGCAATCGCGAGAGCCTGGAACATGTGCTCTGCCAGGCCTGTCCAACTTGCGAAGGGCGGGGGTTCGTCAAGACGTCGGAGACTGTCTGCTACGAGATCTTTCGCGAGATCTTGCGCCAGTTCCGGCAGTTCGAGTTCCAGGAGCTGCTGGTGCTGGCTCGCCCCGGGGTCATCGAGCGGTTGCTCGACGAGGAGTCGGGCACCATCGCCGAGCTCGAAGAAGTCACCGGCAAGCCGATCAGGCTCCAGAGCGAGGGTATGTACGCACCGGATCAGTTCGACGTGGTGTTGATGTGACGCACGGGCCATGGCCGCGAAAAAGCTGAACAAGCTCGCGAAGCGCGCGCTCGCGAGCGCCGCGGTCGTCGTCGCATTGCTCGCGCTCGCGATCGGCGGTTTCCGCGTGCTCGCGACTCAGCTGCCGCGTCACGAGGCCGACTTGCAAGCCTGGGTCAACGCCCGGCTCGGCCTACGCCTGGACTTCGAGCGAGTCGATGCGCATTGGGGCTGGCGCGGTCCCGAGCTGACCTTCCGGCAGGCGAGCGTTGCGGCTGCCGGCGATGCCGAGCCGTTTCTGACTGCGCGCAGCGCAAGCGTCGGCTTCAGCCCGACCGCGTTGCTCGCGCGTCTTGCCACGCAGCGGGAGCTCGGCATCGATCGGCTCACGGTAGAAGGCACCGATCTGACGCTCGTGCGAACGACGGACGGCGAGTTCCAGCTGCAAGGGGCTCCCACGACCGCCGCTCCACAGCCGGAGGTGCCGCCAGACGTCGAAGTGCTCGTACGCGACAGCCGCGTGCGCTACATCGACCAAAGCCGGAATGCGTCGTGGACCTTCACGGGCGTTGCCGCGAGCATGCACCGCGATTCGGGTACGTTGCTGCTCGCGGCGAGCGCGCGCCCGCCGGACGAGTTCGGGCGGCGCATCGAGATCACGGCGCAGGCTTCGCTCGAGAAAAACCAGGATCCGGCCAAGCCCGGCGCGGTCGCTTTCGGTGGCGATTGGCGAATTTACGCCGACATCGACGGTATCGACATCGCCGTCGCAGCCAGGCTGCTGCCGCCGTCGGTGATTGCCCCGCAAGCCGGTAACGGCGACGTCGCCGTGTGGCTCGATTGGCAGCAACGCCGGCTGACCCACGGCACGGTTCAGCTCGCCTTGAGAGACGTGGCTTTGCCGCAAGTCTCGGGCACGGCCGGCTCGCGTTTCGACCGTATCGCTTTCAATGCCGAATGGCAGCGCAACGCCGATGGCTGGCGCGCCGCGCTCAACGACGTGGCCGTCACGCGCGACGGATCGTCCTGGCCCGACGACGTCAGCGCCGTGATCGAGCTGGCGCGCGACGACGCCGGCGTCGAGCGGCTCGCGTTGCAGGGCGATTTTCTGCGTCTGCAGGATCTCACGCCGTTCCTGTGGCCGTTGCCCGACTCGTCGTCACTCGAGACGTGGTTCGCGCTCGCGCCGCGCGGGGACCTGCGCGAGGTCACGGCCGAGCTCACGCGGGCGGGCGAGGGGTTCGATTACAACGTCGCCGCGCGGTTCGAAGGTCTCGGTGTCTCGCATTACGAGCGGTTTCCGGGATTCGACTCGCTCACGGGCGAGCTGCGCGCCGACACGCGCAGCGGCCGCGTGGAGCTCAAGAGCCGGGCCGGCGAGTTCGATTGGCCGAGCGTATTTCGCTCCAAGCTCGCCGTCGACGAGCTCAACGGGCTCGTGGTTTGGCGCGAGGGCCAAAACGCCGTCCGCGTCGTCAGCGACAATCTCGACGTGACGACTCCGGATGCGACCACGCAGTCGAATCTCGAGCTCACGCTGCCGCTCGACGGCAGCTCGCCGCGTCTCGATCTCGAGACCACGGTTTCCGACTTCGATGCCTCGGTCGTGCCGCGTTACTTGCCCGTGCACACGATGCCGGCCACCGTCGTCGAGTGGCTCGACGACGCGCTGCGCGGTGGGCGCGTCCACGATGCGCGTGTGACGTTCGTCGGACCCCTCAAGGCATTTCCGTTCGATGGCGGCGAAGGTCGATTCAACGTCACGGCGTCGATCGATCATGCGGCGCTGCGCTACGTTCACGATTGGCCCGAGGCCGAGGATCTCGAGGGTACGGTCGAATTCGCCAATGCGGGCTTCGCCGCCCACGGCAGCGGCCGCGTGCTCGGTAACCGTAGCTCGAACATCGAAGTCGCGATTCCGGACCTACGCAAGGGCGTGCTGTCGATCAAGGCGAGCACGACTGGCCCGCTCGGCCAGGTGTTGTCGTATTTGAAGAGCGCGCCGCTGATCGAGAGCAGCCTCGGGCCGAGCTTCTCGCGCCTCGAGTCGCCGGCCGGCACCGGCGACGTGGCTTTCGACTTGAACCTGCCGTTGCTCGATCGGGCCGCCTATCGGCTCGATGCCTCGCTCGACATGGCCGAGGGTGAGCTCGTGTTCCGTGGCTTCGAGCCGCACGCGACGGAGATCCACGGTACGCTGAAGTTGCACGACGGCGAGCTGTCGGGAGACGGCATCCAGGCGATCTTTCTCGACGGCCCCGTCACGGCGCGCGTCAGCCCGGCTCAAACACCGGGCTATCGCGCGCAGCTGGACCTTGACGGAGAGGTCACGGTCGACGCGGTGGCCAAAGCCTTCGATCTGCCGTTTTCCGAGCTGTTGGCAGGGCAAACGGCGTGGCGCGGCTCGCTGTTGATCCCGTCGGCCGACGCGCTCGCTGCGGTCCCGCCGAAAATTACGATCGATTCCAACCTATCCGGTGTGGCGCTGAGATTCCCGGCACCATTTTCGAAGCCGCCGGGCGAGCCCGTCAACTTGCAGGTAAACCTGAGCTTCCCCGAGGACGCGCTCGAGATGGACGGCTACCTCGGCGCGTCGCGACGCTTCGCGCTGCAGTTCGATGCGAACCCTGAAATCGATGCGCCCGCTGCCCCGCCCACGGACCGCGCCGAGACTTCGACGCCCGAGGCTGCGGATGCCGTGGCCGCCGCGGCGCGTTCAAGCGACGTTACCGCAAGCGATTCGACGACGCCGGCCGCAGATCGAGGCCGACCGAAGGCATTCATCTTTCGCCGCGGCGCGTTACGTTTCGGCGGCGCGTTGCCGGAGCTGCGCGCCGAGCGCGGTATCACCGTCGACGGCGCACTGCCGGTGCTCGACATCGACGAGTGGCTTGCGATCGGTCGCGGCGCGGACGACGCGTCGAGCACGAACGCGGACTCCGGCGCGGCGCCGGCGTCGAGCGACAGTACGGGAACGGGCTGGAGTGGCGCCTTCGCGGGGGCCGACTTGAGCATCGCGGACTTCCGCGCTTTCGGCCAGCAGCTCAGCAGCTCCACGCTCAGCGTGCGACGCTTGACGGACGACTGGCAGATCGAGGTCGACAGCGACGCGATCGCGGGCACTTTGCTCGTACCGGCCGACTTGAGCCGCGATCCTAGAGTCGTGGCCGTCATGCGGCGGCTGTATCTGAGCGCCGGCAACGGCACGCCTTCGGCGTCGTCGCGCAAGCTCGATCCGCGGCACTTACCGGGTTTGCAGCTGCACGCGGACGAGTTTGCGATCGGTACGCATCGACTCGGACGTCTCGATGCGGAGGTCTTGCCCGATCCGCTCGGTCTGCGACTCGTGTCGTTCGAAAGCTCGAGCCCGGGTTTCAATGCACAAGGCAGCGGCAGCTGGTTTACGGGAGCCGACGGCGATACGACACGATTCGCCGTGAGTCTCACGTCGTCGAATGTCGCGGCCGCGCTCGAGCAGCTGGGCTTCGATCCGATCATCGAAGCAAAGTCGGCCGAGATCACAGCCAGTGTCTATTGGCCCGGTCCGCCGACCGACGACTGGATGCAACACGTCGGCGGTGACCTCGCCGTCAAAGTCGAAACGGGCAGCCTCGTCGACGTCGATCCCGGCGCGGGGCGTATGATCGGCCTCATGAGTATCAGCGCGCTGCCGCGCCGGCTCGCGCTCGATTTTCGCGACGTATTCAATCGCGGACTCGTGTTCGACGAGATCACGGCCGATTTCGTCGTCGTGGACGGCAACGCGTATACCGACAATCTCAAGCTCCGGGGGCCCGTGGCCGAGATCGGCATGGTCGGTCGCACGGGGCTGCGCGACCACGACTACCATCAACAGGCTGTCGTGACAGCGGAGCCGGGCAAAGTGTTGCCGACCGTCGGTGGGCTCCTCGGCGGTCCGGCCGTGGCGGCCGCTCTGTTGATTTTCACGCGAATTTTCAAGGAACCCTTGAAAGGGATCGGTCGCGCTTCGTATTGCGTGACGGGCAGTTGGCAGGAGCCGATGGTCGAGCGTCTGTCGCCGGAACAACTTCAGCAGGGTGAGCTGTGCGCCGAGTTGCCGCCCAACGGCATGAATCGGCCACAAGAGGTCGCGGTGCGATGAAGGTAGCAGCGATTCAAATGACGAGCCGGGTCGACGTCGACCACAATCTCGCCGAAGCGGCGCGGCTCATTCACGAAGCGGCCGAAGCGGACGCGCAGCTCGTCGTATTGCCCGAGAACTTTTCGTTTCTCGGCGCGACCGACGCCGATCGCGTGCGAGTCGTCGAGCTCTACGGGGACGGGCCCGCGCAGCGGTTCTTGGCCGAGCAGGCGCAGCTGCATCGAATCTGGATCGTCGGCGGCACGATCCCTATTCGCGATCCGGGCGAAGAACGCGCGAGCTCGAGGTCGCTGCTCGTCGGGCCGGACGGCTCGACACAGGCGTACTACGACAAAATTCACTTGTTCGACGTCGTGATTCCGAACAAGCCTTCCGAGAGCTACCGGGAATCGGCTACGACCACGGCCGGGACTCGCGTCGTTGCGGCCGAGACCGCGGTCGGGCGCATCGGCATGACTGTGTGCTACGACATTCGTTTCCCGGGGCTGTTTCACCGCCTCAGCATGCAAGGCATGGACATCCTCGTCGTGCCGGCGGCGTTCACGGTCCCGACCGGACAGGTGCATTGGCAACCCCTTCTGCAGGCCCGGGCGATCGAGTCGCTCGTCTACGTGGTGGCAGCCGGCCAGTGGGGCGAGCATGCGGGCGGGCGCAAGACCTACGGTCACTCGATGATCGTCGATCCGTGGGGCGAAATTCTCGGCGAGATCGAATCCGGTCCTGGTGTTGTGTGTGTCGATGTCGATATGATCCGGCTCAAGGAGCTACGCCGGAAGTTTCCGGTCCTCGAGCACCGGCGCGAGCTGTAGCTTTCCGTCGTCTTCCGAGACGATCCCCAGGGCGCCGTAACCGTTTGAGAGCCAGCAATGATCGAGCCCCAACCGAGCATCATTTCCCCTACGGACGCGGTCGCGTACGCCCGCGAGCATTTGCTCGTGCCGGCCGGGCTCAAGCCCGCCACGCTCGACCGGGCCATCGGCACGCTCATGGGCAGGCAGCTCGACTACGCGGATTTGTACTTTCAAATGACGCGTTTCGAGACTTGGACCGTCGAGGACGGCATCGTCAAGGACGGCGTGCACAGCATCGACGAAGGTGTGGGCGTGCGTGCCGTAGTCGGTGAGCGCACGGGCTTCGCGTACGCCGACCAGCTCGACGACGCCGCGCTGTTCGACGCAGTCGAGGCCGCGCGCGGCATCGCTCGCGCTCAAGGGCGAGGCGAGTACAAAGTGCCGAAGGCGCGTGCGTACGAGCCGCTGTATCCGGCTATCGATCCGCTCGGCACCCTGGCGGATGCCGACAAGGTGGCGCTGCTGGCCGATCTCGACGTGCGCGTGCGGGCCATGGATCCGCGCGTGATCCAAGTCATCGCGAGCTTGGCCGGTGTGCACGAGGTCGTGCTCGTGCAGGCCACCGACGGCACGCTCGCCGCCGACGTGCGACCGCTCGTGCGGATCAACGTTTCGGTCATCATGGAGAGCAACGGCCGGCGCGAGCAGGGGTACGCGGGCGGTGGCGGTCGCGGCGATTTCAGCATCGTGACGGCCGGCGGACGTGCGCTCGAGATCGCGGCCGAAGCCGTGCGCTCGGCGGCCGTGAACATGGAAGCGATTCCGTCGCCGGCCGGCAACATGCCCGTCGTGCTCGGCGCCGGGTGGCCGGGCATTCTGCTGCACGAGGCCATCGGGCACGGCCTGGAAGGCGACTTCAACCGGAAGCGCACGTCGGCTTTCTCCGGTCGGCTCGGCGAGCGCGTGGCGACCGAGCAATGCACGGTTGTCGACGACGGCACTTTGAGCGGACGTCGCGGATCGCTCAATGTCGACGACGAAGGCACGCCGACGCAGTGCACGACGTTGATCGAAAACGGCGTGCTGGTCGGCTACATGCACGACAAGCTCAACGCGCGCCTCATGAAGACGCGCTCGACGGGCAACGGCCGGCGCGAGTCTTACGCGTATGCGCCGATGCCGCGTATGACCAATACGTACATGCTGCCGGGTAGCCATGATCCCGAGGAGATCATCGCGTCCATCGACAAGGGCATCTACGCGCCGAACTTCGGCGGCGGTCAAGTGGACATCACCTCGGGCAAATTCGTGTTTTCCGCGAGCGAGGCGTATCTGATCGAGCGCGGCAAGAAGACGACTCCGATCAAAGGCGCGATGCTGATCGGCAGCGGGCCCGAGGTACTCACGCGAGTGTCGATGGTCGGTAACGATCTGAAGCTCGATGCGGGGGTCGGCACGTGCGGCAAGGACGGACAATCGGTGCCCGTCGGCGTGGGGCAGCCCACGATTCGCATCGATTCTTTGACGGTCGGCGGCACGCAGACCTAGGGCGCTCCCCGCCCGCGCTTCTTTGCCGTCGAAGTCTTAAGTTAAACGTCCAGCCCGAGTTCGGTGAAGTCGTTCACTGCGAAGTCCTACGCGTTTCTCTAGCATGCTCGCGTCGATGTCACGAGTGACCGCATGACGATCAACTTCGAGAGCACGATGACCGAAGCGGATTTCAAGAAGCCGCTTCTCGATGTCAACGAGGAACGGTTGGCCCGCGAGATACAAGGCGATTCGGATTTCGCGGTGGACGGGCTCAGCCGGTCTTTTCTGTCCCGCTTGCTCGCGCTGTTCGGCGCGGGTCGCTAGGGCTTACGCGATGGCGGCGAAAGCAAGGCGCCGGGCAGACCTCGATCCTTCGGTCGCGGAGCCGGCGCCCCAGGCGACGACGGACGCGGATGACACTGCGTTGACCAGCTTGAGTCACAGCGAGCGCGCGGCGCTCGATATCGACGCTTGGGAGCCCTCCTTGCTGCGCGCGTTGCTCGAGGCCCAAAATAAGCTTTCGCGCAGCCGGAGCTGATGCCGGCCATTTACGGATCTAAGAGCGGCACGAGCCCTCCCCATGTGGGGCTATCGAAGCCGTCCCTAGGGCCGCCCAGGCCGGGCTGAGGAACGGTCCGGGTCAGCTGCGATTTTGGTCCTCGACGGCTTCTTCCTCGGCGAGGTCATCGAGGTCTTCGTCTTCCGACTCGTCGAGGACGTCGTCGTAGTCCTCCTCTTCTTCGTCCTGGTCGAGATCTCGTCCTGGCCGAGATCTTCGGCCTCCACGAGGGCGTGGCCTGCCTCACGCAAATCCCGGTACAGCAACTTGTGCTCGCCGAGCTGGATCACGTCGCCGTCGGCCAGCTCCAGCCGCTTGACGCGCTGCGATCTCACGAACACTCCGTTCGTGCTGTTCAGATCCTCGAGCACGGACTGCCGTTGATCCGAGACCACTTGCGCATGATGCCGCGAGACGAATTTGCTGCGGATTTGCAGATCGTTCTCGGGCGTGCGGCCGATGATCATACGACCGATCGGCAGATTGAATTCCATCACGAACTCATCGCGGAACAGCACCTCGAGGCGTCCGACGAACCGGCCGATTCCACGGAATTCTCCCGTCGATCCCGTTTCGTTCGACTGCGTGCGCAGCCGTTCGTTGTACTCCACCCATTGCAGCTCGTCCGCGGCGGCCTTGACGAGCCCTTCGTCGATGGCCGTGCGCTCTTCCGCGAACGCGCACAGCATCGCGGTATCGCACAGCACGTTGACGAGCCGCGGAACGCCGCCCGTGTAACGAAACACCATATCGCAGGCAGCATCGTCGAAGATCGTCCGGTCGTTGGCGCCGGCCACGTTGAGCCGGTGGACGATGTACTCGTGCGTTTCGCGCTTGGACAGCGCGCCTAGATGAAAGCGCAGGCGAACACGCTGCGTGAGCTGTCGCAGCCGAGGCGAGTCGAGCTTTTGGGACAGCTCCGGCTGGCCGGCGAGCACGATGCGCAGAAGCTTTTCTTTCTGAGCCTCGATCCCCGACAGCAGCCGGACCTCCTCGAGCACTTTGCGTGAGAGGTTCTGAGCCTCGTCGATGACGAGCAGAATCTTCTTGCCGGCTGCGTACTGCTCGACCATGAAGTCCTTGAGCATCGCGAGAAGCTCGACCTTGCGTTCATGCGGAACGGCTCGAAAGCCGAACTCGACGAGCAGAGCCTGCAGAAACTCGACGGGCGACAGCTGCGTTTGACTGATCTGCGCGAGCATCGACGTCTCGGGCAGCTCAGCGAGGAAAGCTCTCGATCAGCGTCGTCTTGCCCGAGCCGATGTCGCCCGTGATGACG
Organism: uncultured Gammaproteobacteria bacterium; assembly: GCA_963786385.1. Taxonomy (GTDB): domain Bacteria; phylum Pseudomonadota; class Gammaproteobacteria; order Steroidobacterales; family Rariloculaceae; genus FEN-1219. Next base: position 188,677 of record CAWAYS010000006.1, read on the forward strand.
ACGAAGCCGTCGGCGAGCCAGATCGTCGACTCCATGTAGGCCTTGGCGCGCGCATGCTGTTTGCTCGCAAAGAGGAACTGCGGATCAGGTGTCAGCCGAAACGGCGGCTCTGCTGAGTTGGAAGAGTTCGCGATACATCTTGGCGATCGGTTCGGCCTCCTGAGAAAGCCGGAGCGAAGCCTAATACAAAGCCAGAGCCGATTCGAGGACCGCGTCACTGATCGTCGGTGCCGCCGAGCGCGCCTCGCAGGTCGTCGAGCCGCTCGAGCAGCCGGTCCCGGTCGCCGTCGACGAGCGTGCAATGGCCGAGCTTGCGCGCGGGTCGCGGGGCTCTTGCCGTAGTCGTGAAGAGTGAGCGCCGTCGGGACGCCAGCACGGCTTCGGGCGCGCGGCAGCTCGCCCGAGCAGATTGAGCATGGCCGCGTGGCCGCGCGCGCGCGACGCTGCCGAGCGGCCAGCCCAGCACGGCGCGCAGGTGATTCTCGAACTGGCTCGTTTCCGCGCCCTCGATCGTCCAGTGGCCGGAGTTGTGCACGCGCGGCGCCATCTCGTTGGCGACCAAGCCCGCCTGCGGCGTGTGAAAGAACTCGACCGTCAGAACGCCGCGATAGTCGAAGCGCGGTCATGATCTCGCGTGAGCCAGGACTCGGCCTGCCTTGCAGCGCTGCGTCTTCATACGGCGCGACGGTCGGTGCGCAGAATGCCGTCGCGATGCGTGTTCTCGGTGAGCGGATAGAAAGCGCGTGCTGCCTGCGGCGCCGCGAACGGCGACCAGCGACAGCTCGCGCTCGAAGCCGACCCAAGCCTTCGGCGATCGCGGGAACGCGGCCGAGCGTCGTCCCAGGCTGCCGCGAGCTCGTGCAGCCGAGCGCGACGATGCGCTGGCCGCGGCCGTCGTAGCCCAGCGGCTGGCTTTGAGCACGACCGGCCAGCCGAGACGTCGGCCGACGGCGTCGAGGTCCTGCGCGGCGCGACCGGCACGAACGGCGCGTCGGGATCGCCGAGCGAGCGAACAGACGCTTTCTCGGCGAGCCGGTCCTGTGCGACGGCACGGTCGGCCGGCGGCGGGTAGACCGGCGTGATCGCGTTGAGCCGCTCGAGCGCGTCGACCGAGACGTTCTCGATCTCGAAGCGTCAACGACGTCGACGTCGCGGCGAGCGCCCCGAGCGCGTCGAGGTCGTCGAGCTCGGCCGGGCGGATGCGGCGCGACTTGGCCGCCCGGCGCGTCGGCGGCGGTATCGACGAAACGGCAGGTCGGATGCCGAGCGGATAGCCGGCAGCGCCAGTCATGCGGCCGAGCTGGCCGGCACCGATGATGCCTACGCGCGCTGCTGTCATGCGATGGAATCTCCGGCGCGGATCGCGCGAGATAATCACGGCGTTTCGCGCGGGTCGGGCTGTCGAGCACTTGCGCCGTTTGCGCGGCTCGGTAACTGTCAGCGGCCGCGGCGATGGCGTGGATGCTTGTTCGCGAGGATCGCGGCCGCGAGCAGCGCCGCATTGATCGCGCCGGCCTTGCCGATCGCGAGCGTGCCGACCGGAATGCCGGCGCGGCATCTGGACGATCGACAGCAGCGAGTCGACGCCGTTGAGCGCGCGCGACTTGATCGGCACGCCGAGCACGGGCAAGCCGCGTTTTGGCCGCCGTCATGCCGGGCAGGTGTGCGGCGCCGCCGGCGCCGGCAATCAGGACCTCGAGCCCGCGGCCAACGGCAGCCGAGCTCGGCATATTCGAACAAGAAGTCCGGCGTGCGGTGCGCGGAAACGACGCGCAGTCTCGTACGGAATCGGCCGAGCGCGTCGAGCGTCTCCGCCGCGTTGCGACATCGTCCCCCAATCCGAGTCGGATCCCATGATGACGCCGACCAGCGGTTTCATCGCGGCATTGTACAGCAGTTAGAATGACTTCGCACCCGTATGGAATGTCAACGACGGTTCGAGACAGTTGCGGGTCGCTCGAGACAGCGCCGCGCGGGCAGTCGAGCTTGCGCGGCGACTCGGCGCCGATCAGGCGGAAGCCGGCGTCAGCTATGACGAAGGGCTTGAGCGTCACCGTGCGCCTCGGCGAGCTCGAGTCGGTTGAGCGGCAGAAAGATCGCGGGCTCGGCGTGACGGTCTACAAGGATCGCACAAAGGCAGTGCGAGCACGAGCGATTTCTCGCCCGCGGCATCGAGAACGCGGTCGCGCAAAGCGTTGAGCATCGCGAGCTTCACGTCCGCGGACGCGTACGCAGGCCTCGCCGATGCCGAGCTCATGGCGAAGCGAGCCGCCCGACCTCGATCTCTACATCCCTGGGAGCTCGACGTCGAGGCCGGCCACGGAGCTCGCGCTGCGCGCCGAAAATGCCGCGCGCGGCCTCGACGCGCGCATCGAGAACTCGGAGGGCGCCAGTCGTCTCGACCGGCGTGCGGCTGCCGCGTCTACGCGAACTCGCACGGTTTCTCGGCGGCCTATCCGACGAGCAGTCACTCGACTGAGCTGCAGCGTCGTCGCGAGAGAACGGCGATTCGCTCGAGCGCGACTATTGGTACACGGTCGCGCGCCGAGCCGACGATCTCGGACACGCCCGAGAGCGTCGGCGAGGAGTCCGCGCCGCCGCGCGCTGCGCCGTCTCGGCGCGCGTCAAGTTTCGACGCGCGTACGGTGCCCGTGATCTGTTCCGGCGGAGCTCGCCCGAGGGCTTTTCGGCCATTTCGTCGCGGCGATTCGCGGCACGGCGCAATATCGGCGCGCGTCGTTTCTGCTCGGCGCGCGCGGGCGAGCAGGTGTTCCCCGAGTGCGTCGACATCGTCGAGGATCCTTTCATTCCGCGCGCGCTCGGCAGTGCACCGTTCGACGCCGAAGGCGTCGCACGACACGTCGGCAGCGTTCGTCACGCGCGGCGTCCTCGAGGGCTACGTGCTCTCGAGCTATTCCGGCGCGGCGCCTGGGTCTGCCGACGACCGCCAATGCGGGCGGTATCCACAACTTGGTGGTCGCGATCGACGGCGGGTCCGCTCGCGGAGATCGTCGGTCCGATGCAACAAGGGTTTATCGTCGGCGAGCTGCTCGGGCAGGGCGTCAACATGGTGACGGGCGATTACTCGCGCGGCGCGGCCGGATTCTGGGTCGAGCGCGGGGAGATCGTGTATCCCGTCAGCGAGGTCACGATCGCCGGCAATCTCGCGCAGATGTTCAAGCGCATCGTCGCGATCGGCTCGGACGTCGATTTGCGCGGCGCGATGCGCGCGGGCTCGGTGCTGCTCGACGCGCTTACGGTCGCGGGCCAATGACCGTCGTGCGGCGCCGCGAACATTAGCTGCGGCGCGCGACGGCGCGCGGGCCCGATGAGCTGGCCGCTGAAGCGTCGTGCGACTGGGTCACAGCGAGGTCCGCGTCGACGATGTCTGCGAGCGAGCGGTCCGCGAGCGCGTCGCGAATGCCGCGCTCGATGTTCTCGGTCAGCTCTTTGAGCGTCGCGTTCCAATCGGCTGCGGCGGGGCCGACGCTGTCTCCGGAATGGCGCACGGCGTCGAGAATCTCGACGACGGTGATGCGCCGCGGATCGCGAGCGGGGATCAAGCGCTGCTCGGCGGTTTGGGTCAGCAGCCCTGCCGAGGTCAGCGACGTGAGTACGGGCTCGAGAAAGTGGCGCGGCACGCCGGTACGCGCGGCGAGACTCTCGGCCCGCCAACCGTGCCCCGGCTGCTCGAAGTCGCGGCCGACGAGCAGCATCGCACCGAGCGCGAGCCGCTCGCGCAGACCGTTGGACACGCTCTGTGTGCGTTGTCCGAGCCGCAGGTAGTCGGGATTTTGCAAGTAGAACGCGAGTTGGGCGCCGAGCAGCAGAATCAGCCACGACAGGTAGATCCACAGCATCGCGACGAGCACGATCGCGAACCCCGAGTAGATGGCCCAATTGCGCGTCGCCGTGACGACGAACTGCGCGAACAAACTGCCGCTGCCGGCCCACAGCACACCTGCGAACAGCCCGCCGATCAGCGCCGGCCTGAGCCGTACGTGGGTGTTCGGGCACGAACACGTAAAGGAAGCCGAAAGCCGCCGATCACGAGCACGTACGGTGTCAACGAGCCGAGCCACGCGAGCCACGTGCCTAAGGGCTCGATGCGCGACAACCGTGTGACGACGGCGGTGCTCGCGAGCGTGGCCGTGAAGCCCATGGCCATGCTCATGACGAGCGGGCCGACGAGCATGACGCTGAGGTATTCGCTGAACCGGCGAGCGAAGCTGCGCGGCCGGTCGACGCGCCAAACGAAGTTGAAGCTGCTCTCGACCTTCTGCGCCATCGACAGCGCCGAGAAGAGCAGCAGTGCGACGCTCACGCTCGCGAGCGCGGAGCCGCTGACGTTGTCGACGAAGCCGACGATGCGCTCGGTGAGCTCGTCGGCCTGTGCACCGAGCGGGGCCAGAAAGTTCGCGAGCAGCGGCTCGAGCTGGCGATGGAATCCGAGCCCCTTGAGCACCGAAAAGCTGAATGCGAGCAGCGGCACGACGGCCAGCATCGTCGGAGTACACGAGGCTCATCGCACGCAGGCTGAGCTCGCCGCGCGCGAAATCGCGCAATAGCGCGAACGCGTACCGGGCGGCGACGAGCCAGTGCGGCACGGGCGCGCCGCGTGCGCTGCGCCAGAGCCACTTTTCGAGACGTTCGATGACGAATTCCATGCCGCGTCCCGTCGGCGCTCGAGCGAGCTTAAGTCTCGCTGGCGCCCGTGAGTCTGTCCAGAGCCTCGTAGTATTTCTCGCGCGTGCGTTCGATCACGACGGCCGGGAGCCTCGGCCCCGGGGCCGTCTTGTTCCAGTCGAGCGTCTCGAGATAGTCGCGCACGTACTGCTTGTCGAAGCTTTGCGGCGAGGCGCCCGGACGATAGCTGTCGGCCGGCCAGAAGCGCGACGAATCCGGCGTGAGCACCTCGTCCATGACTCGGAGCTCGCCGTTCTCGTCGAGCCCGAACTCGAACTTCGTGTCGGCAATGATGATGCCGCGCTCGCGGGCATAGTCCGTGGCGCGCGCGTAGAGCTCGAGCGATACGTCGGCCACCTGGTCGGCGAGTTTCGTGCCGAGCAGGTCGCGAGCCTGGGCCATCGAGATGTTCTCGTCGTGCGCGCCGGGTGCGGCCTTCGTGCTCGGCGTGAAGATCGGCTGCCGCAGACGGCTCAGCGAGCTCGAGGCCGGGCGGCAGCGTGACGCCGGATACCGCGCCCGTTTTGCAGTAGTCCTTCCATCCCGAGCCGATCAGGTAACCGCGCACGACGGCCTCGATAGGCAGCGGGCTGCAAGTCGCGCACGACGACGGCGCGATCGCGCACGACGGCGCGGTCTTGCGGCTCCGTCACGACCGTCTCGGGGTCCGTATGCGTGAGATGGTTCGGCACGACCGGCTCGAGCAGATCGAACCAGAAGTTCGAAATCGCCGTCAGCACGATGCCCTTACCGGGAATCGGGTCCGGCAAAATCGACGTCGAAAGCCGAGATACGATCGGTCGCGACGATGAGCAGCCGCTTGGCGTCGACACGGTAGATATCGCGGACTTTGCCGCGCGCGACGAGCTTCAGGCCGTGCAAAGTCGATTCGAAGAGGGCTTTCGTAGGTTCGGCCATGTCTTTTGGTTGCGCCGGAAAGGCAAGATAATGACCCCGCGCACGGCGTCTCGGCAACTTGACGGTCGCTCGTGGCGCGCATGACATTAATCGCACCTCGTGGAGCACGGATGCAATGGGTCGGTAAGGCCATCGGCGGAGTTCTCGGGCTGCTCACGGCGGGTCCGCTCGGTTCCGTGCTCGGGATGGTGATCGGCCATCAGGTCGACGCGCAGCTCGAAGCGCGCAAAGGCCGGCGCGGCCCGCACGAGATCAGCCGGCTGTTCTTCGAAGTGGTGTTCGAGATGATGGGCTACGTCGCCAAGATCGACGGGCACGTCTCGGCGAGCGAGATCCGCGTGGCGCGGCGCATCATGCACGGCATGCGCCTCACGCCCGAGCAGGTGTCCAGCGCGATCGAACGTTTCACTGCCGGCAAGAGCACCGGCTATCCCTTCGACGAGCGTCTCGGCGCGCTCGCGGATCACATCGGCGGACAAGCCGATCTTGCGCGCGCGTTCGTGCAGATTCAGTTGCAGGCAGCGATCGGAGCCGGCGAGTTCGGCGGCGAGAAGCGGCGGTCGCTGTGGCAAATCGCGAGCGGTCTCGACGTGAGCCGATCGGAGCTAGCGCAGCTCGAAGCCATCGTCCGCGCGTTCGAGCAGCGCACGGCGCCCGCGACGACGGCGGCGAATCTCGACGCTGCGTATCGAGCGCTCGGCGTCGCCGCAGATGCCAGCGACGCGGTCGTGAAGACCGCCTACCGGCGGCTCATGAATCAGCATCATCCGGACAAGCTCGTCGCGCGGGGTCTACCCGAGTCGATGATCGGCGTTGCCGAGCAGAAGACACAGGAGATTCGCGCGGCTTACGAGAAGGTCAAAGCGCGGCGCGGCTTCAAGTGACACCGCGGAGCGCCGGCTGCACGAACGAAGTGACTACGTCACGCCGGGCGGCGCAGAGCTTCGCTGCGGGCTTTCGGCAGCTCGCGGCGGGCGTTGAACACGACGATGGTCTTGCCGCTCGCACGCACGAGACCCTGGTCCTCGAGCACTTTGAGCACGCGGCCGGCCATCTCGCGCGAGCAGCCGACGAGTCGCGAGAGCTCCTGACGCGACACTTTGATCTGCATCCCGTCCGGATGGGTCATCGCATCGGGTTCGCGGCACAGATCCATGATGGCGTGAGCGACTCGCCCCGTGACGTCCACGAAGGCAAGGTCGCCTAGCTTACGGTTCGTTCGATCGAGCCGCGTTGCGAGCTGCGTGGCGAGCTCGAAGATGAGGCCGGGGCTCTCGGATGCGATCTGCCGGAAACGCGGATACGTCATCTCGGCGATTTCGCTCTCCGATCGAGTTCGAACCCACGCGCTGCGCTGCGGTTGCTCGTAGAACAATCCCATTTCACCGAAGAACTGACCCTTGTTGAGATAGGCCAGCACCATCTCGTTGCCGTCTTCGTCCTCGATCATGACTTCGACCGAGCCGTCGACGATGTAGTACAGAACATCGGGCAGATCGCCAGCGTGAATCATCACGGTCTTTGCCCGGAATCGTACGCACACGGCAATAGCTCAAGAAGCGATTGATGGCCGGGACATCGCTCAAAGGCCTGAGGGCTTCTTCCATGGGAACGGGACTCCGGTTTGACTTAATTGAGTTATTTACTCAATTCCCCGATAAGTCGCAAGTCATAATCTGTTGTGGTTGTGACACAGTTCACAAGATCAGCGCCGTACGACGCAATAAACCACCGCCGAGAGCCATGAGGCGGCGTATCGGCCCAGGGAGCGAAACGCCGCCCGCGAGGCTCGCCATCGTGCCGTGATGCGCCTCGTCTTCCATCATGCGTGAAAGAATTGCGCCGCTTTTCGCGTCGCTCGTGGGCAGCCGCTCGAGGTGGTCTTTGAGATGCGCCTCGACTTGCTTTTCGGTCTCCTCGACGAAGCCGAGGCTCACGCCGTCGCCGAAAGCGCCGGCCGCAATGCCCATGGCAAAGCTGCCCGCATACCAAACCGGGCCGAGCAGGCTCGGACGCCCGCCGAGCTCGACGAGCCTCTCGGCACACCATGCGAGGTGATCGCGCTCTTCGCGAGCGGCGGCCGCAAGATGCGCTCGCGTCGTCGCGGATCGTGTGACGAGCGCTTGTCCGCTGTACAGCGCCTGCGCGCAGATCTCGCCCGCGTGGTTCACGCGCATGAGCGCGGCGCTCGAGCGGCGCTGGTCGAGCGTGAGATCGGGCTCGGGGAGATCGTGCGCGGGCGACTGGCGACCCGGCGAAGGGGCTGCGGCGACGGCCCGTAGACCTTCGTCGAGCGTCGCTATCAGCCTGTCCTGCCACGAAAGCGGCGAGTGCATGGCTCGATTATATAGGCGAAACGCGGAGCCGGTGGAAATCGCTCCTGGCATCGGTAAGATGGCGCCCCTTTCTCTGTCCGCGGAGTCTCCGTGATGCAAAAGCTCTATGTTGCGATCGTGATCGCGGCGCTATCGAGCATGCCCGCCCTCGCACAAAACAGCGCAACGCCGCCGCCGAAGGGCATTTCGGGGCAAGTCGCGCTCGGCTATCTCGCGACGAGCGGCAACACCGACAGCACCAACGTCAACGCATCTTTCGGGTTGCTGTACACGCTTGATGTCTGGAAGCACGAGTTCGATCTCTCGGCGGTTTCCGCGACGAGCAACGACGTGAAGACGGCCGAAGCCTATTCGGCAAAGTACGAGGGTCGAAGGGCTTTCGGCGAGGACCAGAAGGCCTACATCTTCACGTCACTCGATTGGAAGCAGGACCGATTCTCCGCCTACGACCGGCAAGTCTCGGAGACGGCCGGTTACGGCCGGAGGCTCATCGAGCGCGGTCCGCACGTGCTCAACGCCGAGATCGGCGCCGGTGCCAGACAGGCGACGCTGCGCGACGGCTCGGACGAGCGCGACGGCATCGTCCGCGCAGCGGTCGATTACACGCTCACGTTCAGCGAGATGACGGGCTTCAATCAGGATCTCATCGTCGAAAGCGGTCAATCCAACACGAGTTACGAAGCCATCTCGGCACTCAAGGCGCGGCTCATCGGCAACATCGGGCTCGTGCTGTCCTTTCGGATCAAGCACAACAGCGATGTGCCTCCGGGCGTGGCCGCGACGGACCGGTTCACCTCGATCTCGCTCGAGTACTCCTTCTAAGGAGCGACTCGCCGGCCGGCCCATCACCCCCGGCGCATCCCGGGTTGGAGCCGGGGGCAGATGCCCGAAACCGCGGCCGGTAGGGCCTTGGGCCGTGCTTCGGGGCGGGCCGGCAGGCCGCGCCTCCCTTGCGCCAGCCTGCCGGCGCCTTTAATATCTCGCCTCTTTGGCCGGGGGGTCACCCGGCCCGGATCGAAGCCAACACGCATGAAAACATTCTCCGCCAAGTCCGAGACGGTTCGCCGCGACTGGTACCTCGTCGATGCAGAAGGGCAAACCCTCGGTCGGCTCGCCACGGAGCTCGCGCGCCGCCTGCGCGGCAAGCACAAGCCCGTCTACACGCCGCACGTGGATACGGGCGACTTCATCGTCGTCATCAATGCCGAGAAGATCCGCGTCACGGGCCGCAAGCTCAAAGACAAGATGTATCACCGGCACACCGGCTACATCGGCAACATGCGCAGCGAGCCGCTCGAGAAGCTGCTCGCCCGCGCGCCGGAGCGGGTCATCGAGATCGCCGTCAAAGGCATGCTGCCCCGCAATCCGCTGGGCCGGCAGATGTTCAAGAAGCTCAAGGTCGTGCGCGGTCCGAACCATCCGCACCAGGCACAGCAGCCCGCTCGATTGGAGCTCTAGTCCAATGATCACCGCGAATCACTATGGCACCGGCCGTCGCAAAACCTCGGCCGCACGCGTATTTCTGAGGCCCGGCAGCGGCGAGATCAACGTCAACGGCCGGCCGCTCGACATCTTCTTCGGCCGCGAGACCGCGCGCATGATCGTGCGCCAGCCGCTCGCGGTGGCCGAGGTCGAAGGCAAGTTCGACATTCACGTCACCGTCCGCGGCGGCGGCACGACCGGCCAGGCCGGCGCGATTCGCCACGGGATCACGCGTGCGTTGATCGCCTACGACGAGGCGCTGCGCAAGCCTTTGCGTAAAGCCGGGTTCGTGACTCGCGACGCTCGCGAAGTCGAGCGCAAGAAGGTCGGTCTGCGCAAGGCCCGCCGCGCGCCGCAATACTCCAAGCGTTAAAACTTGCACCGGCCCCGTTTGCGGCCTGAAGATTGAGTTCGGCCGACTGCCGGCGTTCGCCGCGGTCGGGCAAACCCCGAGCTTGGGGGATCGTCCAGCGGTAGGACATCGGACTCTGACTCCGAGAACCTAGGTTCGAATCCTAGTCCCCCAGCCACCTTTTGTTTGTCGCGAGCCAGCCGCCCGACCGGGCGGCTCGGCTACTCCAGAACTTTGACTGCGTTCGTGCCGCCCACGAGCAGCACGTCGGCCGGCCGGTTCGCGAATATCCCGACCGTCACGACTCCAGGTATTTGGTTGAAGCGCGTCTCGAGCTCGAGGGGGTTGGCGATCTTCAAGTTGTGCACGTCGATGATGTGGTTGCCGTTGTCGGTCACGAAATCCTGCCGCCAGATCGGCTGGCCGCCGGCCTTGATCATCTGGCGCGCGACGAACGATTGCGCCATCGGGATGACCTCGACCGGCAGCGGAAAGCGGCCGAGTGTGCCGACGAGCTTGGTGTCGTCGACGATGCAGACGAAGCGTCTTGCCGCCGCCGGCGAGTATTTTTTCCCGGGTCAGGGCTCCGCCGCCGCCCTTGATCAGGTGCAGATGCTTGGTGGCCTCGTCGGCACCGTCGACGTACAGGTCGATGTCGCCGACCTCGGCCAGTTCGACCGTCGGGATACCGACTTCGCGCAATTTCCGCGTCGTCCGGTCCGAGCTGCTGACGACCGACGTCGAGCTTTTGCGCGTGTGCGCCGAGCTCCGCGATCAGCACGTCGACGGTGCTGCCGGTGCCGATGCCGAGCACGATGCCGTCTTTGATGTAGGACAACGCCGCGAGTGCGGCCTGTCGTTTCTTTTCGTCCTGACTCAAAGTTCATCCTCCCCAAAAGAACAGTGCCCGCAACTTGGCGGGCACTGCACTTAGCCAAAACGGCTTAATTAACGCTATGAATATCTTAGCGTTTCTTACGGGCCGTCTTGCGCTTGGCTTTCTTTTTAGCTTTTTTCTTAGCTTTCTTTTTAGCTTTTTTCTTGGTCTTCTTCTTAGCTTTCTTTTTTGCGCCGCGCTTCTTCGCGGCTTTTTTCGCTGCAGGCTTCTTCGCAACTTTGCGTTTCGCCTTCTTACGTTTCTTCGAAGTCTTCTTAACAGATACTTTCTTCGTAGATGCCATGGGTAGTCTCCGTTGTCGGGTTAGACGGCGTGAGTATATATAAAAGGATCAAAATTTCCAGCATGTTATAGATTTTTGCGCATCTTCTTCGCGCGATCGCATGCGCGGAGTGTGATTAACTGCACACTCTCGCACTGCAACGACGATCGGGAACGGCAACGAGAAAACTTTTCGGCTACGCGAGACCGAGAATGAATTGCCAATGTGCGTCGCTGACGGGCGACACCGACAAACGGTTGCCGCGGCGCAAAAGCGCCATGCCCTCGAGCCCACGATCGGCGTGCTCGCGAAGCATTGCGAGCGTGATCGGGTGCTTGAGCTTGCGTTGCAACTGCACGTCTACCATGTACCAGCGCGGGTTTTCCGGGTCGCTGTCCGGGTCGTAGTGCTTATCCTTCGGGTCGAACGCCGTGAAGTCCGGATAACCGGTCTTCACGACCTTCACTATGCCGACGATGGCCGGCTCCGCGCAGTTGGAGTGATAGAAGAAGGCGAGATCGCCGCGGCGCATCTCGTCACGCATGAAATTGCGCGCCTGATAGTTGCGGACACCGTCCCAATGCGTGGTTTTACGCGGGCTTGCGGCCAGGTCGTCGATGCTGAATGCCTCGGGCTCGGACTTGATGAGCCAGTGCGCCATCGGTCGCTCTCCTTTAGAACTGCCGGAATTTGCGCTCGGTGGCCGCGCCCCAAAGCGGCACGTCCCACGACGCGCGCTCGAGCTGCGGCACATGCTGAAGCTCGTAAGCCACGCCGAGCAGCTTCGGCCGCCGCCACGATGTGCGCCGATCGAGAAACTCGAAACAGCGATCGTAGTAGCCGCGCCCGACGCCGATCCGCACGCCGTGGTCGTCGAAGCCGACGAGCGGGGTCAGCACGAGATCGAGACGCCGGGCGTCGATGTGCCGTCCGAGCTCCGGTTCCAGGATGCCGAAGAAGTTTTTGGCGAGACCGTCGTTCGCGACGAGCTCGGCGAAGTGCATGTCGCGGCCCTCGAGCACGGGCGCGTATAGGCGTTTGCCGAGATGGCCGGCCGCACGGATCAATGGAGCGAGCGAAGGCTCGCCGTCGAAAGCCAGGAAGACGGCGACTCGCTCGGCGCGCCGGAAAGCGCCGAGTGACCGGATCCGCGAGACGATGGCGCGGTCGGCGCGCGCGCGATCGGCCGCCGGCAAAGCGCGCCGCTCGGCTCTGAGCCGTTGCCGCAGCTGCCGTCGCTCGGTTTGCAAGATGGAGGAGGTGCTCCCCGCCCGTGCCGTCACGAATGGTTGCTCTCGAACCGGAGCAAAAGGTGGGGTACGCCGTGGTGGCTGCAGGCTTTCCGGCAGTGCCGGATCTGCACAACACCACCGACAGAGCACAACCCCAAAGTCATGATTTAGGGTCCGAAAGACTATCCAATCCGTGTCGTACACAGCAGGGAGCATTGAACCCTATTTTACAGGGTCAACTGCTTGGCGGGTCCGAGCGCCGAATCCAGTCTGCTCGCGCATAGCGCTGGATGCGCAAGCCCACGATGTCTCTTGAGCTCTTGGTCCTGGCCTTGCGTCTTGAGCAGCTCGTTGGCGAGATTCAAGGCCGCCATGACGGCCACGCGGTCGAGGCCCACGACCTTGCCGCTGTCGCGGATCTCGCGCATCTTCTGATTCAGAAGCTCGGACGAGGCCACAAGGCCGCTTTTTCCTCGGCCGGGCAGGCTACGTGGTATTCCTTCTCGAGATATGCGGACGGTGACATGCGCGAACATGTCATTCATGAGGCCTGCTCCATGGCCTTTGAGCCGAGCTGATCATCGCCTCGACACGGCCGCGCACTTGCTCGTTTTTGTGCAGCAGCGTAGCCCGCTCGGCGATCAAGGTGTCTTGCCGGTTGGCGCAGCGATTGATTTTCTTCTTGGAGTTGCCGGCAAAAGAGGACGAGCTCGTCCAAGCGCTTTTCCAAGCGGCTTGAGCTCGAGGTCGAAGCGCTGGTTGGTGTCATCGTTGGCTCATTCGGAGCAATATAGAGCCGCCGACCGCGAGGGGTCAATAAAGACTTGCCGCGAGTGATAGCATGCGCGAACGCGCTCAGCGGAAGGGCGCCGCGGTACGTGACTGAAAATACGCCGATCACGAGCATGAGCTACGAAGCACTCAGTGCAATGCTGCAAGGCGTCGGCGAGATCGTGCAGTTGCCCGAGTTGCATGGCGGCATTTGCGGCGCGCTCGCAGGGGGCGGACCGAAGCCGCGCAGCTGTGGCTCGACGAGTCGCTCGACGAGCCGATGCTCGATGCGAGCGCCGAGGACGATCGGCACGAGCTCGACGTGCTCGGCGAGGAAGGCGCTTCCGCCTCGGGCGAATGGTCCGCGTCCGTGCGGGCGATCGTGTCCGCGAGCTGGCAGGCGCTGGAGGGTGGAGAGCTCGCGTTCGAGCCGCTGTTGCCCGACGACGAGGCGTTGCTCGAAGAGCAAGTCCAAGCGCTTGCGCTGTGGTGTCATGGATTCTTGAGCGGCTTGGGCTTCAGCGCGCCCGACGTCGAGGCGACCGACGCCGGCGCGCAGCGGGATGCACAGGCGGACGCCGACGCGCCGGCCACGGTCGGCGAGATTCTGCACGACTTTGCGGAGATCACGCGGGCCGGCCTGACGGAGGACGACGGCGCGGACCTCGAGGAAGCCGATTTCGCGCTCGCCGAGCTCAAGGAGTACGTGCGCGTCAGCGTCCAGATCGTTTTCGAGGAGCTCGATGCGCGGCGCGAGGCTGCCGCCCGCGACGTGCATTGAAGTCACGGCCATCACGGCCAACACCGCCAACGAGGTCATTGCCTTGAATTCCGGGGAATACGCGAGACGCCGCAAACATCTCATGGAGCTCATCGGCGCCGACGGAATCGCGGTGCTTGCCGGCGGCGCCCGAGCGCGTGCGCAGTCGCGACACGCTGTTCAGCTACCGGCCCGACAGCGACTTCTACTACCTGACGGGCTTCGGCGAGCCCGAGGCCGTGGCCGTGCTCGTGCCGGGCCGCGCGCAGGGGGAGTTTCTCGTCTGTTCTGCCGCGAGCGCAACCCGGAGCGAGAGCTCTGGGACGGCCCGCGCTGCGGGCCCGAAGGCGGCGATCGCCGACCTTCGGCTGCGACGACGCGTTTCCGATCGCCGACATCGACGAGATCCTGCCGGGCCTGCTCGAGCAGCAGCGAGCGCGTCTACTACTCGATGGGCGGCTCGACGAGTTCGATCAGCGCCTGCTCGCCTGGATTCAGACGCTCAATGCCAAGCGCCAGAGCGGGCACGCGCCGAGCGAGCTCGTCGCGCTCGATCATCTGCTGCACGAGATGCGCCTGTTCAAGAGCCGCGGGGAAGCGCGCGTGATGCGCACGGCCGCCAAGATCGCCGTCGCCGCGCACGCACGCGCGATGCGGGCCTGCCGGCCCGGCATGAGCGAGTACGAGCTCGAAGCGGAGTACCTGCACGAGTTTCGCCGCCACGGTGCGGATTGCTCGTATCTGCCCATCGTGGCCGCGGGCGCGAATGCGTGCGTGCTCCACTACCGGGCCAACGACGCCGAGCTCGTCGACGGCGACCTCGTGCTCATCGATGCGGGCTGCGAGTACGAAATGTATGCGTGCGACATCACGCGCACGTTCCCCGTCAACGGCCGCTTCAGCGCGCCGCAGCGGGAGCTCTACGAGGTCGTGCTCGAGGCCAACCGCGCCGCGACGGCCAAAGTGCAAAGCGGCAACCATTGGAACGATCCGCACGACGCCGCAGTCCATGTGGTCACGTCGCGGCCTGAAATCGCTGGGGCTGCTCGAAGGACGGGTGCCGCAGTTGATCAAGTCGCAAGCGCCTACCGAGAGTTTTTCATGCACCGGACCGGGCACTGGCTCGGCATCGACGTGCACGACGTCGGCGACTACAAAGTCGCCGAGCAGTGGCGCTTGCTCGAGCCCGGCATGGTCATGACGATCGAGCCCGGTATCTATGTGTCGCCGACAGCCAAGGGCGTGCACAAGCGCTGGCGCGGCATCGGCATTCGGATCGAGGACGACGTCGTCGTCACGCGCAACGAGCCCGACGTGCTGACCGCGGCGTTGCCGTCCTCGGTCGAGGACGTCGAGCAGCTCATGGGAGCCGCCGAGTGACGGCCGAGCGGCAGGCGGACGTGCTCATCGTCGGCGGCGGGCTGGTCGGCTCGGCGCTCGCATGCGCGCTCGCCGAGCTGCCGCTCGATGTCGTGCTCGTCGAAGCTTTCGAGCCCTCGACGCTCGAGCCGCCGAGCTTCGACGGGCGCGTGACGGCGCTCGCCAACGGCTCGCAGCGCATTCTCGAAGGGCTCGGGCTGTGGGGCGCGCTGCAGGGGCAAACCGAAGCCATTCGCGCGATCCACATCTCCGAGCGCGGCCGTTTCGGCGCCGCGCGCATTCATGCGGCCGACGAAGGTGTGCCGGCCTTGGGCTACACGGTGGAGAATCAAGCGCTCGGCCGCGCGCTGTGGCAACAGCTCGCGAGCGCGTCCCGGTTCACGTCGATCGCGCCGGCCAAAGTCGTGTCGCTCGACGTGCACGAGGAAGTCGCTCGGGCCGTCGTCGAGATCGATGGTGAGCGCACGCGAGTGAGCGCCGAGCTCGTGGCCGCGGCCGACGGCGCGCGCTCGTGGCGTGCGGGCCGCGCTCGGTGTGCCTGCAGCCGAGCACGACTACGGCCAGTGCGCCGTGATTTTCAATGTCGCCACCGAAGTGGCTCTCGACGGTCGCGCCTTCGAGCGGTTCACGCCCGATGGACCCATCGCGGTACTGCCGCTCACGAACGGCCGCGCAGCCGTCATCTGGACGCTGCCGGCCGAGCAGGCCGAGCGCATGCGGACGCTGCCCGAGGCCGCGTTTCGCGATGCGCTGCAAACGGCTTTCGGCTACCGGCTCGGGCGCATCACGCGCGTCGGCGAGCGCAGCATGCACCCGCTGGCGCGCATCGCGAGCGGCACGGTGAACGAGCGACGCGTCGTTTTCATCGGCGACGCGGCGCTCAGGCTGCACCCGGTCGCAGGGCAAGGCTTCAATCTCGCGCTGCGCGACGTCGCGACGCTCGCCGAGCTCATTGCCGACGAGTTCGCGAACGCGTCCGTCCACGGTGTGGGAGTCGACGCCGGCGCCGACGAGCTGCTCGAGCGCTACCGCACATGGCGTGCCGACGATCAACGGCGCGTCTCGCGCTTCACGCACGGCCTCATACATCTTTTCGGCGAGTCCGCGCCGGGCCTCGGAATCGGCCGCGGGCTCGGGCTCATGGCGTTCGACCTTCTGCCCGGCGCCAAAGGCATGCTCGCGCGGCAAACGATGGGTCGGGCCGGACGACTGCCGCGGCTCGCGCGCGGCTTGTCGCTCGTGTAGCGCATGGCGCGCCGCCGCCCACCCACGATCTTGATTGCCGGCGCCGGCACCGTCGGCCTCGCCACGGCCGCGCTCATCGCCACGAGCCGTGCCGGGGAGCGTGTGCGCGTGCACGTGTTCGACGCGCGACCGTTACCCCCGCCGCCGACGGCAGACGTCGACCTGCGCGTCTACGCGCTGTCGCGTGCATCGCAGAACGCTTGCGAGCGCCTCGGCATCTGGTCGTCGCTCATCGCGCCGCGCGCGTGCGCTTACCGGCGCATGCACGTGTGGGAAGGTGACGATCCGCACGGGCACGGTGTGATCGACTTCGACAGCGCCGAGATCGGTGAGCCCGATCTCGGTCACATCGTCGAGGACGGCGTGCTGCGCGATGCGCTGGCCAAGGTCGTCGCCGCGCAACCGAATGCCGAGATCACGACGGGTGCCGCGCTCGAATCGATCAGCGTATCGAGTCACGGCGTGGAGGTGGGACTGCGCCGACGGCGGCAAGCTCAGCGGCATGCTGCTCGCGGCGGCCGACGGCAGCGACTCGGCCGTGCGCAAGCTCCTCGATCTACCTGCTGCCGGTCACGGCTACGGGCAGACCGCGCTCGTCACGCACGTCACGAGCGCCTTGCCGCACGCGGACACGGCTTGGCAGCGGTTCTTGCCCGGCGGTCCGCTCGCGTTCCTGCCGCTCGTCGACGGCCGAAGCTCCGTCGTGTGGTCGCTGCCGGCCGAGGAGGCCGAGCGACTGTTGGCCGCGCCCGACGCGGCGCTCGTCGAAGCCTTGCAAACGGCGAGCGCGGGTGTGCTCGGCACGCTCTCGGCCGTCGCCGCGCGCGGCGGCTTTCCGCTCAGAGCGCTGCATGCGCTGAAGTACTGCCGGCCGCGCGTCGCGCTGGTCGGCGATGCCGCACACACCGTGCACCCGCTCGCGGGTCAAGGCATGAATCTGGGTTTGCTCGACGCCGCGTGTCTCGCGGCCGAGATCGAGGCCGCGCTCGAGGCGGGCGAAGATCCCGGCGATCTCAAAACGCTGCGCCGCTACGAGCGCGAGCGCAAAGGCGACAACCTGCGAATGCTGCTCGCGCTCGACGGCCTGAACCGTCTGTTTCGGCTGCCGGCGTGGGCCGCGCCGCTGCGCGCCGCCGGCCTCGGGGCAGCGAACGCCTCGGGCGTTGCGAAACGCGCGTTGATGCGCCATGCGCTCGGTCTCAACGCGCGCGCTCAAAAGCAGCTACGATACCCACACGTCCTCGCCTGATCACAGAAGCCAATCCATGAAGTATCTCAAGCTTTCGGTCTTCTACGCCCTCGTGTGTCTGGCGGCTGCCGCCGGGCCAACCGCCGCCCGAGCCGCCGCGCCCGAGCCGCCGACCTGGGACCGCACGCTCGATCGCATCGCATCGGGCGTCGTGTCGATCCAGCTCGACAGCACGCGCGCATTCGACACCGAGCGCAATCAGTCGAGCCAGGCCACGGGCTTCGTCGTCGACGCCAAGCGCGGACTGATTCTGACCAATCGGCACGTCGTGACGCCCGGCCCGGTGCGCGCACAGGCCGATGTTCATCAATCAGGAGGAGGTCGACCTCGTTCCCGTGTACCGCGACCCGGTGCACGACTTCGGATTCTTTCGCTACGACCCGAAGGAGCTTCAGTTCATGCAATCCGACGGAGCTCCAGCTCGCACCCGAAGCCGCGCAGATCGGCCGCGACATCCGCGTGATCGGCAACGACGCGGGCGAGCAGCTATCGATTCTCGCCGGGCACGATCGCGCGACTCGACCGCCAGGCGCCGAACTACGGCCGCGGCAACTACAACGACTTCAACACGTTCTATTTGCAGGCGGCGTCGGGCACGTCCGGCGGCTCGTCGGGCTCGCCCGTCATCGACATCGAAGGCCGCGTCGTCGCGCTCAATGCGGGCGCCAGCACCCAGGCCGCATCGAGCTTTTTCCTGCCGCTGGACCGCGTCGCCGTCGCGCTCGCCGACATTCAGGCAGGGCAAGCCCGTGCCGCGCGGCACGCTCGAGACGGAGTTCGTCTAAAAGCCGTATGCGGAGCTGCGGCGCTTGGGACTGCACACGCGAGACCGAGACGCGCGATGCGCGCAGCAGTTTCCGCGACCGACGGGCATGCTCGTCGTCGAGCAGGTGATTCCCGACTCGCCGGCCGCGAGCTCTCCTGCAACCCGGCGACATCCTCGTCAAGGTCGACGGCAAGGTACACGCCGAGTTCGTGCCGCTCGCTGCCGCGCTCGACGGCACGTGGGCAAACGAAATCGACCTCGTCGTCGAGCGCGGCGGGCGAGCGAGTCGAGAGCACGAGCTGCCGGTGACGATCTCGGCTGCGATCACGCCCAGACGAGTACATCGAGTACGGCGAAGGCATCTTCAACGATCTGTCTTATCAAGAGGCTCGGCATTTCTACCGGCCGGTCGAGGGCGCTGTTCGTTGCCAATCCCGGCTACGTGTTCGGCAAAGGCGGCGATTCCGCGCGGCGAGCATCATGACCGAGATCGGCAGCGCGCCGATCAAGGACCTCGACGATTTCGAGCACGTGATCGAGTCGACGCCGCAAGGCGAGCAGCTCAGCGTCCGGTTCGTGAGCTTCGACGATCCGCAGAACGAGCGGCAGCAGATCATCACCAACGACCGCAGCTGGTTCCCGGCCGAGCGCTGTCGACGCGACGACGAGATCGGCGAGTGGCCGTGCAAGCGATCTCGCCGCAAGCCCCGCGCCGATGCCCGTGACGATGCACGAAGGCACGACGTTCCCGCGCCAGAGCGACCGCTACGTGCAGGAGATCTCCCAGTCGCTGGTGCTCGTCAACTTCAGCATGCCCTACACGGTGTCGGGCGTGACGGATCGCTATTACTACGGCACGGGCATCGTCGCCGACGCCAAGCGCGGCTGGGTCGTCGTCGACCGCAACACGGTGCCCGTCGCGATGGGCGACGTGCGGCTCACGTTCGCGGGCTCGATCGAGATTCCGGGCCGCGTGGAATACATCCATCCGCTGCACAACCTCGCCGTCGTGTCGTACGACCCGACTTTGCTCGGCGATACGCCCGTCAAGAGCGCGCAGTTCGTCGACCAAGCGCATTCAGGCGGGCGAGAGCGTCGCGGTCGTCGGGCTCGGCGCCGACTATAAGGTCATGTCGCAGTCGAGCCAGGTCGCCAACGTCTCGGCCGGCGAACTTTCCGCTGTCGCGGACATTGCGGTTCCGCGACACGAACCTCGACGGGCGTATCGCTCGTGAACGGACCGAGCGATTTCAACGGTGCCATCGTCGGTCCCGACGGCCGCGTGCTCGGCGTGTGGGCGAGCTTCGCCTATCAAACCGGCCGCGAGCTCACCCAGGTCAATTTGGGCATGCAGTCGGACCTCATCGTCGACATGCTCGAGCACATGCGCGCCAATCAGCCGATGCGCTCGATCGAGGTCGAGTGGCAACAAATGCCGCTCGCGACCGCGCGCAAGATCGAGCTGCCCGACAGCTGGGTACAGCGCTACGAGGCGCACAACGCCGAGCGGCGCGAAGTGCTGACCGTGTCGAGCACGGTCGCCAATTCGCCGGCCGCGATCTTCTTCCAGCCGGGCGACATCTTGCTGAGCCTCGACGGCGAGCTCGCGAACACGTTCCGCGAGGTCGAGGAAGCCGCACAAAAGCCGTCGCTCGACGTCGTCGTGTTTCGCAACGGCCAGGAAGTCAAAGGCCGCGTCGACTCCGTCGCGCTGCCGGGCTTGGGCCTGAACGGCGTCGTGCTGTGGGCCGGCGCGCTGCTGCAGGATCCGCATCGCGAGCTCGCCGTGCAGCGCGGCGTGGGCTCGGGCGGCGTGTACGTGTCCTACTTCAATTTCGGCTCGCCTGCGAGCCGATCGGGGCTGTATGCCGGACGGCGTATCGTGGCCGTCAACGGCGAGCCGACGCCCGACCTCAACACCTTCATTCAAGTCGCCAAGACGATCGACTCGCGCGAGTCGGTGCGCTTGAACACGCTGACTTGGAACGACGTGCCCGAGGTCATCACGTTGAAGCTCGATCCGGAGTATTGGCCGGCCTATGAGCTTCGGCGCCAGGGGTATACGTGGCACCGCTACGACTTGGACGGCGTGCGCGGCGTGGCCGGCGGGGCTAGCGGCGCTAGCGGCGCGACGAGCGGAGCCCGCAGCGCGGCGAACTGAGCGCCGCTGCTTTGGGAGGAGCACGGGGTTGAAGACGATCTCTGTCAGAGGCATCGGTCTGCGGTTTCTCTACGCGTTCGCCCTCGTGTGCTTCACGTGGAATCCGAGCCGGTTCAATTATGTCGAGTGGGCGCTCGCGCAATGGCAAAGCCTCGCGCCGCTCGTCGTGTTCGTCGGGCTCGTACTCATCGTTGCGTGGATCGTGTTTGTGCGCGCTACCGCACGGTCGCTCGGTGCGCTCGGGATTATTCTCAGCGTGGCGTTGGCCGCCTCGGTGCTGTGGATCTTGTTCTATTACAAGATCGTGAGCACCGAGAGCAGGACGTTGCTCGGCTGGATCGTGCTCGTGCTCTTGTCCGCGATCCTCGCGGCCGGAATGTCGTGGTCGCTGCTGCGTCGCGGCTGGTCCGGTCAAGCCGACGTCGACGACATCGATAACAACTGAGCGCCGGCCGAGCTGCGGCGCTCGCCTCGAGGCGGGGTGACGCATGGAGGCAATGTGCTCGAGCGCAGCGTAGTTCGGCTGTCGGCGGATGCGCGGTGCGGGTTGCGCCGACGGCTGCGCATGCTCATACGGCTCGGTCCGCTCGCAAGGCGAGGCGTGCGAGGGCAGCTCGGCGCCTGGGCGGCTGCGCTCGTGATCGCCGGTGCGCTCGTCTTCGGCGGCTCGCCGGCCGTCGCGCAAAAACTCTTCAAGTATCGAGATGCCAACGGCGTGTGGGTCTTTACGGACCGCAAGCCCGACACCGGCGCGTACGAGGAGAAGCAGATCGAGCGACGCTTCGAGCGGCCCGAGGTGCGGCTCTTGCGGCGCTCCACGACGACCGGCATGGAGCTCGTCGCGCAGAACACCTACTTCGCACCCGTCGAGGTCGCGTTCCAGCTCACGAAGACCGACAACGTGGCCGCCCACGTGCCGCGCAGCGGTGTGACGACGCTTGCGCCGCGTAGCACGAGTGAGCTCGTCGCCATCGACAAAGCCGACCCGTCGGCCACGATGAGCTTCGAAAGCGAGTTCCAGCACTTGGTCGGCGATCCCCACGCCCAGCACCGGCCCGAGCAGCCTTACCGGCTGCCGTACGCGCTTTCCACGAGCGTGCCCGTCTCGCAGGCGTTTCCCGACACGATCACGCACAAGGACCCGTCGAGTCAGTATGCGATCGACTTCGTGATGCCGATCGGCACGGGGGTTTACGCCGCGCGCAAAGGCACCGTGATCGAAGTGGCCAGCGACTTCTACGACGCGGGGCTCGACCCCGTCGTCGACGGACCGCGCGCGAACATCGTTCGCGTACTGCACGACGACGGCACGATGTCGCTGTACGCGCACTTGAATTGGAACTCGATTCGCGTCGTGCCGGGCCAGCAAGTCGCACGCGGCGAGTATCTGGCCGACTCGGGCAACACCGGCTTCACGACGGGGCCGCATCTGCACTTCGTCGTGCAGCGCAACGACAACGGACGGATCGTCTCCGTGCCCGCGGAATTCGCCGGCGCCGACGGCGCACCCGTCACCGTGCGCGCGGGGCAGCGGTATACCGCCTACTGAGGGCCCGCCTACTGAGGGCCGAGCGCGGCCGTGAGGTCCGTGAGCGTCGTGACCGGAGCGCGGCACAGCGTGCCCGCGCAAACATAGGCGAGCGGCGTCGGGCCCGGTTTGCGGTCGGCCAGCAGGCCCGGCAGGTCTTGCGCGTCGGCCGCAATGGCGAGCGCGATGCGGTGCGCAGCGAAGCCGGCGTCGGTGTCGAGCGCATGCTGCCAAGCGGGCAGCTCGTCGGCCGGTGCGCGCACGACCACGATCGTCGGCGGCTCGAGCAGCGCTTCGAGCGCAAAGAGCAGTGTCGCGTGGCCTTCCGGGTAGCGCTCGATCGAGTGCAGCGCCGAGCGCACGGTGGCCTCGGCCGCATCGACGTAGCGTTGCTCGCCGAGCAGATGGCCGAGCGCGAGTAACACATTCGCGGCCACGCCGTTGCCGGACGGCACGGACTCGTCGGCCAGCGGCTTCGGCCTGTGCAGCAGCCGCTCGTGGTCGTCGGCCGTGAAGAAGAATCCGCCGCGCGGATCTTGGAAGTGCGTGAGCAGCGCGTCTGCGAGCGCGCATGCGAAATCGAGATCCTCACGGCGCCAGCGGCACTGCAAGAGCTCGAGCACGCCGGCGGCGAGGAAGGCGTAATCGTCGAGGTAGGCCGGGAAGCGCGCACGGCCGTCTTTGTACGTCGCGAGCAAGCGGCCGTCGGCGAAAAGCTCGCGACGGATGAAATCGACGGCGCGCGTGGCGGCCTCGGCAAGCTCGGGGCGGTGCCAGGTGCCGTGCCGAGCGCGCGAGCGCGCCGATCATGAGCCCGTTCCACGACGCGAGAATCTTGTCGTCGCGGCCCGGCCACACCCGCTGCTCGCGCGTCGCGAGCAGCTTCGCTCGAGCGCTCTCGAATAGCGCCGCGCCGCGCTCGGCGTCGAGCCCGAGCTCGTGCGCGGCGGCTTCCGTGTGCTCGGTCACGTGCAAGTGCCAATGCTTGCCTTCGAAATTCGGCGGCTCGCTCAGTCCGAAGACGCGCTCGGCGACACGGTATTCCTCGGGCGTGAGCAAACCTTCGATTTGCGTGGGCGACCACACGTAGAACTTGCCTTCCTCGCGCTCGGAATCCGCATCGAGCGTGGAATAAAACGCGCCGCCCGCGTCTTGCATGTCGCGGATCGCCCAATCGGCCGTGGCCGATGCCACGCGGGCATAGAGCCGGTTGCCGAGCGCCGCGTAGGCATCCGCATACGACGCGAGCAGCGCCGCATTGTCGTAAAGCATCTTCTCGAAATGCGGAATCGCCCAGCGCGCATCGACGCTGTAGCGGAAGAAACCGCCGCCGAG
This sequence comes from uncultured Gammaproteobacteria bacterium, assembly GCA_963786385.1. Taxonomy (GTDB): domain Bacteria; phylum Pseudomonadota; class Gammaproteobacteria; order Steroidobacterales; family Rariloculaceae; genus FEN-1219. The sequence goes on from CAWAYS010000006.1 coordinate 212,038, forward strand.
CTGATCGTACAGGCCCCCTTCGGCCATCGCGTCGAGCGTGTGCGTGACGATGCCAAGCGCGCGCTCGTCCGTCTCGCCCGCGCGCTTCGACCGCGTCCATTCGGCGAGCAGCAGCGAGACGAAACCCGGATGCGGAAACTTCGGCGCATCGCCGAACCCACCGTGCGCGGCGTCGTAGCTTTGGTCGAGACGCCGGCGCGCGTCGGCGAGCGGCGCGCGGGATAAATCCGCCAAATCGTCGGCCGCGTCGGCCTCCATTTCGCGAAACGCCTCGACCAGGCTCGCGCCGCGCGTGCGGATCTCGTCGCTTTGCGTGCGGTAGTACGAATCGATGGCCGCGAGCACCTCGCGAAACGCCGGCATCCCGTAGCGGCGCTCCTTGGGGAAATACGTGCCCGAGAAAATCGGTGTGTGCTCGCCGGGCGTGAGAAACACCGTGAGCGGCCAGCCGCCGGGCCGACCCGTGAAAAGCTGATGCGCCGTTTGATAGATCTTGTCGAGGTCGGGCCGCTCCTCGCGATCGACTTTGACGTTCACGAACAGATCGTTCATGAGCCGTGCCGTGGCCGCGTCCTCGAACGACTCGTGCGCCATCACATGGCACCAATGACAAGCGGAGTAGCCGATGGAGAGCAGGATCGGCTTGTCGGCACTGCGCGCGGCCGCGAGCGCCTCGTCGTTCCAGGCTTGCCAATGCACGGGGTTGTCCGCGTGCTGCAGGAGGTAGGGGCTGGTTTCTTCGTTCAGGCGATTACGCACCGTTCACACTATCGAGGACCGGCGCGCGGATCGCAACCGCGCGCCGTGCGTGCCCGTGCTGGCCCCTGTCCGGCCCGCCGTTTACACTAGTCGCGGTTTCGTCGCGTACGTCCGAGTTCTCTTCACAGCCCGGTGGCGTTCACTGTTTCACTATCCTGACATCAACCCGATCGCGATCAGCTTCGGCCCGTTCTTCGGCATCGGACCGCTCGCCATACGCTGGTATGGCCTCGCGTATCTCGGCGCGTTCCTGATCGGCTGGCTCGGCTTGCGCGCGCGCGCCGCTGCGCCGTGGAGCCGCGTCACTCGGGCGCAAGTGGACGACGTCGTGTTCTACGCCGCGCTCGGCGTCATCGTCGGCGGGCGCATCGGCTACATGCTCGTCTACGCGTTGCCGGAGTTGCTGGCCAATCCGCTTAGCCTGTTCACCGTGTGGCACGGCGGCATGTCGTTTCACGGCGGGCTCACGGGCGTGCTCATCGCCATGTGGCTGTACTCGCGGCATATTCGCCAACCGTTCTTCGTCGTGACCGACGCCATCGCCGTATGGGTGCCGGCGGGACTTTGCCTCGGCCGAATCGGCAACTTCGTCAACGGCGAGCTGTGGGGCAAGACCACGAGCCCCGACGCGCCGTGGGCCGTCATCGTCAACGGCGTGCCGCGTCACGCGAGTCAGCTCTACGAGGCCTTTCTCGAAGGTATCGTGCTGTTCCTGATTCTTTGGCTTTACACCAAGAAGCCGCGCCCGCTCATGGCGGCGTCCGGACTGTTCTTGCTCTTCTATGGCGCATTTCGAATTCTGCTCGAGTTCGTCCGTGTGCCGGACGCGCAACTCGGGTATCTGGCTTTCGGCTGGGTGACCATGGGGCAAGTACTGTCGCTGCCCATGGTGATCGCGGGCGTCGCCTTGTTCGTGCTCGCGCACCGCAACAAAGGCGAAGGCGCGCCGACTCCGAACAAGACCAAGACCAAGACAGAGGCCGAGACAAAGGGAAGGGCTCGCAGCGGGCGCGTCGCGGTGCGCACGTCCCCAAGAAGGCCGGCTAGGCGCGGCAGCATGCGACAGTATCTCGATCTCGTCAGAACCATTCGCGACAGCGGCACGCGCAAGGATGACCGCACGGGCACCGGCACGCTGAGCCTTTTCGGCTACCAGATGCGCTTCGATCTCGACGCAGGTTTCCCCGTGCTCACGACGAAGCGGCTGCACCTGCGCTCGATCATCCACGAGCTTCTGTGGTTCCTCAAAGGCGACACCAACGTCGGGTACCTGCACGAGCACGACGTGACCATCTGGGACGAATGGGCCGACGAGCGCGGTGATCTCGGTCCCGTGTACGGCGCGCAGTGGCGCTCGTGGCCCACGCCCGACGGCGGCCACGTGGACCAGATGCAGCGTGCGCTCGACTTGATTCGCAACGATCCCGACTCGCGGCGCATCATCGTCAGCGCCTGGAACGTGGGCGAGCTCGAGCAGATGGCGCTGCAGCCTTGCCACGCGCTATTTCAGTTCTATGTGGCCAAGGGCCGACTGTCGTGCCAGCTCTATCAGCGCAGCGCCGACGTGTTTCTCGGCGTGCCGTTCAACATCGCCTCGTACGCACTGCTGCTGCACATGATGGCACAGCAGACGGGTTTGCAGCCCGGGGAATTCATTTGGACCGGCGGCGACTGCCATCTCTATCTCAATCATCTGGAGCAGGCACAGCAGCTGCTCGGCCGCGAGCCGCTGCCGCTGCCGCGGCTCGTCATCAAGCGGCGGCCCGAGAGCCTGTTCGATTACCGGTTCGAGGACTTCGACCTGCTCGACTATCGCGCACACGCGCCGATCAAAGCACCAATCGCGGTATGAGCGGCGCGGCGTCGAGCAGGGGCGCCCTCAACCACGAGCCGCAAGAATCAATCGAGCGGGCTTTTGACGGCCCCTGCGCCCTTTTTCATGACGTGGGTATATACCTGCGTCGTCCGCACATCGCTGTGCCCCATGAGCTCTTGAACCGTGCGGATGTCGTAGCCGCGCTCGAGCAAGTGCGTTGCGAAGCAGTGCCGCAAAGTGTGTGGCCCAACCGGTTTGATGATCCCGACACGTCGAGCGGCGAGCCGAACGACGCGCTGCACGCCGGTTTCGTGCACGTGGTGCCGCCGAATTTCGCCTGATCGCGGATCACGGCACGCCCGCGCGGCGGGAAACACATACTGCCAGCCCCACCCCTTCGCAGCGTTCGGATACTTGCGCGCCAGTGCCTTTGGAAGCTCGACGCCGGCCAGGCCACGTCGAAGCGCGCGAGCATGCTGTTCTTTGACGACAGCGAGGTGCAACTTCAAAGACGCAACGACCCCGTCGGGGAGCACCGTGACGCGGTCCTTATTGCCTTTTCCATCGCGCACGACGATCTGCATATACTCGAAGTCCACGTCCTTGACCCGAAGGCGAAGAGTTTCCATCAAGCGTAAGCCGCTGCCGTACATGAGTTGCGCCATGAGGTGAAACTGACCGTCGAGCTGTGCGAGCAACGTCTGGACCTCTTGGCGAGATAGAACTACCGGAACTCTGATGGGCTTTCTCGCGCGGACCATGTTCTCCAACCACGGGAGATCGATGCTCAGCACCTGGCGATACAGAAAGAGAATCGCCGAGAGCGCTTGATTCTGGGTCGATGCGGAAACGGTTCTTTGGACCGCGAGGTGAGTCAGAAACTGCTCTATTTCAGTCGCGCCCATCTCCGTCGGGTGCTTCTTGCCGTGGTGAACGATGAAACGGCGGATCCACGCTAGGTATTGCTGCTCGGTCCTATAGCTATAGTGCTTGGCCCTGAGCTTATCCCTAACCAGCTCAAGGAGCTTGGGCTTGGCTTCCATGCCGTATATCTCCGCGGCCCTATTTGACGCATATCTCCGGCCGTGGTCTAGTAGAAACAGTCCCTTATACGAGAATCAATCATAATATGCAGAAACATTACGCATTTTATTTGCAGAAAGTTTCTGCCTACTTATAGTTATGCGACTCCAGATGCGTCTTGCGCTTTACAGTGATCAGGAGATCGCCGCTAACGCGGCGATGGACGAGCGCCTGCTCCGTCTTATCGGGGTGAGGCGGCCTCGTATCGGCTACGTGTCGTCTGCCCCTGATCCGTCGCGCGCCTACTTCGACCAGAAGCGCGCGTACTACCATCGTCTGGGCGCCGAGTTGACGATGTACACCGACTCCGAATCGGCAGACCTCGAGGGGGATGTGGAGATTCTTTGCAGGTGCGACGCAATCCATCTAACCGGTGGTAACACGTTTACGTTCCTCCGTTGGCTAAGGGTACGGCGCGCTCTACCGCTACTGCGTGCGTACGCACTGGGGGATCGCGGCGTTCTAATCGGAGCAAGTGCGGGCGCGATTCTTATGACACCGAGCATTCAAACGGCGGTTCTCTGGTGGGGACGTGCGTCCAAACGGTTTTACTGACGATAAAGGACTCGGCTTGGTAGAGTTTCTTCTGGCCGCACTATCAGAGAGGTGCGAAGGTGAGCTTTCCGCTGGATGCGGGTCGCATCGTCTACGGCTGCGAGGACGGCACAGGCATCATTGTAGATGGCGGGGCTGTCGAGCTGCATGGCGCCGTGCCCGTCGCACAACAACCGGTTGCAGCGGACGGTCATGGATAAAGTGCCAACCCATATGCCGTGTCACGCCGCCGCTGAACCGGAACGTTAGGCGCACGATGATTGGTGTCGTGCTTGCCCTGGTCGCTATGATTCTCGCGCCTGCTATCCTGCCAGCCGCATCTGCGCATGCGCGCAACGCATTGTTTCTTTCGGATCTGGCACTGCTGCTTGTCTCGCCCGTGGTGTTCTGGCTCTCTGGCAGCCTCCTTCAAGCGCAATGGCTGGTCGGCTGGGGAGGGATCGTCTATCCATTCCTCGCTCTCGCTGTCGCAGTGGGCGTGCTCTATCTTCGGGTCTTCGTGATCGACAGGGTTCGAGCCAATGCCCGCGACAACTCGCTTATCTGCCTTCTCGCAGCTTCCGTGCTCGCGGCTATCGTAGGTGCCTTGATCCCGCCGTGGTATGACTAGGCGTGGCCAATGAAATGTAGCTACACTAAAATCCTCGGTTGGTTGGAATGTGCGGGCAAACAGCTGCCCCAAACGAACCGCCAGAGCGAGGAGTTTGAAATCGAGCGTTCGGCGCCTAACAAGCAGGTGCAGCGGACCACGAAACGTGAAGTGACCCTTTCGTGCGAGCGGCAGCCGGTCGCTAATCTGAAACGTTAGGCGACACACGGAAACCACAACGTGCGTCTCTCCAAATCTCTCTGCTCAGTCGTTGGAAGCGTCCTTTCGACAACAGGCTCACATGGCGCTCTGGACGAGCTCTTTCGTTCAGCTAGTGCGCCGGTGATCCGCCGCCGCTGGCTCATCATTCCAAATGGAAAGAGTGGCTCTTTGCGCAGGGCAAAGTCCGGACGTGGACGCGCTAGCCGTGCTTGGCTCTGTGCTTGAAGAGTTCATGGACATTTCGCCGAAGGCGGGTACTCCGGAGTTCGGTGAGTGGAAAGAGAAACGTCAACAGATAGAGTCTGCGCTGGAGGATAACGGTCTTCGCTACTACCGCTTTGGCCGGGTCCTGCCGCAGGGAAGCGACCGACCGGTCGATGGTGCAGTCGGCGGGCCATCTGCCCCTCAGAGACCGGCGAAGCCAACGCAGGTGGAGGAGCTTCTGGAGTTCGTTACGCGAGGCCTTCGCCGGGCGATGCATCCGCTAATTCACCGGCGGAAAGGCGTCCAGGCGCTATCATTCAACAATGAGTATGACGTCCAGGACATGCTGCATGCCCTCCTTCGGCCGTGGATAAGCGACATTCGTCCAGAGGAGTTCACGCCGAGTTACGCGGGGACGAGCACGCGCATGGATTTCCTGTTACCTGCGCACGAACTCGTTATCGAAACCAAGATCGTGCGTGACCGCTCACACGCGAAGCGGATCGGCGATGAGCTCATCGTCGACATCGAGCACTATCGGAAGCACCCTTCATGCAAGCGACTGTGGTGTGTCGTCTACGACTCAGATCACCTGATCACGAATGCTGATGGCTTGAGGGCGGACCTTGAAGGAGTTCGTACCTCAAAGGACGGTGAAGTAGCCGTCCGGGTCTTTGTCTTGTGAATGTGGCAGCGGCGCGCGCGTTTCGGTCCAGGTCGTGCCAATCGCCTAACAACCGGTTGCAGCGGACGGTGATGGATAAAGTGCCAAGCCACGAAGGGCAGCGCGCCGCCGCTGAACCGGGACGTTAGGCGGCGCACAAGATGCAGCGGCTTCTGTTCATCTGCAGCCAGAATAGATTTCGCAGCCCCACTGCGGAGGCGATATTCGACAACGTGTCAGGCGTCGAGGCGACGTCCGCCGGCCTGAACAACGACGCTGCGACGCCGGTATCTGGAGATCTCATAGAGTGGGCAGACGTCATCTTTGTGATGGAAAGTACGCAGCGAAACCGCCTGCAAAAGCGTTTTCGCCATCTGCTCGGTGGCAAGAGAGTGGTAACCCTCGGCGTACCAGATATCTACGAGTTCATGGAGCCAGGCCTAGTCGACTTGCTTCGCTCAAAGCTGAGGCGATATGTGCCTGTCCTTGCAACCGGTGAGCCAAGCGACGGCACAGGAACGGGAGGTGCGCTGTGATGTCACCAGTTGGGCCGCGCCGTGCCAACCGCCTAACACCCAGATGCAGCGGACCGTGACAAATAAAGTGCCATGTTCATGCGTGCGGCAGCCGGCCGCTGATCTGGAACGTTAGACGTCACTCTGATATGGCAACGCATACTTTCGTGGAATTTCGCCTTGCGGAAGCCGATCTCTACGCGTCGCTCATCGGCGTCCGCAATGATCTGAGCGCTACGCGGCGTCTTTGCAGCCACCTGGAAAGCCAGTTCGAAAATGGTTACCCGTCAATGGAGATCACTGACGCATTCTCGACCGCTATCCTCGTTCGCTACTTTCGTAGCGTTTCCTCCGCTGGGTGTTCGGCGATGGCCGTGGGAGAGAGCACTCGACACGTTGCCCGCCGAGTTGAAGGCGAAACACGATGTCCTCTACCACTTACGGAGCAAACACATTGCGCACTCTGTCAGTGAGCTTGAAGAACATCGGTTACAGGCGCGATACACAGTGGAGGGCTTCGAGTCTGAGGGCATCATCGATATCTCCGCTGCCTCGTATACGTTTTTTGGGTTGGGATCCCAAGACATCGCAGACATCAGAGCGCTGTGTAGTTCCATATTGAAGTTCGTGGAGGATGCGCTCGTCAGCGAGGGGAAGAGACTTCTGCCAATAGTTCGCAGCATGACCCTGGACGAACTTCGAGCCACAATTCCTGCGCTAGCTTCTCCTAGCCTCGATCGCGCTCATGCGAAGCGGGAGCGGCCGTGACGTCTAACAAGCAGTTGCAGCGGACCGTCGAACGGCAACGCGGCGACGCCGCGCGTGCTCCATTTCATTATGCACGCGCGTCGCGCTTCACACGGCAGCGCGCGGCCGCTGAACTGCGGCGTTATACGCACACTTGGCGGCCGTGGTAACTATTGAACCACTGGCCGCGGCGCAAGTGCCGTCCTGCGTCGCCGTAATGCGTGCGCTAGCGGCGTGGTTCGGGATCGAGCAAGCGATTCTCAACTACGCCAAGGATCTCGAATCCTGCGATGGCTTCACGGCAGTCGATGATGGGCGTGTCGTGGGATTCGTTGGGCTCAAACGCCTTGGATCACATGCCATCGAGCTCAATGTCATCGGGGTCCTTCCCCAGCACCATCGCAAAGGTATAGGGTCAGCGCTGTTGCGCGCCGTTGAAGCTGAGGCGCGGGACTCGGGTCAGTTG
>CAWAYS010000007.1:0-11738 GCA_963786385.1 uncultured Gammaproteobacteria bacterium
AGCGCGACCCCGCGAGGCCGCGGATCGCGGGGCTTGGCGTAGCTCTTCCTCCAAGAGGCAAGCCCGCTTTGCGGCCGGAGCCCGCACAACGTGCGCCGCCGGCGCGGGAAACCGACAAACAGGAGCAGACACCATGAGACCGAAACCGATCACCGGAGCCGCGCTCACCTTGCTCGGCTGCCTCGCGGCGGCCGTCACGGCAGGATGCGCGGCCAACAACCGCACTGCGCGCTACCAGCAAGCGCTCGGTCGCGCGCAAGCGAGCATCGAGCACGCGCGCCGCGCCGACGCCTATGAGAGCGCAAGCGCACAGCTCACAACGGCCACGGAGAAAGTCGACGACGCCGAGCAGCTTGCCGCAGACGGCGAACAGGTCAACGCGACTCGGTTGCTCGACGAAGCGCAAGTCGATGCCAATCTCGCTGCAGCCACGGCCGACAACCAGGAAATTCAAGACGCGCTCGCCGAAGTGCAAGCCAGCATCCAGGCCTTGCGAGAGGAGATCAATCGAAATGACTGACAGAGCCCGACAACTCGAAACACTTCCCTCGATGCGTGCCCGGCGAGCGGCCTGCGTGGCTGTCGGCCTTGCACTGGCCGCCTGCACCTCGTTGCCCCAGCGCATCGACACACTCGAGCAGGCGCGCAGCAAAGTCCAAGTGCTGCGGCAAGATCCCATGGCCCGTGAGGCGGCAGCGAGCGAGCTCGATGCCGCACAGCGCGCGATCGCGGCAGCGGACAAAGCGTACGATGACCATGACGATCTCGCGATCATCGAGCACGACGCCTATATGGCGAAACAACATGCCGGTGTCGCCGAGCAGCAAATCGCCGAGGCCCATGCGCAGAAAACACTTGCGCAAAGCCGCGAGGAGCGTGATCGAATCCAGCTTCAGGCTCGCCGGCAAGAAGCTCGATCAGCGCAGGCGAAGGCCCAAGCGCTACAGCAACGGCTCGACGAGCTCAAAGCCGCGCCGACGCATCAAGGCTTGGTGCTGACGCTCGGCAACGTGCTCTTCGACACCGACCGGGCGGCGTTGAAACCCGGGGCCATGCCGACGATCGACCGGCTAGCCGATTTCCTGCACGACTATCCGCAGCGCCGCGTGCTGATCGAGGGCTACACCGACTCGCGCGGCTCGGACAGCTATAACCTTGCTTTGTCGCAGCGGCGGGCCGACGCGGTCGGCAACGCACTCGAAGGCACCGGCATAGCCGCAACGCGAGTGCGAATGGAAGGCTTCGGCGAAGCGTACCCCGTGGCGAGCAACTCGACGACGGCCGGCATGCAACAAAACCGTCGCGTCGAGATCGTGATTTCGGACAACACCGGCGAGTTTCCGGCATCGGTGCAAAATCGTCTCGAGCAGGCTACGGATGCAGCGCTTGGCAGCTGAATAGCGCCCGGTCAATGCGCGATTGAACGCGATCGACGAGCTGCGTTGAGCGGAGCCGCCTCCGCCCCCCCCGAGACACCGCAGGTCCGCCGATGTAGAGTCACGTTCCTACCCGGGAGAGCCTCATGAGATACGGACCTACCAAGTTTTGGCTGCTGGCGACGGTGCTGGCCACGACGCTGGCTTCTGCCCAGGAGATGCCGGACATCGGCTTCAAGAGTGTCGGGCGCGGCTGGCCGCTGGCGGTGAGCGTGATCGGTCTGCCGGCCGTGGGACCGGCCTGGGTCGGGGGCGGCTTCGGGCTCCCGAAAAAGGGGCAAAAGCTCGATGGCTTTCGCCCCGACGCGCTGCCGAAAGACATCACGCCGCTACCCATCGACATCTTCACGAGCAAGGACTTCTACGCCGATAAGGCGCTGTGGAGCGACAAGCGCTACTTCCGCTGCAACAGCCCGATGGCGACCGAAGTTCAGCGCGGCATTCTGAGCCCCAACCCGCTGAACACGGGCACGGACGCGGATGCCCCTTGGGGTCATTGCGACCGCGGCTTGCCGCGCGAGGCCATCGTCAGCCCCTATCCCTTCAAGACCGCCCAGGAGCACTACGAGGCGTTGCTGAAGGAAACTCGCAGCCGAGGCGGCCCGAACGTCTATACGTTCAAGGATTTTCCGGCCGCCGAGTGGAACGGCGTCTATGCGCGCCCGGCGAACGACCCACAGCATCAACAGAACTGGTATTGGGGCGCCAACACACAGATCCCGACGATCTTGTCGTTGCTGACGCCGGAGTACCAGCAGCGAACCGTGCAGGAGGCCTACCACCAGATGCGCGGTCATGCCATGTGGCCTTCTACGTTCTGCTGGCCCGAAGGCTTCATGCGCCGTTATTACCCGTTCTCCGTATGGGAGCACTACGTCGTCGCCACGCCGCATCTCGTCGAGGTCAGGGCCGGCGTGGCGCGCAACTTCATCACGGACATCAATGTCGGCCGTCAATTCAACATGGAAGACGTGCCCAACGGCGGCGTGCCTCGCCTAGGCGCTGCAGTGCCGCGCTGGTACGGCGAGACGATCGGCTTCTGGGACGGCGACGTGCTGATCACCTGGACCAGCAACATTCAGGGCTGGAAATCGCACTCCTCGTTCGAGTGGTCGGACAAGATGCAGTCGGTCGAGATTTACACGCCGATCCGCAAGGACGGCAAGTTCCTCGGCTTGAACCACGAGTCGATTCTCTACGACCCCGAAGCGCTGGTCGAGCCGATCCGCATCGTGCGCAACCTCATGAAGATCAACGACTACACGGACGCGAACGAGGAGCCGTACCCGTTCATCGAATGTATCGAGACGATCTACTCGGTCAAAGGAATCAACACCCCCGTCCACCCGGGCGAGGTGATCCAGTACGAGATTCCCGACATGTATGGCCGCCCTTGGGACACGATCTGGCGGAAGTACTTCGAGCAAGGCATGAGCATTCCGAAAGACAACGAGGAAAGTCTGTTCGATTTCAGCAATAAGTAGGCGAACGACTATGCTCGAGCCAGATGCGAAATCGGAATCTCGTGGTCGTTAATCCGCAGTGTCGTCGCTCGAATTTCTCGCCCGCACGAGCGGAAACAAGGCCATTGCCAAAGCGCATGCCGGACCCGAGAGGAGCTCAGTGACCGGCCGAAGCCGCTCGTGAACGGCCAAACAGGCGAATCAGCAAATAGTAAATGCTGGGCGTAGCGACGAGCGACAGCAGCACCGAGATGCACAGTGCGCCGATCACGGCCACCGCGAGCGGACGCAACATATCCGAGCCCGCCCCGATACCCCAGGCCAGCGGCAACATGCCGAAGGCCGCCGCGAGCGACGTCATCAGCACCGGACGTAGACGCCGATGCCCCGAGCGCACCAGCGCATCTTCGAGACTTGCACCTTCCGAGCGCAGACGATCGACGAAATCGAGCATGAGAATGCCGTTCTTAGCGACGATGCCGATGCCGATGATGGCGCCTAGAAAAGAGACGACGTTGAGCGACGTGCCTGTAATCCACAACGCGAGCACGGTGCCGAACAGCGCCAGCACGGCGCCAAAGACGATGGCTATGGCTTCGTAAAAGGAACGAAACTCGATCAGCAAGACCGTGAACACCAGAAAAATGGCCATCGCCAGCACGACCACCAGGTTGCGAAACGACTCCTGCTGTTGCTGGTAAAGCCCGCCGAATTCGATGGTGCCGGGAGCGATGGTCGGGTCTTGGCTCAATTTCGCCCGGATTTCCTGCATGGCGCTTCCGAGGTCACGCCCTTCGAGACGAGCGGTCACCGCGACGTCTTGACGCAAATCCTCGCGGCGCAGCTCCAGTTGCCCCGGCTCCTCGCCGATGTCGGCGACTTGCGAGAGCTTGACGAGCGTACCGTCCGGGGCCCGAATCGGGAGTTCGCGCAGCGTGGCCACACGGTCGATATCGGCAGGATCCACGAGCACCCGGATCGTGATGATTCGATCGCCTTGGAGCACGGTAGATGCCGGCTGACCGAGCATCGCGGTGTTCACGGCAGCGGCTACATCGGAGGCCGTCAAGCCGAAGCGTTCCGCATCCGTGTGGCGCACGTGCAGGCTCAGACTCGGGCCCGCGTAGACGAGCCCATCGAACGTGTCGACGACTCCGCTGATCTGATCGAGTTGCGCTTTCACCTCGGGCGCTTTGCGTTTCAGAAACTCGGCGTCGGTCGAGAACAACTTGACCTCGATCGGCTCCGGCGACCAGGTCAAGTCCCCCACGAGATCGGACAGGATCCCCGGGAACTCCCACTCGATGCCGGGAAGAGCAACGAGGAACTTGTGCCGCAGCTCGCTGATCACGTCGTCCGTGGAACGCTTGCGGTCGGATCGCAGCTTCACGAGAAAATCTCCGGTGTTCGGCTCTGCGATCGCGAGCGCGAGACGAGCACCGGTGCGACGCGAGTAGCTTTCCACTTCGGGAGTCGCGCGCAAGATATCTTCGGCCTGCAACAGTTGACGGTTCGTCTCGGAGAGACTGGTGCCGAAGGGCGCCACGTAGTCGATCACGAAACCGCCCTCATCCAGCGGCGGGAGAAACTCCGTTTCCAGATGCCGATAAATCACTACGCCAACCACGAACACAACGCCGCACGCGGCGAGCGCGAGGACGCTGTGTCGAAGAGCCGTGCGCACGGCGACTTCATAGATCCGAATGATGTGGGCGAGGAGCGCGCCGCCCTCCTCGCTCGCCGGCGCGTGGCCGTGCTCCAAATGCTCGCGGTCGCGTGTGAACCACGCCGCCAGCGACGGCGTAAGCGTAACCGCCAGCAGCAGCGATGTAAGCAGGGCCACGACCATCGTGAGCGCCAATGCACGGAAAAACACGCCGGTGATCCCGTCGAGGAACGCGAGAGGTATGAAGACGACAACCGGCGTAAGCGTGGAGCCGACCAAGGCATGGAAAATTTCCCCAATGCCCGCCTTGATCGCCTCGATTCGCGGCAGCCCGCTCGCAATCTTGGCAAAGATTGCCTCCACCACCACGATGGCATCGTCGATGACCAGACCGATTGCAGCCGCAATGCCGCCCATGGTCATGAGATTGAAGCTCAGTCCCGCCAACTGCATTGCGACGAGCGTGATCAGCACGGTGACCGGGATGACCGTGATGGCAGTGAGCGTAATACCCCAATTCTTGAGGAAGAGATAGATAATGAGCACCGACAGAATCACGCCGAAGAAGATCGCGTCGCGCACGCTGCCTATCGATTCTCGAACGAACGTAGATTGATCGTAGTAGTAGGCGATCTTCATGTCCGGCGGCAAATCGCTCTTGAGCTCGGCGAGCACTTGCCGAAGCCCTGCCGCAATATCGAGCGTGCTGCCGTCCGGCTGGCTGCGCACGTTCAACAGCACGGCGGGGATCCCCTCCGCCGTGACCACGTTGAAAATGGGTTCCGGACCGCGTTCCACGCGCGCGAAATCGCGAATCCTTATCGGGTGACCGTCAACCACCGACACCGTCAGACCTTCGATGTCGGCAATGCCGCGAACTCTGCCATCGACGACGGTCAGATAGAGCGTGTAGTTCTCCTCGTGCATGCCGGCAGGCACGATGACGTTGTTTCGGTCGAGCGCATCGGCCACTTGCTGCAAGCTCAGGTTTGCGGCCCTTAGCTTCACCGGATCCACCACGACGTGATATTCCGGCGTGCGACCGCCCACGAGATCTACTCGCGCGACGCCTGGGATACGCAGAATCCGTGGCTTGATGTCGTAGCGGGCCGTTTCCCACAAATCGGTCATGCTGCGGCGTGGACTGGTGAGACTGACGCCGATAATCGGAAAGGCCGAAAACGTGAGTCGCCAAACCGTCGTCGTAGCCGTGGGAGGCAGCTGCGAGCGAATCTGCGAGATGCGGCTATCCACGTACAGCTCGGACTGGATCATGTCCACTTGCCAGTTGAAGAAGACGTTGATCTCCGCCGAGCCGCGTCCCGTGCTCGAGCGCACGGTGACGGATCCCGGAATGTCTTTCATCGCCTCTTCGATCGGCCGCGTGATCGTGGCCATCATCTCGTCGGCCGGCATCACGCCGTTATCGACGAGGATCACCACGCGCGGAAAATTGGTCTGCGGAAAGACGGACGACGGCACGTGAAAGGCCGCGTAGATACCCGCCACGCACAGCGCCGCACTGATGAAGCTAATCGCCAGCTTGTGATGAATGGCAAAGCGGCCTATGGGATTGCTTTCAGCCATGAAGCTGCGCATCGGCGCTCAGTTCTCGATCACTCGCACTTTCGTTTCTTGCGGCAAACCGTAAGCGCCTTCCGTCACCACAGTCATATCCGGCTGCAATCCCTCTGCTTCGATCTCGACGAGGCCACGATCGCGCAGTCCCGTCTTCACCGGCTTCTGCCTCGCGGTATCACCATCGACGATGGCGATGACACTCGCACCGTCCTCGTTCTTTACGACGCTTTCGACCGGCACGGCCAGCCGATCCGAATGTTCTGCGCTCACGATCCGAACCGTCACGAATTGGCCGGGGCGCAGGCTCGAGCCGCTCGGCACCTTCACGCGCACCTCCGCCGTGCCGGTCCGCGGGTCTACCTGCGGGCTGATGAAAACGAGCGAGCCGCTCAGCGGCGAAGCCGTGTCCTCGAGAACGACCTCCGCCGGCTGGCCCGCTTTGAGCGCCGTCAACTCCGGGCTCGGCACGTTGGCGCGGACGACGAGCCGATCCAAGATCCACGACCGTGGCCATCACCGTCGTCAGATCCACGGCTTCGCCCGGCTTCACGTTCACACGCGTGATCGTGCCCGCCAGCGGCGACTGCACCCGCAACAACGCCTGCTGAACGCGAGCGGCGTCGAGCTGTTGCTCGGCATCCTGCACTGATTTCTCCGACGTGCCCTCTATCTTGAGGAGCTGCTTTTCTCGATCGACGGTCTTTCCGGCGAAATCGGCAGCCACATCCGCCGCGCGGCTGTCGAGCTGGAACAGCACGTCGCCCTTCGCCACGTGTTGCCCCTCGACGCCCTTTACCTCCACGACGACACCGGGCACGGACGGCGCCACGCTCGCGCTCGCCGCCGGGCCGTCACCGGCGGCCGGCTCCGGCTCGACGACTCCATAAGCCGTGACATAGGCGCGTAACGTGGCTCGCGTGATCTTCCCAAGATGCACCGCGACTTCCGTCGCGGGCTCGCTCTCCGTCGCCTCGTCGCCGCCGGGCTTGAGCCAAACGAACCAAATCACGCCGGCCAATACGACGAGCGCGAGCACGCCTCCAAACTTCTTCATGGGCTACTGTTGCCTCCAGCGGATTCCGAGGTCAGCGGCGGTTTCTCCCAGACCGCACTTGGCAGTCCGAGCGGACTTTGAACCGCATCCTCCAATTGGCCGACCGCTTGCTGGGCCTGCTGCAAAGCGTCGAGCCGGGCGAGCGCCGAGACGCTCAATTGCAGTTGCAGCGCAGCCAACTCGCTGCCGGAAATCGCCCCCGCCTGGAGCATCGATTCCGCGACGTTTTCCTGCCGCGTCAAATCAGTCAGCATGGCGCTCGCATCGGCCTGCTTCTGCGACGCTGCTCGATAGGCGGCCACGGCAAGATCGATTTGGCCCAACACGCTCGCCTGTAGCGCGTTGAATCGGGCGGCCGCCTCCTCCCGGCGTGCTCGCGCTTCCGCGATCGGGCCGCGGTTTCGATCCGCCGGCAGCGAGACGGAAAGACCGAGCGACCATTTGTCGTCCCCTTGGTCGTATTCGTAGCCCGGCCCGAGATGAATATCGGGATATTGACCGGCGATCGCGAGTTGCAGCGTTGATTGGCTCGCCGCGTACTGGGCCAATGCGCTCAGGATATCCGGCACGGTTCTGCAGCGCGTCTTTTCGGGCGTCGGCCGCGCCAAGGCCGGTCGGCAGCTCATCGAACCCATTCAACGACAAGTCGACGCCCTCGAGCGCTGCGACCGGAATCCCGATGGCGGCAGCGAGCAACGCTCGAGCTTCGACCTCGCGACGCTCGGCGTCACGCAAAGCAAGTCGTGCGCTGTCGGCGGCCAAGCGCGCCTGCGTGAGCTCGAAAGCCGAGATGGCACCGACGCGGTATTGTCCTTCGAGAATTCGCACGTTCTCCGCATGGAGCGACTGCTGCTGTCTCAGCAACTTCTCTGTCTCCACCGCGCCGTAAAGGCCCAACAAGCTGCTCCGAACTCGACTGTGGACTTGCCACGCGATCGAAGCGACGTTGAGCCGCGCCGCCTCGGAAAGTTGCGTGGCCTGCGCCATTCGATACCCGCGCTTACCTCCCGTCTCGAGCGTGAGATCGACGACTGCAGTCACGAGCCTCGGCGACGGCGTTGCCGTCGTGGTGATTTCGGCCGGAGCGACGCTGGCGGCAAGCCCGCGACGCTCGCCCGCCGTGATTCGCGCAGCCTCTGCCACCGCCCACTGCGCGCGCGCCACCTCGAGGTCGGGCTGAAAGTAGAACGCTGCAAGCGTCAACGTATCCACATTCCACGAAAGAGGTTGCTCCTCCACAGCAGCACTCTGAAGGTTCGACTCAACGAATGTGCGCAGCGACGGATCGTCGAGCGAGCGTTGCTGAAGCTGCGCTGCGTTTTGGGCCGGAACGACCGGACGCGGCTCGAAGCTGGCACATCCCGACAGCGCCAGCAGCGCAATGCCGAGCGCAAACTCACTGCCTACGAGGCGTCGGGTGCCGGTCATTGGTCGGGCATCGAGGTTTGTGCACCCGCTGGCCTCGAGTGGTTGGAGCACGCCCGCGGCAAATCAGTGACTGACGGCAAAGAACCACGTGCCGATGAGCGGCCCGCGGGGTCCGCGCGGGCCGCGGACTTCCGGTGCCGGCGACGCGCCCGAAGCCGGCGCCGGGCCGTACTCCGGCGCAAAGAGATACGCGACATGCTTTATCGGGTCCACTGCGATCGTCTTGGTGCCGCGCATCGTAAGTACCGTCGCGACAACAGTGTACTTGTCCGGGGAGTCCTGGCGCACGACCGTCACGTTGCCGTCGCGTCCCGCGGGAATGTACATGAGCTTCTCGGCGGGATCCCAACCGAGTGCATCCACGCCGTCACCGTTCGGAATGGTCGTGACGACCTTGCCCGTCGCAGGATCGACAACCACCGATGTGTGACTGCAGCCTGAGAAGATTCGGTTCGACGCCTGGTCGTAGGCAATTCCCGTGGGACCCTCGCAAGGCGAAATCGGCCAGGAAGCGAGCACTTTCATCGTCTTCGCGTCGATCACCTCGATGGTGCTGGTGCCCTCGTTGTTGACGAAGAGCTTCCCCTGCCGTCGCTCGCGGCCCCTTCCGGCGCCGTGTCCTCGAGTTCGGCCGTCCCGGTGATCGCACCGGTGTTTGCATCGATCGCCACGGCCGTGCCCACCGGGCGGCTGTGATTGGTGAGGATCACACGATCGATCGACTCATCGTACATGATGCCGTCGAGCCCACCGACCGATACCGGGATCTTCTTGATTGGCAGCAGAGTCTTCAGGTCGAACATCGTCACGGTCGAGTCGCCGCGATTGGTCGTGAACCCATGATTCCACTTCGGCACCAACGCCACACCGTGAACGCCCGGCGTATCCGGAATGTCTCCGAGCACCCTGCCGGTGGCACCGTCGACGACCATGAAGTGAGTTCCCCGAGACACGAAGACGCGACCGGTGCCGGGCTCGGCGACGATGTAATCGTGGCCGCCCTCTCCCCAATCCTAAACTTGTCGACCTTGAAGGTTTGCGCCGATGCAGGACCGGCATCCACCAAAGCGACGGCGAGCAACAGCGCAAGCGCGTAGCGCGAAACTGTGTTCATGGGAGCCCTCTGAGAGTTGTGAAGAACATGCCCGGCCGGGTCTCGAGGAATCATGGCGACACAGTCTAACGCATCGTATGTGTCGTCAGCGCGGTCCTCCAATACATTGGGAATCTGTAATCTAGCATCAGACGTTCCAGGACATCGTCGTGCATATCCTGCTCATCGAAGACGACCCCGAGACCGCGACGCACATCGCTAAAGGACTCCGCGCAGACGGTCATGACCTGAACGTTGCCGGCAACGGGATCGATGGCCTTCGCGTCGCAGCCGAGGCTCGCCCCACCTGGTGATCGTGGATCGCATGCTTCCGGAGTTGGACGGCATCGGTGTCGTCAAAGCCTTGCGAGCGGCCGGATCACGGGCACCGGTGCTGTTCTTGACGGCGCTCAATGCCGTCGCGGACCGAGTGGAAGGTCTGGAGGCAGGTGTGGACGATTACCTCGCGAAGCCGTTCTCGTTCGCCGAGCTCAAGGCGCGCATCCACGCGCTGGCAAGACGCCCTCCGCTTGCCGAGGAACGGGTCGAGCTCGAGGTGGGCGACTTGCGAATGGACCGGTTCCGACGGAAGGTCACGCGCAGCGGAACCACCATCGACCTCCAGCCTCGCGAATACCAACTGCTCGAGTACCTCATGAGCCAAGCAGGATCAGTCGTTACTCGAACGATGCTGCTGGAAGCCATCTGGGATTTTCATTTCGATCCGGGAACGAACATCGTAGAGACTCACATGTGCCGACTGCGCGCGAAGATCGACCGGGGCGGAGACCGCCGATTGATCAAGACGATCCGCGGAGCGGGATACGTCATCCGTGCCGAATAGCCTGTTTTTTCGCTCCACGAGCGTCCGGTTGTCGATCGCTTTCGCTGGCCTCGTCGTTACGTCTTTTCTGCTGGTCGGCAGCGTCATCTGGCTCGTCGCGCGGCACAGCGCCGAAAAAGAGCTGCGGCAAGACATTCAGCTCGAGCTCGTCGCGATACGAACGGAGCTCGAATCGGAAGGCTTGGGCGCTACGATCGCAGCCATCAACGCGCGCGCGGAGCACCCCGGCGCGTTGGCGACGCGGCATGTGTTGTCTCGGATAAACGACTTGAGCACGACTTTCGAGAGAGTTACGGCCGGTGACATCGCGGCGCGGTTTCCGGCGAGCGGGTCGGCAAGCGACATCGAGCAGATCGGCATTGGGGTCAACAAGATGCTCGACCGAATCAAGGAACTCGTGACGGACGTCCGGCGCGTCTCCCGCGACGTCGCGCACGATCTTCGGACCCCGTTGACACATCTAACGCAACGCCTCGAGCAGGCAAGCAGCGAAAGAAGCCCCACCGCGCGCGTTGCCGCAATCGAAGGAGCGCAGCAAAAGGCTCAGGTAATCCTCAGGATCTTCGATGCCATCGTGCGTCTGGCCGAAATCGAGGCGGGCGCCGGGAGGCAGCGGTTCAAGACCGTCGACCTGGCGGACGTGGTGGAACGGATCGTCGACGCGTACCGACCGGACATAGAGGAATCGAATCACCGTGTCAGGGTCGCGGATATGGACACCTGTATCGTGCGCGGCGACGAAGATTTACTCTCCCAAGCCGTCGCCAATCTGGTCGAGAACGCGATGCGCCACACGCCGGCGGGCACAGAGATGACTCTACGCGTGTTCTCCAGCGGCGCTGCGAAAGGTTTCGAGGTCAGCGACAACGGGTCCGGCGTTCCGCCGGACGCCATCGACCTCATTCAAAAGCCGTTTATACGCTTGGATCAAAGCCGAACGACGCCCGGCTCGGGCCTCGGCCTGAGTCTCGTGGCAGCGATTGCCCGATTTCACGATGCCGAGCTGACGATTTCCGAAGCGAATCCCGGTCTGCGTGTCACGCTGACGTTCTCTTCTTGCAAGTGCGCGTCGTAGCCGCAGTGCTGCACGAGCCCTCGTGTCGAACGACTTGGCCGCGCGCGGCCGGCGCTGCGCGTTAATGACCCCAACTTCCAGGTTTGGCCACCCCGTGG